>NZ_JARGNA010000001.1 GCF_030167905.1 Flavobacterium terrisoli
CAGTAAACCCAAGCAAAGGGCCAACGGCGAAAGTAGACGCAGCCTTAAAACCAATCGAGGAGATTATCAAAATCAGCGAAGTGGTATTACAGCCAATCTATTTTGAATACGATAAGAGCAACATCACTCAGGCAGGAGCCTTTGAGTTAGACAAACTGGTTCAGGTGATGAAAAACAACCCGAAAATGGTTATCATGGCCAAATCACATGCGGATAACAGAGGAACGGACAAATACAACGAAAGATTGTCTGACCGAAGAGCCAAATCAACCAGACAATACATCATCTCTAAAGGCATTGATGCATCAAGAATCTCTGCCAAAGGAATGGGTGAATTGGAACCAAAAGTGGATTGTGGAGCGAATTGTACTGAAGAGCAACACGCTCAGAACAGACGTTCAGAATTCCTGATTGTAGCACAGTAATCATTTACTACTAAATATTAAAACCCCCAACTTTTTCAAGTTGGGGGTTTTGGTTTTAATCGTTCCGTTCAAAAAAGCAATTGTAGCTGCCCTCCTTTATACTGCTCATAGAGTGACGTGTTCAAGGCAGGGAACTGCTTTCCGGCAAAGAACTTCTTTCGCGCCAATTGCATTTGCGAACGGATCATCTGCGCCAGTTCACCTTCACCCCGCATGCGGTCGCCCCAGCGGCTGTCGCTCAGGTTTCCACCGTGGCAGGCTGCAATTTGGTTAAGGACTTTATCGGCCCGGTCCGGCATCGCCTTCCGAATCCAGTCGGTAAAGATTTCGCCGATTGCGCCATTCAACCGCACCACGGTATACGCCACCGACAAGGCACCTGCCTCAGACGCTGTTTTGGCAATAGGGAGAATCTCGTGGCTGTTGATTCCGGGAATGATGGGCGCAATCATCACATTGACCGGAATGCCCTTTTCAGAAAGCAGCCTCACGGTTTCAAAACGCTTGGCAATAGTCGCCGTTCGGGGTTCCAGAAGCAGCCTCGTCTTTTCGGTCAGCGAGGTAATCGAAATGTTGACACCCACGAGCTGGTCTTTGGCCAATTCTGAAAGCAGGTCGATATCGCGGGTAATCAATGCGTTTTTCGTGATAATGCCAACAGGATGCCTGTATTTCAGGAATACTTCAAGGCATTGGCGCGTAATTTCAAATTTACGTTCAGCCGGTTGGTAACAATCCGTGTTGCCCGACATGACAATGGTGTGGGCTTTCCAGTTTTTACTTTTGAGTTTTTCTTCCAACAATAACGGCGCGCTTTTCTTCACCAATATCTTGCGCTCAAAATCCAGCCCGGCACTATAACCCCAATATTCATGGCTGTTCCTAGCATAACAATAAATACAGCCATGTTCGCAACCCTGGTACATATTCATGGAATACCCCATGCCCACATCGGGGCTGTCCACTTTGTTGACGATGGTTTTGGGGAAAACTTCAAGATAGCTGGTCCGGTTATCATCTGCCTTGTCGCCCTCCACCGCACAATAGTTCAAAAAGTCATCGAGCATCTCCTGGGATTCTGCAAAAAAGCGGTTGTGCACATTTTTTTGGGCACCTCTTCCTTTAATATAGGGGTTTTGTTCGTTGGTCATAGTGCCTGTAAGTTACCCAATTCCTCTGCCAAATGAAAACGGGAATTGTTAAAAATGAGGGGATGTTGATAAAATTATAGTGAGGGTTTATCGAAGGGTAATAGGCGCTAGAACAGACGTTCTGAATTTGTTATTGTAGTGGAGTAATTGCTTAACTAAAATATATATATTAAAAACCCAACTTTTACAAGTTGAGTTTTTTTATTCTAAATTATGAGCAATTAAATTGTCTCGAATTTTTTTAAGGTTGCTTGTTATTTTTTCTCTTCCAAGACTTTTAATAGTTTCAATTTCTTTTTCATGACAATTTTTTATTTTTTCTCCACTACTACAAGGGCACATTCTATTGCGGGTAAGGTCTGCTTTGTTAAGTATCATTTCCAGAAAAACTAAAATGTTTTCGACAGTCGGGATTCTTAAATCTTCAAGATAATATTGAATTACACCATCTATGTGATGTTTATACTCTGCACCCGCATATACTTTTTCTTCTAACTTGAATAATTGATTAGCAAAATACGTATATACTTTTTCAGCAATAAAGTCCTTAATATTGATTCCAAGCCGACTCATAGCTAAAAGCTTATTATCCGAATCTACACAACATATTCCTTCTTTAGAAATATGCCAATCAATATCACGGGGTGTAATTTCACTACGCTCAAACACAACAGGAACACAATATGGATATGTTTCAGAAACTAATATCCCGATGTTAAAGGTGTTCCAATAATCACCTTTAACATCGCAAATATCTAATTCACCTGAAATTACCCACAACTTATCCTTCTTGATCCAGCCATAAACGAGTTTAGGAAAAGACTCTTTTACCTGAATAAAATCACGCTCAAATTGACTAATCTTCTTCGCTAAATCCATAAAACGGTTTGCTTTTAACTGCAATCGGGGCCAAATTATTTATATTTCGGTCATAAATTGGAGTTGATTTTTGTTTGAGATTTAGAACTCCTTGTAAGTCTGTAGTTATATAATCTTGCTTTTTGAGAAAAGGTAGCCAGGCAAAATCATATTGTGTATAGTTCCAATTTTCTTCTGGAATTCTAAAAATGTATCTGTCACTTTCGTTTTCGGTTCTCTGACATACTGGAACAAAAAATTCATTTAATCCAGGTACTTCATTTTTAACATGGTCACCTACAACAATCCCGTTACTAGGGGCGCTTGACTGCATTTTGCTCGCTAAACTAGTGTGCAAACTACAAGTTGTCACTTCACTTATCTCACCAATACCAGCCATTCCCCAAACTACATCACGGTCATACCCAAGGTCAATACCAATTCTAGTATATATATCTTCTATCCCTTGCTCATTAAATAATTCCTTGAGATCAGTTTTTACGAAATAAGTAAATATTGCTGAAAACTGTAAAGCTCTTTTTACTGCGGTTTCAGGAGATGTGTTTTTATCTCCAAAGTAAACAAATAAGCCATCTCCGTGAAGACGATGAACGTATCCTCCAAAAATTAAACAAGTATGAATGGCCGCACGTTGAATGGTATTAGTAATAATCCAAACAGTTTCAGGTTCATATAGTTTAAAAAGATTAGTAGAACCTTTGATGTCAACGAACATCGACACTATATAATTTTTCTCTATGTGGTCTGTGTGCTTCAGATGTGCATGATCTGGATGAAGACCAAGTTTTTGATCAAAGTTCGGTTTTAATCCTAGCTCAAGAGCAAAGGTTTCCAAACTTGGAAGTAGTCGTTTTTCCGGAACAGATTCGTTAAGGTTTATTGCACTAAATGGTCCATTGAGCCCACTCGCTTTACTTAAGCTATCACTTAGTTTTCTTGATTTAGGGTCAGCTGCCATAGCAGCTTTTACAGTCGAAAGGTAATCGTCATAAATTCTCATTAGTAGTTATTTTAAATTGTTTAATATTAGAATTAATAGGGGTATAAAAAGTATAAATTGAATTGCAAATAAATTACCGGCAATCTTAAGTTTCTTGAATTTTAAAGATAAGCCACAAGCTAACTGATGAACTTGTTTACGTAAGTCTTTAAGCTCGTCTTCTTCAGAAATAGAACTTTCCGATTTTGCACAAAACTCAATATGACTTAGACATGATATAGAACCAAAAAAATGCAGTGAATCAATTCCTGGAGAAAGAAATGGTGTAGCAGCCCGGATTACTATAATCATTATTATAATGCCTAAAAGAATAAGCATCATCATTAAGAAGCACATTAAAGGAGTACGATTTACTATTGAGGGAAGGGCAAAGTATCCTGTGACTAGACCTCCTACAATAAAAGTACTCAGACCTAAGAAAACTGAGCTCTTGTTGTTTACACTATCATAATATTGGTCGTATCGTCCAATGCAAAAATGCAGTCTCTCTTTTTCATTTGTATTCATTTTATTTGTGGTATTAAATATTTAACCCTACAAATAAATTACGAAATGACGCATCGGATATGCGTGCTCAAAAAAAAATGAAAATATTTTTAATTAACTGATTAATATTGACTTGCTGCGCTAAATAGAGAAGCTTTAATTTCATTTACAACTGTAGGTGGTGAGATGATTTTGGCTTGTTCACCATAACTTCTGATTTTTGAATAAAACTCATATGAAGGAATAACTCGAATTTGAATTTTAAATTCTTTAGTATTATCAATCAAAATCTCTTGAGTTGAATGAATCGGTAGTGTTCTTATGTAATTTCCTTGAGAAGGAGTGAAGGAGATAATCACATCGATTGGTTCTTCTTCAGGAACGGTTATCCCAAATGAATATTTAAAATATTCAACAGAATTAAAATTTATAGCCTCGAAGTTTTCTTTGGTAATATTTAGCGATTTAATCCTATCCAATGCTAAAGTCATTATCTTTTCGTATTTTACATTCATACCAACTATATACCACATTTGCTTGTCTTCCTTCAATAATATTGGTTTGAATTCATGAGTTTTGATTTCATCCCCGTCAAATCTTTGATACTCAATCATCAGAAGATTACAATTATGTATGGCGTGAAGTATATCAGGAATTAGCTCAATTCCTTTTAGTGGTAAATGTTTTTCAGTTTCTAAAAAAGTTTCTCGTTCGAAAAGCTCTTTTAAATTGTTTGAAATATTACTACTATCAATAACTTTCTTTATTGCTTTAGTCATTTCTGAAAAAATGGGATAGCCGCTATATTGGCTAATCGTCTTAGCATAAAAAAGCAGCGCAGTTATTTCTCCTTCCTCTAATTCAAGTAATGCAAATATTTCCTTTGGAATGCCATTTGAAAACCATTCTCTAGTTTTCTCATCATATTCAATATTCAGATTTCTTCCGAATATTGTATCATCATCCCTTAACTGATTCAAATCATTCTGAATCGTTCTCAATTTAGTTTCAATTCCGCTATTAACGCATGCTAAATGTATGTCTTTTGCTTTATGTCTACCAGATCGAGCTAACTTTCTTAATATTACTCTATATCTTGGAATTGCTAATTGATTTCTTGCCATGACCTATTTGATTAGTTCCTTAAAATGTTCATATATCATAACCATTGCTAAAGTATCTAATTCACAATATTTCAACAACGCGCTTGTTAATTCGGCAATTTCGGACTCTTCCATATCTGTATATTGCAACTTACCATAAGCAGTTAAAGCTGCTCCACCATTGTCTATGTTTTCTATTTCAGACAATGTGTTTTCAATATCTTCTTCACTCCACCCATCAAAAAGAGAAGGCAGCATTTTATAAGGGTTTTTTACAATGCTGTCTTCTATTTCTAACCAAATATGATTTTCTGAAAAGTTTTTACTTGTAACATCTATTTGATTAAGCGGCTTGGAATATTTTTCTTGAAGAAACTTACTAGAACCTAATGAAGCCGGCAAAACTGCCTTAATAGAATTAGACCCTTTAGTTGAAGGATTGTAATAATAGCGTTTTTCTACATCCCATAAATCAATCATGTCCCTATTGCCTTTCCATACAACGGCACTATCTGATTTGGAATGGGACACACTCTGGATAAACTTTATCAAATCCTCTTTATCTTTCTCATCAGATTCAACAAGTTGAACGTAGATTGCATTTAGAATTGTATTTTCATGATTAGAGTATCTGAAAATAGTTCCATTGTCTTTTCCCAAAGCTAATTTTAGAGCTCTTAAAAATTCGAAATTTGGAAATACTCCCGGAGTATTATTTATATATTCATTAGCATGTTCAATTTTACCATTTTCGTGATAAATATGATGGGAAAACTGAAAAGCTACTTGATCGTAAGGTTTTAACCCTTTATTAAATGGCAAAGCAACTGTGCTTGTTTCAAAATCTATGAAATGGAAAGGGAAGTTCCACTTATTCATTTCGTCTTTTAAACCATCTATATCAACATAGACGGATCTATCATTAATGACTTCTTTTTCTATTTGTAACCATTGTCTATGTGTAGTTGACAATTTATTAGCCTCAATTTTCAACCCTATCATATCTTCTGTTAGTTCATGTTTGAAGTAAACCCCTTCATCAAATAATTTGTTCCCTTTAGTAAAAAAATAAATGTCAAATATATTGGGCTTTGAAAAGTCACTTCCATTCCAATTATGTTGCTTGATAAAACATTCTTTATATCCTGATTTCAAATCATCAACATCGCTTTTAAATTCACATGATTTACAAGTATTGAATGAAGTTTTCCAGTTGGCATATTCATCATTTTGATAAAGTTCTTTAAACTTATTAATGGCTTCTACGAAAGTTAAACTATCGTGATATTTATATTCGTTCGATTCAATATCGGCAATAATTTGGGTTACATTTTTTCTTCCCAGAACTGAATCACCTGTTTCCTCAATAGTACTAACCCTCTTCAAAATACCAGTTCTATTCTCGCCTTTTTTACTGATTCTAAAAAGTTGATTTAATCCATTTATACTCGCTTTCTTTGTTTTATCAGCCATCATAATATAAGATTCAATGTTCCAATGAGGGAAACACAACTGCACAACATATTTTTGAAAAGCTATATCAAAAAGATAGGGTTTCCAACTGCTTACCATACCTCCTCTTTGTCCTATAAAAAGATGTTCGTTATCAGGAGTAAATGATTTCGCTTTGACTTCAATTAATTCAATATCATTTCCTTTCTTTATTAAAATATCTGTTCTGATGAATAAGCCATCTATTAAAAAAGCCGCTTCATAAATTGTTATATTTTCTTCTTTTAAAAGCTCTAGTGTTTGGTCCCATAAAAGTTGATAATCCCAATCATTGCCCTCAATTAATACTCCATTCGGATAATGCATTCTTGCTAATTCTTCAACTTGAAAACCTCCTTCTGCTAATGCTTCCAAAAAGGCATCCGCTTTTTTCGTGTCTGCATATTCTTTTTTATTTGTATAGAAAAGCTTGTTTGGACATTCCAATCCCAGTTTAAATCTTGATTTCGTCAATACTCTCATGTTTTGTTTTGTTATAATAAAAATATTAATACTTAAACATTAGGCCATATTCTCTTAATTTCTAAACACATTGTTTCAATATCTTCCAATGTCTTTTCAATATTCTCAGGAGCTGTAAAAAAACTCTCCGCGAACACATCAACAGACAAGCATAGTTGTGGTAACACGATAATACCTGAATTTTCGAATACTAAATCGAGATACTGATATAGACAGGTTGAAACATATTTTGCCTGCTCTCTATCGAAGATATCTCCCTTAGCAATATGTAACTTCACACCTCCCAGAAAAGCTTGTCCATCAATAAAAACCTTAATGATTAAATCTGCTGAAACGATTATTTCAACATCTGAAACCACAAACGAGTTGACCTTAGGCTTTTTTAAAACTTCGTAAACGTTATCGTTTAAAAAAGAAGGAAGTTTCATTTTAATAAATCGTTCCATTGCTTCAATGGAAACTGCTTTATCACTAATTGCCAATGGCGTTTCTGGATTTCTGCTTTTTAATTCTTGAATACCATCCAAAATTGGTTGAATGTTACCATAATTAGCAATGGCTTTTCGAATTCTAGCCTTAGCTAGGCCATAGCGAGCAACTAAAACCTTGGGAGGATTCTTTTGTTGTTTGACGATACTCCTTTTTTTATTGTCAGTGCTTTTAGAAAATCTCGCCAGTTGATTTATGGATATTTTATACTCAGCCATAATTATGAAATAATTTTAAATCGCGCAAATACACTCCCTTAGTTAACTAAAAAAGAGGCACGACAAATTTTTCCAAAAAAACTACTGTGGTATTTGTTTCATTGAAGTAAAGCTAAAATAAGAAAAAAGTTTATAATCATCTCATTTTGAGATTATAATTCAAATTAATCTCAATTAGCTATTAGCTAGTTCATGTTATGCCAACTCCCACCATATAAGGAGAGCTAAAAATGATTCCACTGTGGAATAAATTTCCTTCAAAATTATTTTGTAGGATAAAACACTTTATTTAGCTTAGCCTTAGATACCACAAAACATAAAGTAATAACCCAAAAGAGCCCAAAGCTCCTTTATAAATTGTTGTATCATGCCCCAAAACTTCCTGACCAAAATCACCGCCAAACGCCTCGAGAAAAACATCTCCCAACGCTATATGGCAGCCCGCCTCAACATTTCCCAAAGCTATTACAACAAACTCGAAAACGGCAAAATCGAAATGACCGTCAACACCATGCTCACCATATCAGAAATCTTAGATATCGACACAACCGAGTTATTTCCAACACCATCAATCATCAATCAAAAATTCGAAACTCATAATTCATAACTCATAACTCTAAAAACCATGGCATCAACTTCTGAAACCGGTCACGCCAAGAACGTGGCCAACTTTGAAACCCTAATCTCTTTTTGTACCGGTTATGGCCCTGCCTACAACCCAACCAATGCAACTCTGACTATTCCTGACCTTCAATCGAAGTTTGACAAAGCGAAAGCAAAAATCAAAGCCGTCAAAGACACCAAAGGACCCTTTGATGTGGCCACCGGCGAAAGACAATTGTTGTTTAAGCCGTTAAAACCCCTTGCCACTCGGGTCATTAATGCAATGGTGGCACAAAACGCAGCAGCACCAAACATCAAAGACGCAAGAACCATAATCAGAAAACTAAACGGCAAAAGAACAGGAGAAACCATAACCCCCGAAGAAAACCAGATATCAGTATCACAGCAAAGTTACGACCGCCTAGTCGACAGCTTCGAACAACTAATAGTGATTACTCAAAACGAACCACTATACAGTCCCAATGAAACAGAGTTGACAGTAGCAGCAATGCAAACGCTACTCACCCAACTTGCAGATAAAAACTCCGCCGTGAGAAACGCCTATGTTCCTTATAGCAATGCCATCATTGCTAGAAATCAAGAACTCTATGACGAAGATAACGCGTTAGTAAATACTGCCTTCGATGTAAAAAATTATGTAAAATCACTCTTTGGCGCCACCTCACCCCAATACCGTCAAATAAGTAGTTTAGTATTCAAACGCCCAAAAGAATAATCGTCCAAAATCAAATACCACAAAAAGCTTTCAGTAGAAAGCTTTTTTTTATTCCGCCCTATTTTTATTGGTGTTATTGAGCCATTGCTTTTCAGTGTTGGGAGAAGGAAAGCAACCCACATAGACGAGCGAAGCGAGCGACTCGGGTTGCGGCGGAAAAGAAAGGCATTGTGCGAAATAGACAATAAAAATCAGGCTTGATTTTTTTGGTTACTTTTTTCATCAAGGAAAAAAGTAATAAGAAATAGTGTTGAAGTACCCGCATGCAGTGTTGGAGAACCCGCTCATAGTGTTAGAGCATCTGCATAGAGCGTTAAAGCATCCGCACGGAGCGTTGAACAACCCGGCGAAAGCGTTGAACACCCCGCCGAGAGCGTTGAAGAATACGCACACAGCGTTGGAGCACCCGCCAAGAGCGTTGAAGCGTCTGCAAGGAGCGTTGAAGCACCAACTAAAAGTTTAAAGCTAATTTCAAACACGCTCACAGACGAACTAAAGTTCGTGTACCTGAAGCCCACCGGGCTTCCTCCTTTTAATTTCAAATCCCTCTTGGGCTCTTCTCGCCCAAAGAACTTATAAATAAAAAAGCCCGATACTTTCGTATCAGGCTTTTTGTTTGCTCCCCCTCTTGGGCTCGAACCAAGGACCCTCTGATTAACAGTCAGATGCTCTAACCAACTGAGCTAAGGAGGAAGATGTTATATCTTTTAAGCGGTTGCAAAGATAGAACGAATTTTATTTTTTGCAAATAAAAACGAATAAAATTTCAAAAAATATTACTTGCCGACAATTGCCTTGTAAATATCATTTCCGTTGGCAAACAATAACAGTGAAATAAGTAGTACAAAGCCAACCAGTTGGGCTCTCTCTAAGAACTTATCACTAGGCTTTCTGCGGGATATCATTTCATACAACAGGAAGATCACGTGACCTCCATCTAAGGCCGGAATCGGTAATAAATTCATTACCCCAAGCATGATGGATAATAAGGCTGTAATGCTCCAAAACGCTTCCCAACTCCAGGTATCCGGGAATACATTATAAATCGCCGCGAAACCACCAACGCCTTTGTAAGCACCGGTACTCGGGTTAAATATCAATTTCAATTGTTTCCAGTAGTTCCCCAATTGCGTAAATCCTTTGTCAATCCCCACCGGAATCGATTCAAAGAATCCAAAAGTCTCCGTACTGAATTTGTAATAGCCGATCTCTTCCAGCTTCTCACCACTGATGGCTGACGGCCCAACACCTATCTTTCCGGCATTGTTAACCACTAAGAGCACAGTTGTTTCTTTTCCGTCACGCAATACCACTGCCGGTATTTTGGTGCCTTTATGCGCTGCAAGAATGCCTTCCAACTGGTCAAAGTATTTCACCGGCTGACCGTTAACCGAAACCACGATGTCTTTTATTTTAAGTTGGGTTTTATTAGGGGAATCATCTGTAAAGCCACCTATCACAAAAGGCAATCTCAAGGAGATCAATCCTTTTTTATCGGCATCAATAAACTTCCCGATAAAGTTATTCGGAATGGTAATGTTTTTCTCCTCACCGTTTCTGTTAATCTGAACCGTTTTAGCGGTCAAAATATCCATATTCACAGAAGGCACAAACTTGGTTACCGCTTTTCCGTCAACAGCCACAATTTTATCTCCCGTTTGAATCCCTGCTTTTTTCAATTCGTCATTGCGAACCCAAACCCCATCCTTTACTTCGCTGTTCGCAATATATTCTTCTCCATAGAAGAAAGTCATTCCAATGTAAATGATAAACGCCAAAATAAAATTCACCGTTACCCCACCAAGCATAATAATCAAACGCTGCCAGGCCGGTTTCGAACGGAATTCCCAAGGCTCCGGGTCCTTTGCCATTTGCTCCGTATCCATGCTTTCATCAATCATCCCTGAGATTTTTACATAACCTCCAAGCGGTAACCATCCGATACCGTATTCGGTTTCGCCGATTTTCTTTTTGAATAAGGAATATTTGATGTCAAAAAACAAGTAGAACTTCTCTACCCTTGTTTTGAATAATTTGGCCGGAATAAAATGCCCCAGTTCGTGAAGTATAATTAGTATTGATAAACTCAGTAAAAACTGAGATAGTTTGATTGCAATTTCCATTTCTTATTTGTCGGTTTCTTTTAAACGCACAAAAGTAAGGTTTTCACCTTACTCGTGCATATAATATTCGTTTTAGATTATTTTTTTATGAATTTTTTATGATAAGTCCCTTCCGTAGTCTGAATTTCCATGTAATGAACCCCCGAAGACAAACTACTCACAGAGAAATCTAAAGTGCTATTCTCGGCTATTTTCTGCCCAAGGCTGTTGTAAATGGTCGCTTTCTCCAAAACCACCGAAGATGGCATCTGGATATGTAACACCGCATCACTCGGATTGGGGTACAAAACAATGGTATTGTCTATATCAAAGCTTTCATTACCCAGAGTCGCATTAGAATCTCTTGAGATAATGTGTTTCTCAGGGTCAAAATCAACACCGGTAATGGTAAAAGGAACATTCATGATAAACTCTTCTCCGTCAAAAGTGTTATCCAAAACCAAATCGGCCTGTTCTCCATTCGAACCATAAACCCTAACCGGAACCGGCATTTCAAAATAAGACACCGAAGCATCCGATTGCGACTGATTCACTACAAATTTGGCTTGACCTGTTCCCCAATTCTGAGCTGTAATCGTATAGGTAGGATAGCCCTGGTCGTAAATCCAATCTTGGAAAAACTCTGTTAAATCCTGTCCGTAAACGGTTTCCATATGCGTTTGAAAATCACTGGTCACTGCATATTTATAAGCTAAATTCGGGTCGGCCAGATAATTTCTCACGCCTTGGAAGAAAGCAGTATCACCCAATTTAAAACGCAGCATTTCCAAAACCATCGCGCCTTTATTATAACTCAAACGGCTGCTGAAAATCCTGCCGACATTGGTAGCCTGAATATCCGTTAAATAAACATTCCCTGTTGGCAATGCCGTGATATTATCAATCATGTTTGATTTTTGGGTAATAAAAGCATCCAGTCCATCCAGATTCTCGATAGTCAGAGCCGCTAAATAAGTAGCAAATCCTTCGTTCAGCCAAATATCATTCCAACTCCCGCAGGTGATTTTATCGCCAAACCATTGGTGCCCCAATTCGTGCGCAATCAATCCGCGACTGAATCCGCCCATAAAGGAAACGGTTGTATGTTCCATTCCGCCACCAAATCCACATTGGGCATGTCCGTACTTTTCGGCATGAAACGGATAGGTTTCAAATAGATTTTCAAAAATATCCATGATCTCCGGAGTTACAGATAACGAAGCAACAGAAGCGGCATAAGTCTCCGGATACAAATAGTTCACAATCGGAAAAGTATTCGGTTCCGTGCCTGCGGTTTGTGTAAACACCTGATAATTGCTTACCGCTATCGCTACCAAATAAGCCGGTATCGGATAGTTGTGGTGAAAATGAGTGGTTTTGTTAGCGCCAACAGTTACCGGTGCTTCCGGTTCAACGCCATTGCCCACACTTACGTATTGTGAGGGTGCTGTGATATAAATATCGATGCTCTCTACTTTATCATTCAAATCCTGTTTGCATGGCCACCAATCTCTGGCGCCAAAAGGCTCAGACAAGGTCCAGATAATGTTAGCGCCGTTATGCGTTGTTCTGGTAAAGGCATTTTCTCCGGTTGCAGGAGCACCAGAATAATTGATTTCTACCGTGGCAAAACTATCGGCGGTCAACGTACTTGGCAACGTGATAACCAATTCGTCATTGGCATTTTGAACAAAAGTCAAATTGGTTGCGCCTTGTTTTACCGAACTCACATTCAATTGATCTGTCAAATCAAAAGTAACGGTAGTCATATTGCTCAATGCCTTGAAAGTAGTTGTCACTTTACCAGTAATGAAATAGACTCCCGGATTTACCGTGAACTCCAGTTTATGATAAGTAACGTCATAATTTAACGTATTCGGATTGGCCTGAAAATCGATCAACTGTGACGCAGATTTCATTTCTGATTCGGCTATTTGTTCTATTTCTGACAGCCGCTGCTGGGCAAAAACAGAAGAAATTGTAAGGAAAAATATTAAAAAATAATGCTTTTTCATGGCAAGTGGTAGTTTTTTTGCGAATATAGCAATTATTGAATGATGTGACTGTCAAAAAAATGATAAATTACCGAGCATCATTTTGATTCTGATTCTTTTACAAAAAGGAAGTTTTTCAGCATCCGAAAGGTTTTATCAAACATTTCATTAAATTTGCGTGCTTATAAAGAAAATGACATGTTACAAATCAGTTACATCAGAGAGAACAAAGAAAAAGTGATTACCGCTTTGGCCAAAAAGCACATGGATGCTAAAGCCATCGTTGAGGAAGTAATCCAATTAGACGAAAACAGAAGAAGCACTCAGGTTGCTCTTGACAATACTTTAGCCGAAGCCAATAAATTATCGGCCGCTATTGGCGAAATGATGAAATCCGGTGAAAAAGCAAAAGCCGAAATCCTAAAACAAAAAACAAGTCAACTCAAAGAAACCAGCAAGGAATTGTCTGAGAAATTAGAAGCCTTTGCTACTGAATTGACACAAAAAATGTATTTGTTACCAAACCTTCCAGCCGATATCGTTCCGGAAGGAAAAACACCTGAGGAAAACCTCAACGTTTTCCAGGAAGGCGATATTCCGGTATTGCACGAAGGTGCGCAGCCACACTGGGAATTGGTTAAAAAATATGACATCATCGATTTCGAATTGGGTGTGAAAATCACCGGTGCCGGATTTCCGGTTTACAAGGGAAAAGGAGCTAAATTACAACGTGCTTTGATTTCCTATTTTTTAGATAAAAATACAGCCGCAGGCTACGAGGAAGTTCAGGTGCCCCATTTGGTAAACGAAGCTTCAGGTTATGGAACCGGACAATTGCCTGACAAAGAAGGGCAAATGTACCACGTAGGCATTGACGATTTATACCTAATCCCAACGGCCGAAGTTCCGGTAACCAATTTATTCCGCGATGTGATTTTACAGGAAAACGAATTGCCTGTTTTATGTACGGGTTACACACCGTGTTTCCGTCGTGAAGCAGGTTCTTATGGCGCACACGTTCGTGGTTTGAACCGTTTGCACCAATTTGACAAAGTAGAAATCGTTCGCATCGAACATCCGGATAAGTCATATGAAGCACTTGACGGCATGGTGGAACACGTGAAAAACATCCTAAAAGAATTGAAATTGCCTTACAGGGTATTGCGCCTTTGTGGTGGTGATATGGGGTTTGCTTCGGCATTGACCTATGACTTTGAAGTGTTTTCAACCGCTCAGGACCGATGGTTGGAAATCTCTTCGGTGTCTAACTTTGAGACATTCCAGGCCAATCGTTTGAAATTGCGTTTCAAAGGAAAAGACGGAAAAACCCAATTGGCGCACACTTTGAACGGAAGTTCATTGGCTTTGCCAAGAGTTTTAGCCGGAATCATCGAAAATTACCAAACACCGGAAGGTATCGTAATCCCAGAAGTATTGCGCCCTTACACCGGTTTTGACATCATTAACTAAATAAGTTAATCTTTAGCAAACGATGTACTAATTTGGCACAAAAAGTGTTACTTTAGTACATTGTTCGTTTTAATGTTAGACATGAAAAAATTACTCTCTATCCTGTTCATATTCGTTTCGCTTTGGGCCAATGCCCAGAACGAGCAGTTGGCCAATAATTATTTCGACCGTGGCGAATTTGAAAAAGCCTTAGTGAGTTATGAAGAATTGCTCAAAGCACAGGCCGGAAATTCCAATTATTTCCAGAGAGTGGTTGAATGTTACCAGCAGTTGCAACAGTTTGACAAAGCCGAAAAAGCCATCCAGGAAAGACTCGACAAATACAGACAGAGCAACCTGTTGATCGAATTGGGTTTCAATTACCAATTGCAGAAAAACCAGGATAAAGCCGAGAAATATTATGAGCAGGCCATAGACAAAATCAAAAAGAACGCCAACGAAGCTTATGGCATTGCTTATACTTTTGAAAAAAAAGCATTGTTTGACAAAGCGCTTTTGGCCTATAAAACCGCTATTGAAACCGATTCCAGATTGAGTTTTAACTTCCAGATGGCGATGCTTTACGGTCAGAAAGGCGAAACCGATCTGATGATTGAAACCTACTTACTTGAAGCCAGTCAAAACCCGCAAAACCTTCCGATTATCCAAAATCAACTGTCCCGATTCATGACCGAAGACAGCGATGTGGCTTTTAATGATGCACTGAAAAAGGCATTGCTTGTCAGAGCCCAGAAAACACAGGACGTCTTTTGGAATGATTTTCTGAGTTGGTATTTTGTACAGCTTAAAGAATATGGTAAAGCCTTTGTCCAACAAAAAGCCATCTATAAAAGAAACCCGGAATCTTTTGGGAATATTGTCAATTTGGGTGAAATGGCCATAGCCGATAACGATCAGGAATCTGCCAAAGAGATTTTGACTTTTGTCTTAGACAATACTAACGATTTAGAGCTGTTGATTCAGGCAAATTCCTATTTGATGGAAATGAAAATCAATCATGCCACCGACAAGGATTATGCGGCCATCACCGAAGAATTAGACAAACTCATTAAGGAATTTGGCGTAAGCCCCTATACTTTATCACTGCTCGAATTGGAAGCCAAGTTTACCGCATTTAACCTCAACAATCCAGAGAAAGCCAAAGTGATTTTGAAAAACGCGATGGAAATGCCTATCAATCGTTACCAGACCGCCGAACTCAAAATGCAGTTGGCCGATATCCTTTTGCTCGAAGAAAAATTCAATCAGGCTTTGATTTATTATTCACAGGTGAGTGAAGACATGGCCGGTGATGTGGTTGGTCAGGAAGCCAATCTGAAAACCGCCAAAACCAGTTATTTCAAGACTGATTTCGAATGGGCAACACACCAGTTAAAAGTATTGAAATCGGCCTCATCCCAATTGATTGCCAATGATGCTTTGGATTTATTCCTGATGATTAGCGATAACACCGTTGAAGATTCAACCCAGGTCGCTTTGAAGAAATTTGCCCGTGCTGATTTTCTTTTGTATCAAAACAAAAAAGCAGAATCTTTAGCGCAATTTGAATTGATTTTAAAAGAGCACAAAGGCGAAGAAATTGAACCGGTAACGCAGTTGCGCATTGGAAAAATTCATGAAAAAAAGGGTGATTTTGTCAAAGCTTTGGAAAGTTATGCCGCTATTATCACCAATCACAAGGAAAGCATTTACATAGACGAAGCGCTTTATTATTCGGCAGAGATTTACAACAGTAACTTAAGTGATCCTGAAAAGGCAAAGCCGCTTTATGAAGAAGTCATCTTCAAGCACGAAGACAGTATTTACTTTGTCGACTCGCGGAACAAATACCGAAAACTGCGCGGCGACACCAATCTTTAGAAATGGGTTATTTAGAAAATAGATGGATTAGGATCATTGTGAGTCTTTTTATAGGAGGAGCAATTTCGGAGCTTATCCACATATCTACAGGTGATCCGAACAGGCCAATGACCACTAACCTTTCTATTTTATACGCCGCAATAGTTTACATAACATTCTCAATTACGATTAAAAAAAACAAGAAATGATACTTTATAACGTTACGATAAACATACACGAAAGCGTTCACGACCAATGGATGAAATGGATGCAGGAAAAACACATTAAAGAAGTTTTGGCTACCGGAAAATTTTCATCGGCACGAATGGTCAGAGTTTTGGTCGAGGAAGAAATGGGCGGCACAACCTACTCCATTCAATACACCACAGACTCCAAAGAAACATTACAAAAGTATTACGACGAAGATGCGCCAAGGCTTCGCGAAGAAGGACATCGGCTTTTTGGTGACAAAATGTTGGCGTTTAGAACAGAATTGGAATTGATAAGCGATCATTAAGATGGACAAAGTAAAAGCCAAAAAACACCTCGGTCAGCATTTCTTAACCGATGAAAGCATTGCCAAAGACATCGCCGACACGCTGAATCTTGAAGGCTACCACAACGTATTGGAAATTGGACCGGGTATGGGTGTGTTGACCAAATATCTTTTGGAACGACCAGCCACGACTTATGTTATTGAAATTGATACCGAATCTGTGGAATATTTGAATGCGCATTACCCAAAGCTGCACGGAAAAATCATCTCTAAAGATTTCCTGAAATACAATATCAACGAGGTTTTTGAAGGCAAACCTTTTGCCATTACCGGAAACTTCCCTTATAACATTTCGTCCCAGATTGTTTTCAAGTGTTTGGAATTGCGCGAGCAGGTTCCGGAATTTTCGGGGATGTTCCAAAAGGAAGTAGCCGAAAGAATCTGTTCTAAAAAAGGAAGCAAGGTTTATGGCATTCTTTCTGTTTTAGTCCAGGCTTTCTATGATGCTGAGTATTTGTTTACCGTTCACGAACATGTTTTCAATCCGCCGCCAAAAGTGAAATCAGGAGTTTTACGCTTGCGCAGAAAGGCTGATTTCCATTTGCCCTGCAACGAAAAGTTGTTTTTCAGCGTGGTCAAAACCGGATTCCAACAGCGCAGAAAAACACTCAGAAACAGTCTAAAATCTTTTAACCTTTCGGATAATTTAAAAGAAGATACTATCTTTGACCTCCGTCCCGAACAATTGACTGTTGAACAGTTCATAGAACTCACTCAAAAAATAGAAGCCAATGCAGTTTAAAATCAGCAAAGAACTCTTAACGCAAATTGAGCAACTCATCCACGACAAAAACGACCAGGAGTTGGAAGTATTGTTGAATGACATGCACCATGCCGATATTGCGGAGATTTTTGAGGAACTGGAAACTGCCGAAGCCACTTATATCTTTAAAATCCTTGACAGTGAAATCACCGCCGAAATCCTTCCCGAACTGGAAGATGATTTGCGTGAAAAAATCCTTCAGGGTCTTTCTGCCAAAGAGATTGCAGAAGAATTAGATGAATTAGACACCGATGACGCTGCGGATATCATCGCCGAACTTTCGCAAAGCAAAAAAGAAGAGGTAATCTCGGAGCTGGAAGACATTGAACACGCCAAAGACATTGTTGATTTGTTGCGTTATGATGAAGACACTGCCGGAGGTTTGATGGGAAAAGAGTTGGTGAAAGTCAATGAGAACTGGAACGTACTGACTTGTGTAAAAGAAATGCGAATCCAGGCGGAACACGTGACCCGTGTGCATTCGATTTATGTAGTCGATGATGAAAACCGATTAAAAGGAAGATTATCACTCAAAGATTTATTGACGACTTCTACCAAAACGCCAATCAGCGAAGTATATATCAAAAAAGTAGATTCCGTTAGAGTTGACACTGCCAATACCGAAGTCGCCCGCATCATGCAGAAATATGACCTGGAAGCCATTCCGGTGGTAGATGAAATGGGCAGATTGATGGGTAGGATTACCATTGATGATATCGTAGACGTGATCAAAGAAGAAGCCGACAAAGATTACCAGTTGGCTGCGGGTATCTCACAAGACGTTGAGGCCGATGACAGCATTTTGGACTTGACCCGTGCGCGTTTGCCATGGTTAGTCCTGGCACTTTGTGGTGGTTTTATCAGCGTTAGGGTTTTGGGATTGTTTGAAGGCGCGATGACCAATCATGGAAATTTGTTCTTCTTCACACCGCTTATTGCTGCGATGGCCGGAAATGTCGGCGTACAATCTTCAGCGATTATTGTACAAGGTTTGGCCAATCAATCCATCAGCGGTTCGCTTTGGAATCGTTTGATAAAAGAAGTGTCTTTGAGTTTGCTCAACGGAATCATATTGGCCGCCATCTTGTTTGTCGGAAGCCATTTCCTTTTGAACGTCCAATTGATTATTGGGGAAATTGTGACTATTGCCTTGATTTCGGTAATTATCATTGCCTCGCTTATCGGAACTTTTGTCCCATTATTACTTCACCGATTTAAAATTGATCCTGCTTTGGCTACCGGACCATTCATTACTACGAGTAATGATATCTGCGGGATTTTGATTTATTTCTCGATTGCCAAATTGATTTTAGGGTTTTAAAAACAAAAAACCTCCCATTGCTGAGAGGTTTTGTACCCGGAGTGGGAATCGAACCCACACTCCTAAGAACACGAGTTTGAGTCGTGCGCGTCTACCAATTCCGCCATCCGGGCATTTCCTTTTGGATTTTGCTATTTAATTTTTTGAAAAAATTAATTAAATAAGTCGCCATCCGGGCAGATTTCGATGTAGATTTTAAAACCAATTTCTAAAAAGAAAAGTGTTTTAATGACATCGAACAACAAGATATCCTTGTTTTGTGGGTGCAAATGTAAATAAATTTTCTTCAAACAATCAAAAAAATAGTTAAAAATATCCTTCAGAGTCGGATTTAATTTCTAAATTTGCACCTCGGTAAAACGAACAACTACTAAGTAACTACACCCGAGGCAATTAATACATGAAAACTAAGACCAAAGTCAAAGCCGAATTGTATGGAGCGCAGCGGAATAAAAACAACTAATTATAATGTCGCATTTAGAACCCGAAGCAAAGATATTTGCCTGTTCACAAAGCGTCCATCTGGCCGAACAAATAGCTACTAACTATGGGATTCCGCTGGGGAAAGTTACGTTCTCAAAATATAGTGATGGCGAGTTTCAACCTTCTTTTGAAGAATCAATAAGAGGATTACGCGTTTTTATTGTCTGCTCTACATTTCCGAGCGCCGACAATTTAATGGAGCTTTTGTTAATGATTGATGCAGCGAAAAGAGCATCAGCCAGACACATTACTCCGGTGATTCCTTACTTTGGTTGGGCAAGACAAGACAGAAAAGACAAGCCAAGAGTTCCGATTGGAGCCAAATTAGTTGCCAAATTATTGGAAACTGCCGGCGCCACTCGAATCATGACGATGGATTTACATGCAGATCAGATTCAAGGTTTTTTTGAAAAACCGGTGGATCACTTGTTTGCCTCGACTATCTTTTTGCCGTATGTAAAAAGCCTGCAGTTAGACAATTTAACGATTGCTTCTCCTGATATGGGCGGTTCAAAAAGAGCGTATGCTTATTCTAAGTTTTTAGAATCAGACGTAGTCATTTGTTACAAACAAAGAAAAGCGGCCAATGTAATTGATACAATGGAATTGATTGGTGAAGTAAAAGGCAGAAATGTGATTTTGGTAGACGATATGATCGACACCGGAGGCACATTAGCCAAAGCGGCCGATTTGATGATGGAAAAAGGCGCGATAAGCGTAAGAGCAATTTGTACGCATGCTATCCTTTCGGGAGAAGCGTATGAGAAAATAGAGAACTCTAAATTACTGGAATTGATCGTAACCGATTCTATTCCGTTAAAGAAAGCGTCAAACAAAATAAAAGTGGTGAGTTGTGCGCCGCTGTTTGCAGAAGTAATGCACATGGTGCAACACAACAATTCCATCAGTGGAAAGTTTTTAATGTAGCCGTCAGCTTTTAGCTATAAGCCGTTAGAATTAAATTAAAACTGATGATTGCGTAAGGGATTGCAGCAAGTATCATGTACTGCGGAAAGCCCGACCTGAAAGGGAACGCCCAAATAAATAAGCTAAAGGCTAATTGCTGACAGCTCAAAAAAGTATTTTTTATTTATTAACTATATATTTTTACAATGAAATCGATTACGATTAAAGGACAAGAAAGAGAAAGCGTAGGCAAAAAAGCTACTAAAGCCTTACGTGATGCTGGAATGGTCCCTTGCGTTATTTACGGAGGAACTACACCACAGCATTTTGCAGCAGAAGAAAAAGCATTCAAAAACTTGGTTTACACTCCAAACGCACACACCGTTGTAGTTGATTTGGCTGGAAAAACAACCAATGTTATTCTTCAGGACATTCAGTTTCACCCGGTGTCTGACAAAATTTTACACATTGACTTCTTTCAATTAAATGAAAGCAAAGAAATCATGATGGAAGTTCCTGTTAAAATTACAGGTACCTCTCCAGGTGTATTGTTAGGTGGTGATTTACGTTTAAACTTAAGAAGATTAAAAGTGAAAGCTTTACCAAAAAATCTTCCTGATTATGTTGAAGCTAACATCTCTGAATTGCAAATGGGTAACAAATTATATGTGACCAAATTGGAAGCTAAAAACTTCAAATTGATGCACCCGGACAATACTGTGGTAGCTCAAGTGAAGATTTCACGTGCAGCTATGAAAGCAGCTCAAGAGGCAGCAAAAGCAGCAAAAGCTCCGGCAAAAGGAAAGAAAAAATAATTTTCAATTCTTTACATACAAAAGCATCGGTTCACGCCGGTGCTTTTTTGTTTTAATCAGGAGCGAAAGGCTTGGGCATTCTTGGTTTCCATATTCCCGCTTTTCGCGCTACGCGGTAGCCACTTCAATCGGGGCTAAATGATAAGCAAAAGGCACTTTATAAACTTTTGGAAACAAATTTTCAAATTAACTCATTTTCAAATTTTCAAATTAGCTACTTTTGCCTCATGAAATGGTTAACACAA
The DNA here is from genome assembly GCF_030167905.1 of Flavobacterium terrisoli. GTDB lineage: Bacteria > Bacteroidota > Bacteroidia > Flavobacteriales > Flavobacteriaceae > Flavobacterium > Flavobacterium terrisoli. Next base: position 21,559 of record NZ_JARGNA010000001.1, read on the forward strand.
CTCTTTAGCAAAACTCCTAAAGTTGATAACATTGATTCTATGAAAAAATTCCTCATCGTCGGACTAGGAAATATTGGTGCCGAATATGTAAATACACGACACAATATCGGGTTCAAAGTATTGGATTATATCGCCCAAAAAGAAAGCCTGACCTTTGAAACGGCCAAGCTTGGCGCCATAACCGAATACAGCATCAAAGGAAGAAAACTGATCCTTTTGAAACCAAACACTTATATGAATCTGAGCGGTAAAGCCGTTCAGTATTGGATGGAAAAGGAAAACATTGCCAAAGAAAATGTTTTGGTCATTACCGATGATTTGAATTTGCCTTTTGGTACCATCAGAATCAAAGCCAAAGGAAGCGATGGCGGGCACAACGGTTTGAAAAACATCCAGCTGATTTTAAACACTACCGAATATCCGCGTTTTCGTTTTGGCATCAGTGACGAGTTTAAAAAAGGCCAACAGGTTGATTATGTTTTGGGCGAATGGCACGAAGCGGAAAAAGTAAAACTGATGGAGCGCTTTGTGATTGCCAAAGAAATTGTGGAATCTTTTGCCTTGGCCGGTTTAGCCAATACCATGAACAGCTTTAACGGAAAATAAAAAAGCCTCACGATTGTAAGGCTTTTTTATTGATTCAAAGAACAATGAAATTACTCGATAACTAATTTTTTAGTCACTATCATTCCGTTGTCGCTTTTGATATTGATAAAATAGATTCCGCTCGTTGTTTCCTCTAAACTGATGGTTTGAACCAAAGCAGAAGCCAATTCAAAATTATTGTCATAAACCACTTTACCGGTAACATCAAATACTTCTACCGAATAACTATTGGTCAATGCCGCAAACTCGATAGTAAAGCTACCTTTGTTTGGATTTGGATAAATTTTGAAAGTATTAGCAAAAACTTCATTATTAGCCAAAGCTGTGGTGCTAAATTGACTTGAAATAGAATTGTAATAAGCTCTCATTCTGTTTTCCTGACCTAAAGTAAACATATACATACATGGGTCATCTACATAATCCATATAGTTCATGGTAAGCGCAACTTCACTCACGTTACAACCCGCAACTTCACCTGCAGCCGGACAGCCATATGACTCTTCAAATACTTCCGGAGTATCACAAACACGGTCTCCCGTAGTAGCACAGTTAGGATTGGTTCCACAGGTGCCTGCATTAAAAGTATGTCGTAAGTTAAAGAAATGGCCTAACTCATGCGTAAGTGTTCTTCCTAAGTTAAACGGAGCAGTTGGGTTATAACCGGTACAACCACTTCCGGAACCAAAACAAAATCTATTGATAACAACCGTGTGACCGGCACTTGGAGAACCTCCAAGGGGTGAATACCCTAAAATGGAGTTCCCTTCATCTCTGACAACCAAATTCATATAACCTGCCCAGGTAGCATCTGAATCAGCACCTGATAAAAAGTCGGTTCCAAAAGTTACCGCTACTGTTCCGTTTGTTAAACCGGTTCCTGCAGGGTGATTTTGAGTTGCCAGTTCAAACTGAACGCCTAAATTACCAACAGTCACTCCAGGGTAAAAAGGAGCATCATTATTGGTGAAGTTGGAGATGTCAGCATTGGCAGCATTATAATCCGCATTCAAAGTGTTGATTTGTGTTTGCGCCAAATTTCTCAAACAAGTTTTAACTGCAGCTGTAGCTGCGCCTGCTGAAGGAAAGTGAACGGCAACCGGAATTCTAATCACCTGAACATCCTGAGTAGCATTGCTGTTTCTGTTAAGGCTTGTTGCCATTCTTTGAAGTTCAATTTCAAAATTGGCTTGTTGTTGAAGATACTGCTGTCTTGCAGCCGGATCATTCATTACCTGTTGCATGTATGCTTCCATGCCACAAGTTCTCTGTTGGGCAAAACTCACTTGGCATACCAATAACAGAAAAAGTAATTTTAATTTCATTTGATTATAGTTTTTTTTTAAATAGGGCGTAAATTTAATAATTGTAAAGTATTATTCGATAAAAAAAGGAGAAAATTATAAAACTTTCTCCTTCTTATCTTTTGATTCTTAATGTTTTGTTATTCTACGGCAATTCGTTTTACTACTTTTCTGTTGCCATCAGTAACAGTCAATAAATAAATTCCTGCCTGAGCGTCATTCAATTGAATACTTTCGTTAAAGACACCTTGGTTAGCATAACTATTTTCAAATATTTTTCTGCCTCTGATATCATAAACCTCAATCTTAGTTTCATCTGCAATCGGATTATCATACTGAACCGTAAAGTTTCCGTTATTTGGATTTGGATACACGGTCAAATCATTAATGCTGAATTCTTCGCTACCCAATGTGCACCCAAAGTTAATTCCCCATGAAGTAATGCTTCCTGAGTCACCAACATAAAAATCTGTAGCGGTTAATGTCCAGGTTCCATTAGATGGCTTGCCGTTAAAAGCAGACAATCCCTGAACCGGACTGTAAGTTCCTGTTGTTGGGCTGGCACAAACCGGCGCCGGTGAACCATCTGCAAAAGTGATGTCCATTCCTGATCTTTGCGGATTGTTACAAGTTCTGTTCCACAATACAATTTCTGTACCATCAGGGTGTTTTAGTTTCACCACTAAATCTCCAATCCAGGTATGATTAGAAGCGAAAGAGGCTTTCATATTGTTAATCGTAACATTGGTTGCCATATTTAAAGTACGTACTGTTGCAGCACCAGGACTATTTGCCCCAAGGCCGTCAGCAATGGCTGTTCCGGGAGATTCTGATGCGCCGACACAGTCGTATCCTAAAGTAATGTTTTTTGAAACCGCATAAAATATATTTCCAACTGCCTCAACCAGAATTCTGCAATTCAATGTTGCAGTACTTGGCATAGTTATCGTTTCAGAACCGTCATTTGGTGTATTCGCCACTAATGTTGTGAAATTAGCACCACCGTCTGTTGAAATTAAGATATTGACATTGGCAGTATTGATTCCGTTTGCCGTTGTTCCTGCCACACTCCAGGTTAACGTTTGTGAAGAACCTAATCCCCATGAAACGCTGGTACTTGGATTGGTAATGGCAAAAGCAGCTCCGGTATTAACCACAGTAACTGTTTTTCCACCAGTATTGGTTTGACCACCACCGAGTACGTTATCTCTAACCGTCATTACAAAATTTAATGATCTTGCCACTGTAGAAACGGTTTCCCAAGTCGTGGTTAAATTACCGTTCAATACGTCTGAAAATTGCGGCATATATCTAACCGGGCTAAGACTCGGAAGAAAAGACCTGAAGTTAGGACCGTCTGTTTTAGTTGGCGAAGGTAAACAATCAACCGGACCAACTACAGTAGCATCATTATTTTGCTCCCAGCAATAAGTCAATACTTCCCCTGCTGTTCCTGTTCCTGAACCGGTCAATTTGAAAGCTGTACCAATAGGAATACTGAAATTTCCACTCGCCAATACTGTTGGTCTTGGATTGGTTGTTACTAAACTCGTGCTTACCGGACAAGTTTTAGTCCCTAAATTCACTTGGATTTGGTTAATGCTTCTATAGGTAAAATAGTCATCTGAATTGGGCTGAACATTTAAATTGGCAGGTGAAGCAACACCCGCATAAGCCATAATGGTGGAACCACTACCCGGCTCAACATTTACTGTGTTGTTTTCAGCTGTCCAGGTAAAAGTATGATTGGCTCCCATTTGGTGACCCATTTCATGCGCTACATAATCGATGTCAAAAGTATCTCCCTCAGGAGCATTATTACTTGGAGAAGTATATGCGCTTCCTTTATTTTTATCTAAAGTATTTGCGGCATCATCATCAACACAAACACAACCGATACAACCTGCATTTCCGCCACCGCCTGAAGCACCAAACAAATGTCCGATGTCATAGGCCCCGTTCCCGATTCCTACTGTATTGGTTAAGGTGTTTTGCAATTGGATGTTCCATCCATTAGCATTGTTAGTATTTGCAGGATTCGTTCCAACACTAGCGGCTGAATAGGGATCAGTTGTAGCATTGGTGAAAATCACCAAATCATTATTGGCAATAATCAATAATTTCACGGCCAAATCTCTTTCGAATACCCCGTTACAACGTGTCATCGTGGCATTCATCCCTGCTAAAGCGCCCGCCACTGTTCCTCCAAAATAGGTCGTGTATTCCGCAGTACAAGACAAAGCCAAACGCATGGTTCTGTATACTTGATCATTAGACAAAGTCACATTGCCGTTTCTTTGTAAATCCTGGGTTAATGCCACATCTTGCGTAGAACAATTCAAAGGCAGTTCCCCTGCAATTCTGGTCTTGGAATCAAAAACCACATAAACCGATCTGTCCTTAGTATAGGCTTCAATAAACTCCGAACCAACACCAGCTCTTAAAACCATAGTTTGAATTCCTAACGGAGACAAACTAAAATTCAACGTCGCCGATGGATCGGTAATCCCTTTTCCAACGTACGCTCTGATTTCAGGATATCTTGCCTGTAATTCAGGTTCAAAGTTGGATGATTCCCAAACCATAAATCTTTCTAATTTCCCTTCCACATTAGGAATAGAAACCTCAACTCCCGCAAGACCTGAAGCTTTGTCGTTAACATTCGCCAGCAATTGTTTGAACTGAACCGAATTGAACTGGAATAATTTCTGATTTTCAGAATAAGAAGTCTCTCTGACTTTTTCTGAAGTGATTGATTTATCATCGCTAAATAGTTTCCAAGGAGAATTTGTTTGCGCAAAAGCCTGGCCTATTGAGAAAACGAAAATAAAAAATAAGTAGTGTTTTTTCATGGTGTTTTTTGATAGTTAAAAAAAATGTAGCCAAAGATAATTTATCTTTCAGCAGATTACAAATCACAGGCCTCTTTTTTGAAAGGTTTCCATTTAATTTTAACATAAAGTTACTTATTCCTGTGTTTTTTAACAAACTATCAGTCAGCGTTTTTTAATAATTTTCATAAAAACCAACACTTGATGCATTAAAGACTGAAAAATTATTGTATTTGATTTCTAAAACTTATTTTTGCAGTATTACATTTTTACTCATTTCTTGAAAATAGTCCATTCCATAAAATCTTTTGTTACCAACAAGCCTACCATTATCACCATTGGTACTTTTGATGGTGTTCATCTTGGGCACAGGAAAATATTGGAACAAATTATTGACACCGCTAAATCACAAGATTGCGAAAGTTTGGTGCTGACCTTTTTCCCTCACCCGAGAATGGTACTTCAGGAAGGAACCGAAATGAAGCAACTCAACACGCTGAATGAAAAAATAGCCTTGCTTGAAAATCTTGGCGTTGATCATTTGGTCGTTCATCCTTTTGACAAAGAATTTTCAAGACTTACCGCCGAAGATTTTGTCAAACAGGTCTTGGTTGATACTTTTAAACTCAAAAAAATAATTATTGGTCACGACCATCGCTTTGGCAGAAACAGAACCGCCGACATTAATGACTTAGTAGAATTCGGGAATGCTTTTGGCTTTGAAGTAGAGCAAATTTCAGCTCAGGAAATCAATGAGGTTTCCATTAGTTCCACCAAAATAAGAACCGCACTCAGTGAAGGCAATATCGAATTAGCCAATGACTATTTGGGTTATGATTATTCATTGACCGGAATGGTCTCCAAAGGAAAACAACTGGGCAGAACCATTGGCTATCCAACGGCCAACATCAATCCTGAAGAAGACTATAAACTCATACCGCAAAACGGCGTTTATATTGCCAAAAGTGTGATTGACGGAAAGACGGTTTATGGCATGATGAACATCGGGAATCGTCCAACAGTTGACGGAACCCATCAAACCATCGAAATTAATTTCTTTGATTTCAACCAGGATCTTTATGATCAAAAAATAACCGTTTCTTTTCTTAAACGAATGCGCAACGAACAAAAATTCGATTCTTTAGACGCACTCAAAAACCAATTGGCATTAGACAAGTCAACTGCACTAAATTTTATCAGCCAGCTATAGCTTCTTTGTTTTTATTGAAACATCATTTAGTTTTCTGTTAAATTGTCGCTATTTCAAAGATAATTTCTTAAATTTGAGAGACAATTTTCGATTACTCACTTAAAACTTATCGCTATGAAACTGCCAAAAGAATTAGTAAACGGGATTATAATCTTCGTCGGAATTGCATTCTATTTTTTTATCATGGAACTTTTTGGGTTAGCAGATATCCTATATCTGAGAGCCTTTAACGCAGCATTTGTGTTTTATGGTGTTACCCGAACCCTTAACTCAAACGTAAAAGAAGGAAAAACGGATTATGTCTTCAACCTTCTTTCTGCCGGAATAACGGCTATTATTGGCGTCTTGCTTAGTGTTGCCGGATTGCTGGCCTACATCTATATCCGAGGTGGTAATGCCTATATCGATAGCCTTTCTGAGGAGTTTTTATTTGGCGGAAAACCAACGGCCAATGAATACTGTATCGGTGTTTTATTTGAAGGCATAGCTTCAGCCATAATCATGACTTTTGTAGCGTTGCAATTTTGGAGAAGTAAATTCGCACCAAACAAATAATTTATCTTTTATCCAACAATCTCTTATTGGTACTTAATAACAAATTGACTACTTTTGGTGCAATCTAAAATAGCACCTATGAGTATTACAAAACACAACTGGACTAAAGACGAAATCATTGCTATATACAACAAACCTTTGATGGATTTGCTTTACGAAGCGGCTTCAATCCACAGAGAGCATCACGATCCAAACGTAGTTCAGGTTTCTACTTTACTTTCTATAAAAACAGGTGGTTGTCCTGAAGATTGTGGCTATTGTCCACAGGCAGCGCGTTATCATACCGATATTGAAGGAAACGATTTAATGACGGTTAGTCAGGTAAAAGCGCAGGCCTTAAGAGCCAAATCCAATGGTTCATCAAGAGTTTGCATGGGTGCTGCCTGGCGTAACGTAAAAGACGGAGAAGAGTTTGATCAGGTTTTGGAAATGGTAAGAACCATCAACAAACTCGATATGGAAGTATGCTGTACTTTGGGAATGTTGACCGAAAACCAAGCCCAAAGATTAGCCGAAGCCGGTTTATATGCTTACAATCACAACTTAGATACTTCTGAAGATTATTATAAGGAAGTCATTTCGACCAGAGGTTTTGAAGACCGTCTGCAGACTATCGAAAATGTTCGCAAAACCAATGTAACCGTTTGTAGCGGTGGCATTATAGGAATGGGAGAAAGCATCGAAGACAGAGCCGGAATGCTGGTAGCACTTTCTACCTTAAACCCACAACCGGAATCAGTGCCAATCAATGCCTTAGTGGCCGTTGAAGGAACTCCGATGGAAAACGAAAAACCGGTAGAAATCTGGGAAATGATCCGTATGGTAGCCACTACACGTATCGTTATGCCTGAAACTCAGGTTCGTTTGTCTGCCGGAAGAACCGAAATGTCACGCGAAGGCCAGGCGATGTGTTTCTTTGCCGGAGCGAATTCTATTTTTGCCGGAGATAAATTATTGACGACGCCAAATCCGGATGTGAACGAAGACATGAAAATGTTTGAAACATTGGGATTGATTCCACAAAAACCATTTATCAAAGTGATGCAGCCAACGACTGTTGAAGCAGAAGATTCACAATTCCAATCCTTGGGTGAAAAACCAAAATGGACACGTCCGGGTCACCAGATTGAGCGTAATTTAGAAGCCTCAACCAAAGGAAAATAAAGTTAACGTTTCTTAAAACATACGGCAGTTTAAGCCTTAATTTATAACTTTGCTCTCAGCATTCTTTGCCGAGAGCTTTTTTTATATATTTTACTGGAACAGTCTATGTCACTAACACTAACAGAAATTGAACGCGTAAAAACTATTTCAAAAGAGGATTTTTACCACCACTATGTAAAGAAACAAAAACCGGTCGTCATTGAGACCCTTACAAGTGACTGGCCCGCTTACGAGAAATGGAACCTGGAATACATGAAACAAGTTGCAGGAGACCAAATCGTTCCGCTTTATGACGACCGGCCGGTCAGCCATAAAGATGGTTTTAATGAAGCCCATGCCCGAATGAAAATGAGTGATTATATTGATTTGCTCAACACCAAACCCACAAACTACCGAATCTTTTTGTACAACCTGATGAAGGAAGTCCCGGTATTGAAAAACGATTTTGTCTGGCCCGATATTGGCCTGAATTTGGTCAAACAATTGCCGATGTTATTTTTTGGCGGAGAAAATTCAAAGGTGTTCATGCACTATGACATTGACTATTCCAACATCCTGCATTTCCATTTTCACGGTCAAAAAAGATGTGTACTCTTTGCCCCCGACCAAACGCCTTATTTATACAAGGTTCCACATGCTTTAATTTCGAGGGAAGATATTGATTTTGACAATCCAGATTTTGCCAAATGGCCGGCTTTGAAAAAAGCTCAGGGTTTGGTAGCCGATTTAAAACACGGTGAAATGCTATACATGCCCGAAGGTTATTGGCACTATATGAAATATGTTACACCCGGATTTTCGATGAGTTTGAGAGCTTTTCCAAAAAGTATAACCAATGTTTCCAAAGCAGTGTATAACATATTCATCATGCGAAACTTTGACAACCTGATGCGAAAATGGAAAGGACAGAAATGGATTGATTATAAAAACAATCAGGCGATTGTAAACACGAATAAATACGTATAAAAAGAGGCTCATTTCTGAGCCTCTTTTTTTAATTTGTTAATACTTTTTTGGTCACTATCGCACCGCTTTCCAATTTAACCTTAACGATTAATGATTGTTGGCTCAGTGATATATTAGTTGCTGTAAAATCATTGCTGTTGATGCCTTTTGATTGGAACAACTGTCTTCCCAATATATCATAAACAATTACCTCATCTATGGTTTCCACATAGGATTTGATACTCACTTCTCCGTGATTCGTTGCAACGATAACGCTATTGCTCAACTCAAAATCAGGATTACCTAATGCTGCATCGGTATAGCGCAATAAAAATCTGTTTTCATATTTCCCGCTTCCGGTGGTAAAAGTATAAGGAGAAGCTTTTAAATCATGGATAATATTCATCTCTAAATCCTGTAGATAAATATTGGTTGACTCTTCATTTAAGATTCCTTCTTTTTGGTCAATGCTGATGCTGAATTCACCCGCAACCGAACTGAAATAACCTATCGGTACTATATCCGATTCATCAAAAGTCGGTCTGGCCTGAATTTTATATTTTTCATTGGCCGCCAATGAATAGAAGCTCAGATAATTATTGGTTTGATTTACTCTGGCGTCATAAGCCCAGTCAAAATCCAAAGTGGTATTGTCAAAATAACCCACCAATAACTGCCCAAACAATCCATCTGCATTTCTCAGGTTCAACCAAATTCTGGTGTTTGTCATCGAAGGTTGGGCTGAAGCCGATCTGAAGAATTGGGTATTGGTATAACCTTTATCTCTCATGGCGTTGTTAAACGTCAAAGTATTATTCCCTTGTGCTTCCACAAAAAATCCTTGTCCTGAAGCAATATAACCTGTAGGGACCGAACTTCCGGTATAACTGGCTCTTGTTCCTCCGGTCATATTATAAACCGCATAATCATCGCTAATGAAATTGTATAAATCTGGTCCCGGATTAGTTATTAAAACATCATCTACGTGTGTCCAGAAATACAAACTACCCGATGTTTTTGCACCATTTGTTGTAATAAAGGTATTAGCAAAAATGGCTGACGGATATGGATTACCAATCAAATTAAAATCATCGGCTGTATTACCGGCATTGCCGCTTTCTACAATTGATGGCGAAATAACACCATTGTTCACTTTACCCGAAAACGTAACCGAAGTAGTTGCTGACGGACTAAAAGTCAAACTGGTTGGCCCCATAATCGCATAACCTTTTCCATTGGTCATTGTTCCGGTATAAGCCTGCCATGCCCAAGGTGCAAAATCGTCAAAACTATCTGCTACGCCAGGATTGGTAACTGTTCCGTAATAATCAACCGTATTCGTATCTGAAAAATTCGCTGTGTTGAATTCAAACGAATAATCGGTTCTCCAGTCCGGGAAAGTAGTTGTAATACTAGCCGCGTCAACCGGCGAAGACCAATAGGTATAATCATACAATTCAAATGGCGCTGTAGTTCTGATTACCTGCGTTGTTCCATTATTGGTTACCACACCGTCATCTTCAATCATGACTAACGAACCGTTGTTTTGTACCGTTAAATTTCCTGTGGCACTTACGGTCAAATCATTTTTAATAGACACATAGTTATTGGCTTTGATGTCTAAGGTAAATCCACCGTTAACGGTTACGCTACAAGCTTCAAAACTACCATTCACCGAAGTATCATAATTACCGTTGATGATTACAGCTTTATCCAGGGTTGGCGCTCCATTTGACCAGGCAGTTCCATTCCATGTTGTTGACTGGCCAGCTGTTATCATCACTGCATTAGAGGCTGCATAACAACTAACCGTATTTTCCCTGATTTGGCAATAATACTGATAGCCAACCAAAGTAGAAATATCTGAAATATCCAATGTGGCTGTAGCGGTTCCGGTATAAATGGCATTATCGCTCAAGGCAGTCCATGTTGCTGTATTAGGCGCAACTGCATACCATTGGTAAACCAATTCCTTAGTATCTCCAACGGCATTATAGCCTTCTGTTCCGGCAACGGTTAATGTCGTTCCTTTACAGGTTGGTGTATATGTTGGATGCGTTGTAACCACCGGTAAATTACCCACTAAGTTGAAATAACCCAAATCAGAACAGTTTTCATCACTGATAAAGGTCCAGTCAGCGGCATTAAAAGTAGTGGTTGGTCCGGTTGCCGTAGTCAATCTTCTGATGGTATAACCTACTTCATTTGGCCCGATGACAACATCAATAGCGGTAGTCGTATTTTTTCTTAATTCGATTCGGTCATTCGCATTAAAACCGGTTCCAATTTGTTCTCCGGATAATGTTAATCCTGTACAAAGTGTAGCCGATGCGTCAGCTGCAACCAGATAAGTACTTCTCGCCGGAATCGTTCCCATCAAATCCAAAACGGTAATTGGCGCACCTGAATCCGTATATCTCGCCAAACGATAATCGAGAGTCGTTAAATTGATCGCCGATAAAGTTGGGTTGTATAATTCTATAATACCACTCGAACCGGCAAATGAATCATAAACTTCCGAAATGATGATATCGGTAAAGGCTGTTGTGGCACCTTCACAATTCATGTTGGCATTAGTGATTACCGTAAATGCATTGGATGCTGTACAACCTTGTGAATTGGTTGTAACCAAACTTCCGGTAGTGGCACCACTCGGGATGGTTATTTTAATTTGCGTGGAAGAAACCTGGGTCACCGGTGTTACCGAAACACTATTCAATGTCACTGTCGCTCCTGTCAAATTGTTGGCCGAAGCCGTAACGGTCACTTCTGTCCCAACCGGTCCTGAAGTTGGTGTGATTGTATTAGCTGTTGCCAAACAAACCCCATTTCCTTCTACTGCAAAAGTATATGGGCTTTCACCTCCGGTAGCATCATCGTGGACTATGGTAATTGTCCCGGTTCTTAGTCCAACATATTGCGGATTAAAAGTAATCGTGAAATCAACATAGTTGGTTCCGCTGAAAGGAATATTGCTATATGGTGCGCTTGACGTCACCGTAAATTCTGATGGATTGGATGATGTAATGCTGGTCACGTTCAACGCCAAAGTTCCAATGTTTTCTATTCGGAAAGATTTGGTTTGGTTAGAACCAAGATTGGTTGCCGCAAATTGTGTATTATCTAAAGAATCGGGCGTAACATCACCTGAAAGAATTGATGGATTGGATCCGATAATCCCTTTGACATTAATCTCAGGTGTTGGAGCTACTGCTATTCCGGTAAAGTTAATCACATACGATGGCTCATCGGCATCATTGCTGGTAATGGTTATCGAACCGGTAAATGTTCCTGCTCCTGATGGTGCAAAACGAATGATAAAGGTTTTGGTTCCCAAGGCAGTAATCGTAGTTCCCGAATAAGCTGTTTGTATTGAATAAGGCGGATTTCCGGTGATGCTTCCCGTCGCTCCTAAAGTCAAGGTATTTTGCCCTGTATTCTGAATGGTAAAAGTAACGTCATTGTTTGTCCCGGTCAACACCGTTCCAAAATCATAAGTACTTCCCGTTAAATAGTTCGTCGAACTTTGCGTTATATTGATTTCCTGATCTCTTCTTCCGCCTGAAAAATGATTTGTTGCGGGTAAAGTAGTTGCGCCGGTAATTGTTAATGTGCTACTTCCTAAATTTGCGCCATTATTCAACCATGCCGTTCCATTCCATTGGTTAGCAAAACTGGAGGTTTCTGTACCGTTAACATCTCCCGCCAAATAAGTTCCGGTGAAAGTATAAGTAGGCGAAGTAAAAGTTCCTGATGTGGTAACCGCCCAATATCTCGAAATAAAATGCGTAGTGGCATCCATATTCGGATGTTTTGCATCGTTTACCGACATCCCTAAATAAGCTGTCGTAAAACTTCCAGCGGTAAAGTTAATTTGGGCAGGACTGTATTCCTGAGTAACAGTCTTGTCCCCAATCGGGTAAACGTATGGCGTTCCTGTTACGGAAATCCTTCTTCTCAACACACCACCAAAGGCGTTGTCCGCAATAATATAATTTGTAGCTCCTGCATTGTTAATGGTGCCTTCGGTAGTCATAGTATAACTCGCCAAATCAACAATCCCTGCTGTTAAGTTCAAACTCACTGCCTGGTTTAAAGTCAAATTCGAACCCATCACACAAGCAATCGATCCCGAAGTTCTGTTTACGGTTAGCGTGGCCAGATTCAAATCGGTTACAAATTTTACAGTTCCGATACTTCCCGTTCCACCATTTAAAGTCATAATAGAACTGGTACTTCCTTTAAAACCTCCTGTACCGCTGATTAAGCTGTCTACTCCGGCAGTTCCTATAATTAACGTATTTCCGTTAAGGTCAATCACGTCACTCGAAGAACCAAAAACAATGGCATTTCCATTGGTCGGTGCCGAAATCGTCACGCTGTTTAATAATTGTACTGTAGTTCCGTTAGCCGTTACCACATAAGGAATTACCAATGGTACCGTAGTAGAAGAAACGGTTTGAATCCCAGGAGAAGCTTTGGTAAACCAAATGGCTCTGTTGTTTCCGTTAAAAGTTCCGGTATTGCTAAAGTTTCCGGCAGTTTTGATATCATCACCAACATTAACCCCTAAAGTCAAAGTTCCGGCATTGGTTACATTTCCGGGAACGGTTAAAGCGCCTACGGTTGAAGTTCCGCTAAAACTCAAAGACGAACCACTGTCAATCGTCAAACTTCCGTTGATGGCTCTTGGTCCGGTTGCAGCATTGTAATAATTGAAAGCGGTATTGTTCGAAATCTGAACATTATTTGGGTAACCCGGTGTAACACCTATGGTTGCGGTATCTGAAGTCCATTCCGTAGAACGGTTATAAGCACCACCAGAGTTGTATTTTAACAAAGACGAAGGACCATAAATAGGCGCATTGGTATTGATATAACCATTGGTATTGATTTGTAAAGTACCGTTAACGGTCAACGCACTGGCGGCTGCACAATTCAACACCTGACTTACGGTCAAGGTTCCTGCTACAGGACCAACAGCTGCATTGATTTGTGCTCCGGTACCCTGAACAGTCACGTTATACGGACCTCCGGTAACAGGCCAAATTTTATTGGTTACCGCATACAATCCCGCACTTTCGTTGAGGGTTAAGGTAGTAGTGGTACCGCTATAGGCCAGGTTGTTAGTTCCCACAACGCTTCCACCGTTGTTGATCTGGATATTTCCGGTAACGTTGGTCGTACCGTTGTTGGTATAAGTATTTGAAATGGTCAATGAACCTCCGCCGGTATTCACGGCCGTTGTGGTTCCTGCATCTCGGGTAACCGCTGTGGTCACTGTTACCGCATGATTGACCACTGCATTCTGTGCACTGGTTGGCACTACGCCACCAATCCAGGTTGCCCCAGTATTCCAATCACCCGCCTGGGCAGTAGTAATGGCAGATAAAGCTGTGGTACCATTTAAAACAACATTGACAATACTTGGTGAAGCCGCCTCGTCAAAACCGCCCGTTCCCCCGGTTGCTGTACCTCCATAACCATAGAGTCTGAAAGTAGTTGCTGTTGTAATATTGGTTAAACCTGAAATTGTAATGGTATTGCCAGTTGTTAAAGACGCGGCCATTCCAGTTACTGCTCCTAAATTCGCTGCATAACCATCAATTGAAGATCTCAAAGCTACGCTCGATGGACCTGTACCAGATCTCTCCCATTGAAAAACAAATGACGTTGGTGTAAAATTATAACCTGCATTAGGTGTTACTGTAAACTGAATATAGTCATTACCAGCTATAGCTTCCGCCAAAGTACTGTTTGTAGAATTACCTGTATTCCACCAATTGCTTCCCCCAAACCTATGTGCGTTTAACGCTGGAGTAACTCCCGCCCCAAAAGACAAACTCGCTGATGAAATATTTGCATCGTTGGCAACACTGGGTTCTGTGGTTTCAGTCCCTCCATTTCCATTAGTATTCCACTGCAACAGCTGTCCATATGAGCTAGAGGAATTCAACAATAAAACAAAAAAGGCAACTTGTAATAATCTAAATTTCATAAATTGATATCAAATAGTTTCATAGTCATCCGTCTCATTTTGTGCTGAAAATTCACATTTTGGCACACAAAAAAAGGTCAAGACATTTTGAGGTAGAAAAAAGGGCTTACAAAACTACATCTAAATTACTAAATAACAAGGTGTTTACCTTAAGAAATCGTTAAGTTATCACCAATTTTTTGAACAATTTAAGGTATTGCTTTCAATTTGAAAGTTTAAGGGCTTGTTGCGAAAGCTAAATCTTACAATCACTACAACATTAGCTTTACATTGCTTACATTTCCTGTGGGTTTTAATCTCCAAAACAAATCGCATTTTGTACTGATTTTCAATTGTTTAAATCTTTTAAAAACAAAACACACATAATTCGCTGACTGTAGTGGTAAAGCACCTTTTCGTTTTTCGCTTTCTGCTTTTTGCCTGTCGTTAAAATTCCTTACTTTTACCCTAATCTGCCAGCAGCCCATGACCGAAAAATTAACCCTTCCCGAAGCCCAACTCAAGTTGGAATATTACTGTTCCTATCAGGAGCGCTGCCATCAGGAAGTGGTGGATAAATTATACCAACTCGGGATGAAAGGTGACGAAATCGACACTATAGTCGTTCATTTACTCCAACATAATTTTCTCAACGAAGAGCGTTTTGCCCGTGCTTTTGCCCGCGGCAAACACCGTATCAAACTCTGGGGCAAAATCAGGATTGTCAACGAATTAAAGCAAAGACATATTTCGGCACCCAATATCAAAGCGGCACTGACTGAAATCTCCGAGGAAACCTATCAGGACACCTTCGACCAACTCGCCGAAAGGCATTGGAACAGCCTGACCGAAAGAAAAGGCCAAAAAAAGAATAAGAAATTCTGCGACTACTTATTGCGCCGAGGTTGGGAAAGTCATTTGGTGTATGAAAAAATGAAAGCGCTGGAAAAATAGTTATGAATTATGAGTTATAAGTTATGAGTTTTTTTAAATTATAACTGAAGCTAACAATGTAAAGAGCATAGTTAATAAACGAAAGTTCAAGATGTCGTTTTATGATTTTAACTCATAACTCATAACTTCTAAGACTTACTTAGCAACACACTCACCGCATTTCCGCCAAAACCAACCGCATTGATCAATACTTTTCGAATCGCTTTTCGTGGATTCGGTTCGGCCTTATACGGAATTCCGATAAAGGTTTGGTGTTGCATCATTAGCAAGGCCAGTTCGATATTCAACATGCCTGAAGCTCCGAAAGTGTGCCCGATTTTCCATTTGTTGGTGGTGAGCATTGGCAGGGTTGAACCACCCGAGACCGAAGGTCGAACTGACGAAGTAAATATTTTTTGTATCGCTTTGTATTCGGAAGTATCGCCTTTTAAGGTTCCCGGAGCGTGCATTACTATCGCATCAATTTCATCCAAAGCCGTATTTTGTAATGCCATCGCCATCGATTTCTGAAAACACTTCGCATCTTCCGAAATGGAAATGTTGTGCTCCAAATCATCCGTTGCATAGCCAATTCCGGTGATGTAACCCAAAGCGTTTTGGCTTTCGCCCAATTCTAAACAGGCAACTGAAGCGGCTTCGCCCAAAACCATAGTGTTCTTGGTTTTAGTAAAATCGAAAGCTCTGCATGGCCAATCGCCAAGCTCAGGCTGAAAGTCTTTTGGATTAGCATAAATCTTCAACGCCTGCATTTGTGCCAACGTAAATGCGGTCAATGGCGCTTCACTTCCACCAACTAAAAACTTTGTCGCCAATCCCGATTGCAGCCAAGCCACCGCATTTAAAACTGCATGCAAAGCCGTCGAACAGGTAATGGAATGCGAAATTTCGGGTCCGGCACTTTTTAAATCATGCGCCACCCAGGTAGATATATTTCCCAATGTTGTTGTTGGTGAGGTCAGCGTGGCGGTCTTTCCCGTTTCTAAAAATTCCTGATGGTATTTTTCAAACAATTGCGTTGCCCCGCGGGACGAACCGATATTAATTCCGAAGTCGTCACCTTGCTGCCAACCTGCCATTTCGATTGCTTGACGCGAAGCCAAAATGGTCATTAGAACCGTTTCATCCAAAGCCTTATACTTAATATCTTCTTTGCGCAATGCATCAATCTCTGTTCTGATTTCTGCAGGAATAGTGGCTACAAACCGGCTTTTTCCGTTGAATTCCCTGGTAGAAATTAAAGTTTTTGGCGAAAGATAGTTAGCCCATATCGCTTCAGGTGTTTTTCCCAAAGGAGAAATGGAGGCAAGAGAAGTTATGGCAATTTTGGTTTTCAAACGAGTATTTTCTTGTTGGGCAAAATTAAATCATTTCAACGGCTTTGGCTACGATGTCGTAGACTTTTTCGAGTTGTTCCTCCGAAATAATATACGGTGGCAAAATATAAACGATATTCCCAACCGGTCGCAGGATTACACCGTGTTCGATAAAGAAATTATAGAGTTTGGTTCGCATCGAACCGTAATAACTTTCGGCACCATCGGTTTGAATCTCCAAAGCGAAAATGACACCGAGCACTCGAGTGGTTTTGACTTTTGGATGACTATTCATTTTTTGGGCGAAAGCCAGATGTTGGGCATGAATTCGGGTGATATTCTTTTGCATTTCAGCAGTTTCCAACAAATTGATACTCGCCAAAGCCGCGGCGCAACCCGTTGGATTCGCGGTAAAGGTATGGCCATGAAACAAGGCTTTATTCACATCATCGCTATAAAATCCATCAAAGACTTCCTGGGCAAAAGTGGTAATCGCCATCGGAATCGTTCCGCCGGTCAAGGCTTTTGACAAACACATGATATCGGGTTTGTTGACCAAATAATCCGTTGCAAAAGTTTTGCCTGTTTTTCCAAAACCTGTCATGACTTCGTCGGCTATGGTGAATACATTGTTTCGCTGACAAATTGCAATTAATTTATCCAACACTTCGGCTTCATACATCACCATTCCGGCCGCGCCTTGTACCAAAGGTTCAAAAATGAATGCGGCAAACTCTTTGGTGGCAACCAAATCTTCCAACGCTTTTAAACTTCGCGCTTCATCCCCAACCGTTGGCACCGGAATGCGAACCACTTCGAGCAACGAACCCTGAAAGGCTTCGGTATAAAAAGTAATGCCACTCGCCGCCATTGCGCCAAACGTATCGCCGTGAAACGCGTCTTCGAATGCAATGACTTTGGTGCGTTTTTCGCCTTTGTTGTAATAGTATTGCAAAGCGCCTTTCAGAGCCACTTCCACCGCGGTCGAACCATTATCGGAATAGAAGATTTTCTTTTGGTTGGATGGCAAAATGGAGATTAGTTTCTCCGACAATTCAACGGCTTTGTTATGGGTAAAACCACCAAATAATACATGCTCTAAGGTTGTCAATTGCTCATATATCGCATCAGCAATCACTTTGTTGGAATGTCCAAATGGATTGACCCACCAGGACGCAATCGCATCGATGAATTCCTTGCCGTTGTCGTCCCAAAGCAAAGCGCCTTCGCCTTTGACAATCGCGGGCAATAAGCCCATCGTTTTGTGTTGGGTATAAGGATGCCAGTTGTATAATTGGTCTTTTTCTGAAAGTGTCATTTTTTTGTTGTAAAAGAAAAAAGAAAATAGAATATAGAGCATAGACAAAAGGCTATTACCAAAACTATTCTATGTTCTATATTCTATGTTCTATGTTCTTAAATTTAAAAGATTCTCCCGAAATTTATCCGCGTAATAGGAAACTACATTCGCATCAAAATAAGGTTCTTGGTCAATTCTTCCTATGAACGCTACTCCGGTTTTATTCAAAATGATTTCCTCTGTGGCTTTGTTTTCATCGCCGGAGAAAATGATTCCGGCCACTTTTATTTTTCGGTTTTGCAACGCTTCGATGGTCAGTAACGTATGATTGATACTGCCCAGATAATGGCGTGAAACCACAATTACTTTATAGTCTTTTTGGATCAAATCGACCACGCATTCTGAATCGTTCAACGGAACTAAAACGCCGCCTGCGCCTTCAATCACCAAATGATTTTTCTCCCGATAGCTATCGGGATTGGTTTCTACAATTTTACTTATATTGATTCGCACGCCGTCTTTGGCTGCTGCCAAATGCGGACTCGCGGGTGTGTTGAGCGCATAAGCGTTAGGATGGAAAATCGTTTTGTTGTTAGAGACTAGTTCTTTGACTTTATCGGTATCGCCAAAGTCTAAATCACCCGCTTGTATTGGTTTCCAATAATCGGCTTCGAGTGCTTCGGTAACGATAGCTGAAGCGACTGTTTTCCCAACATCGGTGCCGATTCCTGTGATAAAAATTTTCATAGATTTTTATTTGAACACAAAAGTACTCAACAATTCCAAGACATTGGAGATTTCGGCTTCGGAATTGTAACTGTGAAGGCAAAAACGAAGGCGTTCCTGTCCTTCGGGAACCGTTGGCGACAAAATAGGTTTGACATCAAAGCCTTTATCCTGAAGTTGGGCTGCAATATTTTTCACGGTGGCATTTCCCGGAATAATGGCGCATTGTATCGCCGATTTGCTATAGACAAACATCGGTTTTAAACCCAAACGCAGCTTCTCCTGGTTAAAGAAAAGAATATTGTTTTTTAATGCTTGAAGTGCTTCCTTTTCTGCTGCTAAATGTTGGTATGCCAATAAAATAGTCGCTACGGAATGAGGCGATAAACCTGTGGTATAAATAAAACTCCTCGCGAAGTTGACCAGATAACTTTTTAATTCGGCGCTGCCTAAAATGGCCGCACCGTGACAACCCAGCCCTTTTCCGAAAGTCATGATTCGGGCAAAGACTTTGTTTTGCAATCCTGCATTTTGGACAACGCCTTCGCCTTGTTCACCAAAAACCCCTAAGGCATGGGCTTCATCAATGACCAGATAAGCGTTTTGTTTTTCTGCCAAAGCAACGAGTTCTTCCAGGTTTGGTGAATCGCCATCCATTGAGAACACAGATTCGGTGACAATATAAATGGTGAATTGCTTCGCCTGTTCGCATTCGCTCGAGTGTGAATGGTGAATTGTGAATTTTGTGATTAGTTTCTCCAGTTCTTCCAAATCGTTGTGCTGGAATTTGTAGCTCTTTGCATTGCTCATTTGGATACCATCGCGGATGGAAGCATGACAAAGTTCGTCATACAAAATCACATCGTTGCGCTGTGGCACAGCGCTAAAAAATCCCACATTGGCATCATAGCCTGAATTGAAAATCAACGCGGATTCCGATTGGTGAAATTGGGCAATGAACGCTTCGGTGACCGAATACAAATCATGGTTTCCTGAAATCAAACGCGAACCGGTGGCGCCGTTGCTTTTGATATTGTGGTCTAAAAGGTATTGGTGCGTTTGACTAAAGATTATTTCACTATGGGCAAAACCGATATAATCGTTGGAAGCAAAATCGACCCAATCCTTAGCCACAGGCAATTGGCGCAAAGCATTATTGGCTTGACGTTGTTCGAGTTTGGCTTGTAGTGATTTTGGGAGTTTCATCACTACAAATATAGTAAAGCAGAATGATTTTTAGCCCGGATTGAAGCAAGCTACCTTGTAGCGCGGAAAGCCGGACACGAACTCCTAAAGAGCAAACTGGCGAAGCAAAAAGATTCCCATAAAAAAAGCCCAACATTACTGCTGGGCTTTCTGGTCTATGCTGAATCGGATTAGTCGGCTAATACGATTACTTTATTGTCTTTCATTTCAATAGTTCCTGAATTGATTTCCAAAGTGTAGTTTTGGTCGTTTACTTTGGTAAACTTCTCCGCCACTTCTTTGCCAATTTTAAAACTGTTGGCAGCGATTTTCACGGTACCTTGTTTTAAAATAGAAACTATCGGCGCGTGGTTGTTCAGGATTTGGAACGAACCATCAACACCCGGTAAAGAAACCGAAGTTACTTCGCCTTTGAATAATGTAGCTTCCGGTGATACTATTTCTAAAATCATACTTTTATTTATATTACGCTTCCGCTAACATTTTTTGTCCAGCTTCGATAGCATCTTCGATAGTTCCTTTCAAGTTGAAAGCAGCTTCAGGAAGGTGATCAAGCTCTCCATCAATAATCATGTTAAATCCTTTGATGGTATCTTTGATATCAACCAATACTCCAGGAATACCGGTAAACTGCTCCGCTACGTGGAATGGTTGAGACAAGAAACGTTGTACACGACGAGCTCTTGATACCGAAAGTTTATCTTCTTCAGACAACTCTTCCATACCTAAGATCGCGATGATATCTTGTAATTGTTTGTATTTCTGTAAAATCTCTTTTACTCTTTGTGCACAGTTGTAGTGCTCGTCTCCTAAGATTTGAGCCGTAAGGATTCTTGAAGTAGAATCTAACGGATCCACCGCAGGATAGATACCTAACTCAGCAATTTTACGAGACAATACCGTTGTTGCATCTAAGTGAGCAAAGGTAGTTGCCGGCGCCGGGTCAGTTAAGTCATCCGCAGGTACGTAAACCGCCTGTACAGAAGTAATAGATCCTTTGTTGGTTGAAGTAATACGCTCTTGCATCGCACCCATTTCAGTTGCCAATGTTGGTTGGTAACCTACCGCAGATGGCATACGCCCTAATAACGCTGATACCTCAGAACCTGCTTGTGTAAAACGGAAGATGTTATCCACGAAGAACAATACATCTTTCCCTTGGTCAGAACCAGCACCATCACGGAAATACTCAGCGATAGAAAGACCTGATAATGCTACACGGGCACGAGCTCCAGGTGGCTCATTCATTTGTCCGAATACGAAAGTCGCTTTTGACTCTCTCATTCCGATTTTGTCTACTTTAGATAAATCCCATCCTCCATTTTCCATAGAGTGCATGAAATCGTCACCATATTTAATAATGCCTGACTCTAACATCTCACGAAGCAAGTCATTTCCTTCACGGGTTCTTTCTCCTACTCCTGCGAATACAGAAAGACCACCGTGACCTTTGGCGATATTGTTAATCAATTCCTGAATCAATACGGTTTTACCTACTCCGGCACCACCAAATAATCCAATTTTACCCCCTTTTGCATAAGGCTCGATCAAGTCGATTACTTTAATACCGGTGAATAAAACTTCTGTAGAGGTTGATAAATCTTCAAATTTCGGAGCTGGTCTGTGGATAGAAATACCGTCTTTACCTTCTTTTGGCAAATCCCCTAATCCATCGATAGCATCTCCAATTACGTTGAACAAACGTCCGTAAACATCTGCACCGATTGGCATTTGAATTGGTGCACCAGTAGCGTTAACCTCTGTTCCTCTGCTCAAACCGTCGGTTGAGTCCATGGAGATTGTACGAACTGTGTTCTCACCAATATGTGATTGAACTTCAAGAACTAATTTTGAACCATTTGCGTTAATGATTTCTAATGAGTCGTAAATTTTTGGCAACTCAACATCTTTAGTATCAAATACTACGTCAACTACCGGACCGATGATTTGCGAAACTTTTCCTATTGCTTTAGACATTGTTTATGTATTTATTAAATAGCTGTTTAGGTTTGAAAAAAACACCTCTTTTTTCAGAGCGCAAAGGTAAATTTTCTATTTTAAAAAATCAATATTTGAAAGGAGTTTTTTTCTTTATTTTTTGATGAATCAGCAATTAAACACAAACTAAGCCTGTAACAAAACAAAAAACCACCTGATTTCTCAAGTGGTTTTGGGAATATATAATTGGTTAGATTAAAAATTCAATGGGTCTTGCGGGTATAAAATACGATACAATCCAACATTTACACCTCTAAAGTTTGAACCGTATGTTTCATTAATCGCCGCCAGGAATTTATTTGCAATTAAGGCATATCCTCTCGGGCTCGGGTGAACACCATCAAGAGAAAAAGTTCCTCCTGTTACATAAGCTGAAGTCATGGTGTAATTATTCGCCACGATTCCTCCAGGAGCCGTTAATTGTGTCATTATTGCTTTGGCATCAACAAAAGCCAATCCATTATTAGTAGCAGCGCCTTGAATCGTTACGTTGTAAGCATCAGTGGCTGTTCTCACTTCGATTATCTCATCTTTAGACAATACCCATTTGTCTGCCAGCGGTACTGAAACGCCATTCACTTGCAAAGGATTTCCTCCTACCGTAGTTCCGATAAAAGCTCTGGCAGGCAAGACAACTAAGTCTTCGCTGGTTGCATGTCTGTAGGATGGAATTCCAAAACCTGATAAATTGGTCAGATACTCATCAACTATAACCACTGCATTTGTGTTTGAAGCGGTGAAATTAATGGTTCTTCTTGCTACTTCAGCGGCTGTTAATAATCCATTTGCCTGGGCAAACAACAAACCGTTATTATAAGGTGCATAACCTGAGTTTAATTGAGCGGCAGTAGCCGCATTAAGCGGTACAGGGTTATAAGGTACCGTAGTAAAATAAGGTAGCGAACTAACATAAGGAAGGTTAGCTACTACTCCTTTTCTGCCACCGGTTGCAAGAGCCGAAGCCAAGGCATTATAGGCTGCATCAAAAGTAGCTACAGGTGTAATTGGGTTGGTTCCATCCCCTCCGGAAGTCGCGTAACCTAACACATCATTTCCACCAATCCATAAGGAGAAGAACGTTGGGTTTTGAGAAACCGCATCTTCCAGAACAGTAGCTGCAGCTGAAGAAGCAAATCGCCCGAAATAAGGATTTGCAGTAGCATATCCGGAAACCCCAAGATGTATTGCTTTGGCACCCGGAATTCCCATATTATTAAACGGTCCGGTTAAATGTGCGCTAATATCCGTCGTAGATACTCCTGAAACCGGTGTTGGTGTGCTATTGGCCGGATTGAACCATAGCCTTACGCCAAGTCCGGGAACCTGTACTCCTCCTGAAGAAAATCCTCCGATGTCATCGTTCATAAACGGAGTAGTAAATTCGCCTCCTCCGGCTAACGCAAATTGCGTTGCCATAATATTCGGATAGGAATTCATTTGTCCTGTTTTAAATAAGGCACCATCACTATATCCAGCAGCGAACGAATCTCCCAAAGCTACATACTTTGAGAAATCTGCTGTTCCTGCAGTCAATGGCGATCCGTCTGTTGAATTAGGGTCAACGACTTTTTCGTCATCACTATTACATGCTACAAAGGTCAATGATACCAATAGCAGCCATTTGAAATTTTTTATCATAACTATATATAATTTATAATTGGTTGGATTATGGATTAATGGTTAAAGACACGAAATATTGTTGACCTATCAATCCAGGCCCTAAAAGTTGTCTGTATTCTTTTCCGCCAATGTTAGTTGCGCCCACTTTTAAAACTGATTTTAAACTTGGTACACCATAACTGATTTGGGCATCAATAACCGTTGCTGCATCAATCATTCCGTCTGCGAAAGTTGATTCCCAGTAATATTCATCGCTCCATCTTCCACTAACGTTGAATCCGAAGTTTTTGAATAAATTGTCATTGCTTAATGAAGCTTTAACTCTGTGCTTAGGCGTATTGAATCCTGCCTCAAAACTTGGGTCTTTGGCTTGGTCAAAATCAAATTGAGCATAGTTATAATTTGCAGATACTTCGAAGTTTTTTGGTAATTTTTTAGCCAATCCCACACCAAAACCTAATGATTTGATTTCGATATCTGTATTGGTATACAATTGGAACGCTCTTGTGTTTCCTGTTGCCAAGGCATCCACAGATTGTGCGCCCGGATCTGCTGGACCTAAAGCTGGGTTTGGTGCATCCTGGGCAGTTCCATACAATGGTGCAACTACTGTTAAATTCCCGATAAAATCATTGTAAATGTTATAGTAACCATTGATATCCCAGGTGTAGCCATTTTCTTCTCCTCTATATCCCAATTCAATTGCTCTTACGGTTTCCGGTTTTACCAAGTCAACATCGGTTCTTACCAACAATGCTGATGCTGCAATAGGATCTGTAGGTGCTAATGCCGAAAAGGCTTGCACAGATTGTAGCGTATACGAATTATAGTAAGCATTGTTTCCATTAATTGTTGTTGATGTGCCACCAACTAAGGCTTGTCCTAATGGAGAAGTTACCGGTAGTGTTTCCTCGTATCTTGTCAAGTTGTCTGGCGCAGAACCTAAAAGAATTGCATTACCAACATTGAATCCGATGTATTGATCCTGGGTAGTTGGGTTACGGAAACCTGTTTGGTATGATCCTCTTAAAATATGATTTCTGGCTTTTCCGGCAGTTAATACCCAAGATAACCTTGGAGAATAGCTTCCATCAAAATTCTCTGATTTGTCATATCGGACAGAACCTGCCAACTTCAATCGGTCATCCAATATTTTTTTCTGAACCTGAGTATACACTCCGTATTCATCATATTTAATTCCGCCAAACTCAGGCGTATCGGTATAAATTCTTCCATAAGAATTCAAATCGTATCTTCTGTAAGAACCTCCGAGTTGAATTTCGGCTACCTTGATTAAATCTCTAAAGTTATAATTGGCATCTGAATGGTAAATTTTTGAGTTGTCTACCAATTTAGAACCCGTTAATACATTAGAATCTGAAGTTACCTGATTGAATGCATTTTGGAATTCAGGAGTTCCCGGCAAAAATCTTCCGGTATCTGCTGTTGCTCTTGCTGCAGCATGTGCCTGAGTTGGTGTAGCCCCTAATAATGTAGACTGCACGTAAGCTCCGGCATATTGTCCGAACCAGGTTGAATCCGGTTTCCATGCTCTGTTAATATTAAGTCCGGTAAATAACATATCATAAGATCTACCACCATCTTCTGTGGTAAAATATCCTCTTACGAAAAAGTTCTTACCCATAAATTCCAATTTGTGCTGTTGCATTTCGAAACCATTTAAATAATAACGATTTGCCCCCTGATACACTGAATTTCCAAATCCGAATTTACTTTGCCAAACGATTTCAAACTTTTCATTTCCAAAAGGTCTCACATGCAATGAGAAGTCAACTTTAGCATTTTTAACTTTATTATCTGTCAAATCAACCTCATTGTAACCTGTTCTTGATACGTTTTCATTAGGCAATATGTTCAATGCTGAAGCCGGAAGTAATCCTAATCCAACAAGGGTTTGACCTACACTTTTGATATTGGTTGAAGCCTCATCTCCATAAACATTCATACCATTATAATTGTGATGGCTTCTGTCTCTGCCTTCAACGGTTTTATCGTCGTAATCTGTTGCCCACCATTCGGTACCATGCATATAGGTGAAATTGGCTTTACCGGCAATATATTTATTAAATGCTTTAGCCGCTCTTATACCATAATCATAGTAATCATTTGAACCGGCTGCTTTTTGGCTGGTTGAACCATATTTTACATAAGCTGTAATTCCTTCATACTTGAAAGGACTTTTACTGTTCATAAACAAAATACCATTAAAGGCATTGGCACCATAAAGCGCCGAAGATGCTCCAGGCAAAAGCTCCACATTGGCAACATCTATATCAGAAACCCCAATAAGGTTACCCAATACAAAGTTCAATAAAGGTGAAGAGTTATCCATTCCATCAACCAATTGCATAAAACGCGTATTGGCCACTGTTGCAAATCCACGAGTGTTGATAGACTTAAAGGACATACTACTGGTGTTCATCTGAACCTCTTTAAGGTTTTCCAGTCCATCGTAGAAAGTTGGTGATGCTGTTTTCTTAATGTCTCTGATGGTCATTCTCTCAATCGTTACCGGAGATTCTCTGACTTTCTCAGGGGTTCTCGATGCAGAAACTACAATTTCATCTAATTGCGTTTCTTGTTCGGATAACGAAACACTTACGTTTTGATTGTTGGACGTTACACTTACTTTTGAGCTCCCAAAACCTACGCTTGACACTTCAATGTCAAATGGTGGTTTTTTAGAAGTTGTCAGGGTGAAATTTCCATCACTGTCTGTAACTGTTCCTCCGCTTTCGCCAGCAACTTTGACGTTGGCTCCCGGAATTGGTTGATTTTTACTGTCTTTAACCGAGCCGGATATTGACGTTTGCGAATAAGTAATGCCGCAAAAAAACAATGAAAGGATAAATAAATAAATCTTCATTTGGTTTTAAATTTTGTTGGTTTATGTAGCCAAAGTACAAATATTTTTTTTACATTTTTAAAAAACCCGCTTCCATTTTATCAATAACTTATTAATAAGTTCGATTATTGACAATTCAATAATATTTGCCTTTTTTAAGGTTTTATTAACTTTTTGACGGTATTGCTAAAAAAAATACTATGCATACATACAAAATAGCGCTTCTATTAAATTAATCACAAATAATGAGCAAAAAAAAAGCGAGAATAAATCTCGCTTTTTGGTATATTTTGTAGTAAAAAAATTATTCTACCGTTACTGATTTTGCCAAATTTCTTGGTTGGTCAACATTACAACCTCTCATTACCGCAATATGGTAAGACAATAATTGCAATGGAATTGTGGTAATTAGCGGTGATAAAGCGTCTGAAGTTTCAGGGATTTCAATCACATGATCTGCCAGCTCTTTTACTTGTGTATCACCTTTGGTTACCACAGCAATAATTTTACCGCTTCTTGATTTTATTTCCTGGATATTGCTCACCACTTTATCATAGTGTCCTTGTTTTGGTGCAATAACCACAACCGGCATTTGCTCATCGATGAGGGCAATCGGACCGTGTTTCATTTCCGCTGCCGGATAACCTTCTGCGTGGATGTATGATATCTCTTTTAATTTCAGCGCACCTTCTAAAGCTACCGGAAAATTATAACCTCTTCCCAGGTAAAGACAGTTTGGAGCATCTTTAAATATAGCCGCAATTTCTTTGGCTTTATCATTAGTCTCCAATGCTTCTGCCACTTTCTCCGGAATCACTTCTAATTCCTGTAAGTATCTGTGGAAGTCAGAATTTGAGAGCGTTCCTTTGGCTTTTGCTAAACGAAGTGCAATCATGGTTAAAACCGTAATCTGAGTGGTAAATGCTTTGGTAGAAGCTACTCCGATTTCCGGTCCGGCATGGGTATAAGCTCCGGCATGCGTTTCTCTGGAAATAGAAGAACCCACAACGTTACAAACCCCAAATACAAAAGCGCCTTTCTCTTTAGCTAATTTAATCGCAGCCAAAGTATCTGCTGTTTCTCCTGATTGTGAAATCGCGATAACGACATCCGATGAATTGATAATTGGGTTTCTGTATCTGAATTCAGAGGCATACTCCACTTCAACCGGAATTCTGGTAAACTCTTCAAAAATATATTCTGCCACTAATCCGGCGTGCCATGAAGTTCCGCAGGCAACAATAAGGATTCTTTGTGCATGAAGGAATTTTTCCAGATTGTCTTCAACACCGGCCATTTGGATAATGCCCTGATTGGCCAATAATCTTCCTCTGTAAGTATCTTTGATAACGTTTGGTTGCTCGTAGATTTCTTTCAACATGAAATGATCATAACCACCTTTTTCAATTTGCTCCAAATTCATCTGGAGTTCTTGAATATAAGGATCAACCAAAGAGTCATCTTTAATTTTTCTGATTTTTAACGGCTTGTTCAATCTGACAATCGCCATTTCTTCATCTTCTAAATAAATTGCATTAGAAGTATATTCGATAAACGGTGAAGCATCTGAAGCCACAAAAAATTCGTCTTTCCCTACGCCAATCGCTAAAGGACTCCCTAATCTTGCCGCTACAATTTCATCCGGTTTTTCTTTGTCAAAAACACAAATAGCATACGCTCCAACCACCTGGTTTAGTGCTATCTGAACAGCTTTCCCCAGTTTGATGTTTTCTTTTTTCTTAACCTCTTCAATCAAATTGATTAAAACCTCTGTATCGGTATCAGAAGTGAATGTGTATCCTCTTTTAAGCAACTCCTTTTTTAATGGCTCATAATTTTCAATGATTCCATTGTGGATGATTACTAAATTCCCTGAATTGGAAACATGTGGATGTGAGTTTATATCATTGGGAACACCATGCGTTGCCCAACGTGTATGACCTATTCCTATAGTTGCTTTTGAAGCAGCTAAATCTTTTGCCTTTTCTTCAAGATCGGAAACTTTTCCTTTGGTTTTGGATATTTTTAAATCCTTGCCATCGCAAAGCATTATCCCGGCGCTGTCATAGCCACGGTATTCTAATCTTTTTAACCCTTTAATTACTATTGGATACGCTTCACGATATCCGATATAGCCAACAATTCCACACATAACTTTACGTTTTAATCAGGTTTTGTATAATAAATGTCAAATTTTATTCTGTCTGCATAATGCAGATCGCCAACCGGTAAATTGGTTCCATACAAAATGGTTCCCAATGGATTCAAAACCGACATGCTTGGCGCACCATTTGAATTACTGTTTGCCGTTTTCAATTTAGAAAAAGCAACATTATTTATGTTTTCAGTTACCGAAAGGCCCAATCTCACATTGGTTGAATCTTTCATAATCAGGTTCCTGATGTGATTTGTAATCCTGATCCTGTATTTAACACCTCTGGCCGGAGTAGCTGCATCTCTTTCAATGATCCCTCCGTGAATTATTTTACTGTATTTTGGAATTGCTGAATTCGTAGTATAATCAAAACTATAATCCACCAATATGCTTTTATTATTCAAATCATATAAGAAGATACGATTCGGTTCGTGCGCACCAGCCATAGCATCTCTATCAATCGTAAATGAAAGCTGTGCATCATTAATCATCCATCGCTCTTTGGTAGAATGGTCTGTCAACGAATTATCTACCAAAGGATATCTTAAATCATCTAATTCATCTGAGACACCATTTGGAGTAAATACTTTTACATACAAAGGATCTCCTTCTGCATCATTAATATAATTTGTACTTCCCTCTGGTTCTGCTTTGCGAATGTATTTGTAGGCATCCGCCTGTCCGAATAAATCTATGATTGACATCGCACCTTCTCCACCTCTTAAATACAACCTGCTTGCCTCGGCAGTACTATTAGCCGCAGCCAAATAAGTTCCGTTTTCCGTAATATTGTTAATCAAACTCACTGAGTTTCCAGTTAAATTCAGCACGAATGTTTTGTCTACTCTCGTAAAGGTTGGATTGCCTTGTGCATCATCTTCCCCTTTTTTATCTTCATTGTAGTAAATGGTAATTTTTCCGCTTCTGAAATCAAGCATCGCCATCTGTCCTGTTGTGCCGTCTGTCTTAAAATACAATCCCCTGAAAAAGTTTTTAAACACATTATTGTTTACCAATTGCGCACTGTTAGAAGGGTTTAAAATCAAATCAGCAAAAACCGCATTATTCAGGTGCAATCGCATGGAAGGAGCTTTTCTGGTCACTTCGTTATCATCTATAGTTCCATCTTCATCCTCATCGACAGTCAATATTTTTTCCCTTTTGTCAAAAAAGAATTGGTCGTTTTCGTCTACATTGGTTGAATTATTCAATCGCCCCTCAATTCTATTGGCGTTAATCTGAGCATCCATATCCGTATAAAAAAGCTGACGTTCTCCCAATGATTGATTTGGATCTAAATCTCTCAAATAATAATTAGACCTGTAAATATTCAATTGAAATTTAGAATTTTCCGGGCCATAAATAGAGTCCAAAGTGTACACTTTATTGTCATCGGCATCCAGTTCGTCTTCTAAAGTTTTGAAATAAGGAATGTCCAAAATCACACTGTCAATTTCTGTCGGATCAACATCGTAATCTTCAGGATCAACATTATTAAATTCAGGAGCCAATGTTGCCAATTCTACCTGAGTAACAAAATTAGCCTGTGTTTTACCATATACCGGATTATCATAAATCCCTAATGGGTTAATCGGTAAATTATTACTGGAAATCGGTCCTAATTTTTGATTGTAGGCTTGTATGCTGGCATCGGAGTATTTTAGAAAACCAAAGTGGTCGTCTCCGACGATATTTGTCCCTAATTCATTAAAATCTTTGTCACAGGAAGCAAGCATTAATAAGGCAATAAGCCCAAAGAAAATCTGTTTTAAGTATGATTTTTTAAACATAAATCTGAATAATTATTTTTTTTAAGGAAGCATTGTCTTGTAGAAGTTTGTATATGCTTCTGAGAATTTGTCTTTCGAGGCGAAAGGTAAAAAAGGTTTTCCTGAAGATTCTATAAATTTTGTTAAACTTGACGACAGGTTTTCAGAGGCAATTATTACCGCATCTGAATGTTGGATTGACGACTTGATAAGGTTTTCATAGTTAGGCAATTCCAAATCCTGAATAGCATCCTGCGGAATGTTATCAAACTTAATTTTGTTGATCATTTCGGTATCTAACGTTCCATCGAATGACTGACTGTAAACCGAGGTCACAATCTTAGTGTCTGAAAACAACGCTTCGTGCTTGTAATAATGCTTCATGT
This sequence comes from Flavobacterium terrisoli, assembly GCF_030167905.1. Lineage (GTDB taxonomy): Bacteria > Bacteroidota > Bacteroidia > Flavobacteriales > Flavobacteriaceae > Flavobacterium > Flavobacterium terrisoli. The sequence goes on from NZ_JARGNA010000001.1 coordinate 52,441, forward strand.
AAACCGGAAGCAAACCTGCCATCCAGCCATGAACGTGAATAATATCGGGAACCCAATTTAATTTCTTAACCGTTTCAACCACCCCTTTGGCAAAGAAAATAGCTCTTTCGTCATTGTCCGGATACATCACACCGTCTTCATCACTGAAAGTCGCTTTTCTCTTGAAATATTCATCATTATCAATAAAATAAACCTGTATTCTCTCTTTCGGGATGGATGCTACTTTGATAATCAAAGGCATATCCAAATCATTTACGACTAAATTCATTCCCGACAATCTGATAACCTCATGTAATTGATGCCTTCTTTCGTTGATATTCCCATATCTTGGCATAAAAATTCTTATTTGCCCTCCCTGATCATTAACCATTTTAGGGACGTCATACGACATTAAAGAAACCTCATTTTCAGCCAGATAAGGCACCACTTCAGATGATACATACAATATCCTCTTATCTTCCATAATCTATTTTACTTTATTTATTGGCAATAAAAAACAGGCAAAAGTACAAAAATTTATGCAGTTATTTATGAAAATAGTAAGTTTGCAACTCATTTACCGAAAGCCAATGCTCATTTTTAACAATCAAAATGAATTAGTCTCTTATTTAGCTTCTGTTTCAAACGCAGCGACTTCCATTGGTTTTGTGCCTACGATGGGTGCGCTCCACAAAGGACATTTGTCGCTACTGTCTGAAGCGGTTGCCAACAATTCGATTACGGTCATCAGCATTTTTGTCAATCCGACGCAGTTCAACAACGCGGAAGATTTGGCCAAATATCCGCGAACGCTCGAGGCCGACATTGAAAAAATAAAAACAGTTTCCGATAAGATTATCGTCTATGCGCCAAGCGTGGAAGACATTTACAAAGGCAACACCGTTTCCCAGCATTTTGATTTTGATGGTTTGGAAAACCAAATGGAAGGTAAATTCCGTCCGGGTCATTTTGATGGTGTCGGAACGATTGTCAAAAGGCTTTTTGAAATTGTAAGACCCACCAATGCCTACTTTGGCGAAAAGGATTTTCAGCAATTGCAGATTGTCAAAAAAATGACCGAAAAAGAGCAATTGCCGGTCAATGTAATTGGCTGTCCAATCTTCAGGGAAACCAATGGATTGGCCATGAGTTCGCGCAACGAAAGGCTATCGGAATCGGAAAGAAAAGAAGCAGCAATCATTTACAAAACCATTTCACAAGCCAAAAAATTATTCGCCATCAAATCGGCTGCCGAAGTGACTGATTGGGTTAAGAAAACCTTTAAAAAAAATCCCAACTTTACCCTGGAATATTTCCAGATAGCTGACGAAGCGACTTTACTCCCTTGTGTCCGAAAAAATAAAACCAAAAAATATCGCGCATTTATTGCGGTTTTTGTCAACAATGTCAGATTGATTGACACCATTTCACTAAATTAATTTAACTTTGCCCCATGCAAATTGAAGTAGTAAAATCAAAAATCCATCGTGTAAAAGTAACCGGTGCCGACCTAAATTACGTGGGAAGCATTACCATTGATGAAACTCTAATGGAAGCTTCCAACCTGATTGAAGGCGAAAAAGTGTCTATCGTAAATGTCAATAACGGCGAGCGTTTTGACACTTATGTCATCAAAGGAATCAAAAATTCCGGGGACATTACACTCAATGGACCGGCTGCCCGAAAAGTACACAAAGGCGACATCATCATCATCATGTCTTATGCCTTGATGGATTTTGAAGAAGCCAAAACCTTCAAACCCTGGTTGGTTTTTCCAAATGAAAAAGATAATTCTCTGACCTAATCACTTGAAAAAACAAATTACCAAATGGCTGACTATTCTTATTCCTCTTTTCATAGGAATCGGAATTATCTATTATCAATACACCACGCTCAAACCCGATGAAATTGACAAAATAAAAATCAGTTTCCAAAAAGCCAATTACTCTTATATTTTATTGTCACTGTTGGTCGCTTGTGTTGGCTATTGGTCAAGAGCCTATCGCTGGAAATTTGCACTCAACCATTTGGGCTATCAAACCAAATTTTATAATAATTTCTTTACTGTCAGCGTTTCCTATTTGGTCAATTTAACCGTGCCGCGTTCAGGTGAAATATCCCGTGCCGCATTGTTGAAAAAATACGAAAACGTTCCTTTTGACAAAGCTTTCGGAACAATCGTAGCCGAAAGAATTGTCGATTTACTGATTTTCCTGTTGTTTGTTTTTATTGGACTAATTTCTCAGTTTGATGAAATTTATAAGTTTTTGGTAAGCAAAAATGTTTCACTGCAATTGCTGATTTATTATGGAATTGCCGCGATAATTTTGGGCATAACTTTCTTATTGATTTGGATTTATGCCGAATGGCCAATCATCTTAAAACTAAAGAAAAAACTATCCGGATTGATTGAAGGCATGATGACCATTTTAAAAATGAAGTCCAAATGGAAATACCTTTTTCATTCCTTTTTCATTTGGATTACTTACCTAACAATGTTCTATGTCGCCATTTTTGCCCTGCCTGAAACTTCAGAAATCAGTTTCGACATCGTGATTATGGGGTTTATTTTTGGTAGTTTGGCAGTTGGTTTTTCCAATGGCGGATTGGGCGCTTATCCGTTTTCCATTGCCCTGATTTTCTCTCTTTACGGCATCTCAAATGATATTGGAACTGCCTTTGGCTGGCTGGTTTGGACCTCGCAAACCATTTTAGCGATTGTCCTCGGTTTGATTTCCTATGTTTTACTTCCGGTGTTAAATAGAAATAAATAATTTACTATCTTGCTAATCATTTTAGCAACGACTTCTATTTAACCAAAAATCAATCTCTATGAAACAACTGTTTTTACTATTGCTGTTTGTTTGCTCCGGTAACATTTTTGCTCAAAGAACAATTACAGATACTATAACGTCCCAAAAACTGAATGAAGATCGCGAAATCAGAATTGGCCTTCCGCCATCTTATGATAAAAACAAGTCTCAAAAATATCCGTTATTGATTCTTTTTGATGGCGATTTCCTATTTGACGCTTTTCAGGGCGCCTTGAGTTATGGTTACTATTGGGACGATTTGCCTGAAGTAATTGTCGTTGGCATCAGCCAAAATAAAAACAACGAACGCGAAAGCGATTGTACTTTCGATGAGACAACCGGTTTGCCATCCGAAAAAGGAGCCGATTTTTTTGAATTCATCGGCATGGAATTGATTCCGAGCATCCAGAAAAACTTCCGTTGCGCGCCATTTAGAATCGCTGCAGGATTAGATACCACGGCTGCTTTTTTGAATTGTTATCTGTATAAAGACCAACCGATATTCAATGCGTTTATCTCCATGAGTCCTGAGCTTCCGGCCGGAATGGAAGAACAAATCCCGGAACGTTTGGCGGCTGTGCAACAAACGACTTTCTATTACCACTGTACTGCGGAAGGGGACAACAAAAAAATGGTCGCCCGAATCAAAGCTTTGGATGATGCGGCAAAAATCATAAAAAACCCAAAGCTCAATTATCTGTATGAAGAGTTCAAGGGCGCTTCGCATTATTCATTGGTTTTACACGCCATTCCGAGTGCCTTGTACCAAATTTTCTCTGTATACCAACCGATTTCAAGTGTGGAATTCCAGGAAAAAATTGCCGTATTACCTTCAGGTTATGTAAAATATTTGACGGACAAATATGATGTACTTGAAAATTCTTTGGGATTGAAACTCCAAATCAGGATTAATGATTTCAAAGCGATTGAGGCGGCGATTCTAAAAAACAAAGCCTATCCTGAATTTGACCAATTGTCACAGTTGGCCAGAAAAAATTATCCAAAATCAATGCTAGCCGATTACCATTTGGGACAGATGTATGAAAAAATGGGCGACACAAAGAGAGCTATCAAAAGCTATCAAACCGCCTTTCAAAAAGAGGAAATCGGTGACTTGACCAAAGACATGATGCTCGAAAGATCTGATGCCTTGAAAGGAGCGGAAAAAGCCAAAAAAGATGTCCCTGCAGAAGAAGTTCCGGCTTCAGATGTTCCGGCAGAAACACCGGCGGATACACCTCCGGCAGAAACACCAACCGAAGAAAAGAAATCAGAATAAACACAGCCTAAATGTCGAAACTCAAAACTACTTTTTTTTGTCAAAATTGTGGTACCCAATATGCCAAATGGCAAGGCCAATGTAATTCCTGCAAAGAATGGAATACCATAGCTGAAGAGATTATCCAGAAAGAAGAAAAGTCGGGTTGGAAACCTGCCTCGACTGATTCCAAAAGAGTTTCAAAACCGCTACGGATCAAAGAAATTGATTCGACTCAGGAAGTGCGAATGGACACTACTGATGGCGAATTGAATCGTGTACTCGGTGGCGGAATCGTTCCGGGTTCGTTAATCCTTTTAGGCGGTGAACCAGGCATCGGAAAGAGTACATTGCTGTTGCAGATTTCTTTAAAATTACCTTATAAAACCTTATATGTTTCGGGCGAAGAAAGTCAGAAACAAATCAAAATGCGCGCGGAAAGAATCAATCCGAACAGCGACAATTGCTATATTTTAACCGAAACCAAAACCCAAAACATATTCCGCCATATTGTAGAAACCGAACCCGATATTGTCATCATCGATTCGATTCAAACTTTGCATACAGACTATATAGAATCCACCGCCGGAAGTATTTCTCAAATTCGGGAAACCACCGCCGAGCTGATCAAATTTGCCAAGGAAACCAATATCCCGGTGATCTTAATTGGTCACATTACCAAAGACGGTAACATTGCCGGACCTAAAATTTTGGAGCATATGGTCGATACCGTTTTGCAGTTTGAAGGCGATAGAAACCATGTTTACAGGATTCTTCGTTCGCTCAAAAATCGTTTTGGTTCAACCGCCGAATTGGGTATTTACGAAATGCAGGGTTCGGGTTTAAGAGAAGTTTCCAATCCGTCTGAGATTTTGATTTCGCACCGCGAAGAAGAATTATCCGGAACTGCGATTGCTTCTACTTTAGAAGGCATGCGACCCTTGATGATCGAAATCCAGGCCTTGGTTTCTACCGCAGTTTATGGAACGCCACAAAGAAGTACGACAGGCTATAATGCCAAACGACTCAATATGATTTTGGCCGTACTGGAAAAGCGCGCCGGTTTCCGATTGGGCACCAAAGACGTTTTCCTGAATGTGACCGGAGGCATTTCTGTGGATGATCCCGCGATTGATTTGGCTGTTGTGGCCGCTATTTTATCTTCCAATGAAGACATTGCTGTAGGTAAAGATGTCTGCTTTGCCGGAGAAGTAGGTTTGTCTGGTGAAATCCGTCCGGTAAACCGAGTGGAACAACGCATACAGGAAGCGGAAAAGTTAGGTTTTGCCACTATCTTTGTGTCTAAATACAATAAGATTGCGGTCAAAAACCCGCTGATTAAAATCGTTTTAGTCTCCAAAATCGAAGAAGTGGTCGAACAATTGTTTGGGTAATTTATAAATCCTAATCCTATAAATTATTCGCTAAATTATATAAACCAAAATTTGGTGGCTATAATTACTTTTGATTTAGCAATAAAAATTGAAAAACAGCGTTTTAAGTAAATAACAACACCTATTTATGAAAACAAAAATACTTTTCTTTTTACTTTTTTTAGTTGGTCTTATCTCCTGCAACCCGTCAAATACTTTTAGCCAGTTTGATAAAATGCCCGAAAGTAACCATTGGGAACAATCCGATGCCAAGACTTATGAATTTACCATTGACAATGATACCATTCTCTACGATATAAAGTTCCTTTTCAGTCATGTTTACGGATATCAATTTCCTGATTTTCCGTTGGATATTAGTATAGAAAGTCCGGATGGAAAAAAAGAAGTTTTAAATACGACTTTACTGATCAAAGATGGTAACGGAAATGACCTTGGAGAATGTTCAGGTGATATTTGTGATCTTTCAACAATTATTCGAGGGAAAACCATTCTTCAAAAAGGCAAGTATAAGATTACTGTTTCACATAGTTTCAAAGGACCATATTTGCCCAATGTAATTGGTGTTGGATTAGAAGTTGACAAAGCAGAATAAATGAAACGAAAAAACAAAAAAATAATATTCCGAACTCTAAAAGTCTGTGGTGTTCTCTTACTGCTGGGAATTGCTTTGCTTTTTGTTTTTCGGGATGCTATTTTGGAGAAAGTCATTCGCCGCATTGATGCCAAAATGGAGCGCGATTACCAATGCCATTTGAACATTGTCAAAGCCGAATTCCATGGTTTAACCGATTTAGAGTTCCAAAAGATTACTTTGGTTCCTGAAGCCGCGGATACTTTGGTTCGCATAGACGAATTGAAAACCAGTGTCAGCTTTTGGAAATTAATTATGGGCGATATTCAGTTGGGCAAACTCGAAATCAATAAAGGTTATGTCCAGTTGGTGAAAACCAAAACCGGCAACAACTATGATGCTTTTCTGCGTTCCAAAAAAGAAAAATCAGACAATGACGAAGTCAATTACGCCAAACTGTTAAACCGAATTTCTTCCAATTTGATGGATTTGGTGCCAACAGACATGCATGTCAAAGGCTTTGCGTTCCGATTTGATGATAGAAAGAATGGCCATAAAGCGGTATTTGATTTTAGCCGGCTGATTTTAGCCGATAAAAAACTCAATACTTTAATCCAGGTAACTTCTGATGGTTTCTCCCAACAATGGGCAGTCAATGGTTTTGCCGATCCGAGAGACCGAAAAGCCGATTTGGAATTTTACAACCCAAAAAACGACACGATACGACTTCCTTATCTGGACAAGAAATTCAACCTAAAAGCCGGTTTCAAATCGATTCATTTCAATCTGGAAAACCTATCGATGGATAGTGGCGATTTGCATATTGAAGGTTATTCTTCTATTCAGAATTTGATGGTCAATCATCCCAAAATCGCCAGCAAAGATGTCGTTATCAAAAACGCCCGTTTTGATTACCACTGGATAGTCGGGCCGCGTTTTATGGCTTTGGACAGTACGTCAATCATGCAGTTGAACAGCATCAAATGCAAACCTTATATTTCGTATACCAATGAAGATGAAAAAGTATATGCCTTCAAATTGAACATTCCTAAAATGAGAGCACAGGACTTTATTGTTTCGCTGCCAACGGGTTTGTTTCGTCATTTTGAAGGCATGGAAGCACAAGGTTATTTTAGTTATGCGCTCAATTTTGAATACAACGACCACAAACCGAATGACATCATTTTTGAAAGCAAACTCTTCCCCGAGCGTTTAAAAATCACCAAATATGGCGAAGCCGATCTGAACAAAATCAATGGTGAATTCATTTACCGAGCAATTGACAAAGGTGTGGCACAAAGACCGATTGCCGTTGGGAATTCCAATTACAGTTATACGCCGTTATCCGAGATGTCGCCTTATCTCACAAAGTGTGTGCTGACCAGCGAAGATCCATCGTTTTTTGACCATAAAGGCTTTATCAATTCGGCGTTCAAACAATCGATCGCCAAGAATATCAAAACCAAAAAATTTGCGCGTGGCGCGAGTACCATCAGCATGCAATTGGTCAAAAATGTATTCTTAACCCGAGAAAAAACCTTATCCAGAAAACTGGAAGAAATCCTTTTGGTTTACATCTTAGAGAACAATCGCATCAGTTCCAAAGAGCGCATGCTTGAAGTGTATTTCAACATTATAGAATGGGGGCCAAATATCTATGGCATTGGCGAAGCATCGCGTTTTTACTTTAACAAAATCCCGCGTGATTTGAATGTAAACCAATGTTTGTTCCTGGCAAGCATTATCCCGAAACCCAAAGGTTTTATGGAGCGTTTGGTCAATACCGAAAAGCTCAAACCTTATGCCCAGCAGCAAAACGATTTCCTAATGCGATTGATGTTCAAAAGAAACCTTATCACCGTCAGCGATACCATCGGCAACTTTGCTTTGGATGTTTCAGGACCGGCCAAAATGTATCTCAGACAAAAACCAACTGCCGCTCAAAGCGATAGTTTGAGTGTGGATGATTTTGATTTCTAATTATTTGAATCTTTTGAGGAATTCTTCTTTGTAGGTTGGGGAAATTTCCACTTCGGCTTCGTCAAAAAGCGTAACAAAACCACCTTTGTTATAGGTTTTTACAAAATTGACATTGATGATGTGTGACTTGTGGACGCGCATGAAAGGATAAGGCAAAATCTCTGAAAAGTGCTTTAGAAAACGGCAAACCATTTTTTTGCTGCCATTGGCCAGATACAAATCTGTGAAATTCCCGTTCCCGCGAAGCCTTACGATGTCTTCCATTTTGACCACTTCAAAACCTTCCAAAGTAGGTAAAATCACCTGTGCTTTTTCCGGTTTGGTTTCCCTAAAATTCTCCACGATGATTTTGTTTCTGTTGAAGATTTCGTGGTTCATGATTTGTTGCTGCACTTTGTTCACTGCCACGATTAACTCTTCGATGCTGATGGGTTTGAGCAAATAATACGCCGCACTCTGATTCAACGCCTTCAATGAATATTCCGAAAATGCGGTGACAAATATGGTTTCAAAATGCAAATCCTTACAGGCTTCCAACACGTCAAAAGCATTCCCGAAAGGCATTTCCACATCGAGAAAAACCAATTGCGGTTGCACTTCATGAATCAATGGAACAGCTTGTTTGATGTTTTCGGCTTCGCCCAAAACTTCAATCTGCGGACAATACTTTTGAAGATAATTCTTCAGTACTTCCCGCGCTGCTTTTTCGTCTTCAACGATTACACTTCTGATTTTAGATTGGGTCATGGCATTTTATAAATAAAAGGGAATTCAATGGTTACAATGGTTCCGGTTAGCGGTTTTTCTTTTTCCTTGAGGCTGAACTGAATGTCTTTTTGGTACAATTCCTTGAGCAATGCAATGCGCTCTTTGGTATTGTTAACGCCACGCGACTGGTGCATTTTTTGGTTGTCGGTTTTGAGTTCATTGCTCTGAGCCAATCCAATGCCATCATCGTCAACAGTAATCACGATGCCGTTTTTATCGGGTTTGACCGTAAGCAACAACAATCCTTTGTCTTTTTTGTAACGTAGACCGTGCCAAATAGCATTTTCCAGATGTGGCTGGATAATCATATTGGGTACAAAAACGGTATCGGTATCCAACGTTTCATCGACTACAATTTTGTAATCAAACTTATCGTGAAAACGAAGGTGTTCTAAATCAAGATACTTCTGCAACTGCTCAATTTCGTTGCTCAGCGTGACAAAATCATTATTGGAATTGACCATGATATTGCGCATCAACTGGGAATAATTGGTCAGGTATTTATTGGCTTCCAACTCTTTATTTTGCGAGATAAACTGGTTGACGCTGTTGAGGCTGTTGAAAATAAAATGTGGATTCATCTCTCTGCGCAAAGACTGCAAAGCAATTTTTTTGTTCTTTTTCTTGATTGCATAAAATGCCTTGACGATTAAGGAGAAAAAAACCAGCAGTAAAATTACAGCTCCAATCAGAAAGAAGTTAAAGGTGTTTTTCTTCTCAATCAATTCGTCTTTTAGTGCTTTTTCTTTTTCGAGCTGCTCGATTTTATCTTCGGTAACCTGAAATATTTTAGAGTCGATTAAGGTCGTATCCGATTCGATTATCCTATCGAAATTTTGCAGAAAGTCGCTGTAAATCGCCAAACTTTCCTTGTCATTACCTTGTTGTTTGTAATAGTTCACCAAAGCAATCAAACTCTTTTTCACTTCAGCAGTATTTCCTTTTTCAGATGCCAAAGCGTAAGCTCTTTTCAATTCATCGACTGCTTTTTCGGGCTCATTTTTCTTAAAATAAATAGTAGCCAATTTTTGCTGTTGGATAATCTGTGTCGTAAAATCATTATTGGTTTCCGCTTCCTGCAATAGCTTCTGATTGATGTCTAAGGCTTTGTCAAAGTCATTTTCAGCCACATAAATCTCTGCAATCTTGTTCTTGATATTGATGGCTTTTGGTGATTTGGTTTCGGTAAAATCCAAAGCCCTGTTGTAATTCATAATGGCTTCTTTCGGATTGGCTTCGGCTTTGCTGGCTTCGGCTTTTTTCTCATAAGCATCGGTCAATTCATCCTTTTTATTTTCTTTTTCCAAAATCTTGATGTTGGAATCTAGATAATTGTTTTTGCTTTCGGAAGTACTACTGTTGCTAAGTCGTTTGACATCATTGGCATTGACTTTCTCCAAATCTTTGTCTGACGTTTGCTCGCTTGCCATTTTGTAATTGCTCGTCGCTTCTTCAAATTTTTTCTGACTTTCCTGCACTTTAGCGAGGTTTCGAACGACTCTGGCAACGTCATCTTTTCGTTTGAGTTTGGTGTATGTTGTCAACGCTTTTTTATAATATTCTTCGGCTTTGACCACATTCCCTTTCTGACTGAATCCTTGTGCCAAATCCTCATAGCTTTTGGCGATTTTGGCTTCATCATTAGAATCTAAAGACTCTTTTAATTCGACGGCTTTCTGACTGAATTTCTTCTGTACCGGCTGGGACTGTTTCTTCTTAATAGTGTCCTGAGCCTTGGCTTCAAAAGAAGTCAAAAGCAAACCGAAAATGATCATTATAAAAGAAATACCGTAGCGCATATTGATAAAATAAAGGCAATGTAAAGTAAATCAATTTAAAATGGTTGTACAAATCGTTTCACCAAGTCAAAAAGCGGTTTCACCCTTTTTGAAAAAAACGGATTTTAACAATTTATAGGTTTGTATGGTAATCATCAAAAACCATCCTATGAAAACTTATTTTTTACTGATTTTGGCACTTGTTTTTTGGAACTCCAATGCACAAACCATCGATTCCCGAAAATACATTGAAGTAACCGCTAGCGCCGAAATGTCTGTACAACCCGACGAGATTGAACTCGAAATTGTTTTAATGGAATACGACTTGAGTGGTAAAAAAGTAAAACTGGATGATATTCAGGACAAGTTCTATAAAGCGCTTAAAGACAATCATATCGATACCAAAACCCTGGCACTGGAAAGTACTGACAATAGTTGGTATTGGTGGTATTGGTGGAATTATCGCCACGAACATTACCGTACCAAAACCATTAAACTCAAACTGAACAACCAAACCAACTTCCTAAAACTGGTAGAAGATTTAAATGAAAAATGGACGCAAAGCATTCGCATTTCCAAAACCACTCACCAGGAAATCCAGCGTTTGCGGAAAGAAGTCAAAATCGAAGCCATGAAAGCCGCCAAAGCAAAAGCCACTTATTTACTTGAAAGCGTTGATGAAAAGATAGGGCATTTGTTGGCTGTGGAAGAAATGCCCGAAGCCACTACAAACTACAACAACTTTTGGTACGGAAGGCAAAACCTCTTGAGCAACGTCAGCAATTCGGTAGTGAGCAATTCATCTTCCGATCCCGATTCCGGAATTGATAATGTTGGCGCCATCAAATTACGTTATGAAATTAAAGCAAAATATGAAATTCAATAATCTTAAAAACAACTATTATGAAAACCGAAAATCTTTTAATAGTCTTGAGTGCTTCAGCCCTTTTGGGCGGAGTATTCCTCAAAAATGAAATTGCATCAGGCAACAAAGGTGCTGTCAATTATGAAAAACCTAAACCTGAAGAAAAACCCTGTGTCTTTATGTCGGTTATGGGTGAACAATCCGTAAGCAATTATGCTGCATTCAAAGATGATTCCAAAATGACAGCCGTCATAGAAGCCGGTCAAAATTGGCTCTTAAAAGCCCAAAACAAAGATGGTGGCTGGGGCGCAGGTTCGCACGGTAATCAAAGAGAAATGAATCCACATGCGGTTAGTTCGGATCCGGCAACAACAGCCATGGCAGCGATGGCTTTATACCGCTGTGGCCATACCATTGATAAAGGAATCTACAAAGAAAAACTCACTGATGCATTACTTTTTTTGCTTAACGAAGTTGAGAAAAACAAAGACGGTGAATTCATTACTCAAATTCGCGGAACGCAGATACAATCCAAATTAGGCCAGAATATTGATGCCGTTTTAACCCTTCAGTTTTTAAACCAGGTAATTCCAACATTAACCAATCAACAGATGGCGGACAGAGTGGAAAAAGCCATTCAGATTTGTGTTGATAAAATTGAAAAGTCATATGGTAGTGATGGAAAAGTATCCGGTGCCGGATGGGCTGGCGTACTACAATCCTCATTTGCGAATTCAGGTTTGGAACAAGCGGCCAAAAACAAAAACATTAAAGTCAGCAAAGAAAAAATTGATGCGGCCCGAAATTACCAAAAAGCGAATTACAATCCTGACAATAATACCGCGAAAACTGAAGATGGTGCCGGCGTTATGCTTTATGCCGTAAGCAGTTCTGTCAGAGGAAGCGCCGCCGAAGCACAGGAAGCTGAAAAAATATTCGAAGAAGCAAAGTCATCAGGGAAAATTGATAAAAGCGCTAAAATGAATCGTGAAAACCTGGAAAAAATAGGGGTTTCCAAAGAAAAAGCAGCCAGTTATGATGTAGCCGATAAAGTATACAAAGCCGCCAAAGTAAAAGCCATGGACAATGATGTCCTAAATGGATTTGGCAATAACGGCGGAGAAGAATTCCTGAGCTTCCTGCAAACCGGCGAATCTATGATTGTAAAAAAAGACAACGACTGGAAAAACTGGTATGACAATATTGGCGGAAAATTAATCAAAATCCAAAACGAAGACGGAAGTTGGAACGGTCATCACTGCATCACCAGCCCGGCATTTTGTACTGCCACAAGTCTGTTGATTTTAACCATTGAAAACGACATTAAAAACCTTCAAGAATAATCTAAAAACTAAAACCATGAAGACAAACCTCTTATTAAGATCAGTGCTTGTTGCCGTTTCATTGACATTATTGAGCTGCAACCAATCGAATGCCAAACCTGTAGAAAAAGCCAAAACGTCAACTGAAGAAACCACCAAAATTCAAGTGGCACTTTTGCTGGATACTTCCAACAGCATGGACGGTTTAATCGAACAGGCCAAATCACGGCTTTGGAACATTGTCAATACTTTGACCACTTTGAAATATGAAGGCAAAACGCCCAATATAGAAATTGCATTGTATGAATATGGCAATGACAATCTTTCGGGGCAAACCAACTTTATCCGACAAGTAACGCCTTTGACAACCGACCTTGATTTAATCTCCGAAAAACTCTTTGCGCTTCGCACCAATGGCGGTAATGAATACTGTGGCGCTGTGATTCAGGATGCGACCAAGCAACTCAAATGGGACGACGGAAGAGACAATATGAAATTGCTTTACATCGCCGGGAATGAAGGTTTTAATCAGGGTGGCATTGATTATAAAGAAGCTTTAGCAACCGCTTTGCAGCAAAAAATTTATGTCAACACCATTTACTGTGGTGATCAGGCTTCGGGTATAAGATTACTTTGGAAAGATGGCGCTGATAAAGGTCAGGGCAAATATTTCAATATCGATTCCAATGCTGCGGTACAATACATCAATACGCCTTATGATGTTGAAATTACCAAATGCAATGACAAAATCAACACCACTTATATTGGTTATGGCAGCAAAGGAGAATCCAAAAAAATGAATCAGGCCACACAGGACAAAAATGCCGAAAGTGTTTCTTATGCCAATAAAACGGAGCGTTCTATCAGCAAAACCAAAATGGTTTACAAAAATGACGATTGGGATTTGGTGGATAAAGTAAAACAAGACAAAGACGCTGTACTGAAACTCAAAAAAGAGGAATTGCCCAAAGAGTATCAAAACAAAACAAAAGAAGAAATTCAAAAAATAGTGGTTGAAAAAACCGCTGAAAGAGAGAAAATCCAGAAAGAAATAGCAGTATTGGCTAAAAAACGTCAGGAATATATTGACGCCGAAGCCAAAAAAACCAAAACCAAAGACGATTTGGGCGACGCCATCGGCAAGTCGATTGTTAGTTTGGCCAAAACCAAAGGCTATACTGTAGAGTAAAGCAAAGATTATAAAAGGTGATTTTTAAAAACTACAGCCGGAAACAGTTGTGGTTTTTATTTTATATACTAATTCCAACCTTTTTGCGTTATAATTACTCTATCTCTTATACTCTAACTCTTTATATATGAAAAAACTGTTTTTATTAGCGTTTTTGGTTTCAGCAATTGGGTTTGCACAAGACAACTCCGCCACCGTACTTTTTGACTATGACAAATTCTTTTTGACTGACAGTGCCAAGTCAAAATTGGATGCTGTGATTTTAAAGATGAATTTGAACCAATTAAAATCGGTGGAACTTAATGGCAATACCGATGCCGATGGGAATTCGAAATACAACATTACTTTATCAAAAAACAGGGCAAATGAAGTGCTGCAATATTTGGTGTCCAAAGGGATTCCGGCTGATAAAATCCAATTGAGATTTGATGGCGAAAACAAACCGGTGGCAGAAAATGCCAGCGATACCGGAAAGCAACAAAACCGAAGAGTGGAAATCACTTTTGCTTTTGAAGAGGAACAATACACCAACACCATCTTTACCAAATTGCAAAAGGAAAGCCAGCACTTTACCGGAAAATCGAATGAAGTCATCACAATTACCGGAAAAGAAGGAACCAAAATCACCATTCCGAAAAACACATTGATGAAAGCCAACGGTAAATATGCTATTGGCAAAATTGATATTGAACTTCAGGAATTTTACAAGAAATCGGATGCGGTTGGTGCCAATTTACACACGATGTCTAATGGGATTATGCTCGAAAGCGGCGGGATGATTTATATCAAGGCAACCTCAAAAGGGGAAGAATTACAGTTGAAAAAAGGAAGCAAAATGACCATTGAATTTGCTTCAAAAAACAACCCTGGCGATATGCAGACTTTTTATGGCTACCAAAAAAAAGACAAATCCGTTGATTGGAGCACCAACGAATTGATTCCGGTGGTGTCTGAAGATGAACAAGATGGCAATGCCTATTGGATGACAATTAGCACTTATTTTATCAATGACAAAATTATTTCCCGTGATACCGTTAGAGGAAGCTCTGACGGACTTGAAACTTCAAATAAGAGATTCCAAAGAAAAGCTGAAGAATCAAAAAACGTCAAAGCCTTACAAAATACAATTTTACAATCAACAAAGCTGGGTTGGATCAACTGCGACCGTTTTTATGATGTAAAAGACAAAACGGATTTGTTTGTCAATGTTGATTTGAAATACAAACCCGAAGTCAGGCTGATTTTCAAAGATATCAATTCCATCATGTCGGGCTATATCAACAATGACAACAAAGTAGTTTTGGGCCAAATTCCGATAGGCCAAAAAGCCACGCTGATTGCTTTTAGCTGTGTTGCCGATGAAGTTTATATGGCGGTGAAAGAAATCGAGATTGATAAAAATGGCGCTATCGATTTAGCACTCAATAAAACCTCCTTGGAAGAATTTAAAACCGCTGTACAGCAACTTAATTGATCTTTTCATTCTAAAACGCAATCAATAAAGATTGCGTTTTTTGTATAACCCTTTGATTACAAAAGTTTTATTTTTAACTTTACCAAAAACAACCTACTATGAAAAGAATTCTACCTTTTGTTTTTGGCCTTTTAACCACTTGTGCTTTTGCCCAAACTATCGGATTGCAAAGTTTTGCAACCGGTTTTACTTCTCCTGTTGAAATCGCTCATCCGGCCAATGATGCCCGATTATTTGTAGTGCAGCAAGGCGGTTTAATCCGAATTGTCAATGCCAACGGAACGGTAAATGCAACGCCGTTTTTGACTTTAACTACAGCGACCATTTCTACCGGTGGCGAAAGAGGTTTGCTGGGTTTGGCTTTCCACCCCAATTATGCTACCAATGGTTATTTCTATGTGAACTATACCCGTGCCGGTGATGGCGCTACGGTAATTGCCCGTTATACGGTTTCGACCGACCCGAATATAGCCAATGCTGCAAGTGCTTCTATATTATTAACTATATCACAGCCATTCAGCAATCACAATGGCGGTTCTATAAAATTTGGTCCCGATGGTTATCTTTATATTGGTATGGGTGACGGCGGAAGTGGCGGTGATCCCGGAAACAGAGCCCAAAATATCAATGAAAATTTAGGCAAGATGTTGCGCATCGATGTTGATTCGGCTTCGCCTTATGCCAGTCCGTCAACCAATCCTTATGTTGGCATTGCAGGTAATGATGAAATTTGGGCCATCGGCATGCGTAATCCCTGGAAGTTTTCTTTCAACCGTTTGAATGGTGATTTGTGGATTGCTGATGTAGGTCAGAATGCCATAGAAGAAGTCAACAAAACAGCCTGGCCTTTACCAAATACGGCGCTGAATTTCGGTTGGCGATGTTATGAAGGCAATGTTGCTTATGATAATTCCGGCAGTTGTCCGACTTACGCTAATACCGTTGCTCCGATTTCAGTTTATACTCATGGTGCTACCGGTCGTTGTTCGGTTACCGGAGGTTATTTCTATACCGGTTCGACCTATCCTAATTTTGCCAACAAATATTTCTTTGCCGACTATTGTACTGCAGAAATCGGCTGGATTAACAATGCAGGAACGATAACCTGGAATTATGATGCTTCGGGTGTCATTACAACTTTTGGCGAAGACAAAGACGGCGAATTGTATGTGGCCAATAGCGGAACAATTTATAAATTGATTGATACTTCTTTGGGAACGGATAGTTTTAGCCAAAATGGATTGCGTATGTATCCGAATCCGGCCAATAATGAATTGTTCATTAAAAGTGAAAACAACATCGTGTTATCTTCCCTAAAAATAATTGACCTCACCGGAAAAATCATCTTACTTCAAAATCTAAACGATGCCGAGACAAACATGGTAAACGTTTCAGGTATAGCCAAAGGAATGTATTTGGTTGAAATAGGAAGTCAATCCGGAAAGTACTTTCAATCTAAACTTGTAGTGGAATAAGTCAGCATGAAGAATCTTTTTTGGGGCATTTTAATCATTATAGCGGTTTGTTCCGGCTATCATTTTGTGGTCAAAAAAAGCTCTGAAAATCATATTGCTGCCACTGTTTCAAATGATATAACCAATCAAAGATTAAAGAGCAAAGTCGATAGCATCAAAACATTTCTCGCCAAAAAAACCGAATATAATAATGAGGTCGCTTTCTTTATTGACATGAAAATCAAGTCGGGCAAAAACCGCTTTTTTATCTATAATTTAAAAGAAAACAAAGTCATAGATGAAGGATTGGTTGCCCATGGTTCGGGTTCGGAAACCGGTATTGAGGGCCAACTTAAATTTAGCAATACTCCAAACTCCAACAGCTCTTCCCTGGGAAAGTATGCTATCGGAAACCACTATAACGGAAAATTTGGCAAGGCCTATAAACTCTATGGTTTAGACCGTAGCAACAGCAAAGCTTTTGATCGTTTCATTGTACTGCATTATTTCAGCAAAGTTCCTTATGAACAGCAAATAAATCCTATCTGCAACAGCTTGGGTTGCCCAATGGTAAATGAAAAGTACTTTAAGAGAATTGAGAAAATCCTCGATAAGACCGAGAAGAAAATTCTTTTGACCATTTACTATTAAAAGAAGGCATTACTTTTTCTTGTTTTCCAACTCAGCGATTTTTGACAGTAAATCATTAATCTGTCTTTCCTTTTGCTTATTATCGGTAATCAGAAAATTAATCTGGGCGATAATGCTCTCCGGAAAATTATTTTCAAAATCAATGCATATTATTGGTTCTCTTTGATTTATTTTCAGATAATTGGATTCCGGCTTCTCCTCCAAAAAATAATTGAACCCAACATCAAAATAGTGGCAAACCTTATTCATTAGGATAAAATCAATCGATTTGTCCTCACTGCTTTCAATATGACAAAGCTTGGTTTGTGAAATTCCCAAGATTGTGGAAAGCTCCATCTGAGAAATTTTTTTGCTTTCTCTCAACCGCTTAATCTTAATTCCGATCTCCATAATTTATTCATTTTGAGTTTAACATTATTTATAATCAAATAGAATTTTACTACAAACATAAATAATTTTGAGTGATTTTATTTGTTAAATTTTAAACTATTTGTATTATGAATGTAAGAATTATCTATTTTTGTATGAGCTTCTTATTTTTCTCTGTTTTTTTAACCGGCTGTCAGACAGAGGATTTGTATTTAAAAAATGAAGAAGCAGGAATTAAGAGTGATGTTCGAATCAAACATCTAAAAGGATTAGAGGCAAAGAAAGCCGGAAATTTGTTAAAAAGTGTATTAGAGAAATCGGGAGGATTGCATCTGGGTTCGGGCTCTGCGTCCATGAGAACCGATGAAGAATCTATCGATTACAACAATATACTTTTGGTGCTGGATACGTTAGGAATAAAGAATTACACCTTTAAGATTTTAAATCATCCTAATGACGACTACAAAACTTTCCACAATTTGGTTTTAACCGATAAGAATGGTGAATTTGAATTAACGGTAATGAAATATGAAATGACCGATTCATTTGCGGAGCAGTATGCTGCGTTTCTGAAAAGTTTTAACGAATTTGAAGGCAAGATTTCTGCCATGGGTTTGAGTACAGCTTTAGACCCTTGCGGTGAAATTGTAAATGATTATCCTGCTACTATAGCCAATCCTAATGAAGATGATGGCGGTGGTAGTGGTGAAACTGATCCACCACCAGCGGGCAATCCGGGAGATGGCAGTTCTGTAGGCGGCGGAAATACATGGTGCCTAACACTTGTGATAAAATTTGTATGCTCTTGTGGCAGGTCATATGGCAGCTGGGATGATTATACGGGTTCAATCTGTGGCGATGGCAGTAATCCCGGTTTTACTGTAACTATGGTAATCAGTTATAGTTTAGATGCAGGCTGTAGATCAGCTGGCGAACCTTGCAATCCGGATGGGGTGATTGGGGTGATTGACCCAGAGGAGACACCTTGTGCTGGAGACCCAGTTAAAGACCCTAAAATTTGTCCTTCATCTCCCTCTAACCCAGCGGGTGGCACTTATGGCTGCACGCGAAATGACCCCAATCGAACATGTGACGGATATGTTGGAAAGAAAAAGCATGGAGGAGTTGATATTCAAGGAAACCTAAATGACAAAGTATACAGCATGTATGGTGGCAAAATAGTTAATATTCGAAAAACAATGGGTGCTACTCAATATCAAGCTAATTCTTTAGGAAACTATATTGAAGTTGAATCAGTGGTAAATGGACAAACGATTAGGATTAAATATTGCCATTTAGGAAATGTCAATTTTGAAGAAGAAGACATAATCCCTCAAGGAACAAACATTGGCACTATAGGAAGATCTGGTAATGCTGCTGCTAAAGGTGTTACTACTCATCTACATATTCAGTCAACAGTTAAAATTGGAAGTACTTACCAAGCATCAAATCCAATTGATCTTTTTACAACTACATTTAACGAAGTGACATTTGAACCTGAAACCGATTGCAATTAAAATTTAAAACATTTAAAATATGAAAAAAACAGTATCCTTTTTATTACTTATGGTAACAATCATGAGTACTAATGCGCAAAACAATGACTCGTTATTATTCAGTCAAATAACAATTAATGCATTTTCAATTGTACAAACAGAAAACTCATTAACAACACTATTGGGAAATCCTAGTTCTATAGATAATTATGAAAATGAAATCAACAAAGAGACTTGGTTGGATTATAAATATTCTGTGAATTCATTTTACTTTTTTGAGAATAAAATGGTGTCATTTGATTTAAAAAACAGTGCTTTTTATTTTTACAATCCTTCGATAAAGGCCGGTAACAATATTTCAGAAGTTAGTAGCTTTTTCCCAAATTCTTATTCAAATAGAGAAGTAATAGACAATTTAGGTTTTATAATTATTGACATCAATATGCAAGATGGAACAGCATCTGATACATTTGTTGTCATAAATTACAGTCCAACTTCTAATGTAATATCCTCAATACACTTAGGTTCAAAATAATTAAGGCGCAGGATCAGGAAATACCACTTGAATTTTATTAATTCCGGCAACAACTTCAGGAGACAGTTTTATTTCAAAAGCTGTAATGTTCTCCTGAAGTTGTTCCATTGTAGTCGCACCAATAATCGTTGACATCACAAACTCCTGCTGGTTTACGAATGCCAATGCCATTTGGGTTAATGTCAGTCCATTGGCCTGTGCCAATTCCTGATATAGTTTTGTAGCTTTATAACAGTTTTCATTTGAATAACGGGTAAACTGCGGAAACAATCCCAATCTTGAGGTTGGCTGAATGCCATTCAAATGTTTTCCGGTTAAAAAACTAAACGCCAAAGGCGAATAAGCCATCAAACCTACATTTTCGCGCAAACAAATTTCGGACAAACCTACTTCAAACAAACGGTTCAATAACGAATACGGATTTTGAATGGTCACAATTTTAGGCAAATTGTGCTTTTCGCTTTCGCTGATAAACTTCATCACGCCATATGGATTCTCATTCGAAACACCAATATGCTTGATTTTTCCTTCTTTGATTAAACCGTCATAAACGCTTAACACTTCAAAGAAATTGTCCTGCCATTGCGGGTCAACTTTGGAAACACCGCGTTGCCCAAACATATTCATTACCCGTTCCGGCCAATGCATTTGGTACAAATCGATATAATCTGTCTGCAGATTTCTTAAGCTCAATTCTACTGCTTCGTGGATATTTTTTTTGGAAAAATCCAACGGTTGGCGAATGTAAGCCATACCTCGATTGGGTCCGGCAATTTTAGTAGCAATTACTAAATCTTCCCGCTTTCCCGTTTTCTTTAACCAGGTACCGATATATTTTTCCGTCAAACCAAGTGTTGCCTGACGTGCCGCAATCGGATACATTTCTGCAGTATCAATAAAATTAACGCCTTTTTCAACGGCATAATCCAATTGGGAATGCGCATCGCTTTCGGTGTTTTGTTCGCCAAAGGTCATCGTGCCCAAACAGATTTTGCTGACTTTTATATCGGTATTCGGTAAAGTGGTATAGTTCATTTGTCTTGCTTTTCGCTGGGCAAAAGTAAAATATTAACACCGTTAATTTTGCCCGATTAACGGATTTTTTGGAAACGTTTACACAAAAAAAGGTTCCAAGTCAAAACTCAGAACCTTAGTCGCTCAGCACCTTAGTGCCTATTTCTTAAAACTCATTCAGCATTTTAGAAATTTCATCCAATTTTGGCGTCAAGATGATTTCAATTCTACGGTTTTTGGCTTTGCCTTCCGGTGTATCATTGCTCATGATTGGGGCGAATTCGCCACGACCGGCCGCGGTTAAATTCTTCTTTTGAATACCTCCGTTTTCCCCTAAAATATTTACGATAGCAGTGGCTCTTTTAGTCGATAAGTCCCAGTTGCTTTCAATTCCGCCACCAATACTTCCAAGAATTTTGTCATTATCGGTATGGCCTTCAATCAAAACGGTAATATCCGGATTTTGTGCCAATACTTTGCCTACTTCAACAACCGCTTTTCTTCCTTCTGCGCCAACAGCCCAACTTCCGGTTTGGAACAACAATTTGTTTTCCATCGAAACATAAACCTTTCCATTTTTCATTTCAACGGTCAATCCTTTTCCTTCGAAGGCGTTCAAGGCTTTTGATAAAGTGTCTTTTAGTTTTTTCATCGCGGCATCTTTGGCCGCAATCATGCTTTCCAGTTCGTTCAAACGTTTGGTACTTGCCGCCAATTCATCTCTCATTTTATTCAATCGGTCTTGTTCTACAGCCATAGCTTTTTCTTTAGCTTCTAACTGTGCTAACAATTCACGGTTTTTATTCATATTGGTTTCCAAAGCATCATTGCTGTTTTTTTCCAATGCCGAATAGGATTCCTGCAATGCTTTTAAATTATTAGAAGTTGCCGTGCAATCTGCCTGTAGTTTGTCTCTGTCTGCCTTTAACCTGGACAATTCAGCCGTCAATGACTTGTTTACCGAATCAAACTCGGCATTGGCCTTGTGCAATTCATCCACTTCATCAGCCAAAGACCTGTTTTCCTTTTTCAAATCGGTGTATTTGTTCTCCAAATCATTGTAGATTTTTTTGGAAACACATGATGTCATTAAACTCAGTATGGCTAGGCCAAAAAATAATTTTTTTATCATTTTTTCTATTTTTATTTCGCTGCGCACCGATTATTAATTTTTCTTAATATCAAATGCCTCGGGTCTATATTCTATTCTCTTTGTTCTTATTCAATCTCTACTAAAACCGGACAATGGTCTGAATGTTTGGCTTCGGGTAAAATCACTGCTCTGGTCAACCGGTTTCTTAATGGCTCACTTGCCAAACAATAATCAATTCTCCAACCCTTGTTGTTATTTCGGGCTCCGGCTCTATAACTCCACCAACTGTAATGATGTGGCTCTTTATTAAAATGACGGAACGTATCTATAAAACCGCTTTTCATGAATTTGTCCAACCAGGCACGTTCTTCGGGTAAAAATCCGGAAACGGTTTTATTGCGGACTGGGTCATGAATATCAATGGCTTCATGACAAATGTTATAATCTCCGCAAATGATAAGGTTTGGAATCTCTTTCTTTAATTCGTCAATATAATTCCGGAAATCATCCATATACATGAACTTGTGACTTAATCGGTCGATATTGGTTCCTGAAGGCAAATACAAACTCATCACCGAGAAATCATCAAAATCCAATCGAAGGTTTCTGCCTTCAAAATCCATATGGGCAATTCCGGTTCCGAAAACCACATTTTTGGGTTTTACTTTTGACAAGATAGCTACACCGCTGTATCCTTTTTTATTGGCCGGAAACCAATAGTGATAAGGATAACCCGAAAGTTCTACATCAAGCAAAGGAATCTGGTCTTCGGTAGCTTTTATTTCCTGGAGACAAATTATATCGGGATTGGCTTGCTGCAACCAATTCAAAAATCCTTTTGAAATCGCTGCACGAATGCCATTAACATTATAAGAAATGATTCTCATTAAGCTTTACATTAGTTTTAACTTGGTTGAATTCGACCAAAAGGCCTCGAGTCCAAAAGTAGATAAAAACACAAACATTTGAAACCCAAAATACATAATAAAAAATTAAAATTTAACGGCTGTTTTCCGTTTTTTCTGGAAGCTATTTCGCGAGAATTACTATCTTTGTTTCTTACTCAAAAAATGAACGGTATAAATGGGTTTAGTTACTGCTAAAGAAGTTGCAAAGGCAATAAACGCTGATAAATATGGGGTTTTAGGAACTTTTTGTGGCTGGTTACTAATGAAAGCTCTAAAAATTTCGACCTTAAATAAAGTCTACGACCGCAACAAACATTTGAGCGAAGTAGAATTCCTGAATGCCATTTTGGATGAGTTCCAAATTAAGTTTGAAATTCCTGAAGAAGATTTAAAAAGATTACCAAAAGAAGGTCCGTATATTACCATTTCAAACCATCCGTTGGGTGGAATTGATGGTATATTATTGTTGAAATTAATGCTCGAAAGAGAGCCTAATTTCAAAATCATTGCCAATTTCCTGTTGCATCGCATCGAACCGATGAAGCCTTATATTATGCCTGTGAATCCTTTTGAAAATCACAAAGATGCTAAGTCAAGCGTAATCGGGATCAAGGAAACCCTGCGTCATTTGAGTGATGGAAAACCGTTGGGCATGTTTCCTGCTGGAGAAGTTTCAACTTATAAAGATGGGCAATTGGTGGTCGATAAAGACTGGGAAGAAGGCGCAATTAAAGTGATCAGAAAAGCGCAGGTTCCTGTGATTCCGATTTATTTCCATGCCAAGAACAGTCGCTTTTTCTATTTCTTATCCAAAATAAATCCAACACTTCGTACGGCCAAACTGCCTTCTGAATTGTTGACCCAAAAAGACCGCGTGATTAAAGTTCGTATCGGAAAACCGATTTCGGTTGCCGAACAAAACGAACACAAAACCATTGAGGAATACTCAGAGTTTTTGCGTCGCAAAACCTATATGTTGGCCAACTCTTTCAATGAAGAATCTAAATTACTGAGTTCACAAAACCTGAACCTCAACTTAAACCTAAAAACGCCTAAGAGCCCAAAGCAGATTGTAAAACCTGCCAATCACGACAAAATCTTAGAAGAAATTGAAGTATTAAAGCAAGGCGATTTTAGATTATTGCAAAGTAAAAACTATTTGGTTTTCTTAGCAACTGCCGATATAATTCCAAACATTTTACACGAGATTGGCCGCTTACGCGAAATTACTTTTAGAGCTGTTGGTGAAGGCACAAACGAATCCATCGACCTTGATCAATATGATAATTATTACCAGCACATGTTTTTGTGGGATGATGAATCACAGCAAATTGCCGGGGCTTATCGCATGGGATTTGGTTCTGAAATATTCCCGAAATATGGAATAGAAGGTTTTTATCTGCAGGACTTATTCCGATTTGAGCCCGAATTGTATGGCATGATGGAGCAATCCATCGAAATGGGAAGAGCATTTATTGTTAGTGATTACCAACAAAAACCAATGCCTTTATTCCTGCTTTGGAAAGGAATTGTGCACACAACATTGCGTTATCCGGAACACAAATACCTAATTGGCGGCGTGAGTATCAGCAACCAATTCACCGAGTTCTCAAAATCGCTGATGATTGAGTTTATGAAGTCGCATTATTATGATCCTTATGTGGCACAATACATCCATCCGAAGAAAGAATTCAAGGTAAAACTGAAAGATGCCGATAAAGACTTTGTTTTCAATGAAACCGAGGCCGATTTGAATAAATTTGACAAAATAATAGACGAAGTCGAACCGGGAACTTTGAGATTACCGGTGCTGATCAAAAAATACATCAAGCAAAATGCCCGCGTGGTTGCGTTTAATGTTGACCCATTATTCAATAATGCAGTCGATGGATTGATGTATATCCGAATTGCCGATTTACCGGAAAGCACCGTAAAACCTGTCATGGAAGAATTTCAGGCCGAACTCGAACGAAAAGAGAAAAATTACAAATAAAAAAGTCCCGAATAAATCGGGACTTTTGTTTTTATATAGAGCGAAACTTTAAGCTGCTTCGAATCCTTCTATTGCTTTTGGATCTGAACCGTATTGGTTTTCTCCACGGTTTCCTTCAGTAAAAAACAACACTATAAGCCAAATAGCGCCCACTAATGGAATTAATGCTATAAATAGGAACCATCCGCTTTTGCCTACGTCGTGTAAACGTCTTACTGCTACAGCCAATCCCGGTAAAAACACCGCTAAAGCATAAATAGCATAAACCCAGCCATAAGGCAGTGGTGCGAAATTAGTTCCCAATCCACCGTCAATCATGATTGCGACGATGGCAACAATTAAATTCATTAATGTGTAATACCAATATTCTGAACGTCTTGCACGTCCATTAAAGTTGGCATAGTTTTCAAATACTACTTTTTTGTACCATTTTAACATATTCTAGATTTTTTGGTTAGCCCTACTCTTTATGGATTTTCGGTTACTCCTTTTTGGTTAGTTATTTCAAATATAAAAGAATTTAATTATTAAATGCATTTTTACATAAAAAAAGGCAACTCAATGAGTTACCTTTTTTATTATTCCAGCTTTACCTTTTCCTGAAAGGCTTTCCAGTCTTTATCAGTTAAAGTTGGTTTGCTTTTTAATTTCTTCCCTTTGATATATTCTAAAATATACTTGGCCCGTGCTTCTGATTCCGGGTGGT
This sequence comes from Flavobacterium terrisoli, assembly GCF_030167905.1. GTDB lineage: Bacteria > Bacteroidota > Bacteroidia > Flavobacteriales > Flavobacteriaceae > Flavobacterium > Flavobacterium terrisoli. The sequence goes on from NZ_JARGNA010000001.1 coordinate 78,051, forward strand.
CTGAAATCCAGTACATCGCTTTGTCTATATTGCTGTCCATCGCCATTTGGTACATAAAATCGGCCATAGGTTTTGGATCAATTTTGGCGTTTATCATATAATCAACACTGGTGATGTCGGCTTCTTTTTCCAGAGATCTGTCATAGGCTGATGATGTCAGGGCTTTCAAAATTTCCCTGGCCATTGCGCCACCTTTGCTTCCTCCAGCAGCCGTTAACAGTACTGAATATCCCAATTCTTTGGACAATTTCTTCATTACGTGGTTTTTCTCGATGTGAGCAATCTCGTGTCCTAAAACACCCTGTAAGGCTTCCTGTCTTTTACAATCTTCGATTAAACCGGTATACACCACCAAATGGTTATTGGGCAACGCAAAAGCATTGATTTCATCTTTGATGATGATATGAACCTTTAACGAATCCCTTTCAATATCATTGGCTTCACACAACGGATTAATCAAACTGTCCAGTGTTTGTACTAGCGTATCATTGGTTACTATATCTTCGGTATTCGAAATTTCAGACCAAATCAAATCACCCAATTTATTTTCAAGATTTGATGTTCTTTCTTTTACGTCAAAGAACTTCATAAAATCCAATTGGGAAAATCCAAACCAAACCGCCGTAAATCCCATTACTATAATTAGCCCCTGAAAAATGGTTTTCTTTATCATTATGGTTTACAAATTAAGTTAGTAATATTTCCAAAGAACAAAAACTGCACATGTTTCCCTTTTCGGGTTTGTACAGCCGCGTAAATAGTGGAGAAAATCTCCAATATGTTAAACAGGATTACCGTAAAGATATAAGCAAAATACTCATTGCTGACTTTTTCATCTGAAAACAAAATTGAAATAGTCCACCAAAAACTGGCACTGTTGATTCCAAGCAAAGCCAATTGGGAAAATAAGGCTTGTGTACAATGCCATCGTACAAAATAAGTACCTTTTCTATTGGCCAAAAAGAAAAAGAAAGTCGCCAAAAGGTTAATGATCGGCAAAGGCAATCCCGCAATTAATGCGACCAAAGACATCAAATAACTGTTGGATGATTTTTCACATTCGTGCTCGCCCGGTTTATAGGCAAAAGAGGTTTCTTGTATCATAGATTTTTATATAAATTCCAAATCCAATTGAGAAGTACTAAAAGGATTAAAACAATGGCTATCCATGGTTTTCTAATCGTAGCTTCTGCTTTTTTATAGGCTTTAAAAAAGGTTTCCTTTTTTAAAGCAATATCGGTCAAAACCCAAACAGGGCAGCCTATCATGATTACAGCAACAATTATTCCAAAAGGGTTGAGTAATAAGGAGTCAATTAATTTACCTTCCAAAAGCAACGTTACAGCCCGAGTGGTACCACAGGACGGACACGGATAACCGGTCACATTTTTGATGATACACACTCCAACTGTTTCCCGTTGTATATTTTGAATGGAATAAAAAAGATAAATAAATCCCGCTAAACAAGCTATAAGCAACAAGGAATATAACTTATTTCGGGTCATTTATTAATAGAATGTGTTTTGGAATACTTCCATATTTTTCTCGCGAGTGGCACCCATAATAAGGAACCAATCTACAATTTGCCAAATTCCTAAACCTCCACAAGTTAAAAGTTTGGCCACGCCCATTCCGGTATCACCAATCATAAAACGGTCAATTCCTAAAGCACCACCTAAAAGTGATACAATTAATGAAGTTGTTGGGTCTTTGAATTGAAGAGTTTGCACTAAACCCCATTTAGATTCGTCAAGGCTTAATAATTTTTCTCTAACAGCGTTTAGATGATGGCTTTCAAAATACTTTGCATTCATCATCATAAACATGTCAACTTTTTGTGCTTCCATAATAATGTTTTATTGGTTATGTTAAGATGGGTCTAATATATAAAATTCTTATAAAAGAACACTATTCCCTAAAGACTATTACAAAAATGCGGAGTCAATAGGCTCCCAAAGTTCAATCTTGTTTCCTTCAGGATCTAATATCCAACCGAATTTCCCATAATCATAAGTCTCCATTTCGCCCACAATTGTTACACCTTCTTCCTTTAAAACTTTTAGCAAAGCTTCCAAATCGTGCACTCTGTAGTTCATCATAAAGGGTTTTTCGCTTGGCGAAAAATATTTGGTATTGGCCTCAAATGGCGACCATTGAGTAGAGCATTCATTTCCTTCCTTGTCTTTCCACCAAAATGTCCAGCCATAGGTATCCACCGGGATTCCGAGATGTGTTGCATACCATTCCTTTATCGCATTTGGGTCTTCACATTTGAAGAAAAAACCACCCAAACCCGTTACTCTTTTAATGTCTTTATCGCTCATCTTGCTCACTTTTATAAAAAATGGTTACCGCCAATAAAAGTAAAACGCCTTCAATGGAAAAGAAAACCATATGATTTAAAAACTCCTGAGCAATATAATTACAGCCCAATCCGAAAGCAATCAGCCCGATACTCAAATACAAAACCTGAACACGGGCAACGTGTTTCCCTTCCAGAATTGGCTTTGCCAAAAAGAACATCCAAATGCTCGAAAGCAACATCATGATTGATGAATAAAGCCAAATCATTTGCATTCCCTTTGTGGCTTCACCTCTAATTTCTCCTTTTTCGATATGATCTAACACTGCCGGAAAACCCAGAAAGGCATGAGGGAAAAATTGCAGGAAAGTTAGGATTCCCACAACTACAACTAAGTAATAACTAACTTTGTTCATAAATCAATCTTTAAAAGGTTTATAAACAAAGCTAGTAATTAAATTAATGCTTGATAATTATCGGATTACTTTTTTGGTGACTGAAATTCCGTCTTGTGAAGTAATTTGGACTAACAATACCTGATTCGCCAAACTGACATTAATCACCGTTTGGGCCGCATTGACATTTTTTTGCTCTTGCAATAATCTGCCTCTGATGTCAAATACTTTAACCGAATCCATTACGATACTGCCGGTATTGACAACCAATTCCTCAGCAGGATTTTCATAAACAACCACCTGATTTTCATTGAAAGTTGGCAAACCAACACTCAAAGGGATTTGGTAAAGAATGTCAAATCGGGAGTCAAATGTACCCGCTGCGGAAGTGAAAGTATAGCTTCCTGTTTTTAAATCCTGAATGATTCCGGTAGTATTATCCCTTAAGTAAATGCTTTGTTCCCCTAAAAACAATCCGTCAACATGATCAATCGCAATGGTATAATTTCCGGCATTGGTGGCCTTAAAATTCATTGGAACAACATCATTAATATCAAAAGGCAATGCTCTTCCTTGTATGGCATATTTTTCGGCACCAATAATTGACGTCAAAGCTATATCGCCATCGTTGATGTATTTACCGTCAATTGACACATCATATCCCAGAGTAGCATTGGCAACATATCCTAACAAGGTTTGTGAGAATGAACCCGTACTATTGAAGGCATTTAACCAAATCTTACTTTGCTCTGCAATATCAGAAGTAGTATTTGAATTTCTGAAGAACTGATTGGCATGATTATCAACACGCATTGAATTATTAAAGTTGAGCGCAGTTCCGTTGCCAGAGGCTTCTACAAAAAATCCCTGTCCGGTCTGAATGACACCATTAGGGTCAAAAACCTGTGCTTCACCATTACTGGTAAATCCGATAGTAGTCCAGGTACAATAGGATGGACTCAAAACATTGTTGGTCTTTCTCCAAAAATACAAAGCTCCGGTAATATTGGCACTGTTGGCCGAAACAAAAGCATTGGCATTAATCGGTGACGGATATGGATTTCCAACCAAATTGAATCGCTGTCCGGATGCAATGTCAGTCATTGTATAATTGTAATTTCCATTATTTGGCACTCCCGAAAATTGTCCGTTCCAGACAGTAGGTGTAGTCGGATGTGTATTCGGCATTCTTATCAAATATCCTTTCGCTGTAACAAATGTAACCGAAGGCGTTATGGCATCATAGAAATTGGTACTGGTATTATAGGTATAGAAACGATTCGTTAATGTTTCAGGAGAAAAATCTAAAAGTGTCTGGCTTCCTAAAACAGGGCTAGACCATAAAGTATAGTCTAATCTCATCAAGGCAGAACTGTTACGTCTGACAAAGATTGACCCCGAATTGGCATTTGTTGTTCCGCCCTGAATCAAATTTGCATTATTATTAAAGGTAACCACACTTCCTGTTTCAGTAACCAAAGCACCACTTAACGTAACCGTATCACCTGATGAAATCTGGACCACAGCATTGTTGTTGATAGTTAACGAACAGGCATTAATATTATTTCCGCCGGAAGTATATGCATCTGAAATTACTGCACTGGTTGTGGCATTTGGTGCTCCATTAGTCCATATTCCACCGCTCCAGGTTGTGGAACTTATAGTAACACTAGTATCTCCTGAGTTGGCTTCCGTACACAGACCGCTTTGAACAACGGCTCTGAATCTGGTTGTTTGGGTTAATGCTCCCGAGGTATAACTAGCAGAAGTATTTGAAATAGGTGTCCAAACAGAAAATGGACTTACAGAAGATTCCCAACGTATTACATTACCCGTATATCCCGATAAAGTTAAAAGTCCACTGGTTGAACCTGCACAAATTGACGAACCACCAGACGTTGTTCCGCCAACAGACGCCGGGGAAACCTCAACATTTGCATTATCAGTAGCAGTAATTCCATTATTGTCTTTGATAGTAATCACATAATTCAAAGTTCCTGAAGCCGTAGTTGAAGGAACAGCAGTTTCATCCGTTCCCAATCCGCTTGACCACAAATAAGTATAAGGTGCATCTCCACCTGTTGGAGTAGCCGTAAGTGTAACCACATCATTCAAACAGAAGGTACCGTAACCGGAAATCATTGCGGTGAAATTGCCGCCTTTGATTCCTGTAAAAGCAGAAGTCTGACCACTTGTTAGTGTAGCTCCGGTGGCCAAAAGTGTATTGCCTGACAATGCGGTATATTTTATCCAGGGATTGGAAGCCTGGTTAAAAGTTCCATTCAATTGTGCACTACTAATATCGCCTTCCATACCTGTAATATCTGATGCACTATATGTAGCCGAAATATTAGCCATGGCACCTGTAATTCCTGACTCGCTTACTTTCCAATAACGTGTCAAATGGTTGGTTGTACTTGAGTTATTAGGATGAATGGCATCAACTACTGAAACACCTACATAAGCACTCGAAAAGGAGCCTGCCGTTACTGAAACCGTTATCGGTGAATACTCTGCCGTAACAGTGTTATCCCCAATCGGAAAAGTATAAGAACCGGTATTAGTGAAAGTTCTTCTTACTTCTCCAGAACCACTGGCAACTATCATATTGGTTGCCGAAAATGCTCCTGAAACTGCTGCTGCTAAAGTCAGGTTATAATTCCCTAAATCTAGATTCCCTGCAGTTAAGGTAAGGGTACCATTAACAAAGGTATTGGTCCCGAGTGAAACACCGGAATCCAAATTATTAACGGTTAAATTATTGAAAGTTGGTGTGGAAGTCCCGGCAATAATTTGAGGTTCTGAGCCCAACATTGCTATTGTCTTCCCTGTAAAATCAACCGACTGATTGAGTGTAAGATTTCCGGCTATGTTTAAGGAAGTTGGGAAAACTGCCCCGGTTCCGTTTATAATCAGGTTGTGATAGGCCTGTAAGCCTCCATTTGGAGTAACAATTGTTTGATTGGTACCCGTGTAAATCACCGTATTTTCAATTGAGCCAGAAGTAAAGCTTCCATTACGGGTGAACGTTCCCGCAATCTGCATAATGTTATCCGTTAAAGGTCGCAAACTGGCTCCGGAATTGATGGTGATATTATTGAAATTAGTACTTCCGGCCATTGTGGCATCGGCATTGGTAAAAATAACCGCACTTGTTCCGGTTCCGGGATTATATGTTCCATTATTAATCCAAGCTCCGGCACCATTGTTAACTGTAAACTGCGAATTAGCCGGCGCATTCAAAATTCCTCCTGCATCAATATTTAAAGAACCTAACAATACTGCCGGATTCAAAGTAGGATCATTTGGTGTTGTAGCCGCATCCGGAATATAAACAATCGTAAAATCTGATGGCGTGGCATTTGGTGTCCAATTGGCCGCTGTTGTCCAAGAATCACTTACAGAGCCGTTCCATGTTAATGATCCCGCCGCTGATTCATCCAATGTTAAAAGCACCTGGTTAAAAGTTCCAGTAAAATACAATCCAACATTCACATTGGTCAATTCAACCCAATTTTCAGTTGTATTATAATTGGATCTTCCTTGTTCTAAAACAGTAGAAGAAGCAACGATATAAGCCCAGTCCACTAATTTAATTTCAGCATTGCCATTGAGTTCAGTATCTAAATAATGCGCCTTAATCACTGCTTTGGTTCCTGAACCTCCGGTTTGTATAAAATCATACGTTCGATTGATGGCTCCTGTTCTCCAGCTTGGTGCTGCTCCTATGGCAATTTTCAAACTCATGGATGTTGGCAATGTTCCGATATTTGGAAATATTATCGAGGTATAAGTATTCCCAAATGTATAGAGCGTATTTGCAACGATGCTATTTCTTGTTACAATTCCTGTAACATCACCTATTCCTGTATTGGTTGCATTTGCTCCCATGGTTAATGTAAAAGTTGCCATCGAAAGACTTCCTAAAGTTGAAGATGGATTGGCTGTTGGCAAATGGAGAACATCATTCACTGTTAAATTTCCTGCTGCGGTAGCGCCACCAGTAGATGATGAAGTTAAATTTTGGTAAGTTCCTACTACTATAGTTTGGGCCGCTGAAGTCGCATTATAGTTTATCGTTCCTGAACCACTCCAGGTTTTCCCTGAAGGAATCGGTAAAGATGATGTGTTTTGAGTCGATATCGTTCCGTTATTTGCGATTCCGCTTAACGTACCTGTTAAAGCATTGGTTCCCAGATTAAGAGTTTGCCCTAAAACAGTAGTCAAAGTTCCGTTAACCACAACAGGGTTCAAAACAGTTACAGTATTGGATGCTGTAGTATTGATGCTTAAATTATTCAATAAATTAGTTGTTCCTAAAGTAGTCTGGTCAAAACTCAAAGACGGACTTACCGCTCCACTAATAATCAGGTTACTTGAAGCACTTCCCTTTAATCCTCCTGTTGTTGTATTAGTTACTATTCCATTTAGGGTTAAAGTATTTCCATTGAGATCAACCTTACCTCCGTTAAATGTAATATCACCGGCAACTGTTGTGCTGCCTGACAAAGTCGCATTTCCTAAAACTACAAAGTTTTCTGCATTGCCATTAAAAGAAGCATAGTTCGTAGACGGGTTGGCCACCATAACAATATCGTCCAATCCAAACTGATCAAAATCAACACTTCCAGAAACTGTTGCTCCCGACCATCTGAAATAATAATAATTGTTGTTGGCTATACTCAATCCTGTTAGTGTTACAACTCTGTAATAGGCTTTCCATCCGGGTGAAGCATCGGCTGCTGCCGGAGAAACTACATTAAGCCCTGCTACTCCTGTATAAGTCGAATTGTCTGCTGAATGACTAAAATTAAAACTGCTTGAAGCTGCCTGGTCATTATAAATATAAACTTTATAGCCGATACTTATTGAAGTCACCGCGGCTCCGGTCTGATTTTGAAAACGCAGTGTTACAGTACCCGGAGCAAAATCTCCGGTCGCTGGTTTTATTCCTAATGAAAAATTATTGGTTGTTGTCTCAAAAGCATAAACCCCACCAACCGAAACAGATCCTGTAGCTGTTCCTCTATCATAATCCTGTCCGTCTGTACTTGTTCCGCCAAAAGCAATTGCGCCATCAGTAAAACCAGTCATAGCCCAGGCATTGGAATTTAATTCCCCATTTGTTAAAGATGGTGACAACCCTGCCGCCTGATAGATACCTTCGTTTACTCCATCGATGGTGGTATCGAAATTAATGGTATTGGCTGTATTGGCTGTATAAATTTGCCATCCAACTGGCGCGTTAAGTGTCGTTCTGTTTCCGGTTGCGGGTGTGGTGGTTAAATAACTTTCCGTACCGGCAGAACCATTGTAATCATAAACCGCTACGTGGTAGGTCGTATTTGGCTGTAATCCGGAGAGGTTGATCGTATTGGCAGTTCCGGCATAGATAACATAATTTCCCGTACCGATTTCGGAACCTGCGCCAAAAGAATTAACCGCAGTATAAGTTACACCATCAACAGGATTTGAATTAACAGCACTTCCGTTTTTAATTAAAACGATATGGTTTGCCCCGTTTCCATTGGTCCAGTTAACAGTAAAAGTAGTCGATGTTACTGATGTGAAATTAACTGCAGTGGCTTGAATCGTTGGTTTTGCAGCAATAACTGTGGCAGCTACAGAGATTGTTTTTGTGGCACCTCCAGTTGTTGTATGATCAATTGTGGCAGCATAAATCCCCGATGGTGCCGAAGCTTTAACTCGGGCATAAATAGTTGTGTTACTTACACTTCCCGCCGTTTGTGTCAAGGACAATGACGCAAAATAAGTTGTCCCATTGGTTGAAATTTCAAAATTCGCAGGCGCTGTTATACCGATATTAGCCGTTAAATTGGTCCCGCTTACGGTATACGTTTGAGCAGAAGAAGCGGTTCCTGTTATGGTCGTCATTGTGTTTAAACCACTGGTAGAAAGGGCAATATTAGGAACTCCTGCCGGGTCGATGGTAAAGTTTTGTGCATTCGATACCGCTGTTCCATTAGCTACAGTAATAGCTGCTGTTCCTGCCGTAGTAATATCTGTTGCCAGTATGGATGCTGTGAGTTGAGTTGTCGAAACAAAGGTTGTACTTCTGTTACTCCCATTCCATTTAACCACACTGGTTCCGTTTACAAAATTGTTTCCATTAACCGTGAGTGTAAAAGCTCCGGTACCAGCTACTTTTGAGGGTGGTGCTAATGAGGTGATGCTAGGCACCACTACGGTTATTTTAACATTGTCAAATAGCGCCGATTGGTTAAACTTTGTGCTAGCATTCCAAAACCCACCCATAATTGGCAAAGCGGTTCCTGTGTAGGTACTGTTCACCGTTGGGCTTCCCTGCAATGTCAAACTTCCTGAATTGGGATCCAAAAAGGCCGTACCATCATTTCTCACATAAAGTTTCCAAGTATTGGTAGATGGTGTGTAAATAACCTTTACACTGATATAAGGATTCCCAAAATCAGTAAGCCCTGAAGTATTAGAGGTAACAATTGTCGTCGAGGTTTGAAGTCCGGAAGAATAACTAACCAATCTCAAAGGATCCGTTTTTCCCGAATTCCCTAAAGTCACTGCATAACCAGTTCCTGAACTGTTTGTGGTTCCTGAAGTTCCGGCAAGGATAAAAGCAACACCATAATTCCCACTGGCAAAACCACTCGGATTAGCTTGTGGCTGACGCATATTAAATGTCCAGGTAACATCGCCAGGATTCGAATTTAAAGTTGTGCTGTAAGGTGTTAAAAAACCAGCAGTGTTAGTATAACCCATAACCCATCCGGCCAAATTTCCCGCTGATGAGGCATCGTTGCCCAAGATTAATAACCCAGAATTAATTCCGGCTCCATAATCAACCCCGCTTCGGGACAAATTCCAAGTCGGACTTGTTCCTATAGGTCCATTTGCAGTAGTAAAAGTTGTTCCTGCTGAAGTGGTAAAATTATCATTAAAAACAGTTGCAACTTGAGCATTTAAATTTACTGTGCTGAAAAACACCAGCAGCAAAGCAGTAAAGAGTAATCTTCTTTTCATAATATTGAAGTTTATGTTTGATTTTTGTGGGGCGAAATGCAGTAAATAAAGAATAATGATTTTTTTCTTATTTTTTTAATTTATAAAAATCCTAAACATTTATAAATGAGCAAGTAGAGAGAATAATTTTTGATTTATTTTACAAATTTCAGGAAATGTACAAGAATCTAAAAGAATTAATTTCACAAATCGATAAACAACACAATTGTATAGACCAAAGGCTGTAATATCCTGTTAAATAACCTGTTTTAAATATTTTTTTAAGAAAAAACTTATTATTTTTATTTTGGCCTTCAGATAAAATTATGGTTAAGTCCTATGATTTTATCGACTATGGTCTGCGCCAGTTTTTGATGACTTTCAAATGTCCAGCCGGCGATATGTGGCGTTAATAAAACATTTTCGGCTTCCAATAAATACTCAAAAGCTTTTGGTTTTTCAGTATCGATAAAAAGATTCTCAAAAGATAATTTCTCATATTCCAGCACGTCCAATCCGGCGCCTAAAACTTTCCCCGATTTCAAGGCTTCAACCAAATCAGCCGTGACAACATTATTACCACGTGATGTATTGATAAACCAAAACGGTTTGGCAAAAGCATTGATGAATTGCGTGTTTAACATCTTATCCGTTTCAGGAGTTGAAGGAATGTGCAGGCTTAATACATCGGCTTTGGCCTGCAATTCTGAAAGCGAAACCTGTTTGGCATTGGCATCACCAACATTATCCAAAATATCATAACACAAAACTTCCACGTCAAAGCCTTTCAGTTTTTTGGCAAATGATTTTCCCATATTCCCATAACCAATGAGACCGACCGTTTTGCCATCCAATTCATGACCACGATTGCCTTCACGAACCCAATGTCCCTGACGCACCAATCTGTCGGCTCGGTTCAGTTTGTTAAGTAAAGATAAAAGCATACCCAAGGTATGTTCGCCAACGGCATTTCGGTTGCCTTCCGGAGCCGCAATGAGGTGAATGCCTTTTGCTGCTGCATACTCACAATCGATACTTTCCAATCCGGCGCCAACACGGGCAATGAATTTGAGATTAATTGCTTTATCTATAAATTCTCTGTCTATTTTAAATCGACTGCGGATAACAACGCCATGATAGTTTTGAATTTTGGCTTCGATTTCGGTTTTAGAAGAAGTAAAATCGGCTTCATTCTGAAAACCGGCTTGTTCCAATTGTTCCCACAACAATGGATGATTGCTGTCGATATGAAGAATTTTAATGTCTTGGTTGGGCATGATGGCAAATTGAAGAGTAAAGATAGTATTTATTAAAAGACAATAAAAAAAGCCATCAAATTTCTCTGATGGCAATTTCCTTTTGAATGGCTTATAATAATCGTTGGGTGTTATTCCGCTACGATACATACAATTCGGCTAAGCCTCGGGTTATTTTTTGAGTACTTGTATAACGGTTCCTAATAATACATTGGCACCAATCGCCAAATCTTCATACGAAGCATATTCCAGCGGATTGTGGCTGATGCCGTCTTTGCAGCGCACGAATATCATTCCGTAATCACAGGCATAAGACAACGCCAATGCATCATGGAAAGGTCCGCTCATCAGTTCGATTTCATCCAATTGTAGTTTTTGACATTCGTTGTGAATGATTTCCTTAATCCAGTCGGCACAATATCTTGGATCACTTTTGGTGTCTTCGGAGATTTCGTAAGTCAGTTTATGTTTGGCACAAATTGATTCAATTCTATCGCGAAGCTGTTTCTCGTAACGGTTTCTTCGTTCCAAATCGATGTCGCGCAAATCAACGGTAAACGTGACTTCTTCCGGAATAATATTTCTGGATGCCGGAAAAATTTGCAGCGTTCCAACGGTTCCCACAGTTGGATTTCCAGGAACCTGCGTCGCAATTTCATTGACCGCTACAATAATTTCGGCTGCGCCAACTAACGCATCTTTACGAATCGGCATTGGTACGGAACCGGTGTGTCCGGCCATTCCTTTGAGTTTGACTGTCCACCACAATGGTCCCGAAATTCCGGAAACCACTCCGATAGGTTTGTGTGCCAAATCTAAAATCGGGCCTTGTTCGATATGGAGTTCCAAAAAGCAAAAAATGCTTCCGGGTTTGTATTCGGATTCCTTGAATTTGGTAATATCACACCCAAAATCCTTTAAGGCTTGTCCGCGAGTAATTCCGTCCTTATCGGCGCGTTCCAACTCGCCTTCTTCCAGTTTTCCCAGAATGCCGCGTGAACCAAATAAGCCTTTGTTAAAACGCCAGCCTTCTTCATCGGCAAACGAAATGACTTCTATACTTCGTTCGGGAACGATGCCATTATCGTGTAAAGTTTTAACAACTTCAATCGCACACAACACGCCTGCTACGCCGTCAAAACGTCCGCCATACGGTTGCGAATCGAGATGCGAACCCATCATCAAAACGGGTAGATCGGGATTTTTGCCTTCGAGCCTTCCGATAAGGTTTCCGAAGTTATCGATGCGAACCGACATGCCGGCTTCCTTCATCCAGGAACCGGCGATTTCAAAACCTTGTTTTTCCAACTCGGTATGCGCAGGACGACAGGTTCCGGTTTCACCGATTTTGCCTATTTCAGACATGGCTTCAAAATGGCTTTGAAGTCGAGTTCTGTTTATATTCATTTTATTATAGTTCTTTAGTTTTATTTATTGACGAACTAAAGTTCGTATACCTGACTGCCACTGGCAGTCCTCCTCTTAATCTCAAATATCCAGGAACCGGCGATTTCAAAACCTTGTTTTTCCAACTCGGTATGCGCAGGACGACAGGTTCCGGTTTCACCGATTTTGCCTATTTCAGACATGGCTTCAAAATGGCTTTGAAGTCGAGAAGAATTTATTTTCATCTATTTTGAATTATAAATTATAAATTATAAATGAAAAATAGCATCGGAATTAAAACCCAATTTAAAATTCAACATTTAAAATTTAAAATAATTTTTTAGTGGTCGTTTAACGGTCTGCCTTCTCTTTGCCAGTCTTTCCAGTTCACGTATTCCGGTGCCACGCGGTGGACTTCCATCGTGATACATTCGTCAACCGGGCAAACCAATTTGCACAAATTACAGCCTACACATTCTTCTTCTTTGACAGTGTAATTGTTGTAAGGAACACCTCTTTCGATGTTGATGGATTGGTGCGATGTGTCTTCGCAGGCGATGTAACACAAACCACAGTGGATGCATTTGTCCTGATCGATTTTGGCGATATGATGGTAATTGATATCCAAATCTTCCCAATGCGTTATTTTCTCTACTGATTTACCAATGAAATCAGTCGTTTTCTGATAGCCTTTTTCATCCATCCAGTTGTTTAAACCTTCGCACATGTCTTCCACAATTCGGAAACCGTGCGTCATCGCAGCGGTACAAACTTGTACAGAAGTTGCTCCTAACAACATGAATTCGACTGCATCTTTCCAGGTACTCACACCACCAATTCCGGAGATTGGCACTTTATTGGTTACCTCATCTTGGGCAATTGTAGTCAGCATTTTTAACGCAATCGGTTTCACGGCCGGACCGCAATACCCTCCAAAAACACTTTTCCCGGCTACATATGGATTCGGCACCAAAGTATCCAAATCAATTCCGGTGACACTTTGAATCGTGTTGATTAAACTCAACGCACTCGTTCCACCTTCTACTGCAGCTCTTCCTGTTGGAACAACAGAATGCACATTGGGCGTAAGCTTGGTAATTACGGGAATCGTTGCTTTTTCCATAACCCATTCGACTACCATTTTGGCAATTTCAGGATCTTGTCCGACGGCGGCTCCCATGCCTCTTTCAGTCATTCCGTGTGGGCAGCCAAAGTTGAGTTCAAATCCCATCGCTCCGGCATCTTCACATTTCATGATGAGCTCGTGCCAAGATTTGCGGTCATTGTCCGCCATCAGCGAAACAATCATCGCTCTATCCGGGAACATTTTTACAACTTGGGTGATTTCTTTTAGGTTGATATCCAAAGGTCGGTCACTGATTAATTCGATGTTGTTGAATCCCATGATGCGCTTTCTTCCATATTCCACAGAGGAATAACGGGAGGAAACATTCTTTACCTGTGAACCTAGAGTTTTCCAAACGACACCGCCCCAGCCGGCTTCAAAAGCACGGACAACGTTGATTAATTTATCGGTTGGCGGCGCACTGGCAAGCCAGAATGGATTCGGTGATTTTATGCCTAAAAAATCGGTTGATATATCTGCCATAATCTTAATTATTGAAGGTTGGTTTTAATTCGGATTCGATGATGTAATCCGGACTGATGATGTATTTTAAAATAGCGGCTGCTCCGTCTTTTCCGGCCTGAACGGCATCGACAACTTCTCGCCCACCGTTGACACAATCGCCACCGGCGAAAACTCCGGCTATTTTAGCTGCTGATTTTCCGCTCACTGAAATTTTGCCATTGTTATTTTCGATATTATTGTCATTGACTAAAGATTGGAAAGGCATTTGCCCTGCTGCTTTAATCACCATATCCACATCCAACGTAAACGTTTCTCCGGAAACTACCGGACTTCTTCTACCACTGGCATCAGGTTCGCCGAGTTTCATTACATCGCAAATGAGTTGAGATACTTTGCCATTATCGCCTTTGATTTCTTTTGGAGCAGCTAACCAGATTACTTTACAACCATCCAATTTGGCGATGTCCAATTCTTTTTCGGTACACGGCATTTCAGCCTGCGTTCTTCGGTACACCAAAGTCACATCGGAAGCGCCTAATCTTTTGGCTTGTGTTGCCGCATCAATCGCTGTCATTCCCATGCCGATTACGGCTACTTTATCGCCTACGGCAATTTTGGAATAATCGTTATCGCGTAATTCGTAAATGAATTTGATGGCATCTTCCACGCCTTGCAAATGTTCGCCTTCAATATCCAATTGACGCGCCATTCCAACTCCGAACGCCATATACACGGCGTCATAGTTTTGTTGCAAATATTCTAACGTAACATCTTTGCCAAATTCCTGATTGTATTTGATATCAATGCCACCGATAGATGTGATATAATTTACCTCATCTTCGCAGAACTCCGGTGTCACTTTATAGGCTGCAATGCCGTAGGTCATCAAACCGCCGCCTTTACTTTCTTTTTCATAAATGGTCACATCTATTCCTTCGCGGCTCAAGGTATGTGCACAACTCAATCCCGCAGGACCGGCGCCAACGATGGCTACTTTTTTACCTTTCGAAGGTTTTCTTTCGAATAATTGCCAGTTGTTTTCCATCGCTTTTTCGGTTGAATAGCGTTGGAGTTTGGCAATATTGATTGGTGTTTCGTGCATTAAATTATAGACACAAGCACCTTCACACAATTTCTCTACCGGACAGACTTTGCTGCAACCGGCACCCATAATATTGGAAGAAAAAATAGTATGTGCCGAACCTTTGAGGTTATCGGTGGTGATTTGTCTAATGAATTTTGGGACGTTGATAGACGTTGGACACGACTTCATACAAGGCGGATCGTAACAGAACAGGCAACGGTTGGCTTCCACCAAAGCAGAATCTCTGGTTTCAAACGGCGGATGAATATCGGTGAAATTTTCCTGGTATTCGGCCGGAGTTAATCGGTTATTTTTTATGCTCATATTTTGGTTGGGTTAATTATCTTAATTATATCTTTTTGGTTCATTAAGGCGCAGTTATTTCGCCATAGGTTTCAGGTCTTCGGTCTCTGTAAAATTGCCATTTGCCACGGATTTGTTCGATTAAGTCCAAATCGAATTCGGCTACCAACAACTCATCTTTATCTTCGGAAGCACAGGCGAAAATTTCGCCTAGCGGATTGACGAAATAAGACGTTCCGTAAAAACGTCCGAGGTTCCATGGTTTTTCAATTCCGACACGGTTGATACAACCCATGAAATAGCCATTGGCTACGGCATGCGCCGGTTGTTCGAGTTTCCATAAATATTGGGATTGCCCAACGGTTGTCGCAGACGGATTGTACACGATTTCAGCTCCGTTCAAACCAAGACATCTGGCACCATCAGGGAAATGACGGTCGTAGCAAATGTAAACACCGACTTTCGCATATTTTGTTTGAAAAACAGGATAGCCTAAGTTGCCCGGTTTGAAGAAATATTTTTCCCAAAAACCACCCGTTTGCGGAATGTGATTTTTACGGTATTTGCCCAAATAAGTCCCATCGGCATCAATGACAGCAGCAGTGTTGTACAACACGCCGGCTTGGTCTTTTTCATACACCGGAACGATGATAACCATGTCATACTTTTTGGCATACACTTGCATTCTTTCGGTCGTTGGACCAGGAACACTTTCTGCCGAAGCATACCAAGCGCTGTCTTGTCCCGGACAGAAATACGGCGTGTTGAAAATTTCCTGAAAACACAAAATCTGAACACCTTGACGACCCGCTTCTTCAATATACGGAATATGCTTTTGCAGCATCGCTTCCATGATTTCGGGAATTGTGCCTTCGCCTTCCGTTTTGGCCAAACTCAATTGGATTAAACCCGATTTTACTATTCTTGCCATAGCTTTTTTATTATTTTGAATTATAAATTATAAATTTTGAATTATGGCTTTTCATTTAAAATTCAACATTTATAATTTAAAATAATTTAAATCTTTCCTTGTACTTTATTTCGTTTTACAAACTGACCGTAGCCTTTTTGTACTTTACATTCATTATTGTCAATAACCACTGTGCCGCGAAGCAGAACGGTTTTTACTTTCCCTTTCAATTCCCAACCTTCATAACCGCTGTAATCCACATTCATATGATGCGTTTTGGCGGAAAGCGTGTGTTTTTCATTGGCGTCAATCAGAATAATATCGGCATCGCTGCCTACGGCTATGGTTCCTTTTTTCGGGAACATACCGAAGATTTTTGCCGGATTGGTACAAGCTACTTCGACGTATTTATTCAAGGTGATTCTGCCTTTGTTTACGCCTTCGCTGAAGAGTAATTCCATACGGTTTTCGATTGCGGGATGGCCATTCGGGATTTTGGAAAAATCATCTTTCCCCATTAATTTTTGTTCCCACATAAACGGGCAATGGTCGGTTGCCACGACCTGCACCATTCCCTGATTGATTCCGGCCCAAAGGGTTTCCTGATCTTTCTTTTCACGCAATGGAGGCGACATTACCCATTTGGCACCTTCAAAATTTTGCTCATACAAACTGGCATCCAACAACAAATACTGGATACAGGTTTCTACAAACACATTTTGGTTTCTTCTTGTAGCATTTCGAACGGCATTTAATGCTCCCTCGCAAGTCAGGTGAACAATATAACCCGGACAGCCTGTGTAATTGATCATATCTACAAAACGTTCGCTGGCTTCAGCTTCGGTAACCTCGGGTTGTGATAAATAATGATAAAGTGGAGACATTTTTCCTTCTTCTTTATGTTTTTGGATTAGGTAATCAATCATATCGCCGTTGGTTGCGTGAACATTAATCAATCCTCCGTGTTTTTTAACTTCTTCCTGAAGGCCAATCATTTGACGGTCATCAATCATCAGCGCGCCTTTGTACGCCATGAAAGTTTTGAAAGACGTGATGCCTTCGACTTCAATAAAATGCTGAATTTCTTTTTTGGTTTCGTCATTGAAATCGGTCACCGCCATGTGGAAACTGTAATCGCCCACCGCATTGTTATCACTTCTGCCTTTCCATTCCTGTAGGGCAGATTGCAGGCTTTTGCCTTGCGTTTGCAGGATGAAATCTATCACAGTGGTCGTTCCGCCATATAAGGCCGCACGAGTTCCGGTTTCGTAATTGTCGCTGGAATACGTTCCCATGAACGGCATGTCCAAATGCACGTGTGGATCTATTCCGCCTGGCATTACCAACTTTCCTGAGGCATCAATTACTTCATCGGCCTGAACATTTAAGTTTTTACCGATAGCAGAAACCGTTTCGCCTTCAATATATATATCAGCCACATAATCATCGGTAGCTGTTATAATTCTTCCGTTTTTAATTAAAATACTCATAATCTAATCTTGATATTTTCTCATTAATAACCAATACACAAAACCACTCAAAATAAAGCCGACAAACCATGCATAATTGTACAAGCCTAATAACCAAGATGGAAATAGGTCTGCCGGAAACACTTTTATTGTGGTAAAAAATCCCGGTACATTGGGTAGAATTCCAATGACTAAGGCAATGATGGCACAGAAATTAAATCCTTTTATAAAAGCATAAATCCCATCCGTTTTATACAACTCATCAACCTGTAAAGTCTGTTTTCGGATGAAATAATAATCGACTATCATGATGCCACCAACTGGTCCGAGTAAACTCGAATAGCCTACCAACCAAGTAAAAATATAACCCGTTGGATCGGCAATCAGTTTCCAGGGAAAGATCATGATTCCGATAATTCCTGTGATATAACCACCTTTTCTGAAGTCGATTTTGGAAGGCGATAAATTGGCAAAATCATTCGCCGGACTTACTATATTCGCGGCAATATTGGTTGCTAATGTTGATATCGCCACCGCAATCATCGCAATGCTAACTAACAATTTACTATCAAACTTTCCGGCTAAAATCACTGGATCCCAAATGGTCGTTCCGAAAACAATTGTGGTTGCCGAAGTCACTACAACCCCTACGAATGCAAACATCGTCATCGATGTTGGTAAGCCGTAAATCTGTCCTTTGATTTGGGCTTTTTGGGATGTTGCGTATCTTGTGAAATCGGGAATATTTAAAGACAATGTCGCCCAAAATCCCACCATTCCGGTCAGCGCCGGAAAGAAGAAATGGAAGAAATCAACGGAATTGGTGAATTTAGATTTGGTTTCCAAAATTGGACCCAAACCATTTGCCGCACTAATTGCCCAGAACAGCAAAGCCAATGCGGCAACCGGTAAAAAGATGGCTTTGAACACCAATAATTTTCTTATGCTGTCTACTCCTAAATACACTACATACATATTGAGTAACCAAAACAGCAAAAAACAAATCGCCGGTCCGGTTTGCAATCCCCAGGAATCCGGGAAAACTTGTGGTAAGGTTTCAATACTTGGTATCCACAAGCGCGCCATTTGATAAATCGCAAATCCACCAATCCAGGTTTGGATTCCGAACCACCCACAAGCCACAATGGCTCTGAGGAGCGCCGGAATGTTGGCTCCTATCGTCCCGAAGCTCGCTCTCGCAAATACCGGAAATGGAATTCCATATTTAGCGCCCGCGTGACCATTTAAAATCATAGGGATTAAAACAATGGTGTTTCCTAAAAATATGGTCAAGATTGCCTGCCACCAATTCATGCCACCTTCAATCAGCGAACTCGACAGCATATAGGTCGGAATACAAAGACTCATACTGATCCACAGCGCAGCATAATTCCAAGTCGTCCAGCTTCTTTTTTCAGCTGGAACCGGCGCCAAGTCTTCACTATACAAAGACGTGTTTGTATGATTTTGGTTTTCGGACATGTTGGGTTTAGAGTTTTATTTCGCTGCGCGCCATACAGTTCGGCTACGCCTCGGGTTGTTTATACTAAGGCAGCGTCTGAAATTTTTAAAGCTTCACTGATAATCGCTAAACCTTCATCGATTTGCGCTTCCGTGACACATAATGGCGGTGCTATAAAAATGTAGCCCCAGCGAACAAACGTGTACATGCCTAATTCACGTATTTTGCCCGCAATGGCATTGGTCACTTTTAAATCGTCACCGGCGCCATTATAAGGCGAAATCAATTCGCCTGTCGCTTTGTTTTTTAACACATCCAAACAGCCTAACAATCCTGTGTTGCGGAAAGCTCCCATACTCGGATGTTGGCTTCGCATCGCTTGCACTCTGGATTCTAAATAGACTCCCATTTTTTGGGTATTTTCTATCAATCGGTCGCTTTCATAAATATTGATTACAGCTAAAGCCGCCGCCAATGCTACCGGATGACCATTATAGGTCAAGCCAATCATCATCGGTGTGTTCTGAAATTTCTCAGCAATTTTATCGGAAACCATCAAACAGCCTAACGGCAAATAAGACGCGGTTAATCCTTTCGCCATACAAACCATATCGGGAACGATGTCGTGGTTTTCAAAACCAAACCATTTTCCGGTGCGGCCAAAACCACTCATAACCTCATCGGCTACGAATAAGATTCCGTATTTTTCACATAGTGCTTTTACGCCTTTCAAGTAACCTTTAGGATAATGCAAACAACCCGAAGAACCGCTTTCGCCTTCAAAAATAAAAGCTGCAATATTGGTTTTGCCTTCGAGATGAATCACTCTTTCTACGTATTCCAAACTCAGATTCAACTTGGTCGTTTCGTCTAAATCTTTCATCCCAAAGAAATAATATGGATCATCAAGATGCACCGCATTTGGCATTTGTTGGGAATCATTCGCTAATTTTCTTGGATCGCCACCAACGGTCATGCCGCCAATGGAACCGCCGTGAAACGCTCGGTATCTTCCAATAATTTTATGCCTTCCGGTGTACAATCTTGCTAGTTTAATGGCATTGTCAATCGATGACGTTCCGCATAAAGTATAGAATGCTTTGTTCAAATCGCCCGGGCATATTTCGGCCAATTTTCTTGACAACTTCGCTCTGATTTCCGTCGTGCAACTTGGCGTTACAAAACTTACTTTTTGCATTTGCTCTACGACTGCATCGGTAACTCTTTGGTCACCATGACCGATATTGACAGACATTAAGCCCGAAGAAAAATCGATGATTCGGTTACCGTCGTAGTCATATAAATACACGCCTTCGGCTCTTTCTATCGCGATTGGGTTAACACTCGCTTGGGCTGACCAGGAAAACAAGCTAAATTCTTTGCTGTCGCTGATGATTTGTTCTTTGCTCAAGGTTTGTTCTTTTGTAACCATTTTTTTCTATTTTGAATGTTGAATTATAAATTTTAAATGGGTTTGTACTAATCTAGAATGTCCTAGCCCCGATAGTAGCAAGTATCCTTTTTTCTAAAAAAAAGATACTGCGGATAGCGGGATTAGCTCCTGAAAATTTCCAATAATTTAAAATTCAAAATTTATAATTTATAATAATTTCTTCTTAGCTCATCCAGTTTACACCGGCTTCCGCATTCCATTTAATCGTGCTCTTTTTCAATTTGGTCCAAAACTCAATTGAGCTTTTTCCGGTAATATCGCCTACGCCAAATTTACTTTCGTTCCAACCGCCAAAACTGAACGGTTCTCTCGGCACCGGAACACCCACGTTTACGCCAATCATTCCCGCGCTGGCTTTGTCGATAATGTAACGTGCCATACCGCCATTTTGGGTAAAGACACTCGCGGCATTTCCGTATGGATTTTTGTTTTCGATGGCTAAAGCTTCATCAACCGTATTGGTTCTAATGATAGAGATTACCGGTCCGAAGATTTCTTCACGCGCCACACTCATTTCCGGTGTTACAAAGTCGATTACTGTTGGCCCAACATACGTTCCGTTTTCCTTTCCGGCTACTTTGGTATTTCTACCATCGACTAATATTTTGGCGCCGTCTTTTTCGGCTTGAGTGATATAACTTTCGATTCTGTCTTGAGATTCTTTATTGATGACTGCTCCAAGGTTTTGACCCGGAACAATTTTGCGTGCTTCATCACAAATTTTGCCGACAATTGCATCCACATTTCCAACACCAATCATCGCCGAAGCGGCCATACAACGTTGCCCGGCACAACCTGACATGGAAGCCGCTACGTTTTGCGCGGTCATTTCCGGAATCGCATCGGGTAACACCATCAGGTGGTTTTTGGCTCCGCCTAGAGCTAAGCATCTTTTTAGATTATTGGTGGCTCTTTGGTACACAATCTTCGCTACTTTGGTCGAGCCCACAAACGAAACCGCTTCAATTTTGGGATGGTCACAAATCGCATTTACAATATCAACATCACCATGAACGACGTTGAAAACACCATCCGGAAGTCCGGCTTCTTTTAACAATTCAGCCAAACGACCACAGCTCAACGGCACTTTTTCTGAAGGTTTGATGATCATACAGTTTCCTAATGCAATCGCATTCGGAATCGTCCAATTGGGTACCATCGAAGGGAAATTAAATGGTACAATAGAAGCCACAACGCCCAACGGCACATGCTCTGTTCTGCATTCTACGCCTTTGCTTACTTCCAGTAATTCTCCTGTAATTAATTGTGGTAAAGAAGTGGCAAACTCGGTGAGCTCAATGCATTTTTCTATTTCGGCTACAGATTCACCATAAGTTTTTCCGTTTTCTTCGCTGCACAATTCTGCGAGTTCTTTTAGGTTTTTTTCCAATAACGCTTTGTATCTGAAGAACACTTGTACTCGTTCCTTAATAGGTGTTTTGCTCCAGGCTGGAAAGGCTGCCTGTGCTGCTTTCACTGCATCGTCTAAATCTTTCGCACTTGACAAAGGGACTGTAGATAAAAAACTCCCATCTAAGGGAGAAATAACGTTTAAAGTTTGTGTTGTTGAGGATGGGACGAACCGCCCATTGATGTAATTCTGAATTGCTGAATATTTCATTTAAATTATTGTTATTTTACAAATATTTTAATAAAAGTAATAACAATTTCATAATAAACAAATTTTAGCTATGAATTATTATCATTTTGGTATTTTTAGCCAAAATTCATAAGTATTAACAAGGCGAACCGTTATAAAACTATAGAATTGTAACAAATTCAACAGATTACACACTAACTTTACGCGATTCATGGTTAAATCGACTTTTGTTGGCGGTTTACCTTGTAGATTAGCATTTTAACCAAATTAAAACACAATGAGAAATACAAAAATTTTGCTATTATCAGCCTCCGTATTATTGGCGGCTTGTAGCCAAAAAGAACTCACTTCGGGTATCAATAAAAAAAACATGGATACGCTGGTAAAACCCGGCGACAACTTTGCCAAATATGTAAACGGAACCTGGATGAAAACCGCCAAGATTCCAGCAGACAAAGCGTCTTATGGTGCTTTTGATATGCTGTATGATCAATCTCAAAAAGACGTTAAAGCCATTATCGAAGCAGCTGCAAAAGGCAGTAATGCCGAAGGTTCAGACGAACAAAAAATCGGAGATTACTATGCTTCATTTATGGACAGAAAAACACGTGATGCCAAAGGTATTGCACCTATTCAACCTGAATTAAAGGCCATTGATGCGATTGCATCTTATGATGACCTCGCGGCTTATTTTGGCCAGGCCAACAGAAAAGGAATTGCTATCCCGTTTAGTGTTTCGGTGTATACTGATTTTAAAGATCCTACTAAATATACTCTAATTACCTGGCAAGGCGGTTTAGGTCTTCCGGAAAGAGAATACTATTTGGCTACCGATGCTAAGATGATGGATATCCGCAAAAAATATGTAGCTCATATAGAAAAGATGTTTCAATTGACCAACCAGCCGAATGCGGCTCAAAGTGCAGCGACTATCATGGCTTTGGAAACCACTTTGGCCGGCCAACACATGAAAAAGGAAGAAACCCGTGATATTGTAAAATTGTACAATGCCTACGCGGTAAAAGATTTAAAAACTTTGATGCCTGATTTCAACTGGACTGCGATGCTGAAAAATGCCGGAGTGGAAAAAGAAAAAAATCTGGTGGTAACTCAGGTAGAATATACCAAAAGCCTGAACAACATTATCAAATCGACACCGATTGACACTTGGAAAACCTATTTGAAATGGGGTGTAATCAATAAATCGGCCGGTGTTTTAACAACCGCTTTAGACAAACAAAACTTCGAGTTTTACGGGAAAACTTTATATGGAACCGAAAAACAACAGGAAGACTGGAAACGTGCAGTGGAAACTGTAAACGGCGGTTTGGGCGAAGTGGTAGGCAAAGTATATGTAAAAGAACATTTCTCTCCTGAAGCCAAAGAGCGTATGGTTGGTATGGTGAAAAACCTACTGAAAGCCTATGCCGAAAGCATCAAAACATTGGATTGGATGAGTGAGGCAACTAAAAAAGAAGCCTTGAAAAAAGTGGACAACTTTATGATTAAAATTGGTTATCCTGACAAATGGAGAGATTACTCTGCGCTCAAAATCGATAAGAATGATTTTTATGGTAACGGCTTACGTGCCGCCGAATTTGAATACAACCGTAACTTAGCCAAACTGGGTAAACCGGTGGATCGTACAGAATGGGGAATGAATCCTCAAACAGTTAACGCCTATTACAATCCTTCGTTAAACGAAATTGTATTCCCGGCTGCGATTTTGAAACCGCCTTTCTTTGATTTGAATGCGGATGATGCTGTAAATTATGGTGGAATCGGTGCGGTTATTGGTCACGAAATCGGTCATGGTTTTGACGATCAAGGAAGTGCTTTTGATGGTAAAGGCGTTATGAAAAACTGGTGGACACCACAAGATTTAGCCGCATTTAAAAAGAAAACAGGCGCTTTGGTTGAGCAATACAGCAGCTTTAAGGCATTCCCTGATTTGAATGTAAACGGTGCTTTTACTTTGGGTGAAAACATTGGAGATTTAGGCGGATTGAGCATTGCGATTAAAGCTTACAAAGCTTCATTAAACGGAAAAGAAGCTCCGGTAATGGATGGCTTTACCGGTATGCAACGTGTGTTTTTAGGTTGGGGACAAGTTTGGGCAGAGAAATCCCGTGAAGAGGCTTTGCGTAGCCAAATAGCAGGCGATCCGCATTCACCGGCATTGTTCAGGGTAAACGGAACCGTGCGCAACATTCCTGAATTCTACGAAGCGTTCAACATCAAACCAACTGATTCATTATACTTAGCGCCTGAAAAGCGTGTGAAGATTTGGTAAACAAAACTTTTTATAAAAGAAACCCCGACGTGATGTTGGGGGTTTTTGTTGGTTAAAGAAAGTAATCCTTAATTCCACTTTTTTTCCTAAGTTTGAGAATCAAAAAATTCATTTTATGAAAATCAGAGCCAACCTTTTTAATTTCATAGCGACAATCTTGTTTCCGTTTTTCTGCTTCAGCCAAATTACCATTACCAATACCGCTGAAGTAGCCAAAATTAAACAAGGCACAACCTTCTTTGCGATGAAAGATCCGGCCTCGCCCAAAGACGTGGCTTTTGTTGAGGCCATAAAAAAAGCATGGACACTTTCGAAAGTAGAATGTATCAAATATACTGATGTAGAAAAAAACATTGCGCCCAATAATAGCTTTGTGACGATTGGCGCCAACATGACCACTTCCAATAGTACTACAGCCGCTACCGAAACCCGCATTTATTTGGAACTGTGGACAACCAACGGTAAGTATACTTATGACCCAAAGAAAAGAAGACACTTCAATCAGACCGATAAAATCGTAGTCGCGACTATAGAACTCTTTGGCGACTTCTACGCCCAAAACAATCCAAGCGCATTATATAAAATGGATTATGATGCTGCCGGACATTTTAAAAATTGGGGAACCGGCGTTTTATCCAATTACATCCAACAACTGAATTTGCTCTTAGACAAAGGCACTGAAACCCTCGCCAAAACCGAAATCAGCAACAAAGAAGAAATCAAAAAGATGTCAACTTCTACACTTTTCATCCCCGATTATGCAATGATTAAGTTTTCTAAAAACTCCGATGACGAAAGCAAAAAATATGATGATAAAGAAATATTTGATGGATTTTCACAATCTTATAAAGTCTTGCCTTTGGCCGAGCTCAATGATAAAATCCTGACAAACGCCATGCCGTTTTATTACTTATTGTTCATCAAAACCCCAGCGGAGAAATTTGTCACTGTAACCAACTCACAATCCGGAGAAATCATCTATTCGGCTTATTCCGGTTCGGCTGCCAATTTCAAATCCGCCGACTTAAAAGAGCTGCAAAAAGCAGTATTGAAAAAGTAAATTATACATTTCTCAAAAACAAAGTGGTTATTTTTTAAATTCTCAAAAACAATTCTATTTCATTAAAATTTAGATAAAAATTTAATTTTACCCTAAACAAATTTGCCATTTACCATCAATGATTTGCAATTTTAAATAACTTTACCCTATAAAATTAGGGGTTGGTTTTAAAATTGAATTTTCATGAAAATCGAAAAACGCTGGATAGTTTCTTTTCTCATCATTACTTTAGTGGCCATTTCGGGTTTATTCTGGCCTGAAAAATTGGCCGAAAACAACGATGCTTTCAATCCTGTTGACACGATTAGTTATTCCGATGTTGCGTGGCTACTCACCGCTTCCTGTTTGGTTTTATTAATGACTCCCGGTTTGTCTTTCTTTTACGGCGGAATGGTTGGAAAGAAAAACGTGATTTCCACCATGCTCAAGAGTTTTATCTGTCTTGGTGTAATCAGCATGCTTTGGGTTGTAGTTGGTTTTTCACTTTCTTTTGGCGCTCCGATTGGTCCAACGATAAATGGCGTACATTATGGCATCATTGGCAACCCGTTTGATTTTGCTTTCTTTAGCTATGTCGAAATGCATCCGCACAAGACTATGGCTTCCTCGATACCTTTTATTTTGTTTGCTTTGTTTCAAATGAAATTTGCAGTCATAACACCGGCCATCATTACCGGCGCGCTTGCGGAACGCATCCGTTTCATTTCCTTTTTGCTCTTTATTTGTTTGTTTACCCTTTGTATCTATGCGCCTTTATGCCATATGATTTGGCACCCAAACGGTCTCTTGGGCAGTTATTTCGGTGTAAAGGATTTTGCGGGTGGAACGGTTGTTCACATGAGTGCAGGTTTTGCGGCATTGGCTGGTGTTTTAGTTTTAGGTAAAAGGAAAAACAGCGAACACATTCCAACAAACATTCCGTTTGTGTTGTTAGGCACAGGCATGCTTTGGTTTGGCTGGTTCGGATTCAATGCCGGTTCGGCTTTAGCCGCTAATGCTACGGCAGCGATGGCTTTTGCTACTACCACGATTTGTTCTGCTTCCGCGATGTTGTCTTGGGTGTTTTTTGACCGAATGAATGGCAGAAAAGTATCGGCTCTGGGCGCTTGTATCGGTGCTGTAGTTGGATTGGTAGTCATCACGCCTTCTGCGGGTTATGTGACCATTCCACAAAGTATTTTCTTCGGATTTATTGGCGCTTTGGTCTCCAACAAAATGGTCTATTGGAAAAAACTAAAACAAATCGATGATACCCTTGATGTATTTGCCTGTCATGGCGTGGGCGGAATTATGGGAATGATACTCACTGCAATTTTTGCCAAAGGAGAAAATGCGAGTTTACTCTATGGCGGCTGGAGCATCTTTGGTCATCATATGATGGCTTTGGTGTTGGTTTCCGTATTTACTTTTGGTGGTGCTTATTTATTGTTCAAACTGACGAATATTATCATTCCGATTCGTGTTTCAGAAGAATCAGAAAATATGGGATTAGACTTGTCCCAGCACGGCGAAGCCTTTTAGTCTTCCAAAAGCAAAGTGGCTAAAGCGTTGTCCCTTTCGTAGATGTCTTTATGGAAATTGATAACACCGTCTTCATCTACCCAAGCAGTGAAATAACCAATATAGACTGGGATTTTACTTTTTAAAGTATACCACTTTTCTTTACCGGCGTTCATGGCTTCTTCAATTTTTTCGGGTGTCCAATTGGGATCAT
Source organism: Flavobacterium terrisoli (assembly GCF_030167905.1). Taxonomy (GTDB): domain Bacteria; phylum Bacteroidota; class Bacteroidia; order Flavobacteriales; family Flavobacteriaceae; genus Flavobacterium; species Flavobacterium terrisoli. The sequence goes on from NZ_JARGNA010000001.1 coordinate 105,325, forward strand.
CAGCCAAAATCATATTCGCCAGTTCTTTGGGTTTGGCCACACGGATGCAACCATGGCTAAAGGCTCTTTTCTCTTCGTTGAACAACGTCTTCGCCGGTGAATCGTGCAGGTAAATATTATTGGAATTCGGGAATAAAAATTTCACCAAACCTAAGGAATTTGTCGGCCCCGGTTTTTGACGAATGTTGCTTCCTTTCCATTCCATATTGTGTTTGGACAGATAGTTTGGATCTTTTTTAATCGCCGGAAGAATTTCTTTGTCGCGGATGCTTTTCGGTACATTCCAATAAGGACTAAAAACAATATAACTCATCATACCACTGAAAATAACGGTTTCATTCATCTGGTTTCCTACAACTACGTTAGAAACCAAAACAGCTTTGCCGTTTTTATAATAACTCAGTCGATAGGATGGGATATTAACCACAATAAACTCTTTGGCTTTGGTCAAATCGGTTGAAATCCAGCGGCAGCGTTCCATATTGACCATAATGGTTTTGATGCGATCGCTAATCGGCACATTCATTTCGTCTATGTGTTTTTGTTGAATAATTTTGTCAGCCGAAAACCCATTGCGCTTTTTGTATTTCAAAACAGCCTGCTGCAACGACTCATCATAAACAGAACTCTTAGAATCGGTTTCAATATCCGAAGTGAGGAACAATCTGTTTCTGATTTGCAGCACCAATTCAGAACTGTCACCAGGCTTCATTTGCTTAAAATCAGTCGGAGTTGTAATCGGTGTCCAACCGCCATTTTGTTCGATGGTTCGGTATTTTTGCAAAACACTTTTCAGCTTGTAATATTGTCCTATCAATTGTTCTTTGTTGTCAATTAATTTGGGATCGATCAGCAAAGAATCCAGATACTTCACATAGGACATTTTCTTTCTGGGCAAATACCAGCCCAACTCCTCTGTCTTAGTACTGTCAATGCCCTGAAGCACTTTATTGGTATAATAGAAATAGTAATTGGTCAGGAACAATTCAACATCCACGTTGGGTTTGGCTGAAGTTCGCAGAAACATACCGTCCAGAATGTCTTTGTAGGGAACTTTCGCCTGAACACCTTCTTCAAACAGGTTGTTCATCTTGTTGTAAATCACTTCGGCGGTTTCTTTTCGCCCTTTTTTATCATACCAGATATAGGTGTACCCGTTTTTCTGATAGAGTGAAACGGATTGTTTTTTGTATAAAACCAATTTGGGATATCTGGCATAAAATGCTTCCACCAATGTGCTGTCAAAAGACAGTGAAACATCTTCCGGATGATACTTGCTACTGACTTTTGCATTCGTCAATTGGTCTTCTTTTTTTGCACAATACCAACTGGTCAGAGAAAAACCAAGTGCCAAAACCACAACCAAAATCCCTAACCACTGTTTGTTTTCCATAGCCAAACGTATATTCATTTCATAAAATTACAAAAACTAATCGGCTAATTATTACAAAATTGTATATTTACTTTATATATAAACAACACCCGGCAAGATGAAAAAAGTTCTTTTTTTGGCATTCTTTTTCAGTTTATCGATGGCTAAGGCACAAAGAATTGACCTGGAAAATATCAATTCGGTTTTAGACACCTGGCACAAATCGGCCGCTGAAGCCAATTTCAAAGATTACTTCAACGCGATGACTGACGACGCCATATTCATAGGCACTGATGCCACTGAAAACTGGGATAAAAAAGCATTTCAAGCCTTTGCAAAACCTTATTTTGACCGAGGCAAAGCTTGGAATTTTACCGCATTGGAACGTCATATTTATTTCAGTAAAGACGGCAAAACCGCTTGGTTTGATGAATTGCTAAACACCCAAATGAAAATCTGTCGTGGCTCGGGTGTAATGGCCTTGGTTGATGGACAATGGAAAATTAAGCATTATGTGCTTTCAATGACAGTCCCTAACGACAACACAGATGAAGTGGTAAAAATCAAAACCCCAATCGAAGATAAATTCATCTCAGAATTGAAAGCCAAGAAAAAATAATTTTTTTCCTAATTACTTCAAATCCATAGTCTTTCTTTTCTCGTACATGAGAATAAGAACCCCAATTCTACGATTATGGACATCAACAAAAAAATCAATGCCCTTTTTGGCACTATAGCATTTATAGTATTATTTATGCTGGTTTTTCTGGCTTGCTACATGGCCCTGTTTGCTCCCGTTTCAAAAATCAGCCTGTAAATTCAGGCCAAAAAGCAACAACATCTTACACTAAATATTAAGGTTAGTTTTGTTTTTGTTATGAGAAAAGCGTTGCGCCCACAAGCAGCGCTTTTCGATTTTTAGGCGTTCCATATTACTGTCGGAGTATTTTTTTTGCTTTTATAAAAACCAAAATCGAAATCACTTCGTACATGAGGGAAACACAAAAACAAAAACTCATGAAAATCAACAAAACCGTAAAGAGAATAGTATGGAGCGTCTTGGGAACAGGACTTTTGCTGTTTGTGATTCTGGTTTATCATATTGCCAATGCCAGACCAGTAGAAAATGCAACGATACAAATAAGCCGTATCGATTTTGATAAGCCTTTTGATTCTCTAAGCACTGTGGCGATTAAAGAAAAACTGCACAGTATCAAAGGCGTTAAAAGTGATATCATCGTGAAAAAAAATGTGGTGGTTTATTTCCACGACAATACTGTAGCCGATTCCAAAAAAGTATATGACGAATTAATGAACAAAGGTGATTACAGAGCCGAGCGTTTTATACTACCTCCTAGCCTAGCCAACAAACAAGTTTGTCCCGTAATGAAAAAAGACGGATTCAAATATAAATTTTCAAAATTCATTCAAGGCGTTTTTAATTAATCCACTAAATATATCATTATGAAAAAGTATTCAAAATTAGCACTCTGTGCTTTAGTCTTCGGAGCCGTTGTCTTCGTTTCTTGTAGCAGTGACGACGATTCTCCACCAGCAACACCTTCAATCTATGAGAGATTAGGAGGAACAACTATGGTTGCCGATCCTGATAATCCGGGACAAATGATTGAACAAGGTCGTCTAAGTTACCGCAAAGTAGTAAACACTACTGTTGGTTTAATTGTAGCCGATGTTCAAGCCAATGCGTCAGGTAATTTAGGAGCTCACTTTACTCCTGTTTTAACAGAAGTTGGCGCCGGAAACACCACTAACTTGGCTATTTTGGTAGACAATCTTACCGATTTCTTCTCCTTTAATACCGGCGGAACTAATGCGGTTAATACGTATTCAGGTTTGGATATGGTAACGGCTCACAACCCATCGTTGAACCCGAGAATGGGAACCACTTCTACAGATGCTAATTACACAAAATTTGTTGGTTATGTAGGCGCCGCTGCCAATCAAAACGGTGTTGCTTCTAACACGGAATTGTATGCTGATATTGTCGCGGTATTGGAATCTTTAAGAGATCCAATAGTGCAATAGTACTCACTTATTATTGCCAAAAAACGCTGCCAATGGCAGCGTTTTTTTATGGTATTTATTTCAGATTTTCTAACATCTCAACGGTCATCGAAGCCAAATCAAACTTGTGCTTCCACTTCCAGTCTTTCTGTGCCGCAGTGTCATCAATAGACGCTGGCCAACTGTCGGCTATCTTCTGACGGAAATCCGGTTTATAAGAAATGGTAAAATCAGGAATGTGGTTTCTGATTTCAGCCGCAATTTCTTTTGGCGTAAAGCTTACTCCGGCCAAATTATAGGAAGAACGGATTTTGATATCTTCACTTGAAGCTTGCATGATTTCCACCGTAGCATTAATTGCATCATCCATATACATCATCGGCAAGGCCGTATCTTCCGAAAGGAAACATTCATATTTTCCGTCTTTCAAAGCTTTGTGGTAAATGTCCACCGCGTAATCGGTAGTTCCGCCGCCTGGTTCTGTTGACCAACTGATCAATCCCGGATAACGAATACTTCTCACATCAACGCCATAAATGTTATGGTAATATTCACACCATCTTTCACCGGTTTGCTTGCTGATGCCATACACCGTTGTTGGTTCCATAATGGTATATTGTGGTGTATTGTTTCGCGGTGTTGTAGGTCCGAAAACTGCGATGCTCGATGGCCAGAATATTTTTTTGATTTTTCCGGCTTTCGCCAAATTCAATACGTGGAAAAGCGAATTCATATTCAAATCCCAAGCAAAAGCAGGATTTTTTTCAGCAGTAGCCGAAAGTAAAGCCGCCATCAAATACACATCGGTAATTTGATACTGCTCAATTAAATGTTCAATTTGGTTATAATCTAAGGCATTTACCACTTCGAAGATGCCTTCGTTTACGATATCAATATTCAACTTTCTGATATCTGAAGCCACTACATTGTCAACGCCGTAAATGTTTCTTAGTTTTTTGGTCAGCTCGGTTCCAATTTGGCCACAAGCACCAATAATTAGGATTTTTGTACTCATTTAGTTTGTGTTGTTTTGGCAAAGATAACGTTTTCGCAACTTTTAATTATGCAAAATCTTTTGCAAAAATTACAATCCCTTTAACTACTTCATAATGAAGTTTCCTTTTACCTTTGTACCTTTACGACTTAAATTCATTTTGATGCAAATACGTTTTTCTGCATTGGTTTTAATGCTGTTGTGTTTGGTTTCCTGTCAGGAAGATCCAAAAATCCGCCTATTGGAACAGGAAAAAGAAGCCAACAAACAAGAGGCTATTTTTAATACCATTAATAGCGGTTGGAATTTTAACACCCAACTCAAAAATGAAACAGCCCGTTCACTAACCACGAATTGGGCAGAATGGCGCGTATTTCTGAATGAACTGGGTCAAAAACCAAAGAGCAGTATCGGCGCTTTTAAATCAAAAGCCAAAGCGCTTTCAAAAAGAGCGGCAGACCTGAATAAAAATATTCCGCCGAAGTTCGCCTTACCCGAAGTCAAGAGCAGAATCGCGACGATAAGCACCAAGATCAATTCTATCAATCTGTTCATCAATCTGCAACAGATTCCCGATTCAAAAATTGTAAAACTGGTACAGGAAATCAACACCGAAGTGGCTTCCTTACAGTTCCAACTGGATGAAATTACCCGAAAAAGCAACATCAAAATTGAAGAAGGTGAAAGCGATATGTTGCGAATGTTAGACACCACACGTGCGATTCCAAATAATCCAAGTATAAAACCACGTCAATAAGCTTTGAGCCAAAACTCTTTATACAACAGTTATCTTCATTCGGCGAAAGTCAAACAAATAGCGGACAGTCTTGACACGAGCGTTAGCGAACTGGCTAAGCAAAACCCTTTGGCTAAAATTCAGCTGAAAGGACTTTTGGGTTCATCATTGTCGTTTGTATTTCAGGCTGTTTTTAAGAAAAGTGAAAAGCCATTTCTTCTAATCTTAAACGAAAAAGAAGAAGCGGCTTATTATCTCAACGATTTGGAACAAATGATTGGCGCCAATGACGTGCTGTTTTATCCGAGTTCGTATCGCCGTCCATACCAAATTGAAGAAACCGATAACGCCAATGTTTTATTGCGCTCCGAGGTTTTAAACCGAATCAATTCGCGAAAAAAACCGGCGGTGATTGTCACCTATCCCGAAGCACTTTTTGAGAAAGTCGTGACGCGAAAAGAACTCGACAAAAACACGTTGAAAGTGTCCGTTGGCGATAATGTTTCCATCGATTTTATCAACGAAGTCTTATTCGAGTATGAATTCAAACGCGTCGATTTTATCACCGAACCGGGAGAATTCTCTGTTCGTGGTGGTATTCTGGATGTGTTTTCGTTTTCCAATGACAATCCGTATCGCATTGAGTTTTTTGGCAACGAAGTCGACAGCATCCGAACCTTTGATGTGGAAACGCAACTGTCGGTAGAAAAGCAAAATAAGATTACCATCATTCCCAATCTGGAGAATAAATTCATCAAGGAAAACCGCGAGAGTTTCCTTGATTATATCAGCGACAAAACTGTTTTATGTATTGAAAACACGGAGTTTTTAACTGCCCAACTCGACAAACTTTTTGGCAAAGCCATCGAAACTTTTGACAAATTATCAAAAGACGTCAAACACGCTGCGCCGGAACATTTGTTCTTAAACCAGGAAGGATTTTTGCGCAAAGCGTTGGATTTTTCCATCATCGAATTGGCGAACAAGCCGCTGTTCAAAACGACTAAAACTTTCGAATTTCACATACAACCTCAGCCTTCTTTCAACAAGCAATTTGATTTGCTGTTGAACAATTTGAGCGACAATCATTTCAACGGTTATACCAATTATTTGTATTGTGCCAATGAAGCGCAGGCGAATCGTTTTCATGATATTTTCGAATCGATTGATGAAGAAAATCACGAGAATGTCCGCAAGCAATACCATACAATAGTATCCTCTTTGTACCAAGGTTTTATAGACGAGGAAAACCAAATTGCCTGTTATACCGACCATCAGATTTTTGAACGTTACCACAAATTCAGCATCAAAAACGGCTATTCAAAAAAGCAAACCCTGACACTCAAAGAGTTGAATTCTTTGTCTGTTGGTGATTATGTAACCCATATCGACCACGGTATCGGAAAGTTTGGTGGTTTACAGAAAATTCAGGTTGAAGGCAGAACACAGGAAGCGATTAAATTGGTTTATGCCGACAACGACATAGTGTATGTAAGCATTCATTCGCTGCATAAAATCTCAAAATACAACGGCAAAGACGGCACGCCGCCGAAGATTTACAAACTGGGTTCGAATGCCTGGAAGGTTTTAAAACAGAAAACCAAAGCACGTGTCAAACACATTGCGTTCAACTTAATTCAATTATACGCCAAACGAAGATTGGAAAAAGGATTCCAGTTTGCACCCGATAGTTATTTGCAAAAAGAATTAGAAAGCTCGTTCATTTACGAAGATACGCCCGACCAAATCACAGCCACACAAGACGTCAAAGCCGATATGGAAAAAGACCGTCCGATGGACCGATTGGTTTGTGGTGACGTAGGTTTCGGGAAAACGGAAGTTGCGATTCGTGCCGCTTTCAAAGCGGTGGACAACAGCAAACAAGTTGCGGTTTTGGTGCCAACAACCATTTTGGCCTACCAACATTACAGAACGTTTACCGAGCGTTTAAAAGAAATGCCGGTTCGAGTTGGCTATTTAAACCGATTCAGAACGGCCAAACAAAAAACACAAACCTTAGAAGAATTGGCTTCAGGGAAATTGGATATTATCATTGGTACACACCAATTGGTCAACAAAAATGTACAGTTTAAAGATTTAGGCTTGCTGATTGTAGATGAAGAACAAAAGTTTGGCGTCAACGTCAAAGACAAATTGAAAACTATTGCGGCCAACGTAGATACCTTAACCTTAACCGCCACACCGATTCCGAGAACTTTGCAGTTTTCATTGATGGCAGCAAGGGATTTATCGGTGATTACTACACCACCGCCGAATAGATATCCTATCGAATCACAGGTCGTTGGTTTTAATGAAGAGTTGATTCGCGATGCGATTTCGTATGAAATTCAACGTAACGGACAGGTTTTCTTTATCAACAACCGAATTGAAAACATCAAGGAAATTGCCGGTATGATTCAAAGATTGGTTCCCGATGCGCGCGTTGGTATTGGTCACGGTCAAATGGAAGGCACAAAGCTGGAAGAACTGATGCTTGGCTTTATGAACGGCGAATTTGATGTTTTGGTTGCGACAACCATTATTGAAAGTGGCTTGGATGTACCAAATGCCAACACGATTTTCATCAATAATGCCAATAATTTTGGCCTTTCGGATTTGCATCAAATGCGCGGAAGAGTTGGCCGTAGCAATAAAAAAGCGTTCTGTTATTTTATTTGTCCACCCTATTCTGCGATGACCGATGATGCCCGAAAAAGGATTCAGGCCTTGGAACAATTCAGCGAATTGGGAAGCGGTTTTAACATTGCAATGAAAGATTTGGAGATTCGCGGTGCCGGAGATTTATTGGGCGGAGAACAAAGTGGTTTCATCAACGAAATTGGTTTTGAAACCTACCAGAAAATCATGAACGAAGCCATTGAAGAGTTGAAGGAAAACAAATTCAAGGAATTATACGAATCCGATAGCGACATTGACACCAAAGAATATGTCAAGGATTTACAGATTGATACTGACTTCGAATTATTGTTCCCGGATGAATACATCAACAACATTTCCGAGCGTTTGAATTTGTATAACGAGCTTGGCAACATTAAAGACGAAGAAGGCTTATTGGCCTATGAAAACAAACTGATGGACCGTTTCGGGCCATTGCCAAAAGAAGCCAAAGCGCTTTTGAACAGCATCCGCATCAAATGGATTGCGACGCAAGTGGGTATTGAAAAAATCGTTATGAAACAAGGCAAGCTGATTGGTTATTTTGTCTCTGACCAACAATCGGAATACTACAATTCAAAGCAATTCAGAAACATGTTACAGTTTGTTCAGCAGCATGCTAATATCTGTAAAATGAAAGAGAAAGAGACTAAAAATGGATTGCGATTATTGTTGACTTTCGAAAATGTAAAATCAATTTCACGAGCGTTAGAATTCATGGAACTGATGAAAAGATAAATAAAAAAGCCACTCTGATTGAGTGGCTTTTTCTTTATAAATAATTGCGGTAATTACATTTTCAAAACTTTGAAATTGGCTTCAACACCGTTGATTTTCAATTTGAAGAAATAGGTTCCGCTTGCATAAGTTGACATATTCACATTGGTAGTCATTTCATTCATCTTCTGATTCAGTAACAATTGCCCCTGAACGTTATAAACGGTCACTTCAGAGATTGGATCTTTAGAGGTAATGGTTAAGTTTCCGTTAGTCGGATTCGGATAATAGCTGAAATCAATAAAATCAGCCTCAACTTCACCCAAAGTTCCTGTACAAGTGATGGTCGCGTTCCATCCTGAAGCAACTTCAAATTCGTCTGAATAAAACCTAAAGGTTAAAGAACCATCCGTTGCGGTTGAATTGTACTGCCCGGGAGGTATTGATCCTGTTAATCCGGCACCAAAAGTCAAATCAGGATCATCAACCGTTGGACCATTGTGGATGTACAAAAAGTCATAACCATCCTCAAGATTAAAGGCTCCGAAACTCGCTCTGATCTTCAATCCGTTTCCTGCAGGGATAATGGTTCTGGTCCAAGATTCATTATTGGTATAATTCCCGGAAGTTCCACCAGTATCAGTAAAAGAGGTATTTGAACAGAAATTAACCGCATTGGTTGCAAATATTTTTTCTCTTATTACCGGTTCGATATTAGTAGTACATACCGGTCTGATTTTGATTCTGTAATAAGTATTGGCATTCAATCCTGAAACTGAGTAACTATTGGTTGTTACGGTATTCCAAACCGGAGTTGCTGTTGCAAAAGGGGTAACCGAAATTTGCCAACTGGTTGTGCCGCTTGTATCTGTCCAGGTGATTGTTGTTGAATTGTTCGTGAGATTTGTTGTAGTAATATCTGTAACACTATTGATGCAATAGGTAATACAATCTAAGCTCAAACAAGTTTTACTGTTTACGTTAGCTACAATCAAAGCTGATGGTTGAGGACCAAATCCGTTATTAAAACTGATTCCTACATTAGCAATCAAATGGCAATAACTCATGATGGTTCCCTTTACATTGGTAGCAGGAATTGGTCCTTGAGGACAACTGTTGTCTCCAAAACCTGCCTGCTGCCCGCAGCCATCAATAACCGTATTGTTGCCGTTCCAGGCACATTGGTGTGTATGAGGAGAACCTAAAGAATGTCCGAACTCATGCGTGATTACCTGCACTGTCCATGAAAAAGTCGGAACCGTTGCAAAGTTAAGATCTACATCCGAGTAACTGTGGTTGTTGGTTTGACAAAGGGTATTGAGATAAGCAACACCTCCCAAACCTCCTTCATCTATTCCAACCAATTGCCCTACGTCACCATCAAAAACGGGAGTCAAGTCTCTAAAGGTTGTTAAATAGGCAATTGAGGCAGTTCCTACACCTTCATAAGGATCGGCGTTGGTCCAAATAAATATAGATTTCAAACCTGTTGTGATACCGTCAAGGTTATATAATGTTTGCACATTATTAAAAACCGATGTCATCCAATTGGTTGTCGCAGTTGTGTCTTCTCCATTCTCAAGGTACAAATTGTTATCTACTTCAAAATAGAATCCTACACAACGATTGGTTTCAACACTATTGATGTTTTTATTGTTTTCAGAAGGGGAATGTGGTATATAAGCTTCTTCTTTCACATGACAGTCAAAGCCGCTGAAAACTTTCATTTTTGCATCTGAATAGACGATATAGTCTGTTGTATTATTGGGCTTGATTAATTTACCGACAACGATATTGCCCAACTCATTACTCGAAATCATTCCGTTGAATTCTCCGTTAAAAAAGTTAAATGACGACACCGAGTTGGTTTCTCCTTTGATGATTCCGCGATAATAAACCCCTTTTTGGTATGCAATGTTTTTAGCGACATCGGTATCTACGTGAAATCCTTCCATAAAAGGATTTACTTTGTATAGTAAAATAGAAATCGTTTGGTTTTGGTATGGGATTTCCAATTCAAAAGTGTTGTATTGGCTGCTCACAATTTCATTGACTTTTGCCAAATTTATAGTGGCTAATGTTGCCCCTTCAACCACTTTCTCTACTTCACTATTGACAGCATTTGGAGTTGGTGACAAGACTGAAATGGCTTTAAAGTCGGCGTTTAGATTTTGCAGTTCCGATACTCTTTCTGCTATTTTATTTTGTGCAGTTATGGATAACGCAATCAAAAAAACAGCAAATGGTAAAATTTTTTTCATAACGGTATTTGTTTTTTGACAAAGTTATTGAAATTCAGATAATTTGGTTATTAAATTATTTTAAAATGAGGTAATTTAAAAATGATAAAAAGCATCTTCAATGTGCTCAATTCTATAATTCCCTTCATCCTTAAAGATGGCAATTATATCAAATCGAACCGTAACATCCAAATCATTGGAGATTACATATTCATTTACGGCCTTGACCAAGAGTTGGATTTTCCTGGGTTTGACAAAATCCTGAGGCAGACCAAATTCAATGCTCGAACGGGTTTTAACCTCAACAATGGCTAAGGTATTTTCTTTTTGGGCAATGATGTCAATCTCAGCTTTTTGAAAAGTCCAATTGGTTTCCAAAACTGTATAGCTGTTTTGCTGCAGGAAATCTACCGCCAATTCTTCTCCTAATTTGCCCAGTTCATTGTGTTCTGCCATTATTCAAAAACCACTTTGCTTTTTTCAGCCGTTACTTCAATCGAAACCTGTCTGCCAAAAATCATCGCGCGATTGTCTCTGATATGTCCGGCCGGGAAATTATAGATAATTGGAATGTCCAGTCCTTTGGTCACATCTTCTATGATTTCCAAAGCATTTCTTCCCCACGGAATGTCGTTGTCTTTCATTTCGGTCATGCCGCCAACAATGATGCCTTTCAATCCCGACAAACAGCCGTTGCGTTTGAGGTTCATCATCATACGATCGATGTGGTATAAATATTCATCCAAATCTTCTAAGAAAAGTATTTTCCCATCACAATCAATTGCCGATTCTGAACCCAACAAACTGTATAAAATCGATAAATTGCCCCCAACCAATTCACCTTTGGCTTTGCCCACATGATTCAGGGCATCACAATCTAAAGTGTATTGTAATTTATCCCCGAATAATGCCGTACATAATGAATTCTTGGCTTCATCAGTCGCTCTTGGAATCGCAACCGGCATCGTACCGTGAATGGATTCAATTCCCATTCGGTTCAAATGGCTGTGCAAAACCGTTACGTCGCTAAATCCCACAATCCATTTTGGATTTTGCTTGAATTTGGTAAAATCCAATTGATCAATGATTTTCACCGTGCCATAACCGCCGCGTACACACCAAATCGCTTTGATATTTGGATTGTCCATCTGCTCCTGAAAATCGGCTGTTCTTTGCGCATCGGTTCCGGCCAATTGATAATAATCCAAGCCTATTGTACTTCCTATTTTGACTTTTAAACCCCAGCCTTCGAGCATGTCAATGGTTGGTTTCAGATTGTCTTCAATGTTTTTTCTGGCTGTGGAAACGATGGCAACCGTGTCGCCTTTTTGCAAATATGGTGGTGTAATCATCTTTTTTTGGGAATAAGAGGAAAATGTAATTAAAGAAATTAAAATTATTAGCGTTCGCATTAATCCATAAAGATTAGTAAAATTGGCAGTCTCAAAAGTAAACAAATCCCAAAATTAATTCGTCTATTCGTAGCTAAAAAGTTATTTTTGCTGTCTATTTCAAAGAATATGTTAGAAAATCCAAAAAGATATACCATTACGGCGGCTTTGCCTTATACTAATGGACCAATTCACATCGGGCATTTGGCCGGAGTTTACGTTCCGTCTGATATTTATGCGCGTTATTTAAGATTACAGGGAAAAGACGTTGCCTTTATTTGTGGCAGCGACGAACACGGTGTGGCGATTTCAATGAAAGCCAAAAAAGAAGGCATTACGCCACAACAGGTCATTGACAAATATGACGGCATTATCCGTCAATCTTTTATAGATTTCGGAATTTCGTTTGACAATTATTCGCGTACATCTTCCAAAATACACCACGATACGGCTTCTGAATTTTTTAGAAAATTATACGACAATGGCGACTTCATCGAAGAAGTAACCGAACAATTATACGATGCCAAAGCCGAACAATTTTTGGCCGACCGTTTTGTAACCGGAACTTGTCCAAGATGTGAAAACCCTGAGGCTTACGGCGACCAATGTGAGCGTTGTGGCTCTACCCTGAACGCAACTGATTTGATCAATCCGAAATCAACCATTACCGGAGAAACGCCGATTTTGAAATCCACGAAACACTGGTTTTTGCCTTTGGACCGTTACCAGGATTTCATGAAAGAATGGATTTTGGTTGGCCACAAAAATGACTGGAAAGCCAATGTTTTAGGACAGGTGAAATCCTGGCTGGATGATGGCGATGGATTAAAACCACGTGCCGTAACCCGCGATTTGGATTGGGGAATTGACGTTCCGGTTGAAGGTGCGGAAGGCAAAAAATTATACGTATGGTTTGATGCTCCGATTGGTTATATTTCTTCTACCAAGGAATGGGCAGCCCGCGAAGGCAAAAACTGGGAAGATTACTGGAAAAAAGACGATACCAAATTGGTTCACTTTATCGGGAAAGACAACATCGTTTTTCACTGCATCATTTTCCCGGCGATGCTGAAAGCTGAAGGCAGTTTTATTTTACCGGACAATGTTCCTGCGAATGAATTCCTGAATTTGGAAGGCAACAAATTGTCGACTTCTAAAAACTGGGCGGTGTGGTTACACGAATATTTAATCGATTTCCCTGAAAAGCAAGACGTATTGCGTTATGCTTTGACGGCAAATGCACCCGAAACCAAAGACAACGACTTTACCTGGAAAGATTTTCAGGCGAGAAATAACAACGAATTGGCCGCAATTTTTGGAAACTTCATCAATCGTGTGGTCGTGTTGACCAATAAATATTACAACGGCATCATTCCGGCTCCGAATGAATTCAGCAAAGTGGACGAACAAACTTTAGCCGAATTAAAAGCCTATCCGGCGGTGATTTCAAGTTCATTGGAACGTTACCGTTTCAGGGAAGCACAAGGTGAATTGATGAATGTTGCCCGTTTGGGGAATAAATATCTGGCCGATGAAGAACCATGGAAAATGGTCAAAACCAATCCGGAAAGAGTGCAAACCCAAATGTATGTGGCCTTGCAGATTGCGGCTGCTTTACAAGCGTTAGCCGAACCGTTTTTGCCGTTTACTTCAGCCAAATTATCAAGAATTTTAAAATTGGATACCGTAAGCTGGAATTCGGTTGCTGAAACCTCTGAATTATTGTCTGTCGGACATCAAATTGGCGAAGCCGAGATTTTGTTTACCCAAATTGAAGATGCCGAAATCCAAAAACAAATAGACAAACTCGAAGCGACAAAAAAAGCCAACGTTATGGAAAACCAAGTAACCGAACCACAAAAACCAACATCAACCTTTGAAGATTTCTCCAAATTAGATTTGCGTGTCGGAACGATTTTGGAAGCCGAAAAAATGCCTAAAGCCAATAAACTTTTGGTATTGAAAGTAGACACCGGAATTGACGTTCGCACTATCGTTTCCGGAATTGCCGAGCATTTTTCACCGGAAGAAGTCGTTGGAAAACGCGTAACGGTTTTAGTGAATTTGGCCCCGAGAGCTTTGCGCGGTGTGGAAAGTCAGGGCATGATTTTGATGACCAACAATGCCGAAGGCAAATTGGTTTTTGTCAATCCGGATGCGGATGGTGTGGATAATGGCGCTTTGATTAGCTAAACTCAAAAACATGAAAAAAATATTCCTATTTGCTGTAGTCTTTATAAATATCTCTTTTTGTTTTGCTCAACAACAGACCGCTTCTTTTGAACCTTCTGTTAAAGAGAAAAAAGATGTCTTTACGGTTGTAAATTCAAAGGATAATAAAGTAGCCTTGTTTTTTAGTGATAAAAAGTCAATTAGTGCTTTACTTTTTGATGAAGGGTTAAAACTAAGTGATACCATTACGACGACTTATTCTAATAAGGAAGTGGATGACATCATAGGTTATAGTTACACCGGACAAAAATATTATGTGTATTGGAGCGGTTCCGAAGACACTCAAATTATAGCACAATGTTATGATTTTGACGCCAAAAAAAGCAACAGTTCTCCCATTTCAATTGATATAGGAAAAGAGAAAATAATTGACAAAATTACTATTCAAAATACGTTCTATATCATTACCGCTTTAAAACACACCAGTATTCTGAATTTTTATTGTTTCACCGATGGAAAAATGAACAAAAAAACTGTGGATTGTTCTAATTACAGGTTTATTGACAGTTCCAGCAAAAAAGTTTCTTTCTGGGAAATGTACAACGAATTTAGCAGTACTATCTATTATAATGGAATCAACAATATCTTAGATGAAACACCTGCTTCACTTGTATTGAGCACCCATAAAAAGAAGGCTTTTGTCAATGGCAACAGCATCATCTTTACCTTTGATACTAATGAAGATTTCACGCAAACATTAACCATTAATTTGTCTGATTTCAGCGCTACACAAAAGGCATTTGCTCAGGTTCCGATGCCAAAGAGAGAAATGGGTGAGATTGATTCCAATTCCTTTTTTGTGAATAACAATATGATTCAGATAAAATCTGATTGGAGCGTGATTTATGTCACTGTAAAAGACATGAGCGGAATCGAATTAAAAAAATTGGCCATGTATCCCGGAAAAGAAATCGAATTTAAAAATTCAGAGATTATTCAAGAAAACGGAGGTATAAATAGCACCCGAATTTTAGACAAATCAAGTCAGTTGGTTAGAAAAATTAGCAATTTGAATCCTTCTGTTTCATCCTACTTCTATAATGGAAGATACAATTTAGTGATTGGAGGTGTTTCTAATCCGCAACAAGACGGTGTTTTGATTGGTGCCATGGTTGGTGGTTTTACGGGCGCCATGATTGGAGCGGCAATTTCGTCTAACTATTCTATGAATAATTTATCTTCTTATAATGATAGAATGGTGGTGTATATTAATTGTTTGTTTGACCAGGATTTTAACCATATAAAAGAAGAAGGCAAAAAATTGGCTTTTGACAAATTGCGTGTATTTGAGGAAGAGAACAAGAAAATACTCATGAACCAATCAATTTTTAAACTTAATAACAAATTGTATATGGGTGCTTTTGATAAAAGTACCAAACTCTATACTTTTTATCAATTTGAAGATTAATTTATGAATCTAAAAGTAATTGCTTTCGATGCCGATGACACTTTGTTTGTCAACGAACCCTATTTTCAGGAAACAGAAGAGAAATTCTGTGCCTTGATGTCGGCCTATTTGTCGCAACATTCGCTGTCGCAGGAATTGTTTAAAACCGAAATTGCCAACTTAGAATTATATGGTTACGGTATCAAAGGCTATATCCTTTCGATGATTGAAGCGGCGATGAAAATTTCGAACAATACCATTTCGATGGAAGTCATTGAAAAGATTACCCAATACGGCAAAGAATTGCTTCAAAAACCCATCGAATTATTGGATGGCGTTGAAGAAACTCTGGAAGCTTTAAAAGGAAAATACAAATTGGTTGTCGCCACCAAAGGCGATTTATTGGACCAAAGAAGAAAACTGCACAATTCTGGTTTGGGGCATTATTTTCACCATATCGAAGTGATGTCGGACAAAAAAGAAAAGGATTATGAAGATTTGTTAAAGCGTTTGGACATCAAAGCGGATGAGTTTTTTATGATTGGAAATTCGCTGAAATCGGATGTTTTACCGGTGTTGAATATCGGCGGTTATGCGGTGCATATTCCGTTTCACACAACTTGGGAACATGAAAAAATCAGCCACAATGTGGAGCATAAAAACTTTACGGCTCTAGAAAAAATCACAGAAGTACTGCCAATTTTATTAAAATAAAGTGAAACAGAAATTAAACCTCGACACCTGGAACAGAAAGGAACATTTCCTGTTTTTCAAGCAAATGGAAGAACCGTTTTTTGGCGTTTCAACCCGAGTAGATTGTACCAAAGCCTATGCAAAAGCTAAGGAATTGGGCGTTACTTTTTTTACTTATTATTTGCACAAAACCTTAACGGCAGTCAATGCTGTAGAGAATTTTCGATACCGGATAATTGACAACGAAGTATATGTTTTTGATCGGATTGATGTTTCGGCGACGATTTTGAGAGAAGACAATACTTTTGGGTTTTCCTTTATGGAGTATGATGAAAATTTGAAGGAATTTGCAGAAATAACCAAAAAAGAAATTGCCCGGATTCACAACACAACAGGATTAATCACGCGTGATTTTGAGATCAATTTGATTCACTTTTCGGCTTTGCCTTGGATTGATTTTACTTCTTATTCTCATGCCCGAAGTTTTACTTCTGGAGACAGTTGTCCCAAAGTTTCTTTTGGTAAAATGATTGAAGAAAACGGCAAAAAAACTATGCCCATAGCGGTTCATGTACATCACGGACTGGTTGATGGTTACCATGTTGGGCAATTTTTAACTTTGTTTCAAGAGTTGTTGAACGAATAATTTTCTAACTTTACAAAAAAGACACACCATGTTACAAACTAATATCGAAAAAGCACTCAACAATCAAATTCGCATTGAAGCGGAATCATCGCAAATCTATTTGTCAATGGCTTGTTGGGCTGAAGTAAACGGATTGGAAGGTGTTGCGCAGTTTATGTACAACCAATCTGATGAAGAGCGCATGCACATGCTGAAATTGGTTAAATATGTTAACGAAAGAGGCTCGCATGCTAACATTACCGAACTAAAAGCACCCAAAACAAAATTCGGAACGTTTAAGGAAATGTTTGAGGAATTGTACCAACACGAGTTGTTTGTTTCTAATTCAATCAACGAATTGGTTCATATCACTTTGGGTGAAAAAGATTATGCGACGCATAACTTCCTGCAATGGTATGTGGCAGAACAAATCGAAGAAGAAGCCCAAGCCAAAACCATTTTGGATAAAATCAATCTGATTGGTGAAGACCGCGGCGGTTTGTATTTGTTTGACCGTGACATCCAACAATTGGTAGTGACCAGTTCGGTCTCTTTGAATACAAAACCGTAAGTTAGTCTCCTACGTACTTATTATTAAATGTAGAAAAGGTGGGCAAGAAAGAAAAAGATAAGACTAAAGACAAGGATAAAAAGTACAAAAAACTACTCCTTAAAACACATAAGATTGCGGAAAACTGCAAGTCTGACTGTTGTGAAAAATACAAAAAATCAGAAGACAAGCGATGCAAAAGATGTCCGATGTTTGATATATTGAAAAAACTAAACAAAGTAAAAAGCCTTCATCATTAGAAGGCTTTTTTATTTAATCAAAGTACGTCCAATTCGAACCGTCGCTGATGACAATCACGCTTCGTTTACTGTTTTCATACATATAAATCTGGGCGCTTCCCGTAGTTGATCCTTTTGGAAATAACAATCCACTAGCCGAAGTGAGTTTGGCCGTTATCGTATTGTGTATGTTTCTGATGATATAAACCCTTCCGGGATAAGAAACCGGATTAGGCAATTGAAATTCCTGATCCGTGGCTTGTGGCACAATGGAAATATACACCCCATCATTGATTAAGGTAGCCGAACCGCTTCCGGTGAGCGTAACGGTTTTAAGGGATAAATTACCATTAATGTCCAATGTACTTAACGGCGTTGTCGTATTAATCCCAACTTGGGCAAAACCAAAACATACAGCGCAAAAGGCTGCCATTAAAATCAATATGCATTTTAATTTTTTCATGTTTTGGTTTGGTTCTGACAACGAAATATAATTAAATAATCCAACGGGGAGCCTTGTTTTATTTGTGTATCCTCAACGAAAACGTTTGCGTGTTGACAACTTTTAATTTTTTAAGTTAAAATATTACGAAATCACAAAATAAAAAAACGACAGAATTCCCATTCTGCCGTTTTCTCCTAACTGACTGTAAAATGTTATTTCCCTAACAGCAAAATATCATTCACAACCACTTCCGTGATGTAGCGTTTTGTACCGTCTTTATCATCGTAGCTTCTGTGCGTCAGTTTCCCGTCGATGGCTACTTCTTTGCCTTTGGTGACATACTTTTCGATGATTTCTGCCGTTTTGCCCCAAGCCGTTACGCGGTGCCATTCGGTGTTTTCTACTTTTTCACCTTTGTCATTGGTATAATAATCATTGGTAGCGATGGTGATGTTGGCTACTTTTTTTCCTCCATCAAAGGTTTTTACTTCCGGCTCTTGTCCTACGTGTCCGATTAACTGTACTCTGTTTTTCATTGCATTCATGGCGTTTAAAATTTTAACTGTTATTGTTATTTGTGAATTACTCCTGTCAGCTATCCGTTGTTGGTTTCCGACGAGGCAAAGTTGTGACAGTTCAAAAAAATTAGTCGGTTTCTTACCGTTTACTTTCGGTTGTAATTGTTTGTAAACGTTTGTAAACGGTAATTTTTTTGTATATTTGTTGAAAATCAATTGTTTATGAGCCCCGAAATAAATAAAGTAGGATTGCGGAATCTTCTCATTGAAGATTACAAAGAATTGAAAAGGTCAATGATAGACGCCTATCCTGAAATGGAAAATGCCTATTGGCCCGAGTCACAAATTGAAAAATTACTTCAAATTTTTCCCGAAGGGCAATTGGTTATTTTGGTCGATGATAAAGTAGTCGGTTCTGCCCTGTCTTTAATCGTCAACGAAGACTTGATTGACAAAAATCACACTTACAGACAAATCACCGGGGATTTTACTTTTTCAACCCACAGCAAAAAAGGTGATATCCTCTACGGAATAGACGTTTTTATACATCCCGATTACAGAGGTTTGCGATTGGGCCGTCGTTTGTATGATGCGCGAAAAGCCTTGTGCGAACAGCTCAATTTAAAATCAATTGTATTTGCCGGAAGAATACCCAATTACAGCAAATATTCGAACGATTTAACCCCAAAAGCCTACATCGAAAAAATCAAAAGAAAAGAACTTTACGATCCGGTTTTGTCCTTTCAGTTGAGCAATGATTTCCATGAAGTGCGTGTCATCCAAAACTATCTGGAAGATGACAAAAGCTCTAAAGAGTATGCGGTTTTACTCGAATGGAATAACATCTATTATGATGCTAATCCCAAGCTCATCAATACCCACAAAAGTATTATTCGCCTCGGGCTTATCCAATGGCAGATGCGACCGCTCGACAATCTCCAAGCTTTGTTTGATCAGGCAGAATTCTTTATCGATGCTGTTTCGGGCTATGGAAGTGATTTTGCACTTTTCCCCGAATTGTTTATTGCGCCATTGATGGCCGATTACAACCATCTTTCCGAAGCCGATGCCATTAGGGAGTTGGCTAAGTTTGCCGAACCGATTCGCAAAAAATTTCAGGAGTTTGCCATTTCGTATAACATCAACATCATTTCCGGAAGCATGCCATTGCTTGAAGATGGAAAGTTGCACAACGCCGGTTTTCTATGTAAAAGAGATGGAACTTTTGAAATGTACCGAAAAATACACATCACGCCTAATGAAATTTTCCATTGGGGAATTACCGGCGGTGACATTTTCCACACTTTTGAAACCGATTGCTGCAAAATTGGGATTATGATTTGTTATGATGTTGAATTTCCTGAACTCTCCAGATTATTGGCAGATGAAGGCATGGATATTCTTTTTGTACCGTTCCTAACCGATACCCAAAATGGTTATACCCGCGTGAAACATTGTGCTCAGGCACGCGCGATTGAAAACGAGTGTTTTGTAGCTATTGCCGGTTGTGTTGGGAATTTGCCCAAAGTGAACAACATGGACATCCAATTTGCGCAGGCGGCGGTTTTCACACCGTCTGATTTTGCCTTCCCGAGTAATGGTATCAAAGCAGAAGCCACGCCCAATACCGAAATGACTTTGATTGTTGATGTCGATATCAATTTACTAAAAGAGTTACACGAACATGGTAGCGTCAAAACCATGAAAGACCGAAGAACCGATTTATACGAACTAAAGAAAAAATAAAAGCCATGACTAAAACCTGTTTGGAATGCGGCGAAAAGATTGTAGGCCGTGAGGACAAGAAATTCTGCAGCGACGGTTGCCGCAATGCCTACAATAACAAAATCAACAAAGACAGCACCAATTATATGCGGAACATCAACAACAAGTTGCGCAAAAATTACCGCATTCTTTCTGAGTTGAATGTCGAAGGCAAATCGAAAACGACAAAAGCAAAACTGCTGAGCAAAGGTTTCGACTTTGATTATCTGACCAATATTCTGAGCACCAAAACCGGAAATACATACCATTTTGTGTATGACCAAGGCTATATGCTTTTGGACAATGATTTTTATATGTTAGTTAAAAAAGATATTTAGTAAATTTACCAAGTGCAAGATTTGAATTACTGCTCGAAATGGTGATTCTTATCCGAACAAACAACTAACCGGGAATGAAAAACAACCAACCATCACTAATTAGCTTTCTTTTCTTAGCGGCCGTTATTTCGGGGATATTTTACTTTATGATGCCCCAAAGCTACGACGAAACCGAAGCACCGCTTTCCGAATTTTCCACCCAGCGCGCTTTACAAACCGTTAAGGCAATGACCGTAAGACCACACTTTGTTGGCTCCAAAAACCACGAAGTCGTTGCTCAATATCTTCAAAAAGAACTGCAGAATTTAGGTTTGGAAACTACTTTTCAGGAAGGATTTACGATGACCGAAAAAGGGACTTTGGTGAAGTCAAAAAACATTTTGGCTCGCATTAAAGGAACCGCAAATACAAAAGCCTTATTATTGCTTTCGCATTATGACAGCGCACCGCATTCTTTCTCTCACGGCGCCAGTGATGATGCTTCGGGAGTAGCCACAATCATAGAAGGTGTTCGTGCTTTTTTACACAATAAAACGCCTCATAAAAATGACATTATCATACTATTTAGTGATGCCGAGGAATTGGGATTAAATGGTGCCGCACTTTTTGTAACGCAACACCAATGGGCAAAGGAAGTGGGTTTGGCCTTAAATTTTGAAGCGCGCGGTTCTTCGGGACCGAGTTATATGCTGATGGAAACCAATCAGGGCAATGCCAATATGGTGGAAGCGTTTAGCAATGGAGACGTACAATATCCGGTTTCAAATTCACTGATGTACAGTATTTATAAAATGCTCCCGAATGATACCGATTTGACAGTTTTCAGGGAACAGGGAAAAATTCAGGGATTCAATTTTGCTTTTATTGATAGTCATTATAACTATCATACTGCTCAGGACAAGGTTCAAAATTTAGACCCGAACACTTTGGCACATCAGGGAACTTATCTGGTTCCGCTGTTGAATCATTTTGGTAATGCCGATTTAAAAAATCTGGATTCTTCCTCTGATAAAGTGTATTTCAACATTCCGTTTGGCTTTGTGAGTTATCCATTTGGCTGGATTTTACCCATGCTGATCATTGGATTCGGCTTGGTTTTATTGTTTATGTTTATCGGTTTGGGGAAACAGGTTTTGCGCATGGACGAAATCATCAAAGGTTTTGTTCCGCTTTTGGTCTCGATGCTTACCGCTGGTATATTGACTTATGTTGGTTGGAAATTACTCCTTAATTTCTATCCTGAATACCAGGACATTCTTCAGGGTTTCACTTATAATGGGCATTATTATATTTACGCTTTTGTGAGTTTGACCTTGTCGATTTGCTTTTTGTTTTACCAAAACAACGGCAAACGCAATCCTGAATTGAACCAAATGGTCGCACCATTATTCGTTTGGTTGCTACTCAATATCGGTATTGCTTTGAAATTACCAGGAGCCGGATTTTTGATTATCCCGGTGCTTTCGAGTGCATTAATGTTGGGTATTTTTGTATTGACGCAAAGATCCAATTGGTTTATCAATTGTCTCTTATCCATTCCAACATTAATCCTCATCGTGCCGTTTATCCAAATGTTCCCAATAGGTTTGGGGTTGAAAATCCTTTTTGGAAGCGCGATTCTAACCGTTTTGGCATTCTCTTTATTGTTGCCTGTTTTTGGTTCGTTCCAACGAAAAGGCATTTGGGCCGCATTCTTCTTTCTGGTTTCGATTGGCCTGTTTGTCAAAGCGCATCAGGATTCGGGTTATGCTTATGGAAAAGCCAAACCAAACAGCTTGGTTTACATTTTGGATGCCGACAGCAACAAAGCGCATTGGGCAACTTATGATGTCAATTTAGACGAATGGACCAAAGTTTATCTGGGCGAAAATCCAAAAAGCGGCTCTGCCTTAAACACCAATAAACTGTATAGCAAATATGGATCGGAGTTTACCTATATGGCTGTTGCTCCGGTGAAAAATTTAGCCAAGCCAACCATAGAATTTTTACGCGACACGGTAAAAGGAACCCAACATTTGTATCGCATCAGAATTACGCCAAACCGAAAAGTAAATCGCTACGATCTCTTTAACAACAACGGAATTCAAATCAATAACCTCAGAGGTAATGGTGTAAAATCTATTGATTTTGAAAGCAATATAGCTACTAAAACCACCGGCAAAATATTGAGTTATTACGTTGTGGATAATCTTCCATTGGAACTGACTTTCTCGATTTCGGCCAAGCAAAAACTCGATTTGAATTTGGTGGAAAGTTCGTTTGACTTGATGACCAATCCAATGTTTACCATGGTCAAAAGAAAAAACTGGATGATTCCAACGCCATTCGTATTAAATGATGCTGTGATTGTCCGCCAGAAACTAAAAGCTTCGGCCAAAGTTGCTGAGACAAAGCCAGTTTACAGAATAACCACAGAAAAAGACAGTCTGGCAATAGTGGCTGACAGTTTACGATAATGAAAAAAATCAGCATTTTAGGTTGTGGCTGGTTGGGTTTGCCTTTGGCCAAATCATTACTCGCGAAAGGATTTTCGGTTAAAGGTTCGACGACTTCATTAGCCAAAATTTCGCTTTTGAACAATGCCGGAATTGAAGCTTTTCAGATAGAAGTCTCAGAACAGGAAATCAAAGGTGAAATTGAATCATTTCTTGAAAATTCCGAAATCCTAATCATTGATATTCCACCAAAACTAAGAGGGACAAATTCCGAAAATTTTGTAGCCAAAATTCAAAACCTGATTCCGTTTATCAAAAAATCAACGGTTCAGAAAGTCCTTTTTATCAGTTCCACAGCAATTTATAATGACAATTATTCTACCGTTACGGAAACAACACAAACCGAACCCGATACCGAAAGCGGAAAGCAATTGCTCGAAGTGGAAAAACTTTTTCTGCTCAGCATTTTCGATTTTAGCACAACTATAATACGCTTTGGTGGATTGATTGGTGATGACCGGCATCCTGTACATTTTTTGGCCGGAAAACAAAATCTCGGAAATCCCGATGCGCCAATTAATTTAATCCATCAAATAGACTGCATCGGAATTATCGAGAGGATAATCGAGTTGAATCGTTGGAACGACAAATTCAATGCTGTAGCGCCATTTCATCCCAAAAGAAAAGAATATTACACCCAAAAAGCAACAGAATTGGGATTACCTTTGCCTCAATTTGCAGAAACCTCAACTTCCTTTGGCAAAGTAATCCTTGCCAATAAAATAGAAGACGACCTGAACTATGTATTTCAAAATACAATATTATGAGCACAGATGAAATTATTGGAACCATTGGCGTTGGCACAATCCTTATAGCCTATTTTTTAAACATTTTTTCACTAATTAAGAAAGAAGGTGTTTTGTTTTATGTGATGAATATTGTCGGGGCAGGCATTGCCTGTTTTGCTTCGGTTCTGATAAGTTTTTGGCCGTTCATCATCCTCGAAGGAACCTGGGTAGTTGTGAGTGTCATTGGCTTACTGAAAACCATAAAAAAACCTCAAGGATAACTTGAGGTTTTTATTTATATCTTTTTTGGATTACCAAATTTTTACTCGTTTGTTTGGCTCAACATACATCCCGTCGCCCGGTTTGATATTGAATGCCTGATAAAAAGTTTCCAAATTCAATAACGGCACATAAGCTCTGTACATTCCCAGTGTATGCGGATCGGTTTTCACCTGATTTTTGATGGCTTCGTCACGCATTTTACTTCTCCAGATGGTTGCCCATGAGATAAACAAACGTTGTTCCGGTGTGTAACCATCGATTAATCCCGGATTGCCATTTTCTTTTAAGTACAATTGCAAACCGTCATAAGCCGCATTAATTCCGCCTAAGTCACCAATATTTTCCCCTAAAGTAAACTTACCATCCACATGAATGCCGGGTAACGGTTCCAAAGCAGAATATTGATCCGCTAAAGCATTCCCAAGCGATGTAAACTTTGTTAAATCGTCAGCTGTCCACCAATCTACTAAATTCCCTTCTGCATTGTATCTAGAACCTTCATCATCAAAACCATGTGAAATTTCGTGTCCGATTACCGCTCCGATTCCACCATAATTTACAGCTTCATCGGCCTTATAATCGTAAAACGGTGCCTGCAAAATTGCTGCCGGAAAAACAATCTCATTATATGATGGATTGTAATAGGCATTTACCGTTTGCGGTGACATTCCCCATTCGGTTTTGTCTACCGGTTTGCCAATTTTCTCAAGGCTTTTAGCGTGATTCCATTTGGATACATTCAGCACATTATCAAAATAACTTCCGCCTTCCGTTGGGTTTTTTACCGTCAAAGCAGAATAGTCTTTCCACTTGTCCGGATAACCTATTTTTATCGTCAGGCTGTACAGTTTTTCTATGGCTTTATTCTTGGTTTCGGCCGACATCCAGTCCAATTTATTGATACGGTTTTCAAAAGCACGCTGCACGTTTTTAATCATTTTTTGGGCTTTTACTTTGGCTTCAGCCGGGAACATTTTTTCTACGTATAATTTCCCTAAAGCTTCTCCAACACTTCCGTTAACCGTTTGCAACGCTCTTTCTTCCAACGGTCTTTGTTTGATCGCACCAGTTAAGGTTTTGCCATAAAAATCAAAATTGACCGCACCGATTTCCGTTGACAACATTCCGGCAGAACGGTTCAATAATGACCAACGCATATAAGCTTTCCAATCCTCAATGCTGTTTTGGGCCAAAAGCACTTGTAGTGCTTTCATGTATCTTGGTTGTGATATGATAATCGTGTCCAGTTTTTTGAAACCAACACCGGATAAATAATTGCTCCAATCAATCGCAGGAACCATTTTCTGTAAATCGGCAATAGCGGCCGGATTGTATTGTAATCTGGCATCTCTGCGCTCTACTCTGGTCAATCTTGGTTCAGACATTGCCGTTTCAAAAGCGACAATTCTTTGGGCTTCTGATTTGGCTTGTTCAGGTGTTTTCCCAATAAATGCCAACATTCTGGCAACATGCGTCTGGTATTTATCGCGTTTTTCCTTTGAATCTTTATCATCAGCAACATAATAATCCCTATCAGGTAATCCTAATCTTCCGGCACCAAGCGTCACCGAATTTTTATTACTGTCTTTGTCATCGGCTCCAACACCAACACCAAAGAAACCGATGCCTCCAAGCGGTTCCATTTCAATCAATACTTTTTGTAAATCTGAAATGTTTTTTATCGCATCAATTTTAGCCAAATATGGCTTTATCGGACCGATGCCCTGTTTGTTTCTGGCCACAGTATCCATAATTGATTTGAAAAGATTAACGGCTTTTCCCTGATCGGTATTCGATTTGTATTTTGGATTATTGGCCGCTTCCTTTAAAATAGCCAAAGCATCTTTGTCGGTTCTTTGACGCAATTCGTCAAAACTCCCCCAACGGGTTTTATCTGCAGGAATCTCTGTGTTTTTAACCCAGGTTCCGTTCACAAAACGAAAGAAATCATCATTTGGCCTTACCGATTTATCCATCAGGGACAAATCAATTCCCGGCTTTTTTTGTTGTGCATTGCCTTCCAGAACTCCGGTCAATAAAACAGCCGTCAGCAATGCTCTTGAAATCGCATTTATTTTCATAAATAGTTTAGTTTATGTTAGTAATCGCAAAATTATCAATTTCAGTTCCTGAAATTAATTTTTAACAAAAATATAAGTCTTGATTAAGGCTAAAAAGTTACAAATGATGGTTTTGCTTTTGTATTTTTGCCACTCGAGACCTTTAGGTCGAATTGTTTACGAAGTAAAAAAAAAAGAATGCTTGCTTTCCTTAAAAAATACAGAATCTTTATTGGCACTTTTATCCTATTTTCCATCATAACGGTTTCTCTTTTTTACAATGTTTTAAAACCAGGAAAAACACTTCCTATATTCAATCCTGCGGATGTCAATCCGGAATTGGTTGACAGCACGGTGCAGTATGTTGAAAAATACCATACCATCGCCGACTTTTCCTTTACCAACCAAAACGGAAAAACGATTACCCAAAAAGATTATGATGGCAAGATTTATATCGCCGATTTTTTCTTTACGACCTGTGGTTCGATTTGCCCCATCATGACCACCAATATGATTGATGTACAAAAGGCTTTTTTGAACAACCCAAAAGTGATGATGTTGTCACATTCGGTAACGCCAGAAATTGACAGCGTTCCGGTGTTGAAAAAATATGCTGTTGACAAAGGTGTTGTAGATGCCAAATGGAACCTGGTTACCGGTGACAAAAAGGAAATCTATCGCATGGCCAGAAAATCTTATTTGGCCGTCAAATTGGGCAAGCCCGAAGAACTTTACGATATGGTTCACACCGAAAATTTTGTTTTGGTA
The DNA here is from genome assembly GCF_030167905.1 of Flavobacterium terrisoli. GTDB lineage: Bacteria > Bacteroidota > Bacteroidia > Flavobacteriales > Flavobacteriaceae > Flavobacterium > Flavobacterium terrisoli. The sequence continues at coordinate 132,600 of NZ_JARGNA010000001.1, forward strand.
GATACCAAAAGACGTGTTCGCGGATTTTATGACGGCACCAAAAAAGAAGATATTCAGAAATTAATTACCGATATTAATTGGTTACTGGAAAACGATTAAATTAGTTTCGCTGATAATTATCTTCTGATATTCTTTTTTTATCCTTATTTTTGCAATCTTAATTCAATCTAAATAAGCATTGAGAACCACCGTTGATTTATTAAAAATTGGAGACAAAGCCGTAATCACTCATGTTGATTTGGATAAAATCCCGCTAAAGCTTTTAGAAATGGGATGTTTGCCGGATAATGACCTGGAGATTATTCAGATTGCTCCGCTTGGTGATCCGATTTATATCAACGTAAACAATGGCTCTCATTTGGCAATACGAAAAGAAACCGCTCATGAGATTGAAGTCGAAATCCATGAGAAATAGTCAAAAATGAGCATCCATCACCTCAACGTAGCGCTTATTGGAAACCCGAATACCGGAAAAACTTCGGTGTTCAATCAACTCACAGGATTAAACCAACAGGTTGGGAATTATCCCGGAATTACCGTTGAAAAAAAGCTTGGGTTTTGCAAATTGCCCAACAACATCAAAGCCAATATCCTTGATTTACCGGGAACGTATAGTTTGAATGCCAGTTCGATTGATGAAAATGTAGTTATCGAATTGCTGCTCAATAAAAACGACAAGCTTTTCCCTGATGTGGCCATCGTCGTGACTGATGTTGAAAATCTGAAAAGAAACTTATTACTTTTTACCCAAATCAAAGACCTCGAAATTCCTACCATTTTGGTCATCAATATGTCTGACCGAATGAAACCCAAAGGAATCACACTCGATATTTCGTATTTGGAGGTACAGTTAAAAACCAGAATCGTGTTGGTCAGCACCCGAAAAGGCATCGGGATTGACGAACTCAAAAACACGATAGTTGATTATAAAAATCTTTCCACAGAACCGTGTTTGAACGCATCGAGCATTGATGTGGAATATTTCAACAAACTCCGTCATGCGTTTCCGAATCAGTTGTTGTACAAACTTTGGTTGGTGATTACCCAGGACGTTAACTTTTTGAATCTGGAGCGAAAGGAAATCCAGAGTTCGTTTGCCAAATCGCATTCCGATTTAAAGCGCTTACAGCAAAAAGAAACCATCAAGCGCTATCAGTTTATTAACGACACCTTGAAAATCGGACAGCAGATAGACACTGCCAACGGCTCAGATTTGCGTTCGAAACTGGATAAAGTTTTAACCCACAAAATCTTTGGTTATGTTATTTTCTTTGGCATTTTATTGCTGATTTTTCAATCCATTTTTGATTGGTCAAAGATTCCGATGGAGTTTATTGACAGCACTTTTACCAATTTGGCCAACTATTGCAAAAACAATCTGCCGAGTGGTGAATTCACCAATTTAATCAGCGAAGGAATCATACCGGGCATTGGCGGTATTGTGATTTTTATTCCGCAAATTGCTTTTCTCTTCCTGTTTATCTCAGTCCTCGAAGAAAGCGGTTATATGAGTCGTGTGGTCTTTTTGATGGACAAAATCATGCGCCGTTACGGACTATCCGGAAAAAGCGTTGTACCGTTAATTTCGGGTACGGCTTGTGCGATTCCTGCAATTATGGGTGCCAGAAATATTGAAAACTGGAAAGAAAGATTGATTACCATTTTAGTAACGCCATTCATCACTTGTTCGGCGCGTTTACCGGTTTACGCCATCATTATTGCGCTAATTATCCCGGAAGAAAGAATCTTGGGCGTTTTCAGTTTGCAAGGCGCGACCTTAATGGTATTGTATCTTTTAGGCTTCGCCGTAGCGATTTTATCGGCTTATCTTTTGAATAAAATTTTAAAGCTGAAAGCCAAATCCTATTTCGTAGTTGAAATGCCAAATTACAAATTACCGCTTTTCAAAAACGTGGCGATTAATGTGATTGAAAAAACAAAAGCCTTTGTTTTTGGTGCCGGAAAAATAATTTTGGCACTATCAATTATCCTTTGGTTTTTAGGATCTCATGGCCCGAAAAAAGGATTTGACAATGCAGAAAGTCTGGTGATTAAAAAAGTCAAATTAGAGAACAGACTGGATGATTTAGAATATGTGAATGACCAAATCAGTTCGCACAAATTAGAGAATTCCTATATTGGTATTATGGGGAAATCGATCGAACCTGTCATCCGACCTTTGGGTTATGATTGGAAAATCGGAATTGCGGTCGTGAGTTCGTTTGCAGCTCGTGAAGTTTTTGTCGGAACCTTGGCCACGATTTACAGCGTTGGAAGCCACGGCGATGAAGAATCCACCATTAAAAACCGCATGGATGCTGAAGTTTATCCCGATGGTAGAAAAGTTTTCAATTTTGCCACCGGCGTTTCGCTATTGCTTTTTTATGCTTTTGCAATGCAATGTATCAGTACTTTGGCGATTGTAAAAAAAGAGACCAACAGTTGGAAATGGCCGATAATCCAATTGGTATTTATGAGTGGTTTTGCTTATCTGACGGCACTTGCTGCCTACCAATTTTTAAAATAAACCAAGTGCTGTTTTGAGTTCGGTTCAGTTTTTGTGGTTCTCAAAAAAACACTCTACTCCATGAAAAAAGTCGCGCCATTACTCTTATTGTTGTTCAGTTACAACCTTGTTATCAGCCAAACAAAAGTAGATAAGTCCAAAAAGGAATTAAATTCAAATTCCGGTTCCAGCTCGAGTAGCTCAAGTTCAAGCAGTTCCCGAAGCAATAATAATGACGATGATGGCGAATGTGTGAGCATTTGGATAGAAATAACCTGGGGAATTTTTAAATATGGTTTTATCGGTGATTATAAAAACGAAGATCATTTGTATAATAATTTAACCGATTATCCTTATTACAATGACGATTCGGGAAATTATGAAGATTACAACACAGAAGATGCGGATACTTTGAAAAAGAACTTCCGATTTGATTTGCAGAACAACCTGCTTTACAGCGATAAGGATTTATTTGCCAATCATGTTAAACTAAAAATAAGACCGTTCAACTATTTTTATGTCCAGACCGATTATCATCAGTTGTTTGAAAAAAATAAATTAACCAACTCAACGGATCAGCTTTCGTTGTTTTATTTCAATTTGGGTTATGACCGATTGCGGTTTGAAAAAGTGAATTTTGGTTGGACCATTGGTGCCAGTTATGTGGGAAATGAAGTCAAAAAAGCCGGATTTTCTTTTGGTGTCAACACCGAAATTTTCCTTGGCCATAACGTCAGTTTATTGGCTGCAGCCAAATGGAGCGGCATTAACGGACAACCGGTAAATGTTTATGAACTCGAAGGCAAATACCATCTCAAAAGATATTTCGTATCTTTAGGATATCAACATTTAAAAATTGCGACACCAACCTATAATTTTGTATCGATTGGCGGCGGAATTTATCTCAATTAATATGGAACTACAGGGAATACTCGTTTATCTGGCATTGGGAATTGCCATTGGGTTTTTAGCCCAGAAATTTATCGGCAAAAAAAAGGCCAAAAAAGATTGTGGCAAAGACGATTGTGGTTGCCACTAAATCAGTTTGATAAAGAGATTTCCGGCAATTTTATTGGAAATCAACAAATCATTGCCCTCTATTTTTACATTCAGCGACAAGTCAAAATCTTCAATCGAATTGACTTTAATCGTAACGCCCAAAGCGATTTTATTTTTGTCCAGATACTTCAAAAACTCTGCGGAAGAATCCTTTACGCCAACACAAATTCCGGTTTGATTGACCTTCAATTCCGAAAGCAATAATTTTTCCACTTTGATGATTTTCCCTTTGGCATCCGGGATTGGGTCACCATGTGGATCTTCAGTAGGATTCCCTAAAAAATCATCAAGTTTGTTGATCAGTTTCTCCGATTTGATGTGTTCCAATTGCTCGGCAATATCATGGACTTCATCCCAGGGAAACTGTAATTTATCTACCAGGAAAACTTCCCATAAACGGTGCTTTCTCACAATCATTTTGGCGGCCAAACTGCCTTCTGCCGTCAGTGAAACGCCTTGGTATTTTTTATAAACAATAAGGTCTTTGTCGGCCAATTTCTTAAGCATATCGGTAACCGAAGACGCTTTGGTCTCCATTTTTTCGGCAATGGCATTCGTGCTCACTTCTGTTCCCGAAGCAGACGTAATATGATAAATGGTCTTTAAATAATTCTCTTCTGAAAGCGTCATGCTGCTTAGTTTTTGATAATGTACAATGGGATTTTGATGCCGTGACGAACCTGATCCACAGTCGTTCCAAAAATCAAATCCTTAAGACCGGTATGTCCGTGCGTTCCCATAATCAGCAAATCATATTCGCCTTCATTGATGATACTCGGAATGACTTTCCCCGGATTACCAAAACCTAATTCGGTCTCGATATGATAGCCTTTTTCAGTTAAAAGATGACGATATTCCAATAACATTTTCTCATCGATGGACGTTTCATGGTCACGCACTGTTGCGCCATAAACTAATGCTCCAACGGTTTCAACAACGTGTATCAAAGTATAATGTGCTTCTTTTCCTCCGAGGCTGAAGGCGTGATTCAAGGCTTTTTCATCAGCGACAGAAAAGTCAACCGAAACCGCAATATTCTTTTTACTCACATTCTTATAATCGGCTAATTTCAGAATCAAATGGTGTGGTGAATGGTTTTCTATTCTTGGTTTGGCCTTGGTCACAAAAGGTTTGAACACGATATACAAAAGCAATATCAAAAAACCAACCGCCAACGGCACAACCGTAAGCCACAACACTGCCGGATTATCAGAAGTTTCCAACCAACCCTGAATCTCATTAAAAACCAATTTGGCATTCAGCGAAACAATAATCGTAGCAATAATCCAAGCCGCTATTTGTGTGGTTCTGCCGATATGATGTCCTTTCATTTTTGATTTGTCACTCACAAAATGAATCAGCGGAATAATGGCAAAACCGAGTTGCAAACTCAAAATCACCTGACTCAAAATCAACATTTTTCCGGTTACGCTTTCGCCAAAAACAGAAATCACAATCACCGCGGGAACAATCGCAATCAAACGTGTGATGATTCTTCGAACCCAAGGCTGGATTCTCAAATTCAGATAACCTTCCATAATGATTTGCCCGGCTAAGGTTCCGGTAATGGTGGAACTTTGTCCGGCTGCAATCAACGCCACGGCGAATAATATTGGTGCCCATTGTGTTCCCAATAACGGTTCTAACAATCGGTGTGCATCCTGAATTTCGGCGATTTCAAACAAACCATTTTTATAAAAGGTTGCCGCTGCCAGAATCAAAATTGCCGCATTGACAAAGAAGGCCAAATTCAGAGCAATCGTGCTATCGATAAAATTATATTTCAAGGCCTGTTTGATGCCTTTGTCGTCGCGGTCAAATTTTCGGGTTTGCACCAATGAGGAATGCAAATACAAATTATGTGGCATTACCGTGGCGCCAATGATACCGATAGCAATGTATAAAGCGCCTTCACTTGGCAACGATGGAATCAATCCTTTCATGATACTGCCAACTTCAGGTTGGGCAAATATCATTTCAAAAACAAAGGAAAAACCAATAATCGCTACCAAAGCAATGATAAAGGCTTCCATTTTTCGAATGCCTTTATTGATCAGGAAAAGCAACAGGAAAGTATCCAAAACCGTAATCACAACGCCTTCAATCAACGGAATGCCAAAAAGTAAATTCAGACCAATTGCCATTCCCAAAACTTCCGCTAAATCACAAGCTGCAATGGCTATTTCGGCCAAAAAGTAAAGGATGTAATTGATGCCTTTCGAATAGGTTTCCCTCGAAGCCTGCGCCAAATCGCGTTGGGTTACAATGCCCAGTCGCGCACTCAAACTTTGCAAAAGTAACGCCATAATGTTACTCATCAGCAACACCCAAATTAAGGCATAGCCAAACTGACTTCCGCCGGCTATATCAGTCGCCCAGTTTCCCGGATCCATATAACCGACACTGATTAAATAAGCAGGTCCAAAAAAGGCCAGTATTTTTCTAAAAACTGTAGTTTTATTTTGGGTCGAAACCGACTCATTTACTTCTTCCAGTGATTTGCTCATTTCTCGATTTTAAGTATTTAAACAACAAATGTAGACAACAATTTTTGTTTAGTAAAATTTATTTTTTAGTTTTGTCTAAAATTTTATTTTGCCAAATGAAAAAGATTGTTCTTTTAATGATTGCACTGTGTTTCAATTCCGCGTTATCACAAGTAAAAGATTCCATAGCTGAAAATTCAAAATCCGAAGTATTAGGAGAAGTTGTGGTGTCGGGCACTTTAAAACCGGTTTCCCGTTTGGAAACTCCGGTTCCGGTAGAAATATATACTAGTGCATTTTTGAAGAAAAACCCAACTTCCAATGTTTTTGAGGCATTACAAAACGTAAATGGCGTTCGACCACAATTGAATTGCAATATTTGCAGCACTGGTGATATTCACATCAACGGACTTGAAGGTCCATATACAATGGTTACTATCGACGGAATGCCAATCGTGAGTGCGCTTTCAACCGTTTACGGATTGTCGGGAATTCCGAATTCTCTCATCGATAGAATTGAAATAATAAAAGGTCCTGCCTCAAGTTTGTATGGCAGTGAAGCCGTTGGCGGATTGATTAATATCATTACCAAAAAAACCAAAACCGCACCTTTGTTTACTGCTGATGTCTTTTCCACTTCCTGGTTGGAAAACAATATTGACTTGGGTTTCAAAGCCAATTTGGGTCAAAATACAGAGTCCTTAATTGGGCTTAACTATTACAATTACAACAGTCCGATTGACAACAATAACGATAATTTCACCGATGTAACGCTTCAGGAAAGAATCTCCATTTTCAACAAGTGGAATTTCATCAGAAAAAACCAAAAGGAATTTACTGTCGCCGGTAGGATTTTTTATGAAGACCGTTGGGGAGGCGAAATGCAATGGAATAAAAGTTACCGCGGCGGCAACGAAGTGTATGGCGAAAGCATTTACACCACAAGATTTGAGTTGTTGAGCAAATACCAATTACCAGTAAAAGAAGATATGTTTTTGTCGTTTTCGGTAACATCGCATGACCAGAATTCGGTTTATGGAACGACTTTGTATTTGGCGCAGCAAAAAATTGCCTTTGGACAATACCTTTGGGACAAAAAATTGGAGAAGCACAATTTGCTTTTTGGTGCAGCCATTCGCCACCAATATTACAACGACAATACAACCGCAACAACTACTGCCGAAAAGACCAATATTTATAGTGCTTTTGTTCAGAACGAAATTAAATTGGCTGAAAAACACCATCTGTTATTGGGCGCAAGATATGATTACAACAACAACCATGGCCACATTTTCACACCACGCATTGCCTACAAATGGAATCCGACGATGAACGATGTTTTTAGAATCAATGCCGGTACCGGATTTAGGATTGTAAACTTATTTACCGAAGAACATGCCGCGTTAACCGGTTCTAGAGAAGTGGTTATGACCGAAAACTTAGAGCCTGAAAAGTCCTATAACATCAATTTCAATTACCTCAAAAAATTCAGGTTTGATAACGCCGCTTTTCTCGGGATTGAATTATCGACTTGGTACACCTATTTCACCAACCAAATCATTCCGGATTATGACACCAATCCGAACCAAATCATTTACCAAAACCTGAATGGTTATTCGGAAGCCGTTGGTTTCAGCGGAAATGTTGACTTGGTTACGCCTCATGGATTTAAAGCGATTATCGGTTTCACGGTTTTAGACCCAAAAAATGTAAAGAACGGCATCACGACCCAACCGGTTTTAACCGAAAAGTACAGCATGAATTGGGCTTTAACCTATGATATTCCCGATTGGTTCTTGTCGATTGATTACACCGGAAATCTTTACGGCCCGATGCGATTGCCACTTTTGGGACCGCTGGATCCAAGAGACGAATATTCCCAACCATGGAGTTTGCAGAACATCCAATTTACTTATAAAAAATTCCGTAATTTTGAGCTTTACGGAGGCATAAAGAACATTTTGAATTGGACGCCCAACAAAGGAAATCCGTTTATTATTGCCAGGGCAGAAGATCCTTTTGACGAAAATGTTGATTATGATGCCAACGGAAATGTGATGGCAACACCATCAAATCCATATGCGCTGACCTTTGATCCGAGTTATGTTTACGCACCGAATCAAGGCATCAGAGGATTTCTGGGACTGAGATATACACTTTATTAATGAAACACTACCATTACATTTTTACCGGTTCGGGTTTATCCGCTTTGATGACGGTATATGAAATGGTGCTTTCCGGAAAATTCAAGGACAAATCCATTCTTCTTATTGACGAGAATTCCAAAAAAGCCAATGACCGAACCTGGTGTTTTTGGGATGAAAAAGGTTTGTATGATGATTTGGCTTCCGCCCAATGGAACTCGGCTTGGTTCAAAAACAAATACTTTGAAAGACAACTAAATCTCGTTCCATACCAATACAAAATGGTCAAAGGATTGGATTTTTACAATCACGTTTTCGAAGTGATTTCAAAAGAAGACAATATTGATTTTATCAATCAAAAAGTAATCGATTTTCAGGAATTAGGACATCATTGTGTGGTCAAAACGAACCAGCAAAGCTTTACCTGTAACCAAATTTTTAATTCGATTTTCAATCCGAAATGGGTGAAAAACCAAACCAAATATCCTTTTTTGCACCAACATTTTATCGGTTGGTTTATCAAAAGTAAAGAAGCGGTTTTCACTCCGGATTGTGCCACGTTTATGGATTTTTCGGTCGAACAAAAAGGCAACACCCGATTTATGTATGTTTTGCCAACCTCAGAAACAGAAGCATTAATAGAATATACTTTGTTCTCTAAAGATTTGCTGTCAAAGGAAGAATACGAAACCGAAATCAAAAACTACATCCAAAAACTCGGCATCACTGAATACGAAATCGTAGAAAAGGAACAAGGCAATATCCCGATGACGTGTTATCCTTTTTGGAAACACAATTCGAAAAACATCTTAAACATTGGCTCTGCTGGTGGTTGGACAAAAGCCAGCACCGGTTATACTTTTAAAAATACAACGAAAAAAACAAAAGCATTGGTTCAGTTTTTATCCAAAGAAAATGATTTAACAAAATTTCACAAAGCTGATAAATTCTGGTTTTACGACTTATTGCTTTTGGATATTTTGGATCAAAAAAACCATTTGGGTTCAACCATCTTTTCGGCTATGTTTGAAAAGGGAAATTCCACAGTAATCTTCAAATTCTTAGATGAAGAAACTTCGTTTTGGGAAGATTTGCGGGTTATCTGGAAGTGTCCGAAAGGTCTTTTTATCAAAGCATTTTTTGGTCGTATTTTCAATCTATGAAATCATAACAAATCTTTATGATTACTTGCTAAAACGCAAGCATAAAACTTTGTAACTTTGCAACGTTAAATTTTTTAAACATACAAATTATGTATCCAGAAGAAATGGTATTGCCAATGCGTGCTGAACTTTCAGAAGCAGGCTTTCAGGAATTATATACAGCAGCTGACGTAAAAAATGCTATCAAAGCAGAAGGAACAACTTTAGTAGTGGTGAATTCGGTTTGTGGTTGCGCGGCAAGAAATGCCCGTCCGGGCGCAAAAATGAGTTTAGATGGTGTCAAAAAACCAGACCATTTAATCACTGTTTTTGCCGGTGTTGACAAAGAAGCAGTTGATGCAGCAAGAGAAGAAATGTTTCCTTTTCCACCATCATCACCAAGTATGGCTTTGTTCAAAAACGGAGAATTGGTACACATGTTAGAACGTCATCATATCGAAGGTCGTCCGGCGGAATTAATCGCTGAAAACCTTAAAGATGCTTACGCTGAGTTTTGCTAAAAAATAAAAACCTTTCTTTTTGAAAGGTTTTTTTATTTCCTGACGCAACCTTTTTAATTTAATTGCGTCTAGGAAATAAGATGCCATGCTAAATGGGAGAAATGCTATGAAAAAGAAACCCAACCGGTCCCAAAACTGTTTGGGTTTTTTTATTTCAAAAAAAATGTAAATTTGCACCGGATTCTTCCATTTAGAGTCCAAAACACATTTCTCACTTAAACGTTTATAGCATGCAACTGTATAACACCTTAAGCGCAGAAGAAAGAAAAGAGCTGATTGATTTAGCCGGACAACAAAGACTTACTTTGTCTTTCTATGCGTATGCCAAAATTGAAGATCCAAAAAAATTTCGCGACGATTTATTTATAGCCTGGAACGCACTTGATGCATTGGGCCGTACTTATGTCGCCCATGAAGGCATCAATGCCCAGATGAGTGTTCCTGCAGAAAACTTTGAAGCTTTCAGGGACACGCTTGAAGTCTATGATTTTATGAAAGGCATTCGCTTGAATGTCGCCGTCGAACATGATGACCATTCATTTTTGAAACTGACGGTTAAAGTGCGTCACAAAATCGTAGCCGATGGTTTGAACGACGATACTTTTGATGTAACCAATAAAGGAATTCACCTAAACGCTTCTGCGTTCAACCAAATTTTAGAAGATCCAAATACGATAGTCGTGGATTTCAGGAACCATTACGAAAGTGAAATCGGGCATTTCAAAGGCGCGATAACTCCTGATGTGGAAACCTTCCGTGAAAGTCTGCCGATTATCAATGAGCAATTGAAAGATTTCAAAGAAGATAAAAATCTGGTGATGTATTGTACCGGTGGAATCCGTTGCGAAAAAGCCAGCGCCTATTTCAAACATCAGGGTTTTAAAAATGTGTACCAATTAGAAGGCGGCATTATCCAATACGCCAAACAAATCAAGGAAGAAAATCTGGAAAGTAAATTCATCGGGAAGAACTTTGTGTTTGACCATCGTTTGGGAGAAAGAATTACCGACGATATCGTTGCCCAATGTCACCAGTGTGGCAAACCTTGTGACAATCACACTAACTGTTCCAATGACGGTTGTCATTTGTTGTTTATCCAATGTGATGACTGTAAGGCAGCCATGGAAAACTGTTGTTCCACCGAATGTTTGGAAATCACCCATTTGCCTTTGGCTGAACAGGTAAAATTGAGAAGCGGAAAACAGGTTGGAAACAAAGTCTTCCGAAAAGGAAAATCTGAAAACCTAAAATACAAACACTCTGGTGAACTGGCCGGAATTCCTTTGGCTACAGCCAAAACCACCGACATTCGTCAAAAAATAAAAATCAAAAAAGCATTGGTTGGTAAAGCTGAGCATTATTACACTAAAGCCAGTGTTGGTCTTTTTATTATCGAAAATCAGGAATTGAATTTGGGTGATAAAATTATCATTTCGGGACCAACGACCGGTAACCAGGAATTGGTTTTAGAAAAAATGTTGGTCAACGGAGCAGAAAGCACTGTGGCTAAAATGGGTGACAAAATTACTTTTGAAGTGCCTTTCCGAATTCGTTTGTCGGACAAATTGTTTAAGATCATCGGATAAAAAAGTCCTTATTTCTCATAAAACTCCAAATTCCAACAACCCAAACGCCGTTGGAATTTGGAGTTTTCTCTTTTGTTTTTTAACATTTAAATATACTATCTTTACACTTTTAACGTTTATGATTAGTAGCCTCGTTGGAATGACGAAGCGACCAACATACATATATCCAAATTATGGCTTGTCAAAGTTGTTCAACATCTGATGGTGGTGCACCAAAAGGATGCAAAAATAATGGGACTTGCGGCACCGATAGCTGCAACAAATTAACCGTTTTCGATTGGCTCTCCAACATGAGTTTGCCCAATGGTGAAGCGCCTTTTGACTGTGTCGAAGTGCGTTTTAAAAACGGGAGAAAAGAATTTTACCGCAATACCGAAAAACTGACTTTAAGCATTGGTGACGTTGTTGCTACTGAAGCTTCACCGGGTCATGATGTCGGAATTGTAACGCTAACCGGCGAATTGGTAAAAATCCAAATGAAGAAAAAAGGGGTGAATCACACCAGCCCTGAAATCGCCAAAGTGTACCGAAAAGCATCCCAAAAAGATATCGATATCTGGAGCGATTCCCGTGATAAGGAAGAACCGATGAAAGTAAAAGCCCGTGAATTGGCGATTGCGCACAAATTGGAAATGAAAATTTCCGATATCGAATTCCAAGGCGATGGTTCCAAAGTGACTTTTTATTATACGGCCAATGATCGTGTGGATTTCCGTTTGCTAATCAAGGATTACGCCCGTGAATTCAGCACCAGAATCGAGATGAAACAAGTCGGTTTCCGTCAGGAAGCTTCCCGACTTGGTGGAATCGGTTCTTGTGGAAGAGAATTGTGTTGTTCCACCTGGCTAACCGATTTCAGAAGCGTGAATACCTCTGCAGCGCGTTACCAACAATTGTCTTTGAATCCTCAAAAATTAGCCGGTCAATGTGGAAAACTGAAATGTTGTCTGAACTATGAGTTAGACACTTATATGGACGCATTAAAAGATTTCCCTGATTTTGAAACCAAATTAAAAACCGAAAAAGGTGATGCTGTTTGTCAAAAACAGGACATTTTCAAAGGCTTAATGTGGTTTGCTTATTTTGACAACTTTGCCAATTGGCATGTGTTAAAAATTGATCAGGTTAAGGAAATAGTAGCACTAAACAAACAAGGCAAAAAAGTAAGTTCGCTTGAAGATTTTGCCGTTGAAATTGTGGCTGAACCTGAAAAAGATTTCAATAATGCGATGGGGCAAGAGAGTTTGACCCGTTTTGACCAACCGAGAAATAAGAAAAGGAATAACAACAAGAATAAAAAGCGTAAACCTTTTGGCGCTGATAAAAAACCATCACCTGAGAATAAAAATGAGCCTAAGAATAAGAAATAGTTTTATCCTGCTCTTGGTAGCGGTACTTTTATTTTCTTGCGACGAAAAAAGAGTCTTTGACGAATACAAGTCAGTCGGAAAGGAATGGCACAAAGACAGCATTGTGACTTTTGATTTGCCACAATTGGATCCAAAGAAAATGTACAATCTGTATGTTAACGTAAGAGATAATGACGATTATCCATTTAATAATTTGTTTCTGATTGTGTCGCTGGAACAGCCCAACAGAAAAGTGTTAGTGGATACTTTGGAGTACCAGATGACCAATCCTGATGGCACGCTTCTTGGTGACGGATTTACGGACATCAAGGAAAACAAGTTGTTTTATAAAGACAAACAGAGTTTTACGCAAAAAGGAGTTTATAAAATTCATATCAGGCACGCGGTGCGACAAACCGGCAAAATAGAAGGCGTTCCTTCACTTCCGGGTGTATCCGATGTTGGTTTCAGAATAGAATCTACAGATTAAAAATATGACACAAAAAACGAATACAACGGTCAAAGATATCAAGTACTACCAAAGAAAATTTTGGCAGTTATTCCTTTATGGACTTGGAATCATGGTATTGTTTTTCTTCCTGGCTTCCTGGGGATTTTTCGGTAGCATGCCATCTTTTGAAGACTTGGAAAACCCCGAATCCAATCTGGCCACCGAAATCATTTCTTCCGATGGTGTGACCATTGGTAAGTTTTATAACGAAAACCGAACACCAATCAAATACGAAGATTTACCGCCACATTTGGTAAAAGCTTTAGTGGCTACCGAAGATGAGCGTTTCTACGAGCATTCCGGAATTGACGCCAGAAGGACTTTTGGTGCAGCGCTGAAATTAGGCGCCGATGGTGGTGCGAGTACATTGACCCAACAATTGGCCAAATTATTATTCCATGGTGAAGGTTCAAGTTTCAAGCCTTTCCGTATCATTCAAAAAGTAAAGGAATGGATTATTGCAGTAAAACTGGAACGCCAATACACCAAAAACGAAATCATCGCCATGTATTTGAACAAAGCCGATTTTGTGAATACCGCGGTAGGAATTCGTTCCGCTTCCAAAGTATATTTCGGCAAAGAACCACGCGATTTATCGATTGATGAAGCGGCAATGTTTGTCGGGATGCTTAAAAATCCTTCGCTTTACAATCCGCTGCGTCGTCTGGAAAAAGTAAAAAACAGACGAAATACGGTTTTGGATCAAATGGTGCGAAACAAAGTTTTGGATGCTGCAGCCAAAGATACTTTAGCCAGCAAACCTATCGTTTTGAACTTCCATCCCGAAAGCCACAAAGAAGGAACAGCGACCTATTTCCGTGAATTCCTTAGAGAATACATGAAGAATTGGGCCAAAGAAAACAAAAGACCTGATGGCAGCGACTGGGATATTTACAGCGATGGTTTGAAAATTTACACGACTATCGATTCCAAAATTCAGGAGCATGCTGAAGAAGCGGTTCAGGCACACATGAAAAACCTGCAACAGGAATTTTTCGCGCAGCAGAAAGACAATAAAAATGCACCTTTCGTCAATATTACTCCTGAAGAAACCAAAAGAATCATCTCTCAGGCGATGAAAAATTCTGAACGTTGGCGCGTGATGAAAGAGATGGACAAAACAGAAGACGAAATCATCGCTTCTTTTGACATCAAAACCAAAATGAAAATCTTCTCCTGGAAAGGCGAAATCGATACGTTGATGACACCGATGGATTCCATCCGTTATTACAAACACTTCCTGCAGGCAGGATTGATGTCGATGGAACCACAAACCGGTCATATCAAGGCTTGGGTTGGCGGAATCGATTATAAATATTTCCAATACGACCACGTAGGTCAAGGCGCAAGACAAGTTGGTTCTACTTTCAAACCATTCGTTTACGCCACCGCTATCGAGCAATTGGGCATGTCGCCTTGTGATTCTATCATCGACAGCCCGTTTATGATCCACAAAGGAAGACACAATGTAACCGAAGATTGGGAACCTAAAAATTCCGATCACCAATACCGTGGCATGGTGACTTTAAAACGCGCTTTGGCTTTATCCATCAATACGGTTTCGGCCAAACTGATTGACAAAACCGGTCCGGAAGCCGTAGCCGCTTTGACCAAAAAATTAGGCGTGAAATCAGAAATTCCTGCACAACCCTCAATTGCATTGGGTGCAGTAGAAATCACAGTAGAAGATATGGTCGCGGCTTACAGTACGTTTGCCAATCAAGGCGTTTACATCAAACCGCAATTCATCAGCAGAATCGAAGATAAAAACGGTGTCGTGCTTTACGAACCGGTTCCTGATACGCATGACGTATTGAACAAAGACATTGCCTATGCCGTAATTAAATTACTGGAAGGCGTGACCGAAAGCGGTTCGGGTGTGCGTTTGCGTACACAAGGCGGCGGAAGCGGTGACAATCGTTGGACCGGATATCCATACATGTTTACCAATCCAATTGCGGGTAAAACCGGAACATCACAGAATCAATCTGATGGTTGGTTTATTGGTATGGTTCCGAATTTGGTAACCGGAGTCTGGGTTGGTTGTGAAGACCGTTCGGCTCGTTTCAAAGGCATCACTTACGGACAAGGAGCAACAGCTGCACTACCAATTTGGGGTTATATGATGAAGAAATGCTATGAAGACAAAGACCTTCAAATCTCCAAAGATCCGTTCCAAAGACCGGATAACCTTTCCATCAAAGTAGATTGTTGGGCTCCGCCAAAAGCAGAAGTCGATTCAACGGCAGTTCCAACAGAGGAAGAAGAACAAAATCCGGAAGAATTTGGTTTGTAATTGTTAGGAGCTTTTCCGGCTGTCCGCGTCAATCTTTTGCTGTCGCTTCGCAAGCTCAGCGTAAGCAAAAGGATTTCTGCTT
Source organism: Flavobacterium terrisoli (assembly GCF_030167905.1). Taxonomy (GTDB): domain Bacteria; phylum Bacteroidota; class Bacteroidia; order Flavobacteriales; family Flavobacteriaceae; genus Flavobacterium; species Flavobacterium terrisoli. The sequence continues at coordinate 148,282 of NZ_JARGNA010000001.1, forward strand.
CCATCCGGGCTATAAAAAATAAAAGAATCTCATTTGCCTTTGCAGATGGGATTTTTTATTTTCCCTATTCGTTTTTAAATTCCTAAATTTACGCCTCAAACAAAACAACACTAATCAATCATGATTAATAAAAAAGTAAACTCTGTACAAGAAGCACTGCAAGGCATCGAAGACAATATGACCATCATGCTCGGTGGTTTTGGGCTTTGTGGCATTCCTGAAAACAGCATTGCCGAATTGGTAAAGAAAGAAACGACAGGACTAACCTGCATTTCCAATAATGCCGGTGTCGATGATTTCGGATTGGGCTTGTTGCTTCAAAAAAGACAAATCAAAAAAATGATATCTTCTTACGTAGGAGAAAATGCCGAATTCGAACGCCAAATGCTTTCGGGTGAATTGGATGTAGAATTAACACCACAAGGAACGTTAGCCGAAAAATGCCGCGCTGCACAAGCCGGAATTCCTGCTTTCTTCACGCCTGCCGGTTACGGAACCGAAGTAGCTGAAGGCAAAGAAGTACGCGAATTCAATGGTAAAATGCACATCATGGAACTGGCCTATAAAGCCGACTTTTCTATTGTAAAAGCCTGGAAAGGTGACGAAGCCGGAAACCTGATTTTCAAAGGAACCGCCCGCAACTTTAATGCTCCAATGGCCGGTGCCGCTAAAATCACCATCGCGGAAGTCGAAGAATTAGTACCGGTAGGTTCATTGGATCCAAATCAAATTCACATTCCGGGCATTATGGTGCAACGCATCTTCAAAGGCGAGAAATTTGAAAAGAGAATTGAGCAACGTACCACCCGAAAAAGAAGTTAATCATGTTAGGAAAAGAAGAAATCGCAAAAAGAATAGCCCAAGAGGTTAAGGATAAGTATTTCGTTAACCTGGGTATCGGAATCCCGACTTTGGTAGCCAACTATGTTCGTACCGATATTTCGGTGGAATTTCAATCTGAAAATGGCGTGTTGGGCATGGGTCCATTTCCTTTTGAAGGCGAAGAAGATGCAGACGTCATCAACGCCGGAAAACAAACCATCACGACCTTACCGGGAGCCAGTTTTTTTGACTCGGCTTTTAGTTTCGGAATGATACGCTCACAGAAAGTAGATTTAACCATTTTGGGTGCTATGGAAGTTGCCGAAAATGGAGATATCGCCAACTGGAAAATTCCGGGCAAAATGGTTAAAGGAATGGGCGGCGCTATGGATTTAGTGGCTTCTGCCGAAAATATTATCGTGGCCATGATGCACGTGAACAAAGCAGGCGAAAGCAAGATTCTGAAAAAATGTACTTTGCCTTTAACCGGTGTTGGCTGTGTGAAAAAAGTGGTAACCGAATTGGCTGTAATGGAAGTTACCCCAAAAGGTTTCAAACTATTGGAACGCGCTCCGGGTGTTTCGGTTGAGCATATCATTGCTTCTACCGAAGCCGATTTGATTATCGAAGGCGATATTCCGGAAATGGTGATTTAATCCATTTCAGATAAAATAAGAAACCACAAAACTCAATTGAATTTTGTGGTTTTTTTATGGATAAGCCTTTCTTTATTTTTTGGTGGCCAAATACTCTAACAGTATGGGTGAGGCATTTCCAAAGGTCGGTGGCTGGTCGGTAATACTGACCGTTTTTTTCTTATTGAGTTTATAGACCAAATCAAATTCGGTGGTAAATAAAATAACCGACGAAAACGGATTATTAATGAACGGCAACAATCTGTCGAAAGCCCCATCTATCGAATAAAACTCAACGATTTCTTCTTGTTGGAATTTGAATTTGAGTTCCAATTGTAAATCCTCCGCTTCAATTACCGGACGGATATAAATGTTCATCAATTGCGTATTCCCAATGGTTTTAGCAAAAGTTAATTTGGCAAACGTTCCATCGGCCAAACTTTCCTTTACTTTACTATAGAATTCGTTGAATGTTGCTGTAAATTCCATCTTTATAAATTGGCAAAAAAATCGTTGCCTTTGTCATCGGTAATGATGAACGCCGGGAAATCTTTTACGGTGATTTTGCGAACGGCTTCCATACCCAATTCCTCAAAATCGACTACTTCCACTTTCAAAATATTTTCTTTGGCCAAAATCGCTGCTGGTCCGCCAACAGAACCCAAATAGAATCCGCCATATTTATTACAGGCTGCCATCACGTCTTTGCTTCGGTTTCCTTTGGCCAACATTACCATACTTCCGCCATGACTTTGGAATTCGTCTACATAAACGTCCATTCTTCCAGCAGTCGTTGGACCAAAACTTCCCGATGGCATACCTTCCGGTGTTTTTGCCGGCCCAGCGTAATACACCGGATGGTTTTTAAAATACTCCGGCATTGGTTTTCCGGCATCCAATAATTCTTTGATTTTGGCGTGGGCAATATCACGAGCCACGATTACGGTTCCGTTTAATTTCAAACGGGTTTTGATTGGATACTTGGTCAACTCCGCTAAAATTTCACTCATCGGTCGGTTCAAATCAATTTCTACCGGTGCTTCCAAATGTGGTGGCGTGGCCGGTAAGAATTGTTTGGGATTGACTTCCAATTGTTCCAAATAAATTCCTTCTTTGGTGATTTTGCCTTTTATATTTCTATCCGCCGAACAGGAAACGCCCAAGCCAACCGGACAGGAAGCAGCGTGTCTCGGCAAACGAATAACACGAACATCATGAGCAAAATATTTCCCGCCAAACTGGGCACCGATGGCGCTTTCCTGACAAATTTGCAACACTTTCTTTTCCCATTCCAAATCGCGGAACGCTTGTCCCGACATGTTTCCGGAAGTCGGAAGATTGTCATAATAACCGGCTGAGGCTTTTTTCACCGCAGCCAAATTGGCTTCCGCCGAAGTGCCTCCGATTACCAAAGCCAAGTGATAGGGCGGACACGCAGAAGTGCCTAAATCTTTTATTTTCTCGCGAACGAATTCGTCTAGGGATTTTTCGTTTAAGAGTGATTTTGTTTTTTGATACAGGAATGTTTTATTGGCGCTTCCACCGCCTTTGGCCAAAAATAAAAACTCATAACTTGCTCCTTTTTTGGCATAAATATCAATCTGTGCCGGAAGATTAGAACCCGAGTTTTTTTCTTCAAACATCGAAATCGGAACGATTTGAGAATACCTTAAATTTTTGATTTGGTACGAATTGAAAATACCTTTCGACAACCATTCGGCGTCATCGGCTCCGGTATACACATTCTCTCCTTTTTTGGCCATCACAATCGCCGTTCCGGTATCCTGGCAAGAAGGCAATTCACCTTCTACGGCTACCGCAGCATTTTGCAATAAATTATAGGCTACGAATCTATCATTGTCTGTTGCTTCCGGATCGTTTAGGATGTTTTGCAGTTTTTGCAAATGGGCTGTTCGCAACATAAACGAAACATCACCCATGGCTTCCTGGGCAAGCAGTTCCAAACCTTTTGGATCAACGGTCAGGATTTCACGGTCACCAAATTGTTCTGTTTTAACGTAATCGGAAGTGAGTTTTTTGTATTGTGTATCGTCTTTGAGAATCGGATACGGATCTTGGTATATAAAGTCCATTGTGTGTTATTTTGAGCAGCAAAGTTAGGGAAAGTAAACTTATTTTGGAATTTAGGCATTGAGAAATAAAAGAATCAATAGAACCGTTATCCCGAGTGAAATATAACCTAAACGAATAGTTCCTTTTTCTTCTAAAAGATTCGAATATCGTCTTTGTCCTCCATAATAAATCCATTTCAGAAAAGCACCAAAATAGAGTGGAATTAATTCGCCTGTAAATTCAATTATAAATTCTAAAAAACTTCCCATTTATTATTCTACAAAAAACCAAGTCGCCACAAAAATCGCGGTAATCACACAGATTAAGTCAACCAACAACATTGTCGCCAATGTGTATCTTGTATTCTTAATATTGACCGAACCAAAGTAAACCGCAATCACATAGAAAGTGGTTTCGGCACTGCATTGGAAAATACAGCTCAGCCTTCCGGTTAAAGAATCGGGACCGAAAGTACGCATCGAATCAATCATAAAGCCACGTGAACCGCCCGAACTGAAAGGTCTTAACATCGCCACCGGTAAAGAATCCGTAATTTCTTTAGTCACACCAATATTTAAAAACACAAAGGAAAGTCCGCTACTGATGATGTCAAACAAGCCGCTGTTCCTGAAAAAGGAAATCGCCACCAACATTCCCAACACATAAGGGAAAATCTTGACGCCGGTTTGCACACCATTGTTTGCTCCAGCTACAAAAGCGTCAAAAACGGTAGTCGCATTCTCGGTGAATTTCTTTTCCTTCATAAAGGCAAATAGCAAAGTAAAGCCGATAATGACCACCAGCATCAATCCGGAAAGATTGGAGGTGAAAAAGTTTTTACCCACCAAATCCAATCCGTTAATATAGAACAGCAAACCGACAATGGCCGCCACAACGCTCATCAAGGCGACCAATAAGGTCGCACTTTTGAAATTGATTTTTTGGCGAATGCCGACAATAATCATGGCGGCTATGGTTCCGATAAAGGAAGTGATGATACACGGTAACATGACATCGGCCGGATTTTCGGCATTTTGGGCTGCGCGGTATCCGATAATGGATGTTGGAATCAAGGTCAAACCTGCCGCGTGCAAACACATGAACATGATTTGGGCATCACTCGCCTTGTCTTTTTCGGGATTGATTTCCTGCAGACTTTGCATGGCTTTTAATCCGAATGGCGTGGCTGCTGAATCCAATCCAAGGAAATTGGCGGCAAAATTCAAAGTCATATACGAGATTGATTCGTGGTTTTTTGGAACCGAAGGAAAGACTTTGGCAAAAACAGGGCTCAATTTTCTGGCCAGTATTTCGGACGCTCCGGAAATGATTAATAGCTCCATCAATCCGCAAAAGAAAGCCAGATACGCCATCAAAGGAAGGATTATGTCAAATAAGGTGACTTTACACGTTGGCAATAAACCGTCTGTTTTTTGGATGCCGCTGTATATTTTTACTGTTTGATTTTTATAGACATAAGTAGTGTCTGCATTGAGCGTATCGCGGTTGATTACAAAGGTTTTTTCCTCATTTTTAGCAATGCTGTCCTGGATAAATTTTGGGATTTCATTGAGGTATTTCTCTGAAATTAAAACCGGATCGTCTTTTTTACCGTTTAATATATGATCGATAGTATAACTATTGCCCGAAAATAAACTGAAAATCACAAAGGTGATGGAGGCGATAAAAATGACAAGCCAAAATCTACTGAGAACCATAATCTGTTTTTTTGTAAATATACTATATTCTGAAATTTGGGCTGCAATATTTTTATAGGCTTTGAAATAAATTTTTTATAAAAAACCAAGTCTATATGTAGTAAAATTTGATTTATTTCAAACGAGGCTTAATAATTAATTAATATTTAACACTAATTTAATCTTATTACGCTGAGATTTATATATTTGCAACCTTTAAACAACAAACTAACTATTCTTTTAGAAAATATGAAAAAGAACTATTTATTATTACTTCTTACCATCTTTGTTTCATGTTCCGTATTTGGTCAGTCTCAGGAAGATATCAAAAAAATCACCGCGGAATATGACATCGCAAAGCTTAAGCAAAAAGAAGCCTTTTACAGAAAAAGAGATCGTGCTGAAAAGCAAAAAGCAGTAGCTACGGCTTTACAAAGAAATTGGCCTATCTATGTTGAAGGTCCTAATGGAAGCATTAAGGAATTAATGAGACTTTCTCCTGAAGGTTTACCAATATATTATGCAACGGATAACGTTAATGCAGCAAAAACAACAAGAGCAAATCACTTAAATTCAGGTGGTTCATTAGGTCTTAATTTAGACGGACAAGGAATGACTGCCCGTGTTTGGGATGGAGGAAACGTAAGAACAAATCATAATTCTTTTGGAGGACGTGTTGTTGCTGTTGATTTATCGGGTACTGAAACCGTTCTACACGCTACGCACGTAACCGGAACCGTTGTTGCAGGTGCAAATATAGCCGCCGCTAAAGGAATGGCAAGCCAGGCCAATGCGCGTACATTTGATTGGGGAGAAGATGATGCAGAAGCCGTTTCAGAAACAATGCAGGGAATGTTGATTTCAAACCATTCTTATGGAACACCAATTAGCGGTACCGGAGATCCTTTACCGGCCTGGTATATTGGTTCTTATACCTATTCTGCTTATTTGTGGGATGACATCGCTTATGACGCACCTTATTATTTAGCGGTAATGTCTGCCGGAAATGAAGGTGGAAATGATGATAATGCTGAACCACTTGCTTCAGGATATGATAAATTAGTGGGTAACAAAGGGGCAAAAAATAATATGGTTGTAGCCAATGCTTTGGACGCAACGGTAGCCGCAGACGGAACGCTTACTGCTGATGTACAGATCAATCCTTCAAGTAGTCAGGGACCAACAGATGATCTTAGGGTTAAACCGGACATTACAGGGAACGGAACAAATGTTACCTCAACCAGTAATTCAGGTATTAGTGCTACCGCAGCTCTTAGCGGAACTTCAATGGCTTCTCCAAATGTAGCCGGAAGTCTTCTTTTATTACAACAACACTACCACAATTTAACCAACAGTTATATGCGTGCTTCAACGCTAAAAGGCTTGGCTTGTCATACAGCAGACGACGCGGGTGAAGTTGGCCCTGATCCAGTTTATGGTTGGGGACTACTGAATTGTAAAAAAGCCGCTCAAGCTTTAACCGGTAACGGTTTATCTGCTTGGGTTTCCGAGGAAAATTTGGCAGACGGACAGGAATTCAGCATTACCGTAAACGCTATCGGAACTACTCCATTAATTGCTTCAATTACCTGGACAGATGTTCCCGGGACAATAAATACAGGTGGCTTGCCAGCCAATGACCAAACACCTGCATTAGTAAACGATTTAGATATCAGAGTCGTTAAAAACTCGACTATATCTTTCCCATGGAGATTGAATCCTGATGATCCGACAGGTGCTGCAATCAGAACGGGCGACAACAATGTTGACAATGTTGAGCAAGTAAAAATTGACGCTCCTACTGCCGGACAATATACTATTACTGTTAAACACAAAGGAACTTTAGTGAATGGCGGACAAAAATTCTCATTGGTAATTACCGGTTTGACTTCAACTTTTGCGCTTAATTCAACTTCAGATAATTTAACTGTTTGTGCTAACCAAAATGCAGTTTATACATTTAACTATAGCCAAACTGGTGGAGGAACTACAACATTCTCTGCAGTGGGTTTACCAACAGGTGCTTCAGCATCATTTTCGCCAAATTCTTTGAGTGCCAATGGTACTGTTACCATGACTGTAACCGGTTTGAATGGAATTGCTCCGGGAGAATATTTTGTTGGTATCAAAGGAACTAGTGCTACAGAAACTGAAACAAGATATAAAACATTAAGAGTGTTCAATGGTACTTCTTTTGAAGCAGTTGCATTGCAATCTCCAGCAAACGCACAAAACGGATTGTCAACTACTGCGGTTTTACAATGGAATAGCCAGCCTAATGCCTTGACTTATAATGTTCAGGTTTCAACTACTCCTAATTTCTCGTCGATATTTACTAGTGACGCAGTGACCAATACACAATTTAGCGTGGCAGGTTTAGCACAGGCCACCAGATATTACTGGAGAGTTATTCCACAAAATGAATGTGGTGTTGCTGCTGCAAGTGGCGCAACGGTTTACTATTTTGATACAGGAACCCTTGTTTGTAATATCAATTTCGCTGCTGAAGATTTTTCAGATGCAACTATTGAAGATGTTCCAAATTCAACTGCTTCTGTTCCTTTAACCATTACTGGTGGTTATACTATTGGTGATTTAAATGTAAATATTGGCATAACGCATGATTATGTTCAGGATATGACCATTTTACTTGAAGGTCCGGCATCTATCGGAAGTCCTATCATTACCTTATTTGAAGAAGCTTGTGGTGATAACGAAAATATTCTTTGTACACTGGATGATGACGGTGACATTCCAACATGTTCAGGTACTCCTGCAATTACCGGAATCATCGCCCCTGTTGACCCATTGAGCGCTTTGAATACATTGCCTGCAAATGGAGTCTGGACACTAAGGGTAATTGATCCTTACAATCAGGATGGTGGTTCTATCGATAGTTTTAGCATTGATATTTGTAGTGTTGCTGTAGCTTTGTCTGTAGCCGATAATCCGATATCAAACAGCAGCGTATATCCAAATCCAACCAAAGGAATCGTAAATGTTGCTATTCCGTCATTAACCGAAAAAGCAACGATTACATTATATGATTTACAAGGAAGAGCCATTATGACCAAAGACACTAATGAAGTGTATACTTCTTTTGGCATAGAAAATCTTCAGGATGGTGTTTACCTGGTGAACATTGCCAATAATCAAGGTTCTATTACGAAGAAAATAGTTTTGAAAAGAAACTAATACGATAAAGAACAATAAATAAAAAAGAGGTCAATTGACCTCTTTTTTTATACATGTAATATTTCATCTTCAATCAGTAAATCTTCCCTGCGGAGTCGAAGGAAAATCTGTGCAACCGCAATCACATCTTTTTCACAATAGGTTACGATTCTGTCGATGTCTTTTTCCACATAAAAAACATGGGCTACCTGACTCCCATCGATATCGCCTTTAGGAGAAGGAATGCCCAATATTTTGGTCAGTAATTTTAAGGACGTGAAATGTTTATAGTCGCCAAATTTCCACAGTTCCAATGTATCGAGATGCGGAATTTCCCAAGGTTTTTTGCCAAATAAATTCAGCTTTCCCGGAATGGCAATCTGATTGATAATCATGCGGCGTGCGATAAAGGGAATGTCAAATTCTTTGGCATTATGCCCACACAAAAGATGTTGGGCCTGTCCAAAATGATTGTCGAGCAAAGCCGAGAAATCCTTTAATATCTTTTTCTCTTCACCAAAAAAAGACGTTACCCTAAAGTTTCTGATGTCACTTTTATTGGCAAAATAGCCTACTGAGATACAGACAATCTTTCCAAACTCTGCCCAAATTCCGGCACGGTCATAAAATTCTTCCGGCGTATGCTCATCTCGTCTTTGGTATTGTGTTTTTTGTTCCCAAAGTGATTTCATTTCGTCATCCAAAGCTTTGAAGTTGTCTTCTTCCGGAACAGTTTCTATATCGAGAAAGAGGATGTTATTGAGTGGAATCTTTTCTATCATAAGAATAAAATTAAGAATTAACCGACTTAAAATTAATGATTTATTTTAAATATGAAAGAAAAATAGTTAAAAAAGTGATTGTTGCGCGCTTGGGCTTTCGTGCTCCAAAAGCCATTTTTTACGCCAAAGTCCACCGGCATATCCGGTTAATGAACCATCGGTGCCGATAACGCGGTGACAGGGAACCACTATCCAAAGTGGATTTTTACCATTGGCAGAAGCCACAGCACGAATCGCTTTGACATCGCCTAGTTTTTTGGACAAATCGAGATAAGACATGGTTTTCCCAAAAGGAATATTGAGCAATTCCTGCCAAACCCGTTGTTGGAATTCGGTTCCGTCAGGGTTCATTTTGAAATCAAAATCGTTGCGGTTTCCCTCAAAATAATCCTGAAGTTGTTGGACAGCTTCCTGTAAAACGGTTGGAATTGTAGTGGTAAGTTCGCCTTCTTCTAAAATCGAAATGACTGCAATGCCGTTATCATCGCCAGAAATTTTGGCAACGCCGAGCGGTGTTTTGATAAAAGCAGTTTCCATCGGATAAAGTTATGAAATATTACTTTGAAAAACTATAGATATAATCTTCCAACGCTTTCAATTCTTCGTCACTCATCAACTTGGTGATGGCAAAATTGGTCTTCATCACTTCATACTGACTTGGGTCAACAATCGGCTCGCTTTCTTCCTTCAAAAAGTTAACAATGCTGCCGCCTTTTTCTTTGTAGATTTTGGCAATTTCTGTAATGCTTGGCCCAATTACTTTTTGCTCCGGTAAATGACAAGCGGTACAAGTTCCTTTACCTTCAAACAATTCTTGACCGGAAATGGCTACTGCCGTTTCGTCTGTTTTTGGCTCATCATAATTATCTTCTTTTTTACAAGAGATGAATGACACCAATGCCAATAATAATATTAATTTCTTCACTTTATTTATTTAAAAGAATAGCTGCTTCTTTGGCAAAATATGTCGAAATCAAACTCGCTCCGGCGCGCTTGATACACATCAATTGTTCCATCATGATTTTGTCGTGATCGAGCCAACCTCTTTCGGAAGCGGCCTTAATCATAGCATATTCGCCCGAAACATGGAAAACTGTCACCGGAACATTCACGGCATTCTTCACTTCACGAACGATATCCAAATACGCAATTCCCGGTTTTACCATCACCATATCGGCGCCTTCTTCTACATCCATTAGCGCTTCTTTGATGGCTTCGATTCGGTTGGCATAATCCATTTGGTACGTCTTTTTATCTTTCGGAACAACTACATCGGCTTCTCTTGGCGCACTGTCTAAGGCATCGCGGAACGGCCCGTAAAATGCCGAAGCATATTTGGCTGAATAACTCATAATCCCAACGTTTGAAAATCCTGCAGCATCCAATCCCTGGCGCAATCTTAAAACGCGTCCGTCCATCATGTCGCTTGGTGCGACAAAATCGGCTCCGGCCTGCGCATGCGAAACGGCCATTTTTACCAAGGCGTCGTTGGTGGCATCATTGGCAATATCACCGTTCTCGATAATTCCGTCGTGACCATATATGGAATACGGATCCAAAGCCACATCGGGCATCACAATCATTTCAGGACAAGCCGCTTTGATGGCTTTGATCGCTTGCTGCATCAGTCCGTTTGGATTCCAGGCTTCTTTTCCGGTGTTGTCTTTTAGCGATTCATCGACCTTCACATAAATGTTTACGGCGCGGATTCCCAAAGCGTAAATTTCCTTTACTTCTTTTACCGTTAAATCAATCGAACGACGGAAAATACCCGGCATCGATGCAATTTCAGATTGGTAGTTTTTGCCTTCCGTAATAAACATCGGGAACATAAAGTCGGCCGGACTTAAACTCGTTTCACGCACTAACGAACGAATGCTTTCGTTGATGCGTAATCTTCTGCCTCTTTGTAATGGGAACATATTTTTAGCTTTTAGCTGTTAGCAATTAGCCTTCAGCGTTATTTAATTTTATTATTAATCCGTTGAGCATTTTTTTGACTTCTTCAATTTGATTCAAAAGGATTTGGCCTTGCTCTTTTTCTAGAAAATTTAATTCGATACTCAAAAATATTTGATATTCTAATTCATTTGCTGAACCGAACGAAATGTATAGAAATCGACAAAAATCTTTATCAGAGTTTCTGCCGCAACCTTCAGCAATATTGGTTGGGATAGATGATGAAGATCTTTTAATTTGACTTGTCAAACCAAATATTTCGTCTTTCGGAAAAGTTGGCAGCATTTTATAAACATCTAAAGTTAACTGATGTGATTTCTCCCAAACTAAAAATTTCTTATAATCTCTCATCTCATTTGCATCTGTTAGCTAATTGCTAAAAGCTGACAGCTAAATTATCCAATCGATTGGATTCTCTAATACGTTTATTAATTTTTCTTCTTCGCTTCCGGCTTCCGGATGATGGTCATAAACCCATTGTACATGCGGTGGCAATGACATCAGGATGCTTTCAATCCTACCGTTGGTTTTGAGTCCGAATAGCGTGCCTTTGTCGTGAACCAAATTGAATTCCACATAACGACCACGACGAATTTCCTGCCAGGTTCTTTGTTCTGCCGTATAAGTCAATTCCTTTCTTCTCTCTACAATCGGAACATAGGCTTCACAGAAACTGTTCCCAACTTCCGTTACGAAGTTATACCAATCTTCCATTGACATATCGGCTGTTTCTTTACAATAATCAAAGAACAAACCGCCTATGCCACGCGCTTCATTTCGGTGTGCATTCCAAAAATAAGTGTCGCATTGTTTTTTGAATTTTGGATAAAACTCCGGATTGTGTTTGTCGCAAGCCGTTTTACAGGTTTGGTGAAAATGTTTGGCATCTTCTTCAAACAAATAATAAGGCGTTAAATCCTGTCCGCCACCAAACCATGAATTGATTACGTTGCCATTATCATCATACATTTCGAAATAGCGCCAATTGGCATGAACCGTTGGCACCATTGGGCTTTTCGGGTGAATTACTAAACTCAGTCCGCACGCAAAAAAATCAGCTTCTCCAACTCCAAACATTTTCTGCATGGCTTCGGGTAATTTCCCGTGAACTGCTGATATGTTCACACCGCCTTTTTCAATTACGGCTCCATTTTCAATCACGCGTGTTCTTCCGCCGCCGCCTTCCGGTCGTTCCCAAATATCTTCCCGAAATTGGGCTACACCATCTGTCGCTTCTAATGCTGAAGTGATTTGATCTTGTAATTGTAATATGTATTGATAGAACTTATCTTTCATTACTGATTGTATTCTTTCACCGCTTCGATAAACGCCTTGGCATGATCTACCGGAATATTTGGTAAAATGCCGTGTCCAAGGTTTACGATATAGCTGTCTTTCCCAAACTCGTCAATCATTTGGTGTACCATTTTTTTGATGGTTGGAATCGGCGACAATAATCTTGATGGATCAAAATTTCCTTGTAACGTAATTTTTCCACCTGATAAATATCTTGCATTTCTGGCTGAGCAAGTCCAATCTACACCAAGTGCCGAAGCTTTTGATTTGGCCATGTCATTTAGGGCAAACCAACAACCTTTCCCAAACACAATCACTTTGGTATCTTCCGCCAATGCTTCCACGATTTGGTTGATGTATGGCCAAGAGAATTCGTTATAATCAACCGGCGACAACATTCCGCCCCAGGAATCGAAAATCTGAACGGCGTTACAACCTGCTTTTACTTTTTCCTTTAAATATAATATGGTCGTATCGGTGATTTTTTGCAATAAAGTATGCGCCGCTAAAGGGTTTGAGAAACAAAATCCTTTGGCGGTATCAAAACTTTTCGAGCCTTTTCCTTCAACCGCATAACAGAAGATTGTCCATGGTGAACCGGCGAAGCCAATTAATGGCACCTCATCGTTCAGCATTTCTTTGGTCAATTTGATAGCTTCAAAAACATACCCCAAAGTTTCATGTACATCCGGAACGAAAACCTGATTGACTTGCTCCATTGTTCGGATTGGGTCAGGAATAATCGGTCCCAAATTGTCTTTCAATTCTACATGGATTCCCATCGCTCTTGGCACGACCAAAATATCTGAGAACAAAATCGCTGCATCGGGTTTTACAATCCTAATCGGCTGAACCGTGATTTCGGCTGCCAATTCGGGAGTTTCACAACGGGTGAAAAAATCATATTTGTCGCGTAACGCTCTGAATTCCGGCAAATATCTTCCCGCCTGACGCATCATCCAAACCGGTGGACGTTCTACTGTTTCATTGTTTAAGGCGCGAAGGAATAAATCGTTTTTAATCATATTTTTGGTTTTGTCATTTGGCATTGGCCAAACTATATTTTATTAAAAAATTCTATACTTTTTATAATGGTGCTTTCTATCGTTGGTTGGTTTGCAATAACCACTTTCTTGGTAATGCTTCTCAAACTTTTAGCCGTGGTACCGCCTATGCAAAAACAAATTTCATCCTGAAGGACATTCATTTTCAAATAACTTTGCACGCCTGACGGGCTAAAAAACAAAATCCCGTTCAGGTTTTCATCCGCCTTGTGTGGCGTTAAAACCGTTTCATACACTTCTACTTCTTCAAAAACCACTTCTGCCAATCGCAAAGAATCAGGCAAAATGTCTCTTCGCAGGTTTCCGCAGAAAAAGGTAAAGCTGCTTTTGAAATATTGGTTACAAATGATGGATGCCAACTCCGAAGCATAATCCGAACTTACAATGACTTCAAAGCCGTTTTCCTCGAGCATGGCTCTGGTTTTTTCGCCAACACAAAAACATTTTCTGGTTTTTATTTCGACTATTCTTTCATTCTCCAAAACGCTTTCGACTGCATTCTGGCTGGTAAAAATCAGAAAGTCATTAATGCTTTCTATTCCGAATTGTCTGTTCACCACATTGATGAAATCTTCTTCGGTTAGAGCAAAATTCGCGCTCGACAATAGTTGCTTTTGGTTTTCCGTAAGCTTTCTGGTTGACAATATGCGAATTTGATTTTCCATCTTTTATACTTTAGGTTTTAGCTGTTTCCTAAGCTCGGCCATCAACTCTTTTCCTCCATTTTCCAATACTTCCTGCGCCGAATGATAGCCTAATTTCTTCCACTCTGAAATATCAACCGCTTTCCTGATTTCAAATTTTTGTTTTCCATCCAACGACAACAAAACGCCGTGAAAGTCAATCATGTCATCATGCTGATTGTATTTGGCCAAAGCTCCGATTGGTGCAGTACAACCGCCTTCCAGCGTTCTCAAAAACTGTCTTTCTATATAGGTGCAAATCTCGGTTTCGATATCATTCAATTGCGAAACGGCATCAATCGTGTAATTGTCATTCCCCATCGCAACCACTACCATCGCGCCTTGTGCCGGTGCCGGAATCATCCAATCCAAATCGATAAAAGTTTCCGGTTTTAAATTAATGCGTTCCAAACCCGCTGCCGCAAACACTGCTCCGCTCCAGTCGTTGTCTTTCAACTTTTGCATGCGCGTATTGACGTTGCCTCGCAAATCGGTTACGGTGTGATTTGGATATTTATTGAGCCATTGTGCCTGACGACGTAAACTTCCGGTAGCAATAGTTCCGTTTCCGTTTAGAAAATCGGTATTGCCTTTGTGAACCAAAATATCCAAGACATTCGCTCTTTCCAAAACCGCTGCCTGTACAATCCCAACAGGTAAAGCCGTTGGCACATCTTTCATCGAATGCACAGCGATATCGACTTGGCCATTGAGCATGGCGATGTCTAAAGTTTTGGTAAAAATTCCGGTGATTCCCAGTTCGTATAAAGGTTTATCGAGGATGATATCGCCTTGTGATTTCACCGCAACAATTTCGGTTTTATAGCCCAAATCGTTGAGTTTCTTTTGAACGGTGTGTGCTTGCCAAAGTGCGAGTTCGCTGTCGCGAGTTCCTATCCTAATTGTCTTGTTCATTTTCTCTTTATTGGCGTTTCTTTATACAATTTTGAATATTCACTTGTACATCCACTACACACATTTATAATTGTGTTTCTTGTCCTGATACTATTAATTATCCTGTTTTCTTCTCCGGTTAAAACAACTTTTTTGTTATCTCTTAAAAATTCTAAAGCAGTAACTCCATTCGCCTGAAGTCCTAAGTCATACGATTTTAACCAATCGAAGAACGTTTTTCTGTTTTCAGCCTTGTCAAAAAATAACCCTTCATGTGTTGGAACCCCATAATCTATTGGGCTATATCCACAAAAGAAACCATAAGTCGTTTGTTTTTCAAACGATGATATAAAATCTTTTACAGTCGTTTTTGTCTGGTAGAATTTGTCATGAAGATTCACATAACGTTGGACTTTAACTTCGTCATAATAAATTTGTGAATCTGGCGCATAATTTTTTAGGTTTAAAAAAGCGATGATACTATCATTTTTAACTACTAAATCAACAATATAACCAAAGTTATTAGCTCTGTCTGAAGGAGCTTGTCCATAATTATTTATGGTGATTAACATTCTTTTATTATGATAACCAAAATCTAAATTTCTGTCAAAAATAAGCTTAGTATCTTTTTTTATAACCTTGTAATCACTTTTAAAATCATGATTGAGGACAACATCTAAACTGAAATTTTTATAATCTTTAAAAATCTCATTCATTTCATGACTTACCCTTTGATAACTGTTTTGAGAAAAAATAACATTAATAGAAAATAGCAGAAAAACTACTAGAATGATTCTATTAATTCTAATTTTAAAACTCATTTAAAAGAATGATTTCTCTTGGTCTAATTGGAAAACTTTTTCAATCCATTCAATGCCTTCATCCATAGAATCACCATCTTTCAGGTGATTTACAAAATGATTAGTGATTTTTTGGATAATTCTATTGCTGATTAATTCAGCTTGTTCTTCGTCGAAATTGGATAACTTTTTGCGTTGCACATTCAATTCGCCTTCTTTGATGGAATTTAATTTTTCCTTCAAAGCCTGAATCGTTGGGGCAAATTTTCTGTTTTTGGCCCAAGCCATAAACTCTTCTTTGATTTCTTCAATAATGGCTTCAGCTGCCGGAATGTGTAATTTTCTGTTTTCTAAAGTCTCGTCGGTAATTTGAGAAAGATGATCTAAATGAATCAAAGTCACGCCTTCCACTTCTTTTACATTTTCGTTTACATTCTTTGGAATCGATAAATCCAAAATCAACAATGGTTTTTTCAAATTCAGAATCGCTTTGTCAATCGTTGGGTTTTGCGCGCCGGTAGCAACAACCACGACATCCGCTTTTTGTAGTTCCAATTGTAAATCGGCGTAATCTTTAACGACAACATCCAACTTCTGACCCAACTTCTCCGCTTTGTCTTTGGTACGGTTGATTAAAGTAACATGATCATGTTTGGTGTGTTTTACCAGATTTTCACAAGTGTTTCGGCCAATTTTTCCGGTTCCGAAAAGCAAGATGTTTTTATTGGCAATGTCTTCAACGTTTCTAATGATATATTGTACTGAAGCAAAAGAAACCGAAGTCGCTCCGGTAGAAATTTCAGTGTCGGTTTTGATTTTTTTGCTGGCTTGGATAACCGAATTGACCAATCTTTCCATGAAAGCATTCACCAAACCGTTTGATTTGCTTTCGGTAAAAGCGATTTTCATTTGGCTGATGATTTCGAAGTCACCAAGTATTTGACTGTCCAAACCGGTTCCTACGCGGAACATGTGATTAATGGCTTCCTGGTTTTTATAGATATAAGCCACTTCCTGAAACTCAGGAACTGAGCCTTGGCTATTCTCGCAAAGTAATTTGATTAACTCGTATGGGTGATTGGCAAAACCATATATTTCAGTACGGTTACAGGTTGATGTAACGATTAAGGCTTCGATTCCTTCTGCTTCGGCTTGCATCAATAAAGTTGATTTCGCTTTGGCATCCAAACTGAACTTTCCTCTGATTTCAGCATCTGCTTTTTTGTAACTTAATCCTACGGCGTAAAAAGAGGTATGTTTCGACATATTAAAATTTTCCATAAACTACTTTCCTTAAAAAGTTCAACAAAAATATTACTAACCATTTTATAAAAATAACGCTGTAGGGACTTTTTATGTCGCTGTGAGATATTTTGATTGCCAAATATCTTTTTAGCGTTATTTATCATAAATTTGCAGTGAAATCAAGTCTTCACAAATTCTTTATGTAGATTCATTCTAAATAAGATTTTCCCTTGGTTTCAAAATCATATACGAAAAAACATCGCTATGGGTTCTCAGGAAATAATAACAATTGAAAATGATTTTACTTTGATTCGTTTTCAAAACGATGAAAATGAAAACTTTCACGTGAAAAGGCACATCAGTCAAGGGCTGATTCAATTTCACTTTGGGATTAAGGGCAAAGCAAAATTTGTCTTCAATCAGGGAAATTATGCCTTGGATTTGAGAGAAGAGAAGTCATTATTGTTCTATAATCCGCAAAAAGAATTGCCTTTGGATTTAGAATTGGCACCTAATTCATGGGTCATTTCAGTGATTATTTCCATTCAAAAGTTCCATTCCTTGTTTACCAACCAGGCGGACCATATTCCGTTCCTTAGTCCGGAAAACAACGACAAAAAATATTATAAGGAAGACGATATCAGTCCGTCAATGGCAATTGTATTGAGCCAAATGTTTCATTATTCGCTCAATCCATCCATCAAAAACCTTTATTACAAAGGAAAAGGTTACGAATTGCTGAGCTTATATTTCAACCGAAATGAAGATCCAAATGCGGAGCAATGTCCGTTCCTAATTGACGAAGACAATGTGTTCAAAATCAAAAAAGCCAAAGAAATCATGATTGCCAACATGGCTGAACCGCCAGGATTGGAAGAACTTTCGGAACAGGTTGGTTTGAGTTTGAAAAAACTCAAAATGGGTTTTAAACAAATTTATGGTGACACGGTTTATGGTTTCCTGTTCGATTATAAAATGGATTACGCACGACAGTTGTTGGATTCCGGTTCGTATAATGTGAATGAAGTTGGGCTCAAAATCGGTTACAGCACCGGAAGTCATTTTATCGCGGCGTTCAAAAAGAAATTTGCCACAACACCGAAAAAATACCTGATGTCAATCAATCAAAATACATTATAGCATCAATCTCGTATATGCGAGTATCAATAAAAAATTAAGTACAAACCAAGCCAAAAAAGAAGTTTCATTACTTTTATCAAACAAAATTGCCACAATGAAAGGAGTATTATTAGTCAATCTCGGTTCGCCCGAAAGTCCAACAGCCAAAGATGTAAAGCCCTATTTAGATGAATTTTTAATGGATAAATACGTGATTGACGTTCCGTATTTATTGCGTGCTTTATTGGTTCGCGGTATCATCTTAAGAAATCGACCTAAGAATTCGGCGGAAGCCTATGAAAAAATCTGGACCAAAGAAGGTTCGCCTTTGGTAGTCATTTCCAAAAAAATGCACAAAAAGGTAGAGAAACTGGTTGATGTCCCGGTCGCTTTGGCGATGCGTTATGGTACAATGACCATTCAAAAAGGATTACAGGAGCTCAAAGACAAAGGCGTAACCGAAGTGATGTTGTTGGCTTTGTATCCGCAATATGCGATGGCTTCAACGACAACGATTTGGGCTTTGGCAGACGAATTGCAAAAAACCCATTTCCCGGAAATGAAAATCACCAAAGTTCCGGCATTTTACAACAAACCTGATTTTATAAACGTTTTAGCCAATTCGATTAAAAAACATTTAACCGGAGTTGATTATGACCATTTATTGTTTTCCTATCACGGGATTCCAAAACGCCATATCCGCAAAACCGATGTCACCAAATCCCATTGTACGATTGATGGTAAATGTTGTGTGACGGCTTCGCCGGCGCATGAATTCTGCTATCGCCATCAATGTTATGAAACGACAAGACAAGTGGTTGAATTACTCGGCATCCCGGAAGGCAAATACAGCCAAACCTTCCAATCGCGTTTGGCCGGAGACAAATGGTTGACGCCTTATACCGATGTTGAAATCAACAACATGCCCAAAAAAGGGATTAAAAAATTGGCCGTCGTAACACCGGCTTTCGTTTCAGATTGTTTGGAAACACTGGAAGAAATTGCCATGCGCGCCAATGAAGATTTCAAAGAACACGGCGGTGAAGAATTCTTTGCTGTGCCTTGTTTGAATGACGAAGACGAATGGTGTCAGGTAGTTGCCAATTGGGTAAAAGATTGGGCAAAATGATCAAGTTAAAAAAACATTTATTTTTAATAGGAATAGTGATAATTGCCATTGGATTTGTATATGATTTAGTATTTGCCGGAATTCCCTATCAAGATCCTTCGCCGCAATTATTGGAAAAATACAATCAAAATGCTTTTGTTTCTGATCTAATAATTAAGTTTGGACTATTCATTACACTTATTGGAATTGTTTTTAAGATAATTCCATCCAAAGAAAATAAATAATGGAACTCTACAACTACATAAAATCGTTACACCTCATCTTTGTCATTACTTGGTTTGCAGGCTTGTTTTATATTGTGCGTTTGTTTGTGTACCAAATTGAAGCCAACGACAAGCCTTCACCCGAGAAGGAAATCCTGCAGAAACAATACAAAATCATGACCTATCGCCTGTGGTATATCATCACGTGGCCGAGTGCTGTTTTGGCAACGATATTCGCCTTGTGGCTGTTACATTTAATGCCCGGTTGGTTGCAAATGCCATGGATGCAGGTTAAACTTTGTTTTGTGGCTTTGTTGTTTGCCTATCATTTCAAATGCCATCAGATTTATAATCAGTTGCAGCAAGACCAATTCAAATACAGCTCCAACTTTATGCGACTGTGGAATGAAGGCGCGACGATTATCCTTTTTGCAGTGGTTTTTTTAGTAATTTTAAAGAATGCTTTCAACTGGATTTATGGCGTTGTCGGAATCGTTTTGTTCTCGATTTTAATCATGTTGGGCTTTAAATTTTACAAACGAATTCGAGAAAAGAAATAATGCTAAACGGCTTCAAAATGTCAATGCTTTCACTCCGAATCAGGATTTTCCTGTCGATGATTATATTGATATTGATTGCCTCGATTTTGATGGCTTCCATTTCAATTATTCAGTTTAAGAACGAAGCCAAAGATTACCATCAGGAGCGCTTAGACCGAAAAGAATTTGCCATCAAAGAGCACATCAACTACGTGCTTTCCACGACAACTTATCCATTGACTCCCGAGAATCTTCCGCTGATTTTTAAAGATAAAATCCACGAACTTTCGGATATTCATAACCTGGAAATCAATATTTATTCGCTTCAGGGAAAATTGGTGAAATCTTCCAAATCTTCTTTTTCCGTAGATAAAGTTGCGCCACCGATTCCGAATTATATTCTCAAACTCGTTCAGTCTTCCGTAGACAAAAGATATGTCGATATCAAAAGTATTGACGGCGTCAAAAACCGTTCGTCTTATAGCCAAATCAAAGACGACAAGTTCAAGCCACTGGGCATTTTGAATATTCCTTATGTAGAAGATGATGGATTTTATGAAACTGAATTGCGCGAATTCCTGTTGCGCCTGAGTCAGGTGTATTCATTTATGTTGGTGATTGCTTTTGCCCTGGCTTATTTCCTGTCGAGTTACATTACCAAATCGCTGAAAACCATTTCGGATAAAATCAACGAAACGAGCCTGAACCAAAAGAACGAAAAGATTGTCATCGAAGCCAATAGTAAAGAAATCAACTCTTTGATCAATGCCTATAACCAAATGGTGGACAAGCTGGAAGAAAGTGCATCGATGTTGGCGCAAAGCGAGCGTGAACAGGCTTGGCGCGAAATGGCAAAACAGGTCGCACACGAAATCAAAAATCCACTCACGCCAATGCGTTTGACCGTACAGAGTTTCCAGCGAAAATTTGACCCAAATGATCCTGAGTTAAAGCAAAAACTAAACGATTATTCCAAAACCCTAATCCAGCAAATCGATACGATGAGCTCCGTCGCTTCGGCGTTTTCGAACTTTGCTTCGATGCCGGCACAACAAAATGAAACCCTGAATGTGGTTGAAGTTGTTGAGTTTTCATTGGATATTTTCAACGAAGATTTTGTCAGATTCGAAAGCAGTTCGGATGAAATCATCACGGTTATGGATAGAACACAGTTGATTCGGATCATCACCAATTTGGTTAAAAATGCCATTCAGGCGATACCGGATGAACAGGAAGAAAAAGACATTTTGGTTTCGGTCAATGAAATGGAAGACAAAGTTATCATTTCGGTAAAGGACAACGGAATCGGAATTGATGCCGAAAACACCGAACATATTTTCGAACCAAAATTCACCACCAAAACCAGCGGTATGGGATTGGGATTGGGAATTATCAAAAACATTATCGAAAATTACAAAGGAACCATTACTTTTGAAACAGAACCGGAAAAAGGCTCAACCTTTATTGTGTCGCTTCCAATTGTTAAATAAAATACACAAACTATGGACTTCGAAAACATACTCGTTGCGATTGACAACGGCATTGGACAAATCACCATCAATCGTCCGGCGAAATTAAACGCTTTGAACAAAGCTACGATTCAGGAATTACACGATGCTTTTGAACAATTGGAAAGCAATACAGATGTTCGAGTGATTATCATCACAGGTGAAGGCGAAAAGGCTTTTGTTGCCGGCGCTGACATTGCTGAATTTGCCAATTTCTCTATTGAAGAAGGTGCACAATTGGCGGCTCAGGGACAGGAATTGTTATTTGATTTTGTCGAAAAACTGAAAACGCCGGTCATTGCAGCAGTCAATGGTTTTGCCTTAGGCGGCGGATTAGAATTGGCCATGTCCTGTCATTTCCGCATTGCTTCGGATAATGCCAAAATGGGATTGCCTGAAGTATCGTTAGGAGTAATTCCGGGTTATGGCGGAACACAACGTTTGCCACAACTGATTGGAAAAGGCCGCGCCATGGAAATGATTATGACAGCCGGAATGATTTCGGCCGAAGAGGCTTTCCGTGCCGGATTGGTAAATCATGTTGTGCCACAGGCCGAATTGTTGGATTTTACCAAAGGCATTGCCACTAAAATCATGCGCAATTCTCCATCGGCTATCAGCAAGGCCATAAAAGCGGTGAATGCCAATTACAAACACGATGTGGATGGTTTTGATGTGGAAATCAGAAACTTTGGCAAATGCTTCGGCACCGAAGATTTTAAGGAAGGCACCACAGCTTTTTTGGAAAAGAGAAAAGCAACATTTACAGGAAAATAAACAGAATCCCGCAGAACAGCGGGATTTTTTATATATTCGATTTTATAAAACCTCTTAAACAATGAAGAAGTATTTTTTTGTTTTTATTTTTTTAGGTCTTTCGACTGTTTCTTATTCACAAAATATTCCTTTTACACTCCAAAAGAGTGCTCTTTTTCAGGATGAATTTAGAAATTCTGTACTGCTTCTTTCTGAGAAAAATGACAAGGGCGAACTGCTTTTGGTTCGTTCTTATGAAGGCTCAATGGTTTCGCAGGCCACGGGCTACTATATTGAATATTATGATGACAATCTCAAATTCAAACGAGGTTTTGAATATGAAATGAAACACCCGAATTATCAGAAATACAATTTAATTTTAGGCGTTTTCACGATGGGAAGCAATCTTCATTTTGTCGAAATTTATTATGACTTAAATGAGAAAATGTTCGTTTGCCTTGACAATGTCATGGCAGAAGATTTTAAGATTACACCGAAAGAATTGTTCAGATTGTCCCGTGATGAAATGAAAAAATTTGGGTCTTTCAATTTACAGCAAAAGTTTTATGCAAGAAGCAAAGAGGTTTGGACCAATGATAATGTCGGCGCTATCAATGCCGAAAGCGAATTGGCCAATTTAGATACTTATTACCAAATATTCTTTAGCGGAAATGCTACAGGCAATTACAATTACAGCACTATTTATTCCAATGAAAAAGCAGGAAGCGGTTCCGACATTGTTTTAGTGGTAAACGAAACCAAATCGGATTTTGCGATTGCCATAGATGTAAAAGGCGCCGAGAACGATGGTTTGAAATTGTATTTATTCGATAAAGATCTCAACAAGAAAATGGATCTCATTTACACCAATGAGGCCAAAGACAAAAAGTGTTTTTTTCAAAATATTCAGGTATCAGATGATGGTAACGCTATCTATGTTTTAGCCAAAGCCTATGATAAAGACCTGAAGAAAAAAACGGAAGGCGGAAAATACTATTTTGAATTAACAAAAGTATTGCCCGAGAAACAAGTTTCACAAAAGATTGCTATAGGCGAGCACTTTTTAGGAACCTTAAAAACATATTACCGCAATGATGAGTTGACTTTACTTGGGCTTTATTCAGACCAAAAAGACTTTAGGTATACCGGTATTTTTTGTTCTAAAGTTGACACCAATACCCTGGAAACTAAGTCTTCTCATTACAATCCGTTTACAGAACAATTCCTTTTTGACAAATATGGCACCGGAACGCACAAAAACTTAAAGAATATCCGCTTTAAAAAGATTTTCTTTAAAGACAACGGTGAAATTATCTTAAACGCAGAGGAAGAATATGTTACCAGCAATGCCAGTGGATTTGCCGCATCGGGTGCAATGCCTGCTACGAATAGCTCAAGCACCTATTATTCTTATGATGATATCATCATTGCGCAATTTAAT
The DNA here is from genome assembly GCF_030167905.1 of Flavobacterium terrisoli. Classification (GTDB taxonomy): domain Bacteria; phylum Bacteroidota; class Bacteroidia; order Flavobacteriales; family Flavobacteriaceae; genus Flavobacterium; species Flavobacterium terrisoli. Next base: position 172,101 of record NZ_JARGNA010000001.1, read on the forward strand.
GCGGAAGGCAGTTTGCTTTGGGCGAGGAACATCAATAAAAAACAAACCACTACGGACGATGAAAACAGTTTTATTTCCTATACTTCTGCTATCAGAAATGACAAAACTTATTTCTTCATCAATACCAAGGACAAAATCAAGAAGCTCAAAAATGACCGCATCGAATTTGGTAAAATCAGAAAGAATAAATCCAATCTTAATATTATTGAAGTTAATGCCAATGGCGATTTCGATTACCAGGAAATCTTGGATGACGAACAAAATGAAGTGCCTTTTATGGTGGCCAAAGGCGTCATCATCGACAATAATGTTTATCTTTTAGGAAGAAAAGGCAAAAACAAACAACTGCTGAAAATCACTTTATAAAACAAAAAGAGAACCAAATGGTTCTCTTTTTTTATTTCTCTCCTTCCCATTCCGCATAAAACTGCGCCAGGAAATTTTCCATGTATTGGTGTCTTTGCAAAGCAATTTTCTTTCCGGTTTCGGTATTCATCCGGTCTTTCAGCAACAACAGTTTTTCGTAGAAATGATTGAGTGTTGGTGACTCGCTCTTTTTATATTCTTCTTTGCTCATGTCTAATTTTGGTGGAATCGCCGGATTATAAAGCGCTCTGTTTTTGAAACCGCCATAGTTAAAACACCGGGCAATGCCAATAGCGCCAAGTGCATCCAACCGGTCGGCATCCTGAACGATTTCCAATTCTTTGGAATTGAATTTCTTTTCAAAATTGCCGCCTTTGAACGAAACATTTTCAATGATACTGATTACATTGACAATGGTTGTTTCATCTACCTTTTCGGCTTCCAGAAAAGCACGTGCCGTTCTTGGTCCGACAGTTTCATCGCCATCGTGAAATTTACTGTCGGCAATATCATGGAGCAATGCGCCTAGTTTTACCACGGTCAAATCACAATCTTCTCCCTGGGCAATCAGGATCGCATTTTTATACACGCGTTCCATATGAAACCAATCGTGTCCGCCTTCGGCGTTCTCCAATTGCTGTTTTACAAAATCTATGGTTTTATCAATGACAGACATGGGTTTGAATTTAAAAAATCCTTTCTTTCGGAAAGGATTTTGGTTATTTATCGGGCTAAGGCTGGTTCAACCCATTTGAATATTTTTGTTTCATCCGGCAAGACTAATCTTTCAGAAATCTTAGCCATTCTTTCCGGCAATTTCATCAGGTAATCTCTGGCTTTTTCTGCTTCTGCCGTCAAGTTGGTCATCTTATCAATTTCCCATTTTTCGGTTAGTTTTCTCAAAATGTCCACATAATCAGCCGCAGTGTATACTCCTATTTTTTGCGCTGAGTTCGAAAACTCTTCAAAAGCAGTGCTGATTTTTTCTCCCGATTCTCTCAGGAAAACCGCAGGCATCACAATTTTTTGCTTCATCATGTATTGAAAAGACAACATCATTTCGCTTGGATCCACTTTGAAAATTTGGCTCACAAACTCTGAATAAGCATGGTGATGACGCATTTCGTCACCTGCAATCATTTTGCACAATTTTGCTAATTTCTTGTCACCATATTGTTTTGCCAATTGTGAAACGCGATTGTGTGAAATATAAGTCGCCAATTCCTGAAAACTGGTATAGACAAAGTTCTTATAAGGATCACGACCGGTTCCGATATCAAATCCGTCACTGATTAAGTGCTGTGTCGTCATTTCAACTTCACGCATGTTCACACGACCGGATAAGTATAAATATTTATTCAATAAATCACCGTGGCGATTTTCTTCACCAGTCCATTGGCGAACCCATCTTGACCACGCGTTTCTCTCCACATTGTCTATTCCTTCAACATCCATTAACCAGGATTCGTAGGTTGGCAACGCTTCTTCGGTAATGGTATCGCCTACTAAAACCACCCAAAAATCATACGGTAAATCTTTGGCTATTTCTCTCAATTCTTTTACTTCTTCAAAGAAGTTTTCGCTTTCGGAATTTGGGAGTAAGTCTGACGGTTGCCATATTTTTTCTACCGGAATCAAGAACTCATCTACAAATTTGTCGACGTCTTTCTCCAGGAACTGCATGACTTCTAGTCTAACATTTTTTTGAGGCATTTTTTAATTTTTTATAGATTCTACTATCGCTTGCTCTGTTTTCACCATCAACTCTTCAAACGAAAAATCTTTAACGGCCATTGGTTCGTGAATAATAAATTGCAAACGATTACCTAAGCCCATAGGGAAAGCTCCAAATTTAACCATTTTCCACGAATTATTAATGGTAATTGGCACAACATAAGCAGAAGGCGCATATTTACATAAGATTTTTAGTCCGCTTTGTGCAAATTCTTTCGGTTTTCCATTTTTGCTTCGGGTTCCTTCCGGGAAAATAACGGCCGAACGTTTGTGCTTTTCAATGTATTCGGACAAACCTTTGATGACCGGAATCGCCTGTTTTGGATCTTTTCTATCAATCAAAATCGAACCGCCGTGTCTCAAATTATAAGAAACACTCGGAATCCCTTTCCCCAATTCTTTTTTGCTGACAAACTTCGCGTGAAAACGACGCAAATACCAAATGATGCCTACGATGTCAAACAAACTTTGGTGATTGGCCACGAAAATAATCGGAACATCTTTAGGAATGCAATCCCTGTTTTCGAAAGTATAAGTGGTTCCTAAAATGTTAGTGCATTTGGTTAGGAAAAAATTCAGATAATCGACACTTTTTTTATGCGCCTGATAACCAAAAACATTGAAGCAAACCCATTGAATCGGGTGAAAAATGACCAATGTCAATCCGAAACACAGATAGTATATAACTGAAATTGGATAGGATATGAGTTTTTCCATAGGGTAAAAATAGTAAGCAAAAGTAAGGAAAAATCAAGGGATGAAATATAAACCCGGGATAAAAAATAGTTTAAAAGTTTAACAAAATATACACTTTTTGTATACCGCGGTAAAATCAAACGTTGCTACCTTTAAAATATATTGATTGAGATGTAAAGGCTAAAAACAATTTGTTCAAAACTCGTCTGAGTTCTACCTTATAACATCAAAAAAAGCATTATTTTTATGCCACTAAATTTTTAAAAAATGAGTTCAGAAAAAGAAGCCAAATTAAAAGCATTACAACTAACATTAGATAAATTAGACAAAGCCTACGGAAAAGGAACCGTGATGAAGATGGGCGATAAAGCCGTCGAAGAAGTTGAAGTAATTCCTTCGGGTTCGCTTGGTTTGGATTTAGCTTTGGGCGTAAACGGATATCCAAAAGGAAGAGTAATTGAAATATATGGTCCGGAATCTTCTGGTAAAACCACTTTAACCTTGCATGCCATTGCAGAAGCACAAAAAGCCGGCGGAATAGCTGCCTTTATTGATGCCGAACATGCTTTCGACAGAAACTATGCAGAAAAGTTGGGTGTGGATATTGAAAATCTAATCATTTCCCAACCTGATAACGGTGAGCAAGCTTTAGAAATTGCTGAAAACTTAATCCGTTCGGGTGCGATTGATATTGTGGTAATTGACTCGGTGGCAGCTTTAACACCAAAAAGCGAAATTGAAGGCGAAATGGGTGATTCAAAAATGGGATTACACGCGCGTTTGATGTCACAAGCCTTGAGAAAATTAACCGGAACAATCAGCAAAACCAATTGTACGGTTTTCTTCATCAACCAATTGAGGGAGAAAATCGGTGTTATGTTTGGAAACCCTGAAACGACTACCGGTGGAAATGCGTTGAAGTTTTATGCTTCCGTTCGTTTAGACATTCGTCGTTCGTCACAAATTAAAGACGGTGAAAACGTGATTGGAAACAGAACCAAAGTAAAAGTAGTAAAGAACAAAGTAGCGCCGCCATTTAAAACGGCTGAATTCGACATTATGTATGGCGAAGGTGTTTCAAAAACAGGAGAAATCTTAGACTTAGCGGTTGAATTTGAAATTATCAAAAAAGCAGGTTCGTGGTTTAGCTATGGTGATACCAAACTCGGGCAAGGTCGAGATGCCGTTAAGGTTTTGATCAAAGATAATCCGGAATTGGCTGACGAATTGGAACAAAAAATCAAAGAAGTCATCAAAGAAAATAATGGCTAAAATAAAAACCCGAAAATTTTCGGGTTTTTTTATTAATTTAACGCAACCATTTATATAATTAGTCATCTAACCCAAAAAAATCATTTACCATTATGAAACGAATAATTTCACTTTTAGCGTTAATTTTTTTATTCAATTCCTGTATACCAGATGATGGGCCAACTTACACATTTGAGTTAAGACCAGTGATTAGTGTTGATATGCCGGATGAATTTACATTGGGGGAAACCTATACAATCACCTTGCATTACAACAGGCCTACAACCTGTCATTTTTTCAACACCATTTATTATGACAAGAATCTAAATGTTAGAACAATCGCTATTGAGACTGCTAAAGAAGAAAGAAACGGATGTATGGAATCACCAGAAGATGAAACTACATGTTCTTTCGACTTTTTAGTAACCAGCAACGGTTCCTATATTTTTAAATTCTGGCAAGGCAAAGATGAACAGGGAAATAATATCTATCTGGAATACGAAATCCCTGTAACAGGATAACAATAATAAACAATCAATTTTTGAAAATTGGATTTAAAACAACTCATAAATGATTGCAAAAACAACAATAGGAAAGCACAAGAACAGTTATATCAAATATATTCACCAAAACTGTTTGCTGTTTGCTTAAAATACTCACGCAATTATGCTGAGGCACAAGACAATCTGCAAGATGGGTTTATTTTGATTTTTAAAAAAATAGAACAATTTTCATTTAAAGGTTCTTTTGACGGTTGGTTAAAACGAGTGATGATTAACAATGTTCTGCAACAATATAGGAATCAAACTTTTTTGAGTTTGGTCAATGAAGATATCGCCGAGGATCATGAAGTTGAGATTGAAGAAGACAATATTTCTATGGATTATTTGTTAAAAATCATCCAGGAATTGCCCGACAGGTATCGATTGGTTTTCAACCTTTATGTCATTGATGGCTTTTCACATGCTGACATTGCGGATATGCTGACCATTAATATAGGAACATCAAAATCAAATTTGGCACGCGCCAGAATGATTTTAAAAGAAAAAATAGAACAATACAAAAACGAAGAAACCAAAAAGTTTCCTTCTGCAAAATGAGTGAAAAAAAGAACATAGATAGACTTTTTCAGGAAAAGTTCAGAGATTTTGAAGCCAATCCGGCTGAAGATCTTTGGAGTGGCATTGAAGCAAGGCTAGACGAGAAAAAACGCAAACGAGTGATTCCGCTTTGGTGGAAACTCTCGGGTGTTGCGGCTGTATTCCTTATTGGCTTATTGATTACCCAAACTGTTTTTAACAATGATATTGCACCAACAAATCCAGTAGTAATTGAAGAAAATACAAATCCAAATAACGGAAAATCAACTGTTGCCGGTTCGGAAAAAGACGGAACAAATACCGCTGTATCCGAATCGAATGCTGACGGGATTCAGCAAAAAGACGGAGATAATGATAGTCAATCAGGAACAACAGTTAATGCTGTAGCCGATAAATCTTCATCAGGCGACAAAAAACCATCAACTAACGGCCAAAGAACTTCTGATAAAATAAACCCAACTGCAATTACCAATGATTCAAAATCTGGTGTGGCTCAGGGCAACAAATCAAACAAACAGCGTTCCGCAACCAATAAATTGGATTCCAAAGGAAACAATCCTTCGATAAACGAATCGGCTTTAGAAAAAAATCAGAACGACCCATTGGCCATCAATAAGGAAAAAGGAAAACAGACTACTGCTGAACAACCCATTGCTCAAACAAACAACGATAAAAATAAATCCAATACTGCCAATCCGTTATTGGACAAAAATGACATCAATCTTGATGGTTTAAAAGGAGATCCTAATTCAAAAATTGCAACTAAAGAAATCGAAAACAAACTTAACGACACTACCAAAAAAATTAGTGTTGCTGAAAATTCGCTGGAAGAATTGCTTAATGAAAAAGAAAGCAAATTAAAACAAGAATCTAAACTAAATAGGTGGCAGCTCACATCGAATGTTGCCCCTATTTTTTTGGGTTCCGCTTCCAATGGTTCTCCAATCGATTCAACACTTGCGGGTAATTCGAAATCCTATAACACCGGAGTTGGTTTTGGTATTGGTGTAAGTTATGCGGTTAATAAAAAACTAACGGTAAGAACCGGTTTGAATAAATTCAACATGAGTTACAATACCAATGATATTGTTTATTATGCCGGAATTCAATCGAGAACATTCAATACCATTAATCCGACGGCCACCGGCTCGAGAATACAGATTGAAAATGGAAATGCGGCAAATCCAGTTATGTCAGAAAATGGATTGCTGCCTTTTGAGTACAATTTTGTCCACAAAAACAAAGGTTACATCAATCAGGAAATGGGATACCTGGAAATGCCGGTTGAAATGACTTATGCTTTGCTAGATAAAAAATTTGGCATCAAAATCATTGGTGGTTTTAGTACGCTTTTCCTTCAGGACAATACCATTAGCGTGGTGTCTGATAACCGAAGCACCTATCTTGGCGAAGCCAACAACCTAAACGATGTTCATTTTAGCACCAATCTTGGGATTGGCCTAAAATATGGTTTTCTGAAATCTTTTGAATTCAATGTCGAACCAACATTCAAGTACCAATTGAATACATTCAGTTCAGATGCCGGTAATTTCAAACCTTACGTGTTCGGAATATACAGCGGTGTTAGCTATAAATTCTAATTTGTGTTTGTTTAAAAATTAGTTAAGTGGTGTTATTGCTCTCGAGTAATGACTGAAAAGAGTTCCGAAATTCGGAACTCTTTTTTATTTTAAATCATCCTGCAAATCATTTAGGATTAATTCCCTGACATTGTTTTTCAATGTCTTTTTAAACTCCGGCGTTTGCTTTTTGGTGTCAAAAAAATGATGCACTTTGGCTCTCATCACGCCCGGGCTTCCGCTAAAAAAGGTATACGAAAAAAGTCTTTTATTATCATAAAAAGTCATGGGAACAATCGGGATTTCGTGTTCTATCGCCAAACGAAAAGCGCCGTCTTTGAATTCGTCTAAAACAATACTTTCATCGGGAACGCCGCCTTCGGGGAAAATACAAATGCTTACGCCTTGATTGAGTCTTTTTTGGGCACGGCCAAAAACCGCCATCCTGCTTTTAGAACTTTTTCTGTCCACCAAAATACAGGTGCGTTTGTAGAAAAAGCCAAACAACGGAATGCTCGCCAATTCTTTTTTGCCCACAAAAACGAAGGGGTTTTTCACAATCGAAAGCATCAGCATAATATCGGTCATCGAAGTGTGATTGGCTACAAACATATAGCTTTTGCCTTCCTGAGGTTCTTCTTCAAATTCTACCCTGACACGATAACCCATTCCGAACAAAATGAATTTGGCCCAAATTCGAGCCATCACAAAAAAATAAGGATACCATTTCTCGGAAAGTATGGAAATAAACAGAAAAGGAAACATGACAATGATAGGAATCGCCATCAAAATGTAGAACCAAATGCGATAAAGCGTCCAAAAAACAATTTTCAATGCTCTCATGTTGTCAAATGTAATGAAAGGTATGCAATTTTTAATACAAAGGTTTAACTTTGCGATTAGAAAAAAATTGAAGATGTCAAAAATTTTAACCGGAATTCAAAGTACAGGAACGCCACATTTAGGAAATCTATTGGGTGCGATTTTGCCTGCAATTGAACTGTCAAAAAACCCAAGCAACGAGTCGTTTCTTTTTATTGCTGATTTACATTCTGTTACCCAAATTAAAAACGGCGATGAACTTCGTCAAAACACTTACAGCACTGCGTCTGTTTGGTTGGCTTGTGGTTTAAATGTGGATAAAGTGATTTTCTATCGCCAAAGCGATGTGACCCAAACCGCAGAGTTGTCTTGGTATTTGAGTTGTTTTTTCCCGTTTCAGCGTTTGACTTTAGCGCATTCATTCAAAGACAAAGCCGACAGACTGGAAGATGTAAATGCCGGTTTGTTTTCGTATCCGATGTTGATGGCAGCGGATATCTTATTGTATGATGCCAATTTTGTTCCGGTTGGAAAAGACCAGATACAGCATATCGAAATCACGCGTGATGTGGCTTCGCGCTTCAATCACCAAATGGGAGAAACCTTTGTGCTTCCGGAAGGAAAAGTTCAGGAAGAAACCATGTATGTTCCCGGAACCGATGGCTTTAAAATGAGCAAATCCCGTGGTAACATCATCAATATTTTCCTGGACGATAAAGCGTTGCGCAAGCAAATCATGAGCATCGAAACCGACAGCACGCCATTGGAAGATCCAAAAAACACAGATACCTGTAAAATCTTTGCCATCTATAAATTGGTGGCCAATGCCGAACAGATTGCCGACATGAAAGTGAAGTATGCCAATGCCAACAGAGACTTTGGTTATGGTCATGCCAAACAGGCTTTGTTTGAATTGATTTGTGAACGATTCAAAACCGAAAGGGAAAAATACAATTACTATATGAATCATCAGGACGAAGTTGATGCCTTGCTCAAATTAGGCGCAGCGAAAGCCGGAGCGATTGCTGATGGTGTTCTTTTGAAAGTAAGAAAAAAATTAGGGTTTGAATAAAAACACTTATATTTGATTATATCTAAAACCAGCAATCAAATATGAAAACTAAATTTAGCTTACTCGCATTATTACTTTTATTGTCTTATCAATCCTTTTCTCAGGATGTAAAAGAAAACCAAATCAGGGTTGTTGGAAAATACCAAGAAACGTTGTTTGCCAAAAAATATGAATTGAATTTTATAATTCAGGAAGTTACTTCAATGTCTGGTGGTGAAAAGCAAGTTTTAAAATCAATGGACGCAGTAAAAAAAGAGTTTTTAGCGTATTTAAAATCCGAAAAACTTTTTGAAGGTGATTTTACTTTCATGAATCAAAATAACCAAAGTTATGGCAATAAAGGCTCCAATTATAGCTTTGTTGTGGCTGATTTAAATAAGGCAAACCAAATTGTTCAAAGTACCAAAATCGCCGGAATTAACAATATCACGATAAAGTATTTGTTTGAATATGATGATGATGACATTAACAAGCTCGCCGCTAAAGCCATTGACAATGCCAAGTCAAAAGCAGATTTTATGGCCAAAAAATTGAATAAAAAAATTGGTGCCGTAATTAGTGTTGACGACAATACAAACAACGAAATCTCTTTATTGGGTAACGCTAATTTATTTGCCAAAAAGAGCGATAAAGAAGCACAACAAGAAGTTGGATACAGCATTTTTATAACCTACGAACTGTTAAACCAATAACCTTTTTTATTGTTTAACCGATAAATTTCCGTGGATGTATCTCAAATCTACATCATTTTTGAAAATGTAATCTTCCGCTAAAATCAATTTGGCTCTTGGTGCCAGTTGGCTAAAACGATACTCAACTACAGAACCGTTTCTGATAAATAAATGGCTGCTTTCTGTTTGGAAAGTGGCCAATTTTTTTCCCATATAGACATTAAAAATAGTCTTGGCATCTGCATCGTTAAAGTTCACATAAACATAATCGCCGGCCTTAATGAAATGAGCTGTTCTTGGAATTTTAATCGAATCATACAGCACCGCATTTTCCAAAAGCAACATATCATAATCACTGCTGTTTTTAATTCTGATATTATTGGAACTATCGCCGGTTGGTTGATTTTCATAGAAGGTCTCAAATGGATTTTGGCCGGTTTTGATATCCGTGATTTTGGTCAGTCTTCTGATTTGATCCTGATTATAACCAACTAAAAAAACACGGAAGCTGTCAATCTTAAACTTCATATCAGTATAATACCGATCCAGTTTTCTGGGTTCAGAAGAGGTTTCATAACTGTCATCATTTTGATAAGTGTCAAACTGTGAATTCATTTCCGAAACATCACCAAAAAAAATCCAAATCCTAACCAATACAATAAGCCCAACAACCGCATAAATCCAGTAATACTTTGTTCTGTTTACGGCAAACGGTTTGTAATTAAGTTCGGCGCTTTCTTTCAGCTTAGCGATATTTGTGGAAAGTTCTCCATCTAACGCTTGGTAGTTTTTCATTGCGGTAAAAGTCCATTTGGCCCATTCTGAATTTTTATCGGCCTTATGCATATTCATTACCGTTGTAAACAGTGCTTTGACTTTTTCCTCAATCGCTTCATTTTTTAAACCATTTAAAAAGTGATAAAAATCAGCATCTTTGACATACAATACTTTGGAGAAATTTCCAAATGGTGGTTGTAGCGTTTGAATGGCAAGATCGAGTTTCTCCATCGCTCTGAAGATCATATTTTCTGAGACTTCATTTGGAAACAAGTCAAAGGCTTCAGCCAGTAAACTGAGTTCCTGATAATCATCTGCGTCTATTTTATTAAATACAAACGGATGGATTTCGTCTATCAAATACCGTTTGATAAAAGCCTTAATTTCGCTCTTTATCAGGATTCCTGTTACTTCCGGAAACTGTTTTTTGGGATAATTCTTTTGACCAAAAAAGTTGAACAAAGCCCTATTCTCCATCACAGCCTGAAATTGCACCGGATATTTTTTCAAGGCCTCAAAAAACTGCGAAATCATCACATCTGTCAGCTCTTGAGGATTAAGTTTTTCAAGCGCTGCTTTGGCTTTCATTTCAGCAAAATCTTCCTTGGTTAACAAAGTTATTTTTGAGCTGTCAAGTGACAGTAGCGTTGCTATTTCAATTACATTCATATCATTCTTATTAAACCGCTTCAAACAATTTTCCCGGCAAAGGTCTGATAATTCCCTTTAATTCCATGTTCAGAAGAATGGAAGAAATTTTAAAAATAGGGAAATCACATTCAAGTGCCAAGATGTCAAGCAATTGTTTGCCATTTTTCTGCAAGTAATCATAAATTTTCTGTTCCTCAAAATCTAAAGACACAAAAAGTTGTTTTTGAATCGGTTTGTTTGCCGGTGGTTTCAATTCCCAATTGAGGCAATACACCAAATCTGCTGCCGAAGTGATCAGATTGGCACGTTGGGTTTTGATTAAATCATTACAGCCCTGACTGTATTTATCTGAAGTTCTTCCCGGAACGGCAAACACGTCGCGGTTATAGTCATTGGCCAAATTGGCGGTGATCAGCGAACCTCCTTTTTCGGCACTTTCAATAACGATAGTAGCTTCACTCATTCCGGCGACGATACGGTTTCGCTTGACAAAATTTTCCTTATCGGGATTGGAACTGCTCCAGAACTCCGTCAGAAATCCGCCATTTTGTTCCATTTTGGCAATGTATTTTTTATGGGTTTTGGGATAAATCTGGTTTAAGCCATGGGCCAAAACGCCAACCGTCTGCAAATCATTGTCCATCGCCGACTGATGCGCTACGATGTCAACGCCATAGGCAAATCCGCTGACAATAACCGGGTTGAAAACGGCCAAATCTTCAATGAGCTTTTTACAAAAATCAGTGCCATGCGAGGTGATTTGCCTTGTTCCGACGATGCTGATCATTTTTCGGTTTTTGAAATCAAGATTACCCGAAGCAAATAATAAAACCGGTCCGTCAATGCAATGCTTTAATCGGTCAGGATAATTGTCATTTTGAAAATACAAAACATCGATTTTTTCATTTTGTATGTATTGCAATTCCTGCTCTGCTTTTTCAAGCGCCGCCTTGTCTTTGAGTTTTCTGATCAAAACTTCACTAACTCTATCAATTGCTTTTAATTGCGATAGCTTCGCCTTGAAAACATTTTCCGCTGAACCACAATGATTTATGAGTTTTTTGGCCACAATATCACCCACGCCATCAATACGCAAAAGGGCTAAAACATGAAAAAGTTCGTTAGAATTCATATAAATAAATTACTACAAAAATAAATATTTTTCTTTTGGATTGTTAATAAAATTTGTGAATAATTTTTTGATACTACTATTGTTTCTCTAAATTTGTTCATATGAAGATTGAACAATACATTTCCCAATTATTATATCGTTATCAGTGTGTTACCGTTCCCGGATTTGGTGCTTTTTTAACCGAATTCCAGTCGGCGCAATTGGATGAAAATGCCCATTCGTTTTATCCACCGAAAAAATTGATTTCGTTCAATCCGTTTCTCAAAAACAACGACGGTTTGTTGGCCAATCATTTGGCACAAACGGAGAAGATAGCTTATGAAGTTGCGGTCAATGCCATTCAGAATGAAGTTTCTGACTGGACAAATAAAATTCAGGAGTTGGGTCGTTTTTCGATTAAAAACATCGGAGAATTTACCGTAAACTCAGAAAAGAATTTGGTGTTTGTTCCAGTAGACCAAATCAATTACCTAAAGGAATCTTTTGGTTTGAGTTCGTTTGTTTCTCCTGCTGTAAAACGCGAAGAATACAAGCAAGTCGTTGAAACCCTTGAAGAAAAAGCGCCTATCGTTTTCACTCCGGAAAAAAGAAGAAGTTACAAAGCGTTGAAGTATGCCGCTGTTGTTGTACTGTCTTTAGGTTTGACCGGCGCAATGGGTTATAAATTGTATGACAATTATTTGACACAAATAGAACAGGAAACCTTATTGGTACAATCTAACGTTCAGAAAAAAATAAATCAAAAAATACAGGAAGCTACTTTCTTTATCGAGAATCCGTTGCCAAGTGTGACTTTGACGGTTCCGAATGAAAAAATGCCTTATCATGTCGTTGCGGGTGTTTTCAGAATAGAAAGCAACGCCGAAAATGCTTATCAATCCTTATTGAAATTAGGTTTTAAAGCCAAGAGATTACCGGCCAACCGACATGGTTTGTTTCCGGTGCTTTACGGAAGTTTTTCATCTTATACCGAAGCGCAGGGCACGATGAAAGACATACAAAAACTAGACAATAAAGACGCCTGGTTATTGATTGAAGAATTATAAAAAAGTCCCGAGAAATCGGGATTTTTTGTTTTCTGTAATTACCTTTGTACCCGAGACCTTCAGATCGAACTTACGAAATAAAAAAACACATGACTCCAAAACATCCTTCAGAATCCTTAACGGTTTTAACCGACTTAGTTTTACCCAGCGAAACCAATCCATTGAACAATCTTTTTGGTGGCGAATTGTTGGCCAGAATGGACAGAGCGGCCAGTATTGCTGCCCGAAGACATTCCCGCAGAATTACCGTTACCGCATCGGTAAACCACGTTGCTTTTAATAGAGCTATTCCTTTAGGAAGTGTGGTAACTGTTGAGGCGAAAGTTTCAAGAGCATTCAATTCTTCTATGGAAATCTTTCTGGATGTTTGGATTGAAGACAGGGAATCGGGAACCAGAACCAAAGCCAATGAAGCGATTTATACTTTTGTAGCTGTGGATGAAACCGGAAATCCTGTATCCGTTCCTGCGATTGAACCGGAAACTGAATTGGAAAAATCGAGATATGATGCGGCACTCCGCAGAAAGCAATTGAGTTTGGTATTGGCCGGCAAAATGAATCCACACGACGCTACAGAGCTGAAAGCGTTATTTATTTAGTCTTTGTTTTTCTATTAAAAAAAATAGTATATTTCCAAAAAATCTTTACAATGAAAACCATTCAACTTTTGTTGGTTTTTTTATGCTTTTTTGTGAATGTTGCTGTGGCACAAAAAGGCATTGATCCAACACCCGAAGACATTACAAAAGCAAAGCAGTTAAGAGAGAAATATACTAAAGACGATATTGCGATACTTGAAAGCAGTGATTTTATCAGCTTTGATTTGAACAAAAAAGATGGAAAAGTCATTGTGAAGCATACTGCCAAACAAAATTTGATGAACATCAACCATCGTGCTGATATTCATAAATATGAATTTTATGACAGTGAGTCGAGCATACAGGCTTTTGGGATGAAATACCGCAACGATAAACCTGCAATGTTTAGGGTTACAGACGAATTTTATAAGGATAAGGATTTGTTCTATAATGATGCGAAAGTAAAATACATTTCTGTTGATTTTCCTACTCAGGGATACAATTACAAATATGAAATGGAGAAGAAATATGAAGACGTAAAATACTTTACGTCATTATATTTCAATGATGAATATCCTGTCTTAAAGAAAAAAATCTCTTTTGACATTCCCAATTGGCTAGAAGTTGAGTTACGAGAATTCAATTTTGAAGGCAATAAAATTACCAAAACCTCGACTCAGGAAGGCAATGTGACGCACATTACTTACACTTTTGACGATGTGCCTGCCATTTACAAAGAAGAGGAAACACCCGGCAGAAGTTATATCTATCCACACATTTTGGTTTTGGCTAAATCTTTTACCAAAGACGGCGCAAAAACACCTTTGTTTGGCGATTATAACGATTTGTACAAATGGTATCACTCCTTGGTTTTGATGATGAAGGATGACACTTCTGTGCTTAAAGACAAGGTAACTGAACTTACAGCCAATGCCAAAACCGATGAGGAAAAAATCAAAAACATCTATTATTGGGTACAGGATAACATCCGTTATATTGCTTTTGAAGATGGCATAGCCGGTTTTAAACCGGATGAGTCCAATAATGTTTTCACCAAAAGATATGGCGACTGTAAAGGTATGGCCAATTTGATCAAGCAAATGTTGAAAGTTGCCGGTTTTGATGCGCGACTGACCTGGATTGGAACCAAACACATTGCATATGATTACAAAACACCATCTTTGGCCGTTGACAACCACATGATTTGTACTTTATTCCACAAAGGCAAAAAGATTTATCTTGACGGAACAGAGAAATTCAATTCTCTGGGCGATTATGCAGAGCGCATTCAGAACAAAGAAGTCATGATTGAAGATGGCGACAAATGTATCATTGAAAAAGTTCCCGGCGGAACCGCTGATGCCAACAAAGAGATTTTCAAGGCAACGCTTAACATCGAAAATGAAACCATGGTTGGTTCTTGCAACAAAAGCTTTTGGGGCGAAAGCAAAACCCAATTTTTGAACATTTACAACAGTTTTGAAACTAACAAAAAGAAAGAACGCCTCGACGGGTTTTTATCAAGACAAAATAAAAGCATCCTAGTTAAAGACCTGAAAACAAGTGATTTTAAAGACCGGGACATTCCTTTGACACTTGACTACAACATTGCCGTTTCAAATAAAATTTCCTCTTTTGACGATGAAATATATGTTGACTTAGACTTTATGAACGAGTATAAAAGCTTCGAATTAAAAGACCGAAAAGTAGATTATGAAATGGATTATAAAACCAATTTTAATTCGTTGATTACCTTAAAAATTCCCGAAGGTTACAAAGTGACCAAAATGCCTTCCAACCTTGTGGTTAAGGAAGCCAATTTTGATATTAACATCAGTTTTGAAAACACCGGAAAGGAAATCGTCTATAAAAAAACCTTCCTTTTCAAAAACGGTTGCATCAAGGCCAATGAAATGGAAAAATGGAATGATTTCAACAAAAAACTAGTCGAGAATTACAACCAACAAATTACCTTATCCAAATAAAACCAAAGTCAAATGAAAGCCAAACTGTTATTGTTTTTGCTATTAATCGCCACTTCGTTGGGAGCACAAACTAAAGAAAATGTCAAAGAATTTTTTTGGGGTGCCAAAGATGAATTCAAAAAATCCAACACCATTCCCGATAAGTGGAAAAATGAATCGGCCGTTCTCATTCACAAAAGAGAACACTACAACTATCATAAGTTTGGCGCCAATGTTACTTATACTTCAGCCATCAGAAAGAGAATCAAACTTCTGGATCAGGCGGCAGTAACCGAGTTTTCTCAGTTCTCCTATAAAACCAAATTCTACTCAAACAAAGCTTATGGCAACTTTTGGCGCAGAGGAACCAATTTTATAGGTGTAAAAGTGGTAAAACCCGATGGAAAGGAAATTGAAATTGACACCGAAAAAGAAGCAAAAGAAGTTAACGATGAGCAAAAATTAGCCATTCCTAATCTGGAAGTTGGCGATATTATTGATTATTATTTTTACAGCGTAGAACCTTTTAAATCGGTTTTTGATTACAGCTTTGAAGCGGTTGAAACGCCATTGGGTGATGTTTATCCAATCATGGATTTGAAAATTACGCTGGAAACAGAAAACGATTTCTTCGTAAATTTCAACACCTATAACGGCGCGCCTGAATTGAAACAGATTCCAACCAAAAGCAGCGGCGAAAGAAGCTATGAATTAGTAGAAAAAAACATCGAAAAGAATGAATTCCCACGTTGGTTTTATCCATTGGCGGAAATGCCATGCTACAAATTTCAGGTGATTTTTGCCCGTTCAGGAAAATTTGAAGCTTTGGCTGATGGTTTTTTATCCGAAAGCGAAAAAGAAATCAAGAAGACCGTTGCCAAACAAGACATTTACGATTATTACAACAAAAAATTCGTTCCGTCCGGAAATCTTGACCCAATCAAGGATTTTCTGAAAGGAAAGGATTTTGCCAACGAAGAGGAAAAAGTACGTGAAGTGTATTATTTCTGTCGTCACGAATATTACACCCGATACGTTGAAGCCTTTGTGGTCAATGAAGCGAAGCTTTTTTATCCTTTTGAATACTATGGCTACAACCCGATATTCTTTAATAAGGAAGAAGCATTTATCAACTATTTCATGTATTTCCTTAAAAAGAATGAAATTGATTATGATATCATAGTGGCAACGCCAAGATACAACGGTTCTATCGATGATTTGTTGATTCAGGGCAATGTGACCAAATTGATTAGGGTAAACACCAAAAATCCGGTGTACTTGGAATACTTTTCACCTTACACCAGTGCGGACCAAATTGACTATACCGTAGAAAATTCGAAAGCGTATGTACTGGAAGTTTCAAAAGGAAAAAAAGTAACGGATGCTTCAACTGTGATGCTTCCTTCAAGTACTTATCAGGAAAACAGCTATAAAACCAAAACAAACTTAACCCTGGATGATTTTACCGGTTTTAAAGTAAAAAAGGAATCTTCCTATTTAGGTCATTTGAAAGAAAATGAGCAAAAAGACAAATTTAATTTCTATGATTATGTTTATGAAGATTACACGAAATATGGTACAACGCAACTCTTGGAATATGTAAAAAACAAGAAAAAGAAAGAGCAATACACCAACGAACTGACTGCGTTGATCAACAAAATGAAGGACAAGCAAAAGGAAACCTTTGAAAAGTCGGTTGAAGAGGAATATGAGTTTGACGTGGATGATTATAAATTCGAAATCAAAAACTCAGGCCGTTATGGTAAAAAATCGGCTTTTGAAATGGAAGAAACTTTTGCGGTTAAAAATAATTTAATCAAAAAAGCAGGCGATAAATACCTGATTGAAATTGGTAAAATGCTAACTTCCCAGATAGAAATCGACCAAAAAGAGAAAGATAGAAAAAACAATATTTATATGGTTTATCCACGTTCTTTTGACAATGAAATCATTCTAGAGATTCCGGCAGGATACAGTGTTTCGGGATTGGAAAAACTAAACAAAAAGGTGGAAAATGAAACCGGTGGATTTACTTCTTCTGCAGAAGTAAAAGGAAATCAGTTGGTCATCAAAACGTTTAAGTATTATAAAAACTATTACGAACCCAACGCTAATTGGAACAAAATGATCGCCTTTTTAGATGCGGCATACCAATTCACTCAGGAAAAGGTTTTATTGAAGAAAAACTAATCCTGTACTCAAAAAAAGTCCCGAATTGCTTCGAGACTTTTTTTATCTTTTATCTTCCGGACAACCAAGTCGCCGGGTTGAAAAAAGTTGAGTTTTGGGAAATTAAGAATTTAAGAACTGTTCTTCCGTCAGCATCTGTTTTAATCTTGCCCAGCGTTTCTTTGGCCGAAACCTTATCGCCTACACTCACATTTACTGTACTTAAATTTTGATAGGTAGTAAAGAAATCTCCGTGCTTAATGGCTACCGCTTTTTTTAGCGGCGATATTTGTTGAATCTGAACAACTTCTCCTGAGAATACGGCTCTGGCTGTTGCACCGCTTTCGGTAGAAATTTCGATACCGCTATTGTGAACTTCCAAGGTTTTAAACACCGGATGCGGTTGGTTTCCATAACCTAAGGTTATTGCTCCTCTTTCAACTGGCCATGGCAATCTTCCTTTGTTGGCTTTGAAATTATCGGAGACCAATTTTCCTTCCGGAGTCAAAACGATATTGGTTGATGTTTCGATGGCTTTTTTCTCTGCTGCCGTTATTTTCGGATTGGCTTTTACATTGGCGGCCGCTGTTTTCTTATTGGCCGCAATGATTGCATCGCGGATCATTTTCTTGATCTGAGCGTCAATCTTTTTGGTTTCCTGCTGTTTCTTCTTGATTTCGGCAGTGATTTTGCCTTTCTCCTTCTTAATCTGATTGGCTATTTTTTCCTGCTCCTGCTTTTCTTTTTCAAGCTCCTTTCTTTCTTTTACATTCTCGGCAATCAATTTTTCCTTCTCAGATTTCTGGGCTCCTATTTTTTCATTGTAAGTCACCAATTGTGTGGTTTTCCCTTTAATTTCTTCACCCTGCATTTTTCTGTAGCTCGCATATTGTTTCATATACTGAGCTCTTTTATAAGCCTGAAGGAAGTTTTGGGATGATAACAAGAACATGGCACGGCTTTGTTCCGAACGGCTCTTATAAGACTTTAAAATCATCTCGGCGTAATCTTTTCGCAGTTGCTCTAAGTCACGGTTGAGTTGGTTTATTTTGAGCTGATTGATATAAATATCGTTGCTCAATAATTTGGTTTGTTTTTCGGTAGTGCGGATTAGTTTTTCCTTGAGTCCGATTTTTTCCTTTTGAATCAATAACTGACTCACTACAGATTTTTCCTTGCTCTTAACCGACTGCAATAGTTTTTCCTTTTCCTGAATTTCAAGTTGTATTTTGATTTTTCTCTGTTCGAGTTCTTCCTGTGTAGGCGGTTGGCTCCACATTGGCGCAGCAAAACAAAAGAATAATAGGCAGAAAAAGAATTTAGGCATGGTACTGTATTTTGGCAAATCTAATTTATAAAAATTCTTTCGTATCCATCAGGAACACTGTATGGAAATGAAAGTTCTTCGTTAAACGTAATTGTATTATATTCGATTGAAATGGCTGTTTTCCCTTTCTTCTGCATCGCATTGATATCCAAATTTGACGGTAAAACCGCTGCGGCAAAGTTCTGATAATTGGAATAATTTACCTCAAATCTTCTCTCATTTTTCGATTGGTCCATTACTTGTTTCCTTAACAAAAAGTTTTGTGGCTCAAATAAAAAAGTCTTTCCCGTATCGTTCTCAACCGTATTTAGTGCATACAATTTATCAATTAAATGATAAATATAATCCTGTTTGGTCAAATCATCTATCGGTCGGCCCAGAAGCATATTCTGTACTTTACTGAAATCCAAATCGGTGCCCAGCCATTCGCTCAGTGAGGCATAATCGCCCTCAAAATAAGTACCATTGATTTTCTCGTAATACTTCACTTCTTTAGGCGTAATCAAGGCTTTGGCCAAAGTGATTCCCAAAACACGAATGCTTACCAAAATCTTCTCGTTCTTTTTGATTTTGATTTCGGCCGAAACATTCTGAGACTGCTTTTCATCACTGTATTTGGCACTTGACCTAATATATAACGTGGAAAAATCGCTTTTATTGTTGTAGTGATTCTCGATGACCTTTTGTGCCGTCATGGCATTTTCATCAAGGATTGGCTTAGTGTTAGTATCAACTAAAACTGCCTTTGATTTACAAGATGCTAAAAAAACGACCAATACAATATAATACCAATACTTCATTATTTCTTTTGCTTTTTAATGAGTTCATTGGCTTTAGTAAAAAACTTTTCTTTCTTCTTCATATCGCCCAAACCATTATAGGCTTCACCTAACTGAATGTTGAAATTGATTTCCAAAGCCGTATCATCGATAACAAAATCCAAGCCAGTCTCTAAGGTTGAAGCGGCTTTCTTGAAATTCCCTGTCTGATTGTAGCCCAAACCGGCATAATAATAAAACTGTGGTTGCGTTGGAAACAATTGGGTCAAATCGTCTGCTTTTTGTGCTAAAACCGGAAATTGTTGTTTTTCGGTATAGGTCTGAAGCAACAGTATTTGTGTTTCAACATCTTCGGGATAGTTTTTAAGATGTTTTTCGAAATATTTAATGGCTTGGTCCCAATTGGCTTTAGCATAATAAAACTTGGCTATTTCATTGGCTACTTTTACTTCCTTATCATTGTCAAAATAGGAAATCGCTTTGTCTAAATCAGCTTCGTACTTCGGATTGTTTTTGGTGAAAATCAAAAACTCATTCAATATCCTATGCTTGATTTTTTGATCAATCTTTTTGCTTGGCAACACCAAATTCATCGCTTTGACCGCATTGTCACCGTCATTGTTATTCAGATGGAATTTGAACAAACTTACTTGTGCCCAGTCGGAAGTTGGGATTTCCTTTTCCAGTTTCTTGGCAATTTCCAATGCTTTTTCTTCCTGATTGCTTTGAGAATACATATAAATCAGCGCGATATAATTGGATTCCTCTTTTGGGAATTTTTTGATTTGGTCTAATAGATTGTTCTTCTCAGCCGACTGGTATTTGGCGTCTTTTAGGATATCCGCTTTGTACAATTCGCGTTTGTCAGTCTTTCCGAATTTTTCATTCAACTCATTGATGAGTTCCAATGCTTTGTCGAACTGTTGGGTATTCATGTAAAGCGAAGTCAAATCTTCTTTGTAATCTTCCTTGAATTCGATGAGTTTTTGAACAATCACAATCGCCTGATTGTAATCGTGAGTGTCATAACACACATCATACATTCCGACCCAGGCCCAACGGTTTTTAGGATCCATTTGGGTTACCTTTTCGAAATTATCATAAGCCTCTTTGTATTTCTTTTGGGCCAGATAATTTTTCCCGAATTCAAAATAAACCACGGCATTCTCAGGCTCCAGTTCTTTGCATTTTTCCAAGGCTTCGATGGCCTTATCATAGTTTTCGATGCCTTTTTGCTTCAGGGATTCGTAGAAAAAGTTTTGAAATTTATTGTCAACTGTCTCGACATCTTCCGGCTCGGTTTGAGCTAAAAGAATATTGGGAACGAACATCATTCCTAACAGCAAACCATAAATTCCGCTTTTTTTCATATTTTTTTATTCTAAAACTGAATAATCACCGATACTGATGCTTTTAAAATCCCCATCAAAGGTAGCGTGATTTCCAATCATCGCGTTGTTCAATTGTGCATTTTTAATATGCGCATGTGTTTGTATCAAACTATTTTGGATATTCGAATTAATCAAATGTGTTCCTCTTCCAAGGGAAACATTCGGTCCAACGGTTGAATTAATCAAAACCACATCTTCCCCAATATAACAAGGTGGAATGATGGTTGAGTTTTCCAATTTCACCGCATAATCAATCAGATGTTCTCCGTCATTGTGCAAAAATCCCAACATGCGCGAATTGGTTTCCACCGTCACATCTTTATTTCCGCAGTCCATCCATTCATCCACTTTCCCAGGCACAAATTTCATGCCTTTTGCCATCATTTGTTTAATTCCGTCATTAATTTGGTATTCACCACCGTGAATGATGTTATTGTCAAGAACCAATTGTAGTTCGTTTTTCAATACAGCAACATCTTTGAAATAATAAATTCCGATTACGGCTAAATCAGAAACAAACTCTTTTGGTTTTTCCACCAGTTCTATTATTTCATTAGACTCATTCAGGTTAATTACCCCAAAAGCTTCCGGTTGGTCCACTTGTTTTACCCAAATCACGCTATCAGCAGTTTTGTCTAAATCAAAATCGGCACGGATTAACGTATCGGCATAAGCAATCACCGCCGGGCCGCTCAAAGAGTCTTTGGCACACATAATGGCATGACCGGTTCCGAGTGCCTCGTTTTGGTAATAAATGGTTCCTTTGGCGCCTAATTTTTGGGCTATTGCAACCAAATCATCTTCTACTTTTTTGCCGAAACTTTCATGAATCACAAATGCTACTTCATCAATCTCCTGATTCAATACACCCGCAATATCTTCTACCAGACGATGAACGATTGGCTTTCCTGCGATTGGGATTAATGGTTTTGGAATGGTTAAGGTATGTGGACGAAGTCGTGAACCACGACCAGCCATTGGTACTATAATTTTCATGTTAATTGCCCGCGAATGCGGGTATCTTTTAAATTAAACTTTATTTCTTATTGTATTGAAATTGAAATTCCAATTTGAACTAATATCCATCCAAGTTGGATTCATATCTTCAATTAAATTTACTTTCCAATCTCTTTTCTATTTTTTTAATTGTTTCTCTCTTTTTGTAGCTTCAAACCCATTTTCCCATTCTTCAAAATAAATTAACTTATCACAATTATATTTAGCCGTAAATGAATTTGGATAAACTTTTAGTTTATGTTCTTTAACTCGCTCAATTAAATTATCAGTAACTCCAACATAAATAACACCCTGATGTTTATTTGACATTATATAGATATACCATAATTTCATTTTTTTACACTAGATTCCTGCCTTCGCAGGAATTTATTTAACTCCTGTACTACCAAATCCACCTTCGCCACGGGATGTTTCAGACAATTCCTGTACTTCAATCCACTCGGCACGCTCATGCCTGGCAATGATTAATTGGGCAATTCTTTCACCGTTTTCAATGACAAAATCTTCATTGGATAAATTTACTAAAATCACACCAATTTCTCCACGATAATCGGCATCAACTGTTCCCGGAGAATTCAATACCGTGATTCCTTTTTTAGCAGCGAGGCCACTTCTTGGGCGAACCTGTGCTTCGTAACCAACAGGTAATTCGATAAAAAGTCCGGTTTTAACAATCGTTCTTTCCAGAGGTTTTAGGGTTATCGGGTCAGCCAAATTGGCTCTCAAGTCCATTCCTGCCGAAGCAATGGTTTCATAATTAGGCAATTCGTGTTGTGATTTATTGATAATTCTGATGGTCATTTTATTTTGCTTTTCTTTTAATTATTCGAAGTAAGGTTTCTTTTTCGTTGTGGTAAATGAAATATAAAAATAGCGATAGCAACACTATTTTTAAAAGATAATTTTCCCTTAAAACCGGGATGTAAAATGAAATCCCCGAGAATAATATCGACAATCCCATATAACCGAAAATCTTTTTAAAATCATACGGAATCGGATAGTGCTTTTGTCCCAGTTCATAAGAGATATACATCATGCTTCCATAAGCTGCAATAGTGGCAATGGCCGAACCATAATAACTCATAGATGGGATTAGCATGAAATTTAATGCCAATGTAATTATCGCGCCGACAATAGAAATATAAGCGCCGATTCTGGTCTTGTCAATCAATTTGTACCAAACCGAAAGATTCGTATAAATGCCAAGGAAAAAATTAGCAAAAACAATCAGCGGAACGACTTTAATTGCATCCCAATATTTATCATCCGGCACAATCGGATGCTTTAATAAATCGACAAATACAATCACAAACAGGGAAATGAAAGAACCAAAAATCACAAAATACTTGGTAATTGTAGCATAGGTTTGTTGGGCATTTTCATTCGCCGCATGGCTAAAAAAGAACGGTTCAATTCCCAAAGTATAGGCCGTTCTGAAAAGTACCATAAACATGCCTATTTTATAGCAGGCCGAATAAGCACCTATATCAGACAAAGGCACATTCATCCAATCCAACAGGATTTTATCAAAATGTTCGTTGATGGCAAAGGCAATTCCGGCAAATAAAATCGGTAGTCCGTATTGCATCATTTTTTTCCACAGCACTTTGTCAAATGTCCAGGAAATTTTGGTGTAATTCGGAATCAACACCAGGAACGTAGCCAAACTCGCCACGATAAATGAAATAAAAATATAGCCTATCTGATAGTTTTCAATATAAATCATGCTGAAAAAACCATCCGGATTCTGGGTCGCCAATTTGGGCAAAATGGCCAGGAAGAATAGTGTCAATATCAAACTGATAGACACATTTCCAATTTTTATAGAAGCATATTTCATGGGTTTACGCTCGGCGCGAAGTTTGGAAAACGGAATAATGGCCAACGCATCCAGCGTTAAAATCCAAACCGTATAGGTTATGTATTCTACCTTGATATCAGACCAACTTGCCAATGTATTCCGGAAGAGCAATCCTAAAACCAAAAATCCTATGGACGACCAAAACAGTGAAATCGTAGATGTTGAAATGACTTTTTTCTTGTCGTTTTCTTCTGCATTATAAAATCGAAAAAAAGAGGTTTCCATTCCGTAAGACAATACCACATTGAAAAAAACCAAATAAGAAAAGATAACCGATACTTCGCCCATCTTGCTTTTATCCGGCAAATACATCACATAAATCGGATTCAGGATAAAGCTGATTAACCTCGGAATAACGGTCGCCAGTCCATAAATAAGGGTTTGCTTAAAAAGATTTTTGTATAAACTCAAAGTAGTTCAATATGGATTTTGAATAAAAACAAAAGTAACCATTTCTTTGGTTTATGTCAGGCCGTTTTCGTCTAAAATTTTAACGAAATGAAAACCTTTAGGGCCAAAACCCTGATTGTAGTAAAAACGGTGCGCCGGGAAGTTTCCGGTAAAAGCATCAAGCACAATCATGGAGCAATTTAAATCTTTGGCTTTCTGGTCTATATAGTCGCAAATCATTTTGCCGATGCCGCGGGAACGGCTTTGTGTCCTGACCACGAAGTTGTCGATCTCAATATATTTCCCCGACCAGAGTTTGGTTCCGTACCAATAACCGGTAAGGCCGAGGCAAATCTCATTTTCAAAAACCGCCACTTGTTTGTAATCTCTTGGCACCATTTCTTCCAAATAAGATTGGTATTTTTCCAGCGTCATATTCGGATACAACTCATGCATGGTTTCGAGTTGTGCCGCCATTTCGGCAACAGTGATAAGTTCTCTGATTTCCATGGGTTCAATTTTAATTTAAAAGTAATAAAAAAAGAGCCAACGTTTATTGACTCTTTTGAATTTATATGCTTACTCCTTATCGATAGAAAACGATACCTGTTCCTGTGTTTCCTTAGGTTCGGGAATGTCTTCTTCGGTAAAGGTTTTTAGTGTTTTCTTAGAAATTTTTGCCAATTTAATGATTCGATTCGCCTGGTTTTGAACACATTTTTCAAACAGGTTGCGCACGACTCTGGCGTTTCCGAAGCTGTCATCTTTTTTATCAACCAAAAGGTCAAAAGTATCTCCCAGTTTTTCTTTAGCGCTTTCGTCTATGACAAAATCGGCATTCCTGCAGAAAGCTTCAAAAATCTGGTACAGTTGTTCAGCCGTAAAGTGATCAAAGTAAAAATAACGGTTAAAACGGGAACGCAATCCCGGATTGGATTCGACAAATATTTTCATCGGTTCCGTATATCCGGCAACCACAACCGATAAATCATCGCGATGGTCTTCCATTCTCTTGAGCAGCGTATTAATCGCTTCCGAACCATAATCATTGCCCATCAGGTTTTGCGTCAGCGCGTAAGCTTCGTCTATAAAAAGTACGCCGCCAAGGCTTTCCTCAACTACCTTATCCACTTTGGTTGCGGTTTGCCCAACATAACCTGCGACCATTCCTTCGCGATCGGTTTCATAGAGTTGTCCTTTGGATAAAAACCCTAAGTGTTTGTATACTCTGCTGAGCAATCTTGCCACGGAAGTTTTTCCGGTTCCCGGAGGTCCAAGAAATACGGTATGCAAAGTGATATCTATGTTTTTAAGTCCTTCCGAATCTCGCCTTTTTTGGATTTCCAAAAGATTAATTAACTCTTTGACATCATTTTTTACTTTCTCTAAACCGACCAGCTGGTGCAATTCTTCGAGTACTTTTTCGAGTGAATCATTTTCCGGAAGATCATTTACTGCGCTGTTTTTTTCTGTGGTTTTGGCTGTAGCGACAATTTGATCCAGCGCTTCTTTGTCAAAACTTAGGTTAAAAGCCAGCTTAGCAAAATTATTAATGATATTGAGTGTTTCCTGAAGTTTATTGCTTTTGGTTTGTGTCAAAGCCGTAATCAGAAAGCTTTGGTTGATTTTATTGTCAACAGAAACCAGGCTGTTGTTTTTTCTGATATTGTCCAGATTGGTTTTAAAATCGGGATTCGTGACCAGCTTATTCAAGGTCTGAATCGCATTGGCATCGGCAAACTGATGATTCTTCAACACATCAAAATAATAGGCCAAAACAAAACGTGATTTTTCATCTTCCCGTTGCAATTGCTGATTGTAAACCGCAATCAAATCAGAAAGGAAAAAGTGTTCCGCTTGGAATTGAATCTTTTTAGTCGTATTGTAATTTACCAAATTATTCAATGTCCTGATGGTCTTTTCATCCGCATTCAGTGTATTGCACAATGATAGAATGGAAGCAGTTTCTTCCTTCAGCTGCTGGATGAATTTTTCATCAAAAAAGACTTTCTTCGGATTCATTTCAGCTTCAAGGTATTCTTTTATCAGCAGAAAGGAATCTTCCAAAAACGACATTGGATTGTTTTTTTTCAATGGATAATAAGGTTAAGAATTCATCATTTGCTTGACAATCTCATCATAAAGTTTATCATGTTTTTCTCCCACTTCTTTCCAGGCCAAGCCCATTTCCCTTAAATCATATTGGGCAACTATGGTTCCGTAATCTTTCTTGTCTCCGTTGATGGTTGGGTGACCAATCACATAAATGGATTGTGCCAATTGCAAAGCCAACTCGATATCATGGGTAGAAAAAATCACGGTATTGAATTCTGACAAGCTGCACAACAAGTCAAACGATTCTTTTACTTCTTCAATATTGCCCACATCCAATCCCGAAAAAGGTTCGTCGAGCACAATAAATTTTTCCGATGAAAAAAGCTGTTCGATAATCGCAGTTCTTTGGCGTTGGCCCCCCGAAAGTTCATTCGGGTATTTGTCGGCACAGGTTTCTAATCCCCATTTGTGGATATAGTTTTTGATTTTGTCCTCTTTTTCAATTTCTGAAAGCGGGCTTTTTCTCAAAGCATATTTGAGTGTTTGCTTTACGGTTTTATGCCTGAAAAGCGTGTATTTCTGATTCACCAATCCGATATCGCCTTCTTTGGCTATTTTGGCAGCCGCCGGATCCTTACTTTCGAAATCCTTGATTAAAATTTTACCGGTATGCAACGGAACCAATCCGGTCAAGGCTTTGAAAAAAGTGGATTTGCCGCGACCTGATCTACCGACAAAAGCGATAATCTGCCCTGTGGCATGAACTCCGTTTCGAACCACGTCTTTCTCGGTTAAATTGATGTCTTTAATGATAATAGTATCATCATAAGCAACGCTCAGATTTTCAACATATAATATTGTCTCTTTAAATGAAAAATCCATAGGTTATATTTTTGAATATCTAAAAAGTGCTTTTCTTAAAAAATTGATTCCCCAGTCTAACAATAATCCTATTAAAAGAATGATGATCTGCAAGGCGATAATCCTTCCGTGATTCATGAATTTATCAGAGTTTTTGATTAGAAATCCTAAACCTCCGGATGCCACAACAATCGATTCAACGGTAACCAACATCATCCAGGTAATGGCTAAGTTTTGACGAATCAC
This sequence comes from Flavobacterium terrisoli, assembly GCF_030167905.1. GTDB lineage: Bacteria > Bacteroidota > Bacteroidia > Flavobacteriales > Flavobacteriaceae > Flavobacterium > Flavobacterium terrisoli. The sequence continues at coordinate 199,637 of NZ_JARGNA010000001.1, forward strand.
ATCAATGACGTAGTCGATTCGGCCTAATACTATGACTTGCCAAAGGACTTCCCAACGGTTGCATTTTAAGGTTTTGGCATGGTCAAATTCTTCTTCGGGAATATCTCTGATGACCGCGATAAGTGAGGTCGTCAGGAAAGTCGTCAGGAAGATAACCATAATCCAAATCTGCATATTCCTTGCATCATGGATTACCAATGTGATATAGAATGACAATCCGGTAAACGGAAGGAATCTAAATTTGGTTACAAATTCCGAAACCGGTTTTAACAACGGAATCGGCCAGCTGTAAGCAAACAATAGCGCAATGGTTGTGGCTAAGAAGATGGAAATAAAACACAATTTTAATGAATTAAAAATGTGCACGACCAATCCTTCGTTATACAATCCGCTGAATCCTTCCAACACTTGTGATGGTGAAGGAAAAAGATGTTTTTGGCCCGAAGTTCCGAAGAACCAAATCAAGAGCAAAACTGCAATCCAAGCCACCAAAATGATGGTCTTTTGGGATTTGGCAATTTTTTCAAACGGCGTGATTAGTTTTAGCATATCAAGAGATAAAAAAGCTGTCATTGCTGACAGCTTTTTGCTTTTATTATTATTTCAGGAATGTGATTACAACTCTTCTGTTTTTGGCTTTCCCTGACTCTGTTGAATTATCAGCAATTGGCTCAGCTGCTCCTTTTCCGTCAATCAATTGGAAACGATTTTCAGGAATTCCTTTTTGTTTCAAATAATCAACTACTGCTTGTGCTCTGCTTCTTGACAAAGGAACGTTAGCCGCATCACCACCAACATTATCGGTGTGACCCACAATGGTTAGTTTAGAATTTTCAGCCTGAACCAAAAGGTTATAGATTTTTTCTAAGTCTTTACTTGAATTGTTTTGAATCGTTGAGCTTCCCGAAGTAAAGTTGATTTTCCATTCTCCCGAAGCCATTACTTCAGTAGCCTGAGTGGTATAATCTGCTTTATCAGCAGCGGTAGACTCAATGTCGTTGATGTTTTTCATAAAGAAAAGATTCACTGCTTCTTCGTAAGGAACAACTCTTCCAACATTTTCATTGAATCCAAATGGGTTCAATTCGGTTAAATAGGTTCCAACTTGGTTATAAACTGATTTGTATCGGTTCACCCCATCGGTCATTCCGAAATATTGCATTCCGTCAGCATAGTTGAATACTTTTGATCCACCCATGTTGTAGGTTAAACCATTTTTAGTGCCTTGTTGGCCTTTGAACATATCATACCAGTATTTTGGTGTTTCCATTTTGAAAGTTTCGGCTACAGCTTCAGAAGCGCGTACTCGCCAATCTTCATAGTTCTTCATTTGGTTTGAAGCGGTCAATGCCGACTTAAGGATATTGGTAACGATTTGAGGATTTTTTTCAGCCCATTCCTTTACACCAATAACGGTTGTTGGCATTTGATTGTTGAATTCTTTGGTAGAAACAATATCCACAAAACCTGAAAGCTTGTCAAAAACCAATTTATCTCCAGGAGTCCAGGTAGCACAACCATCGATTTTTCTGTTTACAGATTTTCCGGTTAGTCTACCATTTGAAACTTCTTTCAAAGAAACTGTCCAACCGGTAGTTTGAGATTTGATTAGCTCTTCTGCCGATTTGATATAATCATCATTTTCTGATGGATAGATATTTACTGCATCTGCATCATAAGTCGTTGGATCAGGGTTCACTTTTAAACCGTTCGCAAAACAATAGTTAACCGTAGTTACCCAGTCACCATCACCTAAAACGGTAGAAATCACAGCGCCTTTCATGCTTTTCGGGTTTGATTTCCAACTTGGCGGGCCAATCAATTTATCTTCACCGTAGCTCATTCCAACTACACCCATTACTTGTAAATGGTATTTGTCTTTTCCATATTTTTCGTCGAGCGCTTTTTGTGCCGAACTGATATAGAAAGGTGCACCATCACCCATAATCATGATGGCAAATGCACTTTTATCTGAGCTTGGGAAAGCTGTTCCGCCATCAAATTCTTCGATGAATTTCATTTGCATGTTACGCAATTCCGACAACCAGTCCTGACGGATAAGTTCAAGGTTAACCCCATTTTTTTCCATCAAAGAACCTTTGGTTGTTTTTGGTCCACCATTGGCCACAATCATACCTGATTGTCCGTTCCAGGCGTAACCTGCAATTCTCACTAATGGTTTGTCCGCAACTTCTGTTGAAACATCTTTAGAAGGCAATGCGATTTTCTCTGCGTTGGTTACGTTATTTACGTCGGTATTGTTAAGTTCAATTCCTGTCAACTGCTTGGAAACGGCTGTTCTCAGACCCGGAGATAAGAAATAAATTGCGCCTAAAATTCCCCCAATTCCAACAATAACAATAAGTAATTCTGATAAAGTTGTTAGCTTAGTTGTTCTTAAAATTTTTCCCATTTTATTTAAAAATTAGTTTTGATTTTTTGTTAAAAAATATCGCCGAAACCACCAGCGTTTTGTTTGTCTTCCTTAGACATTTTGTAATTCGGACTTGTGTATTTTGTAGAATCCGGAATCGTGTTGTCTCCCGTTTTTATTTCATCTGCCAACGAATCCAAACGCGAATACAATTCGTCATTATCCACAGAATATTTAGAGGTTAACGCATCGATATCGATAAGGTTTTCCGAAGTTCTGGCGATATCCTGTGCGATGGTTGAAGTCACAACTTCTAAAGCGTATTCCAATTCCCAGTCTTTGGTAAACATCATCGCGCTTTTGGCACTTTCCGTTGCGGCTTTAGCGTTTTTAGCAAACTCATATTCTTTTCGCAACATGGTAATCGTGGTGTCAAAATCGGCTATCTTAATGTCAATGGCTGTACCGGCAAGTGTCAGCTTTCTGTCCATTTTACCCAAAACATTAGCTCTTACCCCATATTTTTGGATAAAACTTTTGCTTTGTTCGTATTGATTTGAAACCCTTTGGGAATCACTCAGTTTTTTGGCCAATTCACTTTGAAGTGCAACATATTCATCGGTGTCTTTGGCCGCAATGCCATTGACTTTTACCATTTCATCCATGGCTGATTTCAATTTTTCAGATTGGCGTTGCAAACTCAAAACTTCTTCCTGGAATTCTTTGGCTTCTTTTTCTGACTTAGAGGCTTCAATTTCCATTTCGTTTTTAAGTCCTTTTAGTTTTGTTTTGGTATTTTTAAAAACTTCACGGTTTTTGAGCATTTTCTCCTTTTGTTCTTCCAATTCATTGAACGGATTGCTTTGGATTAAAGCTTTGTGAAGATTTTTGGTAGCAAAACGAAGTCCTTTCATAATCACCGGAAACATCATCACCAAAAAAATAAGGAACACTGCGGTTGCTGATAATGCAACAACCTGACCTAACATGGTAAATAATGGCGGAATGATATAAGTCCAAATTAAATAACCTCCAACGCCCATTAAGGCTAAGGCTAAAGCCCAGAACAGGCCCTTTTCTCCTTTTTTTAAGGTATTTGCGTTTAAGGCAATTTCGCCTTTTGACTCATCAAAGTGTTTTAATATCGGTAATTCTAATAAAGTACTTTTCTCCTGTTCGTATTTGTTTGTCATCTTACAAGTATTGATTGATTCCTGTTACAACTATATTTATCGAGTCCTGAATTTTCTGTTTGGCGATATTATTCGCTTCTATTTTTAATTGAAGTTCTGAAAATTCTTGTGCATTATCGTTGTCAATTCTGCTCAATTCCATTCTTTTAGCTTCTAATTCCTTTTGAAGTTTGGCAATTTGAGCTTCTAAATCGGTTATGCTTTTAGACAAGTTATTCTTCTCTTCATTAATCTTTAAATTTAAATCAGATTTCTTGCTGTTGCCTGTGATGTTATATTTCTCGTAGACTTTTTCAATTTCGGCTGTATAATACTTTGCCTTGTCAATAAGAAACTCTTTGGTCAGATTAGGATTAATGGTTTTACCCATGGTAAATGCCATTTGGTAACTCTGTGGATTGGTAACTCCAACAGCGTTTACCGATTTATACAATTCAAAGAAATCAAATCCTTCCGCATTTAATCCTTCAAATCCTTTTTGATAAACTTCCAAAACTTCTCCTAAGAAAGGATTGGAATTGATGCCTACGGGATTTGAATTTGTTCCTGCGTCTGGAAATTTATTGGTTTGAGGAAACGAAGTTGATTTAACTTCTTCATTTTTAGTTTGGTTCTCGTCTTCGTTTATGAAAAGACTTTTCCAATTAAAACTTTCTGTACCCATTTGGATGTTTTTTGGTTGCTAGGATTGTACGTATTAATTAGTAAAAAGTTACTATTAATCTATAAAAATATAAAATTATCCTTATCGATACCGTTTTAAATTGGATATTTTCCAAATAAAAAAGAGCCAACTCCTGTTGACTCTTTTTGTAAAAATATTGTTTTGAAAATTAACCCTTCAATGCCTCTGCTCCTCCTACAATCTCTAAGATCTCGTTAGTAATTGCTGCCTGACGCGCTTTATTATAAGTTAACTTCAATTGGTTTCTCAATTCGGTTGCGTTGTCTGTTGCTTTGTGCATTGCCGTCATACGCGCTCCGTGTTCAGCAGCGAATGAATCGCGAACTGATTTGTACAATTGTGTTTTCAATGATTTTGGAATCAAAGTCAATACAATTTCTTCTTTTGAAGGTTCAAAAATGTAATCTCCGGTTGAAACAGGCTTGTCGGAAGCGATTGGCGCTAATGGCAGGAATTGCTCTGTCTGAACGATTTGAGTTGCTGCATTTTTGAATTGGTTGTAAACGATTTCGATTTTGTCGTATTCACCCGAAACGAATTTCTCAGTCAAAACGTTAGCGATTTCGGCAACATTATCAAAAGTCAAGTCATCAAATACTTCGCTTTTATTTTCGATTACCGTATTTGATTTTCTGAAAAAATCGTTTCCTTTTTTACCGATGGCAAAAAAGTCTACTTGTTTTCCGGCGTAACCATCAGCAACCACTTTTGCCTGCTTGATTACGTTAGTGTTAAAAGCACCACACAAACCACGGTTTGAAGTAATCGCTACAACCAACACTTTGTTTACTTCGCGTTGTGTAGTGTATTGTCCACCGGCATCTCCATCTAAAGTAGCACTAACGCTTTGTAATAATTCCGTTAATTTTTCGGCATAAGGTCGCATCGCTGTAATGGCATCTTGTGCTTTTTTCAACTTTGCGGCAGAAACCATTTTCATCGCCGATGTAATCTGCATCGTCGACTGAACGGAAGTAATTCTATTACGGATTTCCTTTAAGTTTGCCATTTATATTATTTTAAATTATAAATTCTGAATTATAAATTATGGAGACCATTTAAAATTTATAATTCAAAATTTAAAATAATTCTTAGTTATATTTCGCTGAAATTTCTTTAGCCGTTTTCTCTAAAACATCAGTAATGTTATCATCTAACTTACCGGCTTTTAAAGCATTTAAAACATCTCTGTGTTTGTTGTTCAAGTACTCGATAAAGTCTCTTTCGAATTCTTTTACTTTGTTTACAGGAACGCTTCTCAACAAGTTTTTAGAACCAGCGTAGATGATTGCTACCTGATCTTCAACAGTATAAGGATCATTTACGGCTTGTTTCAAGATTTCAACGTTTCTTCTACCTTTTTCAATTACGTTTAAAGTAACCGCATCCAAGTCAGAACCGAATTTAGCGAACGCTTCCAATTCACGGAATTGTGCCTGGTCTAATTTCAATGTACCTGCTACTTTCTTCATTGATTTAATTTGAGCGTTACCTCCAACACGTGATACCGAAATACCTACGTTAATTGCCGGACGAACCCCAGAGTTGAATAAATCACCATCCAAGAAAATCTGTCCGTCAGTAATCGAAATTACGTTGGTTGGGATGTACGCAGAAACGTCTCCCGCTTGTGTTTCAATGATTGGTAAAGCTGTTAATGAACCGCCACCTTTTACGATTGGTTTCAAGGTATCCGGTAAGTCATTCATGTTTTTTGCAATATCGTCATCCGCAATCACTTTACAAGCTCTTTCCAATAAACGGCTGTGTAAGTAGAATACGTCTCCAGGATAAGCCTCACGTCCCGGTGGTCTTCTTAACAACAAAGACACCTCACGGTAAGCAACAGCTTGTTTTGATAAATCATCATAGATAATCAAAGCCGGACGACCTGAATCTCTGAAATACTCTCCGATAGCAGCACCTGCCATTGGAGCATATACCTGCATTGGAGCAGGATCTGAAGCGTTAGCTGCAACGATTACCGTGTAAGCCATAGCGCCTTTTTCTTCTAATGTTTTTGCAATACCTGCTACTGTAGAAGCTTTTTGCCCAACAGCAACATAGATACAGAATACTGGTTGCCCAGCATCATAGAATTCTTTTTGATTCAAGATAGTATCGATACAAACCGTTGTTTTTCCTGTTTGACGGTCACCAATAACCAACTCACGTTGACCTCTACCTACAGGAATCATCGCGTCGATTGACTTGATACCTGTTTGTAACGGCTCAGTTACCGGTTGACGGAAGATAACTCCAGGAGCTTTTCTTTCCAATGGCATTTCGTATAACTCTCCACCGATTGGTCCTTTACCGTCGATTGGCTCACCTAGTGTGTTTACTACACGACCTACGATTTGCTCACCTACTTTCAAAGAAGCGATACGTTGTGTTCTTTTTACGATTGAACCTTCTTTAATACCTGTTGATGGTCCTAAAAGTACAACACCCACATTGTCTTCTTCTAAGTTCAAAACGATAGCTTCTAATCCGTTTTCGAATTGTACTAACTCACCGTATTGTGCGTTTGATAAACCATACACACGAGCGATACCATCACCTACCTGAAGTACTGATCCAACTTCTTCTAAAGTAGCACCAGATTGAAATCCTTCTAATTGTTTTTTTAATATTGCTGAAATTTCAGCAGCTTTAATTTCCGCCATTTTGATATATCTTTAATGGTAATTAATTACTAAATTCTCTTCTTAATTCCTGCAGTCTGTTGGCCACAGAAGCGTTGTATTGTTTGTCCCCTATTCTCAAAATAAATCCACCGATGATGGCCGGATCTACGATGTTTTCGATAGTTACTTTTTTATTTGAAATCTCAGCCACTTTAGCCAATACTTTACTTTGCAAATCGGCAGTGATTGGGAAAGCTGTAGTTACTTTGGCCACTTCAACACCATTCATTTCATCAAATAATGTATTGAACTGAGCAGCAACTGCTTCTAATATTTCAAATCTTTTGTTTTCCTGAAGCAATCTGAATAGAGAATTGGTTTCTGACTGAACATTGGCAAAAACTTCTTTCAAAGCGCTCATCTTCACTTCTGAAGAAATGATTGGGCTTGATAGAAATTGGCTTAGTTCAGCGCTTCCGTCTACCGAAGCAACGATTGACAACATGTCGTCGTTTACTTTAGCAGCGTTTCCGCTTGAAACCGCAGTTTCTAAAATTGCTTTCGCGTATCTAATCGCAGCTCTAGACATAAGATTAATTTAATTTTACGTCACCTAACATTTTCTCAACCAATTTGGTTTGAGCTTCTTTGTTAGATAATTCATCTTTTAATAATTTTTCAGCGATGTCTAATGACAAAGAAGAAACCTGAGATTTCAATTCAGCCAAAGCGGCATTTTTCTCGCTTTCGATAGAAGCTTTTGCCTGCTCGATCATTTTTTGACCGGCTGTTTGTGCTTCAGTTTTAGCATCGTTGATCATTTTTTCTTTAATTTCACGAGCTTCCTTAATCATAGAGTCACGCTCTAATCTTGCTTCAGCTAATAATTTCTCATTATCTGATTTTAGATTTTGCATTTCCTTTTTAGCACTTTCTGCAGAAAGTAAAGCATTTTTAATACCTTCTTCTCTTTCATTAACTGCGTCAAGAATAGGTTTCCAGGCAAATTTTTTCAAAAGGAAAATAAGTCCAAGGAACAATACTGTTTGCATGATGAACAAACCCAATGAAAACTGTCCAAATAATTCTTCCATTATATTATATCTTTAATTTTAATGATGTTTAATAGTTAAACAAAAGCTACAACCAACCGTTATAGCTTTTGTTTGTTTTTTTAGTTTACTGCAAATAAAGCAGCGAAACCAATACCTTCAATAAGCGCAGCTGCAATAAGCATAGCTGTTTGGATTTTACCAGTAGCTTCTGGTTGACGAGCGATAGCGTCCATTGCTGAACCACCAATTCTTCCGATACCAATACCAGCTCCGATTACTACTAATCCTGCTCCAATAATTTTAGGAATTTCCATAATGTATATATATTTAATTAAACATTCAGTTTATTAATGATGAGCCGCTTCATGATGCTCATCGTGGTGATGCTCTTCTACAGCCGCTCCGAAATAAAGCGCTGCCAACATCGTGAAAATATAAGCCTGTAATAATGCCACCAAAATTTCTAATAATGACAATACAAACGCCAGGAAGAACGATAACGGACTTCCGATTGGGCTATTAAATGTGTACATCAAGGCAATCAAACTCATTAATACAATGTGTCCCGCTACCATATTCGCGTACAAACGAATCATCAATGAGAATGGTTTGATAATAGTTCCCAACAATTCGATGGGAGCCAAAATAAACTTCATTGGCACCGGCACTCCTGGCATCCAGAAGATATGTCCCCAATAATCTTTCTTAGCGGTAAAGGTAGTAATCAAATAAGTAATTAAAGCCAATGAAGCTGTAATTGCAAGGTTACCTGTGATGTTTACTCCAAGCGGAGTCAAACCGAACATATTTAAGAACCAAATAAAGAAGAAGATGGTCAATAAAAAGCTCATGTATTTTTTATAATGTTTCTCTCCAATGTTTGGAATAGCAATATCATCTCTGATATAAAGAACGATTGGCTCAAAGAATCTTCCTGCTCCAGTAGCAATAGATCCGTTTTTCTTATATGATTTACCCAATCCTCTGAACAAGAAGAACATCATTATTCCAACAATCAAAATCATCAAAACGCTTTTGGTGATAGAAAAGTCAATTGGTTTTGCATTGGTCACATGACCTTTGGCGTCTTCTGTGAAAGTTCCTTCAGCATCTGTTTTGTAAACTAAACCATCGTGGTGGTTTATTCTGTAATAGTTCCCGTTTGATTCGGCTACCGCTTCTCCGTGGTGAAATTTGGAAGAAGAGAAAACATGTAACCCACCATCCCATAGAATTACCGGTAAAGGGAAACCCACATGTGTCGGATGCTCTTCTCCTCCATAGGTAAAGAGTGAAAAATCGTGAGAATCCATCAAGTGGTGCTTAATGTATGCTTTTCTTTCTAAATCTGCTTTTTGCTCTTCGGTTAAATTTGCCGTTTCAGCTTCATGACCGTGTCCTTTAGCCTCAACAGCATGAGCGGTTTCAGCAGCAACAGCAGTTGTGTCACCGGTTGGATTTGCAGCACTAAATAGAGGAAGACAAGCCACTAAAGCAGCTAATATAAATTGGAGTGGTTTTCTTGAAATCACCATATCTGATAATTAACTTAATTAACGTTTTTCAAATTTGGTGCAAAAGTACAATATTAATTAATATTAAAAAGTATATGTTTTATTTTTTTTGATAGAATTATCAATTTAAAACAGAATTATTGTTTATTATTTAAAATTCTGATAATTACAAAGGTTTCTATTGTCAAAAAGTAAATAAAAATGATAAAAAAACTCATTTTTTCAGTTGGGGTTTTTGGCAGGTTCGCGGCCAATATTGGTTTTAAAAACAAATAAGCAATTACCATCTTCATCGTAGTGATAAATAAAAAGGCGTAACCCACTGAATTGATGTTGGTCTGTTTGATTTTTTCCAGGATTAAAATCATTTGTGCCGAAAAGAAAAAGAAAAACAAATACAGCAAAGGAATGGAGTAGATAAATCCTTCTTCATAAACCTTGGGGACAAAAAAATAGAACAATGCCTTATGGACTATAAAACCAATTATCCCTAATGATAATAGGGTAAAAAGATGCTTGAATTTATCTAAATTCATGTTACTCGTTATCTGATTTGTTAATTTCCTTCAACTGCCGGTTGATATTGTAAAAAGCGATAATAACGCCAACTATCGTTAAAATCTTTACATAAACGCTGTGTGTATTGGGATACTTTTCGTCGAGCCAACGACCGAAATAGGCAAACAAGAAGATAATAACACCCATTTGGATTGGAATGTTAATCAGAGCCAACCATTTGTTACGCTGTTTTTTCTTCGGATTGTCCATGGCTTTGAAGGTTTTTGACATGGGGTTTCATGACGCAGGATGCGCTGAATTCTGCTCCGGGTTCAACTGACAATTTACCGCAAATCACCTCACCTTTGATATGGGATTTTGATTTGACATTGAGGATTTCCTGGACTTGTATCTTACCTTCAAAAACGCCTTCGATATCGGCATTTTTACAGATAATGTCGCCTTTAACGCTTCCTGCAGGACCAATCACGATTTTTCCTTTGGATTGAAAGTTACCAATCAAATGGCCGTCCAAACGGAAATCTGCAGGAGAAACAATATCACCATTGATGGTTGTTCCTTCCACAATCCTGTTGGTTTTTCCTAAAAGATCTGTATATGATTTTGGACTTTTCTCAAACATAACTTTCTTATTTTCCTTTAGGTCTCGGTGATTGAGGCGATGGCGGCAATCCCATTCCGCCTTCATTTCCATTTTCCCCTTCCGGTAATTTTGGAGACTTACCATTATCAAAAACTTTCTGCATTTCTTTTTTAGGCTCTTCTTGTTTTTGAACCGGTTTTTCTTGTGGCACTACAGGCTTTTCAAAGGTTCCGTCCCAGTTTGGTTTGGTTGGATTATCTGTTAGATTGCCCGCTAAAAACTCATCTATATTCTTTTTGATCTGAACAATCGTATAGTTTTCAGTTGAAATGATAATTGGCACTTCCTGAACTTTATAATCTTTATAATCTTTTAATATCGTAGCAATTCCCGTCGCTAAATCTTCCGAATTCATACCGTGAATCACCACAAAATTATCGGTCATTGTATAAATATCCAAAGAAACTGTCACTCTGCTTAAGTCTCTTTCTTTAATCAGTTTGGCAATCTTTTCCCTAAGGACTTTTGTGCTTTTATCTTCGAAATCTTTGGTACTGTATAATATTTTCCAGTTTTTAGAATCAAGGCTTGACAATTGCAATGCCTGCAATTTTGGCAAATCAACCGATATCATTTTCTCGGCTCTTTTGCCTTCTTCGCTATTCGGATAAGTCAATGCCACAAAATTCAGGGCTTTACCATATTCGTCAAGGCCGGATAATTTTCCAACAATGTTTGCTTTTAACAATTCTAATTTTGGTACAATTTCATCTCCTGTAAATCGGTCAACTGCTGCTTCCGTTGCCTTTAAAACTTCCTTATAGTCGCCATCCTGATATTGTTTGTAGAGATTTTCATAAACCACATTTGGCGAATCACTGGCTTCCGCTAAGGCGCTATTTGGGTTGTTTAAGATTTGTGCATATCTCGAATCCGGGAAAGATGTAATGATTCTGGCTTTCATTGCTTCCGCCAATTTGGTCTTGCCCATGAATTCGTAGATTTTATACAAATTATACATCGATGGCAAGATCAATCTTTCTTCAGGATTGTTTTGCAACAAACGCTCTAATTTGTCTGCAGCCAATTCATATTCCTTGAATTTCTCTTTGTAGATAATTCCCAATTGGTAATAAGCAAAATTTCTTTCTTTGCTCAAACTATCTATAAGTGTTTGATTGGTTGGTATTTGTTTGATATAAAATTCAGGGGTGAATCGCTCTTCAACAACAACCTCTTTCGATTCTTTTCCTCCTTCTTTTTCAGCTTCAGCTTCATTATCCTTTTCATTGCTTTTACCCGAGCCTGATTCTAATCTCCAGTTGTCCTGCAAGGTTCTTTTACCCCAGGTTTTCTGGAATTCCTTTTGTCCGTAGGCTACGGTTGCCGGATTGTAAAAATAAAAAGTACTTTCTTTTCCGGCCGTATTTGTGGTTGGCACCTTTGGCGCATTTCCTTTTTTAGGATTTCCTTTGTCATCCGACTCAATTTTGCCGTCATTTCTTTCCTTATTCTCTTTGATTCTGGCTTCTTTTTCGGCTAATTTTTGTGCTTCGGCTTCTTCTTTTTTAAGCTTTTCGATGTGTTTTTCAAAATAAGCGGTTCGCTCTGAGCCCGACATTGTATACAATGAAATGATGCTGTCATTTGTTTGCGCTATCGCTTCGTATTTGATTACGTCTTCCAGATTTTCTCTTTTCTTTTTTATCAAATTGAATTCACGTGTTCTTGGTTTCAGATAGACCAATGTACTGTCAAAATATTTTCCTGCAGTAAGATACTTTGCCGAATCAAAATAGATATCTGCCAAGTTTCTGTAATTGGAGGCAATCATGTAAGTATCCTGAGGTGTTTTCTTTTTCAGCGAAATATTGTAGTGCTTTTTGGCTTGCGCCAAATTGTTCTTTTTGTCATAGAACAATCCCATTTGATGGTGTAAAATATCCAAATATGGGCGGTTTTCCCTGTCCTCAATCAAGTCGTTGAATTTTTTTAAAAAGGCAATTGTATCGCCTGTTTTGTAATCAAACTGTCCCGCTTGTTTAGCATGCGCCTGAACCACGTATAATCTTGACGCTTTTCTGTTCATGTCGATTACCTCCTGGTATTTTGCATAAGCGCTGTCTTTGTAACCTAGCTGCTCATACAATTGCGCCAATATGAATCGGTATCTTGCTTTTTCTTCGTTTGATTTGGTGAATTCTGTAGCCAATTTGATTTTGGCCACTGCGCTGTCTTTTTCTTCCATATTCAAAAAAGCCTGAGCTAATGCTGCATTAGCATCTGCAAAAACCTGGTCTTTGAATTTGATTTCTTTTAGAAGCTTGGTCAGATTGTTAACCGCAATCGCATCATTTTCCAAACGCATATTGGTTTTTTCACGCCAAATTTTTACTTCGTAGATTTTATCGCTTTTCGGGTATTTGTACAACACATAGTTGAAGGCTTCCAATGCCGGTACAAATCGTTGTTCGTAGTATCTGGATTTTCCCAAAAGCAAGTGCGCTTCATCCATTTGAGGGTTTTTCTCTGAACCCTGAATGTTCATCGAATGCTTCTGGATTGCTTTAGTGGCTTTGGTTTCCGCCCTTTCAAAATTGGTGTTTCGGTTTTCACCTGGCAACATTCTGTCTTCGGTTACCTGCATTCTTTCAATCGGAAGTATTTCCCAAAAGTTGTCCCTGTTTTGTGCTTTTACATCTTCAATACCTTTATCCAGGGCCATATCGCCATTATACAGGATGTTATATTTAGTGCTTAGCGCATGGGAATTTCTGGAAATGAAGGTGTTTCTTTTGGTAGAACAGGCTATCAAAAAAACAAGCAATCCGGTATAGATAAAATATTTAATTGTATTGGTTTTCAAAGCGAAACGTATTTTTATAATAACGTGAAAAAGTCATAAATAGTATAACTAACTGGTAAAAATACGTTTCTTTTTGATATGGCAAAAAATTAGACTGCAAAAAATGCTTCCAATTCTTTCAAAGTTTCGGGCGAAGTCTTAATGTCTTTGACTACTTCACCCAAATGCAAGGCCACAATTCGGTTACAAACCTCAACCGTATGAACCAGATCGTGACTCGATACCAAAATCGTTCTATCCGGATCATCCGCTAATTCCTTGATGATTTTTTTCAAACGATTCACTGTGGTCGGATCCAAATTGGCAAACGGTTCGTCGAGAATAATCACTTCCGGATTTCCGATTAAAGTAGCAATAATGCCCACTTTTTTCATATTTCCTTTGGATAAATCCCTGAGGTATTTTCGGCTGTTCAGAATTTCACCATTGAAAAATTCTTCGTGTTTTTTTAATAAGGCATCAACATCGGCTTTGTTTTGACCGCGCAAATCTCCGATGAAATAGAAATACTCTTCGGCCGTTAAATAGCCTATTAAGAAACTCTCATCAATAAACGCTGCCGTAAAAGGTTTCCAGGCTTCACTGGTATCCACCTGAACCGTATTGTTTTTGATGAAACCTGTGCTTGGCTGAATTAAATCGAGCAGCAAACTGAAAAAAGTGGTTTTTCCGGCACCGTTATTTCCAACCAGCCCAAAGCTTTGCCCTTTCGGAATTTCAAGATGGGAAATGTTTAAGACTTTAACGCCGTTGTTGTATGTTTTTGAAAGATTAGCTACTTGTATCATTTTTCGAGTAATTAGTAATTAGTGAATGGTAATTAGTTTTTTTGCTTGTAAGCTGCGATGGTCTCGTACTTTTGGGTTTTGTATATTTTCTCAATTTGATTGAAAACATAATTTCTGAAAGCAAAACCTAAAACTCCTGCGCCAGCCACGAATAGTAGACCAACATTTGGAGAAAATAAGTAATAGCCCAAAGTATACAATCCCATGGGAACCAACATTTTTGGTAAAGAAATCAACATCGTTTTCATGTTAAACGCTTGTTTGTCGCCGAAAGCTTGTTTGGAAGTAGTTAAATCGATTGGGGTTTTTACAAAAGCACCACCAAGCATCACCAAATGGGAATTGACACCAATATTGAAAATAGCACCAACCACAATAATCAAGTAAGTATGCAGCCCAAAATACAAATAGAATGACGCTAAAATGGTAGAAATCAAAGTTCCAATTACCATCAGCCACCATTTCGAACTGATGTATTCGCGGTATTGGATATTTTGGCTCATCATTAATTGGTAATAAGCGCTGTCCCAACTCGGAACAAACTGCCCGAAAGTGAACAAAAATCCACCCGAAACAAAGACACCGGCAAAGACTTTCATCCACGGATTGTCGTAAGATTCTATGGCTTGGGTAAAGAACAATAACCCATAGAAAATGAAGATACCACTCATGATTAGTGTCATTCGGGAGCGCTTGTTTCTTTTCAGTAATCGAATGTCATTTTTGAGAAAGGTTCCTAAAGTTCCAAACTGATTCAACCAAGTAAAATTTTCTGTTGTGGCTAAGTCGCTTTTCTTGGCCAGACCATCATCAAGATTTAATCTGGTTTTGAAATAGTCAAAAGACAAATAATATGTTGTGGCTAAGAGAATAATCGGAATCAGAAACAAATAAATGGTGTCATACATGCCTTGGAAGAATCCCACTGAATAAGCCGTAACGTCAAAAACATTGTAGTATTGTGAGGCTGCGAATCCAGCCAAAACAGTCAGAACACTAAAGAAAACAATGTTCTTGCTATTCACTAAAATATTGACAAAATTATTAGTATAAATCAGCGCGGTCATCCCCAAAAACCACAAAATCGCTTGGAATCCATAACCTTGAACTAACAATACTATCGTAAACGGTATAAAGAAAAAAGCATGCAACACATTGAAAAAAGAGATTACCGTTTTCCCAAGAGAATAATGGACAATCGTACCTCTCTTAATTGGTAAAATCAACAAAGGTCTGATATTGGTCACCGGCATTTTTTGAAGAAAATATCGAATGATCAAATCAATCAGCACATAATAAATCAAATATTTATTAATCGTAACTAATGGTTCTAACCCTTCTTTTTTTAAGATAAAAAACACTGCTGTTCCAAGAATAGCAAAACAGCCAATGAAATAAAGGGCTGCCAAACCCATAATGATTTTTAGTGCCAGATTACTGCCAAAGGAAGCCGAACGTCTAAAGGATTTCCATTCAAGCTTGATGAAATGTTTGAACATAGTAGTTGGTTTAGGTTTTCGAAATTAGTTCCTAAATGTAGAAAATTGTTACACACTTTCAAAGTTTCTTTCGGTCAGAAATCGTTGCTATTTCTTACCTTTGCACCCGAGATCAATTTTGATCGAACAGTACGAAGTAAAAAAATAAATTTCATGTCCGCTTTTTATAAATTATATATCAAAGACGTAAAACACGAAACTCCTAATGCGATTTCAGTTGCTTTTACCATTCCTGCCGAATTAAAATCTGTTTACCAATTCACAGCCGGTCAATACGTTAACTTAAAATTGACGCTTGACGGACAGGAAGTCCGTCGCGCTTATTCGGTTTGTTCATCACCTAATAGTGGTGAATTGCGCATTGCCATTAAGTCGGTAAAAAGTGGTCACTTTTCAAAATTTGCCAATGACAATCTAAAGGTTGGCGATATCTTGGAAGTAAGCCATCCCGAAGGAAGATTTGTCTTTGAACCTTCTTTTTCCAACCTGAAAAACTATGCGGCTTTTGCAGCAGGAAGTGGAATTACCCCAGTAATGTCTATTCTAAAATCGGTTTTGGAAGGCGAACCAAAAAGTACTTTTGTATTGGTTTATGGGAATAAAACACCCGAAGAAACCATTTTCCATAATGAATTGCACGAGCTTCAGCTGAAATATGTCGGTCGTTTTTTTGTGCATTATGTATACAGCCAGGCCAAAGTGGAGCACGAACTTTTTGGCCGAATTGACAAGTCAACCGTAAATTTTGTGTTGAACAACAAACACAAGGAAAAAGAGTTCGACAAGTTCTATTTATGTGGCCCTGAAGAAATGATCAATTTGGTTTCCAATGTATTGGTGGAACACAGCATTCCTGAGAAAAATATCAAATTTGAATTGTTCTCTACTTCTGCAGCACCTGAAAACGCTGAAGCAGCAAGCCACACCGGCCATACCAAAATCACCGTGATGGTCGATGATGAAGAAACGACTTTTGAAATGTCACAAAAACAAACCGTTTTGGAAGCGGCACTTAAACAAGGCATCGATGCGCCTTATTCCTGTCAGGGCGGTATTTGCAGTTCTTGTTTGGCGCGAATCACAACCGGTTCGGCTGAGATGAAAAAGAACTCCATTTTAACCGACGGCGAAATTGCTGACGGATTAATTCTTACCTGTCAGGCTCATCCGACATCTGCAGAAATTTATGTGGATTATGATGATGTGTAATTAAAAACTAAAATTAAGAAATGATGGATTCCAATTTTGTTTAGGCGAGATTGGAATTTATTTTTTCCACTACTTTCTCTATTGAAATTGTTCGCATCGCATTTTCGTAACCTTCTACTTTTTTATTTCCGTAAACCGAAGTTGGCAGTAACGGGAACTTTTCCCTATCGGAAACCAAGCAGTTTTCCATTGGTTGATTGAACGGTTTGAATCCTGCGTAAGGATGCGTCGCACCCCAGAGTGTAATGACTTTTATACCTAACATGGCCGCAATATGGGCATTCCCGGAATCCATCGAAAGCATGATGTCAAGATTCGAAATCAACTGGAGTTCCTGTTCAAAAGACAATTTTCCGGCGATGACAATGGCATTTTCCTTATTGATGGCCAAAGTATTTAACTGTTCCATTTCTTTTTTACCGCCACCGAAAAGAAAGATTTTATGGTCTTGGTTTGTGGCCAGATCATCGATTACTTTCTGCATCATATCAAGGGGATAAACCTTGCTGTCGTACTGGGCAAATGGCGCAATGCCAATCCATTTTTGGTTTTCCTTTTCCTTTGAAATTTTTAAAACCTCTTCAGATAAAATTGCTTTTTCGGGAAATATCGGATTGGTTAAATCCACAAAAAAACCAAGGCCTTTAAAAGTCTCAACGTGTCTTTCGACCATTGGTTTTACCGGTTCGAAAATTTTGTTTTTTGCCCGGGTCAATGCTCTTTTATCAGCTCTACCTTTATCGGTATGGGCGATTTTTTTCCCATTTAAAGCGAAAAAGGTTCGGACAATTTTGGACCGCAATACATTGTGTAAATCAGCCACAGCATCAACATTCAGCTTTTTCAAATCGGAATACAATTTGACTAAGCCAAAAAACCCATTGTGCCTTCCTTTGACATCAACGGCAAAGAAATTGACATTAGGGATTCCGTCAAAAAATGGTTGGAAAAAAGGCCGTGAAACCACCGTGAGTTTCACGCCGGGATTTTGCTGTACAAAGGCTCTGATAACAGGAACCGTCATCGCGACATCGCCCATGGCAGACAATCGGATGACGGCTATATGTTGAATTGGGTTTGACAAATGTTGTCGGGATTTATTTTTTGTTTTGGTACAATACCGGATTCAAATCGTCGTCATTGTACATTTTCATTTGTTTGTACACTTTCATGAATTTGTCACCGTTTTCGATATCGGTCAACAAATCATTGATGGAAATAAACATATCACTTTTCTGATCCAACAATACGTTTAATTTCTCCTGGCATTTTGCTCTGTGTTCTGCTGTAGCTTCTGCACGATTGGCTTCTTCACTCATGTGGTAAATTTTCAAAGCCAAAATAGACAAACGGTCGATGGCCCAGGCCGGACTTTCGGTGTTGATTTTAGCATTCGGTTTTACCTGAACGTCCTTGTGTTTTTGTAGAAAATAGCTATCGATATATTCTACCATATCGGTACGAACCTGGTTCGAAGCATCGATTTTTCTTTTCAAAACCAAGGCGGCAACCGGATCAATATTTGGGTCACGGATAATGTCTTCATAATGCCATTGCACGGTATCAACCCAGTTTTTAGCATACAATAAATACTCAATAGTTCCTTTGGTGTAAGGGTTTAACGTTGGTTGATAAACATCATCAATAACGTGGTAATCTTTTATACTTTGTTCGAAAATAGGGAATGCAAATTGTGAAAACATAGTTGTTGATTTTTATTTTATTTGACTTCGTTCCGTTCGCCTTGACGACTCGGGTTCATAAAATTCGACCTTAAGGTCTCGGGTGCAAAGATAGTTTTTTATACTTTTACCTCAACATACAAAATTAAAGTCGTCCATGCACATTCATTACATTTCAGAGCAGAATAGCATTCTCAATCATTTTTTGGCCCAAATTCGCGATGTTACGATTCAAAAAGACAGCATGCGTTTTCGTAAAAATATCGAACGCATAGGGGAAATCATGGCCTACGAACTGAGCAAGACTTTGGAATATAAAAATGTGGATGTACAAACGCCATTGGGTATCAAACACACCACTACGATTGCGGATCATGTGGTTTTGTGTTCTATTCTTCGTGCCGGATTGGCTTTGCATACCGGTTTCATGAACATTTTTGACAATGCCGAAAACGGATTTGTTTCTGCCTATCGCCATCATTATGACAACGATGACAAGTTTGATATTTTGGTTGAATACCAGGCCGCACCGTCATTTGAAAATAAAAACCTGATTCTGATTGACCCGATGCTAGCCACAGGCCAATCAATAGTGGCAGTTTTGCACAAATTACATTTGGAACAAAAACCAAAAGAAATCCACATTGCGGTGGTGATTGCCGCACCGGAAGGCATAGCCTATTTAGAAAAAAATCTTCCGGAAAACTGTCATCTTTGGGTTGCCGCATTAGACGAAAAACTCAACGAGAAAAACTATATCGTTCCGGGATTGGGCGATGCCGGAGACTTGGCGTATGGCAGTAAATTATAACTGAGCAAAAAAGGCAATAAAACTTCCCGCAATGAGCAACAACAATACAATTTCCTGATACATTTGGTTTTGGGAATACTCTATATTGTTGGTTGTCATGACCGCCAAAGGGAAAAAAGTAAACAGCAACATCGCGTTGTTTTTATCAGGCGAAAGAATAAAAACAATACTTCCGATTAAAAACCCGAAAATCATTTTCTTATACGATGCCTGCAAGATTAATGGCCTATTGGTCAAGGAAAAAATCATCGAAAAAAGGAAATACAATGCAATGACTACATAGAAGGAGAGTGCGGCATTTTGATAATTATTGGTAAAATAATCAAGTTCAAAATTCATTTGCGATTGGTTGAGGATGTGGTCTATCCAAGTCCTGTCAAAAAACAACGCAGCGCCATAAAACACTACTGCCGTGGTCACAAAAGCCACAAAAGGCAACAGCCAGTTTCTATAGTCTCTGGACACATGAAAGATGATGGAAATATAAACCAAAACCACAAAAAGGATACACCAAAAATGGAACAAACTGGCGATAAAAATCCACATCGAAGCGTCGAATATTTT
Organism: Flavobacterium terrisoli; assembly: GCF_030167905.1. Taxonomy (GTDB): domain Bacteria; phylum Bacteroidota; class Bacteroidia; order Flavobacteriales; family Flavobacteriaceae; genus Flavobacterium; species Flavobacterium terrisoli. The sequence goes on from NZ_JARGNA010000001.1 coordinate 219,609, forward strand.
CTCTTTTGGAGCTTTTAAGGTTTGGAGTGAAATCAATCTTCGCATCGATAACAACAGGAAAAAATTGGCAAACAACAAATTGGAATTGTTAAAAACCGATGGGAAAAGTAACAAATACAGTAAGAAAAATAAAATGGTATAGCTGCTGTTTTTAGTCAGTCCGTTTTTCTTGACAATGAAGTTGACCAGGAAGAATGAAATCAGTAAAAGCGTGATTAAGATGATGTTACCCGAGAAATTTTCCGGCGCCAACTTGTTTCCAAAATCGCTCGATTGAAATATAAAAAAGGAACCCAATAATAAAATTATTATCAAGGCATAATTAAGAATGCTCGATTTTTTAAAAATGCTTGTTATCATAAGGATATTTTATACATTTGTGCAGTAAATATAACATTTTATACAATGAGAGCATTTTTTGAAGGTATTCAAACTTTATTTGTAGATTTCCTATTCAAACCATTTGACTGGTTACGTGCATTAGAATTGAGCAATTGGTGGTTAGCCAATATCGTTAGCTGGCTTCTAATTTTGGTTTGTTGCAAATACACCATTTACTGGTGTCAGGAATTGAAAAAACACCAAGACAACAACGAAGAAAACCAAGATACTACGGCTCACTCTTTCTTAAGTTAGATCAAAGCCAATATCTTTTCTAAAATACATCTTATCAAAATGTAGCTTGTCTATATTTTGGTAAGATTTTTTTATGGCTTCCCGGAAGTTGTCTCCAAAAGAAGTCACCGCTAAAACCCTTCCGCCGCTGGTGACTACTTTACCATTTTCCAATTTGGTTCCGGCGTGAAAAACAATAGAACCTTCTACCTTTTCAATCCCGGTAATTTCAAAACCTTTGCCATAATCTTCCGGATATCCGCCCGAAACTACCATGATAGTCGTTGCGCTTCTTGGGTCAATTTCCAACGAAACTTCATCCAGTTTTTGATGGGCAACCGCCTGAAATAATTCGACCAAATCAGATTGGATTCTCGGCATGACAACTTCGGTTTCCGGATCTCCCATTCTCACATTGTACTCGATTACCATTGGCTCGCCTTTGACAATGATCAATCCGATAAAAACAAAGCCTTTGTATTCAATCCCATCTTTTTGCAAACCTTCAACCGTTGGTTTAACAATTCGGGTTTCTATTTTGTCCAATAAAATTTTATCCGCAAAAGGTACAGGAGAAACTGCTCCCATTCCGCCGGTATTTAGTCCGGTATCACCTTCTCCGATTCGCTTATAATCTTTGGCAGTAGGCAACATTTTGTAATTTTTGCCATCAGTCAAAACAAAGCAACTCAATTCAATGCCATCGAGAAATTCTTCAATAACCACTTTTGAGCTTGCTGTTCCAAATTTGGCGTGAACCAACATATTTCTTAACTCTGTTTTCGCTTCCTCCAAATCATTCAGAATCAAAACGCCTTTTCCGGCGGCCAATCCATCCGCTTTCAAAACATACGGTGGTTGCAGCGTTTCCAAAAATTGGCATCCTTTTTCTACGGTTTCCGAAGTAAAACTGTCATAGGCTGCGGTTGGTATTTTATGCTTGATAAGAAATTCTTTGGCAAATTCCTTACTTCCTTCCAGTTGTGCTCCTACTTTTGACGGACCAATAACCGGAATGTGATTTAGCACAGCGTCGTTTTTGAAAAAATCATAAATGCCATGAACCAACGGATCTTCCGGGCCAACGACAACCATATCGATGTTTTCTTTTATAACCAATGCTTTTACACTTTCAAAATCGGTTGGGCTGATAGCAACATTGGTTGCTATAGCTGCAGTTCCGGCATTTCCGGGTGCTACAAAAAGTTGATTGCACAGACTGCTTTTTAGCATTTTATAGGCTAATGCATGCTCTCTTCCACCAGAGCCTAGAAGTAAAATTGTCATTTGTGTTATGTGTTGTGTGTTGTATAGTGTTAAAAGTATGCAAAAATACAAGTATTCTTTTTTTATCGGTCCATTTTTACATAATTTAGTTTCGAAATAAAAAACAATATTATTATGAAAAAATTATTACTTCCTTTTTCCTTGCTTTTTGTAGGATTTGCTTCAACAGCGCAGACTTGGAATGCTCAGGCAACAGGATTTACAACTGCAAGCCGAGGGATTTCAGAAATCAAAATTGTAGATGCCAATAACGTTTGGGCTATTGCTTTTGACGGAACTCCTGCTGATGAACCCATTCAGGAATTTACAAGAACAACCGATGGAGGAAACATTTGGTTGCCGGGAACGTTTAGCGTTGGTGACCCAACTTTATCAATTACTAATATTTCTCCTGTTAGCGGAACAACTGCCTGGATTGGTACTTATGATGCGACTCTGGGATTTGGTGGTGTATTCAAGACAACTGATGGTGGTCTGAACTGGGAGCAACAAAATACAGCTGCTTATACAACTGCGGGTGAATCCTGGTTTAACTTTGTTCACTTTTTTAATGCTAACGTTGGTATAACACAAGGTGATCCTGAAGGAGCCGGAGGTGAATTCGAAATATACAGAACTATCGATGGTGGAGATAACTGGACAAGAGTTCCGGGAGCTAGTCTTCCAAATCCTTTAACTGGTGAATACGGATATAACGGTGGTTATGATGTTGCCGGTGGAACATTATGGTTCACTACTAACAAAGGTAGATTATACAGAACTACTGATATGGGTGTAACCTGGACGGTAAGTCAAGCTCCATTAGCTGATTTTGGAAGTGCTGCGGTAAGTGGAAATGCTATTTTCAGTGATGCTAACAATGGTTTTTTACTTAAAACCCAAGGAACAACTTATACGGCTTATACTACTTCAAACGGTGGAACAACCTGGACTGCAGGAACACCATATACCGGAGCTTACAGATTACTTTGTTACATTCCGGGAACTACAACTTTAGTAGCTACAGGTGCCGGACCAACTGTGGCTGAAATGGGCTCAGCATTCAGTTCTGACAATGGAACAACCTGGACATCAATTGATACCGGAGCGCAAAGATTAAGTCCTGCTTTTTTAAATGGCACTACAGGATGGTGTGGCGGATTTAATGAGGATGAGTTTGCCGGTGGTGTATTCAAATTAAATGGAACTTTAGGGAACAGTGATTTTAACACTACCAAATTCAAAGTATATCCAAATCCTGCAACTTCTGTCGTGAATTTACAAACTGAAGGTTTGGATTCTTATACTTTAAAAGTGACTGATTTATCTGGAAAAGTAATGACAACCAGAGAGTTTAGCGGTATTGAAAACGCTCTTGATATTTCAAGTTATGCAACCGGAGTTTATTTCTTCGAAATTAATTCAGGGAGCCAATCACAAACAATTAAGATTATGAAAAATTAATACTAATAAAATAGTATTTTTAAGGGCTGACATTTGTTAGCCCTTTTTTTATTGTTTATGCTCAATATTTTCAACTTAACGCTCCAGCTCAATGGCTTTCCGATGAAGGAAGCCCAACGTGAATTTGAAAAAATTCAGTCTGTCTCCGAAGCTGATTATGAAAAACACATAACAGATAAAAGAAAGGAAATTGTTGATTTCCATCTTCAGCATAATGATTCTTATCGCGATTTAGCGGGGAATAAAAATTATTCCAATTGGGATGAACTCCCGATAATGACCAAAAAGGATTTTCAAAAACCTTTACAGGAAAGGCTTTCGGAGGGCTATCTTCTCAAAAAAGTGTATGTGAATAAAACATCCGGTTCGAGTGGTGATCCATTTATTTTTGCCAAAGATAAATTTTCCCATGCGCTGACCTGGGTCAATATTGTTAACCGCTTTGGCTGGTTTGGAATCGATTTCAATTCGTCATTGCAAGCCCGTTTTTATGGGATTCCGTTGGATTTTATCGGCAATACCAAAGAGCGTATCAAAGACTTTTTGAGTCATCGCTATCGCTTTACCATTTTTGATTTATCCGATACCGTTTTGGAAACTGTGCTTGATAAATTCAAGCAGAAACGCTTTCATTATATCAATGGATATACTAGTTCCATCGTTTTGTTCGCCAAATTTTTACAACAAAAAAACATCGTTTTAAAAACCGTTTGCCCAACGTTGAAATGCTGTGTGGTTACTTCGGAAATGCTTTTTGACAATGACAAACAACTGCTCGAAAAACAGTTTGGCGTTCCGGTGGTCAATGAATATGGTGCTTCCGAACTGGATTTGATTGCTTTTCAAAATCCGCAAGACGAATGGCAGGTGAATTCGGAAACCTTATTTGTAGAAATATTAGACGAGAAAAACAACGTTTTGCCTTATGGAAAAGAAGGCCGTGTTGTGATTACTTCTTTATACAACAAAGCACATCCGTTTATTCGTTACGACATCGGTGATGTTGGGATTTTGGACGAAAAAAGCACTTTCAAAAAACCAATCCTGAAAAAATTAATCGGAAGAACCAATGACATTGCTGTCCTTCCAAGCGGCAAAAAATCACCGGGATTGACTTTTTATTATGTGACTAAAAGCATCATTGAAGACGATGGAAATGTGAAAGAATTTGTAATAAAACAAACCAAAATCGATACTTTTGACATTGAGTATGTAAGTCAGAATGAATTAACCGAAAGCCAGATTAAGCATATTGAAAAAGCCATTACTACTTATCTGGAAACTGGTTTGTCTTTTACATTCACCCGTAAATCAACATTAGAAAGAAGCAAAAGCGGCAAATTGAAGCAGTTTGTTTCGTTAGTAAAATAATTTATGAAAATCACCATAATCGCAGGCGCCAGACCCAATTTTATCAAAATCGCACCCATCATCAAAGCGATCGAAAAGAAACAAGCCGAAGGAGCAACGGTTTCCTATCGGTTGGTGCATACCGGTCAGCATTATGACAAAAACCTCAGCGATACTTTTTTTGAAGAATTAAACATTCCGCAACCGGATGCCAACCTGGAAGTAAAAAGCGGTTCTCAGGCCCAACAAACTGCTGCGATTATGATGGCGTTTGAAAAAGAATTAATCCAGAACCCGTGTGATTTGGTTTTGGTGGTTGGTGATGTCAATTCTACCATGGCTTGTGCAATTGTGGCCAAAAAACTCAATGTCAAAGTCACACATGTTGAAGCCGGAATCCGTTCGGGAGACATGACAATGCCCGAAGAAATCAACCGAATTGTTACCGACAGCATTACCGATTATTTCTTTACGACCTCAACCACAGCTTCTGAAAATCTTGTAAAATATGGTGCCGATGTTTCTCATATCCACTTTGTGGGCAATGTGATGATTGACACTTTATACCAAAATTTAAATCGAATTTCCGCCCCTGATTTTTGGAACGAATTTGGTTTAGCTACCGGCAATTATATCATCCTGACTTTGCATCGCCCGGCGAATGTTGATGAGGAAAAATCACTGATTGAATTGCTTCAGGGCATTGATAAAATGGCAGAGGACAAAAAAATAATCTTTCCGATTCATCCGCGAACCAAGGCGATTTTAGGCGAAACCAATTTGGCTTTAAAAAACATCCTTTTTGTGGAACCGCAAGGCTATCTGAACTTTATGTTCCTAATCAAAAACAGTTTTGCTGTGATTACGGATTCAGGTGGCATTTCAGAGGAAACCACGGTTTTAGGTATTCCTTGTTTTACGATGCGCAACAATACCGAAAGACCAGAAACAGAAACCATTGGAACGAATACTTTGGTTGGGACAGCAGTAGAAAATCTGGAAAAAGTATTTACTGAATTTTTGAAAAACGGACCAAGAACTGCAGGTATTCCGGAGCTTTGGGACGGAAAAGCTTCCGAACGAATTATCGATATCCTTTTGAAAAAATAATGGAATCCATTCTCATTATATCCAATTACTATCCGCCGGAAAAAGGTGCTGCTGCCAACAGGATTGAGCAGTTGGCTTTGAAATTGGACCAAAATAATTATAAAGTCTCGGTGGTTTGTCCATTGGGAAATTATCCCAAAGGCGAATTGTTTGCCGAGTACAAAGGCAAATTTTCGGTAACCGAAAACCGAGATAATATTACGGTTAAAAGGCTTTGGATTTACCCGAGTGTGAGTAAAAACATCCTGGTCAGAATCATTTCGATATTGTCCTTTTCATTGAGTTTGTTCTTTTATTTATTATTCAAAAAAACGCCAAAAAAAATAATCGTTCAATCGCCGCCATTATTGCTTTCCTTTATTTCGGTTTTGGTGCTTTCGCTAAAAAGCAAAAAAATAATCCTGAATGTTTCCGATTTATGGCCTTTGGCTGCCATCGAACTGAATGCGTTGAAAGTTGGTTCGTTTTCCCATAAGGTTTCGCTTTTCTTTGAGCGCTATATTTACAAAAAGGCGACTTTGGTTTTGGGACAATCCAATGAAATTATTGCGCATGTAAAAACCATTTGTCCTCAGAAAGATTGCTATTTATACCGAAATTTCCCTGACCATGAGGTTTCCGGAATGGAATTAAAAACAGCCGAAAACCAGCCGGTAAAAATCTTTTATGCCGGATTGTTGGGTGTGGCACAAGGCGTTTTGGAACTATGCGAAAAAATCGAGTTACAGGACTTAAATATTGAGTTGCACTTGTTTGGTGATGGTGCCGAAAAAAATCAGATAGAAGCGTTGATTTCATCCCTAAAAAGTCAACAGATATTCTTCCACGGTATGATGGAACGTAAAGCACTGCACGAAACACTAAAAACTTTTGACATTGCGATTGTGCCGTTGAAAACCAGAATTTATGGCTCAGTTCCGTCTAAGATTTTTGAATATGGTTCACTTGGATTTCCGATTCTTTATTTTGGCGGTGGCGAAGGGGAAACTATAGTAGAAGAGCACAAATTAGGCTGGGTCGCTTCTGTAGAAAACTTCAATGATTTAAACCAAAAATTGATTGAGATTTCAAGGCTCGGTAAAACGGATTTGGATTCGATGAAAAAAAGAATATTTCACACTGCCGAAACCGAATTTGATTTAGATTATCAGATCAAAGATTTGATAGCGAAAAAGGTTTTCTAGTAGGCTTTATCTTCTCCTTTGAAGATATTGATAACGGTTTGGAAGATGATTTTCAAGTCCATGATAATCGACCAGTTTTCAATATAAAATACGTCAAGTTTAATGCGGTTTACCATATCTTCTTCGGTCTCAATTTCACCTCTGAAACCTTTAACCTGAGCCAATCCTGTGATACCAGGTTTTACGTAATGGCGCACCATATACTTCTTGATTTTGCTGGCGTAAGCTTTGTTTTGTGACCACAAGTGAGGTCTTGGTCCAACAACCGACATGTCGCCTAACAGTACATTAAAAAACTGTGGCAATTCATCCATGCTGGTCTTTCTCATTAGCTTCCCAATTCTGGTAACTCTAGGGTCGTTTTTAGAGGCTTCTTTTTCGGTAAATCCATTGACTTGCATCGAACGGAATTTATAACAAAAGAATTCTTCTTCATCCAGTCCAGGTCGGCCTTGTTTGAAAAAAACCGGGCCTTTGGATTCCAATTTTATCAAAATCGCCAACACCGGAATTAACCACGACAGGATAAAAACGATGACACATAACGAAAAAACTACGTCAAAACCACGTTTAAAACCTTTAATGATTGGGTGATGCAGTTGTGTTTTTTGTAAAGAAAGTACCGGGAATAATTCGTAATAATCAACTTTTAGATTTTTGGAGAAAATCTCTTTTGAATCGGGAATGAATTTTATTGCCTTTCTGTTATCATCTGCAAATTCTACTAATTCCTTGAGCTTTTCGTTTGAAATTTCATTTAAGGAACAATAGATTTCGTCAATTTTATTGTCAATCGTGAATTTTTTCAGGTCTTCAATTTTTCCTAAAATTTCCGGATTTTGCTTCTTATCTGAAAAGTAACCGTAAAACCGATAACCATAATCTTTTCTGTTTTCAAACACCTCCTTCAGTCTTATGGCTTCCGGGGTATAACCAATGATTACCGCATTCCTGAAGTTACTTCCTGTGACCAATCTGTATTTTTTTAAGTAGAAAAACAGGAAGTATTTAAAAGTAAGAATGATAATAAAGCTCATCGTCATAAAAATGGCAATGGCTCTACCGCTGAAAATGGCTGTTTTGGCAAAAGGGAAAAAAGCAATGACAACGAGTAAAAAGAGGCTGAATTGCTTGACCAGTTTAGTGATAATTTCTACCGGAGTGGTAAACCTGAAGACTTCGTAATATTTGACAATGATGGCAATCAGGAACCAGGTAAAAGTTTGATACAACAAATAGTAAAACAAATTAAGTTTCAGTTCTCTGAAGAAAAACAAACTCAATGTTGTTACCACAATCAGATCGAATAAAATGCTTATCGGCCTGATGTATTTTGAATATCTTCCTGTTTGCTGTGCAACCATAAAATACTAATGGATATATCCTTTAAAATCTTTGTGCTCTTCTTTTAAAAGTTCCTCATTCGAAAGCGATTTGAAATAGTCATAGGTCAATTTCATTCCTTCATCTCTCTTTACTTTGGCTTCCCAGCCCAGTATTTCTTTGGCTTTAGTCGTATCGGGTTGGCGTTGCAACGGATCATTAATCGGCAGTGGATGATACACTACTTTTTGATTGGTTCCCGTCAACTTGATGATTTCTTCTGCAAAATCTTTTATCGTAATTTCATCCGGATTCCCAATGTTTACCGGATACACATAATCGGAATGCAATAATCTGAAAATGCCTTCTACCTGATCGGTTACATAACAAAACGAACGCGTTTGGCTTCCGTCACCAAAAATGGTTAAATCTTCGCCTCTCAAAGCTTGACCAATAAAAGCCGGAATTACACGACCGTCATTCAGTCGCATTCTTGGTCCATAAGTATTGAAAATTCTGACTATTCTGGTTTCCACACCGTGAAAAGTATGATACGCCATAGTTATCGATTCCTGAAAACGCTTGGCTTCATCATAAACGCCTCTTGGCCCAATGGTGTTTACGTTTCCATAATACTCTTCGGTTTGTGGATGTACCAATGGATCACCATAAACTTCCGATGTCGAAGCAATCAGGATTCTGGCTTTTTTTACTCTGGCCAATCCCAAAAGATTATGCGTTCCCAAAGAACCGACTTTTAGGGTTTGGATTGGAATTTTTAAATAATCGATTGGACTTGCCGGTGAGGCAAAATGAAGAATATAATCTATATTTCCCGGAACATGTACAAATTTGGTAACATCGTGGTGATAAAATTCGAAGTTTTTATCTTTAAACAAATGTTCTATGTTTTTTAAATCTCCCGTAATCAGGTTATCCATTCCGATAACGTAATAACCTTCGGCTATAAACCTGTCACAAAGGTGGGAACCCAAAAAACCGGCTGCTCCAGTAATTAATATTCTTTTCATAAATTTTTTATTCTGCTTTGGAATTTTTTTGTGCAATTCCTGAATTAAAAAGACAATACATCATTGTAAAATATACCACTCCTCTTTGTCTCCATAAAAATGATTCGGTCAAAAATAAACTTATCATTAGAAATGCGAAAGCAAAATGGACAAAATCTTTCGATTGATATGCGATTTTAACGTTCATAATCAACATTAATAACAATATTATAAAACCGACAACGCCTAATTCAGCAAAATTCTGAATATACTGATTGTGAAAATTTTTGGTTTGGTAGCCCTCAAATCCATTTCCTCCCAAAAACAGATTGTAATGTTTTGCCTTTTCTTCAATTTTCGGATAGGAAGCATTTAAGCCAAAACCGGTAAGGAAAATAGGCTCCTCAGCCATCAACTCGGTGAAAATCCTAAACTGATAAACCCGGAAAGCCGTACCCGGGAAATAATCATTGGTTGAAAATTTCTCATTGGTCCAGGCTTCTTTGAGACTAACATAATGAACGCCATTAGGAATGCCTTCAACCACATTTGTACTTAAGCTTTTGCTTGTATTGGTTTGAAATTCCTGTTCAAATCTGGCTTTTATCCTTCCAAAGGAAAAAATAAACCCTATGAGTAAACCAAAAACAATCAGGTTTCTCAAACGAAGTTTATGGGATGATTTTGAAAAAAAGAAAATATGAAGTAAAACCAATAAGACAACAACAAGAACAATGTTCTTCGAAGAAAGCAAGAGTATAAAACCAAAGAGTAAAATGGATATTAAAATGTCGATTTTAGATTTAATACTCTTGGTGTAAAAGTAAAAAAACGCTACAGCTACGAATATGGAAACGTGAATTGCATTCAATAATTTAGGAACTAACCCGAAATCATCCTCATTGGTTCCGTGATAGAAAAACACGCGGGAATCCTGTAAAATAAAATAGCGGACTACTGCCCTGATGCTGTAATACAAAACCAGAATTACCATAGAATAACTATAATAGGCAATGATTTTTTGCTTTTGCTCACTCGAGAAATCCTTAATCAGCAAAAATCCCAATGGGATAATAAGCAATGGGATTTCCTTTGATAATGCCGGTAAAGTACTGGTTGGATCTATTGACCAAAAATAGGACAGCACCATTAAAACATATAACGCAATGGGTAAAAATAAGCTGGTTGAAAGGGAAAAATTGGCTTTTTTCAGGGTGAAAAGAGCGGTCAATAAAAACAATCCTGACGCCATATTGTTGATGGCATAACTAAGCGGAATGGTAACTAAAACAAGGAGAGTTGGAATAAAAGAACTATTGCTTTTGTTTTCTTTTATCAGATTTTGAAAAACATTCTTCAAAGAGTTGTAAGTATTCCCCATTTATTTTTTCCCAATTAAATTCATTGACGATGGCATCAAAGTTATTTTGAACTAATTGCAAGTTATCATTTTTTTTGATAGTATTCAGAATATTTTTCACCTCTGTCGGATTGGAAAAATAAAAGCTATTTTCCTTTAAAATCCCTTTGTTAAAATCATTATCATGAGCAATTACAAGCGCTCTTGAAGCCATGGCTTCTAATAATGACGGATTGGTTCCGCCTACAGAATGACCGTGGAAATACAAATTGGAAAAATAGCGAAGATTGTTCAAATGCTCTAAATTGTAAAGGCCGCCAATAAAACGAATGTTGCCATGAGCTTTGAATTTATCCTTTAGATATTCACCATATTTGGTCTGGTGTTTTCCAATAACCAAAATAGGCGTTTTGTCCTCGTTCATCGCAACACCTTCAAGCACCATGTCCAGATTGTTTTCAGGTTCAAAACGCGCCATTATCATATTGTACTTTTCTTTTTCTACACCATATTCCTTGAGAAAAACTTCATTTGGGTTGGAAAAAGGATAAGCACCATAAGCAATATAGGTTGACTCTTTTTTATACTTTGTTTTGAGGAATTTCTGAATTCCAACCGAGTCCGAAACCAAAAAATCACTATTGTTTGCCGCTAAGCGTTCGGCAAACCTTAAAAATTGCTGAACTGGTTTTGAATACTTGGTTCTTTTCCACTCCAATCCATCCATATTGGTGATGATGATGGATTTTTTAGGCAAAAGAAAATGCCAAATGGAATTGCTGGTATAACCCAATTGTAAAATGATGTCAAATTCCCTTTTTCGGGAATCCATGATACAGTTAAAATCATAAATGAACTGGCCAAAAGTTCCCATTTTGTGCTCGGGATCATATTGGTGGATGATGTTTACACCATGAAAAGTTTTTTCCTGAAATGGATGATCATGCGAGTTATAGCAGTACACTTCGTGTCCCTGCTCTACAAGATACACCGAAAAAAATTCGGCAAACTGTTCAAAACCACCGTAATAATTGGGTACACCACGAGTTCCTAATATGGCTATTTTCATGATTTATATTACGATTTGCTTTGAGTAATTATTCGAGTTGCAAACATAATAAAATTGAGGGAATATCTTAGATGAAAAAAAATTGTTGCGTTATTTTTTCACGCTTTCAAAATCTTTCAGAGCCTGAATGAAATCGGTCTTTGCCTTTTGCCAACTGTACATGAGTTTCATTTCTGAAATCCTGTTTTGCAGTGATTGATCAGACAATCCTTTTTGGATTTTATCATTCAAATCGGCTTCATTCAATGGATCAAACTGCACGCCTTTTAAGAATTCGAAGTCGGACATGGCTGTCGTATTGGAACAAATCGTTGGAACTCCAGCCGCTAAAGATTCCAAAGGCGGAATCCCAAATCCTTCTGCAATGGAAGGATAAATCGCTAAGTCGGCACCGCGAACAAATAGCAACAAGTCCTCAAAATCAACTTTGTTAAAAGTAAAAATTTTGGCTTTTATGTCGGCCGGCAATGATGCATAATAGGTGTTGTAGGTGCTGTTTTCAATGGCTTTATCACCAATAAAAACCAAGGAATGATTTTTATAATGCTCCTTTTCCACAAAAACCTTTAACAGGCTATGATGGTTTTTTCTGGGTTCCCAGCGACTGACATACAGAAAATAATCGGTTGCGTTGAATTTCGCTTTCACCTGTTCTTTGATGGTTTCCTTGTCAAAGGGTTCAAAATAAACCGGATCAACAGCATTAGCCGTTACAGTTATTTTGTCTATTCCGAAATGCTTCTGGATTTGCTTTTTTGAATATTCTGAAACGCTCAAAACAATATCAGAACATTGGGCGCTTCTTTTGAACAGCAATTTATTCTTCACTCTATAAGCCCACGGGAAGTATTTTGGGAAATCAAGAAACAAAACATCGTGAATGGTTACTATGTATTTGCAGTTTTTGATTGGCGGAACCACATATTGAAAATGGGCATAATCAATCTTGTTCGTTTTGATAATGCCTGGTATGTCAAACAATAACCGGAGAAATTTATTCTTCGATTTGTAGGCCACATAAGTCAGGTTTTCATGCGTGCCAAAAATGGTTTTGATAAACTCAATATCGGCTGCGCCAAAAAAGAAATGGAAATTTTTATCTTGAATCAACTCGGTATAAAGCCCTTTGATATAAGTCGTAGTGCCTTGAAAGTTGCCATCAAAGACATGGCAGTCCACAAAAATATTCTGCTTTTTCATGCTACAACTTTTGGTTCGGTGCTTAGCCCTTTTTCACTTCTCATCAGCATTTCCCTATAGCAAATCAAAAAGCCTAAAAGAATCGATTTGTTGTCCAGTTTCAGATACAATCCCATAAAAACCCAATTGGATACAATCAGGAAAACCGCACTGCCAATGAGCAGCAAATTGATATTTTGAACCGATACAAGATTGGATTTTTGAGGTTTCCCCAATAGGATCATAAAAATGATTAAAAACAAGACCCCAAAAACGCCTGACTTAAGGAATACAGTGGCAAAACCATTGTGAAGAATCGGAATGTATTGGATAAACTCTCCGTCATTGGTCCATATTTCTCTCCCAAGGTTTATGGTTGCGCCTAATCCCTTTCCGAATAGTATCGATGATGTTCCGTCGGATGTAACTTGCTTTACCGTGAGAATGTTTTCGTAGGACCTGTAATTATCGTTAAAATCTTTCCAGTCTTCTTTGTTTATTTTGGTTTTGAAGGGTTCAATTGGTGCATTTTTAATTTTGTATAAAAAGGCTTCAATTCCTTTTCCTGATCGCTGCGGATTTGATTGATAAACCGCTGTATAACCTAAAACAACAAATAAAAGAACCGAAGACATTACCGTAATTGATCTTTTGTTGATTACAAAATATCCTTTTATGGCAATGTAAAGCACGATGAACTCAATAAAGTTTGTCCTTGATAAATAGAGGAAAATTGATGTGGCAACCAAAATAACAAAGATGCGCACCCTTTTTGGGGACCAATCGAGTTGAAATTTTTTATAAAACAATAATATGATTAACACATACACCTCGTAATCACTGTGATACCCACAGAACTCACGCAGTAAATTGACTGAAATGGTGCGAAATCTCAGGAAGGTAATTGCTACAATAACGAGGTGAGCTAAGGATAAAAACACTCCCGTGTAAACAACCGTTGTAAATACTTTCCCCTGACATCGCTTATACAATTGGTATCCGACCAAAAGACCAATGATTGGTTTGAGTAAATAAGCAATATCCCTAAAGAAATTATAGGTGCTTTCGGCATTAAAGAAACTCGATATATAAGCCGTGAGTAAAATAATTGAAAAACACGTGATGTATTTTATGATTCCTAAAGAGTATCTGTTGGAGATTGTGACAACGGCAGTTAAAAACCAAACAGCAAATGTCAATTCATAAATATTGATAAACGGAATCAATACGCAGGTCGCATAGAGTAATTGATAAATGATTGTATTGTTAGGCTTTTCTATTACCATTAGGTTTTTATTGTCTCTTTTGCAAAGCTACTTTTTAAAACTAAAATATAGGATACAATAATAAAGAATTCAGCAATAATAGTTGAAATAAAAGCGCCTTTCAAACCTATGCCCGACAACAAAAAGAACAGCATCAGTAAACTCAGAACTGTTGAAAAAATAGTAATCCTGATATATTCCCTATTCTTATTGAACGAAAACATCAATTGCTTCAGGGCAAAAGAAATCCCCATAAAAACCGGTATCAATAACCCGATTTTAAAATAAGAGCCTAATTCTTCTATGTCCTGCGGATTTACCTTAAAGAACAATAAAATAAATTGGGTGCTGCAATAAAAAACAATCAGGATCAGCAAGATCATCAAATAGTTGAGACCGTTCTTTAGTTTCCATTGGGAAATGCCTATTCTAACGTTATCATAAATCTGGCGGCAAACATCTGCGTAGATAAAGTTAAAGAACATTTGAAAATAGGTTCTGAAAATCATGACAATCTGGTCAATGATTCGGTATTGACCTGCCATAAAATTTCCGCCCACATAACTTATCACCATAATTGGGGCATATTGATAAAACGAAAAAAACAGCTGGGAAACCGTAAGTGAGAACTCGCTTTTTATCAAGGCCAAAGCTTTGGGAAAAGAGCAGTTTTTCAATGAAAATGAATAGTGGTTATAAATCCAAAGAAATCCTAATGAACTCGCAATTATGGAACCGATTCCAAGAAATGAATTGATGTAGATATAATCTTCCGGCTTTTTAATCAACAGGAAAACCGAAGCCACATAGATCACTTTTGAAAGTACATTGATGATGGAAATCCATTTGAAGTTTTGAATTCCCTGGAAAAACCACGTTGGATTGATAAACTGTCCCACAACGATTAGCAGGCTTAACAAAAGCTGGTATTTGTCCTTTTGAAAAAAAGGAATGGTAAAAATGATTAAGCTGCAGCATAGTAAAACGCATACCAGTAGTATTAGCTTTGACAAGTAAATGGTGGTAAATTTTTCTTCTAAAATCGATTTGTCCGAATGGCTAATCGCGACTTCTTTAGTGCCGTTGATATAGGAACCATAATCGACCAAAACTATCGCTATCAAGGCAAAAGAAAAACCAACTCCCGCTTTTCCCAATCCTTCTTCGCCACAAACAAAAACGATATAAGGAATAACCAACAAAGGACTTATAAGATTTACGGCCTGCCCGAAGCCGTAAATTATAAAGTTTTTGAATTGTTGGCTCTTAAGTTTGCCCGCTATTTTTTCTCTTAACATTATTGCCTTTTAGCTCCGTATTGGTTTCTTCAAAAATAAACATAAAAAACGAAAAGCCATAGATTTGTATTGTTCTATGGCTTTTAATTTTGATTTTGAATTGAACTATTTGGCTAGTTTTTCAATTTCAGCTTTTAAGACTTTATCTTGTGGATATAGTGATGGGCTTTGTCTTTTACCATCCTTAACAACTGCTTTTAATATTCCGGTTGCAGGATCGAAGGTACATTTGTTCTCGTCGGCTCTAAAATAAATTCCTAATTCCGGACCCGTAATCTCTCTCTTTTTTCCGTTATATTCTAAAAGAACACTTTTTAAAACAATATCTTCCTGGTCTTGCTTCATCCCAAAATCCAATCTGATTTCTGATGGATAGTTTTCATTTGGAATTGAAAACAACACTTTTTGTTGGTTTTCGTTTCCTTTTACTCCCATCCAGATTGGCTCTTTAAATTCAGGTCCCGATGCATCAGTATAGAAAAAACAAAAATCGTCATCCTTTTTTAAAATCACATCAAGAGTAACTTTGAAAGTATTGTCTTCAACTTGCGGTGTAACAACATCTAACTGATCTACTGATTTTTCATCTTTACAGCCAATAAAAATTGTAGACATCAAAATAAGTGCTACTAAAATTCTATTTCTCATATTTATTAATTTTTCACAAAAATATGTTTTTTTTAATAATTTTTAAAAAAAGTTTTTCGCTTAAAATAGTTTGATTTTAAACGATTTACACTCTCTTGTAGTTATTCAATCTTTATTTTTTTATCCGAAATTATATAACTGTCTTTATTAAAAGTCTTGTTAATTATTCTTATTCCGATGGTGTAATCACCTTTCGGTAACGATTTAGTATCAATCTTTGCCTCAAAGCCGCTGTCATCATAGTTGATGTTGTTTTTTAGCGCCTCTGTTACATCTTTTCTCAGGTTGGCAATTGTTTCAGAAGAAAAGGTTTCGTTATTGCGGAGGAAAAGGACTTCAATCACTGATTTTTTACTTTCAAATTCTTTAAAAGCAGCCCAGCCTTTTATGGTCAATACATTGTTCTTAAAATCAAAAGCATCTACTCCAAGTCCGAGATTAGAATCTTTAATTGAAGTAAGTTTTGTACTGATTGGTGTAATAAATTCTTCAAACCCGATATTAACAACTTTGTTGGTATTGGTATAATACAGATTTCCTTTTTTGTCCTTGATGGCAATTATTAGCTCATACTTGCCTTTTTCCAAGTTATTGGTAAAAGCAAAACTATCAAATCCTGAATTGTCAAGGTTTTGCTTTTTGAATACAATGGTGATGTCTTCCCTTTTTGTCTGAACAGATTTTTTCTTGTACAGATTTTTGTCATTTTTTAAATAAACAAAGATGGAATCTCCGGCGTTATTATCGGTGTTTTCAATAAATGCCCAGCCTTTAACCTGAAATATTGGATTGACAAATAATTCATTTTCAAAATTAAATTTTACTTCTCCATTGCTTTTGCCTAATGGAGTGTTGCACAATTCAAACTCGGTTGTAACTAAATTTTCCCTTTGGGCAACTTCAAATTCACTTTTATCTTTTGGTAGGTTATCCGGTAGATTGCTGATTTTTTTGGATTTGGAATACACAAAATAATAGCCGTCAGAATTAATTATGTTTATCAATCCCTTTTTATAGGCAGGACTGAAATACTTTAGATTTTCTTTACTCGTGATGTATAAGTTATCGGTTGAAAAGTTCCCTTTAATAATGTTACTGATTAAATCATTGGTAAATACTTGCGCTATTTTACCGTCGTATCTGGCCAAATTCCCATTCGTTACAGTGGTTTTATTTTTATAGGCAAAAAAGGCAATTTCCTGATAATCCTGGAAATTAACCAAATCATTATTGAACGGCATTACGGTGATTGCATTTTTAAAATTTGAAAAAATAGCATTCCAAAAATTAATGTTCAAGGCTGGTTTATAATCGCCCAACTGTGTCTCTTTCTTATAAAAAATCGGACTGACATCCACCATTTGAATCAATACTAAAAAGCTAACCAAACCTATCTTGATGTTTTTGCTTAAAGGTATCTTATTGAAAACCCCAATAAAATAAAAAATCATTAAGTAATAAACCGACCAAAAGAATCTTGCAGAAGCCCTAAAAATATCGCCCAGTTTTTCCATCTTATCTAGAAAAGGAATGGTGAAAATCGTTGTATCATTAAAGCTTATGGCATTTGTAGCTGCAAAAACTGATAATCCAATACAGAAAACAACCAGCGGTACTGATTTTTTGCTAAAGAGTAACTTTTTGCTTTTGATAAAAGAGATTACCAAATAAACTGCTGAAATGAAGAACAAAAGGATGAGGCCTAAGCCTAAGTACATAAATCCATCTTGCTGATAACCTGAAACTAAATCCTGGGCAGGCAAAAACCTTGAATATCCCATTGGATTATAAAGCGCATTCAAATTCAATCGGTAAGCACCATAAAATCCGGTTGAGGCAATATCGGTATGTTTTGAAAAGTCGATTAATCCAACCAATACCCAACTGGCAAAAATCATTGCCAATGAAGAGCCTAAACAGGCAATTGCTTTTAGAATGCTTATTTGCTTTTCAAAATAATATATTTTAAACAATAGCAAGGCGAAAAATCCAAACACAGCAACTGTTAAATACACCGTTATCAAGCTGCTCAAAAGCAATAAAAGAAATGAATACTTTATATTTTTACTGACAACCTTTGGATTGTTTGTAGTTGATAAATACAAATAAATAGAGCCTATCAAAAGCCAATGCGCACAATATGACGGATGGATTTGACGGAATATGAATATCGGATTCAACAGTATAATAATCACCAATAAAAAGGCAACTATTTTGTTTATTTTAAAATAATTGAAAATTTTTAAGGAATAATATCCATTCAGAAACATACAGATAAACAGCCAGAGACCAAAATACTGGAAATTAGCAGGCAACAAGAATGAAATTGTTTTTAACAATATTGCCATCAAGGGTATGGAATCCGTAAATCCAATATTGGTTCCTATCGGATAATAATAATTATCAATAGATCCAAGCGGAAATTGCCAAGGTGCATCCCTGAAAAAACCCCAGCCTAAATAATGGGTTGACCAGTCCATTCTTGCTTCAAATAACCAACTGATATTAGCCGGATTAAACTTTTCAAAACCCAACCCGAAATGGAAAGCTATAACGGTTAGAACAAATAATAAGATGCTGTCTTGATACTTTTTTATTTTTTCCATGAATAAATTATTGAAACCCTAAAAGGTAATTTAATGTTTGAATTGAGCCATTTCCTTTCAGATACCATGACTTTATACAAAAGTGTATTCATGATTCCTGGGCTTTTCTTATATGAGATTAATAAATTGCTTAATTGTCTTATATCATAATCCATTTTAATCTTTTTCGGAAGTTTCTTTTCCGTCCTGTATGATTTTATCAACAACAAATAGAGGCCTATTTCGTACTTGATTATAAATCCTTAAAACATATTCACCTATTAATCCCAGTGAAATCAATTGAACTCCGCTAAATAAAATAATAGCCAATATCGTGGCTGTAAATCCTTGAGGAACATCATTATAAAAAACCCTTCTGTAAATGTTATACGCAAAATAAATCAGCGAAAAAACGATGGTGAAAAACCCCAACCGGGTTATAATCTTTACCGGGAAATCACTAAAATTGAAAATACCGTTAAAGGCCAATTCAAATAATTTTGTCCAGCTGTATTTTGTTTCTCCTGCCTGA
This sequence comes from Flavobacterium terrisoli, assembly GCF_030167905.1. Lineage (GTDB taxonomy): Bacteria > Bacteroidota > Bacteroidia > Flavobacteriales > Flavobacteriaceae > Flavobacterium > Flavobacterium terrisoli. The sequence goes on from NZ_JARGNA010000001.1 coordinate 238,867, forward strand.
CGCTCATCCCGATCGTATTCATAGCCCAATTGCTTAAACCCAACCCAAGCTCTCATGCCTCTCAAATAGCGGCTTTGCTCAGGCATGCTGTTCATGTTATCTACAACGCGTCGGCTTAGCATTGAGAAATCCCCACTGTCAATTGGAATGTTAAAATTTGAGATTTTCTTTTGAAGTCTATAATACGCTTTGTAGGCCAGTTTTTTGAAAAAGCCTTCTTTTCTGTTTTTTCTGATGGCATAAATGACATCATTGCCATTCATCAACAGTTTGTAAAATTCTGTTATTAATTCTGGTGGATCCTGCAAATCACCATCGATGATCATTGCGCCTTTTTTCCCTCTGACATTGGCTAATCCCGCAGTAACCGCTAATTGATGTCCATGATTTCTTGACAACAATATTCCTGTAAACCTATTGTCTTTTTTACAGATTTCTTCAATTAAATCGGGCGTTTTGTCTGAGCTGCCATCGTTTACCAAAATGACCTCACAAGAAAATCCGGTTGAATCAATCACATTGGTTAATCTTTCAACCAGTTGCTGAAAAACTTGCTCTTCATTGTAAAGCGGAACTATAATTGAAATGTCTATTGTATGCATAATGTTATATGGTGCTTTGTTTTCGGTCATTGCAGAAATCTATTTTTGAATTCTTTTAAAATCCCCTCTTGAAAAGTATTTTTCTACAAAACAGTATACCAAGATAAAAAAATAACGGCTACCCATTTCCTTTATTTTTAATTTTGATTCTCCATACTTTCTATTGGTCCATGAATTAGGAACTACCGTGTAACTATAACCCCTGATAATTGCTTTTAAAGGCAATTCAATTGTCAAATTAAAATGTGGGGACAATATGGGTTTTACGCCGTCAATCACTTCCCGTTTGTATAATTTGAAAGCATTTGTGGTGTCATTATACTTTATGCTCATTACCATTCTGATGATGGCATTGGCGACGCGATTGATAATTTTCTTGACCCAAGGATAATCGATAACTTTCCCGCCTTTGATAAAACGACTCCCAAAAACACAATCATAATTGCCTTCAACCATGGTTGTGTAATACCGAATCAAATCATAGGGTGAATCGGATAAATCAGCCATCATTACCGCAACACAATCACCCGAAAATCGTTCCAGACCGTAGCGAACGGCATATCCGAAACCGTTCGGACCAAGGTTGGTACCATAAGTCAGCGCCGGATATTTTTGTGCCAATTGTTCTAAAACCTGAAGTGTGTTGTCTTTTGAGTTGTCATTGACTACATAGATTTCGTGGTCGATATTGACTTTTGAAAACGCTTCTTCAATTTGGTCAATCGTCTCAGCTATAGATTCCTCTTCGTTATAGGCCGGGATTACAATACTAAGCTTCATACAACTTTTGATTTTCGTATATCAATTCGGCAAAATCTCCAAAGCCATGTTTGATTTCGGCGATTTTTACAAAATGATTTCGGTTTAATAATTCCTCTATATCTGTGTGCTGATTATTACTCAAATACATGTCGTCATTGTGGCTTTCCAATTGAATGAACTTTATTGGCAAAACTTTTGCTTCATCGGCAAATAATCCTTGCAAACACTGCAATTCATGACCTTCGACATCAATTTTTAAAACATTGTATGCTTTATTACTATTTTCTTTTAAAAAATCTGCCAATCTGATTACGGCCACTCTATAATTATCAACAATGATATTTTCTTTGGTAACACCTAAAACTTTGGCTTTCTTTTCGAGATATTTTGAATCCAAATTCAATTCTTCAAAAGTAGACGTTTCATCCAAAATATTTTCATGAAAAACCAATTCCCCTTTGATATTGCTCACACCAAAATTGTGTAATCTGATGCTTTTCATTGCTTTGTATTTGTTCTGTAAATGAACAAATAATTTTTTGTTGGGCTCAAAAGCATCGAACTCGGCATTGGCATTGATCTTTAAGAAAAAATCTATCGACTGTCCTTTATTGGCACCAATATCAAGAATGCTTATCTTTTCTTCCTTTAGATTGTCTGCATAAAATCTTTTCAGTTTTGGATAAAAGAAAATGGCTTCATTGATATGAACCAGTTTTTGGACGATTTGGGTTCTAATGCTCATGAGAACTAGTTCTTCTTAATTGTTGCCGCATAAATCTGCGTCAAAATATCGTTGATATTATATTTCCAGGTCCAATCCGGATAATGGGCTTTGAATTTAGACACATCGCTTACCCACCAAATATGGTCACCAATGCGGTTGGTTTCCGAATATTCGTAATTCATTGGTTTCCCTGTAATGGCTTCACACATTTCTATGGCTTCAGCCATCGAACAGTTGGAAAATCTTCCGCCACCGGCATTATACACTTCTCCCTGTCTTGGATTTTGATAAAAATGCCAAAACATATTGACCAAATCCCAGCTGTGAATGTTGTCGCGAACTTGTTTGCCTTGGTAACCAAAAACCGTGTATTTATCTCCGGTAATAGCACATTTCATCAAATAGGATAAAAAGCCGTGCAACTGCGTTCCCGAATGATTTGGTCCGGTTAAACAACCGCCGCGGAAAACTCCGGTATTCATTCCGAAATATTTTCCGTATTCCTGAACCAAGACATCGGCAGCCACTTTGGAAGCGCCAAACAAGGAGTGTTTGGTTTGGTCAATGCTCATCAATTCGTCAATACCTTCTTTGAAATAAGGATGGGATTCGTCTATTTCCCAGCGTTTGTCTAATTCTACCAACGGTAAATAATTGGGTGTATCTCCATAAACTTTATTCGTTGATGTAAAGATAAAAGTCGCTTGCGGAGCATGTAAACGTGTCATTTCTAACATATTTAATGTTCCATTGGCATTCACCGTAAAATCGGTCAAAGGCTCACGCGCTGCCCAATCGTGGCTTGGTTGTGCCGCGGTGTGAACAATCAGTTTAATGTCTGACTTGTATTTGGAAAATAACTTTTCAAGCGCTTCAACGTTTCGGATATCGATGGCATGGTGTTCAAAATTGGGAACTTCCTTTACCAATTTTTCCGTATTCCATTCTGTAGAAGCATTGGCACCAAAAAACACTTGACGCATATTGTTATCAATTCCTATAATTGTATCAAATTTATCCGCAAAAAAAGCAACTGATTCGCTACCGATTAATCCTGATGAACCTGTTATAATGCAAATATTCATGCTATCGTGTTATTTTGTATTCTGTGATCTTGATTTTATCCTTAATCTGAGATGGATGTTTGGGTATGAACTTATAATATTTAACTTTTGGAATCTCATTGGGTGCTTCAAAAATAGCATTAAAATATTTAGTTTCATTGATTATTCTGTCATAAAAAACGCCCGATTCCAATAATGATTTTGAGGTTCTATGCTTAGCGATATTACCATCTTCCGTATAAATTTCAAGGCTTATTTCAGGAGAATGCTCAATAACTGTAACCACTTTTCCCAGTAGATTGTTGTAAACGCTTACCTCATAGAAAATGTCTTCATGTGGAATTAACGGAGAATCTATAAGCATGGCATACTCTTTTGTTTTTTCAAGCTTAACCGGTTTGAAATCCAATCTCTTTTGCAACAACACCAAACTTCTTCCGTCAAAATCAAATTTATCCACAACCTTATAATTTTTGATGAGGGCCAAATTTACTTTGGGCTCATCAAAAAAGGGATATCTTCCATCGATAGAAGCCACATCGTAAATTACATATTCAGGAGCTTTGCCGGAATTGTAATGGTCAAAATTCATGTTTTCTAAATGTTTTGTATATGCTATATAAGATTGAATAACGGGTCTTGGCCCATAATTCAATTTGTTCATTAGCAACAACTGGACATTCCAAGGATAGATATCAACGGTTTTATCCCCTATTTTTTGTAAAACCGATTGTGGTAGTTGAGAGGCATTTGGGAATAAATGCATCCCCGCTGTTGGAGTGAATTCATTAAACTGTGAAATATAGGTTGACTTAGGAAGTTTTTCAGCTATCTCGAGTGTTCTGTCATTGTCAAATATTAAAAACTTAAACGGTATTAAAAGAGCTGTTACAAAAAGCACTTTTGCATACCATTTGGTGCTGTTTATATGCAAATCTAAATTACAGATGAGAAGTATTGATACATAAATAAAAAAGTCATAAACGTGTCCGTCGGCCCGGGTAAAGGTTTGCTTGTATAAAATGAGAAATGATATTCCAAACAAAAACAGTATTGTTATTTTTTTCAACCAATCTTTTTTATTAAAAATATTGAGGTTAAAAAACATGACGGCTATCAACAAAATTATCATGATGATAAAATGCGGAATACTATGATAAATGGTGTTTTCAAGATACATAATTTCATTATAGCCGCTTATCAGTTCCATACCGGATTTAATATATGGCAATAAAGAAACATTCAATACTGTGCTCAATGAAAACACTAATATGACAGGCAGTAAGGCATAAGAAATTAAGTATATCCACTTTTCATTCCTTTTGATTGCGTTATAAATTAAGCCTGCATAAAAAAGAGGAAAAGCGATTAAACCGGTATTGAATTTTATATAAAAAGCCAGTATAACAATGGCGATTTGAAAAAGATAATAGATTGGTTTGGGATTGTCCAAACTCATTCTTATCCAAAAAATTAAAAAGGCCATCAAAATCAAAGCCCCGGCTGCGGTTGAATTAGAAGGGAAAATCAAGCAAACGGAAAGAATAATCAAGAAGGTAATTATCTTATTATTGCTTTTTTTAAGGCTATAAAAAAACAAAAAGAAATAGTTTATAAAGACAAATAAATCATAGGCTAAAATTAAATACTTATTTTCCCCAATATTTATCCTGGTACATAAATAGCCCATTGGCCCATAGGTAAACGAAAATTCTGTACCCCAATTTAAGTTATTTAAATTGGCATAATTTAAAGCAATTCCCCATGACGGATCTAATGATACCCATAATGGCTGACCCAACGTATAAGGATAAACATTTGATGAAAAAAAGTTTTGAAAAATTAAATAGGCAGCAATAAATGCTATAAAAAAGCTTAATAAATTTGTTTTATCCTTTAAAAACCCTTTGATAAAGTCCATTCCTACTTCAGTATTGATTGCAATTGATTCTCGTTTGTTTTTATCCAGTCATAGATATCCTGAAAAACGGTTTCTACCGATTTTTTTGGCTTCCATCCTATTTCGTTTTCAATACGGGAATTATCCGTTACAAAAATCCGCAAATCGGCTGTTCTTGTGGCTGTTTCCGAAGCAATGTTAATCGAATTTCCGGTAATTTTTTCGCAGATTTTGGTCATTTCCAATAACGAAGCGCTGTTTTCCAATCCGCCGCCAACATTGTAGATTTTACCCTTGAATTTTTCGATTTGGTGAATTTGCAAATCAATCAATTCAACCAAATCATCCACATGAAGGATATCACGAACTTGCTTTCCTGTTCCGCCGTAACCAATGTATTTTAAGGATTGATTCCAAAAATGTTTGACCATCCAAAGCGTTACAACACCTTGATCGGTTTTACCCATTTGTCTTGGCCCGGCAATAACGCCAAATCTTGTAACGGCAGCCTGTAAACCGTAAAAAGCAGCATATTCCTGAATAAAAAGTTCCGAAGCCAGTTTAGTCGTTCCATAAAAAGAACGCGCGCCTTCTAATGATAATTCTTCTGAAATCCCTTTCGGTGAAATGCCTTTGGTGGTTTGATTTTCATCAAAGGCAAAACGCGTTTCTGCTTCGATAAAATTGGCATTTTCAATCCAGTCAATCGGATAAACCCTGCTGGTTGAAAGGAAAATTAATTTAGCTTTATTTTTCAGGCAAGCATTAAAACAGTTTATCGAACCGTATAAATTATTATTGATGACATAAGTAGGATCTGAATCCAACCCGGCAGTAACTGACGGTTCGGCCGAAGCTTCCACTAAAACATCAAAATTACCCAAAGCGGAAAGATCTTCATTGTTTCTGATGTCACCATGAAAAAACGGAATTCCTGCTTTTTGAAAATCAGACAGATTCAATTCTGAACCTCTTCGTTTCAGGTTGTCAAATGCCACGATTTCATAAGCCGGGTATTTTGTCTTTAGCTGTAAACAAAGGGTTGACCCAACAAATCCGGCGCCACCGGTTACTACAATTTTCATACTGTAATGGTTTTTAAGCTTTCGTCCCAATTTTTAATTTGAATTCCAAAAGTGTTCTTGATTTTTGTTTTGTCTAAAACACTATAACTTGGTCTCTTGGCCGGAGTTGGAAACCCCGAAGTAGGAATTGATTGTAAATTTATATTTATATTGTTGATTTCAAATATTTTTTGGGCAAAATCAAACCAACTGCATTGGCCTTCATTGCTGAAGTTATAGATGCCGTAGTTGTCAGTTGCCGGTTGTTGATTGTCGGTTAAAATTATTTGAACTAAGGCGTTGGCTAAATCAACTGCATTCGTGGGCGTTCCAATTTGATCATTGACCACCGAAAGACTGTCTCTTTCCGAAGCCAAGCGAAGCATGGTTTTCATAAAATTATGGCCAAATTGGGAATAAACCCAGGAAGTTCTGATGATAAAATGCTTCTCCCATGTTTGCTGAATGGCCATTTCACCGTCGAGTTTTGTTTGACCATAAACTCCCGTTGGGCTGGGTAAATCAGTTTCCGTATAAGGTGATTGTTTGTTTCCGTCAAAAACAAAATCAGTGGAAACGTGAAGTAAAACCGTATTGTGTGCCTTGCAAACCTCAGCCATATTTTTGGCTCCAATCACATTAATTAAATGCGCTTTTTCGGGTTCACTTTCGGCTTTGTCAACTGCGGTATAGGCTGCTGTGTTGATGCAATAATCGGGTTGGTGTTTAGTGAAAATTTGTCTGCTCTTTTCTAAATCGGTAATGTTCAATTCTGCCGAACTACAAAAAACAAATGTTAAGTCAGGGTAATTCGGTGCAATAAATTGCAAGCTTTGACCTAATTGTCCCGCACTTCCTGTAACTAAAACTACCATGCCTTTTTGGCGTTTTCTAATGTGGATTGAACTCTGTCTTTCTCCGAAATTATAAGTCTTTCTGAAGGGAAATTCCAGTCAATATTGATGGTTTTATCATTGTAGATGATTCCGCCTTCGCTTTCTTTGTTATAGAAATTATCACATTTATAAAAGAACACTGCGGTATCGCTCAACACTAAAAATCCATGGGCAAAACCTCTTGGCACAAAAAATTGCTTTTGGTTTTCTCCCGATAAAACTACCGATTCATATTGTCCATAGGTTGGTGATTCCTGTCTAATATCAACTGCTACATCTAAAACTTCACCTTGTAAGACTCTGACCAATTTGGCTTGTGAGTGTGCTCCGGTTTGGTAATGCAATCCGCGTAAAACGCCTTTTGAAGAATAGGATTGGTTGTCTTGTACAAAATGAGTATCTTGGCCAACACCTTGCTGAAAAGTTTTTTCGTTAAAACTTTCCATAAAATAGCCTCTTTCATCACGGATGATATTCGGCTCAATGATAAAACAGCCTTCGAGTTTTGTTGGAATAAAATTCATTTAAATCAAACTTAATAAATGATTGCCATAACCACTTTTTAATAACGGTTGGGCCAATTTTTTTAATTGCTCTGCGTTGATAAAGCCCATTCTATAAGCGGCTTCTTCAATGGCACCAATTTTTAATCCCTGTCTTTCTTCAATAACCTGAACAAACTGACTGGCTTGCATCAGGGAATTAAAAGTACCGGTATCTAACCAGGCGGTTCCTCTGTCGAGGATGCTTACTTTGAGCTTTCCTCTTTTGAGGTATTCCTTATTTACATCGGTTATTTCAAGTTCGCCTCTGTGACTTGGTTTTATATTCGCAGCAATTTCAACAACATCATTGTCATAAAAATAAATTCCCGGAACAGCATAATTGGATTTTGGTTGTTCGGGTTTTTCTTCTATGGACAATACTTTGCCATTGGTATCAAAATCAACGACTCCATAGCGTTCGGGATCATGAACATGGTAGGCATAAATGATTCCGCCATCAGGATTGTTATTGGCCAAAAGCAAATCAGAAAGTCCGGTGCCATAAAATATATTATCTCCTAAAACCAGGGCTACTTTGTCATTGCCGATAAATTCTTTCCCGATGATAAAAGCTTCTGCCAAACCATTAGGGTTTTCCTGCACCGCATATTCAAATCGACAGCCTAAACTGGAACCATCGCCTAATAATTGTCGGAATAACGGTAAATCATGCGGTGTAGAAATAATCAGAATTTCACGAATCCCCGACCACATCAAGGTTGACAATGGATAATATATCATTGGTTTATCGTAAATCGGCATTAACTGTTTGCTGACTGCCAGAGTCAACGGATGCAATCTTGTGCCTGATCCTCCTGCTAAAATTATTCCTTTCATATTAGTCTTTCAATTTGGCCATTTGAGTTTTGTAATAGTGCTTTAAAAGCCCCAGAAGAATGAAAATGAATATAAACGAAACCGGTAATATCATTTTCATTTTATTGTTTGGCGCTCTCTTATTTCTGTTATTTAAGGTACTCGTGTTATCCTTAATCACTTTATCAAGGCTAACTAATGCAATTCGAAGATTTCCTTGTTCGGCGACTAATGCATCTTTAGTTTTAATTACTTCATCCAATTGAGAGTTTTCGCTATAGTAAACCAATTTGTCACTTTTCTGAGCTCCGTTTACAGTACTGTTCAATGAATTCAAAACCCCGTTAATCTGAGCAATTATCGAGTCGTTTTCAACCATTTTTATTCTAACGTTGTTCAAATACTCCTTTTGAATTCGAGTATAATGCGCTGTATTGTTAAGGTAATTAAGTAACGGCTTAACGGTTTTCTCTTCTGAGGTTAAACCATCTGTTGAGAATGAGATCAAATGGTAAGGATAATTTTTACTGGTCAAAGGTTCATTGACTACTTTTTTGATATCGCCATCTTCCGCCAACAATTTAATCATATCAAAATTTTGATTTTTATTCTCAATAAATTTATACAAATCAACTACAGGTGAAATGCTGATGGACTTGAATTTTCTTGGGTTTTGTATTCCTACCACTTTTTTCAAAAAAACGGTATCGCCTTCCTCAAGTTTAGATTGCAGCAAATCAACTTTAGCATACAGATAATCTACAGAGCCAAAATTAGGAACAACCATAATCTGATTGTCATAAATTTTAGTGGTTTTGTCTATATAATAACCCAATCCTGCGCCAAGAACAAATAGTATTCCAACCCAAATAATGTTTCTCTTGAAAAACAAAAATCCTTTGAAAATCTGATTCGAAATGTTTTCAAAAAAATTTCCGATTCTCTTAGAAATCTGAGATAAATCTATTTCCTGATTGTCAGGGTTATTTTGAGATGTTGCGCTCATAAAAATTATTATTTAACGTTAAAGATTTGTTCTAATATTTTAATTGTAATTAAATAAGTCGGTTTCACTCCTGTCGTTCCCAATCCGCCTGATGCCAATGTGCTTCCGGTTTCCAAAGGATTATCCGAAGCATAATAAGCATAACGGACTTTCACATTAGGATGGATGCTCTTTCTGATTTTCGAAGCCGATTGAATAGCCTTTTGATAGTAAGAACCTTCCATTTCAAGACCAATTACTTCCCAGGTTGACTCGTGGAAGAATTTTAATAAATCTTTGTTCTGAAGTGAAGTTCCCAATACGGTAACCATTGGTCCCGAAAATACGGGGATACCATTGCCTTCAAACATCTCTGCGGTCAATTCATTTTCGAATGGATAATTATCGGCTGTTCCTTCGTTGATGTGCGCCGATGGAATCATAATATCGCCTTTTCCGCCTTGTAAAATTCCGGCTTTTCCCATAATGGAAACCGATTCTACATTGAGGAAAATTTTGGTTTTCCCGTCTTTATAAGGTTTCAATAATTCATCAATCGTTTCAAAAGCCTGCTCGCCAAAAGCATAATCCATAACAATCAGTACCGGGCTTTCTTTTCCGATTACGGCTTTCGGGAAACTTGATTTGGCCCAATCAATTTTAGCGGTGTCAAAAATCTGAACATCGATATTGGTTCCTGATTGGTCAGGTAAAGAAATCATTCCTTGCTTCAAGGCAACTTCCTCTACTTTATTTCTAACCGGATCAGCTCCGGATTTACTCAATTCTTCATAAATAAAGAAATCCGATTTGTCCTTGAATTTGGTTTTCAAAACGTTTGTGGCAAAAATCGAATTCATCACACTGTGCATGTTGGCACTGATAATGTGAATCGGTCTTTCCAACAAATTATTGGCTTTCAGCGTTTCTTTGATGGTAGTTGCCCAAATTTCACCGTGGATATGATGTCCTAATCTTTCTCTTAGAATCGGACTGAACGTAATGGTTCTTTTGTTGTTATCGACGATTTCTTCAATGGCTAATTTTCCTAACCAGTAAATCACATGTAAAAATCTATCTGGTTTTTCTTTGGTTCCAAAAGAATCATAAATGTCTAAAACCTCCGAAAAACTTCTCCCCAAAACATTCGCCGCATGAGAAATCGCGATTTCCTTTTCGGTCTGTGTAAACTTTTTGTTTTGTAAAACTGCCTGCTCTAATTTTTGCCAATCACGGGTCAATTCAACGTTGCTTTCATCAAGCAAAACGCGGTCTTTGATTTTGTGTGATTCGATAAAGATAAAAGTCAAATGCGTTAAAATATCATAGATGTCCGAACGGCCACGTGTGATTTCCACGTTCATTTGTTCTTCATCGATACGGTAACAGTTTCTTCTTCTCTTTGGTGGAACAATCGCCTGGAAGTGCGATTTTGAATAACCTTCATCTGAAGTTAAATTGATAAAACGACATTCTTCAATGCCTACCGGAAGTCTTTCAATAACATAAAGCAAACCGTTGAGTTCTACTTTTTCTTCTGCAATGCTTCCGTAAATTTCAGGTCTTAGAGAAAGTAACGCTTCTCTTAACGTTTCTCCTGAAACACCCATTGGTTTATAGAAACCTCTGTTAAATAAATGTCTCATGGTAATGTACAATCGTTCGATAGCTGCCGACGATTCTTGCGCTCTTGAGCGCGAAATGTTTTTAATTTCTTTCATTAAATTTTGTTTTCTAACCCGCAAAGATAAGGTTTTTGTGATTAGTTGGTTAGAATTAGGTTAATCGCGGGTTCATAAACTCTTATTTTTCCCGTAGATGCAACATTTTCATTTACCTGTTTATTCCATTTTCCGCCTGAAAAAGTGAACAAAGCCTCTCTTTCCACATAGTTCTACAACACCAACGGATAATAGATTTTTTGAATTTGTGTGGTTTGGGTGTTCTGGTCGGTGATGGTTTTTTCCTTCTTGTTTTTTTCAATCATGAGCTTTTCAAACCCAACAAACATTCCGTTTTTTGGCATCACCAAATTATAATCCGTCAAATCAATTTTGTTGTTTTTGGTGCCGTTTTTCACCGAAACAATTAAGGCTTTTTTGAGTAATTCTTCTCCCGGAAAACCATTGCCATCGACTTTAAAAAAATGAAGTTTGATTGTTGCGCCTTCTATTCTGCTATCGGTATAAATCGTTACTTTTTTGATGTATTTCAACCTTTTATAGTCTGGGCTATACGGGAAATATTTCACATCCATTCTTGGTCCGTTGTCAAAAGCCTGGGCAATGGTATTTTCGGTTATGCCTATCGTAATTTGTTTGGTTCCGATACTATTGGAAATGACAACCTCATCCAAATCAAAAGCTTTGGAATTCAGAAAAACTTCAGCAGATTGCGATGCTTTTATCGTTTTCTTTTCGTAACCCAAAGCCGAAAAAATCAGGTTTTTGTTTCCCGAGGCATTGATGGAAAAAATCCCGTCTTCCTCAGATGTCGTGGCGATGTTCTCATTTTCCACCCAAATATTGACATACGAAATCGGTTTGCCTGTAAGGCTGTCTTTTACGATGCCTTTAGTTTGGGCAACGAGTGAAATCGAAAACAAAAAGAAAAAAAAGGCTGTTTTCATTAGTTGGACAATATCAAATTTATGGCAGGCATCATTACTTTATTATACCAGGGTTCTTTGCTTTTCTGTTCAGTAAGGAATACTTTGCTTCTACTCCATTTTCCTTGGGAATAAGTAAATGCATTTTCTTTTTCAGAATAGTTAACCACCAATGATGGTGCGTAATCTTCCATTACCATCATTTTTTTGGTTTGATGATCTTTGTATTTAAAATCAGCTCTGTTTTCTTCTATAATCATCCATTCCAAACCAATGACAATTCCTTTTTCGGGAAAGGTCAGATTGTATTTGGAAACATCAATTACATTTCGTTTCATTCCTTTCTTGACCGTCACAATTAGATCTTCGTCTATTAGGTCATTTCCGGGAATGGAATCGTTGAATTCGAAAATCCTGATTTTTAGTTTGGCGCCTTTTTTATCGCTGTCTGAATAAAATACGATCTTCTTTAAAAACGGCGTTTTTTTATAAATAGTATCCTGTTCAAATAATTTCCCGTAAATCCAAGGTTTGTCCCCGGATAGTTGTCTGTGGTGGATTCTTTGGGCATCACCAATTTCGATTTCCTTATCTTGTTTTCTTTTGGATAGTACTACTTCCTTTAATTTATAAACCGCTTCTTTTAAAACTACTCTTTCGCCTTCTTTTATCGCTGTCTTTTTGACTTCAAAACCAACGGAAGAAAAAACAAGTGTCTTATCCTCAGAAGTATTAATTTTAAAAGTACCATTTTCATCAGAAGTTGTTCCTATATTTTCATTTTCCACCCAAACATTGACATACGGAATCGGTTGGTTTTTTTCATCAACCACAATGCCTTTAATTTGACTAAAAGCAGAAAAACCTATAAAAATAAATAGCCACAACCCTTTTTTTGCTTGCATCTTTTTCTATTTTCTGCTAAAAAAGTCAGCAATTTTTCTGTCGTTGGCTAATCGTGGCAATTTGTTTTGTCCGCCGAGTTTTCCAATGGATTTCATATAGTCCTGGAAGCCGTTTTTGGCCACTTTGGTAATGACTAACGTTCGCAGCACATGACCTACAATTAAATCGTCATAATAGGTGTTTTGTTGGCGCATTGCTTCGTCAATTCTCAGGGCAAAATCGGCTAAGTTTTCGGGTTCGTTTTCAAATTCGATAAACCATTCGTGATAAGGCATTCCTTCACTTGGCGTAATTTGTGGTGCTACGGTAAACTCGTTGACCCGAACATTCGTACCATCCATCGCTTCCTGCAAAGCACTTTCCACTTCTTTCCCTATGACATGTTCGCCAAAAGCCGAAATGTAATGTTTGATTCTTCCGGAAACGATAACGCGATAGGGTTTCAAACTCGTAAATTGAACGGTATCGCCGATGTTGTATGCCCAAAGTCCGGCATTGGTGGAAATGATTAAAACATAATTGGTTCCCAATTCCACTTCGCCTATTGTATAGCGTCTTGGCTTTTCGGTAAAAAATTCGTCTGCTTTTACAAATTCATAGAAAATACCCGAATTCAAAAGCAATAACATGCCTTTTTCGGTTTGTGAATCCTGATAGGCGAAAAAGCCTTCGGACGCCGGAAACAACTCTATCGAATCGACTTTTCGTCCGATTAGGTTTTCAAATTTGGCACGATAGGGTTCATAATTTACGCCACCGTAAATAAACAAATTGAAGTTTCTGAAAATATCACCCACGGGTTTGTTTCCTTTTTGCTGCAGTTTTTCAAAATACATTTGCACCCAACTCGGGATTCCCGAAATGACACTCATGTCTTCGTTGAATGTTTCTTCGACTATCGCATCTACTTTGGTTTCCCAATCTTCAATGCAATTGGTTTCCCAACTCGGCATACGGTTTTTTTGGAGGTATTTTGGCACAAAATGCGCGACGATGCCTGACAATCTTCCCAATTTGATTCCGTTTTTTTCCTCCAGAATAGGGCTGCCTTGCAGAAAAATCATTTTGCCATCAACAAAGTCGGCTTTGCCGGTTTCATGGATATAACTCAGAATGGCATTTCGCGCAGCCTGAATGTGAAACGGCATCGATTCCTTAGTCAGCGGAATGTATTTTGCCCCGGAAGTCGTTCCTGAAGTTTTGGCAAAATATATCGGTTTGCCTTTCCAGAGAATGTTTTCTTCACCTTTTACTACCCTATCCACATAAGGCCGCAATTCTTCATAATCTCGAATCGGAACTTTGGCAGCAAAGTCTTCAAAAGTTTTGATGTTGGCAAAATCATGGTCGTTCCCAAACTGAGTCAATTGGGCTTGGCTTATCAAATCCTGCAACACTTTTTGTTGGGTTTCAACAGGTTTTGAAGCCCAGGCTTGGGTTTTGCTGTGGATGCTTTTGGCAAATAATTTGGCGGCTATAGATTTTATGGACATTGTTAATTGTTTGGGAAATTCTTTCTGATGGCTCTTTCGGTTGCAAAAAATAAAAAAGCACAGCCTATAATAACTGATGAGAATCCGATACTGATTTGCAAACCTCCATCCAATTTCATAAAATAATTCGAAAATGAAAATACTACTAGGGCCAATCCGATTTGTACCATTTTAATTCCTGAAAAACGTTGTGAAAAATCCCAAATCTTTTGGTTTTTCATTGAAGCCCTCGTTCTGTAACCATACAGGTAGTTTATTTTTTTTGGTGGAAATACTAGTGTTACTAAGGCTGCAATAACAAAGATTGATCCCGTTGTAAAAGGAATAATCAAGGTTTGCTGGCTGATGTCATTCAAAATTTCTTCCATATTACTCAAAGGCTATAAAGATACTTGGGTCGATTGGGTAACCATCTTTCCACAATTCAAAATGCAGATGCACACCGGTTGATTCCTGTCCGGTGGAACCGGCAAGCGCGATGACTTCACCTGTTCTTACCACATCGCCCTGTTCTTTGGTTAAGGAAGCGGCGTGTTTATAGGCAGAAATAAATCCATTGGTGTGTCTGATAATGACCACGTTTCCAGTCGTTGGTGTCCAATCGGCAAAAATTACTGTTCCGCCCAAAATGGCTTTTATCGGCGTGTCTTTGGCCAAAGCCACATCAACCGCATAATGCTTGTCCTTCGGGTTGAATTTTTCGGTAATCATGCCTTGAGCCGGTGGAAAAAAAACAACACTTACTTTTGGCTTCGCCTTTTCAAAAAGATTGTATTTGTCTTCCCTGGCGACTTCTTCCCTCAATTTCAAATCGGCTTCCGTAGGCTTCAAATCATCTTCAGAAACCGGCTCAACATTGGTGGCGGTTATCGAATCTTTACTGAATTTAGCATAATCCAAATCGCCGGTCAAAATCTTTTTGATGGAGGCAATATAGGCTTCGTTTTTCTTTAAGGCATTGCTAAGTGAATCGGATTTCAGTGCCAATTCGGTCGCATCTCTTTTTAGTTTGGTCGAAGCATAACCCGGAATATATTCTCGTAAAGGGGTAAAGGCGATGATATAAGTCGTGATAAAAATGATCAAAAAAGCGCCGACTGTGGCTACAACAAAAACATTCATCAATGTCAGACGCAAAGAAAATACTTCTTCAAAGGTTTCTTCATTCAGGATAACCAGACGGTTTTTCGTGAATAGTTTTTTCTTAATGATTTTGCGTTTGAGCCGTTTTCCCGACATGATCGTTGATTATACCACAAATATAGAAATTATATCTGCTTAAGATTTCATAAAGTTTAACGTTCTTTAATGCTAAAACAGACGCATCTATTAATTTATTTTCTACATTTGCCAAATATTTAATCTAATTCATATTATCATGAACTTTTTAACCATATTTCTTGGCACAATTGAATTCCCGCAAATGATGTTGATTTTGGCCGTTATTTTATTACTTTTTGGAGGTAAAAAAATTCCGGAACTAATGAAAGGTTTGGGTAGCGGAGTAAAAGAATTTAAAAAAGCTGCTAAAGACGATACAACAGAGCCTAAAAAAGAAGAAGATACTACTACAAAAGAGTAATTTTTCTTGATTATAAAATTAAACCCCAAAGACCTAATGGCTTTGGGGTTTTTATTTTAAAATACCATCGTCAACTGGATTCTTTTTCGGTCTTCGTCAACCTCAACAACTTTCACCTGAACATGTTGGTGTAACTTGACTACTTCATTCACATCGGAAACAAAACCTTCTTTGAGTTGGGAAATGTGAACCAAGCCACTTTCCTTGATTCCGATGTCGACAAAACAGCCGAAGGCGGTAATATTATTGACAATTCCGGGTAAAATCATTCCCGAGCGAACGTCTTTTATGGTTTTTACATTAGGGTCAAATTCAAAAACTTTTGCGGCTTTTCTTGGATCCAATCCCGGTTTTTCGAGTTCTTTTAAAATGTCTTTGATTCCCAGAATTCCAATATCCGAAGTGATATAAGCTTCCGGTTTTATCAAACTGATTTTGTCTTTTTTGCCAATCAGTTCGGCTGTTTTTAGCCCTAAATCTTTGGCCATTTTTTCCACTATACTGTAAGCTTCCGGATGAACGGCTGAGTTATCCAACGGGTTTTTTCCGTCCTTGATTCTGATAAAAGCTGCGGCTTGTTGGTAGGCTTTATCACCCAAACGCGGCACTTTTTTCAACTGCTTTCTGTCTTCAAACGGACCATTTTCTGAGCGGTATGCCACAATGTTTTCGGCCATTTTTTCACCGATTCCCGAGACATAACTCAGTAATGATTTACTTGCCGTATTGATATTGATTCCAACCGAATTCACGCAGCGAACCACAACTGTGTCTAATTCTTCCTTGAGTTTGGTTTGGTCCACATCGTGTTGGTATTGCCCAACACCGATGGATTTGGCGTCAATTTTTACCAATTCCGCCAATGGATCTGACAATCGTCTTCCGATAGAAACCGAGCCACGAACGGTTACATCAAAATTTGGGAATTCATCGCGGGCTATTTTACTTGCTGAATACACTGACGCGCCGGCTTCTGAAACCACAAAAACCTGAACGGACTTATCAAAAGCAATCTTTTTGATAAAGAACTCTGTTTCTCTCGAAGCGGTTCCGTTACCAATAGAAATCGCTTCAATATTATAGGCATTCACCATCGATTTGATTTTCTTCATCGCCATTGCGGTTTCGTTTTGCGGTTGGTGCGGATAAATGGTTTCGTTGTATAACAAATCTCCTTTTTCATCCAGGCAAACCACTTTACAACCGCTTCTATATCCCGGATCTATGGCTAAAATTCGCTTTTCACCCAACGGCGGTGCCAATAACAATTGACCCAAATTCCCGGCAAAAACTTCAATCGCTTTGGCATCGGCTTTGGCTTTGGCTTCCTGTAAGGTTTCGTTGGAAATCGCCGGTTCCAATAATCTTTTATAACTGTCTTTGATGGCCAATCGCAATTGGTCTGCGGTTTCGCGATTGTTTTTTATAGTGTTGTTTTCGATGAATTCAATAGCTTCCTCGTTTTCTATTTCGACATTGAGTTTGACAAAACCTTCGGCTTCGGCACGTAGCATCGCCAATAATCGGTGTGATGGCGCTTTGGAAATCGGTTCGGCCCATTCAAAATATTGAGAGAATTTTTGAGCGGCTTCGTCGTCTTTTTTGGTTTTGACTACTTTGGTTTCAATAACCGCTTTTCTTTGAAACAAACGACGCAGATTTTTTCGGATGTAGATATTTTCATTGATCCATTCGGCAATGATATCGCGCGCGCCTTGTAATGCATCGTCTTCATTGACCACTTTGGCATTCAAATATTTGGAAGCGAGAAATTCAATATCATCCGAATTTTGTGCCATAATGATTTTGGCCAAAGGTTCCAAACCGTTTTCACGGGCAACATCGGCGCGGGTTTTTTTCTTCTTTTTATAAGGCAGATACAAATCTTCAATCTCCTGCAAATCGAAACTGTTTTCGATTTTAGCTTTCAAATCTGATGTTAGTTGGCCTTGTTCCTCGATTGATTTTAAAACGCTGTCTTTTCGTTTTACAATTTCGTCGTATTGCTTTGAATGTTTGGCAATATTTTCAATCACAACTTCATCCAGATTTCCGGTTTGGTCTTTTCGGTAACGCGAAATAAAAGGAATGGTGCAATCTTCGGATAATAATTTTAAAGTCGCCTCGATGCTTTTTGGCGATGCCGTAACCTGGTTTTGAATGAATTGTATGCTAGTCATTTTTGTATAGGATAATTATGGTGCAATGATAAAATTTTTAGTGTGTATTTGTTGTTAATTATCCCAGAATTTAAAGTTTGGGGATTAATTATTATTTTTACATGAAACGACCGAATGTTCGGTGGACATTTATTTCATACCGTTCGACCTTTGGTCTCGGTTCTCCTCTTAATATCAAATAATGATAAAATATTTTTTCCTGCGTATCTTATTGTTGGTAGTGCTTTGCTTGGGAAGTATTGCTTTTTATCTTAACCTACCTGAGGATTTTTTTATAATTTATGCTTTAAGCATTTACACTGGATTGTTCTTTTGGTCGGTTTTTTTATTGGTGGAAAGCTATTTTTTCCATAAAAAATCCTTGAAACTAAAAAGAAATTTAAACCTATTGGCCGGTATCCCGGTTTTTCTGTTTATTGTAATCAGCTTTATCTTGTTCTGGAAAGCACTACATAGCTAATCCGTTTTTTTAATTTGTACTTGTTGGAAAGCTTTGCCTAGATTTTCTATCACATCGGTAATCAACATGCTTTCCGGACTTTGGGTTTCCAAGGTAATATCGGCGGCCAAACCGTGAAGATAAACGCCGAGAATGGCAGCATTGATCGGTTCGTAGCCTTGTGCTAAAAACGCGGTAATGATTCCGGTCAAAGCATCGCCTGAACCGCCTTTGGCCAAGCCCGAATTACCGGTCGTATTCTGAAAGCTTTGGTTGCCATCGGTGATGAAGGTTTTGTCGCCTTTCAACACAATGATACAGTTGAGCTCGATGGCTTTTTCGATGGCTTTTTGTTGTCTTTTTTCGGTTGAAAAATGGATGTCAAACAATCGGTCAAACTCTTTGACATGCGGCGTTAAAATGGATTTGGCCGGAAGTTTTTTTAGTAGCTCCCGATTTTGGGCAAAAACATTTAGCGCATCGGCATCAAAAACAATGGGGAATTTTACGTTTTCAATCAGCAGTTCTATTTTTCTTTCGGTTGGTTTCTCAGTTCCTAAACCCGGTCCGATGGCAACGGCGTTGTATTGGTGCCAATCGTGATTCTCTTCCCTAAATTCTATCATCGCTTCCGGAATGGAAGTAAAAATCGCCAGACGTTCTTTTTTCGGAATGTTGACTGTGACCAAACCGGCTCCGGCGCGAAGCGCCGATTTTGCTGCGATAATTGCAGCTCCCATTTTTTCTTTACTTCCGGCAATAATCAGCGCGTGACCGTGATTGCCTTTGTGTGAATTGGGCAAACGTTTTTTAAAAATATTTTGGATACTATTTAAATCAAGCGTTGTCATTAGTCCTGAACAATGAAATCTTTTGGATCTTTCTTCTTGAATTCGGGTTGGATATTGATGTGATTGATGTTAAATTTAAGAAATAAAACTTGTTCAACCTTATCCAGCAACTCATTGAATTCACTCATTTTTATATCTTCCGAACAATCCAAATGCGCTTCGAGGTGCAATTCTTCGTCATTGAGATGCCAAACATGGATGTGGTGCAATTTATTAACTCCTTTTATTTTGTGCACTTCGCGAACCAATTCTTTGATGTCAATAAAATCGGGTGTGAAAAGCATCAGCATTTTGGTCGAGGTCATCAATAATTTGATACCAACGACAATCAGGTAAAGGGCAATCGCAATGGTCATCACGCTATCAACCCAGAACCAGCCGTAGAATTTCATCAATAATCCACCAACCAAAACGGCTACGGAAGCCATCATATCGGTCAGTAAATGCAAATAGGCTGATTTCATATTGATGTTGTGTTCCGCATCTTTCCGAAGAAAAACAACTGAAAGTCCATTGACTACAATTCCTAAAAGCGCCAACCAAATCACCAAACCAGATTCTATCGGTTGTGGATTAAAAAATCTTTCCACAGCACCATAAATCAGAATAAAAGCCACAATTACCAATGTCGAAGCATTGACGAAAGCGGCGATTAATTCAGCTCTTTTATAACCAAAAGTATTATTGATAGAAGCTTTTCTTCTGGACAATTTGTGTGCGACCAAACTAAAAATCAGCGATAGGACATCGGAGAAATTGTGCAAAGCATCTGAAATCAGTGCCAAACTGCCAGATATGATTCCGCCCACAACCTGAGCAATCGTAATCAACAGGTTTAAAAGTATGGATAGTACAAGGTTTTTCCCTTTTACTTCATGCTTATGAATGTGGACTTCACTCATGTTACTGACAGGCTATTTTATTCACTCTGTTAGCATGCCTTCCGCCTTCGAACGAAGTATTTAAAAAAGTGTCCACCATTTCGACCGCTTGTTGAACCGAGGTAAATCTTGCCGGTATACTAATGATGTTAGCATCATTATGTTGACGCGCCAAAGTCGCAATTTCTTTGGTCCAGCATAACGCCGAACGAATACCCTGATGTTTATTCACTGTCATATTGATTCCGTTTCCTGAACCACAAATCACGATACCGAAATTGGCTTTTTTTGTTTCCACATCAACCGCAACAGGATGTCCAAAATCGGGATAATCAACACTATCAAAAGTGTCGGTTCCGTGGTTAAAAATCTGATAGCCTTTTTGTTCTAAAAAGTCAACAATGGCTTTTTTATAATCCGGTCCTGCGTGATCGTTTCCGATGGAGATTTTCATGGTGTTGTGATTGTAGTTATGAGGACAAATTTACGGAAACTATCGGTTGGTTTTCTACTTTATTGTAACTACTTGATTCTAAAAACATAAGATTTTCTATCCACTGAGATGTTTCTATAACTATTTGAAAATCATTGTAAAAAGCTCAACACAAATGTTAAAATTATAGAATGTTGATAGTGATTTGCAAATCCTTGATAATCAGTTAACTTTAAATTAACACGGATTGTTAACAACTTTGGATAGAAAATTAGAAGTTTTTCGAGGTTGTAATTAAAATTTTTCTAATCAAAAATTGAAACGAGAAAATCAAATTTAGTTTGGTCTTTTTTTGGATAATTTATGAGCATAAAAAAGATGGTTTTCAACAAAAATCAACAACTAAACTTATTAAAAATTCGAGTGTTTTTTTACCTGTTAACAACTGTTGATAAGAATCAAAATTTTCCTCATTTTAAGAACTTTACAATAACTTAACATTGTTAACTTCTCTGTATAAGTTTAGATAACTTTAAAACACTGCCTTTTTAGAAAAAGTTATTGGTACTATTAACACACTATAATAACCATCATATTTTTTAAATTCTTTTAAATTCTATTTTGTTGTTTTTAATATGTGTTAACAACTTTGATTATTTAAACAATTTTTAAATTGTTATTCAGGTTGTCTAAAATGGTTTGAACCTTTTCCGTATCGTTGGGATGAATTTTGAGTTGGATGCCGCCATAAGCTAAACTCGCGAAAGGATCTATGGAAACTAAGTTTTCGTTTTGGAATAGATATGGAATGCCTTCCTGGTCTAAAATCAATTTTAGTACGGCAATTTCATGAGCGAAATTAAAAGTAGCAATGGTAATAAATTCGGTCATTTTGATTGTTTTTATAAAGGTAGTGAATGTTAGTTTTATATTAAAACTCCCAACTTATAACTCATAACTTATAACTATTTCGTAATTTTCAGCATTAATTGAAAAGATACAATGAGTAAGAAACCTAAAAAGTTTGGAAAAAATACTAAAACATTTTCCGAGAAAATTTTTAAAATATTATCCAAGAATGCCAATAAACCATTCAACTACAAACAAATAGCTGCTATCCTGGAACTGGATGATACCAAAAGCAGAAATGAAATTATCAAAGATTTAAAGATACTGGCAGCCCAAAAACTGATTATAGAATCCGAACCCGGAAAGTATTTGGTGAAGGCAACCAGTCAAAAATACTACGAAGGCACGATTGATATGACTTCGCGTAAAACGGCCTATTTTGTCAGTGACGAATTAGAAAATGATGTCTTTGTTCCTTTTGTCAATTTGAATCATGCTTTGGATGGTGATAAAGTCAAAGCTTATGTTTACGACCGAAGAAGTTCGAGAAAACCCGAAGCGGAAGTCCTAGAAATTTTAGAAAGACACAAAGAAGAATTCGTTGGAGTCGTTGATATCCAAAAGAATTTTGGCTTTGTAACAACGGCAAATGCCAAAATGTATACCGATATTTTTATCCCGAAAAATAAATTAGGAGAAGCCGAACATGGTGATGTCGTTTTAGTAAAATTGGAAGATTGGCCAGCAAAAGCCGATTCTCCTTTTGGTTCCGTAATTAAAGTGTTGGGAAAACCAGGAGAACACAATACCGAAATTCATGCGATTTTAGCCGAATATGGTTTACCGTATGATTTCCCGATTGAAGTGGAAGCGTATGCCAATAAATTAGACACTTCAATAACAGAATCAGAAATTGCAAAGCGTCGTGATATGCGTAAGGTTTTGACTTTTACCATAGATCCGAAAGATGCCAAAGATTTTGATGATGCCTTATCCTTTCAGGTTTTAGACAACGGAAACTACGAAATTGGCGTTCATATTGCCGATGTTTCACATTATTTGAAAGAAGGAACTATCTTGGATGATGAAGCTTACAGAAGAGCGACTTCAGTGTATTTGGTTGACAGAGTTGTCCCAATGTTACCGGAAGTATTGTCTAATTTTGCCTGTTCGTTAAGACCACAGGAAGAAAAATATACATTCTCAGCCATTTTTGAATTAACACCAAAAGCGGAAGTGGTCAACCAATGGTTTGGCAGGACAATAATTTTCTCCGATCAGCGTTTTGCTTATGAAGAAGCGCAACAAATCATAGAAACCAAAGGTGATATCATTCCGGCTGAAATATCATTAACCGGAAAAGAATACAAAGTTCCTGCAGATATTGTTTTTGCTACGTTAAAGCAAGATGAATTGGCAAAAATTCTGAGAAGAAAAAGAATGACTGCAGGTGCAATTTCGTTTGACAAAGTAGAAGTAAAATTCAACTTAGATGAAAATGCAGAACCGGTTGGCGTGTTCTTTAAAATTTCCAAAGATGCCAATCATTTGATTGAAGAATTCATGCTGTTGGCCAACAGAAAAGTGGCTGAATTCATTGGGAAACAAAAGAAAACTTTTGTATACCGTATTCACGATGAACCCAATGAAGACAAGTTGATTAACCTTCAAACGGTGATTTCAAAATTTGGTTATTCTATCAATATGAAATCCAAACAAGATATTTCAAAATCGTTGAATAATTTATTGAATGAAGTCAATGGTAAAAAAGAACAGAATTTAGTGGATACTTTAACGATTCGAAGTATGAGCAAAGCCAAATATTCTACTGAAAATATTGGACATTATGGTTTGGCATTTGATTTTTACAGTCATTTTACTTCGCCAATTCGCCGCTATCCGGATGTTATGGCACACCGATTGTTGCAATATTATCTCGATGGAGGAAAAAGCGTGAACCAGGAAGATTACGAAGAAAAATGTGCGCATTCCAGTGATATGGAAGGTTTGGCTGCACAAGCAGAAAGAGATTCCGTAAAATACATGCAGGTAAAATACATGCAGGATCACAAAGATCAGGAGTTTTTAGGTGTGATTTCAGGCGTTACCGAATGGGGAATTTATGTGGAAATCATCGAAAACAAATGTGAAGGAATGGTGAGAATACGCGAAATTAAAGAAGATTATTATACTTTTGATGAAAAACAATATGCTTTGATTGGTCAGGCCACCAATAGCATTTTGCAACTAGGTGACGAAGTTTACGTGAAGGTAAAAAATGCTGATTTAGTCAAAAAACAATTAGATTTACATTTCCTCAGGAGAAATGAATAAATAGTACTTAATATTAAATAAAATTATTTTAAAAAATGAAAAAGTTAGTTTATAGTTTATTAGTATTCAGTTCGATAGCTTTCGGACAAGTAGAAAAAAATGTGGGCGATTTTACTAAAGTCACTTCTTTTGACCAGATAGATGTGGTGTTGATAAAAGGAAATGAAAACAAAGTGATTATTGAAGGAAAAGAAGCCAATGATGTAGAATTAGTCAATAAAAGCGGCGAGTTAAAAATCAGAATGCCATTAGAAAAATTATTGGGTGGAGATCATATTTCGGTAACCGTTTATTTTACCAATTTAACAGCGGTTGAAGCCAATGAAGGTTCACGAATTGCTTGTGGCGAAGAATTAAAAGCTGTCGCTTTTGAGGTAAATGCCAAAGAAGGATCACAAGTAAGACTAACATTAGACGTTGAAAAGTTGAATGTAAGATCAGGTAATGGATCAACAATTAATCTTCAGGGAAGTGCCGATGTTCAAGATGTTATCGTGAATTCTGGTGGTATTTATGAAGGGAAAAATGTAAAAACCAACATAACCACAGTAACCGCAAATGCCGGTGGTGAAGCAGATGTAAATGCCATAACTCTTGTTGATGCTAAAGTTCGTGCCGGTGGTGATATCACTATCCATGGGAAACCAAAGCAAATCAATCAGAAAGTTGTAGCCGGAGGAAACATTACGGAAGCAAAATAGAAATAGTTTTAAATTGTTAAAATTTAATTCTAACTTGCATTGTCAAAATTCAAACAATGATTTTTCTTAACGATATTTTATCTGCCATTCCGCTTGGTTTCATTCTGAGTTTTATGATTGGACCGGTGTTTTTTGTTTTACTGGAAACCAGTGTTGTCAAAGGATTCAGAGCTGCTATCGTTTTCGATTTGGGCGTGGTTCTGGCAGATATTGTATTTATCCTTATTGCTTTTTTTAGTAGTTACCGATTGATCCAAAGTATCAAAAATGATCCGGCATTGTTTATTTTCGGCGGATTGGTGATGCTTACTTATGGTATTATTTCCTTTGTAAAAAACAAAAAAGAATCCAGAAAAAGCCTTGATGAAATTGACCCAAAAGTATTGGCAAAAACCAATTATCTTTCGCTTTTTATCAAAGGGTTTTTCCTCAACTTTATCAATATTGGTGTGCTTGGTTTTTGGTTGGCTATCCTAATTACCATCGGACCGCAGCTCGAATTGAAAGCGTCGAGAATGATCACTTTTTTTACGACTTTAATCGTAGTGTATTTTATAACCGATATGTTTAAAATACTTTTAGCCAAACAGTTAAGAAATAAACTCAACCCAAAAAACATCCTTTTAATCAAGAAATTCATTAGCGTTGTTTTGATTATTTGCGGTGTGGTTTTATTGTCTCAGGCCTGGTTCCCCAAAGAACAAAAAATGGTGAATTCTGCCATTGAAAAGTTGGAAGAAAAAGAATAAACTCCTTCTTATGAAAAAAGTTATTTTCCTGTTTGTGTTATTTTTTTCTATTTCTTTTTATGGACAGAATGACAAAATCAATTTTGTCGTAACTGTAAACGGCATGGATGCTTCTAACATTATCAAAATGAAAAAGGAGCAGCTTAAAGATGCTGTTATTGCTTATCGTTTTGAAGATAAAAACCTGTCTGATACAAAAGTTATAGGTTTTATCATAAAAGTACCAGGCATTCAAGCCGTGAAGATTGTTGGGAATAAAATAGACGACAGGACTTATCAAAAGATTCTAAGAACAGCATCCAAAGGAGATAAAATCACCTTTTTTGATATTAAGACCAATAAGAATTCTACTTCGGGACCAATATGTAATGTGGGACCGGTTGTTATTGAAATATACTGATGTATATGAAAGCCTTATTTTTAGTTATCTTTTCTTTCTTATCTATTTCATTTTATGGGCAAAATGATACACTTTCTGTTGTGCGTCATACAGAAAACGACATGGTAACCCCAAAGGATCTAAAGGTTATTTATAGAGGAATTAGTAACGAATTATTTATTGATGTACCAAATTCAAAATCCTTTAAAGTATCTGGAGATTTTATCACAAAAAAAGATAAAAATATTTATAAGCTGAATCCTGGAGCTGGTTTTGAAGCTACTATTTTTATTGATATTGTTTTAAAGAATAACTTAAAAAAATCTGAGAGACATATTTTAAAGTGAGAAATACGAGTGGTTTTATCAATGCAATAAATGGAAGGTCTGGTGTGGTTAAAATGAAAAAAGAGCAACTCAAAAATGCTCATGTCACCGTTCGTTTTGTAGATAAAAATCTAAATTTTTTAAACAAGGTAACTAGATTTGATTTAAAAATACCCGGATTAGAATCGATACAAATTGAAGGAGACAAAATAGATGAAGGTACTTATCAAAAAATTCTACGTAAAACATCTCAAGGAGATCAATTGGCTTTATTTGATATCAAAATGAATGTCTATGATCCCAGACTGAAAGGAGCGATGTGTTTTTTGACAACTCCACTTGTTGTACAAATTTATTAGTTTCTTAAAATTTGTAATTAAAATAAATAAGTTTCAAGGGACTTTATTACCAGCACCGTCCGGATTCGAACATATCTTTAATTAATTTTTCCTAAAAATTTAAAATTAAAAAAAAGAGCTACTATTTCTAGTAACTCTTTTGAGGAATCGTCTGTCCCGAAGTTTCGGGAGAACCGAGTAGTCGGTTTTGCATTGTATTTAATTAATTTTTTCTAAAAATTAGCCCATAAAAAAAGCTCTCAAAAAGAGAGCTTAATTCAGAGGCATCGTCCGGATTCGAACCGGAGTATACGGTTTTGCAGACCGGTGCCTAGCCGCTCGGCCACGATGCCAGTTGGACGGCAAATATACTAAAAAAGTTAAAAGGCAAAAGGCAAAAGGTAAAAAGTTTTGTTTTCAAACTTATAACTCATAATTAGCTCAGCTCAGTTCGACTTTCAGTCTCGGGTGCTAACTCATAACTAACTTCGGTATTCTTCCATTTCAATCGTAACCGCTTCAACATCACCGCCAATAGGAGGATTGAGTTTGGAAACCGCCAATACTATTCGGGAAACGGATGGGATTTCGCCAAAGATTCTGGTGATGATTCTATGGGCAACATGTTCTAATAATTTAGAACGAATCGCCATTTCTTCTTCTACAATCTTATTCAAAAGCACATAATCAACCGTATCTTTCAGCTCATCAGTCACCGAAGATTTCCTCAAATCGGTCTTGATTTCCAAATCGACACGGTAATCCGAACCAATTCTTCCTTCTTCTTCCAGGCAGCCGTGAAACGAAAAGGTTCTGATATTTTGCAGTTTTATTGTTCCCATTTTTTGATTTCAACGTCAAATTTCAAATTTTCAAATTTTCAAATTGACTAATTAAACATATCTTTGCTAAAATTACAAAAATAATGTCAACAGAAGAGAAGTCCCTTAATTTCCTCGAACAAATTATAGAAGAAGATTTGAAAAACGGTTTGCCTCAAAACAAATTGCGTTTTCGTTTTCCACCTGAACCTAACGGCTATTTGCACGTTGGGCATGCCAGTGCTATTTGTTTAAATTTTGGTTTAGGAATTGATTATCAGTCGCCGGTAAACCTGCGTTTTGATGATACTAATCCTGCCAAAGAGGAACAGGAATACGTTGACGCGATTAAAAAAGACATCGAATGGTTGGGTTATCAATGGGATACCGAGTGTTATGCTTCGGATTATTTCCAACAATTATATGATTGGGCAGTTGAGTTTGTTAAGAAAGGTAAAGCCTATGTAGACAGCCAATCGTCTGAAGAAATGGCCAAACAAAAAGGAACGCCAACGCAAGTTGGAACCAATTCTCCTTTCAGAGATCGTTCAGTTGAAGAAAATTTAGACTTATTACAACGCATGAAAAATGGCGAATTTCCAAACGGAACGCACATTCTTCGCGCCAAAATAGATATGTCACACAACAATATGTTGATGCGTGACCCGATTATGTATCGTATTCTGCATTCTCATCATCACCGTACCGGAAATGATTGGTGTATTTATCCAATGTATGATTGGGCACATGGTGAAAGCGATTATTTGGAACAAATTTCACACTCGTTTTGTACGCTGGAATTTTTGCCACACCGTGAATTATACGACTGGTTTTTAGACCAAGTTTATGATGAAAGTAAAGTTCGCCCAAAGCAAAGAGAATTCGCTAGAAGAAACCTTTCTCATACGGTTGTTTCTAAGCGTAAGCTTTTACAATTAGTAGAAGAAAAACACGTTACCGGTTGGGATGATCCAAGAATGAGCACGATTTCGGGTATGCGTCGTCGCGGTTATCCGCCTATGGCGATTCGGAATTTTGCTAAAACTATCGGAATTGCCAAGCGTACAAACCTGATTGATGTTTCGCTTTTGGAGTTCTGCGTTCGTGAAGAATTGAATAAAACCACACATCGTGTAATGGCGGTTTTGAATCCGGTGAAGTTGGTGATTACCAATTATCCTGAAGGTCAGGAAGAATGGTTAGAAGCCGAAAACAATCCGGAAGAAGAAGTGATGACTTATCGTAAAGTGCCATTTTCTAAGGAATTATATATCGAAAGAGAAGATTTTCAGGAAGAAGCCAATAAGAAGTTTTTCCGCCTGACTTTAGGAACCGAAGTGCGCTTGAAAAATGCTTATATCATTAAAGGCGAAAGCGTTGTGAAAGACGCTGACGGCAACATTACCGAAATTCACTGTACCTATGATACCGATTCCCGTAGCGGAAGCGGAACTGAAGCGTCTCAACGCAAAGTAAAAGGAACGATTCACTGGGTTTCTACAGCGCATGCCGTTGAAGCAGAAGTTCGTATTTATGACCGTTTGTTTTCACACGAAAGTCCGGATGGAAACAAAGAAATCGACTTTAAGGAATTCATCAACCCAAATTCTTTGGAAGTGATAACCGGTTATGTTGAACCAAGTTTGCAATCGGCTAAAAATTTAGACCAATTCCAATTCCAACGTTTGGGTTATTTTTGTGTCGACAAAGATTCTTCTGCTGAAAAATTGGTTTTCAACAAAACGGTTGGCTTAAGAGATACTTGGGCCAAAGTGGAAAGCAAAGAATAATTTTCGATATAGATTTTATAAATAAAAAGCCAGCAGAAATGCTGGCTTTTTCTATTATTAACAAAAGCTATAGAAATTTAAAATCATATAATTTTAAGCAATAAAAATAGGCTTTCATAAATCGTTTTTATTGCATTTTTAAAATTTCAACAGGTCAAATGATAGGTCAATAAGCAAACGACGATTATTTCGCTTTAAATGAAGTTTTGACTGTTTAACGACATCTTAACAGCCCAAACGGAAAATTTTCGTAACTTTCATAAAATTAAAAAATCAAAATTATGTCAAGTAACAATAGTAATGGTGTTTTGGCACTTTTGGCCGGCGCTGCAATCGGAGTTGGAATCGGAATTTTATTTGCTCCGGATAAAGGTTCGAAAACAAGAGAAAAAATCAAAGGCAGTTTGGATGACTTAAAAAATGAAGTTGAATCCAAATTCAATTCAGTGAAAGAAGAAGGCAAAGAAAAATTTTCACAGTCGAAAGATGAGTTAAAAGACACAGTGGAAAATTTACTTTCGAAATCGAGTTACAAAGCTGAGGAAGCCATTTCTTTTTTAGAAGAGAAATTAGCCGAGCTTAAAAAGCAAAACGCCAAATTGCAGAAATAATGGCCTTTGAAGAAATAAAAGAAAACGTAGACGATATTCAGGAGAATGCTAAAGCTTATATGGAAAGCAGCATAGCTTACTATAAACTTTGGGGTTTTAAGGTTGCTATGAAGTCAACGACTTTGATGGTAAAGTTTATACTGATTGCACTTTGCCTGACGATAGTGTTGCTTTTTGTTTCGATAGCCTGCGCCTTATCCTTAGGAAATCTGTTTGGTAGTTATCCATTAGGGTTTTTGACTGTGGCAGGAATTTATTTGGTTTTAGCCTTGCTTTTATTTTTAGTAAAAGACAAGATAGTGGAAGGACCAATCCTGGAGAAATTCTCTGAAATATTTTTTGACGAATAAATTATGGGCTCTAAAAAGTATTCATCCTACGCCGAAATCGATTACGATTTGGAAATCCTGAAACTGGAAAAGGAAATTAATTATCAGAAAATGGTTTTGAGTTTTGATAAAACCAAAGAAAGCATTCTTCCGTCAAAGCCTTTGGAAGAGTTTTACAACATTTACAAAAAAGTTTTTTCGGGTATTCCCGGAATGATTTTAAAGATACTGATACCTTATGTCATCAATTGGTTTTTAAATAAAAAAAGAGGCGATTAAGCCTCTTTTTTATTGTATTCATGTGATTATTTTGTCGGTTCTTCAGGACCTGAAGTGTCTGACGGATTGTAATCCAACGCGGTATGATCTCCTGATTTCTTAGCTCTTTTAGGTTGATTTTTCATTTGCTCGCCCATAATGCTTGAAGCAGTAAAACTAGTCACCATATTATTCAGCATATCACTTGCTGCTTGTGGTGAATTAGGCAACAGGATCAAATTCGAATTGGTATCGGCACCAATCGCCTGAAGCGTATCATAGTGTTGTGTGATTACAATTAAGGCAGAAGCTTCCTGAGAATTGATTCCAACTTTGTTTAAAACATCCACACTTTCTACCAAACCTTTAGCAATTTCCCTACGTTGGTCAGCAATACCTTGTCCTTGTAATTTTTTGCTTTCTGCTTCTGCTTTGGCTTTGGCTACAATTCTGATTCTTTGTGCGTCTGATTCAAACATTGCCGCTGTTTTTTCTCTTTCGGCAGCATTGATACGGTTCATCGCATTTTTTACCTGGATATCCGGGTCGATATCAGTTACCAAAGTATTGATGATATCATAACCATAGGCCATCATCGCTTCGTTCAATTCGCGTTTTACAGCGATAGCGATATCGTCTTTTCTAACGAAAACATCATCCAGGATTAATTTTGGTACTTCGGCACGAACTACGTCAAATACATAAGCAGTAATCTGGTCGTGTGGATATTCTAACTTATAGAAAGCTTCGTAAACATGTTCCTGGATTACTTTAAACTGAACAGAAACTTTCATTTTGATAAACACATTATCCTTGGTTTGTGTTTCAATGATAACATCCAATTGCTGGATTCTTAAATTCACCTTACCGGCAATACGGTCAATGATGGGAACTTTAAGTTGTAAACCTGAATTTCGAATGTTTAAAAACTTACCGAAACGTTCAATAACGACAGCCGTTTGTTGTTTGACGGTAAAAAAAGAAGAGAATAAAAGAACTAAACCGATAAATAAAAAGATAAAAAAGATTGGCATGATGTTTAAATTAAATTGTTAGTACAGTCTTTATACGAAATATATGTATGTTTGTTACAAAATAAACTGTCATCATTTCATGAACAAAAATCTTATTATCCTTTTGTTGTTTGTTACAACAATTGGCGCGGCACAGTATGGCCGAAGAGATGGAAACCGCATCGGGCTTTCATTTGGTATTTCACAAACCAATTTATTTACGGATAATTTTAAAGTCAATCCCGAAACGGGATTTGCCGGCGGACTTTCTGTTCGTGGAAATTATTACAACAACTGGAGCATGATTTACGGCATGCAGTTCTTCAGCAACAATTTTTCATTGGAATCTACTTTTGACCAAAAAATAAAATACAATTTTTCAGGAGTTCAGATTAGGCTATTGATGAGCTATAATGTGGTTGAAGATCATGTTTCTTTAGACTTTGGTCCGGTACTTCAAATCAACGGGAAACTAAAAGTTGAAAGTTCTGATGAAGACAAAATAATCAAAGGAACTTTATTGAGCGCTGACGATATTATAGATGTTTCTCCGGTAAGCGGTAATTTTTACCTGGGCTGTTCTGCCGGAAACAAAGTCATTCGAGCGGTGATTTTTTATGAATATGGTTTTACCAATTTCCTGAATAAACTCAACAAAGAAGATAGTTTAAGACCGTTGAATAACGGAGACAAATTCAAAGGGAATCTCGGAACCATTAACGGACAAATCATTATCAACCTATAAAATTCAATCTACCAATGAAAAAAGCATTATTGTTTTTATTACTATCAGCTTCAGCTTATTCCCAAATTATTGTTGGAGAATATAAACTGATGAGTCAGGCTGCAAACCAAAATAAGGCAGAGAAAATAGAATTGTTGAAATCCAAAAAAACACTTTTTGTTTTGCCACCAACATTTTCCCCAAAAGAATACGCATCAGTAATTTCAGAAGTTTGGGATATAACGCCGTATGAAATTATATGGACAACCACTTTCGATGAAACACCAGAGCAGGAAAGAATGGCAAAATATGACAGAGATTATAATTTCTTTAAGTTAACCTCGACTAAATATACCAAAACCACCCAAAGCGGAGCAAGAGTTGATTATCTTTTCAACACCATGGATTTGAAAGTATATCAATTAAAAAAAACAGACAAAAACGGAAGAGATTTTTATGATTCCGATAAATTGGCGACCATTTTCTTTACACCTAGCATTGAACAACGCCAAAAAACAGTATCCAATGTTAATCCAAGGCTGTTTTTGAATTATGATTTAGGCTATTTGAGAACCTATTTAAAAATCATCAACGACAAGCTGAAAGCCAAAGCTTATGCCAATTGTTTTTTTGATTTTTTTGATAAGGAAAAAATAAAAGCACTGCAAACCCAGAAGCTCTACATTCCGGAAACAGTAGCCATAAAGTACAATGCTTTCTCAAGAACAGAAGGCGAAAAAAGAGAAGAAGAAGAACTGTTGAAAGATTACAAGTTCCCATATGAAATTGTTACGGAAGAAAAATTAAACGAATTGATGACGGATGGTCAGGAGATTTATTTCCTGAATTATGTTCAGGTGAACGGCGTCAAATTGATTTCTGTAATCAACTCCAAGTCCGGAGATATTATCTACAATGCCAATACAGGAATGTCTTATAACATTAAAGCCGGGGATTTTAAATCGATCTCCAAAAAGATAGACAATTAAAAGAAAAGCCCCTAATTAGGGGCTTTTCTTTTTATAATGTAGCAATCGCTTTTTCCAATCGCTTGATGGTTTCTTCTTTTCCAATCAATTCGACAATGTCAAAAAGATGTGGTCCTTTCAAGGCACCAACCAAACTCAAACGAAACGGCTGCATGACTTTCCCCATTCCGATTTCATTTTGCGTCATCCAGTCTTTGACAATCGTTTCGATATTTACCGAAGTGAAATCTTCAATAGTATTCAAAACCGAAATCAATTGTTTGATTAAATCCGGTGTGTCTTCTTTCCAATTCTTGGCCGCTTTTTCATCGTAAACTTTTGGCGCCACAAAGAAATAATCGGCCAAATCCCAAAACTCTGAAACAAAGTTCGCGCGTTCTTTTATTGAAGAAACGATTCTTATTAATTTATCGTTTTCAACTGTAATTCCTTTTTCGGTTAAAGTAGGAGCAAAGGCTTCCGCCAAACGCTCATCGCTTTGTTTTTGCAAATATTGGTGGTTGAACCATTTGTTTTTGTCCGGGTCAAATTTGGCTCCGGCTTTGTGAACTCTATTCAAATCAAATTTATCGGCCAATTCTTCTAACGAAAACAATTCTTGTTCTGTTCCATCATTCCAGCCCAATAAAGCCAGGAAGTTAACCACTGCTTCCGGGAAAAATCCTTTTTCTCTATAGCCTGAGGATACACCTTCGTCGCTTTTCCATTCCAATGGAAATACCGGGAATCCCATTTTGTCACCATCGCGTTTGGATAATTTTCCGTTTCCGATTGGTTTTAGAATCAATGGCAAATGCGCAAATTCCGGCGCTTCCCAACCAAAAGCTTTGTATAATAAACTGTGCAACGGCATCGATGGCAACCATTCTTCACCGCGAATCACGTGAGAAGTTTCCATTAAATGATCATCCACAATATTGGCCAAATGATAAGTCGGCATACCATCAGACTTGAACAAAACTTTATCGTCTAACAAATTGGTTTCAAAATTGATATCACCACGAATGATGTCGTGCAAATGCAAAGTCTCATTTACCGGCGTTTTAAAACGAATCACAAAAGCTTCTCCGTTAGTAATTCTTTTTTCAGTTTCTGCTGCCGATATAACTAAGGAAGTATCCAGTTTTTCACGATTGTGCCAATTGTAGATAAAGGTTTTCCCTTGTTCTTCGTGTTGCTTTCTGTGTGCATCCAAAGCTTCAGCAGTATCAAATGCATAGTAAGCCCAACCTGAATTCACCAATTGGTCTGCGTATTGTTTGTACAAATGCTTTCTTTCGCTTTGACGGTATGGGCCAAATTTTTCATTCTTCCCAACGGTTTCGCTTGGCGCAATGCCTAACCATTCCAAAGCTTCAAAGATGTATTGTTCCGCTCCGGGAACAAAACGGTTTTGATCGGTATCTTCAATTCTCAAATAGAAAACACCGTTATGTTTTTTGGCAAACAGGTAATTAAATAAGGCTGTTCTAACGCCACCAATGTGCAATGGTCCGGTTGGACTTGGAGCAAAACGAACTCTAACTGGTCTTGACATGACTCTATTTTTTTTGCAAAGATAAAATTTAATTAGGCAGGAATTGATGAATTTTCATTGGCAAATTTTTAACGTTGGTTATTCGCCAAAAATTGTACATTTATCGGTTATAAATAAAGATTAGCAAAAAAGTGGAAAAATCGACCCTTATTTATCAAAAGTTAGAAGACTTTATCAGAAAGTTTTATACCAATGAATTGCTGCGCGGAACCATATTCTTCGTCGGTTTGGGATTGCTGTATTTTATCTTCACGCTTTTCGTGGAATATTTTCTTTGGTTGAAACCAACCGCCAGAACCATCTTGTTTGTATTGTTTATCGCGGTGGAATTATTCCTTTTACTGCGGTTTATTTTATTCCCGCTTTTCAAACTTTTCAAGTTGCAAAAGGGAATCGATTACAATCAGGCATCCAATATTATTGGGAATCATTTTAATGAAGTAGGTGACAAGTTGACCAACTTTTTACAATTATCACAAGATAAAAACAAGTCTGAATTACTGTTAGCTTCAATTGATCAAAAGGCCAATACTTTACAGCCGATTCCTTTTGGAAACGCCATCAATTTAGGCAAAAACAAAAAATATTTACCGCTTGCCATTATCCCGATTTTGTTCTTTTTATTTTTTATGATTTCAGGACAGAGCGAAATCCTATCGCAAAGTTTGAATCGCGTGGTGCATTTCAAGCAACAGTTTTTACCGCCGGCGCCATTTGAATTTGTGGTAATCAATGACAATCTGCAAACCGAACAAAACAAAGACTTTTTACTCAAAGTGAAAACGGTTGGTAAAGTTTATCCAGAGAACGCGATGATTTTTATCGGTGAAGAAAGCTATTTTATGGAAAGCAACAAAGCCGGTGAATTTGAGTTTGTGATTCCGAAACCATCCGAAGATTTGGAATTCCACATTGAAGCGAACGACGTTTCTTCACATGATTACGAGTTGAAAGTGGTAACTGTTCCATCGATTGCCAATTTTGAAATGGTGTTGAATTTCCCGGGTTATCTGAATAAAAAAACGGAAGTAATCAAAGGAACCGGAAATGCCATTATCCCAGAAGGAACGCGTGTGACCTGGAGAATGAATACATTGGCCACACAAAAAGTGGATTGGGTTAATGCAAACAATCATTTTGCTTTTGTAAAAAATGAGAATGTGTTTTCATTGTCTAAAAGCATCCTTCAAAATACCGATTATCAAATCCTGACTTCAAATGCGAAGGTTCAGAATTATGAAAAACTAAACTATCAGATTTCGGTGATCAAAGATCAGTTTCCAACGATTACGGTTAACAATGCCCCGGACAGTTTGAAAGTGAATAAGAATTATGTGCTTGGACAAGTTTCCGACGATTACGGTCTCTCAAGGCTGCAAATCGTCTATTATCCGAAAGACACACCAAACACGGCTAAAAAAGCCTTTATTAACGTTAAGAAAGATGTTTACGACCAGTTTGTGTTTTCGTTCCCGAGCAATCTTCCCGTAGAAGAAGGTGTTTCGTATGAATACTATTTTGAGATTTTCGATAACGATGCTATCCACAATTACAAAAGCACCAAATCGTCTGTGTTTAGTAATCGCATAGCCACCGAAACCGAAAAGCAGGACGAAATGCTGCAACAGCAAAATGAGAATATCAATTCATTGGCTAAATCTTTAAAAGCCCAGGACAAGCAACTATCTGAAATGGAGAAATTGCAGAAAATGGGTAAAGAGAAAGACAATCTGGACTATAAAGAACAACAGAAAGTAAACGATTTCATCCAACGCCAAAAGCAACAGGATGAAATGATGAAAGAGTTCTCAGAGAAGATGAAGGATAATCTTGAGCAATTCAAAACCGAGAAAAAGGATGAGAAAAAAGAATTGTTGCAGGAACGTTTAGAGAAATCAAAAGAAGAAATTGAGAAAAACAAAAAGCTTTTAGACGAACTTCAGAAACTGAATGATAAAATCAGCAAAGAAGAATTGTTTGAAAAAATGGAAAAATTCCAACAGGCGAGTAAAAATCAAACTAAGAGTTTGGAGCAGTTGATCGAATTGACCAAGCGTTACTACGTGGAGAAAAAAGCGGAGCAAATTGCGGATAAATTAGATAAGCTTGCCGAAAAACAAGATAAGTTGTCTGAGAAAACAGACGAGAATAATGCCGAAAAACAGGAAGAAATCAATAAGGAATTTGACAAGCTTCAGGAGGAATTGAATGAACTGGAGAAAGACAATAAAGAGTTAAAAGCGCCAATGGACATGCCTAATACTGATGAAAAAGAGAAAAGCATTGATGAGGATTTGAAGAATGCCAAAGACCAATTGCAGCAACAGCAAAAGGATAAAGCAAAACCAAAACAGAAAAGTGCCTCAAAGAAAATGAAGCAAATGAGCCAACAGATGATGGAGCAAATGCAATCAGGAGAAATGGAGCAAATGGAAGAAGACACGGCGATGCTACGTCAGATATTGGACAACCTCTTGGCTTATTCGTTCTCTCAGGAAGATGTGATGAAACAGTTTAAAAACCTAAAACGAGGCGCGCCATCTTTCAATAAGAATTTAAAAATTCAACAAGATTTGAAGCAACAATTCAAACATGTTGACGACAGTTTATTTGCCTTATCCTTACGCAATCCGAAAATTGCCGAAGAGGTTACAAAAGAAATCGGAAATGTTCAGTATAATATTGATAAAGCTTTAGAGACTTTAGTTGAGGCCAATGTACCTAAAGGTAATTCACACCAACAATATGCGGTTTCTTCTTCAAACAAATTAGCAGATATGTTGAGTGATGTTTTGAACGGAATGCAAATGCAGATGCAAATGCAGGGACAAGGTCAGGGCAAGCCAAAACCAGGCGGACAAGGACAAGTAATGCAATTGCCGGACATTATTAAAAAGCAGGAAGGTTTGGGCGAGAAGATGAAAAAGGGAATGAAGAAGGGCGAGAAACCAGGTGAAGGTCCGGAAGGAAATCAAGGGGAAAAACCCGGCGAAGGCCAACAAGGAAATAAAAGCGGTAAAGGACAAAAAGGCGGACAATCCGGACAAGGACAAGGCAATGAAAAAGGCGGTGAACAAGGTCAGGATGGTGAAGGCGATGCCAAAGCCATTATGGAAATTTATAAAGAACAACAGCAATTGCGCGAAGCTTTAGAAAAAGAATTGAAGAAACAAGGTGTTGGCGGAAACGGCCAAAATACTTTGGATCAAATGAAGCAAATCGAAAAACAATTGTTGAATAAAGGCTTCAATAATGAAACGCTCCAAAAGATTTTAAATGTAAAATATGAGTTGTTGAAATTGGAAAAAGCGTTGCAACAACAAGGCGAAGATAAGAAGCGCCAATCAGAAACCAATAAGAAAGAATTTAGTAATCAGGCGAATGCACTTCCAAGCAAGCTTCAAGAATATTTGAATAGTATTGAAATTTTAAATAGACAAAGCTTACCTTTGCGCTCCAATTTTAACCAGAAGGTTCAAGAATACTTTATGCAGCATGATTAGTTTTAATTACGAGTCGGATTTCAATTTAGACAATGAAAAGGTTTATGCCGATTGGCTTTCCAAAGTCATTAGCTCTGAAATAAAGAACGAAGGCGAAATCAATTATATATTCTGTGATGATGATTATTTGCTTGAAATAAACCAGCAATACCTTAATCACGACACATTAACAGACATCATTAGCTTTGATTATTCTATAGGAAACGAACTACATGGCGATATTTTTATATCTGTGGAAAGAGTACGCGAGAACGCTCAGGATTTCAAGGTTTCTTTTGATGAAGAATTAAAAAGAGTTATGGTTCACGGTATTTTACATTATTGTGGTTACAAAGACAAGTCTGAAAAAGACGAACAATTAATGCGTGAAAAGGAAGAAGAGAAAATGAAAATGTTCCACGTGAAACAAAATTAAAATGTTTTTAGAAAAATACGATACAATTGTAGTAGGAGCAGGACATGCGGGTTGTGAAGCGGCAGCGGCATCAGCCAATTTGGGTTGCACAACCCTATTGGTAACGATGAGCTTGCAGAACATTGCCCAGATGTCGTGTAATCCTGCTATGGGCGGAATTGCGAAAGGACAAATTGTTCGTGAGATTGATGCGCTTGGTGGTTACTCCGGAATCATTTCGGATAAAACCGCAGTGCAGTTTAAAATGCTGAACAAATCAAAAGGACCGGCGATGTGGTCGCCAAGAGTGCAAAGCGACAGAATGCGTTTTGCCGAAGAATGGCGATTGATGTTGGAACGAACACCCAATCTTGATTTCTATCAGGAAATGGTCAAAGGACTTTTGATTAAGAATAATAAGATTGAAGGAATTGTTACTTCGCTGGGAATTGAAATCAAGGCCAAAACAGTTGTCTTGACCAACGGAACTTTTCTCAATGGATTAATCCATATTGGCGACAAACAATTCGGAGGAGGAAGAGCCGGAGAAAGTGCGGCTTATGGAATTACGGAAGATTTGAAGAATGTCGGGTTTGAAGCCGGAAGAAT
Source organism: Flavobacterium terrisoli (assembly GCF_030167905.1). GTDB lineage: Bacteria > Bacteroidota > Bacteroidia > Flavobacteriales > Flavobacteriaceae > Flavobacterium > Flavobacterium terrisoli. The sequence goes on from NZ_JARGNA010000001.1 coordinate 277,855, forward strand.
GAAAACCGGAACGCCACCACGTGTAGATGGCCGTTCTTTAGACTATTCAAAAATGCGTGAAGAACCCGGAGATTTGATTCCGGATAAATTCTCATATTCTGACGAAACAAAGCCATTGACACACCAAAAACTGTGTCACATGACTTACACTTCAAATGAAGTGCACAACATTTTGCGTGAAGGATTTGACCGTTCGCCAATGTTCAATGGTAGAATCAAAAGTATCGGACCAAGATATTGTCCTTCGATTGAAGATAAAATTAATCGCTTTGCCGACAAGGAAAGACACCAGCTTTTTGTTGAACCGGAAGGATGGAATACCGTTGAAGTGTATGTAAATGGCTTTTCAACTTCCTTGCCTGAAGACATTCAATTTAAAGCATTGCGTTCCGTTGAAGGATTTGAAAACGTTAAGTTTTTCCGTCCGGGGTATGCTATTGAATACGATTATTTCCCGCCAACACAATTAAAACATACTTTAGAAACCAAGTTGGTTGATGGATTGTATTTCGCTGGACAAATTAATGGAACAACCGGTTACGAAGAAGCGGCTTCTCAAGGTATGATGGCAGGAATTAACGCTGCATTGAAAGTAAAAGAAATGGAACCGATGATTCTTCGTCGCGATGAAGCTTATATCGGTGTTTTAATTGATGATTTGATTACCAAAGGAACTGAAGAGCCTTATCGCATGTTTACTTCACGAGCGGAATACAGAACGCTTTTACGTCAGGACAATGCCGATTTCAGATTGACACCAAAGTCTTTTGAGATTGGTTTGGCTTCTGAAAAAAGAATGAGAAGAATGGAACACAAGTTCAATGAAAGCGAAAAAATGGTGAACTTCTTTAAAGAAACAAGTGTGACCCAAGAAGAAGCCAATCCTATTTTAGTGGAAAAGGAAAGTGCTCCAATGGTACAATCGGATAAAATGTTTAAAGTGTTTTCGCGTCCGCAAATTGAATTGGATGATATCTTGAAATTTGAAAAAGTTCAAAACTATATTCAGGAAAATGATTTGGACAAAGAGATTATTGAGCAAGCCGAAATCCAGGTTAAATATTCGGGTTATATCGAGAAAGAAAGAAACAATGCCGAAAAGCTAATCCGTTTAGAAGACATAAAAATCCCGGAGAATTTCGATTATCACAAAATCAAATCGATGTCTATTGAAGCCAAACAAAAATTATCGAACATTCGTCCGGTAACCATTTCCCAGGCATCAAGAATCAGCGGAGTTTCACCAGCTGATATTTCAGTTTTATTAATTTACATGGGAAGATAGTTTTAACGTTCCACGTGAAACTAAGTTTGCCAAGCCTTATCAATACAGACTTTATATGAGTTTTCAAAACAATATTTTTTTTCAAAAAGTTAGAGATTATTCTGTTTCCAAAGAAATTTTTGAATTACACCACAATCCGGAATATGATTTATTGATCACTTTCCCGAAACCGAGTTTGGAGAAATTACCGAGTTATTATGAAAGCGATGATTATATTTCCCATACCGACGGAAAGCGTTCTTTGTTTGAAAGAGCCTATCATTTGATTAAAGGAATTGCACTCAAAAACAAATTGAAATTAATCAATGCCCAATCTCCAAATGGAAAACTATTAGATATTGGAGCTGGAACCGGAGACTTTTTGGTTGTGGCTAAAAAAGACGGTTGGAACATTACCGGAATCGAACCAAACGCAAAGGCAAAAGGAATTGCTATTAACAAAGGAGTAACCTTTGCAGAAAGTTTAGCAGAATTAGAAAATAATTCATTCGATGTAATTACGATGTGGCATGTTTTGGAACACGTTCCAAATTTGGACGAGTATATTTCAGAATTAAAAAGATTGATCAAACCATCAGGAACAATTGTGATTGCGGTTCCAAATTTTAAATCTTTTGATGCCAATTATTATGGAAAGTATTGGGCCGCATTTGATGTGCCAAGACACATTTGGCATTTTTCAAAAACGACTATCGAAAAATTATTTTCTGAAAAAGGAATGAAATTAGTTGAAGTCTTACCCATGAAATTTGACAGCTTTTATGTGAGCTTGCTTTCTGAAAAATACAAATCGGGGAAAATGAATTTCGTCAGAGCCTTTTTCGTTGGATGGAAGTCAAATCTTAGCGGAAATAAAACAAAAGAGTATTCATCGCATATTTACATCATAAAAAACCAATAAAAATCAAATAAACGAACGCAATTTCACTGAAATCACCAAAGAAACGTCTTTGGTTGCCAAAAAAGCAAAAGTGTCTTAAAGCGCTTTATTTGAAGTCAAAAACAATAATGCGTGATTATTGTTTTTACAGAAGCAATAATCAAATCCTATCACGGTAAAATTGCCCTAAAATTGCTCTTTTTTGTCGTTAGCTTATTGCCTTTTATTTTTATACTTTTGAAACCGAAAATTAATTTATCAAATCACAATAAATAATGAAGAAAACAGTTCTACTTGTTGCATTGGCTATTTCAATAATTTCCTGCAATAAAACCACCGAATCAAAAGAATTCAAAACAGCCTATATCGATACTTCTAAATTAATGGCAGAATCAACAGAAGCCAAAGATATCGAAGCCAAATACAAAGACAAGGCTAAAGTAATGGGAAGCCAATTGGAAGTTGAAGTAAATCGTTTCAAAGCCGAAGCAGCCAGTTTTCAGAAAAATGCACAAGCCAATGGTCAGGTTTGGGCGCAACAAAAAGGCTCAGAATTGAGACAAAAAGAACAGGAATTAACTTATGCTCAACAGGCAATGCTACAACAATTGCAGCAGGAAAGCGGTGTTGAAATGGATTCTTTAGTGAGCAATTACAGAAAAGCTATTAAAGAATTCGGTAAGGAAAAAGGGTACGACTATATCTATGGAACCGGAGATGTTGCTTCAGTTTTATATGCAAAAGACAGCTATGATATTACCAAAGAAATGATCAAATTGGTAAACGACAAATACAAATCTTCAGATAAGAAAGAAGAAAAACCGGAAGCCAAAACCGAAGAAAAGAAATAAAAAAAGAAGACATAAGAAAAGCCTCGAGATTCTCGAGGTTTTTTTATTTTATATTGTTTTTAACTCAACCACCAAACCGCTAAAACGGAAGGCACAAAATAAATGGCGATTGTTCTGGCGCCGTCATAATCCTTGGCCAATCTTTGACCTAACAATAACAATATCAGAGTTATAGAGGAGGAAATAGCGCCATATTTACCAAAGGTTTTTCCTCCATTTACCATTAATTCAACACAGCCAACCAACGCAAAAACGCCGGTAATTAATTCTAAAACCAGAATCGTAAACAAGGCTAAAGGCACATAATTTTTTAGGATGGTTTCTGCAAAATGACCTTTAAGCCATTCCACATTACCTTGCCAGGCAAAGACTTTATCATAAGCAGACTGTACAAAAGTAACCGCTAAAAAAAGCAAAACTAAGATAGAAGCAGTGTTGTTCATAGGTTTATTTATTATGGATTAATCGGGTAAGTTTTATCGATAAATCAGTTAAAATGATTTTGGCGTTTCCATTGCGTTCAATATGATAAATAGCATCTGAAAGCTCTTTGAAAATGTCATTTATATTATTCCCGCTAACAAATGGCGCAAATTTTTCAAGTGTAAAATTCTCTATTTTAGGTTCTAAATATACTAATTTTTCATTTTGATAGTTCAGCAACAAAGCTTGGCGAAACATATCGATGCAGAAATTAAGAAACTGTTTTTGTCCTTCACGGCCAATACCTGCAATTTCTTCGCTCCAAGCAATCAAATCCTGAATTGCCGCCGCATTTCCCTTAGCTCTGAAAGCCGCTCTGACCCAATCCACAAACCATTTTTCAAACTGTAAATCTTCGTTGTCTTCGTTTAGCAAATACAGTGCTTTATTGTAATTTCCTTGTGCCTGATGGGCAATTTTTGTTGCGGTTTTCGAGTCTAAATTTTGACGCGAAACCAAGGCGTCAACGATAATATTTTGAGGAATTCCGCCAAAATGCAATACCTGACAACGGGAACGGATTGTCTGAATGATGTCTTCTTCGTTTTCAGAAATCAGGATGAAAAGTGTTTTTTCAGGTGGTTCTTCCAACAGTTTTAATAATTTGTTGGATGCGGCAATATTCATTTTGTCCACCATCCAAACAATCATCACTTTGTAACCGCCTTCATAGGATTTTAGTGCCAAAGATTTCAAAATATCCTGAGCATCTTCAACCCGGATTTCGCCCTGTTTATTTTTAACGCCCAGATGTTTGTACCAGTCAAATAAACCGCCATAAGGGTTTTGTAAAACAAATTCGCGCCAATCCATAATAAAATCGGCACTTTTCGGTTTGGATTTCACATCTTCATTGGTCACATTCGGATACACAAAATGCAAATCAGGATGCGATAGCGATTGGAACTTTAAATTACAACTTTCATTTCCGCCATTGTTTTCAGTACCAATGTTATTGCACAAAACAAATTGGGCATAGGCAATCGCCATGGCCAAAGTGCCGCTGCCTTCCGGACCGACAAATAGTTGCGCATGCGGAATTCTTCCCGATAAAGCACTGGTAACGAGATGATTTTTGAGGTATTCCTGGCCGAGTATTTCTGAAAACTGCATAGGCAAATATAGAGCAAATTTTTGGCTAAAAGAACAGCAATATACATGGATCAAAATCAAATTTACAGGTCGATAATCTTATGGTTTTATGGTTAATGAATCGTTATTTGATTGAAAATAAATGGCTTACAACTTAATTTTTTCTTAAAAATCATCGACAAACGCACAAGAATCACCGATGAAATTAAATTTTATTATATTTGCATTTAAACTTAACCACTTAAATTTTAGATGAAAACACTCCAAGATTTCAATTTCAATGGCAAAAAAGCGATTATCCGAGTTGATTTTAATGTGCCTTTAGATGAGAATTTTAATGTTACTGATGCTAACCGAATTGAAGCCGCAAAGCCAACTATAGATAAGATTGTAGCCGATGGAGGAAGTGTAATTTTGATGTCACATTTGGGAAGACCAAAAGGAAAACAAGACCAATATTCGTTAAGACATATTGTGGCAAAAACATCAGAAGTTTTAGGAGTTAAAGTAAATTTTGCAGCAGATTGCAGAGGCGAAATTGCCCAAAATGCCGCTAAAAATTTAAAACCAGGCGAAGTTTTATTGTTGGAAAACCTTCGTTTTTATGCTGAAGAAGAAGCCGGAGATGAAAATTTTGCAAAAGAATTAGCTTCGTTAGGCGATATTTATGTTAATGATGCTTTTGGAACAGCACACAGAGCTCACGCTTCAACAACGATTATGGCACAATTTTTTCCAACAAGCAAATGTTTCGGCATGCTTTTGGCAAAAGAAATTGAAAGTTTGAATCGTGTACTGAATAATTCAGTAAAACCGGTAACAGCGGTGCTTGGAGGATCAAAAGTTTCTTCAAAAATCACAGTTATCGAGAATATTTTGGACAAAGTAGACCACATGATTATCGGTGGTGGAATGACGTTTACTTTCGTAAAAGCTTTGGGTGGAAAAATCGGAAACTCGATTTGTGAAGATGACAAACAGGAATTGGCTTTGGAGATTTTGCGTTTGGCCAAAGAAAAAAACGTTCAGATACATATTCCGGTTGATGTAATCGCAGCCGATGCTTTTACAAATGACGCCAACACACAAGTGGTTGACGTTCGCGAAATTCCTGATGGATGGCAAGGTTTAGACGCTGGTCCAAAATCATTGGAGAATTTCAAAAAAGTAATTATGGATTCCAAAACGATTCTTTGGAATGGTCCGTTAGGCGTTTTTGAAATGGAGAATTTCGCCAAAGGAACAATAACATTGGGAAATTATATTGCGGAATCAACAGCTGGCGGTGCTTTTTCACTCGTTGGCGGCGGAGATTCGGTAGCGGCCGTAAAACAATTCGGCTTAGAAGATAAAATGAGTTATGTTTCCACCGGCGGAGGCGCTATGTTGGAAATGTTAGAAGGAAGAGTTTTACCCGGAATTGCGGCAATTGTTAATTAACATTTGCAACACAATAAAAGACAATAAATTACGTTGTTAATGACATCATTAACAACGCTGAAATAAAATACCACTTATAATATTACGATATGAATATTAGAAAAATAACAACATTGGCGCTCATCTTGGCTTCTTCGGCAATTTTTGCCCAGGATACCATTAAGGCGATTCCGGTTCAAATTAAACTGCCCAAAAGGGAATTAACCAAAAGAGAAGTGCTTGATTCTATCAAAGCTTCTTTTGTTCATGACAATATTGCCAAATGCATTGACAGTATGTGGATGAAGGAATTGGCCAGTTTGGATTTGTATGATGAGTTGACTTTTGACATTAAAAATATTAATGTTGATGAAAAAGTGGAATATGAATTGCCAACAGAGCTTTTGAAAGCAAGGCTAAAGGCCATGGACGAGAAATCGCCATTCAATATAGAATACAATCAAGGATTAGAAAACGTTATCAAATCATTTTTAAAGAACAGAAAACGTTCATTCGAGAGATTAATTGGTATTTCTCAATATTACTTCCCAATGTTTGAAGAATCATTGGCCGCACAAAATATCCCATTAGAAATTAAGTATTTATCGGTTGTTGAATCAGCTTTGAACCCAAGAGCGGTTTCAAGAGTTGGCGCCACTGGTTTATGGCAGTTCATGTACCAAACCGGTAAACAGTATGGTTTAAAAGTAGATACTTATGTTGATGAAAGAAGTGATCCATTGAAAGCCAGTAATGCAGCAACACAATACATGAAAAACATGTATTCTATTTTTGGAGATTGGGATTTGGTTTTAGCGTCTTATAACACCGGACCAGGAAATGTAGCCAAAGCAATTCGTCGTTCGGGGGGAAAACAAAACTACTGGAATATCAGACCATATTTGCACAAAGAAACGCAAGGATATGTTCCGGCGTTCTTAGCCACGATGTATATTTTTGAATACCATAAAGAACACGGCATCAAACCGGACAGAGCGATTGCCAATCATTTTGCGACCGATACTGTAATGGTAAAAAGAGCTTTGACCTTCAAGCAAATTGCCGATTTGTTAGATGTTTCTGTGGCAGAATTACAGTTTTTAAATCCTTCATACAAAAGAGAAGAAGTACCTTCAATTACCGGACAAAGTCATTTCCTGAGATTACCGGTAGATAAAATTGCAGTGTTCACTTCAAATGAAGATAAGATTTACGCATATGCTGATTATGAAGCAAGCAAAAGAGAAAGACCTTTTGAAAGAACGATGCTGGCTTCTTCAAATTCAGGATCGGGAACAAAAGTCAAATATCATAAAGTGAGACGTGGCGATAGTTTAGGGGAGATTTCAGACCGATATGGCGTAACCATTTCAGAACTAAAAAAATGGAATCGCTTAAGAAGCAGCAAAGCGCCATTGGGCAGAAACCTGAAAATTTATGTGACTGATTACAGCAACAGTGATATCGCTTCAAACGAAAACAAACCAACAAATACTGCTGACACAGTTGCAGTAGCTTCGAATACCAATAAAATATTCAAAGAAGAAAAAGTGGTGGCCTACAAAGACGTTGTGAAATACCACAAAGTTAGAAAAGGCGATAACCTGGGTGAGATTTCAGATAAATACGGCGTTTCTGTAGCCGAAGTTAAAAAATGGAACAAACTAAGAAGCAGCAATATCGCTTTGGGGGCCAATTTAAAAATCATCAAAAACGAAAGAGTGGTTACTACCGTTAGAAAAGAAGTGAAAGCTGACAAAGCAATCGTTGACAATAAAGTAGAAACAGCAGTAGCTTCGAATGATAACAATGTTGAGGCAAGTGAAAAGCCTAGTGATTACTACGAAGTTCAAAGAGGTGACAACCTTTTCAGCATTGCTAAAAAATTCAACGTTAGTTTGGAAGATCTGAAAAAATGGAACAATTTAAATGATTTGAATGTTCAGTCAGGATCTAAATTGGCCTTGGTAAACACCAGCGAAACGGCAGAAGTTGAAGAGCCAAAAACCGAAACTAAAATTGTGGAACACAAAGTTAGAAGAGGAGAATACCTAGGAACCATTGCCAAAAAATACAATGTTACCATCGCTGAAATCAAAGAATGGAACGAGATGGAAGACAACAATGTGAAATTGGGTCAAAACTTAATCGTTTCCAAAAAAGAAGTGGCCATCAACGAAGCCAAAACTTCTAAAAAGGATAACATCGCTGCGAATGACAGAAACGAAGTAAAAACATACTACGTGAAAAAAGGCGATTCACTATTCAGCATTGCTAAAAAATATCCTGGTGTTACCATTTCCGATATCAAAAAATGGAACGGTATCAAAAACGAAAGTTTGAAACCGGGAATGAAGTTAAAAATTAACAACGGTTAATCCGAAAATCTTCTATAAATTTGGGTTTTATTTCACTTATGAATAAAACCCTTTTTTTATGGCTTTTTGTCACGTTTATCGTGAGTTCCTGTTCGTTTAAAAAGGACAAGTTTCCCGATGAGACATCGGCAGCCATTAACACTATAGCGGTAATCATTGATGATCAGCTTTGGAATGGTGAAGTAGGCGACAGCATCCGTAATAAATTTGCCTCACCGGTTTTGGGTTTGCCACAGGAAGAACCATTGTTCACCATCAACCAATATCCGGTAAAGCTATTTGAAGGATTTTCGACCGATTCCAGAAACATCATCATTGTCAAAAAAGGCAATGAGAATAAATTTGAAATCAAGGAAAACGAATTTTCCTCACCACAAAATGCCGTTCATATCACTGGAAAAACAACTTTTGAAATCCTGGATATTCTAGAAGAAAACGCGCCAACCATCATTCAAAAGATGAGAGCCATTGAAATTGCGCAAAGCCAGAAGATTTTCAAGGACTCCTTATTGGATACCAAAAAAATCCAAAAGAAATTCAATGTCGATTTACTGATTCCATCCAAGTATGAATATGTCATGCGAAGAAAGAATTTCATTTGGCTCAAAAGCGAAATTACCAGCGGCAATACCAGCGTAATTATTTACCAAATTCCATGGAGCGCCATCCATGCCAATAATGCCGTGAGCGATATCATCAAAACCAGAGATTCCATCGGCCAAAAATACATCCACGGTTCAACCGCGCGAACACAGATGGTGACGGAAGAAGCTTATTCTCCTTATTTTTCTAAAACCACTTTGGCCGGAAGAAATGCCTATGAAACCAAAGGCACCTGGCAGATGAAAAACGACTTCATGTCGGGGCCATTTATCAACTATGTCATTTTTGACAAAGAGAACAAAAGAATCTTAGTGCTCGAAGGATTTTGCTATGCGCCATCTAAAGAGAAAAGAGATTTGATGTTTGAACTGGAAGCCATCATTAAATCGATTCAATTCAAAAAATAACAGCAATGAAATTAGAATGGAAAATAAAGCGATTTGAGGCACTTTCTGTAAAGGAGTTCTATAATTTACTACAATTGCGCGCAGAAGTCTTTATAGTGGAGCAAAATTGCGTTTATCAGGATATTGATGGTAAAGACGAGAAAGCATTACATCTAATTGGCGAAGATAATGGTGAAGTCGTGGCTTATGCGCGGCTTTTCAAACCACATGATTATTTTGAACAGGCATCCATCGGACGGGTTGTGGTAAAAGAAACCTATCGCGATAAAAAAATCGGACATATCCTGATGCAGGAAGCAATTCAGGGATTGAAATCGCATTTCGACCAAAGTAAAATTACGATTTCGGCCCAATTATACCTGAAGAAATTCTACGAAAGCCATGGCTTTATCCAAACCAGCGAAATGTATCTCGAAGACGATATTCCGCACATTGAAATGAAAAAAGAGTAATTACACTTTTGAAATAACCAATTCTACTCTTCGGTCATATTCTGTCCCCTTTCCAAGCGGAACGGTATTTCCATAACCTTTGAAAGACATTCTTTCCTTCGGAATTTTTTTCCAAAGCAGGTATTTATAAACCGTTTGTGCGCGGTTGGTAGACAATTGACGCTTTTTGGTGTCTCTATCAATGGCTTCCTTTTGGTATGGCGGGGTGCAACAAACATGGCCCTGAATCTCAAATTGCAGCGTCTTGTATTTCATTAAGACCTTGGCAATTTTATCCAGTTCTGTTTTTGATTTAAAGGTCAGTTTACTGCTGCCTCTTTCGAATAAAACATTATCAAGATAAACGTGATCGCCAACAATGTGTTTCTTTTGGATGGAATTGTAATAACCGGGAATTTCGATTTTCGGTAAAGGTTTTAAATTCAAAACTACATCTACACGACGGTTTTTAGAACGCTTCTCAGGGAGATTTTCAATGATATCATCATCTATCAAAATCCTTCCTTTTCCTTCGATGGTTACAATGACTTTACTTTTGATACCGCTTTCGATAAATTTAGTCTGGATCTCGTTGGCTCGTTTTGTCGAAAGTTTGAAATTATAGGCTTCTTTTCCGACATCATCGGTATAGCCAAAAATCTGAATCGATTCTATACGGGTAGAATCTGTCTTTTTGATAAAATCAACAACATCTTTGGCTTGGATTTCATTCAGTGTAAACTTGTCAAAATCAAAATAAACTGAATGAACGACTTCTTCCTGTGCGTGTAAAAATCCGAAAAATAAGAAAGGCAAATATTTTAGCAGCTTCATATTAAATTTTTAAAATCTTATTGTATTCAGCCGTGTTGTTCAGGACACCAATGGCTTTTTTAATCTCTAAATTGCTTTTAACATAATACTGATACAAACCTTCTTTGTACTGGTATCTTTTGATGATTTCGTCCAAAATCAAATTTTTGATTTCCTTTTGATTTTTGTCAATTAAGGTTTCTTCGCTTTTTTGTAAAGCAGTCAATAATTGTTGGTATTCAGTGGAGATGGCCGCATCGACTTTTTCTTTTTTGGCTTTTTCCAAAGTGTTTTTAAGCGCCACTTCGGTTTCGGTATTGAACTCTACTTTTTCGCGTTTTAAAAAAGCTTTAAAATCAGCAAAATCAGTATCAGTTATTGTTGGGATTTTGTCACCCAAGTTTGGATTTTTATAATAGTAGTAAGTTACATAATTGAAAATCCCGTCATTTTTTTGCAATGCATCAGCGATTGTACTGGTTTTGGTTTCTTCAATTTCCACGTCCGGTAAAACGCCACCGCCATCAAAAACAGGTCTGCCTTTTTTGGTTCTGAATGCATTATAGTTTTTCTCTTCGGTTCGGGTCGCTTTTCCGCTTTTGTCTTTTTTGTTGTAATTCAACGCCTGAATACACCTTCCGGATGGTGTATAATATCTCGAAATGGTTACTTTAACCTGGGTGCCATAAGTCATGTCAATCGGACGTTGTACCAATCCTTTTCCGAAACTTCTGCTGCCTACAATCACCGCGCGGTCTAAATCCTGCAATGCGCCGGCCACAATTTCGGACGCTGAAGCACTTTTTCCGTCCACAATGACTACCAAAGGAATTTCAGTATCAATCGGTTCGCGGGTAGTTTTATAAGTGTTGTTGTATTTCTCGTTTTTTGATTTGGTAGTCACAATGATTTCGCCTTTTGGCACAAAAAGATTGCAAATATTCACCGCTTCATTTAACAATCCGCCCGGATTGCCACGCAGGTCCAAAACGATTTGGGTTGCACCTTCACCTTTTAGTTTTTCGAGCGCTTCCCTTGTTTCTGCAGCCGCTTTTTTGTTGAATTGTGTCAAGACAATATAACCGGTTTTATCATCGATTTTGCCATAAAAAGGAACGGCTTTTACTTCAACTTCATCCAAAATCAATTGCGTGGTCAACGTTTTCCCCTGACGCAGGTATTTGATATCCACTTTGGTGTTTTTAGTACCTTTCAACAATTGTGACGCGTCGTCCTTGAAATCGGCCAGCAAAACATCGCCAATTTGGATAATCTCATCACCGGCTTTTAATCCGGCTTTGTCGGCCGGAAAACCTTTGTAAGGTTCTTTGATGATCAGTTTGTCCTCTTTTCGGGTAATCATCGCACCAATTCCGGTGTATTCTCCCGTATTGTTGATTTTGAACTTGATGACATCCGCTTCGTTGAAATAATTGGTATACGGATCCAAATCGGCCAACATGCTTTTGATGGCTTTGTCCATCAATTCAGCAGGATTGGTTTCGTCCACATAGTTTTGATTGATGGTCTTAAAAAGCGTCGTAAAGATTTCAATCTGCTTCGAAATTTCGAAGAAATCATCTTTAAAACTTACCCCAATAAATAGGAATCCGCTCAATACCAGCGGGATAATATATCGTTTTTTGAATTTTGAAAACATGTTTATTTATTTTTTCTTTTAAATCGTTTTCTGATGAAGAAAATCAAGACAACTAAAGTAACAATTATGGGCCAATTTTCTATTAAACCTACAAAGAAATTTGAAATCCCATTAAAGCCGGCAGTGATGGCATTCCAGATTCTTCCGCCATAGGAAACCGTAGCTTTGCTTCCGGCGGCAACCGGTTTGTAAAACTCGATATCCAAAGTGCTCATCGCTACCTTATTCTGAAGATAACGCAATCGGCCTTCTTTAGCCTCAATTTCTTCCCTGATTTCGGAAAGCTGGCCTTCAATTTCGAGCATTTCCGAAACCTTGTTTGCTTTTTTCAACAGCTCCAAATACCGTGCCTCTAAGATTTTTTTGGTCTTAATTCTGGAAGCGACATCAATATACTCTTCTGTTACATCCTGAGAAGAAATTTCCTTCTGGTCAAAATACTTTATGCCTTTGGAAATATCGTTTATAAAAGCATCAAAATGCTCATTCGGAATCCGGATATTGATGTTTCTCGAAAGCGCATAATCATTGTTGGTTTGCGAATCATTTTTAATCAGCGCCTTGTATTTTTTAACAGCGGCCAGAATCTGACGGTAAGTCACTTCCAAATCATCCGATTGAAATTTTAAATTCCCCGTTTTGATGATTTTGGTTTCAATTTGATCAACTCTTGGCGGCAGCGGTGCTGACATTACCACATCAGCTTTGCGGTCATAAGATTTACTTTCATATTCTTCAGCGGCAACAGCTGTAGTATCCGCGGCCGCGGCATAAACCATCATATCTGCCGAGGCTGCATCAGCAGATTCGGCCTGTCTGCAGGAAGCAAACAACAAAATAAATACAGAATAAATTAGAGAGAGAGTTTTCATAATAAAGAGAGTTATACTACTAAAACGCAAATAGCGGCTAATTTATTGTGTCTGTGGAAACTATAATGACTTTTTCTCTTCCTGTATGGTTTTTCCAAACTTTTCAAAAAGTTGTTTGGTTTTCTCTTCTATTTCTGGATAGGGTAATTTTTCACTGGTTTGATAGAAGAACATAAAACAGTATTTTTTGTCCAAAGCGCCTATCAACTGCGCTTTGTTCAATCGGTAACATTCGCGCAACACCCGTTTGAAATAATTGCGGTCAACAGCTTTTTTAAAATACTTTTTGGATACCGAAACGCCCATTTTCAAAGGCACATCATCTTCAAAATCGCAGGCCACATAAACCAATCGCAAAGGATATTTGCCCACCGATTTGCCTTCGGCGAACAACAAATCTATGATGCTTTTGCTTTTGAGTTTTTCAGCCTTCGAATAGGAGAAATCCATTTTGTTTGAGGGTAAATTATTTGTCGTTGTAGACGTTGTAAACGAATTTTACTTCATTGTAATTGATGTAAATCTGCATTCGGTTGTTTTCCTTTTTCTTGGTAATGATGAATATATTACAATTGGAATACCGATTGTCCACGCATTCAAAAGGAACAATATTTACTTCTTCATTGTCTTCAATTTCTCCGTAAGCCCTGATTTTAAAAGATTGAACTTCAGCAGAATTGATGACAATCAAATCTTTTTTGGCGTCAAGCGTGATTAAAACATTGGCTTCAACAAAATCAGACCATTCATTCCAGCTTCCGTCATTGTTTTTATCCGTAAAACTAACGCTGCTGGTTTTGAACCGAATGGGTTGGGCTACACTTTCTTGAAAACCAAAGCCAAACGCTATCAAAAGAATTAGAAATTTTAAGTTCTTCATAGTGAAAAATATTTGCGGTAAATCTACAAATTCTATTCCACAAAAATAAAATTCTGAAAATTGAGACCACTTTTTTGCCTGATGACAAATAATTTCGAAATGTTTTTTTTATAAAAAGGTTTCTGTTACTTTCGTGTTCTATAGAAAAACCGCTAGCTATGAAATTATCCTTACTCTTGTTACTCTTGCCGTTGACACTGATGGCACAAAAAAAGGAAGTTGTTTATAAAAAATTGGCCACTTCAACCTGTGATTGTATCGGCACAAAAGAAGTCACGGATGTTAATTTGGGGATTTGCATTTTTGCCGCGATGAACAAATTGACCGAGAAAGAGCAAAAGATAATCAATGTGGATGTTGACAATAAAGTCGCTTCTATTGAAAAAATTGCGGAGAGTGTTGGACTGGAAATGGCATCGATTTGTCCTGAAGTTTTTACCAAAATGGCCAATCAGGAGAATGCCGGCGAAAACATCGTTGCTGAAGATGACACCGAATTGGATTTGTTTTACACCGGTACATTAGAAAGCATTAACACCGCAGAATTCAACACCATTATCCTGATGGATGATAAAAATGAAAGGCAGGAGTTCGTTTGGCTGTTTCCTTTTGATGGCGACAATTTGTTTGTGAAAGGCAAAATCGTAAAAGGAGACAAACTCGAAATCCATTACCGCCAACAGGAATTCTTTGACCCAAAGCAAAATAAATACCGCATCTATAACGAGATAACCAGTATTAAATTATTATAAAAAAAGGCAACCGTTGAGGTTGCCTTTTTTGTCTATTTTGCCAAAAAAACATTATTGCTTTTTTTCACGTCGGCCATCAAACCGCTTGGATCCAGTGTGATTTTTTTGATGGCAGCTTTTGACTTTGGAATTTCAAAAAAATAATTCGGTTGCGCCCAGGCCCAATCGTTTAGGATAGTTCTTTTGATTTCCGGCGTAGGGTTTTCTTTTTCAAAACTCATCATGCGCAACGGAATATAGAAGCTTTCTTTTGTTCCATCGGTATATTCAACCAAAACATCTATCGGCATTGGCATCCTGCCTATTCTTTCCAAAGAAACTCCGGTTCTTTGTACGCCATCGGTTGCGCTTTCTACAGTTTTAATTCCGTAATCAATCGTATGGGTGGTTTGCGTCCATTCATTCAGATACCAGTCTAAATTGGCTCCGGAAACGCGCTCAGCAGTGCGTTTAAGGTCATTAGGCGTTGGGTGTTTGAATTTGAAATCGGCATAATAGCGTTTCATGGTCTTCATCAGGTTTTCTTTTCCAATCAGGTAAATCATTTGAGCGATGAAAATTTCGCCTTTGCTATACGAACAAGTGCTGTAGATTTTGTTGTAACTAAAATGGTCGCCATGAGTCGAAAGCGGTTCTTCCAAACCGGAATTTGCCAAATCCACATAACTCTTGTACGCACCGGAAAATGGATTTTCAGATTTTTTTTCAGCGATTTCGTTTACGCCTAAATCCTCAAGGAATGAGGCACCACCTTCATCCATCCACGGATGTTTGCTTTCGTTGGAGGCCAATACATGTTGGAACCAGGAATGCGCCATTTCATGTGAAATGACACTGTTCACCAATCCGTCAAGTGTGCCTTCGCCTAAAACCAATGTAGACATGGCATATTCCATTCCGCCATCACCGCCTTGAATTACCGTGTATTGTTCATAAGGATATTTGCCGATGGTTTTGTTGTAAAAACCCATCAACTGAACTGTTTTTGGCTGTGCCTTTTTCCAGGTTTCAATGATTTTAGGATTGTTTTTGTATATGAAATGAAGCGTTGTCCCAAAGTCGGTTTTCACCACATCATGAAGATAATTTTTATCTGCTGCCCAGGCAAAGTCGTGCACATTTGGCGCTAAAAAATGCCAGGTTAGCGTTTTTTGTTTCTTCGGAACAGTAACCACAACACCATTATCCTGATAACCGTAACCAATCTCGTTTTTGTTTTGCAAATAACCCGAACCGCCTATGAGGTAATCTTTGGCGAGGGTGATTTTGACATCAAAATTTCCCCAAACACCGTGAAATTCGCGGGCGATATAAGGGTCGGCATGCCAACCTTCAAAATCAAATTCGGCCATTTTCGGATACCATTGTGTCATGGATAATTCAACACCTTCTTTGTTGTTTCTGCCAGAACGGCGAATTTGCACCGGAACTTGTCCGTCGAAATCCAAAGTCAGTAAAGTTGATTTTCCGGGTAAAATTGGCTGAACCAAATCGACTTCAAGAATGGTGCTTACTTCTTTGGCTTTGGCCGAAACTCCGTCCTGCTTCACATTTGAAACTCTTAAAAAACCAATTTCGTTTGGCTTTAAAGTTTTGAGTCGGCTTTCAGTGATTTCTTTTCCTTCCGCGTTTTTGACTTTGTTGGTCATTCGTTTGTCGGGATCGGGAATCGATTGAATGCGGGCATCCATTTCACTTCCCGGCTGGAAAGCATTATTGTATAAATGATAATAAACGCGTCTTAAAGTATCGGAGGAATTATTGGTGTAAATTAATTCTTGTTTCCCTTTGTACTGATAGTTTTTGACATCCATCGTAACTTCCATTTTATAGTCAACTTTTTGTTGCCAATAACCATTGGATTGGGCAGAGACAGTAACAACGCTAACGAAAGCAAAACAGAATAAAAATAGGTTCTTCATCATTTATAAATAAAAAAGGGAAGGATTTTTCCTTCCCGAGAGATTATAATTTTGGTTCTTTTGGAATTGTTTTTGATAGTTCCTCGGCCATTTTTAAAGCATTATAAGCGTTTACCATTTTACCGGAAACACTTGCTTTCGAGAAAGGCCTTTTCTCTTCTTTTTCACCAACTACAACATCAAAATCAATCGACGTTCCCGATTGCATGAGAATTTGCTTTACCTGTGTGGCTTTTAAATTTGGATAATACGAACGAATCAACGCAGCTACTCCGGCTACATTAGGCGAAGCCATTGAGGTTCCTTGTTGGTATTTGTAATTGTTATTGTCAACTGTGGCATAAATTTTTACGCCAGGTGCAAAAACATCCACATTATCGGTACCAAAGTTTGAAAAATCGGCAATTACCTTTTCGCCATAATTGTAATTGATGGCTCCCACTTTAATCACATTGTTGACCAACTCGGTTTTTTTGTCGGCTGTATCTTCAGGATAGTTGGGTTCAACATCTACATCTTTTCCATCATTTCCGGCTGCAAGAACAATTAAAACGTCTTTGCTTTCGGCATATTTCATCGCATCCCAAACCCATTCTTTGTGTGGTGAATAATCCTTACCAAAACTGCCATTGATGACTTTGGCACCATTATCAACAGCATATCGGATGGCTAAAGCAACGTCTTTGTCATACTCGTCACCATTCGGCACCGCACGAACCGGTAATATTTCTACATTATTGGCCACACCGTCGCCGCCTATTCCGTTGCCTCTGACTTGGGCAATGATTCCGGCCACATGTGTTCCGTGTGGAGAATCTTTGCGCTCTTTGGAATAAACCACATTGTTGCCATATTTTTTAGTATTCATGTCATCCGGATTGTCGCCAAGCGGTTTTCTGCCATCAAACTCTTTGTTCAGATTGTAGTTCAATTGGTCGTAAACATAATCTTTGTATTCTTCCAATTCATTATGGAATTTTTCACCCGCATAATCGGCATAAGACAACATTATTCTTTTGCTTTTATAAAGATCATATTTAACCGAAGACAGGTTTTTCAGGTCTTCAATCGTGTAATCATCTTTTTTCAAATACTCGCGAACTGTTTTGTCTGCATTGACTAACAAATCGATAGTTTCTTTTTGTGGAAAAACCTCTTGGTACTTGGTATCATATTCTTTTTGTGCGTTCTTGTACTTTTCTGAACCGTCATCTCCATTTCTCAGATAACGAACCAATTCCAAAGTTTCATTATTGGATTCACCTAAGAAATTCCAGCCGTGAACATCGTCAACAAAACCATTTTTGTCATCGTCTTTGCGGTTGTTTGGAATTTCTTTTTTATTGGTCCAAATTACCGGTTTCAAATCCGGATGATTGATATCAACACCGGAATCGATAACGCCAACGATGATTTTGTTGCCTTTTTTATTTTTCAAAAGTTCCGAATATGCTTTGTCAACGCTCATTCCGGGAATAGAATCTTTCTCTAAATCAAGATGACTCCAGCGTTGTTGCTGTTCCTCGGTTAATGGTGTTTTTTTATAAGATTTTGGTTGCTCTGCCTGTTGGGCATGCATTGATAAAGTTGTCAATGACAAAAGCAAAAAGGATAAAGTTCTCATCTTGAATGATTTGATTTTATAATGGTAGTAAAAATAAATTCTTTTACGACAACAAATAAAAGCATTAACAATAATTTAGTAACGGTTTAATAGATTATTGTTACTCAAAAATATAAAAAGTACTCACTTTTAATAATTTAAGGCTTTCAATTTTAGTGAATTTCTCAACTGCAATTCACATGATTTTCCCTTTTGCGGGCTTGCGTTGAGAGTGTTAAAAATCTCAGTTTTATTTGTTGCTTTTTTAAGTCGTCTGATTTGCTGTTTTATCAGAATATGCCTTAGGAAACATTGTCATTTTTGTCAAAAGCAAAGGCCTTTCTCTGACGATAAATACATTATCCGTTTCCTGAACCGGCTCTTTGTTTGATATCTTCAGCACCGCCAACTCTTCGACGCTGTGGACCGCCGTTTTTTCCAAAGTTATAGGTATAAGAAATCGTCGCCACTCGGGTATCACGAGCGACTTTGAAGCTTTCCTTATAATCGGTAAAAGCCGTACTTGCTGTGGTTTTATTGGTGTAAAAAACATCATTAAAAGCAAATCTCAAAACGCTGCTGTTTTTGAATTTCTTTTGGCAGCCGACATTCATATACCAAATCGGGTCAACATCCATAAACGCATACACTTCTCTGGCGCGGTAATTTCCGGTCCATTCAGCAGTAAAGCCATTGCCTAATTTGAAACTGTGGGTTGAATTGAAATTGCAGGTAAAATTGCCTTCGTTTTTGATGGTCGTGTTGGCGACAGTTCCCGAATAATATCCATAATAAAAATTCAGGCTGTTGTTCATGTTCCACCATTTGTTGACTTCCACCGGAACAATCGCAAACAACCCAACGATATCAACGGTGTTGAGGTTTTTATTGGTTTGAACCGTCAGCTGTTGGTCTTCTTCAGATGGCGCAATGACTTCGGTGATATTGTCTGTGGTTCTGGAGAAACTCAGCGTGGTAAATACTTTTTGTATGAAAACATGCGTCAGCTCAATCGAATGCGTTGATTGTGGCAACAAATATGGATTTCCTTCTTTGTAAGTGGTTGGATCCAAAAAGAATTTAAACGGGTTCAATTGGTCATAACTCGGTCTCGAAATTTTTCGGCTGTAGTTAAGTTCTAAGCTGTTTTTTTCATTCAGCGTATAACTAAAAACGGCATTCGGGAATAATTGGGTATAGCTGTTTTTAAACGAAGTATTGTCGACCAGTTGTTTTCCGGTGATGTTGGTGTTTTCCACTCTCAAACCGATATTATAGCTCCATTTCTTGAATTCTTTGGAAGCAATGACATAGGCCGCATTGATGTTTTCCTCATAAATAAAATGATTGCTTTTGGTTGGGTCAAAAACCGGAACGCCAGAACTTTTGTCATAAAAAGCCAAATTGTTATCGGCTTTTACATGACTCGATTTTACACCGGTTTCCAATTTTACTTTGTTCTTTAAAGTCGTCACATAATCTGATTTCAGGGCATAAATTTTCAAATCGCCTTTGATGTCACCATAGAGCAAATACGGATTTTGAAACTCATTATCATTCAAATCAAAATAACGCGTGGTAAAGTTTTGCTGGGTTTTATTGCCATAATTGGCATAGTCAAAATCGGTCGTCAATTCGGTGCCCAAAGTGTCAATGGCAAATTTGTGGTTCAGGTTTACCGAATGATTGTGCCAATTGTCTCTCGAGCGGTTTTTGGTTTCAAATCGCGAAGCCAGGTTATCGGTTTCATCAAAAACATCCGAGTGATTGCTGCCAGTTGGGTTGAATTTATTGCTAACTCTGTTGACTATGATGCCGAAAGTGTGTCTTTTATTGGCAAAAAAATCAGCGCCGATTCGGGCAATGTGGTTTCTGAAATTCATCCTCAAAAAGTTGTCCTGTTCATAAGCTCCGATAAAAGTTCCGTTGTCATAAAACCTTCGGTTAAGCTGTAAATCGTTAAAACCTTCACGATAGACAAAGCTGTAATTTCCAAAAAGATTGACCTTTTTATCGCGGTAATTCAGACTCAAATTGTTGTTGTTCTTGACATATTTCCCTTGTCCGTAAGAAGAAGAAACACTGCCATTGGCACCCACTTTTTTGTCTTTTTTCATTTTGATGTTGATGATTGAAGCTCCGGCGGCGTCATATTTGGCTGATGGATTGGTGATGAATTCAATCTTATCTATGTTTCCCGAAGGAATGCCGCGCAAGTAATTGGCCAGATTCGAGCCGCTCATAGGTGTTGGTTTCCCATCGATTTGAACCAAAATCCCACTTTTACCTCGCAAACTAATGTTATCATTATTATCAACGTTAACACCGGGCGCTTTTTCCAAAACCTCAAACGCGCTCGAACCTGTTGAACCAATATTACTTTCTACATTTAAAATCATTTTTCCCTGTTGCCTTTCGATATAAGGCTTCGCCTTGACCACAACTACTTCGTCAAGCAAGTTGGCGTCAGCATTGATGGAAATTACTCCGAGATTTACATTCTCTTTTGCTTCGAAAGCATTACCCAAATATTTTGTTATGCCTTTTTCAACGACTTTGAGGAAATAGTTTCCTTTGGAAACATTTTCAAATTTGAAATCGCTGTCGCTTGTTGGTGTTTCGGTTTTGATCAGTTTTTTGCTTTCACCGTCAAAAAGATAAATAAAGGCATCATTGGGCGAAATTGTTTTTTCAAATTTCAAACTTCCCGAGATGGAAATCTTGTCTTCGTTTGCAGTTTGAGCACGCGCGGCAAAGCCAAGTAATGAGCTGGCTATGGCATAGAATAATAAAGTTTTGCGAGACATATTTTTAAATAATTTAACTTGTCAATCATTGATATGTCAAATATGTATTTAAAATTATTCTTTTGTTACACAACTTTATGTTAAAGGATTTATTTTTTACAGTTGGTGCTGATTTTTTTTAAAACCACATTAACGGTTTCAATCTCTTCGGCAGTGATGTTTTCTAGGGCTTTTGCCCTGTTTCTAAGGACAATTTCATAAACATCATCAAGGATTTTCTCTCCCGAAGCTGTAATTTTTAGGTCAAATTTTCTTCGGTCGGTTTGGTTGACTTGTCTTTGCAAAAAGTTGGCTCGAACCAATAGTTCTATGATTCGGGTGATGGAAGCATTGTCTTTAAAGACTTTTTCGGCCAATTCAATTTGGGTGGCTTTCGGATTTTCCTTCAGGCATTTTAAAACCAACCACTGATCAATCGTTATTTTCAAATGATTGATTTTTAATTGTTTTTGAGCGTACATCCTATAGGTTTTGATGGCTTCCTCAATACTGTAAAATATGACTGAATTTAAATTTTCCATACCGATTTCTTAAATTATAGTATCTCTTCCACTTTGAAAACATCCTTTAGGCGAATGCCTTTTTCAGTATTTTCAACCGTGATGATTTGGTTATGGGCATCATGCTCAAGCCAAAGATAGTAGTTGTTTTCCACTGCCGCATGAAGAAATTTTGATTTTTCAGGCATGGTTAACAATGGTCGTGTGTCATAACCCATGACATAAGGCAAAGGCAAATGTCCTGCAGTCGGAATCAAATCCGCACAAAAAACAATGGTTTTGTTTTGATACTGAATATGTGGTATCATCATTTTTTCGGTGTGACCGTCAACATAAAAAATCCCGAATCCCAATTCATCCGAAAACCCAAAATCACCATCCGGTCTTTTGATAAAGTTCAATTGTCCACTTTCCTGCATTGGCAAAATATTTTCCGAAAGAAAAGAAGCTTTTTCTCTTTGATTAGGTTTGGTTGCCCATTCCCAATGGTTGTCATTGGTCCAGAATTTCGCATTTTTAAAAGCGACTTCATAACCGGTTTTAGCGGCGTTCCAATTTACACTTCCGCCACAATGGTCAAAGTGTAAATGGGTCATAAAAACATCGGTAATGTCATCACGATGAAAACCATATTTAGCCAAAGAACCATCTAAAGAATGGCTTCCCCAAAGCGAATAATAACTAAAAAACTTTTCCGATTGTTTGTTCCCCATTCCGGTATCAATCAGGATTAAACGGTTGCCGTTTTCAATGAGCATACAGCGTGCCGCAATGTCAATTAGATTATTATCATCCGCCGGATTTGTCTTACTCCAAATGGTTTTTGGAACGACACCAAACATGGCACCACCATCGAGCTTAAAATTTCCGGCTTCTATAGGATATACTTTCATTTGTTGAATATTCTTCGGTTAATATTGGAAATGGTTTGCAAATTACTAAAAATAAGCTGCTTTTAAATCCCCAAAATCATTTTTTTCTATTCTTAAATTAGTTATAAAAATGCTTAGTAATGCCGAAAAAAAAGATATTTGTCTTAACTTTGCCCTTTATTTAGACAAAATCAAAATAGCTATGATCAAAGTTTCAGATACAGCAAGCAAAAAAATCATCGATATGATGAAAGATGACGGTTTCGATGCTGCCAAAGATTACGTGCGAGTAGGCGTAAAAAGTGGCGGTTGCTCTGGTTTGTCCTATGAATTAAAATTCGACAAAGAACTGGGCGAAAACGACAAAGTCTTTGAAGACAACCATGTGAAAATTGCCGTTGAAAAAAAATCATTTTTATACTTAGCCGGAACCATTTTGGAATTTTCAGGCGGACTAAACGGAAAAGGATTTGTATTTAACAATCCGAACGCTTCCAGAACCTGTGGTTGCGGAGAGTCGTTTTCACTATAATTTTAAACAAGCAAAATGTCAAAATACACCGAAGACGATTTAAAAATTGAACTCGAAAACAAGGAGTACGAGTATGGATTTTATACCAATATAGAATCTGATACGTTTCCTATTGGCTTAAACGAAGACATTGTGCGTGCGATTTCCATGAAAAAGGAAGAACCGCAATGGATGACCGATTGGCGTATCGAAGCTTTTCGTGCCTGGAAGGAAATGATTGAGCCGGAATGGGCGAATGTGCATTATCAAAAACCCGATTTTCAGGCGATTTCCTATTATTCAGCGCCAAAACAGGTAGATCCGAATAAAACCTTAGACGATGTTGATCCTGAACTTTTGGCGATGTACAAAAAGTTGGGGATTTCTATCGACGAACAAAAAATGATGAACAATGTCGCGATGGATATTGTAGTCGATTCGGTTTCGGTAGCCACAACATTCAAAAAAACATTAGCAGAAAAAGGCATTATTTTTTGCCCGATTTCTGAAGCGATAAAAGAACATCCTGAATTGGTTCAAAAATATTTAGGAACGGTTGTGCCACAAAGAGACAACTTCTATGCGGCGTTGAACTCGGCTGTTTTCTCAGACGGTTCGTTCTGTTATATTCCAAAAGGCGTTAAATGTCCGATGGAATTATCAACCTATTTCCGTATCAACCAAGCCGGAACAGGTCAGTTTGAAAGAACCTTGGTGATTGCCGATGAAGGCAGTTATGTTTCGTATCTCGAAGGTTGTACTGCGCCAAGCCGTGATGAAAATCAATTGCACGCAGCCGTGGTAGAACTTATCGCTTTAGACGATGCCGAAATCAAATATTCTACCGTTCAAAACTGGTATCCCGGAAATAAAGAAGGAAAAGGTGGAGTTTTCAACTTCGTAACCAAAAGAGGTTTGTGTGAGAAAAACGCAAAAATTTCGTGGACACAAGTAGAAACCGGTTCGGCAGTGACCTGGAAATATCCGTCATGTGTGCTGAAAGGAGATAACTCCATCGGGGAATTTTATTCGATTGCGGTGACCAATAATTTCCAACAAGCCGATACCGGAACCAAAATGGTGCATTTGGGTAAAAACACCAGATCGACTATCATTTCCAAAGGTATTTCTGCCGGAAAATCAAACAACAGTTACAGAGGTTTGGTACAAATAGGCGCCAGAGCTGAAAACGCTCGTAACTTCTCGCAATGTGACTCATTGTTGATGGGAAATAATTGTGGCGCGCATACCTTTCCATACATCGAAAGCAAAAATTCTACCGCCAAAATAGAGCACGAAGCGACGACTTCAAAAATCGGGGAAGACCAGGTTTTCTATTGCAACCAACGCGGAATCCCAACTGAAAAAGCCATTGCGTTAATCGTAAACGGTTTCAGTAAAGACGTTTTGAACAAACTGCCGATGGAGTTTGCCGTGGAAGCTCAAAAATTACTGGAGATTTCGCTTGAAGGTTCAGTAGGTTAATTTGACTCGAGCTTGAAAAGCGAACAGGCGAAGCAAAATGTGTCAATTTGGAGATTTGAAAATGATTTCAAGTTGACTTAAGAGTAATAATTTAAAAACAACAATATAGAAAATTAGAATTGAGAAAATGAGTAAGTAACATCATCAAATTTTCAAATTTTCAAATCATCAAATTTATGTTATCAATTAAAAATTTACACGCTTCAGTTGAAGACAAAGAAATATTAAAAGGCATCAACCTTGAAATAAAAGCCGGAGAAGTGCACGCGATTATGGGACCAAACGGTGCCGGGAAAAGTACACTTTCTTCCATCATAGCCGGAAACGAAAATTACGAAGTAACCGAAGGTGAAATCTTGTTGGAAAACGAAGATATTTCAGAATTGGCGCCCGAAGAAAGAGCGCACAAAGGGGTTTTCCTTTCGTTCCAGTATCCGGTGGAAATTCCGGGTGTTTCGGTGACCAACTTTATGAAAACCGCCATCAACGAAAGCCGAAAAGCCAATGGAAAAGAGGAAATGCCGGCAAATGAAATGTTGAAATTGATTCGTGAAAAATCTGAATTATTGGAAATCGACCGCAAGTTTTTATCGCGTTCGTTAAACGAAGGTTTTTCGGGTGGTGAAAAGAAACGTAACGAAATCTTCCAAATGGCCATGCTGGAGCCAAAATTGGCGATTCTGGACGAAACCGATTCAGGTTTGGATATCGACGCGCTTCGTATAGTGGCCAACGGTGTAAATAAGCTTAAAAACGAAAACAACGCGGTGTTGGTGATTACACACTACCAACGTTTGTTAGATTATATCATTCCCGATTTTGTCCACGTTTTAATGGACGGAAAAATTGTAAAATCGGGTGATGCTTCATTGGCACTTGAGCTCGAAGAAAAAGGATACGACTGGATTAAACAAGAACAGGAAGCATAATGGAATTGAAAGAAAAATTGATCTCGTCTTTTATGGCTTTCGAAGAGCATATTGATGTTCACTGCGAACTTCATGATGTTCGTACATCGGCTATAAAAAACTTTGAAAATAAAGGTTTTCCAACCAAAAAAGAGGAAGCCTGGAAATACACTTCGCTGAATGCCATCCTGAAAAATGACTATTCGGTATTCCCAAAACACGAAAATGCCATCGAATTTGCGGATGTAAAAAAATACTTCATGCACGAAATCGATACGCACAAAGTGATTTTTGTGGATGGAAAATTCTCTTCCTTTTTATCGGCTACGACGCATGACGGATTGGATGTTTGTTTGATGTCATCGGCTTTGAACAAACCCAAATACAAAATGGTGATCGATGAGTATTTCAACAAAATCGCCAGCAAAGAAGAAAGCTTGACGACATTGAACACCGCTTTCGCCAGCGAAGGTGCGTATATCAATATTCCAAAAAGCAAAGTTGTTGAAAAGCCAATAGAAATCATTTATTTTTCGACCGGACAGGAAGATGCGTTGATGGTGCAACCGAGAAACCTGATCATCGTGGGTGAAAATGCACACGTTCAAATCATCGAAAGACACCAATCGCTGAACGAAAATCCGGTATTGACCAATTCGGTGACCGAGATTTTTGCCCAAAAGCGTGCGATTGCGGATTACTATAAAATTCAAAACGACCTGCAGTCAGCCAACCTGATTGACAATACTTATATTTCCCAAAAACAGGAAAGCCGCGTTTCGGTGCATACGTTTTCATTTGGTGGCAACATCACGAGAAACAACCTGAATTTTTACCATTTTGGTGAAAGAATCGATTCGACCTTAAAAGGCATAACCATCATTGGCGACAAGCAACACGTAGATCACTATACTTTGGTAAACCATGCGACGCCCAACTGTGAAAGCCACCAGAACTATAAAACCATTTTGGCCGACAGTTCAACCGGCGTTTTCAACGGTAAGATTTATGTAGAAAGAGAAGCGCAGAAAACCGATGCTTTCCAGCAAAACAACAACATTTTGTTGAGCGAAAAAGCGACGATTAATGCCAAGCCACAATTGGAAATTTTTGCCGATGACGTAAAATGTTCACACGGTTGCACGATTGGACAATTGGACGAAACGGCCATGTTTTACATGCAATCCCGAGGAATTCCGAAGAAAGAAGCGAAAGCATTATTGATGTATGCCTTCTCCAACGAAGTGATTGAAAGCATCAAAATCCCGGAATTGAAAAAGCGCATTACCAAAATCATCGCGATGAAATTGGGCGTGAATTTAGGGTTTAATTTATAAAATTAGGAGCGAATGGTTTGGGCATTTTTGGTGTCCATTTTCCCGCTTTTCACTACAATAAAAAATGCTTCCCAATCAGGAAGCATTTTTTATTTTCATTACAATCGGGGCTAACAACCTAGCCATTTTCTTTTTTCTTTTTAATGTTTGTTTTCTCTATTTGGTCAATATAATTTTGAACTGGATTAAAAGCCATATTTTTATACTTTTCGCCTTTTGCTTTTTCTTTCAACTTTTTTGGAGCACTAATTTTGTTGTTTAAAACATCAATCCCTGTTATATTTTGTTTTCCGTTATAAAGAGTTTTTCGGTAACTAAAATTGAAACCAGTTTTTTTGATTATTATTAATAATTCCGGCAATTTATCTCTGAAATCTACTGGAGAAGAAAATGTTAAATCATCTATATACCTAGTATAAGTCAAATGGTTTTTATTGCAATATTCAATTAATTCTATGTCGGTTTTGAGAAATACTAAATTTGATATCGCAGTACTTGTTGGAGCGCCCTGAGGAACTTCGCCTTTCCAAGTTATAAGTTTAGTTAATGTCGAAGCAAAATGATTGCTAAAACCAAGTTTAAGGCAACAATCGTATACCATTTTGCTTTTTATTGATGGATAGAAATTTTGTAAATCGGTTGTAAACTGGAATTTCTTTCCCTGATGAGGTTTAGCATTTGTTATATTGCTTCTTCTTCTAACTCCGCCATGAACATTATCAGGTAGTAATATTTCGTCTAAAATCCTGCTCTTGATTTGTTTTTGAATAACTTTAAGTTTTCCTTTAGATGGTCTTATAATTCTAACTTTTAAAGTTCCATCCTTATATTTCTTATATCCACCATTAATCTTGTCTTCCTTATATTCAGGAGGTTTTTCATAAAAATAGTTGTCAACATTGTTTAATATATTTTCAACTGTTTTTGTGTCAAAGCCAATCTTAGAACAAAAGAATTTTAATTGAGACTTTTTAAACTGCAAAGAATTCACTTACCAAAGATTTTACGGATGGATTAATAATCTCAAAAGCCTTTCTTTTGTTTGGATCAATGTCTGCTTCGTCTAAAGAAAGGAAAAATAAAATTGGCAAGGGAATGTCTAAATTTAGACTAATATCCTTTAAAGTCGAAAGATTAGGTTCTTTCAAATTACTTTCAATTTGAGAAAGATATGTTTGAGTTATACCACAGTTTGTAGCAAACTCAGATTGAGTTTGCCCTTTTTGTTTGCGGATATTTTTAATAACTGTACCTAAATTCATAAATGATAATTTTGGAATAATTTAAGGAGTGTCGGAGTTTTTTACTAAAAAAATTTACTGTTTTCATAATTTCTGTTTTAGATGAAAAATTTATTAATCAATTCAATTATTTCAACAACTTGTTGTTGAAGATGCTTGTCTGTTAACCCTTTTTTCTTTTTCAGAAATTGAAGTTTAGAAATTGCTTCATTTAAGACATTTAAGTCTTCTGCCGATAGAGAACACTGGCTCTTTTTGATGGTTTCAATACTTGTGATTAAACCATCGATGTTTTGATTACGTTTTTTTCTACTCATGGTATAAAAATTTAGAATTGGACTTCGTTGTCCTGCTTCCTAACGCTAAAGCCAAATACTAAACACGTAAACAATGTTCTCTCTTACACTCGCTTAAAATCCCCTGCTTCAAAAAATGAAAACAGATTATAACAACTTTAATTATCTTATTCGAGTTGGCGATAATGACTTTCATCATAACGTTCAACCGCGTCAGAGTCTTATTGCTGCTGTTAACATACCCGTAAAAGGGTTGCCAAAAGGCTATTAAGTGAACTCTATTTAGTATTGTGCTATCAAAACACTTTCAAAGAACTTACACTGCAAATATATAACAATATTCCTGATAGTTAATAAAAAAAGCAAAAATATTTTAAATTATTTTTCAAAACATTGATAATCAAATATTTACATTTATTTCTTCAAACTCTTGACGATATCTCTCAAAAACCCATTACAATCAAATTCCTCACTCAATCCGGTGCGTACAATCACCAAATCCTGTGACGGAATGATAAACACCATTTGTCCTTGGTAACCGCTGCAGTGGTACAAATCTCTTGGCACATCTGGATATTTGCCTCCGGCGTTTAACCAAAAATGAGCACCGTATTGTCCGTTGGAACCGTTCGTTGGCGTGGCGACATATTTGGCCCAACTAGGATCAAAAATTTGTTCGCCATTCCAATTGCCTTTTCGCAAATAAAGCAAACCAAATTTTGCCCAATCACGCGTTGTGGCCCAGCCATAGGACGAACCCACAAAATTGCCTGCCATATCAGTTTCTACCAAAGCCGATTCCATCCCGATTTTATCCAACAAACTGCTGTACCAAAAATCCAAATATTCCTGATGCGTTTTGAATTGCTTACGCAAAATTCCGGACAGTAAATTGGTCGTTCCCGAGGAGTAATTCCAACTATTATTGGGTTTGCCTACTAATGGCTTGTCGATTTGTGGTTTGGCCATGTCTACCGCGATAAAAAGCATTTTGGTCACATCGGAAATTTTGCCATAATCTTCTTCCCATTCCAACCCGGAATTCATGTGCAATAAATCGTTGATTGTGATATCTCTTCGTGCATCACTAACCCATTCCTTAATCGGCGCACGACTCATAATATTGATTTTACCCTGTTTCTGTAATATTCCAAAGTAAGTTGCCGTCAAACTTTTGGTCATCGACCAACCCAGAATTTTGGAATTCGCCGTAAAACCGGGAGCATATTTTTCGGCAATCAAATGGTCTTTGTAGAGTACAACAACAGAACGTGTCCGTTTATCTTTCTGGCCTTCTTTGTCAAAAGCACTTTCCACGGCATGGTTTAGTTTGCTGTAATCAATATTGTCAAAAACAGTATCTTTTGGATTGTTATTGCCATAAGGATAAGGCAGATTGTTCTTTACAAAAGTTCGTTTCGGAACATCATAAGGTTTGGTTTCATCAAAATCATCATCGATTAAGGTCGCCCCCAAACCTTCACGGTAAATGGCTTTGCGCTCTTTTAGCCCGTAAACTTTTGAAGTGGCAAACTTCCCGGCAGCGTTAATTTCATTGGTCGCCCAATCGACTTTATCGATATCATTGTCGCCTTTTTGAATGGTTTCCAAACTTCTGCCGTCAATAAAATGCCCGGA
The DNA here is from genome assembly GCF_030167905.1 of Flavobacterium terrisoli. Lineage (GTDB taxonomy): Bacteria > Bacteroidota > Bacteroidia > Flavobacteriales > Flavobacteriaceae > Flavobacterium > Flavobacterium terrisoli. Next base: position 307,781 of record NZ_JARGNA010000001.1, read on the forward strand.
AGCTACACTTTTGGCCGAAAATCCCGAAATCAAATCGAGTTGCGGATAGATTTCAATGCGCAGATAAACCAGGACAATCAGCAATAAAACAGCAAAGACTTTGAGGAATTTTTTCATATCGGTTAAGGAAAGATAGTACTTTAGTAAAAGTAAAAAAATAAAGCAATTATTAACTCGTGTTTGGCAAATTAACAGTTCCAATTTTATTACTTTTGTATTTAGAATTTTTCTAAATAATACAATGTTAGACATCCAAAAAATCAGAGCTGATTTTCCGATACTTTCACAAAAAGTCAATGGCAAACCGCTCGTCTATTTTGATAACGGCGCAACATCGCAAAAACCACAAGTGGTCATTGATGCGATATCCAAATATTACCAGGAAATCAATGCCAATATTCACCGCGGCGTGCATACTTTAAGCCAATTGGCAACCGATGCCTATGAAGTTTCCCGTGGTAAAATACAAGCTCATATCAACGCTAAACACGTACACGAAGTAATATTCACTTCGGGAACGACACACAGCATTAACGCGATTGCCAATGGTTTTGCCTCGTTTTTAAAACCCGGCGATGAGGTTTTGGTTTCCGCATTGGAACACCACAGCAATATTGTGCCCTGGCAAATGCTTTGTGAGAAAACCGGAGCGACGCTAAAAGTCATTCCGATGAATGAAAATGGCGAATTGATTATGGCGGAATACGACAAATTATTGTCGGCTAAAACCAAAATCGTAACGGTAAATCATATTTCCAATGCTTTGGGAACAATCAACCCAATCAAATATATGATTGACAAAGCGCACGAAGTTGGCGCTGCAATCCTAATCGATGGCGCGCAGGCCACGCCACATATCAAACCCGATGTTCAGGATTTGGATTGTGATTTCTATGTGTTTTCGGGACATAAAATTTGTGGGCCAACCGGAATCGGAATCCTTTATGGGAAAGAAGATTGGCTGCGCAAATTGCCACCCTATCAAGGCGGCGGCGAAATGATTGCGACCGTGACTTTTGAAAAAACGACTTACGCCGATTTGCCACATAAATTCGAAGCGGGAACACCCAACATTGCCGATGGAATCGTCCTGGGAACCGCAATTGATTATCTGAATGAAGTTGGTTTTGACAATATCGCACAATACGAGCATGAATTACTTGAATATGCGACCGGGAAATTACTCGAAATCGAAGGATTGAAGATTTACGGTACCGCAAAAGAAAAAACTTCCGTAATTTCGTTTAACATCAACGGCATTCACCCGTATGACATTGGCACAATTATCGATAAGTTAGGTATAGCGGTGCGCACCGGACATCATTGCGCCCAGCCGATTATGGATCATTTCAATATTCCGGGAACGATAAGAGCGAGTTTTGCTTTTTACAATACCAAAGAAGAAATTGACGCCATGGTCGAAGCGGTCAAAAAGGCCCAAATGATGTTGAGTTAAATTAGAAGCTATTTCCGGCTTTCGCCTTTAGTCCCGATATCGGGAGCTATCGGCTCTATCCGGGCTAAAAAAAAGAAATATGAAAACAATATCCATGATTTTTCTAACACTTTTCCTGGCGAAGAGTTGTTCAAATGAAGCACAAAACGAAATCACCAATACGACAATTCAGTATACGGCCAACACCCGTGGGTTTTACCAAAAGATTGTCATCATCAATAAAAAAGCAACGATTTCAAGAGACCGCGATGAAAGAGCTTTGCCGGTTGAAGTTGCCATTTCTGATGCCGACTGGAAGGAATTGGTAACGGCGTTCTCTAAAATCAATTTGGAACAACTACCCAAATTAAAAGATCCGACACAACAACGTTTTTATGATGGCGCAGCGATTGCGAACCTGAAAATACGTTATCAGGATAACAATTATGAAACCACTGATTTTGACCACGGTCATCCACCAAAGGAAATTGAAAAATTAGTTAATAAGATTGTGGCTTTGGCCAAAGAAAAAGAATAATGACGATAAAAGAAATACAAAACGAAATCGTTGACGAGTTCTCAATGTTTGACGACTGGATGCAACGCTACGAATACATCATTGACCTTGGAAAAGGATTGCCGCTAATCGAAGAACAATACAAAACCGAGGACAATATTATCAAAGGTTGCCAATCCAAAGTTTGGGTGCATGCCGAGCAGCAAGATGGCAAGATTGTCTTCACTGCCGATAGCGATGCCATTCTGACCAAAGGAATCATTGCGATTTTAATCCGCGCTTTTTCCAATCAGACACCGTCAGCGATTTTGGAAGCTGACACCGATTTTATTGACGAAATCGGATTAAAGGAACATTTGTCGCCAACACGCGCTAACGGATTGGTTTCGATGATCAAAAAACTTAAAATGTATGCTTTGGCATTTAATGCTAAAAATTAAATAACTATGGAAGAATTTAAAGACGATATCAACTTAGGCGAAAATGTGGTAAAAGTGCTCAAAGGCATTTATGACCCGGAAATCCCAGTGGATATTTATGAATTGGGCTTAATCTATGATGTGATGATTAATGAAGACAACGAAGTAAAAGTGTTGATGACGTTAACCTCGCCGAATTGCCCGGTGGCTGAAACTTTGCCACGTGAAGTAGAAGAAAAAATCAACAAAATAGACACCGTTAAATCCTGTGAAGTGGAAATCACTTTTGATCCGCCATGGAGCAAAGATTTGATGAGTGAAGAAGCCAAGTTAGAACTGGGAATGCTTTAAAATGGAAGAAGAAATCATCAACAGGGTCGCCAATTCTGTGCTCGAAGTATTCGATTTGGAAGACTATTATCCAAACGGTACGCGAACGCAAATCGATATTTCCCAATGGCTTTTGGAAGGTTTTCTGCTCAAGGAAAAAGACTTTCGCGAAGCGTTGAAAAATCACGATTGGACGCAATATCAGAATCATTTTGTGGCAATTTACTGCTCAACCGATGCGATTGTTCCGGCTTGGGCGACTATTTTAGTGGCGACTTATGTGACGCCATTCGCCCAAAAAACAGTTTCAGGAAACCTGAATGACTTGGAAACTGCCTTGTATCAGGAAATTTTACCAACGCTTGATTATTCAATATACCAGGACAAACCGGTTATCATCAAAGGCTGCTCCAAAAAACCGGTTCCGGAAAGCGCTTACATCATGGCGGTTCAAAAACTCCAGCCAATCGCCAAAAGCATTATGTATGGCGAAGCCTGTTCAGCTGTTCCTTTGTTCAAAAAAGGCAAATAGTTGATTTGAATTACGCTTTGGTATTAATACCTTTGCGGAAAATTTTAAATCAAATAGGATGAAAAAGATTTTACTGTCAGCAGCATTGCTTTTTTCAATGAATACTGTTTTGGCTCAGCTTAATGAAAAAGAGTTGATGAAAATAACGGAACAAACGGTTTCTAAAATTCAGGAAGAAAAACCAAATGGTTGGGAGAAAAAAGGCATCGCGACGATTTTGCTGAATCAGGCGAGTTTCAACAACTGGTTGGCTGGTGGACAAAGCAGTATCTCAGGAAACGCCGGATTGAAATACGATTTCAACTATAAAAGCGATACCTGGACCTGGGACAACAAACTCAACGCCAATTACGGTTTGACAAAAATCAATGGTCAGGATTTGCAAAAAACCGACGACCGATTTGAATTCAACTCGTTATTAGGAAAAAAAGCGACCGGAGAATGGTACTACTCTTTCTTTTTCAACTTTAAAACCCAGTTTGATTCGGGATTTGACCCAGCCGATAATACGGTTAAAATATCCCACTTCTTTTCGCCGGCTTACACCCAGTTTGGTCCCGGTATGCTTTGGAAGAAAAGCGATAATTTTAAAATCAACGTTGCTCCCGCAACTTCAAAAGTAATTATGGTACACAATCATTTTACGGATCTTGGACCGGCTTTTGGGGTAAAAATGGGTGAATCTTCACGTTACGAATTTGGAGCCGCTGTAAACGCTTATTACAAGTTTAACATTATGGAGAATGTTTCGGCAGAGAACATTTTGAATTTATATACCAACTATCTGGAAGATGTTTATAACGTTGATGTTGATTATACCTTGAACATCGTCATGAAAGTGAACAAATATCTGACGACCAATTTTGCATTCCAAACCATTTATGACGACAATGCTTTTGCCGGTTTCCAAACCCGTCAGGTGATTGGTGTTGGCGTGAATTACGGATTCTAAAAAATATAAACAATAAAAAAAGTCCCAGGTAATCGGGACTTTTTTTACAATAATCTAAACGTTTGGCGTTTTTGATTATTTCTTAAAGAATTTTTTACTCTTAGACGACTGCATGGCAAAACCTTTTGAGGTTTTTGGATAAGCCTTGGAAGTTGCCTTAGACATCTTAGCCGGCTTTTTTACAAAACAAGTTTTTGATTCATGACCATTGGAACTTGCTTCTGTTGGTAATTTTGTGGTTGCAAAAGCATTTGCGCTGCATAGTAGCAACGAGAATAGAAATACTTTTAAAGCACTTTTTAGGTTAATTGTTTTCATGGGGACGAATATTAAATTATACAATATAAACTTATGTAAATAAATTTAAATAATCGCCAAAATAACAATAATAATCGACAAAATACACAAAAAGAATAAAAAAACACAAATTTACCTACAATTTATCTATATAATTTTAAGTGTGCTTACAAAAAAAGCCAGAAGTTTTATGTTCTGGCTTTATATAGTTGAAAATGAGATTATCTGAAGGCTTGTTCAATATCGGCAAGCAAATCGTCAATGTCTTCAACACCAGTACTCAATCGGACCAAATCATCGGTAATCCCAATTTCTTTTCGCTTGTCTTCCGGGATCGAAGCGTGTGTCATCAACGCCGGATGATTCGCCAACGATTCAACACCGCCAAGCGATTCGGCCAACGTGAATACTTTTAGTTTTTCCAGGAACGAAATTGCATCTTCTTTTTTTCCTGATTTGAAAGTAAAGGAAACCATGCCGCCAAAACCGCTCATTTGCTTTTTGGCAATGTCGTGAAACGGATGATCAGGCAATCCCGGATAATATACTTTTTCCACTTCAGGATGATTGGCTAAAAACTGCGCCACTTTTTCCCCGTTTTCGCAATGTCTTTGAACACGCAAATGCAGGGTTTTGATTCCACGCAACACAAGGAAACTGTCCATTGGACCCAAAGTTCCACCGGTGGCAAATTGTTTGAAGTGTAATTCATCGCCCAACGTTTTGTCTTTGATAATCAAAGCACCGGCAATCACATCACTGTGTCCGCCCAAATATTTCGTCGCCGAATGCATCACAATATCAGCGCCCAAATCCAAAGGTTTTTGCAAATATGGGGTGGCAAATGTATTGTCAACGGCAAAAAGGATGTTGTGTTTTTTTGTGACTTTGGCAATTTCAGCAATGTCAGCCAATTTCATCAACGGATTCGTTGGTGTTTCTACCCAAACCAACTTTGTATTTTCATTGATCAACGACTGGAATTTGTTCATATCATTCATATCCACAAAGTGGAATTTGATACCACTGTTGTTGTATAAACGGGTGAATAAACGGTATGTTCCGCCATATAAATCGTCCATCGCGATGATTTCGTCACCGGCTTTGAACAAACGCAACAAACAATCGGTTGCGGCTAATCCTGAAGCAAAAGCCAAACCACGAGCGCCATTTTCAATGCTCGCTAAAGCGTCTTCCAAAGCTTGACGGGTTGGATTGGCCGCACGGGAATATTCGTAATCACCAACAGGTTTTCCGGGTGAAGTTTGTGCGTAAGTTGAGGTTTGAAAAACCGGTGGCATCACCGCTCCGGTAACCTCTTCATGGTGTTGGTTACCATGTATGACTTTAGTATTGAATTTCATTATTTGAATGTATTAAAGCGCAAATTTACTTTTTATTCTTCGGTTGAAAAGACTCTTTTCAATTTTATTAACGCTACACAAACTTTCGGATATTCATCATAAAACCCATGTGTAAGGCTTCATGGTAATTGTTGAACTGAATCGCTTCTTCGGTCGAAGCCAAATGAAACCCTGTTCCGGTAGTGTATTCGTTGTAAGTGGTAAATTTTCCGGCCGCATAATCTTCCTTGGTTCTTTCCATCAGTGAAAAAAGCAGCGTTTTCAATTCGTCTACTTCGGCTTGTGATGTATTACCGGTTGGTTTGGTTCCATTCATATAAGTGTTTCTCATTTCATCAGAAACATTGGTTGGAAGGCCCGAAAGACGATAGACCAATCCTTGTTGGCTCACGATGATATGGCCTAAATTCCAAACCAGATTGTTGCTGAAACCTTCCGGAATTTTGTTTAATTGTTCCAAAGTGTAGTTGTCAATCAGTTTGGCATAATGCCTTCTGTTGGTTTCCCAAAGTTTAAAAGTTTCTTCCATGGTATGTTTTTATAGTTGTATAAAGTCGTTCGTTTTAGGGAAAGAATTCATGACATCAACGGCAACTTGTGGCGTTGGATTGGCAATTTTTCTAAGTTGGGTATCAATCCAGGCGCCATCAACCGAAAGTGTTGCAAAAAGCTCATCATTCTCATTTTTCAATTCGTGCACAATCGTCCAACGCGAAGCATCGGCTTTGATTTTCCCGATTTTGGTATTGATAAAAACTCGGCTATTCAATCTGATTTCTCTGCGGAATACACATTCTTCCCGAAACAAAACCGGTCCGAAATGTTGCTCCTGCATTACTTTTAACGTCAGGCCCAATTGCTCTAAGATTTCAATCCTGTGTTGGGCGCCAAAATCATAATAAGCGCTGTGTCTGACATGATAATTCGGGTCTAAGTCCGACCAGCGAATCGATATTTCTTTGGTAAATGTTCCCATTTATTTCAAATTTTATTCAAATGTAATCAGAATTCCCGGCTTGAAAATTCTGTTGCCGGAATTTAAAACTATTTTAACGCAATGTTTTATTTTTGTAAAAAAGACTATGCGCAAAATATACCACCTTAAAACCTGCAGCACATGCCAACGCATCTTAAAATCGCTGCCAAAACTCGACACTTTTCAATTGCAGGACATCAAAACCGAACCGATGACCGTAAAACAACTGGATGAAATGGCACAACTGGCCGGCAGTTATGAAACGCTTTTTAGCAGAAGAGCGACGCTTTACAAAGAAATGGGTTTGAAGGATGAACAACTCAACGAAGCCGATTTCAAAAGATATATTTTGGAACATTATACGTTTTTGTCACGTCCGGTGATTGTTGCCGACGACAAAATATTTGTGGGTAACAGCCCGAAAGTGGTGCAACAAGCCATTGATTATTTGTCAAATGACTAAGCGCACCTGGGCATTATTGGCGGCGACCATGGTGTCGCTGATTTATGGCGTTTCGTTTACGATCGCCAAAGATGTGATGCCCGCATATATCAAACCTTACGGATTTATTTTATTGCGTGTTTTTGGTGCCGCGATTTTGTTCTGGCTGGTTTCCTTTTTTGGTCCAAAAGAAAAAATACAACGCAATGATTTCCCTCGAATCATAGCGGCAGCTTTTTTTGGTGTGGCTTTAAATATGCTCACTTTCTTTAAAGGATTGAGTTATACTTCACCGATTGCTTCAGCGGTGATTATGGTTACGACACCAATTATCGTTTTGGTCTTGTCGGCCATTATCATGAAAGAGCGAATGGAAAACCGAAAGATTTTTGGGATACTGCTCGGACTTTTCGGCACCGGATTTCTGATACTCTATGGCAAATCAATGGGCAATGCTCCCAATGCACCTTTAGGCAACTTTTTGGTTTTTATCAATGCGGTTTCTTATGCCTTTTATCTGATCATCGTCAAAAAACTGATGGACAAATACAACGCTTTTACTTTTGTCAAATGTATTTATGCTTTTGGTTTGCTGATGGTCATTCCGTTTGGCTGGAGCGAATATCAGGAAATTGAATGGCAAACTATTCCGGTCATGATACTATGGGAAATCGTTTTTGTGGTTGTTTTTACAACGTTTTTGACTTATCTGTTTAACCTGGTTTCGATGCGCGAATTAAAGCCGACAACCGTAGCGGTTTTCATTTATCTGCAACCGCTTTTTGCAACCATTTTTGCGATGAGTTTGGGCAAAGACCAACTGACTTGGGTAAAGATACTGTCGGCGGTTTTGATATTTGTTGGCGTTTATTTGGTTCTGCAGAAGAAAACCGTCAATCAATAACTTTCAAGCCACAACCATTTTATTTATCTTTGAGAACATTTTACTGAATTTATGATACAATCGATGACCGGTTTTGGGAAAGCGAGTTTGCAACTACCAACCAAAAAAATTACCGTAGAAATCAAATCGCTTAACAGCAAAGGTTTGGATTTAAACACACGCATGCCTTCTGTTTTCAGGGAAATGGAATTGGGTTTGCGCAACCAGCTTTCGTTGCGATTGGAACGCGGAAAAATTGATTTTTCATTATACGTTGAAGTAACCGGCGAAGAAACTTCGTCAAAAATCAACGTGCCGATTGTCAAAGGTTATATCAACCAAATGAAAGCTGTGATTCCGAATGCTGATGAAACCGAATTGATGAAAATGGCCGTCAGAATGCCCGATGCCTTAAAAACAGAGCGCGACGAAATTGACGAAAACGAATGGAAGCAAATCCAAACAGTGATTGATGAAGCAATGGAAAATATCGCCCAGTTCCGCAAGGATGAAGGCGTGGCTTTGGAAAAAGAATTCCTGCACCGTATTGCCAATATCATGACTTTGATGAACAATGCCGTTTCCTATGATGCGGAACGCGTTGAAACGGTAAAGACAAGATTGAGAACAGCATTAGACGAATTAAAAGAGAATGTGGATGCCAACCGTTTCGAACAGGAATTGATTTTTTATCTCGAGAAATACGATATCACGGAAGAAAAAGTACGCTTGGAAAACCATTTGAACTATTTCATTGAAACCCTAGCCGGAACGGAAGCCAATGGAAGAAAACTAGGCTTTATCACACAGGAAATGGGAAGAGAAATTAATACCATGGGTTCTAAATCAAACCATTCCGAAATGCAGAAGCTGGTCGTGATGATGAAAGACGAATTAGAGAAAATCAAAGAACAGGTTTTGAACGTATTGTAAGCAGAAACAACACAAGCAACACAATGAACAAAGGAAAATTACTAGTATTCTCAGCGCCTTCGGGTTCGGGAAAAACCACCATAGTCAGGCATTTATTAGCTCAACCCGAATTGAATCTCGAATTCTCGATTTCAGCCGCTACGCGAGAGCCGCGTGGTCAGGAAGTGCATGGCAAGGATTACTACTTTATGTCGATTGAAGATTTCAAGAAACACATCAAAGCCGAAGATTTTATCGAATGGGAAGAAGTGTACCGCGATAACTTTTATGGTACCTTGAAAAGCGAAGTAGAACGCATTTGGGCCAAAGGCAAAAACGTCATTTTTGATATCGATGTGGCCGGCGGATTGCGTATCAAACACAAATTTCCGGAAGAGACTTTGGCTGTTTTTGTCAAACCGCCAAGCGTGGACGAACTCAAACGCCGTTTGAAAGAACGCTCTACCGAAACCGATGAAAAAATCAATATGCGTATTGCCAAAGCCCACGTAGAATTGGCTACCGCGCCACAATTTGATACCATCATCAAGAACTATGATTTGGATGTGGCCAAAGCGGAAGCTTTCGAATTGGTCAAAGAGTTTATAAAATAAGTTAAAAGGGATAAGGCATAAGATTTTTACTTATCCCTTTTCTCTTATCCTAATCCCTTTAAAAATGAAGATTGGTTTATATTTCGGAACGTTTAATCCCATACATGTTGGGCATATGATTATTGCCAATCATTTGGCTGAGCATAGCGATTTGGAGCAAATCTGGATGGTTGTAACGCCACACAATCCTTTAAAGCAAAAGAATACTTTACTCGATGATTATCAGCGATTGCATTTGGTCAGATTGGCCACAGAAGATTACCCGAAAATCAAGCCTTCTGACATAGAATTCAAATTGCCACAACCCAATTATACGGTGAATACTTTAGCGCATTTGATGGAGAAATATCCACAGCATCAGTTTTCCTTAATCATGGGCGAAGACAATCTGAAATCGTTCCACAAATGGAAAAACTATGACTATATTTTACAACACCACGATATTTATATTTATCCACGGGTTTCTGAAGGCGAATACAATTTGGAATTCAAAAATCATCCCCGAATTCATATCATTGATGCACCGATAGTCGAAATTTCCTCAACCTTTATCCGCGAAAATATCAAAAATAAAAAGAACATCCGTCCGCTATTGCCACATAGTGTTTGGGAATATGTGGATCACAATAATTTTTATAAGAAATAATCAAAACAAAAAGCCTTCACAATCGGAAGGCTTTTTTATAGATTTTTGTAATTTATTTAGTTTGGACAATCGTCTTCACAAACACTCATGAACATTCCCCAAGAGCTTTGGGTAAATCGTTCGCCTTGAGCCCAAGCTGTTTCAGATTGTACCACCTGACCATTTACCATGCGGTAAACATCAGCATGTGCAGAGATGCAAAAACATTTTGGTAAATTGGCTTTGTCCATAGCGTAAACCACTACTTGTGTTCCGCTTGGTTGTGTTCCGCGAAATGGGAAATGGCCTGGAATTGGTTCACCTCTTCGGTTTACCGGAATCAATGCGCAGTCACCAATGTACAAATGGGTTTTTCTGATGTACCAATTGCCGGCTGTTTCATACTCGACGTAAACTTTATCGTTGTCAAAGTACACTCTGATGTCTCCGGCGTTATAACGTTGCCCTGCGATGAGCGTTGTAGTTATACAAGGAGAATTTTCAGGCAGATCGCTACTGGTACTGGTTACCACAATGTTTTGCTTTGAAGCAGCATTGTTGGTGTTAGAATCCGAATTGTTTTCGGTTTCGCAAGAAATCATTGTTAAGGTGAATGCACCAAGGAACAGATAAAATAATTTTGTTTTCATAATTTGTAGATTCATTATTAGTAGATTTGGGACTGCTAACGTATAAATTTAATCTACAAAATGCATAAAATAATCGATGAAATACACAATTTAACAAATAAAATAAGAAATAGATTATAATAATATTGATTTTATAATTATTTTTTTAACAAGATTAGGCTTCCTTATTTAGTCGAAATGTTACAAATAAGTCGGAGAAGTTGAGCAAATAATCATTTTTGAAATTGTTTAAACATAAAAAAACCGTCCTGTTAGAGACGGTTTTTTTTTGTCTGTATATAATTATTTATTGCTTGCCAAAGTAGTAATCTTCAATGTCAAAGCAATCCGATTGACAAACATTGAAATAAGTGGCCCAGCTTTTTTGGGTAAATCTTATCCCTGATGCCCAAGCGGTTTCAGTTTGAACTACAATACCGTTTTGTACGCGGTTAACTTCCGCATGAGCTGCTATGGCAAAGCATTCCGGTAAACTTGTTTTAGGGATGGTATAAGTTATAGTTTGAGTACCATTAGGATGGGTATTATTTATTGGAAATTGTCCCGGAATAGGATTGCCGGCATTGTTTCTTGGGATCAGCTGGTTGTTACCAACATACAAATGGGTTTTCCTAATATACCAATTCCCGGTTGTGGTGTATTCGACATAGACATTGTCTAAATCAAAGAAAACACTTAAATCACCGGAATCATAATTTTGACCGGCCATCAAATTAGCTACCGTACATGGTGTCAGGCCAACCGTGTTGACGACTTGAGTGTTTGTGGAATTTTTGGATTGAGATTGTTCTGTTTGTGAAACATCTTCGTTCTCACAGGCCACAAATGTTAGTGTCATTGCACCAACAAAAAGGGAAAGTAATTTTGTTTTCATATATAAAAGATTTGGGATAACTAAGATATAATATAATCTTCAAAACGCACAAAATAATCGATGAAAAACATATATTTATTAAATACATAAGAATAGTATTAAAATAAGAATTTATTGTAAAAATAGCGTTAAGGGATTTGTTGGATTTTCTAATTTAAAAAGTTCCCCGATTATCGTCTAAAATTGAGTATTTTTGGAATCCAAAAGTTATTATTCATGAGTGAATCTCCAAAATTTGCAGTCATTGGTGGCGGAAGCTGGGCCACGGCCATAGCTAAAATGCTCTGTGTAAACCTTGACGAAATTGCCTGGTACATGAGAAGTCAATCGGCTATTGACCATCTGAAAACCGAAAGACACAATCCTAACTACCTGAGTTCAGTTGAATTTGACATCAAAAAGTTAAGACTGACTACCGATATCAATGAAGCAGTGGCTTATGCAGATTATTTGATATTTGCGATTCCTTCGGCATTCTTGAGCAAAGAATTGGAGAACCTTACAGTTGATTTGAAAGGGAAAATTATTTTTTCGGCAATTAAAGGAATTGTACCGGAGACTTTCCTGATTGTTGGAGAACATTTCCATAGAGAATATGACATTCCTTATGAGAATATTGGTGTTGTTACCGGTCCGTGTCACGCGGAAGAAGTAGCGCTTGAAAGATTGTCTTACCTGACGATTGCCTGTGCCGATGCTAAAAAAGCCAGAGTTGTAGCCAAGAATCTGAGCTGTCATTTTATTAAAACCAAAATTTCTGATGACATCATCGGAACCGAATATGCAGCAATGCTAAAAAACATTTATGCCATAGCCGCCGGAATTGCCCATGGATTAGGGTATGGAGATAACTTCCAATCGGTGATCATGAGTAATGCGATTCGCGAGATGAAGAAGTTTATCCGCAAAGTTCACAAGATGAAAAGGAACATCAATAATTCGGCTTATCTGGGAGATTTATTGGTGACAGGTTATTCGGTCTTCTCCAGAAACCGAATGTTTGGTAACATGATTGGAAAAGGCTATACTGTTCAAGCTGCAATGATGGAAATGAGCATGGTGGCCGAAGGGTATTATGCTGTGAAAAGTGCCTATAAATTAAACCAGGAATACAAAGCCAAGACGCCAATCATTGATGCAGTATACGAGGTTTTGTATGAAGGAAAAGAAGCTAAAAAAGTATTTAAAAAACTAACTGAAAAATTAGATTAAGATGAGCGAAAGATGGAAATTCCAATTGAAATTTGGATTGTTTTGGGGATTATTTATGACCTTTTGTACCATTTTCTTTGAAGGAAAACAAAATGCCATACAAGAAGAGCTTACCTCTCCAAAGTTTTATTTAAAAATTTCAATTTATCTACTGATAGGAATATTTTTCGTTGGCTATCTTTCCTGGAAAGGGAAAGACCCGAAAAACAACAAGTGGTCCACTTTTTTCGGAAAGAAAACAAAAGAGTAGTTATTTTACTACGACGCCATTTACAAATAAAATCGGCACTTCTTCCGTGGCGTGTTCGTTAATCATGTTTTTGCGAAAGATGAATTTCTTGTCGTATAAAGTACTGCCGATAAAGTAAGTGACCATAAACTCATTGTTGAGTTCGAGGACGCTTTTCTCTACCATTTCGATTTTTACCGCAGATACAGACGGAACCTGCATAAAGGCGTGGCGCAGCAACGACGTTTTTTTCATTTCCCCGTCAATGGTACCAAAAGCTTTGGAAACGACCATTACAGAGTCTAAATCGAAGTCAGAATCGTTGATAAGATAAACATACCAAACCTTTTCCATAAAGTCATCGCTCCATTCCTGAACTGCCGCCAGGAATACGTTTTCTACTGTTGGGATGGTGATGTCGGATTTCATATTTTAGAAAATAGAGTAAAGAAAAAAGAAAATAGACAAAAAAGGTTTACTAATTAGCCCCGATTGTAACGGCACCGTGTATAGTGGAAAGCGGGAAAAAGGCTCACAAAAGTTCGCAAGCCTTTCCGCTTCTAAATTATATACTCGACTTAAACTGCTCCAGGAAACGAACGTCGTTTTCATAGAACATTCTGATGTCGCTAATTTGGTACAACAACATGGCGATGCGCTCAATTCCCATTCCGAAAGCAAAACCATTGTATTCTTCAGGATTGATGCCGCAGTTTTTCAAAACATTTGGGTCAACCATTCCGCAACCCATGATTTCCAGCCAGCCGGTTCCTTTGGTAATCCTGTAATCAGTTTCGGTTTTTAATCCCCAGTAAATATCAACCTCAGCGCTTGGTTCGGTGAATGGGAAATAACTTGGTCTCAAACGAATTTTGGACTTGCCAAACATTTCTTTGGTGAAATATAAAAGCGTTTGCTTTAAGTCGGCAAACGAAACATCTTTGTCAATATACAAACCTTCCACCTGGTGGAAAATACAGTGAGAGCGCGAAGAAACTGCTTCATTTCTGAAAACTCTTCCCGGCGAAATCGTACGGATTGGTGGTTTGTTGTTTTCCATATAACGCACCTGAACCGAGGATGTATGTGTTCTCAACAACACATCAGGATTGGTTTGGATAAAGAAAGTGTCCTGCATATCTCTCGCCGGATGATATTCCGGAAGGTTTAACGCGGTGAAGTTGTGCCAATCGTCTTCGATTTCCGGACCTTCGGAAACATTGAATCCGATGGTAGAGAAAATATCGATGATTTGGTTTTTCACCAACGAAATAGGATGACGAGAACCAATTGTTGTCGGTTCGGCCGGACGAGTCAAATCGCCATAAATGCCTTTTACTTCTTCCTTGCTTTCCAATTCTTCCTGAATCGCTTTTACCTTTTCTTCAGCAACGGTTTTCAGGGTATTGATTACCTGTCCGAAGTCTTTTTTCTGATCGTTCGGGATATTTTTGAACTCGGTAAAAAGCTCTTTCAAAAGCCCTTTGCTGCCTAAATATTTGATGCGAAAATGCTCTAAAGCTTCTTTATTTTTGGTATTGAATGCTTTAGCTTCTTCTATATGTTCTTTAATCTTGTCTATCATGGTCAATTATAAAGGTGCAAAAATAAGAAAAAGTTAGAAGGCAGAAGGCAGAAGGCAGAAGTTTTTAAACTGAAATCTGCGTTCTGATTCCTGAATTCTATTGAATCACTTCTCTCTCTAAGAAATAATTCACAATCGCTTCTTTCATTAAAACCGATTGTTCTCCGGCTTTCAAAGGCGGTAATTCTTCTTTGACGTTGTAATGAGGCCAACCTTCTTTGTCTACATAGTCAAATTCGTAGTAACCATAAGGCTCGAGCAAACGACAAATGGCGATATGCATCAGGTTGAGTTTTTCGTCTTTTTTGAAGGTTTGGTGCACTTTTCCGAGTTCCTGCACTCCGATTAAATATATAATGGCGTCCAAGTCTAAGACATCTCCTTCCGCAAATTGATTGGAAAGAATGCTTACGACTTTGTCCCAGCGTTGTTTTAATTGTTCGTCTCTTGACATTTTTTGAGTTATGAATTATGAGTTATGAATGATAAGTTGATTCAAAACTTCAGCCGACAAAGATAGTTATTGAAAACCAATAAATCTGCCAACTGTTACTGCGAACTGATCACTATTTTATCTCCTTAATCGCGCTGTCTTCAATCCAACCGGTAGTTTCGTCGGTGAGTTCCACTTTTTTCCAGTTGGCGATGCTTTCCAGGATGTAGACTTTTGTTCCTTCGTGTAATACTGTAGCATCTGGTCCGCCTGCTTTTGGCTCACTTTTCAATGGTGCTGTTTCGGCAAAAACAATGGCTGGTTTTTCACTATCTATTCGGCTTTTTTCATAAAATCCCGAAGCGGCAGCAAGACAAATTCCGAGCAACCCAAAGAACATGCTGAAAAAGTAAATGCGTTTGAAAACCGCTTCTTTTGAAAAATAATAACCGGCAAATAAGGCTAAAAATAAGAACGCAAAAGCCACAGCAATCCAAGCCCAGGTGTCATAATAGTATTTCGAAGTAAAATCGGAAATCAGTTTGTGGAAACCTACTTTCGGAATCACTTTGATGTCATCGATGGTCATTTTCCTTGCGAAATCTAAATTGGTTTTGATTTCGTCGTCATTCGGATTCAGCAATAAAGCTTTTTCATAGTTGTAAATTGCCGGTGCTACTTTGTGCAATTTGTAATAGGCATTCGCCAAATTAAAGTAAACTTCCGAAGATTCTTTACCCGAATCTATAATGTTTTCAAAGCTCGAAATCGCAGCTTGGTAATTTTCTTTTTGGTAGTATTGATTGCCTTGTTCAAAATCGGTTTGTGCCCAAAATGTTTGGGAAACGAATAGCAATGCGATGAGGATACAATTTTTCATGATTACTACTATTTGATTTGTTTTTCTAAAGCTGAAATGATGTTCACCGCTTTGTCATAATCCTGCTGAATGGCATTATCCGAAGACGGCGCATATCTGGCAAATTCACAGTTTTCGGTCAAGGCGATAAACTCAGAAACCGTTTCAGCATGACCACTTCTTGATTGCAGGATTTCTGAAATTTTCTCCTTGCTCATTTCCGAAGTTTCGATGTTGAGTTTGGCCTTTAGGAAATTGTGCATCGCTTTTTCAAGCGCGATATAGAAAGGTTCTTTGTCGCCCAGATGTTTTTTGGCATCGCCCAAATATTTCTTTGCCAAGGCATTTGATTTTTTGATTTTATTCCCAACTACGTCATTGTCTGAAGCGTCTTTTCTTCGCTTGCCGACAATCAATAACGGAATCGCTAAAAACGGTAAAAACACCAAAGAATAAAACATTCCCGAACCCAGGAAATCTTCTTTTTCCATCGATTTTAAGGTCGTTTTCTGTTTGTTATAAGCAAACGATTTAGCAACTTCCACTTTGGTTTTGGCGACTTCATTCGGGCTGGCTTTTTCAGAACCAGCCATGCTTGGACCATCCAGAACATTGATGGTTATCGGTGCGGAAGAAATGGTTTTATACTTTCCCGAAGCCAAATCGAAATAGGTAAAACGCATCGGTTTGATTTGATAATTGCCTTTATAAGACGGAATGATGGTGTATTTATCCGAAATTCTTCCGGTCATACCACTTAATGGCGTGTTGACGTTTTCATCATGAACAGGATCATACATTTCCAAAGCAGACGGCAATACCGGTTTAGGCAACGTAAATAATTTTAGGTTTCCGGTGCCGACAACGCTAACATTCAAATCCAGGGATTCACCGTTTTTCAAAACGGTTTTGGAAGGTCTTACCTGAAAATCAAATCGGCCTACAGCTCCGCTAAAATCTTCCGGTTTCCCGGCTTCGGGCAAAGCTCTTACATTGATGATTTTGCTTCCGGCAGAAACGCGCTTGTTGTCTTCAACCATCAAAGGTTGTCCCCAAAAATTGCGTCGGTTGGTTGGCACCTGACAATCGATGTCTAATGAAAGCGGCTCAATTTCCAGCTTGCCCGATTTCTGCGGATACAACACTACTTTCTTCACTACCGCAAAATGATAACGTTGTCCTTTGTATGTTCCTTCTTCCGTTATCAATTGTTTGATGTCTATATTTTGACTCCAAAAATCATTGTATTTTGGCTTATTCAAAGGTGTTGAACCGGTAATCAGGACATTGTCGTTAAAATAAAGTTTGTACACCACCGTAATCGGTTCGTTGAGATAAGGATTGACCTTAGAAATATCTGCTACCAAATGAATATTGTCATCGGCGGTAGCCACCGGCGCTTCATTTGGATCACGAGGCAATTGAACCGCATTGGTCACATTGATTTTTACGGGCGAAGTTTTATAAATCTGGCCATTGATTTCAATCGAGGCTTGTTTGATGGTCAACTGGCCTTTTTGTGTCGGCAATAAAATGTAGATATACGATTTGTTAAACGAACTTTTTCCGTTAATCCAGGATTGGCTTACCGATTGGCTCGGACCGCCAACCACTTTGAAACCCGAAGATTCGAAAGCCGGCGGGACAAAATTATCGCCATCGGCATTCATCGTGAATTCGATGCGCAATCTTTCGTTAAGCCCTAAAGTAGTTTTACTCACTTTGGCTTCAAATTGTACTTGAGCCACAAGCGAACTTCCGAATAACAGCAGCAGTAATACAATTATTTTTTTCATTTTCATTTTGTCATTTAATTCAACCTCAAAGTTCACAAAGTCTCTGTGTTGTAAGATGTTATTTAACGAAATTTTAAATTAACGCCTGACTACCAATCTTTTTCGGCTTTTTTAGGATTGGCATGTACTTTTTGTTTGTTGACTTTATCCTGAACCTTTTTCTCTTCATTATTCACAGCATCCAACAAGTTCTCCAATCGTTGTTTGGAAATTCCGCCCGGTTGCGGTTGTGGTTTGCCTCCGTTTTTGTCTTTGTTGTCTTTTTTATCTTTATCGTTCTGACCTTTTTTATCCTTGTCTTTGTTTTGTCCGTCTTTGTTTTTCTTTTGGTCTTCCTTCTGATCTTTTTTGTCTTTGCTTTTGTCGTCTTCCTTTTTAGGCGGATTGTCTTTTAGCATTTTTTTGGCCAAAGCATAATTGTAACGTGTTTGCTCATCAGCAGGATTGTTTCTCAAGGCATTTTTATAAGCTTCTACCGCACCGGAATAATCTTTGCTCTTCATTAGGGTATTCCCAATGTTGTGAAAAGCATTGTGTTTTTCGGTTTTGCTTTTGGCATTTTTCAACGCTTTGGCATAATGATATTTAGCTTCATTGGGCCGATTTTCACGGTACACGGCATTGCCTAAATTATAGGAAGCAATTGATTTTTTCGGGTTCTTGGATTCCGAAATTCGGTATTCGGCTTCGGCATCGGCATATTTTTTTTCGACAAAAGATTCGTTTCCTTTCGGCAAATTTCTATCCTTTTCCTTTTTTTGGGCATTCGCCAAAAAGGAAATCAGGACAAAACTGTATAAAAGCAACTTTTTCATTTAGTCTTTCTCGTTAAATAAATTCATTTTTTCCACCCATTTGGTCTTTTTCTCCAATAGGAAAACATCCAAGAACAAAAGGAAAAACCCAAAACCTAAAAACCACTGGAACTGCGATTTGAAATCGGCCATCTGTGTGCTTTCAAATTCCGTTTTCTGAATGTTATCCAAAGCATTTTTGACATAATCCAAAACCGCTTTGGTTGAATTGCCATCAACATAACCGCCGCCGGTTGCTTTGGCAATTTCTTTTAAGACTTCCGGATTTCTTTTGGTAATCACCACTTCGTCATTTTGATCTCTTTGGAAATGGTCTACAACTCCGTTTCTCTTTAACGGAATTGGTCCGCCTTTTTCACTTCCTACACCAATCGTGATGATTTTTAATCCTAATTTCTTGGCTTCTTCCGCCGCTGCTAATGATTCTTCTGAATGGTCTTCACCATCACTAATGATAATCAGCAATTTGTTGGTTTTGTCTTTCTTATCAATAAAGGTCGTGGCCAGATTAATAGCCTGATCAATCGACGTTCCTTGTGACGATATTATCCCTGGGTTCATGCTTTGTAAAAACATTTTGGCCACGCTGTAATCCGTTGTAATCGGTAAGACCGGAAATGCACTTCCCGAATAGGCCACAATTCCGATGCGGTCGCTGCCTAAGTTGTTGATGATTTGTGATACCAATTGTTTGCTTTTTTCTAAACGGCTTGGCGCAACGTCTTCAGCCAGCATACTTTTAGAAACGTCAATCGCAAAAACGATGTCGATTCCTTCGCGTTTTACAGTTTCCAATTTGGTTCCCATTTTTGGGTTGACCAAACCAATAATCAAACAGGTCAAAGCCAAAAGCACTAAAACCAATTTCAAAATAGGTTTAAAAACAGATCTTTCAGGGCTTAATTTTTTTAGCAAATCCAGGTCGCCAAACTCGCGTTGTTTTTTTCTTTTCCAATATTGTAAATACAAGAAAAGCATCACCAATACCGGAATGGCAATCAAGAAATACAAATATCCTTTTTCTTCTAACTCGTACATACGCTGTTATATAAAACTTCTGTAAACGGTGTTTCGCAACCCTAATTCAATCAAAACCAAGAAACACGCAAACCAAACAAACGGGCGGAATTTTTCATCGTAATCATAGAATTTCAATTCTTCGATTTCGGTAGTTTCCAGTTTGTTGATTTCGTTATAAATCGCTTCCAGTTTGCTGTTGTTATTGGCACGGAAATATTTTCCGCCGGTATTTTTGGCAATAGTCTGCAATAAATTCACATCGATTTCCACCGGCATCATCCTAAACAAAAATCCACCGTTTGGCGCATAAGCATAAGGTGACATGGCTTCGCCATTGGTTCCTATTCCGACTGTATATACTTTGATGCCATATTCTTTGGCGATTTGTGAAGCCGTTTCCGGTTCAATAAACCCGGAATTGTTCACACCATCCGTCAGGAGAATGATCACTTTGCTTTTGGCTTTGCTGTCTTTCAAACGATTCACCGCAGTGGTCAATCCCATTCCGATTCCGGTTCCATCCTGTAACACATTGTCATATCTGATACTTCGAATGGCATCCTGAACAATCGCTTTGTCACTCGTTACAGGAGTT
The DNA here is from genome assembly GCF_030167905.1 of Flavobacterium terrisoli. Lineage (GTDB taxonomy): Bacteria > Bacteroidota > Bacteroidia > Flavobacteriales > Flavobacteriaceae > Flavobacterium > Flavobacterium terrisoli. The sequence goes on from NZ_JARGNA010000001.1 coordinate 328,147, forward strand.
TTGGTATAAGCTTCAGAAGCGTAAACCACAATTCCGATTCGGTCATTGGGTCTGCCTTCGACAAAACTTGTGGCCACTTTTTTCAAAGCTTCCATACGATTTGGTTTTAAATCTTTGGCCAACATACTACCGGAAACGTCAATTGCCATAACGATGTCAATTCCTTTGGTTGATTTGGTTTGGCTACTGATATCGACTTTTCTTGGTCGTGCCATGGCAATAATCAAGGAGCTCAAAGCCAGCAAACGCAATACGAACAGATAAGGTTTTAGTTTGGCCACCAATGATTTTTGGGCTTTAAAACCGCTAACCGAACTTATTTTCAACGTTGCCGATTGTTTTCTTTTCCAAAATTGCCACGCGATAGCCGCCGGAAGCAATAAGAACAACCAGAAAAACTCAGGATTTAAAAAACTCACTTCTTTCATTGTTGCGCCTGTGTTTGTAATTCAACCGAATTCAAAACTCTTTCGGTAATCTGTTTGCCATATTTGTCGCCTTCTTCATGCATGATCATGATTTGTTGTAAACCCTGACTTTGCGCAAAAATCAGCATCTCATAATACATTTTGGTTGACTTGTTATTGACTTTATCAACAACAGTCAATGTTCCGTAGGCTTTTCTGCCAGAAATGCCTTTTTGCGTATCAAAATCATCCGTTTTTACAATGATATTTGTTGCGCCTTGTTGTTCCAAAGCGTTCAATGATCCTTCAGCAGCTTTGTCCAAATCAGGGTTTGGTATTTCCTGTTTGAATTTGGTTGTACTGACCACAACATAAAAATTGTCAATCATACTTCCATAAGTAAAAATTTGCATCTCTTTAATCATGGCTGCAGCATCTTTGGTAAGTGCTTTGGTCGCGTCAATCCGTTTTAAAACTTTTGGGGTTTCTATTTTCACACCCGGATCGCCATATTCGCTGTAAACCCATTCGCTTTCAGCTAATTCTTTGGTTGGATGCCCAATCAAATTGTCTTTGACATAATCATAGCCTTTGAAATAAATCAAGCTGCCGAGCGCAACCACAATCATTCCCAAGACAATTCCGATAGTGGTAATGATTCTCACGCGTTTTTGTTTTCTGAGCCTTTGCAAACGCGCCAATTCTTTTTGCTGTTCGTTCCACAAAGCCAATTCGTCATCGACTTCCACAATTTCCGGAATCGATTTGTGAATGGTTACGATAGAATTGGAGATGCGTTTTTTATCTTCTTCGATTTCAAAATCAAGCGGTTTTACTTTGGCGAATTTTACCAAATCGGCTTGCTTTAATACTTTTTCCAAGTTCTCAACGGTTTCGTTGGATAGCTTTAATTTCTGTTGTTTTGCCGCCCTTCGTAAACCTTCAATCAGTTCGGAAGTGGTGCTTTCCATCGCCGGAACATGGATTTCTTCTTCGATATAATTACGGGCAATATCCGTCAGTTCGGAATAATAACTTTTGATTTCCCCTTTTTGCCAAAGCTCTTTGGTTTCCAATTGTTGGAGTAAAGTAGTGGCTTTTTCAATTGGAGTTTTATAAACAATAACCTCGACTTTTTCTTTGGTCTGCATTTTTTTGATGAATCGGTACACAAAAAAACCGGCGACAGCGATGGCCAAAACAATCAAAACATAAATCCACCAAAAACCCATCGGGCTTTCCACTTGGGCAATGTCTTTGATGTCGTACATTTTTTGTTTTAAGGTATCGACTTTGACATCATTCACTTCCACTTTGATGCTATCGGAAAAAAAAGTTTTTCCATTAATGATGACGGGAATTCTCGGAATCAGGTATTTTCCACTGTCGAATTGCGTCAAGCCATATCTTTTGATTAACTCGTAACGCGCGCCTTTTTTAACGGTATCAATTTTATAGGATTCGATGACTTCCAAAGCGCCAAAATTCTTGCTTTCCGGGAATTTCACTTTGGATAAGGTATCGACATCAGTTTTTAAAGACAGTTTGAACTCGGCTCCGATTTTGTTTTTGGTTACATTAATGGAAGTCGTGACTTTTTTCGTTTGGGCGAAAAGAGAAATGGAGAGCAAGCACAAAAATAGAAGCAATTTACTTTTCATGTTTCTTATCTCGATTTAAAATAACCCAATAATTTCGTAACATAACTTTCATCCACACGTGTATTCACGGTTCCTGAACCACATTTGGAAAAGATATCCTTGAAATAATTCACTTTGTCCTGGTATTGTTTTTCGTAGCTCAAACGCGCTTTTTTCGAACCGGTATTGACTACTAAAACTTCTCCGGTTTCGGCATCTTCCATTTCGACCATACCAATGTTTGGCATTTTAGCTTCTCGGATGTCATATACACGAACTCCTGTGATATCGTGTTTCTTTCCGGCAATCTTTAGTGTTTTTTCGTAATCGTCTTCGACCATAAAATCGGAAATCACAAAGACAATCGCTTTCTTTTTCTGTGTACCCGATAAAAATTTCAAAGCTTGTGACAAATCGGTTCTTTTGCTTTTGGGCTGGAATTCGATAAGCTCACGAATGATGCGCAATACGTGTGATTTTCCTTTTTTGGGCGGAATGTATAATTCGATTTGGTCTGAGAATAAAATCAGTCCGATTTTATCGTTGTTTTGTGTCGCCGAAAAAGCCATCGTTGCGGCAATTTCGGTTACGATTTCGCTTTTCAGTTGGTTTTTGGTTCCAAAACTCTCCGAACCCGAAATATCGACCATCAACATCATGGTCAATTCGCGTTCTTCCTCAAAAACTTTGACATACGGTTCGTTATAACGCGCGGTCACATTCCAGTCGATGGCACGAATATCGTCGCCATACTGGTACTGACGCACTTCCGAAAACGTCATACCGCGGCCTTTGAATGACGTGTGGTATTCGCCCGAGAAGATATGATCACTCAATCTTCGGGTTTTGATTTCGATTTTACGAACTTTTTTGAGTAAGTCTTTGGTTTCCATTTTTTTAGCGTTCAGCCATCAGCGTTCAGCCATTAGCGTTCAGTATTGTGCTGACTGCTAAAAGCTAATTGCTAAAAGCTGATTTAAGGAACTTCGATTTCGTTTACGATTTTGTTGATGATGTCCACCGAAGTAATGTTTTCGGCTTCTGCCTCATAAGTAACCCCGATTCTGTGACGCAATACATCGTGCACTACGGCGCGAACGTCTTCCGGAATCACATAACCACGGCGTTTGATAAACGCATAACATTTGGCGGCTGTCGCCAAATTGATGCTTCCACGTGGTGAAGCTCCGAAACTAATCAACGGTTTAAGGCTTTCCAGCTTGTACTTTTCAGGAGTACGGGTAGCGAAAATGATATCTAAAATATATTTTTCAATTTTTTCGTCCATGTAAACCTCACGAACAGCTTCCTGAGCGCGAAGGATTTGGTCAACCGAAACCACGGCATTTACTTTATCAAAAGCGCCTTTTAGGTTTTGGCGAACAACCATTCGCTCTTCCTCCATTTTTGGATAATCGATAACGGTTTTCAACATAAAACGATCGACCTGTGCTTCCGGTAACGGATAAGTTCCTTCCTGCTCGATTGGGTTTTGGGTAGCTAAAACTAAAAACGGTTTGTCTAACTTGAAAGTCGTATCGCCAATCGTTACTTGTTTTTCCTGCATCGCTTCCAACAAAGCTGATTGTACTTTGGCCGGCGCACGGTTGATCTCATCCGCTAAAACGAAATTGGCGAAGATTGGTCCTTTTTTGATCGAAAACTCATTGGCTTTGATATTGTAAATCATCGTTCCGATAACGTCGGCAGGTAATAAATCGGGTGTAAACTGAATACGGCTGAAACTTCCATGAACGGCTTGAGAAAGCGTATTGATGGCTAAGGTTTTTGCCAAGCCCGGAACACCTTCCAAAAGAATATGGCCTTGTCCCAAAAGTCCAATTAACAATCTTTCTATCATATGCTTTTGACCTACAATGACTTTGTTCATTTCCAATGTCAGTAAATCGATAAAAGCACTTTCATGTTCTATTTTTTCATTAATTGCTCTGATATCTAAAGCAGTACCATTTTCTTCCATAGTGTTTGGTTTATTCTAATGTATGTCCGTTATAATTTTAACATTTCAAAAGTGAAAATTTATTAGGTTACCGGATGTTAATAATGCGTTAAAACTTTAGAAAACATCCCAATTTTAAGGATGATTTATGATTTTCTTTTTATAATTTTAAGACCTAATCGGTTTTCCTGTTTTCGGGTGGCAAAATAAGAAAATTTTCCAAAGGACAAAAAACCAAAAATAGTTACAACACACTTCTAAAAAATAGAAACAATGCAGACAAAACTTTCACCCATAATTGCCGGAACGATGAACTGGGGCATTTGGGATAAAAACCTAAATACTTCCGAAATGGAGCATCTGATTCACCTTTGTATCGAAAACAAAATCACCACTTTTGACCATGCCGATATTTATGGCGATTATACCACAGAAGCCGATTTCGGGAAGGCTTTGACCCAAAGCAAAATCGACCGAAAAAAGATCCAATTGATTTCGAAATGCGGCATCCAGCATATTAAAGGCAGAGACAATAAAGTCAAGCATTACGATTATTCCAAGGAATACATCATTTGGTCGGCGGAGAATTCCTTAAAAAACCTACAAACCGATTACTTAGATGTGTTGCTATTGCATCGCCCGAGTCCGCTGATGGTTGCTGATGAAATTGCAGAAGCGATTGAGAAATTAAAAAAAGAAGGCAAGATTGTTGATTTTGGGGTTTCCAATTTTACGGCCTGGCAAACCGAATTCATTCGCCAAAAAACCGAAATCAATTACAACCAGATACAATTTTCGGCCACACACCATGAAGCGATGTTGGATGGCAGTTTAGATTATATGCAACTGCATAACATTCGTCCGATGAGTTGGAATCCGCTGGGAACGGTTTTTAGGGAAGACATAGAACAGACACGACGACTGAAAAAAATATTGGCAGAATTGGTCAATAAATATCATTTTGGCGCTGACACCATTCTTCTGGCGTGGATCTTAAAACATCCGGCGAAAGTCATTCCGGTGGCAGGAACGGTAAATGTAGCCCGAATTCAGGCGTTGATGAAAGCAACGGAACTGGAGTTGGAACAAGAAGACTGGTTTGCCATCTGGACGGAAAGCATGGGTAACAAAGTGCCTTAGTATAAGCGACAATGATAAACAAACGCCTTCTCATAAAAAATCTCTTAGCTCATAATGATGAGTGTAGTTTTTATGATAAGAAGCGTCAGTTGAATTTGCATACCAAAGAAGGAAAAGCCAAGTTTTTGAAACACATTTGTGCGTTGTCGAATTCCAATCCTTCCAACAATTCTTATATCGTTGTTGGCGTTGAAGATCAGGACAACGAAATCATGGGTGATGACTTTTTTGACGACAGCCGAATACAGAATCTGGTCAATGCTTATTTGGAAAATCCGCCCAAAATTCAATATGAAAATGTGCCTTTTCCGAATTTGCCCAAAGACAAAGTAGTCGGATTGGTAACGATTAAACCCAAACACAAAACGTCTTTTTTTAAGAAAAACATCCATACAATACTGGCGAACACGGTTTTTGTCAGGGTTGGAAGCAATTCGATGCCAACGGAAGATAAGATTCCGTATTCTAAACAAAATATCGAAACGGTCATCAGCATTGAAAACAGTTCGCGAAACAGCATCGCCTATACCCTTGACGGAGTGATGGATTTTATGAATGTGCGGCATGGCGATATGTCTTCAAAATACAAGGTTTTCAAGGAGTTGTTTGTGATTTGTTGGGCCGGAATTCCGAAAAAAATCCGCGACACGACTTATCTTTCCCGTGTGGATATTGAATTGATTAACGAACAGGTAAAACTGTTTTATTCGGCGCTCGATGTGGTTTCTATCGAATATAATGACCATAGTTTTACAATTGTAGAGCACGTACCGCTTGGGCTGAATGACAAAACGAGTTTTTATCCATTGGAACAATTGACCATTCATTTTTTTGACAATGGCTATTACAAGATGGAGACACAAATGCTTTTTGAACCACCGGCTTACAATAAAAAAATGCTGCATCACATTTATAATTCTAATTTAGCGTTGATTAATAAATTGCAAAAAGGAGTTGAGTTGACAGAAAGAGAAGAAAAAGATTTAGACAATCTGTCTTCGACACTGATGATTTGCTATCTGAACGGTTTTGATGAGGCAAAGCAAAAACTAATTGAGGCCAAACCTTTTTTGAAAACACAAAAAAAAGCAACAATATATTTGAGTTTTAAGGAAGCGATGCGCGTTTTAAGAAAAATGAAATACGACAAAAACAATGAATAGAACACTCGTCATAGGAGATATTCACGGCGGATTACGGGCGCTGCACCAAATTATGGAAAGAGCCAATGTGACCACAGATGACACTTTGATTTTTCTTGGAGATTATGTTGATGGCTGGAGTGAATCGCCGCAGGTGATTAATTATCTGATTGAGTTAGGTCAGCAACAGAACTGTATTTTTCTTCGGGGAAACCATGATGAATTGCTGTTGGATTGGCTGGAAGGGCATACTGCGAATTTTGATGAAAAAATGTGGTTTAAACACGGTGGCGAAGCAACGATAGTGGCTTATTCCAACATATCGGATGCTACTAAAAATGAGCACATCAAATTCCTGAAAGCATTACAGGATTATTATCACGATGACCAAAACAGACTGTTTATCCACGCTGGGTTTACCAATCTGAACGGGATTCATTATGAATATTTCCCTAAATTATTCTATTGGGACAGAACCTTATGGGAATCGGCATTGGCATTAGATCCGGAAATTCCGAAAGACAGTTGGCTGTATCCACGGCGATTTAGCTTGTATGATGAGGTCTATATCGGACACACACCGGTGACGCGAATCGGGCAAACAATTCCGGTAAAAAAAGCTTGTGTTTGGAACGTTGATACCGGAGCTGCATTCAAAGGACCGCTGACGATTATGGATGTTGACACCAAAGAGTTCTGGCAAAGCGAACCTTTGAACGAGTTGTATTTTAACGAAAAAGGACGGAATTGATTTCAAATTAATTCTACAAATAAGAATTTTCTAATAGCTTATATTTGCACTTTAATTTATTAAACAATGAAAAGAATCATCACAGTATTAGCCCTAGCGGCAGTTAGTTTTGTCAATGCACAAGCCTATAAAGGCAAAGGCGATATCAAAGGCCAGGTTGGATGGAATATCCAAGACCACGGAAACGGAATCAATGTGTCAGCTGATTTTGGTATTGGGGAGAATATGTCGTACGGATTTGTAGCTTCCTATTTGCTTTCAGTAGAAAAACCGGGCGGTGTCAAACCTGATTTTGATGACAGAGCGGATGTAAAAGTACGTTTCAATGCCAATCTAGGGAATGTTTTAGGACTAGAAAAAAACATGGATGTTTATCCCGGATTGAATTTGGGAACCAGAAACTTTGGCGCTCATTTAGGATTCCGATATTTCTTTACTGATGGATTCGGTTTGTATGCTGAAGGTGGATTTCCATTAGCCAAATACGATTCACATGTAGAAGGTTTTGAGAAGTACAACAACCAGTTTGTGCTTAACATCGGCGCTTCGTTTAACTTATAAAACAAGACCGATAGCATGAGCGTTGTTACAGAAAAAAGATTAAAAGACAGAAGCGGTTCCCAATGTGAAATTAGCGGAAGTGAGGAGAATCTGTTGGTGTATTTGGTAGAACCAAAAACAGAAGTCACTCCGGAAAACTGCATTTTAATCACCAAAACCTTAAAAGACCAAATTGAAAATCCGGAGACGACTAACCCAAATGACTGGCGCGGTTTAAGCGACAGCATGTGGAATGAAAACCTACCGGTGCAAATTGTTTCCTGGCGCATGTTGGCGCGGTTGAAAAACCACGACTTATTAGACATGATGTATTTGGATGAGGATGCTTTGGAATGGGCAAAAGCAACCGGAGAAGGCGAAGATGAAGAGGGAAAAATCATCCACAAAGATTCAAACGGCAATACGTTATTTGATGGTGATTCAGTAGTTCTGATTAAGGATTTAGATGTAAAAGGCGCTAATTTTACCGCAAAACGTGGTGCTGCAGTGCACAACATCAAGCTGGTTTGGGACAATGCCGAGCAAATTGAAGGTAGAGTTGAAGGCCAACATATTGTGATTTTGACGCAATACGTTAAGAAAACAAAGTAATCTATTTTTATACAAATAAAAAGCCCTGAAATTTCAGGGCTTTTTTTGTCTATATTCTTTACTCTTTGTTCTTTTTTCTGAATTACAAATCAAACTTGATTCCTTGTGCCAGAGGCAAACTCGTAGTATAGTTGATTGTATTGGTTTGTCTTCTCATGTATACTTTCCAGGCATCAGAACCCGATTCGCGTCCGCCGCCGGTTTCTTTTTCACCACCAAAAGCACCACCGATTTCAGCACCGGAAGTTCCGATGTTGACATTGGCAATACCACAATCTGAACCTGCAACCGAAAGGAAAGCTTCCGCTTCACGCAAATTGTTGGTCATAATCGCAGAAGATAAACCTTGTGCCACACCATTTTGGATTTCCAATGCATTGGTTACATCACCCGAATATTTCAATAAGTATAAAACCGGAGCAAAAGTTTCGTGTTGTACAATTTCAAATGAATTTTTAGCTTCGGCAATCGCTGGTTTTACGTAACAACCGCTTTCGTAACCTTCACCTGAAAGTACGCCACCTTCAACCAAAATTTTTCCGCCTTCGGCGACTACTTGGGCTAAAGCTTTGTTGTACAATTCAACCGCATGCGTATCGATAAGCGGTCCAACGTGATTGTTTTGATCCAAAGGATTTCCAATCCTTAATTGGCCATAAGCACCAACTATAGCATCTCTTACTTTATCATAAATACTTTCGTGGATAATCAAACGTCGTGTAGAAGTACAACGTTGTCCGGCAGTTCCAACCGCTCCAAATACGGCTCCGATTACGGTCATTTTAATATCAGCATCCGGAGTTACGATGATAGCGTTGTTTCCACCTAATTCTAACAATGAATTTCCTAAACGAGCCGCACAAGCCTGCGCTACGATTTTACCCATACGGGTTGAACCAGTTGCAGAAACCAAAGGAACTCTTTTATCGTGTGTCATCATTTCACCTACTTTGTAATCACCGTTAATCAAACATGAAATTCCTTCCGGAAGATTGTTTTCCTTTAAAACTTCGGCGATGATATTTTGACAGGCAATACCACACAAAGGTGTTTTTTCAGATGGTTTCCAAACACAAACATCACCACAAATCCACGCCAAGGCTGTGTTCCAGGACCAAACAGCCACCGGGAAATTAAATGCTGAAATAATTCCAACGATTCCAAGCGGATGGTATTGTTCGTACATTCTGTGGCCAGGACGTTCGGAGTGCATTGTTAATCCGTGCAACTGACGCGATAAACCAACGGCAAAATCACAGATATCAATCATTTCCTGAACTTCTCCATAACCTTCCTGTAATGATTTACCCATTTCATAGGAAACCAATTTTCCCAGTGGTTCTTTGTAAAGGCGTAATTTTTCACCAAACTGACGCACGATTTCGCCGCGTTTTGGTGCCGGCATCAAGCGAAAAGTTTTGAAAGCTTCGCTGGCGGTTTGCATTACTTTTTCATAATCTGCTGCGGTAGTGGTTTTTACTTTTCCGATTAATTGTCCGTCTACCGGGGAATAGCTTTCGATGATATCACCGTTTGAAAAATGATTGTTTCCAGTAGAAGTTCCTTCATTAATGGCTTTTACACCCAGGATTTCTAAGGCTTCGGTCATCCCGAATTGTTGCGCAATTGTTGACATTGTATAGTTTGTTTTTTTAGATTTTTTAGATTTTGGGCAAAGTTATCATTTATACACGAATTAGTCGTTTTTTTTACATTATTTCATAATGAGCTGTATCCAAAACAAAGAAAGATGTAATTAATTTCGTTTTTCGTATAAAGGAGAATTGGTTTAAAATTAAAACAAACACGATGATTTGTACCATTTATTTTATATATTTGAGATTGATAAATGTCGATTTGCGAGTTTTTTCTAGATTTAACTTGTAAAGTTTTAAAATCCCCCAAAATGAAAATCAAAATTTTACTGATATTATGGCTTTCTGTTATTTTTGGAGCAATATCCTATTTGTTTTGGCGTAATGAATACAAATACAGTTTACCAACACCAGTGCCGGTAAATTATCATGCAGTTAATATTGGCCAGCATATCAATCTCAAAGGCGCGTTGGGAAAATCATCTGACAAGCCTCTTTTCCTTCACTTTTTTAATCCGGAATGTCCTTGTTCCCGATTTAATATTCCTCATATAGAATCATTAGTAAAAAAATATGGTGATAAAATGGCGTTTGCCATAGTGGTTATTGCCAAGGATTCTAGTTATACCGAACAGGAAATCCAGAATAGGTTTGATTTAACCGTTCCGGTTTTGTTTGATACCTCCATTGCAGATTCGTGTGGAATTTACTCGACGCCACAAGCTGTAATCCTTGATATGAATCACAATCTTTACTATCGAGGAAACTATAACAGGACTCGCTACTGCGCAGATGACAAGAGTAATTTTGCCCAAATGGCTATTGATTCATTGCTTAATAAAACCCAAAACCCAATCTTTGATGCTGTAGCGTTAAAACCTTACGGGTGCACATTACCGAATTGCGAAAAATAATTTTAAAAGAAGCTAAAATATGGATCAGTCTCTACATATTCAGGAATTTCTTTTGGCTATAAAAAACAAGTCAGATAAGTTAATGAACTATTTCATTTTCAGCTATTTTGCTTTTGGCCTTTTTCTGGCGTCTTATTATGATACCTGGGAAATTGCCATTGGTGTCGGCGGATTGTTGCTTGTAGCTTATTTTTCGACAAAGGCCATCCTGCCTAAATCTGATTTTTATCAATATGTGCTGAGTGCCGTATTGGGGATTTATATGGCCCAATTTATTTATCAGATGCACGGAATGTTTGAAATGCACTTTACGGCTTTTGTGGCCAGTGCCATACTGATCACATACCAGAACTGGAAACTGCAAATTCCACTGACTGTGGTTGTTTATGTTCATCACGCGTTGTTTGCCTATTTGCAATACATCGGACTGGATAAGATTTATTTTACCCAGTTGGATTATATGTCTTTGCAGACCTTTATTTTTCACATTCTACTTGCCGTTATTATTTTTTCGCTTTGCGGACTTTGGGCCTACCAATTTAAAAAATACAGCGAAGCCCATATCGAACTGACCTTTAAGAAAAAGGAAATTGAAAATCAGGAATTAAAAACGGCCAATTATGAACTCGACAGGTTTGTTTACAGTACATCACATGATTTACGTGCGCCACTGAATTCGATGATGGGATTGATAGAAATAGCCAAAGATGATACTAAAGAAGAGGTAACGCTTGAATATCTTGGAATGCTGAAGGAAAGTGCTAAAAAACTCGATGGCTTCATTTCTGACATTCTCGATTATTCCCGAAACGCACGTATGGAAGTGAATAAAGAGTTTATCGATTTTAAAGAACTACTGGGGGAAATCACTAAAAATTTAAAATTTATGGGAGACACGGATAGGACGGTTGATTTTAGGATTGATGTTACCGGAGATACTCCTGTTTATGCCGATAAAAATCGCTTAAAAACCATTCTGAGCAACCTGATTTCAAATGCAGTTCGCTATCAAAACAGTGAAATTCAAAATCCGTTTGTAGACATAAAAGTCGAGACCTTAACCAACGATACAAAAATCGCGATTCGTGACAACGGAATTGGTATTCCTAAAGAAGCACAATCAAAAATATTTGATATGTTTTACCGGGTTTCGAATCTGTCAATTGGTTCGGGACTGGGTTTATACATCGTAAAAGAAGCTGTAAACAAGCTCGAAGGCACTATTGAAGTACAATCTGAAGTTGGCGAAGGAACCACTTTTTTAATCACTATTCCCAACCAATAAATCATCTCTAAAACAGGTTTTTCTTTTTGAAAAGGAAAATTCCAAAAACCGAAATCAGTAAAGAAATCAGGATTACTATTGGTAAACCATAATGATTGTCTTCGAGATTATTGGGCACATTCATTCCATACAAACTGGCTACTAAAGTCGGAATCATCAAAATGATAGAGATAGAAGTCAGGCGTTTCATAATGACATTCAGGTTATTGGAAATCACCGAAGCATAAGCATCCATCATACCGGTTAAGATGTTGCTGTAAATGTTGGTGGTTTCTTCCGCCTGACGCAATTCGATTTCAACATCTTCCAAAAGTTCCTCATTGAATTCATCCCGATGTTCTTTTAGGTTTTTGAGTCTTCGGAACAGGATGTCATTGCCTTTTATCGAAGTCATGAAGAAAACCAAACATTTCTCGATTTGCAGCAAAGCCTGTAACTCTTCGTTTTTGATGGATTTCTCGAGATTGTCTTCGGCCAGTTTGATGCGTTGGTTGATTTGTTTCAGGTATTTCAAAAACCAAACACTTGCAGACAACATCAGTTTCAGCACCAGGTCGAAATGATTGTCAATGGAGATCTTTTTTTTACGGGTATAATTGACAAAATCAGTTAAAATATCGGTTTGATAAAAAGAAACAGAAACAAAAATGTCATCCTTAAAAATCAAACCCAAAGGCGCCGTGTTGAAAGGCAATTTGGCATCATCGCTTTTAAAAGGAATGCGAAGCACAATCAGGTACCAACCGTTTTCGATTTCGATACGTGGTCTTTCGTCTATATCTTCAATGTCGTTGTAAAAGGCTTGTGGGATTTGAAGTTCGTCAAGTAAAAACTTTTTGTCCTCTTTCGTTGGGCAAACGGCATTAATCCAGCAGTTTTTTTCCAATTGGTCTGTTTTCACCAAACCGTTCTCGTTTTTGTAAAGCGTTATCATTTCGCAAAAGTTTTGTGGATAACGTTACAACAGCACGAACGTTATTCCTGTTTGTTATCTTTTATTTTCCTCGAATAATCGTCCATGACGTAATTTTTTTTGCGAAAGTATAACTTTAAAATAAAAGGTTACCTTAATTATTCCTTAAGAGTAAATCGGGGATCGGTTTCCATGACGGTGCCACAATGGTTGCAGGTTCGTAATGTTTCTGAATTGTAGAAATGTTCAAAATGGTGAAGGAAATCTTTTTCAATGTCGGTGAGCGGAAAATAGACTTCGTACAATTTGTGGTTGCAGTGGTCACAAAACCAAAGCAATCCGTCTTTGGCGTCTAAATCACCGCGCTTTCTTTCAATCACTAAACCTATTGAGCCTTCTGTTCTGTTGGGCGAATGTGGCACTTTGGCCGGATGCAGGTACATGTCGCCGGCGGATAATTTCATGGCTTTCTTTTCACCATCATCCTGAACATATACCGTGATTTCACCTTCGAGTTGGTAGAATAGTTCTTCGGTTTCGTTGTAATGATAATCTTTTCGGGCATTGGGACCGGCTACAATCATCACGATATAATCCTCCGAATCAATATAGAGATTCTTATTTCCTACAGGTGGTTTGAGCAGGTGACGGTTTTCGTCTATCCATTGGGTCAGGTTAAAAGGTTTTGGGATGGCCATAATTTTGAATTTGAAGTAAAGTTATAAAATAAAAAGGTCCCGAACTATCGGGACCTTTTTAAATTTTTATTTTCCTTCTTTAATCAAATAGATATAAACCGGGAAGTGATCACTATAACCTATTTCGTTGGCACCGTGTCGCAGTGGATAACCTTTATATTGACCTACCGTGGTAATCATATAAGGCTTGTTGTAAATTCCGGCTTTCCAATAACGGAAAGAAGAATAGTCTTTATGAAGAAACTCTTCAGATACCATGATTTGGTCAAAAATATCACCGGCATCGCGATAGAAAAGAGTTGCATTTCCTTTGTAGAACATTTCTTCAAACGGATTGTAAATCCCAAATTTTTGTACCTCTTCTTTTTTGCGTTTGGCACCAATGCCCTCTTTTACACTCTTATTATAAGAGCCATCATTTAAATCACCCATGATGATGATTTTGGCATTTGGATTGATTTTGTAGATAGAATCCATGATGGTTCTGTTTAATCTTCCGGCAGCTTCACGGAACGGAGAACTTTTTTTCTCACCGCCTGAACGTGATGGCCAGTGATTCACTATGATGTTAATTTCTTCACCATCAAGGAAACCGGTAACTAAAAGTTGGTCACGGGTATATACTCTTTCGTCTTTGTCGATTTCAGATTTATCATCGCTGGAATCTTCTTTGACTTCTTTTTCTTTATTATTCAATTGATTTTTATAAATCAATAATGGAATATTTTTAAAGCTGGTTGGCTTAAAATGTTTCTTTTGGTATAAAAGCGCCACATCAATTCCTCTTTTATCCGGAGAATCAAAATGTACAATACCATAATCTTTATTGATAAGTAGTGGTTCTTTAACTAAATCTTCCAAAACGCCTCTGTTTTCAATTTCGCATCCAGCAATTAACGTTGGAGATTTGTCCTGTTTTTCCCCGATACCTATTTCAGAAAGTACACGGGCTAAATTGTGTAATTTTTGTTTGTATTTTTTACCTGTCCAGTTTTGTGCTCCGTTTGGCAACCACTCTTCATCATTATTAGGTCCGTTGATGGTGTCAAATAGATTTTCAAAATTATAGAAAGCAACAGTATGGACATTATACTTTTTTGCTTGTGCATTAGCCCCGGAAATTGCGAATAAAACAAAGAACAGCGCTATAATTTTTCTAATTCTCATAAAATGTATATTAATTTAATATCAAGTTTTTTACAAACTTCGAGCCAAAAGTAGATAATATTATTAAAAGATGTACATTTGTCGGCTGTTAAGTTTTCATTAACACTTAACTAGGATAGAAATTAATTTAATTTTATTTATGAAAAAACTTGTTATTAGTACTTTATTTGTGATGCAAGTGTTTTTTGTTTTTGCACAAACTACTACAGGCATTACAGGGAAAGTGGTAGATTCCAAAACACAAAAACCTTTACAAAATGTCGTTGCTTCTATTGAAAACACTACGTTGACTGTTTTAACAGACGCAGTTGGTGTTTTTGTATTTAAAGAAGTTCCACAAGGCAGTCAATTACTGCAAATTAAAAGCGCCGGCTACAAAGACCAATTGTTGGTAGTTGAGGTTGAAGCAGGAAAAATGGTTGATTTGGGAGTTATTGTTTTCGAAGAAGACATTACCTCTGAACAACAGTTGAGTTTGATTACCATTACGGAGAATGATTTAGGAGACGACAATAGTGGTTCCGAAAGTACAGCCGGATTATTGCAAGCGTCAAGAGATGCTTTCCAACAATCTGCGGCTTTCAACTGGGGTCAGGCTCGTTTTAGAATCAGAGGTCTTGATAATGAATATGGTACTACCATGATTAATGGTGTTATCATGAATAAAATTTATGACGGAAGACCACAATGGAGCAATTGGGGTGGATTGAATGATGCTACAAGAAATCAGGAATTCACAACAGGTTCAGCACCATCAGATTATACTTTTGGAGGAATTCTTGGAACACAGGAAATCAATACAAGAGCTTCTATTTACAGAAAAGGTTCGAGAATCTCTTTCTCAGGAACCAACACCAATTACAGTTGGAGAACCATGGCCACTCATGCTTCCGGAATGGGAACTAATGGTTGGGCTTTTGTTGTTTCAGCTTCAGGACGTTGGGCACAGGAAGGCTATTTTGAAGGAACGGATTATGATGCTAAATCATTATTTGCCAGCGTTGAGAAAAAATTCAACGACCACCATTCCTTAAACTTTACCTCAATTTTTGCACAAAACAGTCGTGGAAAAAATTCTCCAAATACTGCTGAGGTTACGAGATTAGCAGGTGAAAAATACAACTCTTATTGGGGTTGGCAAGATGGTAAAAAGAGAAACTCAAGAGACAAAGATGTTGAAGAGCCAATCTTAATGTTAACTCATTACTGGAAAATAACAGATAAAACCAACTTGAATACCAGTATTACTCATCAATTTGGTAAAATCGGAAATAGCCGTTTAGATTATCAAGGAGTTGATAATCCGGATCCGACTTATTATAGAAACCTTCCTAGTTATTATACATCAGCTTACAATCCTGATGATTATACTGATTTCTTAGGTGATGATCCTGAATATGTGGCTAACGGAGCTGCAGCAGCTTCAAACTTTTTAGCCAACAGACAAATCAATTGGAATGCTTTATACCAAGCAAACCAAACTTCAGATGGTCACAGTGCTTACATATTATATGAAGACAGAACGGATGATAAAATATGGACTGCAACTTCAGTATTGAACTCACAGTTGGCTGACAACATCAATATGAATGCAGGAGCAACTTTCAGAAAATTGAAATCACACAACTTTGCAAACCTTTTAGATTTATTAGGGGGTCAGTTTTATGAGGATTATGATAATTTCCAAGTGGGTTCAGAACAAGAATCTGACTTGAATCATCCTAATAGAACGGTTGGAGTAGGTGATACTTTCGGTTACAACTATAATTTGTTGGCTAATACCGTTGACGCTTTTACCCAATTTAAATTCACTTATAAAAAAATTGACTTTTATTTGGCTCAATCTTTCACAAGAACAGAATACCAAAGAGAAGGGTTATACAGAAACGGATTGTATCCAACCAATTCATTTGGAAAAAGTGACAAATACATTTTTGAAAACTTTGGCTTCAAAGGTGGTTTGACATATAAAATTACAGGAAAACAATTCCTTACTTTCAACGGAGTATACATGACCAAAGCACCAGCTTTGAGAAATGTTTTCCCAAATGCCCGTATCAACGAAAATACACCGGCAGGATTAGAAGCTGAAAATGTAACAAGCGGAGACGTGAGTTATATTATCAAAGCGCCTAAATTCAAATCAAGATTAACGGCTTATTACACCAACATTAAAAATGCTACAGAAACATCATTCTTCTTTGGAGAAGGTATTTTTGAAGATGATGGTGGAGATGGTGGAGATGCTTTTGTGGCAGAAACCGTTACAGATATTGAAAAACAAAATATCGGTTTAGAATTAGGTATGGAATACCAATTGACTTCTACGATTAAGTTAACACTCTCAGGAGCTTACGGTGAATATACTTACCAAAACAATCCAAACGTTACTTTGAACAATGATAACTTGGCCAGTCCGGAAAATACAAATCCGGTAACTGATTTTGGTGCAGCCAGATTAAAAGGATACCGTTTAGCCGGTGGTCCACAAACCGCTGCTTCATTTGGAGTAGAATACAGAGACCCTAAATTCTGGTGGGTTGGTGCTAATGTGAATTACCTTGCGGATAGTTATTTGGACATCTCATCTTTATTGAGAACAGATAATTTCTTTAGAAATCCTCAAGATTTAGAGGGATTAGGTTTTCCTGAAGCAACACCTGAAAGAGCTAAAGAATTATTGAAACAAGAAAAATTTGATGATTTCATGTTGTTAAATTTAACCGGAGGTAAATCTTGGAAAATTAAAAACACTACCTTTGGGTTCTTTGCGTCTATTAATAACGTTCTGGATATCAGCTACAAAACGGGTGGTTTTGAACAAACAAGAAATGCTAACTTTAGAGAAGTGAATCAAGATGTTTCAAGTGGAACTCCTGCTTTTGCACCTAAGTATTTCTATGGTTACGGCAGAACTTATTTCTTGAACCTTTATGTTAATTTGTAAAAAATATATAGTTATGAAAAGTTATAAAAAATTAATTCTTGGAGTGGTAGCACTACTTCCGTTTGCAGGATGTTCTCCGGAAGACGACATCAAAATAGCAGAGCCAACGGATTATAAGTTTTACGAGGAGTTTAATGCTTTCACTGAAGCTACAGAAGGAGATCCAATTGCCTTAACAGGCTGGACGAATTTTGCTCAGGTTGGAACCGTAAAATGGGAAGAAGGATTTTACAGCGGAACAAAATACGCTGAGTTTACTTCATACCAATCAGGACAAGCGTCTAACATTGCATGGTTGATTTCACCGGCAATTAGCGTAAACAAAACAAATAAAGAAACTTTAGCATTTGACGTAGCTCAGGCTTATGTTTCGTCTTCAGCCAATTCTATTGAACTTTTAGTTTCAACGGATTATGATGGTACAAATGTTATGAATGCAACATGGGTAAACAAAACCTTCAACAGACCACCATTAGATTTTGAAACCAATTTTGACTTTTTCAGTTCAGGATTAGTTGACTTGGTAGATGCTGAATACGAAGGAAATATTTATATTGCTTTCAGATGTAAAGGTTCGGGCACTGATTTCTCTTTGGATGGTACCTACGAATTAGATAACATTAGAATTTTCAACAAAAAATAATTATGAAAATGAAAAATATAATTTTAAAATCTGTTTTATTTTTATCGTTAACAACCGGATTGTTTTTCGGTTGTGCCAGTGATGATAAGTATGAAACACCAGAGAATACTTTGGTTACCTACGAACTGACACCAAACAGAACAGTTGAATCTGTGAACAGTGCTGCAACAGGAACTCCAGTTGCGATTACTACAGATGATATTATAGAAGCCTATGTGACTTCAAGTGATGAAAAAGGAACATTCTATAAGTCTATTTCTTTTCAAACCCTCGGTCCAAACCCAATTGGATTCAGTGTGCCTGTAAATGCTACTACTTTATATGGTAAAGGATTTGTACCGGGAAGAAAAGTGTATATCAAATTGAATGGTTTATATACTGCAATAGTTTACGGGTCGTTGCAAATTGGTTCTTTATTTGAAGGAGGTATCGGAAGAATTTCTGAATTTGAATGGAAAAACCATTTATTCCCTTCAGCGACTGTTGAGCCTGAAAGTGCTCTTGTAAGAACATTAAGTTTGGCAGCTGCTTACACAAATGCCAATCAAAATACTTTAGTAGAGTTAGATGCAGTTCAATTTTCTGAAGCTTCTATCAACAGAACCTATTACGATGTTGATTCAGGAGGTGGTGCAACAAATCACACCCTGATTTCTGCAGCAGGAGGTTCTGAACAAATTATCCGTTTCAGTAGTTTTTGTCCTTTCACAGGAAATCAAGTGCCTACCGGCAGTGGAAAAATAAGAGGTGTATTAACAAAATATGATACAGATTTCCAATTTATAGTTCGTTACGAAAGCGATATCCAGCTAGACTTAGATCGTTTTGATGTTTCACCACCACTAGTGGGAACAGCAATTGCCTATTTAGGTTCATTTACCGAAAACTTTGAATCATACTCTTCCACATCACCGGGAAACAGAACTTTTCCTAAATACATCAATGACCCGGTTGTTGGTACAAGATATTGGTTAACCACATTGTTTGGAGGTAATAAATATATCCAAATGACTTCTTTTACCTCTTCAAGTTCAACAACTTTGGTAAACGAAAACAATCGTTCGTTATTTATTGTCCCTGTTGATATGACGGCAGCCAATACTTTTTCGTTCCAATCTAAAGCTGGTTTTGCAAACGGTTCGGTTCTAAAAGTGTATTATATTTTGGCGGCCAATTATACACCTGGCGGTTTGATTAACAACGCGAATTTGGTTGACATAACCTCAAGTTTTACTATTTCAGCAGGTTTGTCCAATGGTTACCCAACTAATTTCACCAATAGCGGAAATTATAATATCCCAGCTTCAGTTACAGGAAACGGATATTTTGTTTTTGAATACATCGGTAGCGGATTAACCGGATTAACTACGACAATGCAAATTGATAATATTGTAGTAAATTAATTTCACTACATCAATACTACAAAGCCATCCCTTTAAGGATGGCTTTTTTTTTATTTTATATTAAGAGGAGCATTGCCTGTGGCAATGAGTATGCAAACTTTAGTTTGCTAATATCCTAGATAATTTTCGCAAAAATCACTCCAAGCGACGTCATTTTTTAATCAATAAATTTTGCTACTTTTAGCCTTTCAAAAATTTACAATAAATATGAAAAAACTATTTTTTATAATCGTCAGCGCTATGAGCATAACAGCATCAGCCCAGGAAGTTCTCAATCCTGAAACCATGTGGAAACTCGGTAGGGTAACCGCTTTGGGAATTTCTAAAGACAAAAAATCTGTGGTCTACAAAGTGGCAACACCATCGATGGCAGAAAACAAATCGAATTCCAAGTTTTATACCATTCCACTTGCCGGAGGAACGCCAACAGAAGTTACAGACACCA
The DNA here is from genome assembly GCF_030167905.1 of Flavobacterium terrisoli. Lineage (GTDB taxonomy): Bacteria > Bacteroidota > Bacteroidia > Flavobacteriales > Flavobacteriaceae > Flavobacterium > Flavobacterium terrisoli. Next base: position 348,349 of record NZ_JARGNA010000001.1, read on the forward strand.
AAGAATTATTAGCAGATAAAAACATTTCGCCTGACGGTTTATATATACTTTCCAATCAGGAAGTGAAAACAGAAAACGTATTAGGTAAAGACATTTATTCCGATTTAGACAAAGCCAATGCGCAAGTCTATAACGGTTTGGATTACCGTCATTGGGATACCTGGAACAATGGAACGCACAATCACGTTTTTTTCGCTATTAACAAAGCAACAAAAGCCAAACCGATCGACATTATGCCAAACGAACCGTTTGACAGTCCGCAAAAACCTTTCGGTGGTGATGAAGATTACATTTGGTCTCCCGATAGTAAAAGCATCATTTATGTTTGCAAAAAGAAAGCAGGAACGGCCTATGCGGTTTCTACCAATACCGATTTATACGAATACAACATCGAGACAAAAGAAACCAAAAACCTAACGGAAACCAATTTAGGTTACGATACCAATCCGAAGTATTCTCCAACCGGAAACTTAACCTGGTTGCAAATGAAACGCGACGGTTATGAAGCCGATAAAAACGACATCATTGTTCGTTTCAAAGGAATGGATATGAATTTGACTGCCAATTGGGATGGTTCTGTAGACAGTTTTAAATGGAGTGCCGATGGGAAGAAAGTTTATTTCACGGCTGCTGTTGACGGAACTTTACAGTTATTCGAGGTAAACTTTCCGGGATTGACCAAAATAGCAGTAACAGTAAAACAAGTAACTACCGGTGATTTTGATGTGCATGATATCGTAGACGTTTCAGGAGAGAATTTCATCTTGACCAGAACCGATATGAACCATGCCCTGGAAATTTATTCTTATAACACCAAGAAAAAAACCTGGTTGCAATTGACCAAAACCAATAATGATACTTACGCTAAATTGGCGTTGCCCAAATACGAAAGACGTTATGTAACGACCACCGATGGCAAAAAGATGTTGGTTTGGGTTATTCTTCCGCCGAATTTTGATAAAACCAAAAAATACCCAACACTTTTATATTGTCAGGGCGGACCGCAATCACCTTTAACGCAAAGCTATTCTTTCCGTTGGAACTTCTCTTTGATGGCTTCACAAGGTTATGTCATCGTGGCACCAAACCGTCGCGGAATGTATGGTCACGGACAAGCCTGGAACGAGCAAATCTCCAAAGACTGGGGCGGACAGGTCATGGATGATTATCTTTCGGCGATTGATGATGTGGCAAAGGAAAGTTATGTCGATAAAACGCGTTTAGGTGCTATTGGAGCGAGTTATGGTGGTTATTCGGTATACTATTTAGCAGGAATTCACAATAATCGTTTTAAAACGTTTATTTCACATGACGGAGTTTTCAATTTGGAAAGCATGTATGGCACTACAGAAGAAGTATTCTTTAACAATTGGGATCACGGCGGACCTTATTGGGACAAAAATAATGCAGCTGCACAAAAGACTTTTACACAGTTCAATCCAATCAATTTGGTGGACAAATGGAACACACCAATCTTGATCATCCAGGGCGGAATTGATTTCCGTGTGCCTATCGGACAAGCACAGGAAGCTTTTCAGGCGGCGCAATTAAAAGGCATCAAAAGCCGTTTCTTATATTTCCCGGAAGAAAACCACTGGGTGTTAAAACCACAAAATGCTTTAGTTTGGCAACGTGAGTTTTACAAATGGTTAAAGGAAACGTTGTAACATGGATTTCTTAAAGAAAGAGTTAAGTGATTGATATTAAATATAAATTTTTATATAGTGATTTAGGCATAATCTCTTTAATAACCAGACCTATATTTTTCCTGTTTTTAATCTTTACTAAAAACTTATTTTTAAGTATTGGAGTCTTTACGGTTATTTTTTTTATCTGTTCTTTTTGTTCTCAAATTGACTAATAATCTTGGGCATAAAAGGCATAAGAATATTATCAATAGCGAAGGTTTTCAGAAATTAATATTTAAAGGTTTTAAAGTAGAAAAGGTTAACGATTATATTGGAATTACAGGGGTTTATAATGGATTCATCTGCGACATATATTATGATTGGCAAACCTTTGTTAAGTCCAAAATAGGAAAGGCTTTTGTCATCAATATCTATTTTATCCCGCCCAAACCGCTTCACGAAATTTACATTGCTAATATTGATTTTATAAAGACAATGAAGAAAAAACATGCTGTTTCTCGGTGGAGTTTTAAAAGTTATGATTTTGATTGGCAGGAAGGAGCAATTGTTATTAAAAATAGACTAGGGTTCAAAAACCCATCGTATGAAAAAATTGAAGAGGCTATTAAGATTGCTATTGAGATACTAAAAAAAGAAGAACTAAAACCAATGAATAGAGAAGATCTGACTTCTATTCGCAATAATTTTCCTTATCAAAGTGCACCTCAAATTTTACTCTATCAAGATAAATAATACTTAAGAATAAGCAACAAAAAACCCAACTTGAAAAAGTTGGGTTTTTTATTCTCTATTTATTCCGGATCGTTCATTTTAAAACTCTCCATAAACTTCGTAGTGTAATTTCCGGCTACATAATCCGGTTCGTCCATCAATTGTCTGTGGAAAGGAATGGTGGTTTTTACGCCTTCAATGTAAAACTCATCCAAAGCGCGTTTCATTTTGTTGATCGCTTCTTCTCTGGTTTGCGCCGTTGTAATCAACTTGGCAATCATCGAGTCATAATTTGGCGGAATCGTATAACCAGCATAAACGTGAGTGTCCAAACGCACTCCATGTCCGCCCGGCGCATGTAAAACGGTAATTTTACCTGGTGAAGGGCGGAAGTCATTATAAGGATCTTCGGCGTTGATACGACATTCTATTGAGTGTAATTGTGGTAAATAGTTTTTACCTGAAATTGGCACACCAGCAGCCACTAAAATCTGCTCACGAATCAAATCGTAATCGATAACCTGCTCGGTGATTGGATGTTCTACCTGGATACGCGTATTCATTTCCATGAAGTAGAAGTTTCTGTGTTTGTCCACCAAAAACTCTACGGTTCCGGCACCTTCATATTTAATGAATTCTGCTGCTTTTACAGCGGCTTCACCCATTTTTGTACGCAATTCGTCCGTCATGAATGGAGACGGCGTTTCTTCTGTCAATTTTTGGTGACGACGTTGAACCGAACAATCTCTTTCTGATAAGTGACAAGCTTTTCCGTAAGAATCACCAACCACCTGAATTTCGATGTGGCGTGGTTCTTCGATTAACTTCTCCATATACATACCGTCATTGCCAAACGCTGCCGCTGATTCCTGACGGGCACTTTCCCATGCTTTCAATAAATCTTCTTCTTTCCAAACGGCACGCATTCCTTTTCCACCACCACCGGCAGTAGCTTTTAGCATTACCGGATAGCCCATTTCTTTGGCCAGTTTTTGGGTTTGTTCAAATGATTCCAATAAACCGTCAGAACCAGGAACACAAGGAACTCCTGCCGCTTTCATGGTGGCTTTAGCCGAAGCTTTGTCACCCATGCGGTCAATCATTTCAGGTGAAGCACCGATAAATTTGATACCGTGTTCCTGACAAATTTTAGAAAATTTTGCATTTTCAGATAGGAAACCATAACCCGGATGAATCGCATCGGCATTAGTGATTTCGGCTGCCGCAATGATATTGGACATCTTCAGGTAAGATAAATTACTTGGCGGTGGTCCGATACAAACGGCTTCGTCTGCAAATTTTACGTGTAAACTTTCCGCATCGGCTGTTGAATAAACCGCCACGGTCTTGATGCCCATTTCTCTACAGGTTCTGATGACGCGAAGCGCAATTTCCCCTCTGTTGGCAATTAATATTTTTTTAAACATCTTTTTAAGAATTTTAAATTAGAAATTTTAAATTTTAAATTATTATAATTGACAGCTTGCCATCATTTATAATTTATAATTCATAATTTAAAATAGTTTAAGATGGGTCAACTAAGAATAAAGGTTGGTCAAATTCTACCGGAGACATATCGTCAACTAAAATTTTAACGATTTTACCGGAGATCTCCGATTCGATTTCGTTGAACAATTTCATTGCTTCAACCACACAAAGTACGTCACCTTTTTGGATTGTTCCGCCAACTTCCACAAATACCGCTTTGTCCGGAGATGGTTTGCGGTAGAAAGTTCCGATCATTGGTGATTTTATAGTGATGTATTTTGAATTGTCATCAGCAGCAGGTGCAGCAGCAACCGGAGCAGCAGCAATCGGAGCAGGAGCAGCAACCGGAGCAGCAACAGCTTGTTGCATTGGCGCTTGTTGCACGTAAGTGATATCAGGTGTATTTCCTTCTAAAGTCGTTCTGATAGTAATTTTCACATCACCTGTTTCTAACTTTACTTCGGCAACTCCGGAATTGGATACAAATTTGATTAGGTTTTGAATTTCTTTTAAATCCATAATTAGTTAGTTTTAGAATTAGTTTTATTGTTTGTTGTATGCCCATTTTAAATAGATAGAACCCCAAGTGAATCCACCACCAAATGCTGCAAAAATTAAATTATCTCCTTTTTTAAATTGATTTTCGAAATCGCTCAACAACAAAGGTAATGTTGCTGAAGTAGTATTTCCATATTTTTGAATATTTACCAATACTTTATCTTCATCCAGACCCATTCTGTTGGCTGTCGCGTCGATGATTCTTTTATTGGCCTGATGCGCGATTAACCAATTCACATCGTCTTTGGTTAAGTTGTTGCGCTCCATGATTTTTTCACTTACGTCCGCCATTCCTGAAACCGCGTATTTAAAAACTGTTTTTCCGTCCTGAAACACAAAGTGTTGTCCGTTTTCAACCGTTTCGGCTGATGGAGGAAGGATTGAACCACCGGCATCAATTTTTAGGTATTCCCTTCCGATTCCGTCGCTTCTCAAAAACTCATCCTGAAGACCAAGGCCTTCATAATTTGGTTCGAATAAAACCGCGCCGGCACCATCACCAAAGATGATACAAGTTGCTCTGTCGGTATAGTCAATGATAGAAGACATTTTATCGGCACCAATCAAAAGTACTTTCTTGTATCTGCCTGATTGTATGTAGGCAGCTGCGTTTGACATTCCGAAAAGAAAACTCGAACAAGCGGCTTGTAAATCATAAGCAAAAGCGTTTACCGCGCCAATTTGCGTGGCAACATAAACACCGGTAGAAGCCACAGGCATATCCGGAGTTGCGGTCGCCATAATGACCAAGTCGATTTCTTCGGGATTGATATTGGCTTTGGAAATTAGATCTTGAGCGGCTTTGATGGCCATAAAAGAAGTGCCTTTTCCTTTTTCTTTCAAAAGTCTTCTTTCTTTGATTCCGGTACGCGTGGTAATCCACTCGTCATTGGTATCAACCATGGTTTCCAGTACTTGATTTGAGAGTACAAATTCCGGAACATAAGCTCCAACTGCGGTAATTGCGGCTGTAATTGTAGTCATAAAAATGGTATTTTTCCTGTCGGTTTTTTTAAACCGAAAAGTTGTGGAAATTACAAAAAAAAATTATACCTAAGGTGATTAGGATTGGATATTTCTTAAAATTAATTAAAACAAAAAACTCCCACATAGTGAGAGTTTGTTTTGTAAAAAAACCTTAATTAAGCAACAGCCACTGATTTATCAATAACTACTTGTCCTCTGTAATACATTTTACCTTCATGCCAGTAAGCTCTGTGGTATAAATGTGCTTCTCCAGTTACTGGGCAAGTTGCGATTTGAGCAACAGTTGCTTTGTAATGAGTTCTTCTTTTATCTCTTCTCGTTTTCGAAATCTTTCTCTTAGGATGTGCCATTGTACTATATTATTTATCCGTTAATAGTTGTTTTAATTTGTCCCAACGTGGGTCAATATCATCTTCTTTTTTTACTTCTTTTGCGTCTTTGACTTGTAATTCGTTTAATTTTTGCAATGCTTCAGTTTGTAATGTGCCGTCTTTTACGCCGGGATGAACCCTTTTTTGCGGTATGGACAATACAATCATTTCATAAATGTATTGCGATAAATCGATCTGATGTTCACCATGTGGCAAAATCAACAATTCATCATTGTCATTGTTGAATTCGTCACCAAACTGTACTACCAATTTAATTTTTCCTTTAACAGGTAAATCAAATGGTTCTCCGGTTAAGTCACAAGGAACGTTAACGGTTCCTTTGTGTTTAAAGCTGATTTCCAGCATGGTTGTCTTTTTTTCCAAGACCACATCTGCTGTTATGTCGCAACTTTCGAATTCATCAAAACTAAATTCGTCAAAGAACTTTTTGTTTATTTTAAATTCAAACTGATGCTTTCCTAATTTTAACCCTACAAAAGGAATTAAATATTCATTTGTACTTTTCATCTAAACAACAATTTGACCCGAAGTTTCGGGAGTGCAAAGATATAAAATTATTGGAATTCCAATAACCTTATGAACATTTTTTTGTTTATAACTGTTTTTCTTTTGTTTTCAAGGGGTTTTTGCTGATTTCCTGGTATTGAAATCTCGAATTATAGATATCAATCGCAGTATAAATTGCTTCCTTGAACGAATTATGGTCGGCAACTCCTTTTCCGGCAATCTCATATGCCGTTCCGTGATCGGGAGAAGTTCTTACTTTATTTAAACCGGCAGTATAATTTACGCCATTCCCAAAAGACAATGTTTTAAACGGAATCAAACCTTGATCGTGGTAAGTGGCTACCACTGCATCATATTTTTCATATTGGTTACTGCCAAAAAAACCATCAGCAGCAAACGGACCAAAAACCAAAGTGCCTTTGTCGAATAATTTTTTTAAGGTTGGTTTCAAAATTTCATCATCTTCCTTGCCAATTACGCCATTGTCTCCGGCATGCGGATTCAAAGCCAATACCGCAATTTTAGGTTTGTTGATGCCAAAATCCTGAATCAAAGATTGCTTTACGGTTTCCACTTTTTGGGTAATCAACTTTTCAGTCAAATGTTTGGCCACCTCATTTACCGGAATGTGATCGGTTAATAAACCAACTCTCAGATTGTCCTGAACCATCAGCATCAAAGCATTTCCTTCCAATTCCTGGTCTAAATAATCAGTATGTCCCGGGAATTTAAATTCTTCCGATTGAATGTTGTATTTGTTGATTGGTGCCGTTACTAAAATGTCAACCTGGTTTTCCTTTAGGGCTTTGGTGGCGGCAACAAATGATTTTATGGCATACTTACCAATGTTTTCATCGTTGGTTCCGAAATTCAAATCGACACCTTCGCGCCAAATGTTCAGCACATTTACTTTCCCGACAACAACCTGTTCTATTTTATCAATCCCGTGAAGCGGCAAATTTAGCTCCAGTGTTTTTTTGATAAACGAAAGCACTTTTACATTGGCAAAAATAACCGGCGTGCAAAGCTCCAACATTCTGGAGTCTTCAAAAGTCTTAAGGATTACTTCGCTTCCAATACCGTTTAAATCTCCAATCGAAATTCCAACGATTATATTTTCTGCTTTTTTCATAAGAAGGACTAGTTATTTATTGCTAATTTTGAAGTGCAAATTTAGTAAAATAAAACCATAATGTTTACAGGAATAATTGAAACCCTTGGAATTATAAAAGAAATAAAAAAAGACAACGATAATCTCCATGTTACGGTTTCATCATCGATCACCAATGAACTAAAAATAGACCAAAGCGTATCTCATAATGGTGTTTGTCTTACGGTTGTGGCCATTAACAATGACGAGTTTACAGTAACCGCTATCCGGGAAACCATTGAGAAAACAAATCTCGGAGATTGGAAAACGGGAGATTTGATCAATTTAGAGCGCGCGATGAAATTGGGCGACCGATTGGATGGCCATATTGTTCAAGGGCATGTGGACCAAACGGGAGTCTGTAAATCGATTGAGGAAGCCAATGGGAGTTGGTATTTTACTTTTGAATATGAATCCAAATTAAACAATATCACCATAGAAAAAGGATCGATTACGGTTAACGGTGTCAGTCTTACAGTGGTCAATTCAAAAGAAAATGAATTTAGCGTGGCCATTATTCCGTATACCTACGAGTATACCAATTTTAAAAATTTCAAAATTGGCACAAAAATCAATTTAGAATTTGATGTTGTGGGAAAATACGTTGCGAGATTGTACTCTTTGAGATAACAACTTTAAAAATTCGCGCATTTAAAAAGAAAAAAGCATCCTTTTATAGGGATGCTTTTTTTATGTTGGATTTGTAAATTTTATAACAACCGAAGAGTAATGAAATGACCATCAATAACAATACACCTCCGTCCAAAGGCAAGCCTGGCGGCGGTGGAGGAGTTGATGGCGGTGGTGGTGGTGGTGCCGCAAACGCATTTGTTAGCGACAAAAATAACACGGCCAGAATGATGATTTTTCTATTCGGGACAATTTTCATAGTGCGTAAAAGTATAAAAAAAATCTAATCACCAAAATAAATTAATTATTTAATCCATTAAGTTAATAGAAAATTAATGTGCAAAAGTACTTATTCCAGAGCAAATTACTGATTTTATTCTAAAAATAATGACAAAAGCTTATTTCTATAAACGATAAATTTCCCTTTTCGGTTTTTAAAACCGATAAAAAAAGACCTCTTTTTAGGAGGTCTTTCAATTCTGTGGTCCCACTTGGGCTCGAACCAAGGACCACCTGATTATGAGTCAGGTGCTCTAACCAACTGAGCTATAGGACCAGTTTACTTCACTGACTTTTATTGGTTTTGGAGTTCAGTGAATAAAGCCACGGCTTTATTTAGAGGTTGCAATATTACCACTAATTTTTTTTCGTTGCAACTATTTTTATGGTATTTCTTGACAAAGCTCAATCAAAACACCGTTTGTTCCTTTGGGGTGTAAAAACGCAACCAGTTTGTTATCGGCGCCTTTTTTTGGGGTTTCATTGAGAATGATGAAGCCTTCATTTTTCAGGCGCTCCATTTCGGAAACAATATCTTCCACATCAAAAGCGATATGGTGAATGCCTTCGCCTTTCTTCTCCAGGAATTTTGCAATCGGGCTTTCAGGATTGGTGGCTTCGAGAAGTTCTATTTTGTTTGGGCCATTCATAAAAAAGGAAGTTTTTACGCCTTCGCTGGCGACTTCTTCCTCTTTATAAGGTGGATTTCCAAATATTTTTTCAAAGAGCAGATTGGAAGTTTCCAAACTTTTTACAGCAATGCCGATATGTTCTATTTTTTTCATGATTGTGGATTGGAACGACAAAGTTAACAAAAATTCAAATGGTTTCTTTTTTTAGCCCTGATGGCAGTGGCACTAAAGTATAACGAACAGCAGGAAAAGGGCTTCCAAAAAAGCCAAAACTTTCGCTTCTGAGCATTATAAAAATTTAAAATCGTATTTTTGCCCCATGGAAACGAACAGACAGAAAAAAATTGGCAGTGTGTTGCAAAAGGATTTGGTAGATATTCTTCAAGGTGAAGTGCGCAAAAATGGCATTACCAATTTGGTGATTTCAGTTTCTAAAGTGAGCGTAACGACTGATTTATCGATTGCCAAAGTGTATTTGAGCGTTTTCCCGCAGGACAAAGCTGTTGAATTGCTCGAAGCTGTAAAAACCAATGCGCCTTTAATCAAGCACGATTTGTCGCAAAGGGTAAAACTACAATTGCGCAAAGTGCCGAATCTTGCCTTTTACATTGACGATTCGTTGGATTATATCGAAAAGATTGACAATGCCTTAGCGGGCAAAGAAAATCCGATAGAAAACCGTGATCTTTTAGACAAACGCAAGAAGTTTTAAAAGTTGAACTTCTCGCTTTACATAGCCAAACGTTACCTTTTTAGCAAAAGTAAAAACAATGCTATCAATATTATTACGGGTATCGCTTCGGCCGGAATTATCGTAGGCGCCATGGCTTTGTTTGTGGTGCTTTCTGTTTTTAGCGGGTTGCGCGTTTTTAGTTTGTCTTTCTCCAACGATTTTGACCCCGATTTAAAAGTCAATCCGATTGCCGGAAAATCATTTACGTTTTCACCAAATCAGGAAAACCAACTTGCAGCCATAGAAGGAGTTGCTTCTTATAGTAAAGTGGTCGAAGAACGTGTGCTTTTCTTTTTTGACGGCAAAGAACAGGTAACTTATTTGAAAGGAGTTGATGCGAATTTCACTAAAACCAATGTGGTCGATCAGAACCTGGTGAACGGAAAATGGTTAGAACCCAAAACGATACAGGTGGTGATTGGTTATGGCATTTCAGAGAAATTGTCGTTGGGGCTTTTTGATTTCAACAATCCGTTTGAGGTTTATGTACCTAGAAAAGGGAAAGGTGTTATTGAAAGCGAAGCCGAAGCGTTTAACAAAGCCAAGTTGATTCCGATTGGAATTTATGCCATCAGTGAGGATTTAGACAGCAAATATGTGTTTTGTGATTTGAATTTGGCCCAGTATTTATTGGAATTAAAATCAAATCAGATTTCGGGATTGGAAATTAAGCTGAAACCCGAAGCGGAAGAAGCAGTTGTCATTGAAAAACTGAATCAATTTTTCCAAAATAAAGTCGAGATTAAAAACCGGGCACAGCAAAACGCAACCTTATACAAAATGCTGAATACCGAGAATATTGCGGTGTATTTAATCTTTACTTTGGTCATTATCATAGCGCTTTTCAACTTAATCGGCGCACTGATTATGATGGTTTTGGACAAAAAAGCCAATTTGAAGACACTTTACAATCTGGGTTCCGAAATCAAGGATTTGAAGAAAATATTTCTGTTACAAGGCAGTTTGCTGAGTGTTATCGGCGGTGTTATCGGATTGCTTTTGGGGATAATTATTGTCGTCCTTCAACAGCAGTTTAGCCTCGTTATGATTACCGAAACCTTGGCTTATCCTGTGGTTTTCAGTTTTCAGAATGTGTTGATTGTTTTTCTTACGATAGTTTCCCTTGGTATTCTTTCCAGTTGGATTGCGAGTACGAGAGTAACTAAAAAGCTATTGGATTAAACAAACTGATAACCCGAATATACCTCCTGAATTTCATCCAAAGCCTTGAACAAAGCTTCCGCAGATTCAAGCGTAACCAATTTTAAACGGTGCTCCTTAAAGTTGGGTATGCCTTTAAAGTAATTGGTATAATGACGGCGCATTTCCACGATGCCCACGCGTTCGCCTTTCCAGTCCATCGACCAGGTCAAATGATTTCGAGCGGCTTCAATTCGATCCGACATTGTGGGTTGTGCTAAATGCTCTCCGGTTTTGAAATAATGCTTGATTTCGTTAAAAATCCACGGATAACCAATCGCAGCACGGCCAATCATCATTCCGTCAAGTCCGTATTTGTTTTTGTATTCCAATGCTTTTTCAGGCGAATCAATGTCGCCGTTACCAAAGATAGGCATCGTAATTCTTGGGTTTTCCTTAATGCGTTGGATGTGTGACCAATCAGAATGGCCTTTATACATTTGGGCACGGGTTCGGGCGTGAACCGTCAAGGCTTGTACGCCTATATCCTGTAAACGTTCGGCGACTTCATCAATATTGATGGAGTTTTCGTCCCATCCCAAACGGGTTTTCACCGTTACTGGAAGATTGGTTCCCTTGATGACCGCTTTGGTCAGGCGCACCATCAAATCTACATCTTTTAAAACACCGGCGCCGGCGCCTTTGCAGACTACCTTTTTCACCGGGCAACCGAAATTAATATCGACCAAATCGGGCTGCACTGCATCAACAATTCTTGATGACATTTCCATTGCTTCTTCATCACCACCGAAAATCTGAATCCCAACCGGTCTTTCATAATCGAAGATGTCCAACTTCATTCGGCTTTTCATCGCATCGCGAATCAACCCTTCAGAAGAAATAAATTCCGAGTACATCAAATCTGCTCCGTGCAACTTGCACAATCTGCGGAATGGCGGATCGCTCACGTCTTCCATAGGCGCAAGTAACAAAGGGAAATCAGGTAATTCTATGTTGCCGATTTTGGGCATTGATTCAATTTAATTTTTTGCAAAGGTAAAAATCTATTATTAATAACTCTTAAATGATTATTAATCTTCAATTTATGGAAATAAAATTATAAACAAAGTGAATGATATATAAGAAAAAACATTAAATTTGAGTTCTAGTCAACTTTAAACCAACCAATTAAAATTATTATCATGAAAAAACATTTACTAATTCTGCTGTTGTCAGTACTGACTTTGGCGAGCTGTAGTGACGACAACAACCATTCACCAATTCAAAAAACAGGAACGTTAAAAGGCAAAGTAACCACGATTAATACCCATAAGGCGGTTGGTGGCGCTTTGGTTTTTGCTTTTGACGACAACCACAATATTTATCACACTTACACCAATGCCACGGGAGATTTTACTCTGGATGCGCCAGTTGGTAACCGGGTTTTACACATTCAAACCGGGGACGGCTCTAATTTCAGGACTACAATTGATGTGTTGGTGGAAGAAAATCAAACGCAACAATTGGAAGAATCGGCACTAAGACTCGATCAAGTGGCCAATATCGCTTATGTAAGCGGAAGTTATGACAGCATCGAAGATATTATTTCTTCTTTGGGATATCAGGCTGATGCCATAACCTTTAATCAATTATCGGATTACAGCATTGTTTCGCAATACGACGTTATCTTTTTGAACTGTGGTTCCATATCAGGAAGCATTGCGAGTAATGCAGCAGTTACTAATAATTTAGCCGCATTTGTAACCAATGGCGGAAGTTTGTATGCTTCAGATTGGGCAGTTGCTTATTTAATCGGAGGAGATACCAATACAAGTGCCTGTGATGCTCCGGGAGGATTTATTTCAGATACTACGCTTTGCTCTGTTGATGATGGTGATTCAGCAACACTTAGTGCTTTTATTACTAATACGGCCTTGTCGGATGCGATTGGGATTTCCACTTTACCGATAGAATATGATTTAGGTTCCTGGCAAAAAATTATTACAGTAGATGAAACTTTTTGGGAAGTTTTGGTAAGGGAAACCGGCACCGATCAACCTTTGATGATTAGAACTAACCATTTTTCCAATCCAGGTATGGTAGGGAGCAGAGTTGGGAATTCAGAGAATTCAGAATGGATTACGATTTGCCATCAACCAGATGAAAATTCAGAAACTCCAATTACAATTACTATTGACGTCGCAGATTGGCCTGAACATGAAGCCCATGGAGACAGTTTGGGTTCCTGTTCAGGGAACACGATGAGTGGAACCATCTATTATACCACTTTTCATAACCATGCCAATGGAAATATTGGAAACACCCAGTTCATCCTCGAACATGTGATTTTAAATCTTTAAAAAAATGCTCCGTTAAGGAGCATTTTTTATTTAAAACCTTTAGAAAAATAAGTGTTTAATCAATCCAAAACTTTGACTTATATTTGCCGATTAAACGCAGACGCGTTTTTTGCTCACTTCCGTCTATAGGCCGAACCGAGCGAAGCTAAAAATTGACAGATTACGAAGATGAAGAATATTAGAAATTTTTGCATTATTGCACACATTGACCACGGAAAAAGTACGCTTGCGGACCGACTTCTTGGTGCCACACAAACGGTTACCGCTCGTGAAGAGAAAGCCCAATTGCTAGACAATATGGACTTGGAGCGCGAACGTGGCATTACCATCAAGAGTCACGCCATCCAGATGGAATACAAATACAAAGGCGAAGATTATATCTTAAACCTTATTGATACTCCCGGACACGTAGACTTTTCGTATGAAGTTTCGCGTTCGATTGCGGCTTGTGAAGGTGCGTTGTTGATTGTGGATGCGGCTCAAAGCATTCAGGCACAAACGATTTCTAATTTGTATTTGGCTTTAGAAAATGACCTGGAAATCATTCCGGTGTTGAATAAAGTGGATTTGCCGAGCGCTAATCCGGAAGAAGTAAGCGATGACATTATCGATTTGTTAGGCTGTAAATTGGAAGACATTATCCACGCTTCGGGGAAAACCGGTTTTGGGGTGGAAAACATTTTGGCCGCCATTATTGAAAAAATACCGGCGCCAAAAGGTTCGAAAGAAGAGCCTTTACAGGCTTTGATTTTTGATTCACATTACAACCCTTTCCGCGGCATCGAAGTTATTTTCCGTGTGAAAAACGGCGAAATCAAAAAAGGGCAAAAAATCAAGTTCATGGCGACCGACAACGAATACTTTGCGGATGAAGTTGGAACTTTGAAGTTAAACCAAGTGCCGAAGAATGTCATTTCTACCGGCGATGTAGGTTACTTAATATCAGGAATTAAGGAGGCGAAAGAAGTAAAAGTAGGTGATACTATTACCGATGCCAAAACGCCGACAACCAATATGATTACGGGATTTGAGGATGTAAAACCGATGGTTTTTGCCGGAATTTATCCTGTAGACACAGAAGATTACGAAGATTTGCGTTCTTCGATGGAAAAATTGCAGTTGAATGATGCTTCTTTGGTGTTTACACCGGAAAGTTCAGCAGCCTTAGGCTTTGGTTTCCGTTGTGGATTCTTGGGAATGTTACACTTGGAAATCATCCAGGAGCGTTTGGAGCGCGAATATGACATGACGGTAATCACGACAGTTCCCAACGTTTCTTATTTGGCGTATACCAAAAAAGAACCAGATGCAGGTTTTGTCGTAAACAATCCATCCGATTTACCGGAACCATCCAAATTAGACAGGGTAGAAGAACCATTTATCAAAGCCACTATTATTACCAAAGCTGATTATGTGGGCAATGTAATGAGTTTGTGTATTGAAAAACGTGGTGTAATTACCAATCAAACCTATTTAACGACCGAAAGAGTTGAATTGAATTTCGATATGCCTTTGGCCGAAATTGTATTCGATTTTTATGATAGATTGAAAACAGTTTCCAAAGGATATGCGTCTTTTGACTACGCGCCAATTGGCATGAGAGAATCCAAATTGGTAAAACTGGACGTTTTATTGAATTCCCAATCTGTGGATGCGCTTTCTGCCTTGATTCACGAGAGTAACGCTTATAACATTGGTAAAAAAATGTGTGAAAAGCTGCGTGAATTGATCCCAAGACAGCAATTTGACATTCCAATCCAGGCAGCGATTGGCGCCAAAATCATTGCGCGTGAAACCATTAAAGCGTTGCGTAAAGACGTTACCGCCAAATGTTATGGTGGAGATATTTCACGTAAAAGAAAATTGTTGGAAAAACAGAAAAAAGGAAAGAAAAGAATGCGTTTGGTTGGAAACGTAGAGATTCCACAGGAAGCTTTTATGGCGGTTCTGAAACTGAACGACTAGTCCAAGAAAATAGAGAATAGAATATAGAAAAACCCAATGGCGAAAGTTGTTGGTTTTTTCGTTACTGTAAGCCTTTAAACAATTTTTCAGCATCTTCTTTTTTGAAAAGTTGGGTACCTTCGTTCATTGTAGCTGCTGTTCCGCAGGAAACACCCCATTGGATGACTTCTTTTAAGGTTTTATTTTGGGATAAAGCCCAGACCATTCCGCCTACCATACTGTCACCGGCGCCAACGGTACTTTTTTTGGTTACTTTTGGAGCTGTAACCAATTCAGTTTCATCTTTGGAAACCAAAATGGCGCCTTCTGCTCCCAAAGAGACTACTACCACTTCAGCATTTCCTTTTTGAATTAAGGTTTTGGCTGCTTTTTCGACTTCGGATAATTCTAATCTTTCCAAACCTAATAATTTGGCCAGTTCACCGATATTTGGTTTAATCATGTAAACACCGGTTTCGAGTACTTTTTTAAGCGCATCACCAGAAGTATCGACGATTACTTTTATACCGGAAGCTTTGGCGGTTTTGGCAATTTTTTGGTAAAAATCCGTAGGCAAACCTTCGTTTAAACTTCCACTGATTATCAGGTAATCGGTTTTTATTTTTGTAATGAGGTCTAGAATGCTTTTGGTTTCACTAACAAGTAATTCATTACCGGGGAAACCAAATCGGTATTGTGATTTGGTGTTGTTTTCAAAAGCGATAAAGTTTTCTCTGGTCCAGTTTTGGGTTGGAATAACTTTGCTGTCAATCCCTTTTTTTTCAATCAATTCCTCCAACATTTTTCCTGCAGAACCTCCGGACGTAAAAACACAAAGAGAATTTCCGCCGAGTTCCGCAATAGCTTTGGATACGTTTATTCCACCACCTCCGGCATCATGCCGTGGCTTTTCACAACGTATTTTCTGTTCAGCGACTAATCCTGAAAAATGAGTGCTTTTGTCTAATGAAGGGTTAATCGTAAGGGTAATGATTTGATGTGTTTTCATTTTTAAAAAAATAATTATGGTAAAGGTGCGAAAATTTATTGTTTTTATCTTTTTACTATAATATACTATCTTTGGATAAATGTCTTGTATGTTAGATGATTCACCCAAACGTTTTGATCGGATTATTGCTATTCTGATTCAGTTACAATCGAAAAAGGTTGTAAAGGCTCAAGAATTGGCAGAACGTTTTGAGGTAAGTTTACGCACTATTTATCGAGATATACGAACACTCGAAGCATCCGGAGTGCCTGTTTATGGTGAAGCCGGAATAGGATATTCATTGGTTGACGGCTATCGATTGCCACCGGTGATGTTTACCCGAGAAGAAGCCAGTAGCTTTATTGCCTCACAAAAATTAATGCAAAAATTCATTGATAAGGAACTGGGACAGCATTACCAATCTGCCATGTTTAAAATTAAATCAGTGATGCAAAGTTCGGATAAAGATTGGCTTTCGAGTATCGAATCTAAAATACTGATTCAACCACCGACTGCAGAATTATTCAACGTGAATGTTCCCAATGCCATGGCAATCCTTTTTAAAAGTATTGCTGATAAAACACAAGTTATTTTAAATTATCAGGCCATTGAAGCCGAAAATGCTTCACTGAGAAACATTGAACCGGTTGGAATTTTTCATGATAATAACAATTGGTATGTTTTAGGGTTTTGTCATTTGCGAAATGATTATCGTCAGTTTCGTGTCGACCGAATAGAAGGAATTAAAAAAACAGAAATTGTATTTGCCAAAGAACATGAGGCTTTAGAAACTTATTTGGACAAAGAAAAAGAATCGCCAACAACAAGAGTTCGGCTTTTAGTAGAGAAAAAAATCAGCAAATACCTTTCTTTTGAAAAAAATTACTACGGATTTGTTGCTCAGAAAAATGTAGGTGATTTAGTAGAGATGACTTTTTTGCCAAGAGATATAGAAAACGGTTTTGCCCGTTGGTTTTTGATGTATGCTGATTATGCTGAAATTATTGAGCCGTTATCCTTGAAAGATCGGATTTTGGAACTGATGGATCATTATCGCCAACGCCTACAAAAAAGCCCCGAATAAATCGGGGCTAAATTTCTACCAGCGTTCCCAAAAAAACGGCGGTTCAATACCTAAGGCTCTTAGATAAACATAACCTTGTCCGCGGTGGTGAATTTCGTTATCGATGAAATAAAGAATGTTTTGATAGATTGGAAATTCATATTGCCCAAACAAATTAAAGGTTTTTTCAAAATCTTCTTCGCGCAGATGAGGCCAAAGTCGGATGATTTCTTCTGTAGCTTCGTCCCATTTTTGCAGGTATTCCGCTTTGGTGTTTAATTTGAAACCTTCTTCGGTATAAGGTTTGGTTTCACGGGAAATAATCGCCTTTAAAGCCGGAACTGCTATAGAAAGCAATTCAGAAGTTAATTCAGAAAACGTGCGCATACCTCCGATAGAAAATTCTAAAAAATCTTTTTCCGGGAATGATTCAATCACACGGCGAGTCACAAATCGATGACCTAGCCAGTGGCGTAATAATTGTTCTTTTGAAAGAATTGATGGTGCATTCATTGTAGTGTTCATAAGATGTCTTTTTTGTTTATAGGTCAAAATTATGAGACCGAAATGACAACAGTATGTCAGCAGGAATTTGAAAGTTTAAATTTTATTTAAAAAGAGAAACTGTTTGTACCTTTGCAATCTTAAACTTTGTAACTATGCTTGAAGATAAAACGCCGCAACGCACATCACTTTCACAATTAGGGGAATTTGGCCTGATAGACCATTTGACCAAAAACTTTGATGTAAAACAGCCATCGACTTTGAAAAGTATTGGCGATGACGCAGCCGTTTTGGATTTTGCGGCCAAAAAAGCGGTTGTTTCCACTGATTTGCTGATTGAAGGTGTGCATTTCGATTTGTCTTATATGCCTTTACGCCATTTGGGCTATAAAGCCGTTGTGGTGAATGTTTCTGATATCTGCGCTATGAATGCTAAACCTACGCAGATAACCGTTTCTGTGGCTGTTTCTAATCGTTTTCCCCTGGAAGCTTTGGAAGAACTGTTTGACGGAATCGCTTTGGCGGCCAAATTCTATAATGTGGATGTTATTGGAGGTGATACAACGTCTTCTCAAAAAGGATTAATCATTTCGATTACGGCAATTGGCCAAGCCAATGAAAATGAGATTGTGTATAGAAATGGAGCAAATAATGGCGATTTATTAGTTGTAACCGGAGATTTAGGTTCGGCTTATATGGGATTACAGGTTTTGGAACGTGAAAAACAGGTGTTTCAGGTGAATCCGAATAACCAACCCGATTTGGACGCCTATACTTATTTAATTGAGCGCCAATTAAAACCGGAAGCGCGTCATGATATCAGAGAATTATTGGAAAAATTGGAAGTAAAACCAACTTCTATGATTGATATTTCGGATGGATTGTCTTCGGAGATTATTCACATTTGCAAACAAAGTAAAGTAGGTTGTAATTTATATGAAGAAAAAATCCCGGTTGATCCACAGTTTATTAATGTTTGCGAAGAATTCAATATCGATTCAACAACAGTTGCTATTAATGGCGGCGAAGATTATGAATTGCTATTTACTATTGCTTTAGATGATTTCGATAAGATAAAAGCCAATCCGAATTTTACGGTTATTGGTCATTTAACACAAGAAAGCGAAGGCGTTCATTTGATTACCAGAGCGAATACCAAAATTCCTTTGAAAGCCCGTGGTTGGGACGCAATGGAGTCATAAAAAAAAGCGATACCCGAAAGTATCGCTTCCCCCTAAGTCTTGAAAAATTAAACAGTAGTTTGAAGTTTTATAACTACTTGATTAATTCTACAAATACTAACCCTGAAATCATTCAGCTAAGTTAGGCATTGTAGATAGGTGAGTGTTTACGGTTTCCCACATATTTCGTTACGGTTTCCCGTAATATCGTTAAATGACACCTTTATTTTTGGCCTCTCGTATTAAATCAACATCGGTTCCGCCAGCTACTTCAAGGATTTCACGGATGTTTAATTTCCTTTTTTCAATGGCGCTTAAAGAAAGCGGAATATACGTTGGCAAGTCTTTTGTTTTTACGCCTTTTGACAAATGAAACAGGATTTGTTTGTCAAAAACATCCAATTCGATATTGTTGTATTGCGCTTGTCCTACCAGTTTTATTACGGTTTGGCTATAATAACTCTCATCATTGATGATTTTGTCAAAAGCAAAAAGCAATTCGTCAAAAGTCAAGTCGTTTTTAATAATTAAACCGCTTGGGTTGATATTTTTGATGATGTTGTTGATTTTAAGCAATTCAGTATGCATGGTCAAAAGGATGACTTTACAATCCGGCATTTCAGTTTTAATGAGCATCGCTAAATCTTCCCCTGAATAGATTCCTTTTTCGGCATATTCGGGCATGCTGATGTCAAAAAAAGCAATATCAAAGTGTTTAGATTTGTCAACTACGTTTTCATAACCGGTTTTACAGTTGTTGGCTTGTGTTACAACAAATTCAAAACCTTTTTGGCTGTATTTATTAATCGCATTTTTGTAGGCTTCAATAATAAATGGGTGGTCATCGACGATTAAAATTTGGATAGGGCTTTTCATTCTTGTTCTACAATTATTGGTTTAGTTTCGATTGGTATGGTAATTACAATTTTGGTTCCGTTGTCTTTTTTAGAATTGATGTCAATAATTCCTTTGCAATCGTGTGTTCTCGAAATCATATTTTGCATCCCGATTCCTTTACTTTTTCTGTTGACATCAAAACCAATTCCATCATCCTGGATTTTTAGATATACATTTTCACTATCGCCTTTTATTTCAACAAAGATGTTCTTGGCATTGGCATACTTATTAATGTTTTGCAAACCTTCCTGCAAAATACGGTACATATTGATTTTGATAGCATTTTCTACCTTATCCCAAACCACATTTTCATCAATGGTATAGTTGACATTAACCTCAAATGCTGTTTTCTGTTCTTCTAATAGATTATGAACGATAGAAACAAAGTTATTAATTAAAACTTGTTTTTCTCTATTTAAATCGTGGGATATTTCACGGATGTCTTGTTCGATGGTTTTTAGCTCGTTTAGCAACTCAAATCTCTTTTGGGTAGATTCCTCATCAGTGTTGGAGTTTAAGCTGTCTAAATTTAAACGCAAACCAAACATTCTGCCCAAAACACCATCGTGTAAATCCTGAGCCAAGCGTTTCTTTTCTTTGCTTCTGCTTTCATCAATAATGGCCTGTTGCGACATCATGAGGTTATAAATGTCCTCATTGGCTTTTTGTTGGGCTTGTTTGTATAATAACTCACGCGTTCTGGCCCTTTGTGCTCTAACGACAAACAATAAGACCACTACAATAAAGGAAACCACAAAGGCATAGAGCAGATTTCTGTTTTTTTCGGCTAGGCCTTCTTTTTCCTGAATAATTTCATCTGTTTCTAACGCTAAACGAGCAAACTTTTCTTTAGATATTCTTTCTACATCCTGAATACTGTCATTTATTCTAATATAATCTTTGGAGTATTTGGATGAATTTACATTGTCTACAACCGAAGCCTGTTTTAACGCTGCTAAGAAGTCCCTTGAAATCCCTGTGCTTTTTGCCTGAATTAATGCTTCATTTGCGAATTTTTTTGATAGTTGGTCTTGCTTAGTGGCATGATAGTATTCGGAAAGATGTATTTTACTTAAAACAATTAAAGTTTTTGCGTCAATTTTTTCTCTAACTTTCAACGAAGAGTAAAATAAATTTGGCAATCCTTGATAATCTTTTAACTTAAACTTACAGTAGGCCAAGTTATCGGTTAATAAACTATATAACTCCGGATCATTATCAACGATAGTTTTGTCTTTTAATGCTATAGTATAATTCTTTATTGCTTCTTTATAGTCGCCCTTGTTTTGATAAACATATCCAATATTGTTAAGACAGGTTGCTTCCTGATAGTTATCAGTTAAATTATTTTCTTTGATTATTTCTAAACTCTTTGTGTAATATTCAATTGATTTTTCATAATCTTTAGTCTCATTAGCTACTATACCCATCATGGTAAAAATGACATATAATTTATCATTTTCTTTTGTGTCTTTCAATAAAGAGTATGCGCGGGTCAATGAGCGATCGGCTCCAACAAAATCCCCTACATTATATTGAATAATGCTTTTTGAACTTAATACACCACCTTCATTGGTTTTGTCGTTTAAAGATTTAAAAAGTTTTTCAGCTTGAGAAAAATAAATGAAAGCACTATCATTTACTGCCTTTTTTCTATAATAACCAGCAAGATATCTATACCCTTGTGCTAAACTGAGGGTATCTTGACTTTTAATAGCGTTATTGACTAATGTAATGGATGATTTTTTAAGATTCTCTAAGTTGCCATTCTTTAAGAATCCAATAGAAATATTAAGTAAATGATTTCTAGTTATCGAATCATTTGATTGTGCTATAGATTTTTCAAAAGCTTTTTCAAGATAAAGCTTTTTTTTGTCTGTAGAAATATCATTTCCATCAGCTAACCGAATGTATATAGCAGTACTGTCTGAATCAGTTGTGGTAATGGGTTTTTTCTGTTCATTTTTTGAACAACTTAATAAACAAAGAATCCAAAAAAAAGGTAAAATTTTTTTCAAACTGATTTCATCTTAATTTTTCAAAAATAGTAAACAAATAAAAAAAACCACCCTTTAAAGGTGGTTTTTTTGATATTTAATAATTTGTGTCTATTATATGTTGTCCGATGGAGTTTTGCTTCCTCCGATTGCCAATCCATTTCCTAAATCTGGAGTTTTACTTCCTCCGATTGCTACACCATTTCCTAAATCTGGAGTTTTACTTCCTCCGATTGCTACACCATTTCCTAAATCTGGAGTTTTACTTCCTCCGATTGTAAATCCATTTCCTGTTTCCGGAGTTTTACTTCCTCCAATTTGATTCGGAGTAGTAAACGATGTTACTACAAGCATCAATACTAATAATCCGAAAGTTGTTGCTAATTTTTTCATAATTTGAGACTTTTTATTGTTAATGTTTTTGTTTCGTTTTTAAAGAGTGTGGGCTTTTAATGATTTGGGGGCTTTCACACTTTAACGATGTAAAACTAAAAAGGATGTCTCTGCGAATCCCTATATATAAAGGTGTTTATGGTAGAATGACCTCGTTTGTGAGTGAATGACGGTCAAATCTGAGTGGATGGTTTTTAGGAATTTGGCTATTTAGACCAAAAAGCGCATCAATGGTGAGATTGGCAAAACTTAATTCGGAAGCTTAAATGACGAATCGGGGTGCATGGATGTAATTGACCCTAAAAATGAAAACCGACTGTTTGTATTTCTGAATTTGATTTTCGCAGAAAAAGGAAATGATTATTCATAGGAGAGAAAAAAAGCGTTTCAAGAAAGTGATAAAATGCATTGCTGTCGGGAATAAAAAAAATCAGGTTCCAGCAAAAGCCGGAACCCGATTCCCCACAATTAAATGAATGTATTTATTCACTTATTTTATCACGCATTACTATTAACATTGTCTTTAGTTTGGTTGTTGCTTTGTTTACCGCCTCCTCATGACAATCAATATTAATAGCTCCGGTTATAATCATTTTTTCGGTCCCATCAACCATTTCTATTCTAACACCAATACTTATGTCGCAGGGTTCTTTTGATTTCTTAGGATTGTTTATTATAAAGTCTTTACTGATTTCATCAATGCCATTGTATAAATCCTCGAATGAATCAAAGCGGTATTCTGTGCTCTCTTTGTTGAATGTTGTAATTACCGAGCCTGAGCTGAAATCGTATAGTTTTGAAGTGACCGCATTTTTTTGAGCCTTTCCCGGAGGGATAGCCAAAATTACCATCAGTAAAACAGCTGTTGTATTCTTCATTTTATTTTAAATGCTTTTCTTAATGAGGCAAAAATCATAAGATATTTTTAGAAGTAGTATGCATTTATACATTACTTGTATGCCAAAAATGAAATGTACTGCTATTTGACATAATGTATGTTTTGATACACTACTCATACACTAGGTAGGGCTTTCCTATACTTGAGCTATACACTAGGCAGTTATGAATTATGAGTTATGAGTTTGGGGTATGAAACTGTCACCATTGATGCTTTATCTATACTTGAAGTAGGGCTTTCCCATATAGAAGCTATACACCAGCTATGCTTTAGGGGAGGAAATTGACTCGTCCTAATGTAGCTATACGACTAATTTTGTGCCCTGCTATTTCAGGACAAAATATGAATGCACAAGATAAACCACCCCGGCTTTCAGCCACAGCTCCAGAGGAGGGGAATTTAGGAGGCTAGTTGTGTTATTATTCTTGATGTGCTGTAATTGAATGATGGCTCTTCTTCTGTTTCTGTACTGTTTTCTTTTAGTAATTCCTTTACTTCATCGAGGAATTCGGGCTCGGATTTGGGCATTAATTGGATGGCTAGTTCAAGTACATTGGCGAGGTCGATGTTTGGGTTTCCTACTATGGGTGAGATATAGGGTTCCTCTGTGAGTAATGCTACGGTGCAAAGTTTCATCAGATCGTTTACTGTGGAGTAAAGAGAGGAATAGCAGGAGAAGTTAAGGGTAATGGTGTAACAGTCGTCTTTTTTTGGATGGTCTTGCAAGGTTGTTAAAAGCCATTCGGATTTTTTGAGAAGTTGTGCAAATTTTGTGTTCATGATGATATTAGTTATTAGTTATAAGATGGGTTCCCGCCTTCGCGGGAATGACAGCGTGTTAATTAGAACTATCTTATTACTCGAGAACTGCATGGAGTTGTGATGGCAGTGCGAGGTAGATGTTTTCTACGAGATAGTCCTGCTCTATTTGCTCTTCTACGGGTTTGAGGACTTGTTCACGGATTAGGTCGAGGAGGTCGGCTTCTTCGTATGGGATTAGGTCGAGGATTATGCCGAGGACTCCACTGATGTTGGTCGCGGGTTCGGGGATGCGAGAGGAACTGGTTTCGCCTTCGAGGGCCAGCATTGATACTTTTACAATATCGGCAATGAGGTACATCACATCGGCATAGCCGGAAATGTTGAGCTGGATGGTGTCTCGTTTCTTTTTGACGTTTTGGGATTCGAGCAGGGCGAAGTGTTGTTGTGCGAGTTCGCGGAGGGGTTGTGGGAGGTGGGTGATTGTTTTCATGATCAAGATAATTATGAGTTATAAATTATGAGTTATGAGTTGTGCCCTTTATTACCGAAAGCGTTGCTTTCTCCTCTTAATATCAAATGCTCAGGGTGACAAAAAGATAGGACTGGTCGAGGAACTGTTGGGTGGTGTCGAGGAGGTAAAGAAAATCTTCTTCGGGGGCGTAGAGTTTTGTCCAGTGGTTTAGCATGGATGGAGGGGCGCAGAGCATTTTGTAGCGTTTGGCAGCTAGTGGTGTTTGTTGGCTGAAAATTTGTGTTGGCAAGGTGGTGAAGTGAGTACAAAGCTGTAGCAAATAATTTAAGCCGAATTCATTGGGTATGTAACCCAAGCCAATTCTTATTAAGCCTAAGGCGATTTGTGTACAGGCAGTATTGAGTAATGCTATTTTGCATAGTTCTACCTCGAGTTGTGGGCTTTCTTTTGCGGCCTGGATATTGAATTGTGCTACTGCGACGCATTTTTGCCAGAAGGTTTTATCAGATTCGAAATCCCTTGGAGGAATGGTGTTACTCATTATATAGGGAGGCGCTGATTTGTCGAGGCACAGCCGTTGACTATTACGGATAGCTTTGTCAAAGAAATGCTGCAGACCCGATTGTTTTGTGTTGAGGTCAGAGAGTTTATGCAATAGAATTGAGGCGAAAATGGTTCTGGCGGATTGTTCTGCAATGGTGTTTGCCAAGTTGGAGGCTGTTATTGCCGAATTATTTTTTGTTAACACCAGAATGCAGCAGTAATAAGGGCTGACTGTATCAGTGTTTACCTGAAAATTAGCCAGAGAGTGGTTACTAATTCGGGAATTTAACAGGTAAACTGTACAAGTCCCTAATTGTTGTGTAATGATTTCCACTATTTTGTGGATGATTTCCTGAGGGAGATTTTGTGAGTGCATATCCTTGCTTTTTTGACGCAAGTTACTTTGCTATACTATCGTATACCACTAATACTGTTTGTATTACACTAAAAGAAGAAGGTTGTTTACCATACTAATAAGCATATAAAAAATGCTGATTTGCATAGTTTTTTGATGTTATTTTACATGTCTGAGGAAAAAAAATCCGTTTTGTTTCATCAAAACGGATTTTTAGTGTTAATAATTTATATTCTAAATTTTACCATAAACTTTTTCTCTTTCGCCTCCTTGAAGCCATTCGTTAATTGAAAATTCAACTGGCTGAAATTCTATTCCAGTACAACCAACATTTTCAATTTCACTTTTTAACTTATCCGATACGACATATTTACCAGCTGTTTTGATAAAAAATAAATCATCTTTAATGTCATCAACAAGATGAACTTTATTAATTGAGACAATTTCCATTTTTTGTTTATGATTTTCCTGTACTTTCAAGAACTCTTCTAATGTTTGAACTTTAACATTTTTACGTTCAGTACCACCACCACTTTTCTTGATTCCTACAGTAATTTCACTGGAAGAAAAATCAATAAAATTCATATTGAATTCATATACACTTAGCAACCAATAATCTTTATATTCAATACCATCTTTAAAAACTGAACATTGAAAAAATTGTACTCCAGAAGCCTTTTTACTTTCTAAAATGGACTTTAATTTATTACTAATTAATTTTGTATATGTAAATCCTATATCGCCATTCGCATCGATTAAATCTGTTAGATTAGATTCATGATGTAAAACTGGATTTACAACAATAGGATTAACATCTATCCTTTCAAAATGAAATTTGTCAATAAATAATGGATTATTTGAAACATCACAATTGTATATAAAATCTTTTACTTGTGGATTTTCCCCAAGTATATTTTTATCGAGTGAATGACGGATATAGTAAAATTTCATATTTTAAAAAATTAATTCATTAATAGGTGTTGTTGGATTGTTTTGTATAGCTGTTCTAATATCTTGAATCAAATCTACAACAAAATCATAACATTGATCTGGGGTGGCATTTGGAAAAGTTTCGTTAAATAAATCAAATCTTTCCTGGATTAAATTATCATAATGCGCGTGTGAACCATTATGTACCGCTGTACTTAGCGGTATTCCATTCAATGCCTCATTCATGTGAAAAGCATTTTCTGATTTGGCAGCCCTTTGAACAATTGATTTTGATTGTTTATTCCATGGTATAATGTGATGAGCTTGTAAACCATCTCCGACGACTAAATTAAGAACTTTGCGAAGCTGTCCTCGATTTCCAAATTGCAGTACCCCATTAGCAGCTACTTTCCAAATTAGCTTTGTAGTTCCGGTTGCTGTTGGAACAACTTTAATTGCAAACTTTACCCCAGTGGCCGCCCAGCCGACAATTGGAACAGTAGCGGCAAAACTTAAAGTTGCTTGTAATGCTTCGCCTTCAATTGTGTATAAAACACCGTTTATAAAATCGGCAGGTTCCCCAAAGACAGGAATTATACCAAAGACATCCAGACTTAAATGGATTACTTCTTTACTTGCGTACCAAAGACATTTTCTCCTTGACCATTCTGGATTTATTTGTCTTAATTTATTATATTTAAGCCAAATGTTAATAGCTACGAAATGATGATCGAGGGTTGAAATTGGTCCGTGAATATCAATATCAACATATGGATCAAGCGATAATTCAAATTCATCAGTAAATAGTTGATCTCCGCTGTTTTCAAGTAGCACAGTTAAATTGATAAGCTTTTGTGCTTCTACTGGGTTAGGTTCTAAAAGCGCTAAGTCAATTATTTCTGATACAAAGGTCTTATTTGCTTCCGAATCGTCATTCTCTAATAAGTTAAGAAATATTCGAGAAATTTCATAATTATTAATCAAATAATTAAACTGATTATTAGATAAATTAATTATGGTTCCAATCTTCTGAGTTGTTAGATAAGCCTTACCCGAATTCAATTGACTTGTTAAAACTGGTGAAGTATCAAGGAATACGATTTCATCTATATTACCATTCTCATCTGGATTATAATTACCATCACCCTCAGTTATTGATCCGCCACCAATCCAAACACCAGTTCCAACAATCCAATTAATAATCCCGGTATTATCATAAGTTCCAAAGCCGTTAATAGTGTTGTCGAAACCACCACCGGTATTACCGTCTTCATCAACGTTTGCAATAGTTGGAGGGCAGTTTACAGAAATATAATAAATAATCACCTCATTAATCCCTACCGGTTCAATGTGGTCAACCATGTAGCAATTCCCTTGATTATCATGATAAATTGTTCCTGAATAATCATTCATTGCAACTATCACATTACCAGACAATGTAGTTAGCGTAGTCTTTGAAGTAATATTCGGCACAGTTAGTCCTTCGTTTATTAAATCCTTTTCTTCCTCAGTAAATTCATATTTTGTTAAGTAGGACTCGAAATCGGTATCACTTTTGAAACTTAGTACTAGATTTTCAACTTTTGTCAAGTCATTGTCATTTCTGTAAACTTCAAATGTAAAAGTTTGAAGTCCTTCATTTTCGATGTAAAGTATCTTATCGGTGTTTATATAGAAATCCAATGCAGCGTTATAGATTATTCTTGATTCTGTAGCTACTAAATCTCTAGTTGAAGAATTTTGGGTGTCAATATTTTGATAGAGTTTAAAAGCTGCCGGGAAATTTTTAAGTTCATCTATTGTAATATATCTTTTGTTTGAATGAGTCGACTTTATTTGATCTTCATACAAATCTTTTTCGCAACCTGAGATTACAAAGAAGAGGCAAATGAAAGTTAATTTTAAAAAGTTTTTAAATATGTTTTTCATAATTTTGTTGAGTTAAATTAAACTTTTGTGAGAGATTGTTTCTTTTGACTGTGAGAGCCATTACATCCCGTAGTGGCTTTCTCCTTTTTTTGAATTGTTTTATTTCATATTTGAATTGTTGCAAATAAATTCCTCTTATGCTACTATAAAAAGGTAAAAGGAATTGTTTGTTACTAACAGCCCGGGGCTGTATTTTTTAAATCACGTTTACTGGTTGTATTCCAGAATATAAAACTAGACTTATTTTTTTTAAAGGATTTACACTAAAAGTGTACATTTTGTTAAAATTGAATAGTATTTTATACTTTTTTGCATAGTCTGTGAAAGATTTATTGTTTACTGCAATGGTTTTCCTAGTGATTGTAATGAATTGCATAGCGCTTTGTGGTTGTTTTGCAGTTGACGAAGAAGTAAAGCATTGGGGAAGTGGCTCGGATTGCTTTGCCAGTTCGCTACGCCCGGGTTCAAAGCTGCATTATCGGGGTTTGAACCACACGAAAGATTGACTTCGTCGAATCTGCGATTTCGTGCGGTAGCGGGGAGATTTTACTCACGCGAAAGGATTCGCGCGGTAGCGGGGGCATTGTTTCGCCAGTTTGCTTCGCTCGTGTGCAAATCCGCGCTATCGGGGGTTATAAAGCACAGGATAGTTTTTAAACTACAAACACCTAAAATTGGTACATTTGAATATTTAAGTGGTATATATGACAAGTCAAGGAAAAGGTAAAAGTTTTGAGATATTAACGGAAGAATTCTTTTTATCACTGTTTGAGCAGCTTAAAATCCAAGTTAATAATAATTGGATTCAAAAAGCAGGTTATCAATATGGATTTGATGTTGGATTTGAAGTAGCAATTTTAAAAGACGATATTTTTAAAAGAGGAATTTTTATTGAGTGTAAAAATTATGAAAAATCAATTTTAGAGCAATCTCAACTGCATACAAAACTATTACAATTTGATAGGTCTGACTATGAAAAAAGAAATTCTATTTTTATCTTTTTATCCCCAAAAATTGACTTGTCAAAATGCACACAAGATTCAAATCCTAAACAATTAGAAGACTACTTTAATCGAAAGAGTGATTTTAAGACACTTATATTAACGCCCAATAACAATATAAAAGATATTCTCTCATTAGAAAAAGAAATTTTCACTAAAGTTTATGGGGATGATTTATTTATTGAGCCCGATGAAGAAAGCAAAAACAAGATTTTCGAATATTTTAATATTCTCCTTTTTTCAAAAGGGGAGATACCAAATTTTAGTGAGGTTTCTCAAAGAGAAATTTATTTGAAAGAAGCATCAATAGTTGATAATGATGTTTTGTATATCAAAAGAGCCTTGAAGAGAAATAAATTTTCATTTTTTCAAGATGATAAAAGTTTATTGGAGTTAATTAAGGATGAAAACATCATTTTATTGTTGGGGGAACCAGGGAGCGGAAAGACAACCGAATTAATCAATTTGTCCAAATACTTTGAGAAAAATATATCCGATTTAGGAGTAACACCAATTTTTATAAACTTATCAAATAAGGATAGGTTTGAGGATATTAGTGATTTGATGCCTGTTGATTGGAAAGCCAATAACAGAATAGTGATTTTATTAGACGGATTTGATGAGTTTGAATTTAAGAGTGTTTTATCTGAACAAATTAAAAGACTATTAGAGAATAAAGAGATAAGTTTTAAAATAGTTATCTCTTGTAGAACCTATGCTTACAATGAAGAGCTAAGCCAATTAGAGCCGGCTAAATTTTATTTAGATGGTTTCACGACTGCTCAAAGCATGAAATTATTGAACGGTAAATTTGGATTGCCAGTTGAAGTATATGATAAAATTGAAAAAGATAAATTCAAAGATATTTTAGAAGATCCATTTATGTTGAATCTACTTGGAATTTATTACACAAGTCATAATATAATTCCTGATTCAGTCTTTGAAATATATGAAAATATTAAAGGGGGGATGCCAGCTGATGAAATTGAAATGTATAAAATTTTTGCTTTGATTTTGGAATTAACTAAAAACACAAGTATTGAAAAAGCGGAGTTAAGGAGTTTGTTTGGATTAGGGTATAATAAGTTAATTAATCTTAAATTCATTCAAAAGTCTTTTGACAAAAGAAGTTTTAAGTTCATTCATAAAAATTATCAGGAATACTTTGCTGCACTTGCGTTAAGTGAATTATCATATGATAGAATTATTGATTTCATAGTAATTAAAGGAACAAACAAAACTCATCAATCATTATTTAATACTATAACTTTTTTAATCAATATTGTAGAAATCGACAAGTATAATTTGTTAGTTGAATGGCTCAAGGCGAATGACCGAGAATTATTATTTAAAGCAGACAAAAATAGAATTGAGAATATAAGAGTTGAAATATTCAGAGAGTATTTTGAAACAGAATGTATAGATAAGACCTTTTGGATTACTAACAACAAAACACTTACCGTAAAGGAAATAGCTGATTTTGGTGATTGCGTTGAGAATTTTGATTATCTAAATAGGATTGTAAACAATGATAAGAATCATTACAGGGTAATAATATCTGCTTTGGAATTGTTGAGTTTTTTTACTGTTCCGTTAGATAGAAGAGACGATTTTAAACAAGAATTATTATGCCTCTTGAAATCTGAATCAATATCAGATGCAATAAAAGCTCATGTTGTGAGCTGTATCAATGATCAAATGTTTTGTGATGAAGATATCGAATATTTGCATAAAATATTTGAAATTTTTAAAGCAGAAACAAGCAAGCAAATCAATATAGAGTTACTTTCCTTACTAAAAGATTACAAACCAATTGATGATTTTTTTTGGTATATAAAAGATGAATTTTTGAGAGACAAAAGGATTCTGCCGAGAGTAGAAAAAGATGATGTGATGAGAGGGAATAGTTGGAAATTAGAAAAATTAATAATTAGGTTGAAATCTTCCTCTAATTTTATATTCTTCGCTAAATTTTACTTTGATGAAACTACTAACAGTTATACTGATAATAGATTTGCCGAAGATATTATTGAAAAATGTTTATTTTTTGAAAGCGAAGAATCTGATTTCTTGGTTAGATTATTATCCTCTTTTGAGGATAAGGAAAAATACTATTTAAGGGAGACTCTTTTAAAAGCTTTGATATTAAAAAGTAGTATCAATTCACAAATAGAATCGTTTAAATACTTAATTGAGAACTTCACATTTAACAATGTTGGATATTTTCTTGCTTCAATAACTACTGAGAAAACTATCAATATTGTAATTGATAAATTTAAAGATGGGTCTTTGGATAGTGATAATTTGGATTTTTTTAGGAATGTTATAGCAAATCATGGGAACAGAAAATTAGCTGGTGAATTTAATAGCATTATGATAGAAAACGAATTCACTTTTAAACATGATTTTTTACTTGAAAGAGAGTTTGAAGAACAGAAAATGGAGTTTGAAAATAAGCCACAAGACAATTTTGATAAACTATTCAATAAACCTCAATTGTTGTCTGAAATACAGGTGATTTTTGGTGAATATGGTAATTCAGTGAAGCCAGAACGAATGAGAGAAATTGATATGGCCTGGTATGAAAAGAATGGTCACGGCAATAGAATTGATATAGCCTACTCTCTGTTAAGCAGGTTGGTTTATAAAGAGAAGAGAGAGATTACATATGATGATGTTGTTGAGATTTTAAATGAGGAGTTTATAATTATTAAAGAGATTAAATCAAAAATAGAAGGTAGCGACAAAATAAAAGTAAAGGAGGAACAGAAGGAGTTTTTGTGTCAATGGTGTTTAGAAGTATCAAAAGACATTGATTTTAATAAAATAATGAAGCGAATAGATGATTCTCGTTTTAGTTTGCTCAAAGATTATGAAAGGCTGAAAACAGTTTTGTTTTTTATGATAGAACTGGATATTAATTTACCACAACAGTTCATGCTAGACAGTATTGAGTTTTTTGATGTAGATAAATCAAATGTTGAAGACAATAATTTGGACATATTAAAAGGCAGAATTAAAAATATTGATGTGTTCAATCAGAGAATTGTAGAAAACCTTTTGAATAAACAATTAGTGTTCTTTTCATTAAATAAGCACATACAATATGCTCTTGATAATAGTTTAGTTGAAACATTTTCAAAAATCAGGGAATGCTTTTTAATTGATGGACTGATTTATAATTCAGACAGTCAACTTTCACAATATATAAAACTGACTAGTGATACTGATTTATTAGTTGAACTTTGTATCGACGTGAAGAGTCATGTATGTTGGTCATCAATTAAGATTTTAATGGATTTAGGTATTCATAAGGAATTATGCATAGAAAAAGCAATTGAATATCTTGAGTTAGAGATGGATGATGAGAAGCGATATTATTATTCGAACGCACTTGCAATTTTATTTGAGTCAAACTCGTTGGAGGCATTGAAATATCTTGAATACTTTCTGAATATTGATAGTGTACCGTCACTAAAAGAAAGTTCTTTTGCAAATTATGATATAATAGAGGATTATAACATTTTAGAAGAGTTATTCAATAAAATTTATTTGGAAGATAGAAATAAAATTGGATTTAGTGGAGTTAGCAATTTTCTTAAAATATACATATCAAATTTAGCAAGGACTACAGAAGGATATGAAAAAATAATTGCTAAACTGAATGAGATAAAAAATAAAATAGTCAATATAGAAACAGACAATGGTTTGTTTTATATAAATCTTTTAATAGATGATTGTCGAGACAACTACATTAATTCAAAATCTAAAGCACTAAATTTTGATGATGCTCTAACTAAAATTGAAGAGATTTTAAGTTAATGAATAATTTATTTGCAGTTGCTACAAACTGCTGTTAAGCAAAGTTTATTTTTTCTGTTCAGCCTCTATTTTCAAAATGAAATTTTCAAAATCTTTCAAATCTGTATGTTGATATGTAATTCTTTCAGAAGTTTCTCCGCTAAATTCAAATAATTTTCGTTCTCCTATCTCTACGTGAAACTTATATCTTTCATTTTCGTCAAAAACAAGAATTTTTATTTTTTCAATATCTTGACGAAAGAATTTTTCAATTAATAGCATATAACATAATTCTCCTTTGAGATTGTAATATGGAACTTTGACTGTTCCTTCTATTTTGTAATCGTCATATTCTACTACGACCTTGCCTTTTGCAAACGGATCTTTAGTTTTGTTTCTGTCAGTATTGTATTTTTTGCCTGATTGTGGATATAATGAATGAATTATTTTTGAGCCTTTATAAAGAATTAAATTTGTTTTTTCTTCTGTCTCACCATCAAAATAATAGTTTCCTTGATACTTCTCAAATTTATCGGCATCATCATGAATGTTTTCCGAAATAAAGTTTTCAGGCGAATATATTTTATCAGCTATTTCAGAGTATTTCATGGGAGGAATATTTTCAGGAAACTTACTTTGTGCTTGAAATGCTGAACCATCTTTATTTGAATATCGATGGATTGACCAATAATTATGTCTTGCACGAATATGTTCATGTCCAGTTTCTAGATTTCCTTTAATTAAGATTAAACCTTTATTTGATACACAAATGATTTGTGTAAAGCTATGTTTTGAAGACATCATTACTCGAACACTTGTTCCGTATCTAAACATTGGGTCTGTTCTAGCTTCTTTTTCAATTTCTTGAATTTCAATCTCTGTCAAAATTCGATTCATAGATTGTCGTCTAAATTAGTGGAATCGTTCATAAACTTTTGCGGAACTCGTTTATATGTCTCATGCAATCATTTTAATCCAACTTGTTTAAACAGACTGTTCTGCTTAAAATGAGATTTTGGTTCTTTCAAATATAAATTATTCCTTTTAATGTTTTCGTTTTGTAATATGAAAAAACCTCCCGGATGAGAGGTTTTGAAATGTGGCTTTGAAAATATAATTGTGACTTATTTATTTAGCAGCTTTTCTAAATAAGCCACTTTATCTTTTTCTGCTTCAACTAATCGCTCATACAATTCTACTACTTTGTCCAAAGGATTAAAATTACAAGTGTTATTTTGTCCTATTGGTCCTTGATTTATACTATTATCGCTGAAATTATTAAAGAAATTAATAACTAATTCATCAGAGAAATTCTTTATTGCCTCAACACTTACGCCAAGTGCTTCTGCGATTAGCTGTAATTTATCCTCCTCAATGGTTTCGCTGTTTTCAATGTTGGAAATGGTCTGCTGGCTCACGCCAATAGCCATAGCGAGGGCTTCCTGCTTCATTTCGCGGAGTTCGCGGATGCGTGAGATGTTGCGACCGATGTGTTTTGGTTTGCTAGTTGTTTCCATATTTCAAATATAGGAAAAGTTTTTTTTGAGGAGTATTCAAATAGGTATAAAATTGTATGTCAAAATAGGAAAGATGGGAGCTGCCTGTCGGCAGGGATGAAAGAGGCAAGAATCAAGAGAAAAGAAAATAGAATATAGAGAATGGAGGGAACCACCCCGACCTGCGGTCACCCCTCCTT
The DNA here is from genome assembly GCF_030167905.1 of Flavobacterium terrisoli. Classification (GTDB taxonomy): domain Bacteria; phylum Bacteroidota; class Bacteroidia; order Flavobacteriales; family Flavobacteriaceae; genus Flavobacterium; species Flavobacterium terrisoli. The sequence continues at coordinate 382,919 of NZ_JARGNA010000001.1, forward strand.
GAAAAGGAGGGGAGCCATAAAGATATTTGTAGAAATTTCTAGTTGAAATCGTACATTGGAATTGTGATATTGATTGAAGAACCGGAATTTGGTTTTGAGGCAATGCTGAATTTTCCTTTTAGGGTTTTTACACGTTGCTCCATGTTTTTTAAACCGATTCCTTTTGCGGAGGTGTCTTTGTTGAAACCAATGCCATCATCGGCGATTGAGAGAGTGATGGTGGCATTGTTTACCTTAATATTTATTGATGCCATTTTTGCCTGAGCGTGTTTGTTAATGTTATGGCAGGCTTCCTGGATGATGCGGTATACATTCATTTTTGTGCTACTTGAAATACTATTCCAGTCGATAGTGCTGTTTGTTTCGATTGTGAATGAGGTATTGACAGTTTTATTCTGTTCTTCAACAAAGTCTTTAAGTAGCTTGGCAAAGCTATCTGGTTGGTCAAAGACCTCCTGATTTAAATCGTGGGCAATGTTCCTAATCTCTTTTTCGATATTCTGAATTTCGTTTATATGCGTAAGGCATTTATCGATGGTGTTTTTATCGCGATTGATTGATAGTATGGAAAGGAGTAGTCGTGTGCTTGCCAGTTTATTCATGACACCATCGTGGAGCTCCAGACTGATGCGGTTTTTTTCGATCTGTCGCGCTTCTTCTTCCTTGCTTTTTTGGGTTAGCATCAGTTGGTAAATCTCTTCATTGGCGTTTTGCTGGGTTTGTTGCAGGCGAAGTTCTTTGTGTTTTATACGTTGACGGGCAATAATAAAAATGAGTACTGTGATGAAGAGAAGGGTAAGTGCAATGGCAATTACAAGAGATCTTTGTTTGAGGGCGGTATTTTTTTCGGCGGTTACTGCATCTGTCTCCAATTGTATCTTAAAGTATTGGTTTCGGGCCGTTCTTTCGGCAAAAAGGAGACTATCATTGAGGCGATGGTATTCCTGAATGTATTTTGGTGCTTTTTTTGGATTGATACTGCCTGCATTGGTTAATGCGGTTAAGTAATAGTAGGGCGCATCAGCTTCTTTTGACAATCTTACTGCTGATTCTGCGTGAATGTTTGCTTTTAGGCTATCATTTTTCTTTATATAATATTCAGACAGATATACATCACTAACAGCGCTTTCGTTTGTTATCCCGTGGCTGTCAAATATTTTTTTAGATTCCTCAAACAGATATGGGAGTTCCTCAAATTTGTCAGTCTTTAAATAGCAATAGCCTAAATTATTGGACAGATAAGCATATATTTCGATGTCTTTATGTTTTAAGTCTTTTTCTTTCAACCCCAAATTGAAATATTTAATAGCCTCTCTATATTTTTTTTGAACCCGGTATACATTGCCAATGTTGTTTAAGCAAGTCGCCATGTGGCTGAAATTTTTTCTCTTAAGATTATTTTTTCTGGCTAAGGTTAAAGCGCTTTCGAAAGCAGCGATAGCTTTTTCATATTGATTTAAATTATGATTAGCATTTCCAATACTAACCAATAAGTAAAATTGTTTATTAATATTATTTACTTTCTTAAAATATTGATATGCTTTTTCAGAACTCAATTCAGCACCAAGATTATCATCCAATTTGAATTGTACATGAGCCATAAATGAATTTGTATAAGCAAGGCCTTCTACATCTTTTGTTTTTTTATATAATTTTACGGCCTGTAAATAACTATAAAAGGCAGAATCATAGACAGCATTCCTAAAATAATAAGCTCCTTTGTATCTGTAGTATCTTGCTAAACCCAAAGTGTCATTCTGTTCTGAAATCTTTATGTAATATTGAGATGCATATTTGTTGAATTTAGGCCAATCTTGGGCATAAGAATAGTTGTAGGTGACTGAATGCAAATACTCCCTCGTTAAACTATCATTCTTCTTTAAATCCATAAAGGATACTGCCTTATCATTATACTTTATCTTTTTGTCAAAAGCCAAAGTATCATTGCCTGCCAAAGCAAGGTATTTTTGAATGGAGTCGTTTGTTGTAGCGTTTTTTTTATCCGCTGTTGTAGTATTACAACCGAAGAAAATTATAATTGCAAATAATAAAAAAACAGCACATTTGTTCATGTAGTCAATATAAAGTTTATAGAGGAATAGCAATATTTATTGAAGTAGTTGCATTGGTTTGCGCACTAATGCTAAACTTTCCCTTTAAGAGTTTTACCCGGTGCTTCATATTTTTTAGTCCGATGCCTTTTGTGGAATCGGAAGGATTGAAACCGATACCATCATCGGTAATTGAAAGATTAATGTTGTCATTGTCAATGAGAATACTGATTGTGGCTTTTTTAGCTTTTGCGTGTTTGTTGATATTATGAGAGGCCTCCTGGATGATGCGATACAGATTCATTTTCTTACTGCCGGAGACGATATTCCAATCGATAGTGCCTTTTGTTTTGAGTGTGAATGTTGTATTGGCGGTTTTATTTTGTTCAGCAACAAAGTCTTCCAATAATTTGCCGAAGCTATTTGGTTGGTCAAAGACCTCATGATTTAAATCGTGGGCAATGTTTCTAATCTCTTTTTCGATATCCTGTATTTCGTTTATATGCGTAAGGCATTTATCGATGGTGTTTTTATCGCGGTTGATAGACAGTATGGAAAGGTGTAGTCGTGTGCTTGCCAGTTTATTCATGACACCGTCGTGTAAATCCTGACCGATGCGTTTTTTCTCGATTTGACGTGCTTGCTCTTCCTTGCTTTTTTGGGTAAGCATGAGTTGGTAAATCTCTTCATTGGCATTTTGCTGTGCCTGCTGCAGTCGAAGCTCTTTTTGTTTTATACGTTGACGGGCAATGATAAAAATGAGCACTGTGATGAAGAGAAGTGTAAGTGCAATAGCTACTACGATGGATCGCTGTTTGAGTGCTGTATTTTTTTCTGCGGTTACTTCATCAGTCTCCAACTGTATTTTATAGTACTGGTTTCGGGCCGTTCTTTCGGCAAAAAGGAGACTGTCATTAAGGCGATGGTATTCTTGAATGTACTTTGGTGCTTTTTTCGGATTTATACTTCCTGCGTTAGTTAAAGCAGTAACGTAATAATAGGGAGCATCGGCTTCTTTTGCCAATTTTAAAGCTGATTCTGCGTAAAGATTTGCTTTTAAAGTATCTTTTCGATTTAAATAAACCTCGGATAGATAAATATCAGAAATCGCGCTTTCATTTTTTATGCCCAGACTGTCAAATATTTTTTTAGATTGTTCAAATAATTTGAGGAGTTTATTATTTTTATTGGTCTTTAAATAGCAATAGCCCAAATTGTTTAATAAATAGGCATATAGTTCAGGGTCACTATGTGCTATATTCTTTTCTTGTAAACCTAATTTAAAATAGTAAATAGCGGTCTTATATTTTTTTTGAACCCGGTATGTGTTTCCAATATTATTTAAACAAGTTCCAATGTAGCTGTAATTTTTTTTCTTAAGATTATTTCTTCTGGCTAAGGATAATGCACTTTTAAAAGCACTGATAGCTTTTTCATATTGATTTAAATTATGATTAGCATTTCCAATATTAATCAGTGACAAAAATTGGCCTATTATATTATTTGTTTTTTTAGAATGTTGATATGCTTTTTCAGCACTTAATTCAGAGCCTAGATTGTCATCTAGTTTAAATTGAACATCAGCCATACTTGAATAAAGATTAGCGAGACCGTTCTCATTTTTTATTTTTTTATACATCTTTTCAGATTTTAAAAAATTATAGAAAGCAGAGTCAAAAATCATTTTTCTACTACAGTAAAATCCATTATATTTATAATGTCTCGCTAGCCCCAAAGTGTCTTTTGCTTCTGTCACTTTTTTGAAAAAATAGACGGAGTTTTTTTTAAAACTTGACCAATTCTTAGTAGACAAGGAGTAATAAACAACCAAACTCAAATATTCCCTAGTCAAACTATCATTTTTCTTTAAATCCAAAAAAGACGCTGCCTTTTCATTATATTTTATTCTTTTAGCAAAATCTAAAGTATCATTACCAGCCAAAGCGAGGTATTTTTGAATTGAGTCGTTGTTGGCAGAGGTATTTTTATCAGTCGATTTAGTGTTACAACCATAGAAGATTATAAACAGCAGTAATAGAAATCCAATTCTTTTCTTCATGTAGCCAATTTAATTAAACCCTTTTAACGGAATTGCGATATTGATTGAAGTAACGGAATTGGTTTTTGAACTAACGCTAAATTTCCCATTAAGTGTTTTTACGCGGTGGTTCATGTTTTTTAATCCAATTCCTTTTTCAGAAGCGACTGCATTAAAACCAATGCCATCATCAGTAATCGAAAGACAAATATTGTTGTTATCAATCAATATACTGATAATAGCTTTTTTAGCTTTTGCGTGCTTGTTAATGTTATGGCTGGCTTCCTGAATGACGCGGTATAAATTCATTTTCGTACTATTAGATATCGTATTCCAATCAATTGAGCTGTTTACTTCCAATATAAACAGGGTATCACTGTTTTTATTTTGCTCCTCCACAAAATCGTCCAATAGTTTTCCAAAAGTGTCATATTGATCAAAAACATCCTGATTTAAGTCATGAGCTATATTCCTAATCTCTTTTTCAATATTTTGGATGTCATTGATGTGCGATAAACATTGTTCAATGGCATTATCGTCTCTATTAATAGACAATACAGAAAGATTTAACCGGGTGCTGGCCAATTTATTCATCACACCATCGTGCAGTTCAAGCCCAATCCGTTTTTTTTCAATCTGACGCGCTGCTTCTTCCTTGCCTTTCTGGGATAACATCAACTGGTAAATCTCCTCATTGGCATTCTGCTGGGTCTGCTGCAGCCGGAGTTCTTTTTGTTTTAGCCGCTGACGGGCGATAATGAATATCAGCAGTGAAATAACAAGAAGGGTGAGTGCAACCGCTATGATGATTGATCTTTGTTTAAGTGCAGTATCTTTTTGCTGGGTAATTTCTTCTGTCTCGTAGGCTATACGCGCAAATTTATCCCTAAAATTTCTTTCGGCAATCTGCATACTATCATTGATTCGAATGTATTCCTGAGCATAGATTTGAGCCTCTTTTTTATCAACTTTGAGAAGTTGGTTTAGACTTATCAGAACATCATCGGGGTTTTTGTATTCTCTGGAAATCTCAAGTGATCTTTTGGCGGCATTTATAGCGCTCAAAATTTCTTTACGTTTAAAGTAGTATTTAGAGAGGTATATCTGGTTGTAATTTCTAGCAGATAAGCTGTTAACTCTTTTAAAAATGGAATCAGCCTTGAAGAACAAATTTGGCAAATTACTATAATCACCTTTCTCTGTTTTATATAAACCTAATAATGATATGCATTGGGCATAATCATCAGGATTTGATGTTCTGGCTTTTTTATCTTCAAGGAATTTGTTCAAATAATCAAAAGCTTTGTCGTATTCCTTTAAATCAATATAGCAACTAGCTATTTCAACATTTAATTCCTGTTTTTCATTTAAATCAGAATAGTTTTGATTGAGATCCATAAAATATTCAATAGCTCTTTCGTTTTGCTTTAAACTACTAAGATTATTTGCAATTATTTTTTTTAATTTAAAATCAAGCTCAGTGAACCCCATTTTTTTTGCAAGTGATAAAGTTTTAAAAGCAGTATTGTTGCTTCCCAAATAATCGCATGCATAGGATTGAGTTATAGCTATATCCATCATTGTCTTGAGAACGTAACCTTTATTGTTAACAGAATTAAATAGTTTTTTTGCTTTAAATAAATATTCGATTGCCTTTTCGTTATTGGAAACACTTGTGTGGTAAAGCCCTAAGGTTCTGTATGCAAAACCTAAGCTTAGTGTATCTTTTACAGCGGAAGACAGCTGTAACAATTGTGAAGCAGTTTTTTTTGATTCTTCTTTTTTACGAAGTAGATGGTATCTAAAGGAGACGAAGTACAGAGCGTATCTCTTTACAGAATCATTATTTCTCAAATCAATAAATGACAATATTTTATCGTTATATTTTATTCTTTTATCAAAATCCAAAGTATCATTGCTTGCCAGAGCAATGTATTTTTGAATCGAGTCGTTGTTGGCGGTACTACTTTTATCAGTTGTTTTTGAATTACAACCGTTCAGAATTATAAGTAGAAATAAAATAAATACAGACGCTTTGTTCATTTAGCCAATTTAATTAAAATCTTATGATTTTTGTATAATAAGAATAGCCAGTTTGTTATGGCCCCAATTGTCTTTGGCTCTCTTATAGGAGGTGATTAGACAAATAACAGCCCTGCTTTTTAGTCGTCCAAACGTCAAAGCCAGGGCTGTATTGGGTTGTTTTCTTTACTCCTGCTTAATAACAAACCAAAAATAAACAGAAGAAAATTTCGATTAATTTCACCAAACAAAATACCACTTTTATCCGGCTTCATACCCAAGATGGTAAGTCTTGTTGTTTTACCAATTTTGAATTTGAATTTTTATCAAAGTAAAATTATGAGTCAGGAATGACTTTCTGTTACACTAAAAGTGTACATTTTGTTAAAATTTGAAAAAGAGTGGGAAAAGGCGATTTGGTTTAAATCAAACCTTGTTTTCTGGCTTCTCTGAGGATATCTTCATCTGTGCCTTTTTCTATATCAAAGAATTCTTTGATAGTGACTTTTCTTTTGTCAATCGCACTTTTAGAGAGATTTAGGTGTTCAGGAAGGTTTTTAGTTTGGATGCCTTGGGATAATAACATAATAATTTGCCTGTTGTAACTATCCAATACCTTGGCAGATTCTTTAATTTCTTGTTTGAGATTTTTGATTGTACTGCTGAAATAGTTTTCACCTTTAACTATTGTATCAAACGCCACTAAAAGCTCCTCAGCCTGAAAATCGCTTTTTACTAATAAACCCTCGGGATTGCATTCTCTGATTAACTTAAGTAACAAAAGTGATTCATAATGAGAGGTAAGCATCATAATTCTGGCTTCGGGTAAATATTGTCTGATTATCGGGACCAAGTCTGCACCGTTATGAATATTTTTCTCCGGATAGGGTGGCATGGTATAATCAATCATTATGACATCAAAAGCAACTTTGGTGCTTGTAATTAAATCATACGCCGATTCACAACTAAAAATGGTCTCAGTATTTATGACGTAGCCATAGGGATTATAAGACAGTATCGCCTTATAACCTTCTATAAGAGATGGATGATCATCAATAATTAATACAGTTACTTCCATATTTGAATTTGAGTAAATGTATTATTTTTCGTCTATATTTCCAAATAATTTCCACCTGCAATCCGGGTGATGATCAAATCAACATTTTCTTTATAGGATTTAGAGAACGGTAATTTGGTGGTTGAGTTTTTAATGTAACAAACGGTGTTTCCGGTATGGATTCTCGAAACCTGGTCTACATTAATAATATAACTGTTGTGGATACGCAAGAATTGTGTTTGCGGTAAAACGGTTTCAAAATGTTTCAAAGTCTTGAACGCCGTAATCATTTCGCCATTGTTCAAATGGATATCGGTTGAGTTGTTGTCGGCCTCAAAATAAAGAATATCATTCGAATCGATATAACGGTAATCCCCATAAGATTTTACACAAATCACCAATGATTGCTGTTTCTGAACCATAACCGGATTTTCAACCACTATAGGCATGGCTTTTATTTCCACATCGTGTTCAGCTGTTTCTAATTCTTCCGTAAGGGTTTCATCCAAAACTTCAAAAGTCGCCGCAGGATTTTTCACTTCCATATGTGGCAAATCCGATTTAATGGCGCGGTCAAATTTCAAAATCGCTTTTCTGAAATCATTGATGTCTAAAGGCTTCAGCAAATAATCAATCACTTCATACTTTAAAGCGTCATAAGCAGAATCCTTTTTGGAAGTAGTAATGATAATTTTAGGAACCACACTTAAATAACGGTACAGCTCATTAATCAGCGACAAGGAAAGATTGCTCTTTTTGTCCGCCGGATCAATTTCTAAAAAAACAAGATGAGGTTGGTGTTCGAGGATCAAATTTACACCTTCGTCATAACTATTGGCAGAAGCGACAAAGGAAAGGTTACGAAAGCGCTCAGCTATGGCCTGAGTTTTCGTGACATCTTCCTGATTGTCATCAATAATTATGTAAGTGTGGCTCATGAACGCTTTTCCGTGATTTAGGGGAAAGCATCATCAGTTAAATTTAACGGGTAGTTTTGGGGAAACTATTTTGTTTTGGCTAAGATTAAAATTTAAAATCAGCCACAAAAATAAAAACGATTAACCGTCCGTATTTTCGTTGTAACGAAATTAGAATTTTAGTCGACGAATGGTAAATTTTGTTGACAGAAAGGGCAATCCTGTTAATATGTGAATTTTATCTCGGAAAAAAACTTACAAAAAGCAAAAAACCCTAATTCCGAAAGGATTAGGGTTTTTGGATTCCCGTGAAGGCGGAAATGACAATTTATGGTGTTACATTTTCATCAACCAGTTTCTCATCGAAACTTCGTTACCGATTATGTTTCTCAATTCTGAAATTTTGACTCTGTCCTGTGCCATCGAATCTCTGTGGCGAATGGTTACCGTTTCGTCTTCCAATGTTTGGTGATCCACTGTAATACAGAATGGTGTTCCTAATGCATCTTGTCTTCTGTAACGACGACCAACCGCATCTTTTTCATCATAGGCTACATTGAAATCCCATTTTAAATCTTCGATGATTTTTTGAGCGACTTCCGGCAAACCGTCTTTTTTCACTAATGGTAAAACCGCTGCTTTTGTTGGTGCCAAAACCGATGGTAAACGCAAAACGGTACGTGTAGAACCGTCTTCCAAAGTTTCCTCTTTTAAGGAAGTAGCAAAAACCGCCAAGAACATTCTGTCTAAACCAACCGAAGTTTCCACTACATAAGGCACATAGTTAGAATTGGTTTCGTTGTCAAAATATTGCAGTTTTTTACCTGAAAACTGTTCGTGTGCCTTCAAATCGAAGTCGGTTCTCGAGTGAATTCCTTCTAATTCTTTGAAACCGAATGGGAAATTAAACTCGATATCGGCAGCCGCATTGGCATAGTGCGCTAATTTTTCGTGGTCGTGGAAACGGTAGTTTTCTCTGCCTAAACCAAGCGATAAATGCCAGTTCAAACGAGTTTCTTTCCAGTATTCGTACCATTTCATTTCTTCGCCCGGCTTAACGAAAAACTGCATTTCCATTTGTTCAAATTCACGCATACGGAAAATAAACTGACGTGCTACAATCTCATTTCTAAAAGCTTTCCCGGTTTGAGCAATTCCGAAAGGAATCTTCATTCTACCGGTTTTTTGTACGTTTAAGAAGTTCACAAAAATTCCCTGAGCCGTTTCAGGACGCAAGTATAAATCCATTGCGTTTTCGGCTGAAGCTCCAAGTTTAGTACCAAACATCAGGTTGAATTGCTTTACATCCGTCCAGTTTCTTGAACCGGTTTCCGGATCGGCAATTTCCAATTCTTCAATAAGATTTTTTACATCTTCTAAATCTCCGGCACCAAGCGAACGACCCATTCTTTCCAGAATTTCGCGCTCTTTGGCCAAATATTCCATCACACGCGGATTGGTCGTTTTGTACTGTTCTTCGTCAAAAGAAGCACCAAAACGCTCGCGGGCTTTTTCAATTTCTTTTTTGGCTTTCAGGTTTAACTTTTCGGCATAATCCTCAATTAAAACGTCGGCTCTGTATCTTTTTTTAGAATCCTTGTTGTCAATCAACGGATCGTTGAACGCATCAACGTGACCCGAAGCTTTCCAAGTGGTTGGATGCATCAAAATTGCGGCATCAAGGCCAACAATGTTTTCATGCATTTGCACCATGGCTTTCCACCAATATTCTCTAATGTTCTTTTTTAATTCGACTCCGTTTTGCGCATAATCATAAACCGCGCTCAAACCATCATAAATTTCGCTAGACGGAAAAATAAATCCGTACTCTTTTGCATGCGAAACTACATTCTTAAATAAATCTTCTTGTTTTGCCATAATGCTGCAAAAATATAAAAAGCGATGATAAAAAAAGGCTTAAAAATCAATTAGAATAGAAAAATTTTATAATTTTATGTAAGAAAATTACTTTTTTATGTTGAATCATCTGCTGAATTTATTTTTTCCAAAGTCGTGCGCCGGTTGTCATTCCTTTTTATTGAGTGATGAAATGGTCATTTGTACGCAATGTCGACACGAAATTCCGCTCACGAATCACCACAAAATCGAAGAAAATGAAGTGTTCCAAAAATTCTATGGCAGAATTCCGCTCGAGTTTGGTGCGGCACTGTTTTATTTCCACAAAAAAGGCATTGTTCAGGAAATGATGCACCAACTAAAATACAAAGGAAATCAAGAAATCGGGGAAATTGTAGGGTATTGGTATGCTTCAGAATTGCAACATTTGGAACCAATGAAAAACATCGACTATATCATTCCCGTTCCGCTGCACAAAAGAAGATTGCGCGAACGCGGTTACAATCAGGTGACGACTTTTGGCAAAGCATTGGCACAAAACTTAGCAATTCCTTACGAAGAAAGCGTTTTGCAACGGAAAAGATACACCAAAACCCAAACTAAAAAATCACTTTTAGGCCGGGCAGATATCAGCAAAACCATTTTTGATGTTTCGTTTTCGGAAAATCACCATGGGAAACATTTTTTGCTGATTGATGATGTGATTACCACCGGATCTACACTTGAAGCCTGCAGCAGAGAACTGCTCAAAATCCCCAATTCGAAAATCAGCATTGTCTGTATGGCAATGTCACACAGTTAATTTGTTAAGTTTCCCAAAAAACATTTCATTCACACTAAATATAATTGTTATTTTGTGGTTTGAAAAAATGCTTTATGCCAAAAAATAACTTCAGATATTTTTCTTTACTGTTAATCCTTTTAACCATTGGTTGTGCCAAGCGCGGCAATATTACCGGTGGTGCCAAAGACACGATTGCACCGGTTTTAAAATCGAGTTTACCCAAAAATCTTTCAACCAATTTCAACGGAAAAGAAATCAAACTGGTTTTTGACGAATATGTAAAGCTGAAAAATGTTGGCAAGCAGCTGATTGTTTCTCCACCAATGAAAATTAAGCCGGAGATTTTACCCTATAACGCGAGCAAAACCATCACGATTAAAATAAAAGACACACTTCAGTCGAATACCACTTACAGTTTTAATTTTGGTCAAAGTATTGAAGACAACAACGAAGGCAATCCTTATCCGCAGTTCAAATATGTTTTTTCCACCGGAAGTTATATTGATTCTTTGGCGTTAAACGTTAAGATAAAGGATGCTTTGGAAAAGAAAACAGACAACTTTGTATCGGTGATGCTGTACGAAGTGGATGAAAAGTTTAATGATTCTACGATTTACAAAGAAACACCAAGATACATTACCAATACTTTGGATAGTTTGCAAATTGTCAAGCTCGAAAACCTCAAAGAAGGCAAGTATCTTTTGGTGGCACTGAAAGACAATAGCAACAACAATATTTACAATCCAAAAACGGATAAAATCGGTTTCCAAAGGCAATACATTACCATACCGAATGATACGGTGTTTGAAGTAGAATTATTCAAGGAAGAGTTGCCATTCAAAGCTTTCAAACCTACTCAGGCGTCCAAAAGCAGATTGCTAATGGGTTATGAAGGCAAAGCAAAAGGAACTAAAGTAACCATCAAAAATGGTTCGGAAATTATTCCGTCATTGGTTACCCAAATGCCAAAAAAAGATTCACTGCAAGTTTGGTTCAAACCAATAAAAGTTGATTCGCTTCAGGTGAATGTGGAAAAAGACAATTACAAAGCAGACTTCATTGTAAAAATCAAAGCCCAAAAAGCGGATACTATTTCGATTAGCTCCAATTTTAGCGGTACTTTACCACTTCGCGAGAGATTTTCAATGACTAGTGCTACGCCTTTGGTGAAATTTGACAAATCGAAAATAAGCATCAAAAATAAAGATTCCCTGGCTGTTGATTTTACTACTGAATATGATGATTTCAACCAAAAGTTATATCTGGACTTCAAAAAAGAGCCATTGGAAAAGTATACCATCGAAGCGTTACCGGGTGCAATGACCGATTTTTACGAAAAAGAAAACGATACTTTGTCGTTTAAGGTGACTACCAAAAATATTTCGGATTATGGTAATTTGAGAGTGATTCTGGAAAATGTCAAAAGGTTTCCGATGATTGTCGAACTGACTGATAAAGACGGGAAAGTCAAATACACAGAATATACAGAAAGCAATAACGCCATCAATTTTGATGCCATTGAACCCGCGTATTACACCTTGCGGATTATCTATGACGATAATAAAAATAAGGTTTGGGATACCGGAAGCTACTTAGAAAAACGCCAAACCGAAGAAGTTATTTATTTCCCGAAAGAAATAGATGTTCGCTCCAACTGGGATGTTGAGCAGCCATTTAATGTTGGCACTAAATAAGCTCGAACTTATCTTTGTCGTCCAGAAACGCCAATTTACCTCTCGTTTCCAATAATTTTTCTTTGTCCAATGTGACAATGGAAACACTTTCATTTTCATTGGGCTCAATTAAATAATTCCCAAGAAAATCAACAGCTTGTGAATGGCCAACATACTCCAGATTATTATTATCGGAACCAATTCTGTTCACGCCAATCGCATAACTCATGTTTTCTACGGCGCGTGCTTTGAGCAAAATATCCCAAGCATTGACACGGGGTTTGGGCCAATTGGCGACATAAATCAATAGGTCATAGTTTTCAACATTTCGGGCAAAAACCGGAAAACGCAAATCATAACAAATCAGCGGACAAATTTTGAAACCTTTGTAATCCACGATTAATTTTTCTTTTCCTGCGGTATATACTTTGTCTTCTCCGGCGAGCGTGAACAAATGCCGTTTGTCATAGGTTTTGATGTCGCCATTGGGAAAAACAAACACCAAACGGTTGTAATAATTGCCGTTTTCTTCAATCACCAAACTTCCGGTTATCGCGCAGTCTTTGGCTTTAGCCAAATGTTGCAACCAGGAAACCGTTTCGCCATCCATGGTTTCAGCGATAGTTTTTAGATTCATCGTAAAGCCCGATGAAAACATTTCGGGAAGCACAATCAAATCAACTTCTTCTAAAAAACCATTGATTTTTTGAGACAAATGGCTTCTGTTTTCGGTTGGATTTTCCCAGGTTAGCGAGGTTTGGACTAAGGCGACTTTCATACTATTTGATTGTTATTTCATCTACAAAAATAAACGCGTCACCACCGGCACCTTGATGCCATTCGGGTAATTTGCCAAAATTATAGGCTTTGACCTTTACATATTTGGCTTTGATTGGTTTGTCTGATTTGAACCCAAAATTTACCACGTAATTTTCAGTGTCTTTTGGATCGGTTTTATTGTCAATCGTTCCGGCCAAAGTAAAGTTCACATTGTCAGTTGATACATAATATTCCACTTTTGTGGGCATCAAAATCCAGGAACGCGAATCTTGTAAAAACGTGCCGTTACATTCGGTAATGCTTTTTTCGGTTTGCAAATCAATTGTCGCTTCAAAATCCTGACTTTGATAACCCTGCCAATCGCCTTTGCGCCAATTGGTTGTCCCGAAAATCCCATCAATCAAACCTTCCGCACCGCCGGCATGGTACTGCGGATTGTATTTGGATTTGGTATTGATGGTGTAATTATTTGGTTTTTTGAAGAAAGTAGCAGAAATAATACTGCTCTTGAAAGGCTCTTTGTTAATCATCTCGGCAAATCTTGCGTCTACTGTTGCCGTTTCTGTCAATATGATTTTTTCTCCTTGGTATTGTTTAAAGGGCACACCTTTTTCGGCATTATAAACGATTCTATAGGAATAACTACCATGAAAATTCGGATGATCTAATTCAATTTCTAAAGAATCCTTAAACGACTTGCTTTCAGCAATAATCACAGGAACCGAAACAATAGCTTTAGCAGAAAAACCATCAGCCACAATTAAGCTGTTATTTTTGATTCCAAAATATTTCATATCATCCACAAGCATTTTTTTTGAAATGTTTTGGGATGTGTTATCTTCAAAATTGATCTTGATATTTTCAAAATTGGATTGGGTGACACTCCATTCCGATTTTCCCGGAGTCACGGCATAAATTCCCATCGAACTCAATACATACCAAGCACTCATTTGTCCACAATCTTCATTGCCAATCAAACCATCGGGTGTGTTCTTATAGAAATTATTTAAGATGAAGTTGATTTTTGCCGCTGTTTTTTCCGGTTTGCCAATGTAATTATACAAATACGTCATGTGATGACTCGGTTCATTGCCATGAGCATATTGTCCAATCAAACCGGTAACATCCACTTGTTCACGACCGGTAGTTTTGCTTTCGCTGTTGAACATTTCGTCCAGTTTGGCTTCAAAATTATCGGCTCCGCCGTAGGCTTCAATCATTCCGGGAATGTCCTGAGGAACAAAGAAAGTATAATGCCATGCATTGCCTTCGGTAAAGTTGTTGTTGACTTCTCGCGGGTCAAAAGGTTTGTCCCAACCACCATTTTTCTTAGGTCGCATAAAGCCTACATTCCAATCGAAGACATTTTTCCAGCTTTGGGAACGCTGCATGAAATAATTGTAATCTTCTTTTTTATTCAAAATCATTGCCATTTGGGCAATACACCAGTCATCATAGGCATATTCAACGGTTTTTGAAACGCTTTCATGTTCGTCATCCATCGAAATAAAACCTTGTCTTTTGTAGGCTTCCAATCCTAAATGATCCAGCATCGCACTGTGTTTGGCCGCTTCAAAAGCTTTTTCATAATCAAAACCGGTAATGCCTTTCGCCATCGCATCTGCCATGACAGAAACCGAATGATACCCAATCATGCAATCGGTTTCATTGGATGCCAATTCCCAAACCGGCAATCGTCCGCCTTGTTCGTATTGTTTTAAAAAGGTATTGATAAAATCGGCAGTGCGTTTCTTTTCAATCAAAGTATACAAAGGATGTGCGCCTCGGAAAGTATCCCAAAGCGAGAACACCGAATAATAATCGAAGCCTTCAGCTTTATGGATTTGGTTGTCACGTCCACGGTATTTACCATCGATGTCCTGAGCGATATTCGGTTGTACCATCGTGTGGTATAAAGCCGTGTAGAAAATCGACAGTTTGTCTTTATTGGTCTCTGTAACTTCAATTTTGGACAATTGTTTGTCCCAAAGCACTTCCGCTGCTTTTTGAACTTTGGCGAAATCCCAATGCGAAATCTCAGTCATATTTAATTTGGCGCCACTATAACCCGTTGGGGAAAGGGAAACTTTGACCGAAATCTTTTCACCTTTTTTAACTTCTTTTGAAAAACTTAACGCCAATTGTGTTCCGGCAAAGAAGGTATCTGTGTTTTTTGCAGGAGCAAATCCATTGCTTTTAACCTTATTAATTTTCATTGGAACACTAAATTCAATGCGCGCGTAAACATATTGGTCTTTGGCCCAGGCTTCGCTTCGTCTCAGGATTTCAATGGTTTTGTTGTTGATGATTTTGACTTCGCCCTGCAATAATTTATCGCGATGATTCAAATCCAAAATGATATTCGCCTTACCGGATTTGTTAAAAGTATATTGGTGAAAACCAACTCTGGTAGACGAAGTCAAAGCCACGTCGATATTGTGTTTGTCGAGTTTTACCGAATAAAATCCGGCTGTTGCTTTTTCATTGGCATGTGCAAAAACAGAACTGTAATCTTTTGGATTTAACATTGGTTCGCCCATGGTTGGCATCAACATGATGTCGCCATAATCGGTACAACCCGTTCCGTTCAAGTGTGTATGCGAAAAACCATAAATCGTATTGTCATCGTGATGATAACCAGAACAACCGTCCCAACTGCCGTCAATTCGGGTATCTGGAGACAATTGTACCATTCCGAAAGGTACAGTAGCACCTGGATACGTATGTCCATGGCCACCGGTTCCAATCATCGGATTGACATATTGATGGTAATTTTGGCCAAAAATGGAGAACGAAATCAGTAGAAGTAAAGTGGTAAGTTGAAGTTTCATAGTGTTGTTTGTTGTGCGAAATATATAAAAATCTTTTAATTAAATTTAAGTTCGATATAAACCGGCAAATGATCCGAAGGATATTTTAAGTCTCTGGAATCGCTCAGAATACCGTATTTCTTAACCTTAAACGGATTGTCTTTGGACAAAAAGATATAATCAATGCGTTTGGTTACCGGTTCATTGTGTTTGAAGGCATTAAAAGTACCGCTTGGGCCAAAAGCTTTTTCTTCTGAAATATCATGGCTGTCGAGCATTTCCTTTTTTAGATTGATGATTCTTTCTTCGGTTGGTTCCGAATTGAAATCACCCATAAAAAACACTGGATAATTTTTAGAGTTCAGTTCCTTGATTTTGGAAAGAATTAATTTGATAGAATTGGTTCGTGCCAATTCGCCCATATGGTCCAAATGGGTGTTGAAAATCCAGAAAACCTGTTTGCTTTTGCCGTCTTTGATTAAGGCATAAGTGCAAACGCGATTGAGCGCCGCATCCCAGCCTTTGGAAATCTTATCGGGTGTTTCGGAAAGCCAAAAAGTATTCTCCTTAAGCACTTTGAAGCGGTCTTTTTTATAAAATATATTGGATGATTCTCCTTTGCCAATACCATCTCTTCCAATGCCAACATAACCATAATTGGGCAGCATGGTTGCAATATCTATCACCTGATTGGGTAATGCTTCCTGAATCCCGAAAATATCCGGTTCGTGAAAAATAACCTGGGAAGCCCAATAGTCTTTGCGGTTTGGCCAAGCATTTCCCCCATCGGAAGCAATGTCCAGACGAATATTATAGGTCATCAATCTCAGTTTTTGAGCCGAAACAGTGTTGGCAAAAACCAAAATCGTCATCAATGAAAAGAGAAATTTTTTCATGCGGATTGAAAGCTTATTGTTTGTTACTGTAAATATACTTTATTTGACTTTATGGCATAAAAAAACGCATCCAAATCAATGAATGCGTTTCTATATTTTAACAAAGTTTAAATTATTTCAAACTTGCTTTTAAATATTCTCTGTTCATACGGGCAATGTTCTCTAAGGAAATGCCTTTTGGACATTCTACTTCACACGCACCGGTATTGGTACAGTTTCCGAATCCTTCTTCGTCCATTTGACGCACCATGTTTAATACACGTTGGGTCGCTTCCACTTTTCCTTGTGGCAATAAAGCATACTGAGACACTTTGGCACCAACGAATAGCATAGCCGAACCATTTTTACAAGTCGCCACACAAGCACCACAACCGATACAAGCCGCTGCTTCGAATGCTTTGTCTGCATCGTCTTTTGGCACCGGAATCGAGTTGGCATCGATAGTGTTTCCGGAAGTATTTACCGAAACGAAACCACCGGCTTGCTGGATTCTGTCGAACGCGCTTCTGTCAACAACCAAGTCTTTGATTACGGGGAACGCTTTACTTCTCCATGGTTCAACATAAATAGTATCATTATCCTTGAACGTACGCATGTGTAATTGACAAGTTGTGATTCCGGTGTCCGGTCCGTGAGCGCGACCGTTGATGTACAACGAACACATACCGCATATTCCTTCGCGACAATCGTGGTCAAAGGCAACCGGTTCTTTTTGGTCATTTACCAATTGTTCGTTCAACTGATCTAACATTTCCAAAAACGAACTTGCCGTAGAAACGTTATCCAGTTTGTATGTTTCCATACTCCCTTTTGTTTTGGCATTTTTCTGACGCCAAATTTTAAGGTTTATATTGATGTTTTTTGCTGCAGACATAATTTTATATTTATACCTATTGGACTATTATTTGTAATTACGAGCGGCAATCTTGATGTACTCGTAGTTTAGATCTTCTTTGTGCATTACTTCTTTGCTGATGTCGTCTCCGGTGTATTCCCAGGCGCCAACGAAAGCAAAATTCTTGTCATCACGCAATGTTTCCCCTTCTGAATCCTGATACTCTTCACGGAAGTGACCACCACAAGATTCGTTGCGTTGTAAAGCATCCATGGCCATCAACTGACCCAATTCGATAAAGTCAGCCACACGAAGAGCTTTCTCTAATTCAGGGTTCATTTCGTCATTGCTTCCAGGAACGTAAACGTCTTTGTAGAATTCGTCTTTTAAAGCGGCGATTTCAGAAATGGCTTCAGTTAATCCTTTGGCATTTCTTCCCATACCCACTTTATTCCACATGATGTGGCCTAATCTTTTGTGGAAATGATCCACTGATTTGGTTCCTTTATTGTTCAGGAAGAAATTGATTTGATCAGTAACTCTTTTTTCAGCTTCAACGAATTCTGCAGAATCTGTAGAGATTTTACCGGTTCTGATTTCGTCTGCCAAATAGTTGGAAACCGTATAAGGCAATACGAAATAACCATCCGCCAATCCCTGCATCAAAGCCGAAGCTCCTAATCTGTTGGCTCCGTGGTCAGAGAAATTGGCTTCTCCGGCAACGAAACAACCCGGAATAGTAGATTGTAAGTTATAATCCACCCAAACGCCACCCATAGTGTAATGAACCGCCGGATAAATTTTCATCGGTGTTTCGTATGGATTCTCGTCGGTGATTTTTTGGTACATGGTAAACAGGTTACCGTATTTCTCTTCCAGCCATTGTTTTCCAAGTGCCGTAATTTCTTCCGGAGTTGGATTGTGATTTCCTTTGGCGTAAGCCGCTTGTTTTCCTTTGCTTTGGATTTCGGTAGAGAAATCTAAGTAAACACCTTCGTTGGTATCGTTAGCTTCAATTCCGTATCCTTCGTCACAACGCTCTTTGGCCGCTCTCGAAGCCACGTCACGTGGTACTAAGTTTCCAAACGCAGGATATCTTCTTTCTAGGTAGTAATCTCTGTCTTCTTCAGCGATTTGTGTTGGTTTCATTTTACCAGCACGAATGGCTTCAGCATCTTCCTTTTTCTTTGGTACCCAAATACGACCTGAATTTCTCAACGATTCCGACATCAAAGTCAGTTTCGATTGATTGGTTCCGTGTACCGGAATACAGGTTGGGTGAATTTGCACATAACAAGGATTCGCAAATAAAGCGCCTTGTTTGTGGATTTTCCAACCGGCAGTTACGTTAGAACCCATTGCATTGGTAGAAAGGAAATATACATTTCCGTAACCACCTGAGGCTATAATTACAGCATGCGCTGAATGTCTTTCGATTTCACCGGTAACCAAGTTACGGGCAATTATTCCACGGGCTTTTCCATCAACTTTTACGATATCCAACATTTCGTGACGGTTGAACATTTGAACACGTCCCAATCCGATTTGTCTTGATAAAGCCGAATAAGCTCCTAATAATAACTGTTGTCCTGTTTGACCTGCCGCATAAAACGTACGTTGAACCTGTGTTCCACCAAAAGAACGGTTGTCTAACATTCCACCATATTCACGGGCAAAAGGAACACCTTGCGCCACACATTGGTCGATGATATTTCCGGAAACTTCCGCCAAACGGTGAACGTTGGCTTCACGCGCACGGTAGTCACCACCTTTAATCGTATCGTAGAACAAACGGTAAACAGAGTCACCATCGTTTTGGTAATTTTTAGCAGCATTCACACCACCTTGTGCGGCGATGGAGTGTGCTCTTCTTGGAGAATCTTGGAAACAAAATGCTTTTACATTGTATCCCATTTCTCCTAGTGAAGCAGCGGCAGAAGCACCAGCCAAACCGGTTCCAACAACGATTATATCGATTTTTGGACGGTTATTCGGGGCAACTAACTTTAAGTGATTTTTATGATTAGTCCATTTCTCTGAAATAGAACCTTCTGGTATTTTAGAATCTAACTTCATGATTTATACTGATGTTGATTATTTTAGAAAAAAGTGAATGTAAACCGGAATCGATGCAAATAATAGCGGTACCAAAATGGCGAAAGCCGCTCCAAAACCTTTGATAGCCGGTGTATACTTCGGATTGTTTAAACCAAGTGACTGGAACGCACTCTGGAACCCGTGAAGTAAGTGGAAAGCCAAAACAAACATCGCCAAAACATAAAGGATGGTTGCGATCAAACCGAATTTAGCGTCTTTAAAGAATGCCACGGTGATTTTATGTAAATCTTTATAAACATCACCAGCTTTTACGTTGGTTCCGTAATAATACATTTCGGTTCTGTTTTTTAATACGTACTGCTTTTGTTGAGGAGCCATCGGGTTAATTGGTTCTTCAGCTTCTCCAATCTGTACAGCATCTTTAGCGTAATATTGTCCTTGAATCACACCAACATAGACTTCTCCTGAAGGACCTTGATTTGTTTCAACGGTTTGCATGAACAATGGCATTTTTTCATCAAAATGCATCACAGCCCAAAAGTTCATCATATGTACAACGATGAAAACCAAAATCAAGCTTCCCAAAACCGCCATGTTTCTCGAAGAAAAGCTACTGTTTTTTGAAGGATTGTTTTTGGCATAACCAATTGGTCTTGCTTTTACGTTCTGATAAGTCAACAAAAACCCATCGACTGCGTGGAATAGAATTGAAAGGTAAGTTAGGTAAGAAAGAATTTTTACTGCCGGATTTGAGGTCATGAACAATGCGTACTGATTGAAATGTGCTGCATCGCTAAAAATTAATTGAAGATTTCCTGCTAAGTGACCCGCTAAAAACAAGCATAAAAATAAACCTGTAAGAGCCATCCAATATTTTTTTGCTAAGGATGACTTTAAAAGTGCAGATTTTGCCATAATTGTGTGTATTGTTTAAAAAAATCACACAAAAATACACCTATTTGGGATTAACTACAACCTTTTCGTGGTAATTTATAATCAATTTAAAGTGAGATTAACAGTTGTTGATTGTCAACTACTTAAATGGCTTTTTTAGGGCGAAAAAGATAAACAAAACTACCTTACATAGCTCGGAATCAAGCCACGTAATCCCATATCTACCACATTTTCACCAATTGCAGGCTCATATTTTCCGTCAGCAGTAACTTCCTGCCACTCAAAACTGTGGTTGTTTGATAGTGATAATGTAATTACAATGTCATCTGTTTCGTTACCGTTGATAACCAAATTGGACGCGAATCTCCCGGTTACGACACAAGAACCTTGTGGAATTGGCGAGGTTGAAGCAATCGGATTTGGAACCGTAGTGGCTCCGGCCGGGGCTTGTCCTGAGGTAGAATAAGGTTGGTCATTTAATCCAAATGCCCAATAGCCTTGTAATCTGTTTCCGTTTACCGGAAAAATATTATTACCGATATTGAAAGTAGAAATATAAGTGTTGTACCCGACAAAACTGGCTAAGGTTCCTGCATAATCAACACCGGCGCTCCGAACATTGATTTGGTAATTTTGATAGGATAGTGAAACGCGCATCCATTCATAACTTCCGGCAGCCACTTGGCTCAAAGGAATTTTTAAAAAGGTTTCGCCTTCGGCTACAACTTTGGAACGACTAAAATCTATGGCATTAGCACCACCAAGCGTGGTTTCAGGAGCATGATAAATAATGGTTCCCTGACCGATTTGAGTAAAGGCATTCGGAGCCAATTCCATATAATGGGCTGAAATACCATTAAAAATAGGCGATTGAGCTGCATTTCCTGCCGGAACGGTTGAAGGCTGGCCTAAATTGTTAAGCCTTGCCTGATTTTCATCAAATTGGAATTTGATAATTAGCATCGGCTCTTGCGGACTATCGCTGCTGCACGAAAAGAAGGGCAGTGCGGCGACGAAAAGAATTAAAATGATATATGCTTTCTTCATTTGATTTTGATTTATTGATTGATTTGTTGATGATTTATGTTAAGACGATGTTAATGTGTTTTTGTTACATCTTCATCTATAACGAGAATATAGTCTGCTTTATTATACTCTTCGGGCATTATTTTTTCTAAATCTTTCTGTTCCAATGTGGCAATCGTAATGATTTCAAGATTTGGCGCGGTTTTTTTCAAATACCAACAAATGCCTTCAAAATTGTCTGAATGATAAGTACCGTTATAATGAATGAAGATACTTTCAGGTTTTAAATGTTGCTGTATAAAATAAGCCATCGTCGCATCTTTTATCGCCTGCGCTTTGGGCATATTTGGACTTGCATGATTACCCATCATTTTCATCATATTGACATAACCCGGTAAATTAGCATCGTAATCAATCGGTAACGGTGCCATCCACGATTTTTCTTCCGAAGTCAAAACTTCCAAAGCTTCAAATCCTTTTTTGGAAACCAATGACGCATACCTTCTCGGAATATTCGTAGCGATAAATGGGAACATATTTTCCTTGGCAAAATCTACCAAAGGCTTGTAATCGGTTTTGTAATTAGGCCAAAGTCGCGCTGTAGAATCCAGTTGTTTCTGATTGATTTCGCCTTTCAGGTATTGGTCCAACTGTTTTTGGTTATCCGCTTCAATCATTTCTGCGCCAAGAACCAGCGGCTTTTTTTCGGCCAAATCTTTGGTCAGTTCCAATTGCAACCAATGCACCACCGAATTGTTGTGGTATTCACCAAATAAAACCACTTGGGACTTTGCAGCGGCTTTCAGGAGTTTGGCATAAGTGGTCTTTTTGCCTTTCTTATCAAAAAGCTGATATGGTTTTTTATCCTGAGCATTGAGTCCAAAACAAATTAGGAAAGCAAGAAGCAGCGAAACTTTTTTCATAGCGTTAATTTTCCCTAAAATTATTCATTAATCACAGAATAAAAAAATGTGCCCAAAAAAGAATATTTTTGTTCGTGATACTTATGAAAACTCCAAACGACAACACCCCTTTTTTAGATTATTTGCGTCATTTTATCCATGATGCCGATACTCATTTAGAGCAATCGCTTCTTGATATTGCCGGGAGTTTCAAAGTGCTACATTTGAAAAAAAACCAACTCTTAGTCGATGAAAACCAGGTTTGTCCTTATTTCTGTTATGTGGAAAGCGGGATTCTCCAACACGCTATTTTAGTGGAAGACGAAGAAAAAACGACTTATCTGGCGCTGCGCAATTCGGTTACGTCTTCACTGAACAGTTTTCTCAATAAAGTTCCGTCACGAAAGAGTGTCAAAGCTTTGGTGGATTGCCAACTTTGGGTCACTGATTTGGAAACCTTCAAGAATTTACAGGCTAATAATAAAGCGTTCAGGCAGTTTTACCACAATCTGATTGAAAGACAAATCATGCTTATCGATGACTATCGCATTGACTTGCTGACCTTAACACCTGAAGAACGGTATAAGAAATTATTGGTGACTGAACCCAAATTACTTCAGGAAGTACCATTGCATTACTTAGCTTCTTTTCTCGGCATTTCGAATCGACACATGAGCCGAATCCGAAAAAACATCGGCTAATAAAAAATAACGCCATTTGGCTACTTATTGCTTTGGACTAATCCGTAATTTTGGTAAACTAAATCTAAGAAGTCTAACAATCCAAAAATCTAATATGAAATACCATCAAATAGACCGTCAATTGTTTGTTAAAAACAGAGCCAAATTCACGGCACAAATGAAACCCAACAGCGTTGCGGTGTTCAATTCCAATGACATTTATCCGGTTTCTGCCGACAGCACTTTGCCTTTTGCACAGCACAGGGATATTTTTTACTTATCGGGTGTTGACCAGGAAGAAAGCATCTTGTTGCTTTTCCCGGATGCGCCGTATGAGCATTTAAAAGAAATTTTATTCCTAAAGGAAACCAACGAACACATCGCAATCTGGGAGGGCGAGAAGCTGACCAAAGATCGCGCGTTTGAAGTATCCGGCATCAAATCGGTGATTTGGTTGCAGGATTTCCACAAGACATTGAAAGAAATCATGGCCTATTCCGATACGATTTATATCAATACCAATGAGCATTACCGCGCGGCAATTGAAACCGAAACCCGTGAAGCGCGTTTTGTAAAATGGTGGAAGGAAAATTATCCGGCGCACAAAGTCGAAAAATCAAACCCGATTTTACAAAGATTGCGTTCTATCAAAGAAAGCGAAGAACTCGATTTGATCCAAACCGCCTGTAACATTACCGAAAAAGGTTTCCGCAGGGTTTTGAATTTTACCAAACCCAACGTAATGGAATACGAAATCGAAGCCGAATTTGCCCACGAATTCCTCATCAACCGTTCCAAAGGTTTTGCTTACACGCCGATTATCGCTTCGGGAAATAATGCCAACGTTTTACACTATATCGAAAACAACCAGCAATGTAAAGCCGGTGATTTATTGCTGCTGGACGTTGGAGCCGAATATGCCAATTACTCGAGCGACATGACCAGAACGATTCCGGTTTCGGGGAAATTCAGTGACCGCCAAAAAGCCGTTTACAATGCGGTGTTGAATGTAAAAAACGAAGCGACAAAAATGTTGGTTCCGGGAACGCTTTGGAAACAATACCATTTGGAAGTGGGAAAAATAATGACTTTTGAATTATTGAACTTAGGTCTAATCGACAAAGCCGATGTACAAAACGAAAACCCGGATTGGCCGGCGTATAAAAAATATTTTATGCACGGAACATCACACCATATGGGATTGGACACGCACGATTACGGTTTATTGCACGAACCAATGCAGGCGAATATGGTTTTCACTGTTGAACCGGGCATCTATATCCCGGCGGAAGGTTTTGGTATTCGTATTGAAGATGATGTGGTGATTCAGGAAAAAGGAGAAGCTTTCAACCTGATGAGAAATATTCCGATTGAAATGGATGAAATTGAGAGTTTGATGAATTCTTAATTGAGAGAATAGAAAATAGAACAAAGAATATAGACGGCTCACGATGGTGGGTCGTTTTGTTTTTATGCTATTGTCATTCCGACTGAAAGGAGGAATCTCATTATGAGATGCTTCCTTCATCAGCATGACAAAAGGCAATGAAAAGAAAATATCAACAATCATTCGTGTATTACTTCGTCTGTCACTTTGCTCATGTCGTGGCTAAACACTATTTTTGAACTGAAAACTGCGACTGTGACTGCGACTAAACATATTACTTACAAAAACACCAAAATCTCCTATACCGACCAAGGCAAAGGCACGGCGGTAGTGTTATTGCATGGTTTTCTCGAAAACAAAACGATGTGGAAGGCTTTTGTACCGGAATTGTCCAAAAAGTATCGTGTCATTACTGTTGATTTGCTCGGCCACGGCGAAACGGAATGTCTTGGCTACGTTCACGCGATGGAAGACCAGGCGGATATGTTGTTTGCCTTATTGCTGACGCTTAAAATCAGAAAAGTGGTTCTCGTTGGGCATTCCATGGGTGGTTATGTCGCTCTGGCTTTCGCCGAATTGTATCCCGATCACATGAAAGGGTTGTTTCTGTTGAATTCGACATCACGCGCGGATAGTGACGAACGCCAAACGAATCGCGACCGTGCGGTGGTGTGTGTCAAACAGAATTATGCGGCTTTTGTCAGTATGTCAATTGCCAACTTATTCAGCGAAGACAACCGCGAACGCTTGACCAACGAAATTGAAAAGGTAAAAGAACAAGCCTTGAAAACACCATTGCAGGGCATTGTTGCGGCTTTGGAAGGCATGAAAATCCGAAAAGACCGCGAAGTCATTCTGCATTTTGCGCCCTATCCGATGCAGTTGGTTTTGGGTCAAAAAGATGGTGTGCTGATTTACGAGGAAAACCTCGAGCAAATTGAAGGCACCAAAGTTGAACTCACTACTTTCCCCGATGGACACATGAGCCACATTGAAAACGAAAAAGAATTAATGAAAGTATTGCTGAATTTTTTAAAGAAAGTCTAATTGGTTTTTTCTTCGAAAGCCGTTTCCATATTAAAAATCTCACCAAGCAAAATCACAATCTGTTCCAGATAAGCTTCCATGATTTCAGGGGTAACGATTTCAGTTGCTTCTTTTTCGGGTTTGAAGTTAAACGGCAAAAATCCGGATTTCAGATTTTTAAACGAAATGATTCCGGCTTCGATGTCGCGGCCGTTGGCTTGTTCCTCAAACATAAAAGCATACGCCAGAATCTGGATGATTTTATCGTTTTTGATATCCTCGGTCAAACCGTTCCAGTCTTTTAACGTGACACTTTTTTGCTCAACTTTTCCCGTTTTATAATCGATGATCCTGATTCTTCTGTTGCGGATTTCAATTCGATCAACATTTCCTTTAATCAACACCGGAAAGGGCAAACGCGCATCTTCTAAAGCTCTTTCAAAGGTTTCTTCCAAAGCAATAATCTGCACTTCATCCCCATTTTCCAAAGCTTCCAATTCGAGCTTGAGGAAATTATACACATTCCGTTTAGCCACTTCAAAAGCCAACAGGTTTCTACCTTTTTTGATTTCGCCTTCTTTGTAAACCAATTTGAATTGGTTCAACACTTCGTCGTCTATCTTTTTGAAACAACCATCAATATCGGCTTTTGTTAGAATTCTTCCAATAAACGGTTTGTACAATTCTTCTAAAGCGCCGTGAATAATCGTTCCCAAAGTATTGACCGCAATATTTTCTTCGACTTCATCGGTTTCCGAAATGCGCAAAACTCTTTGAAAATAAAACTGAATCGGATTTCGGATATAGGTTGTCAATGACGAAGGTGAAAAGCCATTGGTGGCAATTTCGTTCAGGCGGGCCAAAATGCTTTCCGTTTTTGGAACGACTATCGGTTGGTGTGCAATATTCGGCACATCGGGATTGTAATACTGAAAAGTTAAGTTGTGATTTGGTTGTTTTTCCACTTCCAACTGGGTAATGAAGCGGCTTTTTTCACCAGCATCAAAACCATCGCTGTCCGCATTGTAAATCAGGTAAATGTTTTTGGCGCGTTGGAGCAAATGATAAAAGTGATAGGTGTAAATCGCATCTTTTTCTTTGTAGGTTGGCAAACCCAATTCGCGTTTGACATCATACGGAATAAACGAATTGGTACTTTTTCCGGCCGGAAATTTACCTTCGTTGACCGAGGTAATGATTACGGTTTCAAAATCGAGCACACGGCTTTCCAAAACACCCATAATCTGTAAACCGTCTAACGGTTCGCCTTCAAAAGAAACTTCGGCCACATCGATTACCTGTTTGTAAATGGCATGTAGCGTTTTGATGTCGTCTATGTTTTGGTGTTCGCCAAAATAGGAAATCATCTTGTTGATGACTTTATAGACCGAATAGACAAAGGCATTGGTTATTTTTTCCTCTTCGTTGTCATAACTCAGATTGGCTTTGATTTGGAGTAAAATTTGTGACAGGTTTTCGAGAACGGAAACCGAATTGGTGTCCCATTTTTGGAATAACATTTGGAACAACATATTGTATTCGGCGTGTAATTCTTCCAGTTTTTTATGCGTGATAAAAGTGTAATTGTTTTTGTTGATTCGGTTGACCAATTCGCTGCAGTTCACATAAGGCTCAATCAACGGATGCGTCAATATATCGAGCACATCTTTATAATACATCACATAATTAACCGGGTTTCTGGACAAAGCATTGGAATGTAACTTGAACAATTTAGCAATTAGCAATTGCGCCGGATTGTTTTTGCTCGAAAAACCCATGGTGACATTCAGTGCGTCAACGGTATTGGGTAAGGAATGCAACACCGGCAGCAATAAATTTTCTTCGCCTAAAACGACCGCAACATTTTGCAGGTTGGCCTTGTTTTCGGCGATGTGTTTTTCGATAATACTTCCGGTGATTTTGGCTTGCCCAATCGATTTGGAAGTCGCAATCACCTGAATGTTCTTGGCTTCGGTAAAATCGTTGACAATCCATTCGTAAGGATGGGTTTTGTAGTAAATCCAATCTGATTTGAATTGCCGTTGGAACAAACCGGCATCGTGAAAAGTGTCATTGAGCAAAGTAGCATCGATATCCCAATAGATTTTGGCTTTGTCCATCGCCAGTAAATGCTGGATGATTTTTTCTTCGGCCTGGTTGAGCGCGTTGAAACCGGCGAAGAGGAATAGGTTATTGTTATGCTCCGAAAAGTAATTCAGATTTTCAACGGCTTCACGATAAATCAAACCTTGGTAACCGATGCCTTTATTGAGCAGATAGTCATATAAAGCCTGATAATATTCAGGCAGTTTTTTCCAGAAAATTAAATAGTTTTCAATGAGCTCGGTGCGTTTTTCGATATCAACGGCCCAATGTTCAATCTCCTTGATGTTTTCAAGGTATTTCAGGACATGATTTGGGTCTAATAAATAACGATCAATTTCATTAAAATCCTGTAGTAAAGTTTTGGCCCAATTGGCAAACGTATCGAAGGAATCCGGCTCTTTTTCAGTCAAAGAAAGATAAACACTGTAAAACTCAAAAAGCAATTCGACACTATCAATCGAGCGAATGCCCGCAACATCCTGGATAAAATCTTCTATGCTGATAATTTCGGGTGCGAAGATGTTATTGGGAATTGATTTCTTTAGTTCATCCAGCAAAAAAACTTTGGCTCTTTTGTTGGGCAAAATCACCACCAAGTCCAATAGATTATCAGAATGGTTTTTTAAGATTTCCTGTACGAGTTGGTAAAGAAATGTTGGCTTTGGCATTCTATAAAAATAAAAAAACGCTCCGAATTTCGGAGCGTTTTTTAGAAATATTTTGAGAAGAAATTATTTTACTAATTTCACTTCAACTCTTCTGTTGTTAGCTTTACCAGCTTTAGTTTTGTTAGTATCGATTGGTTTAGACTCACCGAAACCAGCTGAAGACAATCTTGAAGAGGCAACACCGTTTTCAATTAAATAATTTTTAACGGCAGCAGCTCTGTTTTCAGAAAGTGTTTGGTTAGCAGCATCTTTACCATCGCTATCTGTGTGACCTTCAATTGAGAAGTTAGAGTTTGGATACTCTTTCAAGATTGCTACGATAGCTTGTAATACTGGGTAAGTTTGTTGTTGGAATGTAGCTTTACCGCTATCGAATAAGATAGTTTTAGCATAGTCATTCAATCTTTTGATAGCTTCTTCAGTAACTTCTGGACAACCATTGTTTGCCGCAGTACCAGCTACATCTGGACATCTGTCATCTTTATCTAAAACTTTGTCACCATCTCTATCTGGCCAAGGACATCCACCATTTTCTTTAGGACCTTTAACGTCTTTACATTTGTCTTCTTTGTCTTGAACTCCGTCACCGTCAGTATCAGGACAACCACCAAATTGTTGTAAACCAGCTACTTCTGGACAAGCATCAACATTGTCAGCGATTTTATCACCGTCAGTATCAGGACATCCGTTATATTCAGCAGGACCAGCGATTTCTGGACAAGAATCTTTGCTATCTTCAATACCATCAGCGTCAGTATCAGGACAACCTTTGAATTGTTTTAAACCAGCAACTTCCGGACAAGCGTCGTCTTTGTCATAAATTCCGTCACCATCTTTGTCAGAACCTCCAAATTTGAAAGTAAGACCTGCAAAGTGTTGAACGTGAGAAGGGTAGTCTTCACGCACATCTTCGAAAGAATGTTTGTATGTAGAACGCCAAGATAAACCTAAGTTTTCGTTAAACCAAAAAGTTAAACCTAAACCTGCGTTAACATTTCCAGCACTGATATCATCACCAATCCAAGTATAACCTCCACCAACGTGAATAGATGGGTCGATTTTTTTAGATCCAATTAAATTCATCATGCTGTAGTTGATCGCTCCATCAGCAGCGTAATAGTTTAAATCTCCAGGATTTACTACTTCGTATGGTCCATCACCAACTCTTGGCAATACATACTTAGTGATTTTGTTGATAGAACCTGTAATTCCGAAAGAGAAATTACCACCAACGTTTCTAGATACGGTTAAATAAGATACTGAAGGCAAGATGTTCCAGTTGTCTTTAGCATTGAAAAACTGAGAGAACTGATCTTCTAATTTTGATGCAGCACTAAATCTGGTGTCTACTGCGTTCATACCAAAGGAGATTGCCCAAGGGTTGTTAGTGTCTTGAGCCTGAGAGCTTAAACCAGCTAACATTAGCATAGCAACGAATAATTTGTTAAGATGTTTCATACTTAAATTGATTAGATTATAATAATTATAATAGAACAAAAGTAATACGTATTAATATAATATCAAAATCTTATTGTTAAAATGTGGAAATTATGTAATGAATTAGATGAATTTTAGAATACTGATGACAATTATGCAATATTTAACATCTTTTCGTAGAACAATTAACATATTGCCGTAGAACAAATAACATGTTTTAAATAACGTTTAGCATCTTTCCTACTTCTTCGAAAGCTTTTATTGCCTGATCAAGATGTTCTTTGGTATGTGCGGCAGACAATTGGACCCTGATTCTGGCTTTGTCTCTAGGTACCACCGGAAAGAAGAATCCAATCACATAAATTCCTTTTTTCAATAATTCATCTGCCATTACTTGTGATAATTTGGCATCATATAACATTACCGGTACAATGGCTGAATCGCCATCAATAATATCCAAGCCGGCTTTTTTCATTCCTTCTTTGAAGTAATTGGTATTCCATTCCAGTTTGTCCCTTAATGTTGTGTCTTTTTCCAAAAGCTCAAAAACCTTAATAGAAGCACCAACAATTGCCGGCGCTAAGGAATTCGAAAACAAATAAGGACGCGAACGTTGACGCAGGATTTCAATCACTTCTTTTTTGGCCGTAGTATAACCACCCATCGCGCCACCTAAAGCTTTACCCAATGTTCCGGTGATGATGTCCACTCTTCCCATAACGCCTTTGGCTTCCATAGTTCCTTTTCCTGATGCACCAATAAAACCGGCTGCATGGCATTCGTCCACCATAACCAAAGCGTCATATTTATCGGCCAAATCACAGATTTTGTCTAATGGCGCTACCAATCCGTCCATAGAGAAAACACCATCAGTTACGATTAACTTGAAACGATGTCCCGCTTCCACGGCTTTTTTCAATTGGTTTTCCAAATCTTCCATATTGGAATTTTCATAACGGTAACGTGCAGCTTTACACAAACGCACACCGTCAATAATCGAAGCGTGATTCAAACTGTCGGAAATGATACAGTCTTCTTCACCCAATAATGGTTCGAAAACACCACCATTGGCATCAAAAGCTGCAGCATATAAGATCGTATCTTCCGTGCCGTAAAAATCGGCTATCTTTCTTTCTAATGTTTTGTGAATATCCTGAGTTCCGCAGATAAAACGAACCGATGACATTCCGAATCCGTGGGAATCCAAAGCGTCTTTAGCCGCCTGAATCACTTCCGGATGCGATGACAAGCCCAGATAATTATTGGCACAAAAGTTTAAAACCGTTTTGCCATTTACTGTGATTTCCGCGCCTTGAGGCGAAGTGATAATGCGTTCTCTTTTGAAAATACCGTTTTGTTCAATGGTATCCAATTCGTTTTGTAGGTGTTGTTGAATTTTTCCGTACATGATTGTTTGTTGTAGTTTATGTTTGTGTTGTAAAGTCTTTTTGCTTTTTTGAAGTTACAAATTTACTATTTCCAAAGTTTCCCCAATATAAACCAGCGCTTTTTTAGTCACCTTAAAGCCCATTTTTTCAATGGCGTTCTGATAATTTTCCAATTGCGTGGTATATTTTGCCTGATGCGCACCGGTTTTGTAATCGAGCAAATAGATTTCTTTGTTGGTGTTGATGACCATTCTGTCGGGTTTGACCAGGCTGCCTTCTTTCTGAATGATGGTTTTTTCGTTTAGAATTTTGTTGCCGATGGCGAAATAAGGCTGTAAATCGGGATGATTGATAACCTGATTAATCGTTTCCTCGACTTCTGTTCTTTGTGAAGCGACAATCAATCCGTTTTCGATGGCTTTGATGAGTGCCAAATCAATATCGTCTTTGGTTTTGACAAAAGATAAAATTTCGTGCAGAATGTTTCCGAATTCAATCGCTTTCTGCTGTTGTGTGTTCCACATCAGGCTTTCTTTTTGGGCAATTTTGATGTTTTTCGGATTTAAGGTCGCCAATAATTGCGGAATGGTTTCGGTTTTGTCTAAAGTATCTTTGGTTTCGGATAGTTTTTTGGCTTTGCCAAAAGAATAGTCGAATTTACTTTCGTCAAAATCATTCGCCAAAAATTTAATGAAAAACGTCGCCATATTGTTGGGATAATCACCTTTTGCATTTCTGCTTTGCATACCCGAAATGATGTACAATTGTTCTTCGGCACGCGTCAAAGCCACATACAACACATTGATATTGTCGAGCAATTCTTCCTGTTTTTTTTGTTGGTATACCAAACTCGCTTCTTCGCCATAACCTTCTACTTTGCTGCTTTTATCCACCAAGGCTTTGGGCAAACCCGTGATTGCTTCATCGGCGTTGAGCCACAATTTTTCCCGCGGACCTTTACTATAATCTTCTTCGGCAAACGGAAAAATAACTACAGGAAACTCCAAACCTTTCGATTTGTGAATGGTCATAATGCGCACCGCGTCATTGCCTTCGGGTGAAGGAATGCTTTGTTTCTCCGAATTATTATCCCAAAAAGTTAAAAAATCCGAAATTCCGGCTTGCTTTTTTAAATCGTGTTCCAAAATCAAATCGAGAAAAAACTGGATGTATGCATTGCGTTTGTGCATCGGAATGACTTTGGCAATGATAATTTCGGTGGCTTCGTAAAGCGATTTTTTTCTGATGTTGGCAAACGAGAAATCAATTTGAAATGTAGTTAACCAGTTTTGAAATTTGGTTTCCGATTTTTGTTCCATGCCTTGCGCAATGAAATCGTGAATGGCCAATTGATCTTGTTGCGAAGCCAGATAATATAGGAAATTCGCTTTCGACTGCAAATCGTTGCTGTTTTTCAGGTAACGCAAAATATGGATTACGCCTTGTACTTCTGAAGAAGCGCCGAGCAATAAACTCTCCGAAGACAAAATCGGGATGCCGTTTTCGGTTAAATAGTTTGCGACTTCCGTTCCGTGTGTTTTTTTTCGGGTCAGAATCACGATGTCTTTGTAGCGGAAACCGTTTTGTCTGACCTTTTCAATCGTGGACAAAGTGGCTTGCAGATACAATTCGTTTTTGGCCAAATTTTCTTCGTCATCATTTGATTCCTTATCCACTTTTGGCACAAAAGAAATATTGACATAACCGCCAGTTTTGGTGTTGAATTGCTGATGGCTGTGGTTTTGGTACAAATCCTTGTAATCTTCATGCGCAAATTCCTGACTCAAAAAAGCAAATAATTTGTTGTTGAAATCAATGATTTCGGAATAACTTCTCCAGTTGGTTCCCAATGAAAACAATTGCTTGTCCGGATTGACAAACGGATTTTTGTCTTTGCTCAGTTCGATAAACTGTTCGGCCTTTCCGCCACGCCAACGGTAAATCGACTGTTTTGGATCGCCTACAATCATTAACGAACCTTGCTCACCATTCAAATCTTCGCTCGAAAGTGCGTTGTCAATCAGCGGAATCAGGTTTTGCCATTGCATTTCGGAAGTATCCTGGAACTCGTCGATGAAGAAATTCCTGTATTTTTCACCCAAACGTTCGTAGATAAATGGCGCAGGTTGGTTTTGGATTTGATCGTTGATTAACTTATTGAATTCGGCTATCGAAAGGATATTTTGTTCCTTTTGGATTTTGCCCAATTCATTGCTCACGGTATTCAATAATGAAAGCGGCGTGATGTTTTTGAGAAACGCTTCGTAGAAATTTTTCTTCTCGAATTTTGTGTAAATCGAAGCCAATATTTCGAGCAAATTGGGAATGATGTTTTCTATGATTGTTCTGTCTGATGCGGTTTTGTTGATAGGAATGTCTTCAAATTGATAATATCTCTTATTGACAGGATTGAATCTTTTCTCGACTATACTTTTTATGTGGTTGGGAAAAGTTTCTCTGGAAAATGATTTAACATCGATTCCTTTATTTTCTATCAAAAGCAAAGCTTCAGTAGCTAAGGCAACCGTTTCGGCTTCGATTTCGGCACAAAGTTCTGTGAGTTTGTTTTTGATTTCGATAAACTCGGTGATGGTTTTGTTTTGGAAATGCGTGATTTCTTCGCGGTTGTTTTCGTTGAGAATCAATTTTCCGGTGTCCATGATTTCGCGTGAGATATCCCAGGATTTATCATCATCGGTTTTTTCCATGGTGAAATCGACCAATAGGTTGGTCAACGTTTCATCATTTCCGGCTTCGGCAATAATGGCGTCAACGGCTTCGGTCAAAAGGTTTTCCGTATCAAGCGAAACTTCAAACGTAATCGGCAAATTCAAATCGTGGGCAAAAGCGCGTATGACTTTGTGTGTGAATTTGTCAATCGTGGAAATATCAAATGCGGCGTAATTGTGAATTAGGTTTTTGATGATGCTTTTGGCTTTTTCGGTAATGGTAGCCAAACTTAAACCGGTTTCCGTTTGAATGTCCTGCATCAATTGCAACGCTTTGTCCGACGGATTTTCTTTGGCAAACTCCGATAAACTTTCCACAACACGACTTTTCATTTCGTGTACCGCTTTGTTGGTAAACGTAATCGCCAAAATATTGCGATAGGCATCGGGTTTTTTAGACAAGAGAATAATTTTCAAATATTCTTTGACCAAAGTATAAGTCTTGCCCGAACCAGCGGAAGCATCGTATATGGAGAAAGCGGTTTTTTGCATTTTATTTAAATCGATCAGTTAATCATCATAATATTTACCTATTAATTTTTGGTTTTCATCAAAACGAAAAACATAATGATGTCCAAGACAATTTTGGCTGTTATAAAACAGGACAATTCCATCGCTATTGATAATTTTATTAGGTTTTCCCCATATGTTTTCCAAATCGATTCTGCTGGAATCTAATTTTTGTAAAGCGAATTTATTTTCCTGCTCAGAGAAGGCATACCATTTCCAAAGGACAAAGCCGCATAGGATAACCATGACGATTGAAAAAGCACTTTTAATTTTTTTCATTTTCGATTAAATATACAAAATTCAACTTCGCGTCTTCGCCGTAATATTCGACTTCAAATTCATCCACTTTTACGGCGCCGATTTTTTCGATAGCTTTTTGAGAACGGATATTGAACGCGCCGATGTGGAAATAAACCTTGTCAACGTGTTCAAATGCGTAATCGAGCATGATTTTTTTCAATGCTTTGTTATAACCAATGCCCCAAAATTTTCGCCCGATAAATGTATAGCCAATCAATACCGAATTTTCCTTTTGGTCATAATCATAAAACCGACTGCAGCCGACAACTTCATCGGTTTTTGTATCACGAATTAGAAATGCGCCTTTGGACAATATTGCGCCTTCAAAGTAATTCTGAAAGACCTCGCGTTGATAACGCAATTTATTTGGATGTTGTTCCCAAACCAAAGGATCGCAAGCTACGGCATACAATTCTTCAAAATCCGTTTTCTGTAATGGAATCAGTTTAATAAGCTCGTTTTTTAGAGTATTGGGTTGCGAATCAAACATGAAGCACTATAGTTTTTATTTATGCTACTAATGTAATTAATTAATCCTTTATTAAGAAAAAGGAATTTTGCAATGCGTAATTTTGCGGCACAATTAAAATTTATTGCTTTGAAAAGAAACGAAGTTATTTTGGTAGCCCTTATGGCGTTACTGAATTTTACGCATATCCTTGATTTTATGATTATGATGCCTTTGGGCAATATCTTGATGCCCAAATGGAATTTGACTACTTCTGAGTTTTCCATTATTGTTTCGAGTTATTCTTTGGCGGCCTTTGTGAGTAGCTTTTTTGCGATTTTCTTTGCCGACAAATTCGACCGAAAAAAACTATTGCTTTTTGGCTATTCCGGATTTTTAATCGGAACTTTTGCTTGTGCCTTTGCCTTTGGAACCTATTCGATGATATTGGCCAGAACTTTGACAGGATTGTTCGGCGGTTTGATTAGCGCGCAAATCCTCAGCATCATTGCCGATGTGATTCCGTATGAACGTCGCGGCAGAGCGATGGGCATGTTGATGGGCGGATTTGCTCTGGCCTCGGTAATTGGTGTTCCTTTTGGATTGTTTTTAGCCAATAAATACGATTGGCATTATCCGTTTTTGGTAGTAGCCACTTTCGGGGTATTGTTATTGCCGTTTTTATTCCGATTTGTTCCCAATGTGAATGCACATTTGACAAATCCGATAAAGTTGAAAGAACGCATATCTAATTTCTATGATATTTTTAGCAACCAAGCCCAAATTACGGCTTTGCTGTTTAGTTTTTTATTGATTACAGGGCATTTTATCATTGTGCCGTTAATTAATCCTTATTTGGTTTACAATGTTGGCGTTCCTCAGGAGTATACGCCTTTAATTTATCTGGTTGGCGGAATTTGTTCGTTGATTTCAGCCCAAATCATTGGAAAATTAGCCGACAGTTATGGTAAAAGAACGGTATTTGTTTGGGCAGCTTTGGTTTCAGTATTCTTTGTTGTTTTGATAACCAATATGCCGCATTGGCAACTTTTTATA
Source organism: Flavobacterium terrisoli (assembly GCF_030167905.1). Classification (GTDB taxonomy): domain Bacteria; phylum Bacteroidota; class Bacteroidia; order Flavobacteriales; family Flavobacteriaceae; genus Flavobacterium; species Flavobacterium terrisoli. Next base: position 419,254 of record NZ_JARGNA010000001.1, read on the forward strand.
GTATTGGGTATTTTCGGTTTTTGGTTTAGTTCTTCTACCGGAAGAACCGTTCCGGGACAAGCCATGATTACTCAGGCCGTTACGAGTCAAACCCGTGGCAGTTTCATGAGCTTAAATTCTTGTGTGCAATCACTTGGGACAGGATTTGCTTCTTTAATGAGCGGTTGGATTACTTACAGCGATACTAAATTCGCAATTCACAACTACAATTATTTAGGCTACATAAGTATTAGTTTAATTTTATTGTGCGTTTTGTTATCTTACCAATTAGAACGAAAACTGCAATATGTTGAAGTGTAATTTTTCAAAATGTTATAAATGATTGTGTAAATTTTATAAGCAAAAACGATTTAAAATTTATAAATTTGAACTGCAAATATTAATCTTTAAAACACAATAACCATGGCCTTTGAATTACCGCAATTACCTTATGCATACGATGCATTAGAACCACATATTGATGCGAGAACAATGGAAATCCACCATTCAAAACATCACAACGCTTATACAACCAATCTGAATGCAGCCATCGAAGGAACTGATTTAGCAGGTTTGACCATAGAAAACATTTTAATCAATTTGGATATGAAAAACGCTGCGGTTAGAAATAACGGTGGTGGATTTTACAACCACAATTTGTTCTGGAGAGTAATGGCGCCAAACGGTGGCGGATTACCATCAGGAGATTTGGCTGAAGCGATTGAAAGAGATTTTAAATCATTCGAAGAATTCAAAGCATTATTTGCTAAAGCCGGAGCAACGCGATTCGGATCAGGTTGGGCCTGGCTTTGTGTGCACAAAGGCGGAAAGCTGGAAATTTGTTCTACGCCAAACCAAGACAATCCATTAATGCCGGATACCGGTTGTGGAGGTTTCCCGATTTTAGGGATGGACGTTTGGGAACACGCTTATTACCTAAACTATCAAAATCGTCGTCCTGATTATATTGAAGCTTTCTTTAATGTGATTAACTGGACAGAAGTGGCAAGACTGTATGCTACAGAAAAATAAAAATCAAAATATTTTTTTTGATGTTTCAGGAAGCCGGTTGCGAAAGCAATCGGTTTTTTGTTTGGAATAGGGTTAAAAATAAACAGGCGGAATTGCTTCCACCTGTTTGCCCCAAATCTACCATAAACTTAACCTACACTAAATACTATGGTACCACAAATCTAACAACATCAGAAAGAATATTGTGCTTTTTTAACTGAATTATATTGGAATGATAGGCAAATGAGAGTGTAATCTGCCATTTTTGATGATTTTCAGACTTTTATAAAATAAAAAAGGCGGAATCTCTTCCACCCTTTTTGCCCCAAATCTACCATAAACTTAACCTACTAATGCTATGGTAAGGTCAAATGTATAGGAGTTGTTGTGTTCTAAAAAATAAAACAGACAAACGGCAAGTATAATCGTTGAAATTTTTTTTACTGATTTTCAGGGTTGTAGAAAATAAAAAAGGTGAAAATTGCTTTTCACCCTTTTTGCCCCAAATCTACCATAAACTTAACCTACTAATGCTATGGTAAGGTCAAATGTAAGCGTATTAACATTTTGAAAACAAAAAATTTAGACGAACTGCATCAAAAATCGTTTAAAGACAAAAAATGTTAAAATTTTAGTAAGCGCGTGCATCTTTTCCTTCATAAAAATTCATAAACGCCTTGTTTACAACACGGTTACCTCCAGGGGTTGGATAATCTCCTGTGAAGTACCAATCTCCCAGATTTTTCGGGCAGGCAACATGTAAATTGTCTACCGTTTGGAAAATAATTTTGACTTCGGCATTAATATCTTGTGGATGCAAGAGCTCGGCTATTTTATCGGAAATTTCTGTATCGGAAAACTGAGCATAAATTTCTGTTACAAAATTTACTACGTCAGCATCTTTTAATTTTTCCTGCGACTTGCATTTTTTATACACTTCATCAACAATATGATACTGATTTCTTTCTTTTAATAATTCAATCGCAGCTTGGAAAGCGACTAATCCTTCCAATTTAGCCATATCAATACCATAACAATCCGGATATCTGATTTGCGGTGCAGAAGAAACCACTACAATGCGTTTTGGATTCAGTCTGTCCATCATCTTTAGGATGCTTTTCTTTAATGTGGTTCCACGAACAATACTGTCGTCGATGATGACCAAATTATCGGTTGGTTTGATTACGCCATAAGTCACATCATAAACGTGAGCCACCAAATCATCGCGGCTGCTGTCTTCGGTGATGAATGTTCTTAGTTTGGCATCTTTTATAGCTATTTTTTCAGTTCTGATTTTTACCGAAAGGATTTCTTCCAGTTTTTCTTTGGTCAACGTTTTTCGGTTGTTCAAAATGAACTGATTTTTTCTTTGGTTTAGAAAATCATTTGCAGCTTCAACCATTCCGTAGAACGAAGTTTCTGCCGTGTTTGGTATAAAAGAGAAAACCGTATTGTCGGTATCATTATCAATCGATTCTAAAACGGCAGGCAAAATCAATTTACCCAATTCTTTTCTTTCCTGATAGATTTCGGCATCGCTGCCACGGGAAAAATAGATGCGTTCAAATGAACAGGCTTTTTTAACCGTTGGCGTAATGATTTCCTGCTCGGAAACAGTGCCGTTTTTCTTTACGATTAAAGCATGTCCCGGTTGTAATTCCTGCACTTTTTCAAATGGTACATTGAAAGTGGTTTGAATTACCGGTCTTTCCGAAGCAACCACTACAATTTCGTCATCTTCATAAAAATACGCCGGACGGATTCCAGCAGGATCACGGAAAACAAAGCTATCGCCGTGACCAAGTAATCCAGCCATCGCATAACCACCGTCCCAACCTTTGGAAGCGCGTTTTAAAATTTTGGCCAAATCCAATTTTTCGGCAATTACCGGAGAAGCTTCTCTTTTGGACAAACCGTTATTTTTACATTCCTGGTACAAATCGGTTACTTCATCATCAAGGAAGTGCCCAATTTTTTCCATTACGGTTACCGTATCCGCCATTTCTTTTGGATGCTGGCCCAATTCTACCAGACTATTGAAAAGCTCGGTTACGTTGGTCATATTGAAATTTCCGGCCACGATAAGATTTCGGTGCATCCAGTTGTTCTGGCGTAAAAACGGGTGAACGCTTTCAATGCTGTTCTTTCCGAAAGTTCCGTAGCGAACATGTCCTAAAAACAATTCGCCTATATAAGGAATGTGGTCTTTCTGCAATTGGACATTGTCATTATATTCCGGATGTAAAGTCAGCTCTTCATTAATCCTTTCATTGATTTGCGCAAAAATATCCTGTATAGGTTGTGCCTTGTTCGAACGCACACGGCTGATGTATCTTTCACCGGGATCGACATCAAATTTGATGGAAGCAAATCCGGCGCCGTCTTGTCCGCGGTTGTGTTGCTTTTCCATTAACAGGTACATTTTCTGTACACCGTAAAAAGCCGTACCGTATTTTTCCTTGTAGAATTCCAACGGTTTTTTTAATCTTAAAAGGGCGATTCCACATTCGTGTTTAATAGCGTCGCTCATGATAGTTGTTGTGTTGTTGTAAGTTGTTTGTAATGTGTATTTTAAAACAAAAATGCCCCGAAGTTTCGAGGCATAAAGTTATTGTAATTCTATTTCAAATTGTGTTAAAGCTTTGAATTGTTTCAATCGCTCGTTCACTTCTTCTTTTTTCAGTTCGAGCATTCTTTCGGTTCCGAATTTCTCCACACAGAAAGAGGCTAAGTTAGATCCCTGAATAATCGCCGTTTTCATCGTGTCAAAAGAAATATCTCCTTGTTGGGTAATGAATCCTGCAAATCCACCTGCAAAAGTATCTCCTGCACCGGTTGGATCAAATACATCAGCCAATGGCAATGCCGGAGCAAAGAAAATTTCTTTTCCGTGAAAAATTAACGCACCGTGTTCTCCTTTTTTAATTACTACATATTTTGGTCCCATCGTATGGATTTTGGCAGCCGCTTTTACCAAAGAATATTCTCCTGATAACTGACGAGCTTCTTCATCGTTGATGGTAATAACGTCAACACGTTGAATCACATCCAATAATTCAGGTAAGGCACAATCCATCCAGAAGTTCATAGTGTCCAAAACCACTAATTTTGGTTTTTGGGTCATTTGATTTAAAACGCCGGTTTGAACAATTGGATGTAAGTTACCTAACATTACCACATCGGCATCTTTAAAATGATTAGGAACAATTGGATTGAAATCAGCTAAAACATTTAACTCGGTAGCCAAAGTATCTCTTGAATTCATATCGTTGTGGTAACGACCGCTCCAGAAGAAAGTTTTACCTTCTTTTACGATTTCAAGACCTGAAATATCGATATTTCTTGAAGTCAATAAGTCTAAGTATTCTTGTGGAAAATCACCTCCAACAACTGATACAATAGCTGATTGCAAGTTAAAATGCGAAGCAGATAAACCGATGAAAGTTCCGGCACCGCCTAAGATTTTATCCGTTTTTCCAAAAGGCGTTTCGATAGCGTCAAAAGCAACCGTTCCTACGATTAAAAGTTTGTTCATTATTTGCGATTCAAATTAAAGGCGCAAAGATAAGGCTAAAGTTTCAGAGTTGCAACTGGCGTTAACGTTTCGTTTTTTACAGAATTTTTTACAGAATTTTGTAGGTTTGCCAAAACTAACAAGGCAACATGAGAACAGAGAAAATTGTTTTTGGGATTTTTATATTGGGGTTCATTTTAAGAATGTTTCACATACCCGGCGGTAGCATACTTCCTGTTTTGAGTATGGCATTGCTATCCCTGTTCTATTTCCCGGCGGGATTTTATTTTTTAAGCGACAAAAAAATCGACAATAAAACAGTTGGTTTCTCTGTGGTTTCAGGTTTTACCCTGTCAATAACAGTCCTGGGAATATTATTCAAAATCATGGATTGGACCGGAGCATTCTTTATGTTGGTTACCGGGCTGGTATCATTACTTCCGATAGCTATTATTTCTTATGTGAATTATACCAAACCAAAACTGGAAGAGTTGCAGAATTACTATAAAAACATTTTTATAAGGGTAATGATTGCTCTTATTTTTGGGTTGCTACTATTTGTTTTCTAAGAAGCTTACAGCAATTTTCCTTCTTCTCTTTCGTAAAAAGTATCAATTGAAAGTTTCTCCAAACCTGAAGCATAAACCGCCAATTCATCACAGCGTTCGTTTTGCGGATGGTTGTTATGGCCTTTAATCCATTTGAAATCGACTTGGTGTTTGCGGTAAATTTTGAGAAAACGCATCCAAAGATCAGGATTTTTTTTGCCAGTGAAGTTTTTCTTTTCCCAACCAAAAACCCATTTTTTCTCTACCGCATCGACTACATATTTAGAATCGGAAACCACCAAGACTTTCATATTGGGATTCTTGAGTTTTTCCAAACCTACGATTACCGCCAAAAGTTCCATTCGGTTGTTGGTTGTGTATCGAAAACCTTCGTAGAATTCTTTTCGGTAACTGGTGCCAACCATTTCCATGACTACGCCATAACCACCGTTTCCGGGATTTCCTTTGGCAGCGCCGTCGGTGTAGATATGAACTTGGTGTGACATTTTTCCGATTTAGGATTTAGGATTTAGGATTTGGTCAATAATTTTTGGGAAAAATTCATGTTCCAACACCTGAACTTTTGCCGCAATGTCTTCCGGAGATTTACAATCTTCAATATTCACGACTTGTTGTAAAATGAATTCACCTTCGTCGTAATGCTCGTTGACGTAATGAATGGTAATTCCGGTTTCCTTTTCTTTATTCTCCAGGATGGCCCGGTGCACATTCATCCCATACATGCCTTTTCCGCCATATTTTGGCAATAATGCCGGATGGATGTTGATTATTTTATTCGGGTATTGATGTACAATACTATCAGGCATTTTCCATAAAAAACCGGCCAAAACGATCAAATCGGGTTGTATTTCGTTGATTTTTTCCAGCACCAATCCTTCGTTTAAATCGGCTCTGTTGAACACAAAAGAAGTAACGTTGAGGGCTTTTGCTTTTTCCAACACTTTGGCTTCCTGATTGTTGCAAAAAACACCCGCGATTTTGATATCATTTCGCTTTTTGAAATAATGAATAACATTCTCTACATTGGAACCGGCACCTGAAGCAAAAAGCAAAATCTTTTTCATGGGGAAATCAAATTTGACAGCACAAAAAAAAGAATAAATACGCGAATTAAAACCATGATTATGTAAGATTTTCAAATATATTTTTTAATTTCGTGTTCACATTTAGTAACAAAAAGGTTGTTTTAAAATAAAGTTTTTTATTTTTGCCAACAATTAAAATTAAAAATTTAGAAATTATGTCAGACATTGCATCAAGAGTTAAAGCGATTATTGTAGACAAATTAGGCGTTGACGAAAACGAAGTTGTAACAGAAGCAAGCTTCACAAATGATTTAGGAGCTGATTCATTAGACACTGTTGAGCTTATCATGGAGTTCGAAAAAGAATTTGATATCCAAATTCCGGACGACCAAGCGGAAAACATTGCTACTGTAGGTCAAGCTATTTCTTACATCGAAGAAGCAAAGAAATAATAAATAAATCACCCGTGAAGAATGTATAATTTTTCACGGGTTTTTATTATTTTTACTGAAAAGAATAAATCTTGATTGATATTCAATCTTAAAATATTGAAATACCCTTGTCTCTTTAATGATTAAATTTGAAGATAACATGGGTATTATTTGTTTAAATACAATTGTAAAAAACACATTATGGCATTAAAGCGAGTTGTAGTAACAGGTTTGGGTGCATTAACACCAATCGGAAATTCCATCGAAGAGTATTGGAATGCGCTGGTAAACGGTAAAAGTGGTGCCGCTCCGATAACCTATTATGATACTGAAAAACACAAAACAAAATTTGCCTGCGAAGTAAAAAACTTCAACATTGAAGATTTTATGGATCGCAAGGAAGCTCGCAGAATGGACAAATTTGCACAGTATGCCATTGCTGCCAGTGAAGAAGCGATAAAAGATGCCGGAATTACCAATGAAAATGTAAACAAACAAAGAGTTGGTGTAATTTGGGGTGCCGGAATCGGCGGATTGGAAACTTTCCAAGATGAAGTAATCAGTTATGCTCAAGGTGACGGAACACCAAGATTCAATCCTTTCTTTATTCCAAAAATGATTGCTGATATTGCTCCTGCACACATTTCGATGCGAAATGGGTTTATGGGACCAAATTATACTACGGTTTCTGCTTGTGCCTCTTCTGCCAATGCTTTGATTGATGCTTTCAACTACATTCGTTTAGGGATGTGTGATGTCATTATCTCAGGTGGTTCAGAAGCAGCGGTTACGATTGCCGGTATGGGCGGGTTTAACTCAATGCAGGCCTTATCAACCCGAAATGACAGTCCGGAAACGGCATCAAGACCTTTTGATGCAACCCGTGACGGATTCGTTTTAGGCGAAGGTGCCGGTGCTTTGGTTTTAGAAGAATACGAACACGCAAAAGCGCGTGGCGCCAAAATATATTGTGAAATCGGCGGTGGCGGAATGTCATCGGATGCCTATCACTTAACCGCACCACATCCGGAAGGAATTGGTGTAATTGCGGTTATGGAAAACACCTTGCGTGACGCTGGAATGACACCGAATCAGGTAGACCACATCAATACACACGGGACTTCAACGCCGCTTGGTGATGTAGCCGAGTTAAAAGCGATCAGCGCAGTTTTTGGTTCGCATGCCAAAAACATCAACATCAATTCAACCAAATCGATGACCGGGCATTTGCTTGGAGCTGCCGGTGCAATTGAAGCGATTGCGTCAATTTTAGCAATGAAACACGGCATTGTTCCTCCAACGATTAACCATACCGTTGTAGATGAAAACATAGACCCTTCTTTGAACCTGACTTTGAACAAAGCTCAAAAAAGAGATGTAAAAGTAGCGATGAGTAATACTTTTGGTTTTGGTGGACACAACGCTTGCGTTTTATTCAAAAAAATTGAAGACTAACATTAGATGAAAATTCTAAAAAATATATTTAAAAATTCCCGTTCATCTGAGGACGGGATTTTTTTTAACGAAATTCAAAGTGTTATAGGTTTTAAGCCTCAAACCATCGTTTATTACGAAAAAGCATTTACCCATCGTTCCACAAATCGCACAGATTTGAAAGGAAATCCGATGAATTATGAACGGTTGGAATTTTTGGGAGATGCGATGTTAAGTGCTGTGATTGCGGCACATTTATACAAAGAAGCACCCGCCGGAGATGAGGGTTATCTGACCAAAATGCGCTCCAAAATCGTGAGCCGAGAACATTTAAACGAGTTGGGAAGAGACCTAAACCTGATCCGATTTGTGGAAAGTAAAGTGCCGACACAGCACTTTGGAGAGAACATTCACGGGAATATTTTTGAAGCATTAGTGGGCGCCATTTTCCTGGATAAAGGGTATGATTTTTGTGAAAAATTTATCCAAAGAAGTGTCATTGTTCCCTATGTTGACATTGCCAAACTGGAAGGAAAAGTCATCAGTTATAAAAGTTTGTTGATTGAATGGTGTCAAAAAGAGAAGAAATCTTTTCATTATGATGTTTTTGACGATAATGGAAATGATGGGCAAAAATATTTTGGTGTAAAATTGAGCATCGATGACAAAATTGTCGCAAAAGCCAGAGCCACTTCGAAAAAGAAAGCAGAAGAAAAAGCCTCACAAAGGGCATATTTTGCATTTCAGGAAAAAATTAACAAAAAATAATACAGATTCTCAAAAAACTATAACGTTTTCGTTCATAAAATAACGTTAACTCAATATACAGTTGGCTATAATCTGTATCAGATATACTATATTTACAACTTAAATTGCAATATTTATGTATGTTCACAAATTGCATATTGGAGAGTTTGACGAAATAGATTATCAATTAATTGCTATTCATTCCCCTTTGGAGGATTATCGGTTGGCCTATTATATCAATCAAAATTTACCCATCAATCTCAAAAAGAGCAACTGTAACATTCATGTCAGCAATAAGGAAGGCGAAACCCAGTTTACCAGGTTTATTTTTGAAGATGAAAAAGATATCGCCTGGAATTTGGTGCAAAACCAAAATGATGCTTTTGTGGCTTCGGGAAACGACAATCAGGGATTGTTTGCCAACAGCAGTAATGAGATTTCAGCCAAAATCTATTTGATTCCGGAGTTTAAAAAAGTAGATTACTTTTTAAAAATTGAGAATGATGAGGTCGCTATTGATGTTTCAAAAATAATCAACAGCATCAAAAAAATAGACAGAGTGAGTACTGTTTACGCAGTAGAAGTAGAAAAAATAAAGTCAAAAAATAATTTAATTTTTTAATTAAAATGCCAACAAGAAAAAAAACTAAAATTGTAGCCACACTTGGTCCTGCATGTAGTTCGAGAGAAGTGATTAAAAAAATGATTGATGCCGGAGTAAATGTGTTTCGTGTGAATTTTTCCCATGCCGATTATGCTGATGTAAAAGAAAGAATTGACATCATCAGAGGTTTGAATGATGAATTTGGATATACCACCGCAATTTTAGCCGATTTACAAGGCCCGAAACTCCGCGTAGGTGTGATGAAAGAAGATGTAGTAGTGAATCCGGGAGATATTATTACATTCCAAACTGCCGAAGATGTTCCTGGAACCAAGGAGCGCGTCTATATGAATTACTTGTCTTTTCCTCAGGATGTGAATCCGGGCGAAAGAATTTTGTTGGATGACGGAAAACTAATTTTCGAAGCTTTGGAAACTAATGGCACGACTGAAGTGGTGTGTAAAGTGATTCAGGGAGGACCATTAAAATCAAAAAAAGGAGTAAACCTTCCGCAAACCAAAGTGTCTTTGCCGGCATTGACCAAAAAAGATATTAAAGATGCCTTGTTTGCGATAGAGCAAGAGGTTGATTGGATTGCACTTTCGTTCGTTAGAACACCAAAAGATTTAGAAGAATTACAAGACTTAATTGCTAAACATTCGGCCTATAAAATTCCGATTGTAGCCAAAATTGAAAAACCCGAAGCGGTTGAAAATATTGATAAAATAGTAGCATTTTGCGATGGTTTGATGGTAGCTCGTGGTGACCTTGGAGTAGAAATTCCGGCACACGAAGTACCATTGATTCAAAAGAAATTAATCCACAGAGCAAAGACAGCCAGAATTCCTGTAATTGTAGCAACACAGATGATGGAAACGATGATTACCAGTTTAACGCCAACGCGTGCTGAGGTAAATGACGTTGCAAATTCTGTTATGGATGGTGCTGATGCGGTGATGCTTTCGGGAGAAACTTCAGTAGGTAATTATCCAGTTGAGGTGATTGAAAAAATGACCCAAATCATTGAAGCAGTCGAAGATTCTCCGCTGATTATGGTGCCACAAAATCCGCCTCACGTGAGAACCAAACGTTTTATTACTAAATCGATTTGTTATCACGCAGCGATTATGGCCAATGAAATTAAGGCGAAAGCAATTTCAACGTTAACCAACAGTGGTTATACGGCTTTCCAAATTTCAGCGTGGAGACCAAAGGCACACATCTTGGTGTATACTTCAAACAAAAGAATTCTGACACAGTTGAATTTACTTTGGGGTGTAAATGCGTTTTACTATGACAAATTTGTGAGCACTGACGACACCGTTGGCGATGTAAATGACATTGCAAAAACCAAAGGTTATGTAAAAAAAGGCGATATGTTAATTAATTTAGCGGCCATGCCGGTTGCCGATAAAGGAATGGTAAATACCTTGAGAGTTTCTGAAATTGAATAATTTTATTACTTTTAGGCTTTAATTATTTTTAAAATAAAACGATATGAATTCAAAGAATCCGTTTTTCAACACAAAAACTTATAAAGAGAACAATGAGGTAACTCATGATGCGGTTGTTATTGATTATAATCAAACGATGACTGTTTCCGGGACTATGAATAAAAGTTTCCTGATGCTGGTTTTATTAATTGCCAGTGCTGCGATTACCTGGATGATGACTTTTAACGGTCAAAATCCTATAGTGTTAACGATTGGCGGTGCAATTGTTGGGTTTGTTTTGGTACTTATCAGTGTTTTCAAACCACAATATTCAGGTTATTTGGCACCAGGATATGCTATTTTCGAAGGACTTTTCATTGGTGGCCTTTCGGCTATTTTCGAAGCAATGTACCCGGGAATTGTGATACAAGCGGTTAGTTGTACGTTTGTTACATTTATGGTTTGCCTTGGTTTATACAAATATGGCATCGTAAAAGTGAATGACCGATTCAGGTCAGTAGTTCTGGCGGCAACATTAGCGATTGCTACTTATTATTTGTTTTCATGGTTACTGTCAATGTTTACCAGTTTTACACCGGTTCACCATGGTAATTCAATGATCAGCATTGGAATCAGTGTGTTTGTAATTGTGATTGCGGCGCTGAATTTATTCTTAGATTTCGATCAAATCGAAAAAGGAGCGCAAAGCAAATTGCCAAAATATATGGAATGGTACGGCGCTATGGGGTTGATGATTACCTTAGTTTGGTTGTACATCGAATTCCTGAGATTGTTATCAAAACTATCAAGCAGAGATTAATTCTCAACTTTTATAAAAATACAAACCAGCTTTCGGGCTGGTTTTTTTATGGCTAAAACTCAAACTTCAATTGCACCACAACGGTCTTTTTGATTTCTGTGTTTAAATTGTTCAGCGAAATCCCAAGCAACCGAACCGATTCTTTCATACGTTCCTGAAACAAGAGCTCTTTTGCGGTCTCTAAGAGCAATCCTTTGTCGGAAATAAAGTAAGGCAAGGTCTTGCTCCGTGTTTGTGTCGTAAAATCACTGTATTTGATTTTGAGCGTTACTGTTTTTCCGGAAATATTGTATTTCTTCAAACGGTTTTCCAATTCGCCTGCAATACGGTCCAATCGTTCGACCATAAAGATTTCAGAAGTCAGGTTTTCGTTAAATGTATGTTCGGCAGCGACTGATTTGGCAATACGATTGGGTTTTACCGCGCTGTTGTGAATACCGCGAACGATGTTGTAAAAATGCAACCCGCTTTTGCTGAAATGTTCTTCGAGAAATTCTCTTGATTTCGACTTCAGGTCTTTTCCCGTAAAAATGCCCAGATGATACATTCTGTCAGTCGTGACTTTTCCTATGCCATAGAATTTTTTGATGTCCAAATTCTCCAAAAAAGTTTCCACTTCCTCCGGATTTACGGTTTTCTGGCCGTTGGGTTTGTTGTAATCGCTGGCTATTTTGGCTACAAATTTATTGACCGAAATGCCGGCGGAAGCCGTCAGGCCAACTTCTTCAAAGATTCTTTTTCTGATTTCCTGTGCTATGAGTGAAGCACTTGGATTGCCTTTTTTGTTTTGGGTGACATCGAGATAAGCTTCGTCTAAAGACAAGGGTTCAACCAAATCGGTGTACTCGTGGAATATCTTTCGGATCTTTTTGGAAATCTCTTTGTAACGGTCAAATCTCGGTCGCACAAAAATCAAATCGGGACAATTTCTTTTCGCCTGAATACCACTCATGGCAGAGCGAACACCAAACTTTCTCGCTTCATAACTCGCCGCCGAAACCACGCCACGTACTTCGCTACCGCCAACAGCCAATGGCTTCCCCTTGAGTTCGGGATTGTCCATTTGCTCCACAGAAGCGTAGAAAGCATCCATGTCGATGTGGATAATTTTTCGGTAGGAAATCGGTTCAGACATATCACAAATTTATACTATCTTTCGATAAAATTTGTGCCCGATGGTTGAAATAGAACGAAAATTTTTAGTCCTTTCGAATGATTTTATAAACGAAGCTTTTACCCAAAAAAGAATCGTACAGGCCTATTTGAATTCGAATCCTGACAGAACTGTCCGCGTCAGAATCAAAGGTGACAAAGGCTTTATTACCATAAAAGGAAAAAGCAATGCCAACGGAACTACACGTTTGGAATGGGAAAGGGAAATCAGTGTGATGGAAGCTGAAACACTATTGTCTATCTGCGAAAGCGGAACGATTGACAAGATTCGTTACGAAATCAAAGTCGGCAACCACGTTTATGAAGTCGATATCTTTTCTGGGGAAAATGAAGGGTTGGTAATGGCCGAAATTGAGCTGCAATCGGAAACTGAAACTTTTGAAAAACCAAACTGGCTGGGTGAAGAAGTGACCAATGATGAGCGCTATTACAATGCGTACCTGAGTAAAAAACCGTTTACTAGCTGGTAATTATTTTTTCGGCTCTACAATTTCAATTTTCACGATTACGGAACCCGAATTCTTATTGGAGGCAATATCCATAAAAGCCCTGCGGCTCAAATCAATTTCACGCACTTTGGAAAATGGTCCGCGATCGGTAATTTCAACCACTACCGATTTTCCGTTGGCTTCGTTGGTTACTTTAACGATAGTACCAAAAGGCAGCTTTTTGTGTGCTGCAGTGTATTTATTGTTATCAAAACGCTTTCCGCTGGCGGTTCTTCTGCCATTGAATTTGTTATGGTAATAGGAAGCGTGAGCACTTTTTTTGTAAACTTTAAGCTTTGAATTGGGGTCGATTTGTAACGTATCCGTTTCTTTAAAATCAATAGCGACTCTACTTTTTAAAGTATCGGTAACCACTTTGGTGTTGTCTTTATTGTCTTTAACAGTCGCTGTTTTTTCTTTGGTTTTGTCTTGAGGTTTCTCTTTTTGCTGCGGAGTTCCAATGGTGGAATTAAACGCAAAAAGGGAGGTGATTATAGAAAAAAAGAGGATGACTATTTTGGTATTCATAAGGAGCATTTTAGTTTGTAAAAGGGTTTTGCAAAAACCATACCTTGATAAAAAAAGTCCTTTTCAGGACTTCAGTTGTTATTTTTGGAACCACAGACTCCAGGGAATTCGGCTCAGTATTAAGAGTAAACCAATGACATAAAAAACAGCAATCGATTTGAATTTAGCTGTTCCGGTTTCTGCTTTTTTGTGTTTTGACCAACCGATAGTGATGAAAACTATGGCGATAATATTGATAAGCGGATGTTCTAATGAAGTAAGTCTTAATGCAGCATCTTTCATTTGCCCAAAAACGGCTGAACCAAGAGGTGAAACAAAGTAAAGGATTAATCCAACCACTAATTGTATGTGTGTTGCAATCAAACCAAACAAGGCAATTTTTCTGTCTTTGGCAGTGAATTCTCTTTTGGATGACATCCCTATAAACGAATTAACAACGGCGAAAACCAATAATAAAAGGGCTAAATAAGCCCAGCCTGAATGGAATTTTTGAATAAAGTGGTACATAGTCTCAATTTTAGAATAACAAATATAGAGAAAAGAGATAAAAAAACCTCACGAATCGGTGAGGTTTTAAGTTATGTTCTGGCTATTTTTTTTCAAAAAATGCTTTAAAAGGAATTCGGTAGAACTATCGTGATTTTTAACAGTACCCGAATAAATCTCTTCTAAAATCGAGTTGGCCAACTGTTTTCCAAGCTCAACGCCCCATTGGTCATAACTGAAAATATTCCAGAGAATGCCCTGGACAAAGATTTTGTGTTCGTATAAAGCGACTAAAGAGCCCAATGATTTTGGCGTTAATTCATCAATTAAAAGGGTATTGGTCGGCTTGTTTCCGGTGAAAACTTTGAATGGTAAAAGATAAGCGGCTTTTTCTCCGGTTATGTTTTGCTTTTCAAATTCGGCGTTGACCTGCGCCTCGGTTTTGCCGTTGAGCAAGGCTTCCGTTTGTGCAAAAAAGTTCGACATCAACTTATCATGATGGTCATCATTACCATATAAAGGCTTTACATAACCTATAAAATCAGTCGGAATCAATTTGGTTCCCTGATGAATCAATTGGAAAAAAGCATGCTGTGAATTGGTTCCCGGTTCGCCCCAGATGATAGTCCCGGTTTGATAATTTACGGGTTTTCCATCGCGTCCCACACTTTTCCCATTGCTTTCCATAATGCCTTGTTGCAGGTATGGCGCCAACTTTTGTAGGTATTGTGTATAGGGAATCAAAGCTTCGCTTTCGGCACCAAAAAAGTTGTTGTACCAAATGCTCAGCAAGGCTAAAACTACCGGAATATTTTTGTCAAAAGATTCGTTTTTGAAATGCTCGTCCATTTCATTTGCGCCTTTTAATAAATCGTCAAAATGATCAAAACCTACAGCCAAACTAATGGATAAACCAACGGCACTCCAAAGCGAAAAGCGGCCGCCAACCCAATCCCACATTGGAAAAATATTGTCGGGATTGATACCAAATTCGGTTACTTTCTGAATATTAGTTGAAACCGCAACAAAATGTTTGGCAACATCTTCCTGTGTCGCCGATGTCAAAAACCAAGCACGAATCGTTTCCGCATTGGAAAGCGTTTCTTGTGTAGTAAAGGTCTTAGAAGCAATGAGAAAAAGCGTTGTTTCAGGGTTTAGTTTTTTGATGACTTCGTTGACATGATCGCCATCGACATTGGATACAAAATGAACAGTCAATTGGTTTTTGTAAAACTGTAAAGCCTCAACCACCATCGCCGGACCGAGGTCTGAACCACCAATTCCGATGTTTACCACATCAGTAAAAACTTTGCCGGTGAAACCTTTTCTTTGTCCCGAAATGACTTCGTTAGAGAAGGCTTTGATTTTGTCCTTTACCGCATAAATCTCCGGCATTACATTTTGGCCATCCACTAAAACATTAGCAGATTCCGGTGAACGCAGGGCGGTATGTAAAACGGCTCTGTTTTCGGTTTGATTGATGGCTTCGCCATTGAAATATTGTTTGATTGCTTCTGCTAATTTGGCTTCTTTGGCCAAATCCTGAAGTAAATTTAAAGTATCCTGATTGATGATATTTTTAGAAAAATCGACTAAAAAATTATTCCATTGAATATGAAATTTTTCAGCTCTTGTAGTATCATTGGCAAACATTTCCTTCATGGAAACGTTTTTCATCTGAGCGTAATGTTGGTTCAGTTTTTCCCAAGCGTTAGTGCTTGTTGGATTTATTTGTGCTAATGCCATTCTTTTACATTTGAGCAACAAATTTACAACTATTGGTTGGGAAAAAAAGCGGAATATTTTACGCTAACGTTGTAGTAGTGAAATATTTTTGAAATTACTTTCTAAACTTTAAAGAAGCGGTACTGTCCAACACTTTTTTAAGCGGTGTAATGACTTCGAGAAAGCGTTTTCTATACTTGGCATCCATAGGAGTGGAAGTAGGCAGTTTTAAACGCAATGCATCAACCTGTACACCATTTTTCCAGAAACGATAGCAAACGTGTGGTCCGGTGGCTAAACCGGTACTGCCGACTTTCCCGATGACTTGTCCCTGGGTAACTCTTTGACCGCGTTTGACCAAAATTCGGGACATATGTAAATATTGGGTAGAGTAGGTTCTGTCGTGTTTTACTTTGACAAAGTTTCCGTTTCCGGCAGTATAACCAGCCTGTTCCACAACGCCGGCAGCCGTTGACATGATTGGTGTTCCGGTTGGCGCGGCATAATCGGTACCGTTGTGTGCTTTCCATCTTTTTTGTACCGGATGGAATCTGTTTTTGGTATATCTTGAAGTGATATTGATGAATTTTAATGGTGCTTTCAGGAAGAAGTTTTTCAGTGTTTTTCCTTCTTCATCATAGTATTGCAGTGTTTTCGAATTCTCGTTAGGAGAGAAAGGGAAGGCATAGATTTTTTTGCCTTTGTATTCAAAAAAACAGGCTTTTAAACTGTCAACACCATCATAAATGGTGTCGTTGATATAACGTTCGGTAAAAGTCAGGCCAAATTTATCGCCTTTTTGGAGTTTAAAGAAGTCGATAGACCAAGCGTATATTTTGGCAATTTTGGAGGCCAAGGCAGGATCTACTTTTTCATTCGATAATGTTTCGGATAATGAACCATTTAACGCACCGGCAATCGTTCTGGTCTTGAAAGTCAATGGCCTGGTTTTTTTGTAGGCCGTTACCGAATCCCTGAAATCGATCACATAGTAATTGATTTTGTCGGGTTGGTAGATAAAATATTGAATTTTATTGGTTTTGTCTTTGCTTCGAAGAATCGTATAAGGTTTTCCTCTTCTGATATTTCTTACATCAAAGCTGTCTTTCACTTTGGCTGCGATGTCAAAAACACCTTTGTCGCCTAAATTTTGCCTGTCGATGATGCTTCCAAAAGTGTCGCCTGCTTGTATAGTGTCATTTACAATGTTAAAGTCATGGAGATTGAACCCGAATTCAACCAGTTTTGGTTTCGGTTTTTCCACAATGAATTCCTCTTCTTTTGCTTTCTCACAGGAGATTACAGAAAAGACAAGCAGTAATGCCAGAAAGATTTTTCGAAAGATTTTTGACATCATGTATAACTATAATCCTTCGCCCCAGTTCTTTAATTCTTCGTCGCTCCACAATTCAGGGAAGAATATCCTGCGTTGGTATTTTGGATGCATGTATTTTTTCCAATCGCTTCCGCCGGTGGCTTCGCCTGAACCCTGACCGCTTTCGATGTACTTTTTAGCCGCATTCAAATGGCCCATAACCCAAGTAATGTTGACCGTGTAATCATAATGACGCATGGCGTTGATTAAAGAAGTGTCTTTTTGGTCTTCCAAAGGGAGTTGTTTGAATTTTTGCCAGATATTGATGGTGTTATATTCCTCCATATAACGAAGAAACTCTTCGCGATATTTTTTTTCAAAATTGAGCAATAATGCACTTTTTTCTCCTGTGTGATAATCTTTTCCGGCAGCTTGCCAATACAAATGTTCAAAGGCGTGAGAATAAGGTGTATTTCGGTCGATGTTAGCTCTGAAACGATAATCAATCAGGTTGATTAAATCGGTTGAGGAGAACTCAATCATTCTGTATTGCGCGCTTTGAAATCCGCTTGCAGGAGTCAAAGTGTTTCTGAATTTCATGTATTGTTCCACTTCCATTCCGTCGCCCATGATGTCGAAAGAAGTCGTCAACATATTGAAGTAACGGCTAATTCTTCTAAGTTTTTCGGTAAAGAAATCAGTTTTTGGGTTGTCGGTATGACACAATTGGTCGATTTCCCAAAGAATCATTTTGAATAACAATTCGTTGACCTGATGGTACATGATAAAAACCATTTCGTCAGGCAAAACGGTTCTTTGGATTTGAAGGTTTAATAAAGCATCGGTTTGAATATAATCCCAATAGGTGATTGGTTTGGACCAAAGTAATCCTTCAAGATGGGTTTCGGTTTTTTGATTTATTGCTTCAAACTTTTGTTCTAATGCGTCTAATGTTGAGTTGTAGTTTTTTGTTTTGTTGTTCATTATTTTTTCAATTTAACCATAAAAGGACTTTTCAATCCTTTGAAGCCGTCTAAATCTGCTTTTATGGAACCAACGGCTAAACTGGCCTTAATTCGCAAAGGTATTTTATTTTCGTCATCTGATATCCAAACAGTCAGACTTTCTTCTTCTTTGAATACTCTTCCCGATTGCACCAGAGGTCTGAATACCATGGTTGTTGCGGTTCCAAATTTAGTCTTTAATTCCTCTCTCCCGGTGAATTTTAACTTGAACTTAAAGATTTCGTCGTCAAAAAACATATCTACTACTATGGATTCACCTACTTTTAGTTTGTTGATATTAGGGTGATTTCTCAGGTAGTAAAAAGTGGAAAGTATATCTTGAACATTTTCAGTTACCGGAAACGTTTTTTCAGTGTTGCTTTTATAATTCTTCACCAAAACTTTATTTGCATTTTGATTAAAAAATCCTTCTTGATTTTTTATATAGCCACCTTCATCTATCTTCCTGACGAATTGATAAGGTTTGTTAGTAACTTTATCAAAATAACTTTCATAGGTATCATCTACTTTAAAGAAGAAACGTGACATTCCGACAGTATATCCTTTACCGATAACGTGATAAACCTTTTTATTTTCTCTAACGGCTTCTTTGACTTCAAGAGTGGCATAACCGGCATTGACAAATCCATAGTGGATTCTGAACTTGAACCATTCGCCGGTATCGTAAGCCTCAGGCTTTTGATTATCAAAACTTACAGTAATAAACAGCAATAATATGAATAAGTATTTTTTCATTTTCTTTTGGATTTTCTACCGTAAGTGCAATATCCGTTCCAAAAGTACCAAAACAAAAAAACCCAGTCAAATTAATGACTGAGTTTTTATGCTATTAACCAACCAAAAAACTATAAATTATGAAAATTTATCCAAAACTTGAGGAAACCACTCCCCTGTTTTGTGCTGCAAAGATAAATCAACACGTTGCATTATTGCAAGCAAAAAATCAACTTTAACAATAATTTAATAAAATATAGTCTTTTTTAAGGGTTGTTTTTAAATTATATTTAACAAATTTTAAATATTACAGTGTTCCTCGCAACATTTGCTCTCTTTCTATAGATTCAAATAAAGCTTTAAAATTTCCGGCTCCGAAACCTCTGGCGCCCATTCTTTGAATGATTTCAAAAAACAAAGTTGGTCGGTCTTCAATTGGCTTGGTAAAGATTTGCAATAAGTAACCTTCTTCATCCGCATCAATCATAATGCCTAGTTTTTGAAGTTCGTTGATGTCTTCCTTGAATTTATCCATATGGTCTTTTAACCTGTCCGGAATCGCATCATAATAAGCTTGTGGGGGTGTGCTCAGGAATTCGATTCCTCTTGAACGCATATCGGCAACTGTTTTGAGAATGTCATCAGTGGCAACGGCAATATGTTGTACGCCTTCGCCTTCATAGAAATCTAAATATTCTTCAATTTGAGAGCGTTTTTTCCCTTCAGCCGGTTCGTTGATTGGGAACTTGATTCTTCCATTACCGTTACTCATTACTTTACTCATCAAAGCGGAATATTCAGTGGTAATTTGTTTGTCATCAAAAGAAAGGAAATTCACAAAGCCCATTACATCTTCAAACCATTTTACGGCTTCATTCATTCTGTTCCATCCTGTGTTTCCAACCATATGGTCAATGAATTTTAACCCAACCGGTGCTGGATTATAATCCGATTTCCATTCGCTGTATCCAGGTAAAAAGATTCCGTTATAATTTTTACGTTCCACAAAAATAAATACGGTTTCTCCATACGCACCATAGATACCGGCACGTACTACTTCACCGTTTTCATCTTTTTCAACAACGGGTTCAAAATAAGGTTTTGCGCCACGTTTTGTAGTTTCTTCGAAAGATTTACGCGCATCTTCTACCCAAAGGGCAATAACTTTAACGCCATCACCGTGTTTTTTTACATGTTCTCCAATGGGTGAATCACTGTTAAGAGCAGTGGTTAAAACCAAGCGGATTTTATCTTGCTTTAATACATAAGACGCTCTGTCTTTTACACCTGTTTCTAATCCGGCATAAGCTAATGATTGAAAACCGAAAGCTGTTTTGTAAAAATGTGCCGCCTGCTTGGCATTTCCCACGTAAAACTCTACGTAATCGGTTCCTAAAAGTGGCAAGAAATCCTGTGCGCCCTCAAATATTTTTTCTAAGCCGTATTCGACTGATTTTATTTCGTTACTCATAATCTATGTTTTTCGGCACTAGTGCCATTGTTGTGTTTTAATTATTATTCTACCCAGGATTTATAGTATTGTCCGTCGTCCAATCCCATGGCTTCTTCAGTTACCATTAACGGACGGAAAGTATCCACCATTACAGCTAATTCCTGAGTTTCGGTGTGGCCAATGCTTCTTTCCATCGCGCCAGGCGCAGGTCCGTGAGGAATACCTTTTGGATGTAAGGTAATATGGCCTTGTTCAATATTGTTTCTCGACATAAAATCGCCATCCACATAATACAACACTTCATCAGAATCGATGTTGCTGTGATTGTATGGCGCCGGAATCGCTTTTGGATGATAGTCATACAATCTCGGACAGAAAGAACAAACCACAAAAGTTGAAGTTTCAAATGTTTGGTGTACCGGTGGCGGTTGGTGTACGCGTCCGGTTATCGGTTCAAAATTGTGAATGCTGAATCCATAAGGGAAATTATAACCGTCCCAACCGACAACGTCGAAAGGATGTGTGGCATAAACCACTTCGTGCATCATGCCTTCTTTTTTGATTTTGATTACAAAATCGCCTTTTTCGTCATGGGTTTCCAATTCGTTTGGCAAAATGAAATCGCGTTCACAAAATGGGGAATGTTCCAAATGTTGGCCTGAGGCATTTTTATAACGTTTTGGCGTATAAAACGGCGCAAAAGATTCAACATAAAACAAACGGTTGTCGGAACTTTCAAATTCAATTTGGTAAATGATTCCACGTGGAATGATAAGGTAATCTCCATATTCAAAGGGAATATTACCCATCATCGTGCGCAATTTTCCTTTTCCTTTGTGTATGAAAATCATTTCATCGGCATCGGCATTTTTGTAGAAGTAGGAAGTCAGTGATTTTTTGGGCGCTGCTAATCCGATGATGCAATCACGGTTGAGCAACATGGCTTTTCGGCTGTCGAGGAAATCATCTTCCGGTTTTAATTCAAAACCTTTGAAAAGGAGTGATTTTATATTTTTCCCGATGGCAATCTTGGGCTCAACGGAATAAGATTTTACAATTTCCTTGACCTGTGTTGGTCTGTGAACATGATACAACAGCGAAGAATGGCCATGAAATCCTTCGGTACCAAAAAGCTGTTCGTAATACAAACCGCCGGTTGGTTTTTCAAACTGTACGTGTCTTTTTTGTGGAAAATCGCCTAATTTATGATATAGTGGCATAGTCTTTTTAATTTGAAAATTTGAAAATAAGATAATTTGAAAATGGATTCAAATCAGTAATAATTTACATAAAAAGAAGTATCACTCACTCCGGATTTCTCTTGATGAGGAATTTTAAAAGAATCAATAAATCTTGCCAAACAAGTGTCATTATAGTAGTTTTATTTGTCTTTCAGATTTTTGCCTACAACAAGTCCGATTCCGAAAGCCGCGATAATGGCTAATAATATTATCATATTATGATTTTTGATATACAAATATCGTAATAATATAAATGCTAGGAAATGATAATTATCAATTTTTTAAAAAACAAAAAAGGATTAAAGAGTTTTGAATGACTCTCTAATCCTTTTGGTGAAAATTATATAATCGAATTATTCTTTCGGATTATTCAGTTTACTTCTCTTTTTGCTGTAACCGAAATAGACCACAAAGCCTATGGCTAACCAACCAATAAGTCTTAACCAGTTTGTCCAGCCCAGACCATAAATCATGGCCAAACAAACAAATATTCCTAAAATTGGCACTAATGGTACAAAAGGGGTTTTGAATTCACGTTTCATATCCGGTTCCGTTTTTCTCAAAACAATCACCGAAATACAAACTAAAATAAAGGCAAACAAAGTACCGATACTCGTCATATCACCTACGATATCACCAGGAACAAAAGCGGCAAAAAGACCAACAATTACCAGGATCACCAAGTTAGCTTTATAAGGTGTTTTGAATCTTGGGTGAACTTCACTAAAGGCTTTTGGCAACAAACCATCTTTACCCATAGAGTAGAAAACTCTCGACTGACCCAATAACATTACCAGGATAACAGATGAGAAACCAGCCAAAATAGCCACGGTTACAAATTGGCCTAACCATTCATATCCAGGCATTGCAGAAGCAATAGCGTTAGCTACAGAAGCTTCTTTACCACCGGTTCTGAAAAATTCTACATCTTCAAGACCAGTCAATACATGCGCAAAAAGAATATATAAAATGGTACAGATGGCCAAAGAGCCTAAAATACCGATTGGCATATCGCGTTTAGGGTTTTTGGTTTCCTGAGCTGCGGTACTTACAGCATCAAATCCGATGAAAGCAAAGAATACCGTTCCTGCCGCTCCAAGTATACCCAATATACCTCCATAACTGTGTCCGACACCATGTTCATCTGTAAATACTCCCGGTTCAGGAATATATGGCGTATGGTTAGCATCATCGATAAAACTCCAGCCAAAAACAATAATCATCACTACGATGGCTACTTTCACCACCACAATAATTCCGTTTACGAACGCTGACTCCTGAGTTCCTTTGATCAAAAGTAAACTGATGACTCCAACAATAAATAAAGCCGGTAAGTTGATGATTCCATTAACACCATCTAATGAAGTTTGGAAAGGGGAATGACAAAATTCGTATGGAATTGGGCTCACATGGAGCACATTGACCAGCAGATTATTGAGGTATTCACTCCAGGCGATACCTACGGTTGCAGCTCCAACAGCATATTCCAAAATCAAATCCCAACCAATAATCCAAGCCAGGAATTCGCCCATTGTGGCATAAGTGTAGGTATAGGCACTTCCGGCAATAGGAATAGAAGAAGATAATTCAGCATAACATAATCCGGCTAATGCACAACCAACAGCAGCTACAACAAAACCTATTGTTACAGATGGTCCGGCATTTTGAGCAGCAGCGGTAGCAGTTCTAACAAATAGACCGGCACCAATAATAGCTCCAATTCCCAAGGCAACCAAAGACCAGGCAGTTAGTGTTCTTTTTAATCCTTTTTCAGATTCAGACGCTTCCGCTAGGAGTAACGCCATAGGTTTTCTTTTCCAAATTGACATAAATAGTTAGTTTAGTTAAAAGTTTTCCAAATATAGTTTTTTATGTATCATTTCCCGCAAAAATATAATTTTTGCGTTTTAATAAAATTTTTAAAACCAAAATCCAACACTGATAAAGGTAAAACCTTTGGTTAGCTCAGGTGACCAGGTGTATTTAACTTCAACGGGTCCAATCACCGATTCAAACGCATAGCCAATAGCATATCCGTTGTAGGTTGGTTTCGAAAGCCAATTCCCGGTTCGGAACAAATCGTCTTCTACGTTAGCAAAATTGGCGGCAAAATTGACGTGGTTTTTTTTGTAAAATTCATAATCTAAAGTGACACACGACTTGATATAACTATCGGCAGAAATGCTTAAAAAATCATAGCCGTAGAAATGTTTGAAATTGTTTATCGTATTGAAACCGTATCCGCCAAGCACAAAATCAAAAAAGTGGACACTGTCATTACCAAAAACAAATCCTAAATCAGACTGCAATTTGATGGTCGCTTTTTTGTAGAATGTTTTGACAATTCCAATTTCTCCTTTGGCAATAGAGTAACGGTTAAATTCTTGTGTGTAATCCGAAGAATAAAGGAATGACTGTATATCGCCCGAGAAAAACCAACCCTTTTTCGGAAATAATTTATTGTCAAAAGAGTCATATTTCATATACCCGAAAACGCTGGCATAAGAACTTTTTTCAAACGTCGGATTGACATCACTCAAGTTATCGGTTTGGATTTTCAGGTATTTCCATTCAACTCCCGCGCCAATTAAGAACTTTTGGATAAAAACCGTTTGCATATACGCCTGGTTGGTCAAGTCTGAAAAGTCCATATTAATACTGTTCAAGCCCAATTGTTCCAAAATTTCTCCATCTCTGAAATCGGTTGCAACATTTCGATTGAATTGGTTGAATCTTGACTTAAGTCCGAAACTCCAATAAAAGCCATTGTCAATATAGTAATCCAAATTGTATCGGATATTATCGCCAAGCCCTAAATCTAGCGATACAACATCATTTTTGAACAGCGATTTTTTTTGGGTGATATTGGTTAGTAGTGCGCTTTTGTATAAGCCGTCATAGTGCAAACCAAATTTTAAAAAGGTTTTAACGCTGTTTTCAGCCAAATTCAATTTTAATTCATCCGCGCCTTGATAAGGTTCAATAGTATAGCTTATGCGGCTAAAGTTTTGTGTTGCGTTTATATTGTTGATTCCCTTTTTTAACTCCTCGTAGCTGATTTTCTTTCCGCTTTTAATACGCAATTTGCCCAAAATATAAGCTCTGGTGTAATTGTCAAGTTTGTTAATACTGATGCTTTTAATCTGCAAAGTATCTTTGGCTGCAGAAAGATTGTTGCGTTTGTAAGTGCCGTCAGGACTGGCCAATTGCATTATTTTATCAATATCGAGGAAAGCCGCCAATTCTCCTTTATTGATAATTTCCCTTCCTTGATCAAAGGAAATTACGCCATAATTCGAAATATCCGGTTTGATATAAATGTCGGTAATTTTCTTTTTTTCGTTCATGCTTTTGATCATGTCTAAATTGGTAATTTGTACCAAAATACGAGTGGCATCTTTCAAAGCATCCCGTTTTTTTAAATCATCCTGAACATCTACACCAATAATAATATCGGCACCCATTTTCCGCACTTCTTCTGCCGGATAATTGTTGACTACACCACCGTCAATCAAAACCCTGCCGTCAATTTCAACCGGGGAAAACAACGAGGGAAAAGCCGAGCTCGCTAACATGGCTTGCGCCAAATAACCTTCTTTTAAAATAATAGCTTCACCGGTTTCAATATCGGTGGCCACACAAAAAAACGGAATGGGAAGTTTATCGAAATCTCTAACATGTCTGACGTTATGGGTCAGTTTTGACAATAGATTGTAGTTGTACATTCCTTTGGAAAGCGCAATCGGAATCCCGATTTTCATTTTGTGAAACGGTAGCGAAATAGCATACATTTCGTCGTTGCGTTTTTCATAAAAAGTTTTGGAAGAACGCGGGATATAATCCTGAAGTAATTCGTCGAAATTGGTGTTGTAAAAAATAGAATCGATTTGAGTCGCGCTATAACCGGAGGCATATAAACCGCCAACCACCGCGCCCATACTGGTTCCGCCAATATAATCGATTTTTACGCCGGCTTGTTCTAAAACTTTTAATACGCCGATATGAGCAAAACCTTTGGCACCACCACCGCTGAGGACCAAACCAACTTTTGGCCTTCTTTTGTTGATAGTATCTTGCGCAACAATTATTTGTAGCGAGAACAAGCAAACAAGAACCAATAGTATTTTTTTCATAAAAAGGTTTAGGATTTACGGATTGCGTAAAATTCGGAAATTTTTTTGGCTTTTGAGGCACCAACAATAGCTGATATTTCATTTTCTGTGGCTAATTTTAATCTTTTAACACTTTTAAAGTGTTTGATTAAAGCCAACATGGTTTTTTCGCCAATCCCGGGAATGGTTTCCATCGTCGTTTGCAATGCTGATTTGCTGCGTTTGTCGCGATGATGTGTAATCCCGAAACGGTGTGCTTCGTTGCGCAGGTGTTGAATGATTTTGAGCGTTTCCGATTTTTTGTCCAAATACAATGGCACCGAATCTCCCGGATAAAATAACTCTTCGAGTCTTTTGGCAATGCCGATGATGGCGATTTTGCCGCGCAAACCCAAATCGTCAAGGCTTTTCAATGCAGAAGACAATTGGCCTTTTCCGCCGTCAATGATAATCAATTGTGGCAATGGCTGGTTTTCATCCAACATGCGTTTGTATCTTCGGTAAACCACTTCTTCCATTGAAGCAAAGTCATTCGGACCTTCAACGGTTTTGATATTAAAATGACGATAGTCTTTTTTGCTCGGCTTCCCATCTTTAAAAACCACACAGGCCGAAACCGGATTGGTTCCCTGGATATTGGAGTTGTCAAAACATTCGATATGTCTTGGCTCATTTGGTAGCCGTAAATCCTTTTGCATTTGCGCCATGATTCGGTTCGTATGGCGTTCCGGATCTACTATTTGGATTTGTTTTAATTGTTCCAAACGCTGGTATTTGGCGTTGCGTTGTGATAATTCGAGGATTTGTTTTTTATCGCCGAGTTGTGGAACGATGATTTTTATTTTGTCGCCAAAATCGAGTTCGAATGGCAAAATGATTTCCTTAGTCGTCAGGTGAAAACGTTCTCTCAATTCAACCACGGCAAGCTCTAATAACTCTTCATCGCTTTCGTCGAGTTTCTTTTTGAGTTCCAAAGTGTGTGAGCGAATGATAGCGCCGTGTGATATTTGCAGAAAATTGACATAAGCCATTCCTTCATCAGACACAATAGAGAACACATCTACATTTGAAATCTTCGGATTCAGAATGGTAGAACGCGACTGATAATTTTCGAGAACTTCTATTTTTTCTTTGATTTTTTGGGCGGCTTCAAATTTCATTTCGGTGGCCAATTCACTCATTTGTTTTTTGAAATCGCGCAAGCTATCCTTGAAATTGCCTTTTAGGATTTCACGAATGGCATCAACTTGCTTCTGATAATGTTCCAATGTTTCATAACCTTCACACGGACCTTTGCAGTTGCCGATATGGTATTCCAAACATACTTTGTATTTCCCCGATTTGATATTGGCTTCGCTTAAATCGTAATTACAAGTACGTAATGGATACAATTCCTTTATCAAATCCAAAATGGTGTTCACCGTTTTGAAATTGGTATACGGACCAAAATATTCTGAGCCGTCCTTGACCATTCTGCGTGTGGGAAAGATACGTGAAAACGGTTCTTTCTTGATGCAAATCCACGGATAGGTTTTGTCATCTTTAAGCAACACATTATAGCGCGGCTGTAGTTTTTTGATGAGGTTGTTTTCAAGCAAAAGCGCATCAGCTTCAGAAGAAACCACGATGTGTTTGATTTCGACTATCTTTTTGACCAACACATTGGTCTTGGCATTGTCATGGAGTTTGTTGAAATAGGAAGTAACCCTTTTTTTTAGGTTTTTGGCCTTGCCGACATATAGAATCTTGTTGTCTTTATCATAATATTGATACACGCCCGGACTGTCGGGCAACGTTTGCAATTGTAATTCTATAGAAGGGATTTCCATGAAAACAAAGTTAATAGGGAAATGGTTAATTTCAAATCAAACAGATTGAATTTAATTTTTAATTTTACGCTATGAATAAAAAGGACTTACGCAAAAAATACAAAGCACTTCGTCAGCAACTTACCGGGGAACAAATTGAAGATCAAAGTTTGGCGATAGCCAATCGATTGTTGCAGCTTGGTACTACGCCTGAAGGAATAGAAGTTTGGGAGCAAACGTATTTCCATTTGTTTCTGACCATTGAAGAGCAAAAGGAAATCGACACCGAATTCATTTTGCAAATCTTAGCCGGAAAAGACAAGGAAATTGTCGTGGCTAAAAGCAATTTTGAAACGGTAGAAATGACCAACTACCTATTGACAGACAATACAAAGTTTCAAAAAAATGAATACAATATTTACGAACCGGTCGATGGGATAGAAGTGCCAGCGTCAAAGATTCAAGTGGTTTTTGTGCCGCTTTTGGCTTATGATAAAACAGGGAATAGAGTAGGTTATGGCAAAGGGTTTTACGATAACTTTTTATCGAAATGCAATGCCGAAGTCATCAAAATAGGCTTGTCTTTCTTTGAACCCGAAGAAATAATTGATGATGTTTTTGCCACAGATATCCGTTTGGATTATTGTGTGACACCGATGACTATTTATAGTTTTCGATAACCGTTTTTTTGTGGAATGCCCTTTTATTGAATACAATCAAAATCCCTACACCGGTTGAAATCGCCATATCGGCAATATTGAAAATGGCATTAAAGAATTTGAACGGATGTCCGCCCCAAACCGGGAGCCATTCCGGGAAAGTACCTTCACAAATCGGGAAATATAGCATATCTACAACTTTACCGTGGAACCAGGTTCCATAAGGTTGGTCACTAAACATAGTAGATAAATGACCATAACTGTCATCGAAAATTACCCCGTAGAAAACCGAATCAATGATATTTCCTGCCGCACCGGCAAATATCAAAGCGATCGCAACCATTAAATATTTTGAACTGTGTTTTCTACTGGCATCATACAACCAATAACCGATACCAAAAACCGCTAAAATTCTGAAAATGGTTAGAAAAAGTTTACCGTATTGTCCGGGAATTTTGGTTCCCCAAGCCATTCCTTCATTTTCAATCAGCAATATCTTAAACCAACTGGTAACATCAATCTGACCGGCTTCGCCATAAACAAAATTGGTCTTGATATAAATTTTCACAAATTGGTCAACCAATAAAATGATGGCGATAATTAAAATGGAATTGCGTAATGACATTCTTAGGGTTTTGTTGGCGCAAAAATAACAATATTATTATACAAAAAACATAATATTTTGTTAGTTATAAATCTCATTCTATACATTTTACAAATCTTAGCAAAAGAATTATTAATTTTACTATCAGAAGCAACCCACCCTGTTTTTTTGCATCCTAAAAAACAACGACCAATAAAACTATTTGACATGAAAAAAATTTATTTACTCACTGTTTTGGTTTTTTCCATTTTTGTATCGTCTTGCGATAATGACGACAACAATGCAGAGCAAGCCAAATTTGCGGTCCCGACAGTAAAATCTTTGGCTCAGATTAGAAGTGATGTAGCCGTAAGCGCTGCCAGACAAACCAATTCTGACGGGAAAATTTATGTAGCGGAAAACTACCTTTTTTACATTGCACAGGAATCGGGGGTTCATGTGTTTAATAATGCCAATCCGACTTCACCGGTAAATATTGCCTTTATCAATTTGGAAGGTGTTCACGACATCTCGGTCAAAGGGCATTATCTTTTTGCAGACAATTTTGTCGATTTATTGGTTTTTGACATCTCCGATATTCAAAACATTACCTTGGTAAGAACAGTTCAAAACGCGATTAGTTTCTATCCTGAATATCCTGAAGAAGCTGAATTTTACGATTATACAGTATATCCGGAAGCCGATGAAATCATAACAGGTTTCAACATCGAAATGAGAGACCGACCTGAAGGAGATCAAATAATCTGGGCTGAAGATGCTTTGGCCGGGTTTGAAAGCGCCAACACTTCTCCGGTAGGTACCGGTGGATCTTATGCCCGTTTCCAGATACTCAATAACGCACTTTATACGATTGAGGCTTATAAATTGAATGTTTTCAATATCACTGATCCGGTTAATGCTTTTTATGATCACGACGTTTATATGACGCAATGGTTTGGCGGTGGCGAATTTGAAACCTTATTTATACAGAAAGACATTTTATTTGTAGGCTCTACCACTGGAATGTTCACCGTTGATGCTGAAGATGAATTCAATCCTTATTTCGTTTCCGGGTTTTCTCATGCTACGGCCTGTGATCCTGTGGTTGTTTTTGGAGATACAGCTTATATCACCGTTCGCGGTGGTTCTTCCTGTGGCGCTATAAATGATCAAATTAATGTCATTGACGTTACCGATATTGCAGCTCCGACATTATTGTCAACTTATTTTGTTGATGAGCCGTATGGCTTAGGAGTTAAAAGCAATGTTTTATATGTCGGCTGCGGTAGCAATGGACTAAAAGTATTTAATGCGGCAAATAGTGCTAACCTTACTTTGGAAAACACCTATCCGGTAAATGTAAAAGATGTTATTCCGCTAAGCAGTCACTTGATTACTGTGGGCGACAACAAAATCATCCAATACAGTTATGGACCGAATTTTACGCTGACACAGCTAAGTGAAATCAACTTATAATTAAAAAAGCCTCGCAATGCGAGGCTTTTTTATACTTAGTAAAGTACTACCATATGTTATCGTTGTAAATTTTTAGCTTCTATACTCATCGTTGCGTGAGGAACTATTTTCAAACGCTCTTTAGAGATTAACTTTCCGGTTACTTTGCAAACGCCATAGGTTTTGTTTTCCACACGGAAAAGAGCGTTTTTCAGGTCACGGATAAATTTCTCCTGACGAATTGCCAATTGAGAGTTGGCTTCCTTAGACATGGTTTCGCTTCCTTCTTCGAAGGCTTTAAACGTTGGTGATGTATCATCAGTACCGTTGTTTAAGTCATTCATGTACGCGCTTTTTATCAAGTCTAAATCGGCTTTTGCTTTTTCAATTTTCGCTAAAATAATTTCTTTGAACTCTGCTAAATCAGCATCTGAGTATCTTAATTTTTCTTCTACCATAATCTTTCTTAATTATTTAGAAATTAATATTCTTGTTTTTATCTCGTCAAATTCTATCTCAGATCCATTGGAAACTTCATTGTCTAAAACTAATGTTTCAGTTAACGTCTCTGATTTGATATAGTTTTCGTTTTCTTGTATAGCTTTCGCTAATAGGTCATTATGTTGTAATTGAACTTTAATCTTGTCGGTCACTTCAAATCCGCTATCTTTTCTAATGTTTTGGATTCGGTTGACCAATTCTCTCGCGATGCCTTCATTTTTCAATTCTTCGGTCAGTGTAATGTCTAACGCAACAGTTATGCCATTTGCATTGGCTACCAACCAACCCGGAATATCTTGCGAAGAAATCTCAACATCTTCTAAGGATAAAATTATACTTTTTCCCGAAATAACAAGTGTTAACTCACCTTTGGCATCCAATTCGTTGATTTGCTCGGGCGTAAAATTCTGTATTTCTTTGGAAATCAATCCCATATCCTTTCCGAAACGCGGTCCGAGTGCTTTGAAATTGGGCTTGATTTGCTTCACCAAAACGCCTGAAGCATCATCCAAAAGTTCGATTTCCTTGACGTTTACTTCGGCTTTTATCAGGTCGGAAACCGCCTCGATTTCAGCACGTTGATTCTCGTCAAGTATTGGTATCATTACCTTTTGCAGTGGTTGACGCACTTTGATCATTTCCTTTTTACGGAGTGACAAAACGAGTGATGAAACCGTCTGTGCTTTCATCATTTTACTTTCAAGTGATTTATCAACAAAGTTTTCAACCGAATTTGGAAATTTCGCCAAATGTACTGACTCAAATTCCTCTGTATGTGTTGCTTGTGTTAAGTCTCTGTAAAGTTTGTCCATAAAGAACGGCGCGATTGGCGCTGACAATTTGGCTACGTTTAACAAACAAGTATATAAGGTTTGATAAGCCGCAATTTTGTCAGTCCCATATTCGCCTTTCCAGAATCTTCTTCTGCACAAACGAACATACCAGTTGCTCAAATTTTCCTGAACGAAATCTGAAATCGCACGAGCAGCACGAGTTGGTTCGTAATCGGCGTAAGCTTCATCTACGACTTTGATCAACGTATGCAATTCGGATAAAATCCAACGGTCAATTTCAGGTCTTTCGTGTAACGGAACTTCCGCTTCTGCATATTTAAAGCCATCAATGTTGGCATATAAACTAAAGAACGAATAAGTATTATACAATGTTCCGAAGAATTTACGACGTACTTCGGCCACACCTTCAATATCAAATTTTAAGTTATCCCAAGGATTCGCATTGGCAATCATGTACCAACGTGTCGCATCCGGACCGTATTCTGCTAATGTTGTGAACGGATCAACGGCGTTGCCCAGACGTTTGGACATTTTCTGTCCGTTTTTGTCTAAAACCAAACCATTTGACACTACATTTTTATAGGCAATTTTATCAAAAACCAAGGTTCCGATAGCGTGTAAGGTATAGAACCAACCACGGGTTTGGTCTACACCTTCCGCGATGAAATCGGCAGGAAAGTCTTTGTTGTCCTCAATTTTGTCTTTGTTCTCAAACGGATAATGCCATTGTGCATAAGGCATCGCTCCCGAATCGAACCAAACGTCAATCAAATCGGTTTCGCGTTTCATCGGTTTGCCTGATGGAGAAACCAAAGTGATATTGTCTACCACATTTTTATGTAAGTCCACCAAATCATAGTTTTCCTCGCTCATGTTGCCCACTTCAAAACCTTTGAAAGGATTTACGGTTTCAACACCGGCAGCAATTGCTTTTTCTATAGCATTATACAGTTCTTCAACCGAGCCGATAATTATCTCTTCCTGTTTGTCTTCGGTACGCCAGATTGGCAACGGAATACCCCAGTATCTTGAACGAGACAGGTTCCAGTCGTTGGCATTTTTCAACCAGTTTCCGAAACGGCCTTCACCGGTGGCTTTTGGCTTCCAGTTGATGGTGTCGTTCAAGTCGAACATTCTGTCTTTAACATCTGTTACCTTGATAAACCAGGAATCCAACGGATAATATAACAACGGCTCATCGGTTCTCCAACTGTGCGGATAACTGTGAACGTATTTCTCAACCTTAAAGGCTTTGTTTTCTTCTTTTAACTGGATGGCAATTTCCACATCTACCGAACGTTCCGGAGCTTCACCAGTTTCGTAGTATTCGTTCTTTACATATTTGCCGGAGTAGTCGCCCAAACCTTGGATGAATTTCCCCTGTAAATCAACTAATGGTACCGGATTCCCGATTTCGTCCAAAACCAACATTGGCGGAACTTCCGGTGTAGCTTCTTTGGCTACTTTGGCATCATCGGCACCAAAAGTCGGCGCAGTATGAACCACTCCGGTTCCGTCTTCTGTAGTTACGAAATCACCGGAAATCACTCTAAAAGCGTTTTCCGGAGTTTGATAAGGCAAAGCCAATGGCATTAACTGTTCGTAACGAATATTGACTAAATCTTTTCCTTTTACTTCGGTTAAAACTTGGTATGGAATTTTTTTGTCTTCGGCTTTATAATTGGCGAAATCGGCATAGCTTTCGGCTAGAAAATACTTTCCGGCAAATTGTTTTCCGACTAAATTTTTAGCCAAAATAACATTAACCGGCTCGAAAGTGTATTGGTTAAAAGTCTTCACCAAAACATAATCGATTTTTGGTCCGACAGTCAAAGCCGTGTTACTTGGCAACGTCCATGGCGTGGTCGTCCAAGCTAGTATGTGAATATCACCAAATCCCTGAAGGAAACTTGGCAATGTTTCGTTTTTTGTTTTGAATTGTGCTACAACCGTTGTATCGGTTACGTCACGGTAACTTCCCGGTTGGTTGACTTCGTGTGAAGACAATCCGGTTCCGGCTTTTGGAGAATACGGTTGGATGGTGTAGCCTTTGTACAACAAACCTTTGTCATAGATTTGTTTCAATAGCCACCAAACCGATTCCATGTATTTGGATTTGTAAGTCACATACGGATCTTCCATATCAACCCAATAACCCATTTTTTCGGTCAAATCATTCCATACATCTGTGTAGCGCATTACGGTTCGTTTACACGCTTCGTTGTATTCTTCGATGGAAATGGTTTTTCCGATGTCTTCTTTGGTAATGCCCAATTCTTTTTCGGTACCCAATTCAACTGGCAAACCGTGAGTGTCCCAGCCCGCTTTACGCTTTACTTGGAAACCTTTTTGAGTTTTATAACGACAAAAAATATCTTTAATGGCACGTGCCATTACGTGGTGAATTCCGGGTAAACCATTGGCTGATGGCGGACCTTCAAAAAACACATAAGGCGTAGCGCCTTCACGCGAAGTTACACTTTGCTCAAAGACGTTATTTTTTTTCCAAAAATCAAGGACTTCCGAGGCTACGGTAGGCAAGTCAAGTCCTTTGTATTCAGTAAACTTAGTACTCATTTTTGTCGTTTTCTTAAATCAGTGTGCGAAAGTAAGGAATTTTGAATAAATGAGAGAAAATAAGCAGGAAAAAAGAAGGATGATAAGTGTTTTTTAAGAATAATTAAAAAGAAGCTTCTTTTTCGAAATATTAAGCAAAAACTTCTTTTAAAACCTCCAAAGATTTGGGTTTTCTGAAGCCATCGAGATGAATGACAAAATAGTCAAGCAGGATTTTGAGTAAAATTTGGCGCTCGATACCGGCAAAAACCTTTTGATCACTGTCAAATTTGAGTTCAATGAGCTTTTTAAACAGGTGTGTTTCGTGTTCACTAAGGCAGCTTGTTCCCAAAAATGGTGTAAAAAAACCTTCTTTCATTTCGAAATGTTGGCCGTCAACATCCGAAGTATCAGGATAGAATCCCAAAAATTTGGTTATCTCCAATAATAAAATCAAATGAAAGTTAGAAGTTTCTTCGTGTGTATCAAGCCAAAGCAAAGCGGTTTCCAGAAAGGTAAAAAGATTGTCGTTTTTTTCTTCTTCTTGAATGCTGTGGTGCAAGATTTCGGAAAGAAAAATAACGATAGTGCTTTTGATGATGTCGGTATTGATGGTTTGGTAAGCCGTTGAAAGTTTGATTTCCTTAAAATGTTCGAGTGTGCCTTTGTTTTTGTGATTGGCTTCGATTTCCAGTATGGTTAGAGGTTGGAAATAAGCAATCTTTTGGTTCGATTTTTTGCTCGAAAAAGCACTTTGCACAAAATAACTTTTCAGGCCACTGCTTTGGGTAAAGCACTTTACAATCAGGCTTTTTTCCTGGTATTTAAGCGAAGAAATAACGATGGCTTTGGTTTTGACTAACATCTGAAAGTACGATTTACGAAGTCGAGCATAGGCGAACGGATTGAAGCTAAAGTACGAAGTTTTTAACGTACAATCATGACTTTCTTTACAGCAGTTTCAGAAGCGTCTTCGGCGGCGATAAAAATCATATACACACCGGAAGCGACTTTGTATTTGCCAAACGCGGTGGTATCCCATTCGATGGTTCCGCCTTCGGAAGTGGTTTCGTAAACTAAATTTCCTTCGATATCGGTGATTTTGATATTGGCTTTCGAAATCAAACCTGCAATCTTAACCGTTCCGACAAAATCCGGGCGCACCGGATTTGGATAGACATAAACATCCTGCAGGTTATCAGCTGGTTTGGTCGAGGTGCCTTGAAAAGATACTAAGCCTTTGTCGGTGGCGAAAAAAACCTCTCCGGTTTCAGCATTGATTTCAATATCGTTGATTACATCACTCGGCAGTGGAGAATTGTCTTTGGTAAAATGGTAAATGGTTTCCTGTCCGTTAGGGGAAAAAAGAAAAACACCGGAATCTGCTGTGCCAATCCATTTTTCGTTGGAACCGTTAACCGCTATATCCGTAATAAACTGTTCGTATAAAAGCTCCTGTGCCAAATCGTTTTCCAGGATAATAATCGCGTTGGCTCTCATTTGGTCTGTTCCGTTATAGCTGCTGGTGCTGGACAACACACGAAGTCCTTTGTTGGTTCCAATCCAAACCTGATTTCGATTGTCAATTGCGATGGCCCTTACGTCTCTGGAGGGAAGATTTCCGGCATCAACACCTTCCGACATTTTTTTGAAAACACCGCTGCTTTCATTGAAGGCAATAACACCGTCAAGATAAGTGGCAATCCATTTGGTACCGCTTTTGTCAATGACAATTTTATTCAAATTACTGGCAATATAATTGTCTAAGATATCTTCCATGTCATAAGATTCCCAAGTTCCGGTTGCTTTTAGCACTTTGAGTTCCTTTCTAATCTTACTGTTGGTTACCCAAAGATTTCCCTGACGGTCAAATACGGTTCCGTTTATCCTTACGCTTGTATTAACGCCGGTTCCCAATGATTCCAACCCGCTATTGGTATGGTCATAAAGTGTTGTTGGAATGTCATTTTCTAATTTGAGTAAGCCACTGTGGTATGAACTCACATATACTTGTGTTTCGTCATTGGGATTTACCGTTATTTTAGATAAAGCTTTGGCACCTAAAACATCAACATAAGGAATGTTTAGCCAGCCGGTTTCAGCAAATTTGCTTATTCCGAAACTTGTTGGCTCATAACCAATAAAGTTGGCAGGATTATACGACATATCATAACCGCCATATACCGCCCACAGATTGGTTGAAGTACTGTTTATGGCAAACATATTGTTTTTTGATGGGCCGTTAGGCATGATAAATTCAAAAGCGGTTGGCATATTTATAGAAGAGGCTAAAACACCATTTTCTGCAGTTCCGATATAGATGTTTTGACCTATAATTGTAGCGCAGGTAAATGTTACAGCAGCAGTCATTATTTGTGAACTTTGGATATGAATGATTTGCCCTAGACTAGTATTGTAGATAAACACATGATTTAATGTGGTGACAATTAAATAATTTGAAGTGGCTCTAATATCTAAACCCTGTTGTCCAATCAGGCTAAATTCTTCGAAGTAAAAACCGTTGTATTTATAGACTCGATTGTTCGTGTTCAATCCTATCAATTGGTTGTTGAAAGTAACTATTCCGTTCCAATAACCTCCGTCAAAAACAGCCCATTGCGAAAAATCATTCAGGTTGGGATTGCTTATTGATGCTTTTCGGATTCCGTGGTATGCGGTAACGGCAAAAATATCGCCATTAAAAATTGTGGTTTGGTATACTTTTATTTCTTCTCCACTGGGACCAATAAAATAAGTATCACCAAATTCTAAAGTCGCCAATTTGTATTGTACAATTCCAAAATCACACGAAACATAAACGATCCCGTCATATTCCATAAAGTGGTTTACTTTTTTAATATTGGCAGGAAGGTTTTTATTGATAATGTCAACTACATTGAGCATGCTTCCGTCAGCGTCGTTAATAACAATGATTAATCCATTTTGATATCCTACCATAGTTTTGTTAAAGGTGTCACTGTGATAAAGAGCAGAAATGGTTTGGCCAGAAAGGCCGTCGACGGTATTAATAGTCTGGATGTCGGGCGTAACAACATTTTTTATAAACAAAGCATTCTCCGCAGCGGCATATACTTTATTGACAGATTCTGAAAGATCTTTAATTTGGTTGTATGAGAAATAGCCTTTCCAATTTTGGTTTTGTTGGGACAAACCAATTTGGGAAAAGAGCATCAGCAACCAAAAAAAACAATTTTTCATTTGAAAAGAATTAGGCCTACAAATATAGTATAAACGGAAAAATTATCGTTTTGGTATTTTGACATAAAAAAATGCCCTCAGTTCTGAGAGCATTTTTTAGGTTTTATTACGCTGCGCTACATACAATTCGGCTGCGCCTCGGGTTGGTTGGTTGTATTCTAAAATTATACTACTCCTTGAGCCAGCATAGCATCGGCTACTTTTACGAAACCGGCAACGTTTGCGCCTTTTACGTAATCTGTATAACCTGTTGCATCAGTACCGTATTTCACACAAGCTGCGTGAATATTAGCCATAATATCCTTTAATCTTTGGTCAACTTCTTCAGAAGTCCAGCTCAAACGCAATGAGTTTTGCGACATCTCCAAACCTGAAGTAGCTACACCACCTGCATTAGAAGCTTTTCCAGGAGCAAAAAGAATTTTTGCTTTTAAGAATTCTTCAATAGCTTCAGGAGTTGAAGGCATGTTAGCACCTTCAGCCACACAGATACATCCGTTAGCAACCAATGCTTTTGCTTCGTCACCATTTAACTCGTTTTGAGTCGCACATGGTAAAGCGATATCACATTTTACTTCCCAAGGACGTTTTCCTGCGATGAATTTAGCATTTGGATATTTGGCAACGTAATCAGAAATTCTTCCGTAGTTTACGTTTTTGATTTCCATGATGTAAGCCAATTTCTCAGCATCAATTCCGTCTGCATCGTGAATATATCCAGAAGAGTCAGAAGCCGTAACTACTTTTCCTCCTAATTCAGTTGCTTTTTCAATAGCATATTGCGCTACATTTCCGGAACCTGAAACCACCACTGTTTTACCAGAGAAACTCTCCCCTTTGGTAGCCAACATGTTTTGAGCGAAATATACATCGCCATAACCTGTAGCTTCCGGACGGATTAATGAACCACCGAAAGTGATTCCTTTTCCGGTTAAAACTCCTGTAAATTCGTTTCTCAATCTTTTGTATTGACCGAACATATAACCAACTTCTCTTCCTCCAACACCGATGTCTCCCGCAGGAACGTCAGTATCAGCACCGATGTGTTTAGACAATTCAGTCATGAACGCTTGACAGAACTTCATGATTTCGATATCTGATTTTCCTTTTGGATCAAAATCAGAACCACCTTTTCCACCGCCCATTGGCAATGTTGTCAAACTGTTTTTGAAAGTTTGCTCAAAAGCTAAGAATTTTAAGATACTTAAATTTACTGATGGATGGAAACGAATTCCTCCTTTATATGGTCCGATAGCAGAGTTCATTTGGATTCTGTAACCGCGGTTCACTTGTGTGTTTCCGGCATCGTCAATCCAGGTTACACGGAACATGATTACTCTTTCCGGTTCTACCATTCTTTCCAAAAGCATTTTGTTTTGGTATTTTTTATTTTGTTCAATAAAAGGAATTACTGTTTCCGCAACTTCCTTTACTGCTTGCATAAATTCAGGCTCATTGGCGTTTCTTTTAGCAACCAATTCGATAAAATCGTTAATACTTTTTGACATAAAATATACTATTTAATTTTTTTAAGAAAACGTTTTCGTAAAATCGCACAAATATACATTTTATTAAAAATTATGATTGTAATTTTTTTAAAATTCTCAGAATTTTTATATTTATGTTAAGGAATTTTAAAGAAGCTTGTAATAAATGTTGCGTTTTAAAACTTTTGTTGCTTTTTTTCGTATATATGCTAACAAATTTTTATTTTTTTTTATAACTGAATGATGTTTTTATATATTTGTCGAGAATTGAACTAATTAGTATGCAAGTGCCCAAAAAATTTATCATAACCTTACTGTTGTTATTTGCTCTTTCAAATAACGCTTTTGCTCAATTTGGTTTTTCGCATGAAATCGGAGCAATTGTTGGTCCTGTTGCTTTTCAATCTGATTATGGACAAAGGAGCGATTTCAAAACCAACGCAGGAAATACCGGCTACGGTATAGGGATTATTCATTACCTGAATTTCTCCTATAGAGCTGAGTGTAACTGTTACACTCCTGAAACTTATTTTAATGACCACTTCAAATTAAGAAGTGAATTGTCATACAACAAAACAGAATTGCAACATTTTGGTAAATGGGTTGATGACAGCAGAACCTCTTTAATGGCTGACCAGTTAAGAGCGATGAGAGGAAGTACTGCGGTTACTAACATTGGGATGCAATTAGAATATTTCCCTTTGAGCATTAGAGATTTTTCTGCTACTATTGGAGCTTGGGCGCCCTTTATCAGTTTGGGAGGTCAATTCAGTTTTTATGACCCGGAAGCTTATTCTACGATTGGACCATTAAACACGCCACTTTCGACACCGATAAAATATTATAATGCAACTACCAATCAGGGTGGAACTGTTTGGTCAATCGTTGGGAGTGTCGGAACACGTTATAAGTTAACGGAACTTTCTGATTTAATGCTTGATTTGCGTTGGCAGTATTATTTCTCCAACTGGGTTGACGGTTTAAATCCCGATCCTGCAGTTTATGTTGAAAACAGAGCCAACGATTGGAATGTTTGGTTGAATGTTGGATATATCTACTATCTGCAATAGGATTTACTCCTCAATTACATCTTTATAATCCGGGTAAAGAAATTTGTTGTATGGGAAACGCGTAATGTGAATTTCTCTTACTGCTTCATATACTTTTTCTCTGAACTCTTCGAAATTTTCCTTGTTGGTAGCCGAAATGAATAAGGCATTTTTTTCTCCAACATTACTCATCCAGGTATCTTTCCATTCCTCCAAAGTATAATGTTTGGGCGTTTTTTCGGTGATTAAATCATCGGCCTCAATCACTAAGTGTTTGTACGCGTCAATTTTGTTAAAAACCATGATGGTTGGTTTGTCATTGCTCTTGATGTCCTGTAAAATCTGATTAACGGAATTAATGTGTTCTTCAAAATCAGGATGAGAAATATCTACGACATGCAGCAGTAAATCGGCTTCACGAACTTCATCAAGTGTACTTTTAAAAGATTCGACCAGTTGAGTTGGCAATTTTCTAATAAACCCAACCGTATCTGATAGCAGGAAGGGCAGGTTTTTAATCACCACTTTTCTAACGGTTGTATCCAATGTGGCAAAAAGTTTGTTTTCCACAAAAACCTCACTCTTGCTGATGACATTCATTAAAGTTGATTTTCCGACATTGGTGTAACCTACCAGTGCTACACGAACCATGGCACCGCGATTACTTCTCTGAACTGCCATTTGTTTGTCGATAGTCCTGATTTTTTCTTTTAGTAATGCAATCCTGTCGCGAACAATCCTTCTGTCGGTCTCGATTTCTGTTTCCCCCGGACCACGAAGGCCAATACCTCCTTTTTGACGTTCCAGGTGAGTCCACATGCCGGAAAGGCGTGGCAGCAAATACTGGCATTGTGCCAATTCCACCTGAGTCCTGGCATAAGAAGTCTCTGCTCTTTGGGCAAAAATGTCCAAAATCAGGTTGGTTCGATCCAAAATTTTACAGTCTAAAATTTTGGAAATATTTTTTTGTTGGGAAGGCGATAATTCATCGTCAAAAATTACAGTTGAGATATTATTTTCTTTGATGAATAAATTGATTTCGTCCATCTTTCCTGTCCCTAAAAAAGTCTTAGGATTAGGTCTTTCCAGTTTTTGTGAAAACCGCCTGATAACTTCCCCGCCGGCAGTAAACGTCAGGAATTCTAACTCGTCCAGGTATTCATTTAGCTTTTCCTCACTTTGGTTTTGTGTAACAATTCCAACTATTACTGTTCGCTCAAAATTTATTACTTCTTTTTCTAACATTAGCTCTATTTGAGCCACAAAAATAGTGATAAGTAATTTAAGTTGGGATACATTTTCTTTACCAAATCATAACTTAAATTTCAATTTTTTTGGCAAAAAAAATATAAATGTTATTTTTTTCATAATTTTTACTAAATTTGGAACTCAAAATCCAAAAAAAACTCAATAACAACTAAAATTTTCATTACATGAAAAAAATTACATTATTAATTTTGTTGGCATTCTTCTCAATCACCGGATACGCGCAATTTACGCCAACGGTTGAAGGATTTGAAAATACAACAGGTCCAGATGCGTTGCCATCAACGAACTGGACATTAGGAACAGGTAACTGGGCTGTTTTTGATAACGGCGTAGGTCTTGTACAACGATGGGGAATCAATAGTACTGTTGTTGCGCCACCTAACCAAATTGTTTATGCAGGAGCCAATGCGGCCTATGTGAACAGGGAAAATATTGGTCAGGGAAACACTTCTGAAGACTTTTTAGCATCGCCATTGGTTAATATACCGGCAAATGGTCAGCTTCGTTTTTTTACCAGAATGTTTACCAATGGTAACCAAGGAACTATTTATCAAATTAGAGTTGCGCCTGCTGCCTCAGTTCAGACAAACCCGGCAGCTTATACCAACACTGTTCAAACATGGACAGAAACAGATTTGACAACCACATTTAACATTTACGAAGAAAAAGTAGTTGATTTGTCAGCTTTTGCAGGCACACAGGTTTATGTTGCGTTTGTAAAAGTTTACACACAACCTTTAGCCGTGTTAGATGGAGACAGATGGTTGGTGGATAATGTAAGTATTCTTGAAAGATGTTTAGATCCAACAGCATTAACCGCTGGAAATATAACACAAACTTCTGCAGATTTAAGTTGGGGTAACCCAAGTGGAGCTACTTCATGGGAAATTGAAGTACTGCCTTTCGCAAATGCACCTACAGGTGTTGGTGTAATTTACAATGGCGCTTTGCCTTATACAGCTACCGCGACTGCAACCGGAACGCCTTTTGCGCCGGATACAAATTATAAATATTACGTAAGAGCTTTATGTTCCAATGGAGCAAACAGTATTTGGGTAGGACCTTACTCATTTTCAACGACATCGCCAGGATTTAGTTGTGCTGCTCCGATTGTAATTACGACACTTCCTTATAACACAACTGATAACACTGCCAATTATGGTGATACCGGTATAGAAGGGACACCGGGTGGTGCAGCAGGATGTGGTTCTGCAAATAACTATTTAGGAGGAAATGATGTTGTGTATTCTTATACAGCAACAACAACCGGTGTGATTAATGTAACAATGACACCAACAGGAACTTTCTCAGGAATTTTTGCTTATGCCAGTTGTGCCGATATCGGTGTTAACTGTTTAGCGGGTGTTGCCAATGGAAACACAAATGTTAGAACATTTGACTTACCTGTTACTGCAGGATCAACATATTATTTTGTAATATCAACTTGGCCAGCGCCACAAACAACGGCTTATACTTTAACAATACAAGTTGTTAACTGTCCTCCACCGACTACTTTAGGGGTTAACAGTTTAACACAAACTTCTGCGAATTTAACTTGGGCTAACCCAGGAGCAGCGACTTCATGGGAATATGTTCTTCAAGCTCCAGGCGCAGGAATTCCTCCTGGTTCGGGAACACAAACCAGTAGCAATACAATTAACCCGGTTGGACCTTTAACCGTTAATACGCAATATGAATTTTATGTAAGAGCAGATTGTAACAACGGAACTTTTAGTGCGTGGTCAGGGCCATTTTTATTCAATACCTTATGTGCTGCATTTACTGCTCCTTTCCAGGAAGGGTTTAATACAGGTTCGACAACAGAAAGCTGTTGGACGGTTTTAAATTCAAATGGTGATGGAGATGCATGGGATATGAATTATGCAACCAATCCATTTGAAGGAAACCAATGTGCGGCCATTAATACCGATTTTAACAATGGTGCTAATAATGACTGGTTAATTTCTCCTCAAATCATTTTGAACGGAAATCAAAGATTAAAATTCCATTACAGAGTTCAATCTACTTTTGAGCCAAATGATTTTAGAGTAATGTTGTCTCAGAACGGACCAAGTCCGGTAGATTTCACTACAACCTTACTTCCACTTACCTCATATAGTAATACTACTTATGCGCAAAGCATTGTAAGTTTAGCGGGGATTTCAGGTCCGGTAAATATCGGATGGCATGTTCCTAATGGTGGTTTAGACGGATGGAGAATATTCATCGATAATGTAATTATTGAAGAAATCCCAACTTGTCCGGAACCTGGTTTAATTACTACAAGCGGTGTGTTAGCCCATGAGGCAACCATTGGTTGGACAAACGGAGGTCCAGGACAAACAACTTGGGAAATTATAACTGTACCATGTGGTGATCCTGCTCCAACAGTTGCATCAGTAGGTACAATTGTAAC
Source organism: Flavobacterium terrisoli (assembly GCF_030167905.1). GTDB lineage: Bacteria > Bacteroidota > Bacteroidia > Flavobacteriales > Flavobacteriaceae > Flavobacterium > Flavobacterium terrisoli. The sequence continues at coordinate 462,877 of NZ_JARGNA010000001.1, forward strand.
TGACAATCCGCATACTTTAACCAATTTACCAGCCTCTACATGTCATGATGTATATGTTAGAGCGGTTTGTCCGGGCAACGATCTTAGTCCATGGACAGGACCAGCAACGTTTACAACTCAGGTTGAGCCGCCAGTTTGTGGTGGAACATTTACAGATCCGGGTGGGCCAACAGCTAACTATGCGGATGGTACAAATTCAACTGTTACCATTTGTGCACCTCCGGGACAGGTTGTTACCGTAACTTTCAGTGAATTTAATACAGAACCTAGCTGGGATGGATTATATGTTTATGACAGTGATACTGTTGGTGTAGATCAAATCTCAAGTACAAATGGTCCGGGTTTTGCCCCAACAACTGCACCTGGTGCATTTTGGGGAACAGCTATCCCTGGTCCGTTTACATCAACAAATGCTGAGGGATGTTTAACTTTCCAATTTGGAAGTGATGGTTCTGTTAACAGACCGGGTTGGGTAGCAACAGTAACATGTGGTCCAGCACCAAACTGTGCAAAACCAACTGCTTTAACAGCAACACAAATTACAACTACTTCCGCCTTATTAGGATGGACAGAATCTAACCCATTGGTTACTTCTTGGGATATTATCATAGTGGAGCTAGGCGATCCTGTTCCGCTACCAACTGATCCAGGATTCTTCACGGTTACTAATAACCCTGCAACAATTACAGGATTAACCCCTGGGACACAATATACTTTCTATGTGAGAGCTAATTGTCCTACAGAAGGAGAAAGTGCTTTAGCTGGTGGATTTAATTTCAATACATTATTGGCTAATGATGAATGTGGCAGCGCTACTTTCGTTCCGGTAAATTCATCTGCAGTATGTCAACAAATAGCTTCCGGGTCTATTGCAGGAGCAACAGCTTCTCCATCACCGGCTATTGCACCTTGTATCGGTACAGCAGATGATGATGTTTGGTTTCAATTTATTGCAACCAACCCATATTTGAATGTGGCGTTACAAAACGTAGTAGGAACTTCAACCAATTTAAATTTTGCGGCTTATTCTGGACAATGTGGTACGTTAACTCAAATATTCTGTAGTGCAGCCTTTTCTTTGTCAGGTGTGTTGAACAACTTGACTGTTGGAAATACTTATTACATTAGGGTTTACTCGAATGGAAATACACCAGAATCAACAACGTTTAATTTATGTATTTCCACACCATCAACTTGTCCTACTGCTTCAACAGTTTGTAGTCTTACAAACTATGCAAACACTACAGGTGTTGCCAATTTAGGAACCATTGGATGTTTGGGGACATCTCCTAACCCGGCTTATTTCACTATTCAGGTAAACACTTCAGGGCCTATTAACTATTTGTTGACACAATCAACAACTCCTGGAGGAGCACCAAACATTGATGTGGATTATGCGGCTTGGGGACCATTTGCAGATCAGACGGCGGCATGTAACTTTATTGGAGCAGCATGGCCATTTGCACCTCCTGGAATTGGAGTGCCGGTAACCCAACAAACAGGTTGTAGTTATTCTGCTGCGCCTACGGAGATTTTAAATATTACCAACGCATTAGCGGGTCAATATTATGTAATATTAATTACCAACTTCTCTAATCAGGCTGGGTTTATTAACTTAGTTCAAAGTAATGAAAATACGCCTGGAGCAGGAACAACACTTTGTTGTCCGGATGCGAACTTTACCTATAATCCAACGGTATACTGCAAAACTCCGGGAGCACCAAACCCTATACCGGTTATTGCCCAAAGTTCTGTAGCAGGAGTATTCTCTTCTACAATTGTACCTGGATTAGTATTTGTTAATACAGCGACAGGTGAAGTTGATCTCCAAGCAAGTGCACCGGGGAATTATATAATCACAAATACTGTAGCGGCGACTGCAAGTTGTGGTGAAAAAGTAAAATCATTTACCATTAGTATTGTAGAACCTACAGCAGCTACTATCAGTTATTCAGCAGCTTCATATTGTGGCAGCATTACTACTCCTCAAACGGTAACATTTACGGGTACTGCGGGTGGTACTTATTCAGCGACGCCTAACGGAGGGTTGTCTATAGATCCTAATACAGGAGCTATAAATCCAAGTTTAAGCTCGCCTGGAATTTACACTATTATTTATACATTACCAGGATCTGGTGTGTGTGCCGGTAATAACCCAACAGCAACTGTTGAGATTCTTGATACGCCGAATATTGCTCAACCAGCTCCGGTTTCAGTTTGTAATACTTATACATTACCTGCTTTAACAGTTGGAAATTATTTTGCTGCTTCTGGTGGTGTAAATCCAATAGATGCCAGCATTCCAATTACGACTTCGCAAACAATCTTTATTTATGCAAATAATGGTGGTTGTACTGATGAGGAATCATTTACGGTAACAATTAATACTGCAGTTCAACCAACATTGAATGTAACACAACCTACTTGTGCGGTTCAAACCGGAACAATTGAAGTTACTTCCCCTGTAAACACTGGTGGCGGATTACCAGCCAACTTGTTTATTTCTGAAGTAACAGATGAAGATGTTGGTTCGTTAACTTATGTGGAAATTTTCAACGGAACAGGTTCAGCGGTTGATTTAAGCAATTATAAATTAAAAGTTTATAATAACGGAAGCACAACAGCTTCTTGCGATAATCAATTGACAGGAATGTTAAACAACAACAGTACTTTTGTAGTAGCTGTTGGAAGTGCAACGAATCAAGGCGGAGTAGTTCCAAATCAAGTTTTTGCTTCTTGTGGAGGTGTAAATACTGATGATTACATGAAATTGACTACTAGTGCTGATGTTGATGTTGATCTATGGGGCAGAACAGACGGTGTAGCATTTACACCTGCTAACCAAGCTGGATATACTTACAGAAGAAACAATACTGCTACAGTTCCTAGTTTGATCTGGAATCCGGCAGATTGGACGGCTGTAGATCCTCAGGATTATACTAATGTTGGAACTTATGCTTTACCTGCATCAGGATATGAGTATAGCTTAGATAACGGAACTTACCAATCAAGTACTACTTTTACAGGTGTGACTCCTGGAGACCACACTATCACGGTACACGACCTTGCAACGGGATGTTATTCTATTCCTGTTACCGTTACTTTAACTGTGATTCCGCAAAATCCTTCGGTAACTACATTCAGTTACCCAACAACTCCGGTTTGTCAAAACGACACTGTTAATCCAGTGCCGAATACTTCTGCTCCTGGCTTTACTACAGGCGGAACATTCTCATCTACAGCTGGATTGGATATTGATCCAACAACGGGAGTTATAAATCTTGCAGGAAGTAACCCTGCAGGAGGAACATTTGTTGTAACCTATACAGTTCTTGACAATCCAACGACTTGTACACAAGCAGGAAGTTCAACTTTCACGATTGTAATCAATCCGATAGTAACTCCGGTTACAGGATTCACTTATACAACGCCAATTTGTCAAAATGCAGCACCATCGATGTCGCCTTCTTTGGCAGCCGGATTTACCACAGGTGGTACATTCACTTCAACACCAGTTGGATTGAATATTAATCCGGCGACAGGAGTAATTACTTTAGGTACCGGAGGTGCTGGTTCAATACCAGGAATCTATACGGTTTCTTATACTGTTGCTCCAAATACTGCAACTTGTTTAGTAACTGGAACTACTTCATTTACTGTAGAAATTTTGCCAGAGGTTGTTCCGATAACTACTATCAGTTATGATAATTCACCATATTGTTCTGGTCAGGCTGATCCATTACCAAATACATCAACAGCTGGATTTACAACTGGTGGTACTTTCTCTGCAACAGCAGGATTGGTAATAAACCCTACAACAGGTTTAGTTAGTTTGGCTTCACCAGCTGGAACCTATACAGTGACTTATTCGGTAACTGCGGATGCAGCAACTTGTAGAGTGGCTAGTTCAAGTACAGCACAAGTTGTAATTGCAGCACCAGTTCAAATTACAGTATCGGGTGATTGTGATGGAAATGATTTTGTGTTAACTGTTTCTCCTTTTGATGGAAGTACATTTAATCCAAATGTTACCTATGTATGGGAAAATAGTGCTGGTTTAACAGTAGGAACTACTCAAAGCATTGTAGTTACTAACCTTGATACTTATACTGTTACAGTAACTTCTGATGGATGTGAGAGTTCTAATTCTATTGTTGTTGATGCCATTACTTGTGTAATTCAAAAAGGAATTTCTGCTAACAATGATGGATTAAACGATTCATTTGACCTTAGAGGGTTCAATGTTAGAAACTTGAGTATCTTTAACAGATACGGAGTAAAAGTATATAGCAAAGGAGATTATACAGATCAATGGAGAGGTCAATCTGACAATGGAGATGAGCTTCCTGATGCCACTTATTATTTCGTAATCGAAAGAGATAATGGTGAAACTAAAACAGGATGGATTTACATCAACCGAGCACAATAGGACAAACTAAATTGGATTTAAAATAAAACACAACAAAATGAAGAAACTATATTTCATTGCAGTATTAGCTTTAGCAGTAACAGAGTTAAGAGCACAGCAAGATCCTCATTACACGCAGTACATGTATAACATGAGTGT
>NZ_JARGNA010000010.1 GCF_030167905.1 Flavobacterium terrisoli
CGTTTGGCCGCCGCCGCTATTTACCGTATAAGTAACCGTAGCATTTGGCGTACCATTAAACGTAATCACTGTTGTGCCTCCCGAACAAATTGTCGTGGTCCCCGAAATCGTAACTGTTGGTAATGGATTGACGTTAACTGTGGCAGAGCCTGACAATAATTGAGAACAAGTCGTAACCGGATTCTGAATACTAACTAAATTATACGTTGATGCTGTGGTTAATGATGGTGTAACAATTGTCGCACTACCTCCGGCATTCAACGTTATGGTCTGATTCGGATTAGAATCAACATTATACGTTACAACAGCATTCGGAGTCCCGGTGAAAGTTACCGTAGCAGTTTCATTCTCACAAATTACTGTTGGAGCAATAGAAATTGTAGCGGTTGGTATCGGATAAACAATTAATTGGAAACTAACTGTTGCAAAATGCGTTGGATCTGCATTTTCTTCTAATCTGACATATATAGTTTGCCCATTAGTACCAAGAAAATTACTAATTGAGCCTATTGGACTTACATCATTGGTAGCATCATTTTGATTTAAATGGTAAGTAACCGTATAATCAGCTGCAGGATTTACATCCAATACAAGAGGCGTCTGTGGTATAAAGTTGAAAGTTGCCGTACCACTGCCAAAACTGCTTTCGCAGGATGTTAAATCAAGTGGATCACCCGGAATCGGATCATCTGTACAAGTAATCAGGTCAAGCATGAAACTGGTCGTCGTTAAACAACCTGTCGTATTATCTTCAACTCCTACGTAAATGATTTCTCCATCAAAACCGGTATAATTTGTCGCGTTGGTGATTGGAGCCGATAATTGTTCCGCATCGAACTGTGTATGGTGATAAGACAAGGAAACATCCAAACCGTTTGCTATAACAGTGGCGTTATCAGTCAAATTAAAAGGGTTTTCACATTCAACTAAAGTATTAGGATTGCCAATCGCTATTTCATCCTGAAATTCAACAATCAAACAATCTGTAACAGGACATGCCGGACCGTAAGGATAAGCTATGGCACAATATTCTCCCGGTTCTGTAATAGTCAAACACGGACCTGTTTCTCCTGGAATAATATTTCCGTCTTGAGTCCATTCGTGAGGAACAGCCGGATTCAAACCGGTACAAATTTGGGTAGAACCACCATAACAAGGGGCAAAACCATTAGAAACTAAATAATCATCAGGGAAATTAATAGGAGCAGAATTAAAACTGTTGGCTTTTAGAAAAACCGCCGAATCCAATGAATTGTCACCAACATTGGCAATTGCCAATTTAATATGGTATAATTGACCACACTGAACCGTTGCTGTAGCCGGAATTACCAATGTAAAACCATCATACTGAATAGTAGCATTAGTAACGGGAGTAGCTCCTGTTCCGTTATTAACATAAAAAGCACAGTATTCACATGGCCCTGCGTTTGTTGTTCCGTTATTTAAATTATTAATTGTTATCGGCACTGTGGTAGACGGAATCAATGCAATATTAATTGCTCCATTAGAATATGGTCCCGCAATACCCGGTCCGCTTAAGAAAAATCCAAAAACATCATTAAAATTGGAATTGGCCCATTCCGGATATTCTTCTGAAGCAAAAACAAAATCAAAACTCAGGGTCTGACCGTTTGGTATAAAATCAAACTCTATTATTGCTTTGTTTCTAACCGTATTGGTCGTCAATTGATCCAGATCCGAATCACCTTCGTCAGGATTGTCAGTAGCATCGGTAGAGCCACCGGCATCATTCGGCCCAATAGCCAAGGATCCTTTTCCTGTAGATAAAATAATCCCTGAATCTAAACCAATATTGGTCGTTGCTCCATTCAAAAAGTGCCCGGCCTGATCCCTGATACTAGCAGCACTAATTGCTGAACCGTTAAAAGTAATGTTACTTACCACAACTCCTTGCCCTAAGAGTACATTTTGTACCAATTCTACCGGAGTCTGAGTATTATTGACGATTAGCTGTGCCTTTGCAGAAAAACCAATGGCCAATAAAAAAATGAAGAGTATTCTTTTTTTCATCAAATAAATATAGTAATGGCGGCTTAATTTTACAAAAACCACCTAGTTGTGTTAATTATTATTTAATTCTTCAAATATAAGTAATCACAGAACATAACTTTGTTAAATTTGCAGAAAAATAAATAAATTCGATGAAAATCACCATAAAAGAAACACAAAACCCAACAATAATTAAATTCGAATTCCCTGATTTTATAACGCAAAATGAAAATTTTGAATTTAAAAATATTGATGAGGCCAAAAATTCGCCTTTAGCACAACAACTTTTCTACCTTCCGTTTGTAAAAACCGTTTACATCTCAGGAAACTTTATCGCGATTGAGCGCTTTAGTATCGTGGAATGGACAGATGTACAGGATGCAGTGGCAGAACAAATTGAAAGTTTTGTAGACAATGGCGGTGTGATAGTAATGCCAAATGAAAACCCGACCAAAAAACAACCGGTATCCGTTTATGGCGAAACCACGCCCAATCCGGCTTCACTAAAGTTTGTTGTCAACATAATGCTGACCAAAACCGCAGTTGAATTTAAAAACATAGATGAAGCTAAAGCTTCTCCGTTGGCTCAGGAATTATTTAAATTCCATTATGTAAAGGAAATTTTTATTGCCGAAAATTATATTTCGGTAACCAAATACGAAAGCACTTCCTGGGATGAAATCACTCTCGAATTGCGAACATTCATCAAACAATTCATCGAAAATGGGGGAACGGTCATTGATGAAAGCCAAATTGTGAATGACGTAAAACAGGAAAAACAACAAATCAAGAATTTTGACAATCTTGACACAACGTCTCAGCAAATCATCAACATCCTTGAAGAATATGTAAAACCTGCGGTGGCTGCCGATGGCGGAAACATTCTTTTTGATTCCTATGACGAAAACAGCAAAAGAGTAAAAGTAGTATTGCAAGGTGCCTGCAACGGCTGTCCTTCTTCGACTTTTACCCTGAAAAGCGGTATCGAAAACATGCTCAAAGACATGCTGAACGACAAAGACATTGTGGTGGAAGCACTTAACGGCTAATCACAATTCAAAATAAAAAACTAACTTTAAGCGTCCGAAACCGGGCGCTTTTTTATTAATCTTTGAAGCTATTTCCCGCTGTCCGCGTTACATGGTAACCAGCTGCCATCGGGGCTAGTAAATATAACATGAACGAACTACATCTCGAAACCAGTCCATACCTGTTACAACACGCCAACAATCCGGTGCATTGGAAAGCTTGGAACTCCAACTCTTTGGCAGAAGCCAAAACAACCAACAAACTCATCGTCATCAGCATTGGTTATTCTGCTTGTCACTGGTGTCACGTGATGGAACACGAAAGTTTTGAAAACGACGAAGTGGCTGCCGTAATGAATGCCCATTTTATCAGCATCAAAATCGACCGCGAAGAACGTCCCGATATTGATGCCGTTTATATGAAAGCGGTACAAGTCATGACCGGTCACGGCGGCTGGCCTATGAATGTGGTGGCTTTGCCCGATGGCAGACCAATTTGGGGCGGAACCTATTTCCGAAAAAATGACTGGATCAATTCGCTCGAAAAACTTCAGGAAATTTATGTACAAAATCCGCAAACCATCTTTGAATATGCTGAACAACTCCATGAAGGTTTGCAATCGCTGAGCGTTATCCCAAAAACAGAGTCGCCCATTGACCACAACTTAGACAGCCTGGAAAAACTACTCGAAAAATGGCAAAAAAGCTTTGATTGGGAATTTGGCGGCATGGCGCGCGCGCCCAAATTCATGATGCCAACCAATTATGAATTTCTGTTGCGGTACGGTTACCAAACCCAAAACCAGAGCCTGCTCGATTTTACGAATCTGACTTTGACCAAAATGGCTTATGGCGGTTTATTCGACACGCTCGATGGCGGATTTTCACGTTATTCTGTCGATATGAAATGGCATGTGCCCCATTTTGAAAAAATGCTCTATGACAATGGTCAATTGGTTTCATTGTATGCCAATGCTTATAAACTTACCGGCAATTCCTTATACAAAGAAGTCATCGAAAAGACCTTGAGTTTTGTTGAAAAAGAATGGCTGACTTCAGAAGGCAGTTTTTATTCGGCACTCGATGCTGATAGTTTAAATACCGAAAACCATCTCGAAGAAGGTGCGTTTTATGTTTGGACCAAAGATGCATTACAATCACTATTAAAAGATGATCTCGATTTATTTTCAGTTGTTTTCAATATCAATGAATTCGGACATTGGGAACACGGGAATTATGTTTTGATCCAGAATCAGTCATTGGAACAAATCGCCGAAAAGCAAAATATTCCTTTGGAAACCTTGGCACAAAAGAAAAAATCATGGGAGCAAAAACTCTATTTGGAAAGAGAAAAGCGAAGCAAACCAAGACTCGATGACAAATGCCTGACTTCCTGGAACGCCATTATGGGCAAAGGTTTTGTGGAAGCTTACAAAGCTTTGGGTAATCCAAAATATTTGAAAATCGCGCTGCAAAATGCGAATTTCATCACTAAAAACTTGTGGTCATCTGAAGGCAATCTGTTCCGTACATATAAAAATGGGAAAGCGACCATCAATGCCTATTTAGAGGATTATGCACAGGTGATTCAGACCTTTATCGCTTTATACGAAGCCACTTTGGACGAGCATTGGCTGCAAAGTGCCAGGCAACTGACTGATTATTGTTTTGATCATTTTTATGACGAACAAATGCAGTTTTTCTCGTTTACTTCCCAAAAAGACGAAGCGCTGATTACATCCCATTTTGAAATCGAGGACAATGTGATTCCGGCCGCCAATTCGGTCATGGCTAATAATTTATTTCATTTAGGTATCTATTTCAACAACGGTTATTACGAATCGATTGCTCAGGAAATGGTTCAAAATATCATTCCAACGATTGATTATCCTTCGGCCTTTTCCAATTGGCTCAATGTGTTGCTGAATTATTCGGAACAGAATAAAGAATTGGCGATTTGCAGTGAAAATGCCCTGGACCATTTGGCCAAAATCAACCAACAGTATTTACCTAACATCATCATTGCCGGAACAAATGTTGATTCCAAACTTCCGTTTTTGGAAAACCGGTTTTCGGAAAGCCAGACTTTATTCTATCTCTGCCAAAATAAAACCTGCGACTTGCCAACCTCTGATTTTGAGGAAATTATCAAAGAAATAATAGTAAAGCCATAGAAAAATCGTAATATTGTTATTATTAATCAATTAAAAACAACTGATATGGGATTTGGAGATTTTTTTAAAAACTTATTTGGCGGTTCCAAAGGAAAAGCCGGAGAACAAACTGGTAATTTTGCCGACAATGCTGTTGAGAAAATAAAAGACGCAGCTGAACCGGTAGTTGATAAAGTGGAAGAATTTGTTGAAACAGCCAAAGAAAAAATAAACGAATATGTTCCGCAAGCCACTGAAACTATTGAAAATGTTGTGGAAAGCGCCAAGGAAAAAATAAATGAGTTTGCAGAAACTGCTAAAGAAAAAATAAATTCATTTACAAACGATGCTTCTGAAGATGCGGAGGAAACCGTTAAAGAAACTGTTAATCGTGTTGAAGAAGACGCCGATTAATTTTAAAAATTATTATTTTTGCACCCTATAATTATCCCGATTCATTCGGGATTTTTTTTACAGTAAGACTATGAACAGCTCGCTTTCGATTCGCTCTTTTGCAGAATACGTTGAACAATTTATGACCCTTTTAATTGATTATTCCCCGAAACTGATTTCGGCTTTAATCATTCTTTTTGTTGGTTTGTATGTCATTCGATTGATCAATCGTTTGGTAAGGCGAATAATGATCCGCAGGGAATTGGATCCAACATTGTCGAAATTCTTAGCCGATAGTTTGCTTTGGGCATTGCGTGTGCTGTTGTTTATTTCTTTTATTTCGAAACTGGGGATTGAAACTTCTTCCTTTGTTGCCATTTTAGGTGCGGCCGGTTTGGCGATTGGTTTGTCCTTACAAGGTTCGCTGTCCAATTTTGCCGGCGGCATGTTGATTATCTTATTCAAGCCATTCCGTGTGGGTGATACCATAGAAGCACAAGGTGTTATTGGAACCGTTTTGGAAATTCAGATCTTTGTAACCAAATTAATCACGGGAAACAACCAAACCATCTTTATCCCAAATGGTGTTTTGTCGAATGGAGTCATCACCAATAATTCGATGCAGGGCAATCGCAGAGCCGATTTGTTATTTTCATTGTCGTATGACACCAATATCAAAACCGCCAAAGACATTGTCATGCAAGTGATGCAAAATCATCCTAAAGTTTTGAAAAATCCGGCACCAACGGTTGTTGTTAGAGGATTAACCGATTCTGCGGTGCAGTTATCCGTTAGGCCATGGGCAAAGAATATTGATTTCAGCGAAATGAGTTCGGATATCCTGGAGCAATCTAAGACGGCATTCGATCAGGCCAACATTGTGATTCAGCCTTACACCAGAGATGTTACTAAAGACTAATTATTGGGTTTGGTCAGCATAAAATCCTTGAGATAAAACGGCTCAAAATAAGCCACATCTACAAAGTCATTTTGGGTAAACTTTTCAAAGCTGATTGGGCTCATTTCATTAGCGGATGGATACACAATCTCGGGTAAGAAAACAAAATTGTCCTTAGTCAGAACCGATTGGCATTTCTCCTGGCAATCACCCACAAAATAGATGGTTTCGGTCATTTCCGCATAACTGTTATCGGTTAAGACTTCGGCCTGCACTTCCATGAGCTTTTTGTGATTGGCATCAAAAACCGCGCTGTACACTTCCATTCTTCGGGCGTCAATCATCGGGACAATCAAACCGTCTTTTTGGGTTACTTTTTGGGCCAAAACCTGCAAAGTATCCACCGAAATCAACGGGATTTGTAATGCATAACACAAACCTTTGGCTGTTGACACACCGATGCGCAAACCGGTATAGGAACCCGGACCTTTGCTCACCGCAATGGCTTTCAATTCCTGAAAATTAATCTTGCTTTCCTTTAAAATTTCCTCAATAAAGACATGCAGTTTTTCGGCATGGGAATAACCTTGGTCGGCAATTTCCTTACACAAAACAGTTTGTCCGTCTTTGGATAAAGAGACCGAGCAATTTTTGGTTGCTGTTTCTATGTTTAAGATGTAGGTCACGATTGGGGTCTTACTTTTTCTCTTTCTCAGGCGTATCTTTCTTCGCGGTAACTTTATCCCCCGAATTTAAATCTTTGGTCACTGTGGTATATGGACCGATGATGACCACGTCGCCTTTTTTCAACCCGGAAACCACTTCAATGTTGGTATCATCCTGAATCCCGGTTTTGATGACTCTGATTTTGGCTTTGTCACCCACTTTTACAAAAACACATTCGTATTTTTTATCGTTTTTGGCAACTACTTTTTTGTCTTCGCCTTCCTCTTTCATCTCAAACTTTTTAGTTGCCGATGTATCGGTTTTGACCACCACAGAACTGATTGGCACACCAATCACTTTTTCTTTTCTGGTCGTAATGATATCAACGGTCGCGGTCATTCCCGGTCTGAACGGAGAATAACTTGCCGGTTTGCCTTCCAATAAATCCTGATAAGATTCTTTCAGGATTCTGACTTTTACCTTAAAATTAGTCACTTGGTCAGCTGTAGTTGCGGTGCTAGCTGAATTGGAAATACTGGTTACGATTCCTTTGAATTCTTTTTTCAGATAAGCATCCACCTGAATTTTGGTGCTGTCGCCAATACTGATTTTTACAATGTCGTTTTCGTTTACATCAACTTCCACTTCCATATTGTCCAAATTGGCCACGCGAAGTATCTCGGTTCCGGTCATTTGCTGGGTTCCCAAAACTCTCTCTCCTAATTCAACACCAAGTGAAGAAATTGTTCCGTCTGCCGGCGAATAAATGGTAGTTCTTCCCAAGTTGTCTTTGGCTTCCCTAACCGTAGCATTGGCACTTTGTACATTGTAGTAAGCTGATTCTTTATTCGCCTTGGCGCTTTCAAAAGCAGCAACGGCTTTGTCCCATTCCGATTTTGAAATAATGCCTTTGTCAAAAAGCACTTTGCTTCGGTCGTAGCTCGCTTTGGCTTCTTTAAAAGAAGCATCAGCCTGACTCAAACCGGCTTTGGTCCCTGATAAATTGGAAATCGTTCTGTTGTAACCTGAAGTGTATAAATCGGGATTGATTTTAACCAAAAGTTGTCCCTTTTTCACAACTTGTCCTTCTTTTACCGGTAAATCAATGATTTCTCCCGAAACTTCAGAAGAGATTTTTACCTCAATTTCTGGTTGGATTTTTCCTGTAGCCGAAACGGTTTCAATAATGGTAATTTCATCCGCTTTTGCAGTTTCAATCTGAATCGCGCCGTCATCACCTCCGATGGCACCACTTTTCTTCATAATAACCAAAACGGCTATGATCAATAAAATTATTCCGACTAACCAGTATATTTTCTTTTTTGACATGATTTATTGTTTTTGAATGATTGGGATTCCAAAATAAAGTTCTACCACTTTCATTTTAAAGATGTAATCGTATTTGGCACGAATCACATCCGATTGAGAGTTGATATAAAGCACTTGTGCTTGATTGTAGTCGAAGGCATTCATCATACCTACGGCGTATTTTTCTTTGGCATAATTAAAGGCTTCCTGTCTTGCTTCAGCAGTAGCAATGGAAGCTTCATAAGTATTGAGTGCGCCTTTGGTATCCGTTATCGCTTTGTAGACATTGGTTTCCAAATCAATTTTCGCCTGATCAAAAGCATTCTTTGATCTTTCATAGGCCACTTTTGAACGCGCTACATTATTTCTGGCGGAAAACCCGTTGAATATTGGCACATTCAATTGCAATCCGAAATTGTGCCCTTTGTTATCGCTAAATTGATCAAAAACCGGAGCCGGCTTGCCGAATCTTGGCAAATAATTGGGCTGAATTACATTTTGCCCTGTACCTTCAACCTGTCCGATTATAGTCGTAGGGTTTGCTGTGTCCAAAGTATAACCTGAAACTCGGTCTGAATAACTCGCATTGGTTCCGAAATTATAGCCAAAAGAAAGACTTGGCTGTAAAGCGCCTTTGGCAATTTTAATATCACCTGCGGCTATGTCCAGATTGGCCTGGGCAATTTTAATTTCTACACGAACTTCATTGGCTTTGGCCACAATCGCTTCAGGTGTTTCTGCCATGACCGGACTTGGTGTTGGTTCGATTTCAACATCAGCAACATCAAAGTCCTTAAATTCCTCCAGTCTTAGCAATTGTGCCAAACTCAATCTTGAAATCAGAAGCGCATTTTCTGCGGCTACCAATTTTTGCTTGTCGGCTGCTACGGTCGCTTTCATATCGAGCAAATCACCTCTTGGTACCATTCCGGCATCAACCAATTCCTGAGTACGCTTCAATTGCTTTTCGTCATTGGTCAATTGACCTTGTTGCACTTTTAGATTTTCCCTGTTGAATAGAATATCCAGATAAGCATTGGCAACATATAATGAAATGTCGTCCTGCATTTTGGTCAATTGGTATTGTGAAGCTAATTGCGTCAGTTTGGCTCTACGAAGACGGTTTTGGTTTTGCAAGCCATTGTAAATATCAACGCTTGAACTCAAACCAACCTGAGTGTATTGTGTCGTTTGATTTTCTCTTACGTTGGTTACCGGATTGGTATTGGCACCGATACTCCACGAATGGGAACCGCTACCGTTTAGATTAGGAAAAAAACTGCCGATTGCTGCTTTTTTATCGATATCCGCCAACCGAACATCCAACTCGGACTGTTTGATGGAAATGTTATTTTTCAGGGCATATTCAACGCATTCCTGAATGGTCCATTTTTTGGTTTGTGCCACAGCATTAAATCCAAGAAACAAAACAACGGCGAGTAAAAAGTGGGTTTTTATTATTTTCATACTAAACAGGTTAGAAAACCTAAATTTATTGAATAAACAAAGATATTATTTTTGTCTTTTCTTTCTTAATTATTGACACAATGTTTTAGACTCTATTTTTTTAATATTGTTACAACTGTATTACAATATTTACTTTTATTTTTGACAAAAAATATTTCGTTGATGTCAACCGTAAAATCGATTCTCTTCCTGTGCTCTTTTTCAATGCTGCTCAACAGCTGTTCAACTACTCAAAAAATTGAAGCGCTGAAACCGCTGCCGTCCAATGACGCGCCGATGGTTCTTAAAACAAAGACTTCCTTTGTGAATATGCCTTTGGAGATTTCCCTCAAGGAAATCGAAAACCAGCTCAACAAAACCATGACCGGTCAGATTTATGACGATTCCAATCTGCAGGATGATAAAACCGAAATGAAGATCTGGAAAACAGCGCCAATTAAGCTGATTGAAAAAAACGGAAAGATTGAAACGGTTTTACCTTTGAAAATTTGGGCCAAAATAAAATATGGTACCGATTTCATGGGCTTGAATGACACGCGCGAAATCAACTTGAATGGAACCATTACGATGGAAAGCGATGTGAGATTGTCCAATTGGAAATTATCAACCAATTCCAGAATTGAGGATTTTGAATGGTCAGAAAGCCCAACGATATTGGTTGCCGGAAAAAATGTGCCGATTACTTACATCATCAACCCAACGCTTTCCATCTTTAAATCGAAAGTGGCCAAAAAAATTGATGATGCCATCGAAGGTTCGTGTGATTTCAAGCCTTATGTGTTGGATGTTTTGGAGAAAATGAGTACACCGTTCATCACGAGTGAACAATACCAAACCTGGTTCAAACTTATTCCGATTGAAGTATATGTTACCGATGCGGTTTTGGGTAAAAGCGATATTAAAATGGACTTGGGCTTGAAATGCAATATGCAAACCGTTGTAGGTGTAAAACCTCAAAAGACCTTTGACAGAAACGCCATCCAATTCAAAGCAGTGACCAAGATTCCGAATACGGTTTCGGCCAATGTCGCGGCCATTTCAACTTATGAAAGTGCGTCACAAATCATTACTTCCAATTTTAAAGGAAAGGAATTTGCTTCGGGCAGTCGAAAAATAATAGTTGAGAACGTGTCCATGTGGCAAAAAGATGGTAAAATCATCATTGCTTTAGACATGAGCGGCAGCATCAACGGCACCATTTATTTGTCGGGGATTCCGAATTACAATGCAATTACCAAAGAAATTTATTTTGACCAAATGGATTATGTGCTGAATACCAAAGGCCTTCTGACCCGAACCGCCAACTGGTTATTGCAAGGTGTTATTTTGAAAAAAATCCAGGAGAATTGCCGTTATTCCATCAAAGAGAATTTGGACGAAGGCAAAAAAAGCCTGTTGCCTTATCTGAACAACTATTCACCGATGAAAGGTGTTTTTGTCAACGGAATGATGAATGATTTTGAATTTGAAAAAGTGGAAATCACCGACAGGGCCATCATTGCTTTTATCGCCACATCCGGAAAAATGAGTGTGAAAATTGACGGAATGGAATAGTTTAGAAGTCAGATTTCAGAACGTAGAAAGCAGATTACTTTTTCTTGTAATACATTTTATAAACCACAAAACCGATTCCGGCTACGAGTATATAAGGAATTGCCATCAGGAAAACGATACCGTCATTCACGGCTTCAACCTTAGTCTTATTCCCGGAACTTTCCAAAGCGGCTCTGCACATGGCGCATTGCGCATTTGTAGAAAGAGTAAAGAATACAGAGAATAGTAAATAGAATACTCTTTTATCTAACCCGAAAAGCCTTTCTTCTTTATTCTTTTTTCTTTTTTCTTTATGTAGCATAATAAGGTGAAATCATCAAATAAACCAACACACCACTCACAGCCACATACAACCAAATCGGGAACGTGATTTTGGCCAGTTTTTTATGTTTGTCGAAACGTTCTGCCAAGGCTCTGACATAGGTAAACAACACCATCGGTATAATCACGACCGACAGAATGATGTGCGAAATCAGGATAAAGAAATAAACATTACGCATAAATCCGGCATTGAGTATTTCGGTTTCGTCTAAAAGGCCATCGGCATTGATATCACCATATTTTGTAGAATCGGCCGTCATGTGATAGGCAACATACATTACTAAGAAAATAACCGAACAGGCGATCGCTGTCGTCATCAATCGTTCGTGAACTTTTCTGTTTCCGTTTTTGATGGCCAATACACCCATAACCAAAAGCAAAGCGGTCAAAGCATTAATTCCGGCATAAATGGGCGGTAAAAAATGTAATGGCTCGATTGATATCCCGAAATCTTTTAGTTTAACGGTAAATAAAAATGCTACCGCTAGCGGAATGATAATAGAAACCGCAATAATGGAGCCTCTGAATTTCTTTTCTAAAGTCTGATCGCCTTGATTATTCATTTAATAATTTTTTTATGTCTTCTGTAATCGCTTTAACGCCTTTTTTCTCCAATCCGTCATAGTACAAGATAGGATTGCCAAATTTATCTTTTCTGCATCGGATGTTGCCTTCCTTGTCAATCAGGGCAAAAAGTCCTGAGTGCTCAAAACCGCCGCTGACATTTTTATTTTCGCCGGCATAGATATTAAATCCTTTGTTCGAAATATTAAAGATATACTCTTTTTCGCCGGTTAGCATATGCCAATTGGATGATTTGACGCCAATCAAATCGGCGTGTTCCTTCAACACTTTTGGCGTATCATTTTCAGGATTAATGGTAATCGAAGCAATTCCGAAATTGGGATTGCCAAAAAATTCCTTTTGGATGTCCACCATATTTCGATTCATAATCGGGCAAATCGACGGACAGGTGGAAAAGAAAAACTCCAACACATATACTTTACCTTTATAGGTTTCGTTGGTGATTTTCTTGTTGTTCTGGTCTGTCAGTTGAAAACTTGGTGCCGGACCGATGGTCAACAAACCATTTTCAGCTGTTTTGTGATTGGAAACGGCATCAATCCGGTCACCTTGCACTACGGTTCCGCTTTTAATTCGATTGATGATTTTCGGAATAAAAATAATTCCAAAAACCAAAACAATAAGAGATAATCCGATATATGATTTATTTTTCATCGTACTTATATTCTTTTCTGCCTGCGTTGTTTCTCTTTAAGGCCAAACGGTATTCAGCCAAAATGATTTTCACATCATCCATCATGTCATTGTGCAAATCGGCTGCCGATGTGGTATTGTAACCTTCTTTATATTCGGGATCGCCCTGAACGCTTTTCCCTTTTCTGCCGCGAAGATTTCTCTTTTTATCGATGATGTAAACATAAGGCGTACCTGATTTATCATCTAATTTGCCCAGCAATTTCATACTTGCATGATAGGTTCTGATCGCTTCTGGATTGGCAAACACAAAATGATAGCCCGAAACATCAGTCAAAGCGCTTAATTCCTTTAAAAGCCTTTGGGCTTGCACCTCGGTTCCTTCGGGAGCAATGAACACAAACTGAAAGTCTTTAAACTCTCTGTATTTGTTGTATATTTTTTGATTGAGTGTAAAAAAATTGCCGCTGTTGGCCATGATGTCCTGACCGGCAAAACCCAAAATGGTTATCTTTTGGTCTAAAGTAACTTTTTCGCCATTTAAGGATTTCCATTGAGCATCAACATTTGGAATGCTGGGCGTAATGGTTGGCAAAGTGATAAAACTGTTTACCCCGGAAGCAAAGAAAAGATAGGCTACTATCGGTAGAATAAACAGGATAAAAAGGACAAGATTCTTTTTCATTAGAATAGTGAAAATCAGCGGTACAAAAATAAAAAAATCCCGACTGAATCGGGACTTTTTTTTGAATTAATATAATGTTAAAAATTCCATTTAATAGTAGAATCTTTAAAAATCCCGTAGATATAATCTGCTTCGACCAACAATATAAAAAGTAAATATAATACAAGGAAAATAACGGTCGCTACCACAGCCCAACGCAAGCTGGCTCTTTCGCCTTCCATGTGCATGAACGCCCAGGTAATTCCGTAAGCTTTAACCAACGTCAGGATGATGAAAATCCAGTTCAGTAAATTCATGCTGATGAAGTCATTCATGTATAAAACACTTGGTCTTTCAATTCCAAGCCAAACCTCAACAATGGTTATGATTGATAAGAAAGTAAATACCTTCCAAATTCTTTTTGTGTTCGATACGTGCTCGTGTCCGTGTGCGTGTGACATAATATAAATTTTTATAAAAAAATTAAACTAAGTAGAAGAAAGTAAATACGAATACCCAAACCAAGTCAACAAAGTGCCAATAAAGACCTACTTTCTCAACCATTTCATAACTTCTTCTCTTTTCATAGGTTCCTAAAAGAACATTGAAATAAATGATGATATTGATAATAACTCCTGAGAATACGTGGAATCCGTGGAATCCGGTAATGAAGAAGAAGAAATCAGCGAACAGTTTACTTCCGTATTCGTTTCTCTTTAAGTTAGCCCCTTCTACCACTAAGTGAGCATTTCCAACCATTACTTCAGATTCGGCTCTGTTTAGGATTTCTCTGTGTTTGTTATGGTTTAAACCAGGCTGTAATGCCTTGTTGGCTCTGTCTTCTTTAGTATCTCTGTAGATTTTTTCAGTTCTAACCAATAATTCAGGGTGTGCTTTGAAAGCCGCTTGTACTTCAGCCACAGAATAAGTCGCCTGAGTTTCTTCATCCATGAACCATCTTCCTTTGCTTCTGGTCAATGCCTCTCTTTCTTCAGGAAGCTGCACCACAAAGTCAGACATTTTTACTCTTTCACCTTCTTTATTTACGAATTGGATGATGCTTCCTCCTTTAGTTTCTATCGCTCCAAATTCCCCTTTAATAAAGTTTTTCCACTCCCATGCTTGCGAACCCACGAAGATTAAACCTCCAACGATTGTCAGCAACATATAGAAAGCTACTTTCTTTTGTTTCATCTGATGACCGGCATCAACAGCCAATACCATCGTTACCGAAGAGAAAATCAGGATAAAAGTCATCAAGGCCACATAATACATTGGCGCATCTACACCATGCAAGAACGGGAAGTGTGTAAACACTTCATCCGCAATAGGCCAATTGTCGATAAATTTAAATCTTGAAAAACCGTAAGCCGCAAGGAAACCCGAGAAGGTTAAAGCATCCGATACGATAAAAAACCACATCATCAACTTGCCATAACTGGCACCCATTGGTTCATTTCCGCCGCCCCAAGTATTTTCGTTTGTATTTGCAGTAGTAACTGTAGCTCCCATAAAAGTTATTAGTTAAAAAGTTCCCAAATTTAGATTTTTTTTCTTATTTAAAGAAATATAAAAAGAAAAACAAACAAATCCATAAGAAATCAAGAAAGTGCCAGTACATTGCACCTAGCTCAATTCCAAGTAATTGACTTGAATTGTATTTTTGTTTAAAATGATTATAAATTATGATTAAAAGCGAAATAATTCCTCCGGCAAGGTGAGCCATGTGTACCACAGCGATTACGTAAAGAAAAGTTGTCGCAATATTACTCTCCGGTCCGGTGAAATAATAACCCTGTTCTATCAATTGCCCGAAGCCTTTAAACTGTAAAACCACAAAGGAAATTCCAAGACCTAAAGTCAATAAAAGAAAACCTGTTGTGGCGCTTCTGTTGTCTTTTTGAATCGCCTTTTTAGCCAAATGAAAAGTAACGCTGCACAAGATTATGGCCAAAGTACTAAAATAAAAAGCCGTCGGCAACTGGAAATCTTTCATCCAGTCTTCTCTTGACTTACTCACCACAAAAGCACTCGTGATTCCGGCAAACATCATCGTCATACTCATCATCGCAAACCATAAAAGCAATTTTTTGGAACGTGCAGTTCTCAATTTGTGTTCTTCGGCGGTCATTGTGGTTGGTGCTGCCATATTATCTTAAAAATTTATCTGTAATATAAACGATTTGTAACAAAGTGATATAAGAAACACTAACTAACATTAATGTTCTCGCGGCTTTGGCGGTTCTAAGCTGGTATAATTTTACCGCATAATAAATCATCCAAAGACCAAGCAAAAATACAATTCCTGCCGCAATTGGCGAAATAAATAATCGCCCGGTATAACCCAAACAAGGCAACAAAGAAGCAACCAACAGCCAAACCGAATACAAAATGGTTTGCAAGGCGGTTGACGTATCCTTTTTTCCCGTTGGCAACATAAAGAAACCTGCCTTTTCATAGTCTTCATACAGGAACCAACCAATCGCCCAAAAATGAGGAAACTGCCAAAAGAACTGTATGAGGAAAAGCGTTCCGGCTTCGATACCAAAATTATCGGTCGCAGCAACCCAGCCCAACATAAACGGAATGGCACCCGGAAAAGCACCCACAAAAACCGAAAGCGGCGTGTGAACCTTTAACGGCGTGTAAACACTGGTATATAAAAAGATAGAAATCGCCCCAAACATGGCCGATTTCGGGTTAATCATGTACAATAAAATCAAACCAATGATGGTGAGCAAGCTGGCCACAAACAACGCGTGATTGGGCGACATTCTGCCCGAAGCCACCGGACGGTTTTTGGTTCGGTCCATCAAGGCATCAAGGTCTTTTTCGATGACCTGGTTAAAGGCATTCGAAGCACCAACCATGCAATATCCGCCAACGGCCAACATCAATAAAGTGGTCACTTTTAAATCCTGAAAATCCAGTACGCCAAGCAAATAACCGGCTATTGAGGAAAAAACAACGCTGATGGCTAAACCTGCCTTAGTGATTTCCTTGAAATCAATCGCAATTTGTTTAAGAGAAAATGTATTTGCCGTCGCGTTCATCCGTAGTTTTAAAACTGCCGCAAAGGTACTTTATAGAAAATGATTTGGCAAAAAAATATTCAAGATATATTTTGGTTTTTTTTAAGTTTTGGAGCGGCAGGCTTAGTCTATATTGGTTATCCATTTTCCCGCTGTACGCACTACGTGGTAGTTGCTGCCATCGGGGCTAAAAGCAATCCGTTTTTGTGTTTGTATCCATAAAAAAGAGACCAATAAATATTGATCTCTTTTCTCCCCTAACATTTTGAATTATTTCATTTAATTGATTGGCAACAATACTGTATCTATAACATGAATGATTCCATTTGAAGCCGATATATTAGCTGTAGTAATATTAGCAGTGTTTCCTATTGCATTAATCGAAGCGGCTGGTGTTACAGAAAACTGACTTTCCAAAAGCGTAGTGATTGTTCGGGTCCCTTTTTTGGGTACTACACTATTGCTGGCACGTCTGCCTTCAGTGACATGGTACAACAAAACATCACGAACCAGTGGTGCCGGAAGCTCAGTAATACTGCTCACATTTAAAGCTGCATATAAATTTTGAAAGGCTTGATCGGTTGGAGCAAATACAGTGTATTGATCAGTTCCATTAGCAAAAAGGTCTACTAATCCTGCATCAAGTTCTGAATCTACATATACTAAAGCGGAAACCAACTCGTTAAATCCTCCACCAACTGCAATGTCTGCGATAGAGGAATCCCCTGGTGCCGGAGCGCGATTAAGAGCATCAAAAGTTTCTTTTATAGAAAGCTTTGAAGCCGTTGAGTTATCAGTATTGTTATCATCAGGAGAACAAGATGAAAAGCCGAACGAAATAAAAGCAATCGCTACTATTGTTTTTACGGCTGTAATCAGATTGAAGATTTTGTTTTTCATAGTGAATAGTTTTATAGTTGTTATTGAAATTGTTTGTTTTCAAATAATACAAGTACACCAAAAACTTGCAGTAAAATAAGTAGGGAGAGATTGGGTTTAATCAAACAAAATAATACTTTGTTTAATTATTTCTATGTAAAGTTAAACAAAATAAAAATGCTAAAATTATTTTAGCATTAGTTTAACAATCGTTTGATTTTGATAAAAAAGGTATTGTTACTGATAAAAAGATGCTTATCAGCTTGAAATTGGATGTTAATTTTGAAGATAAACGTTTCTAATAATCAAAATACCAGTTGAAGATATCGCATCGCAATCCAACAGAAAACCAAGTCGTGCTTTCTTTGACTGCCAAGGTCGTTTCGGTAGCCGGACTAAAATTCCTATAGATAAAACTGCCAAACAATTTCATATTGGTTACAGGATTGATCAAGTAACCGGCTTGTAAATCGGCAATGAAAACATTGGTTCTGTTTCCTTGTCCGATAACCACTCCGGTGTCATAAGGTCGGCCTTCTTCATAATCACGGTAAATGTCGCCACCATAATTAAAACTATCGGTTTCATTATTGAAATCCAATCCACGGGTTCCAACGGTGATTTTAGCATCGGCAAAATAACGGCCGTGGTGGTAACGGGCAATCGCAATAAATTCCCTGAAATTTCCACCCCATTGGTGACCCAAACTTTGGTTATTGTGGCCATAATTGGTGATGACTTCGCTGTGTGCATATACATAAGGACGAACCACGTTGTATTCCGCTTGCACTAAAAGTCCTTTGATATTAAAGGCATTGAAATATTTAGCGCCGATTTGGCCTCCAAATTTATTTTTCCAACTTTTTTCTCCCGATTTCATATCGCTTAAAGAGAATTCATCTAACAGAAACTGACCATAAAACTGGATTTGATTGTTCCACTTTAATTTGGACGTCAAGCCCAGTAAAGCATTCCCGCTTCGTGCCGAAGAAGCAAATTCCACCGAACGATAGAAAATAATCGGATTCACAAAACTCATATCAAAACCACGATTGTTTTTGTTGGTCCAGACTACCGATTCAAACAAACCGACATTCCATCTTTTGGTCACATTCAAACTCAAATAATGACTGGCGGCAAACTTGGTTGCATAGGTTCTGTCTTCGGTGACTTCAGGACGAACGTCTTTTAACCAGGTATAAATATTGGTGTATTTGATCTTCCAGAAAGATGTGTTTAATTTGAAATACGGATACGGACTCGCGCCATCGCCCAGCAATAGCGAACGATAACCATCTCCTATAAAATTGCGCCCATATCCCAAATTCATATTGATGAACTTGCTTGGTGTGTAGGCCAAATTGGCTTCTGCCAAAGGAAAATCATAGGCATCAGATTTGAAACTTTTTGCAATTCCGATTCCGGGAATGATCGCCGGATTTCCACCTGCCGGCGCCAATGATTCAGCATAACGATTGAAGTAATCCGCGAAACGGCCCTGGCTTTCGTAAACGGTTGTGGTGAAATTGATTTCCTTGCCCAAACCACCATTAAACTGAATTCCGCGTGTATTGACATAAGTATAGCTTGCCACACTCGGATCACTTTTCCCAAACTGCAAATCCAAAATAGGATTTAAGGTAAACCAATAATCTTCACCCTGCAGCTGAACTAAGTTCTCATTCCAGAACTTTTTACCCCACCAACCTTGCTTGTTCTTCATCAGTTTTTGATTGACTTCTGCCAGATTGTAATATTTGGAAACATCGGCATAATTAAAAGGTTTTGATGCCGTATGATTGTTGGCACCAACCTGATTCATTTCATCATCAAACTGTGCATAATAGCTATGGGAAAACGGAATGTTTATATGGCTTTGGAATTGCGGATTGGCAAATTTCTTATACTTGATGCTATCCACTTCGGTTAAGAACTTGTCATTCGGCTTATACACATTAGACGTTTTTTCAGCGATTACTTCGGCTTCTTTTTGCGCCTGCATTTCGGCGACACTTTGCAATGGTATGGCAATTTTAATCGTGTATTTGGCATAAGTCGGTTGACCGTTATATGTTGCCGGACTGATTTTGGGCAATTGCCCAAAAACCCTTTTGCTTTCTGTTACCAATGCTTCATCAACGGCATCAACATAAATGACTTTGAAATTGCCTTGATTGGTTACTTCGAAAAGCACGATGACCTTTCCTTTGAAATTATTTTGCTTCAGATTGTCGGGCACTTTGAAATTGTTATACACAAAATTGTGCATTTCGTTATAAAAACAAGTTTCTAAAGCTGAGAATTCATTGCCTTCACAAGCCGGAAAAACCGGGAATCGCTCGGTGGCTTTTTGGGTTACCTGTGCGTTAGCGATAAGCGTAAATAAGAATAAAAAGGAGAATATCTTCTTCATTTTTTGGAAATATTAATATTAATAATTGCCCGAGGCTGTTTCCCCGTGAGCAATAGTTTTGGCCGCAGAAGTTCCTATTCTTTTAACCCCTAAACGGATCATTTCTTCCGCTTCCTCATAAGTGCGAACACCTCCGGCTGCTTTTACCGGTAAGGGTGACGCATTTTCGAGCATCATGATGACTGCCGGAAAAGTGGCACCATTAGGTAAATTGTTTTCTGTTTTAAAAAACCCGGTTGAGGATTTAACAAACACATTAGGATAGCAATCTTCCTTGAAATTGGCTATCACCACATTTTTAATTAAGGCTGAAAGCTGAATAATCTGAGCATCGGTCAAAGCGGCTACCTCGATAATCCATTTGGCTACTTTGTGGTTATCGAAAGCCAATTTGGTTCCCTTTAGGACTTCGGTTTTCACCAAATCGACTTCGCCTTTTTTAAAAGCTTCATAATTGCAAACATAATCGAGTTCATCAACACCATCTTCAATGGCTTTTTGTGCCTCGGCTAATTTTTCTTCAATCGAATTTGTCCCTTCGGGAAAAGAAATTACGGTTCCGATAAGCAATTTGGATTGGGATTGGGCAATCATTTCTTTGGCCACTTTGACTTTATCAGGCCTGATCATAATCAGTTTAAAACCTTCATCAATGGCTTCCTGGATAAAACCCTGAACAATAGTATCGTTCTCTTGCTCCGACAAACCTGCCTGGGCTGCCGTTTTTAAATAGGTCGAATCGAGATACAGTTTAACATTCATATATGGGGAATCAATTTGTCAGTGGTCATATATGGTATCGCTTTTTTTAATAGTGTTTGTTTGCAACAAACTTTTTGTTAGTGGCGATTTCATGCCATAAAAGTAAAAAAAAAACCGTCTCATTCTTAAAAAACGAGACGGGCATTTATACTTATCCGATTGAAAGGTTGGATTTAATCTTTCTTTACTTTTTTTATCAGAACAAAAACCACAAAACCAGTCATTGCTCCTGTAAAATTGGCCAATATATCTAAGATATCAGCGTGTCTTGTTTTGGTACAGGTTTCCTGTAAAAACTCAATCAGGATTCCATAGCAGACGGAAATGAGAAGAATATGAATCAGCTTTCTGAATCTGATATGGTTTTGCTTAAGCCAGGCATAATATCCCCAAAGCAGGATAAAAAGAAAATGGAAAGTGAAGTGACCATATTTATCATAACCCGAAACCTTAATCGTGGGCAAATCATTAAAATTCACCAGACATACGACCAATATTAAAAAAGTCCAGCCAATGGCCAGACTTAGTATCGTTTTTTTAAGCACCGATGAGTTGTTTATAGTCATCACTTGACAGCAGTTCGTCAACTTCAGATGGGTTGGCAATTTTCACCTTAATCATCCAGCCTTTTCCATAAGGATCAGAATTTACATTTTCCGGATTCACTTCTAAGTCTTCATTGAACTCGATGATTTCCCCTGCCAGCGGCAAGAACAAATCAGATACCGTTTTAACGGCTTCAACAGTTCCGAAAACCTCATCTTTGTCTAATGTTTGATCCAAAGTTTCCACTTCAACATAAACGATATCACCCAATTCCTTCTGTGCGAAATCCGTAATTCCTACTGTTGCTACATCGCCATCAATCAAAACCCATTCGTGGTCTTTGGTATACTTTAAGTTGCCTGGTATATTCATTTGTCTGTTTGTTTTTATTCCGCTGCGCTCCATACAGTTCGGCACGCCTCGGTTTGTGTTGTATTAAATTTTCCCCAAAAGTATAATTTCTATACAGATTATTAAAATCTTTCGCTCATTAATTTCCGAAATTATAACGCATCGTAAATCCGGTTCTGATGTTAGTCAGCGGGAACGATGTTGAAATCACCGGTTTTGAGAACGAATGGTCATAGAAGAAAATCGCCGTAAGGTTTTTGCTAAACGAATAATCGGCAGTTAATTTTGCTGACCAGATGTTTTGTCCTCCACCCAATTGGTTATTGTCATAATCTAAATAACGCACAATGGTTTTATTGTTTCTGTATGAGAAATCTACTTTCACATTGATATCACTTTTGATGATTCCCGTTGGGTTATCAGCCAATTGCGAAGAGAAGATCACATCCTTAAATCTATATCCCAAACCAATGATGAATTCCTTTCCTTGAACTTCGGTCAATAAGTTATTGTCAAAACTCATCGATAAACTTCTGTCTTTTTTCATCTCAGCTAAAATTTTGAAAGAGTTTTTCATTTCAAAATCAAATCTCACCAGTGGATTGAACTGCTCCACCAAGTTGACATTGGCGATAATGGTTTTATTATGGTAATTGCCATAATCATCAGCTTGTCCACCCGGATCTTCATCATATTCAAAATTAGAACGGAAAGAGTTAATAGTATAAGAAGCTCTATAGGCATGTTGTATCGAGAATCTTTTGAACTTGTCTTTGAAAAACTTGTAACGCATCAAACCGCTGTATTTTATGTTCCAGTTTGGAATTGGAATGTCTCTGAAAGCACTTAAGGAAACGCCACCGGAAGAGGTTCCTGTGTAAGCCGCCATGAAAGCCGGAATCAAAACGGCCTGATTGTTTTTTCCATATCCTACAGGATATCCCAAGTTAGCAAGATAAAAAGCATATTTTTCCGGCTCTAAGGTCTGATCTGGTAGTGGATTCTGGGTATCTCCATATCGTCCCAGACCAAGTGTTCCGTTTTGTGCTGCTAACCTGTCGGCTATCTGCAAGCGGTAATTTCTGAAATCGTCAAATGCCGCCGAGCCGTTTTCATCACTTTTGCCAAATGAAGTGGCAATCAACACTGTTGAAATCGAGAAATTACCAAAACTGTATGGCGAACGCGGGTTATATAGTCCGCTAGTTGGATCAACATCATATTGTTCTGAGAAGTTTTCCGCATAGGTTCTGTTGGCCGTCAAATCGATTTTGAAATCAGGGAACAAATCAACATTAGCGGTCATTTCCAGGGTTTTGGTAATGGTTTGCGTATAGCTTTGGTTAAAATCCTGATAACCGGTCAACCATCCTCTTTTGGCTGCTTCATATCGAACATCATCCTGCGCCCCAAAAACAAATCCAAATGACGGTTTGGCTGAACCAAAGAAGCCTAAACTTGGCAAGAATCCCGGTAGCAATGTTCCTTCATTTCTGGTATAATTAACCTGAATGTTTTTCACACTGGTCAATACGCCTTTTAATCCATCCAAAAAGACATTGGTATTCGCCGCCGGTTGTGGTCTTGTATTGGTAATTTTTTCTCCAGGTTTCGGAGCTGCGGCCGGTTTTGCCGGAGCTGCGGCCGGTTTTTTACCCAAACCGATGTATTTATAGAACAATTCCATGTTTAATGCCGTGTTCAAACGGTGTGAACCAGCATTCTGAATTGTATTTCCTAAATCGAAACCATCCACTTCCGCTAAAGCCAATGAAGCTCTTTGCCAACTGTAATCCCCAGTATAAGAATAGGTAGATTTCACAAATGACAGGAATGGAATTTTATTGATTGGCAATTCATAATTCACCACAATCTGTTGGTTGTGTTGATTTGGCGTTCCGATGTTCCAAAAGTCTGTCCAAATGGTATAGCTGTTATCCGGCACATTATCATCACTCATATACGAACGAACAATGTTATGTGTTGATGCCGTGAAGTTTACTTTTAAGGATTTGGTAATGTTGTAATTGAACCCGTATTGGTAATTAAACATATAGTTTCTTCTAAACAATGGATCCAAAGGCAATCCAACCTCAACCTGTCTGAACTGTTGTCTGTTGTATTGTCGCATGATATTAGAGCTGAAAGAAATGCTGGCGGGAAGATAGTTGAAGTTAAAGTCACTCAACAATTTCCAATATTCACTTTTCTTTAAAAACTTGTTTTTCTTTAATGGCTCTATAGGTTTTGCTTTGAACGCATAAGTATAATCTACAGAAGTGCTTACTTGCTGGTCAATAAAATCTTCGATTTCATAATTGTGCTTTTCAACTTCATTATAAGAATACGAAAGCGTTAAATTCTCCAGATCATAGATACGTTGTTTCTGTTCCGGTGCTCTTTCTTTTTTAACTCCGATAAAGTTGATACTGGTTCTTTTGGTATAATCAATGGCTCTTTCCCTGATATTGTCTCTTTCGGCAGGATCAGTGGTTGTGTTAATCAATTGTTCTAATCTGATATCCTGATTAAACGGATCATACTCCGGCGTGATGATTTCTTCTCCAACACCATAATTGAATGGTAAGTTGATGCCCCATTTTTTTGGCAATAATTTACCCAGACTGAAGTTGGTCACCAAATTATACTGTTGAACATCTTCTCTGCTTCTTTCATTTGGTCCTTCTTCCAGGGCGCCAAAACCAATCGTACTCATTCTTCCTGTTGCAGAAACCGTCGCAAAGTCGGCCATGTTGGAATCTACATTTACAACAGCAGCCATACCACCTTTGTTATTCATATCGGCAATACGCAACTCATTAAACCAAACTTCTCCTCTGACCCTGTCGTCATGATTGTTTTTGATTCCGACCATTAATGTTCGTACCAGACCAAAGTTTGGATTTCCTTTGATTCCTAATCTCAATGTTGGGTCATCATCCCCATTCGGCAACAATACATCATGGTCAGGGTAATAAACTCCATTATCTGCAGGTGGTATAGTAGCCGGGTCAATCCCCAAAGCCCTAACCTTCATTTTAGTCAATAAGGACATCGCCAAATTGATTTCATTCTCTGAAGGCCAAATCAATTCAGGGTCACCCGGACCTGTACTAGGAGTCGTTACTTTTAACGGAATTTCTACTTGATAGAAATTGTTGGTAAAGTCATTTCCAAAACGGATAAAGGCCACCATTTGGTCATTCTGAAGTGGTGAACTATCTGTAGGCAATGCTTCCGCATGCAAAAACATTTTTAGCTTATTGAACTGACGCATGTCAACATTCACATTTTTGAATACCGCTCTTGAGTCACCCACTTCCAAGCCGTCACCTGCCGCTCTCAAGGATAATGATTGCTCATTTTGACTGATGATTTGGTTTCCGTTACCGACATCTTCACGTGTAACTCCCGGCGGCAATACATATGGAATAGGTTGTCTGGTCGCATTTTCCTGAATATTTACCGCCAATACATCAAAGTTAGTATTGTCGTCATCCGGGTCACTGTCTGTTGGCTGGAATGAATTGTCATAACGTCTCCATTCGCCACGAACCAAATCCAAAGCTCCGAAACGAAGTGTGACTGGTTCCTTAAATCCGGTCATGAACATTCTCATAAAACGTATAGAACGGAAATCTGAAATGCTTCCTACCACATTTAGCGGTTGTGTTACCGGTATTTTAAATTGGTACCAACGCGCTGTGGTTGATCCGCCATTTGGCAGGTCAGTAACTGGCGTTTCTTTTATGTCTGTGATGAAGTTTTGTCCAACCTGCATAAGCGGAGAAGTACTTGGCTCAATTCTAACTCTATATTCATAATAAGCATTCACGGTGTTCATCGTGTTGTCACGGTTGATGTCTTCTACATCAGGAATAGTCGTTGAACCTCTATTGTTGTTTGAAACATCAACCGGTGAATTGCCTTCAAGACCATTATAATCTTTATACCGTTTGAAAACACTTGGTCCGCTTGCCGCTAAAAAGTATTGGTAGTTGTCCGCGGCAGGATCCGGCAAAGCCGCATAACCCCCAATATTGTCTAAACCACTTTCGGCAGCATCATTGAAACCGTCAAAACCAACGTCCTGAGCGGCTCTGTTGGCGCCATCCACATCGAAAGCATAAATCAGCGATTGGGAAGAAGGTACCCTACCCCAAACCGTTGGGCTTGTCAATGATGAAGAACTGCTATTAGAAGGCAATCCGTTTTCGTATTGCTTGCGTTCGTCTTTCAGTATGTCTTCAGAAATCTCTCCAAGATTTATAAATAAATCACCAACATTATCTGTTGCGTTCATTGGATTTCCATCCGGGTTTGTTGCATCCAGATAAGGATCTAAGACCCAAAACTGGATGTATTCAACATTACTTTGTTCGAAATTGGTTGAGTTGATGGCACGGGTAATTCCTCCGAAGTTTTTCTCAGGGTTTAAAAATCCTGATGGACTTAATGCCTCCTGATTGTAATTATATGGTCCTCTTTCCTGAGGATAATAAGTCAAATCGAGTGTGTTTATTACTTGAGACTGACCAATTGCTACCTCTAAATTCGGAAACAATTCACGGCTGAAAATTCTACGGGTACTGTTTAAGGAAATTCCTTCCTGTCCAATCTCGCTTGGTGTTTCAACATAAATGGTTGGATCTATGGTATACCAATTTAATTTGGCTCTTTTATGACCATAGGTTAAAGTAGCTGAAGTAGCCCCAAAGTCTTCATAGCCTATAACCTGTGGTTCCCATTTTGGTACACTTGACAAAGTCCATGATAAAGGAGATCGCATGTCAATGGTGGTTTGCGAGCCTTCAAAATCATCTACATAAACCGTAGCTTCACCTTGAAACTGATCGGCTTTTGGTGTATCAGGCTGCAAAAATGCTATTTCACCTCTAACAGAAAGATTAGACGGGACATCGGTATCAATATTCGGTAACTTATTAGCCAAACGGGTTAAGAAGGGCACTTCAGTTGAATAATTAGCATTAAAACCAAAAATGGTGTTATTTACCGATTCCTGTCCATAATTTGATTTTTGGGTAAACGGTCTTTCGGTCATTTTGATAAATGTACCTCCAACCAAAAGTTTATCTGAAAACTTGTGTTCCACATTAATTCCCATAAACCTTCTGGTTTGCTGACCAAAAGTGGCATTATTCTCAACCGATACCTGAATTGGTGTACTGGACGCCTGAAGTGAAGGATCTAAAATCTGAACTCTTCCCGCTTGGTAATTGACGCTATAATCAATTCCTTCCTGCAATACTCTTCCACCGGCAGTAACTACAACCGAACCTCTTGGTACGTTGTAAGCTCCGATAGGAATTCCATCTCCACCAGATGATTTGAATCTTCCTTTTAATTGGAATTTATTTTTCTCTGCATCTTGTAAAGCACCGGCCTGAGTGCTGGTGTACATGTTGCGGAATACGTATTTTCTTTGATTGTCGTTATAGTCAGCGATACTGGTAGGATCACCATAATAATTTTCCGGTGAGCCCGGTGATGTTCTTAATTTTTCAAACAAATGCTTCCCGAAAGGTTCAACCGTCGTAAAGATAAGTCGGCCATTTTGCTGGTCAACGGTAAGTCCAGGTAAAAAATCGAAGAAACCATCTCCTCCCGCTTGCGGGTCATTATTGTAATTCAGTTTGTCAACATTAAATACCTTCAGCAAAGGTGTATCGGCAACATCAGCAGGTAATGCTACTGGTGGTGTTCCTGCCGGAGTAATATAATTTAAAGGTGATGGATCGGTGTATAAAATATTGAATCTGAAATCTTCCTGTTGCAACTGAAAAGCACCAGGAATTTGGTAGATGTTTTTCATCATCAAGTTCCAAATAGGTTTTTCAACATTGGTCAGACTGCTTTTCAGCATTTTCAAAATCAAACTTTGCGAAGACACGGTTTCATCCGGAGTTCCGCTTCCCTCAACTACGGTAGCATCAACTCCATCAGTACCAAATTCACCAACCTGATAAACATCATCACCAATGGTATATTGATAAGCAACTGCCAAAACCTCGTCATTGGCTAATCGTTGTTGTAAAGAGATATATCCCAATTGCGGGTGAAACGTATATTCGTTTGGCGCCAATTTTCGGGCATTCTCCAATTTGGCATAATCGGTTCCTTCGCTAACGGTATTATTGAATCCCTGACTTGAAGTGACAATATCACGAATATCATTGTTCAACAAACCTGTTCCTCCATTAATCAATCCCGGATCATACTGGTTGTTTTTATTGTCTGAAGGTACATTCCCGTCATTGTCCGGTGGTGTTTCTGTGGCATTATAAATAAAGAATCCTGCAGGTGCCGGATTGGGCTCTTCTGCTATGGCAACCAATTGCCAGTCATCATAACCATTGTATTGAGATTCCCCTAAATCCTGAAGTGCAATAATGTTCCTAAGGTTATTATTGGTTGAATTTACACGGTTTTGTCTGTTGGTCACCCAAACTTCCATCCTGGTAATCTGAACCCTGCTGTTGATGAACGGATAACCTTCAAGGGCTTTATCGTATTTGTTTCTAAAATATTGCGATAAGAAAAAGTGTCTGTCTGAATCATAGTCCAATCCGAAAATCTCAAAATCCTGAATCGTTCCACCACCTTGAGCGGTCACCGATTTGGTTTGTGATTTCTGTTCAGAGAAAACTCCGGTCACCGTTGTTCTCCCGAATTGTAATTGGGCTTTGACCCCAAACAAACTCTGAGCACCACGAATCAATGAGTTGCTCAATGGCATGCTCACATTACCAACCTCAATTTTTTGAATGATGTCATCTTCCGTTGGCGTGTATTCTAATTTGATTAGGTTTTGAAAAGCAAAAGTCGATTCGGTATCATAATTGGCATTCACGTTCAAACGTGTTCCTACTTTACCCATCAGGCTCATGCTGATTCTTTGGTCAAAATCGAACGTGGTTTGTGCTCTGTTTCTTGGTGATAAAGCCGGGTTGTCTTGCTTGGTGTAACGAACACCCAAATCCATTTCGACAGAACCGGTTGGTTTTACATCAATCGTATTGCCTCCAAAAATGGTTTCGAAGAAACTCGAATTCACATAATATCTTGGTAATAAGTCTTTTTTGGCAGCATCACTTCCATCTTTTTTCCCATCAATCGCATCCGATTTTTTCTTGAAATACTCGCGCATCGATTCGCGAAGCACCAATTCCTGGTATTCTTTTGGTGTTAAAATGATTGGGTAATTGATGTTGAATCCATCAAATGTGCTGGTATAGATATAGCGGTTGGTTACCGGATCGTAAGTATAAGCATTGACAATGCTTTTAGGATTCTTGATTTCCATTCTACCGGTATTGTAACCTGTTGAATCCTGAGCAGTTGGAACCGGCGTTGGAGTTACCTGAGAAAATGCATTTACTCCAATGAGCAAAACAACTCCAAAAAGGAATTTTTTCAGATTAAAAAATGATTTCGTAGCGTATATTGTTTCCAAGAATTATAAATTTTTTAATGCTTGTTTGATTATTGTTTCAACCGTTGCTTCCGGGTTCTCTTTGATGATTTTATCCACCACTTTTTCAGCACTTTTTCTAACATAACCCAAAACCTCCAAAGCAGATAACGATTCTTCTCTGTTAATATTGTGTTGAGATACCGAAATTTCGTCCAAATCGTAGATTTTTAACACTTTTTCTTTTAAATCCAAAATGACTCTTTGGGCTGTTTTACTCCCAATTCCTTTGATGGATTGTATTGTTCCTACATCACCGCTTCCAATGGCATGAATGATTTGTTTCGGATCTAACGAAGACAACATCGTTCTGGCAATACTGGCGCCAATTCCTGATACAGACAACAATAATTTAAACAATTCTCTTTCTGATTTTTCTACAAAACCAAACAGCGAATGTGCATCTTCCTTAATCTGAAGATGGGTGAATAATTTGATAAAATCAGTATTGGGGAGTAATGAAAATGTGTGTAAAGAAATATTAATATGATAGCCCACACCATTGCAGTCGATTACAACTTCTGTTGGCGTTTTTTCTACTAATTTACCTTGAATATGTGCAATCATCATTAATTGAAATCTAGTCCCAAATATAACAAAATTCTTCAACTGACATCATCGCCCTTCAATATCTGAACAATATTACCAAAACTATTTGGCTGTCATCTTTTTTCGCTTCTCTTTTTCTTGTGCGTCTACTACTGAAACAGCGACCATATTGACCATTTCCTCTACGCTGGCACCCAATTGGAAAATGTGTACGGCTTTCTCCATTCCCAACATGATTGGTCCTACAGAATCCACTTTGTACAACTCTTTCAACAATTTGTAATTGATATTGGCCGATTCCAAATTCGGGAAAATCAGCGTATTTACTTTTTTCCCGGCCAATTTGGAGAATGGGAATTTGTTTTTGAGCATTTCAGGGTTTAGGGCAAAGTCGGTTTGGATTTCACCATCAACCACTAAATCGGGGTAATATTTATGCAGATAAGCCACTGCTTCTCTCACTTTGGTTGCACTTTCATGCGTTGACGAACCAAAATTGGAGAACGAAACCATCGCAATTACCGGATCCATTCCGAACATGCGAACGGTTTTGGCAGTCATCAATGCAATTTTGGCCAATTCATCTGCGGTTGGATTTGGATTGATTGCCGTATCCGATAAAAACATTGGTCCGCGATTGGTCATCATCATATTGGTCGTGGCAATCAAGGTAATTCCCGGTGCTTTCCCTATCAATTGCATCAAAGGTTTTACTGTTGACGGATAACTTCTGGAATAACCCGAAACCATGGCATCGGCATCGCCTTCATTGACCATCATCGCGGCAAAATAATTACGTTCTCGCATCCATTTTTGGGCATCCAACAACGAGATTCCCCTGCGTTGCCTTGACTTCCAATAGATGTCGGCATATTTCATTCGGCGTTTGTCTTCTTCTTTGGTTTTTGGATCAAAAATGGGGACTTCGGCATCAAAGCCCAGTTCTTCCTTAAGCTCCAAAATCAATTCTTTATTGCCTAACAAAATTGGTTTGGCAATGCCTTCCTCATAAGCAATCTGCGCCGCTTTCAACACATCCAAATGATCGGCTTCGGCAAAAACCACACGTTTCGGATCGGTTTTCGCGCGGTTAGTCAACAGACGAACCATTTTATTATCGGAACCTAAACGCTCTAATAGTTCCTCTTCATATTTCTCCCAATCGGTAATTGGGTTCAATGCCACACCCGAATTCATTGCGGCTCTCGCCACAGCCGGTGCGACTTGCGTGATTAATCTCGGGTCAAATGGTTTTGGAATGATATAATCCTTACCAAAATTCAAACGGGTTTCACCATAAGCGATATTGACTTGTTCCGGCACCGGTTCTTTCGCCAATTCGGCCAAAGCATGCACCGCTGCCATCTTCATTTCTTCGTTAATTTTTGTCGCACGAACGTCTAGCGCACCACGGAAAATATAAGGAAAACCCAATACGTTATTCACTTGATTAGGATGATCCGAACGTCCTGTCGCCATTATGATATCTTTACGGGTTTTAACCGCCAAGTCATAGTCAATTTCCGGAATTGGATTCGCCATCGCGAAAACAATCGGGTTTTTGGCCATGCCCAGAAGCATTTCGGCAGACATTATATTTCCGGCTGATAATCCAAGGAAAACATCGGCACCAACTAAGGCTTCCGTCAAAGTAGTTCCTGCTTTTCCATAGGTGTATCTTTTTTGCAAATCGGATAAATCAGTTCGTTCAGGAGAAAGCACGCCGTCTTTGTCAAACATGACGATATTTTCAGCTTTTACTCCCAGCAAAATATACAAATTGGCACAAGCCAACGCTGCAGAACCGGCACCGGAAACCACAATTTTAACTTCAGTAGTTTTCTTTTTGGCCAATTCCAAAGCATTCAACAATGCGGCAGAAGATATGATAGCTGTTCCGTGTTGGTCATCGTGCATCACCGGGATATTCAGTTCTTCCACCAAACGTCTTTCGATTTCGAATGACTCCGGCGCTTTGATATCTTCCAGATTGATACCACCAAAAGTTGGCGCAATATTTTTTACGGTTTCGATAAAAGCATCTACATCTTTGGTGCCGACTTCGATATCAAAAACATCGATACCGGCAAAGATTTTAAACAATAATGCTTTTCCTTCCATTACCGGTTTTGATGCTTCGGGACCGATGTCGCCCAAACCTAGAACGGCTGTTCCATTACTGATAACGGCTACCAAATTTCCTTTGGCAGTATATTTATAAACGTTGTTAACGTCTTTGGCAATTTCCAAACAAGGTTCAGCAACTCCGGGAGAATATGCCAAAGACAAGTCTCTTTGGGTCGCATATTTTTTGGTTGGCACCACTTGGATTTTACCAGGCGTAGGTTTGGCGTGGTACAAGAGTGCTTCTCTTCGCTTACTGTATTTATTCATTTTGGTTTGTTTTGTTCTGACTTACAAAGGTAGAAGTATCAATGTAAAAAGGAAATTTTTGAAGGTTTTCTTTTAAACAAATTAAAAGCTGTATTTCAGGCGCTATTGCGCCAAAATAATTGGTATTCAGGCGTTCAGAAAACCGGTGCTAACGATTGTTAAAAAGCGAAATTAATTCAACTATGTTTTTGATATTGAGTTTGTTGAATATCTTATTCTTGTGTGTGCTCACCGTAGTCATTTGGATGTTAAGCTTATTGGCAATCTCAAGATTTCCATTGCCTTCGACCAATAATTCGGTGATTTCCATTTCTCTTTTTGACAATTTATCCAACGGATTCATCGCTTGTTTGTTGATGGAAGCATTGATAATCGTCGAAACAAAATCGGGTGAAAAGTAGTTTCCGGTTTTTAAAATCGTATCCACAGCGAGGATTATTTTGTCTTTATCGCTCAGTTTGTTCAGATAGCCATTGGCGCCTGCGACTATGTATTGATAGGCATGCGTGGCTTCGTCATAAACCGAAAAAATCAGGACTTTGACATTGGGCTGCAGTTCTTTTATTTCGGAAATCATTTCTTTGTTTTTCCCGCCCGGAATATTGATATCGAGGATAATCAATTCCACTTCTTCTTCCTTTAGAAATGCAATAGTCTCCGGATAATTTTCGGTGGTAAAAAGTTCTACATCCTTAAAACTTTCCTCAAGAATTATCGAAACTCCTGTTCGCACAACAAGATGGTCATCTACAATTAAAATTTTTGACATAGTTTACTTTTAAATTGTGTTCTAATCCTTTAGTTATCAATTTCAATGGTCACGGTCGTTCCTTCATTAATAACACTTGAAAAAATGATATTTCCTTTTATAATGATAAGCAATTCCAGTACAAAATGCAATCCGATACCAAAGTTATTCAAAATCAGCTTCTCGGATTCCTTATTTTTAAAAAGATTGGTATAATAATCTATTAAATCCTGGCTCATTCCCGATCCGGTATCTTTTACCCAAAAAACCATTTTTTCATTATTGGCATAGGCACAAACTTCAATTTTACCCTTAACTGTATGCTTCACTGCATTATCGAGCAGATTATGAACAATGATTGAGATAATCCTTTCATTGACATGCGACGTGAGATTCTTGCCAACGGTATTGATAAGAACTGAATTGTTGCTCGCGGCAATTTCCTTAAATAATTCAACCTTGCTTTGAACCAAATCATAGAACGAATAGTTAGATTGTTCATGGGCTTTGTCTTCAATATAAATATCGGAATACTCGATTAACACTTTGGTAAATTCATAAAGCTGCGTGGACGATTTAAGCATAGAACTGGTGTACTTATGCAAGGTAGAATCTTTTTCTTTTTTGGTTTGGTCAAACAAATAATTCCCAATTAAAACGATGTATTTTAACGGACTTCTGATATCATGGCTAATCGTTCCGATTATTTTCCTTTGTTGGATTATTTCTCTTGACAAATCTGTTTTTGTACTTTCCAAATCGAGAATAATGGAATGCAAATGCTTGTTGGTTTCATCGATTTCATGTTTGGAAGACAACAATCTTTTAATCATTGTGGAATAATAAAAACTTACGCTTCCAAAAATAATCAGCACAAAAAGCACATTAGCCAGCATCAAATAATCTCGTATTTGTCGTGTTCCTTCACCCAGCGTATTAGAAAAGTTCCTTTCATTGATCGTGAGTCCGTCACTGACTATGCTCAATCTGCTCAAAAAATCCCTTCTGGCCTGTTGTGTCAAGTTTCCCTTTAAAATTTTTTCGTGGATTTCGAGACCAATCAATTCAATCCGCTTGATCAAAGCATCTCCTTGTTCCCATTCCTGGATGGCTTTATGGATAAACGGAATGGATTTGAAATTTTTAAAAACCCAGATCAAATCCTGTAAATCATCTTCGTGGTTTCTTCCTGCCCTGAAACCTTTCTTAACGATGCTGTCACTTTCGTGGTTAATCAATGCAATTCGTGCAAAGCCATCACCTTGCGGAACACTTAACTCAATTTTGTAAAGCTCCCACTGTGTGGCATCTTCTGTATAAAGATACGTGATAAGATGACGCACGGCGTCTTTTTGCCCTTTGGAATAATGAGATTCCCCATTAACATAAGCCCTGCTTCCCGAGAGAATTTTAATGGTAAAAAAGTTGATAAAAATCAATAAGGCACAGGACAAAAAAATGATGACCATCAGTATGGTAACCGTAGGTTTTTTAGAATATTTAAAGATCCTGAGCTTAGACATTCGCAATTGTGTTTAATTAACCGGCAACCATTTTCTTTCTATTCAAAAAATACGACAATAATTCTATTAAATATGTAGGAATCAGTCCATTGACACATAGAATTTAATCGATTATAAAGTAGTCATAATTTTGTATTTAAGTAAGTTTTTCTTTATAATAAAAAAATAAAATTGTAATAATTATGGCTTAATTTTGAATTAAACGTATCTAAAATACTATTTTTTTTAATGGCAGTATTTTTAATAATGCATTATTTGACGGAAATAATTTCCAATAATTGTCAAAATCATTGAAAATATTAGAATTATGTTATTAAAAAATCGTCTTGAAGACACGTGGAAAATGGAATGAAGCCCTAAATCTAAATTTGAATAAACCTTTACCAAATCTGACTTAACGCAAGAACAACCGGATGTTCGTGATTTAGTTTTTAAAACAAAATCTGAGCATTTATTATTTAAAAAACATTTCAAGAAAAAATCGCCTTTTGAGAAAACCAATATTTAACCCACGACGTAAATAAGGTACATATCGCGATTTTATGCTTTGTATTGTTTGAAAATGAATCGGCTTAAAAGTCACTTTGCTGAATTCAAAAGCAATAATTTGTATGATGATTGGGGTTAGTTTTATAAAAATTGTATAAACTAAATTGATGACAGACTATGGAATTGAGACAAATTAAAAACAAAAGGATTTTTGTTTACGACACGACTGATAAGTTTTCTGAGTTTATAATTAAACAGT
This sequence comes from Flavobacterium terrisoli, assembly GCF_030167905.1. Classification (GTDB taxonomy): domain Bacteria; phylum Bacteroidota; class Bacteroidia; order Flavobacteriales; family Flavobacteriaceae; genus Flavobacterium; species Flavobacterium terrisoli. The sequence continues at coordinate 35,118 of NZ_JARGNA010000010.1, forward strand.
ACCTCAAAAACTTTTCTATTGATGTATGCAGCAACATGAAATCAATTGATGATTACAATTATTCGGCTTATGATGTTTTTTTCATTATTGCAACCGAACCAAAGGACATCGCTATTTTATTCAAGACCATTACCAATATGCACAGTATATTATTTTTGGGATCGAGTTTAAAGGAAATAACAGAAGAGTTTCAAAAAAACAAAAGAATAATAAGTCTCGACTTATTAAAGCCGCGAAACGAAATGAAAACATTCATTGATACCAATATCAATTAAAGACATTGGCAAGTTAAATAAAAAGTAAAACGCTTTGAGATGATATTAACCAACAAGCACAGTATCCATCAAAACAACAAATCTATAACCATAATCCTTTATGGGTTATTGGTTGCGTTTATCTTTTCAACACAATCATTCGCAAACAGCTTTAGCCTCATGGCAACCGGGGAAAAAACCAAACCCACGCTCACCTTGAATGAGACTCAAAAATCATATTCAGATGAATCCAAAAACAATATAAATACCGCTAGCTTTATTGAAAGCCCAAAAACAGAAAACCAGAGACAAGTTATTGCACTCTTAACTTTAACAGTCATTATGCTGTGTCTCTTTTCTGTGCTTTTGTGGAAGCAAAACAAAGCTTTGGTTTATGAATCTTCAATGATAAAATCCAAATTGGATGAATATCTGAAGATCACAAATACCAATGAGGATCTGAAACAGATACAGGAAGAACACAGACAACAATCTTTGGCTTTGAATGAACGCCAACAAAAAATAGTCGATTTGATGGCCTTTGGATATTCCAACAAACAAATCGCAGACAAACTATTCATTTCGGAGAATACCGTAAAATACCACATCAAAAACATCTATCACGTCCTTCATGTAAAGGATAGAAAGACTCTTTGGCTCACTCAAAGTTAATTATTCAAAAACTACTTTATTTTTAAAAACTTCTAACCAATTGGTTAGAAGTTTTTTATTAATCACGTTTCGCGATTGCTATAATTTAACATTTTTTACAAAACGCGAAAACTATCGACAAAATACACGATAAATCACAAATACTACCCGAATACTACCCGAAAAATGACAGTTTGTCTATGTTTTTTTTAAGAAATTTGTAGGGAAAGCTTTGAAAAACTCTTATGCGTTCCTAATAAAATTTCACGAACAGCATTCTTAATTGTCTCAAAAATCATAATTAAGTCTCAAAAAATTCCCCCAAAATTTTGGCTGTTTAACAAAAAACATAACTCAGTACAAACCCAAAAAAGCTACACTATGAAATCAAAAATTATTTTTTCATTATTAATGTTGTTTATTATTCTTGGCAGTGTGGAATGTTTTTCCAACACCAAAAATGGTAAAGATGAAACCAAAAAATCATCACTTTTATCCAATGGCACAGTACAATGTAATTCTGAAGTGCCAATTCCATTAATCGCTGGTACGTTTGATAATTTAACAGCCACCACTACAACTACCGGTGCCTGTATATTAGGATGTGGCGTCTCAAACATCTCAAGAATAACCGATTCCAATCAAACCAATTACGCAACAGCATCCACCTTAATTGGATTGGGTGTAACCCATAGATTAAGAGCTACCGACAGCAATGATATTTTTGCTTCCGGGACTTTTGCCGGTTTTAGGATTGCTCCTAGCGGCGGTATAATCTCTGTAGATTTATTGAACAATATTTCGATAAGAACTTATCTTGCCGGCACATTAAGAGAAACCTCAACGGGTGCTTCACTTATCAACTTAAGTTTGCTGTCGAATCCGGGGAATTATATTTTAGGATTCAACACTAATTTGTCCTTCGATGCAATTGAAATTTCCATCAATAGTTTAGCAGGTGTTGCTACTTCAATCAATGTATACTATCCGGTCATCAGAAGCTATTGCGCTGGACCGGATTTGTCTTGTAATACCCCAACGGCTTTAAATCTTCCAACTTTTCCAGCCGCAATCGAAAATTCACATACCGGATTATCAGGAGTGAGTGTTGGAAGCATCAACAATCCTGAAAGTGCTATATCTTCCAGCACAACCGATTATGCCGATTTAAATTTAATCGCCGGTGTATTAGGTACAGCAAGTTTGTCTGTAAAAGATGAAGCCACTGATTATCCCGCAGGTACTTTTGCCGGTTTTGATATTTTCAATCTAAATTTAGTCAGCGTTTCCGCGCTGAGTAATGTGCAAATAAAAACTTTTCTAAATGGCGTGTTTAAAGAGCAGTTTTCAGGAACCAATCTTCTTGCCAATGGCGCTGTACTCAATTCGAATGGCCGTTATACATTAGGCTTCGTTGCCAACACTTCGTTTGATGAGATTCAAATCAATCTCAACCAAACTGTAGGAGTTAGTCTTGGTCAAACCAGAATTTACAGTGCAGTTTTTGAAAAATTCTGTGCCGGTCCGGCTTTGCCTTGTAATACGCCAACAGCCATTAGCGCACCTGTTTATCCTGTTTTTATTAATGGCGTAAGAACAGGAATTGATGGTTTAGTTTGTGCCCTTTGTTCTATTGTTAATACCGACAGATTGATCGATACAGATCCTAATAATTATGCTTTAATCGATTTGACAGCAAGCGTTGGAACCGCTTCAAAAATCTCTGTAAAAGACCAAATTACCGATTATCCGGCCGGAACTTTTGCCGGATTTGATATTGAAAGCATCGCTTTATTGAATGCCAATGTTTTTGATGCCATACGGGTAACAACCTATTTAAATGGCGCCCAACAGGAAACCAAAACCGGAAATGGCCCACTAATTTCGGTCAACACCTTTCTTATTGTTGGAACCGGCAGACAAACCATAGGTTTTGTAACAACCTTACCTTTTGATGAAGTTCAAATAACGCTGACCAATCTGGCAACAGTGACTTTAGGAACGGTGAAAGTGTACAGTGCTGTACTGCAAAAATTCTGTCCGGCTACAGTCGAGTGTAACAAATCTTACGCTTGGACAAGTCCGGCTTTCCCAGTTTACATTGATGGTGCAAAATCAGGCATCAGCGGTCTGGCTTGTGCAGCTTGTGCCATAAATGATGTTGGAAATGTTTTAACTGCGAATACCACTGATTATGCCCGCATCACAATTACTGCAGGGGTTATTGAATCAGGTGCCATTGCGGTTAAGGACCAATTGTTTACTTATCCTCCGGGAACTTTTGCGGGATTCACCATAAAAGACCTCAATAATTTAATTGAACTCGATTTATTCCAATCGTTAACGATTTCAACATACAACAATGGATCATTTCAGGAAGCAAGAACAGGCGCACAATTAATCAGCTTGTCTTTACTGGTTCCGATTTTAGGAAGCGGACCAGGATTTTATAATGTTGGTTTTAAAGCCACATTGCCTTTTGATGAAATCCAAATCAGGATCGGTTCTTTGGCCAGTGTGATAAACAATGTCAATGTTTATGGTGCTTTTGTAAACACCAAAGACAGTGACGATGGTGGCACCGGGTCATTGAATTGTAATGCTTCTGATTTGAGCGTCCTCAAAACGCCAAGCAGTGCAACCCCAATCGTAGGTTCAAATGTAACCTTTACTATCCTTGCGGCTAATGCCGGACCAAGAGATGCTGATGGTGTTACTGTTACGGATGTATTGCCTAACGGTTATACTTATGTAAGTTCAACTGTCTCTACAGGAACTTATAACAATGGCACAGGAGTTTGGACAATTGGCAATTTAAATGCAGGAAGTAACGCTACGTTGACCATAACGGCTACAGTGAGAGCTACCGGCAGTTATGCTAACACGGCTACGATAACCGGGAACCAACCCGATCCAAATCCGGGTAACAACACCTCGACATCAACGCCAACACCAATTAATGTAATCATTGCCAATGATGATGTTTCGGCACCAATTAATGGTTACACCGGCGGAACCTTTACGAATGTTTTGTCTAATGATACTATAAATGGTCAGCCGGTAATTCCGGCTCAAGTGACTACTACCTTCGTTTCTTCTACAAATCCCGGCATAACCTTAAACGGGACCAATGTTCAGGTTGCCGCTGGTACTCCGGCAGGGAATTATTCGCTGGTTTATAAAATTTGTGAGATTATCAATCCAACCAATTGTGATCAGGCAACAGTTTCCGTAACGGTTACTGCTCCTGTGATTGATGCGGTTAATGATACTTCCCAACCCATAAATGGTTTTACGGGAGGAACATTCACCAATGTTTTGGCCAATGATACTTTGAATGGTCAACCGGTAATTCCGGCTCAGGTAAATACAACATTTGTTTCTTCAACCCATCCCGGCATAACCTTAAACGGAACCAATGTTCAGGTTGCTGCCGGAACTCCTGCAGGATCTTATACGCTGACCTACAGAATTTGTGAAATAAACAATCCAAGCAATTGTGATCAAGCTGTAGTAACAGTTAATGTTACTGCTCCGGTTATTGATGCGGTTAATGATACATCACAACCTATAAATGGTTATACTGGAGGAACTTTTACCAATGTATTGGCTAACGATACCTTGAATGGCGCTCCGGTTGTTCCGGCCCAGGTCAATACCACGTTTGTCTCTTCAACCAATGCCGGCATAACCTTGAACGGAACCAATGTTCAGGTTGCTGCCGGAACCCCTGCAGGATCTTATACTTTAACATACCAAATTTGTCAAATCATCAATCCAACCAATTGTGACCAAGCTGTAGTAACGGTTAATGTTACTGCTCCGGTTATTGATGCGATCAATGATAATGGTGCCAATGTAAATGGGTTCACAGGAGGAACATCTTTGGCAAATGTTTTGGTTAATGACACCTTAAATGGTCAACCAGTAATTGCAAACCAAGTGAATACCACTTTTGTCTCATCGACTAATGCCGGAATCACTTTATCAGGAACCAGTGTAAATGTAGCTGCGGGAACTCCTTCGGGCAATTATTCCCTAGTTTACAGAATCTGTCAAATCACCAATCCTGGCAATTGTGATCAGGCAACAGTTTCAGTAACGGTTACTGCTCCGGCTATTGATGCCGTGAATGATGCTGGTGCAAGTGTTAATGGTTTCACAGGAGGAACATCCTTTACCAATGTTTTAGTCAATGATACCTTAAATGGTCAACCTGTAAATCCTGCGCATGTGAATACCACTTTTGTATCTTCTACCAATGCCGGAATTACTTTATCAGGCACTAATGTAAACGTAGCAGCTGGAACTCCGGCAGGGAATTATTCTTTAGTTTATAGGATCTGTCAGGTTACTAATCCAAACAATTGTGACCAGGCAACGGTTACCGTAACGGTTACTGCTCCGGTTATTGATGCGGTTAACGACACTGGCGCAAGTGTTAATGGTTATACTGGTGGAACCTCTTTCACCAATGTCTTGGCCAATGATACTTTAAACGGTCAACCGGTAATTCCGGCTCAAGTGAATACCACCTTTGTTTCTTCAACGAACGCAGGTATATCTTTAAACGGCACTAATGTTCAAGTTGCCGCTGGAACGCCAGCAGGATCTTATACTTTGACTTATCAAATTTGTCAAATCATTAATCCTAACAATTGTGACCAAGCAACAGTTTCTGTTACAGTTACGGCACCTGTTATTGATGCCGTGAATGATGCCGGTGCGAGTGTAAATGGTTTCACGGGAGGAACATCCTTTACCAATGTTTTAGTCAATGATACCTTAAACGGTCAACCAATAATTGCGAATCAGGTAAATACCACTTTTGTATCCTCTACCAATGCCGGTATATCATTATCCGGCACCAATGTGGTTGTCGCCGCAGGAACTCCTTCCGGTAATTATTCCCTAGTTTATAGAATCTGTCAAATCATCAATCCAAGCAATTGTGATCAGGCGACAGTAACTGTAACAGTAACCGCTCCGACAATTGATGCCGTGAATGATACTCCGGCTCCTATTAATGGTTACACTGGCGGTACTTTTACCAATGTGCTAGCCAATGATACTTTGAACGGTCAACCGGTTAATCCTGCTCAGGTAAATACCACGCTGGTTTCTTCAAGCAATCAGGGCATTACTTTAAACGGCACCAATGTTCAGGTTGCCGCCGGAACACCTGCAGGATCTTACACCTTAATTTATCAAATTTGTCAAATTACAAATCCTAATAATTGTGATCAAGCGACTGTATTTGTAACTGTTACCGCTCCGCCTATTGACGCTGTAAATGATATTGGGACACCAGTGAACACTAATACCGGCGGTACTGCATTGACTAATGTTTTGGTTAATGACACCTTAAACGGTCAACCTGTAAATCCGGCGCAAGTGAATACTACACAGGTATCCGTAACCAATCCGGGTATTTCATTATCAGGAACCAGTGTCGTTGTAAATCCAGGAACTCCTCCGGGGACATATACTCTGACTTATCAAATTTGTCAAATCATTAATCCAACCAATTGTGATCAGGCAACAGTATCCGTTACCGTCTCTTGTAATCAAATTGCAGGACCGGTATTATCTACAACACAACCAACTTGTACTTTGGCAACCGGTACCATTACAGTTACCTCACCTACAGGAAGTGGTTATAGTTACAGTATCAATAATGGCCCTTTTCAACCTAGTCCTTCTTTCCCAGGTTTGACAAATGGTAATTATAATGTAACATTTAAAGATACTAATAACTGTATTTCTTCCGCTACCGGAACTACGATTAATGCCCAACCGGCAACACCAGTGGCTCCTACGGTGACTACAATACAACCCACTTGTACTGTAGCTACCGGAAGCATTACGGTTACAGCTCCGACTGGAAGTGGATTAACGTATAGTGTTGGTGGCACTTATCAAGCCAGCACAACTTTCTCTGGACTTGCAGCTAATGTTAGTTACAATGTAACGGTGAAAAACAGCAGCGGTTGTATTTCTCTGGCAACATCGGCCCCAATTGGCCAACAGCCGGCAACACCAGTAGCACCAACTGTAAGCATAACACAACCTAGCTGTACTTCAGCAACAGGTTCAATTGTAATAACCGCTCCGACAGGAACCGGATTGACTTACAGCATTGGTGGTGCTTATCAAAGTAATACGACTTTCCTTAGTCTTGCAGCCAATACTAGTTATAACGTAACAGTGAAAAATGGTAGTGGTTGTATTTCTTCGGCAACATTGGCACAGCTTGGTCAACAACCTGCAACACCTGCTGCACCAACTGTTAGCATAACACAGCCAACTTGTAGCACTGCTACCGCTACAATCACCGTAACAGCACCAACAGGAACTGGATTAACTTATGCCCTAAACAACGGAACATACCAATCCAGCAACATCTTTAGCGGTCTTACTGCAGGAACCAATTATAATGTAACCGTAAAAAACAGTAGCGGTTGTATTTCTTCTACAACACTGGCTGTTGTTAATGGAGTCCCTACTTCTTGTAACGCAGCAGGAATATACCACACTGCCCAAACTTGTACCGGATATAATAATAATTCCAGCAGTCAATTAATTGGGCAGTTGTGTTATTCTACCAGACAAAATAAAGTTTCAAATGTAACTCCTGGTCAGTTCTTCTACAGCACAAGTTTAATTGCGCCATCAGCCAGTTTCTGTGTGAATATCATAGAAACCAAAAACTGTCCCGGCCAACTCGACCTTTTTGCCATTAACCAAAACAATCAGATTACTTTATACAATGCCAGTTGTGGTACTGTAGCTGGTGGAGCTCAAGTTGTATTAGGCACCAGTCAGGTTTGTATAACCAATGCTGTGCCCGGCGCGCAATATATCTTATTTGCTAAATTCAATGCTAAATCCATAGTGAACTCAACATTCACCGGAGCGGCGCCAACCTGTCAATACAATTTTGTTAGTCAAATCAATGGTGTAAATATTCCTGGCAGTGAGACCAGTGTCACTTTAGCACCAAACTGTTCAGCAAAAGGTGAAATAGATGAATACTTGTCATCAACTGTAGCACCAAATCCATCTAAAGATAGCTTTGACCTGCATATTGTGTCATCGAGTGAAGACAATGTTTCTATAAGAATTATAGATACTAACGGAAGAATAATCAAAGAGTTTATCTCCAATCCAAAAGAGATTGTACGTTTTGGAAGCGAGTTAACCAGCGGTTTGTATTTCGTAGAAATCACTCAAGGCATGGAAAGAACTGTAGTAAAAGCTCAGAAATTATAACACCACGATTATTTCTGAAAAGGGTGACGAGACTTGAGACTTCTCGTTGCCCTTTTTTATTTTAGAAAATCGATGTTTCTTTTCAAGCCTTCTAGCTTTGTCCTTTTCAATGGAGAGTTGGTAAAGACTTTGGCAAAAGTTTCTTCGGTGATTTCTTCCCAGTCTTTTTTGGTGTATGAAAGTAATTCCGGATAGGGTGAAAACAAAGGTTCGCTGTGTGCTTTAGAAAATTTATTCCACGGACAAACATCCTGGCAGACATCACAACCAAACATCCAGTCATCGAGCTTGCCTTTCATTTCCTGCGGAATATTGTCTTTAAGTTCAATCGTAAAATAGGAAATGCATTTGCTTCCGTCAACAACATAAGGCGCCACTATGGCTTCGGTCGGGCAGGCATCAATACAAGCCGTACAGGTTCCGCAATGATCCGTGGTTGCATTGTCATATTCCAATTCCAAATCGACAATCAATTCGGCGATAAAATAAAATGAGCCCACTTGTTGTGTCAATAAATTACTGTTTTTGCCAATCCAGCCCAAACCGCTTTTAGCAGCCCAAGCTTTGTCCATTACGGGTGCAAAATCTACAAAAGCGCGCCCGGGAACATCACCAATTTCTGTTCGGATGCTTCGGAGTAATTTTTTTAATTTTTTCTTGATGACATTGTGGTAGTCTTTTCCGTAGGCATATTTTGAAATCTTATAACTGCCTATAATTTGCTCTTCAGGCGGATAATAATTGAGCAAAAGGGAAATGACACTTTTGGCACCTCCAACCAATAAAGTCGGATTCAACCGCATGTCAAAATGATCTTCGAGATACTTCATTTCGCCATGATGGTTTTGCTTTAGCCAATGTTCCAATCGTGGTGCTTCTTCTTCCAGAAAACCGGCTTTGGAAATTCCACAAGACAAAAAACCGAGGCGCTTGGCTTCGGCTTTTATGAATTGGCTGTATTTTTCTTTGTTGTTAATCAAAACAATCCTCCTTGAATATTGGTATTGATTTTTCCCAAATGTTTGTATGCTTTCTCAGTCACTTCTCGTCCTCTTGGAGTTCTGATGATAAAACCTTCCTGAATCAGGAATGGTTCGTAAACTTCCTCGATCGTTTCTCCGCTTTCGGAAACGGCTGTCGCCAAAGTAGACAAACCGACTGGTCCCCCTTTGAATTTATCTATTATTGTAACTAGGATTTTGTTGTCCATTTCGTCCAAACCATGCGCATCAACATGCAATGCTTTGAGTGAAAAACGGGCTATTTCGATATCTATTTTACCATTGCCTTTGATTTGGGCAAAATCACGTACACGACGCAACAAGGCATTGGCTATACGAGGTGTTCCTCGACTTCTGCCTGCGATTTCAATCGCGGCTTCCATCGTTATCGGCATTTTTAAAATGCTTGAACTGCGTTGGACTATGGTCGTTAACAATTCGGTGTTGTAATATTGCAATCGGCTTTGAATTCCGAAACGGGCGCGCATTGGTGCGGTTAATAATCCTGAACGCGTTGTTGCGCCAACCAATGTAAACGGATTCAAATTGATTTGCACCGTTCTGGCATTCGGTCCGGATTCAATCATGATATCGATTTTAAAATCTTCCATGGCAGAATACAGATATTCCTCCACGACCGGACTCAAACGATGGATTTCATCTATGAACAAAACGTCTCTTTCTTCCAAATTAGTCAGCAATCCTGCCAAGTCTCCGGGTTTGTCTAAAACCGGTCCGGAAGTAATTTTGATGCCAACTCCCAATTCATTGGCCAAAATATTAGCTAAAGTGGTTTTTCCCAATCCCGGTGGTCCGTGAAATAAAGTATGGTCGAGCGCTTCATCTCTTTGATTGGCGGCTTCCACAAAAACTTTAAGGTTTTCAAGCACTTGTTCCTGACCCGTAAAATCATCAAAGCTAAGCGGCCTTAATTTTTTTTCGAGGTCAAGTTCTTCGGGATTAAAATTAGTATTGGTTGGATCTAAATTCTCGTTCATATCACAAATATATAACAAAGTTAGCTGCAAATAAAAATGCCTTTCGGTTAGGAAAGGCATTTGTTATATTTTATATAGAGAATTAGTGATGTAAAACTTCTTCTCCCGGTTTCATTGGTACGTTTTGCGGTACAAAATCATCATCATGACCCGGTTTGCTGTAGTCATAAGGCCATCTGTGTACGTGAGGAATTTCTCCAGGCCAGTTACCGTGCATGTGCTCGATTGGCGCTGTCCATTCCAAAGTATTAGATCTCCATGGATTTTGAACAGTTCTTTTACCGTAGAAAATACTACTGAAGAAGTTGTACAAGAATACCAATTGGAACGCTCCACCTACTAAGGCAAACATGGTGATAATTACGTTTACGTTTTGTAAATCGTCAAACAATGGGAAGTTAGTATTGGTATAATATCTTCTTGGTAAACCAGCCATTCCGATAAAGTGCATTGGGAAGAATACTCCGTAAGCACATACTGCCGTTACCCAGAAGTGAACATATCCTAAGTTCTTGTTCAACATTCTTCCGAACATTTTAGGGAACCAGTGGTAAATACCAGCGAACATTCCATACAATGCAGAGATACCCATTACCAAGTGAAAGTGAGCTACAACGAAGTAAGTATCGTGAACGTTGATATCCAAAGTACTATCTCCAAGGATGATTCCTGTTAAACCTCCGGTGATGAAGGTAGAAACCAATCCGATAGAGAATAACATGGCAGGGTTTAACTGCAGGTTACCTTTCCATAATGTTGTGATATAGTTAAATGCTTTTACCGCAGATGGAATCGCAATCAATAAAGTCGTGAATGTAAATACCGAACCTAAGAATGGATTCATACCCGAGATAAACATGTGGTGACCCCATACGATAGTTGACAAGAACGCAATAGCAATAATTGACATAATCATCGCTCTGTAACCAAAGATTGGCTTACGAGAGTGCGTAGCAATAATTTCAGAGGTAATACCTAATGCAGGTAATAATACGATATATACTTCAGGGTGACCTAAGAACCAGAATAAGTGTTCGAACAATACCGGTGATCCACCTTGATAGTGTAATACTTCACCCGCAATATAAATATCAGACAAGAAGAATGAAGTACCGAAACTTCTATCCATGATCAACATCAAAGCTGCTGATAATAATACAGGGAAAGAAATAACTCCAATTACAGCTGTGATAAAGAAAGCCCAAATCGTAAGTGGCAATCTTGTCATTGACATTCCTTTAGTTCTTAAGTTGATAACCGTAACGATATAGTTCAATGATCCTAATAAAGAAGAAGCAATGAATATCGCCATAGAAACCAACCATAAAGTCATCCCTGCACCAGAACCTGACATGGCTTGTGGCAAGGCACTCAATGGTGGATAAACTGTCCATCCTGCAGAAGCCGGTCCTGATTCCACGAATAATGAAATCACCATTACAACACTTGATAAGAAGAATAACCAGTAGGAAATCATATTCAGGAATCCTGACGCCATATCTCGTGCACCAATTTGTAATGGAATTAATAAGTTACTAAATGTTCCACTCAAACCTGCGGTCAATACAAAGAATACCATAATGGTACCGTGAATGGTTACCAATGCCAAGTAGATTTCGTTTGACATTACACCTTCCGGCGCAAATTTATCTCCTAGGAGGAAATTGAATATTTTGAATGATTCTTCAGGCCAAGCCAATTGCATTCTGAAAAGCATTGACATCCCAACACCAATTACACCCATGATGATACCGGTAATCAAATACTGCTTGGATATCATTTTGTGATCAATACTAAAAATGTATTTAGTAATGAACGTGTCTTTATGGTGGTGTTCGTGTTCGTCGTGACCGTGATCGTGATTGTGAGCTTCTGCTGACATATAGGTAAACTTTTAAATTTTATTTATTGTTTCTGTTCTGCTTGAGCAACTACTGTTGTGTCTTTTACAGGGGAAGCTGCTGTATCCTTAGCTGGAGCAGCATTTTCTTTTTCTTCAGAAGCTTTTGCCTCTGCCGCTGCTGTTTTCACAGCCTGAACGATAGTTTTCGGAGCATTTTCCTTTAACCAGTTTTTATAATCTTCCGGAGTATCAACTACAATTTTCATTTGCATGTTGTAGTGAGAAGCACCACAAATTTTGTTACATAATAATAAGTAATCAAAAGTATATGGATCAAGTCCGGGTTGTCCTTCTGCAATTAATTTTTGGCTTTTCGCAGATCTAATCGCATTGATATTAGCTACTTTCTCAATCATTGCCGGTTTGTCTCTCATCTCTTCCGTAGTCAAAGTCGGGATAAAAGAGAAATTAGTTACCATACCGGGAACACAGTTCATTTGTGCTCTGAAATGAGGCATATAAGCGGAGTGTAAAACGTCCTGAGAGCGCATTTTGAAAATCACTCTTGTTCCTTTTGGAATATGCAATTCAGATGAAGTAAAGTCATCCTGTGCATTTGGATCAGACAAATCAACACCAAGGTTGTTTACACCTTCAATGTATCTTACGTTGGCTTTTCCTAAAACATTGTCAGCACCAGAATATCTTGCTTCCCATTTGAACTGTTGTGCATACAATTCGATAACGATAGCATCGTCAGCGTCTTCTTCATCTACAAACATAATGTTTGTCCAGGCATACAAACCGTAAAGGATTAAACCAGCCAAAACAATCGCCGGGATAACACTCCAGATGAATTCCAATTTGTTGTTATCAGCAAAGTAAAGTGCTTTTTGCCCTTGTCTTCCTCTGTATTTAAAAGCAAAATAGTGTAATAATGCCTGAGTAATTGTTTGTACAACGAAGATTAAAACCATTGAAATTACCATTAAGTTGTCAATTTCCGGTCCGTGTTCTGAAGCAGAATCACCAATTAAAGGGAAATGACTGTAATTCCAAAGACAAAAAATGGTTGTGATATAAATAAAGCACAGGAAACCAAACATCAGGTAACCGTTCACTTTATTATCGCAATCGTTAGCCACTTGCGTGTCATTTACATTTCCACCAACTTGTGTTAAGTCAAATATTTTAGTTAACTGCCATAGGGCAACTGCCAATAAAACTACAACTATAAGTATCAAAAGAGTTGTCATTTGTAATTTACTTTAAATATTAATAATGAAAATGTTTGCTTTCTTCGATATATGGATTGCGTTTTGGTACCAATGGCGCTTTTGTCAAGGCGGTGAATACAACAAAAATGAATAATCCAACAAAGAATAAAATTGATGAAATTTCAGGGATTCCGATAAACCATCTGTTACCTACTGTTCCCGGCATAATCATGTTGAAGAAATCAACATAGTGTCCAAACAAGATAATGATACCAGCGGTTACGATAATCCAGGAAACACGTTTGAAATCGGTATTGATCAATAACAATATCGGGAAGATGAAGTTCATCACAAAAGCCCCCCAAAACGGTACCGTGAATTCGTCAATCCTCATTTTGAAATAAGTTACCTCTTCCGGAATGTTTGAATACCAAATCAACATGAATTGAGAGAACCATAAGTAGGTCCAGAATACACTGATACCAAACATGAATTTTGATAAATCGTGGATGTGGCTTGAGTTTACATTCTCTAAATATCCTTTAGATTTCAAATATAAAGTCACCATAGAGATGGTTGTAATTCCGCTTACAAAGAAACTTGCAAATACGTACCATCCGAATAATGTACTGAACCAGTGTGGATCAACTGACATAATCCAATCCCATGACATGATAGATTCTGTAACGATAAAGAATACTAAGAATCCGGCTGACATTTTAAAATTCTTTTTGTAGAAAGAGTTGTCTGAAGCTTCGTCTTGTGCCAAACAGTTCTTTCTTGATAAGTGTCTGTATAAATTCCATCCGAAGATGAATACTGCTGCTCTGATAATCCAGAATGGGAAGTTTAAGTATCCTGATTTACCTGCGATTAATTCGTCGTAATTTTCATGTCCTACTTGAGTTACTCCGTCATTCATCCAAACAAATAAATGGTTAAAGTGGAATCCTGATAACAATAATAAGATAAAGAAAATAATAGAACCCGGTAATAAATAAGCCGTGATTCCTTGCATTACCCTGAATAAAACCGGAGACCAACCTGCCTGTGCTACTTGTTGGATTGCATAGAATGCCAAAGCCCCTAAAGAAATCAACATGATGAAAAGACAAGCTACATATAATGCTGCCCACGGTTTGTTTTGTAATTGGTGTAGAACGTGTTCTAAATGTTCTGTATGTTCTTTTGCATCGTGAGCCCCGTGTCCTGCTGGTTCAGCATGTGCTTCTTCGGCATGAGCTTCTTCAGTTACAGGTGCTGCGTGTGCTTCTTCAGCATGAGCTTCTTCAGTTGCCGGCGTCGCATGTTCTTCTGCAGTTGCAGTAGTATCATGTGCTGCAGGCTCAGCTTGAGCTTCTTCGTGAGCAGGAGTTGCCGGAGCAGCTTCTGCTTCATGGTTTGTAGCTTCAGCGTGTGCTTCATGCGCTGGCGCAGCCGCTTCGTGTCCACCACCGTGATGTTCCGCTTCTTCTGCTTTCAAAATAGCCTCTACTTCATGAATATCTTTTGGTGCAGTTAAAAAACCATAACCAATCCCAAGGATACCCACGATCATTAGGACAAAAGAAAAGGTTTTTAATTTACTTGAAAATGTATACATATCTATAACAATCTGTTTGTTCTACAATTATAATTTGCTTTTAAGTTGCATAACGTATGCGGCAACTTGCCAACGCTCTTCCTGACTCAACTGATTAGCATGTGAACCCATTGAGTTCAAACCATAAGTCTCAACATGGAAAATACTACCTTCATTGATTTCTCTGTCTTTGTAACTTGGCACTCCTAAGAATTTCTCTTGTTTAACCAATTTACCTTTACCGTCTCCAGCAGTTCCATGACAAATCGCACAATAGATGTTAAAAAGCTCTTCTCCTTTTTTCATATCAACTTGAGCTGGATCAAGTGGTGATTTTAAGTTAGCCGCTTTAACCGCCACTAATGCTTCAGGAGTATTTGGGTACTCATAAGGAATAAAACCTCTTTTGATTGAACCTTCTGCAGGCAATTGCCCTACTTTACCGTGTAAACCTGTTGGTGAATTGAAAGCATCCGACTCCGCATTGGTTTCATAGGCCACAGATTCGTACATATTTGGCATATATTGATAGTTAGGCTTCAAATCATCTTTACAAGAAGATAAAGAAACTACGCTACCCAATACAAATGCTATTTTAAGTAAACTTTTCATATCTATTATTAATGCTTATCAATTACTTTTACTTCTACTGCTCCGGTTCCTTCAAAGAATTTTACCAATTCTGCTTCATTGTCATGAACAGACACTTCCATTAAAAAGTGGTCATCAGTAGTTCTTACATCTGGATTTTCAGCTTGCTTGAATGGCCATAATTTACTTCTCATGTAAAAAGTGATTACCATTAAGTGCGCTGCAAAAAATACGGTCATCTCAAACATTACCGGTACAAAAGCAGGCATATTTTGAATATAACTAAAACTTGGTTTTCCCCCAATGTCTTGCGGCCAGTCAGAAATCATGATATAGTTCATCATTGTGGTGGCTACCGATAATCCGATACAACCATAGATGAAGGCACATATCGCCAATCTTGTTGGTGCCAATCCCATTGCTTTGTCTAAACCGTGTACCGGGAAAGGCGTGAAAACTTCTTCAATATGATGATGGGCTGCTCTGGTTTTGTGAACCGCATCCATTAATACATCATCATCATTGTATATTGCGTGTATAACTTTATTACTACTCATAGCAAATATTAATGTTTATCTGAATGATTATGACCTTTTGCTTCTCTTTCTCTTTTGTAATTCTCACCTGAAGATTTCAAGATTGTTTTAACCTCTGCCTGAGCAATCACTGGGAATGTTCTGGCGTATAAAAGGAACAATACAAAGAAGAAACCTATCGTACCGATAAAAATACCAATATCAATAAATGTTGGTTGGAACATCGTCCATGATGATGGAAGATAATCTCTGTGTAATGAGGTAACGATAATTACGAAACGCTCAAACCACATACCGATATTTACTACAATCGAGATGATGAAAGAGAACATAATACTTGTTCTTAGTTTCTTGAACCACATGAACTGTGGAGAGAATACGTTACATGTCATCATCGACCAATATGCCCACCAGTAAGGACCGGTTGCTCTGTTTAAGAAAGCATACTGCTCATATTCCACTCCTGAATACCAAGCCACGAATAACTCAGTGATATAGGCAACCCCAACAATAGAACCTGTAATCATGATTACGATGTTCATCAATTCGATATGTTGGATGGTGATATAAGCTTCAAGATTTGACACTTTTCTCATGATGATAAGCAAAGTGTTTACCATCGCGAATCCTGAGAATACGGCTCCTGCAACGAAGTACGGCGGGAAGATTGTTGTATGCCATCCCGGAATTACCGAAGTAGCAAAGTCAAAGGATACAATGGTGTGTACAGAAAGTACAAGTGGCGTTGCCAAACCGGCCAATACAAGAGAAACCTCTTCAAAACGTTGCCAGTCTTTAGCTCTTCCGCTCCATCCGAAAGAAAGGATGGTATAAATTCTTTTGGTAAAAGGTGTTACTGCTCTGTCTCTCAACATAGCGAAATCGGGTAATAAACCTGTCCACCAGAAAACCAATGATACAGAAAGATACGTTGAAATCGCAAATACATCCCAAAGCAATGGTGAGTTAAAGTTAACCCATAACGAACCGAATTGATTTGGAATTGGCACTACCCAGTAAGCTAACCATGGACGACCCATGTGGATGATTGGAAATAAACCTGCCTGGATTACCGAGAAGATGGTCATCGCTTCCGCAGAACGGTTAATGGCCATTCTCCATCTTTGACGGAATAATAATAATACGGCCGAGATAAGAGTTCCGGCGTGCCCGATACCTACCCACCAAACGAAGTTAGTGATATCCCAGGCCCAACCTACAGTTTTATTTAATCCCCATGATCCAATTCCGGTTGAGATAGTATAGACGATACAACCTATTCCCCAAAGGAACGCGGCTAATGCAATTGAAAATACTGTCCACCATTGTTTGTTGGCTCTACCTTCTACAGGTGCAGCGACATCTACTGTTACATCGTGATATGATTTATCACCTATAACTAAAGGTTTTCTAATGGGTGCTTCGTAGTGAGACGACATAATCCTTTATATTGTTTCTTAATTAATTATTTTTTGATACTAGGTATTTCTAACTTTTACGTGATAGAAAACATTTGGTTTTGTTCCAACACTTTCTAATAAGTGGTACATTCTATTGTCTTCAAGTAATTCAGCAACTTTACTTTCTTTGTTGTTTACATCACCAAAAACCATAGCACCTGAAGAACAAGCAGCAGAACATGCTGTTTGGAATTCACTCACACCAACTTCTCTACCTTCACGTTTTGCAGTTAGTATAGTCAATTGTGTCATTTGAATACACATAGAACATTTTTCCATAACTCCACGAGAACGAACATTCACGTCCGGATTCAATACCATACGACCATGATCATTGTTCATGTGGAAATCAAACTCGTCATTATTGTTGTATAAGAACCAGTTGAAACGACGTACTTTATAAGGACAGTTGTTTGCACAGTAACGGGTTCCAACACAACGGTTATAAGCCATTTGGTTTTGACCTTGACGACCGTGAGAAGTTGCTGCAACTGGACAAACTGTTTCACATGGTGCGTGGTTACAGTGCTGACACATTACCGGTTGGAAAACAACTTGTGGATTTTCCGCAGGGTTTTCCATATCTCCAAATCCACCTAATGATCCTTTATCACCAAACAAACCGTCGAATTCTTCTTTTTTCTTGTTGTCTTCTGCAAAAGTATCTTCAGAAGAATAATATCTGTCAATACGCAACCAGTGCATATCACGGCTTCTTCTTACCTCTGATTTTCCAACAACAGGTACGTTGTTTTCAGCATGACAGGCAATCACACAGGCACCACAACCGGTACAAGCATTTAAGTCGATTGACAAATTGAAATGATGTCCAACTGAACGATCAAATGATTCCCATAAGTCAACTGAAGTAGCTGCCACTTCTTTGTGATCTAATGATACCATTGGTGTTGGATTCCAAACTTCCGGCTCATCAAATTTCGCAGTGAAAACTGTTAAGGTCGTTTCTTTAATAATATCGCCTCTTCCCATCAAGGTTCTTTGCGACTGAACACAAGCAAATTCATGCTCTCCATCAGCTTTTGTCAAACTTGCTGATTGTACGTTATCAAAGTTATTATATAAAGCGTAAGCGTTAACACCTACTTGCATTTCTTCTTGTAAAGCGGCTTTCTTACCATATCCAAAAGCCAATCCAATTGTCCCAACCGCTTGCCCTGGCTGAACGATTACCGGAGCAGTGACAGAAGCACCTCCTACTTTTACAGTAGCATAACTTCCATTAAGACCACCATTGGCAACTATTTCATTGGTCAAACCAAGTTTGTCAGCATCAGCTTTAGAAACGGTCAAATAGTTATCCCAGGAAACTCTTGTGATTGGATCCGGGAACTCCTGTAACCATGGGTTGTTGGCTTGTTGACCATCACCCATACCGGTTTTAGTATATAAAACCAATTCAAATCCCTGGGCTGGTTTTGCTTGTGCCAAAGAATTCGCTGCAGCTGAAAAATCTGCCGAACCTGAAATTGAGGCAGAAGCTACACCAGGAACAACTCCATCGTGCACTGCTTTATTCCAAGATACTCCGTTCAAATTTGCACCCGAATTGGCTTTGATATAATCATAGTAAGAAGCGCTGCTTCCGTTCCATGACAATAAAGCTTCCTGGAATTGTTTTGAACTGAATAATGGACGGATGGTTGGTTGTACCAAAGAATAAGTTCCTTTGGTCAACATTAAATCATTCCATGACTCCAAATAATGAGGAGCAGGAACGGCAATATTAGCAACTGAAGCCGTTTCGTCTTCTTTTAAAGAGAAGGCCACAGATAATTTTACTTTTTTCAACCCTTCTGCAAATGATTTTCCGTTTGCCAAAGTGTAAACCGGATTCACGCCACTCATAATTAAGGTATGAACACTTCCTGCATTCATATCAGCAACCAACTGAGTAACTTTTGCATCAGAACCTTTTCTGATTTGACGTGTAGCGGCTGTTGAAACTGCTTCACTGGTCAAAGCCTGGTTGATGGCTAACACCAACAACTGAGCATTTTTATCCTGAATACCGGAAACTAAAACTCCTTTAGATCCGGCAGCTTTCAATTGTTGAGCAGCTTTTACCACAACCTCTTCATTGGCCACTTTTCCAACACCAACAGAAGCACCGGTAATAACATTGTATATTTTAACTAAAGCTAATTTTTGGTTAGCTACCGTCATCGGAACACGTTTGTCAGCAGCAGCTCCAGACAAAGTCATGTTCGCTTCAAACTGATAGTGTTTAGACATTTTTCCTTTTTGTGGAATTCTTCCTTGCGCATAACCGCTGTCGAAACCTCCACCTTGCCAATCTCCTAAGAAATCTGCACCGATAGAAACGATAGTGTTTGCTTTTGAAAAATCGTAATCAACCAAAGCTCTTTCACCATATGCTGCTTCAAAAGCATCTAAGGCTGCAGATTCTGAAACCGCGTCATAAACAACGTGTTTTGCAGATGGGTTTTTCGCAATAAACTCTGCAATCAATCTTTCGGTTGAAGGACTCGCTAAAGTTCCGGTTAACAATACTACTTGTCCACCTTTTGCTTTGGCTTCAGCCAAACTTGCTTTGATTTTTAAATCAGCTGCTGCCCAAGTCGCATCTTTATGGTCAACCTTAGTTACTTTAAGACGCTTGTTGTCATATAAAGACAATACAGAGGCATGAACTCTTGCATTGGCTGTAAACTTAGCTCCGGCAATTGTATTGTTTTCAATTTTGATTGGACGACCTTCACGGGTTTTCACCAACAAGTTGGCAAAATCAAAACCATCAAACATGGAAGTTGCAAAGTAATCGGCAACACCAGGAATAATTTGTTCCGGTTGTAAAACGTAAGGTATAGATTTGTGTACTGGACCTTCACAGGCAGCCAAAGTAGCAGCAGCTGTACTGAATCCTACGTATTTCAAGAAATCACGACGAGTTGTTGAAGAAGAAGATAATGAATCTTTGTCTGATAAAAATTCATCTGTTGGAATTGCTTCCACAAATTCATTATTTCTAAGCGTCTCAACAATAGAACTATTTTCGTTTAGTTCCTCAACACTTTTCCAGTATTTTTTGTTCGATGACATCGTATATAAATATTAGCTTCTTAATAATTTGATTAATAGTGGCACTTACCACACTCTAAACCTCCCATTTGTGCTGCAGTCAATTTCTCTACACCATATCTTTTAGAAAGTTCTTCGTGAATTTTTGTATAGTAAGCATTGCCTTCCATCTTAACATCTGTTTCGCGGTGACATTTGATACACCAACCCATTGTTAGCGGCGCAAATTGTTTTTGCACTTCATAAGTTTCAACCGGTCCGTGACATTTTTGACATTCAATACCGGCAACCGTTACGTGTTGTGAGTGATTGAAATAAGCAAAGTCTGGTAAGTTATGGATACGCACCCATTTCACAGGACTTGTTTTTCCAGTGTATTTTTGCGTGGTTTTATCCCAACCTACTGCGTTGTATAATTTTTGGATTTCTCCGTCGTAGAACGCTTTTGTATGTTCAGGAGTCGCTGTTGTATCAGCTACTTCAGAAATGTTTTTGTGACAGTTCATACAAACATTCAACGAAGGAATACCGGCATTTTTACTAACTCTGGCTGCAGAGTGACAGTATTTACAATCGATACCATTGCTACCTGCGTGGATTCTGTGTGAATAGTGAATTGGCTGAATTGGCGCGTAATCCTGATCAACACCAACCTGCATCATCCAGCTGTATACGAAATAACCACTTGACAGTAATAGGAATACACAAGTTACAAAAACCAGGAATTGGTTTTTGGCGAATGCTTTCCAGATTGGCAATGAGGCTTCTTTTTCGGCTACTTCAATTCCGTTAGCTTTAGCTACTTTAGTCAACACATTGTTCACAAAGAACAACATGATTACCAACATTAGTATCACTAAAGCAAGCGCTCCAAGAATAACGTTGTTTGAAATTCCACCAGCATTATCTGCTTTTAAACCACCTTTATCAATGGTCATCCCTACAGGTGCTTCGGCTTTTGGTTCACTGGTATAAGCAATGATGTTGTCAATGTCTGCAGTGGTCAACTGAGGAAACGCAGTCATCACCGACTTGTTGTTTTCTTCAAAAACTTTAACCGCTTTTGCATCACCTGATTTAATTAAGGCCGAACTATTGTTTACCCATTTATAAATCCAAGCCATGTCATACTTGTCTTTCACACCTCTTAATGCTGGTCCTGTCATCTTTTTATCAAGAGCGTGACAAGCTGCACAATTAGCACCAAACAAAGCTTTCCCTGCTACAGGATCACCTCCGGTAGTTGCTGCTGGCGCTGCCATTGCAGGAGCTGTTGCTGCTGCGTCAGTTGCCGGCGGTGTTGCTTGTGAAAATGAAGTGAAGGAGAATGTTAGCGCCAAAGCTAAACTGAAGACTATTTTCCTTGAAATCGAATTATGGTTACCCACTTTTTTCATATAATATAATGATTATCGACTAATGTTGGCATGGTTTTTTCTGAACTGTTTTTCAGGGAAAAATCCATGCTTTATTAAAAACTTGCACAAAAATACGACTTATGAACTATTCTCAAAACCTTAAATATATCTTAAATATCAATTTATATTAATTCTAAATAACAAATAGTGTTTTGTTTAATTTTTTAAGTTTTACATTTGTATAAAAATCAAATCATTATGAAAGATTTCCATAAAACAAAGCTTGTTTTTACTGCCGCTGCCGTTTTCTTTTTATCCCAAAAAAGCTTTAGCCAGGAAGGAAAAGTAGCTGTAAGTCAAGACCCAAAATTTGAACAACTCCTAAATGAAAAAAGAAAGATAAATAGTTCTATCACCATTAATGACCGTTATAAAATTCAGATTTTCAATGGTGACAGTGAGAATTCCAAAAAAACACTAATCGATTTTAAAAAGGAAAATAAAACGCTCGACGCTACAATTGTTTTCAGCACACCGGCCTATAAAGTTTGGGTAGGAAATTTTAAAACCAGAATTGAAGCCGAAAAAAACTTAGAACTCCTCAAAAAGAAATTCCCGAATGCCTTTTTGATTAAACCGAATAAATAAAAAAAGTCCCGATTGCTCGGGACTTTTTTATAAAATATTATTTCAATTTTTTCTTCACTTCCACTTCCTGGAACGCTTCGATTTGATCGAGCTCGTGAATATCATTGTAGTTCTTAATCTGCATACCGCAATCGTATCCTTTGGCTACTTCTTTAACATCGTCTTTGAAACGTTTTAAGGTCACCAACTCACCAGTGTAAATTACAACACCTTCACGGATTAAGCGGATTTTAGAATTTCTGAAGATTTTACCATCCGTAACCATACAACCTGCAATAGTTCCCACTTTAGATACTTTGAAAATCTCACGGATTTCTGCCGTACCGGTAATTTCTTCTTTCATCTCAGGTGACAACATTCCTTCCATCGCATCTTTCAGGTCATCGATAGCATCATAGATGATCGAATAGTTTCTGATATCGATTTCTTCTTTGTCTGCCAATTGCTTCGCATTCCCTGAAGGACGAACGTTAAATCCGATGATAATCGCATCCGAAGCAGAAGCCAACAATACGTCAGATTCTGTAATCGCACCAACCCCTTTATGGATGATTCTGATTTGAATTTCTTCTGTAGATAATTTTGAGAAGGAATCAGATAACGCTTCAACCGAACCGTCAACATCTCCTTTAAGGATAATGTTCAATTCTTTAAACTGACCCAAAGCAATACGACGACCGATCTCTGCCAACGTGATGTGTTTCTGCGTACGAACTGATTGTTCACGCAATAATTGGGTACGCTTCGCAGCGATTTGTTTGGCTTCTCTTTCGTCTTCAAACACGTTGAATTTATCACCCGCAGTTGGTGCACCATCCAATCCTAAGATTGATATTGGTGTTGATGGTCCGGCCACCATAATATTATGACCTCTTTCATCCTGCATGGCTTTTACTTTTCCGTGGTTTTTCCCGGCCAATACATAATCTCCCACTCTCAAAGTTCCTGCCTGTACCAAAACAGTAGAAACGTAACCTCTTCCTTTGTCAAGGAAAGCTTCTACTACTGTTCCAACAGCAGGTTTATCCGGATTTGCTTTTAAGTCTAATAATTCAGCTTCAAGCAATACTTTTTCTAATAATTCCTTAACACCTGTTCCTGCTTTAGCAGAGATGTCATGTGATTGGTATTTTCCACCCCAATCTTCCACCAATAAATTCATACCGGCCAATTGCTCCTTTATTTTCTCAGGATTGGCTGCTGGTTTATCTACTTTATTGATCGCAAATATCATTGGAACTCCTGCCGCTTGTGCGTGGCTGATGGCTTCTTTGGTTTGTGGCATGATGTCATCATCCGCCGCAATCACAATGATAGCAATATCGGTAACCTGAGCTCCACGAGCACGCATCGCGGTAAATGCTTCGTGACCCGGTGTATCTAAGAAGGCAATTTTTTGACCATTGTCCAATTCTACTCCATACGCTCCGATGTGTTGTGTAATTCCTCCTGATTCTCCTGCAATTACATTCGTTTTACGAATATAATCCAGCAAGGAAGTTTTACCGTGGTCTACGTGACCCATCACCGTTACGATTGGCGCTCTGTGGACTAAGTCTTCTGCTTTGTCTTCTACTACTTCAAGATTTTCCTCGATATCGGTAGTAATAAATTCTACTTCATAGCCAAACTCATCCGCAACGATAGAAAGCGTTTCCGCATCCAAACGTTGGTTCATCGTTACCATGATTCCCAATGACATACAGGTTCCGATTACTTTGGTAATCGGCACATCCATCATGGTTGCAATTTCACCTACGGTAACAAACTCCGTTACTTTGATGGTTTTGCTTCCTTCTTCGATAGCCTGCATTTCATCTTCCGTACGTTGACGGTGTGTATCACGCTTGTCTCTTCTGTATTTAGCTGCTTTGGATTTGTTTCCTTTTCCTTGAAGACGCTCAAGCGTTTCCTTGATTTGGTTTTTAACCTCTTCTTCCGTTGGCTCTACTTTTTGAACAATCGCAGGACGCGCTCCTTTTTGGAAGCCACCTGGTTTGCCTGCAAATTTATTAGCGCCACCGCCTCCTTGTGTTCCACCGGTAATAGCTGGTTTTCCGGCTTCACCTGGTTTGCCCGGAATTCTTTTTCTTTTATTTTTATTGGCGTTGTTGTTCGCCGCTTGTGCTGCATTTTGTCCCGCTCCCGGAGTTGCCGGTTTATTAGCGTCTTTTTTGAACTCCTCTTTTTTCTTTTTTGGTTTGTTGAATTGAGACAAATCAATCACCTGACCTGTAAGGGTTGCACCCGACAACTTTTGGTATTGAGTAGTAATCGTTTCATCTACCGGAGCTTCTGCTGAAGGTTGTTCTGTTACTTTTGCCTGTTTTTCCTGAGGTGCTTCTTCTGATGGAGCCGCTTCTTTCTTTTTAGCAACCACTTCTGGTTTTTCGACAGCAACTTTTGGAGATTCTGCCTGTGCTACAGGAGTTGCAGCTGGGGCAACCGGAGTTGCCGGTTTTGGTTCCAAATCAATTTTGCCGATTTGTTTTGGAGCACTGATTACCGCTTTGGCTTTGATTAGCTCCAATCTTTGACGCTCTTCATCTGCTTTGCGTTTGTCTTCAATTTCTTTTTCTCTTTCCAATCGAAGCGCTTCTTTTTCTTTTCTGATTTCTTCACTTACGCCTTTAGAAGCTTCTTTGTTTCCTTTGTCTCCGGCAAATTGACCACAAAGAATATTATATACATCATCGGAAATTTTTGTGTTTGGACTTGCTTCAATAGCAATGCCCTTATCCTTGAGATAATCCACAGCTCTTTCCAAAGAAATATTTAATTCCCTTAAAACTTTATTAATTCTAATATTTCCTTCAGACATAAAATCTTTTTAATGTTTATCTATTTTGGCGAAAGAATTAGTCCTCAAACTCTTCTTTCAATATTCTTATTACTTCTAAAATGGTTTCTTCCTCTAAATCGGTTCTTCTCACTAAATCAGCAACATCTTGATTCAGGATGCTTCTTGCAGTATCCAATCCGATTTTGGCAAATTCGTCGATTACCCATCCATCGATTTCATCTGAGAACTCTGTTAATTCAACGTCATCTTCTTCGATAGCGCTTCCTTCTCTGATTACGTCTAATTCATAACCGGTTAACAAACCAGCCAATTTGATGTTGTGACCGCCACGACCAATCGCTTTAGAAACTTCTTCTAATTTCAAGAATACTTCAGCTCTCTTTTTCTCTTCGTCAATTTTAACTGAAGATACTTTGGCAGGGCTCAAGGCTCTTGTAATATACAACTGTAAGTTACTGGTGTAGTTGATTACGTCGATGTTTTCGTTTCCTAATTCACGAACGATACCGTGAATACGTGACCCTTTCATCCCAACACAAGCACCAACAGGGTCAATTCTGTCATCATAAGAATCAACGGCTACTTTTGCTTTTTCACCAGGAATTCTCACTACTTTCTTAATCATAATCAAACCATCAAAAACTTCCGGAATTTCCTGTTCGAATAATTTCTCCAAAAATTTATCAGCCGTTCTCGACATGATGATTTGTGGCTTATTCCCTTTCAATTCAACACTTTCAATGATACCGCGAACATTATCTCCTTTGCGGAAAAAGTCAGACGGGATTTGTTTTTCTTTTGGCAACACGATTTCGTTTCCTTCATCATCGACCAAAATTACAACTCTTGGACGAACATGGTGAACTTCGGCAGTATAAATTTCGCCAATTAAATCTTTAAATTGTTTGTAAAGATTTGTGTTATCGTGTTCGTGGATTTTAGAAATGAGGTTTTGACGCAAAGCCAAAATCGCTCTTCTTCCTAAATCGATTAATTTTACTTCTTCAGAAACTTCTTCACCGATTTCAAAATCGGGTTCGATTTTTCTGGCATCAGTCAGGGTGATTTCTTCGTTTTCTAAATCTAAATCATCATCGGCAACGACAATTCTTCTTCTCCAAATCTCCATATCACCTTTATCAGGATTGATAATGATGTCAAAATTATCATCAGAACCGTATTTTTTCTTTAATGCGTTTCTAAATACATCCTCCAAAATCGCCATAAGCGTTACTCGATCAATAAGTTTATCATCTTTAAACTCTGAAAATGACTCGATTAATGCAATATTTTCCATGCCAAACTTTAATTAAATATTATAATAACAATTGCTTCTTTTATTTCTGAATAAGGAATTTCGCGTTTGTGTTCCACCGTTTCTTTTCCTTTTCCTATTTTTTTCGGTTCTCTTGCAGTCCAGGAAAGCGTAATGCTTTCTTCTGAAGCTGCTTCTAATTTTGCTTCTATGGTTTCAGTAGCAGTTTTTACTCTTACTGTTCTGCCAATATTCTTTTTGTATTGCCTAACCAGTTTTAGCGGAGTTGAAACTCCGGCCGAAGCCACTTCCAATGAAAAATCCTGTTCCTCGCGATCCAGGTTGTTTTCAATCACACGACTGATGTCAATACAGTCCTGCAAAGTTACACCATTATCGCCATCCAAAGTTACGGTAATTTTGTAACTCTCTAAAATGCTTAAATCTACAAGGAATAACGTCGGATTTTCTAGTAATCCTTCTTCCAATAAATTCGAAACTTTCTCTTTAAATGTCATATTTGTATAAAAAGAGGGAAGCAGTGCTTCCCTCATTATTTAGTTTAAATGGTAAATAACGGTGCAAATATAGTTATTTTTTTATAAATCAAAAACCATTGCCAAATCAAAAAAAAATAATATCTTTATTGTGTTAATATATCCTATCCAAAATTTACTTTTTTTATTATGAAAAAAATCTTAGTCCCAACAGACTTTTCAGAACACGCCGGATACGCATTAAAAGTTGCGGCTCAAATAGCCAGAAAAAACGGCGGAGAAATTTTCCTTCTTCACATGTTAGAATTACCTCATCAAGGCAGTGACGCTGTAGGAAGTGGCCATGACATACCTGAAATCATGCTTTTCAAAAATGCTGCCATAACCAGATTGGAAAATTTAATGGATGACCCAAGTCTTGAAGGTTTGAAAGTTTCAGAAATCATTCAATTTGAATTGGCTTTCAACGGCATCATGAATATCAGCAAAAAAAACGAAGTGGACTTAATTGTTATGGGTTCTCACGGCGCAAGCGGTTTTAAGGAAATGTTTATTGGTTCTAATGCTGAAAAAGTGGTTCGTTTTTCTGAAACACCGGTTTTGGTAGTTAAAAAAGACCAAGGTAATTTTAATGTAGATAAGTTTGTATTTGCTTCTGACTTTTCAGATGAGATAAAAGCACCTTTCAAAAAAGCGGTTGAATTTGCCAACAAACTGGATGCTGAGTTGCATTTGGTAATGATTAACACTCCAAGCAGTTTTAAACCAACTCATATTGCCAAAGAGATTATGAACAATTTCGTTTCTGGTTTCACTATCAACAAATTTTCAACGCACATTTATAATGATGTTAATGTTGAAAGCGGCATCCTGAATTTTGCCAATCACATTAATGCTGATTTAATCGGAATGAGTACCCATGGCCGTAAAGGACTATCTCATTTCTTCAACGGAAGC
Organism: Flavobacterium terrisoli; assembly: GCF_030167905.1. Lineage (GTDB taxonomy): Bacteria > Bacteroidota > Bacteroidia > Flavobacteriales > Flavobacteriaceae > Flavobacterium > Flavobacterium terrisoli. The sequence continues at coordinate 63,101 of NZ_JARGNA010000010.1, forward strand.
ATCAGTGAAGATTTAGTAAATCACGCGCTGAGACCGGTAGTTACTTTTAAAATTTAAAGACCAAATAATATAAAAACAAAAAAGCCTCTCAATTTGAGAGGCTTTTTCTGTTGGTCTACTAGGACTCGAACCTAGAAAGACTGCACCAAAAACAGTTGTGTTACCATTACACCATAGACCAGCTTTCCTTCACTTAGCAATATTATCAGCAGTATCCTGTGAAACTGCCGTTTTGCTTAATGCGAGTGCAAATTTAGAACAAATTTTATTTTACACAAACAATTCGCAGAAAAAATTAAATACTTGATTTGGAAAATCGCAATATCCGTTCATAATAAACTTGTAATTAATTCGTTATCCTTTTGAGAAAATTTTGTTAAGCCACGTTTAATTGCGTTAAAAAAAATAGTTTCTTTGTAACCATAAATAAAACCCCTTCATTTCATACTTATATGATGAATTTTAACTTCAACAAGTGGAATACCATTTTAGGATGGACAGCCTTTGCGATTTCCTTAATTACTTTTTCGCTAACCGTAGAACCTACCATGAGTTTTTGGGATTGTGGCGAATACATTGCTACCGCTGCTAAATTGGAGGTTGGGCATCCACCGGGCGCACCATTGTTTCAGATTTTAGGCGCTTTCTTTGCCATGTTTGCCACAAATAAGGAAACTGTAGCCTTGATGGTAAATATGATGTCTGTGTTTTCGAGTGCATTTACCATCCTGTTTATGTTCTGGTCTTCCTCTATTTTATTGAGAAAAATTGTTTCTTCCTATACCGAAATAAACAAAGACAAAGCCATTGTAATCCTTGGAAGTTCAATGGTTGGTTCGCTGGCCTTGACTTTTTCCGATAGTTTTTGGTTCAATGCCGTTGAAGCCGAGGTATATGCTATGGCATCATTATTTATAGCCCTGTTGTTTTGGCTTGGCTTGCGTTGGGAACAAGATATGCACACACCAAAAGGCAACCGTTGGCTGTTATTGATTTCACTAATTGTCGGACTTTCTTTCGGAGTTCACTTTATGGCTTTATTGACCATTCCTGCGATTGGGTTTTTATATTACTTCAAAAATTATAAAACTGTTACCATTAAAAGTTTCCTTATTGCCAATGTAATTATTGTGGCAGTGCTGTTGTTTATTTTCAAATTATTATTACCATACACACTTGCTTTCTTTGGAAAAATGGAAATCTTTATGGTGAACAGCATCGGTCTGCCTTTCAATTCAGGAACGATCTTTTCAACCATATTGATTATTGTGTTTTTCTACTTCGGATTAAAATATACCCGTGAAAAAGGACATCCGTTTTACAATACGGCATTGCTGTGCATACTTTTTGTATTGGTTGGTTTTTCCACCTGGATGATGTTACCGATTCGTGCCAATGCCAATGTGGTCATCAATGAAAACAAACCTTCTGATGCTGCCGAGGTTTTGGCTTATTACAATCGTGAACAATATGGTGTGAATCCTTTGTTTTACGGACCACAATACACCGATACTTTTGCCGGATTAGATGAAGATCAACCTTATTTAGACAAAGCACCTAACTACGAAAGAGATTATAGAACCGGAAAATATGTTATTGTAAACAACTACAAAAACGCTGAACAAAATACCGATGACAATCAAAAAGCAGTTCTTCCGCGTCTTTGGAGTACAGATCATATTGAAAACTATATTGAATTTACTGGTCCGCCTAAATTCAAACTGAACCAAAACTATCCTTATGAAGAAGACTTGGCTCAATATGGTGTTAACATTGACAGTCTAAGCGAAGAACAGGTAATGCAGGCCGTTGGCCAGTTGAAAGAAGAGATGCAAAAAAACATCAATGAATTCAAGACGGCTTACGAACAAAAACAAATTGACAACGCAGATTATGTTTCATTCCTGAAAAAATACAGTGATTATCTTATCGTTGAAAAACCTTCAACCTGGGACAATATCAGCTTTATGATAGAATACCAATTTGGCTACATGTACGGAAGGTATTTGTTGTGGAATTTCGTTGGAAGACAAAATGATATTCAGGGCAAATATGACAACCTCGACGGAAACTGGTTGAGCGGAATCAAATTTATTGACGAAGTGCATCTGGGCAAAGGAACACAGGAAAACCTACCGGATGACGTATTGAATAACAAAGGCCGAAACCTGTATTATTTCTTACCGTTTATCATTGGCTTAATCGGGTTGATGTACCATGCACAAAGAGACTTAAAAAGCTTTTATGTGTTGCTGGTTTTGTTCCTATTCACCGGATTTGCACTTAAAATATACCTGAACGAAAGACCTTTTGAACCAAGGGAAAGAGATTATGCCTTAGTCGGTTCTTTCTATGTTTTTGCACTTTGGATTGGTTTTGGGGTGTATGCCATTTACGAAATCATCTCCGATTATATCAAATCGAAAATTGTTGGACCGGTAGTCATTACAGCCTGTCTTTTGGCTACGCCGGTTTTAATGGCTTCGCAAAACTGGGATGATCACGATCGTTCAAACAAATACACTGCCATCGCCATGGCGAAGAACTATCTGGAATCTTGTGACCAAAACGCCATCCTTTTCACCATCGGAGATAATGATACTTTCCCGCTTTGGTATGCACAGGAAATTGAAGGCATCAGGACCGATATTAAAATCGTAAACACCAGCCTGTTTATGACCGATTGGTATATCGACCAGATGAAATTCAAAACCTATAAATCTGATGGTTTGCCAATTTCATTTACCCATAATGAATATGTTGGAGACAAGTTAGATTATGTGGCTCATATTCCGAAGACAGATGCCCGTTGGGACATTAAAGGCTTTATCGATTTTATCAAATTGCCAAAATCTACGATTGATTTGCAAAACGGACAAACGATTCATTATTATCCAACGAACAAAATCAGAATTCCGGTAGATAAAAACACCATCATCAGGAATAAAGTGGTTGACCCAATTTACAATGACTCAATTGTTCCTTACATCGACTTAGATATCAAAGGAAGTGCGATGTACAAGAATCGTCTGATGATGTTGGATGTTTTGGCCAATAACAATTGGAAAAGACCGGTTTATTTCACCGGAGGAAGCTTTGGAGATGACGATTATCTTTGGATGAAAGATTACTTGCAACTAGACGGTTTGGTTTACAAATTGGTGCCGATCAAAACGCCTATCGACAAAGAAAATCCTTATGACATGGGACAAATCGACAGCGAGAAAATGTATGATTTGGTGATGAAATGGAATTGGGGCAATGGTGAAAGCACCAGCATTTATCACGATCCTGAAACCCGTAAAAACAGTATTTCCTATCGAACCAATATGTCCCGATTGATGGAACAATTGATCAATGAAGGCAAGAAAGACAAAGCCAAAAAAGTAATCGATTTGGCCATGACCAAAATGCCGATGGATTATTACGGATACTACACGATGGTGGAGCCATTCATTGGTGGTTATTATGAAATTGGCGAAAAAGCCAAAGCCCGTGAAGTCCTGGAAAGATTGATGACCAAATACAAACAGAACTTAAAATACTATGCCGGAATTCAACCTTCAATTCAAAATGGAATTGCGACTGATATCATCACCGATATTGAGCGTTATAGAAGTTTGCTGATTGTAATGAAAGACCGTGGAGATTTGGAGTTTTACAATAAAAACAAACCTGTTTTCAACTCTTTTGTACAACGATTTACCCGTTTCGGAAGAGATTTAGAATAAAATAATTTACCGTGCTAAAATGTGCTGATCTATTTCTTTAGGTTGGCACATTTTTTTTATATTTAGCCTATGAGTTTATGGGTAAAAACAAACCGTTTCGCAAAGACTATTTTTCCAAAATATATTTGGGAAATACCCAATAATGAAAAAAAAGTATTCCTCACTTTTGATGATGGCCCGATTCCTGAAGTCACCGAATGGACTTTGGCACAATTAAAAAAGCACAAGGCGAAAGCCACCTTCTTTTGTATCGGCAACAACATTGAAAAGCATCCCGAAGTTTTTCAAAAAGTAATCGATAATGGTCATGCTATCGGCAACCACACTTTTAACCATCTCAAAGGCTGGAAAACTCCCTTGGAAGACTACATAGAAAACACCCAGCTTTGTAATTCACAATTCACCATTCACCATTCTTCGACAACTTTATTTCGTCCGCCATACGGCAAAATAAAACCTTCCCAGTCCAAAGCGCTGAGAAAACTGGGGTACAAAATAATCATGTGGGATATTATTAGCATGGATTTTGACCAAACCATTTCGCCTGAAAAATGCCTGGACAATGTATTGAAAAATATAGAAAGTGGAAGTATTATCGTATTTCACGACAGCATAAAAGCCTGGAAAAACCTCGAGTACGTTTTACCAAAAACTTTAGAATACTTAAACGAAAAAGGATTTGTTTGTGAAAAAATAAACTAGGTCAAATTCCTAATTGTCATCCTGAGCGCAGTCGAAGGGTTACAATTGATCCTGAACCAAAGCAATGATGCTGTTGGCATCCAATTCACCCGATTGTCTCCAAACCATTTGACCATCTTTGTAAATCATCAAGGTTGGCAAACCTTTGATACGCAACGCATCGGCTAACTCCTGATTCTTATCTACATCAATTTTGATCACTTTTGCCTTGTCACCAAGCGCAGCTGCTACATCTCTGATAACAGGATGCATGGACACTGAAGATTCGTTCCATTCTGTGTAAAAGTCAATTAACACAGGCACTTGAGCGTTGATTAATTCTCCAAATTTTGACATAAAACCAAAATAATTTTACCTTCTTTTCCAAAAGAAAAAGAAACATTAAACCACAAATGTAGCATTTTTAACTAATTATGCTACTTTTTCCCCTTTTTTTAGTTCAAAAACAGTTATTTCTGGCCAAATCCCAACTCTGCCGGGATACGCATGAAACCCTAATCCGCGGTTTACATAAATATATCGCCCTACATTTTCATACAATCCAGCCCATTGTTTGTAAACATATTCCACCGGACTCCATTTGATAATTCCCGGAATTTCAATTCCGAATTGCAATCCGTGTGTATGACCTGAAAGTGTCAATTGGAAATTCTTGTCGTGATTTTTTACTTCATATTCCCAGTGGCTTGGATCATGACTCATCAAGATTTTAAAATCTTCTTGGGTTAATCCTTCTGAAGCTTTATTTAAATCGCCGGCTTGTTTGAATTTTTTTCCCCAATTTTCTACGCCAACCAAAGCAATTTCGCTTTCCCCTTTTTTGATTTTAGTATGCTGATTCAACAACAAATCAAAACCAATCATTCCGTATAAAGCTTTAATGTCCTTGAAATTTTTATCCTTTGCCGCTTGCGATGGCCAATCAACGTATTCACCATAATCATGGTTTCCTAAAACCGCATATTTACCATACTCGTGATTGTCAATCTTATTAAAAGTATCAATCCATGGATGCATTTCTGTCGCATGGGTATTTACAATGTCACCGGTAAACAACATCAAATCGGTTTTTTGTTCGTTGATTAAATCAACAGCGTACTGAATTTTTTCCGGATTATCAAAACTCCCGCTGTGAACATCTGAAATCTGTGTAATCGTAAATCCGTCAAAATCTTCCGGTAAATCCGGGAAAAACAGAGTCTGTTTAATCACCCTGAAATTGTATTTCCCTTTGGTCATTCCATACAGCAACGAAGTAAAAGGAACTGCGGCCAATGCTAAAGCAATCTGGCTGACAAATTTTCTTCTTTCAGGTAAAAAATTACCTGTGCTGTTGTCACCCATGAAATAAGTGATTGAACCCGAAAAAAGCCTGTAAATGTCTTCCAGAAGCAGTGAAAAAGTGATAATCAATTTGGGAATCACCAGTAACAATAAAAGTCCAAGCGTTATCAGCGTCTGCCTGGTCTGGCCGATGCTTCTGTCAAATTGGGTAAATTGGTAGATGATATAAATAACCGTAACCAGCGAAGTGATTTGATAAAGATACAATATCCACTTTATTTTGGTTACTGTTTTAAAAGCCTGAAAAGTATAAAACTCTATAATAGAGATGACTATGATAAAAACAACCCAACGAACCATTGATTTAAAATTTTTAACAAAATAACGAATAAACAAAACATAATTATTCCCGATTTAACTAAATTTAACTAAAATATTTCTCTTCTTCAGAATTCAAAGTTTCGCTACATTTACACTTTATAATTTTTTTCCAAAATGTCACAACAAAAACGCCTTTTCCTGCTCGACGCTTATGCCTTAATTTTTCGCGGCTATTATGCTTTTATCAAAAATCCACGTATCAATTCGAAAGGAATGGATACCTCAGCCATTATCGGCTTTATGAACTCTTTGATGGATGTTATTAAACGCGAAAAACCCGACCATTTGGCTGTGGCATTTGACAAAGGCGGAAGCGATTACCGCTACGAAATGTACCAGGAATACAAAGCCAATCGTGACGAAACTCCGGAAGCGATTAAAATCGCCGTTCCTTATATCCAACAATTGCTACAGGCGATGCATATTCCAATTATGGAAAAAGCTGGTTTTGAAGCCGATGATTTGATTGGGACTTTGGCCAAACAAGCCGAAAAAGAAGGCTTTCAGGTTTTTATGGTAACGCCCGATAAGGATTTTGCCCAATTGGTTTCCGAAAATATTTTTATGTACAAACCCGCGCGTTTGGGGAACGACATTGAAATTTGGGGCGTACCCGAAGTATTGGCCAAATTCGAGATCGAAGATCCATTACAAGTCATTGATTATTTGGGAATGATGGGCGATTCTGCCGATAATATTCCTGGATTTCCTGGCGTTGGTGAAGTAACCGCCAAAAAACTATTGAAGGAATTCGGCAGCATGGAAAACCTTTTGGAAAACACAGATAAACTCAAAGGCGCACTAAAAGACAAAATTGAAAACAACAAGGAACTCGGCATACTGTCTAAAAAACTGGCAAGAATCCTTTTGGATTGCCCGGTAACCTTTAACGCCGAGGATTTTGAGTTGTCCAAACCTGACGTTGAAAAAACCGATGCCTTGTTCATGGAATTGGAGTTCCGCCAAATGAAGGCACAATTCGATAAATATTTTGGCACCGGAAAAGAATACGACGAAATCGACACCAATGGAAATGGCAGTGAAAATGGAGAAACGCCACAACCGGCTAAAAAAGCACCCGCCAAGAAAACCAATGAAGACCAATTTGATTTATTTGGCTTTTCCGATGAAGACGGCGATGAACCAAAGCATCACTCCTATTATGCTACCTTAGAAAATACAGATCACAATTATACCATTATTCAGGGAGAATTAGGCACAAAATTATTTCTGCAAAACCTGATGAACCAAACATCAGTGTGTTTTGACACCGAAACTACCGGAATTGATACGCTTCACGCAGAATTGGTCGGTATGTCATTTGCATTTGAAAAAGGGAAAGCGTTCTATGTTCCGTTTCCGGAAAATCAAGAAGAAGCACAAGCATTGGCTGATAAATTCAAACCGTTTTTTGAAAGCGAAACCATTGAAAAGATTGGCCAAAACATCAAATACGATTTGAAGATTTTATCCAATTATGGCATAACCGTAAAAGGAAAATTATTTGACACCATGATTGCGCATTATCTGATCAATCCTGATATGCGTCACAATATGGATGTTTTATCTGAAACCTATCTGAAATATTCGCCTAAATCCATTGAAACCTTAATCGGTAAAAAAGGAAAAGGACAATTGTCCATGCGCGATGTGCCTTTGGAAGACATCAAGGAATATGCCGCGGAAGACGCCGATATTACGTTACAGTTAAAACATATTTTCAGCCCGATTTTAGACAAAGCCGAAACCAAAAAACTATTCGAAGAAATCGAAATCCCGTTGATTTCTGTGCTTGCCGCCATGGAAACCGAAGGCATTCGCCTGAATGTTGATTTCTTAAAATCAATGTCGGTTGATATGCAGAAAGAAATCAATTTATTCGAGCAAAAAATATACGAAACTGCTGGGGAGAAATTCAATCTGGCTTCGCCAAAACAATTGGGTGAAGTGCTGTTTGACAAAATGAAAATCGGCGGTGCCAAACAAAAGAAAACCAAAACCGGACAATATGCTACCGGTGAAGAAGTCTTGAGTTATTTGGCCAACGAACACCAAATCGTAAAAGATATTTTGGATTGGCGTCAAATGGTAAAACTGCAAAGCACTTATATCGAGGCGTTGCCAAACCAGGTCGATTCGAAAACGCAGCGCGTGCATACCGATTATATGCAAACCGTTGCGGCAACCGGTCGTTTGAGTTCGAATAATCCAAACCTGCAAAACATTCCGATTCGTACCGAACGCGGGCGCTTAATCAGAAAAGCATTCATTGCCCGAGACGAAAATTACACTCTACTTTCTGCCGATTACTCGCAGATAGAATTGAGGATTATTGCCGCTTTATCCGGCGAAGAAAATATGATTAAGGCTTTCCAGAACAACGAAGACATTCACCGAAGCACAGCCGCGAAAGTATTCAATGTAGCTTTGGAAGAAGTGACCAAAGAACAACGAAGCAATGCCAAAACGGTAAACTTCGGGATTATTTATGGGGTTTCTGCTTTTGGATTGAGCAACCAAACCTCGCTTTCGCGAAGTGAAAGTGCGGCCTTGATTGATGCTTATTACAAAACCTATCCGAAGCTGAAATCGTATATGTCGGAACAAGTCGATTTTGCGCGTCAGAACGGTTATGTGCAAACGGTTTTGGGAAGACGTCGTTATTTAAAAGACATCAATTCGGCGAACGCTGTTGTTCGCGGTGCAGCAGAACGAAATGCAGTCAATGCACCGATTCAGGGAAGCGCGGCCGACATTATCAAAATTGCGATGATTAACATTCATAAGAAGCTGACTTCGGAAAATTGGAAATCAAAAATGCTGTTACAGGTACACGATGAGCTTGTTTTTGATGTGCACAACTCAGAATTGGAAAAAATCAAACCGATGATCAAACACGAAATGGAAAACGCGTTCAAGTTAGATGTACCGCTGGATGTAGAGTTAGGAACCGGTAAAGATTGGCTCGAAGCACATTAATTTTGGGGTTGACAATAGGTAAACATCGCCAAATTTCAATAGTCAGGTTAAAAAAAATTAGTAATTTTAAGGTACCAAAAAATGCTATGAATTTTGGAAACACTAAAAACAATACTCTATTTTTCAATCTTTAGGTATCCGCTAAAAATAGAAGAAATCCATAGTTACACCAACTATGAATCAATTTCGGATACTGAAAGAGAACTGCAACACCTGATCGAGGAAAAAATCCTCATCAAAGTGGATGATTTCTATGTTTATGGAAGCGATTTGGATTCGGTCATCAAAAGACTTCGCGGCAATATGTATGCCGGAAGAGCGCTTAAAATTGCGCGCCAGAAAGCTAAATTTATTGCCAAATTCCCTTTTGTAAAAGCCGTTGGCGTTTCGGGTTCGTTATCCAAAGGTTATTATGATAACGGAAGTGATATTGATTTCTTTGTCGTCACCGAGCCGAATAAACTTTGGCTTTGCCGAACTTTTTTGATGCTGTATAAAAAAATATTCCTGCTCAATTCGCGCAAGTATTTTTGCATCAATTATTTTATTTCCACCAGCCAATTGGAAATCGAAGAAAAGAATCGATTCACCGCAACCGAACTAAAAACCTTGATTCCGATGCAGGGAAAATCGGTTTTTGAAGATTTTTTCCAAAAGAACCATTGGGTTAACGACTATTTTAAAAAATTCAGCCCAGACTTGTCTTTGGTGCCCAATTTTGAAAAACCGTTAGCCACGAAATCTATCGAATTTATATTTGGCAATCATGTTGGAGAATTTATTGACAATGGTTTCAAAAAAATAACGCTCAGTAAATGGAAAGCAAAATTCCGAATGATGACCGAAGAAGATTTTAAAATTGCGTTGAAATCAACCAAAAATGTCTCCAAACACCATCCATCACACTTTCAAAAGAAAGTGATATTGGATTTGAACAATAAGATTGAAGAAGTTAGTCATAATTTCAATATCAATTTAGCAAAAGAACATGTCTAACATACTTTTTTCGCATTCCTATTATTATAAACTCGACCCTAAGCAATGGAAAAACAAAACGCCTTTTCCGCCTTTGGGAACACTTTATGCGGCTTCTTTATTGCGAAAAAACGGTTATACAGTTTCTCTTTTTGACACCAATTTATTAGATAGTCCAAATACAATTGAATCCATTTTGAAATCATCAAAACCGAATTATCTGGTGGTTTATGATGATGGTTTCAACTACCTGACCAAAATGTGCCTGACCAATATGCGTGAGGCTTGTTTTGAGATGATTCGTTTGGGAAAAATCTACCACTGTACAGTCATTGTCTGCAGTTCGGATTCGACAGATCATTATGCTGATTACCTTAAAATGGGCGCCGATTATATCCTTCAGGGCGAAGGCGAAATTTCATTATTGGAATTGATAAACGCTTTAGAAACTCAAAATACTTTTGAAGACATTAAAGGCATCGTATTCCGAAAAGACAATAAAACTCGGGTCAATCCGAAACGCGAAGTGCTTCAGAACTTAGACGAATTGCCTTTGCCGGCCTGGGATTTGGTCGATATGGAAAGCTATCGCAACATTTGGAAACAAAGCGGTCAGCCTTTTACCTTAAACATTGCCACAACCCGTGGTTGCCCGTATAAATGCAACTGGTGCGCCAAACCGATTTATGGCAATCGCTACAATGCGCATTCTCCGGAATACATTGTTAAGGAAATTGCCTTTTTAAAGGAAAATTTTGGCGTGACCCGTTTTTGGATGTGCGATGATATTTTTGGGTTAAAGCCCAATTGGGTTCAGGAATTCAATGCCAAATTAAAAGACCAAAACTTAAAAATCAGTTATTATATCCAAAGCCGCGTTGATTTGCTTTTGAAGGAAGATACCATTGATTGCCTGGCCGAATCCGGTTTGGAGGAAGTTTGGGTTGGTGCAGAAAGCGCTTCGCAAAAAATCCTCGATGCGATGGACAAAGGCACGACCGTAGAGCAGATTTATCAGGCTACACAAATTTTGAAAGACAAAAAAATACGCGTGGCGTTCTTTCTTCAGTTTGGTTATTTAGACGAAAACCAGGAAGACATTCAAAAAACGATTGCCATGGTCAAAGAACTGATGCCGGACAATATTGGGATTTCGGTTTCGTATCCGTTGCCGGGAACCAAGTTTTATGACAAAGTCAAAGACGATTTGAAACTCAAATCCAACTGGACCGATTCAGATGATTTTGAAATGATGTTTCACGGTACTTATAAATCCAATTACTACCGAAAACTCCAGCGTTTTGTCCACAAAGAATTCAGAAAACAACAAGGCTTTCAAAACCTGAAGCAACTATTTGCAAAACCTTCCTCAATTTCTGCAGCCCATTTAAAATCAATTGCTAAATTGGGTTATTATATTCCGAGTGCGTTTTTGGATACGCTTTCGCTAAAAAAACTACAACAAAATGGAAGCTAGTTTTGACAAGGCTGCAGCCAATTATGATAGAACATTTAGCCATACCCGAATAGGAAGAATGCAGCGTGCTTTGGTACATACTGAGCTTTCCAAGCACTTAAGCAATGTACGAAACATACTTGAAATCAATTGTGGTACCGGTGAAGATGCGATTTGGCTGGCGACACAAAAATTGCCCATAACGGCAACTGATATTTCACCTAGAATGATTGACATTGCCAAGAGCAAAGGCAGTTTTGATAATCTTAATTTTATCGCGACCGATATCAACGCTGTTACCAAAACCTTTGAAGGTAAAAATTTTGATATGCTCTTATCGAACTTTGGAGGCCTTAACTGTCTGTCAAAATCGGAGTTGGAGCATTTTTTCACGAACATAAACTCTATTCTTTCCGAAAAGGGAAAAATGGTTTTGGTTATTATGCCAAAAAATACACTTTGGGAACGATTTTATTTTTTGGCGAAAGCCCAATTCAAAAATATTTCCAGACGAAAACAGGAAAGTGTTGTTGCCCATGTTGACGGAGAAAATGTTACCACTTATTACTATAACCCAAAAGATATCGTAAATTTAGCCAAGGCTAATTTTGAAACGATAGCGGTAAAACCGATTGGGTTATTTGTTCCTCCGTCTTATTTGGATGGATTTTTTAAAAACAAAAAAGGAATTCTGAGATTTTTAAACCGATTGGAACAAGGTATTAAAAATATTTCATCACTTTCAAAATATGCCGATCATTACATTATAGTTTTGCAAAAACGATGAGTATTTTATTCACACATGCTTATTATTTATCGGATGATCCGAAGGAACAAAAGATCATGAAACCCTATCCGCCGTTAGGGTTGCTTTATGTTTCGGCTTATTTGAAAAACAAAAATATAGACAACGATGTTTTTGACACGACGTTTTCCTCCCAAAATGAACAACTCGATTTCATTTTAGAAAAACAACCCAAAGTCATTTGCATTTACACCAATCTGATGACCAAAGTGGAAGTCATCAGGCTGATTAAAATACTAAAAACTGATACTTATAATTTCCCAAAAATTGTGCTCGGCGGTCCGGATGTGACTTATAATGTGGACAATTACCTCAAAGCCGGCGCTGATTTTTTGGTCATAGGCGAAGGCGAAGAAACCACTTTTGAATTGTACAATGCCATTATGAACAATGGTGATTTTCGACAGGTAAACGGCATTGCTTTTCTCGAAAACTGCGAAGCCATTCAAACCCCGGCGCGAACCAAGTTCAAAGAACTCGACGATTTGCCGTTGCCCAACAGAGAGGCAATCAATATGTACAGCTATTTGGAAACCTGGAAAACCAATCACGGACAAAGTTCGATGACGATTTCCACGCAGCGTGGTTGTCCTTACACCTGTAAATGGTGCAGCACCGCGGTTTACGGACAAAGTTATCGCCGCCGTCCGGCAAATCTGGTGGCTGAAGAAATGAAAATGCTAAAGGAAAAATACAATCCCGATGCGCTTTGGTTTGTGGATGATGTATTTACAGTGAGCCACAAATGGCTGATTGCGTTTCGGGAAGAAGTGCTGAAGCAAGAGGCAATTATTCCGTTTGAATGCATTACCCGAGCCGAACGTCTGAACGATGAGATTTTACAATTGCTCAAAGACATTGGCTGCTTCCGCATTTGGATTGGAGCCGAAAGTGGTTCGCAAACCATCATCGATGCGATGGACAGACGCGTGGATGTCAATCAGGTGAAAAAAGTGATTCAGGATACCAATGCAATGGGCATTGAAACAGGAACCTTTATCATGCTTGGTTATCCGGGTGAAACCGAAAAAGACATCACGGAAACCATTCAATATCTAAAAGACGCCAATCCGACTTTATACACGATTACGGTTGCCTATCCGATTAAAGGCACAAGTTTGTACAACGAAATCGAAGATAAAATCACAGCACAACCCGATTGGGAAACTTCCACCGACAGAGACATCGATTTTGAACGAACCTATTCCCGAAAATACTATCAATACGCGGTGAGCAAAGTGGTGAATGAAGTCGAATTTCACAAAGCATCTAAGAATAGCCTGAAAGCCCTGAAATTGAAAACCAAATCCATTCTGGCCAGTGGCCTGATGAAAATTAACAAATAAGCTTTGAAAAAAGAAACCACATACCTGATACTGCTTACTGCCATTTATTTTGTGGTGAGTTTTGTTGGTATTTTGCATCACGAATTGTGGTTGGATGAAGCCCATCATTATCTCTTGGCGCGCGACAGCAATTCTTTTATCGAATTGATCCAAAATACGCGTTATGAGGGTCATCCGATTCTTTGGAACACTTTGCTTTATGGCTTAACCCGATTTACATTGAATCCGTTTTGGATGCAGTTTTTGCATATTTTGATTTCGACTATGGTTGTCTTTTTATTTCTCCGGAAAGCACCATTCAATTGGACTTTTAAAGCACTTTTTATCTTTGGCTACTTTATGATTTTTGAGTACAATCTTATTAGTCGTAATTATATTTTGGGTGTTTTATTTCTGTTTCTCGCCTGCTCTGTTTTTGAAAAACGAAAAGAAAAATTTGTGCTCCTGTGTGTTTATCTGGCTTTGGCTTCCAATGTCCATTTGATGTTTTCCGTCATTGCCTTTGCCCTGTTTTTGTCAATTCTGTATGAAAACAATCAAAGCAGACAGTTGTTCAGTAAACAATACAATATTGGTTATTTCATTTTTGGTTTGGGTGTTCTGACTTTGGGAATCCAACTTCAAACTACCGATTCCAATTGGTTTTTTAACTCAATAAGCGAAATTCCCTTGCCTGAAAAAGGGAGTAAAGGAATGATTTCACTTTTCAAAGGACTGGTGGTTATCCCCGATTTTAGGGCGGAGCAATTTTGGAATCTCAATTATATTGTAAATCTCAATCGGCCATTGGCTTCGGCTTTAGGATTGTTCATTTATCTTGTGCCTTTGATTCTTTTTTTCAAAAGTAAAAAGACGCTGTTTTTTGTTTATTTGGCCTTAATTGGAACGCAGATTTTCTTTTTCATAACCCTGAGAGCAGCGACTCGTTTTCATGGCATGACTTATATCATCATGATTATGGCATTGTGGATTGAACATTATTACGCTTCAGACTCCTATAAATTGAAAACGATTTTAGACCGATTTAAAGTCGCCATAATCCAAAAACCAATTGTTTATGGAATCCTTCTGATTCATTTATGCTCCGGAATTACAGCCTATGCGATGGATTATAGTCGGCCGTTTGCCTCGTCAAAGGAAACGGTAGATTTTATAAAAGAGAAACATCTGAATATACTGCCCATAATTTCTTTAACCTGCGATGGTACAACCATCAGTTCGTATCTCGAGAAGAAAGTTTGGTTTTTGTGTAACCAAAGTTACCAAGGTTATTGCCGCTGGAATTTTGATTGTGCCGAAAAAATAAATCAAGCCGAAGTACAGCAAATGGTTTGTAATTTTATGACGGATTATAATCAGGCGGTTTATGTTTCCTATTTTCCGCTTACTGATCATCCGAAGCGGAATGTCTGGGTAAATTTAAACAAGGAAGTAAAGGTGCGTTTTCTGGAAAATTTTGACCGTGCATATATTGTAAAAGGAAACTATAACGTCTATGAAGTATCCAAAATAAGGTAATTCAAGCTATGAAAAATTTGATTTTATATCTTTTTGTCACTTTTTTGCTGTCATGTACCAATGACTCTTATTCCGATTTGATTGGCGGAGAAACGACCCTTAATTTGAAATGGCATAAAGCCTACGCCGATGACAATATCGACAAATCCCTGATTGGACTCAAATGGGCTTTGTCTTATATGGGCGCGACTTTACCGAGTTCGAATGCCGGTTTTAGCAATACGGAAAATGTGATTACAATCAACATCAAACACTTGGGTTTCTCTCCCGATGCCCAGCAAAAATTATTGAAATTATCTGAAAAAATCAAAACCACTTCCGAATACCAAACCAATAATGCCATTGATTTGGGCAGATATGTGGCCTTATTGCTTGGCGCTTCTGAACATTACTATGAAATCATCGGAACGCCAAACACGCTCAATGAAGTTTTAAGCCAATATACTTTGCTCCCGCAAAAAGGTTATGTCAATAATTCGAATGTTTCTCTCGAGCATCGCGTGATTCGGTTTTCGGAACAAAACGGGTTTAACCAATTGTTTCTTTCAGAAGAAGTAGATCCGGTAACCGGAGAAATTTATGAATACGAAACCATAGAATTATTGCCCAATGGACAGTTGCGATTTGGAATTTTTGATATTATGGGTAACCGAAAAAACAACGCTGACGCTACACATTCCAATGCCGGAAAACCAGCCAAATGCATGTGGTGCCACGAATCAACAATCAACCAAATGTTTAACCCACAAAATGATTATGTCGGTTATCTGACTTATGCCGAATTCCAAAGCACCTTAATTGGCTACCGCGAAAGCAATCGCACGCAAAAATTGGCACTGACCGACGGTGTTGATTTTGCGCAAACGCAGCAGCATACTTTAACCGAATTGCTCTACATTTCTTTTATGGAACCGTCAGCAGAGCGATTAAGCATCGAATGGAATATGCCTTTGGAACAAGTTGAAAATCTGCTTTCGGGTTTGCCAACGCATGTATATGACGAATTTCCTTTTTTGGGAAATCTCTACAGTCGACAAGACGTGGAAGCTTTGGCGCCATTTCAGGGAATAACCGTTTCAACCCACGTGAGGGAAGCATCAACCATTGAAGTCAACCATCTGAATGATTAACAATAAAAAAATAATCGTCGTTCTGCCGGCTTATAATGCGGCCAAAACACTTCAAAAAACCTTTGAAGAAATTCCGTTTGACGTTGTTGATGACGTTATTATCACCGATGATTTCAGTCAGGACAATACGATTGACATTGCCAAGGAAATAGGCATCAAACACATCATTACCCATGACCGGAACAAAGGTTATGGCGCCAATCAAAAGTCGTGTTATAAAAAAGCTTTGGAACTCAATGCCGACATTATTGTGATGCTGCATCCCGATTATCAATACACGCCCAAACTCATTCCGGCGATGTGTACTTTGGTGGCCAACGATTCCTTTGATGTGGTTTTGGGTTCGCGCATTTTGAGCAAAGGCGCCTTAAAAGGCGGAATGCCGGTGTATAAATATGTTTCCAACAGGATTTTGACTTTGGTCCAAAATGTTTTGATGAATCAAAAACTCTCCGAATACCACACCGGTTATCGCTGTTTTGATGCCCAATTATTGCAAAAAATTGACTTTGAAAACAACTCAGATGATTTTGTTTTTGACAATGAAATCATTGCGCAATGTTGCTTTTTGAAAGCCAGGATTGGTGAAATCTCCTGTCCGGCGAAGTATTTTGAAGAAGCGAGTTCGATTAATTTCCAACGAAGCCTCACTTATGGTTTGGGTGTTTTAAGGGTTTCTGTTGCTTATTTTTTGCAGGGAACCAAATTGGCCTCGTTTTCACTTTTTAAGAATCTATGAAAAGTGCCATCACAAAATATTATCCTTTTCTGCCATTGCTTTTGCTTTGCTGTTTTTATGGTTATAAGGCGATTGCATTTCCAATTCACGATTTTGCCAATTATTATTTTGGCGGAAAGTTTTTGTCAGAAGGCCATTTCAATTCGAATATCTATTTCCCATACGAATTCAACAAAGCCATTTTCGATTCAGGTCATCCGGGAATTTTTGCCAGTTATGCCCCGAATATGCCATTTTTAGCGGTTTTCTTTTTAGCTTTTTCTATCTTTTCTTTGGCTGCAGCCAAATTAATTTTCAATGGTATTTCGGTAGTGCTTTTTATTTTCAGCATTTACAGATTGTTCAATTACTATAAAATCGATTGGCGCTACGCTTTATTAATTCCGGTTTTGTTTTTGGTTCCGATTAAGAACAATTTATTGTTCGGACAAGTCTATTTTCTGCTGTTCTTCCTTTTAGCCGAAGGCTGGCTGGCTTATGAAAATGAGCGTTGGAAATCGATGTCATTCTTTTGGAGTTTGGCTATTTTATTAAAAGTTTTTCCGGTGTTACTTATTGCACTTTTACTGTTTAGGAAACAATGGAAAGCTTTGTGTTATTTAGCTCTTACAGGCGTTTTGCTTTTTGGGATTTCTTTATTCTTCACCGGAATCGAGATTTGGTTATTTTATCTGAAGGAAGTCCTGCCAAAAGCTTCCAATGGCGAAATTGCCACGGCATTTGTCCCGAATTATCAATCGGTCTTTATGTTTTTGAAACAATGCTTTGTTCATGAGAATATCGAAAATCCACATCCTTTTTTTCAAGATGAAAGTTGCTTTTTGGGCTTAGTTTTTGCTTTCAAAGTCGGGATTTTAACGCTTGGCTATTTTATTTCCAAAAAAACTTCCCATTCGCTTTTTATTTTCTCCTATTGGATTCTGGCAATGATACTATTATCGCCTTACGGAAGTACGTATACTTTTATTTTGCTGCTATTTGCCTTTTTGGCTTTGCTAAAAAGTGAGATTTCCAATGTCAAAAAAATGTTTTGTTGCCTAATCTTATTTTTGGTCAGCAATATCCAGTTGTCTTTTTTTATTGATGCTGCTTTCCCTTTTTCTTATCTAAGGCTGTTTTTATTGATTGTCTTTTTTGTCGGTTTTACTATTTTCATATTTCAAAAATCTGTCTGGTTAAAAGCTATTGTCATTGTTTTTTTTGCGTTTTATATCGGGACTTTCTTTGAACAAAAGAAATTACAAAGAAATGAGCTTTTTTTACCTAAAGGAAGTCCGATTCTGATTTATGATTATCAAATCGAAAACAACCAGCTCACCTATTTTTATTGGAATGAAAAAGGAGAAAACAAAACAACCATTCCATTGCAAAATCATTTTTTAAAGCCACTAGAAATTAGAAAAACCCAAGTTTTTAATGACTATAGACAACGGACATCTGACAATAGCCACAAACTAAAGCCAATGCTCATTGATGGAAAAACGATAATTTATCTTTCGGATTATGACAGAGGCATCGGGTTTTATACGTTGCGAAAAATAAAATTGCCAAAAAGTGAAAATTAACAAACTCAAAATAGCCCTTCAAAACAGTGCCTGGCAAACCTTACCGATGTTGGCCACGCTATTGCTGTCGCTCTTGGTGGTAAAATGGTTTTCGCTCACGGTTTGGGGAAATATAGTCGGTATTTTGGTGGTTCAACAAATCGTAAATGGTGTTTTGGCCTGGGGAAATAAAGATTATCTGCAAAGAGAATTGAGCACCAATCCAAATGCTTTTTCAACCCATTTCACCCAACTCTTTCTGGAGCGTTTTTGGTTGTTTGTAATATCTGTCACTGGAATTTATCTTTTTGGTTTAATCGACAAGGAATACTTCATTTCGTTTTTGCTGATTGTTTTCGGGCGATTTGTTAACCAAAGTTTTGACATTCTGATTATCAAAGAGCGAAGATTTTCTTTGACACTTCTACTCGATACATTGGTACTGGTTTTACAGATCGGCTGGTTGTTTTTTATCAAACAAAATGTGATTGTTTCACTCAATGATTTGTTGGCGGTATTTTGGTTTCCGTTGCTTTTGAAAAGCTTTTTGCTGATTTTCATCTTCCGGAAAAACTTCCAAAAAAACACGTTTAATGGCTTACTACTCCGCAATTCTTTCTTCTTTGGAATGCTTGCCATCAGTGGCTTAATCCATAGTAAAATAGATGTTTTTGTGGTTTCAAAGTTCCTCGATGCCGAAAACTTAGGCAAATACCAAATCATCATGTCGTTTTTGTGGTGTATCCAATCGGTTTCCATGTTTGTTTCCGGTCCGTTTGTGCATAATTTTTACCGACTGGATAAAGAAGGACAAAGCAATTCTTCCAAATTATTGAAAAACATCGGGTTTACTATTGTTCCTATTGCGGTGGTTTTGGTCATGGTTATTTTACCACTGGTCTTTCATATTGAAGTTACTATTTCAATCGTATTGGCTTCGTTACTGTTTAGCATTGCCAGTTTTATTTATTTGCCCTGGATTTTTCAAATCAATCAGAAAAAGAAAGAACACCACGTTTTGACAGTCAATATTATTGGAACCGTACTTTTAGTCGGATTGCTTTTGGTAGTCAATTACAATATGGGATTGACTTTGGAAACTACACTTTGGATCATCGCCATCCATCAGATTTTAATCACTTTGATGGTCTTTGTGGCCAATAAAAAACCGTCTTATGCATTATAAATTAAAGGATATCATACAATTTCCGGATAGGCTTCAGGACAAAGGAAGCCATTGGCAATATCTTGTCCCTGAATTTGGGATTTATCTGCAAAATTATCTGACCGTTTTTGAGCAACACCGCAAAGAAATTGGCCTAATTCCAACCGAAAAAGATTGGAAACAATTGCCTTTTGGTCCTTTTGCCAATACTTCCGACTGGAAATGGCGCAGACAGAGTTTGGCTATTTTCCAAAATCTGACCAAACACAGGGCGTTTAATTGCTCACTCGAAATCGGGCCTTGGAATGGCTGGCTGACTAAATTTTTGGCAGAAAAATCAAAGACAGTTATTGCCGCGGATTATTTTGTTTGTCCGTTTGATGGCATTGGCAACATTCAAACACTGGTTGATAACATTGTCGCAATTCAATGCAACGTCGATACCATCAAAACCGATTTCAAACCCCAGTCCTTTGATTTGATTGTGCTCAATCACAATTTGGCTTATATGAATAATCCGGTTGATTATATACAGCAATTGATTCCGTTGTTGAAACCGGGCGGCATGATTATTTCTCTTGGAAATGCCTTTTTAAAAACCCCGGAAAAAAAGATTAGTGCCAATGATTTTTTGGCCAAACAGTTTTACAACCGCTACGGAATGGATTTGTACATCCAACCGGTCAAAGGTTATTTGGACTTTGAAGACATTCAGCAATTGGAAAATTCAGGCTTTGAAATTGAAGTCTACAAAGACAAATATTGGCAAAATTTGTACTCAAAATTAAATCCGGCCGCACCGTTTTACACTTATATCACTTATAAAAATGTTTAGTCTTTTAACCCAATATAAAAACAAGAAGTTCTATGCCCAATTCATCGGCAAAGGTGATTTGTGCTTTGATATTGGTGCCAATATTGGTGTTAAAAGCAAACTGTTTTTATCACTTGGCGCGAATGTAATTGCTTTTGAACCGCAAACAGCTTGTCGCAAGAGTTTAGAAAAACTAAAAAAAGAATATTCTTTGTTTGATTATTATCCCATAGCGGTTGGCGCTGAAAATGAAGAAAAAGAATTATTTTTAGCCAATCATACCGAAGTGGCAACCCTTTCACAAGCATTTATAAATTACTTTAGCGGTGAAGAAATCCAATGGAATGCTAAAGAAACGGTAACCGTAAAAAAACTTGAGTACTTAATTGATACTTTTGGTTTGCCCAATTATTGTAAAATCGATGTGGAAGGATACGAATTTGATATTTTATCTCATTTGAAAAGTAAAATTCCGATCGTAGAATTCGAATTTACCGGCGGATTTATTACTGAAACGATGAAAATCATTTCCCTATTAGACCATGATAATGCCCGTTTTAATTATATTTTGAATGAACATTTGAAACTTCAACTCAAAGATTGGTGCACGGGAGAGGAAATGAAAAATATTATTCAAAGACTACCCATTGAAAGATTGCACGGAAATATTTTTGTAAAAAGTTATGCCACTACCTAAAATCATATTATTCAACCCCAAAAGTGCTAACGGCAAGCATCGAATCCCAAATTCGATATTGCAGGTTGGCGGATCCATCCACGGCAAGTATGACTATGTTTTTGTGGATGGCAATTTGGAGAAAAACCCATGGGAAACCATTGAGAATTATTTGAAAACCGGCGAATTCAAATACTTTGGTTCCACGGTGATGCCCGGACCGCAATTGCGTCAGGCGATTCCGTTTGCCAAAAAAATAAAAGAATTGTATCCTGAAACCATTACCATTTGGGGTGGTTATTTTGCGGCCAATCAATACCGTGTTTCGCTGAATTCCGGTGTGGTTGATTATGTCATTAATGGCCCGGGCGATGTGGCTTTCCCTTCATTGCTTGACGCTTTGGAACAAAATAAGAAAGAAGATATTTTCCTGATTAAAAACCTGATTTATAAAGACGACAAAGGCGAAATCATCAAAACGGCTGTTGAAGCTTTGCTTGATCAGGACACGTTGCCAAAGTTTCCCTATGAGTATTTGAATTCGTTTTATCCGGTACAAAATTATTTGGCCAAAACCTTTATGGGCAATAAAACCTTGTCTTACCATTCAAGTATGGGTTGCCCTTTTTCCTGTTCGTTTTGCGCCGTGGTTCCGATTTACAATGCCAAATGGAAAGGCATGTCGGCAGCGAGAATTTATGAAGATGTCAAATATTTCAAGGACAAATACCATATTGATGCGATTGAATTTCACGACAATAATTTCTTTACCTCCAAAAAACGCGTACTTGAATTTTCAGAACTCATCATGAATGACAACATCAGTTATTGGGGCGAAGGCCGAATTGATACCATTAATATGTATAGCGATGAAGATTTAAAACTGATGCGAAAAGCCGGTTGCAAAATGATTTTCCTCGGTGCAGAAACCGGTAACGACGCCGTGTTAAAACAAATGAACAAAGGCGGAACACAAACCGGACAAATGATTAAGGATTTTGTACTGCGGATGAAAAACGCCGATATCATTCCGGAGTTGTCTTTTGTACTGGGAATGCCGGCCAAAACCGAAAAAGAAGTGTATGACCAAATCCTTTGGGACATCAATTTCATCAAGGAAATCAAAGTCATCAACCCAAATGCAGAGATTATCATTTACCTGTTCAGTCCGGTGCCAACGGAAGGTTCAGACTTGTACAAACAAATTCTCGATGCCGGATTTTCATTCCCGCAACATCTGGAAGACTGGATTTCACCGAGTTGGGAGAACTTTGATTTGCGAAAAAATCCTTTAACGCCTTGGTTAAAACCTTATATGATTGACACGATTAAGAATTTTGAAACCGTATTGAATGGTTATTATCCAACCGTTTCCGATTTCAGGATTCGCGGGTTTAAGAAAACACTATTGACTACGATTGCGGGTTTGCGATACAAAACCGGAATCTATCATTATCCTTATGAAATTAAGGCGTTACATAAACTTTGGAAATACCGCCAGCCAGAAATTGAGGGTTTCTACTCCGAATAAACGATATGAGACTGTTTTTAAAGAAAATATCACATCCTTTTTTAAAGTTTGGTTTGCAGTTCTACTATTCCAAACCGAGGAACTATACTTATGACAATATCAGCGTCAAAATACATCCTGATGTTTTTCCGCCACAGATGACTTTCAGCACCAAAATACTATTGGATTTTATCAACGAAATGAATTTGGAGAACAAAACGTTTTTGGAACTCGGTTGCGGTAGCGGTATCATTTCGCTTCTGGCTGCCAGAAAAAAAGCGTTTGCCAT
This sequence comes from Flavobacterium terrisoli, assembly GCF_030167905.1. Lineage (GTDB taxonomy): Bacteria > Bacteroidota > Bacteroidia > Flavobacteriales > Flavobacteriaceae > Flavobacterium > Flavobacterium terrisoli. The sequence continues at coordinate 86,145 of NZ_JARGNA010000010.1, forward strand.
TGCTTCCGATATCAATCCAACTGCTTTAAATTATTTGGAAAAAAATGCGATAAAGAACAATTTAAACATTCAAATCGTCCATTCTGATTTGTTTGAACAGATTGAAGATAATGCCTTCGATTATATCATCATCAATCCGCCGTACTATCCGAAAACCCCGAAAAACATTAAGGAACAGGCTTGGTTCTGCGGGGAGAATTTTGAGTATTTTGAAAAGTTGTTTGGTCAATTGCCCAACTATCTGTCTCCAGAAACCAACTGCTTTATGATTCTGTCCCAAGACTGTGAGATTGAAAAAATAAAAGCCATCGCTTTAAAAAATATGCTGGCTTTTGAACTTGTTTTAGAAAAGAAAGAGCTGGTCGAAACCAATTATATCTTTAGAATCGTTGCTTAAAGTAAAAATCGATAGGTTGCTTTGATCAGGAAAATGTTTTCGGGTTTTCTTCCTAATATCTGTGAATCTAAACTGTTGAACAAATCATCTTTTGGATTCCCCAAACCGGTTGTTCCCTGAGACCAAACCAAAAATACTTCCGAACCCGGGATATATTCCCAGCGTAATACCAAATTGGAACGGAATTGCACATAGGCAAAATTAGGGTTGCCAATGGTGTAATCTACCACACCATTAGTATCTTCATCGACTAAATAATTGTCATTAGCGGCATCAAAAGAAATTTGGCTATTGTTAAAAACGGCAACTCTGTCACCATGATAATCGGCTACCGGATTGGTTACCCTGTTAAAATCCTTATATCTTCCCCTGGAAATAAATGGCTCGCCATAATATTGAATTGTCAGGTTTGGATTCACATTAAAATCCATTCTGAAAGAAGCACTTAGTGTTCTTTGATCAATATCGGCCATGATATATCTTGGTGTGCTGCCAAAACTGGTTTGCGTGACATATTGTGTTTTGCTTTTGCTTATCGAATAAGTCGGATACATCGAAACCGTTAAGGCGTTAATCGGGCGATAAGCCATTCCGAAGTTAAACTCTGTATAAGAGAAGGAATTGTTTTTTCCCTGTGACAAAAACAAGCCCGAATCAAATCGGATTTTTTTTCTGGAATCGGTAGAGAAATTGAAGGAGTTAATAACTTCTTCCGAATACCTGAATCTCGGTCCGCCTTGCAAAACCGTATTGGTAAAAATTCGAGGTTTATAAACAACCTGATAATTGACATACCAATTGTTTTTTAAATTGGCATTGGAACTCAAGGAATATTGTGTTCTATTGTGGTTGCCATCAAAATCATAAGTCGTCATTTGTTCAAATCGCGAATTGATTCTTCTGAAAACACCAACGGGTTTTAGCGTTTGATGTGTTAGTATGCCAATCTGTTTTATATCATCGGCTTGTCTTAAAAAGCCTATATCATTCAGTTCCAATTCGGGCGAACGCCAGGAAAAGAAACCGAAGTAACGCCAATTCCCGACACTTGATTTTCCGATTTCCAGTTTTCCACCGGTTCCGGTTAATGAAGTCCTGTTTTCATCTACAGAAACATGACCGGCATCAACCCTTTGAAACAAATGGGTTAACTCGCGCTGAGTTCGGGTAATCGCTTCTTTGCTTCCGGTTACCTGACTTGCTACAATATTTCCGCTCACAAAATATTTTCTGTTCTTCCAATTGTGCATGAAATCCAATCCTGCCGAATAGGCTGCTTTTCTCAAATAATTGAGTTGGTCGCCCTGTAGGTTTCTATTGGTTGCCGTAACAATTCCGCCGATATAACTATTTCTGTTGTTAAAATCCTTTTGGGCTCTGCTCACAAAATAATTCGTCATCGGTTCGACCAATGCTTCTCTTCGATTAACATTGTCGTCAATTTTGGCGTATTCTCTATCGGTTAAAGTTTCCAAAACGCCAATTGACCAGCCATTTTTGGTCTTTCCACTAAACTTGGCCGCACCAAGAATTGTGGTGTTATCAGGAATATCAACATATTCTCCGGCAGTTGTGTTGGGATAACCCTGCGGGCGCCTTCCTATTCTCCTGGAATAAAAAAGGTTGTCTTGTCCGTCAGCAAATTGGTAATTGAAAATGTTTTTGTTCTCTACAAAAAACGGTCTTCTTTCCTGGAAAAATATCTGAAAGCCATCCAATGCAATCGCTGCCGGGTCGGCTTCAACCTGCCCAAAATCGGGATTGATCGTTAAGTCTAAAGTTAAATCATTAGTAATTCCGACCTTGGCATCCAAGCCTCCGTTAATTTTGGTTTCTTGTCCATTTCTAAATGGATTTCCTTGTTCTTGGGGATATGTTTTGAGTTGGGTAACGACAAAAGGCTGGATTTCCAATTGTTTCTGAGGTTGGATATTAACCAATCCCCGAAGTTCGCCAAATTCACTGACCCAACCCGGCGCGTCTTGTGGAATGCGCTGCCATGTAGAACGCTCTTCGGCTCTGAAAAATCTTCTTTGGACTTGCAATCCCCAGATTTGTTCCTTGTCATTTCCGAATTTTAATTGGCTCAGCGGAATTTTAGCCTCAGCTGTCCAGCCTTCTTCATCAATATGGGTTTTCAAAATCCAGATTGGATTCCAGCTTCCGTCCCAATTATTTCCATTTTCAGAAATAAATTCGTCCCCTTTCACTCCGGAAACCGATGATGTAAAGGAAAATCCGGTTCTTTTATCGTGGTAGCTGTCGATGTTGACTTCTATCCAATCGCCTTCAAAACCATCGCGACGGGAAAGTCTTTTTACAATTTTTTTTGGGTCTTTATCATAACATCGGAAAGCAAAATAGAGATAGTTTTGATCATACACTATTTTGAATTTTGTCTGCTCTGACGGAGGTGTATTTTCATCGGGTTCTCTTTCGATAAAGTCGCCGGTCCAGTCCACAATGTCCCAGGCAGCTTCATTCAGTATCCCATCAATGGCAGGTGCTGCAGTTTCATTTAAAAACTTAGTGGTATAAATCCGCTTCTCTATCTGCTTTTTTTGCTGCACCTGTTCGTTAACGCTCGAGACCTGAGCCTGCACAGACACAAAAGACAACGACAATAAGATAAGAAATCTGAGTGATGATTGCATAATAGTGATGATGATTGTAAGCAATAGTCATCACTTTTAATTAATTGTTACATCAATGAATTGACTTTAAGATAATATTAACTATAATCTTTTAGTAGAATCTCTTTGGCGCAATTCCGTTTTGATGGTTGTGGTCGTAAACGTAAAAGTTTCTTCATCGCTTTCCAATTTGTCGATCAGCAATTTTGCGGCAACTTCCCCGATTTCAGGACCGTGTTGGCTCACCGTTGACAAACTTGGTGTCATCCTTCTTGACCAAACACCATCGGCAAATCCTATGATAGATAAATCCTTTGGGATTTTATAACCGTTTTGGATTCCGAGTTTCATAGCGGTAACTGAAGCATGTTCGTCGACCGCGAAAACACCATCGGGTTTGTTTTTGATAAAGAAGCCTCCTATTTTAGAATTGAACTCTTCATTATTATTGGTCAAAATCACTAAGTTTTCATCTACTTTCAACCCGTGATTTTCCAATGCTTTGTAAAAACCTTGTGCCCTTAATTTCCCTACACTCAAATCATCAATCGAAGAAAGCAAGGCGATTTTTTTGCAACCGGTTTTGATTAAATGTTCCATCGCATTGACTGCAGATTCTAAATCGTCAACAATTACTTTATCACAGTTGACCTCATCGGCAATACGGTCAAACATTACTATAGGTGTGCCTTCATTAATAATAGAAGTAAAATGACTGAACTTTTGCAACTTTTGGGATTCTTCGGCAATGGAAAGGATGAAGCCATCAATGGTTCCGTTGCTCAACATTTCGAGCGCATTGATTTCTTTTTCCAGAGATTCATTTGAGATACAGGTAATCACTTTATATCCTTTTTCATCAGCCACTTTTTCGATACCACTAAACACTTTGGCAAAAAAAGAGTTCAAAATGTTCGGAATAATCACGCCTATGGTTTTTGTTCTTCTGTTTTTGAGGTTCAGGCCAATCACATTGGGCTTGTAATTTTTCAGTTTGGCATATTCCTGCACACGTTGTTTGGTTGGTTCGCTGATTTCCGGACTTCCGTTCAAGGCTTTTGAAACGGTGGAAACTGAAACGCCTAACTCTTTGGCAATTTGTTTTAATGTGGCTTTAGATTTCATTTTTTATTCGGTTAAAGCGTAAAAATAGTAAAATTTATTCTTTTACATCCCAAAGCCAAGTGAAAGTTAATCGAAATCTAACACTATTCGCTTATGATTTTGACCAAAAAAACGATTCTGATTTACTTGTTAAGTATATTCATTTAAAGGAATTTAAGCAAAATTAGGTGCTTTGTGAAAAAATTTGAAAAATGGTATTTGCTTTATTAATAAATAATTGTACTTTTGCACTCCCTTTATTGGGAATGGAATGTTTAATTAAAAAAATATTATGGACGCATTAAGCTACAAGACACAATCTACAACCAAGGCCACCTCTGGAAAAGAGTGGATCATTGTAGATGCTGAAGGTCATAACTTAGGTCGTTTTGCTTCAAAAGTTGCGATGCTTTTAAGAGGCAAGTACAAACCAAGTTATACACCTCACGTCGACTGTGGAGATAACGTAATTGTTATCAACGCAGAGAAAATCAACCTTACAGGTAACAAACTTGACGACAAGACATACATTCGTCACACAGGTTACCCAGGAGGACAAAGAAGTTTGACTGCAAAGGTTTTGCAATCAAAAAACCCTGCTTTGCTAGTTGAAAAAGCAGTGAAAGGAATGTTACCTAAAAACAAATTAGGAGCAGAGCTTTTCAGAAATTTAAATGTAGTTGTAGGAACTGAGCACAAACACGAGGCTCAAAAACCTAAAACAGTTAACCTAAACGATCTTAAGTAATGGGAGTTATTCACAAAATCGGTAGAAGAAAATGTGCAGTTGCACGTGTTTACGTTTCAGAAGGAACTGGAAAAATTACCGTTAACAAAAGAGAATTTAACAACTACTTCCCAACAGCTACTTTACAGTACAAAGTGTTGCAACCAATGTCTATGACAAACAATGCAGACAACTTTGACGTAAAAGTAAATGTATACGGTGGTGGTTCAACAGGTCAGGCAGAAGCTGTGAGAATGGCTATTGCAAGAGCAATGTGTGAAGTGGAAGCTGAAAACAGAGCTATCCTTAAACCAGAAGGATTACTAACAAGAGATCCAAGAATGGTAGAACGTAAAAAATTCGGTCAGAAAAAAGCGAGAAAGAGATTCCAATTCTCGAAACGTTAATATTCGGTATTTATCAGGATATTTTTTCAGATTACTTTTTACAATTAAAATAGAATTTAAAACAAAGTTGTCGATATTCCTTCTGAAAAGGGAATTAGTTTAGCATCTAAATTTTCAAGACAAACGCAAGTGACTACTTGAAAATTGCTATAACACGGAACGTAAACTATTACACAATGGCAAACAAAATTGACGTTAAAGAATTATTAGAAGCAGGTGTTCACTTCGGACACATGACTCGTAAATGGGATCCAAACATGGCTCCTTACATTTATATGGAGCGTAATGGTATTCACATCATTAACCTATATAAAACTGCTGCAAAAATTGAAGAGGCTAACGAAGCCATGAAAAAAATTGCAGCTTCTGGTAGAAAAATACTTTTCGTAGCTACCAAAAAACAAGCAAAAGATATCGTTGCGGAAAAAGCAACAGCTTGTAACATGCCTTACATCACTGAAAGATGGCCAGGTGGTATGTTAACCAACTTCGTTACTATCCGTAAAGCTGTTAAAAAAATGGCTTCTATCGATAAAATGAAAAAAGATGGTACTTTCATGACTTTGTCTAAAAAAGAAAGATTACAAGTTGATCGTCTTCGTGCCAAATTAGAGAAGAACTTAGGTTCTATCGCTGATATGTCTAGACTTCCTGCTGCATTATTCGTAGTGGATATCAAAGCTGAACACATCGCAATCAAAGAAGCACAAAAATTAAACATTCCAGTTTTCGCAATGGTTGATACTAACTCTGATCCACGTGAAGTAGATTACGTTATCCCAGCCAATGATGATGCTTCAAAATCAATTGATAAAATTTTATCTTTAGTTACTGATGCAGTAAAAGACGGATTAGCCAACAGAACTTCTGAAGCTGCTCCTGAAGTTGATGCAGAAGAAACTGTAGAAGTAGTTGCTGCTCCTGCAGCAGAAGCTCCGGCTGTTGAAGCTGAAGTTGCTCCTGAAGTAGAAGCTACAGAAACTAAAACTGAAGAATAAAACAAATTTAAATTCCAATAATAAAATTCCAAGTTCCAAAGAATTGTCAATCTTGACGATTTAATAAAGTTGGAATTTGGGATTTTAGAATTGGAATTTCTTTTTTTACAAAAAAATTAATTTAAATTAAAAAATATTATGTCAACTATCACAATTACTGCTGCAGACGTAAATAAATTAAGACAAACTACAGGTGCCGGAATGATGGACTGTAAAAAAGCTTTAGTTGAAGCGGAAGGAGATTTCGATAAAGCTATACAAATCCTTAGAGAAAAAGGACAAAAAGTGGCTGCTAACCGTTCTGACCGTGAGTCTTCTGAAGGAGCTGCTGTTTCTTTTGTTAATGCTGACAACACTAAGGGAGCGATCATCACTTTAAACTGTGAAACAGATTTCGTAGGTAAAAATGAGGCTTTCGTAACTTTGGCTAAAGAATTAGTTGAAAAAGCAATCAACTTCTCTTCTAAAGAAGAATTTTTAGCTTCAGATTTCAACGGAATTACTGTGGCTGAAAAATTAATCGAACAAACTGGTGTTATCGGTGAAAAAATCGAAATCGGTGGTTTTGAAATCTTAGAAGGCGCTTTCGTCGGATCTTATGTTCACGTTAACAAAATTGCTGCATTAACTGCAATTTCTGCACCAATTGCCAACGCTGACGTTTTAACTAAAGACATCTCTATGCAAGTGGCTTCTATGGGAGCTGATACATTATCTTATAAAGATTTTGATCCTGCTTTCGTTGCTTCTGAATTGGCTGCTCGTATTGCTGTAATCGAAAAAGAAAATGAAGAGGCAAAACGTTTAGGGAAAACTTTGAAAAATGTTCCTAAATACATTTCTTTCTCTCAATTAACTCCAGAAGTTTTAAAACAAGCGGAAGAAGATGCTAAAGCTGAATTAAAAGCGGAAGGCAAACCAGAACAAATTTGGGATAAAATCGTTCCAGGAAAAGTGCAACGTTTCATCTCTGACAATACTACTTTAGACCAAGAGAAAGCGTTATTAGATCAAAACTTCATCAAAGATGACAGTAAAAAAGTAAGCGATTATGTTAAAGGTTTCAACGTTGAAATTACAGGTTTCAAAAGAGTTACTCTAGGATAATCATTCCTAAATAAAAGGTTATTAAAAAACCCCGAACCAATGGTTCGGGGTTTTTGTTTTTTATGAATCTTACTTATTATTTCTTCGCAATCGGGAAATTTCTCGCGCGCATCAAAGCATCTGATGTTGACGCTTTGCCTCTAAAGACTTTATACGCTACTTCCGGGTCAATCGTATTACCAATGCTGAAAACATTGTCTAATAAACGTTTTGCCACTTCTTTGTCATACAATCCTTTGCCATCAACCGTAAATGCTTCCGTGGCATCTGCACTAATGGCATCCGCCCATAAATATCCATAATAACCTGCCGCATAATCATCGCTGGAGAAGATATGTCCAAACTGTGGAATTCTGTGACGCATTACAATCTCACTTGGCATATGCAACGCATCTAAAGTTTGTTTTTCAAATTGTTTTGGGTCGATATCCGGGTTTTCAAGCAAATGCAATTTCATATCTACCAAAGCGCTCGAAATCGTCTCTACGGTTGAAAAACCTTCGTTAAACGTAGCTGCTTTTTCAATTCGGACAACCAATGACATCGGCATTGGTTCTTTGGTTTGATAATGCAATGCAAATTTGTTTAACACTTCAGGCGTACCTAACCAACGCTCCAGAATCTGCGATGGAAACTCTACATAATCTCTCGGCGTATTGGTTCCCGATAAAGTCGGATAGGTAACATCCGAACACAATCCGTGCAAGGCATGTCCGAATTCATGAAATAAAGTGCTGGCATCGTCCCACGAAATTAAGATCGGTTCGTTCTCATTGCCCTTGATAAAATTACAATTATTGGAAACCAATGTCAGCACTTCGCCATTCACTCTGCTTTGATCTCTGTAAGCCGTCATCCAGGCACCCGAACGTTTTCCTTTGCGCGCATAGGGATCAAAATACCAAAGCCCGACAACTTTACCTGTCTTTTTATTGAACACTTCCCAAACGCGTACATCTGAATGAAAAACAGGGACATTAGTCACTTGCTTAAAACTCAAATTAAAAATCTCTCCTGCTACCCAAAACATACCTTCTCTTAGTTTTTCCAACTGCAAATAAGGTTTGATTTGATTGGCATCAACCGAGTATTTCGCTTTTCTTACTTTCTCTGCATAATAACGATAATCCCATGGTGCAATTTTGAAATTGCCACCTTCAGCATCTACCATTTTCTGCATTTCTGCTACATCTTCATGAACTTTTCCAACCGCCGGCGTCCACACTGATTCCATCAAAGCCAAAGTTTTCTCTGGTTTTTGCGCCATGGTATTGGATAAACTCCAATCGGCAAAAGTCTTAAAGCCTAAAAGTTTGGCTTTCTCAGCGCGCAATCTTAAAATTTCTACTAAAGCGCCATTGTTATTATTGGCATTGTCGTTATCGCCACGACTAACAAATATTTGAAACGCTTTTTGTCTCAAATCTCTTCGATTGGAAAAAGTCAGGAAAGGCTCAATCGATGAACGTGTGTTGGCAATGCAGCCCATTACATTCAACTTTCTTTCTTTGGCTTCTGCCATAGCCGCATTTTTTAATTCTGTTGGCAAGCCGTCAAAATCAGCTTCTGTCTTTAATTCCAGATAATAATTGCTTTCATCGGCCAATTGATTCTGACTGAATTTGGTAAAAAGTCCGGCCAATTCCTGGTTGATTTGTCCAATTCTCTCCTTGCTTTTGGCATCTGCTTTCGCGCCTTCTCTGACAAAGTTAGAATAATGGTACCATACCAATCGTTGTTGTTCCGGTGTCAATTTGCTTTTCTCAGGCGAATTATAAACCGTAGCAATTCTGGCAAAAAGTTTAGCATTCTGATAGATTTTGTTGTTGGTTTCCGAAAATTTTGGCGTCATTTCGCTTTCAATCGGTTCAAAATCCGGGCTATTTAAATTGGATCCGTACAAATCAAATACCGCTTTTACCTGGCTTAAGGTCTTCCCGGCTTTTTCCATTGCCTCAATGGTGTTTTCAAAAGTTGCGGGTTTTGGATTATTTGCAATTTTGTCGTATTCGTTCAGTTTTTCCTGAATAGCCGATTCAATGGCAGGTTTAAAATCTTTTAATTTATATTCCGCAAACGTCGGAACTCCACCGTATGGTCCGCTCCAATTGTTCAAAAACGGATTCGGATTGGTTTGGGCATTGGTGACTAAGATTGGAGCACTCATGAGCAAGGTTAAAATTATTTTTTTCATTATCGGTTTGTGTTTTACCAAAAGTAATCAAAAATCGTAACTCAGAATTGCATAAATTTGAGAAATCAGAAACCCATTTTATGTTCCAATCCAAAAAAGACACTGTTTATGTTGTACTTGCCGGTATCTTCATTACCAATGCCGTAGTGGCCGAACTCATAGGCGGAAAATTGATTGATGTCGGCACGGCTGTCATGAGTATTGGCATTTTACCCTGGCCCATTGTATTTATCACCACCGATTTAATTAATGAGTATTTTGGTGAAAAAGGCGTTAGAAGGCTTTCTTTTATCACCGCCGGATTGATTGCCTATACCTTTTTTGTTTTGTTCTTTGCGATGAAAATCCCATCAACCGGAATCAGTTCGGTTTCCACAGATCAGTTCAATGCGGTATTTGGCCAAAGCCAATTGATTATCGTTGGCAGTATCACGGCATTCCTGGTTTCGCAGCTGATTGATGTCTCGATATTTCATTTTGTCAAAAAACGGACGGGCAACAAAATGATTTGGTTGCGAAGTACCGGTTCAACGGTCATTTCCCAACTGTTTGACAGCTTTATTGTATTGGGAATTGCTTTTTGGTTACCCGGAATTATGGATACCAAAACCTATATCATTTCAGGACTGACGGGCTATACCGTAAAATTAGTCATTGCCGTTGGGATGACACCATTGATTTATTTAGGACATTCATTAATTGAAAAATACATTGCCAAAGATGGAAAATAAAATACGCTGCGCCTGGTGCGAAAAAGACGATTTATACCGTGATTATCACGATAACGAATGGGGAAATCCGGTGTATGACGATGACAAATTGTTTGAGTTTTTAGTATTGGAAACCTTTCAGGCAGGACTGAGTTGGTATACCATTCTGAAAAAAAGAGACAATTTCAGAAATGCTTTTGATCAATTTGATTACAAAAAAGTGGCTCAATATGGCGAAGACAAAGTTGCCGAACTAATGCAGGATGCCGGCATTATCCGCAACGGATTAAAAATCAAAGGCACGATTGCCAATGCGATTGCCTTTATGAAAGTACAAGAAGAATTTGGGAGCTTTTCCAAATATATCTGGAATTTCACCGGTGGCAAACCGATTGAAAACAACATCAAAAAAATGAGCGATGTCCAGGCTACTACACCACTTTCAGACGAAATCAGCAAGGATTTGAAAAAACGCGGGTTTAAGTTTGTTGGTTCAACAGTAGTTTACGCGCACATGCAGGCGACAGGAATGGTCAATGACCATGTAGAAGATTGCTGGAAGAGGAAATAGACAGCAGAACGCAGATTTTAGACGGCAGATTTCAACACCTTTATAAAAGTTTCTCTCGATATCTCAACCGCGCCCAGTTTTTCCAAATGGTCGTTGTGCAATTGACAATCCAAGAGCTTATAATTGTTGTCTTTTAAATGTTGTACCAAAGTCACAAACGCAATTTTGCTCGCATTCGGCACTTTAGAAAACATACTTTCGCCACAAAAAACATGGCCTAAATCAACGCCATACAAACCGCCAACGAGTTCACCATTTTGCCACACTTCCACCGATTGGGCAAAACCCATTTCGTGTAGTTTGGTATAGGATTCAATAATATCTTCGGTAATCCAGGTGCCGTCCTGGTCTTTTCGTTCTATTTGTTGGCAATTACGAATGACTTCCTCAAAATTTTGATTGAAGGAGATTTCGAATTGTTGACGGTTGAGCAAATTCCGGATGCTTTTCGAAACCTTATACAACTGTGGCACAACCACCATTCGTTCCGGCGGTGACCACCAAAGAATCGGCTCATCTTCATTAAACCACGGAAATATCCCAGAGCGATAAGCCAACAACAATCGCTCTGTTGACAAATCGCCGCCAACTGCCAGGATACCTTCATACGAAGCTTCGTCAACTGGTGGGAAATATAAATCTTTGGTTAGGAAATGCATATTTTAAAAATATAGAGTATAGAAAAAAGAAAAAGAGATATCCTAAAAAAAGAAATCATCCCGGATATTTAAACTAGTATCTATCAGGATGATTTCTATATGCTATGCTCTATATTCTCTTCTAGAACGGTAAATCGTCGTGCTCTTCTTCGTTGAAGTTAGTAGCTGGCTCAAACGCTTCTGCCGCTGGCATTGGTGCCATTCCTGCAGCAGCCGGAGCTTCCGGTTGTAATTTCTCTACTCTCCACCCTTGAATGTCGTTAAAATATTTGGTTTCTCCTTGTGGATTAACCCATTCTCTTCCTCTTAAGTTGATGGAAACTTTTACCGCTTCACCCACATTGTAGTTGTTCAATAAATCACATTTATCCTGCACAAAATTGATGCTGATAAACTGTGGATATTGCTCTTCTGTTGCCACAACTAATTCTCTTTTTCTAAAACTGGCACTCACTTGTTGCTCAGGATTAATCACTTTAATTTTTCCGGTAACTTCCATAATTATTGTTTTGCTAAAAGTACTTTCCAAGCCGAAAGCACTTCATTATTATTCAGATATTCTTTTGCTTTTTGGTGTATTTTTTGCTCGTCATCCGAGCTCAAAACACCTTTTACGGCAAAATTTTGTTGTACAAATATAGTAATTTCTTCTTGTGTTGGCAATGCTTCAACATTTCCTAATTTACCCAAATCATTCCCGTCAAAAACAGGGCTTTTTTTGATAAAATCCGGAATGGCATCTACGCCTATTCCCAGTGTTGTCAAAGGTTTTTCGACCTCAAACAAGCCCGGATTGACACGCGAATACCAATTTCCGCCCAAACGCGAAACCAAATCAATCTTGCGTTGGTCAATCATATTTTTGTCGTCCAGGATGTTTTCATTAATGTGAATTTTAACCACTTCGCAAATAATCAAATTTCCGGCGCCGCCTTGATTCCCCAAAGCGATAATTTCGTTGACTTTGCATTCCATTTGCACCGGACTTTCGGCTACGCGATACGGTTTTACCATATCCGAAGGCAACATCGTCAAACCCGATTTGATGAATTCATTTACCCCATCAGCATATTCAGTGCTCGACAACGAAGCTTGTTGCACAATATCATAATTCACCACATTGATTACTACTTGTCTGGTTGCTTCACAGTTTTCCAAAGTATGTTTGGTCGTATTGTTTCTCACGCGTCGTGCCGGTGAAAAAACCAGTATCGGCGGATTGGAACTAAACACATTAAAAAAGCTGAAGGGCGACAAATTGGGTTTGCCGTTTTTATCGACTGTACTGGCAAAAGCAATCGGTCGTGGTGCTACCGCACTTTGCAAATAGCCCTGCAATTGCGCCGGTGACAGTGTATGAGGTTCAAAACTGAGCATGATTTTTTGTTTTCCCCAAAAATACAATTTTAATTGATTTTAGCAGCGAACGGTTTGGGCATTTTGGGCATCCATTTTCCTGCTGTCCGCTTTTACACGGTAAACGCTCACATCAGGGCTAAACAGAATTCGTCTTGCACTTTTGGCGGTTTTGTCTATATTTATAAAAAATTTGTCAATGCAGTTTTCCGAAAAAAGAAACATCACCCGCTGGATTATCATTATGGCTTCCTTTGTCATCGTGGCTTTGATTCTTTGGAATACTTATTCTTTTTTCCAGATTTTTAAGGAAGAGGAACGGGTCAAAATGGAACTTTGGGCCAAATCCCAAGAAACTTTAATCAACGCTAATGAATATACCGATGTTGATTTGCCTCTGCATATTATCCAAACCGCTACCATCCCCATCATAGTTACCGAAAAGGATTCCATCATCAATACCAAGAACATCGATGAAGATATCGAAAAGGACAAAGTTAAGCTGAAACAGTTTTTACAAAAACTGAAAAATCAAAACGACCCGATTGTCATGCAAATTTCTGAAGGCAGAACGCACAATTTATATTATGGCGATTCGTCTTTATTGAATAAATTGAAATACTATCCGGTAGCTTTATTGCTGATTATTTTTCTTTTTGGCGGCTTGGTTTACAACTTTTACCGCAGCACCAAAATGGCGACCCAAAACAAGCTTTGGGCCGGAATGGCTAAGGAAACTGCGCACCAAATCGGAACGCCGTTGTCTTCATTAATTGGTTGGCTCGAAATCATGAAAGCCGACAATGTAGATCCTACGACGATTTCCGAAATTGAAAAAGACATTACCCGACTGCAGACCATCACCGATAGGTTCTCTAAAATAGGTTCTGAACCGATATTGGAAAAACGGAATATTATTGCCGAAACGGAAGAGTCTTTTGATTACCTGAAATCACGATTTTCAAGTCAGGTGGAGTTTTCCTTTAAGGCACCTAAAAAGCCGGTTATGGTTATGCTCAATCCGGCATTGCACAGTTGGACCGTAGAAAACTTAGTCAAAAACGCCATCGACGCGATGAAAGGCCGAGGCAAATTATCCGTAGTCATAGAAAGTGACAATACTTATGTTAAAATTCGTGTGTCTGACACCGGAAAAGGCATTCCGAAAAACCAGTTTAAACGGGTTTTCGAGCCCGGATTTACCACCAAAAGACGCGGTTGGGGTTTGGGCTTATCCTTAACCAAAAGAATTGTAGAGGAATATCACAAAGGAAAAATCAAAGTATTACAATCCGAAGTTGGCAAAGGCACTACGATGCAGGTTTCCTTCAAAAAATGGCAAAAACCAAATTAACGTTGGTTTGACAACATTAATTTTCTGCCTATTTTGTTTCTGCTCAAATAGTCATTGAGAAAAGCTTCCTGTTTCTCCACCTCGAGTAAACTTTGACTGATATTTCTTTTCAGACCGGAAACCATAGCACTGTTCTGGCTTCCAACCGAACCCACTTTATAAACATCATCATTGCATTTTTTGAATTTCTCTTTGATGGTTTTCATCATATTCTTTAGTTCTTCATCGGAAATGGCCGGTTTGAAATTCCTTTGCTTGTAAAAAATAAAATCATTAAGATAACTCACCGCTTCATTATATTCAGCCACAACATCATTCAACTTTTCGATGTTTTTGTTCTGAGTCAGCGCGGTAAATTGGTTTTTCAAATAAGTGTGATATTGCAAAATCAAAGGATTCTTAAAACCGTTTTTCTCCACTCTTGCCGCTGCCTGAAAAGCTTTTTCCCCATCTGATAATTTGTCATACTTCTCAATTTCTGCCAAATAATCAAAATTGTTTTTGGCTTTACCAACGGCTTCTTTCCCATCATAAAACTCCTGATTGGTCCAAGGCGAATTCAAAAATTGCCACAAATAATCAAAAGGCATGTGTGTGTTGATCATTTTTTTGGGTTCTACTTTAAAATGAGCATTGTTCATTTTTTTGACGAATTTTTGCTTTTCCACATAACCCGCGCCCCAGGTTGGATCAAACAAAAACCACGAACCATCAATTTTGGAAGCACACCAGGCATGAGAAATCGGCGCCACTTGCCCTAACTGCTTTGTATAGCCCGAAATGATAATGGTTTTTATGTTTAATTTATTGGCGATGTCTTTAAATACCTCAGCATAATGAATACAAACACCTTGTTTTGATTTCAGGGTTTTGTCAATTTTCTCTTGTGGTGAATCGAGCTGGTTGGGTTCAAACATATTGGGCACGTCATAGGCGATATTGTTTGTTGTCCAATAAAAAACCGCTCTTATTTTTTCGGTTTCCGTTTTAAAATTGGAATCAATATAACTTGCAATTTCCGCCGTCGTTGTAGCTGAACTGGCCGGAATCTGTGCTGTTTTTTTGTCAATAGTCAAATACTCATTGGCAACCTGACCAAAGGAAAGCTGGCCCAAAAAGAGTAAAAAAAGGATTAAGCTGTTTTTCATGATGGTTTTACACATAAAAAACCCTGCCAAAATTTTAAAATCTGCAGGGTTATCTCACTTTATGTAAAAAAAATTTACAAATTATTTTGGATGGCTTTCGCCAAATCTTCAAATTCTTCTCTGGTCAAAGCCACTTTTCGCTGGAAACGCATGTCATCCATATCGTGAAGCGGAATCAAATGCACATGAACATGCGGCACTTCCAGTCCAACGACAGCAACGCCGATTCTTTTACAAGGAACGGTTTTCTCGACGGCTTTGGCCACTTTTCGGGAGAATTGCATCAATCCCAAATAGTGTTCTTCTTCCATATCAAAAATTTTGTTGATTTCCTGTTTCGGAATACAAAGCGTGTGACCTTTGGCATTAGGATTCACATCCAAAAAAGCCAAGTAATTATCGTCTTCAGCAATTTTATAAGCCGGGATTTCCCCGTTGACTATTTTGGTGAAAATAGAACTCATTTTAGTCTCTTGATATTTCCAGGAT
Organism: Flavobacterium terrisoli; assembly: GCF_030167905.1. Classification (GTDB taxonomy): domain Bacteria; phylum Bacteroidota; class Bacteroidia; order Flavobacteriales; family Flavobacteriaceae; genus Flavobacterium; species Flavobacterium terrisoli. The sequence continues at coordinate 101,999 of NZ_JARGNA010000010.1, forward strand.
TTCGAAATTTAATTTTCCGTTAGGCACACTGATTTCGGCAATTTCGCCTACTTTTTTACCAAGCAAACCTTTGCCAATCGGAGAACTCACAGAGATTTTCCCTGATTTTAAATCGGCTTCACTCTCGGCAACCAAAGTGTATTTCATTTCCATCCCGTTTGCCTGGTTTTTGATTTTTACATTCGATAAAACCAAAGCTTTTGAAACGTCCAATTGTGATTCATCTATCAATCTGGCGTTGGAATATACCTCTTCCATTTTGGCAATTCTCATTTCCAACATGCCTTGTGCTTCTTTGGCTGCGTCATATTCTGCATTCTCAGACAAATCGCCTTTATCTCTTGCTTCAGCAATGGCTTGCGAAGCTTTTGGTCTTTCTATACTTTTAAGTTGCTCTAATTCGTCTTTCAATTTCTTTAATCCATCAGCGGTGTAATACGATACTGTACTCATAATTTCATCATTTATATAAATAGAAAAAATCCCATCGCAACGGGATTTCTTTTTGCAAAGATATTATTTTTTAATTTATTTCAAATTTGTCAGCGTTTTGTAACGCATGTCAAAGTTAATTAATTTAAATTTGTTTCGCTATAGTAATTTAATAAATTTACATGAAAAAGATAATCATCCTGCTATTATTGCTGCCCTTAGCCTATGGCTGTGACGGTGGTAGCATCAATAACCGCAATCCCAATATTCCGAATTATACGGTCTATCTGCAAATCAACATGAGTTTGCCGGGTTATTCCAATTTACAGTTTCCGAGCAATCATATTGTTGATTACGGTCCGATGTCAGGCGCACGCGGATTGGTGGTTTTTAATACAGGAAGTGGCTTTGTGGCTTTTGATTTGGCTTGTCCAAACCAACCTTTTGAAAGTTGTCCATCACCTATGACCATTAGCGGCATTGAAGCGACTTGTGATTGTGATGATACCGTTTACAATCTATTTTCAGGCCAAAGCCCGGGACAACAATATCCGATGAAGCAATATCGTGTGGAAGTCAACGGAAACACTTTGGTGGTTACCAATTAAAGAAGTCCCGAGTAAATCGGGACTTTTTATTTATTAAAACTTCAAGGTCAATCCTGCCAGGAAATTGATTCCGGCCTGTGGATAAAATCCGGCACCTTCCAGCGTTGTAACGCTTCCCGGATTACTCCAGTCATCGTCATAGGTATAGAAATAACCATTGGATTCATATTCCAGATTAAATAAATTGTTGACCAATACTGAGAAAACAACTGACTTTATTCCTTTGTTGATTTTCCATTCATAGGAAGCATTTAAGTCATTGACAAAATAGGCCTCCAACTTCGATTGATCTGAATCGATATTTCCCATGTACTGTTCGCCAACAAACTTAGACAATAACGAAATTTGGAAATCTTTCAGGGGCAAAAAGGTGATTCGGTTTCCGGCAACGATGCTAGGTGAAAAGGCAATATCGGTATCGCCTAAATTTTGCAAAACACCATCTCTTTGAAAGTAGAAATCCTGGTTTTTATTTTGGCTCAAAGTCACATTCGGATTCAGGATTAGTTTATCCGTAATCGCAATGACCGATTCGATTTCCAAACCTACACGATAACTTTTACCGCTATTGGTGAAAATGGGTGAGCCAACATCATTTAAGGCACCAGTCAACACCAATTGGTCGAGATAGTTCATGTAAAAAGCATTAGCGGAAACTTTTACTTTTTTTGTATTGTATTTCCAACCCAATTCATAATCAAACAAACGCTCCGGTTTTACACTTCCGTTTTCATAATCATCGCGTCTTGGTTCCTTATTGGCTATACCAAAATAACCATAGAATGAATTTTTATCATTTAGTTGGTAATTCAGACCAACTTTTGGATTAAAAAATCGGAAGGTGTCGTTTATATCGCTAAATCTTACGCTGGTTGCCTGATAAAAAACCATACGGTATTGTAAATCGGCAAACACGTTGAGCTTTCCGAATTGTTGCGAAGCTTTGGCATAAAAATTTACATCGTCTTTATTGCCTATGTTATTGTAATAACGGTTTGAATTTGGAATATAATACTGCGTCCAAACCACTTCTCCGAAATGTTTCCCTAAATAGCGATTGGCAGCACCGCCAATTAAAACATCGGTTTTGGCTGTCTTGTAATTCAATGAAAAAGTAGCGCCAAAAAAGTCGTTATCCAGCCATCTTTTTCGAACTAAATCAGAAATGGCATTTCCTTCAAAATCGGGCAAATTGTAATCGGCCAAAGTTTCATCTTCTTTGTATTGTTCAAAATAACCTTTCCCGATGGTGTAATGCAAGGCCGTGTTTGTAATCCATTTTTCAGACCACTTTTCAGACCAATGCAATTGAAAATGATTCTGCCAGTAATTATCCGTTTCGTCATCGTAGAATCTCCTATTGCCGCTTTCGTCAAAGTACATTCCTGCCGGATTGAACGTTCGGTCATTGTCCAGTTGATCTGGATCTTCGATTCCATACCAAGCCTGATACGTTTTCTCTTTTCCACCAAAAGCGAGCGCTTGCACCAAAGTGGTTTTGGTTACATAATTGGCATTAAAAAAATACCCGAACAAACTCGAAGAAGCCCTATCGATATAACCATCAGAAGCGATATTGGAGAATCTGGCATTCATTTCGAAATTATCGTGCAAACCGGTTCCAAAAGCCAAAGTGTGTTTACGGGTTCCGAAACTTCCTGCCGAGTTGGCAATTTCAGCATAGGCTTTCTCCTGATAAGATTTGGTCTGCATGTTCAAACTAGCGCCAAAAGCGCCGGCACCATTGGTTGATGTTCCAACCCCGCGTTGCAATTGAATGCTTTCTAAAGATGAGGCAAAATCGGGCAGATTGACAAAAAAAGTTCCCTGGCTTTCACTATCGTTAAACGGAACACCGTTTAAAGTCACATTGATGCGCGAACCATCGGCACCACGAACTCTCATATACGTATAACCTACGCCATTTCCGGCATCTGTTGTTGTAACAACTGACGGTAGATAATTGAGTAAAATGGGAATGTCCTGCCCTAAATTTCGAGGTGCAATTTCTTTTTTGGAAAGATTGGAAAAGGTGATTGGGTCTTTGCCTTTCGCCCTGACCGCTGAAACCGTTACCTCATCGAGTGGGTTGACTTTGGTGCTGTCTTGCTGTTTTTCCTGTGAAAAGGAGAAAATAGAAAATAGAGAATAGAAAATAGAAAATAGAACTGTCTTTGTTCTTTTTTCTTTATTCTTTGCTCTTAAAAAATTGAATAAAGTTTTCATTCGTAAAATGTTACGAATAAAAGGGGTAATTATTCTTTGTTAAAATTAAAAATTCGGTAAATGATTGGCCTTTGATTGCGAATTTGCCAGCGGCGCCTGCTCGCTCCTTCGCTAAAAATGCCCACAGGACATTTTCTTTACGCTCGGCCGTCCCTAAACAGCATTACCTGTTCTAGGTTCATTGGGTATAATCTCAGCCCGCATTTGAGCACCCCTTTGAGACAGCGCAAAGATACTGTTTAAAAAAGTAAATATCCAAAGACAACTTCAAAAATTAAAAATGGGGTTTTCTTCTGTTTTGTTTGATTTCGGAAAGATTCCGTTTGGCTTTGATTCTTTTTTCAATCACCGAACGCGGAATTTTAGTGGCTTTTCTTTTTTTGGGAACAATCAATGATTTAGTGATCAATTCCAAAAAACGTTTAGTGACTATGGTTTTGTTTTTGAGCTGGCTCCTATCTTCATCACAGTTTATGATAAGCAACCCTTCCGAAGTTAATCTCGTCGCCAGTTTATGAGTCAGCAACTCTTTTTCTTCCAAAGTCAATGCCTGAGAGTTATTTAAATCAAAAGTCAACACCACTTTTGAAGAGACTTTGTTAACATTTTGCCCTCCGGCACCCGAACTTCTGACTGCTTTAAACTGAAGCTCTGTGAGAATTATGTCAGTTTTCATATTGGGGTTGGTGTGCAGGTTTAAGCAAGTCGTTTACGGTTTTCACCGGATTAAAAGTCACCAAAGGGACTTCGACAAAAACGGTAATCCATTTGGCCATCGCTCCATTCCACAATCCTGGTAATTCATACCCTTTTAAATCTTTTCCTTTGTTGTTTTTGTGTACAATAAAACCGGTGCTTTGGTCTACGAATTGGGTTAAATCGAATTTTTGCCCTTTGTAATTTTTGGTGGCACAAACCAAATCCACAGGATTAAAATGAGTCGCCTTATTCAAAATATCTTCCTGCTCTGAGTTGTGTGTGTCTACCTGGGAACTTTCCACGATTTGCAAGGATACATTGCCTTTGAAACTTCTCACCCAAAACGGTCCGCCGCCGGGTTCTCCTTCATTTTTCACCATGCCACAAATGCGAATCGGGCGATTCAGTTTATTTTTGATAAAGTCAATTTTGTTTTCCAAAGTGTATTTGTAGAAGTCTTCCAGCACATCAATATTCAGCTTTTGCTTCATAAAATCAATGATAGCTGAAATACTTTCCTCTTTTATTGCCTGATTGTCGATTGTGGTTAGAATTTGGAAAACCTGTTCCTGCAATTCCAATAAAATCCCGGCCAATCCCTTTTTGTAGAGTGTGATTTCTTCAATATGATTTTGGATCACGTTGTCGATATTTTTGATGAAAATCACATCAGCGTCCAGATTGTTCAAATTGTTAATCAAGGCGCCATGTCCGCCCGGACGGAAAGTCAACTCACCTTTTTCGGTGCGAAACGGTTGGTTGTTGAGATTAACCGCAATCGTATCTGTGCTTTTGTCCTGATAAGAATAACTAACGTTTAGGCTTGTTTTCGATTTTGCCTCTACTTTTTCCTTGACTTCATTGATAATCTTCTGAAATAATTTTTCATGATTTTCCGAAACGGTAAAATGCAGATGGGAAACCGAATTGGATGAGGCATAAAAAGCACATTCATTCAGGTGTTCTTCAACCGGTGTGGCAATATGATTGTCATACTTATGAAAATCGAGTACTGCTTTGGGTTTGCTGGCAAAATCAAAATAATCGGCTGCCAACATCAATTTTATAAAATGATAACTCTTTTCGTGGCTTTCCAGCGAATAATAATCGGCGTGGTGTTCTTTTAATTTGGTTTTGATTTCTTCGTAGAAGGGAAACTTTTCAATTCCGGCAAGGAAAATAGACAGGTTCTTGTCTTTTTTGCGGTTGATATAAGCATTGATGGTTTCGTTTTCGTGATCGAATTCGTTTAAAAATTCGTTCAGGAACTTAAACATTCTGCTGGCTGCTCCGGATGCCGGAACAAATTTTTTCAGCTTGAGATTTGACTTCTTTTCGTCAAAAAAAACAGCTTGTGTTTCAAACTCTTCACGGGTTAGTTTTACAATTCCGTCATCAATCGTAGCTGGTCTTTCCAGATAAATCTTTGGAATTCCGGATTGAAACAATAAAAGTTCGCCTTCAATTTTATCCAAAGAAATCCCATGCGCTTTGATTTGCTCAAAGTCGGTTTGTGTAAGTCCGTATTTCTTGGCTAAGCTTTCTTTTCTTGTAAAATTCTCTTCCATTCTAAATAGCCATAGATGGCAATAATTGTAAAAATTAAATATTGAAGTGACAGCATTCCTAAACCTCTGTAGGCAAATAGCGGAACAACTATAAAATCACCAATAATCCATAAAGTCCAATTTTCTATTTTTTTCAATGCCATATACCACATTGCTGTAAAAAAAAGACCGGATGTAAAAATATCAATATAATTAGGAATTTCAAGTTTGTAATCAAAAAACTTGTAAACCAGATACGTAATTAACATCGTCAGAAAAAACAATCCGACACCTATAATTTTTTCACGTGTATTGGTTCTTTTGATCTGTAAATCGGGTTCATTTTTCTTAGATGTCCATTTGTACCAACCGTAAATGCTCATGATTGAATAATAAGCATTCATCATCATATCTCCAAAATAACTGGCTTGATACAGCAAATAAGTCGTAATAACAGTCGCAATCAAACCTGTCGGATAAACCAATATATTTTCTTTTCTGGCATAAAAAACGCTGGCGATTCCTAATACAAAAACCAAAAACTCCAATACAATTTGAGTTGCAGAAGTATTTTTATATTGGGAAAGAAAAAATTCGAGCATTAGTCAAAAAAGTTTATATCATTTTCAAAAGCTGTCCCAATAACCACCATATCGGCTCCGGATGCAAAAGCGGTTTCGATTCCGGCTTTGGAGCGAATGCCGCCGCCCACAATCAATGGTACGGAAATTCTCTTGGAAACGCTGGCAATCATCTCCAAAGGGACAGCCTGCTGCGCACCGCTTCCGGCTTCGAGATAAATTAATTTGTTTCCGATTAATTCTCCGGCTTTGGCTGTTTGAGCAGCATAATCTAAATTATTACGGTCTAAAGGTTTTGTTTTGCTTACGCGTTCCACTGCAGTTTCGCTGCCGCTTTCAATCAAAATATAGCCGGTTGAGATGATTTCCAGATTGGTTTTTTCCAAAAAAGGAACCGCGTCAATTTGGTGTTCGACCAGATAATCCGGATTTCTGCCCGAAAGCAGCATCAGGAATAGAATGCCATCGGCTTCACCTGAAATTTGTGTTGGATTTCCCGGAAACAGAAGTAATGGCAACCTTGTTTTTTGCTTTAGCAACGCAATCAATTCACACAAATGGTCACCATTAAATGAACTGCCGCCAACTAAAAGATGGGTTGCCGGCGATTGGTTGATTTTCGAAACCAAATCTATTGCATTTTCTAAATCCAGCTTATCGGGATCGAGAAGAATAGCCAACAGTTTTTGGTTTTCCTTTTTGGCCGATAACATTTGGTCATACAACATTAGCGAGTTTTTTTAATGGATTGTAAATGTAGCCCTTTTTTGAAATCCGTAAAACTTTCTAAAACATGATTTATGTCATTTTTTACGCTGAGTTGGCGAGGTAATTTTGTGGTATAAATTATAAATACATAGAAATCATGACACTATATCAAAAAACACTCGGAGATTTTCAACAAAGTTATGTAGGTTTTGCCGCCTTAGTTATTATTGGCCAAAGTTGTTTAGGCGGTGCTGCCGCAATGTATATTTTGGAAAACGGAACTTCTCTATTACAAATGATTCAATTGGGAATGGTGGTAGTTACCTGTACCTTGGTGAATGTTGGAATATTGGCCCAACTGACGCCAAAAACGGTTTTTAATATGACCATTTTCAGTTTACTGTTAAGCCTGCTGATGATTGTGCTGAACGTGTGGTTTATTTAACAGCCGCAAACACCGTAAAGTTCCTTTTCTACAGCAGGTTCATCTTTATGTTTTATAAACATTGACCCTTTAAAAAAGTAGGCTTCACCAACTTCCTTGACCTTTTTTACGTCAACAGATAATTGGTAATCATCACTTTTGAATTTTCTGATGTAGGTATTAAAAGTGGTATCGCGTTTGCGTTCTGCCAATTCAAACCGGATAAATTCGTCATTCATTTTTATGTAGCAAATACTGTCTGCATTATCTGCATAAACATAATGACCGTCATCATAGTCTTTTTCATCAATGGCAAAGAAGCAACCCGGACCATCAATTTCCTCGGGGAATTCATCAAAAGAGTTGAGTCCAACATTAGATGTGGTGGTGTCAACGGTAGCAGAATCAATCTGGATTTCGGAACCGTTTATATCAGGAATTTGATTACTACTGTTTTCTTTATGATTGCAGGCTATAAGTGCGATTCCTAAAATGGCTGATACTATTTTCTTCATTTAGACCGAATTAAAGGCACAAACAAACACATAATCCTCGATAAAATCAAAAAGAATATTGAAGTGTTCTGTTTTGTCGTTAAACCGCAATTCGACGGTACATTTTTTATCGGCTAAAGTAAAATCGTTTTCAAAAATATGGTCTTTGAAACTGATGCCGATTTCGTTTTTGATTTTAAACACCGATTCTTTGATGCCCCAAACAACGGTAGCTTTTTTCAGTAAATCTTCCTCGGATAGATTTTTTAAATGCGAAACATCCATGAAACGCGGTGCGATTTTTACCGTTTTGTCTTTTAGGATTTCCAAATCGGCGCCGATGTTTACATTGCTTAACACAATCACCGAAAAGTCATTGGAATGGGAAATGGAAATGTGTTTGCCATCTTGCAAATGTGGTTTCCCGAATTCGTCATAGTACAAATCAAAATCGGTGTAACCGGCTTCCATTAGCAATCGCCGCACACTGAGAAAACCTTTTTGATGGCTTTCGGCTTTCATGCCTTCCAATCGCGCTAATGAAACATCCTTTAGCGCAACACTGCGAAAAAGTTCGTCAAATGTTTCGGTTATTTTCCAAACCAACAATTGCGTCGTTTCATTTAAAGCTTTGATTTTTAGTAGCGGCATGGGTAATTTTAAATTATCTGTTTGTTTTTCAGAAAATTAAGGTGCTAAACAATTCACAAAAAAATAAAAAACGTTTTTTTAATTCTATCCTATTATGTAATTTTGCACCACATTTTAAAAAAAACAAATATACATAATAGATGAGTACACAAACATTACCTTTTGTAGCTTACAAAGTTAAGGATATTAACCTTGCAGCTTGGGGAAGAAAAGAAATCGAATTGGCGGAAGCTGAAATGCCGGGATTAATGGCACTTCGTGCTGAATATGGTGCAAGCCAACCATTAAAAGGAGCTCGTATCGCAGGGTGTCTTCACATGACTATCCAAACGGCTGTTTTAATCGAAACTTTAATTGCTCTTGGAGCAGAAGTTACTTGGTCTTCATGTAACATTTTCTCAACTCAGGATCAGGCTGCTGCGGCTATTGCTGCTGCGGGAATCCAAGTTTATGCCTGGAAAGGTTTGGATGAGGAATCATTTGACTGGTGTATTGAGCAAACTTTATTCTTTGGTGAAGACAGAAAACCATTGAACATGATCTTGGATGATGGTGGAGATTTGACTAACATGGTATTCGATCGTTACCCTGAATTGATTCCTGGAATCAAAGGTTTATCAGAAGAAACTACAACAGGAGTTCACAGATTATACGAAAGAATGAAAAACGGAACGTTATTCATGCCGGCTATCAACGTAAATGACTCGGTTACTAAATCTAAATTCGATAACAAATACGGTTGTAAAGAATCAGCAGTTGATGCGGTTCGTCGTGCGACTGATATCATGTTGGCCGGAAAAAGAGTTGTAGTTTGCGGATACGGTGACGTTGGTAAAGGAACTGCAGCTTCTTTCAGAGGTGCGGGTTCTATCGTTACCGTTACTGAAATCGATCCAATCTGTGCTTTACAAGCCGCTATGGACGGTTTTGAAGTGAAAAAATTAAACACAGTGGTGGCAAATGCTGATATCATCATCACGACTACCGGAAATAAAGATATCGTTATGGGCAGCCACTTCGAACAAATGAAAGACAAAACGATCGTTTGTAACATTGGTCACTTTGATAACGAAATTGACATGGCTTGGTTAAACAAAAACCACGGTGCGTCTAAAATTGAAATCAAACCACAGGTTGACAAATATACTATCGCCGGAAAAGACATTATCATCTTGGCTGAAGGTCGTTTGGTAAACTTAGGTTGTGCTACAGGTCACCCAAGTTTTGTAATGAGTAACTCATTTACGAACCAAACTTTGGCACAAATCGAGTTGTGGACTAACAGTGCTGCTTATAAAAACGAAGTGTATATGTTACCAAAACATTTAGATGAAAAAGTAGCCGCTTTACACTTGGCTAAATTAGGCGTTGAATTGGAAACCTTAAACGACGAGCAAGCGGCTTATATCGGTGTTGACGTTCAAGGGCCATTCAAACCGGAATATTACAGATATTAATAGCTGACAGCTTTTAGCTAATAGCTTAAAAACCCTTGCTTTTCAGCAAGGGTTTTTTTATTTAGCTTTACGAAAAAAAAGTTTTAAACTGATTATGATTGAATTTGAAATACTGGAAACAGAAAGATTATTGCTGAAAAAAATCACTCCGGCGCTATTTGCCGATTTGTTTGCGAATTATCCCGAAGCTGAGATAAAAAAATTACTCGGATTGTCAACGGAGGAAGAGTTCCTTAAGGAAAAAGCAAAATCCGAAGGAGGTTATACCACTTATGACCGGACCATTTTGGCTTTTGTATTGGTTTCCAAAGAAAGTGGCCAGACCATCGGGAGATGTGGCTATCATAACTGGTACAAAGACCATAGCAGGGCTGAGTTGGGTTACGCCTTAAACAACGATGAAAGCAAAAGAAAAGGCTATATGGGCGAAGCGGTTAAAGCCATTCTCGACTATGGTTTTAAGGTGATGAACCTAAACCGGATTGAAGCTTTTATCGGACCGGCAAATGAGGCTTCCTTGCGCCTGGTTAAAAAAAACGGATTTGTACAGGAAGGACAATTGCGACAACATTTTGTCAGAAATGGCGAAGCGGAAGATTCCGTGGTTTTTAGTTTGTTAAAGGATGACACGAGGCTATGCCGAACTGAGCAAAGCTAATATCAAGGTCTTTGAGCCGGTCATCTGTCACATTTTTTATTTGATTTGAAAGTTTTGTTCCACTTTTGGAACAATTTTTCTAATAAGAACTTTTTTGTGACACTTTGTAAATTAAAAATCACATTATGATTTGATGGCTTTTTGTTTTTATCCCGTTAGGGATAAAATATGGTTAGCAAAATAATTCATATGAAAGAAAAGTCCCGTTAGGGATGACATAACAGACACAAAAGACAAATCCTTACTAGCCCCGATTGCAGAAGCTACCGTGTAGCATGGAAAGCGGGAAAACGGACTCCAAAAAACACCCGAACCATTCGCTCTGAAAACAAAAAACCCGTTCATTACTGAACGGGTTTTGTATTTTGATAAGAGTTGTTCTTATGCCTCGAATGGAAGGATAGATACAAATGATTTGTTATCTCCTTTTTTCTGGAATTTAACAATCCCGTCAACTTTTGCATGTAAGGTATGATCTTTACCCATGTAAACGTTTTCTCCCGGATTGTGTTTAGAACCTCTTTGTCTAACGATGATATTTCCAGCAATGGCTGCTTGACCACCATAAATCTTAACACCTAAACGTTTCGATTCTGATTCTCTACCATTCTTAGAACTACCGACACCTTTCTTGTGAGCCATGACGTATAAGTTTTAAATATTAGTTGTTTTCTTCTGTTGCCGGAGTTTCAGCTGCTACCTTTTTCGCTTTTGGCGCTTTTGGCTCTGCTGCTGCTTTTTCAGCTTTTGGTTCTGTAGCTTTCTCAGCTTTAGCCGCTTTTTTACCGCCGGTTGCGCTGATACCTTCAATTACAATTTGAGTAAGATACTGTCTGTGACCGTTTCTCTTTTTGAATCCTTTTCTTCTTTTCTTTTTGAAAACGATTACTTTATCTCCTTTTAAGTGTTGTAACACTTTGGCTTCTACTGAAGCACCTTCTATAGCTGGGGCGCCTAAAGTAATGTTGCCATTATCGTCTAATAAAAGAACTTTGTCAAAAGAAACTTTTGAACCTTCTTCATTAGCCAAACGGTGAACATAAACCTTTAAGTCTTTGCTTACTTTAAATTGTTGCCCTGCTATCTCTACGATTGCGTACATAACAATGATGTTTAATTAATTTTTTAAGTGCGCAAATATACAACTATTTCTTTTACACGCAACTCTATGTCAAAAAAAGTTTGTCCTTAGGACTCAATGGATTAGGGCCAACCATCAGAAATTTAACGAAAACAAAACTTTTTGGATAAAAAAAAGTACTTTTGGTGTAACAAAACTAAGAGTTAGTTAACTAACTGAACAATCAACGAAAAAATTTCAATTTTTTATGAAAAAATCATTAATTGCTTTAAGTTCATTGCTTATGCTTGGAGGAACAGCGCATGCTCAAAAGGTAGCTTTTGAAGAATACGATTTGCCTAATGGGCTGCACGTAATTTTACACAACGACCCGTCTGCACCCGTGGTGATTACTTCTGTAATGTACCACGTAGGTTCTAAAGATGAAAATCCGGAAAGAACAGGATTCGCTCACTTTTTTGAGCATTTATTATTTGAAGGAACCGAAAACATCAAAAGAGGTGAATGGTTCAAAATTGTAACTTCAAACGGAGGAACAAACAATGCCAACACTACAGAAGACAGAACCTACTACTTTGAAGTGTTCCCTTCTAACAATACTGAGTTAGGATTATGGATGGAATCGGAAAGATTAATGCATCCGGTAATCAACCAAATTGGGGTTGACACCCAAAACGAAGTAGTAAAAGAAGAGAAAAGACTACGTGTAGACAACCAGCCTTATGGTCAAATCATTGCCGAGGTAAAGAAAAACATGTTTAAAAATCACCCATACCGTTGGGCTCCAATTGGTTCTATGGAACATTTAGATGCTGCAACTTTGGCTGAATTCCAGGCATTCAACAAAAAATTCTATTCACCAAACAATGCGGTTTTAGTAGTTGCCGGTCAAATTGACATCGCACAGACTAAAGCCTGGATTGAAAAATATTTCGGCCCAATCCCAAGAGGTGTTGAAATCAAAAAAGAAACTTTCACAGAAGCTCCGATTACTGAAACAATCCGCGCGACTTACGAAGATCCGAACATCCAAAAAGCAATGGTGGTGGCTTCATACAGAACACCTTCAATGAAAACGCGTGATGCCAGAGTTTTGGATATGATTTCTACTTATTTGAGCAATGGAAAAAGTTCAAAATTGTACAAAAAGATTGTTGACGACAAGAAAATGGCTTTGCAAATTGGCGCTTTCAACTACAGTCAGGAAGATTACGGTCAGTACATTTTATTCGGTATGCCACAAGGAGAAACGACTTCAGCTGACTTAATCAAAGAAATTGACGAAGAAATCGTAAAACTTCAAAATGAGTTAATCACAGAGAAAGATTATCAAAAACTACAAAACATCTACGAAAGCAATTATGTAGACAACAATTCAAGCGTTGAAGGTGTTGCTGAAAACTTAGCGACTTTCTACTTATTATATGGAGATGTGAATTTGATCAATACAGAGATTGAAATGTACCGCACTATCACTCGTGAAGAAATCAGAGATGCTGCTAAAAAATATTTAAATCCTAATCAACGTCTGATTTTGGATTATGTTCCAGCCAAAGACAAAGCTCAAAACTAAGACTCAAAGTATCATGAAAAAAACTATTATACTATTATCAAGCTTGTTTTTAACAGTTATTATGCAAGCACAGGACAGAACACAGCCAAAACCAGGACCATCTCCGGTTTTGAATATCAAAAAACCAACGACTTTCTCTTTGCCAAACGGCTTGAAAGTATTGGTAGTTGAAAACCACAAATTGCCAAGGGTTTCTTATAGCTTAACGCTTGACAACACACCTTATGCTGAAGGCAACAAAAAAGGGGTTGATGATTTGACCAGCAGTTTAATCGGAAACGGTTCGACTAAAACTTCTAAAGATGCTTTCAACGAAGAAATCGATTTTCTTGGAGCAAACATTAACTTCTTCTCTTCTGGTGCTTCTGCCAGCGGTTTGTCAAAACATGCTAAAAGAGTTTTAGAATTAATGGCTGAAGGCGCTTTGATGCCCAACTTCACCCAGGAAGAATTCGACAAAGAAAGAGACAAATTAATCGAAGGGTTGAAAACCCAGGAGAAAAGCGTTACAGCTGTTGCCGGAAGAGTAGAAAGAGTTCTGGCTTATGGTAAAAATCATCCTGCGGGAGAATATTTATCTGAAGAAACCATCAACAATGTTACTTTGGCTGACGTAAAAGACAACTACAGAACTTATTTCGTTCCGGGTAATGCTTACCTTGTAGTTGTTGGTGATGTTAAAACCAAAGACGTTAAGAAAAACGTAGAGAAATTGTTTGGTTCTTGGACAAAAGCTACAGCGCCAAATTTAACTTACTCAAACCCTACAAACGTTCAGTATTCGCAAATTAACTTTGTGGATATGCCAAACGCGGTACAGTCTGAAATCACAATTTTGAATACAGTTAATTTAAAAATGAGTGACCCTGATTATTTCCCTGTGATTTTAGCCAACCAGGTTTATGGTGGTGATTTCAACAGTTATTTGAACATGAACTTAAGAGAAGCTCACGGCTGGACTTATGGTGCGCGTTCAAGCATTGGATTTGACAAAAACATGTACAGCGAATTCAGAGCTAACACGCAAGTGAGAAATGCAGTTACTGACAGCGCGGTTGTTGAAGCTTTAAACGAGTTGAAAAAAATCAGAACTGAAAAAGTAAGCGACGAAATGTTAAACAGCGTAAAAGCTGGATACGTTGGCCGTTTCGTAATGCAGGTTGAAAAACCGGCAACGGTTGCCCGTTATGCTTTGAACATTGAAACTGAAGGTTTACCGACTGATTTCTATGAAAACTATATCAAAAATATCAACGCGGTTACTCCTGAAGATATCATGAGAGTAGCTAACAAATATTTCATGGCCGATAACCTAAGAATATTAGTGGTTGGAAAAGCTTCTGAAGTACTTTCAGGATTGGAAAGCAGAAAAATTCCAATTTTCTACTTTGACAAATTTGGTAACCCAACAGAAAAACCGGCTATGAAAAAACCAGTTCCTGCAGGTGTTACGGTAAAAACAGTTATCGATGCCTATGTAAAAGCAATTGGTGGTGACAAAGCCATCAAGTCTGTAAAATCAATGGCTTCTGTAGGTGAAACAAAAATCCCTCAGGCACCAATGCCATTAGCATACAATGCAAAAATTGATTCTAAAGGAAGAATGATGGTGGAATTATCAATGGCAGGTATGGGCTCAATCATGAAGCAAGTGGTTAACGGAAATACCGGTTATATGATGCAACAAGGTCAAAAAACAGTTTTAGAAGGAGACCAATTGGCTAAAATGAAAGAAAGCGCAGTGTTGTTTAACGAAACTTTATTGGCTACTAAAGCCGGTGTTACAGTTTCAGGTATTGAGCCAATGAATGGTGGTGATGCTTATACTGTAGTTGATGGTGATACCACTTATTACTTCGATGTAAAATCAGGTTTGAAAACAGCTGAAGCGACTACCGAAGAACAAGGTGGACAAAAAGCTACCAGAGTAACTTCTTTTAATGATTACAGAGAAGTAAAAGGAGTGAAAGTTCCTTTCAACACCATTATGAATGTTGGTTTTGAACTAGACATCAAAATGTCTGAAGTTAAAATCAACGAAGGGGTTAATGATGCCGATTTCCAATAATTGAAATTTCAATAGATAATAAAAAGACCGCTATTACTAGCGGTCTTTTTTGTTTTATAAATTAAACAAAGGATTAAATCTGCCTTCTACTTCTTACTCGAAAGATATACGCCAACCAGAATTATAAATGCGCCGATAAACTGAACCGGTGTCAGCATTTCATTGTCTAATAATCCCCAGAAGAAAGCCACTACCGGAATCAGATAAGTGACTGAAGTCGCAAAAACCGGAGACGAAATCTGAATTAGCTTATAGAAAAGCACGTTGGCAATTCCGGTTCCGATGATGCCTAAAACCGCCACAAAAAGCATCGCATGTTGCACTTTTTCCATTTGGACCACCGAAAAGAAATCGGTAAAAGACAAAATGAGTAAGGCCGGAAACAGCATCACTAAAAAGTTCCCGGTCGTTATGGTTAATGGTTTCAAATCGGATAAATACTTTTTGATGAAATTCACATTCATCGCATAACAAATTGAAGCGATTAATACCAAAATGGTATACCAGTAATTCTGGTTCGGATGATGACTTGCGCCATTCAGGATCAATAGCATTGTTCCGGCAAAGCCAATCACAACTCCGATGATTTGCGTACGCTTGAAATCCAATCCAAAAACAACCGCGCCAAGGATTAAAGTATTCAACGGCGTTAACGAATTGAGTATCGAACTCACCGAACTGCTGATTTGTGTTTGCGCAATGGCAAAAAGATAGGCCGGAATAAATGTCCCGAACAGTGAAGTCAACGCAATGAATTTCCATTTTTGCAACGGAATTGACGCCAGACTATTAAACCCGACAATCAAAAGAAATAAAGCACAAAAGATGATTCTCAGCGAACCCAACTGAAAAGGATTCAGCCCAACCAACCCTTTTTTGATAAGGATAAAAGAACTTCCCCAAATCAGGGCAAGTACGATTAATATAAGCCATTTAAACTGTTGTGATTTCATATGAAAATATAAGACTTCAAATTTTGTAATTATTTTAAGAATAATAACTTTAATTTTTATTTATTTTTGTCCGCACACAAGCAAGCAAATAAACATTTAAAAAATACAAATACCATGAATTTCACCAAATCATTAGTAACCTTCGGTATTGCCTCAACAATGCTTTTTAGCTGTAAAGATACCGCGAGCAGACCTGCAACTGATGACACTAAAGAAGTGGTAACTACTGAGCAAAACGCTCCCGCAGTTGCCGCCAAACCGGAAACAGCAAGTTTTAAAATAGAAGGGATGACTTGCTCTATGGGTTGTGCCAAAACCATTGAAAATAAATTGGCTCACATGAACGGTGTCCAAAAAGCTACCGTTGATTTTGATAAAAAAGAAGCCACAGTCGAATTTGACGGTGCAGTCTTAACTCAGGAAAAATTATTTGCTACCGTTGAAGCTACCGGAGACGGAGCGACTTATAAAGTGGTTGCTGCTAAGTAAAATCATAGTAAAACAAACAAAAAAGGAACTCAGATGAGTTCCTTTTTTTATTTGGCTTCGCTCCGTTCGACCTAACGGCCTTGGGTCCATTGTATCGTTTCCAATAATTGCTGCATGTCATTTTTGATGTAATCTGCCGCCGGCATAATCGAATCAAAATTAGGTTTGGCATAAAAATAAACCGAACCGGTCACAAAATGTTTGACACTGTCAGTAGCATAAAACTGTGCATTGGTTGCTGCATTGCCACTTACCTGATAAAACATGCCATATACTTTCTTATCGGGATTGAGATAAGGTTGTTCCAATATATCATCGGCTTTAATCACGTGTTCATAAGTCAATTTTTGCGCATCCTTCAATAGTTTCTCAACGTCGCCGTTTACTGTTTTATAAGTAAGATAAATGGTCGCTTTCATTTTTGGATAATGAATCGAAAAACCACAGTTTTTGTCTTCTTTGATAATGGCATCTTCGTTGATATCAAAAGTGAGCGGACAATGATTGCTGAAAGTGGCATATTTGGCCACAGGGTAATCCAATCGCAGCTGGCTCGCCGGTTTAGGCAATACATCATCTTTACAAGCCGTGAAACTCAAGAGCAGCATTACCATTAAAAAACCAATTATCTTATTTATCATTTTATTATTCAAGTGTTATTTTTAATTGTTTTATTCTCTTTTTATCGACTACTTCAACGGTGAAATAGACTGATGAGAAATAGATTTTCTGTCCTTTTTTCGGAAAATTGCCTAATAGTTCCAAAATAAATCCTGCCAGGGTTTCTGCTTCTCCTTTGCGCTCTTCAAAAGCTTCTTCATCAACTTCTACAATTCGGTAGAAATCCTTAAGGTTGATTTTGCCTTCAAAAAGGAAATTCTTGTCGTCGATTTGCGAGAAATTAATATTCTCATCGTCAAACTCATCCGAAATATCGCCGACAATTTCTTCGATTACATCTTCCAGTGAAACTAATCCCGATGTTCCGCCATATTCATCAACGACTATGGCCAAATGGCTTTTCATGCGTTGGAAATCCTTGAGCAAATCGTCCAGTTTTTTATTCTCCGGGACAAAAAAAGGCTCTCGCATTAATTTACTCCAATCAAATTCTTTCTTATGGATATGCGGAATCAAATCCTTCACAAAGAGTATGCCTTCAATATGGTCAATGCTTTCCCGGTAAACCGGAATTCGGGAATACCCTTTGTCAATGATTTTGGCATAAATCTCGGAAAATGTTTCTTCTATTTCAAGCGCAAATATATCAATTCTCGGGCTCATCACCTGCTTTGTATCGGTGTTTCCGAAAGAAACAATGCCTTCCAGAATTTTTTGCTCGTCGGAAGGCGTGTCATCGGTTGACGTCATTTCCAATGCCTGCGATAATTGATCCACCGAAATATTTGTTTTTTGCCTGCCTAATTTGTTGTGCAGATAAATAGAAACCGCGCGCATCGGCAAACTGATTGGTGATAACAATTTATCCAGAAAATTAATCGGATGCGCAATAAATTTGGCAAACTTGATGTTGTTTCTGCTCGCATATACTTTGGGCAATACTTCCCCAAAAAGCAAGATTAAAAAGGTAATCAGGATAACCTCAACAATAAATTTAATGAGTGGAGATTCAATCGCTGCGAAAATATCATTCCCAACAAATGAAAAGATAATCACCACACCGATATGGCTAAAATTGTTGGCAACCAAAATCGTGGCCAAGAGTTTCTTTGGTTTTTGAAGTAGTTTGGATATCAGATTGGCTTTGGCTATATCTTCGTCAGCCAGGGTTTTTAAATCTTTTGGCGTAAGCGAAAACAAAGCAATCTCAGTGGCAGAAACCATCGCAGAGGAGAACAGCAGAAGTATAATTCCTATACTTCCCACAAGTAAATTGGTGTCTAAATTTTCTAAAAGGATAAAACCGGGCTCAGGGTCCAATTGTGTCAGGGTTAGTTAAACAATATCAAAACGGCAAGTCATTTTCGGGACTTGACGGATTTGGCGCCTCAAACGAAGCTGGTTTTGGTTCTAGATTTTGTGGTGTTTTGACGCCGTCTACTTCTTTTTTAGTGGTTAAAAAAGTAAACTCTGTCACCTGAATTTCTGTAGTATACTTGGTGGTTCCGTCTTCCGCCTGCCATTGGCGTGATTTGATTCTACCTTCAATATAGATTTTGTCTCCTTTGGATAAATATTTTTCACAAATTTCCGCGGCTTTATTTCGAACCACTAAGTTGTGCCATTCCGTAGAAGTAATTTTTTCGTTGGTTTGTTTGTTGATGTAAACTTCATTGGTAGCCAAAGGAAAACGACCAATACAATTTCCGCCTTCAAAATAATGCATCTTTACTTCGTCACCTAAATGACCGATTAACATGACTTTATTTAAAGTACCATTCATGGCTTATACATTTACTCCTTTCAAATTTACAAATTTTTTTTGTGAATTAAAACCTTTCTTTTTCAATAAAATTAAAAATTACAATCGGAAACGGCATTTTCTTGACTGATTCCCAGTTCATTCCGTTTTCCAGTTTATTTTTTACAGCAATTTTCCAGAAATTGATATTCAAATGTTGGTGTGTCAATTTGTGAACCGTCGTTTCCGAATTGTACCAATGGATATCAAGTATTTCATTGGCTACAAATTTTTGATTTTGCATCAACTCTAATAACTCGCGTTCTGTCAATGCCGAATCAGTTTCCAATAACGGAAACTCATACAGATTGTGCCAAATACCTTTTTGGGTGCGCTTCTCTATTAAGGTATGGTTTTCTTCATCCGAAAAAACAAGATAGTTAAAATGGCGCGTTCTCACTTTTACCTTTTTGGATTTCACCGGAAGCATCGCCACTTTCTTCTTTTGCAATGCCGCACAACTATCATTAAGGATACAGTTTCCACAATCGGGGCTTTTCGGCACACATTGCAGCGCGCCAAATTCCATAATCGCCTGATTGAACAGATTGGCTTCCCCTTTGGGCAATAACTCCTGAGCCAAAGCCGTGAATTCCTTTTTGGCGCCGGCCGAAGCAATATCGGTTTCAAGATCAAAATATCTTGACAGCACTCTGTACACATTGCCATCAACTACCGGAACGCTTTCATTATAGGAGAAAGAAGCAATCGCGGCTGCAGTATATTCACCAATACCTTTTAGTTTTAATAATTTCGAATAGCTTTCCGGAAAGACACCATTCAGCTCAAAAGCGACATGCTGCGCTGTTTTGTGCAAGTTCCTCGCCCTGGAATAATAACCCAAACCCTGCCAAAGTTTCAAAACGTCTTCTTCGGAGGCTTTCGCCAAATCAAAAACCGTCGGAAAAGCGGCCGTAAAACGCAAAAAATAAGGTAATCCTTGCGCGACTCTGGTTTGCTGAAGCATAATTTCGGACAGCCAAATAAAGTAGGGATTAAGCGTATTTCGCCATGGTAAATCGCGCTTGTTTTGTAAATACCATAGGATTAATGATTTAGAGAAATTCATAGTGAAATTTAGGTTTACAAAAATAAATCTTTATGTGATTAAATTTTAATAGATTATGCTTGAAATATTGTTTTTTTAATTCATATATTTGCAACCTCAAAAAATTACACATAATATTAAAATACGAAACAAAATGACGAAAGCAGATATCGTAGCGAAGATTTCAGAAAAATTAGGTCTTGAAAAAGGAGATGTTCAAGCAACAGTTGAAGCATTTATGGAAGAAGTGAAAACTTCATTAGAAACTGGTGACAATGTTTATTTAAGAGGTTTTGGTAGCTTCATTATCAAAACAAGAGCTGAGAAAACCGGAAGAAACATTTCTAAAAACACTACTATCAAAATTCCTGCTCACAACATTCCAGCATTCAAACCTGCTAAAGTATTTGTAGAATCAGTAAAAACGAACACTGAAGTAGCAGTATAAACTTATTTATTAATCACAAAAAGACGAACTTATGCCAAGTGGTAAAAAAAGAAAGAGACATAAGGTAGCTACTCACAAACGTAAAAAGAGAGCGAGAGCTAACCGACACAAAAAGAAAAAGTAGTTCTAAACTACTTTTCTTTTTTTAAAAAAAGTTCATTGAAATCGAATTCAGACTGCGGCGTTGAGAATTCAGGAAGCAGCCCTAACAACTGTGGCCTGTTATCAACTGAGAACTGCTATCTGAAATTCACCGGGTAATAAACAATACCTGTTAAAATGTTTAATCCATCCTTACTTTAGCCGTCAGCAATCAGCCGTCAGCAATTAGCCTTTTTGGGCTAAAAGCTAAAAGCTAAAAGCCAAAAGCTTTTTGTCGGGATAAAAATTTACAACATGAATAAAGAATTAATCATCCGTAGTGGTGACAATGCTGTAGATTTTGCCTTATTAAAAGATGGAAAACTAATTGAATTACACAAACAGGAAGACACAAGCAACTTTCAGGTAGGTGATATCTTTATCGCCAAAATCAGGAAACCCGTTGCCGGTCTAAACGCTGCTTTTGTAAATGTAGGCTTTGAAAAAGATGCCTTTTTACATTATCACGATTTAGGGCCAAATTTAGCTTCCTATTTGAAATTCATAAAACTTGTAAGCGCAGGTAAACTAAAAGATTTCTCCCTAAAAAACTTCCAGTTTGAGAAAGAGATTGATAAAGATGGTACGATATCAGATATCCTGAGTGCCAATCAATCCGTATTAGTCCAAGTAGTCAAAGAACCTATTTCTACCAAAGGTCCGAGAATCAGCACTGAGCTGTCATTCGCCGGCCGATTTGTAGTGTTAGTTCCTTTTTCGGATCGTGTTTCTATTTCACAGAAAATAGAATCCAAAGAAGAAAAAGACCGACTAAAGAAACTCGTACAATCTATCAAACAAAGAGGTTTTGGTGTTATTGTGAGAACAGTAGCAGAAGGCAAAAGCATAGCCGAATTAGAAAAAGATTTGCAGAACTTAATGAATAGATGGACTGCAATGAGTAAAAAATTACCAACTGCTCATCATCCGTCCAAGATATTGGGAGAGCTTAACAAAGCTTCTTCAATATTACGGGATGTATTCAATGATACTTTCACGAGTATTCAAACAGATGATGAAGAGTTGTACCAAGAAACAAAGGACTATTTAGCCGAAATAGCTCCCGAGAAACAAAAAATAGTAAAGCTTTACCAGTCGAAAGACGTGCCGTTGTTTGAAAAATACCATATCGAGCGTCAAATCAAAACGTCGTTCGGGCGCACCGTATCCATGAGTAAAGGAGCTTATTTGATTATAGAACACACCGAAGCCTTACACGTCATCGACGTGAACAGCGGAAACCGTTCCAACAAAGCCACCAACCAGGAAGATACCGCACTCGAAGTCAATATGATTGCCGCTGCCGAAATCGCACGACAATTGCGTCTGCGCGATATGGGTGGTATTATCGTAGTCGATTTTATCGATATGCAAAATCCAGACAACCGCCAAGTCTTGTTCAACTTCCTTAGAGAAGAAATGAGCGACGACAAAGCCAAACACAAGATCTTACCGCCGAGTAAATTTGGATTAGTCCAAATCACCCGCCAACGCGTAAGACCTGAAGTCAATATCGAAACCAGGGAAGAAAATCCAAACAATCTGAGCGGTGATGTAGATGCACCTATCCAGATTATTGACAAGATCAATTTCTCCCTCGAAAAGATTATCAAAGACCATAGCGGCGTGAAACTTAACGTTCACCCTTTTGTGGCAGCATACCTTAAAAAAGGTTTTCCATCAATACGTTCAAAATGGTTTTTTGAACATAAAAAGTGGGTGAAAATCATACCTCGTGACGCTTACACGTATTTAGAGTATCATTTCTTCGACAACGACGGAAATGAGATCAAAGAATAAAAAGAAAAGACCATCCTGTTTTCATAACACGATGGTTTTTTTATGCTTTTTTGCTAAAGCAAAAATACCTGAAGCCCACTAATACCGAATGTCCACTGGACATTCTCCTCTTAATATCAAATTTTTAATTTCAAATGACAACGACGGAAATGAGATCAAAGAATAAAAAGAAGAAACCGCCTTTCGAAAGATTGCTTTCAGCCTGTTCGGCCGCGAGCGTCCTCGAGTGGCGGTTTTTTTTCCAAAATTTGTCACCCTGAGCGCAGTCGAAGGGCTTCTGCTTTTAGAAGCTGTTCCGGCTTTCCGCTACAATCTTTTTCGTCAGTTCGAGTGCGATTTTAACCGTGTATCGAGAACACGAAAAAGGATGCCGCTCCTATCCGGGCTAGGGTAAACTGCACAAAAAACAATTTAAATTTTCTCACAAAGAATTTCATATATTTGATTGTCAAAACAATACAAATGAAAAAACTTTACGCTCTTTTGGTTTTGCTATTTACGGCAGTGACCACAAATGCCCAAATCATCAATATACCTGATGCCAATTTTAAAGCAAAATTATTGGCGGCAAGTCCAACTGCCGACATTGCTTGGGGTATAAATGGTAAAATAAAGGTTGACACCAATGATGATGGTGAAATTCAGGAAAGTGAAGCCTTGTTGGTTATTGAATTGAATCTCAGTTCTTCCAACATCTCTGATTTAACAGGACTTGAGTTTTTTTCCAATATGGATTACCTTGTCGCTAATAACAATCAATTGACCTCATTTCCGTTTAATGGAGCGCTTCCTAATTTGTCTTGGTTGAATTTGTCAAGCAACAACCTAACCACTCTATCCCTATCCAATTTTAACTCTTTATGGTTTTTGGCTCTTGCGGGCAATCAAATCTCTTCTTTAAATTTATCTACACCGCATTTACATGAATTGCATTGTAATTCAAACAACCTGACCTCTATTGATTTAACAGAATGTATATGGTTAGAATTTATTGGTTTGTCTAATAACCAACTTACCTCTATTGTATTTCCTGCTTATCCTAGTCCAAATACCCCTACCGAGCCTAGCGTTTATTTAAACGGAAACTTGTTTGAAACCATTGAACTTCCAAATCACTATTTCGGAGGCGGCAACTACAGCAACAATCCTAATCTTAAATATTTTAATCTTAAAGAGGCTTCTCACGGCGAACAACAATCGACAGGCTCCGATTTTTACAGCACCTTTCCTTTTGCAAATTGCCCAGCTTTGGAATATGTATGTGTCCGGGATAGAGATATCAGTGCAGCACAGAATATGATAAATTCTTATGGTTATACCAATTGCCATGTGAACAGCTATTGTACTTTTACGCCCGGCGGTACTTATTACACGCTTCAGGGAACCAATACTTTTGACGTCAACAGCAATGGCTGTGATAGTGGTGACATTCTTGTGCCCAACGTGGCTTATACCATTTCATTAGGACTTACAAACAGTACACTTGTGGCCGGAAACGATGGTTTATTCCATTATGATGTCTCCGCCGGAAATTATACGATAACGCCAATACTTCAAAATCCGGGTAATTACACTATAACACCTGCTACTGCTACAGTTTCTTTCCCAAGTGCGGGCGCTTCATTTACCCAAAACTTTTGCATTACACCCAATGCCGTTCATCACGACCTGGAAGTTTCTTTGCTGCCTATTGGTCCGGCGAGACCGGGTTTTGATGCTCAGTATAAAATCATTTATAAAAATAAAGGAACTACGATTCAAAGCGGTACAATCAACTTTTCTTATGATGATACGATTTTACAATTGGTTTCCACAAATCCAACCATTTCCGGGCAAGGAACAGATAGTCTCAATTGGAGTTTTACCAACTTATCACCCTTTGAAACAAGGGAAATTACAATCATTTTAAACCTGAATTCCCCACTTGAAACACCTCCGGTCAACGCAGGCAATTGGTTGCTTTTTGATGCGACAGCCGCTGGCGCCACGGATGAAACGCCGAATGACAATGCATCTACCCTAACACAAACCGTTGTAAACTCTTTTGATCCAAATGATAAGACGTGTATAGAAGGAACCTGGTTGCCAATACACCGTGTTGGAGAATATGTGCATTATGTCATTCGATTTGAAAACACCGGCACTTTTGCGGCGGAAAACATAGTGGTAAAAGACGTGATTGACACTGCTAAATTTGACATTGCTACTTTGGTCCCTTTAAATGGAAGCCATTCTTTCTATACCAAAATCACGAACACCAACCACGTGGAATTCATTTTTGAAAATATCGATCTTCCTTTTGACGATGTCAACAATGATGGTTATGTGGCTTTTAAAATCAAAACCAAATCCACGTTGGTGGAAGGCAATACCTTCAGCAATGCGGCCAACATTTACTTTGATTACAATGCCCCGATTGTAACGGATACTTACACCACAACAGTTTTTAATCCGTTATCCTCAACTGATTTTGAGTTTAGCAGCGTGTTTAGTTTATCACCCGTTCCAACAAAAGATGTGCTTACCATTACTGCCAAAGAAACAGTAATCATAAGTTCTGTAAATATTTATAACACGCTTGGTCAATTGGTTCAGGTGAATACCAATCCAAGAGAACCCATTGATGTTTCAGGTTTACAAAGCGGAAGCTACTTTATCAAAATAATCAGTGATAAAGGAAGTGCAACCGGGAAGTTTATAAAAGAATAACTCAATATAAAATTCAGCAAACAAAAACCGCCTTTCACAAGAACTAGCAGTTTTTTTTGGTAGTGGTGCGTGCTAAAAATAATCTCTAATAAAAATTACTTTTCTTACAAATAATTTTATATATTTGAGAGTCAAAACAATACACATGAAAAAACTCTATACTCTCCTGGCTTTAGCACTTACCGTTTTCACAAGCAATGCACAAATCGTAAATATTCCTGACGCGAATTTTAAGGCGAAGTTACTATTAGCAAGTCCAAGCAATTCAATTGCCAGAAATTTATCAGGTAACAATTTTAAAATTGACGCCAATAGTGATGGTGAGATTCAAGAAAGTGAAGCCTTACAGGTAAAATACTTAAACGTTAGCGGATATTCCGGTATGTCAAACAGTCTCAAAATGTCAAACTTAATTGGTATTGAATATTTTACCAATCTTTGGGATTTAAAATGTAATTACCATCTTTTGACTTCGTTGAATGTTGGCAACATCACTTCACTACGGTATCTCGAATGCTCGTTTAATCAGATAGGCACTTTAAACACATCGCTACTGACAAATTTAATTAGACTCGATTGCTCTTATAACCAAATTGGCATTCTTGATGCGTCTAATTTGAATAATTTAACTTTTTTAGATTGTTCAAGCAACAATATTTCAATCTTAAACACCGCAGCACTGTCCGCTTTGAGGACACTACATTGTGGAGGAAATAATTTGAGCAGCCTTATTGTTACTAATTCTCCTTTATTGAGTTCTTTAAGATGTAGTGATAATTCTCTAACGAGTTTAAACATAACCAATCTTACCGATCTTACACTAATAGATTGTCAAGGAAATAATCTGACAAGTTTAACATTGTCCAATCTTCCTAATTTAGAAGCGTTGAATTTTGAATATAATGATATCACTTCGATTAATCTTCCTCCGCTAAACAATTTACAAACTTTAAACTGCTCAAGTAATTTGTTAACCAGTTTAGATTTGAGCGGTTTATCAAGTCTGTATATTTTATCCTATGGTAACCCGGGCTTAACAAATGTAATCGGGCTGAACTCTTTGGTAACTTTATTCGATTTATCCATCAGCTATTCTACCCAAACAACACTTGACATTAGCAACCTGGTCAATTTAACTGGTCTAGATTTATACAATTTCCATCTTCAAAGTTTAGATCTTTCTAATTTCCCCAATCTCTCTAGCCTGTTTTTATATCAGGGAAACTATCTTAACTATTTAAACATGAAAAATGGCGGAAACTTTAATTATGTTACCATAAATCAATGTAACACACTAGACTATGTTTGCGCTAATGAAGTTGATGTTCTGGAAACGATAAACACGCTGACTTCTTATTCAAATTATCCAAACGTTCAGGTAAACTCCTATTGTTCTTTTAACCCGGGCGGAGATTACAACACGGTTTCCGGAGTGGTTCATTATGACAGTAATTTTAATGGTTGTGCTGTTACCGACCCAACATTTAATGGTGTCAGAATAGGCATAGATGATGGCGCCAATGCAGGAGCTACCTTTACTGCAAATAGTGGCAGTTATTTCTTCTTTGTACAAGAACCTAATATTACACTGTCGCCTTCATTTGAAAACCCAACCTATTTCAATGTTAGTCCAAGCTCAGTTACCTTAAATTTTCCAACCAACAATAACACTACTCAAACGCAAGATTTTTGCATGGAGCGAAATGGCATTCACAATGATTTAGAAATCACTTTAATTCCAACAAGTCCAGCAAGACCAGGTTTTGATGCAACATACAGCATTCATTACAGAAATAAAGGAACAGACATTCAATCCGGCTCGGTAACCCTATCATTTGACGATACTAAAATTGATTTGGTCTCAGCCAATCCAACAGCATCTTCTGCGGCTACGAATAGTTTGACATGGAATTTCAGCAATCTGCAACCGTTTGAAAGTCGATTAATAAGACTTACTTTCAATATTAACTCCCCAACCGAAACACCGGCCGTAAACAATGGTGACATTTTAAGTTATACTGCCGTCGTAAACGGAGCTGTTGATGAAACTCCAAGTGATAATACCTCAACTTTGAACCAAATAGTATTTAATTCCTTTGACCCTAACGATAAAACTTGTATTGAAGGCACTTCAATTGTGCCAAGTATGGTTGGTCAATATGTACATTATGTTATCCGTTTTGAAAACACCGGCTCAGCTAATGCCCAAAATATTGTAGTAAGAGACATGATTGACACCACTAAGTTTGACATAACTTCTTTGGTTCCGCAAACCGGAAGTCATCCCTTTGTAACCAGAATTTCAAGCAACAACAGAGTAGAGTTCATTTTTGAAAACATCAACTTGCCTTTTGACAATGCCAACAATGATGGTTATGTTGCATTTAAGATTAAAACCAAGCCAACATTGGTTGTGGGTAATACTTTTTCTAATAGTGCCAGCATCTATTTTGATTATAACTTTCCTATTGTTACGGATACATTTACTACCACTGTTCAAGCCTTGGGGAATCAAGATTTTGAATTTAGCAGCATGTTTACTTTATCACCGGTACCAACAAAAAACATACTGAAAATTGCTACCAAAGAAACTGTAGTAATGAGTTCGGTTAGCATCTACAATACGCTTGGACAATTGGTTCAGGTGAATACCAATCCGGGTGAAACGATTGATGTTTCAGCTTTGCAAAGCGGAAGCTACTTTATCAAAATAATCAGTGATAAAGGAAGTGTGACAGGTAAATTTATAAAAGAATAACAAACAAAAGCCCCGATTCTTCGGGGCTTTTGTTAATCCTTTCCCTCGACTGCGCTCGGGATGACAATTAATCTTTAATTAGTTCCACTCGCCTTTTGATTTCATTACCAAATTCATCCGCCACAGTGATGTAATGAATCCCGGTTTCGGCTTCAATGGGCATTTCGTGAAAGGTTTGCGTTGTGCCTTTGTATTCATTGTCGACATACCAATACAACTTCGCATCACGGTTGGAATGTGCCACTTTTAAAATCACCGGCTGTACTTTACTGTTGAAATCCTTGGCCAAGTAAATTTTGCTGTTGGTTTTCGGATAAATAAAGTCCATTACCACTTGTTGTGTCGGCTGGCAATCCGACCTGAATGGCAGCAAAGGCTTGTAATCAATGTGCAAACTCTTGTAATACCATTCCATTACCGGCGGCAATACAAACCATTTTTTGGACACTATTTTATCGACATCCTCGCAACTACTGTTAACCCTAAATTGCTCCGTGGCGTCGAGATGCACCAATTTGTGATAAGGGCAAATGGTGGTTTTCTTGCCTCTTCGGGTGATTAATTGTTTGGTTTTCGGGCAATCGTCTTGTGCCAAATGACCGCTCAAAGTACAAACCTCAGCATATTCCAAATCATTCAACGGCGGTTGAAACCATTTCTTTCTTGGCAACAAATTGAATACATCAAATAAAATCGGTGCGGCACTCCCAACGCCGGTCAATTCCGGTCTGCCTTCGCCATTGGCATTGCCTACCCAAACGCCAACCACATAACGCGAATTGGTTCCGATTGCCCAGGCATCGCGGTTCCCAAAACTGGTTCCGGTTTTCCAAGCCAATTCTAAGGAAGAATCATAAAACTTCCAAGCTTCGTCACCTTCCGGTCGGTTGACTTCTTTCATGGCGTTATAGGTCAGGTAAATCGAGCCCGCGCCAAAGATGTTCTTTTGGAAACTATCGGTACCATAATCTTGTTCAAATCCGTTGACATAATTCAGTTCCGCAAATTCTTTGCTACGGTATTTTCCGCTCGATTGATTGAAATAATTAATCGTCGAAGACATATTGGCGTAAGCCCGGCACAGATCCCAAAGATTGCTTTCGGCTCCGCCCAAAATCAACGACAAACCATAATGATCCGGATGTTTGTTGATGTTTTTGAGTTTTAACTTCTGCATCAATTCATAAAAATTATTCACGCCATGTTCCTGCAACATCAACACCGAAGGAATATTCAACGAACGCGACAAAGCTCTTTGCGCCGGAACGGCACCGTCAAACGTCAGGTTAAAATTCTGTGGCGAATAGCCCGAAATCTGCGTCGGTATATCAGCCACCAAAGTATTCGGCAATAATTCGCCTTCGTCGAGCATCGAAGCAAACAACAATGGTTTCAAAATACTTCCGGTGCTTCGTGGTGCGCCAATAATATCCACATCTTTGTCATGGTCTTTGTCTGTTGGCGAATTGCCTACATAACCAATCACATTGCGGTTTTGAATGTCGATGACCATAATCGCCAGATTGTGCACTTCGTTTTGTTTGTACTGATTGTAATATTGCTGCGCGATTTGGTTCACGCGGTTTTGCAGCGAAATGTCAATCGTCGTTTTGATGCGTTTGCCTTCATCGGTTTTGGCGATGCGTTGCAGCAAATGTGGTGCAATCTGCGGCAGATTATACGGTTTTTGCGGCAACGGTTCTTTGATGGCCAACTCATACGTCAGCTTATCAATGATTTTTTCGTTGTAAAGTTTGAGCAATAAAGCATTGCGTTTTTTCAGCAACTTGATTTGATTTTTTCCCGGATAAATCAAACTTGGCGCATTGGGCAATACCGCCAAAGTAGCACTTTCCGCCCAGGATAATTGATAGGATTGCACCCCAAAATACCGCCAGGAAGCCATTTCCAATCCGACTACATTGCCGCCGTAAGGCGCATGTGCGGCATACAATTCGATGATTTTTTCTTTGGAATGGCGAAACTCCAATCGCGTGGCCAAAATCATTTCGATTCCTTTTTCGAAATACGTACGCTTCTTGTTCTTGCGCGATAAACGAATGACTTGTTGGGTCAATGTACTGCCGCCGCGAACGACCTTCCCGGCACTGCGATTCTGTTGAAAGGCTTTTCCCATCGCCACGGGGTTAAACCCGGGATGATAATAGAAATGTTCGTCTTCGAAATAAACAATACACTTTTTAAATTTATCGGGCACGCTGTCCTGAGCCGGAAAACACCATTGTCCATCGCGGGCAATTTTGGCTGCCAGCAATTCGCCATCGCTGCTTTCGATTACGGTAGCATAAGGTTCTTCGAATAAAACGCTGGGCAATGAAAAGTAATAGACCACCAAGAGAATGAATCCAATGGCTGATTTCTTTTTATTGCGCTTTATCCAGTTGACGGTGCGTTGCAGAAACGCTTTGAAATGTGATTGCATTTTTTAAATGAACCCTTTCGGCTGTTGAATACCGAAAGGGTTTTTAAATTTATTTTACCACTTCTACCCATTGTCCTTTGGTACGGGCCAAAAACTCGTTGTCATACATCGCTTCGCACTGTAATCCCGGTAAGTAATATTTACCCAAATAAGAAGCGTTCAACAATATCTTGAATTGACGGGTTTCGGCCGCTTTCAGACTAAAATAGTAATTGGCTCGGTCATCACGGATGTCGATATAATCGGCTACATTGTTGGTTGAACTGCCAAAATCAGTATAGCGTGTGTTGACAATTTCAAATCCGGAAGGTAGAATTTGCGATAGCGCTATGTTTTCTACGCGTTCGTTTTTACGGTTGGTCAACGTTACTTCACCATAGAATTCGGTTCCCTGAGCAATTTTGGACACATTGATGACTTTGCCTTTTCGGTCTTTGAAAACCACACTGGCTGACAAATTACTTTGCATCGGTTTTTCGCTGCCCACCGGTAAAATTCCACTATTCAGGACGCGAACAAACAACGTGTTCTTTTTGTTGTTTTTAATCGTTACCGAATTGTTGCCCATTTTGGCACCAAAATTTCTTTGTGCCAAGGTTTTATCGGTATTAATAACTTCCGATTTTCCGGCATTGGTGTATTGAATCGAAACCCCTTTGCTGCCATTGGATTTGGCGAATTTTGCCATGGCATACAAACCATAAGCGGTTGTTTGCGTACTCATCCATTGTGGGCTTGAAAGGTTTTTAGCCAATTTGGTCGCCATGGTAAAGGCTTTTCCTTTTTGACCCAATAACACCAAAGTCTCTAAGGCCATTGCTCTGTTTCTTTCAGGCGAACCATAATAATAGTAATGGTATCCGTTTTCAGTTTGTTGCTCATCAATAAACGATTTAGCCAACAAGGACATTCCGGCGGCGTTTTGTTTTACCAAAGCATAAGAAGCAGCCAAACGCAATTTACTTTCGTTAGACAATCCAACGGTTTCACGCAAACGGTTCATCGAAGCCAGGTCGGCTGAACCGGCAAGTGCTAAAGTGTACAAACGATAGGCTTGCGCAAAATCATTGTTATATTGTTTTTCATAACGCCATTGTTTGGCTTGTTTTTGTTGGCACGAAATCCATTTGGTTTTGAAATTGATGGGCAATACATAGCCTTTTTTCTCCGCTTCAATCAGGAAATGCCCGGCATAGGAAGTGCCCCAATCATCTGCATCGTCTTCGCCCGGCCAATAGGTAAATCCGCCATTCGCCAATTGGAAATTGCTCAATCGCTGAATTGCCGCGGTGACATTTTTCTGGATTTTTTGTTTGTATGTCGCATCCAAATCCATGATATCCGTCAAGTACAATTGCGGGAATACAGACGAAGTCGTTTGCTCCACACAACCATGAGGATATTGAATCAAATAATCCAATCGTCGTCCGAAATCAATCGTTGGTACTGAAGAAACTTCCATTTTGGCTTTGTTGCTTCCACTCACGCCAAAGGTTTTCCAGTTGATGGTTTTCGTACTGTTTGGCGGAATGATAACATCCGTAAAGGTATTGGTCACCGGATTCGGATTGGTTACATCAATCTCAACCGTGTAGGTGGATTTTTCTTTCCCCGAAGTTGCGATAATGTCTATTTTACCGATACCGGTTGTGCCGCCAACTTCCAAATTGAAGTACGCCATTTTTTCATCCGGTTCTGTGAATTTCACGATTTGGCTTGCGCTTCCGGCGACTCTGACACTGCTATTCGTTTTGATTTGCAATGTTACATTTTTGATGTGTTTCTCAGTCGCAAAAAGTGTTACCGGTATGGTTACTTTTTCCGAAGGCGAAATTTTCCTCGGTAACGAAGCCAATATCATCAACGGACTTCTTACCTGTGTGGCTTTTTCGGCCATACCGTAAGCACCGGTTTTCGCATCGGCGGCTACGACCATGGTACGCACCGAACCGATGTATTTCGGCAAGGTTATTTTGTGTGTTTTGGAACCACCATCCAATTCGAATGGGCCAAAATACATTACTACTGGTTTAAAACGGTTGGCTTTTTTGGCTTTGCCACCGCCGGCATCGGCATCTCCACCGATACTGAATACCTGGTTTACTTTTCCGCCATAGGCACCAATAATCTGATCATAAACATCCCAGGTGCGAACGCCTAAAGCTTCGCGGGTGTAGAAACTATCCCAGGCATTTGGTGTTTTGAAACGGGTTAAATCGAGCAAACCTTCATCAACAACCGCAATGGTATAGGTCATTCTTTTGCCTTTCTTTTCGGAAACTTTGACATTAATGGTCTGTTCCGGACGCAATACATCAGGCATTACCAATTGTGGTTCAAGCACTGTATTTTTATCGACTACTTCTATCGGAACGATACCATACATTCTGATTGGCGAATCGTTTTTGGTCGAGGCATGTGGTTGCAATAGCGAAATATTGATGTACACATTCGGCGCCATATCACCGGTAATTGGCAATTCCACAGTGGTTTCTCCTTTTTTGGTTTTGGCCCAAACTGTTTTCAGCACTTTGGTTCCGTTTTCAATTGAAATCATCGCTCTTCCGCCTTCGCTGGAAGGGAAGAAAATTTTGGCTTTGTCACCAACAGCGTAATTGGTTTTATCGGTTGAGAATCTCAACATCGTTGCAGATTCTCCATCGGTACTTCTGGATTTGGCTGACCACCAAGGCATATCGATATACACTCTTACTCCTGTGGCGTGACCATCTGTTGGGTCGGTCACACGGATGAGATAATTGCCCCAATCGTCATCGGGAACCAAAAACGAAACGCTTCCTCTTCCGCTGGCATCCGTATTGGTATAGAAATTTTTATAGGCAATCGTCGCATTAGAAGTATTATAGCTCGACAGATTATTCTCTGAAGCATCCCACCACCAACGTGACTGCAATCTGTAAACGCTAACCTGCAGGTTTTTCACCGAACGCGGGCGTCCATTTTCACTAACCGTTACAATATCAAAACGGTTGCTTCTGCCGGTTTCAATCATACCGTATTTATTTGGTTCCGGTGATTTCACTCCAACATAAGTTTTGTATGGCGAATAGGATGTCGCTGCTACATCGGTACTCACATCACCGCCGCTTTCGTAGACTTTGGTAATGAATGCGGCACGGAGCATTCCCGGCGCCTGACCTTGGATTGTTGGTTTGATTGGAATCGTGGCACGACCTTGAGCATTTACTTTTCCAGAGAAAATATTAATTTCTTCAGTGGAAAAACTTCTGGTTGGATCGTCAAAAACATAATTGGAAAATCCTTTGAAAGTCGTTACCTGTTGCGAGAATTTGGCTTGCACTTCGGTTTTTAAATCTTTCGCCACGGCACCATGCAACCACAACACCTGGATGTTATTTACATTGTCTTTACTGGCAGAAAGAATCGGGTCATTGAAACTGTTTTTGATTTTCAAACGGTTGGGTTTGATGGTTTCAATTTTGATGCTCTTGTAAAAATGGGCACCACCAATGCTGATTACCGCTTCCCAATTCCCGGTGATGTCATCGCTTTCCGTTGGAATGATAAACTTGTAATGATTGAGGTCATTCATTTTCTGAACGCATTCGTAAACGATTTTCCCGTTTGGATCGTTCATTTTTAGCTTAATCGGATGTGATGCCGGCAATTTATTGGCATTGTCATTTAGGATAAAAGACAAATACACGGTATCGCCCGGACGCCAAACGCCGCGCTCTCCATAAATGTAGCCTTTCAGTCCTTTTTGTAAAGTTTCACCCGAAACATCGAAGTTACTCACCGACAAAGACAACTCATCATCCAATTTCACATAAGTGCTTTGTCCATTATTGGTAACAATGGCGAAGTAAGCATACTTCTGTAATTGGAAAGTCGCCACACCATCGCCATCTGTGTTACAAGACGCGATTTTTTGTTGCTGATAGTTGTACAAATCCACTTTAGCGCCCGAAACTGCATCCGTAGAAATGATGTCGCTTACGGCAATCACAATCGACTTATCCGTTCCGCGTTTGGCAATCACACCCAAATCACTCGCCAGTATGTTGGTTCCGACTTTGGTGTTATAAAAATAATAATCGGTACATGGATCTTGTCTTTCACGCCATTCATAATCTTCTTCGTAATAGTAATCGTAACCACTGTTACTGTAATTGACGTCGTCTTCATCTACTTCTTCCTGCTCGTCTTCATCATCTTCTGAGGCGGTTTGCGACGTACATTTGTACATCGAATAGTCTCTTTTATAGGAGAACTCCACACGGTAAATCGCGCCTGGTTCGGGCTTGATGATTTTCGAAAGGTCCAAGGCGTAAGTATTCCATCTCGTAAAATCGATTAAATTGTTTTGCTTTAATTCAATCTTCGATTTGGCTATGGCCTGCCCAACTTGTCTCAGGTTTCTGGTACCGTTGAGTTCGTTATCCTGTAAAAACTGCATGATGTTGTTTTTGTAGATTTTGAAAATCTTTACATCAACCGCTTTCAGATTGGCTGCCTCAAAATTGATTTTTAAATTATTGGAACTCGGCAATATGGTTCCGCTTTTAAGAATATTAACTCCGGGTTTGATTTGGTCAAACATCAATTTTTCGGAGTAATTTTTTTTCATCTTATAGCCGTCGATATTTTCAATTCCCTGGAATACTTCAACCAGTTTGCTTCCCGAAAAACCGGATTCATTCGTTGTTGTTTCAACAGGTTCGGCTGCAGGTTCTGCATAATCTACTTCTTCAACTGCCGCTACAGTATCTACAGCAACAGCTGCTGTATCAACGGCTACGGCATCATTGGTTTCCCCTTTGTCGACTTTAGATTCGGGTTCTTTGTTATAAAACACTTTCAACACGTTACCCATTGTGGTAAACTTGAGATTACTAGTGTTTTCAATTGCCACCAATCCTTTGAAATCCTGGTCTTTTTTTAGTGGGTCGGAAAAGTTAATGATGACCGACTGGTTATTGGCATCGCCCGGTTCAATGGTCAATACTTTGAATTGGTTTTTGCCCGGAATTGGGAACTTGGTCACGCCTTTTTGGTCGATATCCACATCATCTCCATCCCAATTGATAAAAATTTCCGAATCATTATCAAATCGCTGGATGCTGTCAATCATAAATTTGAAATCGGTAGAAGTACTTGTCGCTTTGTCAAATTTAATCTTGAGCTTTTTGTCGTTTTGAGTCGCTTCAATAATCTTTTGTGCATCTTCAAAACTGAGATTATCGGCTGTTTTCAGGTTTCCGTTCAGGTAATACCAATCTTTGCTGTAGGACTGCAGGTCTTGGGTATTGACGATAAAATCCTGCTTAATAGTTTTGACTGAAAAATTAAAATCCTTAAGCTCTTTCGGGACTTTATTGGTGATATCTGAAAGATGCAAAGTGATTTGGTACAAAGTATTTTGGTCCAATTTCTCTTTGGGGATGAAAGCAATGGTATTAGGAGAAAGCGCTACTACTTTTCCGCTTACGCTGGGAGAAATATCGAATAAGTCATCATCTAACTCCTGATTAGGTTTCCAATCACTCTTGTTGAATGCCAATTGGACCCTGAAGTCCGAGTTGACCGAGACAAATCCCGATGAAAATCCTGTAATGTAATCTTTAAAAAGAGAAGGGTCTGAATCAAAATCGGAAGCCGATTTTTTAGAACAGGATTGCAATAATAAAATTGCAACAAACAAGCCGAAAATCTTGTTGGTTTTCATGGTTGTAAAAGAGTTATTTGTTAGAACTTATTCCTTGGAAATTTTTTCCCAATTAGCATTATAACGCTAAAATTATCAAATTATTATTTACGTTGTGAAATATTTTTTAGGAATATTTTTCTGAACAAATTATTTTCTTCTGGAAGCGAAAAATCGGATCATTAAATCGGATGCTTCCTTGGCCAAAACCCCTTTGATTACCTGGGTTTTCGGGTGAAGTTGGGTGCCGAGATTCTGGAAACCGCGTTGGTCATCCGAAGCCCCAAAAACCACTTTTGAAATCTGGCTCCAGTACAAGGCGCCGGCACACATTTGGCAAGGTTCCAAAGTGACATACAAAGTACAGCCTTTTAAGTATTTCCCACCGATAAAATTCGCCGCCGAAGTAATAGCCTGCATCTCGGCATGAGCGGTCACATCATTGAGCATTTCGGTGAGATTATGTGTCCGGGCAATGACTTTATTATCGATGACAATGACGGCACCAACAGGAATTTCGCCTTTTTCAAAAGCCAGTTCGGCTTCCTGCAAAGCTTTTTTCATAAAATACTCGTCGGTGAAAGGGTTTTCCATAAAACAAAAATACTATTTTAGTAGTATTATCGTTATCTGTATAACACAAACTTTATTCTCGATGGAAACTGAATTTAAAATTACGATTCCAAAACCCTGCCACGAAGACTGGAATGCCATGACGCCTGATGAGACCGGGCGTTTTTGCAACAGTTGTGCCAAGAGCGTTGTTGATTTCACAGGGATGAAAACATCCGAAATTCAGGATTATTTTATCAAAAATCAAGGACAGAAAGTTTGTGGCCGATTCCAAAATGAACAATTAGATTCTATCATTATCCAAATTCCCAGAGAAGTTTTATTCTCTCAGGTGCAGTTTCATAAAATGTTTATGCTGGCCTTATTGGTGAGCATGGGCACAACTTTGTTTAGCTGTCAGAATTCAAATGGTGACAAACAAGCGATAGACAAAGTGGAAGTGGTCAATTCAATTCATGGAAGACAAACTGTCGGTGAGCCGATGCCGGAAAAAACCACAAAATGTGAAACTGATACCGTTAAGGTAAAAACCAATACTTCGAATAATAACAAAAAAACGGTTTCAAACAAAGGCGTCGGAACGATAACAGGTGATATCATCACAAGTGGCGTTGTGGCTATTGAACCGCACAATACAAAACCTATCGATTATAAAAACGACATCTTTCCGGCAGGTACGGTAGAAGTCAAGCCCAATTATCCAGGTGGGATTGCTAAATTTTACGAATACTTTAATTCCAACTTTAACGTTTCTAAAGAAAACCAAAAGTCAGGAAGAATAATTGCGTCTTTTGTGGTTGACACTGATGGAAGTCTTATTGATGTATATATCATTCGTGGAGTTAACGAAATCTCAGACAGAGAAACTGCGAAAGTTTTGAGATCTTCTCCCAAATGGATTCCCGGCGAGCAAGATGGCCAAAAGGTGAAAGTTTCCTATGCGCTTCCCCTAAAAATAACCGCCCAAGAGTAAAAACAAAAACGTAAATTTGCTTTTTATTACGCTATGAAAAGTAAGCTGCTCCAACACATTGATAATCCTGTTGATTTAAGGAAATTAAATGCTGACCAATTGCCCGAATTGGCCAAGGAGTTGCGCGATTTTATCATTGATATTGTTTCGGTAAAAGAAGGTCATCTGGGCGCCAGCCTAGGTGTAGTCGAATTGACGATTGCCTTGCATTATGTTTTTGATACGCCCAATGATTTACTCGTTTGGGATGTGGGCCACCAAGCTTACGGTCATAAAATCCTAACCGAACGCAGAAAAAAATTTGACACCAATCGCCAACTCGGTGGACTTTCCGGTTTTCCGAAACGCAGCGAAAGTGTGTATGATACTTTTGGCGTTGGTCATTCTTCCACGGCGATTTCTGCGGCATTGGGGATGGCGATTGCATCCCAACTCAAAGGCGAAAACAAACACCATATTGCGGTAGTCGGCGATGCATCAATTGCGAGCGGAATGGCGTTTGAAGGTTTGAATCATGCCGGTGTAACCGATGCTGATTTATTGGTAGTTCTAAATGATAATGCTATCGGAATCGACCCAAGCGTTGGTGCCTTGAAAAACTATCTGACTGCGGTTAAAGAAGGCAAAAACCCAAAGCAAAACAATATGATCAAATCGCTGAATATTGATTATTCGGGTCCGATTGACGGTCATGATTTACCGGCTTTAATCAAAGAATTAGAAAGGCTCAAAAAAGTAAAAGGACCAAAGTTTTTACACATTATAACCACCAAAGGAAAAGGTTTGCAAAAAGCCGAAGAAGATCAGGTGAAGTACCATGCCCCGGGGAAATTTAATGCAGCAACCGGAGAATTAATCAAATCTTCTACTGAAAATTTAGCGCCAAAATTTCAGGATGTTTTTGGACTGACCTTAGTTGAATTGGCCAAAAACAATCCGAAAATCATCGGAATTACACCCGCTATGCCCAGCGGAAGTTCGATGAAATTTATGATGGATGCTTTCCCGAAACGCGCGTTTGACGTTGGAATTGCCGAACAACACGCCGTAACCCTTTCCGCCGGAATGGCGACGCAGGGCATGGTCGTTTTCTGCAACATTTATTCGACTTTTTTACAGCGCGCTTATGACCAGGTGATTCATGACGTGGCATTGCAAAACTTACCCGTGATTTTTTGTCTGGACCGCGCCGGATTGGTGGGCGAAGACGGTGCCACACATCATGGCGTTTTTGATATTGCGTATTTGCGTTGCATTCCGAACATGATGATTTATGCGCCAAAAGATGAAATCGATTTACAAAATATCCTGTATACGGCTTCTTTGGGATTAAAACACCCGATTGCGATTCGTTATCCACGCGGTCGCGGAAAAAATGTCGATTGGAAATTCCCTTCCGATTTTCAAAAAATTGAACTCAGAAAAGCACAGAAACTCAAAAAAGGAAAAAAAGTAGCCGTTCTTTCTACCGGAACGATTACCGACAATGTCACTCAGGCCTTGCTTGATATTGAAGATGTCGACAACCATTTTGCCCATTATCATTTTGGCTTTATCAAACCTTTAGACGAAAAGAAACTGCACAAAATCTGCGATAAATTCTCGACCATCATTACAGTGGAAGATGGCGTAATGACCGGCGGTTTTGGTAGTGCGGTTTTAGAATTTTCAGCCAAAAATGATTACGTCAACGAAATCTTCCTTTGTGGAGTGCCCGATTATTTTATTGAGCATGGCACGGTTGACGAGTTGCAACAATTGTGCAATATTGATGTGGATGGATTAAGATCACTTTTCTCCGGTTTGATGGAGGAAGAAGACAGAGAAGAGGATTAAGCCGTTACAATCTTATTCAACTGCACCGCTTTTCCATCCGTGAGCATCGAGATAAAATGGCAAATGTGAAGCAATCTGTCGTACAAACTTTCCTTTTCCAAATGGTGTTTTTCCGGAAGGATTTTCATTAACAATTTATCGTAATTCGTGGCGTTCCCGGTATAAGTATTGTTGTATGCCGTGATGAATTTATCCAACAGGTTATTGATGATTTGGTAACCCGACAACTCTTTTTCAATCACTTCACGGCTTTGGTAAATATTCTTTACACTTAGTTTGATGATGTCATCCATTTGTGCTTTGTACTTGCTTTTATCGGTCAGGGCAAAATGGAATTCTCCTTTCAGAATCGCTTCTTCGTTTTCGATAAACACACGAACGGCATCGTTGATTAAGTTCCCAATCGCCAACGCACGCAAATAACTGATTCGGTCTTCCTTAGTCGTCAATGTTTGGTATTTGGCCGCATCAATGGTGTCTTTGACCAATTTGATTAGGTATTCCAACGCATAATCTTCGGAAACCAAACCGAGATTGATGCCGTCTTCAAAATCGATTATCGTGTAACAGATGTCATCGGCGGCTTCGACTAAAAATGCCAGCGGATGGCGTTCGTAACCTACATCGGCACCGGTTTTATTGGAAATCATGCCCAATTCTTCGGCCACTTCCTTAAAAAAAGCCACGTCGGATTGGAAGAAACCATATTTTTTATCGGCGATGTTTTTGGTTGGTTTTTTGGGCAAACTTTCCTTTGGGTATTTCGTAAAAGCTCCGAGGGTTGCATACGATAAACGCAAGCTGCCTTCAATTCCCGGACGTGAACTCGTGAGTACCGAAAAACCATTGGCATTGCCTTCAAAATCGACCAAATCCTGCCATTGCTTCTCGGTTAACTGGTCTTTGTATTGTTGGCCTTTGCCAATCGAGAAATATTCTCCAATCGCTTTTTCGCCCGAATGTCCGAATGGCGGATTCCCGATGTCATGCGCTAATGCTGCCGCAGCAACAATCGCTCCGAAATCGTTCATGTGGTAACCATGGACTTCCTTGAGATGTGGATATTTTTCAAGGATTTTTTTTCCCACCAATCTTCCGATGGAGCGACCAACCACGGATACTTCCAAACTATGCGTCAAACGTGTGTGGACAAAATCGGTTTTGGATAACGGAATCACCTGCGTTTTATCCTGTAAGCTTCTGAAAGCCGACGAAAAGATGATACGGTCATAATCGACTTCAAAGCCGAGACGTGTGTCGTCTTGTTCGATGCGCAATCGCTTGCCTTTGTCGCCTTGGCGTTTTAGAGATAAAAGTTGTTCCCAGGTCATTTTCGGTTAGGTTAGGATTTTAATACTCAAATATACGTTTTTAAATGATTTTCCTCATACAAACACTGCTTTCCACACCGATGTATTGCCCATAATTCGGGATGACTTCGTAGCCTGATTTTTTATACAAGGCGATGGCACTTTCGAGTTTGTTGGAAGTTTCCAAAATACAGGAAGTATAGCCTTCATCTTTAGCCCAGTTTT
Source organism: Flavobacterium terrisoli (assembly GCF_030167905.1). Taxonomy (GTDB): domain Bacteria; phylum Bacteroidota; class Bacteroidia; order Flavobacteriales; family Flavobacteriaceae; genus Flavobacterium; species Flavobacterium terrisoli. The sequence goes on from NZ_JARGNA010000010.1 coordinate 143,023, forward strand.
CCAATTCGGATAAAATGGAAGCCGCAATGCCTTTACCACGTTGTTCGGGCAAAACAAACATTCTTTTGATTTCGGCCACTTGTGGTTCGAGTTGCTTAAAAGCGCCACAACCGGAAGCCAATCCGTCTTCGTCACATACAATCACATGGTCTAAATAAATCTGATTGTATTGGGCAAAAAAATCCTTTTCATCGCCATCAATATCGACCAAATACTCATCGAAAAGTCGGGTTAACTTTTGAAAATCCTTATTGTCTGAAGTGGTTCTGGTAAGCGTAATCATTTTTATTCCTCCGTTTTGGTTTTGTTTGGGTTATAAAATTCGGCTTTCATTTCGTCTAGCATTTTCTTGTTGACTACGTAGGTTTTGGAAATACTGTCGTGCCAGCCTCTGGCCGGGAAACCGATGAATGATAAAACATTGAACGGAATCAAACGGCAAAGCGAACGAACGAGTATGGTTTCCTGATTGGGTTTTTCGCCATATTGGTCAACGACCATCGTTTTGGTAATTAGCTTTCCGATGGTTCTTGCTGATAATATCTCGAAAAGGTTATAATAGAAAAGGACAATGCACAACGTTAAAGTATACTGCGCTAATTTACTAGTCGCTAAGCGATCAATAAAGTCTTTATTGTCGGTGATGACCGCAATTATCGATATAAAAACCAAGGCAATAAATATCCAGACAATCTGCACTACGCTGTCTATCAAATAATTCAGCATTCGTTGACGGTGTGTCGCTAAAATTTCTTCGGTAATCAAAAATTGTTTTCCTGCTTTTTCTTCCATTATCATTATTCCTTTTGATTGGCCAAAAAGAAATTTCTCGATTTCTTTGGGTATTGATTGTAACTCTTATCACTCGGATTGGCAATCACCGATTTGATGTTGATTTCGTCTCCGAGTTTGAAACTCGCTTCGGTGTATTTATAATCCAATAAATATTCACCACAGAAATAATTACCGTTTTCGTCTTTTTCTATGATGCCGGTGTAAACTCCTTTTTTTTCTTTTGACATGATTGTGTTATTTTATTTTTTGAAAACGTATTGAAGCACTAAATTAGTGGTAAACGTCTTATCAAGGCTATTGATGTTTATGGTTTGATTGAATCCTAAGGCCAACTCGTCTTTTATGACATAATACAATAGTTTTGCCCTTAATGGAATTCCCAGCGTTTTGTCTTTTTTATCTTGAAATTCTGTAGTATCGTCCCGATATAATCTGGAAAACAGGCCTAATCCTCCATGAACCTCGATATTCAGTCGCTTATCTATTTCAAAGTCTCTTCCATAAAGAATGTTATATTCTGTAAAACTTCTCTTGGCATCAAACAAATTGAATTCTTCACCAGCGTTGATGTTTGCCGAAAGCAAGTGTTTGCTGTTTAAAGCAGTTGCCAGATCAAAGGTGAAATTTGGTCCTCCATCATTATTCGGACCATAACAAATCCCTAAACCTAATGAAACTGACCTAAATTGAAATTTATCGGATTGTGCATTCATCACTACAGTGAACATCAGGACTACGCTAATTTGAATTACTTTTTTCATGGCTATAGGATTTAAATGACAATCAAATATAGCTAAAAAAACAGCCATCTAACGACAGCTGCTTTCCAATTATTAATTCTAAAAACTTTTATTATTTACGACCCACACATTTCGCAGTCGTCTCCACCATTTCCGGCGGCTGCTCTGGCACGTTCTACCATCGCGGCAAAATCTTCGGCGGTCATTTCGCCGGTTTCATTTGGCGCTACAACCTCAACACCTACCGCTTCCGGCTCGGCTAAGATTGGCTCGGCTTTTTTATCGTTGTTCAACGTGAACTTAATCGCGTCAACCGCAGCTTTGGTTCTCAGGTAATACATACCGGTTTTCAAGCCGCTTTTCCAGGCGTAGAAGTGCATTGACGTTAGTTTCGCGTAGTTGGCATCCTGCATAAACAGGTTCAACGATTGCGATTGGTCAATGAAATAACCTCTGTGTCTCGACATATCGATAATGTCTTTCATCGACATTTCCCAAACGGTTTTGTATAGTTCTTTTAAATCTTCCGGAATTCTTTCGATGCCTTGTACGGAACCATTATTACGCATGATTTCCTGTTTCAATTCTTCGTTCCAAAGACCTCTTTCTACCAAGTCGGTCAACAAGTGTTTGTTTACCACGATAAACTCTCCGGACAATACACGACGTGTGTAAATGTTAGAAGTATATGGTTCGAATGCTTCGTTGTTTCCTAAGATTTGAGACGTAGAAGCAGTTGGCATCGGCGCTACCAATAATGAGTTTCTCACGCCGTGTTTTACCACCTCTTTGCGCAGGCTTGCCCAATCCCAACGTCCTGATAACTCTTCGTCTTTGATGTTCCAAAGGTTGTGTTGGAACAAACCTTCTGAAATCGGCGAACCTTTAAAGCTTGAATATGGTCCTTCTTCTTTCGCCATTTCCATTGATGCGGTTACGGCGGCAAAGTATAAGGTTTCGAAAATTTCCTGGTTCAATTGTTTGGCTTCATCGCTGGTGAACGGCATTCTCAATAAGATGAATGCATCGGCCAAACCTTGAACGCCCAATCCAACCGGACGATGACGCATATTAGAGTTTTCAGCCTCAATTACCGGATAGTAATTGCGGTCGATTACCTTGTTCAAATTGCGGGTTACGCGTTTGGTAACATTGAATAACAATTCGTGGTCGAATTTGTTGTTGTTAACAAACATTGGCAACGAAATCGATGCTAAGTTACAAACCGCAATTTCGTCTTCAGACGTGTATTCCATGATTTCGGTACACAAGTTAGACGAACGGATGGTTCCCAAATTCTTTTGGTTCGATTTTCTGTTCGCTGCATCTTTGTACAACATGTATGGTGTTCCGGTTTCGATTTGTGATTCTAAGATTTTCTCCCAAAGCTCACGTGCTTTCACCGTTTTTCTTCCTTTTCCTTGTGCTTCATATGATGTATACATCGCTTCGAATTCGTCTCCATAAACGTCGCATAAGCCCGGACATTCATTTGGACACATCAATGTCCATTGTGCATCTTCTTCCACGCGTTTCATAAACAAATCGGAGGTCCACATCGCAAAGAACAAATCACGCGCACGCATTTCTTCTTTTCCGGTGTTCTTTTTCAAGTCTAAGAATTCGAAAATATCCGCATGCCAGGTTTCCAGGTAAATGGCAAAACTTCCTTTTCTTTTTCCACCGCCTTGGTCAACATAACGGGCTGTGTCATTGAATACACGCAACATCGGAACGATTCCGTTGGATGTTCCGTTTGTTCCTCTGATGTACGAACCTGTCGCACGAACATTGTGGATAGATAAACCGATTCCACCGGCAGATTGCGAAATTTTTGCAGTGTTTTTCAAAGTGTCATAAATACCGTCGATACTGTCATCTTTCATTGACAGCAAGAAGCAAGACGACATTTGAGGTTTTGGCGTTCCGGCGTTGAATAATGTTGGCGTCGCATGCGTAAAGAATTTTTTCGACATTAAGTCGTAGGTTTCGATTACGGCATCCAAATCATTTAAGTGAATCCCAACCGATACACGCATCAACATGTGTTGCGGACGCTCAACGATTTTACCGTTGATTTTTAGCAAATACGAACGCTCTAAGGTTTTGAACCCAAAGTAATCGTAGTTGAAATCACGGTTGTATATGATGTGAGAGTTTAAAAACTCGGCATTCTCCTGAATAACTTTATGTACTTCTTCTGAAAGTAAAGGTGCTTGTTGGTTGGTTCTCGGGTTTACATAATGGAACATTTCGTTCATGGTTTCCGAGAAAGACTTGTTGGTGTTTTTGTGTAAGTTAGAAACTGCAATACGAGCCGCTAATTGAGCATAATCCGGGTGAGTTACTGTCATTGAAGCCGCAGTTTCGGCTGCTAAATTATCCAATTCGGAAGTGGTTACCCCATCATACAAACCTTCGATAACTTTCATCGCTACTTTTACAGCGTCTACCAATTCATTCAAACCATAGCATAGTTTTTTAATTCTATCCGTGATTTTGTCAAACATTACCGGTTCTTTGTGACCGTCTCTTTTTACTACGTACATAAATTTTTGTTTTGTGAAATAGAAAATCCCTTCGCTACTTCGAGTTACTTGTTTTGTTTTGTTAATCCCTTAACTTCCCGGAAAACTTTCGTCTCTCGGAAAACTTCAAAAAAAATTTGAAATATTTTTAAAAGTCAGCGTCGAAGCTGATTTTTTGATCTTCGGTATCTTTTGACATTACGCCGGCTTTTTGGTATTCGGCCACGCGTTTTTCAAAGAAATTGGTTTTTCCCTGTAGCGAAATCATATCCATGAAATCGAAAGGATTATTAGAATTGTATACTCTTTTGCATCCTAATTCCACCAATAATCTGTCGGCAACGAATTCTAGGTATTGTGTCATTAAATTGGCATTCATTCCAATCAAACTCACCGGAAGTGATTCGGTGATAAATTCTCTTTCAATGGTTAAAGCATCGGTGATAATCTCAGTGATTCTCGCTTTAGATACTTTGTGAACCAAATGGTGGTTGTGTAAATGCACGGCGAAATCACAGTGAACACCTTCATCACGTGAAATCAATTCGTTTGAGAAAGTCAGTCCAGGCATTAAACCGCGTTTTTTCAACCAGAAAATAGAACAGAATGCGCCTGAGAAAAAGATGCCTTCAACAGCTGCGAAAGCGATTAATCTTTCGGCGAATGAATCGGAACCAATCCATTTCATAGCCCAATCCGCTTTTTTCTTTACGGCAGGAAATACATCAATGGCGTTGAACAATTGGTTTTTCTCTGTTTCGTCTTTTACATAAGTATCAATCAACAACGAATAGGTTTCGCTGTGGATGTTTTCCATCATAATCTGGAAACCGTAGAAAAATTTGGCTTCCGGATATTGAACTTCATTTACAAAATTCTCCGCCAAATTCTCGTTTACGATTCCGTCAGAAGCCGCAAAGAAAGCCAAGATGTGTTTGATGAAATATTTTTCATCGCTACTTAATTTGTTATTCCAATCGGATAAATCCTGGTGCAAATCGATTTCTTCGGCAGTCCAAAAACTGGCTTCCATCTTTTTATACCAATCCCAAATATCATGATGTTTGATTGGAAAAATCACGAAGCGGTTTTTGTTTTCTTGTAATATTGGTTCGATAGCTGCCATTTTTGAAATTATTATTTGAATTATTGGAGAGATTTTTATTGAAATCTGTCTGTTACAAAGATTGTCAAACGAAACGTAAAATGAAAGCCAAACTTATTCACAATCGGCTCTAGTTTTTAACAAATCGACGGTTTGTTCAACCTTTTTGAATATTTTTTAACTTATTGATTTTCAGTAATTTAATTTTTTAAAAAACGTCAAAAACCCCTAAAACAAAGGAAGTTAGGAATTTACTGATAGCAAAATTTTAACACTTTTCAGCAACTTCGAAAGGCAAAATTTCATCCATAAAAAAGAGCGGTTTTCCCTTTGAAAAAACCGCTCTCTGTAAAGTGTACGTCTTATTTCTTATTTGTCATCCGAAATATAGGTTTTATTACCATTAGAGTTAATATAATACCTTCCTCCTCTTGGCCCAGTATACACTTTTTTACCATTATATGTTCCCGTCACTTTGTCCGGTGTTTTTGGTGCTTTTTCATTGGACACTCTTTCCTTTACCGCTTTTTTGGCTTTGGCTTCGGTTTTGTTTACAGTAGCACTCGCTTTTCCTGCCGCCGATTTTGCTTCTCCTTTAACAGAAGCGTTAGCCTCTTTAAAACGTTTGTCCGGCGTTCCATCTTTTTTCAAAGGCACTTTGGCATCTGTTTTATAACGTTTGTCCGGTGTACCGTCTTTTTTTAATGGCACTTTACCTTTAACGTCCTTTTCTGCTTTGGCTGCGGCTGCTTTGGCTTTGGCTTTCTTGTCTTGTGCGGCTTTCTCTGTTTTAGCTTTCGCTTTTTCTACAGTGGTTTCCTGTGCTGTTGCATTAACCATAAACGCAAAAAGGAAACTCATTAATAATAGTTTTTTCATGGTGATTAACATTAGATAATTTTGAAGTCTAAAGTTAATGAAAAAATATTTCGGAAGTGTTTTTTTAACATTAAAAATAAGCCCTCAATTGCACATTTCCGGTATGGATTGTTTTACTTGTCTCGGTTTTTCTGCCCTGATAGTTGATATTGATATCCAGGAACTGCGTCAGATTTTTTTGAAGTAACAATCTCCATGTCAGGTTTTTACCCGGCTGCAATCCTTCGAGCATTTGAAAAGCCACCGGCTGCAAAGCATCGCCTTCAAATTTATTGTCATATAAGGAGAATTCACCATTCATTGTGATCTTCTTGTCATTGGCATACGAAAACGAAGTGCCCAAGCGGCTCTGCTTTAATTTTTCAGAATCGCCCAATTGGTTTTCCTTGCTTTGGTATTCATAAAAGATGTCCCAACTCGCATTTTTATTAAACAAATAGGAGATCTTTGGGTTGAGTTGGTAACTGTTGATTTGATAATTTTTGCTGCTGTAATTTTCCGAATACAGATCCGTCTCAGCTGTTTCTGTTTTAAAGGAAAAGAGCCAGGTTTTTTTTAGCAAGTGAATGTATTGCAACTGATGCATCCTGTTGATACTTTCCTGTGAACCAATCGAAAGCAAGCTTTTCAAACGGTTGTTGATAAAAGTATAGGTTACGGAATGATCCTGTTTTCCTCGATTGTAGAACAAACTGTTTCTGAAATTGACATTCAGTCCGAGCATATTGGACTCTGAAGTCGAAAAAGGATTTAAATCAAAATTATCTCCGTTGCGCTCAATTTTTCGCTCGGTTAAATAAGAAGTCTGATTGTAGAAATACGACAGTACTTTTTTGAAACCTGTTTCATTCTGCCAATGAATTGGATTCAGCGTCAGCGATTGTGAAATTTTATTCTGATGGGTTTTCACAAAAATCTGATTGGGCAAAAACACCCGAACATACCTTGCCTGATCGGGAAACGGTGCGATTTCAAACTCCTGCAACTCCTGAATGCCGTTGCCGTTATAATCATTCCAGGTATAAACTCCTTGTCCGGGCTCGACTTCAAGATAGGTGAATTCCTGTTGGGCAATCGTTCCCGAAGTGGTTTCATAGGCTGTTGTAACCTGAACAAACTGATTGAAAAACTGATCATTATACAGTAATCTGGAATTCAACGACGGTTCGTTTTCGCGTGTGGCATCTTCAAATTTCAGGTTTCTGTAATTGACAAAGAGCGACAAATTGGTTCTATCGGTTTGAATCAATTTTGATTTTACATAATAGGATTGTGAGGTGTTTACTTTCTGTAAAAATCCGTTTTGCAAACTGTCATTAACACGTTGCAGATAACCCAATTCGACAAAAACCTTGGTGCTGTCGCCTCGCCCGATAAAAGCACCATACTCGGTAAATCTTTGGCTCAATGCCGAAAGCTGATTGGTGGCGACCAATTTTTCTTTGTTGTTTTCCAAACGCAAACTCCCGCCAATCCAATTGTTCTTAAAATGATAACGCGCCTGGGATTGGTTTCGGATGAAAGTCGATTTTGCATAATCGCCATCACTATTCAGAACGCTGGTGTTTTGCTGAAGGTTCCAATCTTTAAGTTTAAAAAATCCATTGACCAAATGACGGTTTCCCGAAAAGCTTTTGGTGAAATCCAACTTCTCAAATTGATAGGTCAGCTTTCCTTTTTCGGGCAATGTAAAATCCAAACCATTAATAACCAAACTTTGATTGCCTTCAAAAGTGGTCAAATTCCAGTCGCGGTTGAACTCAATGTTGAACAAACGCTCAATAGTTCTGAAATCTTCCTGTACATATTGGTAATTCCCAAAGGCATCAATTTGCCATTTTTTGGAAAATAACCTTTGCTTGAAATTTAGTTTTCCGGCAACACCTTTATTATTATTGTCATCAATTGGAGAAAACAGGTTTTGGTCATTGTTGCTTAGCCCAACTTCAAAATCAACCAAGGTTTTCTCGCTTGGATTGAATTTTCCCAAAACGGTGGCAATTTGGATTTTGGTCGGCGCGACCAATCGGGTGATTGGTTCGTAATTTCCTTGCGGAACGCCGGCAATTGGCTCAACATATTGGTAAATTTTGCCAATGGCTGCCGTACTAGTTAAAATATAATTCCCGAGATTATTACCGACTAAAGTAAACTTCACATTGTACAACTCATCTTCGGGATTGTTGGAATATTCAAAAGCTTCTCCAATACTCACCGTGATCTTTTTGTACAAAATTTTATTCTCAGAATAGGTATCCAAATACGCTGATGGTGCATTCATCAGGTTGACATTGTCTCCGGCATCCGCCAAAATAGTTACTTGTTCAGGTGACAAAGTCTGCTGCAGCGGTTGGTTTTTGACATCATTTTCAGAATACAGGTAACCGCCCAAACTCCAGTTTTTCGAAGTGTGATTCGCGCCGCCATACGTAACAAATCGGGTATAATTTCGATCGGAATATTGGTATTCTATGACGATTCGCATCTCGGAAGTAATCGGGAACAATGAGGTAAACGTAATTTCTCCGGCATTATAATCGATGACATAATCGTTATTCTCACCGCGTTTTTTCAGGATTCCGTTGACATAAACCCTTTCCGAACCCGAAATGACCAACACATACAACTCGCCATTATTGCCGCGCAGTTTATATGGACCTTGATTGCCTTCCTGACCCGTGAAAGCGCTTTTGGCATATTGACCACGAACCAAAGCCGCAGCGGCAAAGATTTCGGTTTTGTTTTCTTCGCCGCCAAAATTGACGCGTGTAGACAAGCCCTGTACTTTTTTGTTGAAATTCAGAAACCGCGATTGTCTGTTTTCGAGGAATAAATCGCCGGCGCGAATGTTCCAGTTATCGGTGAACAATTCGATAAAAATCTGGTCGAATTCATCCAGTTTCTGGGAATAACCATTGTCCTGCAAAGGAATATTGGAATCCTGAATCGACGCCCGAAGCGATACTTTGTCTGATATCTTTCCGGTGATTTGTAAATCAAGATTCGAAGTCACCGAAGCATTCTGATTGTTTCCAATCGTAACGCCACGGGTAATGCTTCCCGAAGTATTCAATCCTTCAAACGGGACAAATTTTTTGATGGTACGATCAATCTTATAGAGATTTCCGGCTTCATTTGGCACTACTCTATCCTGATCATAAATGCTATAGGTTTTGGTCAGATGCTCGGGATATTTAAAATACCGTATGGTCAGACTGTCTGTGGAAGTAAAACCATTTTTGAAAAATAATTTTCCGGTTTTAAAATCGACTTTATAGAAAGTGGTGTCGATTTCCTTTCCTTCCGGATTTAGCAATTTGAAAAAACTCGGACTGATGCTGACTTTTTCAATAAAGATGGTATCGGTAGAAACGGCTACTTTTTTGGTTTGGTACAACGATTTGATTTCCTGAGCCGAAAGACCGGAAAAACAAAATAACACCAATAATAGTATCCCTTTTTTTAGCATATCTTAATAACGTAAAAATAGGCGATTTAATATAAAAAAACCGCGAACACACTATATTTTCAGCATTCGCGGTTTTTATATTTACTCTTTTTATGTTTATTCCTTAGTGATTACCTGCATGGTTTCTCTCGAAATCTGTTTCAGGAGAACGGTTTTCCCTTTTTCCACCATTTCTGCGGCTGCTGCGGTAAAGTGACGAATAGTATATAAGGATACATTTTCGTTATAGGACACTTTGAATTTTTTGGACAAAATGGCTTTCAGTTCGTTGAAATTGCCAAATTTATCTTCCACACTTACCGAAAAACTAATGGCAGAGTTCTGAATCAAACTCACTTTCATTTTGTATTGGTGGAACAAGGCGAAAATTTCGCTGATGTTTTCTTCCATGATAAAAGAGAAATCGATAGACGATAATGAAATCAACAATTGGTCTCTTTTGACAATATAACACGGTGCCTGTGGCTCAAGATCTTTTCCTTTGGAAACGCTGGTTCCCGGCAACAACGGATTGATAAATGATTTTACATGCAACGGAATTTCTTTTTTCTGTAACGGTTGCAAGGTTTTCGGGTGAATAACGGTAGCGCCGTAAAACGCCAGCTCAATCGCTTCGCGATACGAAATCTGGTTTAACAGAATTGCATTTTCAAAAACCCTTGGATCGGCATTCATCACACCCGGAACGTCTTTCCAGATGGTTACGCTTTCCGCATTTAAGCAATACGCAAAAATTGCCGCCGTATAATCGGAACCTTCACGGCCTAAAGTTGTAGTGAAGTTGTTTTCATCAGAACCCAGGAAACCTTGTGTGATATTCAATGCTTTTTTCTTTACGCCTTTTGAAATGTACTGTTGGGTTTTGTCCCAATCGACATTAGCATCACGGTAAGTATTGTCGGTTTTGATGAAATTTCTAACATCAATCCAGTTGTTTTTCAAACCGGCCTGATTGAAATAATGACTCACAATTGTAGTCGATATGATTTCACCATAACTCACGACCTGATCATAGACAAAATTATAATTCGGTGATTTATTGCTTCGGATAAAATATTCCAAATCGGCGAAGTGATTGTTTACGGCAAAATAAACATCGTGCTCTTCGTCTTCAAATAAATCCATCAAAATTTGGTAGTGGTACTTCTTGACTTCCTGTAGCGAAGAATGCAATTCATTCGATTTCCCGAAGTAATTCTTTATTACAATTTCTAAAGCGTTTGTGGTCTTCCCCATTGCAGAAATGACCAAAAGTGTGTCTTCGTGACCTACTTTTCCCAATACACTAAATACGTTTTTAATCCCTTCAGCATCTTTAACCGATGCTCCCCCAAATTTGAAAATTCTCATTATAAATTAGTTAAAAATTCATTTATTCCTTGTTCATCCATTTGAACAACGTCCCAATCTTCTAAGACTTTCGCCCCCGATTTTTTATAAAATTCTACTGCCGGTGTGTTCCAATCAAGGACATTCCATTCGATTCTTCGAACGTTGTCTGCTTTGCCCTGTTCCATAATTTTGGTGTACAAGGCTGATCCCAGCCCGGTGCCGCGCATTTTTTCTTTGACTATTAAATCTTCCAAATGAATCGTTCTACCTTTCCAGGTCGAATAGCGGTAATAATACAATGCCATCCCAACAATCTCGCTTTCAACTTCCGCTACGAAAGTGTAAAACAACGGATTATCACCAAAACCATCGCGTTCCAAATCGGCGACCGTTACCACAACAGCATCGGGTTCTCTTTCAAAAACAGCCAATTCCTGAATCAAATCCAGTACGGCTTTCATATCGGCTTTTGTTCCTTTTCGGATATTCATTTGGCTCAATTTTTCTGCAAAAATACAATTTATAATTTCTTTGCGAAATACATTTTTTCTTTGGCAAATTTCGCGATATTTGCACCCACAACTACATCGATTTCGTAATGGAAGAACGCAACAAGACGCTTGGTGAATTTATCATCGAAAAACAAGAGGAATTTAAGTACTCTTCAGGAGAATTATCCCGAATCATCAACTCCATCCGATTGGCCGCCAAAGTGGTTAATTACAAGGTAAACAAAGCCGGGCTGGTTGACATCATCGGTGCTGCCGGAGACCAAAACATTCAGGGCGAAGACCAACAAAAATTGGATGTGTATGCCAACGAAGTTTTTATCCAAACTTTAATCAACCGCGAAATTGTCTGCGGAATTGCTTCCGAGGAAAATGACGATTTCATTACGGTTGCCGGTTCAGACAAAACACACAGCAATAAATATGTTGTATTAATGGATCCATTGGATGGCTCATCCAACATTGATGTGAATGTTTCCGTAGGAACCATTTTTTCGGTGTTCAGAAGAAAAACGCCTGTTGGCACTCCGGTGACCATTGAAGATTTTTTGCAACCCGGAACCCAGCAAGTAGCTGCCGGTTATGTGATTTATGGCACCTCGACCATGCTGGTTTATACCACCGGTCATGGCGTTAACGGATTTACTTTGAATCCGGCAATTGGAACATTTTATTTATCGCATCCAAACATGCAATTCTCCAAAGATGGCAACATTTATTCCATCAATGAAGGGAATTATGTGCATTTCCCGCAAGGCGTAAAAGATTATATCAAATATTGCCAGTTGGAAGAAGGCGACCGACCATATACTTCGCGTTATATCGGAAGTTTGGTTTCAGACATTCACCGAAATATGATCAAAGGCGGAATTTATATTTATCCGACCAGCATGAAAGCGCCAACCGGAAAATTGCGTTTACTTTACGAATGCAATCCAATGGCTTTTATCGCTGAGCAAGCCGGCGGAAAAGCTTCAGATGGTGTTGGCAGAATCATGGAAATCCAACCAACAGAGTTACACCAACGTGTACCTTTCTTCTGTGGAAGTTACAATATGGTAGAAAAGGCCGAAGAATTTATGGCCAAATACATATAAAGAAAAAGCCCCGAAATCGGGGCTTTTTTATTACTTATTCATGTGTGTCATTTCATATACAAACGTATCCAAATCTACATTTAAAATCAACAATGACATTGCTTTGTCGATGATGAAAGGAACGTTCCCCGGAGTAAAACCAAGTGCCAAGGCAAACTTGGTCAGGATCTCTTTTTGTTTTGGTCCCAAAACGTGATCAGCATAAACCATACGCGACAAATCATACAATCGCTCTAATCTTTGCGAATGCAAATAGGGTGGATTGATTGGGTATTTTAAAGGATTTTCTAAAATCTCTTCATATTCTGCTGCTGATATTTCCAAACGAGAGGCAAGTTTGTCCAAAAATTCTTTTTCTTCTTTGCTCATAGCGCCGTCGGCTATAGCTACACGAACAATAGCTGAAAAGTGACCTTTGTTTCTGCTTTTAAACTCGCTATCAAATAAATCTGAAATTGACATAATTTTACTGGTTTTAATACCGCAAATATAATCCATTTTCCTTTTTTAGGAAACCAATTCCCAAAATGTTTTTCATCGATTTTAGGATTAATTTTAGAAGCGCAATTAAAATTAATTGTAAGTTTACGTTCCAAACAACTAAACAAAACAACCAAACTACAATGTCAGATTTCTGGATATACTTCAATATCGGATTAAAACATGTGCTTAATATTTTAGCCTACGACCATGTTTTATTTCTTTTAGCCTTAACCGTTCCTTATGAATTCAAATCGTGGAAAAGAATCTTGATTCTTGTTTCGCTTTTCACTTTGGGTCATACATTAGCACTGTTTCTTTCGGTTTTTAACATCATCACCATCAAGTCCAATATTGTTGAATTTCTCATTCCGATAACCATACTGATTGCGGCTTTATACAACATTATCGTCTCCGGAAAATCGAGTAAACAAAACACCATTACTTTTATTGGCATCGTGACCGTTTTCTTTGGCGTCATCCACGGATTGGGTTTTTCCAATTACTTCAACAGCATACTCACCGGAAAACCAACCGACAAATTGTTGCCGCTTTTTGAGTTTGCCCTCGGTATCGAAGTCGCTCAAATTATCGTCGTATTGGTCGCTTTACTTCTGGCTTATGTGATGCAAACGCTGCTAAAATTCTCCAAACGCGACTGGATTCTTATCATTTCCGCCTTTATCGTCGGGGTCGTGATTCCCATGATTTTACAAAGTGAAATTTGGGTTAAATAATTGTTGAGAAGCGAAAGGTTTAGGTATATTTGCTTTCCTTATTCCTGCTGTTCGCTTTACTTCGGTATCGCTTCCATCAGGGCTATAGGAAAAACTATTTGATTGCCTGTAATGAAAGAAGCCAAACAAAAAAAATACGATATCGCCTACCTGAGAATTGCTGCCGAATGGAGCAAATTGTCTTACTGCAAACGCAAACAGGTTGGCGCCATTATTGTCCGGGACAGAATGATTATTTCCGATGGTTACAACGGTACACCAACCGGTTTTGAAAATTGTTGTGAAGACGAAGAAGGTTTAACCAAATGGTATGTTTTACACGCCGAAGCCAATGCCATTTCAAAAGTTGCGCGTTCCACACAAACCTGTGAGCATGCTACTTTATACATCACACTTTCTCCTTGTAAGGAATGCAGTAAACTGATTCACCAATCGGGAATTAAGCGTGTGGTTTACCACAACGGATACCGCGATGAATCGGGGCTGGACTTCTTAAGAAAAGCCGGTATTGAAGTAACTAAAATCGAAAATTTAGACTAACTTTATACTAATATTTAGTCCCATGAAATCTAAGGAAAAATACTTGCCTTTATTGCTGTTCTCTTGCGTCGCCTTGGGAATAATCATTGGCGGTATGCTCAATTTTCCCAAACGAACGCTTTCCAAAAAAAATGCCAGTAAGGCCAAAATCGAAAGACTAATCGACTTTATCAACGAAGAATATGTTGATGATGTTGATTCGGATTCTATTGTTGACCTTACGGTAAACAGCATTTTAGCCAATCTTGATCCGCATTCCGTTTATATTCCGCCAAGCGAACAATCCTCTGAAGCCGAATTGATGAAAGGTGATTTTGTGGGTGTTGGCGTTAATTTCTATATGTTTAATGACACGGTTACGGTTGTAAAACCACTGGAAAATGGTCCGGCAGAAAGAGCAGGAATCCTGGCCGGTGACCGCATCCTATACGCGGACAAGGACAAACTTTTTGGCCGAAAATTGCCAACGGATAGTTTGTACAACAAATTAAAAGGCGAAGAAGGTTCAACCGTATTACTGACGATTTACCGAAAGAGCACCAATAAAAAATTGAAAATTCCGGTAATTCGTGATGTTGTTCCGATTAAGAGTGTTGACACTTATCTGAAACTCGATGCTACGACCGGTTATATCAAAATCAACCGCTTTGCTGAGAATACCTATGATGAATTCCGCATAGGATTGGAACAATTGAAAAAGCAAGGCATGAAAACCTTAGTGATAGATTTGCGTGACAACGGTGGCGGTTATTTGGAAAAAGCCGTTGAAATTGCGGATGAATTGTTAAAAGACAAAGAACTCATCGTATTCACCAAAAATAAAAAAGGCGAAGTCAACAAAACTTTTGCCACCGAAGAAGGTATTTTTGAAACCGGAAAAGTCTATGTACTGATTGATGAAAACTCGGCTTCAGCCAGCGAAATTTTAGCCGGTGCCATTCAGGATAACGACAGAGGAACCATTGTTGGCCGACGTTCTTTCGGAAAAGGATTGGTACAACGTGAAATGGATTTTGATGACGGTTCGGCTGTTCGTTTAACGACTTCCAGATATTACACGCCAAGCGGCCGTTCTATCCAAAAACCTTATATAAAAGGTGAAGGTGAAGAATACAGCCATGATTATGAAGCGCGTTTTGAGAATGGGGAATTGTATGCTAAAAACAAAATCAAAGTGGCCGATTCCTTAAAATTCAAAACCAAAAAAGGCAGAGTCGTTTATGGCGGCGGCGGTATCGTTCCTGATATTTTTGTGCCTTTAGAAGTCAAAAAAGGAGAAGAAAGTTTGGCCTATATCTTAAATTCCGGACTGGTAAGTCATTTTGTTTTTGAACAATTGGATAAAAACCGGGATACTTTTAAAGGATTGAAATTCCATGCTTTTTTAACCAAAATGCAACCGGACAATAGTTATGTGGGCAAGTTTGAAACCTATCTGAAAGAATCAGGTTTGGAAATGTCTTTGGCCAACAATAAAGCTTTGGTTAAAAAATACCTGATGGCTGAATTCGCACGACAATTGTATGGCGAAAACCAATACTACAAAATTGTGCTGAAAGATGACGCAATGCTAAAGTCGATTCTTAAGTAAATTTACTTTCGAATGCTGTCATGTACCTGCACATGAACCCCATTATTCCACAACGTTAAAATATCGGTTGCCACAGCAGCGCCACTTCCGGCGGCAATGGTCAATTGGCTTCTCCAACCGGCCAAAGTTCCGGTTACATAAATGCCTTCGGTTACTTTGTGATCGGTGTTTTTAAGCTGGATTCTATTTTTCTCGGGAATGACTTTTTGGTGCGGCATTACATAGTCATCCAAGCCTTCAATCGTAAAAGGGTTTCCGGCACCGATGCCGATAACTACAATTTTGGCCTGATAAATTTTCTGGTTGGTTGTAACGGTGAAATTTCCGGCTTCGCCTTCAATTTTCATTACTTTTTCATTGGGAATTTGTTGAACGTGCGGATAGGTATTGTGTAAATGCTCAACGCTGTACATTAAAAGTTCCGATCCCAATGTTCCGGCATGAATGCCATAAGCATTATGAAATATGGCATCCTGGAGTGAAGAGGCTTTTTGGTGGGCAATGATGCCAATTTTTTTATCAGCGGCAAAAGGTTTGTTTTTGGCTGAGCCTAAAATCAGAGCACAAGACATGCCCGAAACACCACCGCCAATTATCAAAACATCATACATAAATGGGAAAATTAAAGGTTATAAAATGACAAATTCCAAAAGTCCAAAATCAAAATAAAAAGTCTCAAAATATTTTGATTTTGCTTCCGAAGTTCGGAATTCCTTTTGGAATTTGAAAAATCCTTAGTTTTTCAGCTTGTCTTCGATTTTCTTTGACATTCTAAAAATCAAAAGG
Organism: Flavobacterium terrisoli; assembly: GCF_030167905.1. Taxonomy (GTDB): domain Bacteria; phylum Bacteroidota; class Bacteroidia; order Flavobacteriales; family Flavobacteriaceae; genus Flavobacterium; species Flavobacterium terrisoli. The sequence continues at coordinate 159,611 of NZ_JARGNA010000010.1, forward strand.
ATCAGAACCGCACAAAAAGAAGCGGCGATACCGATTAAAGCCACCATGCTATCCCCGGCTAATGGGTTATTGAAATCCAATAAATAAATATTTAATATAATCAGGGCAATAGCAAGAAATATAAGTATGTTGGTGAAAATCTTCATGTAATAAATTTATGGGGCAAAAATACTAATTTTTGGGGTTATGCAAATAGTCCTTTAACATTAGCCGCAAATAATTTAACAGCAATGGCGAGTAAAACCACACCGAAAACCTTTCTGATAATGCTCAGCCCGTTTTTACTAAGCATTTTTTCAATTTTGGAAGAAGATTTAAGGACCAGATAGACCAAAATAATATTTAAAAAAATAGCTACAATAATGTTGACAGATTGGAATTCGGCACGCAATGAAAGCAAAGTCGTCATCGTTCCTGCACCGGCAATCAAGGGAAAGGCAATCGGGACAATAGAAGCGGAATTGGCTTCTTCGTCCCTATACAATCGAATCCCGAGTATCATTTCAAGTGCCAGAAAGAACAATACAAACGAACCTGCAACGGCAAATGAATTGGCATCAATCCCAATTAATTTCAGGATTTCTTCACCCACAAAAAGAAATGCAATCATGATTCCGGCCGAAACCAAAGAGGCTTTCTCAGATTGAATGTGGCCAAACTTTGTCCTCAAATCGATAATCACCGGAATGCTTCCAACGATATCAATCACGGCAAAAAGTACCATCGTGGCTGTCGCTATTTCTCTAAAGTCTAAATTCATGATATTTATTTTTTGCAAAATTAGGTTTTTAATGATTCACTTAAGCCAATTTCATTTGTACTTTTGCATCCCGAAGTATCGGAATTAAAATCAGACCATGTTTCAGTTAGGCAAAACCATAGTATCCGAAGATATCCTCGAAAAAGATTTTGTGTGCAATCTTTCGGCTTGTCACGGCGCTTGTTGTGTGGATGGCGATGCCGGTGCGCCATTGACCCAGGAGGAAACCAAAATCCTGGAAGAAATTTATCCAAAAGTAAAACCATTTCTGCGCAAAGAAGGCATTGAAGCCATCGAAGCACAAGGCGTTTGGGTTGTGGGCACCGATCAGGATTTGGAAACACCATTGATTGACAATAAAGATTGTGCCTATGTGATTTTTGATGGGAAAACCGCACTTTGTGGTATTGAGCAAGCGTATAACCAAGGCATTATCACCTGGAAAAAACCGGTTTCCTGTCATTTATACCCAATTCGCGTTAAAGATTTCAGCGAATTTGCCGCGGTGAATTATGACCGTTGGGACATTTGCAGTCCGGCCTGTTCTCTCGGAAAAGAATTGGAAGTACCGGTTTACAAATTTGTCAAAGAAGCTTTGATTCGGAAATTTGGTTCAGCATGGTATGCCGAATTGGAAAAAGTAGCCGAAGAGTTGAAAAATGGAAAGTAAACAATAAAAAAAAACCGAAATCAAATGATTTCGGTTTTTTTTGTGGAGAATACCGGATTCGAACCGGTCACCTCTTGCCTGCCAGGCAAGCGCTCTAGCCAAATGAGCTAATCCCCCGTTTTTTGGAGAGGACAAATATACTTATTTTAGTTTTATTTGTACAAATTATACTTAAGATAAATTTTTATTAAATTAATGTGAATTATTTTTAGTAAACTTGCATAATTTTTAACAAACCGTAAACTAAACAACTACAATCATTTATGAAAAAAATTACACTCCTATTGACATTTCTTTTAGTGTCTGTTATTTCCGAAGCACAAATTATCGCTTCACAAAACTTCAATACTTCCCTTGGCTGGACTTCAAGCACTGCAGGTGCATGGGCTAGAAGAACCACTGGCGGCGCTCCTGCTTGTTCGCCTTTTTCCGGTACAGGTATGGCTCGTTTTAATTCTTACGATTTGGCTGCCGGAACCACTGCAAGATTAACTTCGCCTGCAATAGCTTTTGCTGGTGCAACTTACAGGGTAAAATTTAAAATGTTCAGGGACAACGCTTATGCAGGTGATGCTGATAGCGTGAAATTGTATTACAATACTACCGGTGGTGCTGGTGGAACATTGTTTGGGACTGTGAATCGTTCCAGATCATTAGCTCCAACTGAAACTGAAGATGGATGGTACTCTTATTCTTTTGATATCCCTGGAACACCTAATGGTAATGGATACATTCACTTTTTAGGAACTTCACAGTATGGAAACAATATATTTATTGACGAGATTACTATTGAACAAATTCCTGCTATCGATGGAGAATTAAGATTGATGAATGTAAATTCATATGTGCCTGTTGCGGCTACCTCTGTTTCGGGATCATTTAAAAATTCAGGATCTACAACAGTAACTTCTTTTGAAGCAAACTGGCAAGCTGATTCAGGAACCATTTACACACAAACATTCAGCGGTTTGAACATCGCTGCCGGACAAACCTATAATTTCACACAAACTGATTTATGGAATACCACACCGGGACTTTATTCTTTAAAACTTTGGATTAGCAATATTAATAATGCCGGGAATGATGCTGACGCGACAAATAATTTAATTACAAAACCAGTTTCTGTATACAGCAATACTTCAACCCGTTTTGCTCTTTATGAAAAATTCTCAAGTTCAACTTGTGGTCCATGTTATTCTTTTAACACCAATAGTTTTAATAATTTCTTAGCCGCTCATGAAGAAGAGTTCGCATTCATTAGCTATCAGGTAAACTGGCCTGGAGCAGGAGATCCTTATTATACAACGGAAACAGGAACAAGAGTAGGTTACTATGGAATTAGTGGTGCACCAACATTATTGGTTGACTCAAAAGACGGTACAAACAATGAGGTAACCGGTAATTTCAACTCTAGTACAGAATTGGCAACCAAATTGACTCAGGCAACTGCTGTTCCTTCTTATTTTACTATCGCGGCTTCAAAAACTTTAACCGGAAGCACCATGGATGTTCAGGTGGCTGTTACTCCATTTGTTACAGGAACCTATAAATTATATGCAGCGGTTGTAGAAAAAAACACCTACAACAATGTTGCGTCAAATGGTGAAAATGAATTTCACAATGTAATGATGAAAATGATGCCTGATGCTAATGGAACTACACTTTCCTGCGTTCATGATGTAGTATCGGTAACTAATTTACAAGTAGATTTAAGCGCTACAAATATCGAAGAATTATCAGATTTGGAAGTTGTTGTATTTGTTCAAAATCCGGCTACTAAAGCAATCATGCAGGCAAAATATGCTTCAGATGAGGCATTGGCAACACCTGACTTCAGTACGGTTTCGAAAATCAAATTGTATCCAAATCCATCAACCGGAATCGTTAGAATCTCGACAGACATTCCTGTTGACATTCAAATTACAGATGTTACAGGTAAACAAGTTTTAACTGTTTCTCAAGCTACAAGCGAGACTGTTATTGATTTATCAGCGATGCAAAATGGCGTATACTTTGCCAAAATTACTGGCGAAAACGCTACAAAAACACAAAAAATCTTATTACAATAATACCTATGGGCAGGAAATTCAATTGAATTTCCTGCCTTATTAAAACAACACTATCATGAAGAGAATTTTACCTTTAGTTTTCATTTTTATCGGAATTACAAGTTATTCCCAAATTTCCTTATCAAGACACAATGGAACTCCAATTACAGACGGTCAGGTAATTGCATTTAATACCATTGCTTTTCCTGCTGCCGAAATGGATTTTTATGTTAGAAATTTATCTACTACTACAACTACCAATGTAAAAGCAATTTGCGAATCATTGGTAAACACCGACGGAAGCGGCTTTGAGTTTTGTTTTGGAAACGAATGCCTTTCTTATGTTGAAGAAGGAGAAAGATATCCAAGCACACCTGTAGTATTGGGTCCAAATGGCGTAAATGGAGATTTTGACCATTTCCTGAATACCACTGCCGGTGCCGGCACTCAGGACTATGTTTTCAGATTTTATCAAATCAACGGAAGTGGTGTTGAAGTTGGCAATTCAATTACGATGACTTACAGATATGATGCTACTTTATCTGTTGATGACATCAATCAATTGGAAACTTCAGGCGTAATCGTTAAATCTACTTTGGTTAGCAATGAATTGTCTTTAGACGTTCTTACTCCAAGCCAAATGGATATGTTTGATATAACAGGGAAATTGGTAAACAACAAAAAATTGCAATACGGATTGCAAACGGTTAACGTTTCAAATCTAAGCCGTGGTGTTTATGTTTTGAAATTCACTTCTGCGGAAGGAAGAGTTTCTACCAAAAAAATCTTGAAGGATTAATTCTTCATACTGTTTTATAAAAAAGGCTCCAAAATTTGGAGCCTTTTTTATTATAATGAATTGATCCAGTCTTCTATGAGTTCGACTCCTTCATCATGCCTTATGGTTCTTCCTAATGGCGGCATCATATAGAAATTATCCGTTTCTGTATTGACTCTGTAATGAAGTATCGATTGGCCAACATTATTTCGATAAACGATTTTCCCAACATATCCTGCCAAGGAATGCTCAGCTGGCATTCCAACACCCATATTCTCTATATCTGTCGTTAAATTAAAGGCAAACCTTAAACCAAAGTGATCCGCTTCGCCATCATCTTTGTGACAATGGGCACAATTGACATCGAAATAGGAACGCACTCTCAAATCTAAGGGTTTAGACGCATCTTTATAATCAACAACGGCTGTAATGCTGTTTGGCAAATTATCTTCCAAATAACCAAACTGAATTAGTTTTTTCAATTGGTTTTTTGTTCCATTGGCATAACTAAAGTTGCTGTTCAGATTTTGAGGCTTTATCCCGATAGGCGTTGCGCCACCGCTCAATAAGCCGTGACATCTGTTACAATCAACCATTGCTGACGGAATCCTGTAATTTATACTTCTGATTACATCATTTTCATCGCGCCAGGAAACTGCCGTTTCAGAACCCGCTATGGTTAAAAAAGCTTCTGTTTGTTCATCATTCCACACATATTCCACAAAAATCCATCCGTCATTTTGGCGAATCATAAGCCTTGTTTCGATTATTCTCGTGGTATTCCCGGGCTGAACATTATTGTAATAGAAATTTTTGATAAGCGCTGATCCAACCGGAAGGTTTAGTACATTTCCGTCGCCGTCATAAGTCGCTTTGAGTCCGTTTGGCAACCAAATAAAACGCTTCTTTTGGGCATAATCAGAAAAGAGCTCACTGATTGGTTTATAGGGCAAAACACCATAGGAAGGCTTTTGATCTTTTAAATCGCCCTCAAAAAAATGGTAATCCGAAAGCTTAGGATAAGGAACCTCATTCAGGTTTAACTCAACCGGCGATACTTGTATAGGGGTATAATCGTCTTTATTACAAGAAATAAAAAAACACAAAATTCCCAGTAAAAAAAGTCCCTTTATGTTTTTTAAATTTTTCATTTTAGAAAGAGGTGTTTAGTGATAACGACACTCCGGAACTTTCAGGAACATTTCTGCAAACACCACCTACACAAACTAGTCCTCCGCGTTGTCTGCCATAACTCAAAGCAATTCGGGTAGAATTTTTTCTGAAAGCTCCGCCTAAATTGTAGTAATGATTTTGCTGGTATTCTAAATCGTTGCCATAATTATACAAATCAGTTACATAGCATGACCATTTAGAGTTGATGTTGAACTCAACCGTTGAAGCAGCCCAATTTTTCTTGTCGTAATCTGCCCACATGTGCTCTCCAACAACACGTAAAGAGCGTATTGCTGTAAATTTATAAGTTGCTTCTGCCGCCAAAACATTGGTACGTATCTCGCCGTCTGTTCCTTCAACCATTTTTTTGTTATAATATTGATTGATATAACTAAAAGCGGATTGCCATTTGTTGTTCCATTTTTTGGTAATCTCAATATTGTAATCGGTGTAATATCTTTTTCCAAAACTCAGGAAATCGGTCTCATAATTCTGCGGATTAAAAATATAGTATGTACCGCTCAAAGCATTCCAGTTAGAACAGTTGAAAGCGATTTTCATTCCGTTTTTCCCGCCAAGTGCTGTTCCTTTCTTTATATCATAAAAAACATCAATCTGTCCGCCAATTTCACCTGCTTTGACCAAATCCTGATCGGCTAAAAATACGCTTGGTTGTGCCTGATACACATAAATGTTGGCCAAATTATAATGCTGTTGTTTGGTCAAACTCGGAATAAAATTCATTATCCTGTCATTAAACTCATTGCCTTTAGCGCCTCTTTCAGAAAAGAAACTCATGTTTTCCAATCTTCTGAAAGTCGCATCAATACCAAATCCCTTTTTGGAATACCCGGTGTTAAGAAGCAAAGCGCTTCCCGGTTTTACCAATCGGTTGTTTACCTGATTGGTCACCTGAACAACGGCGTCCTCTGATTTATAATTCATTTCAGTAGAAGCATAAAACGAATTGTGGGTGAAGTTTATTCTTCCGGCGACGCCATAAGTCAGATTATTGAAATCCTGTACCGGGAGATTTGTTTTTTCATCTCTTCCAACATAAGAAAACCCTAGAGTCAAATCTGAAGTCTGGAATTTGAAAATTGTTTTTAAATCAAACTCTAAATCCGCTCCATAAATGTCGCTTCTGGCTACATCAAAACCGGTTCTTTGTCTTCCGTAAAGGGTTTTTATGGTAATATAATTTACCGGTTTGAAGATTATTCTTCCACCGCGCAAAGCATTATTTATGCCCAATGCTCTGTCTTCCCAGCTTCTCAACAATAATCCGCTTCCAAACTGCTCATAAAAATACCCCGCTGTGATATCAATTTTCTCTGTTTTAAATTGAACAAAATATGTTGCCACATTGGTTCCGTTGTACTTTGGGTTCATGTTTAGCAAAGCGTTTTGCTCATAACTTTCCCCTTGGATTCCGGCGGACCAGTTTTTGTATTTATAATTCAGAAACAGGTAATTGTTAGACCTAACCGGATCTTCAGGATGTACGGTTGGATTATTGAACTCATCTTTCAGTCCTTTGTCGTTCAGATACCATTGGGCATTCGATTCGAATCCGCCAGAGAAAACACCACTGTTTTGTGAAAATGAAATGACAGGTAATAATAGGAAAAGAAAATAAATTGCTTTTTTCATTTATTTGAGTGATTTTAATTTTTCAAGCAATTCGACTTCATTTCCGGGCACATATCCATTTTGAACATGTACAATTTTATTGTTTTTTACAACTATGGTATACGGAACGTTTACGATGGACAGCGCTCTTTTCAAATCCTGATTGGAATCCAGGAGTATGGCAAAATTCCATTCTTTTCCGCTGGTTAATGGCTTTACTCTTTTTTGTGTTCTTGAATCATCGATAGAGATTGCGACAACTTCAAAATTCACATCTTTTTTCCATTCATTTTGCACATCATTGATTTCATCCAACTCATTGATGCAAGGTGTGCACCAGGTTGCCCAAAAAGAAAAAACATACAACTTGTCTTTCTCGGAATAATCTTTGGTTAGTGATACTTTTTTCCCTTCTAAGTTGGCAAGGGTAACATCGGGTAGATTGGTCTGCGCATTTAAATTTAATCCTATTAAAAATGCGCAAATAATAAATTTAGTCATGGTTTGGTAGTTATTTTGCACAAATAAATGAATAATGCGATAGAATATGAAATTTTTTTCATTTTTTTGCATTACAATGTTCATTTTGAAACGAATAATTATGAAAAAATCAATTTACCTAAGCTTATTCTTCCTTTCAGCCCTTTTCATCTCTTGTGGTGATACTAACGTAGTTGAAAATATTCCTGACGGTGGTGTAGATGCTCCGCCTATTGCCGGCTATTTCAAAAAAAGAGTTTTGATTGAAGATTATACCGGTACATGGTGTGGAAACTGTACCCGTGTGGCTTATGCCATTGATCAGGTAAAAGCCCAAAGTGATAAAGTGGTTACGGTTGCCATTCACAACGGGAATGACCCTTATCATTTTGAAGGCATTGCACCGCTTAAAAATTTAATTTCTCCCGATTATCCATTGGCTTTGCCGGTTTCCCGATTGAATAGAATGAACGTTTGGACATTCCCTGAACCAACCAACACACAGGAAGCTATAGATTTAACCGGAAACAATTCAGGTTTAGGTCTTGCCATGAGCTCAACCATTGAAAACGGAATGGTGAACCTTGATGTAAACATGAAATTCGCCTTGAATTTTTCTAATTTGAAATTGGTGGTTTATTTATTGGAGGACAATCTTGTATACATGCAACGCAATTATACTACTTATTATGATGCCGTAAATCCTATTCCGGCCTATACGCACAATCATGTATTAAGAAGCTCAATGACCGATATTCTTGGAGATGCCATCACCGAAAACACAACGGCAGGAAGCACCGTAACAAAGCATTTTTCTATTCCGGTTCCGGCGAATGTGGCCAATGCCGCCAACATTAATTTTGTGGCGTTCCTTGTAGGCAATGACAATGTTGCAATAAACGCAAGAGCTGCTGAAGCAAATGAAGAACAGGAATTTGAAGAAAATCCATAATATTTAATTTGAAAAATAAAAGGTTGCTCAAAAGGCAACCTTCTTTTTTTGCGTAAATTTGTATAAACTTTTTAAAATGGCAGACGTTACAAATGGAAATATCAGCGTTGATATTCAAGACAAAATTGCGACAATAACCTTTAGTCATCCGGCAAGCAATTCATTCCCAGGCGATTTATTGCAGAAGCTGACCGATGAGTTAAACTCCTTGAGCAGCAACGCCGATGTCAATGTGGTTATCCTGCAAAGCGAAGGCAAAACGTTTTGCGCCGGCGCTTCATTTGATGAACTGCTTTCCATCTCCGATTTTAAAACCGGTACAACATTCTTTTCGGGTTTTGCCAATGTAATTAATGCGATGCGCAAATGTTCCAAAATCATTATTGGGAAAATTCAGGGAAAAGCGGTTGGCGGCGGCGTTGGTTTGGCTTCGGCCTGTGATTATGCTTTTGCCTATCAGGATGCTTCTGTCAAGTTATCCGAAATTGCCATCGGTATCGGTCCGTTTGTGATTGAACCGGCGGTTTCCCGAAAAATCGGAAAGACCGCGATGGCTGAGTTGACATTGCAACCCAATCATTGGCAAACGGCTGATTGGGCTTTGGCAAAAGGCTTGTTTGCTGATATTTTTGACAGCTATGGCGAACTAGACGAAGCGACTTTAGCTTTCGCCAAAAAATTGGCCAGCTACAATCCGGAAGCATTGACGGAACTCAAAAAAGTGTTCTGGGAAGGTACCGAAAACTGGGATGAATTGTTATATGAAAGAGCAGCCATCTCAGGCAAATTAGTGCTTTCTGATTTTACCAAAAACGCGTTAAGCGAAATTAAAAAGTAAGTATCTTTGTGGCGTAAAAAATTCTTTCATGAGTAACATCAGAATCACCAAACAATTTTCTTTCGAAACCGGACATGCGTTGTATGGCTATGACGGCAAATGCAAAAATGTACACGGGCACAGCTATAAATTGTCGGTGACTGTGATTGGCCAACCTATTGCCGATACTTCCAATGTGAAATTCGGAATGGTAATTGACTTCTCTGATTTGAAAAAAATTGTGAAAGAAGAAATTGTGGATATTTTCGACCACGCTACCGTTTTCAATAAAAATACGCCGCATGTTGAATTGGCTGCCGAATTAAAATCGCGTGGGCATCATGTGATTTTGGTGGATTACCAACCGACGAGCGAAAATATGGTTACGGATTTTGCCCAAAAAATAAAAAAACGTTTGCCAAAGGACATTCTTTTGCATTCGCTAAAACTTCAGGAAACCGAAACTTCTTTTGCCGAATGGTACGCTTCGGATAATCTATAATCGACATTCATGCAGATTTCTCCCAACAAAAAAATCTATTTTGCTTCCGACCAACATCTTGGCGCGCCAACGCCCGAGTTGAGTTTTCCGCGGGAACAAAAGTTTGTAAAATGGCTGGATGAAGTCAAAAAAGATGCCGATGCCATTTTCCTGTTAGGGGATTTGTTTGATTTTTGGTTTGAATACAAAACCGTGGTACCAAAAGGCTTTGTTCGTGTTTTGGGCAAATTGGCCGAAATTCGCGACAGCGGTATTCCGATTTACTTTTTTGTAGGCAACCATGATTTGTGGATGAATGATTATTTCCAAACCGAACTCAACATTCCAGTATATCACGACAATCAGGAATTTACCTTTAATGACAAAACGTTTTTAATCGGTCACGGTGACGGAAAAGGACCGGGTGACAAAGGGTACAAACGGATGAAAAAAGTATTTACAAGTCCGTTTTCAAAATGGCTTTACCGCTGGCTGCATCCGGATATCGGAGTGAAATTGGCACAATACCTATCGGTGAAAAACAAATTAATTTCCGGCGATGCCGATGTAAAATTCCTGGGCGAAGAAAACGAATGGCTGGTACAATATGCCAAACGCAAACTCGAAACCAAACATTACAACTATCTTATTTTTGGACACAGGCATCTTCCGATGGTCATTAAAGTAGGCGAAAACTCCGAATATGTAAATCTGGGCGACTGGATTGGGTATTTTACTTATGGCGTTTTTGATGGAAAGAATTTTGAGTTGAAGGAGTATTAAAATGAGATTTTTTATACTATGCTTGTCTCTTTTAACTTTTTTGAGCAATGCTCAAGAAGAATCATCGATAGATACTTTGACAATTAATTGTGATTCTATTTATTCTAAAAAAGGGCTTTCCATTTCACACATTATAAACAAAAAGGAGAATCAAGACGGTTATTCCGGCGAAAAAAACTCGGTCTTTATTTTTCGAAAATCTGAAAAAGAGATTTTTAGAGATGCTATTTTCAGCACTGTTCAGGAAATTAATTTTAAAGATTTCAATAATGATAATGTCAAAGACATTCTAATCCAGAATACATCAGATGTTAGAAGCAATTGGACTTATATTTTATATTTAGTTAATCCAAAAGATTATACATTAACCAAAGTCAAAGGTTTTGATGAAATCAAAAATCCAACTTATAATACAGAATACGATATTGTTGAAGGTTCTGCTGTTTCAGGGCGTGACTATACTTCTTTCTATAAAATTATAAAAAATCGCATTTATGATTATGAGATAATCATTTATGATGACCATGGAGAAGATGACAATTATGACAAAGCATATAACAAAGCCATAAAGGAAATTCTAAGAAAAAACAAAAACTTTCCAAATAAATAAATGGGTTCTATTGCTTTTTCAAATCCTTCAACCGCAGCTGTACCGTAATAGTGCCGTTGAATTCATTCTCATCAATGCAATACACAGCATCAAACAGGTTTTGATTTTTGACCAAATCTAATTTCTTTCCTAATCCAAAACCAATAGCCCCAAAACCATCTGAATTATTTTGTTTGACAAATAATTTCAAATGGGCTTCATCAGCACCAATCCCTTTGGCGTAGCCGGTATCTTTTAACCCTTTTGTCATAAAGACCGGTGTCATATTTTGTGGCCCAAAAGGTTCAAACTGGTTCAAAATCCGAATCAGTTTTTCATTGATGTCGATGAGGTTGATTTCGGCATCGACACAGATTTCAGGCGTCAATAAATCGGGATGAATCGTTTCTTCTACTTTTCTCTCAAAAGCTTCCTTAAACGCGGCATAATTTTCTTCTTTCAATGTCATTCCGGCAGCATACATATGTCCGCCAAATTGTTCCAAATGTTGCGCACAAGCTTCGAGTGCATTGTAAATATCAAAATTTTTTACCGAACGGGCTGATGCTGCCAATTTATCGCCACTTTTGGTAAAAACAATCGTCGGGCGATAATACGTTTCCGTCAACCGCGACGCGACAATGCCTATTACCCCTTTATGCCAATTTTTGTCATAAACCACGGTAGTGAATTTATCCGTTTCCTGGTTTATCTCTATTTGATCTAAGGCTTCAGTAGTAATTTGCTTGTCCAAATCTTTTCGGTCACTGTTATGCTGTTCAATTTCAGAGGCGAAAATCTCAGCTTGGTCTAAATCGTATTCCGTTAGCAAAGCCACTGCTTCATTGCCGTGCTTGATTCTTCCTGCCGCGTTGATTCTTGGCGCAATGATAAAAACGACATCGGTAATCGTCAAGACTTTTTTCTTTATATTCTGAACCAAAGCCTTAATTCCCGGACGCGGATTGGCGTTGATGACTTCCAAACCAAACTTAGCCAAGGTCCGGTTTTCACCCGTAATCGGAACTATATCGGCAGCAATGGCGGTGGCCACCAAATCTAAATAAGGAACCAAATCTTCAATCGTTTGGTTTCTGTTTTGTGCCAAAGCCTGAATCAATTTAAACCCTACGCCACAACCACACAATTCGTCATAAGGATAATCACAATCTTCTCTTTTGGGATCGAGAACGGCCACGGCTTCGGGTAAAAATTCACCCGGGCGATGGTGATCACAAATGATAAAATCGATGTTTTTGTTTTTGGCGTAAGCCACATGGTCAATCGATTTGATGCCGCAATCCAAAGCAATAATCAGCGAACAACCGTTGTCGTCAGCATAGTCGATGCCTTTATACGAAATCCCATAACCTTCATCATAACGATCAGGAATATAAGTCGCGACATTGGGATAATAACTTTTGAGATAACTCGACATCAGCGAAACCGCTGTGGTTCCATCGACATCATAATCTCCAAAAACCAAAATATTTTCTCCATTGGCAATCGCTGTTTCAATTCGGGAAACTGCTTTGTCCATGTCTTTCATCAGATATGGATTGTGCAAATCTTCCAGACTCGGACGGAAAAACTGTCGTGCCTCGGCATAAGTTTCAATGCCTCTTTGCACCAAAAGCGTCGCAATCAATTCGTCCACTTTTAATTCAGTAGCCAAAGCTTTTACTTTTTTGGAATCGGGTTTGGGTTTAAGTGTCCAGCGCATTATGAATTACGAATTGAAAATTAGGAATTACGAAGTATATTCAACAAAAATAGGAAAAGAACAACAAGATATGCTGTAGTTTTTGTGTACATTTTATAAATAAAAACCAAAATAATATTCGCTACATTTGAATTATAAAAGTAAATAAAATGCAGATTCAAGGTCAGATTGTCGATATCGAAAACAAAAGAATTTATTCGGGTGAAGTAACTGTTGCCAATGGAAAGATTGTTTCCGTTACGGAGAAAAATCACGATGTCAAAAACTACATTCTTCCCGGATTTATTGATGCGCATATTCACATCGAAAGCTCGATGCTTGTGCCTTCTGAATTTGCTAAAATTGCCGTTTTGCATGGAACGGTTGGCACCATTTCCGATCCGCATGAGATTGCCAACGTACTCGGGAAAGCCGGTGTGCATTATATGATTGACAATGGCAAAAAAGTACCGTTGAAGTTTCATTTTGGCGCGCCATCTTGTGTTCCTGCTACGTTTTTTGAAACGGCCGGTGCCGTGATTGATTCGGAGCAAATCAAAGAACTCATGGCGTTGCCCGATATTTATTATTTGTCTGAAATGATGAATTATCCAGGCGTTTTGTTTGACGATGCAGAAGTCATGAAGAAAATTGCCTGGGCCAAACATTTCAACAAACCCGTTGACGGCCATGCGCCGGGATTGCGCGGCGAACCGATTAAAAAATACATTGCTGCCGGAATCACAACCGACCATGAATGTTTTACCCATGACGAAGCCGCCGAGAAATTATCGCTTGGGATGAAAGTTATTATCCGTGAAGGCAGCGCTGCCAAAAACTTTGAAGCCTTAATCGATTTGCTACCCGAAAATTACGAAAACATGATGTTCTGTTCGGATGACAAACATCCGGACGATTTGATTTTGGGACACATCAACCAACTTTGCGCCCGCGCTGTGGCTAAAGGCGTCGATATTTTCAAAATCCTGCAGGTCGCCTGCATCAATCCGGTGAAACATTATAAAATGGAAGTTGGCTTATTAAAACCCAATGATGCTGCGGATTTTATAGTCGTGGAAGATTTGATTCATTTCAATGTGAAACAAACGTATATCAATGGCGAATTGGTGGCCGAAAACGGTCAGTCATTTGTGCCACATGTCGAATTTGGCAAACCCAATAATTTTAATACCTCAGCCAAAGTTTTAAGCGATTTTGAGATTTCTTCTTCAGCCAAAACCATACGTGTCATCGAAGCTTTGGAAGGCCAATTGATTACCAATGAAATTCATCATAGTTCCTTTTTACAAAATGGAAAGCTGGTATCTGATACCGAAAATGACATCCTGAAAATGGCCGTGGTGAATCGTTATGAAAACGCACCGCCGGCTGTCGCTTTTATCAAAAATTTTGGACTAAAAAAAGGCGCGATTGCGAGTTCGGTAGCACACGACTGCCATAATATCGTGGTCGTTGGCGCTTCCGATGAAGAAATTTTGAGTGCGGTAAACCTCATCATCCAAAACACTGGTGGAATCTGTGCCGTAAACGGCTCCGATAAAAAATCGTTGGCTTTGCCCGTGGCCGGCATCATGAGTGACCAAAACGGTTGGGAAGCCGGACGTTTGTACCAGGAAATTGACGCAATGGCAAAAGATTTAGGCAGTAGTTTAAAAGCCCCGTTTATGACGCTTTCGTTTATGGCGTTATTGGTGATTCCCGATTTGAAATTATCGGATAAGGGTTTGTTCAGTGGAAACAGTTTTTCTTTTGTGGATTTGGAAGTTTGAAAAAGCACATAGAATATAGAAAAGACAATTCGGAAAGTCTATTTTCTATATTCTATTCTCTTTTTTAGCTACGCTCAGTTCGGCTTTGCCTCGGGTCTTTTAGTGAAATTTTTCCACCAACCACAGCCACGATTTCTCCTTTGGGTGGTTTGGTTTCAAAGTGTTTCAAGACCTCAGCGGCAGTTCCGCGAATGGTTTCTTCGTGTAGCTTGGATAATTCCCTGGAAACCGAAACCGGTCGGTCAGCGCCAAAATACTGTACAAATTCGGTTAACGTTTTGACCAATTTGTGTGGCGACACATAAAAAATCATCGTTCTGCTTTCTTCGGCTAACGCCACATATCTTGTTTGCCTGCCTTTTTTTTCGGGTAAAAAGCCTTCGAAGACGAATCGGTCATTGGGCAAACCACTGTTGACCAACGCCGGTACAAATGCGGTAGCACCGGGCAAACAATCGACTTCAATATGATTCTCCACACAAGCGCGTGTCAGCAAAAATCCGGGGTCCGAAATCGCGGGCGTTCCGGCATCGCTAATCAAGGCAATCGATTCTCCGGCCTGCAAACGCTTCACCAAATTCTCCACGGTTTTGTGTTCGTTGTACATATGATGACTGTGCATGTGCGTTGTAATCTCGAAATGTTTGAGGAGTTTTCCGCTGGTGCGTGTGTCTTCCGCCAAAATCAAATCAACTTCCTTCAAAACTTTTATCGCTCTGAAAGTCATGTCTTCTAAGTTGCCGATAGGCGTAGGAACAATGTATAGTTTGGACATTTAAGCGAATTTTTTCTCCACAACTTCCATAAAGCGCTCGATATATTCTTCTTTACCAACCCAGTAATTATAGTCGGGAATGACCATTTCGTTCAAAAAGTTTTTGGCTTCTTCCAAATCATCAAACGTATTCAATTGTGACAGTACGCGGTTAAAATCTTCGTTGCTTCCGCTAAAAAGATTATTGACAAAAGCCACTCTGTCATTGAGCCCGATTTCAATAGTCTTTGAAAAAGTGGTGTTTAATGAAGTTGTTTTAGGTTCGTCTACAGGCAATGCCGTTCTGATTTCTTCTCTCGTTTCCGCTGGAGTTTCAGTTGAAAAAAGCGATACTTCATTAGGCTTTACAAAAACAGGATCCACATAATTCTCGCCCAACAAATCCTCTAAGGCAACATGTTTGGTTTCCGGTTTCAGTTCTGAAGCGGTTTGCTTCGCCAGTTCGCTATCGCTCGGGTCGTCTTCCTCATCATCATCGTCACCCAGTTCAAAAATAGGTTTGAAAACAGGTTCTTCTTCCTCGGTTTCAGTTACAACCTCTTCTTCCGGTTCTTCTTCCAAAACAGGCTCGACCTCTTCTTCTGCTTCTTCTGAAACGATGTTTTCCTCTTCAGGTTCATTATCGCTTGTGTCTTCCGCTTCTTCAGTCTCCGGTTCAGCTTCAGCCACAACTTCAGCCACAGGTTCTTCAGTCGGTTTTACCTCAAAAACTACTTCTTTTGGCGTTTCATCCTCCAAATGTTGTGCTAATTTCTCTTCCAAAACCGCAGTTTCAACATCATCTTTTACCGATTCAAAATTGTCCTGGTAAAACTTTAAAACGGTCAGTGTTTCGTATAATTTTTGGGTTTCTTTATACAGTTGATCAACCTCCGATTTGTTTTTTAGTTTTAAAATTCGGTGTGCAATGCTGATTAATTCTGACTCTAATCTTTTTTTCATGTGTTTTGAAATTATATGGAATACGCTTGTATTTTTTGTTAATTTTCTTCCGTTCAATTTATTTAACCTTGGGAAGAAGTCACCTTAATTAAAATTTTTCTACATTTGAATCGACGTAAAAATAGAAAAAAATGATGTCGGTTTGTTTTCGTTACAAAGTAATAAAAACTATTCATTTTTAGCGCAAGAAAAATACAAAATGTTTCTCGAAAATACAGTAAATCATAAAGAACAATTTGGTTGGATTGAAGTCATCTGCGGATCGATGTTTTCGGGTAAAACAGAAGAACTCATCCGCCGATTAAAAAGGGCTCAATTTGCCAAACAAAAGGTCGAAATTTTCAAACCTTCCATCGATACACGCTACGATGAAGAAATGGTGGTTTCCCACAATAAAAACGAAATCCGTTCGA
Source organism: Flavobacterium terrisoli (assembly GCF_030167905.1). GTDB lineage: Bacteria > Bacteroidota > Bacteroidia > Flavobacteriales > Flavobacteriaceae > Flavobacterium > Flavobacterium terrisoli. The sequence continues at coordinate 176,396 of NZ_JARGNA010000010.1, forward strand.
CTCCCGTTCCGGCCGCTGCCAATATCCGAATTTTGGCGCAAGGCTGTGATGTAGTTGGTATTGACGAAGCCCAGTTTTTTGATGACGAAATCATAGCGGTTTGCAATGATTTGGCCAACTCCGGCATTCGCGTCATCGTGGCTGGTTTGGACATGGATTTTAAAGGCAATCCTTTTGGTCCGATGCCGGCGCTGATGGCCACGGCAGAATATGTAACCAAAGTGCACGCCGTTTGTACCCGAACCGGGAATTTAGCGCATTACAGTTTCCGAAAAAATGACAATGACAAATTGGTCATGCTCGGTGAAACCGAAGAATACGAACCCTTGAGCAGGGCTGCTTATTTCAATGCCATGCGTGAAAACATGGTGGTAAAAGACGCCGAAAATCTCTCTAAAGAAGAATAACCCTTTGACACTAACCCTACGAAATATCATCCCCATCATCAAGGCCAATTGGATCGGCCAAAATGATGTAGCCCTTATTGACGCGATTTCCATTGACAGTCGCTCGTTGCAAAATGGCGAAAACACTTTGTTTTTTGCGATTACCGGACCCAATAATGATGGCCACGCCTATATTGAAGAACTCATTGGAAAAGGTGTTCAGCATTTTGTGGTGACCAATATACCGGAAAGAGTAAACGGAAAAGCTGATTTTTTAGTCGTTGACAATACAGTCGATGCGTTGCAGAAATTAGCGGCTTATTACCGAAGTTTGTTCGAGTTTCCAATTATCGGAATCACGGGAAGCAATGGCAAAACCATCATCAAGGAATGGCTGAATTTCCTTTTGAGTCCAGATTACAATATCATCCGCAGCCCAAAGAGTTATAACTCACAGGTTGGCGTTCCGTTGTCGATTTTAGGCATCAATGAAAAACACAACCTCGGGATTTTTGAAGCCGGGATTTCGAAGATGAACGAAATGGAGAAACTCCAGAAAATAATCCGCCCGACAATTGGGATTTTGTCTAATATCGGTTCGGCGCACGATGAAGGTTTTCCAAGCGTTGCCGAAAAAATAAAAGAGAAATTAAAGCTGTTTACCTCGGTAAATGTTCTGATTTTGAACAAAAACAAAACCATCATTGCCTTCGTTAATCCAAAGATTAAAACCTTCTGTTGGTGTTCAGACGACAAAAGTGCCGATGTGTATATTACCAAGAAAAATATCGGTGACTTAACCGAATTACAAGTCACGTACCGCGAAGACACATTCCCGATTATCATTCCGTTTCAGGACCAGGCTTCGGTAGAAAATGCGATTCACTGTATGATGGTGATGCTTTATTTTGGTTACAACCACAAAGTTATCCAAACCAGAATGGCACAGTTGTATCCGGTGGAAATGCGCCTGAAAGTCAAAAACGGCATTTACAATTGTACACTAATCGACGACAGTTACAGTTCCGATTTCCAGTCTTTGAAAATAGCACTCGACTTTTTGGAACACCAAAAACAACACAAAAAGAAAACGATTATACTTTCCGATATTTTCCAAAGCGGACTGAATAATGAAGAACTATATTCACAGGTTTCGCAATTGATTATTTCGAATAAAATTACCCGTGTGATTGGCATTGGAGAAACCATTTCGCAGTATAAAAACAAATTCATCAACAGTGTTACTTTTAAAAATGTTGACGAATTTTCGAAGGCGTTCGACAGCCTGAATTTTGAAAACGAAACCATACTGATTAAAGGAGCGCGTGATTTTCATTTTGAAGAAATCGTCTCAATGCTCGAAGAGAAAACACACGAAACCGTATTGGAAATTAACCTCAACGCGGTCAGCCACAACCTGAATTTCTTCAAATCGAAATTGGCACCCAAAACCAAAATGATGGTCATGGTCAAGGCTTTTGGCTATGGTAACGGTGGATTTGAGATTGCCAAATTATTGGAACACCACAAAGTCGATTATCTCGGTGTGGCTTTCGCCGACGAAGGCATTTCGCTTAAAGGTTCGGGGATTACCGTTCCGATTATGGTGATGAATCCTGAAACAACGAGTTTCCCTGCTATTATTCAGCATCAGTTGGAACCCGAAATTTATTCGATTAAAGGCTTGAAAGCTTTTTTGAAAATTGCCGAACAAAAGAAATTAAAAAACTTCCCAATTCACCTCAAAATCGATACCGGAATGCACCGTTTGGGATTTCAGGAAGATAATTTGGGTGAATTGATTGATATCCTAAAAGGCAACGAAGCGGTCCAGATTAAAAGCGTGTTGTCGCATATGGCAACCAGTGATGATTTGAAACACGATGCTTTTGCCAAATCCCAAATTGCCTTGTTTGAAAAACTATCATCGCTATTGATATCCGAATTAAAAATCAAACCAATCCGCCATTTATTAAATACATCCGGCATCAGTAATTATCCCGATGCACAATACGATATGGTTCGCTTAGGCATTGGACTGTATGGTGTTTCCAACGATGAGGAAGAGCAAAAATACCTGGAAAATGTTGGTACTTTAAAATCCGTCATTTCCCAAATCAGAACGATTGGCCAGGGCGAAAGTGTAGGCTATGGCAGAAGATTTACAGCAGAAAGAGAAACCAAAGTGGCCACTATTCCAATTGGCTATGCCGATGGCATCCGCAGAAGTTGGGGCAATGGTGTAGGCTATGTAACCATCCAAAACAAACACGCAAAAATAATCGGTAGTGTCTGCATGGACATGTTGATGGTGGATGTAACCGACATTGATTGCAAAGAAGGTAATTCGGTCATTATTTTTGGTGAAAACCCATCAGTGAACTTTATCGCCAAGCAATTGAATACGATTCCATACGAAATTTTGACCAGTATTTCCCAAAGAGTAAAACGCGTATTTTTCAGGGAATAGCCATAAAAAAATCAAACTTGATATTTTTTTAATTAATTTAGTCTCACTATTAACCAATTAAAACAAATAAATTATGGGAATGATGTCAGAATTTAAAGAATTCATCGCAAAAGGAAATGCAATGGATTTAGCTGTCGGAGTTATTATTGGAGCAGCATTTGGTGCAATTGTAAACTCATTAGTATCGGATGTAATTACTCCTGCTTTATTAAATCCGGCCTTAAAAGCAGCTCAGGTTGAAAACTTAGCTGATTTAAAAACTGATAGTGGAATCCTTTACGGGAAGTTCCTGGCGGCTGTGATTAGTTTCTTAGTTATAGCCTTTGTTATCTTCATCATGGTAAAAGCACTTAACAGCATGAAGAAAAAAGAAGAAGCGGCTCCTGCAGCTCCTGCCGGTCCATCTCAGGAAGAATTGCTAACTCAAATCAGAGATTTATTGAAAAAATAATACCGCTACATTTATATATTCTCATTAAACCGCTCCTTAATTGGGGCGGTTTTTCTTTTCTTTCTGGGCCGATTTAAAATGCTGATTCTGAAAACCAAAGAAAACCAATTCCTCTTTCTGAATTCCGTAATTTTTATACTAAAAACTGAGGTAGAAGCAATTTTCTATATACTTTTGTGCTTTGAAAATTTAAACCTTTAAAAATTAATAAAATGAAAATTGCTGTTGTAGGCGCAACCGGTATGGTTGGCGAAGTGATGCTTCAAGTATTGGCGGAAAGAAATTTTCCCGTAACCGAATTAATTCCGGTAGCTTCTGAGAAATCTGTTGGTAAGGAAATTGAGTTTAAGGGTAAGAAATATAAGGTAGTTGGTTTACAGACAGCAGTAGACATGAAAGCAGACATCGCGTTATTTTCAGCAGGTGGCGAAACTTCTTTAGCCTGGGCACCAAAATTTGCTGAAGCGGGAACAACCGTTATCGACAATTCATCGGCATGGAGAATGGATCCGACCAAAAAATTAGTTGTTCCTGAAATCAATGCTTCTGAATTAACTTCAGCAGACAAAATCATAGCCAATCCAAACTGTTCAACCATTCAAATGGTAATGGTTTTGGCTCCTTTACATAAAAAATACAACATCAAACGTGTCGTTGTTTCTACATACCAATCCATTACCGGAACCGGTGTAAAAGCCGTTCAACAATTGGAAAATGAATATGCCGGCGTACAAGGTGACATGGCGTATAAGTACCAAATCCACCGCAATGCCATTCCACAATGCGACATTTTTGAGGAGAACGATTACACCAAAGAAGAAATGAAATTGGTTCGCGAAACCCAAAAAATCATTGGGGACAAATCGATTGCGGTAACTGCTACAGCGATTAGAATTCCGGTGGTTGGCGGTCACAGTGAAGCCGTAAATGTGGAATTTTCCAACGATTTTGATGTAAACGAAGTGCGAAACATTCTTCACCATACAGACGGTGTAACCGTTCAGGACAATACTGATACTTACACTTATCCGATGCCGTTATACGCACAAGGAAAAGACGATGTGTTTGTAGGCAGAATTCGTCGTGACGAAAGCCAGGCCAACTCATTGAACATGTGGATTGTGGCTGACAACTTAAGAAAAGGTGCAGCAACCAACACGATTCAGATTGCGGAATATTTAGTAGCCAATAATTTAGTGTAGACTCCCGCATTCGCGAGAGTGACAAAAAAGGTCCGTCCGGTTTTACAAATCCTAAAGTTTGTTAAAATCGGGCGGATTTTGTTTTGCAATACTTTACCTTTGCGATGATGAAAAGAAAGTTGCTTTTTACCAATGCGTTGATGGGACTGATGATATTGTTCGCAATATTCTTTCAGTCGATTCACTCTTTTGAGCATTTGGTCAAGCAATTTTCAGAAAAAAAATGCCATCATGTTTCCCACGGCCACAAAACCGAAATCACTCACGGTCATGATGGAATGGAGAAATGTTTTGTCTGCGAATTTGCCTTTAGCAGTTATACTCCAACGCCAATTATATCTTTCGGATTCCAAAAAACAGAAACGCCAACTTCTTATTCTGTTTTCTATTCCAAAGAAATTACCCAAAAATTCCGAGGCTCACTCTTTGCGCTTCGGGCGCCGCCGACTTTTATTGTATAAATAGTTTTTAAGCCAAAATCACTTTTGGCCAATATCCATTTACAATAAAACAACATATATGAAATCATTATATCTAATCCTGACTTTAGGATTATCACTCGTGGCTTCGGCCCAAAATAAAATAAGCGGAACGGTTTCCGACAAAGACAACAAACCGTTATCCAATGTCATTGTTTCCATCCCGGAAATTCACAAGGAAACCATTACCAATGACAGCGGGAATTATACCTTGAATAATTTGCCAACCGGAAATTTCAAAATCGTTTTTTCCTTTATTGGCTATACTACACAAACCATTTCGGTTACTATTGCCGAGAAGGAAACAGCGTTCAATATTACTTTGGAAGAAAGCATCACACACATGGATGAAGTGATTGTTTCGACTGCTTTTAACAAATTGCAATCCCAAAATGTGATGAAAGTCGAGCATCAAAGTTTAAAAGCACTACAGCAAAAAGGCGCTGCTACACTTATCGAAGGTTTGGCCACTATACCCGGCGTGTCACAAGTTTCTACCGGAACTTCTATTGGGAAACCGGTGATTCGCGGGTTGAGCGGGAATCGTGTTCTGGTGTATTCGCAAGGTGTTCGTTTGGAAAACCAACAGTTTGGCGAAGAACACGGCTTAGGCTTGAATGATGCCGGTGTAGAAAGTGTGGAAGTGATCAAAGGTCCGGCGTCATTGCTTTATGGTTCGGATGCTTTGGGCGGCGTGTTGTATTTCAATCCGGAGAAATTTGCCAATGCCGGTGACTTCAAAGTCGATTTTGGTCAAAGGTTTTTTTCGAATACTTTAGGGAGTAATTCCACTTTGGGTTTGAAAACTTCTACCGAACATTGGAAATTCTTAGTCCGCGGTAGCTATAATACCCATGGCGATTATCAAATTTCCGATGGCGACCGTGTGACCAATACGCGTTTTAATGAATCCGATTTGAAGGCCGGAATCGGTTACAGCAATTCGAGTTTTTCGAGTGTACTGCGTTATAATTTCAACCAATTGGATTTGGGCATTCCGGAAGAAGGCATCGCTGAACAATCAACTTCTCATTCCACTTTGTATCCAAAACAAGGCGTTGACAACCATATCTTGAGTTTACACAATACGTTCTATTTCAAAAATTCAAAAATGGATGCCGATTTGGGTTATATTTTCAATGACCGAAGCGAATTTGAAGATTCTGATCTCGCGGTTTTGCACATGAAATTGAAAACGCTGAACTATGATGTGAAATATTATTTGCCCAAATTCGGGAAGATTGAAACCATTGTTGGCGTTCAGGGAATGCATCAAACGAACACCAACTCCGGTGAGGAATTATTAATTCCCGATGCGGTAACGAATGACTTTGGGATTTTTGGAACTGCCAATTACGAATGGGGAAAAAATGTAATCCAGGCCGGATTGCGTTTTGACAACCGAAATGTTACGACGGAAAATCACGGCATTGTCGGAGAAGAAGGTTACTTTGAAGCGATTGACAAAAGCTTTGACAGCTTTAATGCATCTTTGGGCTACAAAACCAATTTGGCCGAAGACTTTACGTTGCGTTTGAATCTGGCTTCGGGTTTCCGTGCACCGAATTTGGCTGAATTGACTTCAAATGGTGTGCATGAAGGCAGCAACCGCTACGAAATTGGAAACGCCAATCTGAAAAACGAACAGAATTTCCAAACCGATTTGAATCTGGAATACAAAAGTTCGCACTTTGAATTGTTTGCCAACGGATTTTACAACCACATCAATGATTACATTTTTATTTCACCCAATGGCAACGTGATTGATGGCAATAATGTGTATGATTATGTTCAAGCCAATGCTCGATTGTATGGTGGCGAAGCCGGAATTCACTTCCATCCGCATCCTTTGGACTGGCTGCACTTGTACAGCAGTTTTGAAACCGTAACCGGTGAAAAAGACAATGGCGATAATTTGCCTTTGATTCCGGCGAACAAATGGAACAACACTTTCCGTGGCGAATTTGCGGTCAAAAACTGGTGGAAAGAAGGATTTGCCACCATTAATATCGAAAGCACTTTTGCACAAAACAATGCCGGAGAATTTGAAACCAAAACCAATGATTACACTTTGGTAAATTTGAGTTTGGGCGGAAAAATGACCATATTCAAATCGGTTTTCAACCTGAACCTGAATGCCAATAATGTTTTTGACAAAACCTATGTTTCGCATCTGTCGAGATTAAAATCGGATGGCATTCCGAATATAGGTCGGAATATTGTTTTGGGAATCAATTTTATGATATAAAAAATGCCCCGGTTGGGGCATTTTATTTTAGAATCTATTATCTCCGTCTATCATTCTACCTAAACCTCCAAGCAGACTTCCTTCTTCTCTGCCGCTGCCGCCACTTCTGGGTGCCGAAGCAATAATTCGGTCCGCCAATCGGCTAAAAGGTAGCGATTGTACGTAAACCGTTCCAGGTCCGCGAAGTGTTGCGAAAAACAAACCTTCGCCACCAAAAAGGGAATTCTTGATGCCGCCGATAAATTCGATATCATAATCGACATCTTTGGTAAATCCAACGAGGCAACCGGTATCGACTTTTAGCACTTCTCCTGAAGCCAATTCTTTCTTGGCCAAAGTTCCGCCGCTGTGGACAAAAGCCATGCCATCGCCTTCGATTTTTTGCATAATGAAACCTTCACCACCAAAAAGGCCACGTCCTAATTTTTTAGAAAACTCGATCCCAACTGCTACACCTTTGGCGGCACAAAGAAAAGAATCCTTTTGGCAAATGAATTTCCCTCCGAATTGGGTTAAATCTATCGGGAGAATTTTTCCCGGATAAGGTGAAGCAAAACAAGCCTTGCTTTTGGTATTATTTTGATTGATATAAGCGGTCATAAAAAGGCTTTCTCCGGTCAATACGCGTTTTCCGGCGGAGAGTAATTTGTCAAACAAACCTGAGGATTGTTGCTGTGAACCGTCTCCAAAAATGGTTTCCATCTTGATTCCGTTGTCCATCATCATAAAACTGCCTGCTTCGGCGATGACAATTTCCTGAGGATCGAGTTCTATTTCTACGTATTGCATTTCTTCACCATAAATGTGGTAATCTATTTCATGAGCTTGCATAGTTTGTATTTTTTAGTTGTACTGATTAGTAAAGTTATTTCAAAAATGTTACATCCATCGATTAAAATTCAAACAATATTGATAAATACCGATAATATGTTAATAAATTGGTTTTTTTAATGCAATACTTATAACGATTTAATGTTATTTTTACATTATTACTAATCTAAAACCTATCTGCTTATGAATTCGATGTTTACCAAAATTATCCGCATAGCTTTAGGATTGACATTGGTTATTTTTGGCGCCAACAAGTTATTCAATTTCATTCCTATGGATGCACCGTCAGGGTTGCCCGGCTATATCTTTTCTGCTGTTGGTTTTTTAGAAGTATTTATCGGACTCATGCTATTGTTAAAAAAATGGGTGGCTTTTGGATTGGTATTATTGGCTCCGATTTCTATTAACATTTTGTTGTTTCATCTGTTTTTAGCCATTTCAGGATTGCCTGTGGCTTTGGTCATTTTATTATTCAATGCGATTTTGATCTATAAACATTGGCCACAATACAAACCGCTTTTTTACTAAAAGATTTTGAATATTTTAAACGAAAAAGCCGACTGTTTCCAGTCGGCTTTTTTAATATTCTATTTTTCCTATATGCCGCATATTGCGCATGATCCTGTCTTTTCTGCGTTCGATATAGGACGAAGAATTAGAAGCTTTGAATTTTCTCGGATTTGGCAAAATGGCAGCGATGCCTGCCGCTTCCCTTTTGGTTAAATCGGCTGCGTTTTTTCGATACCAAACCCGCGCAGCTTCTTCAGCGCCATAAACGCCATTCCCCATTTCAATGCTGTTGAGATACACTTCCATGATGCGTTCTTTGCCCCAAATCAATTCGATGAGAACTGTAAAATAGGCTTCCAATGCTTTACGGATATAACTTCTGCCTTGCCACAAAAAAACATTCTTGGCGGTTTGTTGTGAAATGGTACTGCCTCCTTTTAGCCTTCTGCCTTTTTGATTGTTTTTGAATGCTTTTTGCATCGCTTTAAAATCGAAACCACTGTGTTTGAGAAAATTTCCGTCTTCGCTGGCAATTACGGCTTTTTGGAGGTTGGGTGAAATTTCCTCTAACGGAACCCAATCGTGACTCAGCACGGCGTCGTTTCCATCGATTTTATTTTCAATGGCACGGGTGATCATCAAAGGTGTAATCGGAATGGCCACCCATTTGAAAATAATTACCGTGAATATGGAAAGCCCTAAAAACCAAAAAAATGCTTTTTTGAGCCAGCGAAAAATTTTCTTTATCATACTTTATTTGACTAAATCTGCTAATTCCTGACCGATTAAACTTCCAATGGCCACGCCCATTCCGCCTAAGCGAACGCCGCAATAGACATTTTGGGAAAGCTGTTCAACAATCGGTCTTTTGCTAGAACCCAATCCCATAATGCCACTCCAACGATGGGCTATTTTGAAATCGGTATCGGGTAAAATTACTTCTTTTAATAATTCTTCCAAACGATTTTGTATTAATTCGGTTTGGCCCAAATCGGTCGTGGTTTCTCCTTCGAAGTCTAAATTTCGGCCGCCGCCAAAAAGAATCCGGTCATCAATATTCCTAAAATAATAATATCCTTTATCGAGATGGAAAGTGCCTTTGATATCCAAATTCGGTATCGGTTCGGTAATCAAGACCTGTGCTCTGGCGGGTTTCACCTGGTTGTCGGTTAGCTTTCCGGCAAAACCATTGGTGGCAAACAGCAATTTTTTGGACGTAAAAATAAAATCCCCCAATGCGATTTCCACTTTATCATTTCCTTCCTGAAAGGAAGTCACTTCCACCTGATTCAAAATCATGATATTATTAGCCACTGCTTTTTGCAGCAAAGCGTTCATCATTTTTCCGGTATCAATCTGCGCTTCGTATGGGTTAAAAATCAAATATTCCTGTATGCCTTTAAAGTCAAAGCGATCGACTTCTTTGGCAAACACATCGTTTCTGAAAATGGGTTTTAGAATCTCATTGACAAAAGGCAGCTTCTGCAAACACTCATTATAACTGCTTTCATCATCATTGAGAAACAATTCATAACCGCCAAAAGGCTTGAAATCAATGGCGCTATCGGTTAGGTTTTTGCGAAGCAACTGCAATCCGTTCCAGCGCTTCTGAATCAATTGAATGACTTCTTCTTCGCTGTGCGTTTTTAAGTCGTCCAAAATCTCGGAAAGACTCCCAAAACAAGCAAATCCGGCATTTTTGGTACTCGCGCCCTGAGGCAAAATTCCTCTTTCTAAAACCAGTATTTTCTTCTCTGGAAATCTTTCGCGCAAAGCCAAAGCACAATGCAAACCTACAATGCCGCTTCCCACAATCGTGAAGTCGATATCGGTAAACCAATTTTTGAGTTCCCAGTAGCTAAAATTCATTTCTAATTTTTTTTAAAAATACTTTTTTTCACAATTATCTGATATGATTTATGTCAGTTTTTTCGAATTTATTATTTTTTTAATTAAATTTTTACCTATTTCTTACTACTATAACGTTGTAGTTTATCGATTTGTTGAGAATTTTGCGGTTTTTATTAGTGATAGTGCAAAAATTAATTTTATTTTTGAAGCCTAATTAACCAAATTTATACTATTTATGAAGTACAAATTACTCACGGTTGCTTTACTGACAATCAGTAGCGTAGCTTTTTCCCAAACCAGAAATTCGCTTTGGAATTCGACTACCAAGAAAAGTGATATGATTCCTTTGGAAAGCAGAATGATATTGCCTGAAAACAATCTTTTCACACTGAATCTTGACGGACTTCGAAATGCATTGGCTAATACGCCTCAAAGAGCGGCCGGCGTAAGAATGTCTCCGGTCACTTTATCGATTCCGAATGAGAATGGTGTTTTAGAAAGATACAGCATTTACGAAAATTCAGCTTTAGATCCGGCTTTGGCGGCTCGTTATCCTGAAATCAAGTCTTATATCGGAATCGGGATTGATAATCCAACCTCGACTTCTTATTTCAGTGTTACACCACTTGGATTCAAATCGATGACGTTGAATGCTGATAAAGCAGCGGTATTTATTGAGCCGATTTCTCAGGATTTAACGACTTATGCGGTTTACAGAAAAGTAGACAAAGCAGCATCGTTAACGCCTTTTGAATGTCAGGTAATTGATGAAGTAGCGCCACAAATGACTGATGACGCCAGCATGTTGAGACCAAATGCCGATGACGCAGTGATGAGAACATTCCGTTTGGCAATGTCCTGTACCGGTGAGTATACGGCTTACTTTGGCGGAACAAAAGCTTTGGCTTTGGCGGCAATCAACAACTCTATCACCAGATGTAATGGTGTTTTTGAGAAAGATTTTGGCGCCCGATTAATCATCATTGCCAATACTGATTTGGTTATTTATACCAATGCTTCTACCGATCCATATTCTGCTGCTTCAAGCATGTCACAATGGAATGCCCAATTGCAGTCAACGTTAACCTCCGTAATTGGCGAAGCTAATTATGACATTGGTCACTTATTTGGTGCTACCGGTGGTGGTGGAAATGCCGGTTGTATCGGTTGTATTTGTGTGAATGGTTCAAAAGGAAAAGGAATCACTTCTCCAGCAGACGGAATTCCGATGGGAGATAATTTCGATATCGATTATGTAGCGCATGAAATTGGCCACCAAATGGGCGCCAACCACACTTTCTCTATGAGCAATGAAGGAACAGGCGTGAATATGGAACCGGGTTCAGGTTCAACCATCATGGGATATGCCGGAATTACAGCTCAAGACATTCAACCACATTCTGATGCTTTTTTCCACGCAGCAAGTATCCAACAAGTAACTAATAACATCAAAGCTAAAACTTGTTCGGTAAACATCGCCACAGGAAATGCTGTTCCAACAGCTTCTGCCGGTGCTGATTATACAATCCCAAAAAGCACTCCTTTTATGTTGACCGGTTCGGCTACAGATGCCAATGGCGATGCTTTAACTTACAACTGGGAACAATTTGACAACGCTTCAAGTACGGCTACAGGCGCCAGTTCGGCTGCCAGTGCGACCAGAACTTCGGGACCGACTTTCAGATCATACAACTCATCTACTTCACCGGTTAGATATTTCCCTAGAATCCAATCGGTTTTAGCCGGAGCAACCACTACTGCCGGAAGTGAAATTACAGTTGAAGCGGTGCCTTCTGTTGCCAGAACAATGAATTTCAGATTAACGGTTCGCGATAACAGAGCTGGTGGTCCTGCAAATAATAGCGATGATATGGTTGTTACGGTTAACGCCACTGCTGGTCCGTTTACTGTAAGCGCTCCAAACACAGCAGTTTCTTATCCTGGAAACAGCTCTCAAACTGTAACCTGGAATGTTGCTGGAACAACGGCTAACGGTGTAAACTGTGCTAATGTTGATATCTTATTATCAACTGACGGCGGATTTACCTATCCAACTGTATTATTAGCGGCTACGCCAAATGACGGTTCACAGGCAGTTACCATTCCTAATTTAGCCGGAACAACCAACCGTATTATGGTAAAAGGTTCCAATCATATTTTCTTTGACGTATCTAATGCCAACTTTACGATTACCAATTCGGCTCCCGATACTACAGCGCCAACTGCGGCTACTTTAAGTGCTTCAGGAACGACTGAAAATTCAACCAACTTATCTTGGTCGGGTGCTACAGATAATATCGCAGTAACAGGTTATGATGTGTATCAGGATGGTGCATTTAAGACTTCTACCGCTTCTACTTCTTTAGCGGTAACCGGATTGACTGCTTCAACGGCCTATAGTTTCTATGTGATTGCTAAAGACGCTGCAGGGAATGTTTCTCCGGCAAGTAATACCGTTAACGTAACTACTTCAACACCTCCGGCACCGGATACTACAGCTCCGACTGCACCAACATTAACTGCTTCAGGAACAACTTCGTCTTCGACTAATTTATCTTGGTCTGGTGCTACGGATAACGTTGCGGTAACTTCTTATGATGTATACCAAAACGGTTCATTTAAAGCTTCGACAGCTTCAACTACAATGGCTGTAACAGGATTAACAGCTTCAACGGCTTATACTTTCCATGTAATCGCTAAAGATGCGGCAGGAAATGCTTCTCCGGCAAGCAACACAGTAAATGTAACTACATTGGCAAATGCAATAACTTACTGTACTTCACAAGGAAACAATACGGCTGATGAAAGAATCGGAAGAGTACAATTCGGAACCATCAATAATCCTTCAACAGGAACGGCTGGTTATGAAAACTTTACAGCGATTTCTACCAACGTAGTCAGAGGAACAGCTAACACCATTACCATTACACCTTTCTGGACTGGCTCAACCTATAACGAAGGTTATGGCGTTTGGATTGACTACAATCAAGACGGGGATTTTTCAGATGCAGGTGAAACGGTATACACGAGAACCAGAACCAAAACCACTCCGATAACCGCAAGCATTACTATCCCGGCTTCGGCTTTGTTAGGTTCCACCAGAATGCGTGTTTCGATGAAATACAATGCGGTACCAACAGCCTGTGAAACCTTCACTTATGGTCAAGTGGAAGATTATACAGTGAACATTACTGCCAGTGCAAGATTTGAAGACGAAATCAATACGACCACAAGTTTGTCTTTCACTTTATATCCAAACCCGATAAAAGGTGATGTATTAAACATTACTAATCTGGAAACTGCATCAACGTTTAGAATTTTCAACCTGATGGGTCAGGAATTAGGAAAAGGCAAAGTAGAAAACAACAATGTATATGTTGGTTCGCTAAAAGCGGGTGCTTACCTGATTGAAGTGACTAATGGTACTTCAACAGCTACCAAGCGCTTTATCAAGGAATAATTAACCCAATATAGTTTAACTGAAAAAACCACTCTCAAAAAGGAGTGGTTTTTTTATTAAATGAATTTAAAGAGCGAACCGAGCGATAGCGAACTGACGAAGTAAATCCGCCATGATTCTGGTGAAAACTGAACTAGCTATTGTAAAAAACCGTTGTTATATACAGTGCCTAATCTTCTAATAGTTCAAATAAATATATTAAAAGCCAAATAGTAATTCCAGTTTTTACTTTCAAACTCCTTACTTGGTTTTCTGTAATCCCAATATTTGGTTGATGGATATTGCACAATATTGAATAACAATCACAAACATATTGAATTTCGTTTTTAGTAAATTCTTCTAGCAAACCAAATTTAAATTTTGATGTAAAATATTCTATTTTTTGTTCTCGTCTAATTTTAATAAATTCCAATTTCTTCTTTCCTAAATGATACTTTTTGAACTCAGCTTCAAACATCTTAGAGTCTTTTAGCTTCTCAATTGGAGCCAACTTTTCATCAATAAGATACTCCAAAATTGTTCTTAATGATATCAAGCACTGTCTTAATCTGTCAGGATTATTTTCTGCTTCTAAAGCTTTATTTGCACCAATCCAAAGACTATCTAAATCATGTTTTTCTAAATACGGAAGTAGGTTCTCGTTTAGTAGATTTTCTTTTTTTTCGATATCTTCATCAGCTAAATCGAAAGTTAAAGAAGCTTTTAATTCTTCAGCAGATTTTAAGTTTAGTATTTCTAAGTCACTAATAAATGCAAATTGAACTTCTGGATTATTATTTAGATTTTTTACAACTCGAGTAAAACTTGTCAGGCTTTCTAAAAGTTGAGAATTAATGAATGAAAAGTCAGGAATATCAATTTTAGGAAAGACAAATTTTGGTATATCAAAAACAGGTAGTGATTTGATTGCATCATGATGCATTCCGACTACGTTAGCTAAGTTTTTAGAAAGGCTGCTCATTGATTGAGCCATTTTTGTAAGCTCTAGCATTTTTGGGTCAAGTCCTGGGATTTTCGGTATATTGTCAAATCGATTCATTTTTTCAACGAGAATTGTTTGGCATTGCATATAAATCACAAATAATCGCAAGCCAGTTTATTGTAAACCAAATATATAAACATTTCTGCTCAAAATACCCGAGAGCCCTAAAACAAAACCCCCGAACATTGCTGTTCGGGGGTTTTTATATTTTGTTGTAGTTGAGTGATTACTGTGCTACAATCAGGAATTCTGAACGTCTGTTCTGAGCGTGTTGCTCTTCGGTACAGTTGGCTCCACAATCCACTTTTGGTTCCAATTCTCCCATTCCTTTGGCAGAGATTCTTGATGCATCAATACCTTTAGAGATGATATACTGTCTGGTTGATTTGGCTCTTCGGTCAGACAATCTTTCGTTGTATTTGTCTGTTCCTCTGTTGTCAGTATGAGCTTTAGCCATAACAATCATCTTCGGGTTGTTTTTCATCACCTGAACCAGTTTGTCTAACTCAAAGGCTCCTGCCTGGGTGATGTTGCTCTTATCGTATTCAAAATAGATTGGCTGTAATACCACTTCGCTGATTTTGATAATCTCCTCGATTGGTTTTAAGGCTGCGTCTACTTTCGCCGTTGGCCCTTTGCTTGGGTTTACTGCAAACGTTCCGCCTTCAAATCCGTCTTTGGAAGCCTGGATTACATAAGGTCTGTCGCATTCCACTCTGTATTTCACTTCACCGCTGGCGTTTGAAGATTCCGTTGCGATAACATTCTTCTTGTCGTCTAAGATAGAAACACTTGCATTAGACAATATAGCACCCGTTTTAGCGTTGGTTACCACAACGGTAACATCAACACCACAAATTGGGTTTACAATCAGGATATCGTCGTTTCCGCCACGATTACTCGATAGGAATCCGATGTTCTTAGTGGTATTGAAAGAGAAAGCGAAATCGTCTTTGGCGGTATTCACAGGATCACCTAAGTTAGACGCTTCACTGCCGGCTGCTAAATCAGCCTTGAAAACATCATAACCTCCTAATCCCGGTTTTCCTGCAGAGGCGAAGTACAATGTTTTGTTATCGTCTGCAATGAATGGGAAGCTTTCGTTGCCTTCGGTGTTTACCTTTGGCCCTAAGTTTTCAGGCTCTCCGTAAGTACCATCCGCATTGATGGCTACTTTCCAGATGTCAAGTCCACCCAAACTTCCCGGTCTGTTGGAAGAGAAGTATAAGGTTTTACCATCTCTGCTCAAGCTTGGATTGCTGCTTGAATAGGTTTTGGCGTTTAATGGCAAATCGGTGATGTTATCCCAGGTGTCACCATTTTTGGTGGCTTTGAACAGGTATACCTGAGAGAATCTGGCGTTGTTCTTTTTGTCTTTCTCGAACTCTTTTTCCTGGTAACTCTCACTGGCAAAATAAGCCGTATTCCCATCAGCACTGATGGTCACAGGACCATCATGCCATCTTGAGTTCAATGAGGCTACAACACCTGCATTGGTAATGGTGCCATCCGTATTGTAATCGGCTTTGTAGATGTCAAGGAAAGGCTCGTCTGTCCAACCGTAGGTTTTTCTGGCTCCGTTTCTGGCGCTGGCAAAATACAGGCTGTTGTCATAAAGCACTGCCCCGAAATCAGACTTGTCGCTGCTTACATCCGAAGATTTCACAGTATACAAATCGGCTTTGTCCAATAATTTCGGAACGTAATTAGGGTTGGCCAAAAAGGCTTTGGCTCTTTGGTCATTTGGAGCTGCTGCTGCAAACTTCTGCATCTGCTTGTTGGCTTCCTCATATTTCCCGTTGGCCTTTAGCATCTGGGCATAACGATAGTAAGTCTCCGCATCGGCAGTGGTCTCGGTTGCTCTGGCATACCATTTAACCGCTTCAGTGGAGTTGAACATGTTGTAATAGGCATCGGCCAGTTGTTTGTACACATAAGCATCCCCTTTGTTGTTCTCAACAAGTC
>NZ_JARGNA010000011.1 GCF_030167905.1 Flavobacterium terrisoli
AATACCTCCATCATATCTCCCGGATTGTTGTCATCACATTGTGGTGCAAGTGGGGCCGGGTCAGGATTCGGAGTCGGTATAGGCAATACCCTGATGTCTAAAGTCGTAATGCTCTGACAGCCTGCCGCACTGGTTACTACCACTCCTAAAGTTTGCACCGGAGCAATCTCATTAATATAATTCGTAAAATCAGTAATGGTTGTCGGTCCACCAGCTTGCGCCAGTGTCAAATTTGGATAATAGGTTACCGTATAACCTGGGAGACCTTGTGTGATCATCACATCTCTCACTGTCAGGTCAAAAGTATGGTACTGATCATCAACACCATCATCATCACATATACTGAGCGGTGCAGGCACTGTAAGCAATAATGGAATATTGATAATCAATTGGAACGAACCAATGTTATAACATCCCGTTACATCATCTTCTACCCTTACCCAGATGGTCTCTCCGTTGCTTCCGATGTAATTTGTGGCAGGGATGATTGGTGCCAAGCCAAGTTCTGCAGCAGCTTGAGAGGTGTAATAAGTTACCGTATAACTGCCTCCCGCAGGTTGTAATGCCAAGACAACTGGAGTTTGTATCGTTAAATCAATTCCGGTAATTGCGTTTTGTGGATTATTATCATCATCACATACCACGATGTCATCCAAATTAAATGGAGCAATCGGACTTGGATTCACATTCAGTTCAATCGGAAGAACACTCCAACAACCGGTATTAACATCTACAGCTCTAACATATAAAGTTTGAACAAAAGGAATAATGTTACAATAAGGCACCGTAATATTCATTGGGGTTGAACCTAACTGGGCATCTGTTAACGTTTCATGAATGGTTAAATCATAAGTCGTTATTCCGTTTAATAAATCCGGTAATAAAGTCGTTAAATCAAAGCCGCAGGAAAAACCGTCCTGATTGTCATCACAAAGTGTATAAGGCTCGAGTGGCGGAATCAATGTTGGTAGTGGCTCCACTCTGATATCAATAGTAGAAATGCTGTAACATCCTGTATCATCATTGGTGATACGGATTCCCAAAGTCTGGACATAGATAATCTGGTTTGGATACTGCAGATCAGGATGAGAAATGTTTATCGCATTGCTGTCATTCTGTGCATCAGTCAAACTAGGATAAAACGTAACTGTCATACCTTGTTGTGTGAGTAATATTGGATCTACCTGTGAAGCCAAATCAAAGACTTCATAACCAATCGGTGCATTGTAATCACACAAAGAATATTGAGGATAGTTAGGCTGTGTGGCATTTGGAAGCGGATTGACAATCAAATCCAGCTCTACAACATCATAGCAACCCGTAGTTATGAACTCTACTCTGACATATAAAGTTTGATTCCACTGGGTTTGGTTGATATAATTCGTTACACCACCAATGGCATTAGTATCATCTTGGGCATCGGTTAAAGTAGTATGGAAAGTAACATTAACATCAGTCGGATTAATGCTGCCTAATATCTGTGGTATGGTAGTAGTCAAATCAAAAGACTCGAAACCTGTTTGTCCTGTATTATCACACAAAATATAATCATCAGGCTCGGTCGCTTCAGGAGTTGGGTTAACAATTAACTGCAACGGAACTATTTCGAAACAACTGGTTACAGTCGATTCTACTCTAATATAAATAACTTGCAACCAAGGATTAATATTATCATAATTGACAATATCAGGTATGCTTGTCCCATCTTGATTTGCATCTGTTATAGTTTCATGGAAAGTAACCGTGTAAGGAGCACCACCGGTAACCGAGTTTATCACCTGTGACAAATCGAACGTAACAAAACCATCATTACTTGGATCACAATACTGTAATGGTTGAGGATTAGTAACAAATACATCATTAGTTACGCCAACAATATTAAAAGCAGTAGCGTTTGATAAACAATTGGCCACTGTTTGATTGGCAACAATGTTATGATTTCCTGCTGTTACATTATAAAAAATCGGATTGGATTGGAAAGTACCTCCATCCAAAGAATATTCATAGTTAGCACCAACCGGATTGGTAACTGTAACCGAATTCGAATTACAAGATTCAACTACCGAAACAGTTGGGTTAATTTGAGGCACAACCTGAATTTGAAAAGTAAATGGTGTTGGACAAGGAACAGCAACACTCGACGTTGGCGTAAATGTATAAGTAGTCGTTGCGGTATTATTCAAGGCCGGAGACCAAGTACCTGAAATACCATTATTGGATGTCGTTGGTAACGGCGTAATAATTGCTCCTTCACAAACAACCGAAGGTGTGATATTAAATGTTGGTGCTACTTGAGGATTAACAACAACAGTTACCGGTTCAATATCAGAACACGGACCAACCGTACTTCTAATATAATACGTTCCACTGGTTGCTACCGCATTTGGTGAAGCTAACGGAGTTGTTCCTGCGGCATTGGTCCAGTAACTTAAAGTACCACCTCCTGTACTTCCGGCTGTAACGGCTGGTAAAGTCAAGTTAACTGTGGACGGTGAACAAACTGGCGCCGGATTAGTAATCACTAAAACCGGAGAAGGGTTTATAGTAACGGTAACAGGTTCTATATCTGAACATGTACCTAATGTACTTTGAATATAATAAGTTCCACTCGTTGTAACTGCATTCGGATTTGCTAATGCTGTTGTAGCAGCGGCATTGGTCCAGTAACTTAAAGTACCGCCTCCTGTACTTCCTGCGGTTACTGCAGCCAAAGTTAAATTAACAGAAGCAGGTCCGCAAACGGCTGCAGGATTGTTGATATTCAAAACTGGTGCGGGATTTATAGTAACAGTTACCGGCTCTATATCAGAACAGGAACCTAGCGTACTTCTAATATAATAAGTACCACTGGTTGTTACAGCACTTGGTGTAGCCAATGGCGTTGTCCCGGCAGCATTGGTCCAGTAACTTAAAGTACCACCTCCTGTACTCCCGGCTGTAATAGCCGGTAAAGTCAAGTTAATTGTCGCTGGTGAACAAACAGCGGCAGGATTGGTGATGTTTAATACTGGTGAAGGATTTATGGAAACGGTTACAGGTTCAATATCAGAACATGTACCTAATGTACTTTGAATATAATAAGTTCCACTCGTTGTAACTGCATTCGGATTTGCTAATGCTGTTGTAGCAGCGGCATTGGTCCAGTAACTTAAAGTACCGCCTCCCGTACTTCCCGCAGTTACTGCAGGTAAGGTTAAATTAACCGTAGCCGGTGAACAGGCTGCAGCCGGATTAGTAATAACCAATACCGGTGAAGGATTAATAGTAACCGTTACAGGCTCTATATCTGAACAAGCACCTACAGTGCTTTTAATGTAATAAGTGCCGCTCGTTGTTACGGCAGTTGGTGTAGCCAATGGTGTTGTTCCCGCCGCATTGGTCCAATAACTCAATGTACCGCCACCAGTACTTCCTGCGGTAACAGCCGGTAAAGTTAAATTAATGGATGCAGGTCCACATACAGTTGCCGGGTTGGTGATCACCAATGTCGGCTGTGGATTTATAGTTATAGTAAAATCTACTGTTGGTCCGGGACAACCATATTTTATCAAAGTAACACTAATCGTTGCCACCTGTTGTGTCGCTACATTCGCCGATGTAAAAGCCGGTAAGAACAAACCACTGCTTGTTCCGCTTGCCGCTAAACCAATAGCAGGATTGCTGTTAGTCCAATTAACAGTATCGTAGGCATCCGCTGTGGTAAAATTAAATTGACTAATCGGGCTGTTTCCACAAAAGACCTGATTTGCAGGATCACTTATTGCTGGACTTGGGCAATTGCAGCTAAAGGTTATTGGAGCAACACAACCTGATCCATTTGCAGGAGTGATGGTAATAGTCCCTGGTAGGTCTAAAGGATTGTAAACATCCAAATGGGTCCCGTTAGCTCCGGTATTTACTACCCCTGAAACGGGCGCTTGTCCATAAAGTGTATAGGTATAGGCCATCATAGTAATTCCCGAACCCGCAATATTGTTCCAGTCAAAATGAATAGCCGGAAGAGGAAAGCCTAATGTAGGAATACCACAGTCTGGTGTTAATACTCCTGTGGCTACAACAACATTAACAACAATAGCAGCTCTTGGACTTTCGCATCCACCTACTGTTTGACTCACATAATAAGTTGTTGTTCCCAATGATGCTGTTGAAGGGGTTGGTGCGGTTGCAGAAGCCGTTCCACCGGTAGCATTAGTGCCATACCAGTTTAATGTTCCTCCTGCTGAAGGTGTCGCTGTTAATGGGCTTACTGTAGCATTTTGACAATAAGTAACTGGTGAAACAACAGTTGGAGCAGTTGCATTCGGAACCGGATTAACCACCAATAGGATTGGCGTAGAAATACAGCCCGAAACCAAATCTCTGACCGTTACATTATAATTACCCGGAGCCAAACCGGTAAAAGTTGGACTGGATTGATATGTAGTGCCGTTAACGCTGTATTCGTAATTGGCTGCCTGATAAGAATAAGTCCCAAAATTTGTATAGTCCTGAGGATCTAAAGCGGTCCAGTCAGCCGGATTCCATGTCATCGTAGGATGTGGTGCCGAAGCAAGTCTTCTGTATGTATAACCACTTTGATTGGCTGGTGTAAAATCAATACCGTCTGTTCTTCCCCATAAATCAAATTCAACATCTGCACTGGTTGCTAAACGCACATTATCATTGGTGTTATAACCTGGACAGGCACTAACTACCAAATCAGGAATTACTCCACCAACATTAGTGGCACTACCAATACCAACGACATAAACATCATTGTTTGCTAATGTTCCGGCTAATGGAAAATCACAAAAACCGGATGGTGTGGCATTACCGTTATTGTATACTTTTAATTTATAGTTGGCTAAATTTTTAGGAGCACCTGTGCCATTAAAGATTTCGATATAGGATAAAGCACCAGTACTTTCATCACTTACTTCAGAAATAAATAAATCTGTCGGAATTGGTAAAGGACCGGTATTCAACGGACTCGTAAAAACAATTGTCCCGGTAGGCACAGTACAGGTTGGCTGTTGTGTTACAGAAACTGTTGGCACAACACAAGCTACTGCTGCAATACAAGTTTGACTTGAAGCGGTCAAACACGATGCACCGGTTGGCGTTACTGTTATGGTTACCGAATCATTTGCATTTAAACCATTTACAGCATAAGTAGTTGCTGCCGTGTTTCCTCCGCTAATAGCTGTTCCGCTGTTAATCGTATAACTGATTGTATATCCCGTTGCACCGGTTACTGCACCCCAATTGAAACTCACAGAACTTGCCGTTGAAGTTCCACAAGCAATAACTGGTGACGCAGATGGATTTACATTTACCGTAACGCTTTGTGACAAATTACAGGTTACAGGTCCGGTAAATGAGATATCGTCCAATGAAAAATCATTTCCACCAGACGTGATAACCCTGTCAAACAAACAAATTTGTGCCGAAGTACTGGCACCTGAATTCCAGACATAAGATCTTTGAACCCAGCCGCAGGCTGTAGCCGGAGCTAATGCAATTCCAACTGAAGCACCATTAATCATGACTTCTATATTGGCAGGGTTTGGAGTGGCAACAGTTTGAACCCAATAGCTAAAGGTATAATTCTGACCCGGAACAACTGCTACAGTTTGACACCAAACGCTATCATTTCCGGCATTCTGATTGGAACCATCGGCTACAAACATATTTCCTGAGCCACCATTAGCAGTACAAGAAGAAAAACCGGCAAACCAAGCATTTGAATTGGTCACGATTCCATAAGTTCTCTGTGCACCAGCCGGAACAGTAACCGTTAAATACTGATAATCCGTAGTAAATCCATTATTCCCTTGAGAAAAATCTCCGTTAAAAATCAAATCTCTATTCGATGTTACGGTAGAAGTTACCGTATAGGTGGTTGTCTGTGTTGGACTAACCACAGGGTTAGCGATGTTGGGCGTTGTCAAACTAGGATCTGCCGGTGATGCAGTCCAATTGTATGGATTCGCACTTCCGCTTGTTGACAATTGACTTGTCGCGCCTGCACAAATTGTTGAAGGGAAAGCACCAGCTGTTATGCCACCAGGTTGCGTGATAACTACATTTGGAGTGGTTGCTGTTGAGGCCGGGCTATCACTATCAGTTACCGAAAGCGTATAAGTACCCGCCGGAAGTCCGGTGAAAACTCCTGTGGTATTCGTTTGTGAAACTGGCCCTGTAATGGAATAAGAAACATAAGGCTGAACTCCATTAACTCCAAAAATAACAATTGAGCCATCATTCGCTCCGGGGCAGGAAACATTGGATACTGAATTTGACATCGTCAAAGGTATTGTTGGTGCAGTCACCGAAAAATCATCGACTGCAAAATCATTCCCAACTGCACTCGTATTGTTGTTAAATAATTTGATATTGGCACACGGACCATTGGCTACAAAAGTATAAACTACTTGCTGCCAGCCCGAAGCTGTTGGAGGCGCAATGGCACTACCCGAAACTAAAGTCACTGCGCTGGCATTCAGAATCTGCACACCAATATTGGCTGGTGTTGGTGAACCCGCTACAGGTCCGTAAATGGATCTGATCCAATAGCTAAACGTATAGGTTACACCGGTTGTCAAACCACAAACGCCACCACCGCCATTTCCGGCTTCCCAGAAATTTTGTTGGCCACCCGTGGTATTCCCATCAATAACCATCATGTATCCCGTTCCCGAAGTGTGATCTCCCGATGCAACGAAAGAAGCAGTATTCATCGGCAGCGGATTGGTTGTTAATGACCAATTCCCAGGTATAGTAGTTCCTGAATATGGAGGATTAATTTGGGAATACCCAGCGCCATTGCTAAAAAAACCAATGACAGTACCTGTTTCAAAATTCCCGTTATTCAACAGATTTTGTGAGAATCCCTGAAAGGAAAACAAGATTAGGGCAACAAATAATATATTTTTTATACGAGTAAATATCTTCATATACAATAACTTTAAAGTAGATTTAGCTTGGCAATTGCTATTAAACAACTACCAAATATATTGATTTTTAATGTTTTAACGAAAAAACCTCAAATAAATGAGGTCTTTTTTCTATTTTTCTATTTTTCTTCTGTCTCTCTCTGTTTTTAACAAGTTAAGTTCCCTACTTGTTTGCCCGGCTACCGAAGTGTTTTCTTCTGCCCTTCGAATCAAATAAGGCATCACATCCCTAACCGGTCCAAATGGCAAATATTTAGCTACATTATACCCGTGTTCTGCCAGATTATAGCTGATGTTATCGCTCATGCCATACAACTGACCAAACCAAATTCTTGGGTCACTTTTCAGTACGCCTTTGGCTTCCATTAGTTCAATTAGTTTATAAGAACTTAACTCATTGTGTGTTCCGGCAAATATGGACATTTTTTCTAAATTCTCCATCATATAAACCACAGTTGTATCATAATTAATATCTGTGGCTTCTTTGCTCTCGCAAATTGGTGTCGGATAGCCTTTTTCTTCGGCACGTTTGTTTTCTTTTTCCATATAGGCTCCGCGAACCAGTTTCATCCCTATATAAAAGCCTTCTGACTGAGCTTGCGCGTGCAACTTTTTCAAATAATCCAATCTGTCATGGCGATACAACTGCAAAGTGTTAAAAACAATGCATTTTTCTTTGTTGTACTTGCGCATCATATCGGTAACCAAATCGTCAGCAGCATCCTGCATCCAGCTTTCTTCTCCGTCAATCAACAAGGCAACGTCTTTCTCATGAGCGGCTTTACATACAGCATCAAAACGAGCCACTACTCTATCCCACTCTTTTTGTTCTTCGGCAGTTAAGGTTTGCTTCTCTCCTAACTTTTCATATAAATAAAAACGCCCAAAACCGGTTGGTTTAAAAACCGCAAACGGAATCGCTTCTCTTTCTTTAGCAAATTCAATGGTTTTCAATGTCATTTCCAAGGCAGCGTCAAATTGCGCTTCTTCTTCTTTCCCTTCAACCGAATAATCCAATACTGAAGAAACACCTTTGGTATACATTTTATCCACTACCGACAAACAATCATCTTCAGTTGTTCCGCCACAAAAATGATCAAAAACAGTCGCTCTGATTAATCCTTCTACCGGTAAGTGTGCCTTTAAGGCAAAGTTGGTCACGGCAGTTCCGATGCGAACCAGCGGCTCATTGTCAATCATTTTGAATAAAAAATAAGCCCTGTCTAATTCTGTATCTGTTTTAAGTGCAAACGCCACTTTAGTGTTGTTGAAAATTTTTTCCATTGTATTGTATTGATGCGACAAATATAAAAAGAGTTTTAAGAATTGTTTCATTTTAAAAAACTAGTTTGAGGCAACAATCCTTTTTATCATCCCATTGAAAATAAAAAAATGAAAAGGTAGCATACTGTACCAATATAATCGCCCAAAAATTCCTCTTGGCCGAAACGTCGCAATTTGGTGCAATACATTATTTTCATCGATTCTAAATTCCAACCAAGCTTCACCCGGAACTTTCATTTCTGCAAAAAGTAATAACCGCTTGTTTTCTTTATCGGCCAATAAAACCCGCCAGAAATCTAACGAATCACCGTTGTAAATATCGTAAGGATGGGTTCTTCCTCTTCTGAGCCCAACACCACCAAACAATTTATCAATAGCGCCACGCAATTGCCACATCCAATCAGCATAATACCACCCTTTTTCGCCTCCTATCGACCAAATATTATGCAAAACCTGTTCAGGATTTTCAATCTTTACTGTTTTAATGTCTTTCAAACAACCAAAGTTAGGGACTTGGATATAATGCGCCAAACTGCTCTTAAAACGACTACTCACCAAACTGTCCTTCCAACTGGAAATGACTAAATTTTGTTCAATTTTCTCAAAAGCTAATTTAATAGCATCTACATAGGAAATGGGTTTTATATGGAGCATTTTTTGGAGTCGGTTGTCTTTACAAACCACTTCTACCTTCATGCTATCGACCAAATTTACAGCCAATTTATAGGAAGTAGACGTAACAAAATACAGCCAGTAGGAAGATAATTTCGGTGTCATAATCGGAACAGTCAAAATGGCCAATTTAATGTTTCGGGTTTTGGCATACAACTGCATCATTTGTTTGTAGGTGATCACATTGGGCCCACCAATATCAAAAGATTCGTTGAAACAGTCTTCCCTATTTTGTACTCCAAGTAAATACTGAATTACATCCCGAATAGCAATGGGTTGCGTTTTAGTCAGCACCCATTTTGGTGTAATCATGATGGGCAATTTTTCACATAAATCCCTGATAATTTCAAATGACGAACTTCCTGAACCTACAATAATTCCAGCCTTTAAAACGGTTAAATCGTGTGTTCCTCCGTACAATATTTTCTCAACACTATTTCGTGACAGCATGTGTTTGGACAAATTCGGGTCGTTGACAATGCCGCTCAAATAAATGACTTGTTTTACTTTCATGTATGCTGAATACCGATTGAAGTTTTGGGCCGTTTGGGCTTCCATAACATCAAAATCATTGGTAGAACTCGACATCGAATGAATTAAAAAATAAGCAATATCAACCTGTGTCGGACAATTTTCAAAACTGACTTCCTCTAAAAAATCAACTTCCCAAATGGCAACTAAAGACAAGATATGTGGATCAAATCCCATGCGCTTTTTATCGCGAACACAACAAATTACTTCATGTCCTTGCGACAACAATTCGGGCAATAATCGTCTCCCTACATAACCATTGGCACCTGTTAAAAGAATTTTCATAAAGCCCTATTATTAGTGTTCAACCATAAACTTCTGTATTCCATTTTTTTATCATAATCTTGGGCTTGCTTCTCGATATTAAAATAGCGATTGCCACGCGGATCATTACCCACTCCGGCTAAATAAGCCCAATTACCCCAATTACTGCAAACATCATAATCGATGAGTTGTTGCTCAAAATAAGCCGCGCCATAACGCCAATCGAGTTTCAAATCATGACACAAATAACTCGCTACATTTTGTCGGCCTCGATTGCTCATAAAACCGGTCAACTTAAGTTCAGTCATATTGGCATCAACGAAATCAATACCTGTTTTACCATCAATCCAGTTTTGCAATGACTGAATATCTTGTTTATTCGATGCAATGGCTTTGGTTTGAATTCCGGCCAATTGAAAAAATTTGGCTTGGTATTTCTTCACCATAAACCTAAAATAGTCACGCCAGAGTAATTCAAAAACCAACCAATATGTCGATTCGTTGGCTTCGTATTGCGCTTCATATTTTTTGAGTTCAAAATAGATTTCCCTTGGAGACAAACAACCCAATGCCAACCATGCTGAGAATTTGGAGGAATAATTGGCGCCTACCATTCCGTTTCGGGTTTGTTTATAACTTGAGATTGATTGGGTTTCAAAAAAATAATGTTTCATACGCAGTAATCCTTGGGTTTCGCCACCTTTGAACTGAAGGACAGCTCTGCTATCAATGTTGGTAGTATCCAAACCTAAATCATTCAATGCAGGCAGATTGATTTCAGGAATTGTAGGGGAATTAATTCGCAACGGCTTTTCGAAAACCGTTCTAATCTCAGCATCTTTCTCAATTCTCTTTCTGAAATTGGTGAAAACATCGGGAATATCTTTGATGGAAAAAGGCAAATCTTCCGCATGGTATAAAGTGCTTGTGCTAAAGGTTTCAAATTCACATCGCAATCTAAAAAGTTCCGATTGTACCAAAGCTTCCGTTTGCTTTTCTTCATGAGCCACCTCTCGCTTAGCAAAAACTTTGTAAGCTTTGTATTGCTGGACTATTTTGGGGATTTCAACTTCGGGTTTCCCTTTCAAAAGGATCAATCCCGAGCCTAATTCTCGAAGATTTTTATCTAAATCGGCCAAAGCTTCCAATAAAAATTGGGCTCTGAAACTTCCTGTTTTTTGAAATCCATAATCCGTTGTCTGAAATTGAGCTTCATCAAAGCAATACACCGGAACAATGATATCACTCTTGGCTATCGCTTTTACCAAGGTTTCATTATCGTGCAAACGCAAATCGGTTTTAAACCAAACAATCGCTGTTTTCATAAGTCATTGATATTTTTCAAATAAGAATCGGCCTGTTCTAACAAATTGGCTTTTTCTTCGGGTTTCATTTTTCGCCAAACATTGTACATCATTCCGATACGGGGATTTTTGGATAATTTGTCTTCATGCTTGTCGTAGAAATTCCAATACAAGCTGTTAAACGGGCATGCTTTTTCGCCCGTTTTCAATGCTTTTTTATAGAAACAGCTACCACAATAGTGGCTCATTTTATCGATATACGCAGCCGAACTCACATAAGGTTTTGTGCCTACAATGCCGCCGTCAGCAAACTGACTCATGCCACGGGTGTTGGTGATTTCAACCCATTCAATCGCATCAATGTAAATTCCCAGATACCAGGCATCTACTTCATCCGGATGCACTCCGGCCAACAGGGCAAAATTTCCGGTAATCATTAAACGCTGAATATGATGCGCATAGGCGAAATCTAACGATTGGTTGATGGCATTTTTGAGACAATTCATTTTGGTTTTACCGGTCCAAAACCAATCGGGCAATTTTTGATTATGATTAAAAAAATTCAAAGAAGCATAACTGGGCATTTTTAACCAATAAATACCGCGCATGTATTCGCGCCAACCAATGATTTGCCGAACAAAACCTTCGAGTTGATTGTACGCTATCTCATTTTTGCGACTTCCCCATTCTTTGATGGCTCGGTCTATAACTTCTTTGGGCGAAATCATTTTGAGATTCATGGAAAAGGAAAGACGCGAATGGTATAACGACCATTCATTGGGCATCATCGCATCTTGAAATGATCCAAATAAAGGCAGACATTCGGTCACAAAAAAATCGAGTAAGGCTAAGGATTGTGCTCTGTTAATAGGCCAAACAAAATTAGTCTCATCAATAGTTCCAATAGTAGCAACATTTGTATTGCTCAATGCTGCGACAATTTGACTAACATCATTATTAAAAACTAATGGCGGTGTTGGCTTATGATTTTTAGGCAATTTCATTCGATTTTCCCCATCATAATTCCACTGACCGGTTGTAGGTTTATCGCCTTCCATCAAAATGTTGTGTTGCTTTCTCATGGCGCGGTAAAAGCTTTCCATCAGCAACATTTTTTTGCCTTCAAAAAAAGTCCCTAATTCATTCCTTGTGCTGAAAAAATGCTCTGTGTCATAAACTGCATGTGGAATTGTAAGATGAGAACAATAGTTTTTAAATACAACATCCAATCTATATTCATCAGGCAATTGGTATTCAAACTGTATAAAATTTCCTTGGTGTAATATGGCGTCTAAATTCTTTTCAAAGGATTGCAAATTGTGGCTATCCGTCAAATGGAAGTAAATCACCTTGTGTTGTTTAGACTGCAACTCTGCAGCAAAAGAACGCATGGCACTGAAGAAACCAACTACTTTTTGGATGTGATGGTGCGCGTAATCCGTTTCGGTTCTGACTTCCATTAGCACATAAGTAATAGAATCATCTACCTTATTGAACCAAGAATGAAGGTGGTTCAATTGGTCTCCCAAAATAAGCCTAAGTGTGCCTTTATTTTTCATTTTTTGTTGTTCTGCATTTATCGCTACAATATTTGACTTCATCCCAAACTTTCTCCCATTTTTTGCGCCAGTAAAAAGGTCGGTTACAAACGACGCAAACTTTATTGGGCAGGTTTTGTTTTTTTATTCCGCGCATTAGCTATTTTATTTGAATTGGGATTTGTTACGTGCTTTTTCAGAATTCGTCTGCCTTCTTCTTTGACTTCATCCGTTTTGCGAAAACTCCAAATGATATCACTCGCCTTTTTACGAGTGGCTTCAATATCTACAATTGGTTCCGGATAATCTTTACCAATTTCACATTGATATAATTGCTGTTCCATCAGGCTCAATTTCCAAGGTTCATGGATCAAATGAGCCGGAATATTGGCCAATTCGGGTAACCATTTTTTGATAAAAATGCCTTCAGTATCGTGTTCTTCAGAGTTTTTAATCGGATTGTAAATGCGAACGGTATTGATTCCGGTAACGCCCGATTGCATTTGCAATTGCGGATAATGAATTCCGGGTTCGTAATCTAAAAATTGTCGGGCCAAAAAGTGCAATTCACGCCAGTCCTGCCAAAGATTAAACACAAAAAAAGAAACGACCATAGCGCGCATTCTAAAATTGAGGTAACCGGTGGCTACCAAACAACGCATGCAGGCATCCACAATAGGCACGCCGGTTTTTCCTTCCTGCCAAGCTTTGATATAAGCTTCATTTTTGGGCTTTATCAAGATGTCAAAAGCAGCATTTATGTTTTGAAATTCCATTCGGCATTCGTCTTCAAACTTTTGCATAAAATGACAATGCCAATGCAATCGTGATACAAAATTCAGCATCGCTCTTTTATTAGAAGCATTCTCATAAAACTGATTGGCATATTGATAAACCATTCGCATACTAATATTACCATAAGCCAAATAGGGCGATAAACGACTACAGCCTTTTCTGCTTAAATCGGGCTTAGAAATGTGCTTGCTATAATTGATATAGCGCTCTTTTACAAAACTGTCTAAATACCGCCAAGCCCAATATTCGCCTCCTTGTTGGAAGTTTTTGTGGTGAGTTGTGATGGCTTCATTTAGATGCTCTCCTTTTAATTTGTTGTATAAATCAGAATCCAATTTTTCGATTTGAAAACGATTTAAGTTGATGGTTTTGGGAATGTCACGCATCACTTTTTCCCAACGTTTATCCCAATCTTTTCTCGATTTTAATTTTCGAATCACACCGTGCAATTGGTATTCCTTCCACTCAATTTTATTTGCTGAAAAATAACTTTGCATTGTTATATCCCGGTCAAAAGTAACTTTGTTACCCACTTCCTGATGGGAAAAAACCGTTTTGACTTCATACACTTTTGTGAGTTCTTCGAATACTGTTTTGACTTCACTTTGAAAAAAATAAAGTCTCGCGTTTACCGAGTCCAATTGGGTTTGCATCCCTAAAATTGATTCGTAAACAAACCGCCAATGCCTTACATCCGAATCGTCATAAGCCATAACAGAAGGCTCGAAAAAAAAGAGCAATAAAACAGGCAAATCCGATTGTTGAGCCTGAAACAAAGGTTCATGATCTGTCAATCGCAAATCTCTTTTAAACCAAATAATATTAATCGCTTTTTTATTCAAAATAATCCGAAACAAGTATTGCTATTGGTTTTTTTATATCTAAAAATCCTTCTTTGTTGAGGCAGTTTTCAGGAAAATACACTTGATTAATTTCACCGATAAACATCACAGTACAATCCACTTTTTGTCACTGTTCAATTTGAAAGTGCCAAGATGTTCTTTATTCCATTCCTTTGGTCCAATTAACGATAGAAAGTTAAAACCGTTATCGTCTCTGTATAAATGATAAATTTCACCAATAACCGGCTCAAATGAAAACTTTGCACTATATACCAATTCGTTCCATTCGTATTCGCGCATTAAATTTTGGTATTGCATTTTTAGTTCGTTGAACCTACTCTCAAATTCTTTGTTGACATTGCTGATGCTTCTACTTTTCCAAGCCACAACATCATCCACTCTAATGGCTGGTGCGCCAATATTTGTCGGATAAGACAGTTGACTGGCATTATATCCCTGTTCATCAGAAAATACAATATTATCAGGTCGCTCTTTTTTCATTGACTAAATTTAAATATTATTGTTTATTCTTTTATCAAAAAAGTTAAACAAATTTACATTTTATTTGGCTCGAAAAAGCAAAAGGTCATTATTAAATCTTATTGCCTTATTTAGAAAAAAAATCCCTTATTTTGCCCAATACATTTTAAACAATGATGCAATCAATAACCGCCAACGGTTACCCGGTTTTATTCGGAGAAAAAGAATACGAAACGCTCAATAATTTCATTGAACAAAACCACTATTCCAATCTATTCATTTTAGTGGACAGTCACACCAATGCGCTTTGTTTGCAGCGGTTTTTGCCATTTTTAGCGACAGACAAAACCATTGAAATCATAGAAATTGAATCGGGCGAAGCCGAAAAAAACATCAATACCTGTGTGGAAATTTGGAATATCCTGACCGAATTGGGTGCCGACAGAAAATCATTATTGCTCAATATTGGCGGTGGCGTGATTACTGATATTGGCGGTTTTATCGCTTCTACCTTCAAAAGAGGAATAGATTTTATCAATATCCCGACGACACTTTTGGCGATGGTTGATGCTTCCATTGGAGGCAAAAACGGTGTAGATTTGGGTAACCTGAAAAACCAGATTGGTGTCATCAATGTTCCGAAAATGGTTTTAATTGACACCGAATTCCTATCGACTTTACCGCAAAACGAAATGCGATCCGGATTGGCCGAAATGCTCAAGCACGGATTGATTTTTGATGCTGCCTATTGGGCTCAGTTTAAAGATTTAAGCCAAGCTGACTTTGCCGATTTTGATTTGTTGATTCACCGTTCCATCGAAATCAAAAACGAAATCGTGATGCAGGATCCAACGGAAAATGGGATTAGAAAAGCTTTGAATTTCGGGCATACTTTAGGTCATGCCATTGAAAGTTATTTTCTGGAAAACGAAAGCAAAAAAACCTTGCTGCATGGTGAAGCCATTGCGGCCGGGATGATTTTAGAAAGTTTCATTTCATGGCAAAAAGGATTGCTTTCGGAAGCAGAATACATCGAAATCAAAAAGACCATCAATGCAGTTTTTGACCGGATCATTTTTGAAGAAAATGACCTCCAACCGATAGTCGATTTATTGATTCACGACAAAAAAAATGAGTACGGCAAAATCCAATTTGCATTGCTTGATGGTATTGGTAAAATTAAAACCAACCAAGAAGTTGATAATGAATTAATTACAAAATCTTTTGAAGATTATAAAAACTAACATTTTTTTCACAGTAATAGTTGTATTTCGAAAATATTATTTTTTACATTTGCCCTGATGAAAAAAAGTGTCAACACTACTAATTACAGTATTTATAGCCAGGAAATTAGAAATTATTTCTCCGCTTTTAGCGCTCATTTTTTAAGCCAGAAAAATGATCCTACTGCTTTGTGTTCGCCAATTACTTTTTTATTCCAAGAAAAATTACCCATCATTTATGCTAACATCAGGGTTTGAATCGAGGATTATTTTGTTTTAAAAATAATTTAATCTGAAATTTAAAAGCTAAATGAACACCAAATATTACGACTTAATCAATCAAACATTCTACTTCCCGCAAGAAGAATTCACGCTAAACAAAGACAACCTTCAGTTTCACAATATCGATTTGATGAAATTGGTAGAACAATACGGCACGCCTTTAAAGTTCACCTATTTGCCTGCCATTTCCAATAACATCAACAAAGCCAAAGGCTGGTTCAGAAAAGGAATGGAAAAAATCGGTTACGAAGGCAAATACTATTATTGTTATTGTACCAAAAGCTCTCATTTCAAATTTATCATGAATGAAGCTTTCAAAAACAACATCCACATCGAAACTTCTTCTGCCTATGACATCAACATAGTAGAGAAATTGATGGAAGAAGGCAAAATCAACAAAAACACTTATGTAGTTTGTAACGGTTTCAAACGCGATGAGTATGTGGATAACATTGCCCGTTTAATCAACAGCGGCCACAACAAAACCATTCCGGTAATTGACAATTATGAGGAATTAGACTTGTTGCAGGAAAAAATAAAAGGCAAATTCAAAATCGGAATCCGAATTGCAGCCGAAGAAGAACCAAAATTTGAGTTCTATACTTCCCGTTTGGGCATTGGCTACAAAGACATCGTTCCTTTCTACAGAAAACAAATTCAGGAAAACAAACAAGTGGAACTGAAAATGCTGCACTTCTTTATCAACACCGGAATCCGCGATACGGCCTATTACTGGAATGAGTTGTTGAAATGTATGAAAGTATATGTCGCACTGAAAAGAGAATGTCCCACTTTGGACAGCTTGAATATCGGCGGTGGTTTCCCAATCAAAAATTCATTGGCTTTTGAATACGATTACCAATATATGATTGATGAGATTTTGAACCAAATCAAAATTTCATGCGACGAAGCTGAAATCGACGTTCCACATATCTTCACCGAATTCGGTTCATTTACCGTTGGTGAATCAGGTGGCGCGATTTATCAGGTTTTATACCAAAAGAAGCAAAATGACCGTGAGAACTGGAACATGATTGATTCATCATTCATCACGACACTACCCGATACCTGGGCCATTAACAAGCGTTTTGTAATGCTGGCCGTAAACCGTTGGAATGACACTTATGAAAGAGTACTTTTGGGCGGAATGACTTGCGATAGTGATGACTACTACAATTCGGAACAACATATGAATGCTGTTTATTTGCCAAAATACAACAAGGAAAAACCTTTATACATCGGATTCTTCAACACCGGTGCGTATCAGGAAACCATTGGCGGCTTTGGCGGATTGCACCACTGTTTGATTCCGCAACCCAAACACATTTTGATTGATCGCGATGAAAACGGCATTTTGGCTACAGAAATATTTTCACACCAACAGAGTTCAGATGATGTCCTGAAAATATTAGGTTACGACAAGAAATAAACTTTGAAAAACAGAACGTCTGGCACGTTTTATATTTATAATAATTTTTAAAAAAAGAGTTTGCTGGTTTAGAAAAAAAGTTTTTCTTTGAACCATCAACTACAAACAACAAACAAACAACAATGAGTAAAGGACCAATCAGTCAGTTTATAGAAAAAAACTATCTTCACTTTAACGCTGCTGCCCTAGTTGACGCAGCAAAAGGCTATGAAGAGCATCTACTTGACAATGGTAAAATGATGATTACTTTGGCCGGAGCCATGAGTACGGCCGAGTTAGGAAAATCGTTGGCGGAAATGATTCGCCAGGACAAAGTACACATAATTTCCTGCACGGGTGCCAATTTGGAAGAAGACATTATGAATTTGGTGGCACACAATTCTTATAAAAGAGTGCCAAATTACCGCGATTTATCCCCGCAGGAAGAATGGGATTTATTGGAAAATCACTACAACAGAGTTACAGACACTTGTATTCCGGAAGAAGAAGCTTTCAGAAGATTACAATCACACTTATATGACATTTGGAACAATGCCGATTCAAAAGGAGAACGTTATTTTCCACATGAATTCATGTACCAAATGATCAATTCAGGCGTATTAAAACAATACTACGAAATTGATCCAAAAGATTCCTGGATGGTCGCAGCGGCGGAGAAAAACTTGCCAATTGTGGTTCCGGGATGGGAAGACAGTACGATGGGAAACATTTTTGCTTCTTATTGTATCAAAGGCACGTTCAAACCTACAACTATGAAAAGCGGCATCGAATATATGATGTGGTTGGCCGATTGGTATCCAAAGAATTCCTCAGGAAGAGGCGTTGGTTTCTTCCAGATTGGTGGTGGAATTGCAGGAGATTTCCCGATTTGCGTAGTACCAATGTTATACCAGGACATGGAAATGCATGATGTTCCGTTTTGGAGTTACTTTTGCCAGATTTCAGATTCAACTACAAGTTACGGTTCCTATTCGGGAGCTGTCCCAAATGAGAAAATCACTTGGGGAAAACTTGACATTCATACCCCCAAATTTATTATCGAGTCGGATGCTACCATTGTAGCGCCACTAATTTTTGCTTACTTACTAGATTTATAAAAGATTTTTTTATGAGAAGAATTATTGTAGACTATGCCAAACTAACCGGAGACATACTAAATTTATTAGTAGAGAAATTCCCGGAAGGATATGACGACACCGACATCATCCGTTTCAGAAATGCTCAAAACGAGTTAATCGAAGCAGTTGAAGTACGTACAGAAGACACCATTTACTTGGTTAAAGTAAGTACCAAACTCGCCAGTCGTATGGAAAAATTTGATGAAGAAGACGATTTGGATTCAGTAATTGAGCCTATCGAACCAATCAAAGGCCTAGATGACGATGAAGATGCTATTACAGCTGATGAAGATGACGAAGAAGTTGATCCCCTAAAAGACAAAGGTGGTTCTGACGATGATGACGATGATGATATTGATGAAGATGATTTCGCCGACTCAGACAATTTTGAAGAGGATGACGACGAAGAGTAAAAACAAAGTACAAAATATAAAATCCCAAGTTCAAATTGAATTTGGGATTTTTCTTTTTAATGATATTAGTTCAGATAGCGCTCCTGAAAAACACGTTGGTGGTGATTTTGGTGGCCAATAATCACAAATCCCAAAGCTCTCACCGACATCGGGTTATTTGAAGCAATGCCTTTGCGCAATAGCTGTTCCTCTGAAAATGATTTGAACAATGCCAAACTCGATTGTCTTACCACCAACAATTCACTCAGCAAATCCTGAATGCTTCTGCTGTTAGCGTTGGCTTCATCTACATAGGTGTTTTCGTCAAAGCTCGCCAATGGCGTTTGGTCTTTTCGGGCAAAACGCAACGCACGATAGGCAAAAATTCGCTCGGCGTCAATAATGTGGAGCAAAATGTCTTTTATGGTCCATTTTCCTTCGGCATAACGGTAATCAAACTTGTCCATCGGAATATCCTGGACAAATTTCACCAGGCGATGCACCGAAATTTCGAGTTCTTCCACCAAGTTGTATTCTTCGGTTACATTGTCAATGTAAGTGCCATAATAGGCCGCATATTCATCGGTGTGGAGTTGTGATTTTTTCATGATGATTGTTTTTATTTTTTATAATTAATATTTACGCCGAATTCCTGCTCGCATTCGTATTTCCAAACAACGAGCGCGTTACCAGTTTCTCATAAGTTGTCACTAATTTTTCATCAAAAGCTGGTTGCTTTTTCAGCTCATTGATTTGTGATGAAGCATATTGCTGTATCGTCAATAACGGCAACACAATCTGCTCGCGCATGGCTATTGAAGCTTTCCCATCGGGATAGTTTTGCATCAGTTCGGTATGACCGGCGATTTTTAACAACATGCGTTTGGTTTCCTGAAATTCGTCAAAAATGATTTGCCAAAACTCACCAAACTCAGCGTCATGCTTCATATACGCCGTCAATGGGAAATAACATTTGGCCAACGACATCATACTGTTTTCCAACAAGGTTTTAAAGAACAAAGAGTTGTTGTACAAATCCTGTACTTTGTCCCAACGATTGGTTTCTTCAAAATGTTTCAACGCGGTGCCAACGCCAAAAAATCCGGGAACGTTTTGCTTTAATTGGCTCCACGAACTCACAAACGGAATCGCCCGCAAATCGGCGAAGTTCAATTTATCATCAGTATTTCGCTTTGATGGGCGACTGCCAATATTGGCTTTCGAGAAATACTTCAGCGTACTGATTTGCTCGAGATAAGGAATAAACTTCGGATGGCTTTTGAAATCGATATATTTTTGGTAACCCAATTCCGCCAACGTATCAATGATGTTCTTTTCGGGCTCGGTCAGATTGTTTTCATCTTTATTAAAAATCTGATTAGCAACTCCGGCGCTCAACAGGTTTTCCAGATTGTAACGACAGGAATCCAAGGTTCCGAAATTGGAACTGATCGTTTGTCCCTGAACAGTAACTTGTATTTCCTGGTTCTCAATCGTTGAACCCAAAGAAGCATAAAACTTATGGGTTTTGCCTCCGCCACGCGCCGGCGGACCGCCGCGACCGTCAAAGAAAATGACTTTGATTCCGTATTCTCTGGAAACTTTGGTAATCATTTCTTTGGCTTTAAAAATGCTCCAATTCGCCATCAGGTAACCGCCGTCTTTGGTTCCGTCAGAGAAACCGAGCATGACAGTTTGTTTGTCTTTTCGTTCTTTTAAATGATTTCTATAAGCTGTATTTTGGTACAACTGTTCCATTATTTTATCGGCTTTTTGCAAATCGTCTACCGATTCAAACAACGGAATAATATCAACCGTTGGGTTTTCCCAAGCCAGCAAACGGAACATGGCAAAGGTTTCAATCACATTCAACGCACTTTCATTATTACTAATGATGTATCGGTTGCAGCCTTTCTCACCATTGTCGTTTTGGATTTCACGCATCAGTTTAATCGTGTCCAAAGTGGAACGCGTCAATTCGTTTTCAAAGAAATGCTCGAGTAAATCAAACCTTAATTGGGAAATCACTTCGATTTTATCTGATTCGGACATCGTATCAAAATCTTCCGGAAAGTACAATTCCTTTTCTTTTTTCAGTAAAGAAATGATATCGTCAAAAACTTCATTGTGTATTTTACTGTTTTGGCGAATATCCAGCGACGCAAAATGGAATCCGAACTGTGTTATCTTTTGCAACAACAAATTGATTTCATCCAGATACAATGATTGGTGTTTGTTGATGATAATCTGTTTGACGATATTGAGTTCGTTTTTCAATTCTTCCAAAGTGATAAACACTTCGCCCTGCGAATAAAACACCGAGCGATATAATTTGTACTCCAAACTGGCGATGATTTTATCGACTTCATTAAAGGTTAATTTCCTCTTTAGATTTCGAATGTCAAAATAGTAACATTTCATGATTGATGTTCGCAAACGCTTGGCTACATTCTCAGTGATTTCGGGCGTTACAAACGGATTTCCATCTCGGTCGCCACCAGGCCAAAAACCCAGGTTGACAATCGGATTCTCTATAATATTGCCATCAAAAATGTTCTTTTGCAGGTACTGCATCATCTCTCCTATCGTTTGGTAAAAGACATTTTCGAGATACCAAATCAGGCTTACCGCTTCGTCAAAAGGTGTTGGTTTTTCTTTTTTGATAAAAGGCGTTTTCCCGAGTTGAGCCAAAAGCTGTTTGATCTTAATCAAATCATTGATGCGAATGGCTTCGGTCAAATCGGTGATGATTCCGAGTACGGAACCGGGATAAAACTGTGTCGGATGTGCCGTCAGAACCGTGCGTACATTAAACGTTTCCAGAAAATCTATTAATTCTTTGCGCTTGTCTTTGGCTTCGGTTTTTTCTTTGATATCTCGCAACGAACCTCGGCCTTCCAAATTATTGACTATCGGAAACGCGGCGTCTTCAATGGCATCAAAGAGTACAATTTGGCGCTCGACATACTGGATAAAACGAAACATTAAATCAATTTTATCTTCTTCGGAAGCGTTGTCCAAATATTTATCGGCAAAGAAATCGACGATTTGCTTCGGTGACCAACTGTTTTTAAAACCATTATCACAAACCTCAGAAAACAAAGGCAACAAAACGCCGGTATTGTCAATCGCGTCAAAAGGCAACGTAATAAACACGCTGTTGTAAATGTGATACTTCGACAACACATTCTGATTGAAACGCTCTATTTTGGGTAAGGTGTACATCGCGAGAGAATTTTGGCTTAAATTAATAAAAAAACCTCAAGCTTTCACTTGAGGTCTTAAATATATTTTTGATTCTGACTAGTCCAATTCCTGGAAAATCGTATGCATCAAACGTTTTTTATCATTGATGCTTTCTTCAAGCGAAATCATGGTTTCAGTTCTGTAAACCCCTTCGATATCGTCAATCATGAAGATTACATCTTTAGCGTGTTTGGTATCTTTTGCTCTGATTTTACAGAAAATGTTGAATTTCCCTGTTGTTACGTGAGCTACGGTTACATATGGAATTTCGTTGATTCTCTCTAAAACGAATTTAGTTTGCGAAGTGTTGTTCAAAAATACTCCAACATAAGCGATGAAAGAATATCCTAATTTTTCATAATCCAAAGACAATGAAGAACCCATAATGATTCCTGAATCTTCCATTTTCTTAACTCTCACGTGAACCGTTCCTGCAGAAATCAATAATTTCTTAGCGATATCAGTGAATGGAATTCTGGTGTTGTCAATCAACATATCCAAGATTTGGTGGTCTACTTCATCTAAGCGAAACTTACTCATAAAAACTATTATTTTGTTTATTTAAAAATCTACGGCAAAAAAAATACATTTTTTTCAATAAAAAAAGTTAAATGCTAATTATTTATCAAACCATTAACAATTTTTATATTCTTTCCTAAATAAAAATCAGCTTTTTGTTCAATATTCGGAAAATTTGATTCGTTATCATGATACATTTTGTCTTGCGCATCAATTACATGGTGACCAAAAAAATTGTCCAGATTATCTATTTGAGCAATTCTTGCTTCAAAAGTAACTTTGTCTTTATTTAGAACTTCTTTGTATTGTGCTGCAAAATTGATAATTTTTTCTTTATCATCATAATTTATTTTGACATTTTTATAAACAAAATCATAAAAAACGACTTTATTTTGCGGAATTTTTAAATAATACTCATTTTTGTTATCAACTACATCGTTTTCGTATAAATATTGAATTCCAGATAATAAGGCCGCAAAAATGTATTTTCTGGTCTCTTCACGCTCATAATCGTTCGGAAAATGTCCGGCTTCAAATAAAACGGTCGGTACATTTAAGTACTGAAAAGTATCTCCAACACAATTAAAATTGAAGGAATCGTCAAATCTCCCGACCTGATTCGGAATCAAGGCTTGCAACGTTTGATTCATCGCTACAATAATACGCATTGCTTTGGTACGCGTTTCATTGATCTCACGGGCTTCGTTATAGGCTGGCGCCAAAAAAGAAACTGTCGCAGGCTGTCCTGAATCGGCTACGCCAAAAATGGTGCGCTGGTCATGAAGATTGTAACAATAATCGGGTTGGAAATTTTCAAAAACCTGACGCAGGGCTTTGCTTTCGGGTTGGGATAAGTCCTGCGCATCGCGGTTCAAGTCAATGCTGTTGGCGTTTTCACGGGTGTACAATTCGGCACCATCAGGGTTTAACATAGGTAACAAACAAAAAGTAAACGAACTCATTATGCCTTTGCTTAATTCAGTATCCGCATGCAAAAAGTTGATGAAGTCAAACAAGGCTTTGGTCGTAGTGCTTTCATTCCCATGCATTTGGGACCACATGAAAACCTTGGTTTTTCCTGAACCTAATAGAAGTTGGTAAATTGGTTTTCCCATAACCGAATGTCCAACAATCGTTGTCGGATATTTTGACAATATAGGTTCGATATGTTTTAAAGTAATGTATCGTCCAAAAAGACTTTCTTCTTTGTATTGCTGTTGTGTGGCTAAGTAATTCATGCCCCAAATTTAGGCAAAAAGAAAATTCTGAACCTAAAGGAATAAAAAAACCTTCGACACCAAAGTCCCGAAGGTTTTTCAACCAAAATAATTAAATAACAAACATTATTCTCTGTAAAGATAAACACTGCTTACGCCAGGCTCAGGTCTTGAACTCGCAGGTGCTACATCTACATTTGAATTGGGTAAATCAAAGGTTAATACTTTTCCGCCACCGTTTAATCTTTCGGCTACGAATATGGTTTTGGTGAAATTATCGTAAGCCACATCAACAGGATTACCCAATGATGTTGCCGGACCATAAATTCTGATTTGTTTATTCATAGCAATCGTTCCCATATTTGGCGTAGCCGCAAACAATTCGGTAAATCCTTTCAAAACAATGATTCCGCCATCAGAATCTGAAGTAGCAAGACCAACATCGGTTAGCACCATTGTATTACTTCTTTTGGAATAAGTGATGCCGTGCGTTCTAATCAATCCTTCGATGGTTACTCTTTTAGTGGGTAAAATCGCACCATCAGCATTAGCAAAGAAATTTTCAAATGACAATAAATCACCTGTTAAATCAGCCACAGCGTATAAAGTAGTGCCTTCCAAATGAATTCCCCAAATTTTAAAATTCAGGGTATAACTATTTAATAGTGTAAATCCTGAATCGGTTTTTTGATAGACCACAAATTTATTGGTATTGTTGTTGGCCGCATTTTGGTCTTGTGCTACAACCACTTTGTCACCCATAACGGCAATTTCACGTCCATTGTTAAAATCTGAACTGCTGTTATAACTCAAAGGTAATGCCGCAGCATTGGCCGCAATCGCATCGTAAACCGCGCCATAAGATTCTACTCTGTTATTGGTTCTGGAAGCGAAAATAATTTCATCGCTGTCATCAAAATAGTAAGCACCGTCAGCATCTGTAGAAGCTACGGTAAAACTATACGTTGCAGGTGTTGATTGATTGTAATCGGTAATTGAAACTCTACCGGT
This sequence comes from Flavobacterium terrisoli, assembly GCF_030167905.1. GTDB lineage: Bacteria > Bacteroidota > Bacteroidia > Flavobacteriales > Flavobacteriaceae > Flavobacterium > Flavobacterium terrisoli. The sequence goes on from NZ_JARGNA010000011.1 coordinate 25,083, forward strand.
AGTGTTACTTGTGGTAAAAAGGGTGAATTCTTTGTTGGCTGAACGTTGTTCGTTCATAGAATTACCGGAATCATCTGAACATGATACCATCACGGCAGACAATAATGTCAAGGTGAAAATTGTTTTTCTCATTGTAAATAGTTTTTGTTGATTATTGACTTAAACTACGTACGATAAAAAAATGGATTTGGTTTTATACCTGGAATTGTTTTTCGGGATACTTCCCTAGAGCACCTTTAAAATGAGGCAAAATGATTTTCATGTCTTCCTCATAATTTCCGGTAACAGTTACAGGCTCGCCTATTCTGACTTCCTTTTTGGAATAATCAAATGCGATTGGAATAATGGGTACATTGGCTTTAAAGGCAATATAATAAAAACCGGTTTTGAGTTGGGTCACTTTTTTACGCGTGCCTTCGGGTGCAATCGCCATCCTGAATACTTCGCGCGAATTGAAAACTTCAACTGTGGCATCTACATTGTTCTTTCCTCCGCTTCGGTCCAAAGGCGCACCGCCGATACTTCTGAAATAGTATCCAAAAGGAAAAGCAAACAGTTCTTTCTTGCCCACAAAATTCATTTCGAGACCAATAATACCGCGACTGAACAAACCAATAAAAAAATCAAAATTACAGGTATGCGGCATGACCATCATGATACATTTCTTGAGGTCAGGATTTATGGTTCCGATAATCTTCCAGCCCAATAATCGAAAAAAAATAAATTTGTACAGTTGCCTTTTCATCCACTTTATTTTGCGTAAATTTAGCATTAATCTCTTATTTTTGATAAAAATATTTATCGATGCTCCGAAGACTGTTTAGCTATTTTGTTCCCATCAATATCCACACAAAAAACTCGGGTGTGAGCAAAACACTTGAAGTAACCTGGAACAATGGGCAATTGGTTCTCGACAGTAAGAACACCAATTACTCTTATGGCAGTTTGCAGCGGATCTTACGCAAAGGCTTAAAATACATAGGGTTTGAGCGCATCAAAAAGTTTGAAAGCATTTTGGTCCTCGGTGTTGCCGGTGGAAGCGTAATCAGAACGCTGACGGATGAAATCAGGTTCTCCGGGAAAATTACCGGTGTGGAAATTGATCCGAACATTGTTGACATTGCCAATAAATATTTCAAATTGGATACTATTCCCAATCTGGAAATCGTGATTGATGATGCCTTTGAATTTGTATTGAAAACCAAAGTCAAATATGATTTAATCATCATTGACATTTTTCAGGATACCACAATGCCTAATTTTTTGTTTGAAGATTTCTTTATCAACCGAATCAATTTTTTGGTTAACACCAACGGCTTTATTTTGTTCAATACCATGGTAATTAATAAAAAAGACGAAGAGCGAAACCTGACTTACAAAAGTAAGTTTGGAGGTGATTACTCCTTACGCATGTATCCCAAAGTGGAAACACACAATGAACTGTTTACCATCAAAAAACTCAACTAAAATGGGATTTTTCAGAAAACTATTTATCGGCAAAGTTTCCGTCAACGATATTCCAAAATTAAATCCAATCCGGAAACGGATTTTAAACATCAAATCCATTTGGAACAATGACCATCATGACGACAACGGAATTGAAAAAATATTTCGGCTTTTTCTCTCGATATCCCAATTGCTTTTTCCTGGAATTTATATCAAAACCATTGCCAACAAAGCAGACCACATTTATCAGGATTTGGTCATGGATTTTTACATTTTAATCAAAGTCATTTTTCCGTTTTTAATCCTCTACAATCATTGGCAAACCCATGACGTATTGATTTATCTGATGGTTTATCTTTTGTTGGAAACCATATTCTATATTCCTACTTTGATTTTTGCGTCTGATTTATTCTCGAGACCGCGCTCTTACAAACGCTCTATGCTTTTGTTGTTTTTCAATTATTTGGAAATTATTATTGCTTTTGGCGTTTTATATACTTTGGGAAATAACATGAACAAGCCTTTCGAACACTGGTTTGACCCTATTTATTTCAGCGTGGTGAGTTCGAACTCCATTGGTTTTGGCGATTACCATCCGATTACAACTTATGGAAAAGTACTGGTAACCATTCAAGCGATGTTTTTCTTATCGTTTGTAGTGTTATTTCTGAATTTCTTTACCACCAAGGTAAAAAGTAAAGGGTATTTTGACAATGAGGAAACCGATTAATCTTAAAGCAGTTTTCTCGCTTTTTCCAAATCTTCCGGTGTATCAATGCCAATGCCAACATATGTGGTTTCTACCATTTTGATTCTTTTGCCAAATTCTAAGTAGCGCAATTGTTCCAATTTCTCGGAAGCTTCCAAAGATTTCATCGGCAGATGATAGAATGCCAGCAAGGCTTCTTTTCGAAAAGCATAAATCCCAACGTGTTTCATATAACGCACGCCAACATTCCCTTCTCTCGGATAAGGAATTACTGAACGTGAAAAGTATAAGGCAAAACCGTTTTGGTCGGTTACCACTTTTACATTGTTTGGATTATTGATATCATCCTGGTCTGTGATTTCAAACATTAAGGAAGCCAAATCAACTTTGTTGTCAAAATCCTTATGGAACACATCAATCACTTTGGCTAATGGCGCGGCATTGATAAACGGTTCGTCACCTTGCACATTTACAACGATATCAACATCCAGATTTTCTACCGCTTCCGCAATTCGGTCGCTACCGCTTTCATGTTCTTTAATGCTCATAATGGCTTTGCCACCATTGTTGATGATTTCGTCGTAAATCAGAATCGAATCGGTCACCACAAACACATCCTGGAACAAACCGGTATTGACTGCCGCTTCATAAGTGCGAAGGATAACAGTTTTTCCGCCTAAATCCTGCATCAGTTTGGCAGGAAAACGGGTTGAAGCATAACGGGCTGGAATAACGGCGATGATTTTCATAATTAAAAGTGGCTGAGTTGCTGAGTGGCTAAGTTACAAAGTTGGTTTATAAATATAGATACTATTTTTAGATTTTTACCGAATGTCCACCGGACATTCTCCTCTTAATATCAAACCTCAAAACTCTCATCCTTAAACCCAATCAGATACAATTTGTCTTTAGCTCGGGTTACTGCGGTGTAAAGCCAGCGTACATAATCCACATCGATGCCATTGGGTAAATACGGTTGCTCAATAAAAACGGTATTCCATTGTCCGCCCTGGGATTTGTGACACGTAATGGCATAAGAGAATTTCACCTGAAGCGCGTTGAAGTATTCGTTGTTTTTGACTTTTAGGAATTTGCGGTATTGGGCTTCGCCTTCATAATCCTTCATCACTTCCTGATACAAGCGGTTGCTTTCTTCATAAGTTAATGATGGTGATTCACTGGCAATGGTGTCCAATAATAAGATGGTTTCAATCGGTCGCTGGTTTGGGTAATCGACCATTCTCAACTTGACTTTGGCGAATTTGAATCCGTAGAGTTCTTTGAAGTTGAAAATCTCCAGGACTTCCACGATATCGCCATTGGCAATAAATCCGGCTTCATCGGTTTCTTTGAGCCAGAAATAATTGTTCTTCACGACCATCAGATAATCGCCAACCGAAAGTTCGCTTTCCTTATCGAGAATCTTGGTCCGTATTTGCTGGTTGTATTGATTCGCTCTTTTATTGGAGCGCACAATAAAGCAAGTATCTTCTATACTGTAATTGCTGTAGGCATTCTGAATCGCATCCTGTATATCGAAACCGTCGGTTAAACGAACAATATCCCTGAAACCCTTTAAGTTGAACTGAAACGTATCAACAAAACTGCTTTTCAGAATTTCGCGCAATTCGGTGGCATTAAACAATATCCCTGATTTCTCTTCCTGACGCATCACTTCGTCCAATTCGATAGAGAAAACTTCCTTATTATAATGCATCGACAACGCATCGGTATTCAGTGCCGGACTCACATCCAACTGTACCGGTGGCAACTGGGCCGTATCGCCAAGCAAAATCAGTTTGCAGTTTTTACCATTATATACATAAGACATCAAATCATCGAGCAGTGAACCGTTTTCATACAACTTCGCTTCGGTATTCACATCTGAAATCATCGAAGATTCATCGACAATAAAAATGGTATTGGTATGCTTGTTCTCCTTCATCGTAAACGCCATGCCACCATTCTTTCCTTTTTTGGGATAATAAATTTTCTTGTGAATGGTAAATGCCGCTTTGTTGGAATAATTGGCGATGACTTTGGCCGCGCGACCGGTTGGCGCCAGCAAAACATATTTCTTATTGATTTCCCCAAGATTATTAACTATCGTAGAAATGACGGTGGTCTTTCCGGTTCCGGCGTAACCTTTGAGCACAAAAACTTCTTCAGTGTTTTTATTGGTCACGAAATCGGCAATCTGCTGGAGGAAAATGTCTTGTTTTACAGTCGGCTGAAACGGAAACTGTTGGCGTAAAACACTGTAAAACTGGCTGGAAGTCATAAACAATTGGGAGTCAAATTTGAAGGTCAAATATAGTGATTTAGAGCATAGAAAATAGAGAAAAGAAAATAGACAGTTACTTGTAAAATGTTACAGATACTGAAACAAGTTCAGTATAAATTTGTAAGTTTGCCAAGTTCGTTTCAACCGAAGCATTATGTGGCAAAACACCAGCGTTACAGATAAAACTTATCGAAAATTGGCGATTCAGGTTTCCCTGAACGGTTTGTCATTTGTGACGTTTGACACTATTCTCAATAAACCTTTGGCACTCAAAACCATTTCGATGGGAAAGGTCAATGTAACTTCCAAAATCGAAGACTTGTTTGGCGAAGCTTTTCAGATGAACCCCGAACTGAAAGCCGGTTATGACGATATTGTGATTGTACACAGCAACAATTTGTCGACGTTTGTGCCGACCGCTTTGTTTGACGAAGAATATCTGGGCAGCTATCTGCAATTCAACACCAAGGTTTTTGAAACTGATTTTTTCGCCTTTGACGAATTGGCAAACTACGAAATGAATAACGTGTATATTCCGTATGTGAATATGAACAACTACTTCATCGACCAATTTGGCACTTTTGATTACAAACACGCCAATAGCATTCTGGTTCAAAAATTACTCGAAGTATCAAGAAACAATGAAGAACGCAAGATGTTTGTGCATGTGAGCGACACGCATTTTGAGATTGTAGTTCTGCAAAACCAGAAGCTACAACTCTTCAACACTTTTGATTATAAAACACCCGAAGATTTTATTTATTATATCCTGTTTGCTGCAGAACAACTGCAGTTGAATCCGGAGAGTTTCAAAATGGAATTATTGGGCAAAATCACCGAAGGCGATGCACTTTATAATATCGCTTATAAATATGTGCGCAATGTTTCTTTGTTTGATGTGAGTGCGATGCAGAATCAATTCACCGAAACCGAAAACCGCGAGCACTTTATACTTTTACACTCATGAGAATCATCTCGGGCAAATACAAAGGCCGACGCATCAGTCCACCAAAGAATCTTCCCGTTCGTCCGACGACTGATATGAGTAAGGAAGCCTTGTTCAACGTACTCAACAATCATTTCAACTTTTCGGAACTCAAAGTACTGGAGCTTTTTGCAGGTACCGGAAGCATAAGCTATGAGTTTGCTTCGCGTGGTTGTTCTCCTATATTATGTATCGATGGCGATATAGGTTGTGTGAACTTCATCAAAAAGACCGCTAAGGAATTTGAGTTTGATATCACGGCGATTAAAAGCGATGTGTTCAAATTTCTGGAAAAACATACCGGCAACTACGATATTATTTTTGCCGATCCGCCTTATGGCATGACCCAATCAGAGTTCGAGAAAATCATCGAATTGATTTTTGAAAGCGAATTACTGGATGAAGAAGGCATGCTGGTGGTAGAACATTCTAAATATACCAAACTGAATCACATGGCGAATTATTCGTTCCAAAAAAACTATGGTGGTTCGGTGTTTACTTTCTTCGAATTTGAAACTGATGACGAAGAGTCAGAAGATTTCGAGGACGAAAATGAAAGCTAGTTATTATTTCTCAAAAACCAAAGTGCTGGCTTCCACACCCAAATCAATCAAGTGTTTATTGATATCACGCACAAAATCATCCGGGCCGCAAACATAAAAATGCTGGCTAAAATTGACTATCATTTCAATTAGCATGTTACGGTCAATTCTTCTGCCGGTGAATCCAATCACATTTTCGCGTGTCAGCACATTGATAAAGTTATTCTTCAGCATTCGGTGCAATTCCTGTCCTAAAATAATATCATCAGAAGTCTTATTGGCATAAATCAAACGGTTCCCGTGAATCTTATTGTGTTTGAATAATTCTCTAAAAATGGAAATAAAAGGCGTTATTCCGGTACCTGCGGCTATAAAAACACCCGGACCTTTATACTCAATCGCACCAAAAACATCGTGAATGATTAATTCATCACCGGCATTGATGCTGCCCAGCTTTTTAGTCACACCATTGCGTTCACTATAGATCTTAATCATGAACTCGAGATATTTGGCATCATGCAAACAGGTAAAGGTAAATGGCCGCAATTGGTCTTTCCAATCGGGAAGATTTATGGAGACATCGGTAGCCTGTCCCGGTAAAAAATCATAACCTTCAGGTCTTTCCACCACAAACTTTTTGACATCATGGGTAATGAATTTGGCTTCGAGTACTTTTACAACGTGTTCTTTCATGGCTTTGGATTTAGAGTATGATTTTAAGGTACTCTAACAAAGTTAGGAATAAATAAGAAGATTTTGGAAAGAAAAAAAGCAGACCTGTAAGCCGGATTCTGTATTCATCGAAACGAACCCTTATCATTTATCTTGGCCAACAATTGCTCATTGGCTCGAGCTTCCTACCCTTCGACAACGGGCGAGTAACCCTTAAATGCCGATATACTTGGAATTTCACCGCATAGAGTTTACCTGGTTTCACTACAGCCTTACCTGTACATACTTTCTGTTGCACTTGTCCTCATCTTTCGACGGACGGGCGTTACCCGCTATGCTACTCTGTGGTGTCCGGACTTTCCTTTCCGATAAATCGGAACGATAAGGCGGTCTGCGGCGCAAAGATAGGAATTTAGGATTTGGAAAACCTATTAATAAATTGTGGAAAAGTTTTCGTCAAATAACCAAATAACCAAATCACCAAATCAACTATTATTCTATATTTGTAATCCAGTAAAATTCTATGGAACAATTTGTAGTATCAGCCCGAAAGTATCGTCCGCAAACGTTTAAAGACGTTGTTGGACAGCAGGCTATTACCAATACTTTATTGAATGCCATAGACAACAATCACTTGGCTTCCGCCCTATTGTTTACCGGACCCAGAGGTGTTGGAAAGACCACTTGTGCGCGAATCCTGGCACGTAAGATTAACCAACCCGGTTATGACGATCCGTTTGAGGATTTTGCCTTCAATGTATTTGAACTGGATGCTGCATCGAATAATTCAGTAGACGATATCCGAAACCTGATTGACCAGGTTAGAATCCCGCCACAAACCGGACAATACAAAGTGTATATCATTGACGAGGTGCACATGTTGTCATCGGCAGCATTTAATGCATTCCTGAAAACTTTGGAAGAACCGCCAAAGCATGCCATCTTTATTTTGGCCACGACCGAAAAACACAAAATCATTCCGACGATATTATCGCGTTGTCAAATTTTTGACTTCAAGCGCATCACGGTGAAAGACGCTAAAGAACATTTGGCGGAAGTTGCCAAGAGTCAGAATGTTGTTTTTGAAGACGATGCTTTGCACATTATTGCTCAAAAAGCCGATGGCGCGATGCGTGATGCTTTGTCTATTTTTGACCGTGTGGTTTCTTTTTGTGGTAACAATTTAACACGTCAGGCAGTAACCGAGAACTTGAACGTTCTGGATTACGAGACTTATATCAACATGACCGATTTGATTTTGGGGAATAGGATTCCGGAAGTCTTATTGGCGTATAACGATATTTTGGCCAAAGGTTTTGACGGACATCACTTTATTGCCGGCTTGGCTTCGCATTTCAGGGATTTATTGGTTGCCAAAAACCCGGCTACGCTTTCACTATTGGAAATGGGTGAAGCCTCGCAACAACTCTACGGACATCAGGCACAAAAAGTATCACCGGATTTCCTTCTGAAAGGAATTGACCTGGCCAATGACTGTGATTTAAAATACAAAGTTTCCCAAAACCAACGCCTGTTGGTTGAGCTCACGCTGATGCAAATCGCCTCCATCACTTTCGATGGAGAAAAAAAAAAGCTGACTTTATAATTCCACCTACGTATTTCAGACGCAACGATTATTCTATTGCGGAAGTAAAAACAGTTCAGGCTGTAGAAAATGGAATGCAGACTACAGAAGCAGTTCAGACCGCAGAAAGCAGAACCCAGAACGCAGAAATAACTAAGATTTCAGAAAGCACAACGCAGAAAGTAGAAGAAATTGTCGTTCAGGTTGAACAACCAACAATTGAAAACGCAGTATCTGTAACTCCGGAAGAGGTAAAACAACCTTTAACTTCCGACCAACCCAAAGTTTCCGCTTTATCACTCGCCAGCATTCGTGCGAAAAAAGAAATGGCAGAAGCACAAAAATCGGTGGTGAAAGACACGGTGCATTTACCAAGCGAACCGTTCACCGAAACTGAAATGTTGGAACAATGGCTGAAATATGCACAGCGTATGGAAGACAAAGGCTATCGCATTGTCGCTTCGCTGTTGACCATTAATGATCCTGTTCTTGACGGAACAACCATTGTCCACGAATTGCCGAATGAGAGTTCGAAAATAGATTTTGAAAAGGAAAGACCTGAGCTACTAGGTTATCTGCGTGGCAAACTGCACAACCACGATATTCAGATTAATGTAAAAGTCAACGAGACTTTGGTTGTAAAAAGAGCTTTTACCAACCAGGACAAATACAACCGTTTGGTGGAAATCAACCCAAATCTGGAACTTCTGAAAAAGATGTTTGATTTGGATGTTTAGTCCTTATTGCTGTTTCTATCTTTAATTATTCCCAACAAAAAACTAAGTGAAACTAATGTCATGGCCACTATACCGAGGTATTGTGTTCTATTAGTAGAGAATCTTAAATCTTGGTAATCCAGACTAAACACATGCAATAAAAGTAAAGCCAGCGCTGCAATAAAGGCAACAATTCTGAATGTTTTCATGATTAAATAGTTTCCTGGTACATTGCTTTGACAATACCATCGGCGAGACCGATTTTTGGCACAAACAATTGACGCGCGCCACTCCATTTCATGGCATTCAGATACACGCGCGTTGCCGGAATGATTACGTCGGCACGGTCAGTATTCAAAGCCAGTTCAGCGATTCTTTGCTCGTAGGTCAAGGAATTCAGGTATTGGTATTGTGAGTTCAAGTACAAATAAGACAACGGTTTGTCCTGCATTTTTCCTGAGAGTTTGAATAATTTATTGATGTTGCCACCGGAACCGATTAGGATTACGTTTTCATATTCGGCGCAATTGGCTTTGATCCATTTTTCAATTTCTTCCCAAACAATGTCGCTGACCATATTGTTCAGCATACGAACCGTTCCGATTTTAAAGGATTTGGAAGCGACCATTTTGCCATCGGTAAACAAGGAAAATTCGGTGCTTCCACCACCAACATCTACATACAAATAAGTCTGATCTGTTTTTAAGAAAGTATGCAAATCGGAAGACGCAATGATTGTGGCTTCAATTTTACCATCGATGATATCAATGTCGATTTCACATTTTTCACGAATGGTTTCGGCTACTTCCTTGCCGTTATAAGCCTCACGCATCGCGGAAGTCGCGCAGGCTTTGTATTTTTCAACCTTATAAACTTTCATTAACAATTTAAAAGCTTTCATCGCATCCACCATACGGTCAATATTCTCTTCGGAGATTTCGCCTACGGTAAAAGCATCCTGCCCGAGACGAATCGGCACACGGATCAAGGCACTTTTATTGAATTGGGTTTCTTTGTCTTTTTGTTCAACAATATTGGTAATGAGCAATCGCATGGCATTGGAACCAATATCAATTGCTGCATATTTTTTTATTGAAATCATTCTTTATATAACTAGGTATTACTTTTGGGTTTTTAGTTTTGGCTTTTCTTCTACTTCTTCTGCAGCTTCTATTCTGTCGCGATAGTAATTATACATTTCAAATTGGGCACGGAAAATCGGTTCGCCTTCTTTTCTGCCTCTGTATTTATTCTCGAATTTTTCCGAATGGAATCGGGCTTTTACGTTACCTTTCCAACCTACATTAAAGGTATCGATGATTTGCTTTTTGATTTCTTCATCATAAATCGGACAAGTCACTTCAACACGGCCATCTAAGTTTCTGGTCATAAAATCGGCAGAAGAAATGTACACTTCCGGATCGTCATTGTTACAGAAAATATAGGAACGCGTATGTTCCAAAAGATAATCCACGATGCTAATCGCCTCGATGTTTTCGCTCATGCCTTTTACTCCGGGAATCAGCGAACAAATACCGCGAACCTGTAATTTGATTTTCACACCGGCATTACTGGCTTCATATAATTTGTCAATAATCGGGTAATCGGAAAGACTGTTCATCTTCAGATTAATATACGCCGGACGACCAACAGTGGCGTTGTTTATTTCCCTGTCAATCAATTTATAAAACTTCGAACGCGTGTAATGTGGCGAAACGATTAAGTGCTTGTAACGATGAATCCTATAATTAACATCAAAGAAATCGAAGATTTTGGAAACATCTTTCAGGATTTGCTGATGGCTTGTAAACAAAGTAACGTCAGTATAGATTTTTGCCGTGGCTTCGTTAAAGTTTCCGGTTGAGATAAAGCCATAACGCTTTAATTTACCTTCTTCGGCTCTTTCAATCACGCAGATTTTACTGTGTACTTTTAAGCCTTTAATACCAAAAATCAATTCGATGCCTTCCTGCTGCATCTGCTCGGCATAGGAAATATTACTCGCTTCGTCAAAACGGGCCTGCAACTCAATTTGTACAATTACTTTTTTTCCGTTTTTGGCTGCATTGATGAGTGAACTAACGATTTGGGAGTTTTTGGCCAAACGGTACAAAGTGATTTTTATAGTCGTTACTTTCGGATCCAGCGCTGCTTCGCGAAGGAATTTAATCAGATAAGAAAACGACTGGAAAGGTGCGTTGACCAAATAATCTTTTTTGGCAATCTTGTTCAAAATACTGCCGTCAAGCGATAAACCTTCCACCGGAAGCGGAACTTTGGGTTGGTACAATAAATCAAATCTGCCCAGGTTTGGGAAGTTCATATAATCGCGACGGTTGTGGTATCGTCCACCGGGAATGATCCCATCGGAAGTTTCGATTCCCATTTTATCAAGAAAAAATCGAAGTGTATCTTTGTCAATCGATTGATCATAAACAAAGCGAACCGGTTCGCCAATTCGGCGGTCTTTTACCGAAGTGGCAATTTTTTCGAGCATACTTTTGCTCATATCCGAATCAATATCGAGCTGGGCATCACGGGTGATCTTAATCATGTGTGCCGAGATGCTTTCGTAGTCGAATATATTGAAAATGCTGCTCAGGTTATAGCGAATGACATCATCTAACAACATCAAATATTGTTTGCCGTCTTTGTCCGGGAGTTCCACAATTCGGTTGGTATTTTTCGGAATCTCAATGATGGCATACCTGATTTCCGGTTTGGGTTTAACCCATCCGAGCATGCTGGATTTTTGCTCGGTTTTCATCACTAATTTGATTGCCAAATAACCCGAAGTATCTTTTAACAATGGAAATTCGGCCAAGTCATTTAAGATAATGGTCACCAATTCCGGACTTACTTTCTGGATAAAAAAGTCTTTGACAAAATTCTCATGTTCAGTCGAAACCTCATGCTCATCAATGATGATGATGTTTTGCTTGACGAGTTCTTTCTCAATATTGGTAAGTACACGCAAACTCTCGGATTGCTGTTTGATTACTATTTCGGTGATATCTTTTACGAGTTGTTGTGCTGAAATACCACCGAGAATCTTTTCACCGGAAACTCCGGAAAGGCTCAAACGACGAACAGCGGCAAATCGCACACGGAAAAATTCATCTAAATTATTGGAAAAAATACCGATAAATCTAAGTCTTTCTAACAAAGGTACGGCTTCGTCAGCTGCTTCCTGTAATACTCTGGCGTTGAATGCCAGCCAACTCTTTTCTCTGTCTATATATCGAAAACCAGTTTCTGTGCTCATAATTATTTTAAATCTCTGGGAAATATAACTTTCTTAGTGGTGCCTTTTTCAAGATCACTCCAACTTGAAACATCAAATACAATATTGACAAAACCGGAAGTAGGAACATTGTCGATTAAAATACTTCCAAATTTATTGGCAAAAAAAGTAATGGCTTCATTGTGGCCAAAAACAATCAGGTGCTCATATTCATCAGAACATGACATGATGATTTGCTCCAGCTTTCTTTCGTCAAAAGTATATAAGTCTTCTTTAAAGATGATGCTTTCAATGGGAAATGACAAATTCTGGGCAAAAATCATAGCGGTTTCCGCCGCACGCTTTGCAGCACTGCTCCAAACTAAAAAAGTCTTTGGTATGTTGCCATTTATATTGGATGACACCAAATGGGCATCCTGTATTCCCCTATTTGTCAAAGGTCTGTCAAAATCATGAAGAGGAGCATCCCAACTGGATTTTGCATGTCTGATTAATATTAATTCTTTCATGGCCGAATGCTTCTAAATTGTTTCAATGTATAAATTTAAGTTTTTAATGCTTATGGTTTACTATAATTTTGAATGTTTCAAAAAAAATCTCTATCTGAAAGAAGTAAGCCTTTCATTTTCCATCACTTAAAAAATTTCGGAAGCCCTATTTCTTTATCAATCTAACATCTCTTTAACATTATCCTATTTTATAAATAAATGTTAAAACATAAAGATAGTTATAAACAATACTATGTTTATTATTTTTGTAATACTTTTCAATTAAAAATTGTTAATTAATGCACTTTATCTATAAAATAATGCATTTTATCGATGTTTTTTTTGGTGGATTGAAAAAAACCTTCTACTTTCGATTTGTTAAACTATAAAAAATCTTAAAAAAATAACCCTAAAACCCCAAAAAGTTATGTCAAAATTCAGCCCCAAAAGCCCTAAACAATTCCTTTTTAAATTGAAAAAATGCAGGAAAAGTGTCATTTAATCGAGTTTTCAAGTTGTTTGTAGAGAAAATTGAGTGAGTATGTGCAATGTATATAATTTAGCACTCAATAGTATAACCCAAGATATTATATTCCTCGATGCCTACACTCTTACTTCAAGCCCGAAATGCAAATTTTTCAATAAATTATTCTACTAAATTTAATTGTATGAAATCAAAAATTACATTATTATTACTGACTCTCTTCATGTGCGTAAGTAATTCGTATTCACAATTTGATGCTCAACATCCCGATTTAAGGAATTGTGGTTCTGCCCCAAATTACTATCTGGACGTCTTCAATTGTAACTCCAATAACTTTACGTTGGACCAAGTATTCCTTAGTCTGATGAATGTTAACGGACAACCGATGAATACAACAACCTGTACTATTGGGGTAACCCAACAAGTATATGTTATGTTGAACTATACATCAAATGCAAGTAATACGCCTAACAACTGTAGGCTGTTTGCTGATTTGACGATAGATGGTGTGGTAACCCCAATCAATGCCTATCTTGGTAATATTCCTCCGGGATTAAACCAAAGACAGATTTATGGTCCGTTTATATGGACCTGTGGCCAGGAGTTATCACTTAACCGAATTTTGGTTGTTTGGAGAACCGGAGGAAGCTCAACTCAGTTGGCTTCTTATAACTGTAGCACTTACAGTTCTTCACAATGTGAATTACCAGGTGATACAATTATTGCAAAACCTTTGGCTGTACAGTTTATTTATAAAGCTTGTAGAGTTGGAAATAATACTACGGTATTTTTTACTTCAACAACTAATGGTGGGATACCTGCATATTCTTATGCCTGGGATTTTGACAATAACGGCACAACCGATTCCACAATTGCCAATCCAACTTTTACCTATACGACGGCCAATAATACGGCGCGGCTTACGGTAACGGATTCACAGGGATTGAGCAATACTTATACTTTACCTATTGTACCGCCAACCGAGTTAATGTTGAGCGAAACCCATGTTAACGTAAGTTGTGGTGGTGGAAACACTGGTTCAATCGATTTAAGTGTAACTGGTGGAACAGGTGCGTACACATATTCATGGACAAATGGTGCTACCAGCCAAGATTTAACTGGTTTAGCTGCCGGTACTTATACTGTAACAGTAACCGATGCTAATGGTTGTCAAAAAACATTACCGGTAACTATTAGCGGTGGTGATTCAAACAACCCTGTCGTAACTGCTCCTGGTAATACAACTATTCAAGGTTGTAATACAGGATCACTTGCCACAGCAGGTTTGCTTGCTTTCTCAAGTACACAAACTACCATATCTGCCGCTACATTTAATACCGCCGGTGGTTCTTATACAGATGCTTCAGCAATTTTAAGCATTACCTATCAAGATGCTCAAAGTGGTTCTTGCCCAACAGTGGTAACCAGAACATTCAGAGTAACTGATAGCTGTAATAATGTTGGAACTGCTGTTCAAACTATAACAATCCAAGACACAACAGCTCCGGTGATTGCAGCTTTGCCTGCTCCATCATCTATCTCTTGTCCGGCTACGCCTTCATTTGCGACGGCTACGGCTACTGATAACTGTGGAACTGTTGCTTCTTTAACTTTTAATGATGTAACTACCCCTGGTGCTTGTGCAGGTTCTTATTCTGTAACCAGAACTTGGACGGCTGTTGATGCTTGTAACAATTCATCCACAGCAACTCAAACCATTACGGTAACTGATACAACTGCTCCGGTTATTGCAGCTTTACCTGCTCCATCGACTATCTCTTGTCCGGCTACGCCTTCATTTGCGACAGCTACGGCTACTGATGCTTGTGGATCTGGTGCTACTTTAACTTTTAACGATGTAACCACTCCTGGTGCTTGTGCCGGTTCTTATTCTGTAACCAGAACTTGGACGGCTGTTGACGCTTGTGGAAATTCTTCTACAGCTTCTCAAACCATTAATGTACAAGATGTAACGGCTCCGGTGATTGCAGCTTTACCTGCTCCATCAACAATCTCTTGTCCGGCTACGCCTTCATTTGCGACAGCTACGGCTACTGACGGTTGTGGATCTGGTGCTACTTTAACTTTTAACGATGTAACCACTCCTGGTGCTTGTGCCGGTTCTTATTCTGTGACCAGAACTTGGACGGCTGTTGACGCTTGTGGACAATCTTCTACAGCAACTCAAACCATCACAGTAATCGATACAACTGCTCCGGTTATTGCAGCTTTACCTGCTCCATCGACTATCTCTTGTCCGGCTACGCCATCGTTTGCGACGGCTACGGCTACTGACGGTTGTGGATCTGGTGCTACTTTAACTTTTAATGATGTAACAACTCCTGGTGCTTGTGCCGGTTCTTATTCTGTAACCAGAACTTGGACGGCTGTTGACGCTTGTGGAAATTCTTCTACAGCTTCTCAAACCATTAATGTACAAGATGTAACCGCTCCGGTGATTGCAGCTTTACCTGCTCCATCGACTATCTCTTGTCCGGCTACGCCTTCATTTGCGACAGCTACGGCTACTGACGGTTGTGGATCTGGTGCTACTTTAACTTTTAACGATGTAACCACTCCTGGTGCTTGTGCCGGTTCTTATTCTGTAACCAGAACTTGGACGGCTGTTGACGCTTGTGGAAATTCTTCTACAGCTTCTCAAACCATTAATGTACAAGATGTAACCGCTCCGGTGATTGCAGCTTTACCTGCTCCATCAACAATCTCTTGTCCGG
>NZ_JARGNA010000012.1 GCF_030167905.1 Flavobacterium terrisoli
TTGCAAACCAGCTTAAGGTGGTTATTGCGTCGGGGCTCACCTCTTCCCATTCCGAACAGAGAAGTTAAGCCCGACTGCGCAGATGGTACTGCAGTTATGTGGGAGAGTATGTCGCCGCCTTTTTTTTGAAAACCCTGTTCGTTAGAACAGGGTTTTTTGTTTTTAAGCGGTTCGGCATTTGATATTAAGAGGAGAATGTCCAGTGGACATTCGGTTTTATGTCGCCGACTTTTTTTAAAAACCCTGTTCATTTATTTGGATAGGGTTTTTGTTTTATAGCGCGAGGGATGGAAGTGGCATCCTTTTCATTGTTTTGTGTTTTGGTTATTGAACAGCACTCAACTTAATACAACAATGAAAAGATATAACGGACAGCCCGGCCGGCAAGGACGCGCCATAAATCCAATAAAAAACCCACTCAATGAGCGGGTTTTATTAGTTATAAGGAACTTTTGTTGTTATGCCAACATCGTTACCGGATTCTCCAGGAAAATTCTCAGCGTTTGCAGGAATTGAGCTCCTGTCGCACCGTCAACGGTTCTGTGGTCACAAGCTAATGTTAGTGTCATGGTATTACCTACTACAATCTGACCGTTTCTTACTACCGGTTTTTCTTCGATAGCACCTACCGATAGGATCGCCGAATTCGGTTGGTTGATGATGGATGTGAATGATTGGATGCCAAACATTCCTAAGTTGGAAACCGTAAACGTACTTCCATCCATTTCGGCCGGAGTCAGTTTTTTGTTTTTGGCTTTACCGGCTAAGTCTCTTACGCTGGTGCCAATTTGAGTCAGGCTCATTTGGTCAGTAAAATTCAATACCGGAACCACTAAACCGTCTTCAACGGCTACCGCTACCCCAATATTAACATGGTGATTGATGATCATTGCATCTTCTCTCCATTGTGAGTTTACCTGTGGATGCTTTTTAAGCGCCATGGCACAAGCTTTTACAACCATATCATTAAACGATACTTTGGTATCCGGAACGTTATTGATAACTGCACGCGATTTCATTGCTTCATCCATTCCTACTTCAATAGTTAAGTAGTAGTGTGGTGCAGTGAATTTAGATTCTGCCAAACGACGCGCAATGGTTTTACGCATTTGCGAGTTTTTGATTTCTTCAGAGAATTTCTCACCCGCAGGTACAAATGGTTTTACAGTTGCCTGTGGCACTTCGCTTGTAATTGGTGCGGAAACTGCCGCAGCTTGTGGCGCAGCAGCAGAAGGCGTGAAGTTCTCAACATCACTTTTGGTGATGCGACCGTTTTCGCCTGAACCTTTTACCTGAGCCAAGTTGATTCCTTTTGCTGCAGCGATTTGTTTGGCCAATGGTGAAGCAAAAATTCTTCCGCCATCAGCAGTTTGAGTAGCTTCAGTTACTGTTGTAGCTGTTGCTGCTTGTTCGGATACTGCCGGTGCAGCTGCTGGAGCAGCGCCACCTTTTTTATAATTTTCGGCTATGCCGTTAATGTCTGTTCCTGCAGGACCAATGATGGCCAAAACACTGTCAACCGGAGCCGATTGTCCTTCATTGATTCCGACGAATAGTAATGTACCGGCGTTGAAAGATTCGAATTCCATAGTCGCTTTATCGGTTTCGATTTCGGCTAAAATGTCTCCTTCTTTTACTTCGTCACCTACTTTTTTCAACCAGGTTGCTACCGTTCCTTCGGTCATGGTATCACTCAAACGAGGCATGGTAACCACTACAACTCCTTTTGGTAAAGAAGCCGTTACAACGGCCGGAGCCGATGCAGTCTCAGTTGGTGCCGGTGCTTCAGCTTTAACTTCAGAAGCAGCAAGTGCTGAATCACCTGAAAGTAATCCTGAAATGTCTTCGCCTTCTTTTCCAATAATGGCTAAAAGAGAATCTACTGCTGCAGTTTCACCTTCTTTGATTCCGATGTATAATAAAGTACCGGCGTTGAAAGATTCAAACTCCATGGTGGCTTTATCAGTTTCAATTTCAGCCAGAATATCTCCTTCTTTAACCGTATCACCTACTTTTTTCAACCAGGTGGCTACAGTTCCTTCAGTCATCGTGTCGCTCAAACGCGGCATTGTGATTTTTGTTGCCATAATTATAGTCTGTGAGGGATGAAAGGATAATTTTCTTGTTCGTAAACCACATCATACAATTGTTGTGCTTCCGGGAATGGAGATTCTTCGGCGAATGTGGCACATTCTTCCACCAAATCTTTTACTCTTTCGTCAATCACTTCAATTTCTGCATCAGTAGCATACTTTTTCTCTTTGATGACATCCAATACTTGTGTGATTGGGTCAATTTTTTTGTACTCTTCCACTTCTTCTTTAGAGCGGTATAATTGCGCATCCGACATTGAGTGTCCTCTGTAGCGGTAAGTTTTCATTTCTAAGAAAGTTGGTCCATCTCCGCGACGGGCTCTTTCCATGGCTTCGTGCATAGCTTCGGCTACTTTTACCGGATTCATTCCGTCTACCGGTCCGCAAGGCATTTCGTAACCTAAACCTAGTTTCCAGATGTCTGTATGGTTAGCAGTTCTTTCCACAGAAGTTCCCATCGCGTAACCATTGTTTTCACAAATGAATACTACCGGCAATTTCCATAACATGGCCATGTTGAAAGCTTCGTGTAACGAACCCTGACGTGCTGCTCCATCACCAAAATAGGTTAGGGTTACACCGCCGGTTTCGAAATATTTATCGGCGAAAGCCATACCGGCACCCACAGGAATTTGAGCTCCTACGATACCGTGACCACCATAAAATCCGTGTTCTTTAGAAAAGATGTGCATCGAACCACCCATTCCTTTGGAAGTTCCCGTTACTTTTCCTAAAAGCTCAGCCATTACTTTCTTTGGGTCAACACCCATTCCGATTGGTTGAACGTGATTACGATAGGCTGTAATCATTTTGTCTTTTCCGCCTAAGTTCATAGCGTGCAATGCACCGGCTAAAACGGCTTCCTGACCATTATATAAGTGAAGAAATCCTCTGACTTTTTGTTGAATATAGAGTGCGGCAAGTTTGTCCTCAAACTTTCTCCAAAACAGCATGTCTTCATACCATTTTAAATAAACTTCTCTTGTTACTTCTTTCATTTGTTACTTTTGCTAAAGCGTTATTAAGTTCTAAATATGATTCAACGCAAAATAGTTCACTCACACACAAATTTGCGAAAGGCAAAAGTAAAACATTCCCCGTAAGAAGTAAAATTTAAAAGCAGTAAATTTTCCTTTTTATAGGAAGTTTTTATCGAAACTCAGCGGTAATAAATTTTTAATCGAATCTGATTTGTAAACTTCTCCGCTTTCTCCCATAAAATAGATTTCGATTGGTGAATCCTGTTTGAATTCGTACTCTGAAATCGACTGGCGACAGGCGCCACAAGGAGGAATAGGGGATTTAGTTTCACTGTTGTCCGATGCTGCCGTGACTGCTAATTTTACAATTTTGGCGTCGGGATAAATGGCACCACTCTGAAAGATGGCCACTCTTTCTGCACAAAGTCCGGAGGGATAGGCCGCGTTTTCCTGATTGGAGCCCAAAACCACTTTTCCGTTATCCAACAGTAAAGCAGCACCGACCCTGAATTTAGAATAGGGCGCGTAGGCTTTTTTCCTGATTTCGACAGCTTGCTGCATTAAGGACTGTACTTCCTGTGGAAGCTCTTCAGCAGATTGAAAAACAGTGAACGAGGTGTTGATGTTTATTTGTTTCATTCAAATGGTTATTTCATTATTGAGGAAAAAAAATCCAAATTTCAAAAGAGAAATTTGGATGTTGTATTTATGATTGTTTATCTACTAATATTCTTCGTATTTATCACCAAAGTTAAACGTTAAGGAGAAACGAAGTGTGTTTTCTAATGGGTTTTTTACTTTTGAAGCAGAGAATAAATAAGATACATCTACTTTTACTACGTTATATTTAAATCCTGCACCCAGCGAGAAAAATTGTCTGGCTCCTTTTTCAGGGCTTTCGTGAAAATACCCTAAACGCATAGCAAATGAATCCTGATACAAATATTCTGTACCAACTGAATAAGTGAATTCCTTTAATTCTTCACTAAATCCACCCGGTGCGTCGCCGAATGATTTGAAGATACCTGAAACCCAGTTCACTTTATTGTATTCAGCGTTTAATTGGGTTTGTAATGCGATTTCATCATCACCTATAATTTGACCATCTCCATTTATATCAGCGCTTTGTGGTGTTGGTACCAAAAGTTTTGCCAATTCAATATTTACGGAAACTTTATTGTATTCATCAAAGATAAAATCGTAACCTCCACCTATTCTCATGTTGGCTGGTAGGAAGTTGGCACTGTCATCATCTGACGCACCTGAGTCATAATTGATTTTTGGCCCCAAGTTCTGAAAGTTAAATCCAAGTCTTAGTCTTCCGTTGAAATCAGCTAAAGCGGTTTCTTCACTTTGATAAAAACCGGCAATATCTACTGCGAAAGTACTGGCTGGTTTAGCATCGCCACCTGAATCGGTTGGAAATCTTAATTGGGAACGAATATATCTACCTGCAACAGCCATGGCAAATCTTTCGCTTAATTTCAGCGAGTAAGAACCGTCTAAAGCCAATTCATTTGGCTTAACAATTACCGGCTCATCTTCAGCTTCTCTTCTGAATTCAATTTCACCTAAACCAAAGTAACGCAAACTGAAAGCAAAAGCACTTCTGCCTTCGTCGCCGAATCGGTTGTAGTAAGTTGCCTGACCTAAGGAAATATCATTTACTAAGTCGGTCAAATAGGGTGTGTAACTGGCTGTAAAACCTTGTTTGTCCAATGAGAAAGCATATTTGGCCGGATTCCACTGTTGTGAAAAAGCATCAGATGAAGTTGCAACTCCTTGGTCTGCCATACCTGCGGCACGAGCATCAGCAGCTACCAATAAAAATGGAACTCCTGTTGTGATTACTCGGCTGTCTTCTTGGGCGTTTATGGATTGTATGGAGGTAAATAATATAAAAAGGACTGCAATTTTTTTCATTTTCATTTTTAATAAAAGTTAACAAATATAGTATTTTCCTAAAGGATTACAAGTTTTTCTATTTTTTCTGCTTTTTTATTCGTTAAAGTGGATTTTACGGTCAATTTATACACATAAACTCCTTTCCCGATCCGGTCACCAAAATCATCTTTTCCATCCCAGGTTATTTCTCTGGAAAGAAAACCATCCGTGGTCACCGTTTGGTTTTTACTCCAAACGATTTTACCGGTAATTGTCATTACCTGAACTTGTACTTCTAAAGGTTCGAAAGGCCTGTTGTGTGAAAACCAAAATTCGGTATAACTCACAAAAGGATTTGGATAATTCAAAACATGGTCTAAGGCTATGCTTTCATCTCCAACCACAACAAATTGTATTTCGGCAGTGATAGGATTGTTATATACGTCCCATGCTTTGAAAGTTAAGGTATGCAAACCGACAGCTAAGTTTCGGAAAGGAAAATAAACCCTTCCATGGGTGTAGTCATCCGGTGCCGTTTCATAATAATCATTCATGATGTACGGTTTGGTTTCGTCTCCATCCAATATCCCGACTATATCATGCCCAATTCCACTGGCGGTATTTATTCCGTTAGCGTCATACAATAAAGCCAATAAAAAAGGAGATTCATTTGTAATGCCGCCATTGACAAATGTTTCATCATTCATATATAATTTTACGGTTGGACCATCATTATCTACAGCTGCATTGGTATTAATGCCGCCAATTTTAATGTCGGTGTTGTAGCCCGTTTTGTCCAATAAAATTTGATTACGTTTGGCATAAAAACTGATTCTTCCATTGCCAACAGGTATTCTAATGTCTCTTGGTACCACAAAACTAAACTCAAATTGTCCGCTGTTAACCAAGGCATTTCCTCTGAAAATGGTTTCTCCTAAAGTGGTAAACGACATGGTTGGTGCTGTCTGAAGTGCATCATTAATAACCGCGTCGCTATTGTCATTTCTCAATGTGGTAACCGTAATGTTTTTATCAAAGATATTTACGGATAATGCACCGTTATAGGTTGGAAGAGGATTGTTGTTTTCGTCCAGTACCTGTCCGGTTAATGTCACAAAGTCCAAAGATTTAAGATCGTCAATTGGTCCGGTGATAGGATCGCCATTGACTTTGGTCAGTACAACTTTCGGTTTAGGAATGGCCAACATTAAAGCAGGATCACCAAGATAGAATACAATATTGGTTGCAGAATTCGGGCCTGAGTTTTTGGCCAATCGCAATGCTTCAGCAATAGATGTGTAAGTATCGCTGCCATAAGCAAAAAGATATTGCGCCAAATCATCATTAAAGCCTTGTGCCGTGTCTTGCCCGATGGAACGAACAGTAGTAATCATAGATATAGCACCACCTTTTGGATTCCAAAAAGTATATTCTCCTGCAGTTGGGCGATAAGGATTGTCAAATCTCGAAAAGTCACAGGTAATGGTTATGAATAATGGGTATTTGTAACGATTGGCTAAATTTTGGCCATCTGATTTTTCCCAAATACGCTCTTCCGATAATCCGTCTTCACCACCATGTCCTAAGTAGTTAAATACCAAAGCGCCTTTTTCAAAGGCTGCAAAGATTTCTTCCCGTGCTTTAGGATAGCGTTTTCCTCCGGCAGATGTTTCCTGTACATATGAATCCAAAAGGATTTTTTTGACATTGATAAAAGGTTTTTCCAACGAAATTCTGTCGGCCAGCCTGTTTTGGTAATATTGTAATTGTTTGTCTCCGGGCTTTTCAGGATTTGGGTCATCGCCAATGCAAACATAATTGTTTCTCCAGTTGCCATAGGATTTCAAGTCATGGTATTCTATCACTTTGTTGACCATTTCTTCGGCCTGTTGCGTTGAACTTACGATCATTCTGCCTACCGCAATATCAAGGCTGCCATAATCAGGAGCAGTACTTAATGAACCGATGGTAGGGAAAACACCAAAATCCATTCGACCTTCATCAGAAGACATCAATCCGAAAAAGTCATCAGCCGTAAAAGAGGATTCTGATTCGGTAAAACTGTTTAAACTTTGATAGGTTGGTATTATATTGGTGTTATTCGGAATTCTGTCTTTGAAATCATATGAGCCATCCCCAAAAAGATTGAGGTATTTTACGCTGTTTGCCGTAGAGGAAGCATTTTGGAATACATATTTGACAAAGTTACGAATGGCTCCGATGTCTTGTTTGCCGGAAGAGAATTCAGTATAAATGTTTTCTAAATTCACCACTTTTACATTTAAACCGGAATAATTTCTATGGAAATTGGCCAATTTTTCTGCCTGTGTGTTTAATTCTTTTGGCGTTACAATGATGTAATCAATGTCCTGGAATTGCCCTAGTGCATTGTTGAAAATTGTACCTTTTATATTTTGGTTGTCAACTTTTGATTTTGATTCTTTTGAGGGAGTAAAATAATCGTTGCTGTCAATGGCAATGTATTTTCTGGTTTGGCCAAGATAGGATTTGAAAGAGAAGGTGCTTTGATTGGCGTTTTCTACTTTGGTCACATTATAAATATCAGTGATGTCCCAAACCTGACTTATTCCTGCCGCATTTGAAAGCTGATATTCGCCCACACCGGGTAAAGAAGCTGCTTGATCATATTGAAATCTAAACTGTTTTCCATAGCCTTGAAGGTTTCTTTTCGCTTTTATGTTTATAAAATCCAAATAACCTTTTGAGCTCGGTACACTACCATTGTCATAAGTGACTTTGATAGTCACATCTTCTGAAGACACAAGCAAACTACTCGTTACAATTCCCTCAAGAATTTTTGTACTGCTATCCGTGCTTAGCGAACCAAAATTAATGTTACCAACCAATTGGGAATTGGCTTCTATTTTAAAGTTGGTAGGCGTAAAAGCCGCAGAAGCAGCATGAACAGAAACCTGAATCGGAGAAGTTGTGACTAAATTCGGGAATTCAAAATCAAATTCCTGTACCTCAGTGGTACTGAAATCTTCACCAAACCACATTCTGCCCAATCGGACATAGTTTGTTTTTTCGGTTTCGTGGAATTTATAATCATCAAAAGTGGTAATGTTTGTGTTAACAGCTTCGACGGGTTGAATCATGTCATTGATTCTTTTTCCATTATCACCGCCCGATGTTACATAATAATAAGCTCTTTCGGCGTAAATATTAAGATTGGTTTTATAGTCGTCGTTCCAGTTGTCCAATCCGTCAGCATAAAAAAGTATATAATCCTGACTGTCAAAAACACCATCGCCTTCCCCGACAAACTGAATGGCATTTTCTTCTAAATCCATTGGATAAGAAACCGAATTCAATAAGGGTAACATTTTACCGCCACTACCAAAGATTTTTAGTTTTCGCGGATCAACATTGGTGTCAAGACCCAAGCTTTGAAGAAAACTTTTGGAGATTTTATAAACACCTGATTTTTCAACATAAAAACGATACCAATTCCCTGTACTAAGAACCGAGTTTTGAATGGTATTTACATTATTTGCCGTGTTGCCATTTCTATTGGCTTGGCTTTGTTGAACAGAATAGCTGAAAGAGATGAGTTTTTTAAACGAATTTCCTTCCTTAATAATAGGAGTAAGGGAAAGTTGTCCATAAAACTTATCACGGCCAATGGTGGTTTTGAATGAATATTTGAAAGAAGCGGGAATGCTTCTGCTATCGATGTCTCCGAGTTGGTTTTCTGCGATGGGTTCAAAAACCAAATTGCTGATTTGAATGCCGTTTTCGGCTACAAAACCGGTTAGGTTGAAGGTTGAGATAAACTTTAGCGTTCTCGAATAAGTGTCGAACTGATAATTCTTGATATTAAATTGCGGGACATTGAAGGAATAATCACCGTGTGGGAACGTTTTTTTTTCGGTCCAATTCAAAGTGATGCTTCCTTGCTCTTGAGAAATACCTATGAAGGTAACAAACAGCAACAAAACGATGGTAATCTTTTTCATAGTATAGAATAAACGCAAATTTCAACAAAATAGTATAAAAAATTAAAAAAATTTTTTTTTTGAGACAAAATACAATAAAACTATTATTTTTGCGTTGTATATAAAATGCGTCGGTAAAGGCGGATTTAGTATTAATTTAAAAAAGATGTTGCAATGTAAAGGTTAATTCCTATATTGCGGCTCTAAATTTTTACCTACTAAAAAGATTATGAAAGTAAACAAAATTATTGCTGTAAAATTATTGCTGTCATTAGTGATAATGATTGGTTTTACTAGTTGTAGTAAAAAATCCGATTCTAAAGGTGGTTCTAAAGCTACTGGATGGAAAATCAACGATAAAAAGGGTGGTTTCCAATACGCTTCGAAGTTTAAAAAACAAGCGACAGGTCCAGGTTTAGTTTTGGTTGAAGGAGGAACATTTACCATGGGTAAAGTTCAGGATGATGTAATGCACGATTGGAATAATACTCCAAATCAGCAGCACGTTATGTCTTTCTACATGGATGAGACAGAAGTAACCAATATGATGTACATGGAGTACTTAAATTGGTTAAAAACCGTTTTCCCTCCTGATCAGGAAAATTACAAAAACATTTATGAAGGTGCCTCTCCTGATACATTAGTATGGAGAAACCGTTTAGGTTATAATGAAACAATGACCAATAACTACTTAAGACATCCGGCTTATGCTGAATATCCTGTGGTTGGTGTGAATTGGATTCAGGCTACTGAGTTTGCTATCTGGAGAACGGATCGTGTAAACGAAAAAATACTTGAAGAACAACGTTATTTGAAAAAAGATGCTAAAGTAACAGATGTTGCTGCGGATAAAGTTTTCAGTACGGAGGCTTACTTAGCTTCTCCATCAACTTCTATGGGTGGTGACGAAAAAATCGTATTGAAAAAAGGTCAAAAAGGTGGAAAAGCACCTGCAAAAGCTGCTGCTGCCGGTGCTAACAATACAGCAGGTAACAGTGCTAAAAATGTTTATGCACAAAGAACTTCAGGTTTGATTTTACCGGAATACAGACTTCCAACGGAAGCGGAGTGGGAATATGCTGCTGCTGCTGACGTAGGTCAAAGAGAATACAACGCTTACAAAGGGCAAAAGAAATATCCATGGTCTGGTACTTATACCCGTTCAGGAAAAAGACAAGTTAGAGGTGACCAATTGGCTAACTTCAAACAAGGAAAAGGAGATTACGGTGGAATCGCAGGTTGGTCTGATGATGGTGCCGATATCACTAACAAAGTTAAATCTTATCCTCCAAACGACTTCGGTTTATATGATATGGCCGGAAACGTTGCAGAATGGGTTGCCGATGTTTACAGACCAATTGTTGATGATGAAGCAAATGACTTCAACTACTACAGAGGTAACGTTTACATGAAAAACAAAATCGGAGAAGACGGTAAAGTAGAATTAGTAACTGCTGAAACTCAAAAATTCGATACTTTATCAAATGGTAAAATTGTTGCAAGAAACATGCCTGGTCAAATTGCTCAGGTTCCAGTTGATGATAAAGAAACTTATTTAAGACAAAACTTTGACAAGTCTGACAACAGAAACTATCGTGATGGTGATAAACAATCAACAAGATACTTCAAGTTTGGTAATTCAGAAGAAGGAGATGAAAAAGGAAAATTGAGAGACGATCAAAGAATGTATGATTCACCTAAACACAATGTTTCGACTGACAGTTTAGGAAACATGGTTAAAAAATATGACAAGTCTAACAAAAGATCGACTTTGATTAATGACGATGTTAGAGTTTACAAAGGAGGTTCTTGGAGAGATAGAGCTTATTGGCTGGATCCTGCGCAAAGAAGATACTTCCCGCAAGATATCGCTACAGACTACATCGGATTCAGATGTGCTATGTCTAGAGTTGGTCCAAAAGCTGACAAAAAGAAAAGACCTAGAAACTAGTTTTTAGTTTTATGAATAATAACAAAAAAGCCCTAATTTTAAGGGCTTTTTTATTTTAACACCATTTCCATGACCATCCAGAATATTCATGACTTATTTTTAAAGTGTTCCAAAGTTTCTATCGACACTCGAAAAATTGAACCCAACTCTTTTTTTGTAGCCATCAAAGGAGAACGATTTGACGCCAATACTTTTGCTAAAGAAGCCTTAGAAAAAGGTGCGGGTTATGTAATGATTGATAACGCAGCTTACTATATTGATGACCGAACCATATTGGTAGAAGACAGTTTGAAGGCGTTGCAGGAATTAGCGCAATACCACAGAAACTATCTGAAATTGCCAATCATTGCCTTGACAGGAAGCAATGGAAAAACTACAACCAAAGAATTAATCAATGTGGTATTGTCCAAAAAATTTAAGACTGTGGCTACGATAGGCAATCTGAACAATCACATCGGTGTGCCGCTAACGCTATTGTCTTTTACTAAAGAAACCGAAATAGGCATAGTGGAAATGGGTGCCAATCATCAAAAAGAGATTGAGTTTTTATGTGAAATTGCCCAACCCGATTATGGTTTTGTGACCAATTTTGGCAAAGCACACCTCGAGGGTTTTGGTGGGGTTGAAGGCGTGATAAAAGGCAAAAGTGAAATGTATGCTTATCTAAAAGCCAATGTAAAATCGGTATTTGTAAACCTTGATGATGAAATTCAAAACAGCAAAACAGTCGACATCAAGCGATTTACTTTTAGTCAAATCGACAAAACAGCTGATGTTTATATTGAAGAAGTGACCGCCAATCCTTTTGTGAAAATTAAATCCCGAGAAATTGATATTTATTCCCACTTAATTGGACTGTACAATGCCAATAATATCAGTGCAGCGATTACCATTGGGTATTATTTTGGAGTTTCACCTATGCTGGTAAAACAAGCGATTGAAAGCTATATCCCCGAAAATAATCGTTCTCAATTGTTAGCCAAAGGAACAAACGAAATTATCCTCGATGCTTATAATGCTAATCCAAGCAGCATGAAAGTGGCTTTGGAAAACTTCATCCAGTTGGACAAGCCTAATAAAGTGATAATTATTGGAGACATGTATGAATTGGGAGAAGAGAGTCTTCTTGAACACAAGTTGATTGTAGATTTTTTATCCCAAGCCAATTCTTTGGATTGTCATTTAGTGGGCAAGGACTTTTTTGCCAATGCCGTTGAAAATGATTTTTTACATTTTTATCCGACATTTGAAGATTTTGCGAGGTATTTATCGACAATATCATTTGAGCATAAAACCATGTTGATTAAAGGGTCAAGAGGTATGGCCTTAGAGCGAACTTTAGAATACTTATAACGTGAAACTCCCTTGGAAACAAGGGAGTTTTTGTTTTTTACAGATACCTGATTGTTAGCGAGATAGCAATTCATTTTTTCTATAAAGCCCTTTTGAATTTCGTTAAATTAGAAAGTGTTGCCTTTTTTTATATAGTATTAACCCAATACTTTTACTTCACTTAAATTAACCAATTCAAATTATCATGTTTAAAAATTACTTTTTGAAAAGTTCATTAGATTCTTTTTCGTACTCCTACGAAAAAAGCAATGAACAGAAACCAAATTCAATTGGTTTTGCATTAGTTGTTTTGCTGCTGCTATTTGCTCTTTCGAGCATGAAAGCACAAACACAACTTATCCCGGTTTCGGATGGCGCATTTAATTCAGGCAGTACTTTTGCGGCCAACGGTTGGACTGTTGCCAATGAAGGTGTTGGACCGGTTAAATGGGTAGTAGGAACAGCAGTAAATTCCGGAGCTATTACCGGAAATTCAGCCTATGTGTCACTTGACAATGGAGATACCAATTCTTATGTTGGGATTTCCGGAGCCAGAACCGTATTCTTTTATAGAGATATTGTTATCCCGGCCGGCGAAACAAACATCGCTTTAACTTTCAATTGGAAATCAGTTGCATCAGCAACTTCAACTTGGCAGGTTTTTGCCGCGCCAACAACCTATACACCGGTTGGAACAGATTTGCAAACCAGTGTTCCGGCAACTTTGGCAGGAGCAACCTCAATAACTTATGGTAGCGTTAATGCCGTTACACAAACAGCATTTGGATTTATTCCAGCAAGTTTTGCGGGTACTACCGTTAGATTAATCTTTATGTGGTCAAATGGTAATGGTGGAGGAACTAATCCTCCAGCCTCTATTGATAATATTTCATTGGTGTCAAGAGCCGGAGGTGTTGAAATCGCTTCAATTGCTACCGGTAATTTTACCAGTCCATCAACTTGGGATGCAGGTTATGTGCCTTCTCCTGCAGATGACATTGTAATTAATGCAGGTCACACCGTGACAATTGATAACAGAAATTTCGGAGCTAACAATCTTTACATTGCCGGAGCTGCTGCGGTATTGCAATTCGGAACGATTTCTGATGAATTTACAGTATACAATGACTTATTGGTTAGTGGTTCAGGGGCCAGATTTAATGTTTACGAAGGAACAAATGGTAAGTCCTTAAAAGTGGGTCACAATATTGATTTGGCTTCAGGAGGAAGATTAGATGTTTCTGTTGGAAATACAGGTACCGGAATCGGATCGCTTAACTTATTTGGATCTACTGTTCAGACGATAGTTTCTGATGGCACAGGTCTTATCGGTGGTACAGTAGTTGCGACCGGAACAACAAATACCGCTGGGATCATCAATCAATTATTGATTAACAATACAAGTACGGCGACTCCAAATATCGATTGGCAAATCAACAACGTTAGAATCAAAAGTATTCTAAGAATGAACACTGCCAGAGTTGGACTTGGTTCTAATAAAATATGCATCGGAAACTTTGCCGCAATGTCTTCAGGTAACTTTACCTGTAATTTAGGGAATGGTTTCATCGGTGGAGAAATTTCAAGATGGTATACTACCTCAGCGATGGGAACTGTTATTGATCCGGGAACTGATTATAATCCAAACAGTACAGTTTTATTCCCGTTCTTAAGTGCTACAGGACAAAACAGATGGGCATTCTTAGTAAATTCAGGGGCTACGACAGCAGGTGAATTAGCTATGAGTTATACAGATGCAACAACTATGACTACCGGTCTTTCGGTTGTTGATGGTTCATACACTGTTACAGACCGATACAACGGAAGCTGGGCAGTATCTAAAACAGGAAGTACTTATGTAAGCGCTTCAGGAATTTATACTTTAGGACTTTATGCCGTCGGCGCTTATAGTGCTTTGGATGGTAGTTCAAGAGTAATGAATTCAGGTTCGGTTACCGGAACACATATTAACGGTACAGCTTCTCCTTTTGCAGTGAGAAAAAGCATTGCAGATGCAGATTTAACAACTGCACCGTTTTATGTAGGTATTGGAACTTCTTCATTACAAGCGGTAGCGACTAAAACCTCTGCAGCTACCGGAGACTGGAATAATGCAGCAACATGGTCGCCAAGCGGTGTACCTGGTTGTAGTGATATCGTAACTATTGCTTCAGGACATACCGTAACGGTTAACTCAGCTGGAAATAATGCTGCGGGTGTTACCATTAATGCTGGTGGGACATTAGTAAATGCTTCAGGAGATTTAACCGTAGGTTGTACAAACAACAATGCTGTTTTTGCCAATAACGGTACAAATGCTGTTTCTGGTGGTACACTTACTGTTAATGGTAGCGTAATCCACAGAACAACGGCTACTTTCAATCATACTGGTGGTAACATCGTTGTTGATGGTAATGCAGGTGGCATTGCTGCTAATAGTGTTGCTCAGGGTGCTTCTTTATTCAAAATAGAAACTTCTTCGATTAACTTAACCGGAGGTAACATTACTATTGTTGACCCATTGGTTAATAATGCCGTTCAAACGACTGCAACTTCGGTTACTACTTTCCCGGTAAATACATATGGTGCTACCGGTACTTTTACAAAAACAACCAATGCTGCGGCTACTACAGGATCGACAACAATTGTGATGTCTGGTTTCAATAGTAATAAAGCGATTTATGGTGTAGGACAAATTGTAACAGGAACCGGAATTGCTCCGGGAACAACCATTGTTTCTGTTACTGCCGGTCAACTTTCAAATTCCCCAATCACCTTAGTTATATCACAAGGAATTACAGCTGACATTGCTGCAGGAGCTGCATTGAATTTTGCTTCAATGAATGATGGCAGTTATGTAATTGATATTGATAGTGCTAGTGCAAACTCTAGTAATTTGGCTGTTGGTCAAATCATTTCCGGTAATGGAATCCAGGCAGGAACCACCATCGTAAGTATGGGCTATGATTTAAATGGTATCGGAGGGATTGTTATCTCCCAACCTTTATCAGGATTAACTACGTCACCAATTACGGCTCAAGAGGCAGTGAACTTCTCCGGAGTTTCACCAAACTGTTCAACGATTGTTTTACCGGCAGCAAATCCATTGTTGCAGGTAGGCCAGATTGTTGGCGGTACAGGTATTCAGCCCGGGACTACAATTACAGCTATTAATGGTGCAAGAATTGATTTGTCTTTACCACCAACCGGAGCGATTGTAGCTCCTGCAACCATTACAATCTATGATAGTAATGCAAGCAGCTATGCTTTTGTTTATAGTTCTGCCGTACACAAAGCGACTGGTCTTAATCATACAATCCAAATAGGTGATGGTGTTTCAACAGACCAGGCACCGGTTACTACAAATGGTTTTTATACCAACTTTGCTGCTGGTGGAGGAGTTTTATCTGTGGGTAACTTTACAATCAATGCACCGGATGCAGTTAACAGATTCTGTAAAAGTATCGGAATCTTAAACGTTCAAAATAAGTTTACCATTGCTTCAGGAAGCTCATTAGTGAGACCAATTGCATCGAGTACTCCAATTTATTTTGGTGGTGATATTGAAAATAATGGTGTGGCAAACATCCACACAAATACAGCGATAAACTTTGCCAACTATTCAAATGGAGCGGCAGTGGCTACAACCACACCTCAAACTATTTCAGGTACAGGTATATATTATAACGACTTGAATAGCAGTTTGGCTTATGCATCATTTACCTCATTAACGGTTAATAATACTAATGCTTCAGGAGTAACGGTAAGTATGCCAAGTTTTAGAACAGGTTCACTTACTTTGAATGCAGGTGTTATCAATACATCGATAGCAACACCTTTATATGTTGGTAGAGCAGATTTATCACAAACAGGTTTTATTACCGGGACCTTTAGCAACACGGCTTATATCAACGGTCCTTTGGTAAGAGGAATAGCTACAACTAATTCATCAGCAAATTATGTAGTGTATCCGGTTGGAAAAGATGGTGTTTATTCACCGATATCTTTAGCTGTTACCGGTGGCGCCGATTTCAAAGTGGAAGCATTCAATACCAATTCAGGTACTGCTTCTGCCAATATATCAAACTTAAGTGCAGCAAGATGGAAAGCAGAAAGAGTTGGAGTTTTAGGAACTTTAACCGACTTTAATGTGAGATTAGGACATTCAGGTGTTGCTAACGGAAATCTTGTTGTTCAGGCAACTGCTGATCAAGGAACTTATGATAATGTATTTGGAAATACTTCGGTGTTTACTGCAGGAACTCCTAATACTGTAAATACAATTGCTGCCACTCCGGGCGCTAGTTACACAGGTTACTTTGCTTATGCAATGGTGCCAACATGTACGACACTTAACCCGGGAAATACAATAGCTGATACAACAATAACTCAAATTGTAACATTACAGAACTCAAGTAATACTGGTATTACTGCCGGTTCAGCTACTGTTACTCTTTCAGCTGCTAATGCTGCAATTACTGTAGGTTTAACTGTTACGGGGAGTGGTATTCCGACAGGTACTACAGTAGCAGCAATTAGCGGAACAACATTAACGTTGTCTCAACAAGCTACAATATCTTCTGTTTCACAGACAGCATTAACTTTCTCTATTATTCAGACTCCGGCGACTTTGTGTAGTTCACAAACTGTGGCATTGAGTATTCAAAACACACAAGTTGGTGCAGGTATTACTTATCAATGGCAGGCTTCAACAGACGGAGGTGCTAACTATACAGATATTTCCGGTGCTACCGCTACAACTTATGTGGCAACACCAACAATGAATACTTACTATCGTTGTGCAGTAACTTGTTCTAATGGACCGATTGTAGCTTATTCTACTCCGGTTCAGGTAACTTTTACCAATACGGTATCAACAACACCAGCGACTATTTGTGGGCCTGGTGTAGCAAACTTAGAAGCCACCACATCTAATGGAACCATTAATTGGTATGCTACTGCTACCGGTGGTGTTGCATTGGCTACAGGGAATACTTATTCTCCAAATGTTGCAGCGACTACCACTTATTATGCAAGTGCAGAAGCAACATCTACTTATACTGCCGGAAAAGTATTTGCGGGAACAACTACTCAAACAGCTCCATTTAGTGGTCTTGTTTTCAATACTGCAACTAACATACGATTGAATTCAGTAAAAGTGCATCCAAAACAAACTGCGGGTGCAGCTGATGCAGGTGCTCCAATTACCATTAAATTATATGATAAAAATGGAATTCAGGTTCCAGGTACAACTGCGGTAACCTTTATCCCGGCAACCAATACCGGTACTATCTCCGCTTCAGTATTTAATACGGTTGTACTTAACTATGATATTCCGGCTGGTACAGGCTACAGATTATTAGCAACTAATGGTTTGAGCGCTACCAACCTAATTGGAAAATTAAGCAGTTTCCCTGCAGCAACCCCGACGGCTACTGGTGCTGTTGCCTTTACAGGTTCGTTAAACAGTTTTGATGGTACGACGGATGCGAGTTATAATAACTTCTTTGAATGGAATGTAACTGAGGTGTGTGCTTCTCCAAGAGTTGCTGTAACTGCAACGGTTAATCCTGTCACCACAAACACCACGACTGTTTCGGCATGTGATACTTATACCTGGTCAGTAAACGGAACGACTTATACTGCTTCGGGAACTTATACTTCTGTGGTTGGATGTCATACAGAAACGTTAGAATTGACCATTACGCCAAGTACAAACAACACCACGACTGTTTCAGCGTGTGATACTTATACCTGGTCAGTAAACGGAACGACTTATACCGCTTCGGGAACTTATACTTCTGTGGTTGGATGTCATACAGAAACGTTAGAATTGACCATTACGCCAAGTACAAACAACACCACAACTGTTTCGGCGTGTGATACTTATATCTGGTCAGTAAACGGAACAACTTATACTGCTTCGGGAACTTATACTTCTGTGGTTGGATGTCATACTGAAATTTTAGTCTTGACCATTACGCCAAGTACTTCCAACACAACGACTGTTTCGGCGTGTGATACTTATACCTGGTCAGTAAACGGAACAACTTATACGGCTTCGGGAACTTATACTTCTGTGGTTGGATGTCATACAGAAACTTTAGAATTGACCATTACGCCAAGTACAAACAACACCACAACTGTTTCGGCGTGTGATACTTATATCTGGTCAGTAAACGGAACGACTTATACTGCTTCGGGAACTTATACTTCTGTGGTTGGATGTCATACAGAAACTTTAGAATTGACCATTACGCCAAGTACAAACAACACCACGACTGTTTCAGCGTGTGATACTTATACCTGGTCAGTAAACGGAACAACTTACACTACTTCGGGAACTTATACTTCGGTTACAGGTTGTCATACGGAAACATTGGTATTGACTATTAATTCTGCAGCGACTCCAACAGGTGATGCTGTTCAGACAATCTCTGTTGCCGATTTGAATGATGCGACTTTAGAAGATTTAGTAGTAAGTCCGAGTAATGTAATTTGGTATGCTAGTTTGGCTGATGCACAAGGACAGATTAATCCTCTTGCCATGACAACAGTAATCACAACCGGTTCGATCTATTATGCAGTAAATGTTTCTTCAGGATGTCCAAGTGCGCCATTCGCAGTTACAGTAACTGTGGCTTTAGGAACAAATGGTTTTGATAATGCAAACTTTAGTTTCTATCCAAATCCAACTTCAGGAATCCTTAACATCAGTTACTCTGAAGAGATTACGAATGTGAGTGTAATCAACCTGGTTGGACAATTAATTATGGAGAGAAAAACAAATCAGAATCAGATTCAATTTGATTTGTCTTCATTACCATCATCAACTTATTTTGTAAAAGTTGAATCTAATGGTAAATCAAAAGTGGTTAAAGTGGTTAAACAAAATTAAGTTTAACAGCTAAACCGCTAAAACAAAAGAATTTAGTAGTTTTTTTATAGATTTTTTTTAAGACTAAACCCTTCTCGATTCGTTGAGAAGGGTTTTTTAATGTTTTTATTTTTATCAGCCGGGTTTTGTAAGTCATTTTAACAATTCAAAAAATTATTTTTGTCTCGATTATTCTATATATTTGCGGTAATTTGTGGGCTGACTCTTTGACATTAATATAAATACCACATGAAATATCTTATAAAAATAAATAGATATTTTTATTTCTTTTTACTATTTGGATTCCTCCATTCGAATAGCAATGCACAGTCTTTAAACAAACATTATTTGGCTGATGATGTCGAGAATTTAATCCATTCCAACCCCGATCAGGCCTTAAAAATTGCACAATACCTATTAAGTAAAACCAATACGACCAATAACGAAAAAGCCAGAGTTAATTTTTTGATATCCAAAGCTTATTTGGTCAAAGGTGATTATAGCAGTGCACTGAATTTCCTATACGAAGAGAAGAATTATGAAGATTATCTGTCTGAAAAGGAAAGGATCAATATCGAAATCGATAAAATCAATCTTTTAAGAGAGTTAACGCTTGACAAACAAGCCAAAAAAATCCTTGAAAACCTTGAAAATACTTTCGGAAATTCGACTGATTCCAGAATGAAATTGTACTTGGATTTAGCTGTTGCAATTGAAAAAGCAAAGTTTTTAGCCAAAGAAGGCAAAGCCGAAAACGGAATCACTTTGCTCCAAAAACAGATAGTTCCTTCTGAGAAGGTATTAGTAAATGCGAAAGAATTACAGCCTGATTTTATCATAACTTTTGGGCAATTGTATTTAGAACAAAGAAATTTTACTGAAGCACAAAAGTATTTTGAAATGGCGATTGAAATGATCAACAAACGCGGCGATCAGAATGTATATACTAAAATTGAGGCACTGCATGGTTTAGCCAAGGTTTATTTCCTAAAAAAAGAGCATCAAAAAGCCACTTCGTTTGATGAAGAAGCCATGTCTTATGCTAAAAATTTCAACAATCTTTTTTGGCAGGTAAAAATAATCCAACAGCAAAACGTGAGTTATTTGGCTTTGGGCGACATGGCCAATTATAAGCAAACCAACACCAAGTTTTTTGAACTGCAAAGTGAAACAGAAGCACAGGAACAGGAAGCCATCAATACGGCTTACAACCTCATTTCTGATGAATATTCGGAAGAGTACAATCAGGATAAAGCCAATTATCTCAAGATAGTTTATGTCGTTTCAGGATTGTTTTTAATCGTAATATTGGTTTGTGTTTTCTTCTGGCAAAAAATTGTGCAACGCAAAAAAGGGCTGGATGTCATTATCAATTATATCGAAATCACAAGAAGCAATCTTTTAGGCAGTTTCAGCATTACCGATAAGAAGCATGAACCAAGAAAGAACATCATTTTAAAAGAAACCGAAGAGCAGATTTTGAATAAACTAAAGCGATTTGAGAGTTCAAAACGCTTTATAAATAAAGATATTTCGCTGGCAGTTTTGGCCGGGCAGTTGGATTCGAATACAAAGTACCTTTCGGAAATTATCAATACACACTACAACGTCAATTTTAATACATACATCAACAAACTGCGTATCAATTATATCATTGAGAAACTGAAAACGGATCCTAATTTTATCAATTATAAGATTAGTTATTTGGCCGAAAATTGCGGTTTTTCATCACATAGCAGCTTTGCAACGGTATTTAAATCGATAACCGGAATTTCTCCGGTGAAATTTATCGAGCTGTTGAATCAGGAAAAAGAGAATAATCTATTGGAAGAATAATGAATGCAAAGAAAAACATATTGTTGTTCCTTATTTTAGCGGTGAGCTTGCTGACGGCTGATTCACTCTATTCTCAAAAACAGAAGAACATAGACAGTGTCCTAACCGCTGCCGGAAATGAGATTTATGTAAATCCTGATCACGCCATCAAGGTTGGTCAAAACATCGTCAGACAATCGGAAGACAATGTAGATTATAAAATCAAAGGCTACAAACTAATTTCGGATGCCTATTCTTCTAAAAGGGATTATGAGAAATCACTCGAATACCTAATAAAAGCTTCAGAATTACTGGGCGAGTCCAATGATAAATTGCTCAAAATAACCATTGTCAACAAAACCGGGATACAATACCATCAGTTAAAAGTTTATGACAAAGCCATACAGTATTTAGACCAGGCAGAACATTTGATTGCAGATTATCCCAACAAAGATTCCATACATACCGAATTGGGTAAAAACTATATCGTCAGAGGATTTATTTACAAGGAGAAGCTAAGTTGTGCCGTTGCGATTGCTTTCATTGACCGAGGCATTGCCGAATTAAAGAAATCAAAGGACAAATCAGATGCTTCAACCAAAATCAGCATAGCCGTATACAACAAAGGAAACTGTTATCTTTTATTGCACAATAACAAATTGGCGCTTGAAAACTTTCAGGAAGCCGCAAGAATTGCCAAAGAAGTCAATGCTAAAAGTTTAGAAGCTTTTGCATTGAAAGGCAGTGCCAAAATATATACTTTGGAAGGGAAAAACCTTGAAGCGATTGAAGCTTTAAACAAAGCTTTAGAACTCTCTTCAGAGGTAAATGATTTAATCCTGAATCAGGAAGTTTACAAAGGTTTAGCCGAAAACTATCTGGCTATAAACCAATGGAATCAATTTGAGGTTAATCAGAAAAAATTTATCGACGTTCAGAAATTAATCAAGGATCGTGAACGCACTTCGGTGAGCGAATCCTTGGGTGTAAAAGAAGTCGAACTCAAAGCAAAGCAATCAGAATTGGCTAAAAAATTCTATTATTTACTATTGCTGCTCTCTATTATTTTGATCTTAATTGTTCTATTTTTCTACGTAATCGTTAAACGAAAAAAGAAAGAAATCGACGCAATAAAGAGTCAAATCTACGTACTTCAAAACAAAAAAGGGAAAGAAGCTTAAGTCCCGATTTCACCTCAAAATTACCCATAAATAGCCTTGTTATGCTTTGTAATTTACTGAATTTACAAAGCAAAACCGTTTTCCTGCACTTGCTATTTTCGTATCTTAGTGTAAGGAAATAAAAATCAATGGCAATCATTATCAGTTATTCTTGTATATCAAGGCTTTACAAGCGATTTTCAATACCGATTTTGTTCTGAAAAAATAGCGTTAATTGGCCCGAAAAGAAGCTTTTTTGCCTTCAAATTGCAAAGATTTTCGCATCATAAACCACTAAAACAGGTTTGTCACCGTTTCGTTTTTGAAACAAACGCTTTTCAGATAAAAAAGAACAAAATTTTGGCAGCAAAATTTCAAAAAACATAAAAATTCCAAATTGATTTTTAAGAGGGGCAACTTCTGAAAAATGAATTTAAAAATGAAATAACACAACCAATTTAATAATTAACAAAATGCAGAAAAATTATCCCTTTTTTGAAACTACATTACCAACACCACTCCATGGTATTTTTCAAAAAAATAATGGTAATGTAAACTCCTTTATTAATACAATATTCCTTCAGCGATTTTTCGTTCTGTTTTTTCTGATTGTAACCAATCTTGGTTATAGCCAATTAATGACAGAACATTTCGAAAGCGGCATACCGGGAACTTGGGCTGTATCCAGTAATTTGGTTACGCCTCCAACGAACAACTGGGTGCATACGCCTGCAGGCGGTTATTCGGGTACCGGTGGTGCTACGGTAAATCCGGCGTCGAATAATACGGTAGGTTCAACCGCTGAATACTTTATGATAACGCCTCAGTTTTTGACGCCTTCAAATGGTCAGATTCGTTTTATGACCAAACAAGGCAGCTTTACCAATAGAGGAGGAACATATCAGGTTAGAATCTCTACAGCGAACCAACCCGATTTGAGTAGCTTTAACGTTACGTTACAAACCTATACGGAAGCCAACTTAAATGTGGCGGCTACGACTTATGAAGAAAAAATAATCAGCATCCCAAGTATCCCGGCTGGGATCCCGGTTTATATTGCTTTTGTGGCCATATCAAATCAAACAGGAACTACAGCAACCAGTGGAGATGCATGGTTTGTTGATCAGGTGCGTGTTATTTCAAGTTGTGAACCGGTAACGAATCCAATGATGGTTCCTTCTTCGGATGGTGTTTCAGTTTCATGGACACATCCGACAGCCACACAATTCGGAATTGATATTGTACAAACAGGAGCGGGTCACAGCGCTACAGGAACTCCGGTTACAGGAACCTCTTATAGTACTAACGGGTTAGCAGCTTCAACAACTTATGATGTTTATATCATTGCCAACTGTGATGCCAGTACTTCGAGTGCATGGGCAGGCCCTTTTACTTTTACAACGACGACAGTTGGTTTAAGCTGCCCTACGGCAATAATTATCCCGCCGGATGTTACAACGACACCTTATACTTTAAGCACCAATTTGGATCAATTTTTTGATGCAACGACCTATGTAGAAATGAACAGTCAGGGAATGGGTTGTCAGCCGGTTGGTCAAACCATGAATTTATTATCAGGAAACCATATTTATCTTTCTTATACCCCTGCCAGTTCAGGGTTAATTAATATTACCCAAGTGGCTAATACAGCTTCAGGCGGTGGTGGCAATAATTGCTACAATACCCTTTCAAGTGTTTTTGTATTTGATGGCTGTGCCGGAGTTGGTACTTCAGCGGGGTGTTTGGGAGCAATAACCACCAGCAATAATGGTGTACCCGTACAAATCCCAAACTTTTATGCACAGGCTGGTCATACTTATTTGTTTGTAATCTCATCACCATACCAGCATACCAATCCTGGTGCGGGAATTTGTTTTACGTTTACTGTTAGTGGTTCAGCTTGTCCTGCGCCATCTCAACCGTCATTGGCTATTGATAACCTGCAACAAACTACTGCCACAGCTTCATGGGATAATGTTCAGAATTTGGTAAGCAACTGGGAATATTTAGTTTTACCGGCTACTCAACCGGCACCAACAGCGGCCCAGTCCGGTACTCCAACCAATACTAATGTAAACAATCCGATATCGAGTCTTACCCCTGGAACGGAGTATAAGTTATATGTGCGTTCTATTTGTGGTACACCGGGGAACTGGTCTGCAGCGAGAGCGTTCACTACACAATGTGATGTTTTACCATTGCCATATTATACAGGATTTACCAATGCGAATAGCTCAAATGGCATTCCTGAACCATGTTGGACTGTTTTGAATTTAAACAATGATTTAAACTTTTTCCACTATGGTCCTAATGCCTTTAGTGAGCCGGTGGCAAAAGTGAGAACATCAACTGCGGGTGAAAACAATGAAGTGTTAGTGTCACCAAAGTTTCATTTAGATGGAGTGACTCAAAAAAGACTTCGATTCAAATACAACATTTATGGCAACTGGGGTCTAATTGTAGACAACCCAACCGGTGGACCTGGTTCGTTTGAAGTAAAACTTTCTACGACGGGAGTTGGAGCCACTAATTTTACCACTACGGTTATTCCTTTGGCATCTTATACTACTGCGTATAACTTTGTTGAAATAATTGTTCCTTTACCGGATATTACAGGAGATATTAATATTGCCTGGATTGTACCACCGGGAGCTTTGCAAACCGGAAACTGGTTATATATCGATGATGTTTATGTAGAAGATTTACCTTCTTGTTCAGAGCCTGCTTATCCAGTGGTTACTCCGGGAACACTAACTACAAATTCAGTTCAGATTTCCTGGACTAATGGTTATCAAAATACACAATGGCAATTGGTAGCTCAACCTTTAGGAACGGGCACACCTACAATGCCTTTTGTTCCGGGAGCTGTTGTGAGCCTTGTGAATACTAATCCATATACTATAACAGGACTAAATCCTTCTACGCAATATGAGTTCTACATGAGAGCTTATTGTGATGCGAATGATCAAAGTGTCTGGGTAGGACCTATTCAATTTAATACTTTGTGTATTGAACAATCTACTACACCGTACTATGAAAGTTTCAATAGCAATGACCCTAACACTAAGAAATTCTGTTGGTCTACCAATAATGCCAATAATGATAATGCCGAATGGATTATCAATGGAACTGATGCAAACATACGACCTCAACCGATTAGCTTTTTTGACCCATTTGTTTCTTATGATGATTGGCTAATCAGCGTACCGGTTAATGCGGTTGGTCCTAAAAGACTCCGATTTAATTATAGGGTAACTGCAGGAGCCGCTCCGATTCCATTATTCCCAAGGGGAAACTTTGAAGTAATCATGTCGTCAACCCTTGATTTTGCTACTTATACGACTTTGATTCCGTTGCATGATTTTACCAATGATAGCTTTATGGAAGATTCGGTTTTGTTTACCGGAACAGGAACTACTTATATTGCTTTCCGTATGCCACCTAATATGCCGAATCCGACACAAACCGGTATCGTTACCATCGACGATTTTATAATCGAAGATGCGCCTGCTTGTCCGAATCCAAATTCGGCTACTTTAACAGTGACCAATGTCACGCCAACTGCAGCCGATTTATCCTGGACACCGGGAGCTACAGAAACACAATGGGAAGTTGTTGTTCAGGCACCACTGTCGGGAGTTCCGACAGGTTCAGGAATTACCGTAAATACAACACCAACCTACCACGCAACGCTAACTGAAAACACCGCTTACGAATATTATGTAAGAGCGATTTGTAATGATACGGAAAGCAGCGAATGGGTTGGGCCATTCCCTTTCAGAAGTACTTGTAATGCTTTGCCAACACCATTTTTGGAAACATTTGATACCACTTCACAAACAGAAACTTGTTGGACGATTTATAACAACACTGCAGACGATAATACCTGGAATCTGAATCAAACGGTACAGCCAATGTTTGGTAACCAGATGGCTGCTTTATTTACTGGTACGAACGGTAACAATAATGATTGGTTAATTACGCCAACGCTTACGGCTCATGCCGGACAAAGGTTACGTTTTTACTATAAAACTTATAGTGAATTTTTTGAAGAGGATTTAAAAGTAATGCTTTCGGTAAATGGCGTGGCTACCAATCAGTTTACAACCATTTTATATGAAAATAATTTTACAACAAATATAGATGCAGCCGGTACTACGGCAGGTACAAATACCATAACAGTTGCCGACGGTAGCGGCGTTCGGGTAGGTGATACATTTTATATCCCTGGTTTCCCAATTCCGTATGCTACAACAGTGACTAACGTTGTGGGGAATACTATAACTGTGTCAGAAGCTGCTACAATTACTATGTCAGGGCCCCTCCATATTGTATTTACCCATGAAGTGATTAACAATACAGAAATGCGTGAAATGGTTATTGATTTAACCAGCATTACCACTGATGCCAACATTAATATAGCTTTCCATACCCCATTTTTTCCACCAAACCCATGGAATTACAGAGGTCAATATACTTTCATTGACAATGTTATCATAGAGGATATTCCGGCTTGTCCATCTGTAATCAATGTTTCAACGTCTAATATCCTGGATGTTTCAGCCGATGTGAATTGGGAAACAGTAGGAACAGCAACTTCATGGGAAATTTCAGTTCAGCCTTATGGTACGCCGGCACCAACCGGAGATACTTTACCAGCTTATTTATATTCTGCCAACGCTCACCCATATACAGTTACCGGATTGACACCGTCAACCCTATACCAATATTATGTGAGAGCGGTTTGTAGTGGTTCATCACAAAGCGAATGGATTGGACCATTTGAAATTTTGACAAAATGTGATTATGCAAACGTATGTATGTATACCATGTCGGTTACCAACGGAGGCACAGGTACTGTTACCGATAATGTTA
The DNA here is from genome assembly GCF_030167905.1 of Flavobacterium terrisoli. Classification (GTDB taxonomy): domain Bacteria; phylum Bacteroidota; class Bacteroidia; order Flavobacteriales; family Flavobacteriaceae; genus Flavobacterium; species Flavobacterium terrisoli. The sequence continues at coordinate 26,927 of NZ_JARGNA010000012.1, forward strand.
CTGTAATGCAAAATGGAACTGTAATGCAGGCATTGGAATTCCCTGGATTTGGTCAACCTGCAGTTATAGATTACCAGGTGTTCTTATGCTCCGGTGTAGAATTCTCTTTGTACTGGAATGGATTTGGCAGTGGAACACAATATTATGAAGCACAAATTGTCATCAGAGATGAATCCAATAATATTGTTTGGACCAGTCCGTTAGGATTAGGTACCGTAAATACAACATTGTTTACAAGTGTTGCAACCTGTGGTGTGGTAACATGTCCACAGCCAACGAATTTAGCCGTAAACAATCAAGGTGTTTTTTCATGGACACCGGGCGGTTCCGAAACCCAATGGGAAGTTTTTGTACAACCTTATGGAAACGGAACAATTCCGCAATCAGGGACTATCGTTAATACACCATCTTATACTCCGACGGCGGCAGATTTTATAAATGCAGCTGACGGTACTTATGAATTTTTGGTTCGTGCCGTTTGTGGTACTTCAGATAAGAGTTACTGGTCAGGGCCAGAAGTATTTATCAGAAATGATGAGCCGGCAAACGCAGTTCACTTACCAATAAATACCGGATCAACCTGTGAAGTTTCAGGAGCAGATGCTTCCTTTATTTCAGCAACCGCTTCTACAGTTCCAACTTCATGTCCTGGAGTGAACAGTGGCGATATTTGGTATGACTTTGTAGCCACGTCAAAAGTTCATGTGATTGAGTTAAGTGACTTTGCTCCGGGAACTTATTATACCGGAGGTTTTGTTGGTGCCTGGCCACAGATCATGATGTCATTGTATGAAGTACAGGGCGATGGATCTCTTGTGGAAAAAGGATGCAGCAATAACAATTCATTTGTAGCCAAGTATACAAGTGAATTAGTGGTTGGGAATACTTATAAAATCAGATTGACTTTAAATGATCCTGGAACTACGGATAAAACATTCCACATCTGTGTGACTACACCGGAAGATTTGTGTGATATGGATGCTTTCAATTATAGTTTTGAGAAATTGCCGATGCAGTCTGTATCCGGAATTTTAACCATTCTTAATTCAAGGGTCATACCGGGTTGGAGAACCAACACCGATTGGGGAACAATGTTCTTCCTTGAAGGAAATAATATAGGAGTTACACCGTTTGAAGGCGGACAATGTCTTCAGTTAACACAAGATGGAGCAGAAGCATGGAATCCAAGTGATCCAAATATTAAAGGATTATACAAAGATTTTGATACCTCTCAAATTACAATGATGGACTTTAGCTTTGCCAGTGCTACAAGACAAGCGAATGGTACGGGTACTACATTGCAATTGTTTGCCGGACCTCCTTCAGGACCGTTCACGGTAATTGCAGAAGATCATGCCAACAGCGTAAACTGGGATTTGATCCAGGGGACTTATAATATTCCAAGTGGACAAACCACAACACGCTTTATTTTCCGTACAGTAGGAAATGCTATCGGACATCTTTTGGATGCAGCTAATTTCAAAGCGAATGTGAATATCGAAATTGATACAGCTGATACTACCTTAGACTGTGCTACAACTACTATGGCATTTGATGCCAATGGCGTTGGAGTATGGGAAGCGGATGTTAATAATCCGGGGAATACTACTATAGAAAACCCAAATAGTGGTTCAACGAATGTTTCAGGATTTGTTACACCGGGAAGTTACATCTTCCATTGGAAAACAGCTTACTGCGACAGAACAGTAACAATTACCAAACAAGGAATTACAGAAACGGCTCAGGTAACCAATCCGACAGTATATTGTGTGAATGCAGTGGCGACACCTTTAACCGCTACAGTTTCAACAGGAAATACAGTGAACTGGTATACGCAGGCAACTGGTGGCGTTGGAACAGCAATCGCTCCGACACCAAGTACGGCAGTAGCCGGAAATTCACAGGTATTTTATGCCGCAGCAGTAGATGCCAACGGATGTGAAGGACCACGTGCAGAAATTGTAGTTCAGGTAAATGAATTACCAACAGCTACTATTGCCGGAACAACCACAATCTGTGAAGGAGCAACTACTACGATTACTTTTAACGGAACACCAAATGCTGTAGTAACCTATACGGTAAACGCTGGTTCAGATCAGACAATTGCTTTAGATGCAACGGGAACAGCTACATTGACAACTCCAGCTTTAACAGCCAATGCGAGTTATGATTTAGTAAGTGTAGTTTCTACAGGTCCGAATGTTTGTAGTCAATTGCAAACTGGTAATGCTTTGGTAACGGTTGAAACATTACCAACGGCAACCATTTCAGGTTCAACCGCTATTTGTGAAGGTTTAACGACTACAATTACTTTTAATGGTACACCTAACGCAACAGTAACTTATACCGTTGATGGAGGAGCAGCTCAAACTATCGTTCTGGATGCTTCAGGAACGGCAACTGTTACTACACCGGTATTGACCACAGACAGTACTTATGCTTTAGTAAGCGTAATGGCTTCGGGAACTTTAGCTTGTAACCAGGCACAAACCGGCTCAGCTACTGTTACGGTGAACGCATTACCAACAGCTACTATTTCAGGAACAACTTCAATCTGTTCAGGAGCTACAGCAGTAATTACCTTCAATGGAACTGCAAACGCAACAGTAACTTATACTATTGATGGCGGCGGAAACCAAACCGTTGTTTTAGATGGTTCAGGAACAGCAACAGTTACCACGCCGGCGCTGTCTTCAGATAGCACATATACTTTAGTAAATGTGGCTTCGGGTACATCAGTTTGTACTCAAACAGTAACTGGTACTGCAGTCGTGACTGTAGGGGCATTGCCAACAGCTACTATTTTAGGAACTACAGCCGTTTGTCAAAACGCGGCAAATCCAACGATTACATTTACAGGCGCCAATGGCGCCGAACCATATACCTTCACCTATACTATCAACGGTGGGGCAAACCAAACCATAACAACAACAACGGGGAACAGCATTTCTATCAGTGTGCCAACAGCAACAGTCGGAGTATTTACGTATGACTTAGTAAGTGTTGCCAGCACAGGATTAGCATCATGTTCTCAATTACAATCAGGTTCAGCTGTAGTAACAGTTGAAGCTTTACCAACAGCTACGATTTCAGGGACAACAACCATTTGTGCCGGATTGACTGCAACGATTACATTTAATGGGACAGCAAATGCTACTGTAACCTATACAGTAAATGACGGCGCTAACCAAACGATAGTTTTAGATGCATCGGGTACAGCTACAATTGTTACTTCTGCTTTAACCACAACTACAACTTATGCATTGGTAAGTGTAACTTCATCAAGCGTTACCGCTTGTAGCCAAACACAAACAGGCTCAGCGGTCGTAACTGTAAATCAATTGGCTGCGCCAAATGTTACTTTCAGTTATGCTAATGCCTGTATGAATGCGACAACCAGTCCTTTACCGGTATTGACACCAAACTTTACAGCAGGCGGTACTTTCAGTTCTGCGACATTAACGGTTAATCCGACCACTGGAGAAGTTACTACACCAACTGTTGGGTCACATCAAGTAACTTATACGCTTATTGCTAATACAGCTACTTGCACTGATGGTGGAACTTTTACAGCAACAATAGTGATTTCAGCAGGAATTACGCCGGTGACCGGTTTTAGTTATGCGGCTACTTATTGTGCGAATGCTGCGAATGATTTGCCAACAACTCAAGCTGGATTTACAAGTGGCGGAACCTTTAGTGCTGCATCAGGTTTAAGTATTAACCCAACAACAGGTGAAATTAATATTGTAGGAAGTAATGCCGGTACTTATACCATTACATATACAATTCCGGTTGATGCTGCGACTTGTAATGTTGGTGGAACCAGTACTTTCCAAATTACAATTGAATCCGAATTGACTTTTGCTATCGATTTGCATTGTGAAAACAGTATGTTGACGCTTGAAGTGTTTGATGCCAACTTTAATACCGAAACAGCAGGTTACATCTGGACTCAAGGATCAACAACAGTGGCTACCACTGAAGCGTTCAATGTGGATGAATATTTGGCTCAAAACCCAACAGCAACATTACCGATTATTTTTACGCTTTCAGTAACGTCTGGCGGATGTGATTCAGTACAAAGCTTTACCGTAGAAAACAACCCGTGTCGTATAATTCCAAGAGGTATTTCACCAAACAATGACGAGTTGAATGATACTTTCGATTTGACAGGTTATGGCGTAAAAGAGATTATGATATTCAACCGTTACGGTACTCAGGTTTACTCTTTCTCAGGAAACTATACCAACCAATGGAAAGGACAAACGGACGGCGGTAAAGAATTGCCGGACGGAACTTATTTCTATAGTATTCATACTACTGAAGGGGCTACCAAAACAGGTTGGGTTTATATAAACAGAGAATATTAATCAAATAGTTACAGACAGTTTCCCGGGAAGCTTTAAAACATAAAAATGATACACCTAATGAAAAAAGGATATTTAGCACTGGCATTACTATCATTATTCGCATTGGATGCAACTGCGCAGCAAGATCCACATTATACGCAATACATGTATAATATGAACGTTATGAATCCGGCTTATGCCGGTTCAAAAGAAGGCATATCGGGAGGATTACTTTACCGCCAACAATGGGTTGGATTAGAAGGTGCACCAAAAACAGCCACTTTTGCCATCCACAGTCCGGTAGGAAAAAATGTGGGATTGGGATTGTCTGCGATTTCAGATAAAATCGGTCCGGTAGAAGAGACCAACCTGTATGGTGATTTCTCATACACCATCAATTTGGGTGGCCACAGTAGACTGGCTTTCGGTTTGAAAGCCGGGGCCACTTTCCAGAAAATCGGATTGCTTTCTGATATCGGAAACGGCTATACCCAAGATCCTGGCGATTTTGCATTTGATGAAAACAGCAATAACATCAAATTGAACATTGGAACCGGTTTGTTTTATTACACCAATAAATTCTACGCAGCGTTGTCTGTGCCAAATATGTTAGATGGAAAACATCTTGATATTACCCGTAACGGACAGGAATACCAATTTGGAAGCGACACCCAACACTATTTTTTAACCAGTGGTTATGTGTTTGAGTTATCGGCTAACACCAAATTCAAGCCATCGTTTATGTTGAAATCGGCATTTAAAGCGCCTACATCCTTGGATTGTTCGGCTAACTTTTTATTCATGGAGAAATATGAAATCGGCGCAACCTACCGTTTAGACGATTCATTTGGCGCTATGGTGAATTTTGCAGTAACGCCTTGCATCAGAATTGGCTATGCTTATGACCATGTTGTTTCAGATATCAAAGGAACATCTCCTGCTTCTCATGAGTTTATGTTGTTATTTGATTTAAATTTGTCTAAAAAAGTTTCTGTTTCACCAAGATTTTTCTAAAAACACCAACCATGAAAAAAACATATATCACATTTAGTTTGATATTATTGCTAACAGCAAGTTACGGGCAAAATAGCGCAACAGCCAAAGCCGATAAGCTTTTTGAAAGCTATCAGTATGTTGCCGCTATCGAAGAATATCAAAAACTGGCAGAAAGTAAAAATGCCAACGAATATATTTATACGCAATTGGCCGAGAGTTACTACAATGTTTTTGATTCGGCAAATGCCTCAAAATGGTTTGCCAAAGCAACAGCAAAAGGAAAAGCAGATGCGGAAACCTATTACCATTATGCACAAACGCTTAAGAATTTAGGGAAGTATCAGGAAGCCAATAAACAAATGGATGTTTTTGCTAAAATGATGCCGAATGATGCCAGAGCTAAAGAACATTTGGCCAATCCAAATTACATTCCGAGTTTGGCAACCAACTCAAAATTATTTGACGTTGCCGATACCAATATCAAAAGCAAAGGGCAAAGCGATTTCGGAGCTTTGTTAACCAATGACAACACACTTTATTTTGCGAGTACCAGAAACAGTTCAAACAAAACAGACAACTGGAACAAGCAACCTTATTTAGATATTTATCAATCCACCAGAGATGACAAAGGCACTTTTTCTGAGCCTACTCCGGTAAGAGAATTGAACACACCTTTCCATGATGGTCCGGTAACTTTAAGCACTGATGGCAACACCATGTTTTTTGCCCGCGATGGCCACAGTGAAGGTCAATATGAAAAAAGCAAAAAAAGCAATATCAAAGTTGGTCAACAAGGCATTTACAAAGCAACAAAAGTAGACGGGAAATGGGGTAATGTTGAGGCTTTGCCAATGAACAGCACCAGTTATTCTGTGACCAATCCGAGTTTGAGCAAAGACGGCAAGACTTTATATTTTGCGTCTAACATGCCTGGCGGATTAGGAGAATCTGATATCTGGAAAGTGTCTGTTGAGGCTAATGGTTATGGAAAACCTCAAAATTTGGGGCCCAATGTAAATACGGCCGACAAAGAAAATTTCCCATTTATCGCTGAGGACAATACCTTGTATTTTGCCACTTTGGGCAGACAGGGAATGGGTGGTTTTGATGTTTACAAAACCAATGCGAATGGTTCAGAACCGGCTCAAAATCTAGGTAAACCAGTAAACAGTGAGAAAGATGATTTTTCATTCAGCTTTAATAAAAATGCCAATATTGGTTATTTTTCTTCTAACAGAAATGGGAATGATGCGATTTATTTGGCAACGCCAATTTGCAAAGCAGAAGCCATTGTATTGGTAACCAACAGCAAAACAAAAGCAGTTTTAGCTAATGCTTCCGTTTCTATTTTAGACTTAAAAGGAAATGTAATTGCGACTGAAAAAACCAATGCGGAAGGAAAAGTGAGTTACCCAATCGAATGTAACCTTGGTTATGGATTACAGGTTGCGGCTCAAAATTTTGAAACGGCAACTTCGGCGGTTAAAGCAGTTAAAGCTGGCGAGACTTTAGTTGAGGTAGAATTGGTGCCTTCATCGGTAATCATTACGGATACGGAAGTGATTTTGAAACCGATTTATTTTGAATATGACAAAAGCAATATCACTGCTCAAGGTGCCGTAGAATTGGATAAGTTGGTTAAAGTAATGCAGGACAATCCGTCTATGGTGATTTATGTAAAATCACATACCGACTCCAAAGGAAGCCTGAATTACAATTTGAACTTATCAGAAAGAAGAGCACAATCAACCGTTCAGTATTTGATTTCCAAAGGAATTTCACAAGGACGTATTTCCGGAAAAGGATTTGGAAGTACAGAGCAAAAAATTAAATGCGGAACCAATTGTACCCAAGAGCAAGATGCCCAAAACAGACGTTCTGAATTCTTAATTGTAAAAAAATAGATTCTAAGGATTTAAAAATAGAATGCCCCAGTCATTTTTGCAGATTTTGGTTAATTAGTTTAATGATTGGATAATGATAGCTGATCCCGATGAAATTTGGGATTGGCTATTGTGCATAAATATGATGATTTAATGATGAAAGCTTTAAAGTTAATATTAGCGCTGATTTTTGCCCAAATAGCAATGGCTCAGACAGAACCCAATGATTGTGTCAATGCTATTGTAGTGTGTGGAAATGGCACTTTTTTTTCTAATGCCAGCGGTATTGGAAATGCACAGGAGATTAATGCGTGTGGTGGTTTAGAGAGTAATTCGATTTGGATGGAAATCAATATTGCCTCATGGGTAGTGCCAAATTCTACACTGGGTTTTAATTTGATTCCGGATGATCCGAGCATTACAGTTGACTATGATTTTTGGGTGTTTGGTCCAAATCCTGTTTGTGGTGCTTTAGGAGGACCTATACGATGTAATACCATTAATCCACAGCAGGCAGGTTTGCTTAATAATATTACCGGAATGAACGGGTCAACAATAGCTACCCAAGCTGGCCCCGGAGCAGGGACACCGCCAAACAATACCGGATATGTAAGATGGTTGAATGTACAACCAGGTCAAACGTATTATATTGCCATTGACAGGCCTAATGGTAATGGCGGCTTCCAACTCAATTGGATTGGTACAGCTACGAATGGCGCGGGTGCTTTTAATCCGCCACCGACGGCAAATTCTGTTCCGGATGTAATGACTTGCAGTAATACACCCAACGTTGGGATATATGATCTCAATTCAGTCAGACCGCTGATTAATTCGGACACCACAAATAATACGATTACTTTTCATCCCTCTATAGGTGATGCCGTAGATAATACGAATGAATTACCTGATATTTATTCCAATACTTCCAATCCCCAATCGATTTGCGCCAGAATAACCGATAATATTACGGGTTGTTATTCTACTACCTGCTTTAATTTGGTCGTGAATTTGGTGCCTACAGCAACTGTAAGTATTTCCAGCTCTACCATTTGTGAGGGTGATTCTGTTACCGTTACTTTTACGGGAACTCCTAATGCAACTTTTGATTATACAGTCAATTCGGGCCCAACACAAACCACGCTTTTAAATGCTTCGGGAACTTTTACTTTAACGCAGTCTCCTGCTTCTAATACTACTTATACCATTACGAACGTAAGAATGTTGGATGCATCAGGAACTACAATTTGTTCACAACCACTCAATCAATCGGTGTCTGTTACGGTGAGTCCATTACCAACAGCCTCTATTTCGGGAACAACCACAATTTGTTCCGGAACAACGGCCGTGATTACTTTTAACGGGACACCCAATGCAACAGTAACTTATACTATTGACGGTGGGACTAATCAGAATATTGTCTTGAACGGCGCAGGTACGGCTGCTGTTACGACTCCGGCATTAACTGTAGATAGTACTTATGATTTAGTAAGTATTGCAACAGCAGCACCATTGGTTTGTAGTCAGGCACAAACAGGTTCAGCGACAATAACGATTAAGCCATTGCCAACCGCTGCAATATCAGGATCAACATCAGTTTGTTCAGGTTCAACCACAACAATTACATTTGCCGGAACGCCCGATGCAACAGTTACATATACTGTTAATGGCGGAAGCAACCAAACTATTGTTTTGGACGGAACCGGTTCAGCAACATTGACTACACCGGCATTAACGGTAAATACAACTTATGCTTTAGTAAGTGTTGCCACTTCAGGAACACCAGTTTGTACTCAGATTCAAAGTGGTTCAGCAGTAATAACGATTAGTTCTCCACCAACAGCAACAATTTCGGGTACAACCACAATTTGTTCCGGTTCAACCACAGTGATTACTTTTAACGGAACGCCCAATGCAACTGTTACTTATACGGTTAATGGCGGTTCTAATCAAACCATAGTTTTAAACGGATTGGGTTCAGCAACATTGACTACTCCGGTATTGACTGCGAATAGTTTTTATTCTTTGGTAAGCGCCACTTTACCAGGAACACCACCGTGTAGCCAGCCGCTGGTTGGTATTGCCACTATAACTGTTAATCAGTTGCCAACCGTAACGATTTCAGGAACTGCAATTATGTGTTCTGGTGATACTGCATCAATTACATTCAGTGGAACGCCTAATGCTACGGTAACTTATACCATAAATGGTGGAAGCAACCAAACGATTGTTTTAGATGCTACAGGTGCTGCCAATATTACTCAAGTATTTACTACAGACACTACTTATGCTTTAGTGAGTGTGACTTCTTCAGGAACTCCGGTTTGTAGCCAGTCGCAAGTAGGTACAGCTACAATAACGGTTCTTCCATTACCAACCGCAACCATATCGGGAACAACTACAATTTGCTCCGGAACGACAACAACAATCACATTTAATGGTACGCCAAATGCGACTGTTACTTACAGTATCAACAGCGGAGCCAATCAAATCATCGCTTTAAATGCTAGTGGTACTGCTATTTTAACTACAACAATATTAACGGCCAATACTACTTATGCTTTAGTAAGCATAACATCTTCCGGAACACCTGCCTGTAGTCAAGGATTAATTGGTACGGCTTTAGTAACGGTTCTTCCATTACCAACAGTTACGATTTCGGGGACCACGACAATTTGTTCGGGAGGCACAACAGTGATTACGTTTAATGGTACGCCAAATGCTACGGTTACTTATACGGTAAATAGCGGCGGCGGCCAAACG
>NZ_JARGNA010000013.1 GCF_030167905.1 Flavobacterium terrisoli
TTGGCTGGGATGGAACGTTCAACGGACATCCGCTGCCATCAACGGATTACTGGTTTACGGTAGATTATCCTGAAAACGGAACCATAAAACAATTTAAAGCCCACTTCTCGTTGAAACGATAAGTAATATATAAACAAAAAGCCACTCGATTGAGTGGCTTTTTTGTTGCTGTAAAATAGCCCCGATGATTTGATATTAAGAGGAGAATGTCCGGTGGACATTCGGCCTTTACAGGTTATCAGAAAATTTATAATATGAATTGGGATTACCTCCGGTGATCCCAATTTGGGTGCCCTGAACGAGAAAAACCAAAACACGGCTGAGTCGCCGTGTTTGTTTTTTTATTTTACAACCACTTTCAAGAAGTGAACTTTTGACGCGGCTATAAAATAAAAAAACCGAAACTTTTGTTTCGGTTTTTCTAGGTGGGCGATGAGGGATTCGAACCTCAACGCTAATGCCTTATATAATGGAGCATTTCTAAATTAATTATTACAGTTCCTCGATATTGCCGCTGTGGGCAAATTATCTTCAAATCTCTAATGGTAAATTTAATGAATTATTAGGAATTATCCAAATAACAATACTAAAAAATGAAGTGGTTCTTAAAGTGGTTAAAGAGTCGGGAGACTGATATTTCTCCACTTTCTGCATTTGCATAATCATCCAAATATTGCTTTTTCAACTTGTTCAATATTTAATCCTGTATGATTACAGAATTCTTCAATTGTGACAAACTTTAGGGCTTTATTATGGCTCTTTGCTATCTCATGCAATAATCTAAGACTTTGGCGGTAGCTTTGACCTGTAACGAGCTCTACGTCGTTTGTGGTGATGCATATACGCCTTTTCATCGCTTTCATACTCTAACCATACCTTTAACTAGGCTTTGACTGTCTTCAAAGTGCTAGTAATCATTTCTAAGAACTGACTAAAGTTAATAAAAATTGTAATTGCTTCGACAAGGGCAAATTACCAGCTTTTATTGCTTGTAATAGGTGACAATTTTGTTGAATGCTGACAATTTTGTCGCATTGGTATTTCTGGTATGGGGTGAGCTTTTATATGTGCTGCATTTGTCTAAATTTTGTTCTTGAATCAGTCGAAATTATGTTGCAACGATAATCGAAATGAGGAGTGAAAATGAAAAGGAGTATTAATCGTAAAATGTAGAAATTATGGCTAGACAGACAGGCATAATTAAGTTGAAAGGTACCATCGGAGGTATGACCTTTTACAAGACTTCCGCTGATGGGCACTTGGTGCGCGAGAAAGGCGGAATTGAGAAAAGCAGAATCGATAGCGATCCTGCTTTTCAGAGAACCCGTGAGAATGGTTCGGAGTTCGGGCGAGCCGGGAAAGCCGGAAAGCTTTTGAGAACTGCACTGCGCCCATTGTTGCTTAACTCTGCCGATGGCAGAATGGTAAGCCGATTGACGCAAGCCATGGTAAAAGTAATCCAAGCTGACACGGTTAGCGACAGAGGATTGCGAAATGTTATTGATGGAGAGGCTGAATTGTTATTCGGTTTTGAATTCAATATCAGAGGTAAACTGGGAACGAGTTTGTATGCACCTTATGTTGGTGCTATTGACCGCGCCTTAGGTGAAATCAAAGTTGATTTAGCATCATTTGTTCCTTCAAATATGCTTGCAGCTCCTAGCGGAACCACTCACTTTAAAATCATCTCTGCCGGTGCCGAAGTGGATTTTGAAGCTGAAACGTATGTGGTTGCGACCTCTGAAACAGCAATTTTGCCATGGGATGCTACTGCAACTGCTGCTATTAGTCAAACTAATGCAGTAACAGCTGCCAGTACAAAGCCATTGTTTTTGGCTTTGGGAGTTGAATTCTTTCAGGAAATCAATGGGCAAATGTACCCTTTGAAAAATGGTGCATTCAATCCGTTGGCTATTGTGAAAGTTGACAGCGGTGTGTAATGGTTCTTGAATTGACCAGAACTTATTTCCCCGAAGGAACTAATGGAATACTCAAATGTGAGGGCAAAGTAGTTTGTAAAACAATTGAATTGCCTTGGAAAAACAATGTGAGGAGAGTTTCCTGTATTCCGGAGGGGAAATATTTTATTAAAAAGCGGTACAGCACTAAATTTGGTTGGCATATGGAAATTATTGGAGTTGAAAACAGAACTTTGATTTTGCTTCACCCTGCCAATAATGCCTTAAAAGAATTGAATGGCTGTATTGCTCCTGTAACGAAACTTTCAGGTCCAGGATTAGGATTATTGTCCCGTAAAGCATTTAATCGCTTAAAAGACATAATTTACAAGTCACTAGACCAAAATGAAAGTGTCGAATTGATTGTTAAATCTTAATTCCATTTATATGAATGTAATTAAAAGAGCAAAGTCGCCGACTCCGAAATTTTTTAAAGTGCTTCGAAATATTGGTTTAGCATTGGCAGCTGTTGGTGGAACCATTTTGACTGCTCCGATAACTTTACCTGCAGCAGTAATTACTGTTGGTGGTTATGTGGCAGTAGCCGGAGGAGTTCTCTCGGCAGTAAGTCAGCTCACAACAAAAGAGGAACATCCTCAAAAAGTGGAGCATGACAACTAATAATTCTACTTTTATAGGTACGGCCGGAGGAACATTTTTAAGTATAGTGCCAAATATTCACTCTGCAGATGTTCTTAAAACGATTGTTTTAGCCGGATTAGGCGCCGTTGTCAGTTTTACAGTGTCTTTAGTCCTAAAGAGAATTTTAAAGAAGCACAAAGAATAGTTTAACCTTAGTTGTGGTGACCTTTGGGTTAAACAAGATGAAAGCCTAGTCTAAAGAGACCAGGCTTTTTTTATTGGCATTCCTCACATAAGTTCAGAATTACTTCCTCGATTACGACTGCAGAAGTATTAGTAACTAGTCCGTGATATCTTGCGCAGTCAGTTGCTTTTGTTCGACAGTCAAAAACGCCAAAGAAAACGCGAGAGGTTTTCGATTTCCAAATGTCCGTTTGGTATAAAATGAATAGTGTCATAGTGTGTGTTTTTAGTTGATTATTTGCAATAGCGGTATAGAATTACTCTCCTCATTTCATTTATAAGGTTTATATTTTCGTGGAACTGCTTTTCTTTTTGTTCCAACAGTTTCAAAGCTGCAATGTGTTTCAGGTGCTGCTCGTGTTCCTCCATCATAGTTTTGGCTCTTTCATTGAATTCTTTTTTAAAATCCTTTAAGCGCAAAAAAGGAATGACAGAACCGATTAAAAATTGGTGCCAAAATTTTGTTTGCCACAAGCTAAAAGCAACAAAATAGTAGTTTTCGCAATCCTCGTCTTGTTGGAATATGATAACGAAACTGTTCGCGTAAGGCTCTTTATTGGGCTTTCCGCTGTTCATCCCTTTGTTCAGGATGAAAATGTGAGGTCTTGAGTAAGAAGTACCCATTCTGTGTGATTTAATGATGTAATTCGTCATGGTTTCGGCTTTACGTGAAGTGCTCCGCTATGCTTCGCACACAAAATTTTTTCAAAAGAAAAAAGAGAAAAAAAGAAAGCCGGTCGTCCAAGTGGAGGGTTTCAATAAAGCAAGTTTTTCGGGTAAAATACTACCCGAGTGGTGAACGAATCAGTAATCGTCTAATTGAAATATAATGTGTTTGGAATTGTGTGGGTGGAGATTTTACCCGAAACCCGAAGGGCTTGAACTTGCTTTTTTGAATACCCGGAACTTACCTTTGCAGTCTTTTTTTATTTTTTTTTTGATTCCGAATTCATTGTTGTTTTGAAAGATGGGTGGGAATCCATTGCAGGGTTTGGGAAAGGGTATAAAATTCCGGTACGGATTTTATACTCTTTCCTTTGTTAGGTTTTATGTGTGCCTTGAGCAATGTTCAGTAATCAGAAGGCAGTATTTAGCAGTATAGTTGTAATGTACTCGGGAAGGCACTCATAAAAGCTATGCAAATACTACCTATTTTTTTCAGCGGTGGTTCTGGCAAGTGTATAATTTTTTATTTGCTTACTGTGGGGTTTCTGATTGATTTCGTGGGCAGCCGATGCCTTGTCATAAGTTTAGAGTTTGCAGTGTTCTGTAAACAGAAAGTATGTTATGAAATGTTGAGGCATCGGCTGGCCGTGGAAGCAATTTATGTGGTAGTTCTGAGCAAATGAAAAATGATACTCTTGCTTGGTATTTGGTTTTATGGGTGCCGAGAGTAGTGTTAAGAAATCAGAGGGAAGTATACAGTAGTTTTGTTGTAAGTTAAACGGGAAGGCACTCATAAAAGCAATGCAAACACTACCGATTTAAATGGTTAGCTGATAAAAACCGCTACCCGATACGTGATTTGAATTGCTAATAACCGAATTGACTCAACTGAAATAGAAAAGGTTGTCAATGGCGGTGGCGAAGGATGGTTTTTTTAAAACCGGGTGGTGCGAGGAAGTTTTAAAAAAAGTTGTCCTGGAGCCACCGCCTTTCGTTCTCGTTAAGCAGAGAGTGCGCGGCTTTTTTACATAATGTTGTTATGGCTCATGACAAGGTACTTCTAGAAGCAGGGTGTTCATAATGAGCCATAACGCCACGTTATGTAAAGAAGCTTTGGAGAAAAAATTACCGGCGCAAGTCACGGAGTGTACGCATTATTGTATCAATAATTGTGACGGTAATTTTTTTAGGAGCGTTGGGAAGGAGTGGCAATTGAAATGCACAACGTCAATTTAGCAACAAACAAAAAAGGATGCCTGCTATTTAAAACAAACATCCTTTACATATGGAATAATAATTAACTCTAAAGTTTCATTTTCTGAATTCTGACCGCATTGAGAATTGCAAGCAAGGCTACACCCACATCAGCAATTACAGCCTCCCATAAAGTGGCTATTCCGCCTGCACCTAATCCTAAAACTATAAGTTTTACAACCATTGCCATTATGATGTTTTGCCACACAACCTGTTTGGTCAGTTTTCCGACTTTGATAGCGGTAACAATTTTTGATGGCTGATCATTCTGGATTACAATATCAGCGGTTTCAATCGTAGCATCACTGCCTAAACCACCCATAGCTATTCCTGCATCGGCAAGAGCGACAACAGGCGCATCATTTACACCATCACCGACAAAGGCAATGTGTTTGCCCTGGTCTTTTAATGCCTGAACTTTCTCGACTTTTCCTTCGGGTAATAAATCACCATAAGCATTATCGATACCTAACTTTTTGGCAACCTCATCTACAACACTTTGCTTGTCGCCGGAAAGCATGACTGTTTTGATATTTAAGGCATGCATACTTTTAATTGCCTGTATTGCATCTTCCTTAATTTTATCTGCAATTGTGATATGTCCTTTATATTTTTTATCGACAGCAACCACTACAATAGTATAAACAATGCTATCAATTTCGGCAGGGTATTCGATGTTGAATTTGTTCATCAGCTTTGTATTTCCTGCTAATACTTCTTTGCCATCTATTGTTCCTTTAAGACCGTGTCCAGAAATTTCCTCAACTTCAGAAATCGTCAAGCCTTTTATTGCATCCTTACCGGCATGTTCTGTGACAGCTAAGCCAATGGGATGCGTTGATTGGCTCTCAATTGCTGCAGCAAGCTTAACTAAATAGGGTTCTTCAATATCTTTAGTAACAATTTCCTGAACCTTGAAAACGCCCTCGGTGAGTGTACCTGTTTTGTCCATGACGACGGTATCAATCTGGGTCATTACATCAAGGAAGTTGGAGCCTTTAAAAAGAATCCCGTTTCGCGAAGCCAGACCAATACCTCCAAAATACCCTAACGGTATTGACACGACTAAAGCGCACGGGCAGCTTATCACAAGGAATACTAACGAACGGTAAAACCAATCATTGAAATTATAATTACTCACGAAAAAATACGGCACAAAACAAACGGCAACTGCTAGAGCAAATACAATTGGTGTATAGATTTTTGCAAAACGACTGATGAATAATTGTGTCTGTGATTTACGGGCAGTCGCATCCTGCACCATTTCGAGAATCTTACTCAATTTGCTGTCGGTAAACAATGAAGTTACTTTTATCTCGGTTACGGTGTTTAGGTTAATCATTCCTGCATAAACTGGGTCGCCTTTTCCTTTTGTGTCGGGTCTACTTTCGCCTGTAAGCGCTGCCGTGTTGAAAGACGCTTTTTCTGAAAGCAATTCCCCATCTAACGCTACTTTTTCACCCGGTTTCACCCGGATAATTTCATTTAAAGCAACATCTATAGGATTTATTACTTCGACATTGCCTTTGCGGACCACAGAAACTTCATCTGGCCTGATATCTAGTAATGCCTTAATACTTCTTTTTGCCCTATTGACTGCAGCCTCCTGAAACCATTCACCAATAGAATAGAATGCCATTACCGCTACACCTTCGCTGTAGGAACCGATGGCGAATGCACCTATAGTTGCAACGCTCATCAGGAAAAATTCGTTGAAGAAATCAAACCGGATTGCTTTGCGCCAGGCTAAGTAAAGTACATTGTACCCTGCTAATAGATAGGCGACGCTAAAAACAATAAGGTTAATTGGAAATTCAGGAATGTATTTAAAACCAAATTCCATTGTCAACATAACAAACAAAATTGTTATTGCCAAAAGTAATTGCCAATGGCTTCGCCAGCCAGAATCCTCTATTCCTCCATGATCGTGTCCGTCATCTTCTGAATGAATTTCCTCCTCATCAGTTGCACAACAATTCTCTTTTTTTGAAGTGGCTTTTCTTTTGTCCGTTGGAGGATTGACTTTCTTATCAGTAGCTTTCTTTTTATTTTGTTCTTTCATAATTGCTAAGCTTTACAGCACCCATCCAAAGAGGCAATTCCCTCTGAAGTTGCTTTTACTTCGTCAGCATCATAACCCAATTTAGCAATGCTTTCTTTAATTGCCTGTAATGTTGTCTTTTTTGGATTGTAATAAACTGTAAACGTCATTTTTTTATCATCAAGCTCATACATTTTTACTCCCTTTATTTTGAGCATTTCGGTTTTAAATTTCAATCCGCAAGTTTCACATTCCTTGCAATGATCGCAATGCAAAGTGGTTTTTATCACTGCTTTCTGATTTGTTTTTTGTGCCATCGCTGTATTAGTAATTAAAAATACTGTAAGTACTAATAGTGCTGATTTTAATACATTTTTCATTTTGATATAATTTAAAGTTTATAATTGTTTTTTAATGTTCGTGTTCGCCGCCACCTTTCATGGCAGAAAGTAAATAGAATGCTCCTTTGATAACAATTTTCGCATCTGCAGGAATTTTTTCTACAAACTTTACTTCAGTATAACCTAAATCCGTGGTTCCCGGGATAACTTCAATGGCTTTGAAATGTACTTCATTATGACCTTCTTCTTCGCCAGCAGCGTGTTCAGAATGGGCTTCATCTTCTTTGTGCTCGTGTGCTTCAGTTTTCTCTTTAGTCACTTTATCCTGATGCTCTTCCTGTATGTAAACAAAATATTTATCACCATTTCTAACAACAGCATCTTTTGGCAAAGCGGGAACGGTAGCATTTTTTATATTGATATTGGCAGAAACATACATGCCTGAGATTAAATCTTTGGCATCAGCCGGATTGATTTTAGCATGTACCGCTACCGTTTTACTTTCGTTAGAAAAGGATTTATTGATACCAAATATTTTTCCTTTAATTGCTTTATTGGATTGATTTGTCAATACGAAATCGACTTCCTGGCCTATAGAAATAGAACCTAAGTCTTTTTCATATACGTTTAAATCCAAGTGCATTTGACTATTATCTACCACTTCAAAAAGTATTGTTCCAGTTTCGGCATAAGCTCCTTTGGCAATACTTATTTTACCAACATATCCGGAAATAGGAGAAACGATAGGTACTAAAGCGTTGGTACCGTTTGTACTTACATGCAAAGCCTGCAATTTGTTTTTAGCTGCCTGTGCGCGTGCTCTTTCTACCGCTAATTTTGATTTTACTTCCTGAAAAGTCTTTCGTGGATTGACATTTTCATCACTTAATGTTTTCTGGCGGTTGTATTCTAATTGTAAGTATTCAATGTTAGCCACAGCCGAATTATAGTCTTCCTGCATTTCTACCACCTCTAAATTTTGAATGGTTGCCAACACTTTTCCTTTGTTTACGAAAGTACCTTCCAAGACCAAAATATCTTTAACCGTTCCGCCTATTAAGGTTGAAATATTGGCCATGTTTTGCGGTGGAACCGCTGTATATCCGTTGGCTTTAATCACTAAATTCAAGTTTCTGTTTTCGAGAGTACCTGTTTCAATTCCAACAGTTTTAAATTGCGCTTCGGTTAATGCCACTTCATTTTCTGATTTTTCTTCCTCATGACCGGCTTCTTCAGCTACTTTTTCATTACAGGAAGATAATAGCATTAGACAAGACGCAAAAAGCAACAGTGCTGATTTATTCCTGATTTTTAAATATGTATTTTTTATTATGTATTTCATGATGTTGTATATTAATTATTATTGAAAGATGGATACTGCAATTGTATAGCACTCTGATTGTAAGCATTTATGGCTTCGGCATTTTGTTTTTTAATGTCAATCGCCTGATTAAGAAAACTAATGTATGACCAGTAACTCATATCGCCATTTGCATAGCTTTTTTGTGCTGTAGTTATAATTTGGTCGGCATATTGTAATCCTTCGTTTTGATAATAATCTAATGCTTTTTGTTGCTTATCATAATCGTTTTTCAATTCCTGTATCTGCAATTTTAAAGCTAATTTATTTTTATCCAGTTCTAATTGAGATTGGGAAATACTAATTGCGGATGCTTTTACCTTAGCTGTATTTACGCCTCCAAATAATGGGATTTGCAAGCCAGCCGTAAATCCTTGAAACAATGATTTGGTATCAATTGTTTGCGCAAAATAACCCAATCCTAATTTTGGTGTTCGCATAGCTTTGAAAGTATTGGCTTCTTTTTGATATACCGAAATTTGCTGTGTATAATAGTCGGTTACCAAACTTTCTACTTTAGATTTGTTAGTATCCGTCAGCATCAAAAACTTCATTGGTGTTTTAGTATCCGGTACAATATTGTCTTCTGTTTGAAGAAAAAATTGTAATTGCTTTTGATAAATGGCTAAGTCAAATTCGAGTTGTGCTTTTTGTGTTTCGATTTCTTTTGACTTGGCTTTGGCACTAATTACTTCGATTTTTCCGCTTTCACCAGTTTCAAAACGAAGCTCAGCATTTTTCAGGAATTTTGCATAAATATCTAATAGTTCAGTATTAAGCTTTTGAATTGAAACGCCGTACAAATATTGATAGTATGCGATGGTAACTGCTTTTTCGATTTCATATTCGGACAACGCTTTTCGCTTTTCTGCCAGTTTTACCAATTCTTCCTGCAATTGCCTGTTTGCTTTTGTAATTCTTCCGATAGGGAAATATTGCTGTACTGAGACATTGCTATCGTATTCCTTACTATTGAATTGTCCGCCCTGGTATTGTACCTGTAAAGGGTCAGCTTGAAATGCAGTCTTTTTGAGCACGGTTTGCTTTTCAATTTCTTTGTCAGCAATTTTCAAATCAATATTATTTGATTTTGCTATTTCAATTGCTTTCTGCAGTGTAATGGGTTGACCAGTTTGTGCGAAAGAAAAGGTACTAATTAATAAAGCAATCACAGTTATAGTTGATGTTGTCATTTTTTTTCTTCTTTTAATTCCTTTTTCAAATAGTAAATATAGAATAGGCAGTACTATAAGCGTTAGTAATGTTGCCGATAGCAAACCGCCTATAACTACTGTTGCCAATGGTTTTTGCACTTCGGCTCCACCGCTGGTAGATAATGCCATAGGCATAAATCCGAAAGAAGCTACCGCAGCTGTCATTAGAACCGGTCGCAACCTTGTTTTTGTGCCTTGTATTACCCGTTGCAATGGGTCTGAAATTCCGTCGGTTTTGAGTTGATTGAAGTACGATATCAATACAATACCGTTTAATACTGCAATTCCAAATAGTGCTATAAATCCGATTCCTGCCGAAATACTAAATGGCATGCCACGAACCCATAATGCAAAAACACCCCCGATAGCAGACAGCGGAATGGCAGTAAAGATTAGTCCTGCCTGTTTGAAACTATTAAAAGTAAAGAACAGGAGAATAATAATTAATCCTAAAGCAATGGGTAAAGCAATGGACAATCTTTTTGAAGCTTCGACTAAGTTTTCAAATTGTCCGCCATAGGTTACATAATAGCCAGCAGGAAGCTTAAAATCCTTGTCGAGTTTTTCCTGAATTTCTTCTACCACACTTTTAATATCACGCCCGCGAACATTTAAACCAACTGTAATTCTTCTTTTTCCATCTTCACGGCTCACCTGAACCGGTCCTTGTTCGTAGGCTACAGTTGCCACTTGGGAAAGAGGCACTTGTTGGCCGCTTGGTAATGGAATAAACAAATTACTCACATCGGTAATGTCTGTTCTATTGTCTTTGTCCATTCTGACTACTACATCAAAACGTTTACTTTCTTCATAAATTTTCCCGGCACTTTCTCCGGCAAATGAGGAACGTAGAATTTGGTTTAGATCTGAAATATTTAAACCATATAATGCAATTTTGTTGTAATCATACTTTACCGTTATTTGTGGCAAACCTGTTACTTTATCGGCTTTTAAATCGCCAACTCCTTCAATGTTATTAACTTTTGAAATTAGTTCGTTGGCTTTGGCATCTAAGACATCTAAATCATCACCAAATATCTTAATGGCTATATCACTTCGGCTACCTGTCATTAACTCATTAAATCGCATCTGAATAGGTTGTGAGATTTCGATATTGGCACCCGGAATTCGTTCCATTTCTTCTTTCATAGCATTGGCCAAATCTTCCCAGTTATGATATTTTCCTGACCATTCGCTTTTGTCTTTTAGTACTATAATCATATCGGCACTTTCTATAGGCATTGGGTCGGTTGGAATTTCACCACTACCAATTTTTGCTACTATAGTTTTTATTTCGGGGAATTTAGCTTTAAGCATTTTTTCATATTCGGTTGTGGTTTTTACCATTTGTGAAAGCGAGCTCCCTGTCATAATGGTGGCATTAATGGCTAAATCTCCTTCTTCAATTGTTGGAATAAATTCACCACCCATATTTTGAAAAACTACTAGTGCCAATACAAATATCCCCACAGCAATGCCGAGAACTGTTTTTTTGAATTTCAGGGCTTTATTTAATAGTCGGGAATATTTGGAATAAATCCATGACATCATTCTGTCGCTAATATTTTCCTTATGTTGTGTTTTTTTGGATAGAAATAATGTACTCATAACCGGCACATAAGTAAGTGAAAGTAAAAAAGCACCAACAATAGCAAAACCAACCGTCATAGCCATCGGTCTGAACATTTTTCCTTCTGTTCCTACCAGTGCTAATATTGGAAGATAAACTATCAGAATAATTATAGTTCCAAATGCAGCACTACTCATAATTTTAGAGGCCGATTTTTGCACTTCACTATCCATTTCCTGTTGTGATAACTTCTCCTTTTTGAGTTTTTGTAAATAATGTAATGTGGCTTCGACAATAATAACAGCACCATCGACTATAATTCCGAAATCGATAGCCCCTAAACTCATTAAATTGCCACTTACTCCAAAAGCATTCATTAATATAACTGCGAAAAGCATTGACAATGGAATTACAGAAGCGACTATTAATCCGGCGCGAAGGTTTCCAAGAAATAAAATCAATACAAAAATTACAATTAAAGCACCTTCCAATAGGTTTTTAGTCACAGTTCCTATGGCGCTATCCACTAATTTTCCACGGTCAATAAAGGGCTCTGCAACAACCCCTTCCGGTAAGGTTTTATTGATTTGCTCCATTTTTGTCTTAACCCTGTCAACAACGGCGCTGGAATTTTCACCTTTAAGCATTAATACTAATCCGCATACGATTTCTCCTTTACCGTCTTTGGTGGAAGCTCCATATCGCAATGAAACACCTTCTCGAACTTCGGCTACATTGCGGACTAAAATTGGAGAGCCATTTTTATTAGCAACAACAACATTTTCCAAATCCTTGATGCCTGTTGCCATACCTACACCTCTAATGAAATAGGCATATTGGTCTTTTTCAATATAGGCACCTCCAGTATTTTGGTTGTTTTTTTCTAGTGCATCAAAAATATCTGTGATGGTTACTCCCAAACTATTTAGTTTGTTTGGATCAACAGCAATTTCATATTGCTTCAGTTTGCCTCCCCAAGTACTAACTTCAGCAACACCTTCAATACCTTGTAATTGTGGGATAATTATCCAGTCTTGAATTGTCCTTAATTTGATAGCATCATATTTGTCTTCATAACCTTTTTTAGCATATACATCATATTGAAATATTTCACCAAGGCCTGTTGAAATAGGGGCTAACTCTGGAGAACCGGCATAAGCCGGAATGTTTTCTTTGGCTTGATTAAGCCGTTGAAAAATTTGTTCTCTTGCCCAAAAAATATCTACATCATCTTTGAAAACCACTGTCACTACTGATAATCCGAAACGCGATATACTGCGAAGCTCAATTACTTTTGGAATGGTTTTTACAGACTGTTCTAAGGGATAGGTAATTAATTGTTCTACTTCCTGACTTGCTAGTGTGGGTGCAGTAGTAATGATTTGTACCTGATTGTTGGTTACATCAGGCAAAGCATCGAGGGGTAAATTTTTAACAGAATAGCCACCCCAAGCTATAAGTACTAAGGTAAACAGTAGTATAATGAACTTGTTCTTTATACTGAATTGTATAATTTTATCTAACATTTTAAAAGAATAATGAATGAGAAAAATGGACATAAATGTCCCTTAAATACTGTGGAAAGTCCACAACTCTCTAACCCAAATCCGAACAAGTCAGTTAGGGTTTCATTATGCTATCTGAGGTGGTTGCCAAATACTTCCGTAGAAATTGGAAGTGAATTTAGATGTGTATGAAGGCAACTGTGTTTTAATATTTTTGGAAACTACTGCAAAATTTACAGTTAAAATCTTGAAATAGCTTACTATTTGAGAGCCACAACAATTGCAACTGCAAAAAGGGGAACATAAGTCCTTTTCTTTATCGTGGTCATGGGATTTTTCATCGTGATTAGCAGCAACCTCAGTGGCTTTATGCGCTGCACTACTTACTTCCATATCCGCACAAGGCAAACACGATAGCGCTATCAAATAGATTGATAATATGTAGTTTAAAAGTTTCACGAGTGTAAAAATAGGTTTTTTTTTAATATGCAATTAAATAAAGAATTAATGTTAACTTTTTTTAAGATAGATTACTATTTCTATCTGTTAGAGGTTTCTACTTTAATCCTTCAAGTTCGTTGGCAATATTGACTCTTGCCTGAGCTTCGTATTTTTTATTGAAATGATCTGTTTTGTAAATAGTATCCATCTGAAGAAAATGTTGAAGTGCTTTTTTTCTTCCGTTAGCATACATAAAATCAGGATAAATAGAATATTCTTCTCTTATTTGCTCTGTATATTTTTGATAATCATAGGGATTTTTACCCAAGATAGCCAAGTCTGTGTCTATTAAGTAATTTGTATCGCTATCTTCTGAAAGTTCGTGCTTCTTTGTTGCGACTATCATGTTAGCACATTTTGCCACTTTTTCTGCAGGATAACCAATTTCAGAAAGTTTTTTCATTGCCAATTTTGCACTATCACCTTCATTAGTGCTGCTTGAAGCTTTATAGATTATGTCATGGTAAAAAACTGCAAATAGCGTTGTGTCCCAATCAGTAATTTTATTTTTTACTTCGGTTAAATCACTGATAATGGCTTCCAAATGATCAATAGTATGGTACTGTCTTTTAGGCTCGGAATATTTAGTAAATATTTCTAACCACAGGTTAGTGGCCAATTCGTTATTATTGGAATATTTGTTTACGAGTTGTAAAAATGTATCTGTTAGCATAAGAAAAGTAAAGTGTAAAGTTACTCTTTAATGATGAATTAAAAAACGCTCCGAGTTGTTGGAGCGTTTTGATGAAATAGATTAATGAGCAATATTATGGTGTGATACCACTATTGAATCATGCTGATGGTGGTGTGTTTCATTGTGCTGTCCGCCGGAATGATGGTGTATGGTATCACCGTGATGGTAATTATTATGCTCATGTACATAAATTGAATCATTATGGTGGAAGATTGAATCGTGATGGTGATACATAGGTCCTGCATGGTGAATTACCAGTGAATCGTTTTGGGATGTCATTTTTGAAAGTGATTGTTCCATCTTGGTTGCTGCCGCCACATTTTCCACTTCTTCAGCGGAGTCGGAGTTGTTACAGCTAGCTAGAAACAAAGCTATAGTTGCTACTAAAATAATTGAGGTTTTTTTGTAATTCATAGTTTTCATTTTTATTGGTTAATAAATTTTTATTAATAGTTTAGGCTTGCGCCCACACCAAATCCCATATCACTGTCATAATGGGTTCTAGCACTAAAGTACCTTGTGATGATGTATCGTAATCCTGCCATATACTCTTTATCTGTATTCCACATCAAATCCATTCTTATTCTTTTGGAAACTGGTATGTCTGTTCGTTCAAACTGTAACCTGAAATTACCGTCAGTAAACACCTCAGCCTGAGATTTAATTAACATCGGTAAAGTGTATTCCACACCCACGCTCAAAACGGATCGTTTGTCTTTAGTGTTAGATTGACCGAATATGTTTCTTTCCATATCACCTTCTTCCATTTCCCGGTAGCGCCAATCGAAACCAATAAATGGCATCAACCATTGCATCTTACCAATGTACCTGCCAAAATGTGTTTCAGTTTCGTAACCGTGATGATTGTTGTACCCTAATCGCCATTCTGTGCCAATACTCCAACGCGTATTGCTGAACATTGCCATACCGTCGTTTCCGTTAGTGGCAAAATCGTTTTCGGCCATAAAATGAAATTTTCGGTCATCAGCAAATAATTTTCTTTGTGCCAATTTTGGGTTTGGAATTTCTGGGTTTGGGGGTGAATTTTCATAAGAAAAAATTCTTCCCATTCCGCTCATCATGTGATACAAAATATGGCAATGAAAAAACCAATCCCCGCCGTCTTCGCTTGCGGCGAATTCAATTGTATTGGTTTCCATTGGCATAATATCCATAATGTTTTTCATAGGGGCATAGTCTCCGTTACCGTTAATAACCCTAAAATCGTGACCGTGCAAGTGCATTGGGTGACGCATCATGGAGTTGTTATGCAGAACAATGCGCAAAATTTCGCCTTTTTTAATCAGGATTTTGTCGGATTCTGAAACCACTTTATTATCCAGACTCCAGACATATCGATTCATATTCCCGGTAAGCTCGAATTTGAGTTCCCTTACCGGGGCATCTTTTGAGAGGGCTGTACTTGTAGGGGATTTTAGCATCGCATAATTTAATGTCACGATATCGGCAAGCTCATTGGGGTTGTATTTGTTTGCCATGTTGTGCATGTCGTGGTTTTCGGATGGCTTGTCTTTACTTGGAGTATCTTCTTTGGTTTTCTCCTTTTCCATATCCATTGGCATTTCTTTTTTAGAACTCTTTTCTTGTGGACCTGTGATTTCAGGATACATAACGGCGTTCATATCCATCTGATTCAATGACATCTGCATTCCCATATCATCGAGGTCACCATTCATCTTCATCATATCGTTCATCATTTGCATTCCTTCAAAATATTTCAGTTTAGGTAAGGGTGAAATGAGTTGTTTGATACCATTTCCAATGTATACTGACGCGGACTTTGTTCTGTCTTCGGGAGTCGCTAAAAATTCATAGGATGTATTTTCTGCTGGAATCGTCACGATAACATCATAGGTTTCAGAAACTGCAATTAGCAAACGATCTACCTCAACAGGTTCAACATCATTACCATCGCTTGCGACAACAGTAATTTTACCTCCGGCATAGGTAAGCCAAAAATTACTGGAAGCTCCGCCGTTTGAAACACGTAATCTTACTCTATCTCCTGCTTTAAACTGTGAAAGCTGACTTTCATTTTTACCGTTGATTAAAAACTTCTCATAATACACATCGCTAACATCCATGGCGTTCATTCGTTTCCATTCATTAACAATTTTGGTCTTGAAATAACCTTGTTTTATTGCTTCAGCATAACTTTGAGTTGTGCCTTTTTTTATTGCAAACCAATCTGAGGCATTGTGTAGCATCCTATGAACATTTTCAGGTTTGATATCGGTCCATTCGCTTAATACAATTGGAATTGTTGGGAGATCATCTATTCCCTCTCGGAAATTAGGATCGGAATTTCTTTTATTCATCACAAACGAGCCATACATGCCGATTTGCTCCTGCAATCCGGAATGGCTATGGTACCAGTGTGTGCCGTGCTGGCGGATTGGAAAAGAATACTTGTAAGTACTATGTGGTTTTATTGGCATTTGGGTAAGGTTAGGCACTCCGTCTTCCTTATTAGGTAAAAACAAACCATGCCAGTGTAGTGATGTTTCTTCATCAAGTTCGTTATGGACATAAATCTCTGCGGTATCCCCTTCAGTAAAGGTTAACGTAGGCATTGGTATTTGACCATTCACGGCAATTGCTCTTCTGGATTTTCCGGAAAAATTCACCAAAGTATCGCGAACATATAAATCGTATCGGACAACTTTAGGTGGCTCATCTTTTATTACTCTTTTTTTTATAGGAGGCTTCTCTGTTACTTTTTCCATGCTTTTCATATCATGGTCTTTCTCCTTGTCGAGGTTATCTATAGACTCGGATTTACTTTTTTCGAGTGTTTCCTTTTTTACAGGTGTTATGACTTTTTGTTTTGCACTTGCTTTTAGAGTTACGTTCTTTGGTTTTTCTTTTACCAACGCCATTCCACATTTTGGGCATTTCCCAGGTTTTGGAGAATGGATTTCAGGGTGCATAACACAAGTGTAAAAAGTTTGCTGTGAGTTGCTTTGAGCAACAACAAATTGATTTATAAAAAAAAGAAAAACGATAATTGATAATTTGGTTTTCATGACTTTATTTTTTTAACAATATTTCCCAATCCGCTATTCTTTTATTTAGTGTCTCGATTGTACTTTTCATTTTTTCCTTATCGGCTAAGGTAATTGCCCTTTTTGCTGCTTCAATTGCATTGGTATAATCTTTTAATTCGGATGCTATTTTTTGTCTTAAATTTGGGTAATTGAAATTTTCAGGTTTTAATTTTTCGGCTTCTAAAAGCCATGTCATTGCCAGTTTATAATCTCTATTGGTGTTGTAATAGTAATTAGCTGCCTGAAATAATAAATTAGCATCCTGAGATTTCCCTTTAATGATATGCTGGTCTATTAATGCTAGTATAGTATCGTCTTCCTTGCTCTTTATTGGTATTTTAACCAATGTGTTTTCCCAAAAGATTTTTAGATACGCTTCCCCTTTGCTGTTGATGTCATTTAAATCGATTGTAAATGTTTCATAGAAGTTAGAGCTTTTTTCGACAGGAACTTTGAAACGCATCACATCCTTTTTTTCATCATAGCCGGTTTCGCCATGTAAAGTAGTATCTGTGTTGATAATTATAGTCCACTCATTGATTGAAGGAATTGTGAATATTGAGTAACTACCTGTTTTTAATACATTGTTGCCAAATGAAATATCTTCGGAAGTAGTTATTACAGTACAATCACTTGCCCCTGTTCGCCAAAGTTTATCAAATGGTACTAACTCCCCAAATATTTTTCGTCCTCTGACTAAAGGTCTGCTATATGAAATTTTTATTTTTGCGCTACCCACTTCTTGCTCATACGATGCTGCAGGGCTAGCTGCAGTTACTCTAATTTGAACTTTGTCTTGTGCTGACAGTATTACAGATTGCAAAAGCATAAAGCTTAATAGGATGTTTTTTTTCATTTATTTTAATTTTTAAATATGTTGGAATATTAATCTAATTCTTTAAGCTTAGCTTTCATTTTGTTAGCTTCCGCATGCTGCCCTGTACTATTTTTAGCAGCACTTTTCACCTGATTGAATAGGTGGACATTTTACAGTGCCATAGCTGCAATAAACACAACAATCACCTTGTTTAGGTTTCACTATTTTTTTACAGTTTTCGCATTCATAGAAGAATTGACAAGCATCAGTAGGCATCATTTCTTCTTTTTTGTGACCGCAATGTGGACATGTTATTTTTGATTTCAGTTCTACTGATTTACCGTTGTACATCGTGCAAGTATTACAGCCATAGTGAAGTTTGTTTCTATGATAATTGACTATTGTAGCGATAAGAAGCCCGAACATACCAGTATATAAAAAATAGGACTGATAATCATTATTACAAAAGTAATAGCTGTAAAAAATGATTATTGTACTTGGAATAGCTATCAACAAAGGATATAGGCATCTATGCAGGCGATAGGAAAGAAAAAAGCCAACTAAAGATAATAGGACCATCCCTTGAAAAATCCACATTGTCCAACCTCCAAAAAGTTCAAAACTACCTAAACCTAAAGCAGATGCTACAAATGCAAAAAGAGGGAAACAGCAAGGCGAAAGCAATGCTGTAAAGAACATCCCGATTGTTCCTAATTTATCTATGTTATTTT
>NZ_JARGNA010000014.1 GCF_030167905.1 Flavobacterium terrisoli
GCGAAAAGAATAGAAGAATACGTTCATAGACATATTGAATTGACAGCCGTTTTAAATAGTGATATTTAAAACAAATAAAAGAGAGTAAGAGAATCGGAAGATTTGAAAAAGACTAGCCTTTGTCTAAAAAAACGATGCTATTGCATCAACAATATACGATGAAGAGTTTGATCCTGGCTCAGGATGAACGCTAGCGGCAGGCTTAACACATGCAAGTCGAGGGGTATTAGGAGCTTGCTCCTAAGAGACCGGCGCACGGGTGCGTAACGCGTATGCAATCTACCTTTTACAGAGGGATAGCCCAGAGAAATTTGGATTAATACCTCATAGTATAACGCCTCGGCATCGAGATGTTATTAAAGTTCCAACGGTAAAAGATGAGCATGCGTCCTATTAGCTAGATGGTAAGGTAACGGCTTACCATGGCTACGATAGGTAGGGGTCCTGAGAGGGAGATCCCCCACACTGGTACTGAGACACGGACCAGACTCCTACGGGAGGCAGCAGTGAGGAATATTGGACAATGGGCGCAAGCCTGATCCAGCCATGCCGCGTGCAGGAAGAAGCATCTATGGTGTGTAAACTGCTTTTGTACGGGAAGAAACACTCCTTCGTGAAGGAGCTTGACGGTACCGTAAGAATAAGGATCGGCTAACTCCGTGCCAGCAGCCGCGGTAATACGGAGGATCCAAGCGTTATCCGGAATCATTGGGTTTAAAGGGTCCGTAGGCGGTTTAATAAGTCAGTGGTGAAATCTGGTCGCTCAACGATCAAACGGCCATTGATACTGTTAGACTTGAATTATTGGGAAGTAACTAGAATATGTAGTGTAGCGGTGAAATGCTTAGATATTACATGGAATACCAATTGCGAAGGCAGGTTACTACCAGTGGATTGACGCTGATGGACGAAAGCGTGGGGAGCGAACAGGATTAGATACCCTGGTAGTCCACGCCGTAAACGATGGATACTAGCTGTTCGGAGCAATCTGAGTGGCTAAGCGAAAGTGATAAGTATCCCACCTGGGGAGTACGTTCGCAAGAATGAAACTCAAAGGAATTGACGGGGGCCCGCACAAGCGGTGGAGCATGTGGTTTAATTCGATGATACGCGAGGAACCTTACCAAGGCTTAAATGTAGATTGACAGGTTTGGAAACAGACTTTTCTTCGGACAATTTACAAGGTGCTGCATGGTTGTCGTCAGCTCGTGCCGTGAGGTGTCAGGTTAAGTCCTATAACGAGCGCAACCCCTGTTGTTAGTTGCCAGCGAGTCAAGTCGGGAACTCTAACAAGACTGCCAGTGTAAACTGTGAGGAAGGTGGGGATGACGTCAAATCATCACGGCCCTTACGCCTTGGGCTACACACGTGCTACAATGGACGGTACAGAGAGCAGCCACTACGCGAGTAGGAGCGAATCTACAAAACCGTTCTCAGTTCGGATCGGAGTCTGCAACTCGACTCCGTGAAGCTGGAATCGCTAGTAATCGGATATCAGCCATGATCCGGTGAATACGTTCCCGGGCCTTGTACACACCGCCCGTCAAGCCATGGAAGCTGGGGGTACCTGAAGTCGGTGACCGTAAGGAGCTGCCTAGGGTAAAACTAGTAACTGGGGCTAAGTCGTAACAAGGTAGCCGTACCGGAAGGTGCGGCTGGAACACCTCCTTTCTAGAGACGATATAGGGGATAGTCCTGCAAATCGAAAGAATTTTTTACTCTCGCTGTTAGTTCAAATAATATAAGCAAAAAAACAGAGTCTCGTAGCTCAGCTGGTTAGAGTACTACACTGATAATGTAGGGGTCGGCAGTTCGAGTCTGCCCGGGACTACTTTTTTAAGCTTAGAAGGAAATTTTAGAAGATGAGTACGAATTACGCATAATTCAAAATTCAACATTCATAATTTAAAATTATAAAATGGGGGATTAGCTCAGCTGGCTAGAGCGCCTGCCTTGCACGCAGGAGGTCATCGGTTCGACTCCGATATTCTCCACAATCCGCTATGCGGAAAAAGTTCATTGACATATTGAGATAAAAAATACATTTAAAAAGTAGAAAGAACACGGTCATATTAATTTATGGCCAAAAGTACAATAAGCAAAATAAGGGCGTATGGGGGATGCCTAGGCTCTCAGAGGCGAAGAAGGACGTGATAAGCTGCGAAAAGCTACGGGGATTGGCACACACGAATTGATCCGTAGATATCCGAATGGGGCAACCCACTATGTTGAAGACATAGTACCCGATAGGGGGCAAACCCGCTGAACTGAAACATCTAAGTAGGCGGAGGAGAAGAAAACAAAAGTGATTCCGTAAGTAGTGGCGAGCGAACGCGGATTAGCCCAAACCAAAGTTGTTACGGCAATTTTGGGGTTGTAGGACCACGACATTTCTTGCGGATTGAACTAGAATAACCTGGAAAGGTTAACCAAAGAGGGTGATAGTCCCGTATAGGTAAGAGAAGATAAGGATAGTGGTATCCTGAGTAGGGCGGGGCACGTGAAACCCTGTCTGAATTTGGCGGGACCATCCGCTAAGGCTAAATACTCCTGAGAGACCGATAGTGAACCAGTACCGTGAGGGAAAGGTGAAAAGAACCGTGAATAACGGAGTGAAATAGATCCTGAAACCATACGCTTACAAGCGGTCGGAGCCCTTTAGTGGGGTGACGGCGTGCCTTTTGCATAATGAGCCTACGAGTTAACGTTGCTGGCAAGGATAAGTGATTAAGTCATGGATCCGTAGCGAAAGCGAGTCTGAATAGGGCGCTTTAGTCAGTAGTGTTAGACGCGAAACCGTGTGATCTACCCATGGGCAGGATGAAGCTGTGGTAACACATAGTGGAGGTCCGAACCGGTTGACGTTGAAAAGTCTTCGGATGACCTGTGGGTAGGGGTGAAAGGCCAATCAAACTCGGAAATAGCTCGTACTCCCCGAAATGCATTTAGGTGCAGCGCTGGATATAGTTATATAGAGGTAGAGCTACTGATTGGATGCGGGGGCTTCACCGCCTACCAATTCCTGACAAACTCCGAATGCTATATAATGATTACCAGCAGTGAGGGCATGGGTGCTAAGGTCCATGTCCGAGAGGGAAAGAACCCAGACCATCAGCTAAGGTCCCCAAATGTATGCTAAGTTGAAAAAACGAGGTTTGTCTGCCCAGACAGCTAGGATGTTGGCTTGGAAGCAGCCATTCATTTAAAGAGTGCGTAACAGCTCACTAGTCGAGCGGACGAGCATGGATAATAATCGGGCATAAGCATACTACCGAAGCTATGGACTCCAATAGGAGTGGTAGGGGAGCATTCTATCAGGGTTGAAGGTGTGTCGTAAGGCATGCTGGACTGGATAGAAAAGAAAATGTAGGCATAAGTAACGATAATGCGGGCGAGAAACCCGCACACCGAAAGACTAAGGTTTCCTCAGCTATGCTAATCAGCTGAGGGTTAGTCGGGTCCTAAGGCGAATCCGAAAGGAACAGTCGATGGCCAACGGGTTAATATTCCCGTACTTCTTATAATTGTGATGGGGTGACGGAGTGATGAAAGTACCGCGAACTGACGGAATAGTTCGTTAAAGCACCTACCTATAAGAGCCGCAGGCAAATCCACGGCTTTTGGGGAAATGCGATAGTACACGGAGGCTTCGGCCAAAGTGATAGTGTACCTAAGGGCTTCCAAGAAAAACCTCTAAACTTAGATTATAAGAACCCGTACCGTAAACCGACACAGGTAGTCGAGGAGAGAATCCTAAGGTGCTCGAGAGATTCATGGCTAAGGAATTAGGCAAAATAGACCTGTAACTTCGGGAGAAAGGTCGCCAGCAGCAATGCTGGCCGCAGTGAAAAGGTCCAGGCGACTGTTTATCAAAAACACAGGGCTCTGCAAAATCGTAAGATGAAGTATAGGGCCTGACACCTGCCCGGTGCTGGAAGGTTAAGAGGAGATGTTATCTTCGGAGAAGCATTGAATTGAAGCCCCAGTAAACGGCGGCCGTAACTATAACGGTCCTAAGGTAGCGAAATTCCTTGTCGGGTAAGTTCCGACCTGCACGAATGGTGTAACGATCTGGACACTGTCTCAGCCATGAGCTCGGTGAAATTGTAGTATCGGTGAAGATGCCGATTACCCGCAGTGGGACGAAAAGACCCTGTGCACCTTTACTATAGCTTAGTATTGGTCTTGGATAAGTGATGTGTAGGATAGGTGGGAGACTATGAAGTGGCGTCGCCAGGCGTTGTGGAGTCATTGTTGAAATACCACCCTTTGCTTATCTGAGGTCTAACCCCGTTTTACGGGGGACATTGCTTGGTGGGTAGTTTGACTGGGGTGGTCGCCTCCAAAAGAGTAACGGAGGCTTCTAAAGGTTCCCTCAGCACGCTTGGTAACCGTGCGTAGAGTGCAATGGCATAAGGGAGCTTGACTGAGAGACATACAGGTCGATCAGGTACGAAAGTAGAGCATAGTGATCCGGTGGTTCCGCATGGAAGGGCCATCGCTCAAAGGATAAAAGGTACGCCGGGGATAACAGGCTGATCTCCCCCAAGAGCTCATATCGACGGGGGGGTTTGGCACCTCGATGTCGGCTCGTCACATCCTGGGGCTGGAGAAGGTCCCAAGGGTTGGGCTGTTCGCCCATTAAAGTGGCACGCGAGCTGGGTTCAGAACGTCGTGAGACAGTTCGGTCTCTATCTACTGTGGGCGCAAGAAATTTGAGTGGATCTGATTCTAGTACGAGAGGACCGAATTGGACAAACCTCTGGTGTATCTGTTGTTCCGCCAGGAGCACCGCAGAGTAGCTACGTTTGGAAGGGATAAGCGCTGAAAGCATATAAGCGCGAAACCCACCACAAGATGAGATTTCTTTTAAGGGTCGTGGAAGATGACCACGTTGATAGGCTATAGATGTAAAGGCAGTAATGTCATAGTCGAGTAGTACTAATAACCCGTAAGCTTATGTACGTCTTTTTCCCGGGTCGCAAGACCCGGGAGAGAACTTTCTAAAGAAGAATTATTTTTATCTCAGTATGTTAAGATATTGTGTAATGCTAATCAACAAAAAGTTGATTATCCGTTGCAAACCAGCTTAAGGTGGTTATTGCGTCGGGGCTCACCTCTTCCCATTCCGAACAGAGAAGTTAAGCCCGACTGCGCAGATGGTACTGCAGTTATGTGGGAGAGTATGTCGCCGCCTTTTTTT
>NZ_JARGNA010000015.1 GCF_030167905.1 Flavobacterium terrisoli
TCAGTAGCCTCAGGAGTCGGATCAACAATCAATTGCAACTGTACATAATTGGCACAACCCGTTAAGGTATAAAACACCCTAACCCAAATCGTCTGGGTCCATGGGTTGATGTTTTCGTATGGGCTTGGTTTTGGATTAGCGCCCAATAAAGCATCGGTCTGGGTCTCATGATAAGTAATGGAAACACCTGTCAGTGGCCATACGCCTCCTGCTATCTCAGCCGAAGCTGATTCCAAATCGAAGATACCGAATCCATCATTGTTCGGATCACAATAATGCAATGCCTGCGGGGTGATGGCTATTGGACCCTGGGTTACTCTTAGCAACTGAATCGTCGTAGCATAACAGCCTGTGGCGTTATCCTCCACTCTGATAAATACCTGTTCATTGTCGGTTCCCATATAGGCCGTCGCAAGAGATATC
Organism: Flavobacterium terrisoli; assembly: GCF_030167905.1. Classification (GTDB taxonomy): domain Bacteria; phylum Bacteroidota; class Bacteroidia; order Flavobacteriales; family Flavobacteriaceae; genus Flavobacterium; species Flavobacterium terrisoli. Next base: position 424 of record NZ_JARGNA010000015.1, read on the forward strand.
GGGCTGGTCTCATTTTGGGCATCCAGCAGGGTATTGTAATAGGAAACGGTAACTACAGCCGTATTTCCACTGGTTACAACGCCTTCATTGATGGTTAAATCAAACTCCGCCTGAGTGGTGGCTCCGTTGCTGCACTGGAATATCGGATCCGGTGTGTTAGCTACCGGTAATGGGTTTACGATCAAGTTGAATGAGCTCACCGCATGACAGCCTGTGGTATTATAACTGATGTCAATCCACACCTGTTGTGGGTTGCTGATATTGGTATAGGAATTCGGAAGTGGGCTGGACTGATTCTGGGCATCTGCCTGGGTCAGATAATAACTGATGGTTACTCCTGTTTGCCCGTTGGCAATCTGTGCATCCATGGTATTCAAAGTAAATACTTCTGCCTGATCCCCAGGACTGTTATAATCACACAATTCATAATCCCCGATAACCGGATTTGGAACCGGAAGCGGATTGACTGTAATTGTGTATGAGCCTGTCGTAGGACAGTTATTGAGTATTGCCGTTATGTTAATCGTTGCTGTAATTGGGGAATTGGTCGTATTGGAAGCCGTAAAATTCGGAATATTGCCTACTCCCGACCCCGCCAGTCCTATGGAAGGATTGCTGTTGGTCCAGGTGAAGTTTGCCCCTGCCGGTGAGCTTACAAAAGCAGCGGTGGTAACCGTATCCCCCGAACAGGCTATGACATTGGATGGAACATTGGTAATTGACGGAATTGGGTTAACTGTCACAACTGCCGAACCTGATTGCGTCTGGCTGCAGACAGGTGCTCCTGAAGAAGCAACACTTACCAGTGCATAGGTGCTGTTAGCCGTTAATACCGGTGTGGTAATGGTGGCCGAACCTGCCACATCCAAAACAATGGTTTGATTGCCTCCGGCGTTTATGGTATAAGTCACCGTAGCATTTGGAGTACCATTAAAGGTAATGACTGCCGTATTGCCTGAACAGATGGTGGTGGTGCCCGAAATCGTAGCTGTTGGCAATGGTAAAACCGTAACTACAGCCGAGCCCGCCTGACCCTGGCTGCAAGGCGGGGTGCCCGAAGAAGTCACACTCACCAGCGTATAGGTCGTATCTGCCGTTAATGCCGGAGTGGTTAAAGTTGCCGAACCTGCCCCATTTAAAGTTATCGTTTGGCCGCCGCCGCTATTTACCGTATAAGTAACCGTAGCATTTGGCGTACCATTAAACGTAATCACTGTTGTGCCTCCCGAACAAATTGTCGTGGTCCCCGAAATCGTAACTGTTGGTAATGGA
>NZ_JARGNA010000016.1 GCF_030167905.1 Flavobacterium terrisoli
GCATCGGCAGTGGTCTCGGTTGCTCTGGCATACCATTTAACCGCTTCAGTGGAGTTGAACATGTTGTAATAGGCATCGGCCAGTTGTTTGTACACATAAGCATCCCCTTTGTTGTTCTCAACAAGTCTGAGGTATTCTTTGGCTGCATCAACATATTCGTAACGGGCAAACAGCTTGTCGGCCGTTTTGGTATCTTTATTCTGTGCCGAAAGCGAGAAACTCATGGCTACAAAACTTATGGCTATATATAGATTTTTCATGTTTTTAGGTGTCTTTATAGGTTAGAAATATCTTGGTGAACGTGATACTTTTTTCGGGAAGTTCAGATCGAACAATAACATAAACTCGTGAGAGGATGGTGTTACTACGTCTAAGTCTGAAACGATATGGTCATAAGCATACCCTATTCTTAAACTCGGGGTGATTGCAAAGTTAACCATAGCTCCGAAAGAGTCTTCTAGTCTATAGGTTGCTCCTAATTCTAACTTGTCATAAAGCATAAAATTGGCAGATACATCAACGGATGCCGGTGCGTTAAGTGATGTTTTCACCATCGCAAACGGTTTGAACTTCAAATTAGGGTTGATGTCAAATACATAACCTCCCGTTAGGAAATAGTGCATCTCTTCGCCTCCGTATGATCTTCCGTCATAATCCAAATAGTTTGCCTTTAACATATTAGGTACCGAAAGGGCCAAATAGTATTTGTTGGTGTAATAGAAAAGCCCTGAACCAATGTTTAAGAAGGTCTCATTTGGATTTGAACCACCAAAAGCACCATCACCTACATCAGGCAGGGTTGGATAGATGGTTTGGAAATCTATCTTGTGCATGGTCAAACCGGCTTTCATACCGAATGCCAGTTTGTGCTCACCACCTAAGTTTAAGGTATAAGAGAAATCCGCGTAGAAGTTGTTCTCCTCCACAGGCCCGATTTTATCCGAGATGATGGAAAGCCCTAATCCGACATTTCTTCCCACAGGAGAGTGGATAAAGAATGTTCCCGTTGTTGGGGCATCCTCAATCTCAACCCACTGCTTACGGTAAAGAACACCGCCTGATAAAGCTTCTTTTGATCCGGCGTAGGCCGGATTCATTACACTCATGTTATACATGTACTGCGTGTAATGAGGATCTTGCTGTGCTCTTAACTCTGTTACTGCTAAAGCTAATACTGCAATGAAATATAGTTTCTTCATTTTGTTGTGTTTTATTTTAAATCCAA
>NZ_JARGNA010000002.1 GCF_030167905.1 Flavobacterium terrisoli
CGCCACATGCATTAGGAGCACTTACCTCTCCATAGCTGCCTTGTGGGTTACATCCGCCTGATACAGTAAATCCGCCTAACCATGTTGCAAACGCTGCATTAACTGCTGCCTGGTCTGCATAAGCACAAGCACTTGTAGTACTGTTAGCTGGTTGGGTTACCTGTACAGCCGGTGCTGCTGTAATTGTGAAAGTAGCAGAACATGAAGCCTGTTTTCCACAATCATCTGAAGCACTGAAATTAACTGTTACACTTCCTCCTGCACATAAATTAGGAGGAGAAAGATTTTGTAACCCTGAAGTAACTAAAGTACCATTTCCGCCTGTTGCTGTAAATCCGGCAACCCAATTATTGAACGCAGTAACAAGTGCCGCTTGATCAGCGTAGGCACAAGCACTGGTTGTACTGTTTTGAGGACAGTTAATAACAATTGGAATAACAGGAATAACAGTAACTGTTACAGGCTTAATATCTGTACAGTTGGCTGAAGTTGTTACTTTGATATAATAGGTTCCTGAAGCCGATACAGCATTAGGATTATTTAAAGGAATAGTAGCTCCCGCATTTGTCCAATAAGACAATGTTCCTCCTTGAAGATTACTTCCGGCTGTTACAGCAGGAGCAGTTAAATCAACCGTTAAAGGAGCACAAACAGGTGCAGGATTATGAGTTACCAATGTTGGACTTGGATTAACTGTTAAAGTTCCTGAACCAGAACCTGAACAATTAGTACCGCCAGTCGTGGTTATTGTCACTGTATAAGTTCCACCAACAGTAGCACTAAAGCTTGCTACGTTACCTGGATTAACAGCTCCAACAGGAACCTGCCATACATAAGTATAAGTTCCGGCCGGGTTTGGAGTAGCTGTAATAGTTACCGCAGGATCATTAGAACACTTAACCGGTGAATTAACCGTGACTGTTGGAACAGGATTAACCGTTAAGGTTCCCGTTGCGACATCTGATTCACAGAAATTCGGACCAGCTCCTTTTACCACTACCGTCACACTACCACTGGTAGTCGCAGGATCTATGGTAAAAGTATTAGACGCTTGGAATGGAAGTCCATTAAATGAATAGGTTAAAGGTGCAATTCCACCATTAGGTGTTGCTGTAAATGTAGCCGGTTGACCGGCACAAACTGTAACATTGTTAATCGTAACTGTCGGACGAACATTAAAGTTACCTCCGGCAAAGTCATCAAGTGATGCTGTTACTGATTGAGAAGATCTGGCTTCTAATAAGAAACTTGAAAAACAAGTGTTGGCAATATTTAAACCTGATAAATCAACGCGTCCTTCATAGAACTCATTGGTATCATAAATTGGATTAAGAAATGACCATCCGGTTGGGATAGGATATTGAGAAGCATTGTTCTCTGCAACAATCCCCACAATATTGGTTGTTTCTAAATTTCCATTGGTATTGGGTACAACCGATGAACCCGGTGAAAGTGGTCCTGAACCTTTCCAGCGAAACACTTGAACAGTGGCTGTATTACCACCACCGGTGAAATCAGCCAAAACAAGTATATCACCCGGTGCATGTGCAGGGAAAAAATCTCCTCCTGCATTTGGTGACGTGAAAAGCGTTCTTGGCGCCGTTCCGTTTAGGAAGAACCAGAAACCAATTTGGGCATCCCCATTGTTGGAAGTTCTATCCCCCGCAAAATACAAAATACCATTGTCTAAAACGGCAGCTGCGTTGGCAATATCATTCTTTGCTTTGGTTTGTCCGATGACCCAGCCCAAATATCCGGTTCCGGTTCCGTCTGCCAGGAAAAAATCCTTGGAACTCGTAAACTGGTTATCGACCTGACCGGTACCGTAAGCATCTAGCACATAACTTTTTACCGGAAAGGTATTGAAGTTAGCACTATTCCAGTCAATCGGGTTACCATCAACTGTAATCTGAGCAGTCGAAATGTTAGAAAATAAAAAAAGTATGAGTAGCATTAAGATACTAATCACACCTTTACTTTTAGCATTACCCTGTGTTTTAGAGTAATTACCATCCAATGTTGTTGTTTTGGAAAAATCTAACTTAAACCCGTCTTCCCCACGACTAACGACACAGTCGCTACTACAGGGGAATTCTAAAAACTTTAATAAAGTAGTGTTTTTCATAATGTTAAGTATTTTTTTAAGAATACCACATCACGAATAGGTAGGGTTTAGTATTTTTGGGGACAAGCTGAAGCGGGTAAAAAATTCCAATTCATAATAAATAGAATCGAAATAATAATAGAGTAGATTTCAAACGGGATGATAAAATTAGACAGAAATCCAAATACAATGTTAAAAAAGCCGTAAGTTTTCTACGAACATTTGATTTTTATCGACTAACTACACAAATGCTTATTTTTTTAACATTGAATTAAGCTTAATTTTAGAAAAAATCAACACCAACGCCATTTTCAATGTAAAATTAGCATCAATAAGAGGTTAGGTTTGCTAAAATTAGCGCCGAAAAGGTAGGATTTGAAAAAAGATTAGGATTACAATGGCTTACTGTAAGTTCTTCGTCTTCTAAAAGTTACGGGGTCAAAATGCTTCCACATATTATGGCTGGCATGGTTTTCCTCTAATTCAGGGGTACGAATGCAATTCTTTATTCCTTTCTTTATGAAAACCTTATAATACTCGTTAAAAACAATCGCAGTTGCTCCTTTATTTTGGTATTCCGGAGCAATCCCAATTAGATAAAACAATACTTCCTTGCTTTCTTTCTTCGCTTTAAGCAAGTGATAGAACCCAAAAGGAAAAAGCTTCCCTTTGGCTTTTTGCAACGCACGTGAAAAACTTGGCATGACAATGCTGAATGCAATCATGTTGTCATCCTTATCCATGATAAACTTGATATACTCAGGATTGATGAAACTGATGTACTTTTTCTTAAAATACTCTTTTTGAATATCCGTTATGGCAACAAATGAAGATAATTTCGAGTACGTTGAATTGAACAAATCAAACATCGTGTCCACATAAGGCATAATGTCTTTGTTATTGGTAAAATTCATCGCTTTCAACCCGTATCGCTTGATGACCAAATCATTTGCCTTTATAAAGAAATCTGTTTTTACATTTTCAAAATTAAACTGATTTTCCTGATATTCTTTTTCTTTGACATACCCTAATTTTTCCAGATGAGTTGAATAATAAGGGAAATTATACCAAGTAATCATCGAGCCTATTTCGTCAAAACCTTCGGTCAAAACACCAACTTTATCCAGATTGGAAAAACCCATCGGTCCTTCAACATATTCCAAATTATTGGCTTTGCCAAATTCATGGACTTTCTCCAATAAAGCTTTGGTGACTTCTATATCATCAATGACATCCCACCAACCAAAACGAACTTTTTTCTTCTGCTGGTTGTTGACTTCTTCCCAATTGATGATAGCCGCAATTCGGCCTACAATTTTATTATCACGGTAAGCCAAATAGAAATGGGCATCTGCGGAAGCAAAGACAGGATTGATGTTTTTGTCAAAGGATTCCAATTCATCCTTAATCAAAGGCGGAACCCAATAAGGATGATTTTTATATAAGGCAAAAGGAAAATTAACGTATTCTCTAATTAGTTTTTTAGTGTTGGCTTCAACTATGGTAATCATTATATGGTTGTGTATTTTCTAATTTTACTTCGTATTTTCTAATTCGACTTCGTCTTTGCGTTTTTTGCCTTTGTCCTTTTTGGATTTTTTGTCTTTTTTCTTTTTATCCGGCTTATCGCTTTTGATTCGCTTGTAATTGGTTTCATAATTACTGTCGAAACGCCACGAAACACCAAAACTTCCATAAAGTATCGCCGGTGTGTCTTTAATGTTTTTGGCAAAAGAGGCATCCAATTGGATATTTTCCCTTACCAAATAAGCCGCACCCAAACGGAAAACAGTATCTGCATAAAAATCACTTTTGTAACCCTGTACTTCCAAAAATCCTGACCAACGCATGTTAAACCCGCGCGTCATTGTAGAAATCCATCCCAAAGAAGGATAATCGGTCATGTATTTATCAGCGATAAAATTGTTAACCCAAACCCATTTGCTTCCAAAATGATTTTGTGTAATCACCATTATTTTTGGGCTGATAGCCGGATCGGTATCAAAGGTGAAAGGATTGGTTCCTATATTCAAATTAAAACCGGCGTAAACCGCAACTGCCGGAATAAATTGTTTCCAGCTAAATCGGTGATTGGCTTTCCAACTGTATACATTTGGCTTGGCATCTTTCAATTGGATGAACGGATCATACACCAAATATTTGGCTCCTAAAGTAACCTGTTTAAAACCGCCGCGTGTATCTTCTATCAATGGTGCAGAGTACCAATCATACTGATACTGCGTGTTTAAAATAAATTCGAATTGATCAAAAAAAGCACCGTATCTCGCATCCAACTCCATTCCGAAACCATTGGCTTCGTAACGCGCTAAATCGTGTTTTTCCCGAATGCCATACATACCGCCTTCCGCTTGAATAACAGATTTTCCAACCGAAAACGCCGACATGGATTCTCCAGGTCGGTTGGAGTTGATGATATCGGTATATTGTGCATATTGTGAAGTTGAAATGAGTAAAAACCCAATTACTAACAGTGATTTTATTTTTAGCATAATGTATCGGTTTGTAGAAAATATACTCTTCCAAAAGTAATACATTTTATCATTTATTTAAGATGTCAAAGCGAATTTTACATTAGGGAATTTAGTATTTTTGACAAAAATTATTTTACAGCATGGAAACTGCATCTTTCAACGGATTATTAAAAACAATATTCTACATCATTGCTTTTTACTATATCTTTAAGTTTTTAGCAAGATTGTTTTTGCCTGTTGTTGCCAAAAAAGTGGTCGAAAAAGCAACCCAACAATTCCAGGAACAACAGCAGCAATACCAACAACAACAAAAAGCGCAATCAACTTCAACTGAAAAGCCAAAAGAGAAAAAAATCGTTGGCGAGTATATTGATTTCGAAGAAATTAAGTAATTTCACTTGAAAACCTAATCCAAAAACATGAAACAACTTCAAAAGTTTTATCCCCATTTTTTAGCCATATTTGGTTTCATTTTAATTTCACTAATCTACTTTTATCCGGTGCTGCAAGGCAAAAAAATATACCAACACGATATCGTGAAATATACCGGTATGGCCAAAGAACAAAACGATTTTAGAGCCGAATATGATGCCGAACCTTATTGGACAAATAGTGCTTTCGGGGGAATGCCAACTTATCAGTCGGGCGCAAAATACCCGCATGATTATATCGGGAAACTGGATGAACTTTTGCGTTTTCTGCCAAGACCGGCCGATTATCTGTTTCTTTACTTTTTAGGTTTTTATGGCTTATTATTAGTCCTGCGAATTGATCCGTTAAAAGCATTCTTCGGAGCACTCGCTTTTGGATTATCTACTTATCTCATTGTGATTATAGGCGTTGGACACAATGCCAAAGCACACGCTGTGGCTTATATGCCGCTGGTCATTGCCGGATTCATATTGGTTTTCAGGAAGCGTTATTTACACGGAGGAATATTGACGATGCTCGCTGTAGCGCTGGAAATTACGGCCAATCACTTCCAAATGACTTACTACCTTTTACTGCTTTTGATCGTCATGAGTTTTTACTTTTTGTACCGATTGTACCAAGAAAAAGACCTTAAGGCTTTGCCTAAAATAGCAGGAACATTTCTGATTGCCGTAATCTTAGCCATTGGTGCCAATGCCACCAGTTTAATGGCGACCAAAGAATATGCCGATTTCAGTACGCGCGGCAAAAGCGAACTGACCACCAACTCTGATGGTTCCAAAAAAGAAAGCGACATTTCGATGGATCGTGAGTATATCACCCAATACAGTTATGGCGTTGCCGAGAGTTTAAACTTGTTTGTCCCGCGTCTTTTTGGCGGTGGCAGCAACCAAAAACTTGGCGAGGATTCACATGTTTACAATTTTATGCTCGAGTATGGTGCCCAACCGGAAGAAGCCAAACAAATCACCGAAGATTATGCGGTTACCTATTGGGGCGATCAGCCACAAGTGGCATCACCGGCTTATATTGGCGCGATTGTGTTCTTCCTTTTTGTGTTGGCGATGTACCACGACAAACGCAAAATAAAATATGCTTTCTTAGCCGGAGCGATATTTTCGCTTTTGCTTTCCTGGGGAAAAAACTTCTCACTCCTTACCGATTTCTTTATCGATTATGTACCGGTTTATGACAAGTTCAGAGCGGTTTCCTCGATTCAGGTTTTATTGGAATTGTGCATTCCGGTTTTGGCGATTATGGGATTGCAATCCTTCTTCACCACCGACAAAGAAAAACAATGGACGAGCTTATGGAAAACCGCCGCAACAACTTTGGGAATCATTGTTGTGCTGTTCTTGGCCAAAGGCATGTTCAGTTTCGTAGGTGATATTGACAACCAATTGGCTTCCGCCTTACAAGGCCATCCTGACAAATCATTTGGAACTGCCTTTTTGGAAGCACTGAGAGAAGACCGAAAAGATTTATACTCTGCCGACTTATTGCGTTCCGGGTTTTTAATGCTGGTGACTTTTGGTGCCCTGTATCTGTATACCAAAAACAAATTGGCACAAAACACCGCTATCATTATCATCGGTATTTTCATGGTGGGTGATTTATTCTTTGTGGATAAAAACTATGTGAGCAATGATGGAAAACAATTCAGAAGTGCCCGGGAAGTGGACATTCCTTTCGAACCAACCGCTGCTGATTCCTTGATATTAGCAGACAAGACCAACTTCAGGGTTTATGAATTGGCTGGTGGTTTGTCTGATTCAAGAGCCTCATATTTCCACAAATCAATTGGAGGTTACAGTGCGGTAAAACCAAGACGTTTTGAAGAAGTGTATGATCATCTGATTGAAAAAAGCATGAACAGCCTGGGCGAAAATGTCGATTCGAAAACATTGTCATTAACCAAAAGCATCCCGATTTTGGATGCCTTTAACATCAAATATTTAATTATTGGCACCGAACAGGGCGATATTCCAATTACCAATCCGTTCCACAATGGCAATGCCTGGTTTGTAAAGGAATTGCGAAAAGTAAATTCTGCCGATGAAGAATTAAATACTTTGGGTAAAATCCAAACTAGAGATGTTGCTGTTTTTCAGCCTGAACCTTTTATAAAGATTATGGCCGTAAGTAAATTTGAAACCGATAGCACTGCTTCTATCGCTTTAAACGATTATAAAGCAAATTACCTAAAATATACTTCAAACAACAGTAATGACGGTTTTGCCGTTTTCTCTGAAATCTATTATAAAGACGGTTGGAAAGCCACGATTGACGGCGAAGAAGCACCAATTTACAAAGTAGATTATACTTTAAGAGGACTGTTTATTCCAAAAGGCAAGCACACCATCGAATTCAAGTTTGAACCACAAGTCGTAAAAACCGGAAGCAGCATTGCTTTGTTTAGTTCGATTGTCATGTTACTGGTGATTGCCGGCGGTGTTTATTGGGATAGAAAAAAGAGTAAAGAGAATAGAGCATAGAAAAAAGAAAAAATTATTCGTGAATTCGTGGCTAACCAAACAGAACCTAAAAAACTTTTAATCATCACTTATTATTGGCCGCCAGCCGGTGGACCTGGTGTACAGCGTTGGTTAAAGTTTGTCAAGTACCTGCCTGAGTTCAATGTGCTGCCGATAGTCTACATTCCGGAAAACCCAACCTATCCAATTATTGATAATGGTCTGGCAAGCGAAGTTTCGGAGAAAGCGATTATCCTCAAAAACAAAATCTTTGAACCTTATGGTTTGGCTTCCTTTTTTGGCAAAAGCAAAACCAAGAAAATCAGTTCAGGTATTATTCCCAACCAAAAAAAGCAATCCTTTTTGGAGAAAACCTTGCTTTGGGTTCGCGGCAATATCTTTATTCCCGATGCGCGTTTTCTTTGGGTTAAACCTTCGGTGAAATATTTATCGAAATACATACAGGAAAACAACATCGATACGATTGTCACTTCTGGTCCGCCGCATAGTCTGCATTTGATTGGCTTACAATTGAAAAAAGATTTGGGCGTCAAATGGTTTGCCGATTTTCGCGATCCGTGGACGACCATTGGCTATCACAAAGCCTTGAAGTTATCTTCCTCAGCCGAAAAAAAACACAAAGCTTTAGAGCGCGAAGTTTTAAATACAGCCGATACCGTTATCGTTACCAGTAAAACCACCAAAACCGAATTTGAAGCGATTACTTCTCGTCCGATTGAAGTAATTACGAATGGCTATGACGTAGAAAAAATAAGCAAACAACCTTTAGACGAAAAATTCACTTTGGCACATATCGGTTCTTTTTTATCGGAACGCAATCCGAGAATCCTTTGGAAAGCTCTGAAGGAATTGACCAAAGAAAATGCAGATTTCAAAAAGGATTTCCAGCTCAAATTAATCGGCGCCGTAAGTCAGGAAGTATTGGATACGATTACCGAATTCAAACTCAATGATTATGTGTTGAATCTGGGTTATGTTTCACACCAGGAAGCGGTGGAACACCAAAGAAAATCGCAGGTTTTGTTATTGATTGAAATCAATTCGGAAGACACCAAAAGCATCATTCCCGGAAAATTATTTGAATACATGGTTTCCGAAAGACCAATAGTTGCCATCGGACCGGAAGGTTCAGATTTTGCCGAAATCATTACCTCAACCAATACCGGTGTTTTCTTTACTTATGACGAAAAAGAAAAACTAAAAGCACTACTTTTGAAATATTATCAGGAATACCAAAACCAAAACCTGAAAGTTCACGCCGTAGGTTTGCAACAGTATTCCAGAAAAAGTTTAACGGAAAAACTTTCCAAACTTATAACTCAAAATTCATAACTCATAACTATTTATGGGCATCGTACAAAACCAATCCATTAAAAACACCATTATCACTTTCCTTGGATTCGGAATTGGTGCGGTAAACGCCTTGTTTTTTTATACCAATTTCCTGGAAAAGGAGCATTATGGAATCGTAACAACGATTCTTTCGGGTGCCAATATCATGATGCCGTTGATGGCGTTTGGGGCTCAAAATACCTTAATCCGTTTTTTTTCTTCCTATAAAGACCAAAAGGAACGCGATGAATTCCTTACCTTCATTCTCTTTCTGCCATTGGCTTTAATCATTCCGATTGGTTTGATTTTCTATACTTTCTATGACCAAATTTCACACAGCTGGATTGAGGAAAACCCAACGCTCGAGCCTTTCTTTTGGCTGATTCCGCTAATCGGATTGTTCATGGCTTATTTCGAAGTATTTTATGCCTGGGCCAAAGTTCATATGAAATCCGTCACCGGAAATTTCATCAGTGAAGTTTTAGTACGTTCCATAGTAATGGTTTTATTAATTGGTGTTCATTTCAATTGGCTGGCCAAAGATACTTTTGTGTATTGTGTGGCACTCGCCTATTTTGCCCAAATGACTGCGATGAAACTTTACGCCATTTCAATCAAAATGCCGGTGTTGCGTTTTGTGATTCCGCAAAATGTCAAAGAAATTGTCCGGTATTCTGCTTTCATCATTGTGTCGGGCGGCGTTGCCGTAATGCTGGTTGATTTTGACAAAGTCATGATTCCGCAATATAAAGACATTACCCAAAACGCCTTGTACAGCGTGGCTATTTTTATCGCCACGGTAATTGCGGTGCCAAGCCGGGCGATGACGCAAATCATTGCCCCGATTACGGCCAAACTGATGGTCGAAAACAAACACGACGAACTCAACGATTTGTATAAAAAAAGCGCCATCAACCTGCAGGTTATCGGTGGTTTTATCATGATACTGATTTTTGTGAACATCAAAGAAATGTATCTACTCATTCCAAAAGACTACAGTGGCGGTATCTGGGTCGTATATATGATTGGACTATCCAAATTCTATGATGTCTTGCTGGGCAACAACAATTCGATTATCGTCAATACCAAATACTATCGAACGGTATTGCTGTTCGGTGTTTTTACTGTGGCGCTGATGATTACTCTGAATGCCATTTTTATTCCGCTCTACGACATTGAAGGTTCAGCATTTGCGACTTTGCTCACTGTTGCCATTTACAATACCATCAAACTCTTATTCGTAGTCAAAAAAATGGATTTGTATCCGTTTACGATAAAAACACTTTATTCTTTGGCGATTTTAGCGGTTTGCTTCCTGTTGTTTTATTTCTGGGATTTTCCGTTTCATGCAATTATCAATATCGGACTCAAATCGATTTTGGTTTCCCTGCTTTATTTGATACTGATTTATAAAGCCAATCTTTCCGAAGACATCAATAGCGTGATTGAAAAAACGCTTAAAAAAGCAAAAATTAAATAATCTTCCCGAAAATGTAAACTGGCTGACAATTGGTATCGTAAGTTATACAGAACTTTGATAAAAATTAAGATGCTATGAAAACAATCCTTTTACTTTTTACAACAGTTTTGCTTTTTGCTTCCTGCGAATCAGATCGCGATAGAAACAACAACGAACCCGTTTTAAAATACGACGGAACTTTTGTGCCTACTACAGGCATTAATGTTGAAGGCGATGTGAAAATTTATCGTCAAAACAACACACATTCATTACAATTGGAAGGTTTCTCCATATCTCATGGTCCCGATTTAAAAGTCTATCTGTCAAAAATGGATACACCATCCGACTTTATTAACTTGGGAGATCTCAATCCGAATGTTACTTATCAAGTACCGCCACAGGTGAACCTTGCCGATTATCCTTATGTTTTAATTCATTGCCAGCAATACAACCACTTGTATGCGATTGCGGCTTTACAAACCCATTAAAAGACATCAATTTTATTGGATTTGGATAACAAAATGATTACTTTTAATATTCAAATCAACATCATGCCGCTGTTTAAAAAAATCATCTTAAGCTTATTCCTTTCATCCTTCATCGGTTATTTAGAATGGGGAAAAGAAAGCGAATTTATCGGAGCCATAGAATATGATTTACTGCTCAAAATAAAACAATCACCTGAAGCTTTTTTTCATCCTTTTATTCTTTTACCTCTGATTGGCCAGTTACTGTTACTGGTTTCCTTATTTGTTCCAAAGCCAAAATTCTGGGTGATTGTAACTGCTGCAACGGGTATAGCGTTGTTATTTATCATGTTGCTTTTTATCGGTTTACTGACCTGGAATCCAAAAATCACCCTATTGACTTTGCCTTTTTTAGGATTATATGGTTACCTTATTTTCAGGAGAAAAAGATTTATCTTTGAGTAACAAACAAAGCACATGGATTATTACTGGTATTGTATTGCGCTCGCCATTGGTTATTATTATGCCCGAAAAAATGCTATTGATGCCAAACAAAAAATCTACAAACACTTCGCTGACAAAGAAAAACAGAACCATCAATCCTTAAACTCATGAAAAATATCTCTTTACTCTTATTACTTTTTTCAACCTTTGGCTTTGCCCAACAAGCCAATCCCGAATATGATGAAGCTTTGGCCAAATCTCTCAATGGAACGGACAACGGCATGAAAGCTTATGTGTTTTGCATTCTCAAAACCGGAAGCAATACCACCGCAACTGAAGTGGAAAAAGCCAAACTATTTGAAGGCCACATGACCAATATCAAAAAATTGGCAGATGAAGGCAAACTCGTTGTCGCCGGACCATTTATGAAGAATGACCGAAACTACCGTGGAATTTTTATCTTTAATGTAAGTACGGTTGAGGAAGCCCAAGCCTTGGTAGAATCGGACCCTGCGGTCAAAGCTAAAATCTTTGAAGTCGAACTGACACCTTGGTACAGCAGCGCAGCCTTGCAGGAAACCAATAAAATCCACAAAAAAATTGTGAAGAAAAAATTGTAATCCATGCTCAATAAAATCCATCACATTGCCATCATCTGTTCGGATTATCAAGTGTCTAAAAAATTCTATGTCGAGATACTCGGGTTGCAAATCATGCAGGAAGTTTATCGGGAAGAAAGGCAATCCTTTAAATTGGATTTGGCCTTAAACGGCAAATATGCAATCGAATTATTTTCGTTTCCCAATCCGCCTAAAAGGGTTTCAAGACCCGAAGCCAGTGGTTTACGCCATTTGGCTTTTGAAGTTGATAATGTTGAAGCGATGATTGCCTACCTAAATCAATACCAAATTATTTCCGAGCCCATTCGCGTTGATGAATACACCGGGAAAAAATTTACCTTTATCAGCGATCCGGATGATTTGCCGATTGAATTTTACGAAAGATAACATCTTAATAACACCACGCAAAAAAGACTTTTTGTAACTTTACTTTCCTTTTTAAAAAAATAAGCTATGAAAACCGGTTTTGAAACTGTTGACGATTACATTGCCCTTCAGCCTTCAGCCGTTAAACCCTTACTGGAATCCATACGCAAAACCATCAAAGAAACGGCACCTCAAGCCGAAGAATGCATCAGCTATCAAATGCCGGCTTACAAACACAAAGGCGCTTTGGTTTATTTTGCCGCTTACAAAAACCATATCGGATTTTACCCAACGAGTACCGGAATCAAAGCGTTTCCCAAAGAAATCGCAGCTTATAAAAACTCCAAAGGCGCGGTACAGTTTCCGTTAGACCAGCCCATTCCGCATGATTTGATCCGCAAAATGGTTTTATTCAAAATCAACGAAAATTTAAACAAGATAAAAAAATGAAAAAACTAACATTCAGTATTGACATCAATGCACCAAAGGAAAAAGTCTGGTACTCGCTTTGGGACGATGAAAACTATGAAGAATGGACCAGTGCTTTCTGCGAAGGTTCTTTTACCATATCCGATTGGAATGAAGGAAGCAAAATCTACTTTTTGGATCCAAACGGCAACGGAATGAATTCAAAAATCACCATAAAAAAACCGTTCGAAACCATGCTCTTTAGTCATTATGGTGAACTTAAAAATTACGAGGAATTACCGCTAACCGAAGAAACCAAAGCATGGTCGGGTGCAGAAGAACGCTATGACCTGACTGAAAAAAATGGCATAACAACCGTGAGCGCTACAGTAGATGTCGTGGAAAAATATTTCGAATATTTTAATGATGTCTTTCCAAAAGCCTTAGAAAAATTAAAAACCATAGCCGAAAGCAATGACGCCAGACCTATTTCGGTAAGAACAACGCTTGATGCTTCACTGGAAGACGTTTGGGCCAAATTCACCCAACCGGAACATATTGTCAATTGGAATTTTGCTTCCGATGATTGGCATTGTCCCAAAGCGGAGAACAATCTGGAAGTGGGTAAAACATTTACCTCAACCATGGCATCCAAAGACGGGAAAATGAGCTTTGATTTTGTTGGCACCTATCAGGAAGTTGTTCCGATGAAAAGATTGGTTTACACCATCGCCGATGGCAGAAAAGTAACTGTTAGATTTGATATCATGGACAATAATGTAATCCTTACCGAGAATTTCACCCCCGAAAGTCAAAACACTTTAGAACTACAACGCGGCGGATGGCAGACGATATTGGATAATTTTAAAAAGTATACCGAAAAATAAATCATTATGACAAAAGAAATATGGCTCAATCTTCCGGTAAAGGATGTTTTGAAATCGAGAGCATTTTATGAGCAAATCGGGTTTACCTTTAACCCAAATGATGACCCAAACAACAGTGCCATGCAATGTATGTTTGTTGGCCAAAAGAATTTTGTCGTCATGCTTTTTCCTGAGGAAACCTTAAAGCAATTTTCCCGTATCGAACTCAATGATACGGCTACTACTTCTCAGTTTTTGATTTCCATAGATGCCGAAAGCCGGGAAGAAGTGGATGAACTGACCGCCAAAGCGAAAGCTGCCGGCGGGATCATTTTTGGAGAACCAAGCGAAATCCAAGGCTGGATGTATGGCAGTGGTTTTACCGACTTAGACGGGCATCGTTGGAATACTTTGTTTATGGACCACAGCAAAATGCCTAAAAATAATCAATAACCAAATATTAAAACAAACAAAAAATGGCAACAGTAAATCCCTATTTAATTTTCAATGGAAACTGCGAAGAAGCATTCCTATTTTACCAATCCGTTTTTAGAGGTGAATTCCCTTATATCGGAAAGTTCAAAGACATGCCGCCAAGTGATGACCCAAATTGTCCTCCACCATCAGCGGAAGAAGCCGACAGAATTATGCACGTAAGTTTACCTATCGGCAACACTGTCCTAATGGGAAGTGACAGTACTTCTCAAAGCGGTGATGTCGTTTTTGGTGGTAATTTTTCCGTTTCCATCAATACCGACAGCCGTGCCGAAGCCGACAGGATCTTCAACGGATTATCTTCCGGAGGTAATGCTTTTATGCCAATGACCAATACGTTCTGGGGTGCCTATTTCGGAATGTTTGTTGACAAGTTCGGCATCAGTTGGATGGTGAATTTTGATGAGAATCCACAGAAGTAAATTATTTTTCACCTTACATACTATAATTCAATCTCTTGCGTTATAAATAGAAACTCAAACCGTGAAAAATGCGTTATAAATAGAAACTCAAACCGTGAAAAAAAAGATTGTTTTTCTATTATTGGCCATTGGTGTGGCTTATGGATACAAATCCTTTAGCGACAAAGTTAAGAGTGAAAACAAACCCACAGTTAATGTTTCCCGAACCGATACCAAGGCGAAGGAAGCATTAACTTTCTGTAAGGCCAACAACTACAATGAAGATTTCTGTATTTTAATCGACATGAGCATTCACTCGGGTTTGAACCGGTTGTTTTTATATGACTTTAAAAAGAATGCCATCAGCCAGCAAATGTTGGTTGGACACGGTTGCTGTAATTATCCCTGGAGCCAAACCTGGTCAAAAGACAGCCCGACATTTAGCAACAAAGACGGCAGTCACTGTTCGGCTTTGGGCAAATATAAAATTGGACAAAGAGCCTGGAGCGATTGGGGCATCCATGTGAAATATGTGCTTCATGGTTTAGACGAAAGCAACAGCAATGCGCAATCGCGTTATATTGTTTTTCATTCCTGGGAAAAAGTATCCGACACCGAAGTCTATCCCGAGGGAACACCCGAAGGTTGGGGCTGCCCTACGATTTCAAACAAAAACATGAAGATTATTGACCCGATTCTGAAAGCAGCAGACAAACCGGTTTTGTTGTGGATTTATAAATAACAAACCCTTTCTGAATGGAAAGGGTTTTCTTTTATATTGTTTCGTTTGAGACTAAAGTCCGGAACCATAAAGGCTCACAAAAGCCACTTTTCCGTCACCATAAGATGCCGCCATCAACATGCGTTTGTTGTCCGGGAAGTATTTGCAAAACTGATTGAT
Source organism: Flavobacterium terrisoli (assembly GCF_030167905.1). GTDB lineage: Bacteria > Bacteroidota > Bacteroidia > Flavobacteriales > Flavobacteriaceae > Flavobacterium > Flavobacterium terrisoli. Next base: position 15,283 of record NZ_JARGNA010000002.1, read on the forward strand.
ACTTCTACCAAATCTAAAATCGGTACTTTCCTCGTTGTATGGAATTGTGTATTGGTAATTGGTAGAATTTAATTCAAATGTTGGTGGCTCTAACTTAAAAAATCCGCTTCTGAATTTCCCGTATGGATCATGAATGTTTCCTGCATTTACAAAATAACTGCCTTGAAAATTAATAATACCCACACAACCAACTAAGTTATCATTAACGGGAGCAACTTTAAAATCAACTGTCTTTTTCAAAGTACCATCCATATCCATGGCCAAGAAGGTTGCCACACCGCTTGAATACACCGGAATCGTAAATGCCGGAGTATTTGGGAATGCCGGATCAGGTCTGGTTCCGGTTTGGTATTTACATTCAACGAACAAATGGATTTCATTGTTCTGCAGACTCAGAAGATCATATTTGATTTCCTGTAAATCTTTGACACCGCTGAATACCTTGATCGGATTTTCCTTTAAGATTACACCCGATTTCAAATCATACAATAAAACACTGTCGTAGAAATTATCTCTTTGCTTAGCCGTACAACTAAAAGCGATAAAATAATCCTGATCTCCTATTGAGAAAACTAAGGGTTTATTGATTTTGATATTCGAACTGAATTCTTTGTCTTCTGTTCCATTGGCATCCACAACGCTAAGCGAATGTTTTGCACTCTTATCTACCACTCTTTTTACAAATACCAGTTTCCCTGAATTGGATACCGTTACGTTATCGGTATACAACTCCAAAGGCATGGTTACGGCTTTCTTCCAAACTGGTTCCAACGTTTTTCCGTCAAGCACCGTACAATCGGTTTCTTCGGCAATCTTTCTGTTGGAGAATTTTTGATACGTAACCGCAATGAAAGCGCCATTCTGCGAACCAACAACACCGGCTGTCCCCGATTTCATCATGCTTTCAAAAGTATAACCCACAACTAAAGTCGAAGTAAAAGCTTCCGCTTTTTTATCAAAAACCACTTTGTGGATTTCTTTCTTTTTGGTTTTGTTTGACCATGAATCCGTAAACACAACCACTTTATCATTACCAATTTCAAAACTACCTAAATAGGCATGAAGCGTATAGATATCTTTATTGGGAAACTCCTGAACCAAAGTATTCACCAAATTGTTTTTTTGGTCAAACTTTCTGATGATGATTTGGTTTTGAGCCTGCATTCCGTCTCTATTGATAACGGTCAACATATAGTGATTATAGTTGTCGGCCATGACCAATTTTGGATCCAGCTCATCTTTTTGATTGTAATCAAATTTGGCGCCCCATTCTTTTTTTACTTGTGCCGATAATGTTACCGAAGCAAAAGCAAGAACCAGTGTTAGTATTCTTAAATTCATCATGATTAGCCTTTATAAATTTGATTTTCCAATTGTTTTAACTCATTCTGTTCGTCATAAGACAAGTTCAGGTTGATGATATTCTCCTGCATTTCATTTAAATATTTTTCAGCATCAGCTTTTTTACCTAACGCCAAATGAAGTCGGATTAAATTGAAGTAAACAAACTCAGCGATTTTCTCATTGAAGTCGGCTTTCTTGTCTTTGTAAACCACTTTGGTCAAAGTATCTTTCCAAATATCGATTCCTTTTTGCATTCCGGTCATTCCGGCTGCTGTCATTTGTGGATTTGAAGGATTTAATTTTCTAAGATTCGTCGCTACATAAACAGAGGCTTTTTCTAAGTCATCATATTTGCCTTTGTTCTTAACACTGCTTAATTTAACTACAGCTTTAATCGATTGGTACCCGAAATTGTCATTCAAAAACTGGTTGATAAAAGCCATCACTTTGGTCAAATGATTCTTTTCTTCCAATGGTTTGTTGATATTGTTTGATGGTGCCGAACTCAAAAACTTAAAGTCTTTAAAGAACACACTGTTGATTTTTTCTACACCATTAACCTTCACCACAATTTTTGTTGGTTGGTTGGCAAATGTTTGTCCGGCGTTATCCTGAAAATTAACTTTTTGGATATCAACCGTAACATCAACATAATTGCCTTCGCGTGAAAATCCTTCAATATTGATTTGGGAAGCCAATACATTGTTGTCCACAATAATGTAGTTGTTTAAGTTTGGCTCTCGGTAAACCGGCTCTGATGGTTTTACATAGCCTGGTTTTGTTGGCGTAACCAATTTCGGGTTTTTCCCCTGTTCGGTCATGGTCAAACGCTCCAATACGTTTAGTTTTTTGAATTCAGCCGATTCCAATTCGAATTTCTCTTTGGCTTTGGCCACTTCAACATCATAATCCTTTAGTCTTTGCTGAAACTCTTTTTCACTATCCGCTAATACTTTGGCGTAGTTTTTTTGTTCCGCCTGAAAGTCAAGCTTTGATTGCTTTACTACATCGTCGGCCGTAAGATTGTAAGGTGAAGTAACGGTTACTCTAAATTGTCTGTTGGCTTCATCAATCGCCGTTTTTGGCGCTTTCAACATTTGGAACTCCACCATTTCAGAAGAAATGCTTTGGGCATAACAGCTAAGTGACATCATGGCTACACTTAACAGGAAATAAATTTTAGAAAATTTCATATACTATAATTTTCGGCAAACTTAAATATTTTATTCTACCGATTGATATTTAATAAGTTAAATTCCGGTGATGGCCTTGAATCATAGAAATAAAAAACCCTGAATAGAGGTTCAGGGTTTTTCGTGTTTATTGTAAATTGCTGTTAGCGGTAGTTTTTATTCCTCGCATTTAGGAAAGAAAACTTTTTCAGGATCAACATTCTTTTTAGCTTTATAATTTCTAATAATTTCTTCCTCTATCATTTTGCCATCAAAACAATTAATTTCCGTTGGATTGTCATTACAAAAAGCAAAGTTATAAGAAGGAATACAACACGTTCTATTACTGGTTTCAATTTTCACAATATTCTTTTTTAGTAAATCTTTTAAACCACTTTGATGTTTTTTATGTGTTAATGGCTTGTCATATTCATAAAAGATAATATTCACCCCATCAATAGATTTGTAGAGGTATTCATTTTCGATGTAAAATGGAATACAAGAAGGCGTTAATGAGATTATTGTATTCTTGTCCATGTTTCTCTTTGTACAAATGAGGAGTTTTTGATCTTTAAACTTTTTGATAGAATCTCTGATGTTTTTCGAATGATAAACAAAATCAGAAAGAGATTCTAAACTATCAATTTTCAGAGTTTCTTTTGTTTCGGATTTGTTACATGCAAAAATAGACAGCAAAACTATCGTTAATAAAATTCGAATGGTGTATTTTTTTGCATTATGTGTCATGAAAATTATCGCTAAATTTTAAATCCCAGCCACAGCCTTAATCTCGTCAATAATCCTCAAAGCCAATGTATCGGCTTCAGCCTGAGTTGGTGCTTCGGTATAAATACGGATAATTGGTTCGGTATTCGATTTGCGCAAATGAACCCATTCCGTTGGGAAATCTATTTTCACACCGTCAATCGTAGAGATATTTTCATTTTTGTATTTCTCGGTCATGGCTACCAAAATCGCATCAACGTCAATTTGTGGTGTCAGTTCGATTTTGTTTTTACTCATATAATACTGCGGATAGGAAGCTCTCAATTCGGCTACCGTCATGTCTAAACTCGCCAAATGCGTCAGGAACAAAGCCACGCCCACCAAACTGTCACGACCATAATGCGACTCCGGATAAATGATACCGCCGTTGCCTTCGCCACCGATAATCGCATTGGAGGATTTCATCAATTCGACTACATTCACTTCACCCACAGCGCTCGCTTGGTAACTTCCGTTGTGCTTTTCGGTAATATCACGCAACGCACGCGAAGACGACATATTGGAAACCGTATTGCCCGGTGTTTTACTCAAGACATAATCGGCACAAGCCACCAAAGTATATTCTTCGCCAAACATTTCGCCATCATTGGAAATAAAAGCCAATCGGTCCACATCAGGATCAACCACAATTCCGAAATCGGCTTTTTCTTCAACCACCAATTTACAGATGTCGCCCAAATGTTCTTTCAATGGTTCCGGATTATGCGGAAAATGACCGTTTGGTTCGCAGTATAATTTCACACACTCCACGCCCATTTGTTCCAATAGCTTCGGGATAATAATGCCACCCGAAGAATTGACTCCATCAACCACCACTTTGAATTTTCTTTTGGCAACGGCTTCGGCATCCACCAAAGGCAATTCCAAAACCTCATCGATATGAATATCCATATAAGCATCATTCACCGTGATTTCGCCCAAACTGTCCACGTCCGAAAAATCAAAGGCTTCGGCTTCGGCTATTTCTAAAATCTTAGCGCCATCAGCACCGTTTAAAAACTCCCCTTTAGCATTCAGCAACTTCAAGGCATTCCATTGTTTCGGATTGTGTGAAGCGGTTAAAATGATTCCGCCATCGGCTTGTTCCAATGGCACGGCGATTTCTACCGTCGGTGTCGTTGACAAACCCAAATCAATCACATCAATCCCTAATCCGATTAAGGTGTTTACAACCAAATTGTGAATCATCGGTCCAGATATTCTGGCATCACGACCGATAACCACTTTCAACTTGTCTTTTTGTATGTTGTTCTTCAGGAAAGTACCATAAGCCGAAGCAAATTTCACGGCATCAACCGGTGTTAGATTGTCACCTACTTTACCGCCAATAGTACCGCGAATTCCTGATATTGATTTGATTAAAGTCATTACTTTGTATTTTGAGTTTTGACCCGAGTGCAAAGCACGAAATGGTCGTTAGACAATTATAAATTTTTAAATGTTTACAAATATAAAGAATGGCATTTTTCAATTCTAATTTAAAATTCAAAATTTCTAATTTAAAATTCCTAAATTAGGCACATGAACTTCTTAGCCCACATCTATCTTTCCGGCGACAACGATTTGCTGAAAATCGGGAATTTTATGGCGGACAGCATTCGTGGGCATCATTATGAAGATTATCCAACCGAAATCAGAAAAGGAATCCTACTCCATCGTTCCATCGACAGTTTTACCGATATGCATCCCATTTACAGGCAGAGCAAACACCGACTGCACGAGAAGTATGGACATTATTCGGGTGTGATTATGGATATTTTCTACGACCATTTTTTGGCCAAAAACTGGAAAACCTATTCTGATATTCCATTAGAGACTTATGCCGAAGATTTTTATCTTTTGCTCAAAGACCAATACGACGTCTTAACCGAAAGAGCCAAAGGCATGATGCCTTATATGATTGGACGCAATTGGTTGGTAAGTTATGCCACGATTGAAGGTTTGGAAATGATTATGTTCCAAATGGATTACCGCACCAAACACCGCGTTGCCATGGATGAATCCATAGTCGAATTAAAACAATACTACACCGAATTTGAAAACGAATTCACTTTGTTTTTTGAGGAATTGCGCCAACATTGTCAAGAAAAATTAAAAGAGTTAAATGGTTAAAGCCACGAATGCACGAATGATTTTTATAATTTTATGAAAAAGATCTCCTTATTACTTTTACTGATTTCCAATTTCATTTTTGCCCAACAAGGCCTAATCGCCGAAAAAGCGATGGTCGTTTCCGCACGCGAAGAAGCTTCAAGAATTGGCGTCGATATTTTAAAAAAAGGCGGCAATGCCTTTGACGCTATGATTGCAACCCAACTGGCATTAGCCGTGGCGTATCCATATGCCGGAAACATTTCCGGTGATGGATTTATGGTGTATCGCAAAAACAGTGGTGAAATTGGTTCCTTGGACTATCGCGAAAAAGCACCGGCAAAAGCCACCAAAAACATGTACCAGGACAAAAACGGTAATGTGATTCCGAATCTCAGTACCGATGGCGCTCTGTCTGTAGGCATTCCCGGAACCATAGCAGGAATTTATGAAATACATCAAAAGTTTGGCAAATTGCCTTTGGCGGCTTTATTCGAACCTTCTATCGCTTTGGCTAAGAAAGGCATAGTGGTTACCGCAAAAGAAAAAGTAAAACTCGATGAATACCGTTCGGTAATCGTAAAAATAAGCGGTGACAAAACCTTATACAACAAGACTTTTAATGTGGGTGACACGATTAAATATTTCGCTTTAGCCCAAACTTTAGAACAAATCCTGAAAAACGGACGCGACGAATTTTACAAAGGCAAAATAGCCAAAAAAATGGTGTCTTTTATCCAACAAAAAGGCGGTATTGTTTCGATGAAAGATTTAGCCGATTACAAAGTCGTTTGGCGCGATCCAATTGCTTTTCAGCACAAGGAACTAAGCATCATTACTATGGCACCGCCAAGCAGCGGCGGAATTACATTGGCTCAAATCATGAAAATGATTGATCCTTATTCGCTCCCTTTTTACGGTCACAATTCCGAGTTGTACATCCAGTTATTGGTCGAAGCAGAACGCCGGGCTTATGCCGACAGAAACTATTTTCTTGGCGATCCCGATTTTGTCAAAATCCCGAAAAAGAAATTATTAAGCGGAACTTATCTCAAAGACCGAATGAACAATTTTTCTTTTGAATCAGCCACCAAATCGGCGGATGTCAGCCATGGTGAAATTACCGTTTACGAAAGCGATGAAACCACACACTTTTCCATTGTTGATGCGGAAGGTAACGCTGTTTCGACAACCACAACACTCAATGGCGCCTATGGTTCCAAGTTGTATTGTGACGAATTGGGATTCTTTTTGAACAACCAAATGGACGACTTCTCCTCCAAACCCGGCGTTCCGAACTATTACGGATTGGTTGGTGCCGAAGCCAACAGCATTGCGCCACAAAAAAGAATGCTGAGTTCGATGACACCAACGATAGTAGAGAAAAACGGCAAACTGTTTATGCTGCTTGGTTCACCGGGCGGTTCGATGATTATTACTTCCGTCTTGCAAACGATACTCAATGTCACCGAATTTGATATGAATATACAGGAAGCCGTTAATGCACCACGATTCCACCACCAATGACTGCCGGATGAAATTCAGTTTGAACCCGGAAAATTTGACCCATTGATCTTAGAAAATTTAGCCAGGAAAGGCTATAAAATCAATGAAAAAGTCGCCCCGGTTATCGGTAAAGTAGATGCGATTTTGGTTTTACCCGATGGCAAACTAGAAGGTGGAGCCGATTTCAGAGGAGATGATAAAGCGGTTGGATATTAAAATTTAGAGCACTATATTAGCCATTCTAAAGTTTGTGATCAATGCCGGCGAACAAAGCTTCCTTTTTTAAAATTGTTTTCAGAAGTATTTTCAGAAGAGCCGAAAACCTGGTTTTCCTTCTGAAAGACAAATTGAGCGAAAGAAACTTTATCTATTTTGCCTGCGTAGTCGTGGCCATCACTTGTTCGTTTGCCGTAATTATCCTGAAGAGTTTTGCCCACAATATCTTCCTTTGGGCCAATGAAATCAACGGTTTCTTAAAGCTACCCTATATTAACAGTTTATTGCCGATTGCCGGAATTTTGCTGACTGTTTTTGTCGTTAGGAATTTCCTCAACAACGAAATAGAAAAAGGCAGTTCCAAAGTCCTCTATGCCGTCGCCAGAAAAGGCGGCATCATGCCCAAAAAGCAAATGTATGCCCAAATCATAACGAGTTCACTAACTGTTGGCCTCGGTGGTTCTGCCGGTTTGGAAAGCCCGATTGTGATTACCGGTGCGGCTTTTGGTTCCAACTTTGCGCAGAAATACCATTTGTCCCAAAAAGACCGGATTTTGCTTTTGGCCTGTGGTGTCGCAGCCGGAATTGGTGCGGCCTTCAACGCTCCGATTGCCGGGGTTTTATTTGCCATCGAAGTAGTTCTAACGGATATTTCCATTTCTGCTTTTATCCCTATTATCATTTCAGCCGCAACCGGAGCGCTGGTTTCGACGGTTACATTAAGCGATGATGTCATTTTAAATTTCCAGCAAACACTCAAATTCGATTACCACAATACGCCATATTACATTTTACTTGGGGTTTTAGCCGGACTAACTTCGATTTATCATGCACGGAATTTCAGAAAAGTAGAGAAGTTCTTCGGTTCTTTTAAAAACAAAGGTTATCGCAGGGCTATATTCGGCGCTTTGCTTTTGGCCATCTTGATTTTCTTTTTCCCGACGCTTTTTGGAGAAGGTTATGAAAGTATCAAAACATTGGCTTCCAAAAACCCGGGCATTTTATTAGACAATACCATGCTCGAACCATTCAAAAGCAGCGAATGGGTGTTGTTGGCTTTTATTGGTGCAACCATGTTGTTGAAAGCTTTCGCGACCGGACTGACCTTAGGCAGCGGCGGAAATGGTGGCAACTTTGCGCCATCACTTTTTGTAGGTTCCTATCTGGGGTATTTTGTGGCCAAATCGATAAATCTTTTAAACTTTACGCATCATTTGCCGATAGCCAATTTTACCATTGTGGGCATGGCCGGAATCCTGAGTGGCTTGTTTCACGCACCGTTGACCGCCATTTTCCTTATCGTGGAAATTACCGGCGGTTATGATTTGATGGTACCGCTGATGATTGTGTCTTCGGTGAGTTTTGCAGTTTCAAAACAGTTTGAAAAGCATTCTATGGATGTCAAATCTTTGGCCGACAAAGGCGATGTATTTACGAGTGATAAGGATAAAAACATCCTGCAAAGCATCAATTTTTACAATTTGGTACAGCAAAACTATAAAACCGTTACCCTTCAGGATTCAACCGGAAAAGTGGTGGAAATATTCTCGACAAGCGATCAAAAAATCATCCCGGTTATTGACGACACCAAATCATTGATCGGCATCATTGATTTTGAAGAAGTCAAGGCGTTTATCTTCAATCCGAACCATGTTAAATTCATGACGATGTCTGAAATCATGAGCCAACCCAAAGAACTCATCTTGTTTGAAGACAAACCCGAAAAAATAATGGCGATGTTTGAAACCTCTAAAGCAGCCATTTTACCGGTAATCCATAAAGGAAAATATTTTGGTTTCCTATCCAAAATTGACGTGCTCGAAAGTTATCGCAAGCGGTTGAAAGAGATGATTATTGAGTAATCAATTTTTAACAATAACTTCCTAACCTACTGTTTAAAAATTGCTTCCAAAACACTACCTTTGCGTTTTGCTAAATTGCTATGCCTGAAACAGAAAATTCGATCGAAGTCCTTGGTGCCAGAGTGCACAATCTGAAGAATATTGACATCAACATTCCTCGTGAAAAACTGGTGGTAATTACCGGTCTTTCGGGTTCGGGGAAATCCTCTTTGGCTTTCGACACCATTTATGCCGAAGGTCAACGCCGATATATCGAAACTTTCTCTGCTTATGCTCGCCAATTCCTTGGCGGATTGGAGCGTCCGGATGTGGATAAGATTGACGGTTTGTCTCCCGTAATTGCCATCGAGCAAAAAACGACCAGTAAAAGTCCGCGTTCGACGGTTGGAACCATTACCGAAATTTACGATTTCCTGCGTTTGTTGTATGCCAGAGCCGGCGAAGCGTATAGCTATGTGACCGGCGAAAAAATGGTTTCCTATTCAGATGAGCAAATCAAAGATTTGATTATTCAGAACTTTACCGGAAAACGCATTAATATTTTGGCACCAATCATTCGCGCCAGAAAAGGACATTACGCCGAATTGTTCCAGCAAATTACCAAACAAGGTTTTCTGAAAGTCCGTGTCAATGGTGAAGTACAGGATTTATTGCCGGGAATGAAACTCGATCGATACAAAACCCACGATATCGAAATTGTCATCGACCGAATGGTGATTGAGAACAATGAAGACAACGAAAAACGATTAGCAGAAAGCATCAAAACCGCGATGTATCACGGTGAAAACGTACTGATGATTTTGGATCAGGATACCAATGAAGTTCGTTATTTCAGTCGAAACTTAATGTGTCCGACTTCGGGAATCTCGTATCAAAATCCGGAGCCGAATTTATTCTCGTTCAACTCGCCAAAAGGCGCTTGCGAAGAATGTAAAGGTTTAGGCACCGTACACGAAATCAACCTCAAAAAAATCATCCCTAATCCGAAATTGACGATCAAAAATGGTGGTTTCGCACCTTTGGGCGAATACAAATCCTCCTGGATTTTCAAGCAATTGGAAATTATCGGAGAGAAATTTGGTTTTGCTTTAACCGATTCGATTGAAAGTATTCCGGAAGAAGCAATGCAAATTATTCTACACGGCGGAAAGGAAAAATTTACCGTAGAATCAAAAACTTTGGGCATTACCAAAGAATACAAAATAGAGTTTGAAGGCATTTCGCATTTCATCAAAAACCAATACGATGAAAGCGGCTCAACTTCCATCAAGCGCTGGGCCAAAGAATTCATGGACGAAATTGAATGTCCGGAATGCCATGGTTCACGTTTGAAAAAAGAAGCGATGTATTTCAGAATTCACGAGAAAAATATCTTCGATTTATCGACGATGGACATTTCGGATTTGTCGGCTTGGTTTGACAACTTGGATGCCGAATTAAATGAAAAACAAAAAATCATTGCCTCAGAAATTGTCAAGGAAATCAAAGACCGTTTGCGCTTTTTGGTGAATGTTGGTTTGAATTATTTATCCATAAACCGCAGTTCAAAATCGCTTTCCGGCGGTGAAGCACAGCGTATCCGTTTGGCCACGCAAATCGGTTCGCAACTCGTTGGCGTATTGTATATTCTGGACGAACCGAGCATTGGCTTGCACCAAAGAGACAACGAAAAACTGATTCATTCTTTGGAACAATTACGCGACATCGGCAATTCGGTTTTGGTCGTAGAACACGACAAAGATATGATTGAACGCGCCGATTATGTCATCGACATTGGTCCGAAAGCCGGAAAATTTGGCGGCGAAATCATCAGCAAAGGAACACCAAAGGAACTGCTCAACGAACATACCATTACCGCCATGTATTTGAATGGTGAAATGAAAATTGAAGTACCCAAAAAACGCCGTCAGGGCAATGGCAAATTCATGAAACTGACTGGTGCAACCGGAAACAACCTGAAAAATGTTTCCATCGAATTGCCGTTAGGCAAACTGATTTGCGTGACCGGAGTTTCGGGTAGTGGCAAATCGACGTTGATAAATGAAACGCTTTATCCTATTTTGAACGCGTATTATTTCAACGGTGTCAAAAAGCCGCAACCGTATAAAAAGATTGAAGGCTTGGAACATATCGACAAAGTCATTGATATTGATCAAAGTCCGATTGGAAGAACGCCACGTTCAAATCCGGCGACTTATACCGATGTGTTCTCGGAAATCAGAAGTTTGTATACGCAAACGCCTGAAGCCATGATTCGCGGTTACAAAGCCGGACGTTTTAGCTTTAATGTTTCGGGCGGAAGATGTGAAACCTGCGAAGGTTCAGGAGTTCGAACTATCGAAATGAGTTTCCTTCCCGATGTTTATGTCGAATGTGAAACCTGCCAAGGGAAACGTTTTAACCGCGAAACTTTGGAAATCCGATACAAAGGCAAATCCATTTCGGATGTATTGAACATGACGGTTGACGAAGCCGTTCCATTTTTTGAAAACATCCCGAAAATTTATAGAAAAGTCAAAACGATACAGGATGTTGGATTGGGTTATATCACTTTGGGACAACAAAGCACCACGCTTTCGGGCGGTGAAGCACAGCGCATCAAATTGGCTACCGAATTGTCCAAAAAAGACACCGGAAATACGTTTTACATCATGGACGAACCGACAACCGGTTTGCATTTTGAAGACATCCGCGTGTTGATGGATGTGATTAACAAACTAGTCGATAAAGGCAACACGATTTTGATTATCGAGCACAATATGGACGTGATCAAACTGGCCGATCATATTATAGATGTTGGATTGGAAGGCGGAAAAGGCGGTGGCGAAATTTTGTGCACCGGAACACCCGAAGAGATTGTAAAGAACAAGAAAAGCTATACGGCTCAATTCTTAAAAAAAGAACTAAATTAGCAGGCTGTTTTTAGCCCGGATTGCAATGAAAATCCTTTTTTTAATTGTGACAACAATTTAAAAAAGATTGCAGCGGAAAGCCGGAAATAGCTCCTAATAAATAATTTAAAAATAAAAATATGGCATTTGATCAATACGAAAATGACGATGAGAGAATTCACGATAAATTAAAACAAAAAACCTGGAACGAAATCAGAACCAACGACTCTTGGGCGATTTTTAAAGTCATGTCGGAGTTTGTAAATGGTTACGAATCAATGGCCAGAATCGGTCCGTGTGTTTCTATTTTTGGTTCGGCGCGTACCAAACCGGACAACAAATACTATCTATTAGCTGAAAAAATCGCTTATAAAATCAGTAAGGCCGGATATGGCGTCATCACTGGCGGTGGACCCGGAATTATGGAAGCCGGAAACAAAGGCGCACACAATGGCGGCGGCACTTCGGTTGGACTGAACATTGAATTGCCTTTTGAGCAACATTACAATCCGTATATCGACAAGGACAAGAACCTGAATTTTGACTATTTCTTTGTGCGCAAAGTGATGTTTGTCAAATACTCTCAAGGTTTTGTGGTGATGCCCGGCGGATTTGGGACTTTGGACGAATTGTTTGAAGCGATTACGTTAATCCAAACCAAGAAGATTGGTAAATTCCCAATCATTTTAGTGGGAACTGAATTTTGGTCTGGCTTAATCGATTGGATAAAATCGGTAATCATCGAAAAAGAACACAACGCCAATCCGGACGATATGAACCTGATTAAAGTGGTTGATACCGAAGACGAAGTGGTAGAAGCTTTGGATAATTTCTACAAAAAATACAATTTGAGCCCAAATTTTTAAGCGTTCAGCATTTAGCTTTCAGCTGTTAGCAATACCAGCTAATTGCTGATAGCTGACAGCTAAACAATAGCTATACAAAGAATGTTTTTCAACTCGATACAATTCGCCATTTTTCTTCCAATAGTATTCCTGTTGTATTGGTTTGTTCCCAATAAATCTAAAGCGTCACAAAACTATATCCTAATCCTGGCCAGCTATTTTTTCTATGCTTGCTGGGATTGGCGTTTTTTATTCCTGTTGATTTTTTCCACTTTGCTGTGTTATGCCTTGGGCATTAAGATTGAAAACAGCAACACCCAAAGTTCCCGGAAATTCTGGTTGTGGATTTGCATACTGATGAACTTAGGTTTTCTGGGCATATTCAAATACTATAATTTCTTTTCGGTTTCGTTTGCCGAATTGTTTCAGGCGATTGGCTTTAACGTCAGCCCGATTTTACTGGATGTGATTCTTCCGATTGGGATTTCGTTCTATACGTTTCATGGCTTGTCTTATATCATCGATATTTATTACGGCCGAATCAAATCGGAAAAGAACTTTATTGATTATTCCTTGTTCGTGAGTTACTTCCCGTTGCTGGTTGCCGGTCCGATTGAACGCGCCACACATCTTCTACCACAATTGAAAGTCAAGCGCGAATTTGATTTTGAAAAAGCCAAAGAAGGCGTTTATCAAATCATCTGGGGTTTGGTCAAAAAAGTCGTCATCGCCGATACCTGTGCAATGTATGCTAATGCGATTTTTGACAATTACAATTCGATGAATTCGCTCTCGCTGATGTTAGGCGCGGTGTATTTTGCCTTCCAGATTTATGGTGACTTCGCGGGTTATTCCGATATCGCTTTGGGAACTTCCAAACTCTTTGGCATTGACTTGCTGAAGAATTTCAATTATCCTTATTTCTCGAGAGATATAGCCGAATTTTGGCGCCGTTGGCACATTTCGCTGTCGTCCTGGTTTCGGGATTATTTATACATTCCGCTTGGCGGAAGCAAAGGTTCTAAATGGTTCCAAATCCGAAACGTGATGATTATCTTTTTGGTCAGCGGTTTTTGGCATGGCGCGAGCTGGACGTATGTTGCCTGGGGTTTAATCAATGCGCTGTATTTTATTCCGCTGTTGGTTTTTAACAAGAACAGAAGCAATATTGACGCATTTACCATTTCGTTCAATTTTGCTTCGCTGAGAATCATCATCAACATACTCCTAACCTTTGCCATCACTTGTTTAGCGTGGATATTTTTCCGTGCCAAAACCATACAGGATGCCATATCGTACATCAAACGAATGGTTACCGATTGGCATTTTACGCCACAATATTTCAGCATCGAACGCTATAATTACGAGATCCTGATTATGATACTTTTGTTTACCATCGTCGAATGGAACAATCGTTATAAAATCGAACCGCTGTCCGGAAAATACAGTTGGTTAAAGATAAGTTTGAGCATTCTTGCCATCATCGCTTTGGGCATATTCACCGATTATAAAAACTTTATTTACTTTCAGTTCTAATGAGGAAATTTGTTGTTTTTATTGGTAAACTTTTACTCATCACACTGCTTTCGGCGGTGCTGCTGGACATTGCGTATACGGCAGTTTATCTTAAATCGACGCAACGAAATAAGATTCAGCACATCCTTACTTCAAAGGACAAAAACTTTGACGTAATTTTTATGGGTTCCTCACGCACACAAAATCACATGGTCGCCAAAGTCTTCAATGACAAAGGCATCAAAGCGTTCAACTTTGGCATGAGCGGTTCCAAATTGGATGAGACAGCGCTGACTTTGAAATTGATGCTCGAACACGATTATAAAATCAAGAACATCATTTTGGATGTTGATTTGAACCTCAACAGCAATGCCTATTCTGATGGTGTCAGAGCGATGTTTATGCCTTACATTCATTCCTCAAAAACCATTCAGCAGCATTATCAAAACATTCCCGATTACAATAAGTTCCTTTATATTCCGTTTTACCGCTATATCAAGAATGATGCTAAAATTGGATTTAGGGAAATGTTCTTCTCACTTGTTAATAAGAAAACGAACGCGTTAAACAATGATGGTTTTTTTGCCTTGAACCACGATGGAAAAAATATGAGTTACGACCTTGCAGATTATAGTCCGAAAAGAAATTTGGCTTACGAAGAGATAAAAATGTTGTGCCAAAAAAACAACATCAACCTGATTGCCATTGCCACGCCGATGTGTGAAGGTTCTGATAGCGATGCCTATTTTAACCGCATCAATTCGGTTTATCCTGAAGTATTCAATTATGAAAATAAAATCACCGAAGACCAATATTTTTCGTCTTGCGGTCACATGAATAAAAAAGGCGCAACCTTGTTTACCACGATAATCCTAAACGATTTCATCCAAAATAAATTCAAACATTGAAAAAGCTCCTGTTTTTTATATTGCTGAGTCAGGCTGTTTTGGCCCAACACCATTCTAAAATGGTGGTGGAAGTCAATGGCAATGCCAAAACGCTGAATGTAATTCAGGAACTTACTTTCTATAACCAAACCAATGACACGCTGAGCCATATCGTCTTGAATGATTGGAACAATGCCTACAGCAATAAAAATACGCCTTTGGCCAAGCGTTTTTCGGATGAGTTTGAGCGCAGTTTCCATTTGGCAGAAGACAAAGAACGGGGCAAAACCGACAACATTACTGTCATCGACCAAAACCAATTGATGCTGACCTGGGAAAGAGATGAAAATTATCCCGATGTGGTTCAGGTTCGCCTACGTGAAAAATTATTGCCCAACCAAAAAGCAACATTCCATCTGACGTATTCGGTCAAAATCCCGAGTGATAAATTCACCAAATACGGCTATGGCGATAACGGAAAAATGAACCTGAAAAATTGCTTTCTGATTCCGGCGCGTTATGAAAACAAAGCCTTTGTCAAATACAGCAATCTCAATCTGGATGATGCGGCCAATGCACTTTCCGATTATGATCTGGAGATTAAAACCGAAGGGAAATCAGTCTTGAATTCCGATTTGAATATCACGGAAATCAACCCGAATCAATACCGGCTTTCGGGCAAGAACCGATTGAATCTGAGTTTGCTGATGGACCATCCAAAAGCCTATTCGGTTTTCAAAAACAATCAGGTGGAAGTGATTTCCAATCTGACAGATGACCGATTGAATGAAATACAAAGAGCCATTGTCATTGACCGAATTGTTAACTACGTAGCCACAAATATCGGTCAGTATCCGCACGAAAAAATCACCGTAACCCAATCTGATTACGACCGGAATCCGTTTTATGGCTTGAACCAATTGCCCAATTTCATCAATCCGTTTCCGGATGAATTCATGTTTGAAATCAAATTCCTCAAAACCTACATGAACAATTACCTGCACAACACTTTGCAGCTCGATCCACGTAAAGACAGTTGGATTTTTGACGGCATTCAGGTGTATACGATGATGAAATTCATTGACGAATACCATCCTAACAGCAAAATGATGGGCGGCGTGGCCAAATTGAAAATCTTGCGTGCTTACAATCTGGTAAGCCTTGATTTCAATGGACAATACAGTTATTTCTATATGCTGATGGCGCGAAAAAACTTGGACCAACCTTTGGGCGCGCCCAAAAACACTTTGATCAAATTCAATGAAAAAATTGCTTCCAAATACAGAGCCGGTTTGAGTTTGAAATACCTAGACAGTTATCTTGAAAACGATGTGGTACCCAACAGCATCCGACAATTCATCGCTTTAAACAAAGTACAGCAAACCAATCATAATGATTTTGAAATGTTGCTGACCAAAAATTCTCCCAAAGAAATCACTTGGTTTTTTGACAAAATCATCAACTCGCGTGACATCATCGATTTCAAATTTGACAAAGTCACCAAGACCAAAGACAGCATTAGTTTTACACTCAAAAACAGAACCGAAACCAATGTCCCAATTCCGGTGTATGGCGTTAAAGACAAGAATGTAGTCTTTAAAAAATGGATTGATGTGTTCCCGAAAGACAGCGTTTTTACCGTGGCGAGAAACGATGCGGAAAAGATTGTCATCAACTATAAGAACGAAGTGCCAGAATTCAATTTGAGAAACAACTGGCAGTCGCTACACAATATCCGATTGAATCACCGACCGATAAAATTCATCTTCTTTAAAGATTTGGAAGACCCAAATTACAACCAAATCGTATACATTCCAACCTTGGAATACAACTTATACGACGGTTTATTGCCGGGAATGCGTTTCCACAACAAGACCATTTTGGACAAACCGTTTAATTTTGATGTCAATCCGACGATTTCCACCAAAACCAAAAGCTTTTCCGGGAAAGCCAATTTTATGGTCAACCAATACAACCGCGACAGCAATTTGTACAGCATCCGCTATCAACTGAACGGGCATTACCTGCATTATGCGCCCGATGCCTATTATACCAAAATCAATCCGATGGTGTATCTGCGCTTCCGTCCCGATGATTTGAGGGACAACAAAAAGGAAATGCTGGTTTTCAAATACATCATGATTGACCGCGAACCTTCCGCTTTTACAGTGGATGAAAACACCGAAAACTATAAGGTTTTCAATGCCAAATATTACAACGGCAAAACCGAAGTCACCAAGCATTACAATTTCTTAGGAGATTTCCAGTTGTCGAGTTCTTTCGGAAAACTAGCCGGAGAATTGCAATACCGAAAACTGTTTGACAACAATAGGCAAGTCAATGTGCGTTTGTTTGCCGGAACATTTCTCTACAATAAGAATGTGTCCACCTATTTCGATTTTGCTTTAGACAGACCAACCGATTATTTGTTCGAACACGATTATTTGGGCCGTTCGGAAACTACCGGTTTGTTTAGCCAGCAGTCGATTGTCGCGGATGGTTTTTTCAAATCGATGTTGGAAACCCGCAGTGCCAACCAATGGATGACCACCATCAATGCGAGTACCAATATCTGGAACTGGATTGAAGTCTATGGCGATGTCGGGATGATTAAAAATAAAAACACTGCCGAGCAATTTGTCTATGACAGTGGCGTTCGCCTGAACTTGGTGACCGATTATTTCGAATTGTATTTCCCGGTCTATTCCAATATCGGTTGGGAAATGGGCGAAAAAAACTACGGAGAAAGAATACGGTTTATCGTGACTTTCAATCCCGATACGCTCATCGGACTTTTTACCCGAAAGTGGTTTTAACCACCGTTAAAATCGTTTAAATATTACACTTTTGTTCGATATTCTTAAATATCGTTGAAAATTTCTCAGTCAACTCTCTTTTTTTAGGTTTAAAATTATTGATACTGAAATTATATTTTTTCAACAGTATGGTGAAAGTTACTTCTTTTTATTTAAATTTGTTTCGTTAAGAAACGATTCCATTATGACTGAAGCACAAACCAAGACCGAAATTACATTTGAAGATTTCAAAGCCGAAGTACTCAACGATTACCGAATTGCCAGAATCAGCCGCGAATGCAGCTTGTTAGGAAGAAAGGAAGTGTTAACCGGAAAAGCCAAATTCGGGATTTTCGGTGACGGAAAAGAAGTACCGCAATTGGCCTTGGCAAAAGCCTTCCAAAACGGAGATTTCCGTTCGGGCTACTACCGCGACCAGACTTTTATGATGGCGATTGGGCAATTAAATATCCAACAGTTTTTCGCAGGCTTGTATGGTCACACCGATTTGGCGCATGATCCTATGAGCGCCGGACGTCAAATGGGCGGACATTTTGCCACGCATTCACTAGACGAAAATGGAAACTGGAATAACTTAACCCAACAAAAAAATTCGAGTGCCGATATCTCTCCTACTGCCGGACAGATGCCGCGTTTGTTAGGATTGGCGCAGGCCTCAAAAATATACAGAAACGTTCGCGGTTTAGAGGATTTAACCAAATTCTCCAACGCCGGAAACGAAGTCGCCTGGGGAACCATCGGTAACGCTTCGACTTCTGAAGGTCTGTTTTTTGAAACCATCAACGCGGCCGGAGTTTTACAAGTGCCGATGGTCATGAGTGTCTGGGATGACGAATACGGAATCTCGGTTCACGTCCGTTACCAAACGACCAAAGAAAACATCTCCGAAATCTTAAAAGGATTCCAACGCGATGAAGAAAACAACGGTTACGAAATCATGACCGTAAAAGGCTGGGATTATCCGGCTTTGGTGGAAACCTATCAAAAAGCTTCAGCCATTGCGCGTGAGCAACACGTTCCGGTTTTAATTCACGTAAACGAATTGACGCAACCACAAGGCCACTCGACTTCGGGTTCACACGAGCGTTACAAAAACGCCGAGCGTTTGGCTTGGGAAGCCGAATTTGATTGTTTGGCACAAATGAGAACCTGGTTGGTCGATAACAATTTGGCGACCGCCGAAGAATTAGAAACCATCGACAACGACGCTAAGAAAGAGGTTTTGGAAGGCAAAAAAGCCGCCTGGACTGCTTTTGTAACGCCAATGAAAGAAGAACAAAACGAATTGGTTTCACTATTGAACTCAATCGCGGCTTCAAGTACCAATAAAGTATTCATCGAACAATACGCTTCCGAATTGGCTTCCATCAAAGAACCAATCCGCAAAGATATTATCACCACAGCGCGCAAAGTATTGCGTTTGGTAGTGAAAGAAAGCGGTCAATCGCAATTGGCTGCCTGGATCAAAGCGTATACCGATAAAATCCAACCGAAATTCAGTTCGCACCTGTTCTCGCAATCAGCCAAAAATGTATTAAGCACCACAGAAGTGGCCGCTACTTATGACGCTTCAGCCGAAGACGTTGATGCAAGATTAGTATTGCGTGACAACTTTGATGCGATTTTCAATAAATATCCGGAGACCTTAATCTTTGGGGAAGACAGTGGCAACATTGGCGACGTAAACCAAGGCTTGGAAGGCATGCAGGAAAAATACGGTGAACACCGTGTGGCCGATGCCGGAATCCGTGAAGCGACTATTTTAGGTCAGGGAATCGGGATGGCAATGCGTGGCTTGCGCCCAATTGCCGAAATCCAATATTTAGATTATTTGTTGTATGCCATCCAAATCATGAGCGATGACTTAGCAACGCTACAATACAGAACCCAAGGCCGTCAAAAAGCGCCTTTGATTATCAGAACGCGTGGTCACCGACTCGAAGGTATCTGGCATTCAGGTTCGCCTATGGGCATGATCATCAATGCGATTCGCGGGATACACGTTTTGGTACCGAGAAACATGACCAAAGCCGCAGGTTTCTACAACACTTTGTTGGAAACAGACGAACCGGCATTGGTAGTAGAATGTTTGAACGGTTACCGTTTGAAAGAAAAAATGCCAACCAACCTGGGCGAATTCAAAACCCCGATTGGCGTAGTAGAAACCATAAAAGAAGGAAGTGACATCACGATAGTTTCTTATGGTTCTACTTTAAGAATCATTAAGCAAGCCGCAAAAGAATTATTGGAAGTTGGAATTGATGTAGAAATCATCGACGCACAATCGTTGTTACCGTTTGACGTAAACCACGACTGTGTGAAGAGCATCGCCAAAACCAACCGTTTACTGGTCGTTGACGAAGACGTTCCGGGTGGTGCATCTGCTTACCTACTCCAACAAATTGTAGACGAGCAAAACGCCTACCAACATTTAGACAGCCAACCGCAGACTTTGGCAGCGAAAGCCCACAGACCGGCTTATGGCACCGACGGAGATTATTTCTCCAAACCCTCGGCAGAAGACATCTTTGAGAAAGTCTACGCTATCATGCATGAAGCGAAACCGGAGCAATACCCGAGTTTATATTAATAGAAAAAAGGAACCGATTGGTTCCTTTTTTTATCTTCTTTATTTACGTCAGTTCGAGTATCCCGATTTCCAATCGGGATGTATCGAGAACACTTCAACACGCTT
Organism: Flavobacterium terrisoli; assembly: GCF_030167905.1. GTDB lineage: Bacteria > Bacteroidota > Bacteroidia > Flavobacteriales > Flavobacteriaceae > Flavobacterium > Flavobacterium terrisoli. Next base: position 35,909 of record NZ_JARGNA010000002.1, read on the forward strand.
AATGTGACAATCATAGTCAACTGGCTACCTTTGACTAGATAAACCTCTATTTTATAACTGAAATAACCTCAATAAAGAATGCATTATTGTATTAACGCTTTATCAAAAATTACGAAATATTGACCTTATTTTAGCAATTCTAAAATCGCTATCTTTACAGAAAATAATTATTTATGTCTAAATCTAATCTTTTAGTAAATTTAATTTCTTCTCTTGAAGACCCTGAATTTGACAATGTCGCTAAACTATACTTACAAGAAGTTGATGGGATTAAAAATGTAATCAATTGTAATGGTCCGTGGGACAAAGGCCTAGACATGAGACATGTAAATGTCTCTCAAATAGACACTCAATATCAAATAACGACTATTGCTGAAAAAAGATTTGATGAAAAAATTCTAGATGATTTAAAAAAAGCTAAAAGGAATGTTGATGATTATAAACTACCAAATAAAGTAAAATTTTTCTATTCATTACCTCTTTCAAATACCCAAGTTTTAAAATATAAAAAATTTGCCAAAGAAACTTATGATATCATTTTAGATATAGTTGAAGCAAATTCTTTAGCTGAAATCGCAGCCTATTATCCATCTATTGAAGACCTATTATTTAAAATTGCGGATTTTGATAAATATCGAGGTGGTGATGAGTTTTTCAATAATCCACGTGTTAAATCTTTTTATGACTTGATGTCTTTTGGTTCTTCAACTGACATAAAATACAACATTGTTAAAGCCTATTTACTTTATTACTTATGTGAACAGGAAAAAGTATCGGTTGATAGTCTATTAAAAATCACAAATACACATTTTACATCACAATTCGATTCAAATTATTTTGAAAGTTTACTGCGTCGAATGAGCTCTGAAAGACTAATATCATATAAAGATGGGGAAGTACAATTAACAGATAGAGAAAAGAATCGTATTTCTCAATTACTAGATGATTATGGTAAAGAGGAAGCATTATTAAAAAAAGAATTATCTAAGGTATTAGAAAACTATAATATATTAAATCTATTAGACGAAATTATACCAAAACTCACAGAATTATATGAAAGTAACTTTGAAATTAATTTAGGTGAATTCACAAGAAGAGATACTCCTGTACAAGATTTACAAACGTCAACTAGAGCATTTAATGAGTATTTAAAAACTAAACTTAGTGAACCATCGCAATCAGAAAATCTAACCAAAGAACTTTTGAGTATTGCTGATAAAAGTGAATTACTTTCTAGAATAGCTGCAGGACAAGTATATTCAAAAGTAAGCGACCCAGATCGTTTACAAGATTACATCACTCAACACAACAATAATAAAACAATATTTTTAGATACTAATTTTATAATAGTTGCTTTATGCGTTTTTTATGAATCGTCAACAGAATACGATAACTATCATTTTAAGGTGGCAAAACAATTTTTAAATTTTGCTAAAAAAAATAACCTCCATCTAGTTGCACTTAGGAGTTACGCACTAGAAACTGCAAATCTTTTTAAAGATGCATTGGATATAATTCCTTTCACGAAACTCGAACTTTTTGAATCGCTGGGAGGCAGTAGCAACATACTATACAGGTTTTACAAACATTTAAAAGATTTTGGACAGTTACATAAAGAAGATGAGTCATTTGAAGATTTTTTAAAAGAATTCAAATTTGAAGTAAAAAAGGGACAACCTGACTATGATTATATAGAGCAAATGGAATGGCTTTTAGACTCCATGGAAATTGAAGTCGAAATTCCTGAGAAATATGAATTAATCAAAACTAGAGAAATAATAACAAAAGATCTTAGTAGCCATCAAAAATACAAATCAAATTTCGCAATTAACAATGATGCCATTATGTTATGCAGACTTGGAGATAATGATTTTGAAGTAAATCCTATTGACCCAATTTTTTGTACATGGGATATGTCACTATTTAGAGTAAGACGGCTTTTTTTTGAAGAAAATCCAAACTGCACAAAATGGCTTATGTATTCACCTACTCGTTTGATGGATCATTTTTCAATGATGAATTTTCAAGTGCGAAAAGGAACATTGTTTAATGAGGTCTTATCTATTTTAGATGTAGATTTTGGTTTTCAAGAAAAAACTCAAACTCTTCTTGATGCAATGATAACCATCATAAACCCAAACGATACAGTAGGCTTAAAATATGCTAATAAATTAGCCGAATTAAAACAAAAAGAAATTATTCAAGTTGATGAGCAACCAGAAAACACCAATGATGAAGTTTATGAATTAACTCCTGTTGATATTGTATTTAAAGAACTTTTCCGTAATTATATATATGCAGGTGAAGGTGTTTTTCATTCATTCAAAGAGATATTTACAAAGCAAGAATATTTTGACTCTACGTTCAACATCCTTAGTGATGAAATTAATTATGTAAAAGAAAACGGTGCAATTAATAAATCTCTTTTTGAAAAAATAGATGTTGTCATCAAGAAAATTGAAAATAGCAAAACTGATTAGATTGTTTGCAAAAAGATGTTAAAACCAGATAGCTCCCCCGCTGCCGCACGAAATCGAAGATTCGACGAAGTCAATCCCTTCGTGTGGCTTCTAAAAATCAACCCGCCCCTAACAATCTTTAAAACCCCGCCAAGGGTTTTCTCTTAACTCACTTTCACTTTTTAACACAATACTTTGTCGTTGTACAACCTCCTTTACGTTTTGTTCAACCCTATTTTTACATTATAGCAACTCCTATTGTCGTTGTTCAATACGCAATTGTCGTTATAGAACCCGCTATTTACTTTATAGCATAAGTTATTGATATTATAACAACTTCATTTCATTTTTTAACATACTCTTCTTACATTTTACAATAATATTTTATATTTTTATCATACTTATTGTATAATTTAAAACCATCATTATGCTTTATTACAACCTCAAACCCATTTTCGCCGCCCGCCAAATCGAGAAACCTTACTCCTTCCTGGTAAAAATCGGCATCGCCCCGCATACCGCCCACAAAATCCTAAACAACCGCTCCCACGTCATGCGTTTAGACAACCTCTCCCTTATTTGCAAAGCCCTCTACTGCGAACCCAACGACCTCCTCGCCTACAAACCCGACACCATCAACCCCATAGCAGAAACCCATCCGCTCAACAACCTCCTACCCAAAGACGACAACAACAATTGGCAGCAACAACTCAAAACCATGCCACTCTCAAAACTCAAAGAAATCACCCAAATCCTAAACGCTTCCGATAAACAAGACATTTAAGCATTAGTTCTTAGAAGGCAACCTTTTCGGCAGAATAGTCTGAGCAAAGCTTCGAAATCCAGGAGCGAAGCGACGCATTTGATATTAAGAGGAGAATGTCCAGTGGACATTCGGTAATAATAAACGAAGAAGCTCTGGAATACCTGACTGCCGCTGGCAGTCCTCCTTTTAATTTCAAATGTTTGCTGCCGGGCAAGCTAAGACCCGAGGCTGAAAGCCGAACGGAGCGAAGCTAAAATGAACAAGAAAAAACAAAAGCACATAACTCCTAATTATTATCTTTACAAAAAAATTAAAATCATGCAACACATCATCGACCGCTTCATCAGCTACGTCACTATCGATACCGAATCTGACCCGAATTCAACCACCACGCCGAGTACCAAAAAACAATTCGATTTAGCCAATAAACTGGTTGACGAACTCAAAGCCATCGGCATGACGCAGGTCACGATTGACAAGCATGGTTATGTGATGGCGACTTTGGCTTCGAATGTGAAACACAAAGTCCCAACGATTGGTTTTGTGTCGCATTTTGATACCACGCCCGACTTTACCGGGAAAGATGTCAAGCCGCAAGTGATTCCGAATTATGACGGTGGCGATATCATTTTGAACAAGGAACAAAACATCGTTCTTTCACCAAGTTACTTTAAGGATTTACTACAATACAAAGGACAAACCTTAATCACCACTAACGGTCTGACATTATTAGGTGCCGATGACAAAGCCGGTATCACCGAAATCATGACCGCGATGGAATACTTAATCCAACATCCGGAAATCCAACACGGAAAAATCAGGGTGTGTTTTACACCCGACGAAGAAATTGGTCGCGGTGCCGATTTGTTTGACGTAAAAAAATTCGGTGCCGACTGGGCTTACACCATGGATGGCAGCCAGATTGGTGAATTGGAATATGAAAACTTCAATGCCGCCGGTGTCAAAATTACCTTCAAAGGGAAATCGGTGCATCCGGGTTATGCCAAAGGCAAAATGATCAACTCGATGTTGATTGCCAACGATTTCATCAACGAATTACCAAAGCACGAAACACCACAGGAAACCAAAGGTTACGAAGGTTTTTTCCACGTAACGCAATTGCAGGGCAGCATTGAGGAAACCAAATTGGAACTCATCATCCGCGACCACGACATGAAGAAATTCATCAAACGCAAAGAATTGGTTCACAAAATCACTAAGAAATTCAATAAAGAGTTTAAGAAACAATTTGGCGAAGACATCGTGATTTGCGAAATCAAAGACCAATACTACAACATGAAGGAAAAAGTCGTTCCGGTAATGTTTATCGTGGATTTAGCCGAAAAAGCCATGAAATCTTTAGGCATTAAACCTTTAATCAAACCGATTCGCGGTGGAACGGATGGTTGTCGTTTGTCTTATATGGGATTGCCATGCCCGAACATCTTTGCCGGAGGACATAACTTCCATGGGAAATACGAATATGTTCCGGTGGAAAGCATGCAAAAAGCGGTAGAAGTGATTGTGAAAATCGCGGAACTTACTGCTACAACTGACTTTACGAAGAAGGAGAAAAAAGAGAAAAAGGAGAAGAAGAAAGAGAAAAAATAATTTTTAGAATCTATACAGGAGATTCTGAAACAAGTTCAGAATGAATGAAAGAAGAAAAGAAAAGCTGGAACAGTAACGACCAATGGGACGAAGAACTGGGTCAGTTGCGCACCATCATTCAGAAAACCGAATTGGTGGAAACCAATAAATGGGGCGGCGAAGTCTATACTGTGAACAACAAAAATGTGTTGGGCATCGGTGGTTTCAAAAACTATTTTGTCATCTGGTTCTGGAATGGTGTTTTCTTGAAAGACGAAGCCAAAGTTTTGGTCAATGCCAATGAAGGTGTGACCAAAGGTTTGCGTCAGTGGCGTTTTACTTCGGCTACGGAGTTGGATGAGAAACTGATTTTGCGCTATGTAAACGAAGCGATTGCCAACGAAAAAGCCGGTTTGTCCATCAAGCCCGAAAAGAAAGAAGCCATGAAATGTGATTTCTTTGAAGCGGCACTTAAAGACAACAAAGCCTTAAAAACAGCGTTGGAGCAACTTACACCTTTCAAACAAAAAGAATACTGGGAATATATGGCGACCGCCAAACAGGAAAAAACCAAAGCCACACGATTGGAAAAAATCGCTCCGATGATATTGGACGGCAAAGGTTTGAATGACAAATACAGACCTTAAAATTATATGCCACACTTTATTTCAAATACAATTTCAAGAATAAAAAGGAATAAAGTGAAAACTGTAGTCTTTACATTGGCACTCCTATATTTGCTTTTTTGTCAATCGTGCATGATGATGCGGATGACACCAAAGGAAACCAAGAAGTTCTTTTCGGAGTCGAAAACGACTTATATCGATTCATCCCTAACCTTTGACGACTTCACCATTCACTATATAGAAACGGGCAATAAAAACGCTTCTACCCTATTTTTTGTCCATGGTTCGCCCGGAAGTTGGGACGCGTACAAAGACTATCTCAAAGACAGACTGCTCTTATCCAAATACCGAATGATAGCCATTGACCGCATTGGTTTTGGCTATAGTAATTTTGGCGAAGCCCAAAACTTAGCCACGCAAGCCAACCTGCTCGAAAAATTCATTTCATTAACAGCCAACGGCAAACCGGTTTACCTGATTGGTCATTCTTTGGGCGGACCGACGATTGTGCAAATGGCCGTTGACCAACCTGATGCGTACCAACAATTGGTCATCCTTGCCGGTTCGGTTGATCCCAAAGCAGAAACCCCTGAAAATTGGCGTTCCATTATCAAGATTAAACCCATTCGGTATTTGATTCCCGGTTCGCTTCGTCCGGCGAATGATGAATTGTGGTGGCTGAAAGATGATTTGGTTCAATTAGAACCAAAATTGGGAAAAATCACTTCCAAAGTGATCATTATTCACGGTACTAAAGACCAACTGGTTCCTTTTAACAATGTGGCTTTTCTGAAGCGGGAATTGGTCAATGCCAAATCGCTGGAAATCATTCCGATTGCCAATGCCGATCATTTTATTCCCTGGACACATTTTAAAAATATCCGGGATGTTTTGGTTCAATTGGAGCCATAAAAAAAGTCCCGATTAACCGGGACTTTCATTTTAGTTTTGCAACGCTTATGCTTTCTTGTTCATGGCAGCAGTCAATTCTAAAGAAATCGCTGAACGCTCAATCTTTAATTTTCCTGACATGGTTTCGATAACCGCAGTGCCTTCTGATAACTCAGCTATTTTGCCGTGGAAACCACTTTTCGTGATGATTTTATCGCCTACTTTTAAGCCTGCTTCAAATTCTTTTTCTTGTTTGATTTTCTTTTGTTGTGGTCTGATCATAAAGAAATAGATCACCACAAACATTAATAAAAAAAACGGTAATTGACCAAATTGTCCTAATTGTTCCATAATAATTGATTGTTTAGTCCTTTTCAGGAACTTCGATGTTAGCTTTAATTGTTAATATTTTGTTTCCTTCTTTGGTGTTACACATAATGGTCACGGTTTTTGACGTTTCCCCGTGTTTCCCTTTAGAATCAAACGACACTTTTATGTTTCCTGATGCACCGGCTTTGATTGGTGTTTTAGGATATTCGGGTACTGTGCAGCCACATGAACCTCTGGCAGCGGTGATTGTCAAATCGGCTTCACCGGTATTTTCAAATTTGAAATCATGAACCACTTTGTCTCCTTGTTTGATGGTTCCAAAGTCATGCTCTTCATTTTCAAAAGCCATCTCAGGATATTTTCCGTCAGCAGGAACCGGTGTGGCTGTAAGCCTTTCTGCAGGCTGAGGCATTGTTGAGCCTGGTGCGTTTTCTCTTTTACAGGCTGTTGTCATTACCAACAAACCTACTGCAACCAATAAACTGAATTTTTTAATCATTGCTTATTTTATAATTACATTAAACCTCTTCCTGTTTTTTTGATTTTGTCTTCGTTTTGGAATTCCTTTACCAAATTATCCAAAATCCCGTTGATGAAGATGCTGCTTTTTGGGGTAGAATATTCCTTGGCGATTTCCAAATACTCATTAATGGTCACTTTGATTGGAATAGATGGGAATTTCAAGAATTCACAGATGGCCATTTTCAGGATAATCGTATCGATTTCAGCAATACGGTCGGCATCCCAATTTGGGGTTTTGTCGATGTATTCCTTGGCCAATTCTACTTCGTTTAAAACCGTTTTTCTAAACAGGTTTCCAACGAACTCCTTGTCTTCCTCATCTTTATACAACTTCACCACTCTAAAGTCATCTTTTTCGGAAAGTTGTTTTAACTGTTTCTGGATTTGGGTATTCACCACCGGAATATCATCAGTCCAGGTCAGTTTGTTGTCTTCCAGATATTCGTAAAGCTTTTCATTGGGCGCAATCAATTCGGTAAACATATCCACCACAAACTGTTTGTCTTCTTCAAAGACATTTTTACGGTTGCCCATGTACTTCTCATACAAGGCACTTTGCTTGATGTCATTGAGTAAAATCAAAATATAATCATCATTCAATGACCAGTTGTTGATTTTTCTCTTTTCTAAAGCGATGCTCAGCGAACTGTTGTCTTCCAAATGTTGGAGCACAGCATTATTGATAAACTTATTGTTGGGATTTTTTTCTTCAGGCGTGGCCAAATGTTTTTTGCTGGAAGCTTCCAAAAAAACAATTTCCTTTTTTCTGATTTCTGTCAAGGTAGACAACATGATTAAATACAAATCCTGAATGTTATCAATGCTTTGGATTAAGAACTTTTCTTCTTTCTCCATTTCATCAGAATTTTTTTGATGCATCGCATAGATGGATTGCATCACTTTTACTCGAATATGTCTTCTGTTTAACACCTGTAAGAACTTTTTAAAATTAACAAAGCGAAAGAATTTCTTTCGCTTTGCAAAAATAGGAATATTTTAAAACCTAATAATTATTTATTAGCGTTTTCTTTTTTTCTTTGGTCAATTCTGTTTTGAGCAATTTGCATCGCTGCTTGTTGCGTAGTCATATTATTCACATCGGCATAGTTGAAGATTTCCAATGTCGTGTTGAAGATATTCTCCGTCATTCTCATGGCTTCATCTTTACCATATTTTACGATTTCGCCATATACATTGATGATTCCACCGGCATTGATTAAGAAATCAGGCGCATAAGCAATGCCTCTTTCTCTTAAAATCTGACCGTGAACCGCTTCAACAGCCAATTGATTATTGGCCGCACCGGCAATAACTTTTGCTTTTATTTTATGAATGGTTTCATCGTTGATGGTTGCACCTAATGCACATGGCGAATAGATGTCAACGTCTGCGCTGTATAAATCAGCTCCGGTGAAAATTTTGGCGCCATATTTAGCCACCATATTTTCCATTTTATCCTGGTGAATGTCAGAAACAAAAACTTCTGCTCCTTCTTTTCTCAAATAACTAATCAAAGTTTCTCCAACATGGCCGTTTCCTTGTACCAATACTTTTTTACCGTCTAATTTCTCAGAACCGAATTGGTATTTGGCAGCAGCTTTCATTCCCATGTAAACACCGTAAGCAGTTACCGGAGAAGGATTTCCTGAACCACCAATTTCTTCTGAAATCCCGGTTACATATTTGGTTACCTTGTGAATTCTGTCCATGTCTTCGGTAGTAGTTCCCACGTCTTCAGCAGTGATATATTTTCCGCTTAAAGAATTTACAAACTCTCCGAAACGCGTAATCATTTCAGGTGTTTTATCTGTTTTAGAATCACCGATAATAACGGCTTTTCCACCACCAAGGTTTAATCCTGTGATAGCCGACTTAAAAGTCATTCCACGGGAAAGTCTTAAAACGTCATTTAATGCTTCCCATTCGTTAGCATAATTCCACATTCTTGTACCACCAAGTGCCGGTCCCATAACTGTGTTATGAATACCAATAATTGCTTTTAAACCTGTATCTTTGTCATTACAAAAAACGATTTGTTCGTGGTTGTCAAAAGAAAGTTGACCAAAAACAGGATCCATTTTTTTTAGCTCTACCGGTGTAGTGATTTCTGAAGTCATAATGTAGTAGTATTAATTTAAGACTTTTTAAAAAGTCGGTACAAAAATAAAACATTATTCAATAAAATTCACCGATACCAAGAATAATTAGTAATTTGTTAATAAAATCAATTTAAACCAAGAATATAATAATTTAATTATTTTCATCGTTTTAACAAAAAATAAGCCATTAAGCCCATTTCTTCAAAATTAACATGAAAGAACTGCAATATTTAAACAAATATTTTGTCAAATACAAATTCCATTTTTTATTAGGAATTTTAATCACTATTGTAGCACAAATATTCTCTCTTTTCACTCCAAAGCTCGTCAGCAAATCATTTAAGGCCATTGAAGATTTTCATAACCATCAGACGAGCAGCGAATTGATAAAAACACAATTGATTGAAAATATTCTTTTGATCATTGGAACAACCTTGATTGCCGGCGTTTTGACTTTCCTGATGCGCCAAACCTTAATCGTCATGTCACGCCATGTTGAGTTTGATTTGAAAAACGAAGTCTTCAGGCATTATGAGGTTTTGGACCAGAATTTCTACAAACGCAACCGTACCGGAGATTTGATGAACCGCATCAGTGAAGATGTCGGCAAAGTCCGAATGTATGTTGGGCCAGCCGTGATGTACACCATCAATACCTTTATTCGATTTACCGTGGTGATTATATATATGTACAATGTTTCGCCATTGCTGACTTTGTACACCATTTTGCCCTTACCGATTTTGTCTTTTATCATTTTCCGATTGAGCACCGAAATCAACAAACGCAGCACGACATTCCAACAGTATTTATCCAAAATTTCGAGTTTTACCCAGGAGATTTTTTCCGGAATCCGCGTGGTGAAAGCCTATGCCCTGGAAAAACAATACCAGAAAGAAGTAGTCGATTTGGCCAAAGAAAGTAAAACCAAAAGCATGAGCCTGGCTTGGGTTCAATCACTGTTTGGTCCGCTGATGATTGCGCTGATTGGCGTGAGTAATTTAACGGTTATTTATTTTGGCGGATTGATGTATATCGATGGAACCATTACAAGCATTGGTACCATTGCCGAATTTATCCTGTATGTCAACATGCTGACCTGGCCGGTGGCTTCTATCGGTTGGGTTTCCTCTTTGGTACAGGAAGCGGAAGCGTCACAAAAAAGAATCAACGAGTTCCTGAAAGTCGAGCCTGAAATCAAAAACAAAGCCTCCGAAAACACTACTATTAAAGGTGAAATCGAATTCAAAAATGTGAGCTTTACTTATGAAGACACCGGAATTGTAGCACTAAAAGACATTTCGTTCAAAGTTAAAAAAGGAGAAACGCTGGCCATATTGGGGCAAACCGGCGCCGGGAAATCAACTATCTTATCTTTAATTACCCGAATGCATGACATTAAGGAAGGAACCATTACCATTGATGGTCATAAGATTGACGAAGTCAATTTATACGATTTGCGCAACAGCATCGGGATTGTGCCACAGGATGCCTTTTTGTTTTCGGACACCATCAAAAACAACATCAAATTCGGAAAAGAAAACGCCACGGATGAAGAAGTGATGGAAGCGGCTAAAAAAGCTGTGGTTCATGACAATATTATGAATTTCAATGCCCAATATGAAACCATTTTGGGAGAACGAGGCATTACGCTTTCCGGCGGACAAAAACAAAGGGTTTCCATTGCAAGAGCGATTATCAAAGATCCCGAAATATTATTGTTTGACGACTGTTTATCGGCAGTTGATACCGAAACCGAAGAGCAAATCCTAAATAATTTACTCGAAATCTCCAAAGACAAAACCACGATTATCGTTAGCCACAGAGTGTCTTCGGCTAAGAATGCCGATAAAATCATCATCATCGAAGAAGGTCAAATCATCCAAGAAGGTTCTCATAATCAATTAGTAAACCAGCAAGGATATTACGCCGAATTGTACCTGAAACAACTTTCGGAAAAAGAATTAAATTAAATGTTGTTTCGTAACAAAAATTTTACCATTTTTGAACTGTATAGAAACACTATTAATTGACTGAAAGAATATGAGAGAAAATGATATGTTAGAAAAAGATGAGATTTTTTCTAAAGTTTTAAGAGCGGGCAGAAGAACTTATTTCTTCGATGTGAGAGCTACCAAAGCGGATGATTATTATATTACCATTACCGAAAGCAAAAAGTTTACTGAAGAAGACGGTTCTTTCCACTTCAAAAAACACAAAATCTATCTATACAAAGAAGATTTCGCAGCTTTCACTGAAATTCTGGAAGAAATGACTTCTTATGTTTTGAACCACAAAGGAGAAGAAGTAATCTCTGAAAGACACCAAAAAGATTTCAAAAGAGAATACCAACAGGAAACTGCCGAAGAAACCAAAACAACTTCTGAAAAGAGCTTTACCGATATCGATTTTGACGATATTTAATAAAATACAGAAATCCGGAAATTAAAAGTTTCCGGATTTTTTTATCCAATCCGTAAACCGTTTTCCACTTTCAAATCGGAAGTCAATAGGACAATGTCATTATCAGGCCCAACCGAACCCAAAACCAAACACTCGCTCATAAAAGTGCCGATTTGTTTCTTGGGAAAATTGACTACGGCGATGACTTGCTTGCCAACCAAATCTTCCTTTGCATAGCGTTTGGTAATTTGCGCAGAAGATTTCCTGAGACCGATTTCCGTTCCAAAATCAATCACCAACTGAAACGCTGGTTTTCTCGCTTCGGGAAAATCATTCGCCTCGAGGATGGTGCCCACGCGCATTGCTACTTTTTCAAATTCACTCCATTGCAGTAGCCCATTTGTTGTGTTTTCCATAATTGATAACATTTATTTCATAAAAATACAGCCCAAAAGACAATTTTGTATAGTTTTTATAGTATTCCGGTAATCCAAAAGTTGAATATATTTCATACTTTTAAGAATTGTATGCAATGTATAAAAATCGTTTAAAAGTTACCCTATGAAAATTGCGCTGTTTACCAATGAATTTCCGCCGAATATTTACGGTGGCGCTGGAGTCCATATTGATTTTTTGAGTCAGGAGTTGTCCCAATTGGGCCAGGTCGAAGTGCGCTGTTTCGGTAACCAGGAAGCTACTTCTGCGTCGATGAACGTTTTGGGCATCCAATCTTCATTGACCAAACCTGAAGACGACCACAATCAGCACCTCAAAATGTTTCACAATTTGAGCCGCAATGTGGAAATGTCTCAGCATACTTTAGAAGCCGATGTGATTCATTGCCACACCTGGTACACGCATTTGGCCGGAATCTTTTCAAGGGAATTACTGCAATCGCCTTTAATATTAACCACGCACAGTTTGGAAACGCATCGTCCGTGGAAAGTCGAACAATTGGGCAATGGTTATTTTCTCTCCCGCTGGATTGAAAACCATGCATACAATACCGCCGACGGCATCATCGCGGTGAGCGAACAAATGAAAACCGATGTCATCGAAGCCTATGGTGTGGCACCCGAAAAAGTAACAGTCATCCACAATGGCATCGATCCTGATTTTTATAGCCCGACATTTGACAACGATTTACTAAAGGAATACGGCATCAATCCTGATATTCCGTTTGTGCTTTTTGTGGGCAGAATTACACGCCAAAAAGGAATTTCACAATTGATTTCAGCAGCTAAATATTTTAATGCCGATTGCCAGATTGTGCTTTGTGCCGGAGCACCGGATACACCCGAAATTGCCAAAGAAACTGAAGAATTAATTGCTGATTTAAAAGCCAGCCGAAATGGTGTGATTCTGATTTCCGAAATGCTGCCACGCGAGAAAGTTAAGGTGCTTTATAGTCATGCCAGGGTTTTTGCCTGTCCGTCATTGTACGAACCATTTGGCATCATCAACCTCGAAGCCATGTCGTGCGAAACTCCGGTTGTCGGCAGTGCGGTTGGCGGTATTCCTGAGATTATAGTCGAAGATCAAACCGGTTATTTAATTGAGTTGGAAAGCATTTCCCGAACGGATTTCAACCCAAAATATCCGGAAACTTTTCAGAAAAACTTTGCCGCTAAAGTCAATCAATTACTGGACGATGAAAATTTGGCCACTCAATTGGGCAAAGCCGGACGACAAAGGGTTTTGGAGAAATTCAGTTGGGCATCGATTGCCAAAACAACCTATAACTATTACACAGCAGTAATAGCCAAATTTGAAAAAGAAAAAGCCTAAACACTAAAAACGAAACGATAATTACCATGGTAAATAAAAGCACACTAGCCATTATTTTAGGCGGCGGACAAGGTTCAAGATTAGCACCGTTAACGCAAACACGTTCCAAACCTGCCGTTCCGATTGCCGGAAAATACCGTTTGGTGGATATTCCGCTTTCCAATTGTATCAATTCTGATATCAAAAGAATGTTTGTGTTGACCCAATTCAATTCGGCTTCTTTGAACCAACACATCAAAAACACCTATCATTTCAGCCATTTCAGTACGGCATTTGTAGATATACTGGCCGCAGAACAAACACCTGACAACATCACCTGGTTTCAAGGCACCGCGGATGCGGTTCGCCAATGCATGCAACATTTTACAAAACATCAATTTGATTATGCCTTGATTTTATCGGGTGACCAATTATACCAAATGGATTTTAACGCCATGATACGAGAACACCAAAGAAAAGGCGCTGACATTTCCATTGCCACTTTGCCTGTAACTGCCAAAGAAGCACCCGAATTTGGCATCCTGAAAACCGATTCCGAAAATTTCATCAGTTCGTTTATTGAAAAACCGGACGCTTCTTTATTACCCGAATGGACTTCGGAAGTCAGCGAGGAATCTAAAGCCGAAGGCAAACATTATCTGGCCTCGATGGGAATTTATATCTTCAATAAAGACTTGCTAATCGAATTGATGAACAATCCAGATACTAAAGATTTTGGAAAGGAAATCATACCACAAGCGATTGGAAAACAAAAAGTCCTGAGTTATCAATATGAAGGCTATTGGACCGATATCGGAAACATTGATTCTTTCTTTGAAGCCAATTTAGGGCTGACAGATGAAATTCCGAAGTTTAATTTGTTTGACAATTCGAGCAAGATTTATACGCGCGCCAGAACTTTGCCGCCATCCAAAATCACTGGCGGAACAACCATTGATAAATCGATGATCGCCGAAGGTTGCATTCTAAATGGTGCTACGATTGAACATTCGGTTATAGGCATCAGAAGCCGTGTTGGTTTTGGGACAACCATCGTCAATTCCTATCTGATGGGAAATGATTATTATCAAAACATAGAAGAAATCAAGAACAATTCGCAAAATGGCATGATCAATATCGGCATTGGCGAACGTTGCTTTATCAATAACACCATCGTCGATAAAGATTGTAGGATTGGAAATGATGTACGCCTCAATGGCGGAAAACATCTGGAAGACATCATAACCGATTTATACACGGTCAGAGATGGTATTATAGTCATTAGGAAAAACGCCGTCCTCCCGGATGGCTTTACCGTATAAAACAAAAAAACACTCTTTTGGAGTGTTTTTTTTTTATTAGTTCATCGTCAGATAATTGTAAATTTTTTGACCTTGCTCTTCATTTAATCTGGCTTTTGGTGCCATTCTTAAAACGATTGGTTTCCATTGCTCAGCAGAAAAATCTTTTGGACTATACAGCTGATGACATCTGGCACAACTGTTTTCGTAAAGCGATTTTGCTTCTGCTAATTCAGCAGTCAGTTCCACTTTTTTAGGCGTTTCCGCTACCGGAACACTTGATTTTGACGCACACGAATAAATAGTTACGGCTAAAACAGCAATGGCTAGTATTTTATATTTCATGGTTTTCCTTTTTATTGGTTGAAGTAAAAATAAAAAAAAATCCCAACCTTAGTTGGTCAGGATTTTCTTTTAATCAAAACTTAAGTTTTGTATTACTTCACGTCCATCAATTCAACATCAAAAATCAAAGTAGCATCTGGCGGAATCACACCACCGGCACCGCTTGATCCGTATCCTAAATAAGACGGAATCACAAAACGTGCTTTATCGCCCACTTGCAACAAGGCAATGCCTTCGTCCCAACCTTCGATCACATGACCTTTTCCTAACGGGAATTCAATTGGTTTTTTACGCGGATAAGAAGAGTCAAATGTCTTCCCGTTTTCCAATTGACCGGTATAATGAACTGAAACTGTTTTTCCGGCTTCGGCTTGTTTACCATTTCCTTTTTGGATGAATTTGTAACGCAAACCACTTTCTGTTTTTTCAAAACCGGCTGCTATTTTTTCCATTGCTTCTTCCGCTTGTTTTTTAGCTTCTTCAATTCTTCTTTGTCTTGAACCTTCAAAAGTCCTGAATGCTTCAATCGCATTCCATTTTTGAGCTTCCTCGCCTACTCTTACAATCTCCAAAGAATCTATCAAATCACCTTGCGCCACGGCATCAACCACATCCTGACCTTCTACTACGTGACCAAAAACAGTGTGTTTACCATCTAACCAATTGGTAGGAACATGTGTAATAAAAAATTGAGAACCGTTACTTCCCGGACCGGCATTGGCCATAGACAAAACACCCGGTTTGTCGTGCTTTAAGGTGGGGTGAAATTCATCATCAAAGTTGTAACCCGGACCACCGGTACCGATGCCTTGCGGACATCCGCCTTGAATCATAAAATCGGGAATGACCCTGTGGAATTTTAATCCGTCATAATAAGGTTTTCCCATCGGACGGGCAGAATTTTCCAATTGCCCTTCGGCTAAGCCTACAAAGTTCCCAACCGTTCCCGGTGTTAAATCGTGTGTTAATTTTACTAAAATCGAACCTTTAGTCGTGTTGAATTTAGCATATATTCCGTTTTCCATTGTTTGAATTGTTAAAAATGTGGTGCAAAGTTACTACAATATATTGTAAATTTGGTAACCAAAAAACATCAAAACCATGAGTTCTATTTATGACAAAAACGATAATGAAGTAATCATTTCCAGAATCAACAAACTTACCCCTGAAAGCAAAGCGCTATGGGGGAAAATGACGGTAGACCAAATGTTGTCCCATTGCCAGGCACCAATGGACTTTGCCTTTGGAAAAACTCCAATGAAATCTAATTTTATCATGCGCCTATTTGGGAAAATGTTGAAAGGAAAAGTTTTTGGTTCAACCGAATTCAAGAAAAACAGTCCGACAGCGCCGGCTTTTATTCGAACCGGAACTTATGATTTTGAAGAAACCAAAAATGGGCTAATCGAAAGAATAGGAGTGTTTTCAGATTTGGGACAAAAGGCACTTAAAACTACTAACCATCCTTTTTTCGGAGAATTGACTTATGACGAATGGAGCCAGTTGCAGACTATGCATCTTGATCATCATTTGAAACAATTTGGCGTGTAAAAATTTGAAAATGGCTGATCAACCAGATTATATCAAGGCAAATAAAGAAACCTGGAACAACAAAACGGATGTGCATATCGCTTCCGAATTCTATGATGTGGAAGGCTTTCTAAATGGGAAATCGACTTTAAATGACATCGAGTTAAAATTGCTCGGTGATATATCGGGTAAAAAAATATTGCATTTGCAGTGTCATTTTGGGCAGGACACCATTTCCTTTGCCCGAATGGGCGCTATGCCAACCGGTGTAGATTTATCGGATAAAGCGATAGAAAGAGCCAATGAATTTGCCAAAAAACTAAATCTGGATGTCACTTTTGTCTGTTGTGATATTTATGATGCACCAAAAATGATAGACGAGAAATTCGATATTGTTTTCACAAGTTATGGCACTATCGGCTGGTTCCCCGATTTGGACAAATGGGCCAATGTGGTTTCCCATTTTTTAAAACCCGATGGAAAATTTATCATGGCCGATTTTCATCCGGTGGTTTGGATGTTTGACAATGATTTTGGAACCATTTTCTATAATTATTTCAATGTTGAACCCATCATTGAAAGCGAAACCGGTACTTACGCCGACCGTGATGCTGAAATAAATGCCCAAACCATCACCTGGAATCATCCGATTTCTGAAATTCTGAACGCCTTAATCAAAAGCGGTATTGAAATCAATGCATTTGATGAGTATGATTATTCGCCTTATGACTGTTTCAATCAAACCGTTGAATTTGAAAAAGGAAAATTCAGGATCAAGCATCTGGACAATAAAATCCCGATGGTCTATTCCATTTTAGCAAGTAAAAAGTAAAACTTATCTTTGCGCCATGCGAATAGACATCATCACCATATTACCCGATTTATTGCGAAGTCCTTTTGAAGGTTCGATTATGAAACGTGCCATTGAAAAAGGATTGGTAGAAGTCCATTTTCACAATTTAAGAGACTATACGACCAACAAGCAAAAAAGTGTTGACGATTATCAATTTGGCGGTGGCGCCGGAATGGTCATGATGATACAGCCGATTGATGATTGCATTACCCATTTGAAAAGCCAAAGAGCATACGACGAAATCATTTATATGTCGCCTGATGGGGAAACCTTGAACCAAAAAATGGCCAACACGATGTCGATGTATGAAAACATTATTATTCTTTGTGGGCATTACAAAGGGGTTGACCAGCGTGTTCGCGATCATTTTATCACCAAAGAAATTTCGATTGGCGATTATGTACTTTCAGGTGGCGAAATTGGCGCGATTGTGTTCTGCGACGCCATAATCCGTTTGATTCCGGGCGTTTTGAGTGATGAAACTTCGGCATTAACCGATAGTTTTCAGGACAATTTATTATCGGGACCTATTTATACAAGACCAGCCGATTATAAAGGTTGGAAAGTTCCGGAAGTTTTGACCAGCGGCCATTTTGCCAAAATTGACAAATGGCGTGAAGACAAAGCCTACGAACATACCAAAAACAGAAGACCCGACTTACTCGAAGACTAATCATGGAAAAACCGATTGTTACCGCGTTGTTAGCCTATGGCATGTCGGGGAAAGTTTTTCACGCACCATTTTTGGCAACCTATAAAGGCTTCGAATTATATGCCGTTTTGGAACGAAATCAAAAGAAAGCCGCAACCGATTATCCAAGCATCATTAGCTTTTCCAATATTGATGAATTACTTTCGGATGAAACCATTGAATTGGTGATCATCAATACGCCCAACAATACACACTTCGACTATGCCAAGCAGGTTTTGGAAGCAGGCAAACACGCCCTGATTGAAAAACCGGCAACTTCAACTCCGGAAGAATTTGAAACGCTTTTGGCTTTGGCCGAAAAAGTAAACCGTAATATTTTTGTGTACCAAAATAGACGTTGGAGCAGTGATATTGCCTCAGCCAAAGAAATTATCAACTCCCGAAAACTGGGCGATGTTGTTGAAATGCATTTGCGATTTGACCGTTATCGGCCAACAATTGGCGGTAAAACATTTAAGGAAACACCGATTCCGAGCAGTGGTATTTGGTATGATTTGGGCGCACATTTGGTGGATCAGGCGATTTCAATTTTCGGCAAGCCGGAAAATCATTACCGAATTAAAAACAGTTACCGCGAAAACTCTCAAGTGGATGATTTTGCGTTTATGCATATTGTTTTCCCGAATAAAGTCAATGTATTTATCACGACCAGCATGTTGGTTGTCAATGCCCAGGCCGGAATAGTCATTCACGGCACCAAAGGCAGTTACATCAAAGAATTCTGTGACGAACAAGAAGACCAACTCATTGCAGGCATGTTGCCAACGGATACCGAATTTGGGAAAGAGAAACCCAACAAAGAAGGCAAACTGACCTACTACAACGAAAATCAGGAAAAAATAACCGAAAGCATTCCTTCACTCAAAGGGAATTTCAACGGATTGTTTGATGCTTTATACAAAAGCATTCGGAATCAAAAACCATTTCCCGTTGACAATCAGGAAATTATTGAGCAATTAAAATTATTGGTTTGATATAAAAAACTAACATTAACGGCTTGCAACTTCGAAGATTTTAATTATATTTGCACCCACATTTGACCAACCTCTGGCGAAAACCGTGAATGTTGCTCAGATTTTAAACCATAATAGTCGTAAAAATGGCAAATTTAGTAGATTTCGTTAATAACGAATTATCAACAAAAAAAGATTTCCCTGCATTCGGAGCTGGTGATACAATCACTGTGTACTACGAAATTAAAGAGGGTGAAAAAACAAGAACTCAGTTTTTCAAAGGAGTTGTTATTCAAAGAAAAGGTGCAGGATTGACTGAAACTTTCACAATCCGCAAAATGTCTGGCGCAGTTGGTGTAGAGCGTATCTTCCCAGTAAACATGCCGGCATTACAAAAAGTTGAAGTTAACCAAAGAGGTAAAGTTAGAAGAGCTCGTATCTACTACTTTAGAGAACTTACCGGTAAAAAAGCAAAAATCAAAGAAAGAAGAAGATAATTCTAAACTTTGTACTTATAAAAACGCCCCGATACTTTCGGGGCTTTTTTATGCGCAATATTTAGCTTAAAAAATTGCTATTTTACCAATTTTATTTCGGCTGATTGTCATTTTAACAATTTAAACTCTACAGATTGTCAATTTGATAATTCAATCGATTTCGCTCAAAACCAATCGCACGTAATCGTGATTTACTTATATTTGCATGGCTTGAAAATGAACGTTTTCGTCATAGAGCAACAACTAACTAAACGTTACGAATAAAAAACAATACCAATGACACAAAAATCCAAAATTCATTACACGCTTACCGATGAAGCACCAATGTTGGCTACTCATTCGTTTTTACCAATCGTACAAGCATTCACTGCTCCGGCAAATATCGATATCGAACTTAGAGACATTTCATTGGCAGGCAGAATATTATCCAATTTCCCTGAATATTTAAAAGAAGACCAAAAAGTAAGCGATGCTTTGTCAGAACTTGGTCAATTGGCTACTACACCGGATGCCAATATTATCAAGCTACCAAATATCTCCGCTTCCACTACGCAATTAAAAGAAGCGATTGCCGAATTACAGTCACATGGTTTTGCCATTCCTAATTTCCCGGAAGAACCGTCAAATGAAGAAGAGAAAAACATCAAAGCTAAATATTCAAAAGTATTAGGTTCAGCCGTAAACCCGGTATTGCGTGAAGGAAATTCAGACCGTCGTGCGCCGAAAGCGGTAAAAAATTACGCCAAACAAAACCCACATAAAATGGGTGTTTGGACTTCTGACAGTAAAACTTCGGTAGCACATATGAATTCAGGTGATTTTTATGGAACAGAAAATTCAACCACAGTAGCCAACGACAGTAAATTCAGAATCGTTTTTGCCGGAAATGATGGTTCTACCACAGTTTTAAAAGATTATTCCAACTTAAAAGCAGGCGAAGTCATTGACAGTTCAGTGATGAACTTAAAAGCTTTGAAAGCTTTTACCATTGAAGCAATAGCCGAAGCCAAAAAGCAAAACGTATTGCTTTCAGCACACTTAAAGGCTACGATGATGAAAATTTCCGATCCGATTATTTTCGGAGCCATCGTTGAAACTTTCTTCGCAGCGGTTTTCACCAAATATGCCGATTTATTCAAATCATTAGACATCAACCCAAACAACGGCTTACAGGATTTATTCGAAAAATTAGCAGGAAACCCACAGGAAGCTGAAGTAAAAGCAGCGATTCAAAATGCTTTAGAAAATGGTCCTCGCGTTGCGATGGTGAATTCTGATAAAGGCATTACCAATTTCCACGTTTCATCTGACATCATTGTAGATGCTTCTATGGCAGCATTGGCTAGAAATGGCGGTAAAATGTGGAATGCAGAAGGCAAAGAAGAAGATACAATAGCTATTATTCCGGATCGTTCTTATGCAGGATTTTATGCGGCAGTAGTTGATGATATGAAGAAAAATGGTGCGTTAGATCCAAGAACAATGGGGTCTGTACCAAATGTTGGTTTGATGGCTCAAAAAGCCGAAGAATATGGTTCACACGACAAAACTTTCCAGGCATCAGCCAACGGAAAGATTCAAGTAGAAGACGAAAACGGAACGGTTTTATTATCCCAAAACGTGGAAACTGGCGATATTTTCAGAATGTGCCAAACCAAAGATGCTCCGATTCAAGATTGGGTAAAACTAGCTGTAAACAGAGCGCGTTTGTCTGATACTCCTGCTATTTTTTGGTTGGACAAAGACAGAGCACACGACAGGGAAATCATCAAAAAAGTAGAAAAATATTTAAAAGATTACGATACAAACGGTTTGGACATCCGTATTATGGATGTAAAAGATGCAATGACCGAAACCTTACGCAGAATTCGTGAAGGAAAAGATACTATTTCAGTTTCAGGAAATGTATTGCGTGATTATTTAACCGATTTATTCCCGATCTTGGAATTAGGAACTTCGGCCAAAATGTTATCGATTGTTCCGCTAATGAATGGTGGTGGTTTATTTGAAACCGGTGCCGGTGGTTCAGCACCTAAGCACGTAGAGCAATTCGTAGAAGAAGGCTATCTGCGTTGGGATTCCTTAGGTGAATTCTTAGCACTCCAGGCTTCTTTAGAGCATTTGGCACAAACACAAAACAATCCGAAAGCTCAGATTTTAGCCGATACTTTGGACGAAGCCAACGCTAAATTCCTGGCAACCGATAAATCTCCGGCACGTAAAGTAGGCGAAATTGACAACAGAGGTTCACACTTCTATTTGGCTTTATATTGGGCACAAGCTTTGGCGTCACAAACCAATGACACAGAATTGCAGAATAAATTCAAATCAATTGCCGCTGAATTGACCGAAAACGAATCTAAAATCGATGCGGAGTTAATCAGAGCACAAGGAAAACCACAAAACATTGGCGGTTATTACCAACCTTCTGAAGAACTGACTGCAAGCGCGATGCGTCCAAGCCAGACCTTCAATACGATTCTATCAAAATTAGCGTAATGCTCAATTTTATATTCAATAAAAAAGCGACCTAATCGGGTCGCTTTTTTTATTCTTTTTTCTTTATTAGTCCGTCTTGCTTGAGTATAACCAGTTTTGCTCTGACGCCGGTTGTAAGATTCCATTTATTAGTAGTAACCATGCCACCATTTGCGTCATAGATTACAAATTGAGCAGTATTTGGACCAGATTCACCCTGATTCATAGCCTCAATTTCAATTTTATTTATTCCTTCCTTTAGTTCCATAAATACTTCCCTAAAAGCAACGTCGAGCAAAATGGCGTCAATTACTACTTTATCATTGAGCCAAACCCGAACCACGTCTCCATCCGGTGCCTCATGATCACGACAGGCCATTCGCATGGTTTTGGTTCCAATCTTAAATTCACCTAAAAATGTATCGCTTCTGAATTTTTCCAAAATTTCACCATCACTGCCCTTGCGATTCATTTTTTCTGTGTACATTTTGGAAGGATTTTCAAACTGTTCTTTTTCCATAATGCTCTTTTCCTGTTCCGGCTTTTTATTGAGCAGAGAAACACTTTCTAAAAGTTTGTCTTTTTTATCAAAAATACTGGGATAAGTAATTGATTTAGGAGTCGAAGTTGATGCAGGAGCAATTGTTCCTGATTTTTTGGGAACCGGAGCCATTTTCAAAGTCTTATTAGGTGACTCAAATTGAGAAAACCCTTTAAGGCTGAAAATCAGTAAAAATAAAACAGCAAAAACCGCTTTCATACAACTTCTGTTTGAGGTGTGAAAAATATCAATTATCGGAAAAATAATGTTTCCAATTAACCAAACCTTAACAAATGATTATGAAGAAATAACCAATTTTATTAAGAATTTTGTAATATCAAGAGCCAAATTTATGCCAAAATACATTTACACTCCTATCTTTTTTTTATTATTAACGTTTCAGCTTTATTCGCAACAAAAGTATACTATCAGTGGCTTAGTTTCAGATGGTAAAAATAAAGAAACGTTGATTGGAGTTTCCTTGTTCATTGAGGAAACAAAAACAGGTTTGATGACCAATGAGTATGGTTTTTACTCCATTACGCTCCCCAAAGGAACTTACACTTTATCCATCAGTTATGTGGGTTACCAAACCATACAGGAAAAGATAGAGCTCACAAAAGACACCCGAAGAAACTTTTTAATTACGGAAACCAGCCAACAGCTAGATGAAGTCGTAATCATTCAGAACAATAAGCGCGTTGACGTCAGAAAGCCGGAAATGAGCGTCAACAAACTGACTATTCAGGAGATTAAAGAAATGCCTGTAATTTTTGGTGAAGTTGATGTTATCAAATCAATCCTGACACTTCCGGGCGTGACCAATGCCGGCGAAGGACAATCGGGATTTAATGTTCGCGGCGGTGGCGCCGATCAAAATTTGGTGCTGTTAGACGAAGCGACTATTTATAATTCTTCGCACCTGTTTGGTTTGTTTTCGGTTTTTAATCCCGATGCGATTAAAGATTTGAAATTGTACAAAGGTGGAATTCCGGCGAGATACGGCGGCAGATTGTCTTCCATATTGGATATTTACCAAAAGGAAGGAAACAAAGATTCTTTTCACATGAATGGTGGAATCGGTTTGATTTCCAGCAGAATTCTGGCCGAAGGTCCGATTGTAAAAGGCAAAGGTTCGTTTGTTTTTGCCGGAAGAGGTTCTTATGCACATCTCTTTCTCAAGCTGGTTGACAACCCAAATTTGGCCTATTTTTATGATTTGAATACCAAATTGAGTTATTCCTTAAATGAAAAAAACAACATTTATCTTTCGGGTTATTTTGGCCGCGATGTATTTCAGCTGAACAACAGTTTTGTCAATACTTATGGCAATGCCGTGATCAATTTCAGATGGAATCATTTGTTTTCCGACAAGCTTTTCTCCAATTTGTCGCTTATTTATTCTGATTATTATTATGGCCTGCAGCTCGACATCATTGGCTTTAATTGGGACAGCGGCATCAAAAACTACAATTTAAAATACGATTTCAAACATTATCTGACCGATAAATTCAAACTCACCTACGGGATACAAAGCAATTACTACGATTTTAATCCGGGAAAAATTGAACCAACCGGTGAAGATTCGGGAATCAACCCTGACCAATTGGACAAAAAATATGCTTTGGAAACTGCTTTGTATTTAGATGCAGAATCTCAGATTACTAAGGACATTGCCATTTCTTATGGCCTTCGATTTAGCTCATTCCTGCGTTTAGGCCAACAGAAGATGAACACTTATGCCAACAATGAACCGGTAACTTTTAATACCGAATTCCAGATTTATGAAAGTGCCGAACCTACCGGAGCGATTTATTACGGAAACAATGCCACGATTGCCAAGTTTGACAATCTGGAACCAAGATTTTCAGTTTCCTACACGTTGGATGACAATCAGTCGGTAAAATTAGGCTATAACCGAATGACACAATACCTGCATCTGATTTCGAATACGCAATCGCCAACACCATTGGATGTTTGGGCGCCAAGTGATCAATATTTAAAGCCACAGCATCTGGATCAAACGGCTTTGGGTTATTTCAGAAATTTTAAAAATGACTTGTATTCTCTTGAGGTCGAAACTTTTTATAAGGAAATTAAAAACCGTGTGGATTATATCGATGGTGCCAATTTAATTGCCAATGAAGCGATTGAACGCGTAGTCCTAAACGGGAAAGCAAGAGCTTATGGGTTGGAAGTCCTGTTCCGAAAAAACTCGGGACGATTCAAAGGCTGGGTTTCCTATACCTTATCCAGAACAGAACAAAAAGTAGAAGGCAGAACACCCGAAGAAACCGGAATCAACAACGGCCGATGGTACCGAACCGGTTTTGACAAACTCCACAATCTGGCGGTTGTTGCCAATTATAAATACAACGACAAATGGCGTTTTAGTGCCAATTTTACGTTGCAAACCGGGCAACCTGTTACCTTTCCGACAGGACAATATCAATACCAAGGCGTAACCGTTCCCATTTTTAGTACACGAAATGAAAACAATCTGCCTACCTATCATCATTTAGACGTTTCAGCCACATTAACCCCGAAAAAAAACATCGGAAGAAAATGGCAAAGCGAATGGGTTTTCGGAATTTACAACCTCTATAACAGGCAAAATTCGGCTTCAATTACATTCAGGCAAAACCAAGAAACCGGAACTAATGAAGCCATCCGATTGTCGATTTTCGGCCTGGTTCCAAGTGCGACTTACAACATTAAATTTTAGATTATGAGAGCAATATATTTTTGTTTAGCAATAATGCTTTTCTCCTTTACTGCGTGTGAAAAAGTAGTTGATATAGGTTTACCGACATCGGAACCAAAATTGGTCATCGAAGCCTCCATTCAATGGCTTAACGGAACGCCCGGAAATGAACAAGTTGTAAAACTTTCCACCACAACTGATTATTTTACCAATGAAATTCCTCCGGTTTCAGGAGCCATAGTTTTTATCACCAACAGCGCGAACGAAGTTTTTGACTTTATTGAAGACACCGATCCCGGAATTTATAAATGCGTCAATTTTAATCCGGTGGTCAATGAGACTTATACACTAACCGTTATCCATCAGGGGCAAACTTACACGGCAACTGAAAAATTGCTGGACACGCCTACGGTAACCAGAATCGAGCAAGACAATGAAGGTGGCATTTTAGGCGATGAAATCGAAGTGAAGTTCTTTTTCAATGATTTGGTCAATGAAACCAATTTTTATATGGTAATGATCAATGATCCGTATAAAGTGATTCCCGAATTTGGTGTTATCGAAGATCGTTTTTTCGAAAACAATGAAATGTTTGGATTGTATTTTAGCGAAGATCTGCAAGCCGGTGATACTTTGAGATTCACTCTGAATGGCGTGACTTTAAACTATTATAACTATATGGATATCTTGTTGGAACAAACCGGAACCAATAGCATGGGACCATTCTCAACGCCGACAGCAACAGTAAGGGGAAATATTGTCAATCAGACTGATTTCAACAATTTTGCGTTGGGTTATTTCCGATTGAGTAAAACAGAAGTCTCTGAATATATCATTCAGTAAAAAGCACGAAATGCAAAGTCCGAAGTCCGAAGTTTTTTATTTACTTTTATAATAGTAACTTCGTAACTCAAACTTTTAACTTCGACTTTAAATGTCATCACACCACATCGTTCGCGACGATCAGGAACCTGCTTTAATCATTGCCAATGGCGAAGCCTGCAGCTCCGAATTATTAGGACAATTGCTCGAATGGTCTCCACTGGTGATTGTTCTGGATTCTGCCATCGAAAGAGTGCTGGAATTGGGCATCAAAGTCGATGTATTGTTAGGTGATTTTGACCGTGGTTTTGACCCCGAATATTACAAGGAAAAGCAATATCCGATTGAAATTGTTTACGCACCCAATCAGGACAAAACCGATTTGGAAAAAGCTTTTGATTATTTAATCGAAAAAGGGCATAAAGCGGCCAATGTCATTTGGGCTACCGGAAGACGCGCCGATCATACGATTACCAATCTGACCAATATAGTGGCGTATCGGAATAAACTAAAAGTGGTGATTCTCGATGACCATTCTAAAGTGTTTTTGTTGCCCAATACTTTTGAAAAATGGTACACTGCCGACACCATTCTTTCACTGATTCCAATTGGAAAAGTAACCGGCATTACCACACAGAATCTTTTTTATTCCTTACAGAATGAAGATTTAACCATCGGCTATCGCACCGGCAGCAGCAATCATGTTACGGTAGACGGAATGGTTTCCATCAGGCATGCCGACGGTGATTTATTACTAATGGAATGCTGGGATTAATTAAAAAAACAACTCTTGAAAACTCAAAATAATACTGAAAAAACAAGCCTGCATCCCAGAAATCCACATCGGTTTCGATACGACTTTGAGGCATTGATAAAAGCACATGCAGAGTTGCAAAACTTTGTACACGTCAACGAACACAAAATAGGCTCGAGCGTCAGCGAACAGGCGAAGCAGACCATTGATTTCAGTAATCCGGAAGCGGTCAAAGCACTCAATAAAGCCTTGCTGATTTCCCATTATGATATCCAAAACTGGGATATTCCGGAGCATTATCTTTGTCCGCCGATTCCCGGAAGATCTGATTATATTCATTACATCGCCGATTTATTGGCAAGTACCAACAATGGCGTCATTCCCGAAGGGGAAAACATAGCCGGTTTAGACATTGGTATCGGTGCCAATTGCATTTATCCGATTATCGGCAATAGTGCTTATGGCTGGAGTTTTGTGGGTACCGATATCGACGAAAATGCGCTTCAGAACTGCAAAAAAATAATCGCTGACAATCCAAAACTGATTGACGTCATCAGCTTGCAATTGCAGATAGAACCCCGATTTATTTTCAAAAACATTGTACTCCCGGAAGACCGATTTGCCTTTACCATTTGCAATCCACCGTTTCATTCTTCGGCTGAAGAAGCCTCGAAAAGTGCGTTGCGAAAAATCAATACTTTATCAACTACAAAAACGACTAAACCGGTCTTAAACTTTGGTGGCCAAAATGCGGAATTGTGGTGCAAAGGCGGCGAAATCGGATTCATCACCCAAATGATTTATGAAAGTGCCAAATACCCAATGCAATGCTTGTGGTTTACCACTTTGGTTTCCAAAAAGGACAATCTGAAAAGCATCTATAAAACGCTGGGGAAAGTTGGCGCTGCCGAAATTAAAACCATTGATATGGCGCAGGGCCAAAAGATAAGCCGCATGGTTGCCTGGACTTTCCAATCGCCCAAACAACAAAATGATTTCTTTAATGCTTTAGAACTATGAGTAACCCAAAAATACAAATCCTTGAATCTGAAATTCTTTCCGATAACTGGTACATCCTTCGAAAAATAACCTATAACTATCTCAAAAAAGACGGACAATGGGAAAAACAAATTCGCGAAGCCTATGACCGTGGCAATGGTGCCACGATTTTGCTGTACAATAAAAATTCTAAAACCGTAATCCTAACGCGTCAATTTCGGTTACCAACTTATGTCAACGGCAACGAAACCGGAATGATGATTGAGGCCTGTGCCGGATTATTGGACAAAGACAACGCCGAAGAATGCATTCGCAGGGAAACCGAAGAGGAAACCGGTTACCAGATTTCGGCTGTAGAAAAGCTGTTTGAAGTCTATATGTCGCCCGGTTCCGTAACCGAAATTGTCCATTTCTTCGCAGCCGAATATACCAAAGACATGAAAATCAACGATGGCGGTGGCATTCAGGAAGAACAGGAAAATATAGAAGTTCTGGAACTCGATTTTGACCAAGCCTACAACATGATTGCCTCAGGCGAAATCAAAGATGCCAAAACCATTATGCTTTTGCAATACGCTAAAATTAATATGGTATGGTAGGGTAAAAGTAATGCTTGATTGTTTTCAGTATAATTAATCAAATGTTAAGTTTTTTTTTGAAATATTTTATTCCATTTAAAACTACTTTTATTCTAC
Source organism: Flavobacterium terrisoli (assembly GCF_030167905.1). GTDB lineage: Bacteria > Bacteroidota > Bacteroidia > Flavobacteriales > Flavobacteriaceae > Flavobacterium > Flavobacterium terrisoli. The sequence goes on from NZ_JARGNA010000002.1 coordinate 64,543, forward strand.
TAAAACTTGAGAACAATGAAGCGCATCATAACGATTTCCTTTTTATGCATCAGTCTTTTTACCTTTTCCCAGGAAGCTAACACGCTGCAAAACTCATTGGCAAAAGCCAAACAGGAACACAAAAAAGTATTGTTCTTTTTTTCCGGTTCTGATTGGTGTTCACCCTGTGTAAAATTCAAAAAAAACTTTATAGAATCAGCGGATTTTAAAGCATTCGCCGAATCAAACCTTATTGTATTCAACGCCGATTTTCCGAGACAGAAGAAAAATGCTTTATCCAAAGAGCAAACCACAGAAAATGAAAAATTGGCTGAAAAATACAATCCAAACGGATTATTCCCTTATATCATCATATTAGATGAAAATGGAAAAACAGTCCAAAAATGGGAAGGATTGCCAACAGAAACGGTTGCCGAATTTATCAATAAATTAAATTAGTCCATTTAAAATGCAATTCCAAAAGCAAACCAGGTTAATGGGAAATCAGTTTGAGTTCACTTTGATTGAGCAAAATGAAGCTGTGGCTCAGGAGCTTTTTGAAATAGCGATTAATGAAATTAAAAGAATAGAAGCGCTGTTGACTACTTTTTCAGAAGAAAGCGTTACCTACGCCATAAACCAGAATGCAGGTATTCAGCCTGTTGCCGTGAATGAAGAAGTGTTTCAGCTGATCAAAAGAAGCCAGTTTATTTCTAAAATCACACAAGGCGCTTTTGATTTAAGCTATGGCAGCATTGACAAACGATTTTGGAATTTTGATTTGAACATGACTTCATTACCCGATGCTGAAACTGCCAAAAAATCGGTGGCTTTGATCAATTATGAGAACATTATTCTGGATGAAAACAATCAAACCGTTTTCTTGAAAAACAAAGGTATGCGGATTGGTTTTGGCGGAATTGGAAAAGGATATGCTGCCGAAATGGCCAAAAGAAAATTATTGGAAAGCAATGTCAAAAGCGGGATTGTAAATGCTTCAGGAGATTTATCCGCCTGGGGTTATCAGGAAAATGGAAAACCATGGACGATTGGTGTTGCTGATCCAAACCAAAGAAAATCAATCTTTTCTACTTTTAAAATCACCGACAAAGCGGTAGCAACCTCGGGAAATTATGAAAAATTTGTCGTTATTGACAATAAGCGATATTCACATACCATCGATCCTAAAACGGGTTTCCCGGTCTCCGGCATCAAAAGCGTAACCATCATTGCCGATAACGCCGAAATTGCCGATGCTTTGGCCACTCCGGTCACGGTTATGGGAATTGAAGTTGGGCTCGATTTTATCAATCAGTTAAAAACCATTGGCTGCATTCTTATTGACGATAACGATAAGGCCTATTTTTCCAAAAACATTACCATCACTTAAACGAATAACTCATGAAAAAACTGCTCACCATTATTGCCCTAACCTGTTTACTCTCTTCCTGTGAATCAGTTAAAGAGTATCAAAAATCTAAAATCAACGATGCTGAAATGGTATTGACCTCCAAAAAAACCGAAAAATTCGAAAACACTTTTCAACTTTATCGAGAAGCCGGTTCCGGTGCCAATGGTGGCAAAACCGGTGGTGGATGCGGTTGTAATTAATATTTATTCCAATGAAAAAAAGAGTCATATCTGCCGCATTATTAGCCTTTTTATTTTCTTTTCAGGGAAAAGCGCAATCTCAAAAAGATACGATTCCCACGACCTATAAAAAGCAAAAATTAAAACTGGAAGAGATTAATTTTATTTCGAGTTACTATAAACAGGACGGTGACAATTCAGCCGTTACCGGAGGTGTTGGAACAGAAAAACTAACCGACATCGCCACTAACTTTGAAGTTATTTTATCCAAAAAAGACAAAAAAAATAACATTCACGGATTGGATTTGAATTTAGGCATCGACAGTTATACTTCTGCCTCATCCGACAACATTGACCCAAGTACCGTTTCCTCTGCTTCGTATCAGGACATCAGGATTTATCCTTCCGCCAATTACAATTACACCAATACGGAAAAGAAATATGTCTTGAATGCCGGGGTTTCATTCTCTGCAGAATTTGATTATACTTCTATCGGAGCCAATCTTGGATTTACCAAAACATCCAAAGACAATAATCGAGAATTCTCCGTAAAGGGAATGGCTTTTTTTGATACCTGGAAGGTTATTTTGCCTATCGAATTAAGAGACAATCCATCCGATGACGAAGCCAATCATTTGGATTCGAAACCAAGGACTTCTTATAATTTAGGATTGACCTTATCACAAGTCGTCAATAAAAACTTCCAAATGGCATTTTTGGCAGATCTTGGTTATCAGGAAGGATTATTGGCCACAAAATTCAATAGGGTTTATTTTGAAGACAGCTCTGTGCGTTCCGAAAAATTGCCTTCTACCCGATTCAAGATTCCGTTGGGTGTAAGAGCGAATTACTATTTAACCGATAGGATTATATTACGCACCTATTACCGCTACTATTATGACAATTGGAACATTAGTGCACATACCGTTAGTATTGAACCGAGTATTAAACTCACTCCTTTTTCTTCACTGTCATTACCCTATCGCTTTTATGCGCAAAATTCGGCCAAATACTTTAAACCGATTTACCAGCATCAGTTGAACGATGAATTTTACACCAGTGATTATGACTTGTCTAAATTTAGCAGTCATATGATTGGATTAGGCTATCATTTAACCGACAGTGATAAAGGTGTTTTTAACATTAAAAGAATCCATAGTTTAGAATTGCGATATGGTTATTACACCAGAAATAATGGCCTGAGTTCGCATATTGTTACCTTGGCATTCCAGTTTAAGTAAGCGGAGTTTTTCATTAAGTTCAAAGTTAAAAGTATAAATATTCTGCTTTTAACTTTGTAACTTAGCGACTCCATAACTTCAAAAAATGAAATTCCAAGTCGTATCAGAATACAAACCCACTGGTGATCAACCACAGGCAATTGACAAATTAGTCGCCGGAATAACCAATGGTGAAAAATACCAAACGCTTTTAGGGGTTACCGGTTCCGGAAAAACCTTTACAATGGCCAATGTGATTCAGGAAGTGGAAAAACCGACCTTGGTTTTGGCACACAATAAAACCCTGGCGGCGCAGTTGTATTCCGAGTTCAAGCAGTTTTTCCCAAACAATTCGGTACAATATTTTGTGTCGTATTACGACTATTACCAACCCGAAGCTTATATACCGGTGACCGGCGTTTTTATAGAAAAGGATTTGTCCATCAATGACGAATTGGAGAAACTGCGTTTGAGTACCACTTCTGCCCTATTATCGGGACGAAGAGACGTTTTGGTTGTGGCTTCCGTTTCTTGTTTGTACGGTATCGGAAATCCGGTCGAGTTCCAAAAGAATGTGATTTCGATTGAGAAAAACCAAATGATTTCGCGAACCAAACTGTTACACCGTCTCGTGCAAAGTCTATACTCGAGAACCGAAGCCGAATTCACTCCCGGAACATTCCGCATCAAAGGTGACACGGTGGAAATTTTCCCGAGCTATGCAGACGAACCGTTCCGCGTGCATTTCTTTGGCGATGAAATTGAAGAAATTGAAGCTTTTGACCCAAAAACTGCCAAAGTTTTTGAGCGATACGAAAAACTTAATATTTATCCAGCCAATATGTTTGTGACATCTCCCGATGTTTTACAGGCTGCGATTTGGGATATCCAACAAGACTTGGTCAAACAAGTCGATTATTTTAAGGAAATCGGAAAACATCTCGAAGCCAAACGTTTGGAAGAGCGCACCAATTTCGATTTGGAAATGATACGTGAATTGGGCTATTGCTCCGGAATTGAGAATTATTCAAGATACTTAGACCGACGACTTCCCGGAACGCGTCCTTTCTGTTTGCTCGATTATTTCCCGGATGATTATCTGATGGTGGTCGATGAAAGCCATGTGACGATTTCGCAGGTTCATGCGATGTATGGCGGTGACCGAAGCCGAAAAGAAAACCTAGTGGAATACGGTTTCCGATTGCCGGCCGCGATGGACAACCGTCCGTTAAAGTTTGAGGAATTCGAAAGCATGCAAAACCAAGTGGTTTATGTTTCGGCAACACCGGCGGATTATGAATTGCAAAAATCGGAAGGGATTTATGTCGAACAGGTCATTCGCCCAACGGGATTATTGGATCCGGTGATTGAAGTGCGTCCGAGTTTGAACCAGATAGATGATTTGATAGAAGAAATTCAAGTAAGATGTGAAGCCGACGAACGTGTTTTGGTCACTACCTTAACCAAAAGAATGGCGGAAGAACTCACCAAATACCTGACCAAAGTTTCGATTCGTTGTCGGTACATTCATTCCGATGTGGATACTTTGGAACGGGTGGAAATCATGCAGGATTTGCGCAAAGGTTTGTTTGATGTTTTGATTGGCGTGAACTTACTCCGTGAAGGTTTGGATTTACCCGAAGTGTCTTTGGTAGCGATTTTGGATGCCGATAAAGAAGGCTTTCTGCGCAGCCATCGTTCGTTGACACAAACCGTAGGCCGCGCAGCGCGAAACGTCAACGGCAAAGCGATTATGTATGCAGATAAAATCACCAACAGCATGCAGAAAACCATAGACGAAACCAATTACCGTCGTGGCAAGCAAATGGCCTACAACACCGAACACAATTTGGAACCCAAAGCGCTGAACAAAAGTTTGGGCAATGCCTTGAGCAACAATTCGGTTTCTACACAATATTTTGAAGACAAAATTGCCAAAGCAGCCGAACCTGAAAGTTTGTACTTATCCAAACCCGAAATAGAAAAGAAAATCAGGGAAACACGCAAAGCGATGGAAAAAGCGGCCAAGGACTTAGACTTTATGCAGGCAGCGAAATTGAGAGATGAGATTCAGGCGTTGCAGGAAAGGATATAGTTGCTGGCTCAATAACCTTACATTAAAAAATGAATTACAATTTTAGAAAAGCAACCATTTCAGAAATACCACAGGTATGGAAAATCCTCCAGCAGGCCATTATACGCAGAAAAAAAGACGGAAGTCAACAATGGCAGGATGGTTACCCTAATGAGATTGTCATTCAGCAGGATATTGCCAAAGGCATTGGTTATGTTTTAATGGATAACGACACCGTTGCCGGTTATGCCGCGATCCTTTTCAATGATGAACCTGCGTATGAACATCTCAAAGGAACCTGGCTGACCAATGGAGATTTTGTGGTATTGCACAGAGTGGCCATTTCAGATGACTTTTTAGGCAAAGGCTTGGCTCAGAAAATTTTTCTTTCTACGGAGGATTTAGCCATAGCCAACAATATCTTTAGCATCAAAGTAGATACTAATTTTGACAACATTCCGATGCTTAAAATTTTAGAAAAGTTAGGATATGCCTATTGCGGAGAAGTGACTTTTAGAGGTGGAATCCGAAAGGCTTTTGAGAAGGAATTGTCTAAATAATGCTTTTATGAAAACAGAAAATTTAAAAGACGGTGACCACTGTAAAGTAATCGGAGGAACACATATCGGAAAATCGGGTACGGTTCGGGATATTAACACCAGCAAAACAGGTCACATTACCATCACTGTTGAACAAGAAAACGGAGTCCGATTCAAAACGCTGGGTAAGAATGTAACAGTAGTTTAATTCAACTGTTCCTGAAAAACCTCGAGTAAAAATTCTGCCGATATCATTTTGTCCGGAGAAGTTTCCATGGCTTTCAATACGCGCTTAATGGCATGAGGATTCAATCCCATATTGATTCCGATTTCATGAATCTTAATCTGTTCGCGTTCGTGCAATACACCATCACAGTGCATCAACAATGCCAGACGATAGAATTGTTGGATGCGTTCAAATTCTGATTTGATTACCACCGGGTAATTTTCCTGATGAAACAAAGCTTTGAAATCTTCATCAGTTACCTGAAGCTCCTCGGCAATCATCGTCAGAAAAAGATATTCTCTCTCGTGAAGTTTTCCGTCAACCACTGAAAAAGCAATCATTTCAGCCAATAAGGTCAATTTTTCTTCGTGTTTGTCCATCAATTAGATAATTTTTATGCTAAAATATAATTTTTTGAGAAACCATAAACATTTATTTTTTAACATTGGTATGGCATAATTTTAGTTAATTTTACTTTTTAAAATTTAAACAATGAAAATCGTTAAAATAATATTCCTTTTGTTTCTCTTTTTTGCCATTGATGTTAATGCTCAATATGGTTATGGAAATGGTTACAGAACCAGTGCCGGACCGGGAGTAATCAGGGATAACAGAACACCAACTACAGAACAAACGCCCAAAGAGCCATCGCCGGCGGAAATCGAAAAAAACAGGGTTGAAAAAATCGAGATTTATATGTCACATTTGAAAAGTGACTTATCACTTGATGAACTACAATATATCGCCTTTAAAAATGAGTTGATTTCAACAAGCAAAAGAATGGATATAGTGTCAAAAAGTGACTATTCAGACGATGAAAAAAACGCTGAAATGAGATCCATACAGGAAAAATTAGAGAAAACGCTCATGAGTTATCTGAACCCTGCACAAAAGGAAAAATACCAATTGCTAAAAATCCAAAAACCGGAAAAAAAGGACGAAAAAAAGAGGAAAAAGAATCGAGACAATCCAGAAGAGAACAAAGAAACTGAGACCAAGACAGAAACCAACAACTAAGTGATTTGAAAACCGTTTACCTTTTACTTTTTTGTTTTCTTTTTGGTAATACTTTTGCTCAGGAAAGCACCGCCAGTAAACAAGTATCGACTTTTACTCTGGATGCGCCACAACTTAAAACTACCAAAAAAATTTGGGTCTATTTACCCAAAGATTATTTGGCTTCCGCCAAAAAGTATCCTGTCATTTATATGCATGATGCCCAAAACCTATTCGACGCCAAAACTTCTTATGTAGGCGAATGGAATGTGGATGAAACTTTGGACAGCATCAACGCCCAAGTCATTGTGATAGGTATTGAACACGGCGGAGACAAGCGTATTGAAGAACTGACGCCTTATCCGCATCCAAAATATGCCGGTGGCAAAGCCAATGACTATTTAGATTTTATTGTCAATACGCTAAAACCAAAAGTTGACGCCATTTACCGAACTAAAACCAATGCAAAAAACACCGCCATCATGGGAAGTTCGCTTGGCGGATTGGTTTCGTTTTATGCAGCGCTAAAATATCCTGAAATCTTTGGAAAAGTGGGTTGCTTCTCGCCTTCATTTTGGTTTTGCCGAAAAGACCTGAATGAATTAATGGCCAAAACTGAAAATTTCAAAACCAAAGTTTATTTTCTCTGTGGCGATAATGAAGGCGATGCCGATGTCATTCCCGATATGGAAAATGTGGAGAAATGGGTCAACACCAAGCGTTGCGAATGCAAAAAACTCAATAAGAAAGTTATCATCAAAGGCGGACAACACAACGAAAAATTGTGGCGGGAGAATTTTAAAAAGGCGTACCTTTGGCTTTTCTAATTTCAGACAAATGAACAACAACGATATATTCAAAAAACTCCGTGTCGCATTACAATTAAGAGATGACCAAATCGAAGACATCTTGAAATTGGTTGATTTTCGCATGTCGAAAGGTGAAATCGGAAATTTTTTTCGCAATGCCGATCATCCAAAATATGTAGAATGTGGTGACCAGGTTTTGCGTAACTTTTTAAACGGATTGGTGATTTATTTGCGTGGTACCAAAGAAGCACCGAAAAACGCGATGGATGTGATTAAACAAAATCAGGAAGCGGTAAAGAAAAACATTGCTGAAAAGCCTAAAGCGGAATTTAAGACTAAGTCTGACTTTAAGCCAAAGCCTAATACAGATTCGAAGAAAAAACCTTTTAATCCAAAAGACAAAAAGAAGCAAGCGCCGAAAGTCCAAGTGGTGGAAAAAGTCCAATATAAAAACGGTAAAAATAAAAAATCCTGAGTTGTCACTCAGGATTTTTTTATTCTAATCTTAATCGTTTCTGTTCTCGGGCGAGTAGCGTGTTTTTCAACAACATCGCAATCGTCATTGGCCCTACGCCACCGGGAACCGGCGTAATGAATGATGCTTTTTTGGACACAAATTCAAAATCAACATCACCGGTAATTCGGTAACCTCTTGGATCAGTATCATCGGCTACACGTGTGATTCCTACGTCAATTACCACCGCATCATCTTTGATCATTTCGGCTTTCAGATAATTGGGCACACCCAAAGCAGTGATAATGATATCGGCTTGTGTGGTGATTTGCGCTATATTTTTGGTGTAACTGTGTGTTAAGGTAACTGTTGAATTTCCGGGAAAACCTTTTCTGCCCATCAAAATACTCATTGGACGGCCAACGATATGGCTTCTTCCAATTACAACCGTGTGTTTTCCTTTGGTTTCCACATTGTATCTTTCTAACAATTCCAAAATCCCGAAAGGTGTCGCCGGAATAAAAGTCGTCATATCCAACGCCATTTTCCCAAAGTTTTCCGGATGGAAACCATCAACATCTTTACTTGGATCAATCGCCATTAACACTCTCTGGGTATCAATTTGTTTTGGCAAAGGCAACTGTACGATGAAACCATCGATATCGTCATTTTCATTGAGTTCTATAATTTTTTTCAGCAATTCGGTTTCTGAAGTGGTACTTGGCATTTTGATTAAAGTCGATTCAAAACCAACCAATTCACAGGCTTTTACCTTACTCCCAACATACGTCAAACTCGCACCGTCATTCCCTACAATGACTGCCGCCAAATGAGGTACTTTTTCACCATTGGCTTTCATTTTATTCACTTCAGCCGTGATTTCCATCTTGATGTCGTTGGAGATTTTCTTTCCGTCTAATAATTCCATGTAGTTATAATGTTGTGTTATATTATAAAAAAATAAGACGCGATGAATCGCGTCTTTACCTTGTTATCTCATGCCCTTCATGCCGCCCATCATGCGCATCAAGTTCTTGCCTCCGCCACCTTGCATCATCTTCATCATTTTACTCATTTGGTCGAATTGCTTCAGCAATTGGTTTACTTGTTCTATTTTCGTTCCCGAACCTTTGGCGATTCTGTTTTTTCTTTTCATGTCAATAACAGCCGGTTTGGTTCTTTCCAAGGGTGTCATCGAGTGGATGATTGCTTCTATATGTTTGAACGCATCGTCTTCAATTTCTACATCTTTCAATGCTTTTCCGGCTCCTGGAATCATACCCACCAAGTCTTTCATGTTACCCATTTTTTTCACTTGTTGGATTTGGGATAAGAAATCATCAAAACCAAATTCGTTTTTGGCGATTTTCTTTTGGAGTTTTCTCGCTTCTTCTTCGTCGTATTGTTCTTGTGCTCTTTCCACTAAGGAAACAACATCACCCATTCCAAGGATTCTTTCCGCCATACGCGAAGGATAGAACACATCAATGGCTTCCATTTTTTCACCGGTTCCGATGAATTTGATTGGTTTATCCACCACCGATTTAATCGAAATCGCAGCTCCGCCACGGGTATCGCCGTCTAACTTGGTTAAAATAACCCCGTCAAAATTCAATCTGTCGTTAAACGCTTTTGCTGTATTCACGGCATCCTGACCAGTCATCGAATCCACTACAAACAAAGTTTCCTGTGGCTTGATTGCCGCATGCACATTGGCAATTTCGTTCATCATTTCCTCATCGATAGCCAAACGACCAGCCGTATCGACAATCACTACATTATATCCATTTGATTTAGCATGCTGAATCGCGTTCTGTGCAATTTGTACCGGATTTTTATTCTCAGGTTCAGAATATACTTCAACGCCGATTTGGTCACCTACTACATGCAACTGGTTAATTGCCGCCGGACGGTAGATATCACAGGCTACCAATAATGGTTTCTTTCCTTTTTTGGTTTTGAGGTAATTGGCCAACTTTCCTGAGAAAGTCGTTTTACCCGAACCTTGCAAACCTGACATCAAAACAACCGATGGCGTTCCGGACAAATTGATTCCGGTTGCATCTCCACCCATCAATTCGGTCAATTCATCTTTTACGATTTTGACCATCAATTGTCCCGGTTGTAATGTTGTCAATACATTTTCACCAATGGCTTTGTCTTTAACTCTAGTGGTAAAATCCTTGGCAATTTTAAAATTAACGTCGGCATCAAGTAGTGCGCGACGTACTTCCTTTAAAGTTTCGGCTACATTGACTTCGGTGATTTTTCCATGTCCTTTTAAGACATGTAATGCTTTATCTAGTTTCTCACTTAAATTATTGAACATAATGGCAAGCTTTGTTTTTATGAAGTGCAAATTTAAGGATTTGATTTAGAACTTCTATGCCTGACCAAATAAAAAAACCACCCTTTTTATAAGGATGGCTTCATTCAATAAATTAATCTCAATAACAAATCAATTCTTTGTGAAAACTAGGGTGTCGGTTCCACCATTTCCACCACTGATATCAATTAATGAAATCGTCGTGGCTGAATAAGATACTATGTCCCAATCATCGCTAAGATCAGCGAAGTCTGCCGGAGAAGCAAAAGCAATATTAAAATCTAAATCACTGCTTGGATTATCATCGTCACTATCATCAGAAGTAACCGACCAAGTTCCTGTGTACGTATTGGTACCATTGGTAGCACTTAATACATTGCCTGAAGCAAAAGTAAAATTGTATCCTGTAAAATGATTGGTTTCATCATTTCCTGAATCTACATAACTGGTCACTCTCCAGGTTCCATCGGTTGCTGTATTGATTACCGGTGTCGGATCCTGGGAAGAAGAATTATCATCATCGGAGCTGCACATTGAGGCAACGTTTAGCATGAACAGGCAAAATAAGGCCGGAATTAAAATTAACTTTTTCATTGTTTTAAATTTAATAGGTTAGTATTTAGTTTTTAGTAAAAGTCAGATAGTCTGTACTATCGCTGTTTTGGTCTTTTAATCGGATAATGGTTGGTGTAAATTCAATTACGCGCCAATTGGTTTCTAAATTTTCCAATGAAGAACCGTCAAAATTGAGGCTCAGTCTCAGATAACCATTTTCGTCGTTGATATCCCAATCACCTTCAACTGTTGAGCTATTTCTTTGAGCCAAAACGGTTTCATTGTTATTGAAGGTGAAATTATAACCGTTGTAATAATTGGTATCAATTTGATTATCATACTCAGCATACGAAATATTCCAACTTCCGTCTATGATGATTTGTGCCAGGGTTGATTCGGCGTTTCCGCTTCCTGAATTATCATCATCACAATCATCAATGGAATCGTCAATAAAATTTTCGAGGTCGCTGTTTGAATTAATCACAACCGTATCTCCATTTGAATTCACAGCAGAAATCGGATAATTAATAGCTACGTAAATGTTATTGCCCAAATTGGCTAAAAAATTAAATAGGTTACTATTGCTTGTTATCGTTACGGTATCGGCCAACTGATTATTACTATCATAAACATTGATGGTTATTGGATAAACCAAAGCAATACAGTCAATTTCATCAAAACCGTCATCTTCGCCACATTCGTCCAGCGCCTCATCTAAATCATCTGCATCATAGAGTACTTGTGTTTGGAAATTTTGGTATTGAATCGTTATCGGATACACAAAATTCACCAAATCATCATCATTTGAAAATTCGTCAATTGCGGTTTGAACCGTTTGATAATCGGCTTCGTTAGTTACCGTAATCTGTTGTCCGTTTACAATTACCGTCACGGGTAATTGAACGCTGAAACAACTCGAATTGTCTAATACATTATCAATTGACGTTGGATTTTGGGAAGTTCTCGACAACAAACCCGCTATCGGAGAATCGTTCACAAAAGTTTGGGTATCGTCCTGAATAATGGTTTCTTCTTCTTTTTGGCAACTGCCGAGAGAGAGAAGTATAAAGCCAAAGATTATGTATCGCAATGTTTTCATAAGAATAAAGGTTTAGTTCCGCTCCGTTTGCCTATTGGTTCGGGTTGGTTTGAAAGTAAAACAAGCAATCGTAAAATTACCCTACTTTAGTTGAAAAAAATAATTATTTTTACCAAAGACTTAGCCACAAAATTGTATGTCAAAAGAGGAATTATCAGGAATTTGCAAGGAAATTATTTTTTCCAACTTTTTTAAAAGTCATGCCAAAGCATTGCGGAATTATCTCTATTACAAATTTGGCAACGAAGACCAAGCCGAAGACATTACCCAGGAAGCGTTTATCAAATTGTGGCAAAACTGCGCCGATGTTCCTCTGGAAAAAGCCAAATCTTATGTATATACCATTGCCAATAATGCTTCACTGAATGTGATTGCACACCAAAAAGTGGTTTTAAATTATGCCAAAAGTGTTCCAAACAAAGACACTACCAATGAAAGTCCGGAGTTTATCTTAGAAGAAGACGAATTCAAGTCGAAACTATTAAAAGCCATTGAAAAACTAAACGAAACCCAACGCGTGGCTTTTTTGATGCATCGAATCGATGGAAAAAAATATGCTGAAATCGCTGCCGAATTAGATATTTCGGTCAAAGCGGTGGAAAAAAGGATTCATGTCGCTTTGTTGGAATTGCGCAAAGAGTTTGATCATTTTAAGTAGGGTAAAATTAAATAAAGTTGTTTCAGTATTGAAATGCAGAAGATTATGGAAGAAGATTACAAATTAGCAAAGTGGCTTGCCGGTGAAATGACCGAGGAAGAATTGGCCGAATTCCGTGCTCAGCCCGACTTTGCCATTTACGAAAACATCAAAAAGTACTCATCGAAATTGGAAACATCCCATTTTGATGAGGATAAATCTTTGGCTGTAGTTTTGGCTGCTCCAAAGAAAGAAATCAAAACCATTTCGCTTACCCAAAATTGGTTTTTCAGAATTGCCGCGGTTTTAGTGCTTGGTCTGGGATTGTTTTTGGGTTACCAAAACTTCGCCACTTCAACCGAATATGCTGAAAATGGCATTCAAAATACTTTTACTTTACCCGATGATTCGGAAGTAGTTTTAAATTCCGGTTCCAAAATTGAATATAATAAATGGAATTGGGACAACCACCGAAGACTTGAATTGAATGGTGAAGCTTATTTTAAAGTCGCCAAAGGCAAAAAATTCGAAGTCCATACATCGCTCGGGAAAGTGACTGTTCTCGGAACACAGTTCAACGTAAAACAACGCGACAATCGATTTGACGTGACTTGTTATGAAGGAAAAGTCAAAGTGAATTATCAAGACAAAGAAGTATTGATTACCAGAGGCATGAGCGTTGTTTTTGAAGATGGGAAATCCATTTCGATTCCGGAGAATTTAGTTCAAAGTCCGGAATGGCTCAATAATGAAATGGTTTTTTATCAGGAAGATTTAAAATCAATCATAGGTGAATTTGAGCGTCGTTTTAATGTAACTTTGGAATTAGAATCGAGTGACAATTCCCAATTATTCACCGGAACCATTCCGGCAGAAAATATTGATATTGCCTTGCAGATTTTGGCCACAACTTATCATTTGAAACCTACTAAAGTGAGTAAAAACAGAATCATCTTAAAATCGGTTGATGCTCAAAAATAGATTAGTCTATTCCTTTTTTGTTTTACTTTTTTCGTTGGTCCAATGTTTGGCGCAAGGAGAAAAGAAGGCCATTCCATTGAAAAATATTTTGGCCCAAATCACTCAGCAACATGACGTGAAATTCAGTTATATTGAAGATGAAATTGCAGTTTATTCCGTTATTATCCCGGATGCAACCTGGACATTGGAACAAAAAATTGACTACTTAAAAAAGGAAACCAAACTTGGATTCAAACTGATAATTGAAAAATATTATACGATTTTCAACGACCAAAAATTAGACAAACCGCTTTGTGGGTTTTTGGTCGACGCTGATACCGGGAGTGGCATTGAAAATGCCGTACTCAAAATTGAAAAAACCGCTGTTGCTGTTTTTACGAATGAAAAAGGGTATTTTGAATTGCCAAAAGTTTCCTCTAATTTGATAACGGTACAACACCAGAGTTATCAATCGTTTAGCATCAATCCAGAAGATTTATATATTTCCAGCTGCCCGAAGTTCAAGTTACAATCGATTACGCAAACCCTTGAGGAAGTTGTGGCGCAGAAGTATCTGGCCACCGGAATCAGCAGAAAAAGTGATGGCTCGATTGAAGTAAAACCAAGAAAATTTGGCATTTTACCGGGTTTAACCGAACCCGATGTCCTGCAAACCATGCAACAGGTTCCCGGCATCATCAGTATAGACGAAACGATTTCTAATATCAATGTTCGTGGTGGAACACATGACCAAAACCTATTTCTTTGGAACGGCATCCGAATGTTTCAAACCGGGCATTTTTTTGGTTTGATTTCTGCTTTTAATCCTTCTTTGGCACAAACCATTTCGATTACTAAGAATGGCAGTTCAGCCTTTTTTGGTGAAAGTGTTTCGAGTTTGGTCGACATTTCTTCCCGAACCAATATTGTCGAGGAAACCAACAGCAGCATCAGCACCAACCTCATCAGCTCAGAGTTTTATACCAAATTAAAAGTCTCGGAGAAGGCCAATCTGACTTTGTCGGGCAGGCGTTCGCTGACCGATTTTTTTAAATCGCCGACGTATCGAAATTACAGCAATCGTATTTTCCAGAATACCGTGATTACCGATTTGAATAACAATGAAATTGTGAATTACAAAAGCAATGTAGCCTTTTATTTTTATGATATTACAGCACAGTTTCAGCAAAAAATAGGTGAAAACGACTTGAATATTGACATCATCGCCATTGAAAACACTTTACAGTTCAATCAATATTCTACTGATTTGAACAGAAACAGCGCTTTGGAACAGGAGAATTTTGGTGCCACGATACAATGGAAAACCCGTTGGAATCCAAAACACAGAACAGAATTCAAAGGTTATTTTTCAAGTTATGATTTGAATTCGACTAATGAAACTTTGGAAAGTAATCAGATTTTACAACAAAAGAACAAAGTACTTGACACCGGATTTCAAGTTGGGCATTCGAATCAAATTTCAAAACAAATTATTTTTAATTCCGGCTACCAATTCAATGAAACCGGCGTGACCAATTTTGACAAAGTCAATCTGCCGCTATTCTCGAGAACGATTACCAATGTTTTACTGACGCATGTTGGAATCGCAGAAGGTGTTTTTGAAACCGAAAACAAAAAGACATTTTTAAAAGCCGGTTTGCGGGCGAATTACTTTGATAAGTTTGATTTCTTTCTTTTGGAACCGCGGCTTCAGTTCAATCAGGCGTTGACTTCTGAGTTGCGATTGGAAATTTTGGGCGAACAAAAAAGCCAAACGCTTTCCCAAATTATTGACCTGCAACAGGATTTTTTAGGGGTGGAAAAACGAAGATGGACTTTGGCCAACAATTCAACCATTCCGATACAAAAGAGTAATCAGATATCATTGGGATTTAGTTATAAAAAGAACAATTGGTTGTTGACTTTGGATAATTTCTACAAAAAAATAACCGGAATCACCAGCAGCAGTCAGGGTTTTCAGAACCAATTTGAGTTGGAAAAAACCATTGGTGATTATCAGGTAATTGGTACAGAATTCTTAATCCAAAAGACTCTTAATCGATTTTACACTTGGCTGAGTTATTCCTATAATGACAATCGATATGATTTTGAGTCTTTATCCGACACTACTTTTCCCAACAACTATGCGATTACCCATGCCATTTCCTGGGCAGGAATTTATGAATGGAAAAAGTTTAAATTGGCTTTGGGAACCAAGTGGCATACCGGAAAACCGATTACCACGCCAACTTCTTTTACGGTAACGGATGCCAATCCTAACATCGTTTACAATTCGCCCAACAATTCAAAATTAAAGGATTATATTCAGTTTAATTTTTCAGCCTCAAAAAATTGGAAACTAAACGACAAACTGACTTTACAAACGGCAATGTCGGTACTCAACTTATTTGACCATGAAAACAGCCTGAATCGTTTTTACAGAGTGAATCCTAACAATAATACGGTCGAAAGCGTTGATACTTTTTCTTTGGAAGTGACGCCGAACTTTAATGTAAAGCTCAGTTTTTAGCATAAAAAAAGGCTGAAAATTCAGCCTTTATATTTTTTACATTCTTTCCGGAACATCAATTCCCAGTAGCCTGAATGCTGATTTTATCGTTTCGCCAACCTTTTTGGAAAGTTGAACCCTGAATGTTTTCTTATTTAAATTTTCTTCGCCTAAAATCGAAACCGATTGGTAGAACGAGTTGTATTCCTTAACCAATTCATACGTATAATTGGCAATCAAAGCCGGACTGTGATTGTTGGCCGCATTTTGAATCACTTCAGGGAAAAGTTCGATTTGTTTCAACAATTCTTTTTCTTTTTCATGTAATTCGATGGCAGTTGTGTTCACATTCAAATCAAAATTGGCTTTGCGCAAAATCGATTGGATACGTGCATAAGTATATTGAATAAACGGACCGGTGTTTCCAGCGAAATCAACCGATTCTTCCGGGTTGAAGAGAATTTGTTTCTTTGGATCTACTTTTAAGATATAATATTTCAAAGCACCAAGACCAATCGTTTTGAATAGTTTGGCTTTTTCATCCGCGGAATAACCTTCCAATTTTCCCAATTCTGTTGCAATTCTTCCGGCGGTTTCAGTCATTTCTTCCATCAAATCATCGGCATCAACCACTGTTCCTTCACGTGATTTCATTTTTCCTGAAGGCAATTCCACCATACCGTATGACAAGTGATACAAATCTTCCGCCCAGTCAAATCCGAGTTTTTTCAGGATTAAGAACAATACTTTGAAGTGATAATCCTGTTCGTTTCCAACGGTGTAAACCATTCCACCGACATCCGGAAAATCTTTCACACGCTGGATGGCCGTTCCGATATCCTGCGTCATATAAACCGCTGTTCCATCAGAACGCAACACGATTTTTCTGTCCAATCCATCTTCGGTTAAATCAATCCAAACCGAACCGTCAGGATCTTTTTCGAATATGCCTTTTTCCAAACCAAACTGAACGACTTCTTTTCCTAATAAATACGTATTGCTTTCGTAATAATAACTGTCGAAATCAACACCTAAGTTTTT
This sequence comes from Flavobacterium terrisoli, assembly GCF_030167905.1. Taxonomy (GTDB): domain Bacteria; phylum Bacteroidota; class Bacteroidia; order Flavobacteriales; family Flavobacteriaceae; genus Flavobacterium; species Flavobacterium terrisoli. The sequence goes on from NZ_JARGNA010000002.1 coordinate 81,557, forward strand.
ATAGGTTTGGGCAAAACCGTCATAAACCCATTGGTTCATCATACTCCAAAGTGCTATTGTATCTTCATCTCCGGCTTCCCAATCCAATAGCATTTGCTGGGCTTCCAAAATAATCGGCGCCTGTTTTTTGGCTTCGTCTTCGGTTTTTCCCTGAGCAATTAATTCACTGATTTGGGCTTTATATTCCTGATCAAATTTCACATAGAAATTCCCAACCAACTTATCGCCTTTTAATCCAGCAGATTCAGGTGTTTGGCCTTCGCCAAATTTCTGCCAGGCCAACATCGATTTACAGATGTGGATTCCACGGTCATTGATGATTTGGGTTTTGTATACTTTTTTGCCTGAGGCTTTGATAATTTCTGCCACCGAATAACCCAAAAGGTTGTTACGAACGTGACCTAAATGCAACGGTTTGTTAGTATTTGGGGAAGAATATTCCACCATTACCGCTTTAGCATTTGGCGTAGCCGAAACAAATCCGAAATCCTCATTACTTTTAATATTGTTGAAGAAATTCAAATAATAATCATCAGAAACGACAATATTCAAAAAGCCCGAAACCACATTAAAACGAACGACTTCTTCCGCATTAGTCACAAGATAATCACCTATTTTAGTCCCTATTTCAATCGGGTTTCCTTTGATTACTTTCAGCAAAGGAAAAATAACCATCGTAATATCACCTTCAAAATCTTTGCGAGTCAATTGGAACTCAACCCTGTCAACGGTAACGCTGAATAATTCCTGAATAGCAACTTGAATGTGTTTGGTTAAAATTTGTGAAAGCTTCATTGTAATTTCTTTTTGGTTGGCAAAGATAAACATTAGAATATAAATTTCAGGAATTGGTTTTGGATTATAATTTCGAATATTTTATAAGTTAAAATTATCTATTTGTAAGAATTAATCTTAAATAAAATAAAATATTATGTGTTTCATCGATTTTTTTTGCATTTAAACGATAATATCATTCATATTTGCTTTGTCAAAATCCCAAATCATGAAAAAGTTATTACTATTTGCACTATTCTTAATCACCGCGCTCGGTTTCTCACAGCCGATAACAGTGAGTTCAACTACCTACACTGTACCCCAATTGGTTAACAATGTTTTGATCAATTCTCCCTGTGTTTCGGCTACCAATGTAACCTCGAGTACAGGAACCAACTTTGGTTCGTCTAACGGGATTGGTTTCTTTCAAAATACCAATCCAACTTTTCCAATGCAAAGTGGTGTTGTATTGAGTACCGGAAATGCAATGAATGCACCAGGACCAAACACTTCATTGTTAAATGACGGTTCAACATCTTGGCCCGGAGATACAGCGCTTGAAGCTACTTTAGCAGCAGCGGGAATTTCAATGGTTTCTAAAAATGCAACAGTGTTGGAATTTGACTTTACGCCTATTTCACCCAATTTCAGTTTTGACTTTATCTTTGCTTCAGAAGAGTATGGTAACTTTCAATGTCAGTATTCAGATGCATTTGCTTTCTTATTGACCAATATGAATACGGGCATAACAACCAACTTGGCGGTTGTTCCGAATACCAATAATCCTATTTCTGTAATTACAATCAGGGATTTTTTATATAATTCCTCATGTCCTTCGGTCAACCCTCAATACTTCGGAAGTTTTAATGGTGGTTCAAATGCTGCAGGTGCTCCGATTAACTTCAACGGCCAGACCAGTGTTTTGACAGCTGCGTCTGTCTTAACACCGGGAGTTCCATATCATATTAAATTGGTCATCGCTGACAGGTTAGATCCAGAATCGGATTCTGCCATTTTTATATCGTCTGATACTTTTAATATCGGGCAAGACGTTTTAGGATTGGATTTGACCACATCAAGTAATACGGCATTGTGCTATGGTTCTACACACACTATAAACACTAATTTGCCAGCATCAGATTATACTTTTACCTGGGAAAGAAACGGTTCAACCCTTGCTGGTGAAACGAGTCCAAATTTAGTAATCAATCAACCGGGAACTTATACGGTAAATTATACCAATAACACGAATTTTTGCCAACCGGTATCAGATTCGGTAACCATTGAATACTATTCTGAGATTTCATCACCGAATCCATTCGACCTTTACAAATGTGATACAGCAGCAACAAATTACACCTATAACCTGGACTTAAATACCGACAGAGTAAAACAAGGATTGGATCCTGCCACTATAGTATCTTATCATGTTTCCCAAAACGATGCGGATAATAATCTTAATCCGTTGACTTTACAATATGTTAGCCCGGGAAATCAGACCATCTATGTCCGAATTCAATTGCCAAACGGCTGTTTCAGGGTCAAATCGTTTGATTTGCTTGTGGCGCCACCACCTACAGCCAACCAGCCACAGGATTTGGTTATGTGTGCCAGACCGGAAACCGGAACGGATGCCCGCTTTAACTTAACAAGTTTAAGACCTTTTATTTTGGGTGGACAGTCAACCAGTATTTATACCGTTAGATTTTACACATCTTTAAACAATGCAACCAATGACATTAGCCCTATTGGAAATGCCGGGACTTTCCTTTCATCCGGTCAAACGATTTATGTAAGGGTTTATAATACAATCGATCCGGGTTGTTATAGCCTTACCAGCTTTAATTTGATTGTCAATCCAATTCCGGATGTCGATATTTTGGAAGATGTAATAGTTTGTAACAGCTATACTTTGCTTCCACTTACCAATGGTAACTATTTCTCAGCGGCAAACGGAACTGGAACACCAATGTTTGCCGGTGATATTATTACGGAAACACAAACCATATATATCTATAACCAACCGGGCGGACCCGGAACATGTGGTAATGGCAGTTCATTTGAAGTTACCGTTATTGATGTATCTGACTTAACTCCTGATGACGTAACCAATTGTGGAAGCTATACTTTACCTGCATTGGAATTAGGAAAATATTATACCGGTCCGGGCGCAACAGGAACAGAAATCCCTGCCGGAACAGTAATCAGTTCGTCACAAACCATCTATTTTTATTTTGTAACAGAAACACCTCCTGTTTGTATTGTTGATTCAAGTTTTGATGTTACAATATTACCGACTATTGAAGTTGGCGAAAGACCTAATGTTTTTGATTGTACTTCTTATACTTTACCGGCATTGACAATTGGAAACTATTTCACCGGACCAAGTGGAACCGGAACTCAATTGGCTGCAGGAACTCAAATTACCACAACACAAACCATCTATGTTTTTGGCACAACTTCAGGCGCTACTCCTTGTACGAGTGAGGATATTTTTGAAGTAGTGATTGGCATAGCCCAACCTCAAAACATTTCGCAATGTAACGGATATACTTTGCCACAATTACCGGTTGGAAATTATTACACCGGACCAATGGGAACAGGGCAATTAATTCCGGGAGGAACAGTAATCAATTCAAGCGCTACAGTATATATTTATGCTCCAACAACAAGTGGCGGAGCAAACTGTACCGATAATTTATTCTTTACTTTGAATATCTCACAACCGGATATTGATGTTTTAAGCGATGTTTCGGTTTGTGAAAGTTATACTTTACCGGCATTAACCAATGGTGAATATCATACAGAAACTGACGGCGCAGGAACGATGTTATATCCTGGAGACGTTATCCTTTCTACGCAAACGCTTTATATCTTTAAAAGACTAAACGCTAATTGTTTTAATCAATCGAGCTTTACAGTAACTATTAATCCGCTACCGGCGATTAGTTCAAGATCTGACATTGATATTTGTGACCAATACGTTTTGACTGCTTTACAAGTCGGAAATTATTTCACAGGACCTGATGGTACCGGTGATATGCTACCCGGCGGAACTGTTATCACTACTTCACAAAGAATTTACATTTATGCTACTTCAGGGACAACTGAACCTGTTTGTACTGCACAAAATAGTTTTGAGATCAATATATTTACTACTTCTGCCGATGAACTGGCTGATGTAACAACCTGTGATAGTTATACTTTACCTACATTATCCGTAAGCAATAGATATTTCACCCAATCTGGTGGACCAACCGGAACCGGAACAGAAATTTTACCCGGAACCGTGATAACGACTTCTCAGACCATTTACATTTTTAAAGAATCTGAAATCAGAACCTCTTTCTCATGTATTGATGAGACTTCATTTGATGTCACCATTAACCATACCCCGGTAATTCCGGCCATGGCCAACATTTCTGCCTGTAATTCTTATACATTGGCACCTTTGACTGTTGGTGATTACTATACCGGACCAAACGCTACCGGAACTTTACTAAATGCAGGTGATGCAATCACTTCAAGCCAGACAATCTATGTTTATGCCCATACGAACACTTCACCGGATTGTTCAAGTCAAATCAGTTTCAATGTTACCATTTTCAATGTAGACAATGTACCGAATGTGACCATTTGTGAGAGCTATATTTTACCGGCATTAACGGTCGGAAGATATTTTACAGGACCAAACGGTACTGGCGTAATGCTAAACGCCGGAACTACAGTTTCAACTTCTCAAACCGTTTATGTTTATGCCGTTTCTCCTTTTACACCAAGTTGTACTGATGAAACTTCATTCACCGTAACCATAATTGACACACCGATAGCGAATGCTGTTCCGGCTGCTCAAAGAACTGTTTGTGATGAAGACGGAACCAATGATGGCGTGACTTCGTTTAATTTAACCAATTTGTCAGCCACTGTTTTAGGTGCTCAAACCGGAAGCGAATTTAGCATTGCCTATTATGCTACTATGGCTGATGCCGCAAACCTATCCAGTCCAATTACCAGCACTACACTTACGACAGTATATGTTAGGGTTAGCAATACATTAGCGACCAGTTGTTTTGATATCAAACCAATAACAATAATTGTAAATGCATTGCCAAGACCAACACCGGTTGACGGTATCATCTGTTTCGACAGTGAAACCCAAACGCTATTGAATCCTTACACTATCCATAGTGGTTTAACAACATCTGGTCACACTTTCGTTTGGACAAATGAAACCGGAACAACTGTTGGAACGGGAGCCAATTTTACCGCAATTTTACCGGGAGTATATACCTTGGTGGTAACCAGAACTGCTACAGGCTGTGTATCCGAACCGATAAATGTAAACGTTACGCCTTCTGAACCGGCCGTGGTTACTTGCGAAGTAGTGGACGATTTTGCAGACACACAATCAATCCATGTTACTGCTACAGGACAAGGCAATAATTTTGAGTACCAATTGGATCAAGGTGTCTTCCAGGACAGTCCGGTTTTTGAAGATGTGGCTTCAGGTATTCACACTGTTACCGTAAGAGATAAAAACGGTTGTGGTTCAACAACCATTCAGGTGATTGTGATCAACTATCCAAAATACTTCACACCAAATGGTGATAGCATTCACGATAGCTGGAATATTAAAGATTTAGCCAACCAACCAACCGCAACGATCATCATTTTTGATCGATACGGAAAAATAATTACCCAGATCAAACCAAGCGGATACGGTTGGGACGGAACTTACAATGGCAACATGATGCCGTCAGATGATTATTGGTTTACGGTTAGTTATACCGATGAAAACCAAGTCAATCAGGAATTCAGATCGCACTTTGCGATGAAACGATAAAACCCCTTAACTATATATTCCTAAAAAACTCTCAAAATATTTTGAGAGTTTTTTGCTTTTTAGTGTAACAATTAAACGCAATTTTAGTCTATTCCTGTAATAAATAAACCTCAAAACAATTAAACATCAAGTAAAGCAAAATGAAATTAAAATTATTATTTCTTTTATTCGTTACCAATTTTTCTATTCTAATCGCTCAAAACTCACCGGGAAATGGTGTAATCACGGGGAAAGTAATAGATAAAAACAGCAAACAACCGATTCCTTATGTAAACGTATCCGTTTTAGATGATTCTAAAATTGTTACCGGTGGAATCACTCAGGAAAACGGAAGCTTTTCCATTAAAGGTTTGGCCTTAAAAAAATACACTATAGAATTCCAATTTATGGGATACAAAAAAGTTACCCAAGTCGTTACTTTATCTGAAAACGATAAAACAGCCAATCTGAATACCATTTCCATTGAAGAAGAAGCGGTTGAATTATCGGGTGTTGAAATCGTAAAGGAACGTTCAACCATCGAACAAAAAATCGACAGAAAAGTAGTAAACGTTGGAAAGGATTTAATCGCTTCGGGAAATACGGCCTCCGAAATCATGAACAATATCCCAACGGTTAGCGTTGACCCGCAAACCAAAGAATTGAGCTTAAGAGGAAATTCTAATGTTAGGGTTTTGATTGACGGAAAACCATCGAATATTGATCCGGCGCAATTACTACAACAAATTCCTTCTTCATCTATCAAGCAAATTGAATTGATTACCAATCCTTCTGCCAAATACAATCCGGAAGGAATGAGCGGTATCATCAACATCATTTTACACAAAAACTCTCAGGAAGGTTTTAACGGAAGCCTCAATTCGGGTGTGACTTTTGGGGTAACTCCGAAAGTAAATACGGCTTTGAATTTAAACTACAAAGTGGGAAAAGTGAATTTCTATACCAACTATGGTTTCAATCACGGTAAGAATGAAAACCACGGTTACATTCACAGTTTTAGGCCAACATTGGAAAACGACCAGGAATTTGGTGGTTCAAACATGAATACATCGCACCTGATTAAATTAGGAATGGATTATTACATCAATGAGAAAAACAGCCTTTCATTTTATACCAGTCAAAACATTGTAAATGGTGGCGGAATTGGTTATACCAATGTTGATTACAACAGCGGATTGCTAAGAGATTCAAGACAAATTTCTGATTCTGACACTGAAAACCATACCCAGACTTATGATCTGGCGTACAAACATGACTTTACCAAAAAAGGAGAAACTTTAGATTTTCAAGCGAATTTTTCGAATACCAATAGTCCTGAAAATACTGACTATGCCTACACACAACAAAATCCAACCTCAACAAGGTCAACCAATAATGACATTGCGCGTGAAACCAATTCTTTACAAGTCAACCTGGATTATGTAAATCCGTTATCGGAAACGGTTAAATTGGAAATCGGTGCTGAAACCCGTATTCAAAGAATCACTAATGATTTTGATGAAACCGTAAGCGAGCCTTCTGTACCTTACGACAGATTCGGAAATTCCAATTTTGAATTTACCAGAAACATCCATTCGTTTTATACCAATCTCGGGAAACAATGGAAAAAATGGAGTGTTCAGGCCGGAGTTCGTTTAGAGTTATATGATATCGATGGTGATTTTTCCAATGTAGTGACTTCGACTTCAAATCCGGAGCAAAACATCAATGATCAAAGTACAATCAAAGACGATATTTTCTCTGTTTATCCATCTTTGTTTTTCAATTACAAAGCGAGTGACAAAGACTCTTTCAATTTCAACTTTTCAAGACGTGTTGACCGACCAAGCATTGGCCAAATCAGCCCAATCAGAGAATGGACAACACCATTGGTAGAGTCAAGAGGAAATCCTGAATTAGAGCCACAATTCACCAATTCGTTTGAAACCAATTATACCAGAACCACTAAAATCGGTTCGGTTACCATGGGTGTATTCTTCAGACAAATCAATGATGAAATCAGCAGGGTGATTTACAAAAACCCGGATAATAACAGTCAGGATATCATTTCTTATGACAATTTTGATAACAATCATGCTATTGGTACTGAAATTTCAGCGAATTTGAAATTAACATCTTGGTGGTCAGTAAATGCCAGTTCGGATGCTTATTTTAAAACCGTAAGAGGAACAGTTCAAAATGCCAATACTCAAGAGCAGGAAAGAGCTGAAGCAGATGTTACTACCTTCAACGCGAGAATGAACAACAACTTTGTTGCGACAAAAAAATTGAGATTCAATTTATTTGCGATGTACAGAGGAAGAGATTTAGGCTTACAGTTTGAGAGAAAACCAATGTACAAAATGGATATTGGTTCAACTTATACCATCCTAAAAGGAAAAGGAAGCATTACAGCGAGAATGAATGACGTTTTTGACACCATGAATTTTGCCTTTGACGGAAGCATCCCTTACAGACAAACCGGAGCATTTTTCTGGGAAAGTCAAACTTACTACATCGGATTCAATTATATGTTTGGTGGTGGCAAAAACGCTGCTATGCAACGCAAACAAAGAGATCAGAATGAGACACAAGGTAGTGGTGGCCTTTTATAAATATCACATAGATTATTTGAGTTAGTTGTTATGAAAAAGCCAAACGTAAAGTTTGGCTTTTTTTATTTATATGATTGGTGTCTTACCATTTGATAATTGCACTTGCCCATGTAAATCCGCTACCGAAAGCAGCCAAAACAATGGTATCGCCTTCCTTGATTTTGCCCTGTTCCCAAGCTTCCGTCAACGCAATCGGAATGGAAGCCGCAGTCGTGTTACCGTATTTTTGTATGTTATTGAACACCTGATCGTCGGTTAGTTTGAATTTCTGCTGGATAAACTGGGAAATTCTCAAATTCGCCTGATGCGGAATCAACAAATCGATATCGGAAACTTCCAGATTATTGGCCTGTAAACCTTCATTAATCACCTCGCTGAAACGAACCACCGCATTCTTAAACACAAACTGTCCGTTCATATAAGGAAAATAACTCTCATCATTCGGATTGTTATCGGCGATAATTTCAGTTACCCATCGGCCGCCCATTCCCGGAGCTAAAACTGCTAGTTCTTTAGCATGTTCCCCTTCCGAATGCAAATGGGTTGACAAAACGCCTTTGGTCAAATCTTCTTCCCTGCTCAGCATCGCTGCGCCGGCGCCATCGCCAAAAATCACCGAAACACCTCTGCCTCGGTCGGTCATGTCCAATCCTAACGATTGCAACTCCGAAGCGACGATTAAGATGTTTTTATACATACCGGTTTTGATGAACTGATCGGCCACAGAAAGCGCATAGACAAAGCCCGAACATTGATTGCGGATGTCTAAGGCACCGATGGTTTTTAAATCCAATTCCTTTTGCAAAGCCACGCCTGGTCCCGGAAAATAAAAATCGGGAGAAATCGTAGCGAATACAATAAAATCAATGTCTTCATTGGCAACACCCGAACGTTCTATGGCAATTTTGGCAGCTTTTACACCCATGGAAGTCGTAGTGTCTTCGCCTCTTTTGATGTGCCTTCTTTCTTTGATTCCGGTTCTTTCCTGAATCCATTCGTCATTGGTATCCATAATTTTGGCCAAATCATCATTGGTCACCACATTATCCGGAACGTAAAAACCTAAACCTGTTATTTTGGAGTGGAACATATTTATCAATTTATTAAAAACAGAACCTCAAAATTAGGTATCTTTTAAAAAAGTAGGGCACGAAATACTGTTTTTTTGAAGAATAGTGATAGAAGCGTTTATTTAAGCGCCAAAAACAACAGACTATCTTTCTCAAAATCAAGGTCGTTTTCAAAAAAAATGATGTTGTTTCCTAACATGGCTTCAATCAGATAATGACTGCCTTTGTAATAGCTGTTGACAACCTGAACTTTCATCTCAGATTTTGATACTACTTTGAGTTGGTGTGGATAAAGATATTGCATTTTTCCCTCAATTTCGATTTCATTGACATCGCCAAAAAGTGAGGCTATGTATTTGTCAGTTGGATTTTGATATAGATTTTCGGGTTGGGCTGAAGCGATAATTTGACCTTCTTTCATCACCAAAACGGCATCAGAAAATGACAACACATCCGAACTGTCATGCGTGGCAACAATCGTTGTGATTTGTTTTTCCTTTAAGTAGGCAAATAATTTTCTGCGCAAACTGTTCTTTCTGAAATTATCGATATGGCTAAAAGGTTCGTCGAGTATCAACACTTCGGGTTCGAGTGCTAAAACCCTGGCCAAAGCCACGCGTTGCATTTGCCCGCCGCTTAAATATTGGGCTTTCACATGGGCATACTCACTCATCTCGACGATTTCGAGTAACTCAGCGATGCGCTTTTTCTTTTTATCGGCATAAATGTTAGACAAATACTTACCCACATTTTCGGCCACGGTAATAAAAGGCATCAAATCGAAATCCTGCGCTAGGTATTTCATATATTCCATTCCGGGAATCAGATGGAATTTGGGTCCCAAAACTTCATTGTCGTTCCAGAAAATCTGCCCGGAATCCAAATCATACAAACCATAAACCAATTTGAGCAAGGTGCTTTTACCGCAACCGCTTTCGCCGATTACCGCTAGGTTTTTGCCTCTTTCCAATTCAAAAGAAAGGGAATGAAGCGTTGGTTTTTCTTTATAGGAAAAGGAAATGTTCTGGACTTTCAGCATCTTGTTAAAGTGTATGCAAACATACGAAGTTTATTAAAAAGTAAGAGCGACAGAACTCAAACGTGGAGTGTCGCTCTTACCAACCTAACCAATAACCTTTATTTCAGTTAAGAAATATATTTTTCGAATGACTTGGTGTCAATTCGCGCTTTTAAATCGTGTAACAAATTGTACAATCCGAAGAAAGTACGGTTGATGTACAAAAAATGTTTAGAACCTCTGTTCCCGTTCATTTTTCTGAGTTGGGTATCTTTGGTCAACTCTTCACCCATTTGGGCTATGTTATTGAAATATTCATCATCTGAAAAATCGAAACTATCATTGTGATATGGTCCGGTAAACAAACTCAGCAGGTCATGGAAGACTTTGGAAAAATATTCAATTTCTGCTGCGCTGTCATCCTGGCGCAAAATTTCCAATTCATACAATTTTTCACGGAACTGTTTCGGGTCGTTCATTACTTTGGGTTCTGCCAATTCAAAATAAGGAATATAAAATTCTTCCGGAACGTGCTTGATACAGCCAAAATCTATCGCTACCAAAACGCCATTCTTGTCAATCAGGAAATTTCCCGGATGCGGATCGGCGTGTACTTGTTTCAAATAATGCATTTGGTACATATAAAAATCCCATAACGCCTGCCCGATTTTGTCTCCTAAAGCCCTATCTTTATTGTGCGCTGCAAATTCTGAAAGGTGTTCGCCGTCTATCCATTCCATCGTCAAAATCTTCTCCGAAGAAAGCTCAGGATAATATTTCGGGAAACGCAGGTTCTCAATTTTGCTGCACCAATCGGAAACTTCCATACTTTGCTTTAATTCCAAAACATAATCGGTTTCTTCAAGCAGTTTGTTTTCCACTTCCTGAAAATACTTCTCAGAATCCTTTCCTTTCAGATTAAACATTCTGACCGCAAACGGTTTGACCAAAGCCAAATCAGAACTGATACTATCAGCCACTCCCGGATATTGGATTTTCACAGCCAACTTTTTCCCATCTTTGGTTGCCTTGTGTACCTGACCGATACTCGCGGCATTCATAGCATCCGGCGTGAAGGAATCGTATAATTCTTCGGGATATTGCCCCAAATATTTTTTGAATGTTTTTCTAACCAATGGTGCTGACAAAGGCGGAACCGAAAATTGAGACAGTGAAAACTTATCCACATAAGCCTGCGGCATAATGCTTTTGTCCATGCTCAACATTTGGGCGACTTTCAAAGCACTTCCTTTTAGGTTTTTCAATCCGTCATAAATATCTTCTGCATTGTTTTCGTTCAGTTTGTCACGGTTTAATGTTGGGTTCACTATTTTTTCGCCATAATAAGCGACATAGTTTCCTCCTACTTTGATTCCGGTTTTGACCAATTGACTGGCACGTTCTATTTTGCCTGTTGGAATTTTATCTAATGTCTTCATTGGTTATTGCATTTTTTCTTTCCAAAGAAATTTGCCCAAATCAAACAAACTTTCCAACGGTTTAGTATCTAATAAATCGCTTATCGTATTGATTGATTTCTCAATCAGCACATCGGTTTTTTCAAATCCTTTTGACGTATCATCCATCCAAAATTTCAATATGAATAAGAACTGAAGCCAAGCACCTTCAGAGAAAACAGGTTCGGTTACTTTCGCTACTTTCCCGAATTGCTCTGAGGGTTTTGACTTTATTTTATCTACGATATATTCCTTAAATCGGTTTCTGAAAACTTTTAAATTTTTCAGGTTTTTTAATCCTTCCTTATTTTCCTTTAGTGAAAACAGCACATAACTTCTGTTCAATGTCAGTATTTCAAACAAAGTGAAATAGAGTGTCAATAATTTATTCTTATCTGAATAACTGTCGAAATCCTTTTCCTTTTCAATCGTCGCTATGGCATTGTCAAAAAACTTAACCCAGATGGCTTGCTTTAAGGCTTCAAATGAACCAAAGAAAGAATAGAAATCACTTTCTTCAATTTCATGCTTCCTACAGAATACAAAAGCATTTTTTGGTTCTTCGTTGGTCTCCAATACATCATTCATATACAAACTGATAATGTGATCGTCATTGACCGTACTTTTTTTTGTCTTCGATTGTTTTGTTGTAGCCATAATATTAATTTTAAATGCTGTGTAAATTTACGGCTGTGGAACTATTTTAAGAAAAAACGAAACAGAAAGTTTTGTTAAATGTTGTTCAAAAAAATTGAAAATAAAAAAAGCGCTCACTTGAGATGAACGCTTTTAATTATAGTGTAATGATTCTTATTTTCCGGCTTCTTTCTGAGCGTCCTGAACCATTTTTTCATTAGCGGTAATCGCAAACTCTACACGACGGTTTTGGCTTCTTCCTTCTGCTGTATCATTGGTTGCAATCGGATCAGCGATTCCTAAACCGGAAGTCGTAAATCTTCCTGATGAAATTCCTTTTCCGGCCAAATAACTTTTAACCGAAGCCGCTCTTTGCTCAGATAAAGTCAAATTGTATTCCGGCGTACCGGTACTGTCTGTATAACCGTAAATTTGGATATTGGTATCAGGATATTGATTGAATACCGGAACCAATTTATCCAAGTTGGCTTTTGCCGCTGAAGTCAATGTTGATTTATTGGTATCAAAACGCACTGCATTTTCTCCTAAAACCAATCTGATTCCTTCACCTACTCTTTCAACCTGAGCACCTGGTAACGCCGTTTCGATTTCACGCGCCTGTTTGTCCATTTTGTTCCCGATAACACCTCCGGCAACGCCACCAATAACGCCACCTAATACTGCACCTAAAGCTCCTTTTCCGCCTTTTCCTAAATTGTTTCCTAAAACACCTCCGATAACGGCACCACCAACAGCACCAATCGCGGCACCACGTTGTGTTTTATTTGTGTTTTTTACAGATTCACAACTGGTGAAAACCGTTGATATAAGGAGTAATCCTGATAATAATATTGTACTGACTTTTTTCATGATACTTATTTAATTTACTTTTTTTGAAATTGATAAACGACATCGGTTAAAGTTCCTCCTACATTGATTCTGTCAATCAATTGGAAAGAATTATCAGTTACGTTGGCTACTCTCAAAATATAACCTTCCTTAACTTTTTTGGCTTTAGCTTCATCAAGGATTTTCATAACAAACTGACCGTCTTTGTTGATGAACCAAGTAATTGGTGTACTGTAAGAAGTACAGCTTGGGTTTTTCAGTGATAAAGTACCTTTGTTATTGTTGGAAATAAATTTCCATGAACTACCGATAAAACACTTTGAATCGGCCAAATCAAAAGAAGTAACCTTAATGACATCAGATCCGGGATAACTTATCGAAGAAATTGCCCAATCGCCTTTTATGACACGTTCGGTTTTGTTGTCTACTTCATTGTTGGTAGCTGATTTCGATTTACACGATAAAATCAAAACCGATAATAAACTTAGTAAAATAACTTTTTTCATCCTTATTATATGTTAATGTATTTGTAAGACAAAGATACATCCATTTTTGATTCCCTCTTTACATAATTTTACTAAATGCTTGTAGAATTCTTACTACGTCAATTTGTCATAATGATTACTATTGGTATTAGTTTTGAGTGGTAGAAATCCTAATCGTTTAATCTAAAAAAATAACCCTATGACAACAGGAAAAATTAATGTATCAGTTGAAAACATCTTTCCGCTTATCAAGAAGTTTTTATACAGCGACCACGAAATTTTCTTGCGTGAATTAGTATCCAATGCGACGGATGCAACCCTAAAATTAAAACACTTAACGAGTATTGGTGAAGCCAAAGTAGAATATGGCAATCCAATCATAGAAGTTAAAATCGACAAAGAAGGCAAAAAACTACACCTTATCGACCAAGGTTTGGGAATGACCGCTGAAGAAGTTGAAAAATATATCAACCAGGTGGCATTTTCAGGAGCCGAAGAATTCCTTGAGAAATATAAAGACTCTGCCAAAGATTCAGGCATCATTGGTCACTTTGGTCTTGGTTTCTATTCTGCCTTTATGGTAGCCGAAAAAGTAGAAATCATCACCAAATCATACAAAGACGAACCGGCAGCACACTGGACATGTGATGGCAGTCCGGAATTTACTTTGGAACCGCATGACAAAACCGACAGAGGAACCGAAATCATTTTGCATATCGCGGAAGATTCTTTAGAATTTTTGGAAGAATACAGAATCCGTGAATTGTTGACCAAATACAACAAATTCATGCCGGTACCGATTAAATTCGGAACCCGTACAGAAAAAATTGAACAGAAAAAGGGTGAACAAGTTGACGCCGAAAACAAAGACAACATCTTTACTGAAGTTGAAGTAGACAACATCATCAACAATCCAAATCCGGCTTGGACCAAGCAACCGGTGGATTTAACCGAGGAAGATTATAAAAATTTCTATCGCGAATTGTACCCGATGCAATTTGAAGAACCATTGTTCAATATTCATCTGAATGTGGATTATCCGTTCAACCTGACCGGAATTTTATATTTCCCGAAAATGTCTTCCGATTTGCAATTGCAAAAAGACAAAATCCAATTGTACCAAAATCAGGTGTATGTCACTGACAACGTAGAAGGAATCGTTCCTGAATTTTTGGGTATGCTGAAAGGTGTAATCGATTCTCCGGACATTCCGCTGAATGTATCGCGTTCTTATCTGCAGTCTGATGGCAATGTGAAGAAAATTTCGAATTACATCACCAAAAAAGTGGCAGACAAACTGAAATCCTTATTCAACGAAAACCGCGAGGATTTTGAGCAAAAATGGAACGATATCAAAATCGTATTGGAATACGGAATGTTATCGGAACCTAAATTCTATGAAAAAGCTGGTGATTTTGTTTTGTATCCGACAGTTGAGGACAAATATTACACTTTGGCCGAACTAAAAGAAGCCATCACAGCAAACCAAACCGACAAAAACGGAAAATTGGTGGTCTTGTATGCTTCGAATAAAGACGCACAGCACAGCTATGTGGAAATCGCCAAAGACAAAGGATATGAAGTATTGTTATTGGATTCACCTATTGTTTCGCATTTGATCCAGAAACTGGAAAGCGATAACGACAACCTGACTTTTGTTCGTGTTGACTCAGACCACATCGACAAATTGATTCAAAAAGAAGACACACCAATTTCAAAATTGTCTGAAGAAGAATCTACGCAATTAAAAACCGTAGTGGAAGAAATTGTACCAAAAGCCAATTACACCGTACAACTGGAACCAATGGACAGCTCAGCCGCACCATTTATTATCACGCAGCCAGAGTTCATGCGAAGAATGAAAGAAATGAGCCAAACCGGCGGTGGCGGAATGTTTGGCATGGGCCATTTCCCTGAAATGTATAATTTGGTGGTGAACACCAACTCCGATTTGGCTAACACCATTTTGAACACTTCGGATAAAGCAGCTCAGGAAGGTTTGGTAAAGCAAGCGTTAGACTTAGCCAAAATCTCTCAAGGTTTATTAAAAGGCGAAGAACTAACCGCTTTTGTAAAAAGAAGTTTTGAGTTGATTAAATAAGAGAAAAGAATATAGAATAAAGAGTAAAGACCTGTTAGTGAAAGCTAACGGGTTTTTTTGTAAGTTTGGTAATGCTTATATCGATAAACCAACATGAACAAAACCATAAAAATTGTCTTCTTTACACTGCTGGGAATCTACCTTTTCTTTCTGATCCTGAGTTTTGCAGGAGCATTAAAGACTTTTAAGATCAGTAGCATATCGAGCGAACCCAATCTCAAGATGAATGCCAGGGTTTTATCCAGTAATCTTGTGAATCCTAAAGTTGGTGATTTCATTATACTCAAGCTCAACGATACGCTTACAGTAGTACATCGCCTGTGTGGCCGGGAAAATGACAAAGTGGAAATCAAAGATGGTATTTTGTATGTTAATGATAAAAATGCAGATGAAAAACTCAGTTTGATGCATCGGTACAAAATGCCTTCGAAAAAGTTTGAAGACAATCAGGTTTACAGTAAAATTCCATCTCACATCATGATGCAAATGGAAGATAATGATACTGTTTATGCTTTTATCAGTGACCAAATAGCCAAAGAATTGCATCTTGAATCTTCCAGAATTATTGCTCAAAAAGGCGAAGCTGATAAATACATCCAAAAGACTTACCACAATG
This sequence comes from Flavobacterium terrisoli, assembly GCF_030167905.1. GTDB lineage: Bacteria > Bacteroidota > Bacteroidia > Flavobacteriales > Flavobacteriaceae > Flavobacterium > Flavobacterium terrisoli. Next base: position 98,000 of record NZ_JARGNA010000002.1, read on the forward strand.
ATTGGAATAAAGACAATTTTGGCCCATTAACCATTCCGAAAGGAAAGGTTTTTGTACTTGGTGATAATAGGGATAATGTTGAAGATTCCCGTTACACCGGCTTAATTGACCAATCAAAAATAACAGGCACCATAATCTATAACCCATAATTATAATGACACTCAACATAGAAACTCCGGCACTACTCTTTTCAGCAACTTCTTTGATTTTGTTGGCCTATACCAATCGGTTCCTGACGATTGCCCAAATCGTCCGCAGTTTGAAGAAACACTATGACGAAGTACATACCAAAAGCATTTTACTCCAAATCAAAAACCTCAACCTGAGGCTTTCACTGATTCGGTACATGCAGCTTTTTGGCGTGTTGTGTTTGTTCCTTTCCGTGTTTGCGATGTTGTGTTTGTTTCTCGAACAACAAACGGCAGGGATTTATCTTTTTGCGGCCAGTTTATTGTGTTTATTGACTTCATTAGGAATTTCTTTCTGGGAAATCAGCATTTCAGTAACCGCTTTGCGTCTGCATTTGAGTGATTTGGAAGAAGAGGAGAAAAAAAAGTAAAAAACCTACACTTAATTTTATATCTTTATCAGAATCAACCTGATAGTCATTCATATGAAACAAAAATTACTTTTATTTGTATTTTGTTTATCCTTTCTCTTCGGCTTTGCCAAAACTAAATCCAAGGAAGTAACCACACCAATAATAGGTTTGATTATGACCTCACCCTGGCCGGGTTCTTACACCCTAAAAATTAAAAACATAGGAGACGAGCCATTGACCAATATATATGTAACTCAGACCTTTGGCAATTACCCTCTATCATTTGGATTTACTACGATTCCTACTTTGGCTCCAGGCCAGGAAATAACCAATTTGTCAGCCTCCAGTGGTGCAACGTGTTTTGACGTGAGTCAGGCAATGGTTCATGCGACGACAACCGGAGGCAGTGAAATAACAGATTTATCAGCTGATCCAAATTATTATGTCAGCCCGGGATATGGTACCTATTATAATGATAGTTATACCACAAGCTACTATCAATCCTATGCTACTGCAGTACAACAAGGCACTTATCAGGATTTAAACAACAATTCCATAGTTGATGTTGGTGATGCCGTTTTTTATACCTATAGTATGAATTCTTCCGAATATCCCAACCAAATAGACATAAATGACGATAATGCTGTTGTAAGCAACATTACTTATTCAGGTTTTGAAACCACAGCCTCCGGAATTCATTATATAACACAGAACGAAGTCAATTCTGGCTACGTATATAATAATTCTTACGTATCCTATTTAGATTATTGTCAAATCAATAATACCATTGAATTTACGGATGAATCCCAATGTTATTTATGCCCAAATCCCAATTATGCAAATGTAATCACCAAACTGAATGACTTAGGCCCACACACCATTACAGGAAATGTAAAACTCAATCTCAACAATGACAATTGCACAACAGGAATCAACTTTCCTTACCGCAGGGTTACAAACGATAATGGACAAGATATTTACACTACTTTCACCAATACGAATGGGAATTACCAAATCATTGTTCCCAATATGGGCATCAACAACGACCTTGTTGCTACAAACGGTTTAAATAATGCATTTACCAGTAATCCTGCGTCAATAAATTTTTGGACGTATAACTCTCCCAACCCAATTAATTATGGCAACAATGATTTCTGCCTAAGTCCAACAACCAATTATTCCGATTTGAGTGTTTCAATGCACAATGTGAACCAAGCCATTCCGGGAAATACGGCAGGTTACTACATTAGCTTTTGGAACAATGGAACCACCAATCTGAGCGGAAGCATCGTATTGACTTTTGACAACGGTAAATTGACGTTTAACAATGCATCACCTGCTCAAAACAGTACCACGGCAAACACCTTGATCTGGAATTACACCAACCTTCAGCCTTTTGAACACCATAATATTGCTTTGACTTTTAATGTCCTAACGCCACCAACTGTAAATGTCAATGATTTATTGAACTTTACTGTAGTGGCCAATCCAATTGCAGGAGATAATACTCCGACCAATAATACTTTTTCCTGGGAACAAACCGTGAGAAGTTCGTTTGACCCAAATGACAAAACAGTAATCGAAGGTGAGTATATCACTACTGCCGAAGCCAATAATTACCTGACTTATGTAACGCGCTTTCAAAACAACGGTACGGCTAATGCCACAACGGTTGTCATCAAAGAAATGCTGGATGCGAAACTGGATTGGAATACCTTTGAACCTATCTCTTCAAGCCATCAAGCCAATATTCAACTCAAAAACGGAAATGATTTGACTTATACCTTTTCAAATATTGATTTACCTTATGAATCGGCTAATGAACCGGCAAGTCATGGTTGGATGGCATACAGGATTAAACCAAAAAGCGACTTTGCCATTGGTGATATAGCGAGTTCGAATTCGAATATTTACTTTGATTACAATCAACCTATACTTACCAATACGGTTACCACGGAAATGGTTGCTCTAGAGATTCCTGATAACATTAAGGATAATTTTATTTTGTACCCGAATCCGGCTGCTGATTATTTAACTATCGAAATGGTGCATCCAATGAATGCCTACTATAAAATCTTTGACATCAACGGAAAACTGCTTCAAAGCAATGCTATTGAAAATATGAGACCAATAGACCTCAGTATTTTCCAAAGCGGTTTTTATTTTTTAACAATCCAAACCTGGCGAGGAAGTGCCAACTATAAACTGATTAAAATTTAAACATAAAAAATCCCAAGCTATCACTTGGGAGATTTTATCGTATTCGCTTAATAATAAATATAATGTGTCATTGACGGCGGAATCTGAGGTTCTGAAACAGAAGTCGTTGCAGCTGTTACCGGGAAATTCAGGCTATTATAGGTATAAGTAACTGTTATTTCATCACTGGCTACAATATTATGCAAATAACTCAGATGATCAAAGCAAAACACATAATCTTCCGCTAAATAAATTTCTTTGTAACCTATCACATTTTTAAATGGATTGTTTTTAGTATCGTAATTGTAACTGGTGGTGTAACCATATTCAAAACCACCTGTCGTATTATAAACTGAAGTATCTTCACTGATTATTGTCGTTCCTGATAAATGAATTAGTCTTGTTTCTGGAACGTAACTGAATGCTAATGTTGGGTATCCAATCGTTTTTACAACAGAAATCGTATTATTGGAATTATAAACGAAAGTTGTTGTAATGGTATAATCAATATTATTGGCATCGGGAATAGATTTAAAAACATGTTCAGTCAACCGCCCGCTTGTATCATAAGTAAAAAGGCTTTCTACTCTTAATCCGTAGCCAAGACCATTACCATTATTATAAGTTTGAATTTTTGTAATCAGGTCACCTGTATATGTATAATATCTGTCTTCGCCATCATAATTTGTACTGACAAATTTCTTTCCGTCATAATTAAAATGTATAGGATTAGTATCATTATCCGTCCAAACTTCCTTTACCAATACATCATCCTCCGCCGCAGTAGATTGACTGGAATCAGAAGAACAAGAGCTCAAAAATAAGGTGGCAAAACAAACAAGATAAATAATTTTTTTCATGGCTTTTTAGGTATTGGTTACACAAATATGAGGAGTTTTTTCTACAAATAAATTATAACAAATTATAATTCAGTCATTTTTATCCCACAAGAACTGTTCCAGTAAAAGAAGACTCATAAAAAAAGCCGTCTTACGACGGCTTTTCAATTTTATATTATTTGCTCAGATACATTTTTCTTCGAGAATACAATTCATAAAACTGATCGTCTTTCAAATCATCAATGAACAAGATGCTTTCTCCTGTGGATTTCATCTCCGGTCCGAGTGCTTTGTTGACATTCGGGAACTTGCTAAAAGAGAAAACCGGTTGCTTGATCGCATAGCCTTTCAACTGTGGATTATAAGTGAAATCGGTTACTTTGTTTTCGCCCAACATTACTTTCGTAGCATAATTTACATACGGTTCGCCATACGCTTTCGCAATAAACGGTACTGTACGTGATGCTCTCGGATTGGCTTCAATGATGTAAACGATATCGTCTTTGATGGCAAACTGGATGTTGATTAAACCAACGGTTCTCAGGGCCAAAGCAATTTTCTTTGTATGGTCTTTGATTTGCTGCATTACAAATTCGCCCAGATTAAACGGTGGCAAAGTGGCATTGGAATCTCCCGAGTGCACGCCACAAGGTTCGATATGTTCCATGATTCCGATGATGTACACATTTTCACCATCGCAAATCGCATCGGCTTCTGCTTCGATTGCGCCGTCTAAATAGTTATCCAAAAGCAATTTGTTGCCTGGGATATTTTTCAGCAAATCGATTACGTGTTCTTCCAATTCCTGTTTGTTGATGACGATTTTCATGCCTTGTCCTCCTAAAACGTAGGAAGGACGAACCAATAGCGGAAAATCCAACACATCGGCTAAAGCTGAAGCCTGATCCGCATTTTCCGCTACGCCAAATTTTGGGAAAGGAATTTTTAATTCAGTCAACAAGTCGGAGAAACGACCTCTGTCTTCGGCTAAATCCAAAGCATCGAATGATGTCCCTAATATTTTGATGCCGTAACGGTCTAATTTTTCAGCTAGTTTCAAAGCGGTTTGTCCGCCCAGCTGAACGATTACACCTTCCGGTTTTTCGTGTCTGATAATGTCATAAATGTGTTCCCAGAATACAGGCTCGAAGTACAATTTGTCTGCTGTATCAAAATCAGTCGAAACCGTTTCCGGGTTACAGTTGATCATGATGGTTTCGTAGCCACATTCTTTGGCCGCCAAAACACCGTGTACACAAGAATAATCAAACTCAATTCCCTGCCCGATTCTATTTGGTCCCGAACCTAAAACCACCACTTTCTTTTTCGGAGTTACGATACTTTCGTTGTGAACGTATCTTTCTCCACTGGCCGTTTGGATTTCGGCTTCAAATGTTGAGTAGTAATAGGGCGTCAAGGCTTTAAACTCGGCCGCACAAGTGTCAACCAATTTGTACACTCTTTTCACATTCATTTCCTCACGCAATTTGTACACTTGGCTTTCCAAACAACCCATCATGTGCGCTATTTGGCGGTCACCATAACCTTTTTGTTTGGCTTCGAGTAATAGTTCTTTGGGTAAAGTATCAACTTTGTATTGCGAAATTTCTCTTTCCAAAAAGTATAACTCTTCGTATTGTTTTAAGAACCACATATCGATTTTGGTGATTTCGTGGATTCTGCTCAATGGAATGCCCATCGCAATCGCATCATAAATCACAAAAACACGGTCCCAACTTGCGAAAGTCAGTTTCTCGATAATCTGTTCGTAGTTTTTATAGCCTTTTCCGTCAGCACCAATTCCGTTTCGCTTAATCTCTAACGACTGAGTTGCTTTGTGCAACGCTTCCTGGAACGAACGCCCGATGCCCATAACTTCACCAACGGATTTCATTTGAAGTCCTAAAGTTCGGTCTGAGCCTTCGAATTTGTCGAAGTTCCAACGCGGGATTTTTACGATTACGTAATCCAAAGTGGGTTCGAATAAAGCCGAAGTCGATTTAGTGATTTGGTTTTGCAGTTCGTTTAGGTTGTAACCTAAAGCTAATTTTGTTGCTACTTTCGCAATCGGATAGCCAGTTGCTTTGGATGCCAAGGCTGACGAACGCGATACACGCGGATTGATTTCAATCGCTACGATATCTTCTCTTTCGTCTGGTGAAACAGCGAATTGCACGTTACATCCTCCGGCAAAATTCCCGATAGAGCGCATCATCAGAATGGCCATATCACGCATTTTTTGGAATGTGGTATCAGACAATGTCATGGCCGGTGCAACCGTAATCGAATCTCCGGTATGGATTCCCATTGGATCCATATTTTCGATTGAACAGATGATTACCACGTTGTCGTTTTGATCGCGAAGTAATTCTAATTCGTACTCTTTCCAACCCAATAAAGCCTTGTCAATTAAGACTTCGTGTATAGGTGACGCTTCTAAACCACGGGTTAGTAAGTCGTCAAAATCTTCTTTTTTGTGTACAAAAGCTGCTCCGGTTCCACCCAAAGTAAACGATGGACGGATTACCAATGGAAAGCCAAATTCCTGCGCAATTTCCTTTCCTTTTAGAAAAGACGTTGCGGTTTTGGCCGGTGCAGTTGGCACGCCTATTTTTTCAAGCAATTGTTTGAATTGCTCACGGTCTTCTGTAATGTTGATGGCGTTGATATCCACACCGATTAATCGCACACCGAAATCTTGCCAGATGCCTTTTTCATCGGCTTCCAAACACAGGTTCAAAGCGGTTTGTCCGCCCATCGTTGGCAAAACGGCATCAATTTGCGGGTGATTTTTTAAAATCTGGATAATCGATTTGGTTGTTAAAGGCAAAAGGTAAACATGATCGGCCATGGAAGGATCGGTCATAATCGTTGCCGGATTGGAATTGATTAGGATGACTTCGATTCCTTCTTCTCTAAGTGAGCGGGCAGATTGGGAACCGGCGTAATCAAATTCGCAGGCTTGTCCGATTACGATTGGTCCTGAACCAATAATTAAAACCGATTTGATGGAGTTGTCTTTAGGCATTGTGTTGTGTTGTTGTGTGTTTGTTATAAGTGTATGTTGTATTTTAATCTTAATCCTAGCCCCGATGGCAGTGAAAATCCTTTTTATTTTTCTTTTTAAAAATAAAAAGATTGTAACGAACAGCGGGAAATAGCTCCTGCAACTTATCAATATTTATGAACAGGTTTAAAAAAAAGCCGCTACTAATAAAAGTAACGGCTTGATATTGATTAGTAGCTAATCATTATTTTTTGTGTCTTGGTTCAGAAGATACAGTCAATTTATGTCTTCCTTTTGCTCTACGACGCGCAAGGACTTTTCTTCCATTTGCAGAAGCCATTCTGTCCATAAATCCGTGTTTATTTCTTCTTTTTCTTTTCGATGGTTGAAACGTTCTTTTGCTCATTGCTGTGTATCTTTAAAATCTTGTATTAATTTCTATGGTATACGGCTGTTTTAAAACCGAGTGCAAATATACAAACCTTTTTTTTTCTGGCAAGTAGTTTTTTAAAAATATTTTTAATTCATTTTACTACCTTTGCAACCACAAAAAATTACAACAATATGTTTCACAGATTTATTAAACTAATTATAGCGGCATTGATGGTCGCAGCGGGAATTTGGCAATTTACGGAAGGTAATATCGGTAACGGTATTTTCCTGATTTTATTAACCGCTATTCCTGTCTTTTTATATTACAAAAACGAATTTATCCTATTGGCGTTCCTGAAATTGAGAAAACAGGATTTTGCCGGAGCCAAAGTTTGGCTGGATAAGATCAAAAACCCTGAAACGGCTTTGGTTAGAAAACAGCAAGGCTATTACAATTATCTTCACGGTTTGATGACTTCGCAAACCAATTTGCACCAATCGGAGAAATACTTCAGAAAAGCAGTAGAATTAGGGTTGAGCATGGATATGGATTTGGCCGTGGCCAAATTGAACTTAGCCGGAATTGCGATGTCTAAAAGACGTAAGATGGAAGCGACTACTTTGTTAAACGAAGCCAAAAAACTCGACAAACAAAATATGCTGAACGATCAGATCAAAATGATGAAAGAGCAGATGAAGAAGATTTAAGACTACAGATTCTAGAACGCAGAATGCAGATTTTGATAAGCAGAAAATAAAAAAACGTCCCGTAAATTTCGGGACGTTTTTTTTTAACTGAAATCTGCGACCTGCTTTCTGCAGTCTGATTAATATCCAGACAACGGAATCTCTATTTCGTATTTTTTCTTGGTTGGATTAACCAGTTTTTTGTCTCTCAACCACGGATTGTGGATTTTCAGAATTTTATAATTGATTCCCTGCGACATGGCAAAACCGGTTAAGTCGTTAATGGTACTGTCCACTTCAACCTTTTTGGTCGGAATCGGCGCATACAATTCGGTTTCATAAATATTGAATCCGAAAAGCGGTGGATTTCTCATGATTTCTTTTAAGGCCAAAATCCTGAAAACATAACGCGATGTTTCTTCGGTTAAGCCCAAATCATAATAGTTGGTCACTTTTTGTTCCTCGATTTTTTTGGTAATGCCATTCATGCCGCCATTATAGGAAGCCGCAGCTAAGGTCCAGGAACCAAATTTTTCTTTGGCAGCCAATAAATAACGACAGGCTGCTTCGGTAGATTTTTCCAAATGATAACGCTCATCGACGATGTCGTTTACTTCCATTCCTTTTTCCTTAGCGGTATCAGGCATAAACTGCCAGATTCCTTTTGCTCCTGATGGAGAAGTTGCGTTAACCAAACCGCTTTCGATTACGGCTAAATATTTAAAATCATCCGGCACGCCGTATTTGGCCAGAATGGGTTCGATAATCGGAAATGCTCTGTTGGCACGTTTGATGATTAAGGCGGTAGTGGCATCCAAGTTGGCGTTGATCAGCAACTCTCTGTCCAGTCTTTCTCTGACGTCAGTAATTTGAAGCGGTGTTTTTTCTCCGGCGAAATCAACTTCAGTCGGGAAATACATAGCAGTGCCATTGCGCATGCTCTTGTTCTTATTTTCTCCGGCGATTCCAAAAATCAGGAATCCCGAAATTAAAACAACGGTAAGGGTCGATAAAAGGGCTTTATTCGTTTCCATAATCATTCATTTTGATGTTGTAAAACTACAACTTTATATTGTAAAGCTACAAAAATTGAGCCGTTACGCCTTGTCTTCTAACATAATTTTAGGCAAATTATCGTTCAGCCAGCGGTATTTAGTTAGGATCATAATGTGTGTTCCACCCTTGACCGGAATGAAGTTCCTGATGTATTTTGGCGGAAAAACTTCATCGGCATCACCATGGATATGGATGACTTCTTTATCAGCTTCTTTACGTTCCCAATTGATAATCTGCTCAATAGCCCAATCCAAATAACGCTTGTCGCGAACGGCCAGAAACTTATCGTACAAAGCCAATCTTTGCTTAACAATAGACGAACCAAAAGTAAATTTGGCCAATAATTGAATGTTTTCCAGCAGTTTGGTCGGCATCAGCTTGTAAGCTTTAGTGGTTTTTGCCATTTTCAACCGTCTCGGGAATTCGGCATTTGATTTTACACTTGAAATAATAATGACTTTCCTTGTAGTCAGAAACTGTTTCATCTCCTGCACCAATACACCGCCAAAGGAAACGCCAATCAAAATAGGGCTTTCATGTTGTATTTTTTCAGCAATTCTCTTTGCATAAGCATTTAAACTTTCACCGGGATTAGGGATTTCCCATTCGAGCATATGCATTTCAAAAATATCTTGGGGCAATTGGATTCGTTCAAAAATGGTGGGACTGGCTGCCATGCCTGGCATGAAGTAAACATGGATTTTCGACATTATTTAACCGTAAGCTCGTTAATTATTAGTAAATTTGCATAAAAATAATCCTTTTATTTCACTTGATTATGAACACGACATTAATTTCAGAAAAAATGGAAATTAAAGACAACACCTTTGCCCGACAGTTTGAAACGTTGGTAGGTGGGAAATTGATTTCTGTTGAATATTCCTTTCAAGAAAAGAAAATATTCCTGACGAGAATTAATACTTTTGACGGCTTTAATGATGAGGAGTTTATCAATGACTTGCTGAAAAACATCATGGAAATTGCTTATGAACGTAAACTAAAAGTGGTTCCGATTTTACCAAAAATCGCCCTTTTCTTTAGAAAGAATACCATCTACAGAGATTTATTGCCTCCGGGAATAAAAATCTAACACAAAATAATCTTAATCTATAAAGTCGCCAATCAAGGCGGCTTTTTTTTGTGGATTTTATATATATTTATCCCATGAATCCAGAAGACTTCCTCCAAAATATCATTGCTTTTTTTGAGCACATCGATAAATATTACGGTTCCAAAACGGAAATCACCGAAGGTTTATGCACCGATATGGAAGCATTGGAGGCTAATCTTACCACCTGGAATTTATCCGAGTTTGAATTGATCCGTTCAGCCTATCGCAAAAACGGAGATAAATTCATGATTGAAGGCAGCAATATGTATTATGAAATTTCGGCTGTGAGAATCATCAGCTTTGAACAACTCGGAAGACACAAGTTTGAATTTATTGAACAGTATAGCGACTCCGTTTTCAGGATTACCAAAATAAGATTCCACTATAAATACTAGTTTTTTCAAGCCATGAGCTCAAATCTTAAGATTAGCTTAATTTTTTGGCATCAAATTTGGATGCACCAAAATTGTAAATCATTCTTCTGCAAAAATCCGGAATTCAGAAGGTTATTTGAGTAAACAAAATCATTAATTAATTTTCTAAACATTTTTTAAAATGAAAAAAAATCATTTTTTTTCAGCGGTACTTCTTATGCTTATTTTTGCCGGGTGCAAACAATATTCCTATCAAGAAGCCGCTGCAACAGATTCATCTGCTGTAGAAGTAACAGACATTGAAGACATCAACGGTAATGCGATAGATTCTGTCGCAGTAAATGAAAATTCGGAAAGCTATGCCGAACTCATCGAAAATCCTTTCGAATCACCTAAAACTGCACCATTATCCACTTTTTCAATTGATGTTGATAATGCCGCTTATACCAATATTCGCCGTTTCATCAACAATGGACAAGCGGTTCCAAAAGACGCCGTTCGCATCGAAGAAATGGTCAACTTCTTTAAATACCAATATCCACAGCCGCAGAGCGAGCATCCGTTTTCCATCAATACGGAATACAGTACGAGTCCGTGGAATCCGAAACACAAATTGCTGAAAATCGGTTTGCAGGGCAAAAACATCCCAACAGACAATCTGCCGGCTTCCAATTTGGTTTTCCTGGTTGATGTTTCCGGTTCGATGAGTGACGAAAACAAATTGCCTTTGCTCAAAGAATCCATGAAAGTTTTGGTCAAAGAACTCCGAAGCAAAGACAAAGTTTCCATCGTAGTTTATGCCGGCGCAGCAGGAGTTGTTTTAGAACCAACATCAGGTGACGAAAAAGACAAAATCATAGATGCTTTTGACGATTTAATGGCTGGCGGAAGCACGGCTGGCGGTGAAGGCATCAAATTGGCTTACAGACTGGCAGAGCAAAACTTCATCAAAGAAGGAAACAACCGTGTAATATTGGCCACAGATGGTGATTTTAATGTTGGCGCTTCTTCTGATGATGACATGGAAGACCTGATTGAAGAAAAAAGAAAATCGGGTGTATTTTTGACTGTTTTGGGTTATGGAATGGGCAATTACAAAGACAGTAAGATGGAAATTTTAGCCGATAAAGGCAATGGAAATTATGCTTATATCGATAACATTCAGGAAGCCAACCGCTTTTTGGGCAAGGAATTCAAAGGCTCAATGTTTGCCATTGCGAAAGATGTCAAAATCCAAATTGAGTTCAACCCGAAACACGTTCAGGCTTATCGTTTGATTGGCTACGAAAACCGAAGATTAAAACCTGAAGATTTTAAAAATGACGCCATTGACGCAGGCGAATTGGGCAGCGGACATTCCGTGACAGCTTTGTATGAAATTATTCCTGTTGGCGTGGATAGCGATTATGTGCCTTCCGATTTGAAATACACCAAAGTAAAAAGTGATTCTGAAACCAATTATGCTGAAGAACTGGCGACGATCAAATTCCGTTACAAAAAACCCGATGGTGACAAAAGCATCGAAATGGTTGATGTGATTGCGGATAAAGCAATTGCTTTGGAAAGCACTTCTGCCGATTTCAAATTCAGCTCTGCCGTGGCCTGGTTCGGACTGAAACTGAGAGATTCCAAACTGGTTTCGAATAAATCATCTGATGAGATTAAGAGTTTGGCCAAATCAGGGTTAAAAAATGATGACGAAGGTTACAAAGCCGAATTCATCCGATTGGTCGAAGCGGTCAATTAAATTTTATTCCAAAAAGAAACCCCGAAAATTACTTTCGGGGTTTTTATATTTAAACTTCTACGTTTAAGAATTCCATTCTCACTGAACCATCTTCATCGATTCTTGACAAATTGATTTCGTGTAACGTATTGACCAATTCCGGATTCCAAGGCGTTTTTACTTTGACGTAGTTTTCGGTAAAACCGTGGATATAACCTTCTTTGTTTTCGCCTTCAAACAAAACCGTTCTGTTGGTTCCAATCTGACTTTCATAAAACGCACGGCGTTTTTTTACGGACAAACCGCGAAGCATTTTACTTCTTTTTGAACGCACATTCATTGGTACAACGCCATCCATTTCGGCAGCTTCTGTATTGTCTCTTTCAGAATAGGTAAACACATGCAAATACGAAATATCCAATTCGTTAAGGAAATTATAGGTTTCCAGGAAATGTTCGTCGGTTTCACCCGGAAAACCAACAATCACATCCACACCAATACAGGCATGCGGCATCACTTCACGAATTTTTGAAACCCTGTCGGTATATACTTCGCGCAGATAACGGCGTTTCATTTTCTTTAGGATATCATTGCTTCCGCTTTGCAATGGAATATGAAAATGTGGCACAAAAGTTCGGCTTTGCGATACAAATTCGATGGTTTCATTTTTCAACAAATTGGGTTCAATTGAAGAAATACGCAATCTTTCGATGCCTTCCACTTCATCCAACGCTTTGACCAAATCCAGAAAAGTATGTTCGTGTTTTTTGTTGCCGAATTCACCTTTGCCATAATCCCCAATGTTGACACCGGTCAACACGATTTCTTTGATGCCTTGTTGCGAAATCTCAAAAGCATTTTTCAAGACATTCTCCAACGCATCGCTACGCGAAATACCACGCGCTAACGGAATCGTACAATACGTACATTTATAATCACAACCGTCCTGTACTTTCAGGAACGCACGCGTTCTGTCGCCTATGGAGTAACTGCCAACATAAAAATCGGCTTCTTCAATTTCGCACGAATGCACTTCGCCCATGTCATTTTTGGACAAATCATTGATATAATCGGTGATCTTGAATTTTTCTGTCGCACCCAAAACCAAATCCACACCATCAACCGCAGCTAATTCTTCAGGTTTTAATTGGGCATAACAACCAACGGCTGCAACAAACGCTTTGTCGTTGAGCTTCATGGCTTTTTTTACTACTTGCTTGAATTGTTTATCGGCATTTTCGGTAACCGAACAAGTGTTAATCACATAGATATCGGCTACTTCTTCAAAATCGACGCGGTCAAAACCTTCGTCCTGGAAGTTTCTCGCGATGGTAGACGTTTCGGAGAAATTCAATTTGCACCCTAAAGTATAAAAGGCGACTTTCTTTTTTTGTTCCATAAGCTTGCTCAATTGATGAAATCGTTGTCAAAAAATTGAGTGGGCAAAGATAGTTAAATTTGAAGATTAAGCAATTTTACTTCGTACAATTCGCCTCTGGCTCGGATGAAGATTTGAAAATGTACTTTCTTAAGAATCAATCTTCAAATTAACACATCTTCAAATCTTCAAATTGACATTACTCTTTTCTATATTTCTTGGTGATTTCAAAAACGTGTTCCAAAATTTTAGCATCTTCTTCGGTGAATTCCACTTGGCGTCTTGCCATTACTATTTTGGCCGTTTGAAAGGCTTTGGAAGTCAAATAAGTGGTGAAGCCTGAACTTCCACCCCAGGAATAACTTGGTACAAAATTACGTGGAAAACCAGAGCCAAAAATATTAGCCGAAACACCAACCACCGTTCCGGTGTTGAACATGGTGTTGATGCCACATTTGCTGTGATCGCCCATCATCAGGCCGCAGAACTGCAAACCGGTTCGGGCAAAACCTTCGGTTTCATAACTCCACAAACGCACTTCTTCGTAGTTGTTTTTTAAATTGGAATTGTTGCTGTCGGCACCGATATTACACCATTCGCCCAAAACAGAATTCCCCAAGAATCCGTCATGTCCTTTATTGGAATAACCCATTAGAACCGAATTGCTTACTTCACCGCCAATCACAGAATGTGGCCCCACAGTAGTGGCACCATAAACCTTGGAAGCCAGTTTCACTCTACCCGATTCACACAAGGCAAATGGTCCGCGAATCACAGAACCTTCCATGATTTCGGCATTTGTACCGATGTAAATTGGTCCGGTGGAAGCATTTAAAGTCACAAACTCGAGTTTGGCTCCTTCTTCAATAAATATATTTTCGGGTGAAATCACATTAACGCTTTTTGGAATCGGTTGGGAATGTCTTCCTTCGGTGATTAATTCAAAATCTTCGCGTAGTGCTGCATCATTTTTGGCAAAAATATCCCAGGTATGTTCAATCTTCAACCCTTCTTCATTGTATTCAATGATTTCATAAGTATCAAAATCGACTTCTTCCTGTGTATCATTAGTAAAAAAAGCGACTACTTCCTCGCCCTGAAAAATGGCTTGGTTTTTTTCCAGGCTGATAACCATTTCGGCTAAAACATCATTGGGCAAAAAAGAAGCATTGATCATCACATTTTCCTCCATTTCCACCATTGGGAACTTTTCAGAAAGGTATTCTTCGGTCAAAGTAGTTGTCGTATAACCCAAATGTTTCTCCCATTTTTCGCGTATGGTTAGAATCCCGACACGAATATCGGCAACCGGACGTGTGAAAGTAAACGGAAGTAAAGCATTGCGGACAGTTCCGTCAAAAAGTATGTAGTTCATTTTGTTTGTTATGAGTTGTGAGTCCAAAGTTACAAAGTTTATTGCATAAAAAAACCACTCACTTTCGTGAATGGTCTTAATAAAATTTGAACTCTGAAACTACTATTTTGCGTGTTTCGCGTATTTGTTTTTGAATTTATCAATACGTCCAGCTGTATCGATAAGTTTAGATTTACCTGTGTAAAAAGGGTGAGAAGTTCTAGAGATCTCCATTTTGTACACTGGATATTCAACACCTTCGTGAGTGATAGTTTCTTTAGTTTCTACTGTAGATTTAGTGATAAAAACATCGTCATTTGACATGTCTTTGAAAGCAACTAATCTGTAATTTTCCGGGTGAATTCCTTTTTTCATGATAAATCTTTTTATTGTTTTGAAGTAGTTCGTTTTGAAGCTTTCACTTTGAAAGGTGTAAACTGGCTACAACTTTTATTAATTTCTTTTTTAAATTGAGAGTGCAAAAATACAACTTTTTTAGAAAAATCAAAGCGAAGTGTAACTTTTTTTAATTGTTTTAAACTTACTGCTAAGTAATCGCGGAATTACTATATTTGTTAATTAATTTAAAATAATAATTTATACTATGGATAAAGTTACTTCACCTGCAAAATCAGCTTTACAATTTGGTGTATTGTTTGGTCTTATCATGACGCTTGAATTTGTTGTTTCCTATGTTTTGAATATCGATCCGGCTACAAATCAAACCTTCGGTATTTTTCTTAATCTATTGAATTTCCTGATACTGCCAATCTTATTCATAGCGCTGGCTTGTACTAATTACAAAAACAAAATCAATTCGGGGTTTGTCACTTTTGGTGAATGCATCAAAATTGGCGTTGTTGTTTGTGTTATTGCTGCCTTATTGTATGGTATATTCACAGCCATCTTTAATGTTATCTTTCCTGAATTTGCAGAAGAAATTTTAAGAAAAACCAGAGATGTTATGATGAAACAAAATCCTGACATGCCTCAAGAACAAATGGAAATGGCTTTATCCTGGACAAAAAAATTCATGAATCCGGCCATCGCTATACCTTTCACGGTTGTAATGTATGCTTTTATTGGGTTACTTTATTCATTAATCGTTGGTGCCATTGTAAAAAAAGAACGACCACAAAGTTTCTAATTTAATGAATTTATCCATCGTCATTCCGCTTTTAAACGAGCAGGAATCTTTACCCGAATTACACCAATGGATTGTCAAGGTTATGACAGCCCACAACTATACCTATGAAGTTATTTTCATCGATGATGGAAGTAGCGATGATTCATGGGGATTAATTGAAAGATTATCAAAAGAAAATCCGAATGTCAAAGGCATTCGTTTCCAGAGAAACTTTGGAAAATCACAGGCTTTACATGCCGGTTTTGCCAAAGCCCAGGGCGATGTTGTCATCACCATGGATGCCGATTTACAGGACAGTCCGGACGAAATCCCGGATTTGTACAATATGGTGATGAACCAAAATTTCGATCTGGTTTCGGGCTGGAAAAAGAAACGCTACGATTCGGTAGTATCCAAAAATTTACCTTCCAAACTGTTCAATTGGGCTGCAAGAAAAACTTCGGGCGTTCATTTGAATGACTTCAATTGTGGTTTGAAAGCCTACAAAAGTATGGTGATCAAAAACATTGAAGTATCGGGAGAAATGCACCGTTATATTCCTGTTTTGGCTAAAAATGCCGGCTTTGGGAAAATCGGTGAAAAAGTGGTGATCCACCAGGCCCGAAAATATGGCGAATCCAAATTTGGCATGAGCCGATTTATCAATGGCTTTCTCGATTTGATTACCATTTGGTTCCTCTCCAAATATGGCAAACGCCCAATGCACTTATTCGGAGCACTTGGCGTCATCATGTTTATCATCGGTTTTATCTCGACCTTTTTAATCATCAGTATCAAACTGTTGAAATTATTTGTATTTCATGAGCCTACCATTTTAGTTGCTCAGAATCCTCTTTTCTATATTGCCTTAACCTCTATGATTATTGGTTCCCAATTGTTTCTAGCCGGATTTTTGGGTGAAATCGTGTTGCGAACCAAGAACAATGAAGAGCGTTATAAAATTTCAAGCGAAGTGAACCTGTAAGGACTTCATTTCCACAATAAAATAATTATTATGCATATCGAACAACATATTTTAGACAAAGTAAACGAATGGTTGACTCCAACCTTTGACGTTGACACCCAAAACCAAATCAAGGAAATGATGACGACTTCTCCGAAAAACCTGGAGGAAAGCTTCTATAAGAACTTAGAATTTGGAACCGGTGGAATGCGTGGTATCATGGGCGTTGGCACCAATCGCATCAACAAATATACGTTGGGTAAAAACACACAAGGCATTTCCGATTATCTGAAAAAATCATTTCCGGGCGAAGAACTGAAAGTCGTAATCGCTTACGATTGTCGTCACAACAGTGACACTTTGGGAAAAGTGGTTGCTGATGTTTTTTCTGCTAACGGCATAAAAGTGTATTTGTTTTCTGAAATGAGACCAACACCTGAATTGTCATTTGCGCTAAAATATTTAAAGTGTCACGCCGGAATTGTACTAACTGCTTCTCACAATCCGCCGGAATACAACGGTTACAAAGTGTATTGGCAAGATGGAGGACAATTGGTTCCGCCACAAGATGAAGAAATCATCCAGGTGATTGAAGATTTGAAATACAGCGAAATCAAATTCGAAGCCAACAACAGCCTGATTCAATATATCGACACCGAAATTGACAATGCCTTTGTGGATTCAACCGTGGCGAATGCGAGTTTTAATACTTCGGCAAGTGCCAAATCTAATCTAAAAATTGTTTACACTTCACTGCACGGAACTTCCATCAAATCGGTGCCTAGTGTTTTGGCAAAAGCCGGTTATACCGATGTCAATATTGTTCCGGAACAAGCGGAGCCGAATGGTGATTTTCCAACGGTAAAATCGCCAAACCCCGAAGAACCGGAAGCGTTGACGATGGCTTTGGCTTTGGCAGAAAAACTCAATGCCGATATTGTTTTTGGAACCGATCCCGACAGCGACCGTTTGGGCGTTGCCGTAAGAGACAATAACAACAAGATGATTTTGCTGAACGGAAATCAGACGATGGTGGTGATGACCAATTATTTATTGGAACAATGGAAAAAAGCAGGCAAACTTGATGGCAAACAATTTATTGGTTCAACGATAGTTTCTACACCGATGATGCTCGAATTGGCTTCGGCTTATGAGGTCGAAATCAAAGTCGGCCTGACCGGTTTCAAATGGATTGCCAAGTTTATCAAGGATTTCCCCGAATCGAAATTTATCGGTGGTGGCGAAGAAAGCTTTGGTTTTATGGTGGGCGATGCCGTTCGCGATAAGGATGCCGTTGGTGCTATCTTATTGATGTGTGAAATTGCGGCGCAAGCCAAAGAAAATAACAGTTCAGTTTACCAATACCTACAACAGATGTATGTGGATTTTGGTTTCTACAAAGAACATTTGATTTCGATTACCAAAAAAGGAATCGAAGGCGCGAATGAAATCAAACAGATGATGATTGACCTGCGCGACAATCCGGTGTCTGAAATCAACGGACAACGTGTGCTTATGGTAGAAGATTATCAAAATTCGACCGCGAAAAATCTTTTATCAGGCGAAACAGAAAACTTGACGATTCCAAAATCGGATGTATTGATTTATTATTTGGAAGACGGATCGAAAATTTGTGCACGCCCAAGCGGCACCGAACCTAAAATTAAATTCTACTTTAGCGTCAATACGGCAATCGAAAATCTGGAAGAAATTCCGGCAGCAGAAGCGTATTTGGACACTAAAATACAAAACATAATTTCTGAAATGCAGTTGAACTAATGGATGATAATTTAAAGAAGATTATTCCTTTTGCCAAAAAATACAAGAGTAACGCCATTTGGAATGTTATTCATAATGTTTTGTATGCGCTTTTCGGAACGATAGGAATGGTAATGATTTTCCCGGTCTTAAAAGTACTTTTTGGCAACGAAGAAAAAGTAACGCAATTACCAACATACCAAGGCATTAGTACGATAGACGAATATTTGAACGATACGCTCTTCTACTATGTTAATTACTTTTCAGAAAATCACGGACCTAATTATGCCTTGTTGCTGACCGTTTCGATAGTAGTCATTACCTTTTTATTTAAAAATTTGTTTGGCTATTTGGGATTGCAAAATCTAACCAAATTAAAAACCGGTGTGCTTCGGGATCTACGCGAAAGAATGTTCCGAAAAATTATTGAACTGCCTGTGCCCTACTATTCTGAAAAAAGAAAAGGCGATATGATGGCGCGTATGCTTGGTGACATTAACGAAGTGCAAAACTCGTTTTTTATGGTATTGGAACTGATTGTAAAAGAACCTCTTACCATTATTTTCTCCTTAATTGCCATGATCAACATAAGCTGGAAATTAACCCTTTTCGTTTTTATTTTTATTCCGATATCAGGATTGATTATTTCCAGAATTGGGAAATCGCTTAAATCAAAATCGGTTAGAGCCCAACAGGAAAATGGCCACTTAATTTCGGTTGTAGAAGAAACTTTATCGGGTTTGAAAGTCGTGAAGAGCTATAATGCCGAAAACTATTTCTCCAAAACATTCAACGACTCTATTAATCGATTGTACAGATTGACCAACAGCATCGGAAAGAAAAACAATCTGGCTTCACCATTGTCTGAGTTTTTGGGAATTGTGGTGATTTCGGTGTTATTGTTTTACGGCGGAAATTTGGTTTTGGTAGATAAATCACTTGACGGCTCCTTGTTTATTGCCTACATCGGATTGGCCTATAACATCTTAACGCCGGCCAAAGCGATTTCAAAAGCCTCTTATCAGGTTAAAAACGGATTGGCTGCAGCCGAACGTGTCTTTGAAGTTTTAGAGGTAGAAAATACCATCACAGACAAGCCTGATGCCATAGAAATTCAGCATTTCAATGAAGAAATACAGTTAAAAAACATCACATTTGCTTACAACGACGAAGCGGTTCTGAAAGATTTCTCACTGACCATTCCAAAAGGAAAAACAGTGGCTTTAGTCGGTCAATCGGGTTCAGGAAAAAGTACGATTGCCAATTTACTGACGCGTTTTTATGATGTGAATAACGGAGAAATTTTAATTGACAATCACAACATAAAAGACGTCACAATGAAATCGCTGCGCAGTTTGACCGGTTTGGTTACCCAAGACAGCATTATGTTCAACGGCACGATTAAAGACAACATTCGTTTAGGAAAATTAGACGCTACCGATGAAGAAATCATCGAAGCCTTAAAAATTGCCAATGCTTATGAATTTGTAAAAGATTTGCCCAACGGTATTGAAACCAATATTGGTGACAGCGGAAACAAACTCTCGGGCGGACAAAAACAACGTTTGTCGATTGCGCGTGCGGTGTTGAAAAATCCACCGATTATGATTTTGGACGAAGCGACTTCAGCTTTGGATACCGAAAGCGAAAGATTGGTACAGCAAGCCTTGGAAAATATGATGCAAAACCGAACTTCGGTTGTGATTGCACACCGACTTTCAACCATTCAAAAAGCCGACGTTATTGTGGTAATGCAAAAAGGTAAAATTGTAGAGCAAGGCACACATAACGAATTATTGGCCAAAAATGGTACTTATTCCAAATTGGTAACCATGCAATCTTTTGAGTGATTTATGTATGTAACTAATCCAAATATCAAACTACCTGAAGATCCCAATACGGTGGTTTGGAAATATTTGGACTTGTCGAAATTCCTTGATTTGCTGCTTTCCCGAAAGTTATTCATGTCGCGTTCAGATAAATTTGAAGACCAATATGAAGGCACTTTCAGCGAACCGACTTACGAAGAAATCAAAAAACTCTCCGAAAACAATCCCGAATTCTTAGCCTATTACAAATCGCACCGCGAAAAAGTAGTTGTCAGCAGTTGGCACATCAACGAATATGAATCGTTTGCGATGTGGCAGATTTTCACCCAAAACAGCGAAGGTTTGGCGATTCAGTCGACTATTGGTCGTTTGCAAAAAGCGCTGGAAGCCGAAACAGATTTCAAACAATACATCGGCGAAGTCAATTATATCGATTACAAAAAAGAATACATTCCGTTTGACGATATGTTTTTCCCTTTCTTATTCAAGCGGAAAAGTTTTCAGTATGAAGGCGAAGTGAGAATCATTGCCGATTTATCGGATCGGGATATCAGAATCAATGATGGCTTAAAGATTGACGTTGACATTGATCTATTGATAGAAAAAATCTACATTCATCCCAAATCAGAGAACTGGTATAAAAGATTGGTGATTGAATTGGTTTCTAAACTCGGCTTTGACTTCGAGATTGAAAAGTCAGATTTAGAAAGCGATATCCTAATTTAAATCGGTTTGTATTCTGTGGCTTTCATTTCCTTATCCAAAAGATTCAGATAGAAATAATGCACATTGTCTTCTTTGTCAAATTCCCCATTTTTATTGGTGTCTTCAATGGTTCTGAAGTACAATCTGTTTTTGGCATCAATGACATTCCAATCGATTAACTCCTGGAAATCGGTAGAAACCTTGATAAAATTTTTCCCTGAGATATCGCTTAGGTAAAGCGAATTGATGTCGTTGGTATCTAATTTATTGTCTTTATTGGTGTCCATGTCTGCCATCGTATAGACCATCATTTGTTTTCTGGTCCTGTCGGCCGTGGTTTTCAAATAAGTCGCCGTTTCTATAAAGACATTTTTGTCTGTCAAGGCATAAATGGTGTCCTTCCCTATTTCCTGAAACTTCAAATTCTGCAAATAACCTGTGATTTGGTATTCGCTGTAATTGGAGACCACAAAACTGTCTTCCGACTCATAAGAAGCTGAAGATTTTCCTTTTTTATCCGTGGTAACATTGCCCACCGGGAAGATAAGGTAATTGGTTCCATCCATATTAATCGGCAAATCGGCAACAACCACTTGAGTGGTATCTTCAGGAACTTCGGTTTTAGGCTTAGTTGTATCCTCGTAAATCACTTTGGGCGTTGGCGCTTCTTCTTTTTTGCAACTCACAAAAGCAACTGTCAATATCAGGGAAATATAAAAAGTGATTTTTTTCATCTCAGATTAATTTGTCAACCAAAAATAGTGATTTATTTCTACAATTTCGCAGTCAGTTTCACATTGAAAACACGAGTCGTCATATAGTTTGGAATACCATATTGGTTTTTGGTATATACATCACGCACCCAAGTATTGGTAATCGCATTTTGGTTGTTGAACAAATTGAAGATTTCAAGTCCGATGGATAAGTCCTGGAATTTTTTGATCCAATGACCTTCAGGTCTTTCGTTGTTTCTTTCGGTCAACACATACGAAAACCCAACATCAGCACGGCGGTAATCACGCAAACGGGTTTGGTAAGCATAAGCATCCGCATAAGAAGGCGAACCACCAGGCAAACCGGTGTTGTAAACCAAATTCAAATACAATTTCATATTGGGAATATTCGGCATATAATCCTGGAACAAAATTCCGAATTTCAATCTCTGATCGGTTGGACGTGCAATATAACCTCTGCCATCCTGATTTTCTTCGGTTTTCATATAACCAAAACTCAACCATGATTCTGTTCCCGGCACGAATTCGCCGTTCAATCTCATATCCAGTCCATAAGCATAGGCTTCCGCATCATTGTTGGCGCGGTAACGAATCCTGACGTTTTCCAGAGTATACGTATTGACATCGGTCATTGTCTTGTAATAGGCTTCGGTAACCAATTTAAACGGACGATTGTTCATCTTGAAATTATAATCATTACTCAATACAAAATGAATCGACTGTTGTGCTTTTACATTTGGATTCACTACGCCATCCATATCTCTCAACTCGCGGTAAAATGGCGGCTGATGGTAAAAACCAGCGGACAAACGGAAGAGCATATCCTTTCTCCAATCCGGTTTTAGGGCAAATTGTGCTCTCGGACTGAAAACGGTTTGGCTTTTTGCATTTGAAATGCCATCCCCGGAAACCATCCAATTGTGAAAACGCGCTCCGGCAGTAATCCAAAATTGGCTGCTGCCCAAATTGGCTTTGGTATTCCACTGTGCAAAACCTGAAAAACGATCAATATCAATAAAGTTTGTGGCTCTAACATTTTGATAAGGCACAAGCGGTCCGATATAAGGATTATAAGGTTGGTCATTTGGCAAATCAACTTCCGGCGGATTGATAGAAAAACCAGCCGAATCAATCACTTCCCATTCTACTATTCTGTCGCGGATATTTTCACGGGTGTATTTGAAACCCCAGTCGATTTGGTGTTTTTTGTTATTGATTTGGTGTGTTCCTTTGATTTCTGCATTGATGATTAAGGCATCCAAATCGTTACGCGCATGGTTCAATTGCGTTCCGATGCCGCGATTATAAGTTACTTCTCCCAGCGTTTCCGAACCGATATTGGTATCGACTTCACCTAAAAAATAAGCGGCGAAAATATCAAAATACTCTTGCTCCTGTGTGTGATAAACCGAACCGATTAATCTGTAATTATTGTTTTCGTCTTTGACGAATGTCGTTTTTAAAGCGCCGAAAAGTGTTTGGTATTTGTCTTTTTCCTGACCTTCATAAAAAATCTGAAGTGCTATTGGTTCGTCAATCGTACCAAAATTGGTTTGGCGTGATAACGGTTGGTAACTGTATTTATTCTGCGAGGCATTCCCGAGGAAACTGAATTGCCATTGCTTGTTCAGGTTGAAATTCACATTGGTTTGCACATCAACAAAAGTGGGTCTGTAGTTGGTTGATGTTTCCTGGCTGTTGACAAAAAGAGAATTGTCACGGTAACGGATTCCGGTAATGGCGGACCATTTTTTATTTTTGGAAACACCTTCTCCGGTTAAACTTCCGCCAAGAAAACTACCTTCAAAAGCAACGCCGTATTTGGTTGGTTTTCTATAGGTAATATCCAAAACAGAAGACAATTTATCGCCATATTTCGCCTGAAATCCACCAGCAGAAAAGTCAACATTCTGTACCATATCGGTATTGGTAAAACTCAAACCTTCCTGTTGCCCGGAGCGAACCAGGAACGGACGATAGACTTCAATTTCGTTGACATACACCAGGTTTTCATCATAATTTCCACCGCGCACATTATAACCTGAACTCAATTCATTATTGGCATTTACACCGGCAAAAGTCTTCAAAACACTTTCAACACCAGGCATCGCACTAGGGTTTTTCCGGATTGTTTCAGGCTCTAAAGAAGTAATTCCCTGTACTCTTCTTTTGCTGCTGGTAATCACCACATCACTCAATTGCTCAGCTTTGTCACTCATTACAACATGCCATTCCAGATTCTCGTTGGGTTTCAACTGAAAACTGGCGGTTATATTTTTTAAGGATTTATGGGTAAACACCAAGATCACTTTTTGGTTGGCCGGAACCGTTATTTCGTAGAAACCATTTTTATCGGTTACAGCCGTTTTGGTTTGGTAACTTACGTTAACATTTTCAACAGGTTGATTGTTCTCATCGAGGATGACTCCTGCAATTTTAGCGGTTGGATTTTGAGCAAAAGCGATAATGCTAAACGCTAAAAAAAAGAGCGTGAAAAGGTATTTATTTGTTCTCAAACTATATGATTAAGGTTTTTGACTTCTAAAAAATTGTGTTTCAAAGATAGTAGAATTTCCAACATTATCCCTAACGACGACTTTTAAATCATTTTTCCCTTCGGCTACGATACCATCGGAAAAGCGATGAATGAGTTTTTTGGTTTTCGGTTCGTATTCCAATAAAATCCATTTACCGTTGAGCGTGCCTTCGTAACTTTTGATACCTGACAAATCATCGGTTATCGTGAATGTCAATTCGCTTTGCTGGCTAATCCATTTGCCTCCAATTTTTTTATCAATTTTGATTTTCGGCGGCATATTGTCTTTGAACAGTTTGTAATCTCCCAAATACTTGGAATAAACAGTAAACGCATTTTTGTTGCGTTTAGTATTGTAATAATATATTTTTTTGCCTTCCACAGAGCCGATAAACATTTTCTGCCGGTCTTTTTCAAAAGACGAACTGTCTTCGAAAGTGATCGTCATATTGGCAAAAGCCGGTTCCAAATCGTCATGCAGATGCAACAATCCGTTTTTGACTTCAAAATCCATATAAAAATCCTTGAGGAAAGCATTGGCCGGAATCGTAACAGTCACATTCTCCAATGAGAAAATATTTTCTTTGTTGGTTTTGACTAAATATTTAGATGTAATCGGCACTTCATTCACTTTGGCAGGCAACGCAGAATACTCCACCGGAATAAAAATTCTGGTGAGGTTTTCACTGAAATCGGCAATTTCAATTTTATAATTCTGGGTTAAATTAGAAGTCACCGTAATTACTCCATTGTTTGTTCCGGGTTGAATCAGGCTTAATGGATAAGGGTTTTCCGCAAACAGTTTCTGAACGCGCTGCCCCATTTTTTTGTATCGATGGTAGTCAATCAATGCATTAACATAACGGGTTTCATCAAAAGCAAAAGTGTCAAATTGGTAACTGAAATCCTTTTTCCCATTCAAAAAAGTCTGCACTCGGAAAATCCCATTGGCATTCCACGAAACATCATCATAATCGATAGCGGTAATTCCGAAACCAATTTTGCCCGAAGCCAAAACTTTATCTGCGATGTAACTTCCGTCTCCCTGTTGAGAAATGCTAACCACTATTGGTCTTTTGGATTGATTGACAATTGAATTTTGATCTAAAGGATAAACCATCAGATTGCTCAAAACCGGTCGTTTGGAATCAGTAAGTACCGAATCAAAACCGAAATACAGCGGATTGATAATTTTCTCAGATTGCGTATCCCGAATTTCAAAATGCAGGTGCGGACCATCGGAACCACCGGTATTTCCGGAAATGGCAATGACATCATCTTTTTTTATCTTTAATTCATTGGGAGGAAAAGCGACGTCAATTTCATATAATTTGGCTTTGTATTGCTCTTTCTTAATCAGTTTTTCCACTTCGCCATAACCCGATTGCAAATGCCCATAGACAGTAGTATAACCATTTGGATGTGTGATGTAAATGGCTTTACCATAACCGTTTTCGGCGATTTTAATTCGGGAAACATAGCCATCGGCAGCGGCATATACTTTGAAACCTTCTTTTTTTTGAGTTTTAAAATCGAAACCTGAATGAAAATGATTGGGTCTCATTTCGCCAAAGTTTCCGGAAAGCAGCAAAGGAATATCCAAAGGAGAACGAAAATAGTCCTTCGGATACTGATTTTGGCCCAAAACCAAAATGGTGAAACAGCAAAAAAACCAAATGTATTTCATCAAAAAGTTGTTTTAGCTAAGGTACGAAAAAGTGAGTTAAAATTTACAAGTTGAATTTTATATTTATAACTTGTTAAAAAACAAATTATTAGGGTTTCATTTAAAAATAGAAATAAATAATTGTCAAAAATATTGTGCAAACAAAATAGAATCCTAACTTTGTAAAGTAAGTAATGAATAAAGTAATTTATGAGTGAAATTGCAGAAATAATTGATTCTGTTGAAAATAGGATTGAAAAACTTTTTATGAAAATAGACAGTTTGGAGAAAAATTCTATGGCATTAAGAACAGAATTACAAGAAGCTGCAGCCCTGATTCAGAAACAAACTGCCGAAATCACAACATTGAAATCGGAATGTGAATCCCTCAAAATGGCCAATTCATTATTAGGCGGTGAAGAAAACAAACGAGATACAAAGCTTAAAATAAATTCATTAATCCGAGAGATAGATTACTGTATTGCACAGTTATCAGACTAAAATATGGATGAAAAGCTTAAAATAAAGTTATCAATAGCCGACAGAGTTTATCCGTTGACGGTAGACCTATCGCAAGAAGAAGGCCTGAGAAGTGCTTCCAAAAAAATTGATGCGATGATTAAGCAATTCGAAGAAAACTACGCGGTTCGCGACAAACAGGATGTATTGGCCATGTGTGCTTTACAGTTTGCCTCGCAAGTAGAACAAAAGCAAGTTGACAATGCCATTGATGGTTCGGAAACTCTGGAAAAATTAAAAAAAATTAATGATTTGTTGTTCGAATATCTCGACACCCGAGGCGCAGACGAACTGACCGAAGGTAAAAAATAACGTTCTTAACATACATTACAATACCGCCTACATTAGATTTTAATTGGTAAACTCAACACTAACAAATTAGAATGAGCCAGTCATCGTTACTAAAGCATGCCACTTCTATCGTGGATCCTTGACCAACGAGTTAGCTCAAAACTTGTCTTTACGAGTTTATGCATTCACCTAATGTAGGCTTTTTTTATATATAAACCCTAACAAAACATGGAAATTACATTAATTATAATTGCGTTAATCGCTGGAGTTGGCGGAGGTTTTGGAATTGCAAAATTCCTTGAGAAAAGCAACGTCTCCAACATGGTTAAAAATGCAAAAAAAGAAGCCAGTACCATTCTGAGAGATGCCAATATTGAGGCGGAAAACATCAAAAAAGACAAGTTACTTCAGGCCAAAGAGAAATTTTTAGAATTAAAATCAGAGCACGAAAAAGAGATTCTGAACAAAGACAAAAAAATAGCTGAAGTAGAGAAAAGAACGCGTGACAAAGAATCACAAGTATCTAGTGAATTGGCCAAAGCCAAAAAAATAAACGACGATTACGAAGCTAAAACTAACGAATACAATGGTAAAATTGAATTGTTAGACAAAAAGCAACAAGAGCTTGAAAAATTACACAAAAGCCAGGTAGAACAACTGGAAGTGATTTCAGGCTTATCTGCTGAAGATGCGCGCGAACAATTGGTTGAAAGCTTGAAAGCGGAAGCCAAAACCAAAGCGATGTCGCACATTCAGGATACTATTGAAGAAGCTAAATTAACCGCACAACAAGAAGCCAAAAAAGTAATCATCAATACCATCCAAAGAGTTGGTACTGAAGAAGCTGTTGAAAACTGTGTATCGGTATTCAACATCGAATCAGATGATGTAAAAGGAAGAATCATTGGTCGTGAAGGAAGAAATATCCGTGCGCTGGAAGCCGCCACCGGTGTGGAAATCATCGTTGACGATACGCCTGAAGCCATTATCTTATCTTGCTTTGACCCGGTGAGAAGAGAAATCGCCCGTTTGTCATTACACAAATTGGTAACTGACGGCAGAATTCACCCGGCGAGAATTGAAGAAGTGGTGGCCAAAACAACCAAGCAAATTGACGATGAAATTATTGAAGTGGGTAAACGTACGGTTATCGACCTAGGAATTCACGGTTTACACCCTGAATTGATCAAAGTAGTTGGTAGAATGAAATACCGTTCGTCATACGGACAAAACTTATTGCAACACTCACGTGAAGTTGCCAAACTTTGTGGTATCATGGCGGCCGAATTAGGATTGAATGTGAAATTGGCCAAACGTGCCGGTTTACTTCACGATATCGGAAAAGTACCGGATACTGAAAGTGATTTACCACACGCATTATTAGGTATGCAATGGGCTGAGAAATACGGTGAAAAAGAAGAAGTATGTAACGCGATTGGAGCGCACCACGATGAGATTGAAATGAAATATTTGATCTCTCCGATTATCCAGGTGTGTGATGCGATTTCAGGTGCCAGACCAGGTGCCAGACGTCAGGTGTTGGATTCTTATATCCAAAGATTAAAAGACTTGGAAAACATTGCCTTTGGCTTTAACGGCGTGAAAAATGCGTATGCTATCCAAGCCGGTCGTGAACTGCGTGTCATCGTAGAAAGCGAAAAAGTAAGTGATGATATGGCTTCTAACCTATCATTTGAAATTTCACAAAAAATCCAAACTGAGATGACTTATCCGGGACAAGTAAAAATTACGGTAATCAGAGAAACCAGAGCGGTTAATATCGCTAAATAAAAAAGCATACAATAAAAAAGGGCGACCAAATGGTCGCCTTTTTTAGTCTTCAAATATATCTTTTATCGCATCACTTGTCATGGGTTTGACATAGTAATCTTTGATGACATTCTTAAATTCCTCAATCTTATCAATATTCATTTGATTGTCTGATGAACTGATGATATGAATAGTCACTTCTGTTGAAATGTCTTTTCTCATTTCGTTGAACTCTTCCAAAAATTGCCAGCCGTCAAGAACGGGCATATTAATGTCTAACAGAATTAAATCGGGAGGATTTTCGCCGTTGTTGAGCTTGGTCTTTAAATCATTTAAGGCGTCAAAACCATTCTCAAAAAAAAACGGGTTTACCTGAATATTGTTTTTTTCAAGCAGTTTTTTGATGATAAAGTGGTGCACTTTGTCATCATCTACAACAAATACGTTGTTGAATTTCATTTTAAAACAGATTTGGGGATTATTGCTTTACTCTGCAAAATTAATTAAAAAAACCGACAAACTATTTTTTTCTCGGATGAAATGTATTGATGATTTGTGTTAAATGTTTTCTGTCGAGATGCACATAAATCTCCGTAGTAGTAATAGATTCGTGGCCCAGCATCATTTGAATCGAACGCAAATCTGCGCCATTTTCCAATAAATGAGTAGCGAAGGAATGCCTTAGGGTGTGCGGGCTGATATTTTTGGCCAAATTGATTTTGACTGCTAAAGCCTTTATAATGGTAAAAACCATTGCCCTTGTAAGCTGCTTTCCTCTTCGGTTTAAGAACAAAGTATCTTCAAATCCTTTGGCAATAGCCAAATGATTGCGAACCGACTCTTTATAAAGCTCAATATATCTCTGCGTTGCATTGGCAATCGGAACAAATCGCTGTTTGTTTCCTTTTCCGGTAATTTTGATAAAACCTTCATCAAAAAACAAATCTGATATTTTTAAGGTGATGATTTCTGAAACCCGCAGACCACAACCATATAGCGTTTCAAGCATGGCTCTGTTGCGTTCGCCTTCGGGAGTTGATAAATCGATGGCGCCAATCAAATGATCAATATCCTCAACCGAAAGTGTGTCGGGTAATTTTCTGCCAATTTTTGGAGCTTCAATCAATTCCATCGGATTGTCGGCGCGGAAGTCTTCAAATATAAGATAGGAGAAGAAGCTCTTTAATCCGGAAATGATCCGGGCTTGAGAGCGCGCATTGACTTCTTTGGAAATGGCGTAGATAAATTGCTGAATGGTTTCTTCGTTTATCTTTTCAGGAGCAATATTGATATTGCTTTCAGCTAAAAAAGCACACAATCTCTCCAGATCAAAAGTATAGTTGTCTACGGTATTCTTTGACAAACCTCTTTCAATTTTTAAGTAAGACTGAAAACTCCTGATATAACTACTCCAATTCATAGTACAAATAAACGAAATGTAAGGCAAAAAAAAACCACGCCATAGGCGTGGTTTTGTATTCATTAATTACAAATTAGAATTTGTAAAGTAATCCGAAGTTAATGCTTCTTAAGTCAAGACCTAAACTAAATGTATTTTTAGCTTCAGCTCCGTCTGTATCATCTTTAACAGAAGTATAAGACAACTCACCAAAAGTAGCTTCAATAGCAAACGCATCAGAAACGAAGTAACTAATACCTGGTTTGAATGCTAATCCAAATCCGTTAGTTTTAACTTCAGACATCTTGTCGTTAGTTGACATATAGTCAAAACCTAACTGACCAAAGATTGAGAATTGGTTAGATGGTGTAGCATAATATCTACCAAAAACACCTATTGACAAAGTATTTTCGTCATCTGTATCACCAAAAGCATCTTCTGCTTTATAGGACTCATAACCTAATTTAGCTCCAAGCGCAATGTTTGGCGTTACAAAGAAACCTACTTTAGGCTCAATTTCAAAGCTTGTACTTTTGTCTTCATCCTGAGAAGAAGAACTGATCCCAAAAGCACCAGAAACAAATATGCTTCCTTCAGAGAAACCAGAACCCTTACTTTCTTTTTTGTCTTGAGCGTTAGCAAAGCCGAAAGCAAATACTGCAGCAACTGTTAAAATAATTTTTTTCATGTTTGTTTAATTTAAAGATTAATATGAACAAAATTATAAGTATTACTTTTCACGTCACCATTGGGCTTACTGCACTTATTAACAACTTTATTAACTATTTTTGCTTATAATTCAAAAGCTGTTTTCAAATTCAGTCGGACTCTATTTATTTCTTATTCAGGATGATTGAGGCCTTTTCCCACTTCTTGAGGTTGGTGGTAAAATCAATATTTTGGTCACCATCGATAATTCTGACCATAGCCGTATTGGGTTTTCTGTCACCTTCGCTGGTTGCTTCCAGCTTGATAACTTCGGTTTCATTGTCTATTGAGATTTCAATTACCTTCTTTTTATTGGTAACTTCATAATCATTCAGGATTGCGGTATTGTTCTTAAACAGGTTGATTCGGTCACCGTCTTCCGTTTTGGCATCCCATATTTCAATTTGAATTTTGTTAGCCCCTACAAATACATTTAGGTTCTGATCTTTTGAAATATTATTCACCTTCATACTGTCGACCATCTTGACCAAATTGACACTCTCTTTGGTAGCAGTATCAACTTTATTGGACTTCTGAATCTTTTTATTATACTTTTCAGCAGTTTGGGTTACTTTTTCTGAATTCACCAAAAGAAGTGTACCATTAATACATTTCTTCCCATTTTTGAAAAGCCCATTGAATTCGCCTTCAATTTTTCGAACTCCTTCAACCAATTTTAGCTTCCCTTTGTAGTGAACATAGCAGAATGAGTTGCGTTGAAAGGTAGATTTAGTGTATGAAATTTGGTCTTCATTAAAACTAAACTCCTTAGTTTTTGAATTATATCGACCAACGATAGTATTTTTTGTTTCGTGTTCTCCTCCGATATCAGTAATGGAATAGCCGTTTACATTTCCCTTAACATCCGTAAAAACAAGACGATACGTAATTACAGTTTTGTCATCTCCATTCAATTTCAGCGCCCCAAAAAACTCATATTTGGCTTGTGAATAAGATGTAATAGAAATCATAATAAAAAAAACTGCTAATTTGTTTTTCATTTCCCTTTTTTTATATATTTGGCAAATATAATTTATTAATCCCTAACTTTTTTAATTATGAAATTAAAATTATTTCTCTCAATGATCGCATTATTGCTAGTATCTGGTACAGCTTCTTATGCATCTTTTCCTGTTCAATCAAACACTTCAACTGTAGCTTCAGTTAACGCTCCAGCTGTTGAAAAAAACAAGGAAGAATTAAGCTCACCTGCTGCTGCTGGTGCTGGTAAAAGCCAAATTATTGCATTAGTTTTATGTGCTTTAGTTGGTGGTTTAGGTATCCACAGATTTTACCTAGGATACACTTGGCAAGGGATTGTTCAGTTATTGACTCTTGGTGGTTGTGGTATCTGGGCTCTTATTGACTTAGTAAGAATCATCACTGGTGATTTAGGTCCTAAAAACGGAGGATACGACAAAACCCTTTAAGACTAAATGATTAAAAAATTTGTTTTTTATACCAGAGTTTGGGTTACAATCTTAGCTCCTTTTATATTGATTTTATTGCCGGCTGATTACTTTGACACAGGAAATAGTATTTGCTTGTCTAAAG
Source organism: Flavobacterium terrisoli (assembly GCF_030167905.1). Classification (GTDB taxonomy): domain Bacteria; phylum Bacteroidota; class Bacteroidia; order Flavobacteriales; family Flavobacteriaceae; genus Flavobacterium; species Flavobacterium terrisoli. Next base: position 130,203 of record NZ_JARGNA010000002.1, read on the forward strand.
TGTTAGCAGGATACGAATGCTACGCATGCGGCTTAACCCGAGGTATAATGCATTTTATCCATTTTGAATTTCAAAAGGCGTGGGAATTCAACAAATTGAGTTTCATTATTGTTCCGTTACTATTCCCGCTTTGGGTTAAGGCACTTTTCGAAATTAGAGGAAAGTCTTTACCGGGCATTTGGGGAAAACTAACTTAAAAACAAATTTTAAAAAATCTTAAAAGAAGTCAACAGCAATGTTGGCTTCTTTTATTTTAAACCCATACCACATAAGCCTTCGCATCAAAATGGGGTGCAATCTGCGCTGCCTTCATTTTCCTAAAACAAAGTTAAAGTTACAATAAACACCTAAAAACGGCGTTATTTATGTATCTCTCTCCAACATGTATAACCTAAATTAAATCTATTATGAAAAAAGCAATTGGTTTATTAATACTGTTGATGAGCGTAACTACAATGAATGCTCAATTGGTAAAGTTCGGTTTAAAAGCCGGTCCGAACTTCTCTAATCTTGAAGGAGACAATCTAAACGGCTCGACTTATACCAGCTTCCATTTTGGAGCTACCTTAGAATTAAAACTAGTGGGAAACCTGTCTCTTCAACCCGAAGTGGTCTATTCTTCCCAAGGAACAAAAATTGATAGCAACGCCTTTAGCGATATCAATTACAATTATATCACGGTGCCTGTATTGGTTAAGTTTTACATACTCAGTGACAGGCTGAGTTTGGATGTTGGTCCTCAATTTTCTTTTTTAGTTAACGAAGATGTCTCAGATCAATTTGAAGGAGAAACATTTGATTTTGGCGTCGCAGGCGGATTAGGCCTAAACGTCACAAAACATGTTTTTCTCCAGGCACGTTACATCGCCGGACTAACAGAAGCATCAAGGAATGCTGATGTTACCAATAGGGTAATTCAACTCTCTGTGGGATATAAATTTTAAAAAATCATAACTTTAATCTAAAACCGTTGCTCATTCAGCAACGGTTTTTTATTTTTACTTAAAATCCTTTCAATGAAAATAGCAATCATCAATGGGCCCAACCTAAATCTATTAGGCAAACGCGAACCCGAAGTATACGGAAACACCACTTTCGAATCCTTTTTCGAAAACTTAAAAACTAAATACCCTTCGCTTGACCTGAACTATTTTCAAAGCAATATTGAAGGCGAACTGATTGATAAAATTCAGGAAGTTGGCTTTAGTTATGATGGTATTATATTAAATGCTGCAGCTTACACCCATACTTCTGTTGGGATTGGTGATGCTGTTAAAGCTATCACAACGCCGGTTATCGAAGTGCACATTTCAAATACATTTGCCAGAGAGACTTTCCGACACCAATCTTTTATTTCTCCCAATGCAAAAGGAATAATCATCGGTTTCGGTTTAAAAAGTTACGAATTAGCATTACAATCTTTTTTATAACAGCCAAACAACAAATTAAAACGATGGTTAAAAAATTACTTTCTGCCCTATTCCTATTCATTACTGCAATCTCTTTGTCCCAGGTAAAAGGCAAAGTCACCGACGAAAAAGGCAATCCGCTGCCTTTTGTCAACATCTTCCAGGAGAATACTTATAACGGAACAACCACTAACGATCAAGGGAAATTTGAATTGAACATCAAAACACCCGGAAAGCATACCGTCATCTTTCAATATTTGGGTTATAAAACCAACCGACAAACGGTTACCATCGATAAAACGCCTGTTTTACTCGATATTGTAATGTCCGAAGAAAACTTCATCCTAAACGAAGTGGTCATCAATCCAAAGGACAATCCGGCGAATGAAATCATCCGCAAAGCGATACAGAACAAAAAAGAGAATTCCGCCAAAACCGGAAAATACAAAGCCGACTTTTATTCCCGCGGAATTTTTAGGATTAAAGATGCGCCAAAAACCATCTTGGGACAAAAATTCGATTTCTTTGATGAAGTCCTTGACTCCACGCGCAGCGGCATTCTGTATTTATCAGAAACGGTTTCAAAGATTACCTTCCAAAAACCCGATAAAATGAAGGAAGTTATTTTGGCTTCCAAAGTAAGCGGCAACGACAACGGCTTTAGCTTTAACAATGCTGCTTCGGTCAATTTTGATTTCTATGAAAACTACCTGCCGTTTGAAGTCAACGTGGTTTCACCTATCGCCGATAATGCCTTCAATTATTATAAATACAAATTTGAAGGTTCATTTTTCACTGAAAACCGCCAGCAGATCAACAAAATTAAAGTCATTCCGCGTCGCGATACCGAACCAGCTATGGAAGGTTATATCTATATTGTTGATGACTCCTATTCTATTTATGCCGTTGATTTGTCCATCAAAGGCAGTCAGATGCAAACACCTGCGATTGACAAACTCGGTTTGAAACAAAGTTTCAGTTATAATTCTAACAACAAAATTTGGGTCAAAAACACCCAAACCATTGACTTTGTCGCCGGAATGCTGAGCATTAAAGTCAACGGAAAGTTTACGTATGTGTATTCGAATTTTGAATTTGAACCGACCATAGAGAAAAGAACTTTTACCAACGAGATCCTGTCTTTCGAGGAAAATGCCAATAAAAAAGAAGATACTTTCTGGAGTACAATACGTCCGGTGCCATTGACCGAAGAGGAAACTACCGATTATGTAAAAAAAGACGTTTTGCAAACCAAAAAGAAATCAAAAACCTATTTGGATTCTATCGATACCAAAAGGAACAAATTCAAAATAATGGATATCCTAAGCGGTTACAGTTATAGAAATTCGTTTAAAAAATGGTCAATAGACTATGATGGACCGCTGATGTCAACTTCTTTTAACACCGTTCAAGGCTATAGAATCAATGCCGGTTTGTCTTATACCAAACGCAATGAAGAGAAACGAACTTACACCCGGATCGGTTCCCGATTTGACTATGGTTTTTCGGAAGAAAAACTCAGGGCTACATTCAATTTTTCGCATAAATTCAACAACATTAATAACAGCTTCCTTACGATTAACGGAGGAAGTTCTGTGAATCAATTCAATTCGGCCAATCCGATTTCGAATGTCGTAAACACTGTAAGCACTTTGTTTTTCAAAAACAATTTCATGAAGTTGTATGAAAAGAATTTTGCTTCAGCATTCTTCGGAAGAGAAGTAATAAACGGTTTTTATATGAATGCCAATGTGGAATATTCAGAAAGAAAACCGTTGTACAACACGACCGATTTTACCATCATAAAAAACACCGATTCATACACGTCCAATAATCCGCTTAATCCGACTGACGAGACTTCAGCGGCGATTGAAAAACACAATCTGGTTAAAGCCAACGTGTTGATGCGTTTTAATTTCGGGCAAAAATACTGGTCGAGACCTGATGGTAAATTCAACATCCCGAACGATGATTATCCGGCGCTTTCCTTAGGTTATGAAAAAGCCATGGCTGCCACCGATAAAAATTATGAATACGATTTGGTTATGGGAAGAGTGACTTATGATGTTACTTTAGGCAATAAAGGTTTTATGCAAATGAATCTCAAAGCCGGGAAATTCTTTAATGCCGACAATATTTCATTTGTGGATTACAAACATTTCAACGGCAACCTAACGCACATTGGGCAAAGCGACAGCTATACCAATGTTTTCAACTTATTGCCTTACTATTCGGCCAGTACCAACGACAGTTATTTTGAAACCCATATTGAGCACAATGACAAAGGCTATTTTATGAATAAACTGCCATTACTGAAATACCTGCAATCGCAATTGGTTCTTGGTTTCCACAACTTAGCTGTTCCCGACAGAAAACCATACCAGGAGTTTTCCGTTGGTTTGGACAATCTTGGTTTTGGTAAATTCAAATTCCTGAGAGTGGATTATGTTCGTTCGTATCAAAATGGTTATCAGGGCGATGGCGTTGTATTCGGGCTTAAATTTTTGAATGTATTGGAATAATAAAAAGTGATTTTATCCGTTTTCTTCTTAATACCAAAACAGAAATCATGAAGAAAATAGGCTACTTTTTTATTGTAATTATTGTTGTTCTTTTTATAATCATTTTGGCTCCTATTTGCACCGCCGATGAGAATTGGACTAAGGTTTCCGGAACGGTAAAATCCATTAGCGAAGGTGGTGTTGAGGATTTGGTTTTCGAATTGGAAAACGAGGAGATTGTTTATTATATCAATCGCGGATTAGAAAACGGCTTTGACTTGGAGAAATCCAAAAGAGATTTTACCGGTAAAAAGGTTACTTTGTATTATACTAAAAGTTGGACACCATTGGCACCATTTGGCAAAGGCAGTGAAAGTGTTCACCATCTTTTGATTAATGACAGCATTGTTTTCAGCGAATGGTAATTATTTCAAAAACACATCGTATCCAAAGCGGATTAATGTCAATATCACCACAAAAAGGAAAAACTTTCTGATAAAGTTGTTTCCTTTTTTTATGGCCAATTTGGCGCCAATCCAACCGCCTAAAGCATTACTGAAAGCCATCGGAATGGCAAAAGCCCAAATGATTTTTCCTTTCAATATGAAAAGGCAAATCGACCCAAAGTTGGTTGCCAGATTCACCATTTTGGCATTGGCGGAAGCATGCAGGAAATCGTAACCCAATATCGAAACAAAACCCAGGACCAAAAAACTTCCGGTTCCCGGACCAATAAATCCGTCATAAAAACCAACCAGCAAACTAATGATAACCGCATAAGCCAGTTCTTTTTTCAGCGAATGGTCCTTTTCCTGTTGTTGTCCGAAGTTTTTCTTTTTGAAGGTATAAACCGCCAATCCTATCAAGATAAAGAACAACAACGGTTTCATAAAATCATTGCTGACCAACGTAAGTAATGTCGAACCACAAAAAGCGGAACAAAAAGCCAAAACCGCCATAATGGAAAGCAGCTTCCAGTTCATATCGACTTTCTTCAAATACTGGAAAGCGGCAAAACTGGTTCCGCTAAACGCCGGAATTTTGAGTGAACCGATGATACTCGCAACCGATAGATTGGGCATTAATATCATCGTGACCGGTGTTTGTATCAAACCGCCGCCGCCGACAATAGCATCGACAAAACCGGCAAAAAATGAAGCGATACAAAGCAGGACAATGATATAGGTTTCCATAGGCTTAAAATAAAAAGAGGCACTTACAGCGCCTCTTTTTTATCTTTCTAATTATACTCTAACAATATTAGCTCCCAACGCACGAAGCCTTTCGTCAATGCGTTCGTAACCTCTGTCAATTTGTTCAATGTTTTGAATGGTTGAAGTTCCTTTGGCTGAAAGCGCCGCAATCAACAAGGAGATTCCCGCACGAATGTCCGGTGAAGACATTACGGTTGCTTTTAATTGCGATTGGAAATTGTGTCCCATAACTACAGCTCGGTGTGGATCACAAAGCATGATTTTGGCACCCATATCGATTAATTTGTCCACAAAGAACAAACGGCTTTCAAACATTTTTTGGTGGATTAAAACATCTCCATTGGCTTGGGTAGCTACCACCAAAACGATGCTCAACAAATCCGGTGTAAATCCTGGCCATGGTGCATCGGCAATGGTTAAAATTGACCCATCGATATCGGTTTTCACGGTATAACCCTTGGTATGCGCCGGAATGTAGATATCATCTCCTTTTCTTTCTAAGGTGATTCCCAACTTTCTAAACACACTTGGAATAACCCCTAAGTTTTCCCAGCTTACATTTTTAATGGTAATTTCACTGCGTGTCATGGCTGCCAATCCAATCCAGGAACCAATTTCAATCATATCCGGAAGGATTCTGTGTTCGCAACCGCCTAATTTTTCAACACCTTCAATCGTCAACAAATTAGAACCAACTCCGGTGATTTTGGCACCCATTGAATTCAACATTTTACACAATTGTTGCAAATAAGGTTCGCAGGCTGCGTTATATATAGTCGTTGTCCCTTCTGCTAAAACAGCCGCCATAACGATATTGGCTGTTCCGGTTACCGAAGCTTCGTCCAATAACATGTGTGCGCCTTTCAAACGGGTTTTGGTTTCTACGCCATAGAAATGGTCTTCTCTTTCATAACGGAATTTCGCTCCAAGATTAATAAAACCTTCAAAGTGTGTATCTAATCTTCTTCTACCAATTTTGTCTCCACCTGGCTTTGGAATATATCCACAACCAAATCGGGCTAAAAGCGGTCCAACAATCATAATCGAACCTCTTAAACTGCCGCCTTCTTTTTTAAAGGCTTCTGTTTTTAAATAATCAATATTGACTTCATCGGCTTGAAAAGTATAATCACCAACGCCGTTTTTTTGAATTTTAACGCCCAAATTTCCTAATAAAACGATTAGTTTATTAACGTCAATAATATCCGGAATATTGGTGACTCTAACTTTTTCTGAAGTTAATAATGCCGGACACAAAACTTGCAATGCTTCATTTTTTGCGCCTTGTGGTTGTACATCTCCTTTTAGTGAAATTCCACCTTCAATTTTAAAAGTTCCCATTCTTTATAATTATGAATTATAAATTATGAATTATGAGTTTTGGCTGTTAAGAAATTGAATTCATAACTTATAACTCATAACTCATAACTATTTCTGATTGTTGTTGTTATTTTTCTGAAACGGTTTCTTTCCGTTCTTATTGTTGCTCTTGATTTTGTTGTTGTTTTGCGGCGGCATATTTTTGTTCGACATTTTTTTATTGGTACGCATCAAATCGTTAGTATTCAACAATTCTTCGCTGCTTTGCAATAAATTCAGTTTGCCTGCCGACAATTCATATAAATGCTCAAAAATCACGGTATCGGTTACAGTGTCTTTGTTCCAACTCAAATAAGATTTCTTCATGTGGTTGGCGATTACTTTAACCAAAGCATTTTTCATTTCTCCGTCTTCCCAACTGTTGGCTACATCAATCATGTACTTGATGTTGTTGCCATAAAAACGGTATTTTGGGTTTTTTTGTGGGTAAGGCAAACGCTCCGGTTTCAAATTGATTACCTCACGTGTGGGAATCGGATAAGGTGAATCTACATCCAACTTAAAATCGGACATGATAAAAATCTGATCCCATAGTTTGTGCTGAAAATCGGGCACATCACGCAAATGCGGATTCAAACTTCCCATCACCTGAATGATGTATTTGGCTGCTTTGTTGCGCTCTTCCCTATCTGCGATTAAGGTTGCCTGATCAATCAATTTTTGCAAATGACGGCCATACTCCGGAATAATCAAATGCACTCTTTCGGCATTGTATTCCAAATGGTGTACCACATCATTGGCATTCTCTTTTATATATTTCTCAGCCATTATAATGAAATTATTCCTTCTATATTAGAAACTTCTATGTATTTCTCCACTACACTTTCCGGGTTTTCCATCGTAACGTTGACAGAAAGACTGGTGTATTTACCGGTTTTGGATTGGGTTGTTTGTATAACGGCACCTAAGTTATCAAAAGCATTCTCTACTTCTTCAATTTTTTTAGGATCTGTCGGGACGATAAATTTATACAAATATTCGCTAGGCCATGTTGAAGTATTGTTCAACTCTTCTCGTAATCGGGTATAAAATTCTTGGGTTTTCTTATCCATTAATCTAAAAATAAAAGCAAATATACAGTATTGATTTCAGATTTTGGAATTAGGATTATAGGATTTAAAAAAATTAATTTTTCAGTCAAAAAATAAAAAGCGCAAACACTTTCTATATTCTAATTTGTTTCAATAAATTTGCCCCTTATTTCCAAAATTTTGAAAAAGGAACTCATAGTCATAACCGGTGGCCCGGGTACGGGAAAAACCACAATAATCGATGCACTTATCGAGCAAGGTCATGCGTGTTTTCCTGAAATTTCAAGACAGGTTACTTTGGAAGCCAAAAAACAAGGCATCGAACAATTGTTTTTGGAAAAGCCTTTACTTTTCAGTGAATTATTATTGGAAGGCAGAAGAAAGCAACACCAGCAAGCGATGGTTGACCAGTCTGAAATCGTGTTTATGGATCGTGGCATTCCAGATATTTTAGCCTATATGCATTATATTGGCGACAGTTATCCTGCTTTTTTTGACCATGCCTGCCGAGAGCACCAGTATTCCAAAATTTTTGTCCTTCCGCCATGGGAAGAAATTTACGAAAGCGATGAAGCGCGTTATGAAAACTTCGAACAGGCCAAACTCATCTTTGATCATTTGATAGAAACCTATGAAAAATATGGTTACCAATTGATTGAAGTGCCTTGCGGAACCATTGAAGAGCGAATCCAGTTCATCTTTAATCAGCTTTCTTAATACACTTTTGTTGTAACTGCAACCCAATTCTTTTTTATACATTTGAATTAGTTTATAATTCACCATTCACAATTGATAATTCACAATTTGAATACAGCCTTAGAAATCCTAAACAAATACTGGAAACACGATGCTTTTCGTGAACCTCAGGAAGCTATTATTGCATCTGTACTGGAAGGCAAAGATACTTTTGCACTGATGCCGACCGGCGGTGGAAAATCGATTTGTTTTCAGGTTCCGGGTATGATGATGGAAGGCATTTGTCTGGTGATTTCGCCATTAATTGCGCTGATGCGTGACCAAGTTCAGAATTTGCAAAACAAAGGCATTAAAGCCATCGCATTGACCGGAGGCATCCATCAGGATGAGATTATCGATTTGTTGGACAACTGTCAGTATGGAAATTACAAATTTCTGTATCTTTCTCCGGAACGTTTGCAAAACGACTGGATTTTGGAACGCATCAAAAATCTCCCAATCAATCTTATTGCCATTGACGAAGCCCATTGTGTGTCGCAATGGGGTCATGATTTCCGTCCGGCGTATTTAAAAATTGTACAGCTCAAGGAATTCTTTCCGAAAGTGCCGTTTTTGGCTTTGACCGCTTCGGCTACAATAAGAGTGAAAGAAGATATTATCACCCAATTAAAATTAAACAATCCACAGGTTTTCTCGAAATCATTTTACCGCGACAATATCGCCTATATGGTTTTTGAAACCGAAGACAAGTTGCATTTGCTGCAGCAGATTCTGCACAAGAATCCGCAACCTTCGATTATATATGTGACCAACAGGAAAGCGTGCAACGAAACCGTCCACCAATTAGAAAGCCTTGGTTTTACCGCTACATTTTATCACGGCGGTTTGTCTTCCAAAGACAAAGAAAAACACATGAAACTCTGGATGGATGAAACCGTTCAGGTGATGGTTGCCACAAATGCTTTCGGAATGGGCATTGATAAATCGAATGTCAAAACGATAATTCATTTGCATTTGCCGCAGAATCTGGAGAATTATTACCAGGAATCGGGTCGCGCCGGTCGTAATGGAGAAAAAGCCTTTGCCGTTTTGCTGAACAATCCGTCTGATGTTTTGCATGCCGAAGCCCAATTTCTCAGGGTTTTGCCCGATAAGGCTTTTTTGAATCTGGTGTTTTCCAAATTGTGCAATTATTTCCAAATTGCTTATGGCGAAGGCATTGATGAGCAGTTTAGTTTCAACCTGAATCATTTTTGCACCAAATACAATTTTCCAACCTTAAAGACTTATAACGCTTTGCAGTTTCTCGACCGACAAGGCATTATCACTTTGTCACAGGAATTCTCAGAGAAAATTACGTTGCAGTTCATCATTCCATCCAAAGAAGTGATACGTTATATGAGCCTGAATCCGAATGACGAGGAAATCATTTTGACGATGCTGCGCACTTATCCCGGAATTTATGATATGCAAACCGCTTTCAATCTGCAATTGATTGCCAAAAAATCAAATCATACAGAGAATGCTGTGTTGTCGCTTTTACAAAAACTGGCAGCCAAAAACATCATTGATTTGACTGCCAAAAACAATGACGCTACAATTACGTTGAACGAAGTTCGTGAAGATGACAGAACGATTAACCGCGTTTCGAAATACCTGGAAGCGCAAAACAAATTAAAAACAGAGCAACTTCAGGCTGTCCTATTATATAGTAAGGACACCAAAACCTGCAAGAATAAATTGCTGATGCAATATTTTGGCGAAAGCCTAAAAACGAATTGTGGCATTTGCTCCTATTGTATTACTAAAAATAGGCAGCCACAAAACCCGAATACTGTTTCCGAGAAAATTGTTGAATTATTGAAAATGCAGGATTTCAATTCGAGAGATATTCAAAAGCTGACCAAATTTCCAAAAGACGATGTTATCTTTGCACTGCAAAAGTTGTTGGAAGACAAAACCATCAGCATCAAATCGAATAATTTATATTCCTTAAAATAGAAATGGAAAAGTTACGTATCGTTTTCATGGGAACGCCCGAATTTGCCGTTGGCATTTTGGACACCATTATCAAAAATAATTATGAAGTGGTTGGCGTGATCACAGCGGTTGACAAACCAGCCGGTCGTGGCCAAAAAATCAAATATTCGGCAGTGAAAGAATATGCTTTGGAACACAACCTAAGATTGTTGCAGCCATCCAATTTAAAAGACGAGGCTTTTTTAGCCGAATTGCAAAGTTTGAATGCCAATTTACAAGTTGTGGTGGCGTTTAGGATGTTGCCGGAAGTCGTTTGGCGTATGCCAAAATTGGGCACCTTTAACCTTCACGCTTCGTTGTTACCTAACTATCGCGGTGCTGCTCCTATTAACTGGGCGATTATCAATGGCGAAACCAAAACCGGTGTGACTACTTTCTTTATTGAAGATAAGATAGATACCGGCGCGATGATCCTGAATCAGGAAATAGGAATCAATCCTGAGGAAAATGCAGGCGAATTACACGACAGATTGATGGTTTTGGGAAGCGAAGCTGTCGTTGACACTTTGGCTTTGATTGAAAAGGGAAATGTCACGACAACCATTCAAATCGATAATTCAGAAATCAAAACCGCATATAAACTCAATAGGGAAAACTGCAAAGTAGACTGGACCAAATCGGCAGCGGAGATTCATAACTTAATTCGCGGTTTGTCTCCTTATCCTTCGGCTTGGTGTTTCTTTAAGGACAACGGTGAAGAATGGAATGTCAAATTGTATGAGGCAAAAGTCATTTCAGAGTCTCATCCGTTTTCTGTTGGCCAAATTATCACCACCAAAAAAGAAATTAAAGTTGCGGTAAAAGATGGTTATATACAAATCCTAAGTCTGCAACTTCCGGGGAAGAAAAAAATGCAGGCTCACGAGTTGTTAAATGGCGTTACGTTTTCCGAAAGAGCGCAAGCAGAATAAGGTCTCGAGCGTTTTTGGATTGAAATAATCGATGAAATGCTCAGGTTTATCAACAAATGGCCGAAGTTATCAACAAATTTTTGAAAAAAACCCGAAAACGCTTGCACAGTAAGGAATTCCTATTAAATTTGTTATCATTAACAAAATGTTTAACCAACAATTAATAACTAACATTATGAACAAATCAGAATTAATCGATGCAATTGCAGCTGACGCTGGAATCACAAAAGCTGCTGCAAAATTAGCTTTAGAATCATTTTTAGGAAATGTAGGTGGTACTTTGAAAAAAGGTGGAAGAGTATCTTTAGTAGGTTTCGGTTCTTGGTCAGTATCTAAAAGAGCTGCAAGAGACGGAAGAAATCCTCAAACAGGAAAAACTATCAAAATCGCTGCTAAAAATGTAGTTAAATTCAAAGCTGGTGCTGAATTAGACGGAGCAGTAAACTAATTAATTAGTTCTTCTGATATACAAAAACCACATCGTTTGATGTGGTTTTTTTGTTTTTAGACCAAAAAAATTAGCTTTTTTAAATCCTTTTTCTTAGTTTTAATAAAAATTAGCTGAAAAATGATTTCGGAAAAATTACAAAAAGGTCAATTATTAATAGCTGAACCATCTATTATTGGCGATTTGTCTTTTAACAGATCTGTAATTTTGTTGGCTGATCATAATGATGAAGGTTCGGTGGGTTTTATTTTGAATAAACCGCTGAAATACACCATCAAAGATTTACTTCCGGAAATTGATGCCAAATTTAAAATCTACAATGGCGGTCCGGTGGAACAGGACAATTTATACTTCATCCACAATGTTCCTCATTTGATTCCAAACAGCATTGAAATATCTAGCGGTATTTTTTGGGGTGGCGATTTTGAATTGACCAAAGACCTAATCAATAAAGGATTACTCAAGAAGAAAAACATTCGTTTCTTTTTGGGATATACCGGTTGGGATTCGGAACAATTGGAAACCGAAATGCAGTCCAGCTCCTGGATATTGACCAAAAATGTTTATGAAAATAAAATTTTAGGCAAAGCTTCGGTTCACTTCTGGAAAGAAAAAATCATTGAATTGGGCGGCGAATACCTTATCTGGTCGAACGCCCCTGAAAATCCTATCTTAAACTAAACGGCTATCGCCTGATTTAGTTTTTCCAACAATTCGTTAGACAATTTGGCTTCAAATTCCTTTTTACGGTATTTTGTTATCGGCTGGATTCCCATAATCACATTTGTAATAAACAATTCATCCGCTTTCTGAAGGTCAAAAGGCGAAATTTCCTTTTCTATCAACTCAATACCCTCAACATCCTTCGCTAATTTCAGGATTTGTTTTCTCATAATACCATTCAGGCATCCTTCTGCAATTGGCGGAGTTACCAGCTGATTGTTCATCAGCATAAACAGATTTCCATTGGTCGCTTCTATGACATTTTTGTCTTCATTGATGAGCAGACAGGAATCCAGTTGATTCTCCTGAGCAAAAATACTGGCGGTAATCTGGATGATTTTATTGTTGGTTTTCAGCGTGGAAAGCAATTGTTTGGTGACTACAAAGTCTTTATACAAATCGACTTCGAAAGATTTATCTGCAATCGAATATACTTTATTCTGCAACGCATTGGCCTGAATAACAAAGGAAACCGAATTGTCTGTAGGTGAATAAAAACCGCCTTCGTTTCTAAAAACGGTCAGTCTTACACGAGCAGAATCTTGTATGTTTTGCTGGTTTACCAGGCCCAAAATCTGACTCTCCAGATACTCAAAAGTAAACGACATAGGGATTTGCATTCTGATAATTCTCATCGAGGCCAACAACCTGAAATAATGATCTTCAAAGAATAAAATCTTGTTATCAACCACTTTTAAGGTTTCAAAAACGCCGTCACCGTAAAGAAATGACCGATTGGAAACCGTTAATTGCAATTCAGAGTCCTGTATATCCCCATTAAAATTTATCATAAAAAAATCCCGTTAAAAAACGGGACAAATATAACTTTAAAAAAGATGATTTTATATAGAACCAATCACATGTTTTAAGTCGGACACCTGATTTTCCCATAAAAGTTTAGACTCTTCCAATTCGTCTTCTATGGCATAATCAACGACCATTAATGATACATCTTTGGTGATTTCATCTTCCAGAATTCTCAATTCAAAGTAATAATCGGTATCTTTTTTATTGTCATCGACCCATTTAAACTTTACTTTCTCTCCTGTTTTTTTAGATGCCAGCCTGGCATTTTCCTCGACATCATCCCAAATAAAGGTAAAGAATTCACCTCTGGAATTCACATTATCTGCAAACCATTCCTGCAATCCTGAAGGAGTTGAAATATATTGATACAATAATTGAGGTGAAGAATTCAAAGGAAACTCAAGCTCATAACGTATTTTACTATCCATGATGTGAACAAATTTTTTGGAAATATATAGAATATAAAATCAAAAAAAAAACGTTTTTTGAAAATAAAAAAAATAACTAATATTAGTTTGCAGCCAATAATTTTAATTTTATATTTGCACCCGCATTCAGGGAATGCTTCATCATGGCGAGGTAGCTCAGTCGGTTAGAGCGCAGGATTCATAACCCTGAGGTCGGGAGTTCAAATCTCCCTCTCGCTACAAAATTTAAAAATAGGAAAATCAACGGTTTAGTGTACTCTAAACCGTTTTTTTATGTCCAAAATTTTTTTAAATTTACAGAGAGTACACGATTTAGTACACGATTTCAAAACCATTTACTACACTAAACTGTTGAAAAAAAAGAACTTTTCTTCTCCAAAAATATTTACCGGTGGTGTAGATGTTTTGCAATGGAATAAACTTAGTAAAGAAGAAAAAGAAAAAGCCCTAGCCAAAAGTTGGTATATTTACTACAGTTGTAGAGATGAAAAGACAGGCAAACTCAAAAGAATGCCTAATATAAAAGGTGATGCAAATAAGCTAAAAACAAAAAATGAAAGGATTGCATACCTAAATACCATGAGAAGTGGACTTGAGTTTCTTCTCGAAAGTGAAGAATTGATTCCGTACGGTAATAATGATATAGAGCAATTCTTTAACAAAATACAAACTGGCAATTCTGAGCATTGCAATACTAGTATTGCAAAACCTTCTACAAATATTCCAATACCCGAAATTCTATCAATCAAAGAAGCCTTTGAATTTGCTTTAAATATCAAAAAAAACACAATTAGAGATACTTCATTTAAAAACTTTGAATTGAGAATTAGAAAGTTTAGAAAGGCATTAGATGAAAATAAGCCTATAACTGACATAACCAAAAAGGTTATGAATGATTATTTGAATGAAGTACTGATTAATTCGAGTGCTAGAAATAGAAATAATACAAGAGCAGACCTTAGTTCACTATTTCAAGTGTTAGAGGACAATGAAATAATTACAGATAACATAGCTAAAAAAATAAATGTTTTAAAATCCAATCCAGAGAGGAATAAAACTTATACCTCTGAAATGCAAAAAGACATTTATTCTTTTCTTGAAAAAAACGACCAGATACTTTTACTATTCATAAAATTTGTTTCCTACAACTTTTTACGACCAATAGAAGTTTGTGAGTTGAAGATTAAAGACATTGATTTAATTGGCAAAAGGATTTATTTGAGAACTAAAAATAAGGCTGTTAAAATCAAAATCATCCCCGAAATATTGATTAATGATTTACCCGATTTATCTAAATGCAATCCCGATAGTTTCCTCTTCACTCCTACTGGTTTCGGTCAAGACTGGATTACAGAACCAAACAATAAAAGAGATTACTTCTCAAAACGATTTAAAGAAGTTGTAAAAACACATTTTAATCTCAACAAAGATTACGGAATGTATAGTTTCAGGCATACTTTCATTACTAAATTGTATAGAGAAATGCGTAAAAGTAGCTCACAGTTTGAAACTAAAAGTAAATTGATGCTTATCACAGGGCATTCTACAATGTCTGCATTAGAAAAATATTTAAGAGACATTGATGCTGAACTTCCTGAGGATTATTCAAATTTATTAAAGTAGCCTTAGTCATACTTGCAAGCTTGTAAACCATACTTGCAAGTATGGCTATATTTGAGATTCACTATTATTAATATTATATTACTTTTTAGCGTTGCAATAGCGTTGGAGCACACTGTTTTCAGGGGTTAGAGAATGTATTTTTTTAAATAATTTAGAAATTGCATTGTTAGCGTTGCAAAAGCGTTAATGCGCTTTTCAACGGTAGCGTTGAAATAGCGTTGAAGTGCTATGTTATGGGATTAAAATACATCTATAAACTATAGTAAACGGCATAGTCTAGCGTTGCAACGCTATATTATATATAATTGCAATTTCACAATAGGCATTGCAATCCAACACATTAATCATTGCAATACAATTGCAATAGCATCAATACGTTTTGCAAACACACTCAATGTACTTTTCAAACTGTTAAAAATTAAAGACAAAATCCATTTATATAATACTATTCTTTAGTATTTTTAGAGTTTAAAATCCTTAACTATTTGCAATGCCTATATTTCAGAATTCTGTAATAGTTATGTATAGTTTAAAGAAGAAGATATCTAAAGAGTAGTTTTAATACATTAGATAGATTAAAGATAGATTAGATAGATAGATAGATAGATAGATAGATAGATAGATAGATTAAAGATATATTAGATAGATATATTAAATAGATTAAAGATATATTAGATAGATATATTAGACATATTAGATATATATTAAATAAATAATAAATAAAGAAAGCTATATATATCAATAGATTAAGAGAGAAAGAAGTGATGTTCGCCTCATTAATGCGGTAAACATAATAAAGTTATAAACAAATTTTGGTTATATGAAAGATTTGACAGCGTCAAACATTGACAGACAGAACATTTTAAACAATAATGAAGTACTAGATACTATACAAGAGCATCTAGGTATTTCAGGTATGCTCTTTAAAGATGAATATAGATTTACCAAAAATCAAATTTCAGAGTTCTATCAAATAGACACTGCAACAATAGACAGGTATTTAGAAGGTAATGAAAATGAACTAAAACATAATGGTTATGTAGTTATTAAAGGAAAAGCATTAAAAGAATTTAAGGAACAATTTGGTGGAGTAACGAACCTGTCTAGTAAAACTCCACAATTGGGGCTATTTAACTTTAGGGCATTTCTAAATTTAGGAATGTTATTAGTTGAAAGCGAAATGGCAAAAGCCATTAGAAGTAAAATCCTAGACATTGTAATTGATAGCTTAAATTATAAATCAGGTGGGTCAACTAAATACATCAATCAAAGAGATGAAGACTTTTTAAACTCTATTCTTAAAGAGCCTTATTACAGAAAAGAGTTTACTAATGCTTTGAATAAGTATTTAGATTTAGGAAATTTCAAATATTCATACTATACAGACAAAATCTATAAATGTATATTTTATGAAAATGCAGTAGAATACAAAA
Organism: Flavobacterium terrisoli; assembly: GCF_030167905.1. Lineage (GTDB taxonomy): Bacteria > Bacteroidota > Bacteroidia > Flavobacteriales > Flavobacteriaceae > Flavobacterium > Flavobacterium terrisoli. Next base: position 146,847 of record NZ_JARGNA010000002.1, read on the forward strand.
GAATATTAAATCTTGAAGAAACAGAAAATGTTCGAGATACAATGTATGCAGAAATATTAAAGCTTATTGCATCTTATGAAACTGGTTTGGCTCATGAAATGGAAAGACTTTCTAATGACTTAAACAGAAAACTTACTAAAGATGAAATGAACACTTTGTTAGAAAGTTTTTCAAAACATCCATTATACAAACCATTAATTGAAGATGCAAGAACCAAAATGGCAAGTAGAGATTATGGTTTCAGGAGAGTTTTACATGAAAACCTAGAACATTATATTGATAGTGTCTCAAAATCTGATTTCGATAGATTTTTAGGAGAAAAAAGTAAAACTATTGAGGAAAGAATAGATGAAAATATTGATGTTTTTAAACGCTTAAAAAACCGATAAATGGCATATTTATATTTTGATATTGAACATGCTATTAATCAACATGATTATATAATCCAACACTCAGGTGGATTACAAGGCATAAAAGATAGAGGTCATTTAGAGGCAACTTTAGATTTTGTCAAAAGCGATGATTATTACCCAACTATTGAGGAAAAAGCAACCTACCTTTTCTATGCTCTGAATAAAAACCACACATTTAATGATGGAAATAAAAGGTCTTCAATTATTCTAACTGCTTACTTTTTTCAAATAAATGGTTTAGGTTTCATAGTAGGTCGATTTATGAGGGAAATTGAAAATATTGCTGTTGATGTAGCTGATAATATAATAGATAGAGATTTGTTATTTGAAATTATATCTTCATTTATTTATGAAGATGAATTTAGCGAAGATTTGAAATTAAAAATAATTAACGCTAAGTTATTAAAGTTTGACTTCTGATATTTTCAGAATCTTTTAATTACAATTTAAGATAATGATTAAAAAAGAGATAATACAGATTGAAAATGTTTCCGTTGAAGAGTTAACGGAAATCATTTCGGAAAAATTAGTTGCTAAGTTAGAAATGAGGATTGCAACCCTTATTTCTAGTCAAAACAATGAGGAATTACTAACAAGAACTGAAACTGCAAAGATTTTAAAAGTTGAGTTGACAACTTTATGGAGTTGGACAAAAAAAGGAAAGATTACAGCCTACGGTATTGGTAATCGTGTTTATTATAAAAGAGGAGAAATTATGAAAGCTTTAATTTCCTTCAAGCATTAAGTATGGAAAATGAAATTACAATTTATTTCGATGAACCAAAAAAATTTGAAGCATCTAATATTAGACCTTTAAATGGTTTAGCTGGCTTATATTTCATATTTAGTGAATCAATTGATATTCAATACCCTTTTGCAAAATCCAAATTATTATATATTGGCATGAGCGAAAGAAAAACTAACAGCATCGGGAGTAGATTACTTAGTCATTTTGATGGTAAATCGAAGAACATTGGTTTAACAAATTATAGAAGAATAGAACCATTATATTTTACCTACATAAATTTTGAAATATTGCAAAATGTATGGAAATTCAGAATTGAGGACTTGGAAAGCCATTTTATCTCAAACTTTGTTGAAAATTATGGTGTTTACCCTATTTGCAATAATAAAACTGGACTAACAGTTTTAGACAAAAAGCAGTCAGGTAATTTAAAAATAGATTGGAAATATTTTAAATAAAAAAGTATGGAAGAGAATGTAAAATCAGGTGAAGAGATAGTTAATGATTTTTTCAATTCAATTGAAGAAATTAAAGGCGTTGATGCAAATATTGCAAAGATGTTAGCAACACTTTATAAAGAGGGGAAATTGACCGATATAAATGTGAAAAACGAACTTCAAAAATTAAGAGAGCAAGATGGCAACAAAGATTAATGAAATTAATTTAAAGGGGATTCGAGGAACAAAAGATACATTAAGACTTCCTTTAAATGGAAAGTCTGCCCTATTGTATGGCGACAATGGAACAGGGAAAAGCAGCATTTCAGATTCATTGGAATGGTTTTTTACTGATAAAGTAGAGCATTTAAACAGTCTTGAGATAGATTTAAAAGAAGCTCTAAGAAATGCAAAGATTGATGACTCTATAACATCCGAAGTATCCCTGTCTTTTACAAACAATAAAGTTGATGCAACAAAAAACATTTATTATAAAAAAACAAAACTAGTTGCTGATTTTAATAATACATCCGAAGATTTCACCAAATTCTATACCAATACAAAAAATGAAAACCTCATTTTAAGGTTTAAAAATTTAACCAATTTTGTTGACAATACGAAGACGGAAAAACTAAAATATCTTTCTGAAATTATTGGCTTCTCAGAAGTATCTAAAAAGAAAGAAGTTTTACAAAAATGCTATAATGCAATTAAATCAGAAATAACAAAGCAAAATTTTGAAGGTCAAAAAAGCAATTTGCAAAGAATCTTAATTGAAAAAATTGGAGCTTCAATAAGTCAAGAACAAAATTTCATTGATAAGCTCAATGAAAAAATTAAACCATTAAATATTGGTTTTGAAATAAAAGCTTTAGAGGATATTGATAAAGTATTAACTCACCTTACTAGTCCAGAAAACAATAAACTCAATTTAGAATTAGCTTTTTTAGAAAATATTCAAAATAACTTGAATCTATTAAAATCTGAAATTGGATTTATTAATTCAGAATATGGCAAGTACTATCTGGAATTTGAAAAAATTGCATTGGATGTACAAAGCATTATGCAAACATTTTTCAAAGAATTACTCAATTCTGGTAAAAACGTCATCACAAAATATCATAAAGAAGATAGTTGTCCTTTATGCTTGCAACCTAAGAATATTGAAGAGTTACAATCTGAAATAAGTAAAAGATTAGAGGAAATTGAGGAATCTTCAAAGAAGCTAAATGATTTTAATAAATCCAAAACTTTAGTTTCTGAAATTACATTGGAAAGAACCAAAAGAATAGATACCTTATTACAGAATCCAGATATAAACAGTAATGAAAATGAAGCATTAAAAATTGAAATTCAGAAAATCAAAGATAAAATAGGTGCTTTCCAAACTGCTAGTACAATTAAAGTAACTTCTGGAGAAAAAATATCTGAACCAGAAAAAATTAATCTAATTGAAGACGATTTCAATTTTCAGGCGAAAATTTCGGAAAGAATAACTAAAATAAAAGAAGCACTAAAAAACAATTCAACTATACTTTACAATGAAATTTCATCTTCTAAAGAAGCTTTTTTGAATATTCGTTTAATTGAAAAACAAAAAAGCATTCTTGAAAATCAACAAAATTCATTGAAAATAATATACGATGAATTTATAAAAAAGCAAAAGGAAGGACTTGAAAACTTCATCACTACATTTTCCGGAAAAATAAATGAATTTTACCAATTTATGAATCCGAATGAACCTTTTCAAGAATTAAAAATTGTAACAATTGGTGAAGACGATGAATTAAATGGTTTGACCATTGAATACAAGTATGAAGGAAATTGGGTGTCTCCACCTCAAAAATATTTTAGTGAATCACATCTCAATTGTTTTGGATTATCATTCTTTTTAGCGTCAGTAATTGCATTTAATAAAGAAAGTAAGTTTGTAGTCCTTGATGATGTTATTTCAAGTTTTGATTCAACTCACAGAAAAAAGTTTGCAGATCTGATTATCGAAAAATTTAATGACTATCAATTTATTGTATTAACGCATGAAAGAGAATGGTTTGACAATATGATTAAACCTTTGGCAAAAAAGAACGGTTGGTATATTAATGAAATAAAATGGTCGGAGGACAAAGGAACTCATTTTGACGAAACACCAAGTGAATTAAAAGATTTCATAGAACATAATTTATCTCAAGGAGTATCTAATAATATGGGGAATCCAATTAGAAGATATATGGAGCAAAAATTAAAGGATATTGCTTTAAATACAGAAACCAAAGTGGTTTTTAAATTCAATGAAATTAATGAACATAGAATGTGTTATGAATTAATTACCAGTTTAAAATCCACAATAAAAATTGCAAATAAAGATTTACTCGTTAGTTTTCCAGTAATTGATAGAATAGAGAATTCTGCTCAAATCGGGAATACATTATCACATGATAATAAACTTGACTCAAAAATTGGAGATTTAAGAGCTATCTGGTCAGATATTATAGAGTTTGAAAAAATATTTTATTGCCAAGAAACAGATTGCAAAAGACCCAAAGTATCACTAAAAAATTATGAGCCGGTTTTAAAAACAATTAGGTGTGGCTGTGGGAAAACAAGCTACAATTGGAAAATTAATTGATTTAAAGAAGTTTATTAAAAATGGCAGATTTTTTTACAGGAAAAGCATTAGATGAAAAGCTAACAGATATTATCTGGAAAGCTAATAAAGAACTTATCATACTTTCTCCTTTTATAAGATTAGATGAGTATTGCAAAAAGATATTTAGCAAACTTAAAAACAGTCCTGAACTAGAAATAATATTAGTTTTTGGCAAAAATGAGGGAGAAACTCAACGAAGCTTAAATCAAGATGATTTGGAGTTTTTTAAAGACTTTGAAAACATAGTCATTATCTATTGCAATAATCTTCATGCAAAGTATTATTCCAATGAAAACGAAGCATTATTGACTTCGTTAAACTTGCTAGGTAAATCAATGACTGGAAATGTTGAATATGGAATTTCATTTCCTAATTCAAAATTGACAATTGATAAATTGTATTCTGATTCGATGAACTCAACTAATGAGGTTATAAAAAGTAATCCTTGCGTTTTTGTAAAGAGACCTTTGTATAAAAAAACCAATTTAGGGCTTTCAAAAAAGCATCTCGGTCATGTGGTATTATTTGATGAGACAAACGCATTATATAGAAACAGAAATTTTGAGCAAAAGTTTTATAATGATTTTGACTATGAATTATTTCAAAATGACACAAAACCAACTAGAGAAGAATTTCAATCAGTTAATGAACCGAAAGGAAGAAATCAAAACTATAACAAAAACAACAATTCAGATTTAGGTTATTGCATAAGAACAGGAAATAGAATCCCTTTTGACCCAACAAGACCGTTTTGTTATGAAGCCTATCAATCATGGGTGATTTTTGAAAACTGGGATTATCCCGAAAAATACTGTCATAGAACAGGCAAATTTTCTAATGGTAGAACATCAATGGCAAACCCTATTTTATAATTGAAGATGTCTGATTTAAGTTCAAAATATTACGAATTAGCAAATGAGGTATTTAGAAACTTTATTTTCTATATACCCAAGTCAATTCTTGATATAAATGAATTTAAAAGTTTGGCAGATGACACAAATTTTGTATATAATTGGCTTGATAAAATAGTTCAAATAGATAATGATTTTAATTGGATTAACAACAGTAGTATTGAATTAACAACACTCTTATTAAAATCCACTAAATTGCAAGATAATTGTTTTAAACTAATTGAATATAAAGTGTCTTTGGATGGTAATAGTTTTAATTACCTCTCTGAAAAATACCTAAAAGAAGTTGAAACCTACACTTATTTTTCAAATCAATTATCTTTTTATTTTCAAAAAAAATCACCAGTTAAAAACACTCAAACACTAGCATTATTTAATTGCCAAAATTTTAATTTTAATAATCATTTAGTAGAAGTTGAAAAAATAACAGGTCTAAAAGCTCAAAATTTTAATCCTCAAAATTTTATTCAAGAAGTAAATGAAACAAATGTATTTAAGAAGTTTTCTGTTAATCTAACACCGAGAGAAAAATACTTTAGAGATTTTATTTCCCACGAAAGAAACAAAGAAATTGAAAAAATAATTTCAGAAAAATTTCAAAATGAAAAAGGAAAAAAATTAAGATATCTAATTGAATATTTTAATGAACTTGAAATAATCTCTTTGGTTCACGGAGACAGAACCAAGATATATAGTGCTATGAAAAATAGTTTTAATTGGGAGATTGGAACCCATCAATCAATATTTGGAAATTGGTTTTCAAAACCAAACAAAGAATATATAAAATTCAAAGAGACTTTAAATTCGTATTTCCCTTTTTTAATTAAAGTTTAAAATACTTTAATTAAAGTTTTAAAAACTTAGCATACAGTATTACATCGTTTTAACAAAATAGATTTGTAGAAAATCTAAATGTTATGAATGATAATCTCGATGTTTTCAAGGAAGAGTTAAGAAACGAATTGGTTCCTGATTCAAACTCCATTTTTGAAATCAAATCAGCTAATCAGTTTATTGAGATTGCCAAAAATAGACCAATCCCCAGAATGTTATTTGGTGAATTTTGGTTTGAAGGGGAAATATGTATTTTGTTTGCCGACACTAATTTAGGCAAGTCAATTTTGGCGGTACAGATTGCAAACAGTATTAGTACTGGTGTTTCTACTTGTGGTTTAAAGTTAGAATGTCCTCCCACTCCAATTATATATTTTGATTTTGAACTTTCAGACAAACAGTTTGAAAACAGATATTCTGAAAATTTTACAAATCATTTTTCATTTAGTTCAAACTTCCTACGAGCTGAAATTAATCCAGATTATTTTGAAGATAAAAGATTTAAAACCTTTGAAGAGTTTCTTTTTTATTCTCTTGAAAAATCAATTATTGATTATTGTGTTAAAGTTTTAATAGTCGACAATATTACCTATTTAAAAACTGATAATGAAAAAGCAAAAGATGCATTGCCATTGATGAAATTTCTAAAGGATTTGAAAAACAAATATGGCTTATCAATTTTAGTTATAGCACATACTCCTAAAATAGACACTTGCAAACCAATAACCAAAAACCATTTATCTGGAAGCAAAATGCTTATGAACTTCTGTGACAGTAGCTTTGCAATCGGAGAAAGTAATCAGGAAGTTGGATTACGATATATCAAGCAAATCAAACAGCGTAATTGTGAACATATTTATGATTCAGAAAACATTATTGTTTGTAGAATTGAAAAAGTGAACAGCTTTTTACAGTTCAGTTTTATTGAATTCGGCAGTGAATTTGACCATTTACGTCAAATGACTGGTGAAGATAAAAGTGAACGTAACAACAAGGTGATTGAACTAAAAAAACAAGGTATTTCAAACGTTCAAATTGGAAATCAATTAGCTATTTCTGAAAGTATGGTAAGAGTCATTTTAAAGAAAAATAATCTTTAATAATGAATGCAAGTACAGTATATGATGTTTTTCTTGCTCTTCCTCAGGAGGAAAGGGAGAAATTTATTGTACTGCTTGATAAGCATCATAAAAAAGTATTTATTGATGTCAGGATGAAGAAATCCAAAAAAGTAAAATTTACAAAACAAGATGCAATTGAGTATTTGTTGGCTACAGTTTTCAAACCCAAAACTTAAAATCGCAATCCTCGTAAAGGTCGTAATGACTACGAGTATTACGAACATTACGAATAGTTATGAGTGAATTTAAATATTCATTAGACAATTCCAGCAAAAAGTTTATTTGCCCTCTTTGTGGTAAAAAACGATTTGTTAGGTATATAGATAAAATCACTGGCGAATATCTGCATGAAACTATAGGTAGATGCGATAGAGAGACTAGTTGTGGGTATCATAAAAATCCAAAGCAAAATGAGTGTATTGCAATACCTAATATTGCACCGATCATGGTTACTCCCAATTACATTAACCCTCTCTTGGTAACACAATCTTTAAAAAAATATGATAATAACAATTTTATTAAATTTCTCAAAAAGCATTTTTCTAAAGATGAAGTTGAAAATTGCATTACAAGGTATAAAATAGGAACTTCTAAACTTTGGGATGGTGCAACTATCTTTTGGCAAATAAATCAAACTCAAAAAGTCCATACAGGCAAAATAATTTTATTTGACGAAAATACCGGTAAACGAGTAAAAAATCCATTCCCACACATCAATTGGGTTCATAAGAAAATTAAGAAACCTGATTTCAATCTCAAACAATGTTTATTTGGTTTGCATTTAGTTAATCCTAGACTTGCAATACCGTTGCAAGGTATTGCAAGACCTATAGATACTGTTGCTATAGTGGAATCAGAGAAGACTGCAATCATTATGAGTATATTTTTACCAGAATATATATGGCTTGCAAGTGGAGGATTGCAAAACCTAAAACTACCATTATTAGAACCCTTAAAAAATGAAAATATAGTTATTTATCCTGATAAAGGTGAGTTTACAAAGTGGAATAATAAAGTAACAGAACTTAAACAACTAGGCTTTAAAATCAAATGTAGCTCACTAATCGAAAACTCAAAATTTGAGATAGGAACTGACTTAGCTGACATATATTTTGCGATTAAATATGCTTCTAAAGAAAAGAATCCTGAAATAGTTTTGTCAGAAACAGAAAAAAAAGTTCAACGACTTTCAAAAATCAATCCCTGTTTAATTTCACTTGTTGAAACTTTTGAATTAATTGATGAAAAAGGAAATGGTATTAGAAAAATTTGATAACATCGTAAACAATCATTCTTATTATTGAGATAGTTGCTTATTACCTTAAGGAGAAGTTTTCTTCAAAAGCTCTTTTAAACTTGCATTTTCCTCTTTGAATTTTACAATACATTTTTTGATGTCTCAAAATTAAATCACTAAAAAGATAACATTACATTTTATTACTTGACAATAATTGTAATATTTTTTTTGTTTTTTTTTATAAATCAAATGATTTTTTATTTATTTTCGTTTCATTAATAATTATTAACCTTTTAAAACAAAAAAATGGGAAATTTTAAATTTATCGGAACACCTCTTAGCAGAACAGAAATGAGAAATGTTTCAGGTGGAACACCTCCTGAGCTTGGCGATGGCTATGGACCATGTACAGAAGACACTTGCCAAAGTGATGCGGATTGTGGGACAGCTTGCAACAGACCTGGAGTAAAGTCCTACTGCGCAACTACTGTATGCCAAGACTCAGGTCAGCCAACATCTTCTTACAAATCTTGTGATTGTTAAATTAAAGAAGAATAAGAGAGAATGTTATAACTTAGCATTCTCTTTTATTTATATAAATCATATATGAAAAAACACACATGCATTTTCTTAATCATATTCACCGTATTTACATTATCCTCTCAGAAAAAAGTAAATGAAAATTTGATTGTTGAATTAAAACAAATACCAAAGAAAAATTCAACAATTAAAAATCGTTACAACAAGTTTATTCTTAGAAGCCTTGACGAAAATCCAAAGTATAAGAAAAAAATAATTGATAATTCTATTGGAATCCCAATTAATGATTCTATTCAGTTTTATGGAGAGCTTTATGATTCGTTGTTGTTTTTTGACTTATATGAATCCGGAGATTTAACAAAAGAAGAATATTTAAAAGCAATTGAAGAATATAAAATAGACACATTAAATCTCTCTAAAATAAAACAAAAAAGAGGTTTGATTGTTGTTGTAGGCTTTAATGAAAACAAACAGTTCATCATAGCTGATTCAAACCATAATAAAGATTTTAGTGATGATGTAAAATATGAATATGATATTGATTTCAGAAAGAAACCAATTGAAGAAACATTAAGTAAATTACAAGTTTCAAAATATACTTATGAAAGCACTCTTAAAGGTATAACGCAAAAGCATACTAGGGAATTTATTTTGTATCCAGATAGATACAATGAAAAATATTTAAATTATAGTAAAACAGCCCAAGAATATCTTTCTATCATAAGATTTTCAGACATGTGGGAAGGTGAAGCTAAAATTGGCAATAAAAAAATTAATTTTATTTTTGATGGATTAGACAACACATTTGGTGCAATTTATATTAAACCAAACGAAATAATGTATAGTTTAACTGATTACACATATAATGACCAATTTCAATATAAATTTGGAGATACTGTTTCCCTAAACAATAAGCTCTTTAAAATAGATAGTCTGAGTAATGATATTTCAAAACTATATCTGTCTTTTATCAAAAAGAAAAAAGATAATTATGGTAGTTCAATTAATAATTATATTAAAAACATTCAATTCAAAGATATTCAAGAAAAAGACATAAATCTTATTGACATATTTAAAAAGAAAAAATATACCTTAATAGAATTTTGGGGAACTTGGTGTGGACCATGTATTAAAATGACTCCTCAAATACATGAACTTTTTACCCAAAATTCAAATAAATTGAGCATTTTAAGTTTTGCTGTTGATAGAGATAAAGAAGCTGTTCAAAAATACATTACTAAAAATGATATGAATTGGACAAACGGTTTTATAATGATGGGAAAACAAAGTGCATATTCAATCAAAAACCAATTAAATATTACTTATTACCCTACTTTTATTTTAGTCGATTCAAAAGGGAAAATTATCCTCAGAGGTTCAATTGAAACATTCGCTCAAATTAAAGAGTATTTAAAATAATCTATTAAAATTTCATGAACAAAACTTTTAGCGCACTCTCATCTTATTTAAAAAAAGAAAATATTATTATTGATGAAGTTGAATTAGAATTTCAAATCCTTTCACATCCAGAGCCTGACTCCATTTTAGCAATATCTGATGCATTGAATTTCTTCAATATAGAAAATGTTGTAACTAGAGTTGATTTTTCCAATTTAGAAGAATTACCTAATAATTTTTTAGCTCTACTTCATAAAGAGAGAAAAGGAGTAGAATTAAATCATATCGAAAAAATTGAAAATGATAGATATATTTTAAATAAAAATAATCCTCAGACAAAATCTGAATCTTTCCTTGAGGAAAGATGGACTAGGATAGTATTATTAGCAAACAGTAATAATGATTTTCCAATAAAAAAAAGGAATTCTTTTTCGTGGCTAATACCTGTTGTCAGTTTTGCAATAATTTTTTTATGTATAATTTTATCGGAAAGAAACTCCTCAGATAAATTATTCGTCTTAATTCCATTTATTGGGATTATCTTTTCAACGTCAGTTTTTAAAGAATTATTTGGGATTGATAATAAATTAGTAGATAGTTTTTGCAATATAACTACTTCAACAAGTTGTAAAGAAATTATAAATTCATCAAAATGGAAGGTTTTCAACTATTTGAAATTTTCAGATTTGAGTATTGTTTTTTTTGCATCTCAATTTATCTATAATATTCTTTTTTTAATATTTTCTGAACAATCAGGATATATGTTGCTTCAAAAAAATCTAGTAATTATTAGTATTCCACTAATTTTAATATCTCTATATTATCAAAAATTTGTTGAAAAAAAATGGTGCCCTATTTGCATATCGATTTCGCTTTTATTAATTTTTGAAGTATTGTACTTTTTTATTGTTGACTTTGAAAATCAGATATTAATAAAAGATTTATTAGTTTTAATAGGTACAGGCTTATTTGTAAGTACAACTTGGTTCTTTATTAAAAATCAATTGCTTAAAATTAAAGAATTAAAAGAATTCCAATATAAGGCATTAAGGTTTAAAAAAAATTATGACCTTTTCAAAACCAACTTAATTTCAAAAAAGAAAATCGAGTTACCACATAATGCAATGCAACTTGGCGACATTGAGAGTAAAACCATCATTACTTTAATTTCCAACCCTTTTTGTGGACATTGTAAAGAGGCACATCAAAACATTGAAAAATTATTAATAAAAAGCAAGTTTAAAATTTGTGTGCAAATTATTCTTAAAACTAATTTTAATTTCGAATCTGATGAAAACAAAAATGTATTTAGGACATTATTAGATATTTATCATCAAGAAGGTGAATTAAAATTCAATGAAGCAATAAAAAATTGGTACCAAGTTAGAAATACTCAGAAGTGGTTAGAATCTCATCATGTTTTGAATAAATCTGAACTTAGTCCAATTGACACTACCTTAAATGATTGGCACAAATGGTGTTCGGAGAATAAAATTCAATTTACACCAACAATTTTCGTAAATGGTTATGAATATCCTCAGATTTATGATAGAGGAGATTTAGAGTTTTTTATAAACGATTTAATCGAAGATATATTTTAATTGAAAAAATTTCCTAATTACATACAAGCTGACTCTAAGGACTGTGGTGCAACTAGCCTAAAAATTATTGCAAAGCATTACGGCAAAACCCTCAACATTCAAACTTTAAGAAAACTCTCTGAGACCACAAGAGAAGGAAGTACGTTAATGAATATTTCTGATGCTGCGGAAACCATAGGCTTTAAAACTTTAGGAGTTAAAGTCAACTTGGATAAACTACTCGAAGCGCCTTTACCTTGTATTATACATTGGAATAAAAATCATTATGTAGTACTATACAAAATACGAAAAGAAATATTTTATATTTCTGATCCAGCAATTGGGTTAATTGAGTACTCAAAAGAGGAATTTATCAAATTTTGGATTGGTAATAATGCTAACGAGACTACTGAAGAAGGAATTGCACTATTATTAGAGCCTACAGCAAAATTTAATCAAACAGAATACGACAAAGAAGATAACAAATCATTTGGTTTTGCTTTATTGTTTAAATACTTAATCCCTTATAAATCCTATGTAATTCAATTAGCAATAGGATTACTGGCAGGTAGCTTATTACAACTTGTTTTCCCTTTTTTAACTCAAAGCATAGTTGATGTTGGTATTCAAAATCAAAATATCCATTTTATTTATTTGATATTGTTTGCTCAATTATTTTTGTTTTTTGGAAGTACAGCTTTGGAACTAATAAGAAGCTGGATTTTACTAAATCTATCAACTCGAATTAATATTTCTCTTATTTCTGATTTCTTTATAAAATTAATGAACTTACCTATTTCATTTTTTGATGTAAGAATGACCGGAGATATTATGCAACGCATCAATGACCATCACAGGATTGAAAGAATCCTAACGACTTCTTCCTTAAGTATATTGTTTTCAGTTATTAATATGTTTATTATGGGTGGGGTTCTCGCTTATTATAACCTTAAAATATTTGCTGTTTTCTTTATTGGAAGTGTATTATATTTTATTTGGGTTACCCTATTTTTGAAAAGACGAAAAGAACTGGATTATAAGCGTTTTTCAGAAGTCTCTCAAGAACAAAGCAAAGTAATAGAGCTTATCAATGGCATGCAGGAAATTAAATTGCATAACGCTGAAAAACAAAAACGTTGGGGCTGGGAATACATTCAAGCAAGATTATTCAAAGTATCAATGAAAGGTTTGGTTTTGGAGCAAACTCAAAGCATCGGCTCCAATTTTATTAATGAATTGAAAAATATTATCATCATCTTTCTCTCTGCCAAACTAGTTATTGACGGTCAAATTACACTCGGTATGATGATGGCGATTAGCAGTATTGTAGGGAGTTTAAATGCACCTGTCTTGCAATTAATCGGTTTTATCAGAGAAGCACAAGATGCCAAAATATCATTGGCTCGTTTATCTGAAATTCACGAAAAAGAAGATGAAACCCAACAAGAATATAATCAAACCCATGAAATACCTCAAAACAGTGATATCATAATTAAAGATTTATCCTTTAGATATATTGGTTCTGATACAATGGTCTTAGAAAATTTAAACCTAACTATTCCTACCAATAAGATAACAGCTATTGTTGGAACTAGCGGAAGCGGTAAAACCACTCTAATGAAATTATTATTGAAGTTCTATGACCCGATTAATGGTGAAATTTCTATAGGCAAAACATCCTTAAAAAACATTGCACAAAAATCTTGGCGTAACCATATTGGTTCTGTTATGCAGGAAGGGTATATTTTTAGTGATACCATTGCCAATAATATTGCCATTGGAGTTGACATAATTGATAAAAAGAGATTGGTTTATGCTTCTGACGTTGCTAATATAAAAGAGTTTATACAAGATTATCCACTTGGTTATAATACTAAAATTGGTATGGAAGGCATTGGAATGAGTACTGGTCAAAAACAAAGATTGTTAATTGCCAGAGCTGTGTATAAAAATCCAGAAATGTTATTCTTTGACGAGGCTACTTCTGCCTTAGATGCCAATAACGAAAAAGAGATAATGGAAAAACTAGATGTTTTCTTTAAAAACAAGACTGTTGTCGTTATTGCACACCGATTAAGTACTGTTATGAATGCCGATCAAATCGTAGTTTTAGAAAAAGGTAAGATTGTGGAAATTGGTAATCATAAGGAACTTGTGGAATTAAAAGGGAGTTATTTTAAATTAGTCAAAAATCAATTACAACTAGGAAGTTAGTATGGAAGATAAAAGCATCTCTTTTGACTTAAGAAGTGAGGAAGTACAAGAAATACTTACTCGTGTTCCCAGTTGGTTAATCCGATGGGGTTCAGCGGTTATTTTAAGTGTTCTACTATTACTTTTCTTTGTATCATGGCTTGTTAAATACCCTGATACAATTTCAACTCAAATTGTAATCACAACTAATGTACCGCCACAAAAATTAGTCGCCAATACTTCTGGAAAAATAGAAGTGATTCTTGTAGAAGATAAAGCAACTATTTTAAATAACACACCATTAGCCATAATTGAAAACACAGCCAATTACAAAGATGTGTTTCTATTGAAAAGTATCGTTGACAGCATTAATATTAACAAAAATAGTTTCCCATTTGAAAAATTAAGCAATGTCCAACTGGGAGACATTGAAAGTAGTTTTGCAGTATTTCAAAAAGAATATAGTGTATCTGAATTAAACACAAAACTACAACCTTATAAAGTTGAGGGAACTGCTCAAATTTATGAAGCTATACAGCTAAAGGAACGTTTAAGTTTATTGGAATCACAAAAAAGCATCAATCAAAACGAGATTGAACTTCAAAAATTAGATTTAGACCGCTATGAAACTTTGTTTAAAAAAGGAATAATTGCAGCGCAAGAAATTGAAAAACATAGATTGAGTTATTTACAAACCGAACGAAATTATAAAAGTTTATTGAGTTCTATCTCTCAGCTAAAATCATCATTAAATGATTTGAATAAGAATAGCAAAACAACACTAATCAACGAGAATAAAGAGACTGTAAATTTAGAGCGCAATGTAATACAAGCTTTTTATGCACTTAAAAAAGCAATTAAAGATTGGGAGTTAAATTATGTTTTACGCTCCTCAATAGATGGTAAAGTTTCTTATCTACAACTTTGGGCTAAAAATCAAACTGTAGGTGAGGGAGATAATGTTTTTGCTATTATACCAAGTAATGAGAATGGTTACATTGGAAAAGCTAAAGCACCGGCACAAAATTCTGGAAAAATAAAAATTGGACAAAAAGTAAATGTCCGATTGGCTAATTATCCAGATAGAGAATTTGGGATAATTGAAGGAAAAATTAAAGCTATTTCTTTAACCCCAGACAAAGATGGTAATTTATTAATTGATGTTGATTTACCTAAAGGGCTGCAAACTTCCTATAAAAAGAAAATTGCTTTCCAACAAGAGATGAGTGGTAGTGCTGATATTGTTACAGAAGATTTAAGACTAATTCACCGCTTACTATATCAGTTTCGTGACATTTTTAATAGATAAATATGCCAATACATACTTGTGTAACTTATTTACTCTAACGGTATCCAGTCAATAGCAGTTCCGTCACAATCAGGAGCATTTGCACAGCAAATCCATTCATCTCCGTCTTCATCTTTGAAAACTTTATATTTACCTACTTTGAAAATAGTATTACAATGAATACAGACAACTTCAATTTCAAGGTTTAAAAAGCTTTGACAAGGATGATTCTCGTTAAGGTATTTTTCTTTGTCTTTGACAATTACTTCTTCCATTGTTATTTTATTTTTACTTATCAAATATAACAAAAAAGTTACTGACAATCAGTCATTTATAGAGCAACAAAAACGAGATTAATATTAAAAAAAATGTTTTGTATTTTATTAATAAAGACAGAAGGCATACTTTTTGCAAAAACTGTTTTAAATAAAAAAACCGAAAAGATCGGGTTGAAACAATAAATTTTAAGAACTTACGTTTTAATGATATACGTTGAACGATTTTATAGAGCGTTTGTCGTGTTTATTTTGCAACACAAATTTTATTCTATAGATTTAAATGTTCAGTAAATTTTTACTAATGAACAATTTTAGGTACTACTGTTGATAAAGTTGTTAATATGTGAAAAACGGTCTAAATTTTGAAATGCATAAAAATATCATACATTTGAAAAAGAAAGGGACAACGTCCCGTTGTCCCTTTTCAATCGACGCTTAGGCTATGTTCTCAAACTTAATGGGGGTTGTATTAAACAAAGCCGGCATATCTGTTTGTGCTTTTTGCGTCTACCCTCCAGGTAATTACCTGGTTCTTGTTATCGTCACCGTTCTACGAACTGTGATTTTAACTGGAATTCTAATGGTTCTTGTTATGGATCGCATAATTTAAAGAAATTAGAATTAAACATTATTTTTTGCGCAGTCGGCGCGCCACCGAAAAAAAGAGGTATTACGAGTACCTCTTTTTTATTTTACTTAATATGACATAGACACATTGTTTGCATTGTTATTATTAATATCAACCGTGACTTTTCTATTTGCGATAGCCCATTTCAACAATGTTTCCACTGAATTGTTGAAATTCCTATTTTCTTCCTTTGCAAGTCTATTAATGTCCTGCACCGTTGTCTGTTCAAGACGAACTGTCTTACTCAGAGTTGTTTGAGATGTTTTTAGGTTTTCAGTCATAATGATTAAGTATTAAAATGTTAACTTTGATTTTTACTAAATTACATTGAAATTCTATTGTCTTGCAATTGGGTGCAAATAAGTTTTTAACAATGTTAAATTTTTGTGCTTTTTACCGTTAATCCTTTTAATAGCAAGACTTAACAACCCGAAAACCAATGAAAGATATTAACAATTTAACACCGTTTAGACGTTGGTGTACTTTATTACATATTTAGGTGCTGTTATTGTAAATTTATCGCTGTGTATTAATACTGTCAGATAAGAACAATATGAAAACCGTTGAAGATTTAAGAGATTTGGATAGTTTACTTGACTTCAAAGTGAAAGGAAGTGAAATTAGGATAATTTAAAAAAATAATTATATTAGCAAACTAATTTAGTACACAAAACAGTACACGATTTTCTACAAATCAAGTAAAAAAAGGATTATATTGGTTTAAATATCAAATTCATAACCCTGAGGTCGAGAGTTCAAATCTCTCTCTCGCTACAAAATTTAAAGGCTCGGAAATTTCCGAGCCTTTTTTATTCTTCCGAACTAAGTTTATTACAAAAACACCTCAACATTCACCTTACATTTTTTTAAAGTCCATTGATAATCAAGAGCAATGGGAAGATTAATTTCATTTTTAATTTTGTAAGTTTTTTATATTAAATATATTTAATATTGTGTATTTCATCGATTATTTAAAGCTTTTTGTCGATTGTGTATAGTTTTTTCCTAATTTTGAAATGTCAAATAAACAGATGAAGTTCAGCTTCATTTTAACAATCATTAACTAATCCCAAAAAGTTATGAAGAATACAGTACTTAACCTACACAGAAACTATTTCGTTCTAATTGCGTTATTAATAACGTCAATTACATTTGGTCAGGATTTATTCGATTCAAACGGAACGGTAATTTGGAATGCTACCACAAACAGCGGCTACAATAACAGTGTTCGCTTCATTGGTAGAGATGACAGTATTAGCTTAAACCAAAAGCAAAATACTACAAGTAACCCTTATGTTGGTCTGGGCACAATTGCCCTTTCCAATGCTGCCAATACCAATACTTTTGGTGGTGACAGAAGATACCTCGTTTGGGGTGATAACGGAAGTTCGATGAATGATTCGGGAACTGACGCTACAATCACTTTCGCAGGCGGGACAGGTGTAACAACTCTTGTTGATCTTCCAAACAAAGTATGGAAAATAGTTGAAACTGGTGGTGATGTTACCAGCACTAAATTGTCTTTGCCAACTACAGACTTTAGCGGCTTACCAGCTTTATCCGGAAATGATGCCTATGTTTTGATTGTGGCGAATGATGCGTCATTTACTTCAAATGTAGAAACCGTATTTCTTTCCGTAAACGGATCAAGACAAGAGGCTATTTATGATTTTGATGGTACAAAATTTTTCACTTTTGGAATTGCACATCAAAGTACTTTCTCAAGACACGCTACTTTAGACGGATTGGACGATGTTATCAAGTTTGATGCTGTTAACAATCTGACTCCAAATTTCACTATGATGTTTTGGATGAGACCAACCGGTCAAAATGGGTTGGCAACCGACAGAACAATCGTATCTAAGTACAATGGGACAACAGGATACAGAGTGTTTTTATCAGCCAATAACAAACTAAATGTAACTTGGACCGGAGCATCATTGACTTCAACAACCGTATTACCAAATAATGAATGGCATAATATTGCCATTATATCTAATACAAATTCGACAAAGTTATATATTGATGGTGTTTTAGATTCTTCGGCTACTACTGCTGCTGCTGCTGTAAATACCAATACCTTTTCTTTGGGTGCTGAATACAGAAGCAAATCGGACATTAGAAATTACTTCAAAGGAGAATTGGATGAGTTTAGGCTTTGGAACAAAACTTTAAATTTATCACAATTAAGATTTATAATCAATCAGGAGATACTTGGAAGCGGACTTGAAACGATTGGCGCAGTTATTCCATCTTCAATAGCCAAAAATGATATTTCAGGTTTAAAATGGAAAAGTCTTGTGGCCTATTATTCGATGAACAACTTCATAGGTTCGACAATCAATGACGATTCCTTTAACAATTTCAGAGGTAGCTTATTATCAACGAATCAAGTTAATTTTTCTCAACAAACGGCCCCAATGCCCTATCAATCTGTCGCAGATGGTCTTTGGAACAGTGCTTCAACTTGGGCTAACGGTTCGATACAACCTTTACCGAATGATGCTTCTATAGTAAGTGCATCGACCAAAATAGTTTGGAATATTGTAAAAACCAGTCACAATATAAATTCTAATTTGGGAGCTACTTTATTAGCCCTTTTTGTAGACAGCAATACACTATCAGCTACTGTTGACTCAAAAATTGAAGTATCACATTATTTAAAATTAGACGGAAAAATTGACTTAGTCGGTAAATCACAATTGCTTCAAACTGCCGGAAGTGATCTAGACGAGACCAGCTCAGGATCTATTGAAAGAGACCAACAAGGTCAGTCTAATATCTACAACTATAATTATTGGTCATCACCGGTAAGCAGTATAAACAGTTCACAAAACAATGCTTCTTTTACTGTTGCTGAAGTCATGAAAGATGGAACAACATCTACGCCTCAGGATATAACCTGGTCTCCGGGAATAGACGGATCACCAACCAGCCCAATCACCTTGGCTAGCTATTGGGTTTTTAACTTCCAGGAATTAGGTGGTGGCGTTGCCAATTGGGGTGCCGTAGGAGAAAGTGGATCACTTTTACCGGGACAAGGTTTTACTTTGAAAGGTTCGGGAGCTGCTACACCAAAACAGAACTATACTTTTGTTGGAAAACCAAATAATGGCAACATTACCTCAACTGTTTCTCCAAACAATCTAAACCTTGCTGGTAATCCTTATCCTTCCTCTATTGATGCAAACTTATTTATTGATGATAATGCATCAAGTATTGTAGGAACTTTATATTTCTGGGAACATTTCTCTACGAATAACACTCACAATACTGCACAATATCAAGGCGGATATGCAACTTATACCAAAACAGGTGGAACTGCCCCAGTATCAGTTAGCGGTTTAGGTTCAAGCAGCAGAGTACCGAAAAGATACATTCCGGTTGGACAAGGTTTCTTTGTAACCGGGAGTGCTACAGCTGGAACCATTACCTTTAGAAATAACCAAAGAGTATTTGTCAAGGAAGACCATGCCAGATCTAATCAATTGTTCAGATCAACTTCTAACCCGGCAGTAGCAGATTCTGATGCATCGGGAGATGATAATCCTGTTGATGAACAATTTATCAAGCTGCATTTAGGTTTTGACTCTGCAGATAATTATCACAGACAAATTTTGCTTGGATTTATGAACCAATATGCTACTTCAGGTTATGATAATGGTTACGACGGAATGAGTATTGAGATGCTTACTAACGACATGTATTTCTTAAACAATGAGACCAGATGGAATATTCAAGGTGATGGTTTTTTCAATACGAGTAACATTTATCCGCTTGGGATTAAAAATGCAACTGCCGGAATTGTGAAATTTGGCATTGACAGCTCAGAGAATTTGGATGAAAGTCAGGACGTTTTTATCTATGACAATGTAACCAATGAATACCATAACATCAGAACAGAGAATTTTGAAATTGAATTGCCTGCGGGAACTTATGATAGTCGATTCTCACTGCGTTTCCTAAACACCAATGCTTTAGGAACAAATCAAAACGAATTACAAAACAACATTACTGTGATTCATTCTCAATCTAATGAGATGATTACTATCCACAATGAATCGTTGGAAGTGAATGTTAAATCTGTGTCCATATACAATTTGATTGGACAAAATGTAACCCAATGGAAATTAGAAAATCAAAATCAAAGTAATTTACAATTACCGGTGAACGATTTAGATTCCGGTGCTTACATTGTAAAAGTGAACACAGACAAAGGCAGTACCAGCAAGAAAATCATAATTAAATAGTTAAATAAATTATATTCAAAAAGAAACTCCCATAACAGGGAGTTTTTTTTATTTATATCCGACAAAAAACCCTCAATTCTTTTTAAAACAGCTCTTAAACAGATCTATTCCCTCTTACTTTTTTTGCTAAACGGCTCTTAATCAATTGCAAATAAAACGTAAGGCAAATATAATTTTTGTAGGTTTTTTATACTTAATACATTTACAAATATGCATTTCATCGATTATTTTGTGCTTTTTATCGATTTATTGAACAATAACTCTAAATTTGAAATGTCAAAATAAAGCAAGTCACATACTTAAAAAAATAAGTCATGGAAAAAGCACAAATTAAATTAGGAAAAAAATACATAACGCTAATTGCATTCTTTGTAATTAGTCTCGGTTATGGACAATCACAAATTATCTATACCAATTCAGGAACTTTTACTGCGCCAGCTGGAGTAACTACAATCCAAGTAGAAGCTTATGGTGCCGGTGGTGGTGGTGGTTATGGTGGAACCTCAAACAAAGACGGCGGTGGCGGTGGCGGTGGCGGTGGCTACTCTAAAAATACTGCTGTAGCTGTAACTGCAGGAACAACTTATACCATAACCATAGGTGCTCTTGGAGCAGGTTCTACATCGAGTGCAACCCCAAATGGTACAAGTGGAGGTAATACTACTGCTGTATTTGGTGCAACAACAATAACTGCTTATGGTGGTGTTGGAGGTTTTGGTTATACCAATGGTGGCGCCGGAGGATCAGGTGGTACAGGCTCAACCTTTAATGGTGGTGCTGGTGGTGCCGGACTGAATGGTGTTGGTAGTGGCGGTGGCGGTGGTGCTGCCGGTCCTACAAATAATGGAGGCATTGGTTCTGTACCAACTGGTGGAACAGCTGGTGGTGGTAATGCAGGTGCCGGAGGTAATGGTACAACTGCTACGAGTGGTGCAGGTTCATCTTCACTTACCAATTATGGTGGTGGTGGTGGTGGCGGTACCAAAAACTCTGCCGGAGGAAATGGTGCGCCTGGATATCTTAAAATCACTTATACATGTTCAACCTATGCTTTAACTAGTGCTACTACTTCGAATAGTCCTTTATGTGGTGCTTCAGCGGCTACAGTTACTCTTAACTCTTCTTCTTTAGCTACCGGACCTTATACTGTAACTTATAACCTTAGTGGCGCAACAACCGCTACCGGAAGTACAGCAACAATGAACTTTACCGCTGGTAGTCCCGGAACAGGAACTTTTTCTACATCAACATTAAATCTTGGATCCACAACGGTAACAATAACAAACTTAACCTCTTCATACTGTAATAATAGTATTAGTGCTTTTAATACCACAAGTATTACTGCCAACTCAGCACCTACAGCTGTTTCAGGAACCGCAGTTACTGCATGTTCTTCTAATACGGCGATTGCAATAACAGCAGGTTCAAGTGCTACAAATTATACAACGGTTACATGGACTTCAAGCGGAACTGGTACGTTTACCAATGCGAATTCATTAACAACGTGTACTTACAATCCAAGTGCAGCTGATATAGCTGCAGGAAGTGTAACTTTAACTTTAACGGCATCCAATCCAGGATGTAGCAATGCAATGTCATCTAAAACCTTAACATTGGTTACAGCGACTAATGCAGTTGCAGGAACGGCCATAACAACTTGTGCAACCAATGGAACTCAAAACATTACAGCGGGTTCAAGCGCCGCTAATTATGCCTCTGTAGCCTGGACCTCAAGTGGTACCGGTACTTTTGCCAATGCAGGTTCATTAACCACCTGTACCTACACACCAAGTGCAGCTGATATTGCAGCGGGAAGCGTAATTTTAACATTAACAGCGATAGGAAACACTCCTTGTGGAAATGCAACCTCTACAAAAATATTGACTATAAGCAGCCCAATGAACGTGTCAGCTGGTGATAACACTACTGTATGTTCTTCGTCCGGCGCAATCAACATTGTTGGAGATTCAACAGCTACAAATTACACTACTGTAACATGGACCTCAAACGGAACAGGATTTTTTACAGATGCCAATTCAATGACGACTTGTACCTATCAACCGAGCGCAGCAGATTTATCTGCCGGAAGTGTTATACTAACCCTTACTGCTTCAAATGCAGGATGTACAAGCGTTTCTTCAACCAAAATGTTAATATTTGCTGTTGATCCTATAGCAAATTCAGGAACAGTTGTAAATGTTTGCTCTGATGTAGCTTCCAACCCAGTTAACGTTACTGCCGGAGCCTCGGCATCAAATTACGACACAATCGAATGGTCATCAAACGGAACCGGTACTTTTTCTGATGCTGATTCATTAACTTTAGCAACCTATACTCCAAGTGCTTTAGATATTGCACACGGAAGTGTTACCATATCATTGACTGCACATGGAATAGCTCCATGTTCAAGTGTAACTTCAAAAAAAGGATTAATTTTTAGAAATCCTGCTACTGCTGTTGCCGGTGCTGATTTTATTGCTTGTTCAACTGCAACAGCTATTAATGTTACTGATGGTTCAAGTGCTACTAATCATGTCACTGTAACCTGGACCTCAAACGGAACAGGAACATTCGCTAATGCTGATTCATTAACAACTTGCACCTATACTCCAAGTGCGGCTGACATAACAGCCGGAAGTGTAATTCTGACACTTACCGCTTCAAATTCAGGTTGTGCAGATGCTACATCAACTAAAGTATTGACATTTGTAACTGACGCAACTGCTACTGCAGGACCTGCTTTAACCGTTTGTGCTGCAGACGGAATGGTTAATATTACTGCAGGTTCTAGTGCTGCTAACTATACATCTATAGCTTGGAGCTCAAATGGAACAGGTGACTTTAGTGATGGTGATTCATTAACATTTGCAACTTATACACCAAGTGCCGATGATATTACAGCAGGAAGCGTAATTTTAACATTGACAGCAACCGGAAACACTCCGTGTTCAAATGTAATTTCAACAAAAACATTGACAATAAGCAGCCAGTCTACTGCTGTAGCTGGTGCAGATTTTTCTGTTTGTCATGCTGCGGGATCAATCAACATTGGTGCAGATGCTAGCGCTACTAACCAAACAAATGTTGTTTGGACCTCAAATGGAACCGGAACTTTGGCTAATGCCAATTCAATAACAACCTGTACTTATACTCCTAGTGCTGCTGATTTAACAGCCGGAAGTGTGATTTTTACACTTACTGCTTCAAATAGCGGTTGTAGCGATGCGATCTCTACAAAAACGATGACTATTGCTCCGCTTCAAACAGCTGTTGCCGGAACAGTGATAAACACTTGTTCTACTGCAGGTGCAGTAAACATTACTGCTGGTTCTAGTGCGACTAACTATACTTCTATTGCCTGGACTTCAAGCGGAACTGGTACCTTTACAGATGCCAACTCGCTAACTTTAGCTTCTTATACTCCAAGTGCTGCTGACATAACTGCCGGAAGTGTAGTATTAACGCTTACAGCGACCGGAAATGCTCCATGTAGCGATGTTACTTCAACAAAAAACATGATTATTGAATTAGGACCAACAGCTGTAGCAGGTTCAAGTTTTTCAACTTGTTATTCAGCTGGCGCAATCAATATTACTGCAGGTTCTAGTGCTGCTAATCAAACAAGTGTGATTTGGACATCAAACGGAACCGGTACTTTGGCTAATGCCAATTCGTTAACAACTTGTACTTATACGCCAAGCGCGGCCGATATTACCGCTGGAAGTGTGACTTTCACACTTACGGCTTCAAATGCCGGTTGTGCTAATGCCATCGATACAAAAACAGTAACTATTAGTATACTTCCTACAGCTGTTGCCGGAACTGTAGTAAACACTTGTTCTAGCAATGGTGCAGTAAACATTACTGCGGGTTCTAGTGCGACCAACTATACTTCTATCGCTTGGACGTCAAGCGGAACGGGTACTTTTGCCAATCCAAATTCTTTAACAACTTGTACTTACAATCCAAGTGCGGCCGACATAACTGCCGGAAGTGTAACATTAACGCTTACCGCTAATGGAAATGCTCCATGTGCTGCAGTTACTTCAACAAAAAACATGGTTATTAGTGTTGGCCCAACTGCTGTAGCAGGTGCAAACTTTTCAACTTGTTATACAACGGGTGCAATCAGTATTACTGCGGGTTCTAGTGCGACTAATCAAACAAGTGTGGTTTGGACATCAAACGGAACCGGTACTTTGGCTAATGCCAATTCTTTAACAACTTGTACTTATACCCCAAGTGCTGCCGATATAACAACAGGAAATGTAACTTTTACACTTACTGCTTCAAATGCCGGTTGTGCTAATGCTACTTCAACTAAAATCCTAACTATCAGCTCACTTCCAACAGCAATTGCCGGAATTGCAATTAACACTTGTGCTACTGCAGGTGCAGTAAACATTACTGCTGGTTCTAGTGCTACAAATTATACTTCTGTGGCTTGGACATCAAGCGGAACTGGTACTTTTGCCAATGCCAATTCATTAACAACTTGTACTTACAATCCAAGCGCGGCTGATATTACTGCCGGTACTGTAACATTAACGCTTACGGCTAATGGAAATGCTCCATGTGCTGCGGTTACCGATACTAAAGTATTAAATATAAGCAGAATAATGACTGCTGTCGCAGGACCATCATTTACCGCTTGTTCTGCAAATACTGCAATTTCAGTTACAACTGGTTCTAGTGCTACTAATCAAACGCTTGTAACTTGGACATCTAATGGAACTGGTACTTTTACTAATGAAAATTCTTTAACAACTTGTACCTATACGCCAAGTATTGCAGATATAACTGCCGGAAATGTAATTTTAACACTTACTGCTTCAAATGTGAGCTGTCCAAACGTAACTTCAACTAAAACCTTAACTTTCACAATTGCTCCATCAGTGGATGCTGGTTCTGATATTGCTACTTGTTCTACTTGTGGTACAGTAAATATAACAGCCAATTCAAGTGCTTCAAATTATACCTCTATCGTTTGGACATCAAGCGGAACAGGAACATTTACAAATCCTACTTCATTAACTGCTTGTACTTATACTCCAAGTGCGGCTGATATTACAACCAGTTTAACTCAGGGAGGTATTACATTGACATTAACAGCAACCGGAAGTTCTCCTTGTTCTTCTACTATTTCCACAAAAATGCTGGCAATCACTTCACAAACATTTACGTCTTCAGGTACTTTTACTGTTCCTGCAGGAGTTTACCAGGTAACTGTTGAAGCTTGGGGCGGCGGTGGAAAAGGTGGAGATGGATTGAACGTAGGTAAAGTTGGCGGTGGCGGTGGCGGTGGCGCTTATGCTTTAAAATCTGTCGCTGTTGTACCGGGATCAACTTATACGGTAAATGTCGGATTAGGAGCTACTAATGCTACTAATGGTGGAGACTCTTGGTTTATTGATACTTCAACTTTCCTTGCCAAAGGTGGTACTACCGCACTTGATAATGCCGTTGCCGGTGGTGCCGGTGGTAGTGTTGCAGGCTGTATCGGAGATGTTACATCAAGAGGTGGAAATGGTGCAAACGGCGTAAGTGGATCATACGGTGGTGGTGGTGGTGCTGGTGCAGAAGCTGGCGAAAACATGGGCGTCGATGCAACTATAAACTTAGGAGCTATTGCTACCTGTAATGGTGGAAATGGTGGAAATGGATATACGTCTCAAAACGGAGATGGATCACCGGGAATAACTCCAGGTGGCGGTGGCGGTGGCGGACGCAGAAACGGAAACAATGGTGTAAACCAAGGTGCTGGTG
This sequence comes from Flavobacterium terrisoli, assembly GCF_030167905.1. GTDB lineage: Bacteria > Bacteroidota > Bacteroidia > Flavobacteriales > Flavobacteriaceae > Flavobacterium > Flavobacterium terrisoli. The sequence continues at coordinate 173,113 of NZ_JARGNA010000002.1, forward strand.
GTCCTGGTGCTGATGGAAAAGTAATCATCAAATGGCCGGTAAATGCTTTGCCATCAACCATAACAAATGCACCAGGAGGTGTAACCTCAAATTTACAATTATGGTTGCGTTCTGATTTATTAAACGGAACTACAACAGTAGCAGATAATACTCCTGTTACTACCTGGTATACTCAAGCCAGAGGTGCTAATGCTATTAAACCTGCAGCTGTAGGTGCTCCGGTATATCGTAATAATTCAGCCTATAACATTAATTTTAATGCGGTAGTTGATTTTACTAATCCTTATAACACACCTTCACAGGTTTATACCGACATGAACAGTTCAAGACAATATTTAAAAGGAACTAATGGTTATTATTCTGAAGATACCTTCGTAGTAGTTATTCCTGATGTTACGGTAACTTCTGCTTTGAACAGCATGGATGTATTCGCCGGAAAAAGTTCTCCTTGTGCTCAAAACGTTAAAACTGGTATCTCTTATGGTAATGTTGACACTCGTTTTACTAACGAAGTACTATCTTATACTACAGGAACAAGCACATCATACGGAACCGCAGAAGTTAGTACAACTACACAATACAACAGACCGGGAATTATAAACATTAGAAATAATTCAGGAAACACAGGAATGCAATTGTATTATAATGCCAATAACATTGCAACTACTGAAGTGAATGCAGCCAAACACAGAAACATCTATGACAGTCAATACTGGATTGGAAGAAGTGAGGCTTGGGATGGAAGTTTGGATGGAAGAATTGCTGAAGTGATTACCTATAGCTCAAGAAAAAATGACGCTACGGAAAGAAACAAAATTGAAAGTTATTTAGGTATTAAATACGGAATAACATTAGGCGTAAATGGTACTTCACAAAACTATATTGGATCTGACGGAACCATTCTATGGAATGCCTCGACTAATGCCGGTTATAACTATGACATTGCAGGAATTGGAAGAGATGATGTTTCAAAATTGAATCAAAAACAATCTAAAAGTGTTAATGCTAATGCTAATGTGACTATTGGATTAGGAACAATTTCAAGTACAAATACTGCCAATGCCAACGCCTTTGATGCTGATAAAAAATATTTAATCTGGGGTGACAACGGTGGAAACATGAGTGATTCCGGAACTGACTTAACCATTACTTTTGGTGGTACTTCAAATGTTACAACATTAACAGATGTTCCAAATAAAAAATGGAAAATCGTGGAAACAGGTGGAGATGTAGCTAAAGCTAAAGTGGCTATACCAACCACAGCTTTTGCAAGTTTGCCGGCTTTATCAGGAAATGACGCTTATGTAATGATTGTTGCTTCTGATGCTGCTTTTACAACTGACTTAGAAACAGTGTTCTTAACAACCAATGGTTCTAATCAGGAAGCTGATTATGATTTTGACGGAGCTAAATACTTCACTTTTGGAGTAGCCCATGAAAGCGTTTATTCAAGACATGCCACTTTTGATGGTACTGATGATACGATGAAAGTGAGCAACGCTAACAATCTGAACAGTACTTTTTCAATGATGACATGGGTAAGACCAACAGGTGCAAACACTTTGGTTAACGACAGAACAATTGTATCAAAATATAATGGTACGACTGGCTTTAGAGTGTATTTATCTACAAACAACAAGGTAAATGTTTCTTGGGCTGGTGGAACAACTTTGACTTCGGCTACGACTTTACCAAATGCAGAATGGCATAATATCGCTGTGATTTATTCAAGTGGATCTATCAAGCTTTATATCGATGGTGTATTGGATTCAACAGTTAACTCTGCAGCTCCGGCTTCAAGTACCAACACTTTCTCTATCGGTGCTGAATACAGATCTAAATCAGATACCCGTAATTTCTTTAAAGGAGATATCGATGAATTCAGATTATGGGATAAAGCCATCACATTAACTGAATTAAAATTTGTAATGAACCAGGAAATTCTTCAAAACGGCACCGGCACAAAAGGGGCTGTTTTACCAACAACCATTACAAAAAATGACATCAATACTTTAAACTGGAGCAATCTTCAGGCATATTATTCAATGAACTCATTCATTGGAACACACATCAATGATGATTCGCAAAACAACAATAGAGGAAATGTATTTTTACCAAACAAAACAACGATAACGGTACAGTCTTCTCCTCAGCCATATCAAAGTTCAACTGATGGTGCATGGTCTAGCACAAGTACTTGGTCTAACGGAACTATCCAACAATTGCCAAACAGTACTTCAATTGTTGACGGTACTACTGCTATCGACTGGAATATCGTGAGAACCGCTAATAATGTTGAGTCTACAGGAAACAAAACGGTTCTTGGATTATTGGTTACTGCTAATACTTTAAGCGCTACAAACGATACAAAAGTTGAAATATCACATTATTTGAAACTGGACGGGAAAATTGACTTGGTAGGCAGATCCCAATTGGTACAAACAACCAATAGTGATTTGGATGTAACCAGTGCAGGTTCTATCGAAAGAGACCAACAAGGTCAGTCGAATACCTATAACTACAATTATTGGTCTTCTCCGGTAAGTACAATCAACAATACGACCATCAATCACGGATACACTGTAGCCGATGTGATGAAAGACGGAACCAATGTAAACAACATTCAAAGTTTACAGTGGTCTGGCGGAATAGACGGTGCTGCAACAAGCCCTATAACAATCGCTAGTTACTGGATATTCAAATTCCAAAACTACACCAACGATTATGCAAACTGGTCTGGAGTTGGTCCTTACGGAACACTTTTAGCCGGTCAGGGTTATACTATGAAAGGTTCAAATGCTGCTACTGCAAATCAAAACTATACGTTTGCCGGTAAACCGAATAACGGAACAATTACCTCAGCAGTTTCAGCCAACAACTTAAACCTTTGTGGAAATCCGTTTGCTTCAGCTATTGATGCCGATAAATTTATCGATGATAATGTGGCAAGCATCACCGGAACATTGTATTTCTGGGAACATTACGGTACTAACAATACCCACGTTACTGAACAATATCAAGGTGGTTATGCCACTTATACCAAAGTGGGCGGAACTGCTCCAGTTGCTCCTGCCGGAGTTAGTGGTTTAGGATCAAGCAGCAAAACAGCTAAAAGATTCATCCCGGTTGGACAAGGTTTCTTTGTTACCGGTTCAGTAACTGGTGGTACAATCACTTTCAACAACAGTCAAAGACTTTTTGTAAAAGAAGACAATGCCAGTTCTTTTACATTGTTCAGAAACAATAACAACCCAGTGGTAAACAACAATCCTGATTTCAACAATTCAGAGGATACTTTCACCCAAGAGCAATTCATGAAATTAAGATTGGGTTATAACTCAGCCGATAATTACCACAGAGAAATACTGTTAGGCTTTATGAATGAAAACGCAACCAGCGGTTGGGATAATGGTTATGATGCCTTGAGCATTGAAGACTTAACCAACGATATGTATTTCCTAAATGCTGATACCAAATTGAACATCCAGGGTGACGGTTATTTCAATGTGAATAATATCTATCCGCTTGGTGTGAAAAATGAAACTGAAGGAACTGTGAAATTTGCTGTAACCAACAAAGAGAACTTTGACGATAGCCAGGATATCTTTATCTATGACAATGATACACAAATCTACCACGACATCAAGTCTGAGGATTTCGAAATCAACTTGCCTGCCGGAACTTATGATACAAGATTCTCATTGAGATTCCTGAATCCTGAATCTTTAGGCACAGATGAAAACACATTACAACATGGTATTGGTGTTACGCACTCACAAGTAGACAATATGGTAAACATCAATAATCAGTTACAGGAAGTTTCGATTAAATCGGTGGCGCTATACAATTTACTTGGACAACAAGTGATTTCATGGAATATCAAAAACCAAAATCAAAACGAAATGCATTTACCGGTTAGCGGAATAAGCGCTGGCGGATATGTAGTGAAAATCATCACCGACAAAGGTGACATCAGCAAGAAAATTCTAATTAAATAGTTTTTTATACTTTTTTTGACACTAAAAAGCGCTCCGCTGAAAGTGGAGCGCTTTTTTAACCCTTAAGCCCTAAACCTATGCTACTATTATTAACCCTTAAGCTAATTTCGCTAAAATACCCGATAGATCAGTTTCCGATTGTTCGCCGGATATTAGGTTCTTCAAAATAAAAGAATCACCATTAATTTCTTTGACCACAAACGGAATGCTTCTTCGTTCGGCATGCTTGAATTGCTTGTCAATTTTAGCTGCATCAGGATATAATTCTGCTTTGATGTTTTGGCTGCGTAAAAAAGTAATGGCTTTCATCGCTTCAAATGCATGGCTTTCGCCAAAATTTAAAAACATCACTTTGGTTGAAGTCGTTACGGTTTGTGGAAACAAATTTAATTCTTCGAGCACCAGATAAATTCGGTCAAGGCCAAAAGAAATGCCCACGCCGCTCATATTTTTCAAACCGAAAATGCCGGTCAGATCATCATATCTTCCGCCGCCGCCAATCGAACCCATCGCCACGCCTTCAGGTGCGGTCACTTCAAAAATGGCTCCGGTATAATAATTCAAACCACGCGCTAAGGTCACATCCAAATCCAGATTGGCTTTTTTCAAGCCTAATTTGGTCACGTTGTCACAAATAAAACGCAGTTCTTCAATTCCTTTTTTACCATCTTCGGAAGTAGAAAGCAAACTTTCTAATTTGACTAATTTCTCGGAAATCGTTCCGGTGAAACTGAACAATGGTTGCACTTTCGACAAAGCTGTTTCCGAAATGCCTTTCTCCATCATTTCCTTTTTAACGCCTTCCTCTCCTATTTTGTCGAGCTTGTCCAAAGCCACGGTAAAATCAATCAGTTTATCCGAGGCGCCAATTACCTCAGCAATTCCCGATAATATTTTTCTATTATTAATTTTAATAGTCACGCCATTCAATCCCAATTCAGCAAAAACAGCATCGTACAATTGCACCAATTCGACTTCCTGCCACAACGAAGTGGAACCAACCACATCGGCATCGCATTGGTAAAACTCCCTGAATCTTCCTTTTTGCGGACGGTCGGCACGCCAAACCGGTTGTATCTGGTAACGCTTAAACGGAAACTCAATCTCGCCTTGGTGTTGCACAACATAACGGGCAAATGGTACGGTTAAGTCATAACGCAAAGCTTTTTCGGAGATCGGCGTACTCAATTTTCTTGATTGAGCATTAGATATAAAGACACCGTATATTGTCATAGAAAAAAGACTCAATAATTCGTTATCAGAACTTTTAAGTTGCTCTAATAAATCAGGTCTTTGTAAAAAATGTGCTACTATTATAGAATTTAATTCATGCTTAAGGTTTGCATAATCTATTTTTTCTGAAATAGGATTACGTTTAAATGCATCTTCTACTGCTTTTGAAGTCAATGCTTCAATAAATTCTCGATAATTATCATTTCCAGGAAATTTATTAGCAAAAAATTGTAGATTATAGAGTATTGTCTTTATAATTTCTACTAACGACTTATTAAAAGCATCGAAAAAATCACCACTATTCAATATCTTAAAAATCAAACGGTCACCTTCTTCCCCATATTTTCCCATTAAGGTATCGGAATTTTCAAACGATGGCGTTTCTATCGGTTGGTAACCAAAATTCTCAAAATGATTGCGCATCACCGAAATAATGTAGTTGCGCTTGGAAACCTCTGCAGGTGAAAAATCTCTGGTGCCTTTTGGAATACTCGGTTTTTGTGCCATTGGAATTATTTTGTATTGAATGTGCAAATATCTATATTTTTATAGACTTAATATAACTCTGCTTGTAACAAAAGCTGTATTTTAGTGTCAAATTACCGTTATGATTGGATTATTCAAAGAAAATGTAAAAATTGCACTGGGTTCGATTCGGACGCAATTGCTCCGAACGATATTAACGGTAGTCATTATTGCCATAGGAATCACCGCTTTGGTGGCGATTCTAACGGTAGTTACCGCACTTGAATACAACCTGAACTCGAGTTTTGCCTCGATGGGTTCCAATACCTTCAACATCAATCAATACGAATCCCGAAACAGAAGCCGTGGCGGTGACGAAGAAGAAGAAATCAATCCAACCATCACTTATCCACAAGCCAAAGCTTTCAAGGAAAAATACAATTATCCATTGACGCAAACGTCACTTTCGTTTACGGCAACATCCAATGCCGAAGTAAAATTTGAAAACCAGAAAACCGATCCGGAAATCTCTGTTTTAGGGATTGACGAATATTTTTTGCCCAATTCAGGTTTGGAAGTGGTTCAAGGCCGAAATTTCAATTCGTTTGACATATCTAACAATGTTTATGCCTGTGTGGTTGGTTCCGACTTTGCTACAAAAGGCTTACTCAAAGACACCAATCCAATCGATAAGATCATTTCGGTTCGCGGTGCCAAATTCAGGGTCATTGGTGTATTAAAGGAACAAGGCTCCACTTTTGGAAACAGCAAGGATTTGCGCGTGATGATTCCGATTCAGGTAGCGCGTTCTATGTTTTCAGCGCCCAACATCAACTACTACGTGAGTGTGATGATTGCCAAAAAAGAATTCTTAGACGAAGCGGTTGACAATGCGGTTATAACGATGCGAAAAGTGAGGAAACTGAATCCTGTGGAAAAAAATAATTTCGGTATTTCCCGAAGTGACGATTTGCTCCACAAAATTGGAGAGATAACCGGCTATCTGAGCTTTTCTGCCTGGGTTATAGGTATCATTACCATCGCTGGTTCGTCCATTGCGTTGATGAACATTATGATTGTTTCGGTAACCGAAAGAACGCGTGAAATTGGCGTTCGAAAATCACTTGGCGCCAAAAAGCGCACCATTGCTTTTCAGTTTTTTATAGAAACTTTGACGATTGGTCAAATCGGCGGTTTGTTTGGAATTATCTTCGGAATATTAATCGGGCTTTTACTGTGCAGTTTATTCGAATGGGATTTTGTGATTCCGTGGGGTGCGATGATGGCTGCTTTTATCACCAGTTTTATTGTGGCCGTGGTTTCGGGATTGTATCCTGCGATTAAAGCTTCTAAATTGGATCCGATTGAAGCCTTGCGTTATGAGTAATCGGCTGAAATCATTCTGTCGTTACCATAAATATCCTTAATCAACTTAACATTTTTGAAGCCAAAACTTTCAACCAACGCAACGGTTGCTGCCCCGAGATACTGATTGATTTCGAAATACAATTGTCCGTTTGGGTTCAGGTTCTTTTTGGCCAATTCGGTAATTTTCCGGTAAAAAAGCAAGGCATCATGATCTTCTACAAATAAGGCCAAATGCGGTTCGTATTCTAAAACATTCGGGTTGATTTCCGCTTTTTCCAAATTCCGTACATACGGTGGATTGGAAACGATGATGTCGAATTGCTGCTGCAAATCTTCGGTTTCCAGAATGTTTTTCAACATAAAATGGATTTCCACTTTATTCAATTCTGCATTTTTTTGGGCTGTCGCCAAAGCTTTCTCCGAAACATCAATCGCATAGACTTCAGCATTCGACAAATTTTTCTTCAATGCAATCGGAATGCAACCGCTTCCCGTTCCGATATCAAGAATTTTTAGTGGATTTGGTGATTTGGTGATTTGGTAATTCGATATAATTAATTCCACCAACTCTTCCGTTTCCGGACGCGGAATCAAAACGTTCTCATTGACCAAAAATGGCAGACCATAAAACTCGGTTTCCCCTAAAATATACTGAATCGGTTTTTGGTTTTTTAAATCCGAAACGATGTTTTTCCATTGTTTCAGATGGATTCCATCGAGTACTGTTTCGGGTTTTAGCGCCAAATCGATGCGCTTCATGGCATGCAGCTTTTCCAATATCAAATAAAAGAAACTCTCGATTTCCTTTTCATCATACAAGGAAGAAAGTTCCTGAAGAAATGTGGTTCTGTAGTTTTTGAGTAACATCTATAAATTCTTAATCATCCAAACCGGGCATGTCGTATGACCGGTATTGCCCATAGGCGAACAAAGGTATTCAAAACCCATTTTCTTATATAAACTTTGGGCAGCCAGCATTTCGGGCAAGGTTTCGAGATAACATTTTTCATAACCAAACTCGTCAGCTTTTTCCAAACACTTTTGAATCATTTGCGAACCGATGCCTTTCCCTCGTGCTTCGTGCAAAAAATACATTTTCTGCAATTCGCAGATGTTCTCATTTGAGTTTTCCAATTGACTTACACCTGCGCCACCGATAATTTTACCTTCATTCTCGACTACAAAATAAGTCGAGCGCGGTTTGTCATAAGCTTCAAACATAAAATCCAATTGCGCATCGGCAAAGGCCGTTCCTGTTTTTGGGAAATCATCAACAATAAAAACTTCTCTAATTACCGCTGCAATCTGTTGATTGTCTTCCTTTTTGATTTCTCTAATTTGTATGCCACTCATTCTAAAAGTAATGTCTTATTTTTGTGTTGTGAAGATACACGAAACGCTAATGAGAAACAAGTATTAAATAACAACTTTAATGGCGTTCCTGACGACCTTAGGCAAAAATGAAATCGACGGAAGAATTTTACATAAATCGCTGCATTGAATTGGCCAAAAATGGTTTGGGTACCACCTATCCAAATCCGTTAGTCGGCAGTGTTATTGTCTGTGACGGCAAAATCATTGGCGAAGGCTGGCACCGAAAAAGCGGTGAACCACACGCCGAAGTTAATGCCATCAACTCAGTAAAAGATAAATCGTTGTTGACCAAATCAACCATCTATGTATCACTCGAACCTTGTAGTCATTTTGGCAAAACACCGCCGTGTTGTGATTTGATTATCCAACATAAAATTCCAAATGTCGTTGTCGGAACTATTGATCCAAACAGCAAAGTCGCCGGAACCGGAATCAAAAGATTAATTGAGAATGGTTGTCATGTTATTGTGGGTATTTTAGAAGACGAATGCAACGAATTGAACAAACGCTTCTTTACTTTTCATAATAAGAAAAGACCATATATCATTTTGAAATGGGCCGAAAGCAAAGATGGCTTTATGGCACCGTTGACCAAGGCAAAAAAGGAACCGGTTTGGATTTCAAATCCATATTCACGCCAACTGGTTCACCAATGGCGTAGTGAAGAACAAGCCATTTTAGTGGGCACAAAAACCGTTCTGGATGACAACCCAAAGTTGGATGTTCGCGATTGGACCGGAGAGAATCCGATTCGCATTATTTTGGACCGAACCGGAAAAATAAATGAGGACTATTTTGTGAAAGATGGCCAAACCAAAACCATCATTATCACCGAACAAGAAAATTTAACATTTGACGAGAATCGTATTTATGAAAGTGTTATCTTTGATAAGCAGCTAACCAAAAATATTACCGACATTTTATACAAATACGGCATTCAGTCTATGATTGTTGAAGGTGGAAAACAAACACTACAAACATTTATAGATGATAATCTTTGGGATGAAGCTAGAGTTTTTATTGGTAATATTTCCCTAAACGAAGGCACAAAAGCACCTTTGTTAAGTGGAATTTCCAAAACAACTGACATAAAAGGTGACCAACTTAAACTTTTTTTAAACCATGATTAACACTATTATTTTCGATTTTGGCGATGTCTTTATCAATCTGGAAAAGGAAAAATCGATTGAAGAGTTTAAAAAGTTAGGTCTTGCTGGGCCAAATGAAGAATTATTGGCACATAATGATTTGTTTGAAAAAGGGCAGATAACCGATGTGCAATTTGTGGAAAGTTTTCACAAATTCATTCCCAATGCTTCGATTGAAGAGATTACCAAAGCCTGGAATTCTGTTATCGGGGATTTTCCTTTGTACCGTTTAGAGTTTTTGCAATTGTTATCCAATAAATACCGTTTGTTTCTTTTGACCAATACCGACTCGATTCACATCAACCGTTTTGAACATAAAGTAGGCATGTCTTTTTACTCCGATTTTTACCGTTGTTTTGAAAAAGTATATTACTCTTATGAAATGGGCATGAGAAAACCGCAACCGGAGATTTTCACGGCAATCATGAACAAACACGACTTATCGCCCAAAAGAACCTTGTTTGTAGATGACAAAAAAGAAAACACAGATGCAGCGGAAAAACTTGGGCTTCATGTGTGGAATTTACAGGTTGGCAAAGAAGATGTCATCAACTTATTTGACCAAAAACACCTGCCTTTTTAAACCCAGTTTCATTGAAAGACACTTATAATACCATTGCCTCACCTTCGGCAGAAATTCTCTTTAAAGAAAAAAACAGCAAGTTCTTTGGTTATACTTTTCCGGTAACCAATGAAGCCGAAATCAAAATCCATTTAGACCAATTGCGAAAGCAACATCCAGGCGCAGGACATTTCTGTTATGCATTCCAACTCGGAACTGAATCGGTGACTTTTCGTGCCAATGATGACGGCGAACCCAGTAATTCTGCAGGAATGCCCATTTATGGCCAAATACAATCTTTTGAGGTCACCAATATATTAATAGTAGTCGTTCGGTTTTTTGGTGGAGTAAAATTAGGCGTTGGCGGATTAATATCAGCTTACAGAACAGCTGCACAATTGGCCCTCGAGGAATCAGAAATCATCGAAAAAACCATTGATATCCATTTCTCAATTTCCTTTGATTATAAAAACATGAACAAAGTGATGCGCATCATCAAAGAAAAAAATCTGGAGATTGTGAATCAAAAAATGGATGAAAGCTGTCAAATAGAAATTGCCACACGAAAAAAAAATGCCGAAAATATATTCGACATTTTTAATAATTTATTTGAAATTGAGATTAAAAAATTTAATCATTCATGATGTCTAAAATGTATTGTGGAGGCGCAATAGGTTTTCCCAAATTTATATCCACAAAAACAAGCAAAAAATGAGCAGTTGTTAATAACTCATCCTTTTCATTGCGAATTTCACAATCAAATTCTATCTTCACTGAGGATTGACTTTTGAACTTTGTTATCACTGTAAGTAAGTCGTCATAACGTGCTGGCTTTTTGTAATTTATCGTCATGGAAACTATAGGCAATGCAATTCCGCTCTCTTCAAGTGATTTATACGAAATCCCTTTGTTTCTAAGCCATTCCACGCGTCCCATTTCAAAATAAGGGACATAATTTCCGTGGTAAACCACGCTCATTTGATCGGTTTCTGAGTAGCGAACCCTAACTTGAATCTGATGTTCTTTCATCTGTTTTTTTTGCTTTTAATCTAAAATCTAACTTCTCCCTACAACAATATTTTTAAAAAATCAATACCATTTAAATTTTTTTTAACGAATTTTATTCACATATTTGTTATCCCGAAAAACGTGATGATTTTCATCACTGTTTATGTCAAAATAACCTATCAATAATTACTATAATTTTAACCAAAATATGAGCAAAACTGCGCAATCGGTATGGGAAAACTGTCTGGAATTCATAAAAGACAATATTCAAGAGCAAGCTTTCAAAACTTGGTTTGAACCGATTAAGTCAGTTGAACTTACAGACAACGCTTTGTATATTCAAGTTCCTAGTAAATTTTTCTACGAATGGCTCGAAGAACACTACGTTAAATTATTGAAGGTAGCGTTAACCAAAGAACTCGGAAAAAACGCAAAGTTACTCTATAAAATCAAAATGGAAAACACTTATGGCAATAAACAACCGTTTACGGAACAATTGCCAAGTGCTCACCGTAGCCCGATAAAATCGCAAGACGTTGATGCTCCGTTTAAAAACCTGAATCCTGAACTGAAAAATCCTTTCGTGATTCCGGGTATCAGAAATTTAAAAATCGAGTCGCAACTGAATCCAAATTACAGTTTTGACAATTTCCTTGAAGGCGATTCTAACCGTTTGGCGCGCTCTGCCGGTATGGCTGTAGCCAACAAACCGGGTGGAACATCCTTCAACCCGTTGTTGATTTTTGGTGGCGTTGGTTTAGGAAAAACCCATTTAGCGCATGCTATCGGGGTTGAAATCAAAGACAAATATCCTGAAAAAACAGTTCTGTATATTTCTGCTGAAGTATTCACGCAACAATATATTGACTCGGTTAAGAAAAACAACAGAAACGACTTTATTCATTTTTACCAATTAATAGACGTGTTGATTATTGACGACGTTCAATTCCTTTCAGGAAAATCAGGAACGCAGGATGTATTCTTCCATATCTTTAATTACTTACACCAAAACGGAAAACAGGTAATCCTAACTTCGGACAAAGCACCGGTTGACATGCAGGACATCGAACAGCGTTTGTTGTCGCGTTTCAAATGGGGATTGTCTGCCGAGTTGCACCAACCGGATTACGAAACCCGTATTTCTATCTTAAAAAACATTCTGTATCGCGATGGCGTTGAAATGCCGGAAGAGATTGTAGAATATGTAGCCAGAAACATCAAATCTAATGTGAGAGAATTAGAAGGTGCTATCATTTCCTTGATTGCCCAATCGTCTTTCAACAAAAAAGAAGTGACGTTGGATTTGGCCAAAAGTGTGGTAGAAAAATTCGTTAAGAATGTAAAACGCGAAATCTCTATCGACTATATCCAAAAAGTAGTTTCTGATTATTTCCAATTGGATGTAGACACTTTACAATCCAAAACCAGAAAACGTCACGTGGTTCAAGCCCGTCAATTGGCGATGTTCTTTGCTAAGAAGTTTACCAAATCTTCTTTGGCCAACATTGGTTCGCAAATTGGAGACCGAGATCACGCTACCGTTTTACACGCTTGTAAAACCGTTGATAACCTGGTTTCTACAGACAAACAATTCAAAAAATTTGTTGAAGATATTCACAAAAAATTATCTCTGTAATTTGCTTTTTGACTAAGTTTGCAGCTTAGAAATTTCAATATGCCCGTTAAAATTTTAATGGTTTGTTTAGGAAACATTTGCCGATCTCCATTGGCAGAAGGTATTTTAGCATCCAAACTTCCACAGGATAAATTCATTGTTGACTCTGCCGGAACAGGCAATTACCACATTGGCAAACAACCTGACCAGCGTTCCATTTTGGTCGCACAAAAAAATGGATTGGACATTACCAATCAAAGAGGCCGACAATTTTCTTCCAGGGATTTTGACGAATTCGATTATATTTTTGTGATGGACAGTTCCAATTATGACAATGTCATCGATTTAGCCAAAACAGAAGATCAAAAACAAAAGGTCGAAATGATCCTGAATTATTTATTCCCGGGCGAAAATGTTGATGTTCCCGATCCGTATTACGGTTTGCAGAACGGTTTTGACATGGTGTACGAAATGCTGGATGAAACTTGCGTTATTTTGGCCAAAAAACTGATTGAAAAACACCCATGAATGCTATAAGTCTCAGAGGAAAACTCTATTTGATTCCGACCACTTTGGGCGAAATGAATCCGAATGATGTCTTGCCACAAACGGTAAAAAGAGCTATCGACTTCCTCGACACTTATATTGTTGAAAACGAAAAAACAGCCCGTAAATTCATCAAAGCGGTGAATCCCGAAAAGGTTCAGGCTAGTTTAAAATTATCCGCACTCAACAAACACACCGACGTTTCCGAACACAATGCGATGATTGCACCTTGTTTGAATGGCGTAAACGTAGGATTAATGAGTGAAGCCGGTTGTCCCGGTGTGGCTGATCCCGGAGCTGTCATTGTGAAATTGGCACACGAGAAAGGCATTCAGGTTATTCCATTGGTTGGCCCATCTTCTATCCTATTGGCGATGATGGCATCAGGAATGAACGGACAAAGTTTTGCATTCAACGGCTATTTGCCTATTGACAAAGGCGAAAAGAAATCGGCACTGAAAAACTTTGAGAAACTGTCACACGATAAAAACCAATCCCAACTTTTTATTGAAACACCATATAGAAACAATAAGTTGTTGGAAGATATTTTGGCTACCTTACAGCCGAATACCCATTTGTGCATTGCAACTGACATCACTTTGCCTACAGAGTATATTAAAACGCTGCGCGTAGCCGATTGGAAAAAAACAAAGGTCGACCTGTATAACAGACCGACCATTTTTATTATTCACAAAATATAATGTGTTATTTTACTTTGGCGTTTTTGATGGCTTTAATACCATAAGTTTCGAATCCGCCGAAATCTTTAAGGTAAGTTCTAACCGAAGTACCATATTCATCTCTACATTTTCTTTCACCTCTGGTATTCAGAAAACGTTTTACCGAACCGGTTCCGCCCAAATGTGCAGCGGCTAAAATACCTGATTCGGTAATCAAAACACCGTCAATTACCATTCCTTCGAAATCCTCAATATAGTTTCTCAACTCATATTTGTTTTTTGAAAGTAAGGCAATAAATGCTTTTTCCTGAAGTTTTGGATTGTTTAAAAATGCAGAACTATCATTAATACCGATTGATTTTAATGTCTCAACACCAAACTGATATTTACCTAAATATCCTAGAGAGTTAATTTTTTTGTATTTTCCTTGTGATTCTTTGTGTGCAATAGCATCCTTGTAGCCAATAAAATATTTTCCCTTGAATGGAACATCCAAGCTAAAATAATTGATGTTGTTTTTTGATGGAAAGACATACAAAAGTCTCCCGTCTTGATCAACACCGAAACCGAAATTGATTTGGGAATTGTAAGGTTTAAAACCCGAGCTTATGAAAGCTACGACTAGTAGGATTGATGTGTAAAAAATTCCTTTTTTTATCATTAATTGTTATTTCTCAAGCGCTGTCACCGACATGAAATTACCGGGTGCAAATATACAACTAAATTTATAAAATTGAATATCAAGTAGTTAAACTACTCTAAAAGTAGATTAAGTGCAACTTCGAACCGCCGCGACCCTTGATTTCAAACGTTGGAGCTGGAATCTTAATGGAATTGAAAATTGTTAAAATTGTCTTAACAAAATGGGATTTTGTTTCAATTTTCGTCAGATCAACGTCGAGACTGAGGTAAAATTGACGAAATCTTTGTCGTTCCGGGAGCAAATCCGGGTCGGTTGATTCCCTATCGCCGGTGACCATTCCTTCCGCTCCATAACCGAAAGCAATATTCAGCCATTTTGGAATTTTGGATGTGTTGGCAAACGAATGAATATTAGCCGAAAGCCAGTACGTTTGTCCGTTGTAATCCTTGAGTATTTGTTCCTGCAAAGAACTGCCCAAAACTTCCGGTCTGGCAGAAGCATATCGTGTGGTATGAAAAGAAAATTTGGGAATGATTCGTTGTTCTTTCCACAATAATTCCTGAGAAACATATAAAGCAGTTCCGGATACATTGGCAGCAACATCTCCTAAAGACGCACCCCAATTGGCGGAATAACCATCAAAAACCTCAACGGTGGTCAGGAAAGCCAATCCTAAAGTCGAGCCATAAAGCAATTGGCTCTTTCTGCTGGAGCCAGCCCATTTTAAAGCATTGGCACCAAAACTTCCTAAATGATAGGCTGAAAAAACATGCCCTGCTTTGTCCATTTGTAGCCATTCGGCATTGTCATTGATAAAATGGAAATCGGAACGCGGATAATCGGCATACCAAACCTGATTCAAACCAACCAAAGTAACGGCTCCGATCGTCGCTTCAGAAATGACAAGCGTTTTGAGTCGGCTTTTGTTTAAAGTATCCGAAGGTTTAAGAAAGTTTTCTATACCGTTTTGCGCTTGCAGCAAAAACGAGCAGCACAAAAACAGGATTATGTAATGCTGCCTTTTCAACGATTAACGTTTTGTTCCCTGCGCATTCAACCAATCGGCATATTTCTTGGCATTGACATCGTGTTGCGCCATGGTGGCCGCAAATTCGTGGTAACCAAATCTTTCCACACTTGCACAAAAATAAAGGTAATCGTGCTTTTCCGGATTCAACACCGCGTCAATCGCATCCACATCGGGCATAGCGATTGGTCCGGGTGGCAAACCAAGATTTTGATAAGTATTATAGGGTGATGCTATGAATAAATCATTGTACAAAACCCTTTTGATGATTCTTTCAAAATCATTATCTCTTAATTTCAAAGCATAAATCACGGTTGGATCTGCCTGCAATTTCATTCCGTCTTTCAGACGATTCAGATAAACACCGGCAACTGTTGGCCTTTCGCTTTTCTTTACCGTTTCTTTGTGAACAATGGAAGCCAAGGTAATCGCCTGTACCGGGGTTAAGTTTAAGTCAGCCGCTTTGGCAATTCTTTCTTTAGTCCAAAAACGATTGTACTCTTCCAACATTTTATCTCTGAATTTTTCAGCCGAAATATTCCAATACACTTCATAGGTATTCGGCAAAAACATCGAAAACACATTCTCTTTGGTAAATCCGTTTTTCTTCAAAAAAGCAGAATCACGGAAAGTCGCTAAAAGTTTTGTGGTATCGGGTTCAATCTGGGAACTCAAACGTTCGCATAAATCTTCCAATCTTTCCTGATTATTGAATGCCAATTTCACGGGTACGTTTCTTCGCATGGTTGCGACCAATTGAAAGGCACTCATTCCTTTTTTTAATAAAAATCGTCCGGCTTTGACATTTTCCGGATACGAACGAAGATTGGCAATGAATTCGAAACTGCCCATGTTTTTTACATAAGGCGAAAGGATTCGCTGCACATCTTCATATTTGGAATTGGTCGGGATTTCAACATAAACTTCCTCTTTGTCAAAATTGGTATCCGAAGTGAAAAATTTAATATACACAATCAATACTGCGATTAAACCAACAGCAACTATAATTTTTAAGATTTTACCTTTATTCAAAACTGAGACTTTTAAAGATTTATTTTTTTATTAATTGAAACAGCGCTTCGTCCTGAAAGACATTATTGATGGAAATCCAATCTTTCTTAACGCCGATTTTTTCAAACCCAAATGTAGTAAAAAGCGCTATACTCGCTGTGTTTTGGGTTCCAATATTTGCAAACAACTGATGCAATTGCAACTGCTGAAACGCATAATCAATAACCAAACCAAGCGCTTCTTTGCCAAAACCAGTATTTCTGTCGGTTTCATTCTGAATGATAATGCCAACTCCAGCGCGATGATTCCTAGGATCAAAATCGAACAGATCAATCAGACCAATCGCTTCAAAAGTGTCCTTTCTGCAAATGGCCAAACGCAATTGCTTGGCTTCATAAATGTCCTGATGCGCATTTTCCAAATACTGACGGATGAGGAATTTACTATAAGGCGTTTGCGTATTGCTGACTTCCCAAATATTTTCATCGTTTTCTATAGCATATATAAACGCTAAATCTTCGGGTTCAAGAGCGCGTAAGTAAATATTTTGTCCTTGAAGTGTTATCATGATTGTTTTAAATTGCCACTAATCCACGAATATTTTCTATTGATTATTTAAATACATTCGTGCCTTCGTGCTAAAAATTATATTTCTATTTCCCCTTCAAAAACAAAGGTTGCCGGACCTTTCAGAAAAACATTGGTGTATTTATTGCCTTCTTTTACAAAGGAAACTTCGAGTTTTCCGCCTTCAACATCCAAATGAATATGATGCGCGGTAGTTTTGCCAATGGCGTGCATCGCAATCGCGGCGGCGGTTGCTCCGGTGCCACAAGACCAGGTTTCATCTTCCACACCGCGCTCGTAAGTACGCAACGCAAAATGATTTTCTGAAATTTGATTTACAAAATTGACATTGCTTCCCGGTTTTCCATACAAATCGGAATAACGAATTTGGGCACCAACGGTTTTGACGTCATAATTTTTCAAATCATCAACCATCATTACATGATGAGGCGAACCGGTATTGAGGAAAACATAATCGGGTTCTATTTTTACAAAATCAACTTCTTTCATGCCAAGAGACACAATTCCGTTTTCAAAAATGGACGCATGATGCGGACCGTCAGTCGCAATGAAATCGGTGTCATCCTGAACCACATTCAGGCTTTTGGCGAAAGCCACCAAACAACGACCGCCATTACCACACATTGAACTTTCATTCCCATCTGAATTATAATATACCATACGGAAATCGGTTTCGCTGTCATTCTCCAGCAAAATCAATCCGTCTGCACCAATGCCAAAGCGTCGATCGCATAATTTTTCGATAAGTTCAATGTTATTTTTCGGAAAAATACCCTTGCGGTTGTCAATCATAACAAAGTCATTTCCGGTCCCCTGGTATTTGGCAAAATTAATCTTCATAGCGTTGTTTACTCCCACAAAGATAGCAAAATTTAAGATTGACTTAAAAATTGTTAAACGAGCGTTAAAGGGTGTTTGAAGAAAAAATGAAAGTTTATAATTTTACTTTCAAGTAATTTAAATGTTAATGACTATGAAACGATTATCAAGTTTATTTTTGGTTTCTTTATTAAGCGGCGCCACTACACTTGGTGCTTACAAATTATTTTTCGACGGAAGCAACAACCGTGATTCGATTGTAACGATGGCTTCCAATAACAACAACAGAACAGTCGGCTTGTCAGGTGAAGCCGTTGATTTTACCGAAGCCGCAGCCAATGCCGTTCACACCGTTGTTCACGTAAAGAATGTCTCGGTCAGAACGGTTTCCAATCCGATTATGGAATTCTTCTATGGACAGCGCGGTGGCCAGCAACAGGAACAAATTGGAACCGGTTCGGGTGTGATTATTTCTGAAGATGGTTATATCGTGACTAACAACCACGTGATTGCCGGCGCGAACGAATTGGAAGTAACCTTAAACAATAACAAATCATACAAGGCAAAACTCATCGGAACCGATTCTAAAATGGATATCGCTTTGCTAAAAATCAATGCCGATGAGAAATTACCGTATTCTTCTTTTGCCGATTCAGATCAGGTGAAAGTGGGCGAATGGGTTTTGGCGGTTGGAAATCCATACAATTTAAATTCGACGGTTACAGCCGGAATTGTTTCGGCTAAAGCCCGAAATTTAGACAGTGCTAACGGCATTCAGTCGTTCATTCAAACCGATGCTGCCGTAAATCCCGGGAACAGTGGCGGTGCATTGGTCAATACCCGCGGCGAATTGATTGGAATCAATACGATGATTTCATCGCCTACAGGAAGTTATGCCGGTTATTCTTTTGCGGTTCCGTCTAATATTACCCGTAAAATCATTGAAGACATTATGGAATTTGGCGGTGTGCAACGTGGCATTTTGGGTGTTGAAGGTTCGGAATTGAACAGCAGAGCTTCAAAAGAATTTGGCATTAATGACACCGAAGGTTTCTATATTAATAAGGTAACCAAAAATTCCGGCGCTGAAAAAGCAGGTTTGAGAAATGGCGATATCATCAAAAAACTCGACAATCAAAAAATCAGTTCGTTTGCCGAATTGACCGGTTATATCAATACCAAAAGACCAAATGACAAAGTTCAGGTAACTTACACCAGAGATGGTGAGACCAAAATGGCTTCGGTGACTTTGATTAAAAACGACCTCTTCACCACTGAATTCAAAGGATTGGAATTGGAAGACATTGATGCTTCCGACAAAAAGAAATACAGAATTGATTATGGGGTTCGCATCAAAGAAGTGAACAGCGAAAATTTGGCGCCTTATGCAGACCAGCTAAAAGGAAATATCATCTTATCTGTAGATAATATCAAAGCCACGGATGTCGAATCGGTATCCCGATTTTTAAACAAAAAAGACCCAAATCAAAGTGTCAGCATTCAAATGATCAACAGAATGGGACAAGTGATTCAGATTATTATATAAATTCATCTTACTTATTTTTCTAAAAGCCAACCTATAAAAGGGTTGGCTTTTTTTATTGTTAAATAATTACGAAATCGTTTTCGTGCAACACTTCTATTTTATACTTTTGCGCCAAATTTAAATTTTCAACACAAACTAAACTCTTTTCTTTTTTATGAACAGTAATACTTTATACGAGAAGGAATTATCATTTCAGGCCGACAGACGAAAGGCTGGCGTAGAATTCATCAAGATTATCAGCGACTTATGGTATGATAAATCTATCGAATTGGTACTTTTCAGAAACCAATTGATCGACAGAAATGTGAGCGACATCATCAATTTGCATGAATACGCCGGTGAATTTGTTCAGAAACCAATCAATGTTTTTGATTCAGTAGAAATTGCCAGAGCCATTCTTAATTTAGACTTGCCACCAGCTCGTATTGACATTGGAAAACTGACTTACGAATACCATTTAGAAGACAACAAATACCACGATGCCAGAGCATTTGTGATTGACAAGTTGAAAAATGCGAGAGAATTTCAAAACATCAAACCAAAAGATGTGGTTTTATATGGTTTTGGTCGTATCGGTCGTTTGTTAGCGCGTGAAATGATGAGCAAAATAGGGAAAGGACAACAGCTGCGTCTACGCGCTATTGTGACCCGTGATAGAAACGATGCTTCATCTTTAGAAAAAAGAGCTTCGTTGTTGCGTTATGATTCAGTTCACGGTGATTTCGAAGGTTCAGTTCAGGCAGATGTTGAAAATAATGCTTTGATTATTAACGGAACTACGGTTCACATCATCACGGCTGCTTCTCCGGAAGAAATTGATTATACACAATACGGCATTGAAGATGCCTTACTAATAGACAATACCGGTGCTTTCACTACGGAAGAAGCCTTGAAACGCCATTTGGTTTCGAAAGGTGTTGAAAAAGTATTATTAACCGCGCCAGGAAAAGGTGTTCCAAACATCGTTTACGGAGTTAACCACAACGATCATAACCCTGAAACTGTAGATATTTTCTCCGCAGCTTCTTGTACTACGAATGCGATTACGCCAATACTACAAGCGGTTGAAGAAACACTTGGAGTGGTAAAAGGACATTTGGAAACCATTCACGCTTATACCAATGACCAAAACTTGGTAGACAACATGCACAAAAAATACCGTCGTGGCCGTGCTGCTGCCTTGAACATGGTAATCACTGAAACCGGTGCGGGAAGTGCCGTGGCCAAAGCATTACCAAGCTTAGCCGGAAAATTGACTTCCAATGCGATTCGTGTTCCTGTTCCAAATGGCTCATTAGTAGTATTGAATTTGGAAGTTGGAAAAGAAACTTCAGTTGAAGAAGTGAATAACATCATGAAAAAATACGCTTTAGAAGGCGAATTGGTAGAGCAAATCAAATATTCATTGAATAACGAATTGGTTTCTTCTGATATTGTTGGTACTTCTGCTCCATCGATTTTCGACAGTAACGCTACAATTGTATCCGGTGACGGAAAAAATATAGTACTATATGTTTGGTATGACAACGAGTACGGCTACAGCCATCAGGTAATTCGTTTGGCCAAATATATTGCCAAAGTAAGACGCTATACTTATTATTAATAGTTTATTAATTCGCAAAAAAAGCCGTTTAATTTTCCTAATTAAGCGGCTTTTTTGTTGTTTTCAACACTTTTTTGTTAATAAGTGTCGTGCGTATTAAAATAATTACTATTTTTCGCCTGTCAAAAAAACAATGCCCCTATAATCAAACATTTATGAAGAAAACAATTTTTAGTCTACTAATCATGACTTGTTTTGCCTTTTCAGATAATGAAGAGCCAAAAGTAACTACCTACAGTTACGGTCACAACGGAATGGAGTACGTTGCGAAAAACAAAAACGGAACTGTTATCATCAGTACGTTTAATTCCAAAATGACAATTCGTCAAGAAATTGCAACCAAAATTTACCGCATGTACTTAGATCAGAAATTACAAAGCGATCAGAAAGTAACGGTTTTTGGTGATGAAGCGGATGTTACCGGGAGGTGTGTCATCAGGAAAAAGGACAATCTGACTGCTGTAGATTTTTATTATGAAACGGTAAGTTGGTGTTCAGGGAAAAAAGAAATTTACAAAAAGAACATTTAAAAAAAAAGCTCAACATTTAGTTGAGCTTTTTTTATGGACTATATTGATTTTGATTACGCCTTACCGGCAGCAATAAGGTTCAATGCCGAACCGGCAACAAACCAACCAATTTGACTGTCGTTGTAAGTATGGTTTGCCAGGATAGTATCTTTTGAACCATCAGCATGAACAAACTCTAAGGTTAATGGTTTACCCGGAGCAAATTCGGTCAAGTCTAAGAAATTAATAGTATCATTCTCCTGGATTTTGTCGTAATCAGCTTCATTGGCAAAAGTTAGTGCCAACATTCCTTGTTTCTTTAAGTTGGTTTCGTGGATACGGGCAAATGATTTTACCAATACCGCTTTCACCCCTAAGAAACGTGGTTCCATAGCTGCATGCTCACGAGAAGAACCTTCACCATAATTGTGGTCACCCACAACAATTGATGGAACACCAGCCGCTTTATAAGCTCTTTGCACTGCAGGAACTGCATCGTAAGCACCGGTTAATTGGTTTTTCACTTTATTCGCTTCCTGATTGAAAGCGTTTACTGCTCCAATCAACATATTGTTAGAAATGTTATCCAAGTGGCCACGGAAACGCAACCATGGTCCAGCCATAGAAATGTGATCCGTAGTACATTTACCAAATGCCTTGATTAGCAATTTAGCCCCTGAAATGTTTTTTCCATCCCAAGCTTCAAATGGTGCTAAAAGTTGTAAACGGTCTGACGTAGGAGAAACCGCTACCTGAACTGATGAACCATCAGCTGCCGGTGCCTGGAATCCCGCATCTTCCACATCAAAACCTCTTTTTGGCAATTCATCACCTGTTGGAGGATTCAATCTAACTTCTTCTCCATTATCGTTTAACAAGGTATCTGTTAGCGGATTGAAAGTCAAATCTCCTGAGATTGCCAATGCGGCTACCATTTCCGGTGACGTTACAAAAGCATGGGTATTTGGATTTCCGTCCGCACGTTTTGAGAAGTTTCGGTTGAACGAGTGAACGATTGTATTTTTCTCTCCTTTATCAGCACCTGTTCTGTCCCATTGCCCGATACATGGTCCGCAAGCATTGGTAAACACTTTGGTTCCCATTTTCTCGAAAGTCGCGATGATGCCATCTCTTTCAATAGTGTAACGGATTTGTTCTGAGCCTGGGTTGATTCCGAACTCAGCTTTTGGCGTAATGCCATGAGCAACAGCCTGCTCCACAATAGAAGCGGCACGCGCCATATCTTCGTAAGATGAATTGGTACAAGAACCAATTAATCCCCATTCAATTTTTAAAGGCCAACCATTGGCAATGGCTTCTTCCTTCATTTTAGAAACCGGTGTTCCTCTGTCCGGAGTAAATGGTCCGTTGATGTGTGGCTCTAATTCAGAAAGGTTGATTTCGATTAATTGATCGAAATAAGCTGCCGGATTAGCATAAACTTCAGCGTCACCAGTTAAGTAAGAGGCAACTTTATCGGCTGCATCCACAATATCCTGACGATCTGTAGCGGCTAAATATCTTCTCATTGAATCATCATAACCAAAAGTAGAAGTCGTTGCTCCGATTTCTGCTCCCATGTTACAGATGGTTCCTTTTCCGGTACAGGACATATTGGTTGCGCCTTCACCGAAATATTCTACGATAGCACCTGTTCCGCCTTTTACAGTAAGGATGTCTGCTACTTTAAGGATTACGTCTTTTGGAGAAGTCCAACCGTTTAGTTTTCCGGTTAACTTTACTCCTATCAGTTTGGGAAATTTCAATTCCCATGACATTCCCGACATTACGTCAACGGCATCTGCACCACCAACACCAATCGCCAACATACCTAAACCACCAGCATTTACTGTGTGAGAATCGGTACCAATCATCATTCCGCCCGGGAATGCATAATTCTCTAAAACGATTTGGTGGATAATTCCTGAACCCGGCTTCCAGAACCCGATTCCATATTTATTGGATACTGAAGAAAGGAAGTCGAATACTTCTTTTGATTGCGTGTTGGCCACAGCTAAATCGGTTGTAGCGCCAACTTTTGCTTGGATTAAGTGGTCACAGTGTACGGTAGTAGGAACTGCAACAGTCTTTTTCCCGGCGTGCATGAATTGCAATAAAGCCATTTGTGCCGTAGCATCCTGGCAAGCCACTCTGTCCGGCGCAAAATCAACATAATCTTTTCCACGAGTGAACGATTGAGAAGGCATTCCTTCCCATAAATGCGAATATAAAATCTTTTCAGATAAGGTAAGTGGGCGACCAACTAACTCGCGTGCTTTGTCAACACGGGCAGCCATAGTAGCATACACTTTTTCAATCATTTCAATATCAAAAGCCATAATAAACTGGGTTAATTTGTTTGCTGTGCAAATTTACGAAAACGTTGTACTTAAGAAAAGTTTTTAATAAAATAAGTTAATTCGGGAGAATGATTTAGGAAATAGCGATTTTTGACAACCGTTTTTTAACAATTACATATTTTAAAAGTCAAAAAATGACTATTCTTAATTTTTATCTCTTAAATCCATGAGAGGTTTTTCGTAAAAACGATACAATAAATAGCTCAAAAATAAGGTTATGAACACATAAGCCGATAAAAATCCATACAATTCAATCGGATTTTGGGCATTGTAATCAATGTTATGTTTTAGCAGCTGCAATACGACACCATAATGTAAAAGATACATTGAATAGGAAATTATACTGATGAAAACGATTGGCTTTTTTATGACTGTTTTTTCCTTTTTCCATTCTGAGAAAAATGGCAGAAAGCAAGCGACCACTACCGATACCAAAGGCAAATAGAGAATGTTCCAAAAAGCCGGATAGGTTTCAATAAACAACCCGAAATAACCGATGGCGACAAATTGGAACAGGAATAAAAATATCCCAATAACAAAGAAAATGTAACGGTATTTTCTCCAGGATTCCTTAAAGTTCAAGTAAATCCAACTGCACAAAACACCTATAAAAATACTGTCTAACCTATAAATGACCACAGCTTTCAACGACATGTTCCATTGGTTTAAAGTCGTATTGGTTGTCGTATTTTGGTAAAATATCTTGTTACAAAAGAAAAGCAGTATCAATATCAAAACCGAGAAGAGAAAAAACTTCGATTTTTGTTGAGGCTTGACAACACTTCCAACTAAAAACAAGAATAGCGGCAAAACAATATAGGCAAACTCTTCAACGGAAAGACTCCAGGATTCGGTAAAGAACGGCGTCATTGGCGTAAAGATATTTTGGGCAAAGAAAAAGTACTTCCAGGAATAGGAAATATCATTCCCGATGACAAAAGCAATGAGTATATTGACAATGAGTATCAATAAATAATTGGGTAAGGTTCTGAACCATCTTCTTTTGAGGAAAAAGACAACCGAATTCATCGAAAAATCCTGTTTTAAATACAATTCGTATAAAATTTTCCCTATCAGGAATCCACTCAAAATAAAAAACACCTCAACACCCAAGAAACCCGACAGGAGCATTAACTGGTGAAAAACGCCATAAGTCAAAGGAAAAACCCAAATGCAATGGCCAAACATTACCATCAAAATGGCAGCAGCGCGCATCACATCCAATCCAAATATTCTATTTTGATTTTGATTCCCAATCATAAAATGTACATTTGTTATATGTTGAAATCAAAGATATATAAAATTTCAGGAGTTCTGATTCTCCTCGGTATATTGGCCGGCGCAATTTGGTATTGGCAATTGCCCAACCGACACAAAGCGATTGTGAAATCATTTGTGTTTGAAAAATTAGGCATAGTAGAAAAAGACTGGAAGGTCGCTAACCAATCGGAAACGTACAAAATGATTTCACCTGAGTTTTACATTGACGGCATTTACAAATCGATGGAAGGTCCGAAATCTTCCAATTATGTACAGCTTTCACAGGACTCAACCGTACTTTGGCTGACTGGTTTTGAAGTGAAAGCATTGGATAATAAAACACTCGCGCCGGTTTCCAAGGATTTTATCTGCCATACCAATGTCGATTTTAACGATGTGAAATATTACAGTTCGTTTCATTTGGAAAAAAGAATCGGCAAACAATATCCGAGACTGACTTCGCTTTCACACGGCATGGAAAATTTCAGTTTTCCAAAAGGCTACGGCGTACCGATGAAAGGCAATGAATTGCTTTATGTTACTACTGAATCTTTGAACCACAATTTGCCTGATGCCAATTTTTGGATACGACATGAAGTGGATATCAATTATTCGAAAGCCAAAAACTTAAAGCCATTGATGAGCCGTACCGCTTTTATCATGCTGCCTTATGACAAATATGACCCAAGCAAATCGCCAACCGATCCGGGAACCAATATGTGCATACCGGTAGAAACCAAAAACCACAGTTATGATGACGGAAATGGCAATATGCTTTCCGGGCATTGGGTTATTCCGGCCGGTAAAAACACTTATCGAAGCAGCGTCACATCGCAATTGCAAATCAAGGACAGTTTGCGTTTGCATGCAGCGGCGATTCATGTGCATCCGTTTGCAACCAGCATTTCATTATTTGACAAAACCACCGGGAAAGCCATTTTTAAAAGTAAAATCGCAAATCACAAAGGAAAAACCGGTTTGACCAGTATTGATCCTTTTTCGTCTGAGGAAGGCATTTGGCTCTATGAGAACCACGAATACGAAATTGTGTTAGAAGTTGATAATACCACAGCCACTGATCAAGATATGATGGGCAGCATGTTTTTGTTTTTTTACGACAAAGAATTGGATGACTTGCTTCAAAAGCAAAGTTAATGACTGAACGGAAAAACCCTTGGCAAATATTTCCAAAACATGATTACTGCAGAACCAATGGCCAAAAAACACATAAGCAATCCTACAGCGAGTAAATGAATCGCATCAGAAGTGACCGTTGGAAAATCCCTGAATTCTAAGAAAACCGCTAAAACCATATATAGGGAAAACAAAAAAAACAGCCACGCCATCAAAAAGCCCAGGTATTTGTTTTGAAAAACCACCTGCAATAAGAGTATCGAAAATACGATAAAGGCGAACGGATTAAAATGATTGGTCGCTAAAATGTTTTCCAGAAACCAAAAAGCCGTCAGCCCAAGAAGAATAAATTCAGGTAAAAGAAGAATGTATTTTTTCATATTCTGTTGCATTGATAAACAGAAAACGAAAAAAAGACCGAAATATTATAGCAATTTATCAATAATCATCTCCTCGCTAATTCCCTCAGCATCAGCTTTGTAATTTTTGATGATTCTGTGACGCAAAATTCCGGTCGCAACCGCTTTTACATCTTCGATATCGGGAGAAAATTTACCATTGAAAGCCGCATTGGCTTTGGCAGCCAAAATTAAGTTCTGCGAAGCTCTTGGTCCTGCGCCCCAATCCAAATAATTATTCACATATTCAGAAGCCAAAGCTCCTTTCGGACGTGTTTTGCCAACCAAAGTTACCGCATATTCGATTACGTTATCAGCCACCGGAACGCGACGGATTAAGTGTTGGAAATCGATGATTTCCTGAGCAGTAAATAACGGATTAATCACTTGCTTCTCATCAGATGTGGTGCTTTTTACCACTTGTACTTCTTCCTGATACGATGGATAATCCAATTTTATGGCAAACATAAAACGGTCCAATTGCGCTTCCGGCAAAGGATAAGTTCCTTCCTGCTCAATTGGGTTTTGCGTTGCTAATACGAAATACGGTAAGGCCAATTTATAGTTTTGACCAGCAATCGTCACCGAACGTTCCTGCATCGCTTCCAACAAAGCAGCCTGCGTTTTTGGCGGTGTTCTGTTGATCTCATCTGCCAAAATGATATTGGCAAATATTGGTCCTTTGATGAATTTAAATTGACGGTTTTCGTCGAGGATTTCACTTCCCAAAATATCCGAAGGCATCAAATCGGGTGTGAACTGAATGCGTTTGAAATCCAATCCTAAAGCTTGTGAAATGGTATTTACCATTAAGGTTTTGGCCAAACCGGGAACACCAACCAATAGTGCGTGTCCGCCCGAGAAAATACTCAATAAAATTTGGTCAACGACATCGTCTTGACCTACAATAATCTTCGCAATCTCTTTTTTAAGTTCTAAACGTTTTTGAACTAAATTTTGAATGGCAGCAACATCAGACATTTTATTCAGGATTTTAGGATTTGAATGTTCTAAAGTACGATTTATTTTTTCAACCAATTATTGACAAATACACAATCTTGGTATTCGCCATTAATTTTGATATAGGTTTCCTTGATTTTTTCGTCAGACCATTTTCCAATGGCTTTGATTTGTTTTTCTTTTAGTGCCAAATCTTTGATTTTGATATAATCTTTGGCATAATCAGCAGTATGAGCATCAATTCTGTTGGTCACCGTGATGATTTTATATTTTTTCCCGGTTCTAGGATCATCCTCTAAAATTGGCGGCGTAATCGCTTTATCTTTCAAATTAGATATTTCGCTGTATAAACTCGGATCCATTTTGGTCAATTCAAAATGTGTATCCTGGGTTTTCGGGTTGATTAACGTTCCTCCGTTCGCTCTGGTTTCTTTCTCTTCAGACATGGTTTTTGCGGCATCGGCAAAAGAAATTTCACCACTTTCAATTTTATTTTTGATGGTAATGATTTTCTCTTTAGCGTCTTTCAAAGCCTGATCGGACACTTTTGGCATCATTAAGATATGTCTTAATTCAACTTCCTGGCCTTTGATTTTCTCCACCATGATAATGTGGAAACCATATTCTGTTTCAAACGGCTCAGAGATTTCTCCTTCGCCCAAACTAAATGCCACATCCTTAAATTCCTTTACGAATTGCGTTTTTCTGTTGATTTTATAAAAACCACCATTGGAGGCCGAACCTCTGTCATCTGAATAAATAACGGCTCTGGTTTTGAAACTCGAACCGGCTAAAACTTCAGCTTTGATTTCTTTTAATCGATTGATGACTCTTTGCTTTTCTTCAGGGCTGATTTTAGGGATAACCACAATCTGTGCTACTTCCATTTCGGCACCAAAAACCGGCAAGTCTTCCTGTGAAATGGTCTTAAAGAAATTGCGGGTTTCTTCCGGAGTGATTTCAACTGCATCGATGATTTTCTTTCTCATTTCCATCGTCAGTTTGTTGGTCTTGATGATATCAAACAATTCATTTCTGAAATCTTCTTCGCTGTCTTTTTTGAAATAGCTGATTACTTTTTCCATCGAACCCAATTGTTCCACCATATAACCAATCTGCTCACTCATTTTTTCTTTTACCTCTTCATCCTTAATCACGATACTATCCTGAATGGCTTGGTGGGCATATAATTTTTCTTCAAGTAACTTGCCCAACATCTGGCAACGTGTAATGTCCTTAACCGATTGTCCCTGACTTGACAATTCCAAAAATGATTTGTCGATATCAGAATCCAGAACAATATAATCTCCTACTGTGGCAATGATGCCGTCAACTTTAAGTTTTTGAGCCATTTTTGCCTGAGGATTGGTCTTCACGGTATCCTTGATTATCTCCTGTGCATTGGCAGAACCAACTGTAAAAATTGTAGCAATAACTGCTACTGCAAGTTGGCTATTTATATATTTCATAATCCTTGTTTTTAATGGCATCATCCGTAATCTCTTTTTCAAATTTCTTTATTAATTCTAATTTTCTTTTGTTTAGTATAACTTCTTTCAGCGTGGGTTTGATATATTCAAATGGTGAGATTTGATTTCGATCAATCACATTGGTGATTTTAATTAAATAGACATCATCATTATCCTGAATCTGGGCTTTCTTTCCCGGTCGTATAATATCATCCCTGTTATCGGGATTGATGACCGGCAATTTCACATACACCTGGCTCATGTCAACCCAAACCGAATCGTTCAAAGCAAAACTCTTGAACTGTAGCGCATAGGTATCCCAGAACTTTTTGTCTTTCTTATTATAATCAAAGAACTTACTTCTTATCGTGGCAAAACGCGGATTGTCTATTGACAGATTGATAAAACGCAGTCGAACCAAAGTTCCGGTAGTTTTAAAATTCTCCTTGTTTTCGTCGTAGTACTTTTTTAACTCTTGTTGGGTTACCAAAGTATCTACGGTGTTTTTAACCACTTCTTCTATATACGCTTTGGTATATAAATCTATTTTGTATTGCTTTATTAAAGCGTTGTATTCTCCTTTTTTCTTATCGCTCAGGTTTCTTTCCGCTGCTTCGATAAGTAATTTTTGACTGGCCCATCGGTTGATGAAATCCCGAACCATCAGTATGCTGTCTTCTTTTGACGTTCCGGCCGGAACTAAAGTAGCAATATCACTTTTATACAAATAGCTCTTTCCGACTCTGGCAATTGATTCTAGCTTTTGTTCCGGCTTAAAATAATTACAAGAACAAAACAAAACCATTACCAGGAAAAGGCCACTTCTAATCATTTTATGGATTCAGCTGTTTTTTTACTTTTTCAAAAGAATCTCTGTTGATTTTAACACTAAACTCCTGTTTCAAATCATCAACCCATCTTTGTTCCAGGTATTGCTGGTAGTCGTTTACAATTTTACCTCTACATTCATCCAGAGTTTTTACGCCTTTTGGCAATACTTTGTCTACTTTGGTCACAAAATAGTATTCGCCTTCCTTAACGATATCCGAAATTCCAACTTCAAATTTGGTGCTTTTTGGCAAAGCGTCATTTCCTTCTTCAAATGTGCCGCTATTGCTCATCACATTAACCACATTACCAACGTTTAGTTTTTCCTTAATCGCCTGTACTTCGGTGCCTTTCTTTAATAAAGCCAAAGCTTTTTTAATCTCATCCAATTTAGTAGAAGAAAGTATGGTTGCTTCAACCCTGTTTTTCCACAAGTGCTCATTTTTGTGCTCATCGTAGAATTTCTGTAAACCAACCGTATCCGATTTTGCTCTTTCCCAGATTTCTTTTTCCATCAAATCAAAAAGCAATAATCCATCGCGGTATTCTTCCATTACGTTAGCAAATTCTGAAAATTCCGTTTCAAGATTTTCATCATAGTAAGCCGTTAATTGGGCGTCTAAGAATTTCTCATACAAAGCGTCAACCAATTTTGAAATCGGTTTGGTCGTCAAATTGGCTTTTTGTTGTTTGTCAACAAATTCCAAAAAGGTCTTTCCTTGAATTTTTTTAGCATTGATAGTCAATAACGGAGCCGTAAAATCATTAACATTTTCTGGTTGTTTCCATTTTGACTCATAAAAATCGTTGGTCACCAATTTGGAAATCGCAGCATATTGCTTAGCATCTTTTTTATAGGTGTATTTTTTTCTCAGTTTTTCATTCAAAGAAGCTGTAATTTTCTTTGATCGGTCATCTTTACCTACTTTCGTCTCCAGTTCATTTTTCATTTCGTCCAAAGTACGTACCGGATGTTTTTGAATCAATTTGATGATGTGCCATCCGAATTGTGACTGGAATGGTTTTGAGATTTCATTAGCCGTAGTCAATGAAAAAGCCATGTTTTCGAATTCTTCAGAGCTCAATTGACCTGAACCGAATTTGTTCAAAACACCGCCTTTGGATGATGATGATTTGTCTTCTGAAAATTGTTTGGCCAAATCTTCAAACTTTTCTCCCTGTTGGATTTTTTTGTAGATGTCGTTGATGGTATTCTTCGCTTTATCCTGATCGGTATCTTCCGGTTTCGGATTCAAAATCATGATGTGCGCCACGGTAACTTCACCACGGTTATTTCTAACGTCTTCCACTTTTAGGATGTGGTAACCAAAACGGGTTCTGATGATTTTTGAAATTTTACCTTTTGGCGTATTGAAGGCCGCACTTTCAAAAGCATAAACCATTCTGAAAGCCGAAAAGTAACCCAAATCACCTCTGTTTTCTTTGGCAGACGGATCTTCTGAATATTCCATGGCCAAAGCCGCGAAATCTCCTCCGGCTAAAGCTTTCTTGCTGATTTCTTCTATTTTTTTATAGGCTTTAAGCGTATCTTCTGGAGATGCATTTTCATCTACTAAAATCAGGATGTGTGATGCTTTTACTTCTTTTTGAAGGCGATTGTAACCTTCTTCAACCAATTCCTGGGTAATTTTGGTATCGTTAAAATAGTTTTTTGCCAATTGAGTCCGGTAGGATTTTAACTCATTCTGATACTTCGGATTGTTTTCCAATCCTAATTTATAGGCTTTGTTCACTTTTAGTTT
Organism: Flavobacterium terrisoli; assembly: GCF_030167905.1. Lineage (GTDB taxonomy): Bacteria > Bacteroidota > Bacteroidia > Flavobacteriales > Flavobacteriaceae > Flavobacterium > Flavobacterium terrisoli. The sequence goes on from NZ_JARGNA010000002.1 coordinate 205,028, forward strand.
ATAGCCTACAAAAAGCTCAAGGTATTGGTTCAAATCTTTTTGTGATTCGTCTTTTACTAAATCTAAATTTTTCTTGTAAACCCTTGAAAATTCATCGGTATAATAAGGCTTTTCGTTAATAGTAAATAAAACTTCTTTTGAACTATTTTGCGCTGAGGCGGCAATTGACATTGAAAAGAACAATCCTAAAAAAAACTGTTTTAAACTCATCTTATCTGTTATCTGTTTTTAAAAAAATTCACAATTAAATTTTGGTTTTTGCAAGTGCCCAAAACCACTTTAGTTTTTAGTTGTAACAATCAACAAAAGTAACAATTCAAACACATTATACAAGTATCGGGGCTACTATTAACAAAATTTTATTAACAGAACTTTTACGATGTTTTACATTAAACAAAACTGACTTCAAATACATGTCTGAATAATGAGTAAATAATAGTATTTTTGCAGACAATTTATCGAAAATTATGAGTTTTTTAAAAGAAATACAACGCCGCAGGACTTTTGGAATTATTTCACATCCCGATGCCGGAAAGACAACCTTAACTGAAAAGCTATTGCTTTTTGGTGGAGCCATCCAGGAAGCCGGCGCGGTAAAAAACAACAAAATTAAAAAAGGAGCTACTTCCGATTTTATGGAGATTGAGCGTCAAAGAGGAATCTCTGTGGCTACTTCGGTCTTGGCTTTTAATTATCAGAACAAAAAAATCAACATTCTTGATACACCGGGTCACAAGGATTTTGCCGAGGACACCTTCAGAACCTTAACGGCTGTTGACAGTGTGATTGTGGTAATTGATGTGGCAAAAGGTGTTGAGGAACAAACCGAAAAATTAGTAGAAGTTTGCCGTATGCGTAACATCCCGATGATTGTTTTCATCAATAAATTGGATAGAGAAGGAAAAGATGCTTTCGATTTGATGGATGAAGTGGAGCAAAAACTAGGATTGACCGTTACGCCTTTGAGCTTCCCAATCGGTATGGGTTATGACTTTCAGGGTATTTATAATATTTGGGAACAAAACATCAATCTTTTCAGCGGTGACAGCCGTAAAAACATTGAAGATACCATCGCCTTTTCGGATATTGCGAGTCCGGAATTGGAAAAAATCATTGGTGAAAAACCAGCGGTTAAATTAAGAGAAGAACTCGAGTTGATTTCGGAAGTTTATCCGGCGTTTGACAGCGACAGCTATTTGAACGGTACTTTGCAACCGGTATTTTTTGGTTCAGCCCTGAATAATTTTGGCGTAAGAGAATTGCTGGATTGTTTTGTCGAAATTGCTCCTACACCAAGACCAAAAGAATCAGAAACCCGATTGGTTAAACCTGAGGAAGAAAAAATGAGTGGTTTTGTGTTCAAAATCCACGCTAATATGGATCCAAAGCACCGTGACCGTTTGGCATTTGTCAAAATCGTATCGGGAACATTTGAAAGAAACAAACCTTACACTCACGTAAGATTAAATAAAAACCTGAAATTTTCGAGCCCGAATGCTTTTTTTGCCGAGAAAAAAGAAATTGTGGATATCTCATATCCGGGAGACATTGTAGGTTTACACGATACCGGTAACTTTAAAATCGGAGACACTTTGACCGAAGGAGAAATGATGAGTTTCAAAGGAATCCCGAGTTTTTCACCGGAGCACTTCCGCTATATCAACAATGCCGATCCGTTAAAGGCGAAGCAATTGGATAAAGGTGTTGACCAGCTGATGGATGAAGGTGTGGCGCAGTTGTTTACTTTGGAAATGAACAATCGAAAAGTCATTGGAACCGTTGGTGCCTTGCAGTATGAAGTTATCCAATACCGTTTGGAACATGAATACGGTGCGAAATGTAGCTATGAAAATTTCCCGGTTCACAAAGCTTGCTGGGTGAAACCAACAGACCCGAAAAGTGAGGAATTCAAAGAATTTAAAAGAATCAAACAGAAATTCCTGGCGCATGACAAATATGGTCAATTGGTGTTCCTGGCCGACTCTGAATTCACGATACAAATGACACAGAGCAAGTTTCCAAACGTTAAATTGTATTTCACCTCTGAATTTGACTAATTAACTTTAAAATTACATCCTAAATTTTTTATGTTTAAAAATGATTATTATATTTACGGCTTGAACAAAAAGTTATGAAAAACAATTTAAAATTTTATTTTGTCACCCTATTTCTAATAGCTTCCGATTTTGTAGTTTTTGCACAAGGCGGTCCCGGTGACGATGATGGTGGCGGCGGTCTTGAAGGTGGTGACCCGCAACCGGCTCCAATAAACAGTAAACTAATCTTATTGGCAATCACAGGTGTTTTATTTGTGATTTACACCTATAGAAAAAACAAAAGAACAGTTTAAATTTTATTTCTCTTTACAAGATTAAACTTTAAATAAACTTCAATAAAAAACCCCATCAATTACTTGATGGGGTTTTTCTATTTTAGGGATTGAACTATCTTATCACTTTCTTGGTTACTACCAATCCTTCTTGAGAAGTGATTTGAACCAAAAGCACTTGATTGCTTTGACCAACATTGATAATCGTTTGTGAATCGTTTACTTCTTTTTTCTCTAATATCAATCGACCTTTGATGTCAAATACTTTCACTTCAGACATAACAATGTTACCGGTTTTAATTACAAAGTCTTTCACTTCATTTTGGTAGATAACCACCTGATTCGCATTGAATGTTGGAGTGCCAACACCTAACGGCATTTGGTAAAGCACTTCAAAACGCGAAGCAAATGTTCCCGCATCTGAGTTGAAATTGTAAGCTCCAGTGGTTAAATCATGGATTGTAGTTGTTAAATTATCGCGTAAATAAATGGTTTGTCCTTCTGAGAACAATCCGTCCACATGGTCAATTGCAACCGTATAGTTTCCTGCATTAGTGATTCTAAGCCCTAATGGCACAACATCACTCAACTCAAATGGCAAAGCTCTTCCTTGGATAACCAAAGACTCATTTCCTACGGTTGAATACAAAGCGATGTCACCATCATTAATCAATCTACCGTCAATACCGCCATCATAACCCATAGTCGCATCAGTCATATAACCAAAGGCTGTTTGACAGAATAATCCTGCTGCATTGGTTACATTTAACCAAATACGGTTAGATTCAGAAACGGTATTTACCTCCTGATTCGTTCTGAAGAATTGTCCTGCGGTATTATTAAGACGCATAGTATTGTCGAACTCAACCGCTGAAGCACCACTTTCGGCCTCAACGATAAATCCTTGACCGGTTTGTATTACACCATTCAAATCATTGGCTTCTGGTTGGCCATTGGATACATAAGTACCATTTCCTCCACCCGCAGGAGACCAAGAACAGTAAGCATTATTGGCCGTTGTATTGTTTGTTTCTCTCCAGAAATATAACACCCCGGTAATTCTCTCATCTCCTGATTGTCTATTGGCAGCCACAAAATCAACCGCGCTTATAGGTGATGGATATGGATTTCCGATTAAATTATATCTGAAACCTGAACCATTATCGCTAATACTGATTGAATAATCTCCATTATTGGCCGTTCCTGTGAATTGTCCATTCCAAGGAGTTGCTGTAGTTGGATGATTCCATGGCATACGGATTAAATAACCTTGTCCAACAGTAAAAGGAACATTGTTCGTATCGGTTCCGTTTACTCCATTTCCGTTTAAACCGGTAATATTGAATCCTAAACTATTGTTATAAACATTAGTAGCAGTCAAATACTGATAGAATCTGTTAGCAAAAGTCAATGGTGAAAAGGCATACAATCCCTGTCCGGTAACCGGTGAAGACCATAGGGTATAATCAAGACGTTTTAAAGCAGAACTGTTGCGTTTCACCACTGTTGAACCTGAACCTATATTGGATACATTATTGGTCTGAAGTAAATTGGCATTATTCTCTATTGTCAAAGTTCCGTCATTGTCAATTACATCTGTAACTGTCAAACCATTTAACGAATTAACTTTTAAAGTAGTTCCCGAATCTAAAGTCAAAGTGTTGATTGTTACATTTGATGAAATCTCTGGATAAAAAGTAGCCGTACTGATGGTTACATTTGAAACCGCAGCAGGTACTACACCACAAGACCAGTTAGCTCCATTTGACCATGCTGTGCTTACGCTACCTGTCCAAGTATTATCATTAGAAATTGTCACTACCCAGCTTCCGCTTGATTGTGTAAATGTTGGGTTACAGGTATTGTCTTTAGCAAATCTGATATAGGTTGTTGTAACAGTTAATCCTGGTGGTGGATCAAAAGTTGCCGAATTTGAATCTGGTATATCAACACCATTTGCTTGCCAAACATAAGTTATAGACCCATCGCCACCAGTTGCATCAGAAAGACTACCGATTGCAAAAGCCGGAAATCCATTATAACAAACTGTCTCGCCACTTGTACTAATTGCTCCTGAGTTAAAAGAAGTTCCGTATACAAAAGCAGTAACCGCTGTTCTTGAACCTGAAACACAACCGGTTGTTGTATTTCTGGCCTCAGCATAATAAATTGTTGTAGAAGAAATACTTGGTGTAGTATAACTTGTTGAATTGCTCAATAATAATGTTCCTCCGGAAGAAGCATCATACCAATCTACTGTTTCTCCTCCGTTTACTGAGGCAGATAAATTTACTGTTCCGGTACTGCAAATCGCACCATCTGTTCCAATTGGAGCATTTGGCAAAGCATTAACGGTCAAAGTTCCGTCAACATAAGTAATGTTATAGTTTGATGCAGTAAATGTTCCACCGGTTGCAGCCGACGAAACTATTGGATGTGAACCAACAGCAGCACCTGAAGCTGCACCTGTACTTGATAAGGTTACACTTCCGATGGTTTCACTATTTTGCAATCCGATTGAAGAAAAGGCCGAAGTTCCTAAAGTATAAGTAGTTCCAAAACATTTTACAGCATTATCAGCTGTAATGGTTAATGAAGCTGCTGTAACGGTTAATGTTCCTGAGTTTGGAGTATAAGTGATGTTGTAGTTACTCGCTGTAAATGTCCCTCCGGTTGCAGCCGATGGTGTAATCGTTGATGTACTTCCAGCAGCATCTGTAGCTGCTAAAGCACCAGCTCCATAAGTCAAAGTTACCGTTCCGATAGTTTCCCCATTTACCAATCCGGTTGAACCGAAAGCAGTAGAACCTGAAACCGGCGTACTTTGGGTAGTCCCATAAACTTTGGTTCCGTTATTCGCTGTAATAGTTAAGTTAGCCGCAATAACAGTTAAGGTTCCTGAATTAGGCGTATAAGTGATATTATAATTACCGGCTGTAAAAGTTCCTCCTGTTGCCGCTGATGCCGTAATTGTAGAAGTACTTCCAACCGCATCCGTAGCTGCCAAAGCTCCGGCTCCATAAGTCAAAGTTACCGTTCCGATAGTTTCCCCATTTACCAATCCGGTTGAACCAAAATCAGTTGAACCTGTTACCGGTGTACTTTGGGTTGTACCATAAACTTTGGTACCATTGTTTGCCGTTATCGTCAATGACGCAGCATTCACGATAAGCGTCCCGTTATTATAGGTTATTGAATAATTACTTGCAGTAAATGTTCCTCCAGTTGCAGCTGAAGCCACTATGCTGTATGAACCAACTGCTGCAGTTGCTCCTGCTCCTGCACTTGCAGTGGTTATGCTTCCAATAGTTTCCCCATTTTGCAAACCAGTTGGCGTAAATGCTGTAGAACCTGAACCTACAGTGTAAGTTTGCCCATAAGTTTTACTGTCATCATTAGCGGTTATCGTTAATGGAGCAGCAGTAACCGTTAATGTTCCTGAATTTGGGGTATAGGTAATATTATAATTGCTTGCCGTAAATGTCCCTCCGGTCGCAGCCGATGGTGTAATCGTTGAAGTACTTCCAACAGCGTCTGTAGCTGCTAAAGCGCCAGCTCCATAATTTAAAGTTACTGTTCCGATAGTTTCCCCATTTACCAATCCGGTTGAACCGAATGCCGTTGAACCTGAAACCGGTGTAGTTTGTGTTACACCATAAACTTTGGTTCCGTTATTTGCTGTAATCGTTAAGTTAGCCGCAATAACAGTCAACGTCCCTGAATTTGGCGTATAAGTAATATTGTAATTACTGGCTGTAAAAGTTCCTCCCGTTGCCGCTGATGCGGTAATAGTAGAAGTACTTCCCACAGCATCTGTGGCTGCTAAAGCTCCGGCTCCATAAGTCAAAGTTACCGTTCCGATAGTTTCACCATTTTGCAAACCGGTTGACCCGAAAGCGGCTGAACTTGTTACCGGTGTACTTTGAGTCGTACCGTAAACTTTGGTACCATTGTTTGCTGTTATTGTCAATGCCGCAGCATTCACGGTAAGCGTCCCATTATTATAGGTTATCGAGTAGTTACTCGCTGTAAATGTTCCACCAGTTGCCGCTGAAGCCACTATGTTGTATGAACCAACTGCAGCTGTTGCTGACGCTCCTGTACTTGCAGTCGTTATGCTTCCAATCGTTTCCCCATTTTGCAAACCAGTCGGCGTAAATGCTGTAGAACCTGCACCAACGGTATACGTCTGCCCATAAGTTTTGCTGTCATTATTAGCTGTTATGGTTAATGGCGCAGCAGTTACGGTTAATGTTCCTGAATTTGGAGTATAAGTGATATTATAATTGCTTGCAGTAAATGTTCCTCCGGTCGCAGCCGATGGTGTAATCGTCGAAGTACTTCCTACCACAGCATTTCCAGCCAAAGCGCCAGCGCCATAAGTCAAAGTCACTGTTCCGATAGTTTCACCATTTACCAATCCGGTTGAACCGAATGCAGTCGAGCCTGAAACCGGTGTAGTTTGTGTTACACCATAAACTTTGGTTCCATTATTCGCTGTAATCGTTAAGTTAGCCGCAGTTACGGTTAAGGTTCCTGAATTTGGCGTATAGGCTATGCTATAGTTACTCGCCGTAAATGTACCTCCGGTCGCCGCTGATGGCGTAATCGTTGAAGTACTTCCAACTGCTGCGTTATTAGCTAAAGCTCCTGCTCCATAAGTCAAAGTTACCGAACCGATAGTTTCACCATTTTGCAAACCGGTTGAACCAAACGCTGCTGAACCTGTTACTGGTGTACTTTGAGTCGTACCATAAACTTTAGTACCATTGTTGGCCGTTATCGTTAAAGCTCTTGTGGCGATTGAAAAAGCCGTAGCACTAGAACTATTTGATCTGTAAAAACCATCCGAACTGTCCGCTACTGTAGCGGTTACGGTATAACTACCTGCATTTGTAGGGCGGGTTGCACTTGGACCATAAGTAGTTCCACTCACACCAACATAACTAAAAGTATAGCTGGTTCCGGTTCCTGTGTTGGTTGCTGCATTTGGACCTTGCGCCAAACCAGTATAAGTATAAGAACCAACGGTTGGTGTAACTGTTGGTGTTGTACTAGTGTATGCTGCTACATTAACCATACCAGTGGTAGCGGTAAAATAAGTATTGTTTTTATAGGTAGCGGAAGATGTTGTTGATCCCCAAGTACCGGTATTCGTCCCTGAACTTCCTAAAGTAAGCGAATTTACATTGTAAGTTGTACCTGTATTTAGAGCAGCAAGAGATCCATTAACCGTGAGATTATTTGATATTGTTGTTCCAGACGCTAGTGTTTTTGTTCCCGAACCTGTTAAGGAAACATTATAATGTGCACCCGCCCTTACCGATTGTGCACCGGCATTATTATAGTTGACAGTACCTGTCGACTGAGTAAAAACCGTTGTAGAAAAAGTCCCTGTCAAATTTAAGGTTCCTGCACCTGAGAAAATAACTGATGCACTTGCAGTCAATGTTCCCGTTCCATTTAACGAAGTTCCTGCCACATTTCCTGTAGCCGTAACAACCCCTGTCGAATTAATCGTAAGATTGGTTCTTCCGTCACCTCCAGATCCAGCGGTTCTATTTCCAGGTGATTGATTAATATTTCCACACACCAAGTTTCCGGAAACTGTTAATGTTGTTGTACTTATATTCCCATTACCCATAGCGGTAGCCGAACCAATTGTTACGGCGCCGGCTCCACCACTACCAACAGTTAATGTTTGTCCGCTATTAATGGTTAGTGAAGTAGTCACACCATTATTAGTTGAATTATTTATTTGCACCGAGGCACAAACCGCACCGGGAATGTTTACCACAACGACTTGACCGGCTGTTAAAGTAACCGAATCCGTATTAGCCGGAAGCCCGTTTGGATTCCAGTTATTACCATCTCCCCAGTTGCTTGTTCCTGCTCCTCCATCCCATGTCTTCTGACCATAAGTGGCACTGACAAAAAAGAAAGTTAAAAATAGAAATGCTAGTTTGAATTTCCTTGAATTGAGTAGTAATTTTTTCATGTGTTGTTGTTTTGAGACTTGCGTAAATGATTTTTTGGCGAAAATATCTGTTATAAATGCACAGAACAATTATAATTGTTCAATAGCAGAAATTATCGATGTAATTTAATAATGCTAAATTTTGATGCATTTTACTGAGTTTTGCTTGCAATTAATGACCAGTTTTTAACTCATTTCATTCAAACAAGGCTCAGTCCTACAAAAAAACAAAATTTAAGTCTATTATCTACACTTATTTCCGCTAAATAACACAACATTTTTAATATCTGTAGCTTTTTTACCTTTATATTTATGTTAATTAACATAAAAAAGTAGTCCTAATGATAACAAGCATAGGTTTCGTTTGAAAACATTTTAACAAAGAATTTATACAGAACTATTTGAAGTTTGTCTTTTTATCATAAAACAAAAAACCTCCCAAGTTATTGGGAGGCATTTGTATAAAACGAATACGGTTTACGCTATTTAACTATTTTTTTGGTTACTGTTATTCCTTCCTGAGAAGTAATTTGAACGAGCAAAACTTCATTGACCAAACTCACCGGAATACTAGTCTCTGATGTATTGATTTCTTTTCTTTCAATAATTAATCGACCATTAATGTCAAATATTTTCACTTCACTCATCATAGTAGTTCCGGCATCGATCACCAAATCATTTTGCCCATTTTTATAAATCACAATTTGATTGGCATTAAATGGTGGCGTATTAATACCCAAAGTATTATCCAAATATACAATTCTAAAGCGATCGGCAAAAAAGCCTGTATTACTGCTAAAGGAGTAAGGTGCAGCTTTGATATCTACAATTTGTCCTAAAAGCAAATCTTCTAAATAAACATCCTGGGTTGCAAGCACACCATCGGCTGTATTAAAGACAATGCTGAAAGTTCCTGCAACATCTGTTTTAAAGGATAACGGCACCACATCTGTATCCATGAAAGGTAGCGCTCTGTGCTGTACTGACAACTCTTTATTCTGAACCAACGATGTCAGTGCCAATGGACTGTCATTGATATAAGCACCATCAAAAGCTTCGTCCAAATCATTTGTGGCTTCTTCTTTGTAACCAATGGCTAAATTCCCAACTTCCACTTCATTATTCTTCAAATACAACCACAGTCTTCCTTCCCCAATGGTGTTGGCTTGATTGTTTGTTCTGAAGAAACGACCATTATTGGCTTCACGCTGTGTATTCTTAAACTGTAAAGATCCGGCCGAGTTGGCTTTTACAAAGAAACCTTGACCCGGTTCAATGTTATAATATTCTTCAGCTCCTGAACTAAACGTTCCGCCACTATAAGTAACATAAGAAGTTGTTGCCTGACCCGGAAGGGTTTGGTTTACATTGTTCAATTTTCTCCAGAACCATAAAGTAGATCCGATTAAACCTGAATTATCAGTTAAGAAAGTAGAAATTTTAATAGGCGATGGATAAGGATTACCCACAGCATTATAACCATAGTTATCCGGATCTCCAGCGGTTTTATCTATTGAAACCGAAATGTCTCCACTGTTTGGCACTCCTGTAAAACTACCCGGATAAGAAGCCGGTGTTCCGGTACTCACATCTACCCAGTTGTTTGGTGTACGGATTAAGTAACCTCTTCCCGTTTGGAAAGTACTGGTTGAAGACAGTGCCAAACCATTGGTATACCAATCCGACGTAGAATAAACATTCGTAGATTCTTTATAGGTATAAAAACGGTTGGTTAAGGTTAGCGGTGAAAAACCGTAAAGATTTTGTGAGGCAACAGGCGAAGTCCATAAAGTATAATCCAAACGATACAAAGGAGAACTGTTACGCTTGATAGTTGCTGCTCCACTATTTGTATTGGTTGCACCGCCTTGTAAAAGAACAGCATTGCTTTCAAGAGTAAATGTACTTCCTGTTTCAACAGTGAGCGCTCCGTCTAAAGTAATAGTATGATTTGGTGACACAATAACATTAGCGTTGTTAGTTACTGTTAGTGCACAAGCCGATAAACTTTCTGTTGTGGTATAATTACTCGATATTACTGCTGACGTAGATGCTGTTGGAGTACCTGACCATGAACCATTCCACGTAACCGTTTGAACGGTTAAAGTCGTTGTATCCGTGTTAGTGCATCCTGTTGATGTATTCGTTCCGGTAACCGTAAAGTTAGCCGTTACAGTCGTTTTAGCATAAACGGTTGCAGCATTTGCACCGGTATAAAGAATGGTAGCATTAGCATCATCATAAAGCGTATTCGAAACATCCGAAGACCAAACATAACTGTCTGCACCGGTAGCTGTTAATGTGACAATTTTATTGGCACAAACCGCAGTATCCGCAGTGGCAATTATCGTCGGTAAAGGATTAACGGTAACTGCAATACCATTTGAAGTAGCGGGAGAATTCACCAAACACGGCGTTGCATTTGAAGTCATCACTACACTTACTGTATCTCCGTTCACCAATGAATTAGAAGTATAAGTAGTACTATTTGTTCCTACAGGTGTTGCACCAGCGTACCATTGAAAGGATGGTGTTGTTCCTCCATTGGTTGGCGTTGCCGTAAACGACAAACTTGCTCCTGCACAAATTGTTGTACTCGAATTGGCGGTAATACTAACTGAAGCAGACAAAGCAGGAGTAACCGTCAGTACGCCATTAACAACAGTCGTTCCATTCCAGTTTCCGCCACCGGTAGCCGAATAGCCTCCGTAAGCCCATTGGCAACCATTTATTCTATATCGGAAAGCATAATAATAAGTTCCTGCTCCCAATGATGCTCCACCGGTAAACTTATACTCGTCATTGTTACTCCCAATTCCGGCCTGACCAAAATAGCTTACTCCGGTCGATGTCCAGGATGTCCAGGTATTTGGATTTGTATCTGCTGTATGATACCCGAATTGTACTTCAATATTGCTTCCGGCTCCAGCAGCTTCAGTAACCGTTGGCTCGTATACCTGACCATAGGCATCAAAAGTACTGCCTGCACAAATCGTTGCAGAATCGGTTTGCAAATTGCCATAATCTAATATTCCTCTTTGAATGGTAATCGAAACATCATCCGTAGACGCTGTACAAGTTCCATTACTGATTGTCCATCTTAAAACATAAGTCGTATTTGAATTGCCTGTAAAGTTCGATGCCGGATTGCCTGATTCGGCTACGGCACCACCAGTACCGCTTATGATACTCCATGAACCAACTCCTATTACCGGAGTATTCGCCTCTAAAGTAATGGTTACTCCTTCACAAACTGTCAAATCATTACCTGCTGCAGCTGTGGTTGGAGGTGAACTTACGGTTAGTGTTCCATTGATATTTGAACTTCCATTCCAGAAACCGCCATTGTATCCGCCATACTGCCAATCACAAGCACCTTGTTTGTATCTGAAAGTGTAATAATAAGTACCTGCCGATCCTGGCGTGAATACATAAGAGTACTCATCGTTATTGCCTTGTTGTGAATTAAATGATGCAGCTGTCCATGTTGTCCAAGAAGCCGGATCGGTGTTGGTAGCATTATACCCGAACTCAACAGTTATTCCTGCACCCGCACCGGCGCCCGGAGTTACTCCTGGTTCATAAACCTGTCCGTATGCTGTAAAAGAACCTCCCAAACAGATTGAACCTGTAGCCGGGAATTGAAGATTTGCAAAATCTACAGTTGAAGAAACAGCAACAGTCACCACTCCTGAAATCGCTGGAGTACAGACACCATTAGAAACAACAGCTCTAAAATACTTCGTTGCCGTTAATGCTCCTATGGTTGTATCTGGTAAAGTCGAACTTGTTTGACCTGAAATATCAGTAAATACGGAATTGTCATTTGAAGACTGCCACTGAATATTTCCTGAACTTCCACTCAATGATATATTTGACGGAGTCGCGCCTGAACAAATTGACTGGTTACTACTAACTGTACCTGCAACCGGCGTCGTATTCACCGTTAAGGTAGTTGAAGAGGTCTTGGTACAAGAGCCCAAAGTTGCCGTAGCTATATAAGTGGTTGTCGTAGATGGTCTTGCATAAACTGTTGACAAAGCCTCTCCGGCATAACCGGTAGTAGCACCACTATTGGTATATAAACCTGTTGATGGAGACCAAGTTATAGGATAGTTCCCAGCCACTCCAAAAGTCATTACCGGTCGGTTAGTACTGGTTGCATTACCAGTAGCTGTTGAACAGGAATTTGAACCGTTTAAGGTTGCTGTACTAACTACTGAAGGAGTTGAAACACTCACCGTAGCAGTTGTTCCCGAGGTCACACCGGCCATACAGATGTTGACTACGATATTCGAAGTACCATCCCATGAAAAAGCTGTTCCAAATGTATGGGTATTAAGCCCTGAAGTCACCACATAATTGGTTCCGGTGTATACTGTCGTAAATGTTGGTGAAAGGAATGTTGTTGTCATTACTGTGGCAGCAGTGTTAGCCATTCCAATAGTATAAGTCGGAATAGTTCCTGCACCGGCAGAAGTAACATTAAAAGCTATCGATGTAATATTGGTTGCTGAAGTTATCCCAGCTGCATTAAGTTCCGCTTTAGTGATCAAATACTGCATTCTTGCCTGTGTAGTAACGGCTTGTCTGTATGGCGTATTGGCCGCTGCAGAACTTCCCGAACTGGTTCCGATAGTAACAGTTGTTGTACTAGGAGAACTGGCAGTTAAAGTCGTAATAGTACTGTCACAAACAGTAGTACTTGAAGGTGTTACAGTAACTGTCGAAGGTGATGGGTTTACTGTAACTGTGATGGTTTGGGTTGTAGTCATTGCGCCTGCAACCCCCGTAACTGTATAAATGGTAGTGGTTGTAGGACTGGCGGTAACTGTCGCTCCCGAAGTAGCACTCAACCCTGTAGCTGGTGACCATGTATAAGTATAGGCCGCTGTACTTGATGCTGTTAACGATGTAGAAGCACCGTTACATATTGTAGCGCTTGGTGAAGGTGTTATGGTGATTGGATCTGGTGTTGGTTTTATCGTCACGTTGTCCAAAAACTGATTATCTCCAAATTCCGAGTGGAATTTAAAGGCAAAATATACTGTGGCTTGATTCCCGGCTGCCGCTATGGTTACCGTTTTTTTGTTCCATTGTGCTGTTGAAGAAGCCAAAGTCCCATCGTGTCTCGGAATAAAACTTCCGGCATTGGTCCATGTGGTTCCATCCAAAGAATACTGGATCTGAACCCCTTCGTTCAAATAATTCCCGGTACTGTATAAACTATTATTCTCATTTCTCCAATAGAACTCAACGTCTACACTGGCAAAACCTGTAGTAGTTGCCGGAACGCTTATCAAACGTTCCTCACCTCCGGCATCTCCTGAAACACTGAATGAATTATATTGAACCATATGTGATCCTTCCTGTGGAGTTGTGGTTGGGCCACTTCCTGAAGCAAGGAATGAAATTTTTGTTGCAGCCTGAAGTACCGTTGCGGTTCCGCCTACCGGAACTATAGCGGTAGACCAACATATTGGCATTGAAGTACTGTTGAACCCTTGGATGATATTCAATGTGGCATTGGCACAAACGGTTGTTACCGTTCCCGAAGACAAATAAGTACTGTCACAAACTCCGTTGTTGGCTTTCGCTCTGTAATAATAAACCGTTCCCGCAGTCAAGCCGGTTAGTGTTTTGGTCACAGCTGTTCCTACTGAGAATGGCGAACCTGAGATTGGAGTAGTATAACCAGAATCGGTGTAGACTTCCAAAGTGTAATTTACGGTTGCGGCAGTTCCTCCTGCTGATGCTGTCCAGGAAATGGTAGCGCCTGTAGTTGTAATCGCCGAATTGACAAAAGCTGTAGGCGCTGCCGGACATGTAATCTGGCTGGCACTTACCCCTGTTGAATACCATGGTGCTCCGAAACAACTATTAGTGTTATCTCTTGAAAACACATAGTAATAATAATTGGTATTTGCTGTAAGCCCTGTTTGAGAAAGCGTGGTAGAATTTGCATTGGCCACACAAGTATATGAATCTGATCCAAAGGTATAAGACGTACCACTATTGTAAGTTGTACCGTTTAAAGGTGCCGGAGCCATACTGCTGGTTGATCTGAAAATAACATAGGCTGTAGGCACCGGACTTGCTGCGGTAAAATTCAAATTCAATGTGGTGGCAGTAACTGAAGAAAAAACCAATGAAGAAGGATTATTCGGCACACTACAAGCGGTCACAAAAGTTCCCGGTCCTGTCCATATACTCTTATTGGTCCCATCACAATTGGAACGCACCCAGAAATAATAGGTCGTTGCAGCACTCAATCCTGAAATCCCGGTAGTTAAAACTGTAGGCCCTACGCTACCCGAAGCAGAAGTTCCTGCTGTTGGGGCAGTATTCGAAGTGCTATAGTAATACTCATAAGAATTTCCGGGAGTTGTAGCCGCTGCTGTCCAGTTCAGCGATGCTGAATTATTGGTAACCGCGCTGGCTGCAGAAACAGAAGCCGGTGCATCGGCACAAGCCGGCAAAACTTCAACCCCAAAATTATCAATATGGAAATCAATATCCGGAGTACTTGAAGACGTAGTCGCCACAAAGGCAAATTTCACTACGCCGCTATAAGATGTTAAGTTAATATATTCCGTTTGACCGGTATTGCTGTAAGTTGCTGCTCCGGTGTAAGTTTTCAAAGTATTAGTACTGCTCCAGGTTGCACCGCCATCTGTAGAGATAATCACTCTTACAATGTGTGTCCCTAATGTAGATTGAACAGTGGTTCCGTTAAAAGAAGTTACCGCCATATCATATTTCAAACGATACAATCCGGCTGTTGACCCTAAATCAATCGGGTTGGAAATAATCCATTCTCCCGGATTGGTATTGAATAAATTGGTTTTTACACCCACATTCGAACCCGTATTGGCAAAACCTGTAGAATTCAACCATTCACTGTCAGCAGAAGTCAGTGTCGATGGATTGGCAACAGCTCCGGTAGCTTCAGACCAACAAACCGGGTTTGGTGCACTTCCGGTAAAAGTGGCAAAAGTCTGTACCGTGGTTGGCACTGCTTCAGCCCCACAAAGAGTTGTTACAGTTCCTCCGGTAAGATAGGCACTATCACAAGAGCCGTTATTGGCTTTTACCCTATAGTAATAAGTAGTTATCGATGATAAACTTGTTAGAGAATAAGAAACTCCTGATCCTACACTGAAAGGCGAACCAGAAATTGGAGTAGTATAACCGGAATTGGTGTAAACCTCCAAAGTATAGTTTATCGTAGCCGCACTTCCGCCTACAGCAGAACCGGTCCAAGAGATAGTGGCTCCTGTAGAAGTCACTCCCGAGTTAACAAAAGCAGTCGGAGCGACCGGACAGGTAGTCAAAGTACCAGTAAGTGGAGATGCCGACAGATATTTAGGCCCACCACTACAAGCACCGCTGTTATAGCTGAAAATCGTAATGGTATAAGCAGTATTTGAAGCCAGTGAACTTGCCGAAAAAGAAGTTGACGAACTTGATTGGATTACTGTTCCGTTTCCAATGGTATTTCCTGCAGCATAATTTGATCCGTCGGAAAGCGTTCCCGAAAATGCGCCTGAACTACGGATAACCAAATAGCCTGTTGGGGATCCTGACGCCGTTGTAAATGATCCGGCGATTGAATTTACGGTATTGGTCCCAGAAACAAAACCAGTCGCTTGTGTTGATGGTGTAGTACAAGCCACTATCGACGATGTAAAGTTTCCAGCATCGGCACCGATGTCTTCAGGAGTGAGTCCGGAACGGGTTTGTCCGTCATAATCATCGGTAATGGTTGAAATATTGATTCCGCTTCCTTCCACAACCGTAGGATTGGTGGCATGAATGTGCAAATCAGGGGTTGTTCCTGTCGCATCAATAAATTGAGGATTCCCATTAAAACTATTAAGATCCTGAGAAGTTGCGGTTTGCCAAGCGGAAAGCGATGCACGGTCTGAAGTCAGAAAACCTAATACTCCTCCGGTTCCGTCGGTATAGTAATCATTATAATTGGATGTGTTTGTAGCAGGTGTAGAAACATAGTTTATGGCATAATGCTTACCGGTTCCTGTGTTATTGCTTCGCCCATTGTAGAAAATGTTATTTCTCACATTGACAACATGCGATGTTGATGCTGTAGAAATGAAACAACTCGTATTGGCTGTTCCGGTAGTTACTCCGGCACCTCCAATATAAACACTGTTAAAGTAACAATTGTTGGTTCCTCCACCTACATTTATTCCGGTAAATGTATAATTCCCTGTGATGGCTGTTCCTGAAGTATCATATCCCAAACGAATGATATTATTTTGAACAGTATTCGTTCCTGATGATCCCACCATGCTGATACCATTGACGGTTGACGCCGCTGAAGTTGCCACATTAAAATTGTAAATCAGGTTACGGGCAAACGAATTGGTTGCGGCCGCTGATACATTCCTAATCCCAATGATATTAACGGCGGTACCTCCGCTATTGATATTTGACAGGTTATAAATTTGATTCTGACTTATGGTTTGCGCTGCCGCGGCATCAATTCTGATACCAATAATAGAGCTTGCCGAACCGCTACCGGTACCACCGGCTGTTCTCATATTTCTGATGATATTTCCGGTTAAGGTTGCAATTGGCGCTGTAACCACAATACCATTAATGGTATTGGCAGTATTAGAAGAAGTATTATCGATTGAATTCGCCACTGTTCCTCCAATGGTGTTGTTATTACAGGTCCAGTTTACCGATGAACTTGTGTTACATCTTAAACCAAAGAATGAAACAGAACCGGTAGAAGAGTTGGTAATCGATATACCTCCGATATTATTATTACTTGTGTTCCAGTTACTCGATCCGAAATTATATATACCGTTGATATCTGAAGCTGTTGATGAAGAGGAAGTATAAGTGATGCTTCCTGTTGCCGACATGCTACCAATGGTGTTACCGGTAGTATTTCCAATGTTAACCAAACCGGCCGCTACATAAATTCCAATAAATGGTGATGAGCTGGTGGTTCCACTGGCTGCTCCGGAAAATGCAATACCGGCAATGGTATTCCCCTGAACACTTGTGGCTGTAGCTGTGGATAAATTCAAGTTGATTGGATAAAACAATGAACCTGAAATAGAAACAAATCCATAAGTTCCGGTACCGGATGAATTGGCATAACCAATCGTATTGTTGGTAATGGCAAAATTATTTCCTGATGAAGTATTGGAAATGTTTATCGCAGCGTGTAAGGATGCCGTAGTTTGGGTTCTTGAGGCACTTTGGTAGAATTTATTTCCACTTATGGTCCAATCGGTATTTCCGTTTCCGAGGTAAATTCCGGAACTTGCCACTGCCGCTCCAAAATAATCATAAATGTTATTATTGGAAATGGTAACCCCACTGTTATTTATGGCAGTTGTACCAGTTGAACCATTACCATATATGGCCTTGGATGGTAAATTAGAACCCGCCGGACCGATATTACAATTGGAAATCGTGTTGTTGTCATTTCCGTTGGTTGTAGTACCATCTGTTGAAAAGAAGAAAATCCCTCCATTTGTCCCATTAGCCATCGTTGCAGAACCCAAAACATTACAGTTGGTTATTGTGTTACCCGTTGCTCCTTCTAAAAACTTGAAAGTTGATGTCCCCGAAGTATTTGAAGTACTCAGGTTGGAGATAGTTAGCGTGTTACCTCCGGAATTCAATCCGTTGAAGGTTACATTATCTGCACCACTGATGTTAAGCATTGGAGCAGCCACCGTTCCACTAATCGTTCTGGCGCCTAAAGGGTTCAAAGTAATCGATGTCCAGTTCGTTGATGCATTAAGGGAATTCGTTCCTGCTTCAGAAGAACTATCTGCAGTTTGCAAAATGGTCACTGCCCCTGTTCCCGAAGCTGCTGTATTCAAAGCCGAGAAAACCCCGGAGGCATTTGTCAAACTTGAATAACCTATACCCGAAGCAAAAGTCCCCGCAGCACTGGTCACAATGAAAGCACCCGTAACCGGAGTCCAGGAATAATTAGATCCACTATTGCTATTTACGTTTAATGTACTTAAATCATGTACTTCCTGAGTACTTAATGACGTTACATCACTATCAATTGCTGTTTTTGTACGGTTACTGGTATAAACATAAAAACTAACCGCTCCTGATTGCCAAGGAATACTTGCTGACCAGCTTGTCCCTGAACCTGTTGCCTGAACAATGGTAGAAGTTGAAAAGCTATTGGTTGAATAACGTACAAAAATATTTTCCCCTGTAGCCGGCGTGCCTGAAGTCACAATATTAATGGTTCTTGAGCCATAAGTTCCAACGGCCTGAGAAACTGAATTAACGGTTACCGGGTTATAACTCGTTTCCAAAATGGCCATTCTCTGACTGGCATAGGAACTTCCTTTGATAATGTTATACGTATAATAATAATTAGCCTGTGTTGCCGGCAATCTACCGTTGCTGTTGTAACCAGTGGTATAAAAATTTGCTGATGCCGTACCTGTATTTGGAACAATTACCGTATTGAAACCCGTTAAGGTTTGTATTCCGGCTCCCGAAGTGGTTCCCCATTGGTTGAAATAACCATCGGCATTGAACTGCCAATTGCGTGTTCCTGAAGAAGTCCCGGAACCGTTTTCCTGGAATCGGGCTCTAAACGCCCCACCTACCAGGGTCATTCCTGTGTTGGCATAGGTACCGCTGACATCCTGATTGATAGACATGGAACCAGGCTGTGCCCAAATGCAATTGCTCATCAAAAGGGAAAAAAGAAGGCCTAAGTTAAAAATGACTTTTTGAAAAAGAGTTTTCCCAGCAATCAAATTGGTTTGGATAGAGTTACTCATACTGTGGTATTGTATTTTTGTTTTATTTATTCTTTGGTATTATTACATAAAAAAAGACAGTGCATAACTGTCCCAAATCAATTTAGGGGACGTAAAACTAACCAAAAAAAATGCTCTATATAAAAATCAAAAAAAAAAATGTTACGCAAACGTTGTAGTTGCAATAAATAACATTGACTTTAAGCCATATAACATTAAATTGTAGTTAAATACAGCAATAAAATATGCTCCATATCAAACTAATAATCAGTATAAAAGCAAAAGCCCTCTCAATCACTTGAGAGGGCTTTTTTATTTAAAACATATTAAACTTATGCTTGACCGGCAGGACCGAAATTCAAAGGAATTGGTGGTTGTTCCGTATCCTTGATTTCACCGTTGGCTAATTCATATCGGTGGATGTTCTCGCCTAATGCCTTCAGAAATCTTTTAGCATGCTGCGGTGTTAAAACAATTCTCGATTTAACTTTTGCCTTTGGCACACCAGGCATGATGGTTACAAAGTCAACTACAAATTCAGAAGCGGAATGATTGATGATAGCCAAGTTGGAATAAATTCCTTCGGCTGTTTTCTCATCCAACTCAATATTGATTTGCCCTTGTTGTTGATTATTATCACTCATGATTAGTAGATATATTCTTCTTTGTTAGCCATGATTTCATTGTAATCTTCTTTCGAACCTACAATGGTGTGATCGTAATCTCTCATACCAGTTCCCGCAGGAATTCTGTGTCCAACGATAACATTTTCTTTAAGACCTTCTAATGTATCTACTTTACCAGCCACTGCTGCTTCATTTAATACTTTGGTAGTCTCCTGGAACGATGCTGCAGAGATGAATGATTTCGTTTGTAACGATGCTCTCGTGATACCTTGAAGTACCGGAGTTGCAGTAGCCGTAATTACCTCACGAGCCACAACCTGATTTTTATCATTACGTTTCAATAATGAATTTTCATCTCTTAACTCACGTGGAGAAACGATTTGACCCGGTTTTAACACCTCAGAGTCACCTGCATCTTCTACCACTTTCATTCCGTATAGTTTATCATTTTCTTCGATAAAGTCAGCAGTATGGATCAATTGCTCTTCCAGGAATAATGTATCTCCCGGATCCTGCACTTGTACTTTACGCATCATTTGACGAATAACAACTTCAAAGTGTTTGTCATTGATTTTTACCCCTTGTAAACGGTAAACCTCTTGAATCTCATTCACCAAATACTGTTGAACAGCAGATGGTCCTTGGATTCTTAAGATATCATCCGGAGTAATGGCTCCATCTGATAAAGGCACCCCGGCTTTTACGAAGTCATTCTCTTGTACTAAGATTTGACTAGATAATTTCACCAAGTATTTCTTAACCTCACCAAATTTAGATTCGATAACAATCTCACGGTTACCTCTTTTGATTTTACCAAAAGAAACTACACCATCAATTTCAGAAACTACCGCAGGGTTTGAAGGATTACGAGCTTCTAACAACTCGGTAATTCTTGGTAAACCTCCTGTGATATCGCCTGCTTTAGAAGAACGACGAGGAATTTTCACAAGGATTTTACCCGCTTTAATTTTCTCTCCATCTTCTACCATAAGGTGAGCTCCAACCGGTAAGTTGTAAGAACGGATCAATTCTCCGTCTTTACCGTAAACCAATAAGGTTGGGATTAATTTTTTATTTCTTCCTTCAGAGATTACTTTTTCCTGGAATCCGGTTTGCTCATCAATTTCAACCTGGAACGATTGTCCTTGTTCTAAATCTTCGTAAGCAATTTTTCCGGTAAACTCAGAAACGATAACTCCGTTATATGGATCCCATTTACAGATAGCAGCACCTTTTTCAACCGTGTCACCATCTTTTACATTGATAACCGAACCGTAAGGAATATTGTGTGTACTTAATAAAATCCCCGTTTTAACGTCTACCAATTTCAACTCAGTTGAACGAGAAACCACGATATCTACTTTGTTTCCATCTGCATCTTCACCTACTACTGTTTTCAAATCTTCGATTTCAAGTTTTCCACCGAATCTTGCAATGATTGCTGATTCTTCAGAAACACCACCCGCAACTCCACCAACGTGGAATGTACGAAGTGTCAACTGTGTTCCAGGCTCTCCAATGGATTGGGCAGCGATAACTCCGACTGCTTCTCCTTTTTGAGTCATTTTTCCGGTAGCCAGGTTACGTCCGTAACATTTAGCACAAATACCTTTTTTAGCTTCACAGGTTAAAGGCGAACGTACATCTACTTTCTCCAATGGAGATTCTTCAATCGCTTTAACAATCGCTTCAGTAATTTGCTCACCAGAGTGAACTAAGATTTCATTATTCAATGGATTGATTACATCTTGTAACGCAACACGTCCTAAGATTCTCTCTCCTAATGTTTCAACGATTTCCTCATTTTTCTTTAACGCCGAAACTTCAATTCCTCTTAATGTACCACAATCTACAGAGTTTACGATTACGTCTTGAGAAACGTCATGTAAACGACGGGTCAAGTAACCAGCATCTGCCGTTTTCAAAGCGGTATCCGCCAAACCTTTACGAGCACCGTGAGTAGAGATAAAGTACTCAAGAATCGAAAGGCCTTCCTTAAAGTTAGAAAGAATCGGGTTTTCAATAATTTCACCACCACCAGCAGTAGATTTTTTAGGCTTAGCCATCAAACCACGCATACCGGTTAACTGACGAATCTGTTCTTTAGATCCACGCGCTCCGGAATCAAGCATCATATATACCGAGTTGAAACCTTGTTGGTCTTCTCTAATATTTTTCATCGCTAATTCTGTAAGCAACGCATTTGTTGAAGTCCAAACGTCAATTACCTGGTTGTAACGCTCATTGTTGGTGATAAGACCCATGTTATAGTTTACGGTAATTCCGTCAACCTGCTCACGAGCATCAGCAATCAATTCGTCTTTTCTTTCCGGGATGATAATATCTCCTAATGAGAATGACAATCCACCTTTGAAAGCGAATTTGTATCCCATGTCTTTCATGTTGTCAAGGAACGCTGCCGTTGTAGGAACATCAGTTACTGCAAGGATTTTTCCGATGATATCACGCAAAGATTTTTTAGTCAATACTTCATTGATATAACCAGCTGCCTGAGGTACTACTTCATTAAATAATACTCTACCTGCAGTAGTTTGGATAATTTTATACACTAATTCACCTTCTTCATTAAAATCTTTCGCTCTGATTTTCACACGGGCGTTCAATTCTAATCTTCCTTCATTCAAAGCAATATTTACTTCTTCCGCTGAATAGAAAGTTAAACCTTCACCTAAAATTTTAAGCTCAGGAGTAGTCAATCTTTCTTTGGTCATATAATAAAGACCCAATACCATGTCTTGAGAAGGTACGGTAATCGGAGCACCATTTGCAGGGTTAAGGATATTGTGAGAAGCCAACATTAACAATTGTGCTTCCAAAATAGCCTCTGGCCCTAACGGTAAGTGAACCGCCATCTGGTCACCATCAAAATCCGCGTTAAACGCCGTACATACTAATGGGTGCAACTGGATTGCTTTTCCTTCAATTAATTTTGGTTGGAAAGCTTGGATACCAAGTCTGTGTAAGGTAGGAGCACGGTTTAGTAATACCGGGTGACCTTTGATTACGTTTTCAAGGATATCCCATACTACAGGCTCTTTTTTGTCGATGATTTTCTTAGCCGACTTCACCGTTTTAACGATTCCTCTTTCGATTAACTTACGAATAACGAATGGTTTGTATAGTTCAGCAGCCATATCTTTTGGCAAACCACATTCGAACAATTTCATTTCAGGTCCAACAACAATTACCGAACGAGCAGAATAATCCACACGTTTTCCTAATAAGTTTTGACGGAAACGACCTTGTTTTCCTTTCAATGAATCAGAAAGTGATTTTAATGGTCTGTTTGATTCTGTTTTAACCGCAGAAGCTTTACGTGTGTTGTCAAATAATGAATCTACTGATTCCTGCAACATACGTTTTTCGTTTCTCAAGATTACTTCAGGAGCTTTGATCTCCATCAATCTTTTCAAACGGTTGTTACGGATGATTACTCTTCTGTACAAATCGTTCAAATCGGAAGTAGCAAAACGACCTCCATCAAGCGGCACCAACGGACGCAATTCTGGTGGAATCACCGGAATTACTTTCAAAATCATCCATTCCGGACGGTTTTCTCTGTTTAGGTTTGACTCACGGAAAGACTCAACTACCTGTAATCTTTTTAACGCTTCTGTTTTTCTTTGCTTAGACGTTTCGTTGTTAGCACTGTGTCTCAATTCATAAGACAAAGCATCTAAATCAGTACGTGCCAATAAATCCATGATACATTCAGCACCCATTTTGGCGATGAATTTATTTGGATCATTGTCATCTAAATATTGATTCTCCATCGGAAGGGTATCTAAAATGTTTAGATATTCTTCTTCAGTCAAAAAGTCTAATCTGTGTAATGATTCGCCATCAGCATTTTGAGCAATACCCGCTTGGATTACTACGTATCTTTCGTAGTAAATAATCATATCTAATTTCTTAGACGGCAATCCAAGGATGTACCCAATTTTGTTTGGTAACGAACGGAAGTACCAGATGTGAGCAATTGGCACCACCAAATTGATGTGACCAACTCTGTCTCTACGTACTTTTTTCTCGGTTACTTCAACACCACAACGGTCACAAACGATTCCTTTATAACGGATTCTTTTGTATTTACCACAGGCACATTCGAAATCTTTTACCGGACCGAAAATTCGCTCACAGAAAAGACCATCACGCTCTGGTTTGTGGGTTCTATAGTTGATAGTTTCCGGCTTCAAAACCTCACCTCTTGACTCAGCCAAGATTGATTCGGGAGAAGCTAGTCCTATCGAAATTCTGTCAAATCTTTTGATAGTATTTTTAGTATCTTTATTTCTATTCATCATAGTCGTAACATTTAAAGTGTTCAGTATTCAGTGTTCAGTGTTCAGATCATGTATCCGAACACTGCCACTGCCAACTATTTTTATTCTTCTAATCTGATGTCTAATCCAAGACCTTTCAATTCATGCATCAATACATTGAATGATTCTGGTAGTCCTGGTTCCGGCATAGTTTCTCCCTTAACGATTGCTTCGTAAGTTTTTGCTCTACCGATTACGTCATCCGATTTAACAGTCAAAATTTCTCTAAGCGTGCTTGATGCTCCATAAGCTTCAAGTGCCCAAACCTCCATTTCTCCAAAACGCTGACCTCCAAATTGAGCTTTACCACCCAATGGTTGTTGTGTAATCAAAGAGTATGGACCGATAGAACGTGCGTGCATTTTATCGTCAACCATGTGACCCAATTTCAACATATAGATTACTCCAACTGTTGCTGCCTGGTGGAAACGCTCTCCAGTTCCTCCATCATACAAATAAGTATGACCGAATCTTGGAATACCTGCTTCGTCTGTCAATTCATTGATTTGGTCTAACGTTGCTCCGTCAAAAATTGGTGTAGCAAATTTTCTACCCAAGTTCATTCCGGCCCAACCTAATACCGTTTCATAAATCTGACCGATGTTCATACGGGATGGTACACCCAGTGGATTCAATACGATATCTACCGGAGTTCCGTCTTCTAAGAACGGCATGTCTTCATGACGAACGATACGAGCCACAATACCTTTGTTTCCGTGACGTCCAGCCATTTTATCACCCACTTTCAATTTACGTTTCTTAGCGATATATACTTTCGCCAATTTCAAAATACCGGCTGGTAATTCATCTCCAACAGTAATTGTAAATTTCTCTCTTCTTAACGCACCCTGCAAGTCATTTAACTTGATTTTATAATTGTGGATCAAGTCGTTAACCAAATGGTTAGTTTCCTCATCCGCAACCCATTGGCCTTTGGTTAAGTGAGCGAAATCTTCAACGGCATGTAACATTTTTTGGGTGTATTTTTTACCTTTTGGCAATACTTCTTCACCCAAATCGTTCATTACACCTTGCGATGTTTTTCCGTTTACAATGTTGAATAATTTGTCAACCAATTTGTCTTTTAATTCAACAAATTTGGTTTCGAATTCCATTTCCAAAGACGTCAAATCGTCTTTATCTTTGGTACGTTTCTTTTTATCTTTTACCGCTCTCGCGAATAATTTTTTATCTAAAACCACACCGTGTAATGATGGAGAAGCTTTTAATGAAGCATCTTTCACATCACCTGCTTTATCCCCGAAGATCGCTCTTAACAATTTCTCTTCCGGTGTAGGATCTGATTCTCCTTTTGGCGTAATTTTTCCGATTAGAATGTCACCAGGTTTAACCTCGGCACCGATTCTGATCATTCCGTTTTCATCCAAGTCTTTAGTAGCTTCTTCAGAAACGTTCGGGATATCATTAGTTAACTCTTCATTACCTAATTTAGTATCTCTAACTTCCAATGAATAGTCATCAACGTGGATAGACGTGAAGATATCGTCACGAACCACTTTTTCAGAGATTACAATCGCATCCTCAAAGTTATACCCTTTCCAAGGCATAAACGCTACTTTAAGGTTTCTACCTAAAGCCAACTCTCCGTTTTGTGTTGCATATCCTTCACAAAGTACTTGTCCTAATTTCACTCTGTCGCCTTTTCTAACGATTGGCTTCAGGTTGATAGACGTACTTTGATTCGTTTTTCTGAATTTGATCAAGTTATACGATTTCTCATCCGGGTCAAAACTTACCATTCTTTCCTCTTCAGTTCTGTCGTATTTGATAGTAATCATGTTGGCGTCAACGTACTCTACAGTTCCGTTTCCTTCCGCATTGATTAATACTCTTGAGTCAGAAGCTACTTGACGCTCTAAACCTGTTCCTACGATTGGTGCTTCAGGACGTAACAATGGTACAGCCTGACGCATCATGTTGGAGCCCATCAACGCACGGTTCGCATCATCATGCTCCAAGAAAGGAATCAATGAAGCTGAAATCGAGGCGATTTGGTTAGGCGCTACGTCGGTATAGTGGATCTCGTTTGGATCAACTACCGGGAAATCACCTTCTTCACGGGCAATAACCTTATCGGCAGTAATTTTTCCTTTGGCATCCATTTCAATGTTTGCCTGAGCAATCATTTTACCTTCTTCTTCTTCTGCACTTAAATAGATTGGTTCAGACACTAAGTCAACTGTTCCGCTGGTTACTTTACGGTATGGTGTTTCGATGAATCCCATTCCGTTAACTTTAGCATAAACAC
This sequence comes from Flavobacterium terrisoli, assembly GCF_030167905.1. Lineage (GTDB taxonomy): Bacteria > Bacteroidota > Bacteroidia > Flavobacteriales > Flavobacteriaceae > Flavobacterium > Flavobacterium terrisoli. The sequence goes on from NZ_JARGNA010000002.1 coordinate 231,353, forward strand.
CCAATGATGAAATCAAACCAATGTTTGGTCCCTCAGGCGTTTCAATCGGACACAATCTTCCGTAGTGCGTATAGTGAACGTCACGTACCTCGAAACCGGCTCTTTCTCTCGAAAGCCCACCTGGTCCAAGGGCAGATAATCTTCTTTTGTGTGTAATCTCAGCCAATGGATTTGTTTGGTCCATGAATTGAGACAACTGGTTCGTACCAAAGAAAGAGTTGATAACCGATGACAATGTTTTAGCATTGATCAAATCGATTGGTGTAAACACCTCGTTATCTCTAACGTTCATTCTCTCACGGATGGTTCTCGCCATACGGGCTAAACCTACACCAAATTGTTGAGACAATTGCTCACCAACGGTTCTCACACGACGGTTTGACAAGTGATCAATATCATCAATCTCTGCTTTAGAGTTGATCAATTCGATCAAATATTTTACGATGGTGATGATATCTTCTTTGGTCAAGACTTGCTTTTCCATCGGGATATCAAGGTTCAGTTTTTTGTTCATTCTGTAACGACCTACTTCACCTAAGTTGTAACGTTGGTCAGAGAAGAATAATTTATCGATGATGCCACGAGCGGTTTCCTCATCAGGCGGTTCTGCATTACGCAACTGACGGTAAATGTGCTCAACAGCTTCTTTTTCTGAGTTTGTTGGGTCTTTTTGTAACGTGTTGTGGATGATAGCGTAATCTCCTTGATTAGCATCTTCCTTGTGTAACAAAATAGATTTTACGTTAGAATCGATGATTTCTTCCACATTATCTTTGTCGATAATGGTATCACGATCCAAGATAATTTCGTTACGTTCGATAGATACTACTTCTCCAGTATCCTCGTCAACGAAATCTTCGTGCCAGGTATTCAATACTCTCGCCGCTAATCTTCTTCCAACGTATTTCTTAAGACCTGTTTTTGAAACTTTGATTTCTTCTGCAAGGTCAAAAATTTCAAGAATGTCCTTATCTCTTTCAAATCCGATAGCACGGAAAAGAGTAGTAACAGGTAATTTTTTCTTTCTATCGATATAAGCATACATTACGCTATTGATATCGGTAGCAAATTCAATCCATGAACCTTTGAAAGGGATAACTCTAGCAGAATACAACTTAGTACCATTAGCATGGAAAGACTGACCAAAGAAAACACCAGGTGAACGGTGTAACTGAGAAACTACCACACGCTCAGCACCATTGATAACGAAAGTTCCGCTTGGTGTCATGTATGGAATTGTACCAAGATAAACATCTTGAACAATAGTTTCAAAATCTTCGTGCTCCGGATCAGTACAGTATAGTTTTAGTCTGGCTTTTAAAGGCACACTATATGTTAAACCTCTTTCGATACACTCTTGAATGGTGTAACGTGGCGGGTCAACAAAATAATCTAGGAACTCCAATACAAATTGGTTTCTTGTATCAGTTATTGGAAAGTTTTCCATGAAGGTGTTGTATAACCCTTCGTTGCCTCTCTCGTCAGATTTGGTTTCCAATTGGAAGAAATCTTTAAAAGATTTTACCTGAACATCTAGGAAATCCGGATATTGAGGTATGTTTTTAGTAGAGGCAAAATTCAATCTTTCAGTCTGATTTGTTATCATCAATGGACAAAATTTTGATTTAAAAAAAGTAATTTTTGTGTGTAAAAACACTGTATAATCTATACTTTCCTTTTGATAACCAACACCTCTTAAAAATAAACCAGGAAAAATTGTTCATTTTTTTCTTCGTGTTGATTAAAAGCTCTCGCATTTAATATTATTTTAAGACAATAATTTTATTATACGAAAAATGGTTTAGGCCCTTGGACGCATTTGTCCAAGGCCTAAACCTAGTTCTAAAACCGGTGTTGGATTATTTTAATTCAACAACAGCTCCAGCTTCTTCTAAAGATTTTTTCAAACCTTCAGCTTCTGCTTTAGAAACTCCTTCTTTGATGTTTGCAGGTGCACCATCAACGATGTCTTTTGCTTCTTTAAGACCTAAACCTGTTAATTCTTTAACAGCTTTAACTACTGCTAATTTAGAAGCACCAGCATCTTTCAATACTACTGTGAATTCTGTTTGCTCTTCTGCAGCACCACCGTCTCCAGCACCACCAGCAGCAACTACAACAGCTGCAGCAGCTGGTTCGATACCATACTCATCTTTTAATATTGTAGCTAAATCGTTAACTTCTTTTACTGTAAGGTTAACTAATTGTTCTGCGAATTGTTTCAAATCTGCCATTTTTTCTATCGTTTAAAATGTTCTTTAATTATTATTTTTTTAGTCTGCTCTAATTATTCAGCTGCTTCACCTTTTTTCTCAGCATTGTTTAATAAAGCTGAAATAATGCGTTGCGCTGGAGATTGAAGTAATCCGATGATTTCACCGATAACTTCTTCTTTAGATTTAAGTGATGCTAAGCTGTCTAACAAGTTATCTCCAATGTAGATTTCTTGGTTGATGTAAGCACCTTTAAATACTGGTTTATCAGATTTTTTTCTGAAGTCTTTAATGATTTTTGCCGGAGCATTAGCGATGTCAGCTATAAAAATAGAAGAGTTTCCTTTTAATATAGTTGGTAAATCACCATAATCATTAGCTGAAGCTTCCATTGCTTTTTCAAGCAAGGTATTCTTAACTACTTCTAATTTGATACCTGCTTTAAAACAAGCTCTTCTTAAGCTTGAAGTAGTTTCTGCATCTAATCCGGAAGTGTCAGCAATATATACAATACTACTTTCAGCCAACTTTGCAGTTAAATCTTCTATCGCGATTGATTTTTCTTCTCTTGTCATAATAAAATTTGTTTAACTACCAATTACACTGCTTTAGGATCTAAAGCGATAGCAGGGCTCATAGTAGAAGAGATGTGAATACTCTTAATGTATGTTCCTTTAGCTGCAGTTGGTTTTAATTTAAGTAATGTTTGAATGATCTCGTGAGCGTTATCTACAATCTTATCAGCTTCGAAAGAGATTCTTCCGATTCCAGCGTGAACGATTCCAGTTTTATCAACTTTAAAGTCAATTTTACCCGCTTTCACTTCAGCAACAGCTTTACCAATTTCCATGGTTACTGTTCCAGTTTTAGGGTTTGGCATTAAACCTCTTGGACCTAACACACGTCCTAACGGACCTAATTTACCCATGATAGCAGGCATAGTGATGATTACATCAACATCTGTCCAACCATCTTTAATTTTTTGAAGGTAATCGTCTAATCCTACATAGTCAGCACCAGCCGCTTTCGCTTCTGCTTCTTTATCCGGAGTAACTAAAGCTAATACTTTAGTGTCTTTACCGGTTCCATGAGGAAGTGTAACAACACCTCTTACCATTTGGTTTGCTTTTCTTGGATCAACTCCCAAACGAACAGCAATATCCACAGACTCGTCAAATTTTGCAGAAGCAACAACTTTCAATAAAGACGAAGCGTCTTTTAGTGAATACAGTTTGTTTTTTTCAATTTTTGCCGCAGCCTCTTTTTGTTTTTTTGTCAATTTTGCCATGTCTTATCCTTTGTTTAGAGGAGAATCTCCAGTTACAGTTAATCCCATTGATCTAGCTGTTCCAGCAATCATGCTCATAGCAGATTCGATTGTGAATGCATTCAAATCAGTCATCTTGTCTTCAGCAATCGTTTTGATTTGGTCCCAAGAAACGTTACCAACTTTACGACGATTAGGCTCTCCAGAACCAGATTTTAATTTAGCAGCATCCAATAATTGAATTGCAGCAGGTGGAGTTTTCACGACAAAATCGAATGATTTGTCTTTGTACACGGTAATTTGTACCGGTAACACTTTGCCAGGTTGATCTTGTGTTCTAGCATTAAATTGCTTACAGAACTCCATGATATTAACACCAGCAGCTCCCAGAGCAGGTCCAACCGGTGGCGACGGGTTCGCAGCACCTCCCTTAACTTGTAGTTTAACTACTTTACTAATCTCTTTAGCCATTGTTTTTAAAAATTTACAATAATCCGTGGAAGCAAATTATTGCGGTTTATAATAGTGTAACAAATTATACTTTTTCAACTTGCATAAAGCTCAATTCCAATGGTGTTTTTCTACCGAAAATTTTCACCATTACTTCCAGCTTACGCTTTTCTTCATTGATTTTGTCAATAGTTCCGTTGAAACCATTGAAAGGACCATCAATAACCTTGATTGTTTCTCCTATATTGAAAGGAATGTTTTGCGTATCTGTATTCACAGCCAACTCATCCACTTTTCCTAGCATTCTGTTTACTTCAGACATTCTTAACGGCACAGGATCTCCACCTTTTACTTCACCTAAGAAACCAATTACACCGGTAATCGATTTAATGATGTGTGGAATTTCACCAACCAAATTAGCTTCAATCATGACATAACCAGGAAAATACACTTTATCCTTAGCTATTTTTTTTCCGTCTCTAACCTGCACCACTTTTTCAGTCGGAACAAGAACCTGAGAGATATAATCTGCCATGCCCAGTCTGTTGATTTCGGTTTCGATATAAGCTTTTACCTTATTCTCCTGACCGCTAACAGCCCTAACGACATACCATTTTTTTACATTAATATCAGCCATTTCAGAAAAATTAAGGTTTTAACCAATTAAAGAAACCGGCAATAACTTTTGCACAAGCTTCATCAATACCCCAAGTTACCAAAGCAAAAACAATTGAAAATAAAGCCACTACGATAGTGAACTTTTGAACTTCAGCCCATTCCGGCCAAGTAACATTTGTTTTCAACTCTTCAAATGCTTCTGATATATAGTTAACAATTTTTGTCATTGTAAATTATTTTTTTGCACGGGCGGAGGGATTCGAACCCCCATCAACGGTTTTGGAGACCGCTATTCTACCCTTGAACTACGCCCGTTTCATTAAAAACCAGCAGAGTAACCTAAAGGCCCTCTGCTGGTAATATATTTAATTAGATAATTAGTCTAAAATTTCAGTAACCTGACCTGCACCTACTGTTCTACCACCTTCACGGATAGCGAAACGTAAACCTACGTTTAATGCAATTGGGCTTAACAAGTTTACTTCGATAGTCAAGTTATCACCTGGCATTACCATCTCTACACCAGCTGGTAAAGAAATAACTCCTGTTACGTCAGTTGTACGTACGTAGAACTGTGGACGGTAGTTATTGTGGAATGGCGTGTGACGACCACCTTCTTCTTTTTTCAAGATATAAACCTCAGCTTTAAATTTAGCGTGTGGTTTTACAGAACCTGGTTTACAGATAACCATACCTCTTTTGATATCAGCTTTATCGATACCTCTTAAAAGTAATCCAACGTTATCTCCAGCCTCACCTCTGTCAAGGATTTTACGGAACATCTCAACTCCAGTAATTGTAGAAGTCAATTTATCAGCTCCCATACCGATGATCTCAACTGGATCTCCAGTATTAGCAACTCCAGTTTCGATACGACCTGTAGCAACAGTTCCACGACCTGTAATTGTAAATACGTCCTCAACTGGCATCAAGAATGGTTTAGCGTTATCACGTACTGGCTCTTCGATCCAGTTGTCAACAGCTTCCATCAATTCGATGATTTTTGGTACCCAGTTTGGATCATTGTTCAATCCACCTAAAGCAGAACCTTGAACAACAGGACCATTATCTCCATCATATTCGTAGAAAGACAATAAGTCTCTGATTTCCATTTCTACTAATTCTAATAATTCCGCGTCATCAACCATATCCACTTTGTTCATGAACACAACGATTCTTGGAATACCAACCTGACGTCCTAAAAGGATGTGCTCACGTGTTTGTGGCATTGGTCCGTCTGTTGCAGCAACTACTAAAATAGCACCGTCCATTTGAGCAGCACCAGTAACCATGTTCTTAACGTAATCCGCGTGACCTGGACAGTCAACGTGTGCGTAGTGACGGTTAGCAGTTTCATACTCAACGTGTGAAGTATTAATAGTAATACCTCTTTCTTTTTCTTCTGGAGCGTTATCAATTTGATCAAATGATTTCGCTTGACAGTAACCTGCATCAGACAATACTTTTGTGATTGCTGCAGTTAAAGTTGTTTTTCCGTGGTCAACGTGCCCAATTGTTCCAATGTTTAAGTGGGGCTTGTTACGGTTAAAATTTTCTTTTGCCATTTTACTTAATTTTTAATCTTAGTTTATATATTAGTGTTCAAATTTTACAATTTTGAGCCAACTACGGGAATTGAACCCGTGACCTCTTCCTTACCAAGGAAGCACTCTACCCCTGAGCTAAGTCGGCAGTTTCCCTGGTTAAAAACCATATGGTGAACCATCTCATTTTTTTGATGATTCTTTACTCGGATTACCTCGCTGTGCTTTGGTGATCCTGATAAGGCGTTGCCTTATCCAAGCTTTTTAAACTTCATTTTCCCGAAAGCAAGCTTTCAGAAAATGCCTTTCAAAAAGTTTGTGGGGAGAGCAGGATTCGAACCTGCGAAGATGTAATCAGCGGATTTACAGTCCGCCCTCGTTGGCCGCTTGAGTATCTCCCCCTAACCTTTTTATTTTCAATACTATAAAGAACAGAGCCGATAGAGGGACTCGAACCCACGACCTGCTGATTACAAATCAGCTGCTCTAGCCAACTGAGCTACACCGGCGACAATAAAAAAAGTCCGCTATTTCTAACGGACTGCAAATGTATGGATTTTATCTTTTAATCAAAACATTTTTATAAAAAAATTTAAGTTATATATGTGTTCTGATTTTTTCCTTTCTTTTTACCAATAATCTTTCTAAAGATTCGGACGATAACTCCACTGCTTCCTCGAATGTTTTACATTGTTTCTTTACCATAAAATCATCACCCGGAACGTGAATTTTAACCTCTACAATTTTATTTTCTTTCTCACTTGTATTATCAACCTTCAAAAAAACATCTGACGAAACCACTTTATCATAAAATTTTTCAAGTTTACCTAATCTTTCATTGATGAAATCAACCAGCTTTCTGTCGACAGTGAAATTTACCGCATTAACATTTACCTTCATAATTAAATTTTTATTGATTAAACATTGAGAATTATTTTTTATTTCTCGGATGAGCACTACTGTAGACTTTTTTAAGTTCCGCTAAACTGCTGTGCGTATAGACTTGGGTAGAGGCCAAACTAGAATGTCCTAATAACTCTTTAACCGAATTAATATCTGCCCCGTTGTTGAGTAGGTGTGTGGCAAACGTGTGCCTTAATATATGTGGACTTTTTTTAACCTTCTCGGAGACATTACTAAAGTAATAATTTATTAGACGATAAACAAACGAATCGTTCAATTTAACGCCTTTTAACAGTAGAAAAAAATACTCCGCATCTTCAATCCTTTGTAAATGTGACCTTTCTGTTAAATATAATTTTATCTGATTTTCCACGATGGGCAAAATCGGTATAATCCTTTCCTTATTTCTTTTCCCTAAAACTTTCAGGGTTCCGTTGGACAAATCAATATTGTGCAACTTTAGATTAATCAGCTCTGCCCTACGGATACCGGTAGTGTAGAACAAATCAACTATCAGTTTGTCGCGGATGCCGTCAAAATCATTTGTATAAGTGATTTGGTTTAAAACCAGATCCAGTTCTTTTTCCGAAAAGGGAATTTGTAATTTCTTGGGGGCTTTTAGGGCTTTGTGTTTCAAAAGCGGACTCGCTTCTATTTGTTTTGTTTTGAGTAAAAATTTGTAAAACGATTTTAAGGAAGATATTTTCCGGTTAATCGAAGAATTTGAAATACCATCATCTGAAAGCGAAACAATCCAGGCACGGATTTGACTGTAGTTAACCTTAATCAGATTATAGTCATCAAAAGCATTGGATAAAAATGACTCGAAGAAACCGATGTCATTGATATAAGCGGTTACCGTATGCAAAGAGTATTTTTTCTCTAACAGTAAATAATCCTGAAACTTATTTTTAAAATTTTCCATAAAAAAACCGCTGAGTTCAAAGTTATGAAACTTTAATCATCAGCGGTTATATCTTATAAGGAAATTAACTATCCTTCTAGACTGTCTCTTAAGTTTTGAATATAAGCAGCTTTTTGAACTTGTGCTCTTCTCACTACAGATGGCTTAGTAAACGCCTGACGCGCTCTAAGTTGTCTTACAGTTCCGGTTTTATCGAATTTTCTTTTGTAGCGCTTTAATGCTCTATCAATGTTTTCTCCGTCTTTAATTGGTATAATCAACATAATTTAGACACCTCCTCTCATTTAGTGGGTGCAAAAGTAACACTTATTTTGATTTTTCAAAGCAAAGAACAAAGAAAATTATTTCACGGCCGGCTGATAGCTTTGTTTATCAAAGATCATTTTTGACAAAATCTCCCTGAGGATTTCTGAAGTTCCACCGCCAATTGGCCCCAAACGACTGTCTCTTAACAGACGTGCCAATGGGTATTCTTCCATATAACCGTAACCTCCTAACATTTGCAGGCAACTGTAAATGGCTTCGTCAGCAACTTTGGTCGATTTTAATTTAGCCATACTGGCTTCTTTTACTACATATTCACCATTATTCAACCTTGCCACAGCGGCATAATTGAACACTTTACAATGCTCCACTTCGGTAACATGGTCCACCATCGTATGGCGCAATGCCTGAAACTTGTTTATTGTAGTTCCAAATGCTTCGCGTTGTGACATATAATCAATCGTATATTCAATCGCATACTCCGCTCTTGCATGGGCATTGATAGCCATAATCAATCGCTCTAAAGCAAAATGCTGCATGATATAGGCAAATCCTTTTCCTTCTTCACCCATTAAATTTTGGAGTGGAATTTCAACATTATCAAAGGATATCTCAGCAGTATCTGATGCTCGCCAACCTAATTTGTCCAACTTCGTAGCGGTAATTCCGTTTAGGTTTGTATCTATCACAAACATGCTTATTCCTTTATTCCCTGAGTCCGGATCTGTTTTTGCGGCAACTACATAATAGTCTGCGTAAACACCGTTTGTGATAAAAGTCTTAGAACCATTGATAATATACTTGTCTCCTTTTTTTATGGCTGTAGTTCGCATACCCGCAACATCACTTCCGCCAAAAGGCTCAGAAATACACAAAGCGCCTATCTTATCCCCTGCAATACTTGGTGCCAAATAGTCCTGCTTGATTCGTTCATCGCCTTCAGCATTTAGATGCGTCATGGCCAAATAAGCATGTGCCCATATGGCAGCAGCAAATCCGGATGATTTTATTTTTTGAAGTTCTTCTAAAAAGATTACCGTGTAAAACAAATCCAAATTCAATCCACCATAAGCCTCAGGGTATTTTAGTCCAAAAAAGCCCATCTCTCCAAACTTTTTCCAAATAAAGCGTTCGATAGTACCCGTCTTTTCCCATTTTTCAATATGTGGTACTACTTCTTTTTGCAAAAAGTCCTGTAAACTTTTTCTAAACAATTCGTGTTCTTCTGTAAAATAGGTTGAATTCATATAAATAAGGCTGTCTTTTTAGGGTATTTTTTTAGAATTCCAAATATAAGGCAATTATCTTTATCTTATCAACAGGAAATCCTTTAATTTTTGACAAATCCTCAATTTTAATATCGCCATTCATACTTCTGTAGATGACGATTTCTTTGGCCAAAGCATATCTGAAAAATGGAAATTGAGCCAACTCCTTGACAGAGGCATTGTTAATACTAACTCTTTTGATATTGGCAGTTGATTTTACAACAAAATATTTATTCAGATTTTCAATGACTTCGGGTGACAAACCCCAAACATCATTCAGCTGTTCCATCGAAACAAAACCGCCAAGTTTGCTTTTTTGTTCCAAAATTCTGTCCGAAATTTTATCGCCAATTCCGTAGACCTTCATCAAATCTTCCTTTGTGGCTTCATTGATATCGAGGATCAGAATCTTTTCAGCTTTAGCAAATTCCGTATTGGTATAAGTTGACTTGTATTCATTTTTGCTTTTGACCCAATCCGGAAATTTGAAATAAGGCGAAATCGCTTTAAGCAAAGAATCGGAAACTTTGGTTACCTCCTGAAACTCCGCAGCCGAATTGACAAACTTGTTTTGTTTGCGATACGCCAGCAATCGATCGATTTCCGCAACCGACATACCGAGTTTGTACCCTTTGAAATCGGTAATGAAATTGGGATTGAAAGGATAAATGGTCGGCTTGTAATTTTTGTTCCGAAGTTTGAGACTGTCTAACAAACTTTGATTCGCCAGCCAATTGGCTTTTTCCTGATTAGAATCATCAAAGGTTTTGAAATCACTAAAGAGATAAAATCCCTGGCAAACCACTATAATTAAAAAGAGCAGTATAATTCCAATCCGTTGACTTTTCGAATAACTTAAAATCGATTGCAGGATGGAATTATCATTCGTCATAATTACAAATCAAACACCGAAGTTCGTTTGCCGCGAATTAAATCTTTGAGTTTAATCCAAAAGGCCAAAGTGAGGTACACACCAAACCACAATCCGGCGGTAACAAAAGTGATATAGATAAAAAACAAACGCACATTCGAAGCACGCATTCCGAGTTTGTCTGCCAAGCGGGACGAAACGTGAAAACCGTGTTTTTCGAAGAAATATTTAAGTTGTATAACCGGTGACATTTGTTATGATTTTAAAAGTTCAGTACCAATAGCACATTGCAAACATTTACTCTGGTTGCAATAATCTTTTTTTAATTGCAAAAGCGATTGGGTTTCAAAGGCACTTTTGGCATCTATGCCAAAATTAGAAAACTTTTCAATGATAATATTCTTTTCGGGCGCAATAGTTTCCATCAGTTGCAAAAGCGATTCCAAAATTTCTTTGCCCTGACTTTTGGCATAGGCAAATTGGAACGGAACAATCGTATTAATAATCAGCAAATCGATGAATGACTTGGAGAACTGCTTGTTCTTTTTCGGGCTTTCCTTGTCAAACTGATAATGTGTTTGCCAATAAGGCGAAACGCCAACATCAAACAGTTTATAAAAATCCTCGAGTGAATGTGTCGCTACCACTTTGGAAAACAGATTTTGCTGCTTATGATATAGCATTGCCAATTGTGCCAGGCGAATCGTCGGAAAATTATCAGGACGGTGTTTGAAAAACTGAACCGGTTCGATAAATGATTTTTTCAGCCGATGTTTCTGTGTGATATAAGTGGAGCGGCTTTGCAAATCCTTGCTGTAAAAATCTTCGGCATCAATAGGCAACAAATCCACTTTGCCAAACAACAGCGCTTCGAGATTCTCCACTTCAAAACTCTCTTTTCTGATGATGGAAAACGGAATCGATTTGGCCATTTTCAAAAAGATTTCACCATTCGTATTCAACCCAAAATTCTTGGCCAGCATATAAAACAAAACCGCTTCCCAATCGTTATCGGTTTGCTGCAGCAATTCCTGAATCGGGATTGACTTTCGCTCCAAGCGTTCAAAAAATAATCGCTCCTGCCAATGACTCAATTGAAATCCATCAATCGATTCAATTTGGTTCTCACAATAAATCCAGGACTTTGGCGCAGACAGTGATAAATATTGGTTCAAAATATCGTTGGTAACATAAGGTTTCAATGCCAAAGTTGGGATTTCCGAATTGTCTTTTCTGAAAATCGGCGTATCGTGTTCCCAAACCACATGCAGGATCACATTATTATAATGGTCATCATTTTCGTGTTGGTGCAAATACCAGTCGGACGACTTGAGATGGATTTCCACATTGCCGGCCCATTTTTGGTCGCCAATAATAATTTGGGCATTAAAAAAATCAGGACCGGATTGTCTTAAATATTGACCGGTATTGACAATCGTGAGCTCTTCTCCAGAAACCGTTGTTAGGTTGGAAAAGGCAAACTTCTTATATTGCCATACATAATGAAGAAAATCTTCTTTCACGATTCTTAATTTTATTCAAAAGTAAGAAATTTACTTTTATCTTAAAAATTTTTGTAATGAAAAAATTACTTTTATTCTTTTTGTTTATCCTTTCAGGAAATGGCTTTGCCCAGGGTTTTAAAATTACCTACCTGAAAAGTTCCAATGGAAGTTTGATTGAAGGTCAGGATCCGATTTGGGTTTTTACCAATGCAAGCCACACCTTGATTAGCTCGGAAAAGATTAAAAACAAAAAAGCGGAATTTCCTTTTGAGGAGACAACCATTTACCGAAGTACAAACACTTTTTATCAGGTAGCAACACTAAATGCTTCGGATGTTATTGTTACTAACGATAGCGTTTCTTTGGCTAGGCAAACCTTTGAATATTTAAATGACACTAAAAAAATCTTAGGCTACAATTGTAAAAAAGCCAAAACGATTGTCAACTCCAATACGATTGAATTTTGGTATACTGATGATTTGAAAGTCAAAGGTTCACCAACGGTTTTAGGGCAAAATTTGGGTTTGGTTTTGGAAATGGTACGCAACGGTAATTTTGCCATAACAGCTACGAAGGTGGAAAAAACGAAAACATTCCCTGCGCTTTTGAGCACCAATCAGCCGTTAGATTTGCTAACTTATAAAGATTTACTCTGGAAAAGCCGATTCACAACGATTAACGTTTTTAAAGACCAAATCATCAATTTTTCAGATGCTTCAAAGTCGAATGATTCCATCCTAACATTTGCCAACGGAACAATCGCGGTGCGAAAAATAACAATGCCTGAGATTAAAATAGGAAGCCAAATTTTTGTCGATGTCACCGAACAATCCAATGGTGATGCGTATGACCGAACCGGTTCGTTTTTTATGATTCCGACCGATAAGGAAATGTCATTCCTAAACGGATTACAAAACGGCGCTAAAACATTACCGATTTATACTAACGGCAACGGGAAAGAATACCAAGGCGTAGTTGCTAATGACAACTACAATCCAATTGTAGAATTAATGCGTTTCTTCACACCTTTCGGAGTCAAACAATACAATACTTTGCAACTCAAAGACAAGACTTGGGCAGAAAATGTTCTGTACCGACAAGACGTGACCGATTTGAGAACATTGTTGAGCGGAAAGGAAGTTTGGCTCGGCATTAACATTGGTAACTATGACAAAGGTGGCCATAAAGTGTCTGCGAATATTACGATTCATACCGAGGAGGAAAGCAAAGCAAAACCAACGCAAATTGTTCCACTTTTCTGTACCAATAACGTCATGGAAATGGCCGGTCAGGAATATGGCACAATGTTTAACAATGACAAAGGTTTGGAAGTCACTTTCAAACTGGACAAACCTATGAAAAACTGTAAACTACGCTACATTACCACTGGTCATGGCGGCTGGGAAAATGGTGATGAATTTGTACCAAAGAAAAATTCGATTTTCTTAGACGGCGCGGCGACTTTTGCTTTCACGCCTTGGCGTCAGGATTGTGGTTCGTATCGATTGTCCAATCCGGCTTCGGGGAATTTCCCGAACGGATTATCTTCTTCTGATTACAGCAGAGCCAATTGGTGTCCGGGAACTGTAACCAATCCAATCTTTATTGACTTAGGTGATTTGGCTGCCGGAAGCCATACGATACAAATCAAAATCCCACAAGGTTTGCCCGAAGGCGGAAGTTTCAGTGCCTGGAATATTTCAGGTGTTTTGATTGGAGAATAAAAAAAGCCAGCTAAATGCTGGCTTTTTTTTACTTAATCGAACTGATGATATCGTGTTTCGTAATAATATGGTGTTTGCCATTTCCTAAATCTACCAAAACCGCTTGATTTTCTTTGTTGATCAATCTCGAGATTTCTTCGATTGGCGCATTGGCTGCCACAATCGGGTAAGGTTTGCCCATAATATCCTTGATTGGTTTTTCGGCTATGTTTTTGTCTTCCACATAACTTCTGAACAAATCGGTTTCGTCTATGCTTCCCACAAAACCTGTCGTATCAATGACCGGGATTTGAGAGATATTGTATTTTTTCAAACGTTCAATTGCGTGAGACACTAATTCTTCGGTACGTACAATCACTAACGGTTTGTCTTTGTGGTCTTTGATTACATCTTCTGCTTTGGTGATGTCTTCGTCTAAGAAACCTCTTTCGCGCATCCAATCGTCGTTGAACATTTTCCCAACATAACGGCTTCCGCTATCGTGGAATAAAACCACAACCACATCATCCTTGGTGAAATGTTCTTTTAACTGGTGCAAACCTTTCACACAAGAACCGGCTGAATTCCCCACAAAAATCCCTTCTTCCAAAGCTATTTTTCTGGTGTAAACGGCAGCATCCTTATCAGTTACTTTGGTGAAACCATCGATGATGGAAAAGTCAACATTCTTTGGCAAAATGTCTTCCCCGATTCCTTCGGTGATATAAGAGTAGATTTCGTTTTCGTCAAAGATTCCGGTTTCATGGTATTTTTTGAATACCGAACCATAGGTATCAATTCCCCAAACTTTGATGTTTGGATTTTTCTCTTTTAAATATTTTCCAATTCCTGAAATGGTTCCGCCCGTTCCTACTCCAACCACAAAATGCGTTATTTTTCCATCGGTTTGTTCCCAGATTTCAGGGCCGGTTTGCTCATAATGCGCTTGCGCGTTTGATGGATTGTCGTATTGGTTGACATACCAGGAATTCGGAATTTCGGTGCTTAATCTTTTGGACACTGAATAATACGAACGTGGATCTGTTGGTTCAACATCGGTTGGACAAACCACAACCTTAGCGCCAACGGCACGAAGGATATCCATTTTTTCTTTGGATTGTTTGTCGGTGATTACAAAAATACATTTGTATCCTTTTACAATGGCAGCCAAGGCCAATCCCATTCCGGTGTTTCCGGAAGTTCCTTCGATGATGGTTCCGCCTGGTTTTAATCGTCCGTCGGCTTCGGCATCTTCAACCATTTTGAGTGCCATTCTGTCTTTGGTGGAATTTCCCGGATTGAAGGTTTCTACTTTGGCTAAAACCAAAGCGTCGATGCCTTCTACGACTTTATTTAATTTAACCAATGGTGTATTGCCAATAGTGCCTAATATGTTTTCTGCGTAGTTCATTTTTTTAAGAAAATAGAATATAGAGTAAAGAAAATAGATTGTTTTTTATGGAACAAATGTAATGCTATTTCAAACGTTTACAAAAATTCGAATGGTTTATCCTTTAACCCTGATAGGAGTGGCTACCTTGTAGCGCGGATAGCAGGAATTACCTTGGCTGATAGAGCCCGAACCTTTCGTTTTTACTGAAAGAAATTCCATACCAATCCAAACCTAATCATAAAATCGCGGTACGGATAATTGGGTGCCGTATAGAAATTATTGCCTGTAAATCTGGAGTTCAAATGTTCCAGCTTAAAGAAAATTCGGGTTTGACGGATTCTGGCATTGACAAAGAAATCTATCATTGGGAACTCACCAACTTCTCTTTCGTTTTGCACAAAAGCTTCTGCCAACACCGGATTGTAGTCGTTGACATAGTATTTGGTGAAATAATTCAGGGTAAAACCGGTTTGGAGGAACAAGGCTTTTTTGAAGAAATAATCGGTATAATAAAGAGAGTTTCTGGTCACGATTTGCGGTACGTTTAGAATATCGTCTTCCTGATCTACTTTTTGGTACAATACAGTATTATCCAAGGCCAATTTCCACCATTTGAATTCGCGGCTGACTTTTACCGAAAGGTAATTGATGGTTTTATCGTATTGCTTTGGCGTTATGATTTGCTGTTGCGGATCAGTAGCATCATTGCTGAAAAACAGATAATCTCTCATCGAGCTCACCTGCAATGAAGCTTCAAACCATTGGGTTTTAGCCGTAGCCTCAAGGTTGTTTATCTTTTCGTTTTTGAAAACATTATACCAATTATAACCTATATAGCTGCTTTGGTGCAGGCTGTAAAGATGATCCGGGATTTTATTGAGCATTTGGTATTGGAGCACCAACTCATTTTTATCATTGAGTTGGTATTTTAATTTGGCGTCAAAGTTTGATAAAGACTGATCTGAAATCGAATTGGAATATTGGAAAATTCCGTTCCATTTGTTCTTTCTGTATTCGTATTGTCCTCCAACCGTGTTAATTTCATCTCCAATCGAACTCGGAATAATGCCATTCTGTGTGATCAGAACCCTGTCATAGAAAAAATTGTATCTGAAATCTTCGGCAAAGAACTGGAATTTACCAAGCAATGAATTTTCATAAATGGCACCCACTTTATTGTACATTCTATTGTAGTGATTCTGGTCATTGATGCCAGAAGCCACAAATGAATCTCCAAAGCGATAAATCTCATCCTCACCTACCGTTGACAGCACTGTCTTCTGATTGTATTCAAAGAATTTAGTTTCGTAATTGAATTGGTGCGTTAAGTAAAGATTATTATTTCCGGCTTTACTGTTTATCCTGAAATTATGGTCTAAAAAATATCTTTTGCCTTTCATAAACGATTTGGCATCCGTAAGATAGACTTCCAATCGGGCACGGTTTTGAAATGCGGCATCTTCACCTTCAAAATCTTCCAGCGTCGTAATTCCGCCGTTTTCGCCATTGAGGAAATCCTGTCCGGTATAATGAAAGTTGAGATAATATCTTTTGTTCAGGGTATTGTAGCTCGATGTAAATCGAAAGTTTCCGGTACTCGACAATTGATTCACATATTTACCCAAAGAGCGCAAACCTTTAAAAGCAACCGATATATTGAATCTCTCGGAAGTATTGACGGTAACAAAAGCATCCAGGGATTGGCCTTGCTCCATTACTGTTTTAAAATACAAATCGGTTATCGGTGTGGCCACAGAATAATATTTTATATCATCGGGCTTCATATAATTGAAATGTTTCCCAGAGTAACCAATTTCGGGAAAGGAATTGAATTTTTTATAGCCAAAATCGAGAACCGTATAGGTTTGTCCTTCATTGGCAAAAGGCAACAATCCGAAGATGTCTTTTCGAAGGTAATTGTACTCGTATTCTTTTTTGATGGTTAAGGAAGTATCGACATAGGTTGTATCTCTTTGCAAAGTGATAATTCTATATTGATCAAAAGCAGCTTTTGGTGTTTTCTCTTGAGTTTCTTCTTTTGTATTGCCACCTTTTGGGGTTGTTTGCGCTTGCGAAAACCCGGTAGAAAAAATCAATAAAAAGACAGCTATAATTACGTTTCTCATCAGAATAAATTTCAAGGCAAAAATACACAAAACAATTTGTAATAAAATCATAAAAAAACCATCCCTTTTGACAGAGATGGTTTAAATATATTTATTGAAAAAATTATTCCTTGATAAATTTCTTAGTCACCGAATTTTTATCCGATTCGAAAGTAGCAAAATACACCCCCGAAGCTAAACTGGAAACATCAATCGCAGAAGTACCGCCAATACTGGCATTTCTGAATACTTCTTTTCCTGAGATATCATGAATGCTGATAGCTGAAAGTTCCACTCCATTTTTAATGTCATAGTTCAAAACGTTGCCCGCCGGATTCGGGTAGATGAAAATACTGTTGTCATAAACGAAGTCGGTATTGGCCAATGTTAATGCTACGCTTCCATTTCCGATTAATGAAAAGACCTGAGAACCTCCGGTTAAGGTTGCTTTATGGGTAACTTGAATGGTGTAAACTCCCGGTTGAGCATTGGCTATTTCCACTTTCTCAATATTATCCGCATTGTTATCTGAATCATTAGTGGCCGCACCACTTGGATCTTCAGGGTTCAATTTCCATGGGTAATACGTATTGCCATCTTTTAGTATTTTTAAATCAAGATTGTTTTTTAATCTTGGAAACCTGTTGTCTTCATCGCCGCTTACATTTCCGCTTCCTGCAGGATCGGTCCAACATATGGTAAACGCAAGATTTTGAGCAGCACTAATAGAGATTTGTTTGGTAAAGGTCGCATTGCTTGTCAAAGTATTCTCTTCCAACAAAGTAGTAACATTTCTGTTTGTTATGATATTTGCTGCTTTTTCAGCATCGGCTAATCCCCAGCCAAATTCGTAATCCGGTCCGTTATTCAAACCGGCTTCTTTAGCACTATGGCAAATCAAACCCCTCACGGTTGACGCACGCATATAGCTTGCATTTAAATTATTGTAATGTTTTTGGAGTAATAATATCATTCCGGTAATCGCCGGTGCCGCCATTGATGTTCCTTGTAAAGTGGCATACGCATTATTACTCGAACTATTAGTTGAATAAACATCAACCCCTTTTGCAGAAATATCAGGTTTAATTCTTCCGTCATCCGTTGGCCCCCAATTACTGAATTCACTCATTACTACGCTATCAGGATTTAAATAACTTGGCACTTCATTAACTGCAGCTACAACAATCGCATTCTTGGAATTTGTCATTCCTGTTAGTAAATCATAACCATTTTTGATAAAAATTTGTGGGAAGTCGGTATTGTTTCTATCATTACCGGCTGCCTTAACGATTTGATAATAAGGAAATGTATTTGAAAAACTATCCGCTTGTATAGCTTGGGAATCGTAAGAACCAAATCTCCAAAGGGCCAAATTACTGCTCACATATCCATAAGAATGGTTTGAGGTTAAATAACCTTCACCCGCAAAAACAGCCATCTCGGTAAAATCTGAATCCCAGTCAAATGTTTTAGCCATTCCCTGATAAGCAATCCCTTTGCTTGCAGGAATCAGTCCGGTACTTACAATGGTTCCGGTCACATGCGTTGAATGTTGGCTTAAAGTTGTATTATCATCACCCAGGGTTACTTTGTTTCCGCCGAATTCCTGATGTGTATTTCTGACTTTACCGCTATCCCAAACCCCGGCAGTCATTCCTGATCCAGTAACACTCAATCCCAATGAACCACCTGGATACAATTTATTAGCCGAAATGGTAATTCCTGAACCGGCATTGTCAACTGTGAAAAATATAGGTTCATTATCATAAATTCTTTGAAGCGAATGTGTTTCGCTTTCTTCAATATGATGATTCAATTTATAATTGGCGATTAGTTTCTTTTGCAGATCGTTTTCAATTTTTGCTTCATTGATGAACTTTGCAACCGCCTGAGCATCATACATTGAAACTATTTTTTTTCGGTCATTGGCCGACTGTGAAAAAACAAAAAAGGGTAATAGTAGTAGTGTTAGTTTGTACATAGCAATTTAATTTAACTTCGTTCCGTTCGCCCATTTTGGGCTCGGGTGGTGCAAAGGTATAATTTAAAATAAAAAGAGCCACCAAAATGGCGGCTCTTTTTTTATGGAACTAATCCAAGGTTATTCGTCATAACCAGGATTTTGTTGAATTTGTGCATTGGTATTCATCTCTGCAATAGGAATTGGCATTGTAAATCTGTAATCCCCATTAGCAATTGAACAAGTAGGAACTGTTTCACAGTCTCTAACATATCTGTCAATAGTTTGTCCGGTTGCAGCACCTAACCTTTTCAAGTCAAGATATCTGTGTCCTTCAAATGCCAACTCTAATCTTCTTTCCAAAAGAATATCAGTTAAAGCAGCAGTAGCATTAGCATAAACTGGTAATACCGGGAATGGAGCTCTAAATGTTCTTGCATCTCTAACCGCTTTGATAGCAACAGCAGCACCAGCTAAATCACCAGCAGCCACTAAAGCCTCAGCACGGATGAAATACATTTCAGAAACTCTGAATACTTTCAAATCACTGTTCAAATCAGCACCCGATTTTCCTGGGTATTTGTCAATCAACAAAGCATCGTTTAATTGGTAACTTGCATCTGTAGTATAATCTCCATTTGCAGGAGTATAAGTTGAGTAACCCGGCTGATCAATCTTACTGGTAGGATCGATGTAAGCAAATCTTCTGATATCACTTGAATTAGAAGCATTATTAACCGTTGGAGGCACACTTCCTTCTAAAATGTTAAACATATTTCTACTCATATCATGGTAGCATCCACCTGTAAAGTTAGTTCTGTTGAAATAGAACAAACCAGCTACAGAACCTTTACCAGCCGGTCTGTCAAGAGACCAGATAATTTCTCCTCTCTCGAAATCAGCTAACATTTTTCTGTAAGGATTTGCCGGAGCAGTAGCACTGTAAAATGAATTATTCCATGCTGTAGATCCTACAACACCAGCTGGTACCGGAGTAGCAATGGTAAGTGCAGGAGAATCAGCAATTACTTGATTAGCATATTGTAATGCCAAAGTATAGTTGCCTCTGTATAAATACATTCTGGCTCTTAATGCATTGATTGCATTTTTGCTTAGGAAAGTCCATGGTTTAGCATTAACAACAGCAGCAGTTGGATCAATAATGTTGTTGTATGCAAAATCTAAATCTGACTCAATCAATGCAAAAACTTCACCATTAGTATTTCTTGGCAATTCTTCAGCAATACCCGGAACTCTGTCCATTAAGATAACTCCTAATGCATTGTCATCAGCCATATTTGTTGAATAATAAGCCAATAATTCAAAGTGACCAAACGCTCTCAAGGCTTTAGCCTGAGCAATAATTGAATTGTACTCAGCTTCTTCACCTGGTTCAGGAGTAACTCTTGCAGCTCCTCTTAACAATCTGTTAGCGTAGTTGATCATATTGTATTGACCAGCCCAAATACCATCTGCATAACCATCATTAGAGTTTAATACAAACCCGTAAAGATCTTTGTCCTGACCGGCATTTTGGTTACCAACAGCAGCTTCATCAGTCATAATAGCTGTGAAACCGATTTCATTTTGAACAGAAGCTCTGTCGTAAACCTCGTACAAGAACAATTGCATATCCGCAACTGTTCTGAAAGTAGCTGCCTCAGAGAATTCACCATCCTGAATGATGTTAGTCGCATCTTCACATGAGTTGAAAAACAACCCCGTGCAAACTAAAAATAATAAACTTAATTTTTTCATATCTCTTTCTTTTTTTTTAAAATTGAATATCTACACCAAACGTGATAGCTTTAGGCGCAGGGTAACCTCCTTGATTACTTTCTCCAATACTTTCAGGATCGAAACCTCTCCATTTTGTCCAAGTAACATAATTCTCCATAAGAGTATATAATCTTAATGAACTGATAGATGTTTTATCTAAGAATTTAGCAGGAACATTGTAACCGAATGTTAACAGTTTCATTCTAACATATGAAGCATCACGTAACCATCTGTCAGAGAAAGTATCACCAGCAGCTAAGTTAGTTGCATTCAAAGATGGATAATTCCCTTCTGGGTTATTTGTTGCATCCCATGCATCAGCAAGGTCGTTAGTAACGTTAAATATACCTATTGCTCCTGGATCAGACATGTTTGTTAAATCAAAGTCAAATCTGTACAATCCATAAGAATAAGAGAACTGTGTATTAAGGAAAAATCCTTTGTATGAAGCATTGAAACCAAATGAACCTTGGTGTTTTGGAAGTGCTGATTTACCAGATTTTCTTCTGTCAGCATCACTGATAGTTTCTGTAACGTTACCGTCAATATCCAAGAACAACAAGTTTCCGTTAGCTGCTACAGCATTTCCGTCAACATCAACATAACCATTGTTGTTAACTCCAATATAAGGCACAACATAATATTCATTGATAAGACCACCTACGTATCTGATAGTGTTTCCGTCCGGCTCATCTAAATTGTTGTTGTTTGTATCATTGTAGGTACCTTTGTTATAAGCTGTATTACCCCAGATTTCTAATTTGAAATCTCCTTTTTTGAATATATCATACTTTAACAAAAGCTCAACCCCTCTGTTAGACAAAGATCCTTTATTACCTGCGATACCGCCGATTCCTGTAACATAAGAAGTTGTAATTGCATCATACAATTTGTTGGTAGTTTTTTCATAAACATCAACCGATCCAGAAAATCTTTTGTTGATACTGAAATCAATACCTACGTTGGCCTGAGTTGTTTCTTCCCATTGAGCCTTAGGGTTAGCAATATTAAATATCCCGATAGAAGCTGCATTAGCATAACCTACCTGAGTTGAACTTAAGTCTCTAACAATGTTATCACTTGAATAAATATCCGGACCATTTAAAAATGAGTTACCACTCGTACCATAAGAAGCTCTAAGTTTTAAAGCATCAAATATAGAATTGGCCATGAATGACTCTCTGTCCACATTCCATCTTCCGGCAACTGACCAGAATGTACCCCATTTATTATCATCAACAAACTTAAATGAGTTATCTCTTCTTACAGTAGCAGCTACACCATATTTACCATCGTAATCATAGTCGAATGTTCCAAAGTAAGAGAACATACCTGCAATATCTTTACTGGCTGCAAAAGTTGGTCTGTACAATGTAGGTGTCGCCGTGTTAAACGGAATATACCCTGTACCGGCACCAAAAGCCCAAGTTCTTGGATCCAAACCACTTTGGGTATGGGTAGAGAATTTTCTGTGGTACTTTAAATACTCTGTAAATAGGTTAGCATCAATAGTATGCTTGCTTTTGAAAGTATGGTTGTAGTTTAACTTAGTAGTTGACGTAAAACCAAAATCTCTATTGTAACTCATCGTTTCAATACCACCAAACTGTGCTCCTGCAGGAGTAGCAGCAAGTGCTAAGTATGACCATGGTGCTCTTGCAAAATTTCTGAAACTTTGTGTATAATCCACACCACTGGTGTTGGTAAAGGTTAAGTCCTTAGTCAATTTGTAAGAAGCAGAACCATTAACCAATATTTTAGTTTCCTGCCACTCACTTGGAATGTTACCCGGTACTAAATAGTCCATCAACATATAAGGAACGATTTGGAAACTTGGCGCTCCAAACTCATCCAATAATTGTTGACCGTTTTGGTACAAGCTTGGATCTGTGTATGGTAACGAAGTCAACAAACCTTGCAACGGGTTTTGCAACACGTTCGCGTTGATATCAGTTCTGGTTTCCTGATCTAACTGATGTCTTTTAGAGAAAGACAAATAAATATTCGTAGAATAGTTGAATTTGTCATTCGTTGATTTTCCAGAGAAGTTAGATCTTAAAGCAAACCTTTTGAAATCTGTAGTTGGCACAATACCTTCCTGATCAAAATAACTTAATGAAGTAAAGTTGGTCATTTTACTGGTACCACCTGAAATACTTATATCATGGCTTTGAGCCGTTCCTTTTCTGAAGAAAATATCTTTCCAGTTGGTTTGGATTGGGTAAGCTGCAATTTCAGCATCTGTAAACGGAAGACCTGTATCAGGATTCAACGCTCCTAAACCAACACCCCAAGTTCTTTCTAATCTCAAGATTTGTGGTGTATTAGCCATGTCGTATTTGTTTTGTTGCAAATCAACTAAACCATAACTTCCGGAATATTTAAAAGTCAACTTGGAATCATATTTTCCACCTTTGGTTTTCACAACGATAACCCCGGCAGTAGCTCTGTTTCCATAGATAGCAGTTGCAGCAGCATCTTTCAATACAGTAGCAGACTCGATATCGTTAGGGTTGATGCTTCTGAAAATCGACTGAGTTGAAGCAATACCATCAATAACCACTAATGGTTCTGTAGCACCAAATATACTTGAAACCCCTCTGATTAAAGACTGGATCTTAGCAGAACCCGGCTGACCTGATGCTGTGCTGATTTGTAAACCAGGCACCTGCCCTTGTAATGACTGAAGGAAAGACGCATTTGGTCTGTTCTCTATCGTTTTAGCAAGGATAGTTGTTTGGGAAACAGCAGATTTAGCTTTAGCAGTAGTACGGTAACCATCGATTACCACCTCTGTAAGTTGAACTCCATCTTGTAATTTAGCATTGATAGTGTTTGAAGCACCTACAACTGCTGAGAAATTTTCATAGCCAGTAAAGCTAAATACTAAAGTCTCACCTGCTTTGGCTTTGATAGAATAATTTCCATCAAAATCAGTTTGTGCAGTTCTAGTTGTACCTTTCACAACAATATTTGCACCAGGAAGTGGTCCAGTTTTATCTGAAACAACTCCAGTTACAGTTTTCTCTTGTGCAAACGAAAACTGCATTGTAAACGCCAATAATAGCGTAAAAATCCATTTGAACTTCGATCTCATATTAATTTTATTTGAGTTAGTTATTCCGCAAACTTCTTAATTATTTCTTAAATAAACAAATATTACTTCGGATTAATACAATTTATTTGTGTTAAAAAAAGTCTGCGATGATGTCGGCGCCAACAACTCAACACTTAATTGATGGATATAATTGTAAAAGGTTGCGTCGGTTTTTATACTTTTATTAAAAAATTGTTAATGCTACAACATAAATTTTCCGATTTCAGCTTAGAATGCGGTACTGACGAAGCAGGACGCGGGTGCCTCGCCGGGCCAGTAACCGCAGCCGCTATAATACTCCCGGATGGATTTGAGCTGAGCCTTTTAAATGACTCCAAACAGCTTTCAGAAAAAACCAGGGAAAAACTAAAACCTATCATAGAGGAACAAGCCATATCCTTTTCCGTTACCCATCTCGAACCCTTAATCATTGATGATATCAATATTTTAAATGCTTCAATAAAAGCGATGCAGGAGAGCATTTTAAAACTGGATCCAAATCCACACTATATAATA
The DNA here is from genome assembly GCF_030167905.1 of Flavobacterium terrisoli. GTDB lineage: Bacteria > Bacteroidota > Bacteroidia > Flavobacteriales > Flavobacteriaceae > Flavobacterium > Flavobacterium terrisoli. The sequence continues at coordinate 255,734 of NZ_JARGNA010000002.1, forward strand.
GTAGACGGGAATCGGTTTAAGCCCTTAAACAACATCCCTTATTCTACTATTATAAAAGGCGACAGTAAATATATGAGCATTGCTGCCGCTTCGGTTTTGGCCAAAACCTATCGTGATGAATATATGAATAAGATTCATGAAGAGTTTCCAATGTACAACTGGAAAAAAAACAAAGGCTACCCAACGATTGAACATCGGGAAGCCATTAAAAAATATGGGGTAACCAAATACCATCGGATGTCTTTCCGATTATTGCCTGAGCAACTCAAATTGGAATTTTGATTTAAATTGTACTGTAGGAAGGTTTAAGAATAAATTCTGCCTCAAAAAGATTTGCAAAATGTTTGGTGATTTTTGCTTTCACTTCTTCTTCATCAACATTGTTTCCTAATTCCACATGCATTGACGTTACCGCTTTGCCTTTGATGCCACACGGAATGATGTTGTCAAAGTAACCCAAGTTGGCGTTCACATTCAAAGCAAAACCATGCATGGTTACCCAACGGCTGGCCCTTACGCCCATCGCGCAAATTTTTCGGGCGAATGGTGTACCAACATCTAACCAAACACCGGTTTCGCCTTCACTCCTGGTTCCTGTTAGATTATATTCTGCCAGGGTAAGAATGATGACTTCCTCTAAGAAACGAAGGTATTTATGAATATCGGTAAAGAAGTTTTCCAAGTCCAATATAGGATAACCTACAATTTGTCCCGGTCCGTGATAAGTGATATCACCGCCTCGGTTGATTCTGTAAAAAGTAGCGCCTTTGGTTTCCAATTGTTTTTCGGAAAGCAAAAGATTGGACATATCGCCGCTTTTCCCCAAAGTATAAACATGCGGATGCTCTACAAAAAGAAAGTGATTCGGCGTAACCAAATCAGGATTGTTCCTTTTTTCTATTTTGATATCGACAATTTCCTTGAAAAGCGATTCCTGAAAATCCCAAGTTTCCTTGTAATCCTTATTCCCTAAATCCTGAAGTTGTATCTGTTTGTTCATTATCTGTGTAGCAAAGCGCAAAGTTACAAAGTTTATAAGTTAACTCGACGTTAATCTTTAGCCTCGATTGAAATGGAAATCCTCGAAGAGATTGCAATGGAAAGCGGGAAAAAGGATCGCCGAAAAGCCCTGAACATTCAGCTCCAAATCCTTAAAATCATTTTCAAATTTTCAAATTGTCACATTTTCAAATTATCCCTATCTTTGCACGCTTAAATACAATTATGATATGCAACTTTCGGAACAAGAAATCATCAGAAGAGAGAAACTTAACGCCTTGCGCGAATTAGGTATTAACCCTTATCCGGCGAATTTATTTCCCGTAAACCACACGTCAAAGCAGGTTAAGGAAAACTTCGAAGAAGGCAAACAGGTGATTGTTGCCGGAAGATTAATGAGCGTTCGTGATCAGGGAAAAGCTTCTTTTGCCGAGTTACAGGACAGCGAAGGCCGTATCCAATTGTATTTCAACCGCGATGTGATTTGTACCGGTGAAGACAAAACATTGTACAATCAGGTTTTTAAAAAACTGACCGATTTGGGCGATTTTATTGGCGTGGAAGGCGAATTGTTTACCACTCAGGTTGGTGCCAAATGTATTCGCGTGTCCAATTTTACTTTCCTAAGCAAAACATTGCGCCCGTTGCCATTGCCAAAAACAGACGAAGACGGAAAAGTACACGATGCCTTTAATGATGCCGAATTGAGATACAGAATGCGTTACGTGGATTTAGTGGTGAATCCGCAAGTGAAAGAAGTGTTTATCAAAAGAACCAAATTATTCACGGCGATGCGTAACTTTTTCAACGCAGCCGGTTATATGGAAGTAGAAACTCCGGTATTGCAATCGATTCCCGGTGGTGCTGCCGCGCGTCCGTTTATCACGCACCATAACAGTCTGGACATTCCATTATACATGAGAATTGCCAACGAATTATATTTAAAAAGATTGATCGTCGGTGGATTTGACGGTGTGTATGAATTCTCCAAAAACTTCCGTAACGAAGGAATGGACCGAACGCACAACCCTGAATTTACCGCGATGGAAATATATGTTTCCTATAAAGATTACAACTGGATGATGGAGTTTGCCGAGAACTTATTGGAATATTGTGCCAAGGAAGTAAACGGAACTACAGAAGCAACTTTTGGTGAGCACAAAGTGAATTTCAAAGCGCCTTACGCCAGAGTTACGATGACCGATGCCATCAAACAGTTTACCGGTTTTGATATTTCGGGCAAAAGCGAACAAGAGATTTTTGAAGCTGCCAGAGGAATGGGAATTGAGGTGGATGACACAATGGGTAAAGGCAAATTAATTGATGAGATTTTTGGGGCCAAATGTGAAGGCAACTTTATCCAGCCAACATTTATCACTGATTATCCAAAAGAAATGTCGCCTTTGTGTAAAGAACACAGAGACAATCCGGAATTGACAGAGCGTTTTGAATTGATGGTTTGCGGAAAAGAAATCGCGAACGCTTATTCCGAATTGAATGATCCGATTGACCAACGCGGGCGTTTTGAAAACCAAATGGCTTTGGCCGAAAAAGGCGATGACGAAGCCAACGGAATTATTGACGAAGACTTTTTAAGAGCCTTAGAATACGGAATGCCACCAACATCAGGAATGGGAATTGGAATGGACCGTTTGATCATGTTCCTGACCAATAATGCTTCTATCCAGGAAGTATTGTTCTTCCCGCAAATGCGTCCGGAGAAAAAACAAGTTGAATTGACTGAAGATGAAAAATTAATTATCGGTTTATTAAAAGCTGAAAACAACCAGGCATTGGGTCAATTGAAAGAGCAATCACAATTGAGCGGCAAAAAATGGGATGCTGCCATCAAAGGATTAGCCAAGCACGGTTTGACCAAAGTAATGGTTGACGGGGATAACAAAACGGTCGTTTTGAACTAAAACCAAAGGAACTCAATTGAGTTCCTTTTTTTATAAATTTTTGTTAACATTTAAACCTTTTAGAACTAGATTTGTCCTAACGGTATAATTTTAAATAATCAAAAAATGAGAAAAGTATTTTTAGCCATGTTGTTGCTTGTTGGCATTTCAACATTCGCACAAGAAAAAAGAGGAAGCAGACTTACTTCTGAAGAAAAAATTGACCTACAGGTAAAAAGAATTACACGCGATTTAAGCCTAGATGAAAAACAAGCCAAAGAAGTTCGCGTTCTCATTGCCAAAGAAGTGGAGAAAAGAGAAGCTAAAAGAGCTGAAGTAAAAGAACAAAAGACTCAAAAGAGAGAAGAAGTAAAAGCTAAGATGAAAAAAGAGCAAGCTGCTTTTGCTGCCGAAATGAAAAAAGTATTGACTGCAGAGCAATATGCTAAGTGGGAAAAACAGCGTGAAGAGAAAAAAGCAAGGATGGTTGAGAAAATAAATGAACGAAGCGGAAACGGGGAAATTGAACCAATTAAATAAGATAAATAAAAATAAATTTTGAGTTTACGTGAAAATAAATTAGTTTTGGAGTCATTATTCCTCTAAAAATCAAAAAAATGAAAAAATTTATTGCTGCTTTAACGTTACTGTTAGCATTTAGTATAAATGCAAATGCACAAGACAAAAAAGAGTTAACCTCTACTGAAAAAGGAAAACAAGAAGCTGTAGCTTTAGCTCAGTACTTGGATTTAAACGAAACAATGACAGCTGATTTTGCGAGATTGTTTGAACAAAAGCACAGAACACTTGCTGATAAAACATTATCTCAAGAAAGAAGAGCTGAAGTTTCAAGAGTGATTGAAGCTAAAGTTGCTGCTACCTTAACAGATGCACAGTTGACCAAATTGAAACAAAATAAAGATTTGTATAAATCATTGATTACAAACGAATAATTTTATTTGTAATCACCATAAAAAAAGTCCTTTCGTTAAGAAAGGACTTTTTTTATATTATAATGTTTGGGCAACCTTATTGACTGCGTTAATCGTAAAGTCTAAATCTTCATACGTAAGCGCATCTGTGATAAACCAGGTTTCATAAGCCGAAGGTGCAATATAAATCCCTTCATTCAACAACCCATGGAAGAACTTCTTAAAGGTTTCGTTGTCTCCGTTTTTAGCCGTTTGAAAATCAACTACCGGATTGGCGTCAAAATGTACTGAAATCATCGAACCCACTCTATTGATGGTAAAAACAATGTTGTTGTCCTTTAAAACTTTGTCAATTCCTTTGTGCAGGTAAGCTGTTTTTTCTTCGAGTCTTTTGAAAATATCCGCATCGCTATTTAAAGTTTCAAGCATCGCCAATCCGGCAGCCATAGCTAGTGGATTTCCTGACAAGGTTCCAGCCTGATACACTGGTCCAAGTGGCGCCAGATAATTCATGATTTCGTTTCGTGCTGCAAAAGCACCAACCGGCAAACCTCCTCCAATTACTTTTCCGAAACAAGCAATATCCGCTTTTATGTCATATAGCTCTTGTGCTCCGCCTTTGGCCAAGCGAAATCCGGTCATTACTTCGTCGAAAATTAGTAAGGCGCCATTGGCATCACAAACTTGGCGAAGTGACTGTAAAAAGCCTTCTGCTGGCGGCACACAACCCATATTCCCGGCAACCGGTTCAATAATGATGGCGGCTATTTCAGTTGCATTGGCTTCGAATAAAGCTTTTACATTTTCAATATCATTATAATTGGCCAACAAAGTGTCTTTGGCTGTTCCCTGTGTAACTCCGGGACTGTTTGGCGTACCAAAAGTACTCGCACCACTTCCGGCCTGAATCAGAAACGAATCGGAATGACCGTGGTAACAACCAGCAAATTTGATGATTTTATCTCTTTTGGTAAATCCTCTGGCGAGACGAATGGCACTCATACAAGCCTCGGTTCCTGAATTCACAAAACGAATTTTGTCAATGTTTGGCACCATGGAAATCGCTAAGGCTGCAATTTTGGTTTCTAATTCCGTTGGCATACCAAAGGAAGTTCCTTTTTTGGCTTTTTCAATCACCGCATCAACAACTGGTTGAAAGGCGTGACCTAAAATCATTGGTCCCCAGGAATTGATATAATCTATCAAACGGTTATCATCTTCATCATACAAATAAGCACCTTTGGCACTTTTGGCAAAAATGGGTGTTCCTCCTACTCCTTTAAATGCTCTTACCGGTGAATTAACACCACCGGGAATTACTTTTTCAGCTTCAGCAAACAACTGACTGCTTCTTTGATAAATCATATCTAAACGGTATTTTTATTTGGATGTTATTTAACGATGATGTTTTGTCCCAAAGACAAGGAATTATCGGTTAAATTATTTTTCCTTTTCAATTCTTCAATGGATATATTGAATTTTTTGGAAAGTGAATACAAAGTATCCCCTTTGACTACGGTATATCTTTGCGCTTCTTCTGAGTAAACGATTTCTTTTTTGGCCATCACAGGCACATAATTTTTACCCAATACTTCCGCATCATATTTAGCCAATTGGTAACGCTCAATCAGCCCGATCAATTTGTCCGGATATTTAGGATCGGTAGCATAACCGGCGGCCTTTAAACCTCTGGCCCAAGCCGCATAATCATCTTTCCCTAATTCGAAGAGCGTTGCATATCTTGGTCTGCTGGTTAAGAAATAAGAATGGTCAACAAATGAGCCGTTTGGTTCATCATATTTCCTGAAACATTCGTTTTCTTCGTCATCGGTATATCGGATACTTGGTCCTGACCATTCCTTGTGGCATTTAATCCCAAAATGATTGTTGGCCTGAACACTCAACGGACCGGTTCCTGCACCCGATTCCAGGATGGCCTGTCCCAAAGTAATACTCGCCGGAATTCCGGTTTTGAGCATATTGTCTTTCGCGATGGCTTTGTATTTTTCGATATAAGCCAACACCATTTCCGTAGTCACTTTGACTCTGGTTGTGGCTTCTAAAATTACGGTTTCGCCGCTATTATTTTGTGCAGGTGAAGTGCCTGTTTTTGTAGCAACAGGATTTTGAGTATTGGATGTATTTGGCCTGTAGATAGGCTTTTTTACCCTTTGCACAACAGGTGCATTTGTTTTTCTTGGGTCAGGTTTTGAAGTTCTGACCACAGATTGATTGGAGCCACAAGACACCAAAAAAATCATAACGAGCAATAGTGACAGCTTTTTAATCATTGAGTTTTATTTCGATTTGGTTTTTTTGTTTTAACAAACGGTTCATTCCTTCGATTCCTTGTAATCCGCCGGTGTGAATCAGCAGTATTTTTGAGCCTTTGGGAAACCATTCCTTTTCGATTAAATCTAAAACGCCGAAAACCATTTTTCCGGTATAAACCGGGTCTAACGGAATTTGATATTTTTGATAAAAATCGTTTATAAATTGCACTAATTCGGCCGTGACTTTGGCATAACCTCCAAAATGATAATCGGTGACCAATTCCCAATTTGGTTTCCGGACAAATTTACAAATATCTTCTTTTAAAAATTCACCTTTCAAAGCAGGAAATCCCAAAACTTGTTGACTACTTTTTGAACAATTTATAATCCCCGAAATCGTTCCTCCCGTTCCGACGGCGCAGCAAACATAATCAAAGTTTTCGTCGGATGCTGTTAAAATTTCTTCGCATCCTTTTACGGCCAAATCATTAGTTCCGCCTTCTGGTAAAACGTAAAAATCGCCAAATTGTTGTTCAAGTGATAGAATAAAATTGCGGCTGTTCTTTTCCCGAAATTGTTCTCTGGAGACAAATTCAAAAACCATTCCGAAATCCTGAGCTTTTTTTAACGTTGGATTTTCGTCTATTTTATCCCGTAATTCTTCACCTCTGATAATGCCAATAGTTTTAAAACCATTGGCTGCACCGGCTGCGGCGACTGCCAAAATATGATTAGAAAAAGCACCTCCGAAAGTTAGTAATTTGCGTTTGTTTTCTTGTTTGGCTTGCACCAAATTGTACTTCAGCTTCCTGAATTTGTTTCCGGAAATAGTAGGATGCAACAAATCTTCCCGCTTGATATAGAGCGTGTAATGAGGGTTTCCGATTTCAATTTTCTGATTGTAACTCTCCAAGAAAGGTTTTTTTTACTTCATACAGTCGACCTAAAGGTCTCATATGCAAAGGTAAGCAACCTAAGTTTTGGATATAGAAAAAAGCGATTAAAAAATCGCTTTCTGTTTTATTGTTATTGGTTAGAAATGATAACCTTTTGTGCTACTTTCTTATTGTCATTGGTTACTAATTCCACCAAATAAACCGCCTGGCTTAAACCATTGGTTGGGAATTGATAACTGTTTTCAGCGCCTAAATTTTGTTTGCCAAAAATTTTCTTTCCAGTCAGATCATAAAGCGTAACCGATTTTAATTCGATTGAATTCGGGTTTGAAATGGTCAGGTTTTGAGACACATTATCCTGGAAAATCACAAAGCTTGATTTGATGTTGTTTTCATCATCCAAAGCTGCGTTTTTGAAAGTAATCTCAAAACGATCATTGTAAACTCCGGTAGCTAAAACCACTTCATAAGCGTTGTTTTTGATATCGTGATAACTGCCATCCAAGGCATCATACATGTAAATATTTTGTGATTCATCAAAATTTGAAACCAAAGAAGCATCAAACTTGAAACTTGCATTATCGGTAGATTTAACACCTACAGGAATTCTTTTATCGATATCAAAAGCCACTCCTTCGATAACATATCTGTTGTTGTCCAAAAAGAAGTAAACGTCATTAGGAATTGTCTCTTCAACAGGTGATTTTGCATCGATACCTCTGTCGACACCATCCGTAGCCGTTGGCATCAAAACTAAAGCAACCTGTCTGGTAAATTGATTGTTCATGATGGTGTTCAAACGAATTTGAGCAACCGGATTTACATCTACATCTTGTGTTGCATTTCCGGTACTGTTTATGTTTCTTTCAAATTGAGAATAAGCACCTGCTTCTTTATAATATTCTCTGTATTCATTTTTCAAAGTAACAGAAACCGGACTTCCACTGGCTTTACCTTTTATCATAAAACCTTGCCCGATTGGCGCATACTTTCTCTGAATTGATAACCCTGAAGTTGAACCAGTGGTGTTTTCAGTACCGTCAATGTTATAAGAATCAAAAGTAGCCGGCACATAAACGCCATATTCTGTTGGGGAAGTACTGATAGGCGCATAAGTCCCGTAACCTCCACGGTAATCTAATAATAAGTGAGAGTTAACAGTCTTGTCCTGTTCCCAATAATAAGCGATTCCGGTACAATCTGTATTGGCCGGATCTAATAAAAATTCATTTACATGCAATGCTGACGGGTATGGATTACCGGTTAATGTAAAATTATCGATAGCAACACCTACTGTGATATTACCATCATTGGGTTTACCCCTAAAATCGTAACGTTGTGCGCTTCCAGGATTATTCACTACAGTTTCTCCGACTGCTGTATTATCAGTTCCGCTGGTACCTTTCATGGTAAATCCCTGACCGGCTTCAATATCTGTATTGGCTTCTGAATGAATCCATTCAGAATAATCAGCACCGGCTAAAAATTTCCAAATCCAATAGGTCGCGATAGATAAAGAACTGTTGGTTGAAGCACCGTCATAACTGCCCGAATCCATGGTAGCTGGTGTGCTGGCAGTAATCGTAGTTGGACGGTATAACTTGGTAATTCCAAAATTTTCATTTCCTGTTGAGGCAGATGCATTTCCTACCGGTGAGCACCAATAGTTATAATCATAATTATCTGATGTTCCTTCTTGAAAAACAGACAAAACTCCTGCTCCTTTATTGGTAGATGTACTAGTTGTACCTTGCAAAATCTGAGCTTCATTTCTCAAATAAAGATTACTGTTTGTCTGCAAATTGATATCCTGATTGACAAAAACATATTGGTCTTTCACAAACACATAAGTACCTGAGCTAACATAAAATTGGCTCAAAGCAGGAAACGAGACCAACAAAATCGCAATGTAAAATATTTTTTTCATACTTAAAACCATAAATGCTTAATAAACAGTATATAACGCCTGCAATATATAACTTTTTTTCGTTTTATGAATAACGCCTCGTCAAAAAACTTGGCGAACCAAATGAACAATAAACTCATCATCCTAAAAAACACTTGTCATTAGTGGCTTTTTTCCAAAATTGAAATCTAAACCAAATGACATTGTATAGTTTTTGTACAGTTTATCCATTTGAAAATTCGGCTGCTTTTTAGTTGGATTTTCAACAAAAAATAACAAAAAAAATCATTGTAAATTCACAACTTAAGTGTTAATTGCTTGGGTTTTTTATATGATTTTAATAATATTTTAAAAAAATTCATTAATTTGCATTCGTAAATACCACAAAATGCAACATAATTACGTCGACTTAAGCCGAAAATTAAAATTCAGCCGAGTTTTTCTTGGGCTTTTCCTTGTTTGCTTTTTTCTTTTCACAGGAAGCATTCAGGCACAGGGAAATGCCTGTTCTGCAGCCACACCTTTAACTGTTAACGGTGCTTGTGCAACAAATCACAGCATAACAAACTCTGCACAGGACCCACCAAACATAGCTACTTGCCCCGGAACGTTTGCACGTGAAGGTTGGTATACTTTTACGGTTACTGGCGGTCCAATGACCATAAACATTAATGCTGAAGTGAGCAACAGAAATTTATTTCTGCAATTAATCTCATCAACATCCTCATGTACAGGATTAGCTCAGATAAATTGTGCTAATTCAAATGACACTAACGGAGTACAAACTGAGAGCATATCCCAAACATTAAGTGATGGAATATATTATATCAAAGTGGTCAATGTTGGTTCAAGTACCATGACATTAACCAGTCTTTGTGTAACATCTTCCTCTCCGTGTATTGCCCCAAGCCAGGCAACCGGATTTACGCCAGGCACAATAACAGGAACTTCATTTCCGGCTTCATTTTCAGGAACGGCAAATGGTTATTTAGTGATTCGTTCACTAACCAGTACACCACCATCCCAGCCGGTAAACGGAACCACTTATTCCAGTGCCAATATAGGAACTCTTGGTTCGGGGCTTACCTTTGTCCAATCAGGTTCATCAACCTCAATTCCAAGTTCAGGGCTAACCGAAAACACCCAATACTATTATTTCATTTATGCCTATAACAATACTTCCTGTTCAGGCGGACCGGTATACAATACCTCAGGTGCCTTAACCGGGAACGCAATCACTTGTCCGGCAGTACCGAATTCAATTGCGACTGCCAGCATTACCTCTAACAGTTTTACCTTGAATTGGGCGGCACCAAGCGGAGGAAGTTCAGGAACTATCACTTACAGTGTTCAGGTCACTACAGACGCCGGATATACCGCTAATATTCCCGGTTCTCCTTTTTCTGTTGCTGCGCCAACAACCACTTTGAACGTTACAGGATTGTCTTCGTCGACAACCTATTACTATAGAATTTTGGCCAATAATGGCTGCAGTAGTTCTTATGTAAGTGGAAACGTCACCACTTCAATCGGAGCCTGTGTTGCGCCAAGCCAGGCAACCGGATTTACACCAGGTACAATCACAGGAACTTCGTTTCCGGCTTCATTTTCTGGAACGGCAAACGGGTATTTAGTGATTCGCTCACTAACCAGCACACCGCCATCCCAACCAGTAAATGGAACTACTTATTCAAGCGCCAATATAGCAACTCTTGGTTCGGGTTTGACCTTTATACAAACAGGTTCATCAAACACGATAGCAAGTTCCGGACTAACGGGGAATACCCAATATTATTATTTCATTTATGCTTACAATAACACCTCCTGTACAGGCGGACCTGTTTATAATACATCAGGTGCCTTAACCGGTAATGCGATCACTTGTCCTGCAGTGCCAAATTCAGTTTCGACAGCCAGTGTAACCTCAACAGGATTCACCATAAATTGGGCTACTCCTACCGGTGGAACATCCGGCACGATTACTTATGCAGTACAAATTACCACAGATGCTGGCTATACAACCAATATTTCAGGTTCTCCTTTTTCGGTCGCTGCACCTACAGTAACGTTAAACATCTCGGGGTTAACTTCAAGTACAACATACTACTACAGAATATTAGCCAGTAATGGTTGCAGCAGTTCCTATGTAACAGGTTCTGTGACTACATCAGCAGGAAATCCGTGTTCGAATGCAACAACTTTAAATTGTGGCACAACCAATTTGGCCGGAACGACTGTAGGCAGTACCAATTACACTCATGGCACAGGATGTTCAATGAGCAACTATGGCAAATGGTACACTTTTGTTGGTGATGGTAACCTAAATACCATTTCCGTTACAACCACTAGTTTTGATGCCGAAATGGCTATTGCCAGCGGAAGCTGTGGCAGCTTAACCAACATAACCTGTCAGGATATTGCTTTGTCCAGCGGAACTGAAACATACGGTTTTACAGCCACCTTAGGGGTTACTTACTATGTTTATGTCGCTTACTGGTTATCAGGAGATACTACTACGGGAGCTTTTACCATTTCCAGATCTTGTACTACGGCCTTTAATCCTTGTGCATCAATTCCGAATATTGCAGCATGTGGAACGAGCACCACCGCAACCATAACTTCGGGTACCGGATCTTACGGCACATCTGCCTGCGGATGGTCAACGCCCGGACATGAACAAATCTATACTTTTACACCAACCACCACCGGAAGCTATACAATTTCTCAATCGACTTCTTTCGCTTATATTGATTATCAATTCAAACCTGTTGCATCAGGATGTAACGGCACTGGCTGGACCTGTATTGATGATATATTTGGCTCGGGAACCAGTGCTAGTTTCAGCTTAACTGCCGGTACGCAATACTATATTTTATTGGATCCTGAAAGTACTGTCGGTGGCAGCGCCAGCTTCACCATAAGCTGTCCACCACCACCATTAACCAATGACGATCCTTGTAATGCCATCACTTTAACAACGAGTTCAAGTTGTAGTTACACCACCTATACGACTCTCGGCGCGACAGCTACCTCAGGTGTAACCGCGCCAGGCTGTGGAAGTTATTCAGGCGGTGATGTTTGGTTTAAAGTTGTCGTTCCGGCAACAGGCATATTGACCATAGACACTAACAGCGGTAGTTTAACCGACAGTGGAATGGCAGCTTATTCAGGCACCTGCGGCGCATTGACCTTGATTGAATGTGATGATGATGACAGTGCTAATGGTTTGATGTCTTATTTAAACCTGACTGGGTTAACACCGGGAGTTACTATTTTTATACGTGTTTGGGAATACAGCAATGACAACCCCGGAACGTTTGGAATTTGTATTACCAGCCCGACCTGTCCGCCTCCTACAGATATTTTAGCAACCGTAACTTCGAGCACTAGCGTATCCGTAAGCTGGATGGCATCAACTCCACCCGCCGCAAACGGTTATCAATACTATCTTACTACAACCAATACAGCGCCAACAAGTTCAACTACCCCAACAGGCTCAACTACCGCTGGTGTAGTTAGTGTTAACCTGACTGGATTAATAACTTCCCAAGTATATTATTTCTGGGTAAGGTCAAACTGTAGCGGATCAGACCAAAGCACTTGGTTAGGGCCAAAAGTCTTTACTCCTTGTAACATTGGTTCGGGAACCGGCACTACCACTTTGAGTTGTCCTAATTTAGTTTCAGGCGGTTTGGGATTATTAGGTTCAGATCCAGCTCCCATGTCCTGCACTGATACCACATGTGTTAATTTAGAAGCTACTTATTTACCTATAAATCAAACTACAAGTTATACGGTACAATCAATAACATATAGTCCGCCATATCAATTCAGCTGTTTGCAAAACGCTGTGAGTGTTAATGTGGACGACGTTTGGTCGCCAACAGTCACACTGCCATTTAACTTTTGCTTTTATGGAAATAATTACAACACTTGTCTGATTGGTTCAAACGGCGTAATCACTTTTGACACTACAAATAACAGTCCGGGCGGTTATTGTGGATGGTCATTTGCCAACAATCTTCCGAGTACTTCATTGTTTTTGAATACCATTTTTGGTGTTTACCATGATATTGACCCAAGTAAAGGCGGTGAAATTGGTTGGGAATTGGTTAACCTTAACAGTGGATGCCGTGCCTTAGTGGCTTCCTGGAAGGATATTCCAATGTTTTCCTCTACCTGTAACTCGATACTTTATACCGGTATGATTGTGCTTTATGAAAACACCAATATCATTGAAGTATATATCAAAGAAAAAAATGTTTGTTCCTCATGGAATAGCGGAAATGCTATAGTTGGCATTCAAAATGCGACCGGAGCACAAGCTGTGGCTGCGCCCAACAGAAATGGTCTCAGTACCGATTGGACTGTCACCAATGAAGCCTGGCGTTTTACCCCTTCCGGAAGTTCTTTGTCTACAATCACCTGGTATGAAGGCGTAGGAACTACAGGAACTGTTGTTGGAAACACCAATACAATTAATGTTTGCCCGAATGTAACTCAAGTATATACTGCTCAGGTAACCTATACTCTTTGTAATGGTGTTAACTACTCCATTACAGACAATACTGTAGTTACCGTAAATGGCGGAAAAAAATGGACCGGTAATGTTGATACCGATTGGAACAAAGCCCTCAACTGGACACCAACCGGGGTTCCAACTAGCTCTGATTGTGTAATCATTCCTAATGTAACTAATGACCCAATCATCAGTGGGTCGTCTTACAATGCATATGGGCTCAATCTTAGTGTATTGAGCGGTGGAAATCTTTTGGTGAATTCTACAAACAACATCACTATTACCGACTTTGTTAATGTAGAATCAACAGGTAGTTTTACATTGAACAACAGCTCTAGTTTGATCCAGATTAACAACGTTGCCAATACCGGTAACATCGTTTACAAACGCGATGCCTATATTCGAAGCCTGGATTATGTCTATTGGTCATCACCTGTAGCTAATTTTTCACTTGCCAATATTGCCGCTCCATTATCATTCTGGGGAATGTATAAATGGAATACTACGGTAGCCAATACAAATGGCGGACAAGGAAATTGGGAAAGCGCTGCCGGTGACACCATGATTCCCGGTAAAGGTTATATTGCCAGTGGGCCAAGTACTTTTAGCTCTGATACCGCAGCTACCTTGAATGGTGTTTTTACGGGTGTTCCAAATAATGGAAACATAACCATACCAATTTACAGAGGAAGTGATACCAACACGAGTACGCATTACGGAATTAACGGTGCAGAAATCACTAATTATAGCGATAACTGGAATTTGTTAGGAAACCCTTATCCATCATCGATCAGAGCGAGTCAGTTTTTATTTGACAACAACACTAAAATCATGGGTAATGTCAAATTGTGGACACATGGCACTTTACCGGCCATTATTGCCAGTCCGTTTTATGATTCATTTATCTATAACTATAGCCCGGGTGATTATTTGACTTATAATTTCACAGGAACAAGTTGTTGTCCTGCGGCAGGTTCCGATTTATTTATTGGTTCGGGACAAGGCTTCTTTGTTCAGATGATTGATGGCCCAGCAACTTCAAACAGTATAACATTTACCAACAGTCTGAGAAGTAATACTTATACCAATAGTACTTTTTATAAATTATCAAATCCAAACTTTCCAAATAGTGTGGTTGAAAATTTGGAAAGAAACAGAATTTGGCTCGACATCATTGATAGCAATTACAATTCCGACAGAACGTTGTTTGGCTACATTGAAAACGCCACGATGGGTAGCGATACTTTCTTTGATTGCACGATGCAAAACACCGGCGGAATAGCTATTTATTCGTTGATAGACGATACTAAATTCTCTATTCAGGGAAGAGCTTTGCCTTTTGATGTAAATGACGAAGTACCTATTGGTGTTAACATTCCGGCCTCGGGGAATTATTCTATTGCCTTGGCAGCCATTGATGGTTTGTTCAGCGGACAAAATATTTATTTAAAAGACAATCTATTAAATATCACCCACGATTTAAAAGAGAATCCATATCAATTTACAGCCGAAACCGGTATCATTCATGACAGATTTAAAGTGGTGTATCTCACCAATGCTTTAGGCAACCCTGAATTTTCAAATTCTAACCATATCAGAGTAGTCATCAAAGATGGCGTAAGTGTTAGTTCTGGCAATTTACCTATGGAATCAATTATTGTTTATAATGCATTAGGACAAAGATTAGACAGTTATGAAGGCATCAAAACCAATTATTTTACGCTTTATAATTTGAGAAAAAATGACACTACTCTTCTGCTGAAAATTAAACTGCAAAACGGTGAAACCGTCATCAGAAAAGTGATTTACTAATCATATAATTTAAAACCAAAAAAGACCTTTGCTTATCAAGTAAAGGTCTTTTGTTTTATAAGAATCTCTTTTGGGAAATATTATAGAAAAGAAATCAATACTTTCTGAACGGTTCTTTTGTTTTCTTTGGAAAAAACTTCGGCCAGATAAACCCCATTACTCAATCCGCTGGTCGAAAACTGATGACTGTCCTGAACCGGTAATTCGGATTTATTGAAAATCTTTTTTCCACTCAAATCATAAAGCACCACCGATTTAATTTCGATAAGCTTCGGATTCGAAATGGTCAACATTTGCAAGCTGTTATCCTGATAAACAACCAAGTCAGACGGAACAATAGCAATAGTAGTATTCAGGGAATTGTCTTTGAAGGTAATTTGAAAACGGTCATTGTAAATTCCGGTAGGCAAAGACACTTCATAGGTTCCATTTTTTATATCGTGATAAGAATCATCTTCGGCATCATACAGATAGATTGGTTGGGATTCGTCAAAATTCAAAATTTGTGGCACCTCAAACTTAAAAGTACTGTTCTCCGTTGACTTTATGCCTATCGCAATCCTTTTGTCAACATCAAAATTCAAGCCCTGAATGACATACTTTTCATTGGCCAAAAAGAAATACACATCATTTGGTATATTATCCGCTACCGGGCTTTTGGCATCAATACCATTATCAACACCATCAGTCGCTGAAGGAATCAATGCTAAAGCGATTTGACTTGTGTACTGATTATTCATAATTGTATTTAATCGTATCTGTGGAATTCCGACAACATCAGTGGATGTCATGGCATTATTTTGACGGTGAAATTGCGAATAATCGCCTTCTTTCTTAAAGACGCGATGTTCATTTTTGATTGTTAAAGTTCCGTCAGTTACACCTTTGATCATAAAACCTTGCCCGATTGGCGCAAACTTTCTTTCAATGCTCAATTGTGAAGAAGCACCAGCTACATTTAAAGTTCCATCTTCATTATAGGTGTTATAAGTGGCCGGAACATAAATTCCGTTAGAAGCTAAGCTGATTGGAGAATAAGTACCATAACCACCTTGATAATCCATTAAAACATGTGAATTGACCGATTTGTCCTGTTCCCAATAATAGGCCACGCCATCGCAAGCCGAATTGGCTGCGTCCAATAAAAAAGCATTCACATGAAGTGCCGACGGATAAGGATTACCGGTTAAAGTAAAGCCATTGGCAGCTACGTCAACTGAAATGTTTCCATCGTTTGGCTTGCCTCTGAAATCATATCGTTGTGCGCTTCCTATATTGTTTACAGTGCTTTCCCCAACATTGGTGGCATCTGAACCGCTTGTCCCTTTCATCGTAAAACCTTGACCCGAACTAATATTGGTATTAGGTCCGGAATAAAACCATTGGTTATAACCTGCAGAAGACAAGAATTTCCAAACCCAGTAAGACGCTATGGTCAAAGTTCCTGTACCGGAAACGCCATCCAAAGTGCCCCCATCCAAAACCGCTTCAGTACTTGCCGTATTGGTTGTCGGAACATGTAACATGGATATACCAAAATCTTCATTTCCCGGAGTGGTTGAAGCAGTTCCAACCGGAGAACACCAATAATTATAGAAATAATTATTTACAGTTCCTTCTTGGTATACGGAAACCTTTCCCGTTCCTTTATTGACTGAAGTTCCTGTTGTGCCCTGAAGCAATTGACCTCCGTTTCTCAGATAAAGATTGCTTGAGCCGTTAAGTTCAACAGCTCCTTTGACATATAGCAAGCTTCCTTTGTTATAGATATAACTGCTGCTGCTAACGTATAGTTGTGCTTTTGAAGCAAATGAAACAGATAAAAGTAATATGTAAAGTAGGTTTTTCATAATACACTTTTTTAATATTTAAGAATAACGACTGAAATAAATACACTCTTGGGGAAAAGTGCATCTATTAAGAGCCTAAATAAATAAATCCGTTTAATGCTAAATAGGGATTTTGAACAGTAACTGACTGTTGGGCAACACCTCCATTGATAGAAGAAGTAGTATGACTGTGGGAACCGCTGCTCGATGTTGCGTCTGTATCACTTGTAGAATACAACACGGGAGTTCCTGAAAAAGGCAAAAGTGATGAAAAAAGCGAATTGGCCGCATTACCTGAATTATGGGTATGTGCACCATCTGTGCTGGTTGACAAGGTAACATTGGGCAATTGATTCTGCGCGAGGGTTACTGTAGCACTACCGCCGGTGGTATTTAATGTTTTGGTACCACTGACTCCGACTATGCTTTTATCGGAAATATTAGGGAGGTTTGTTCCAATCCCTAAAGCGGTGGCAGCAGCCTGCTGACTTGCAGTCAAAGTGCTTTTCGCTCTTCCGTTTAATAAAATCCAACCGTTATGATCTGCGGTTTGGAAGCCGTGTTTTACATCTCCTAAAGTATATACCTGGGTATAAAGTGGCTGCCAGCTGGAACCTCCGTAACAATAATAAGAATTGGTGGTGGTTAAAAAAACTATTTGACCCGATCGGTTTCCTGATGATGGCAAAACGCTTACTTGTGGTATAGCAATTCCGGCTTCGGCAGTTGGTGATGAAGGATCAATTTCTCTAACGTCTAATGTCGCTTGAGGTGAGTTTGTACCAATTCCAATTTGGGAGTAGGTTTGGAATGATACCAAGATTAGGGCTGAGTAGAGTATTTTTTTCATGTCTTTTAATTTTAATTTTGACAAAACTGAACTTTACTTTATAACCCAATTCCTTTTTTACATCGTGTTATAAATTTTATATGAAATATTTCATTTTTAAAATTTGTGTGTGGTATTTAACGAAGCAAACGTACAATATATAATTTTACGAACCAAAAAAAACATCGACAAAATGCGATTTTTTATAGTTAAAATGCATTTTAAGCATTACATTGCGCGCTTATTCTTACTAAAACAAATTATATTATGTGAATTAATAACTTATTGCGATTATTTAAAATCGCAACAGATATTCTTCAAAAAACAGAGGAAATGAATTTGTGGAGAATGAAAAATAAAACATCAATGATTAAAAATCAAACTGTTAAATCAATTTTAAAAAAGAGTAAGGCTTTCTTTCTGATAAGTAAAGCTGATTTTTTTCATTCTGATAGGCTTCTTTTTCAAAAGAAATGTTCCGGTAAGCGTTATTTCGGTTTCCGTATTTTAAATACTTAAGTAAAAACTCTATCAAATACCAAACAAAAAAAGGCAATATCAACAACTCGAGTTGCTGGCGCAAATGAATTCTTTCATGGTTGAGCAATGCAATATTTTCCTTATCACTCCGACACTTTAAAAATACAAAAGGGAACAGGGTCAATCCTCGGTAACCTTTTGGAATTAAATATTTCGAAACGATTAGTATCATTACTTATAAAGTATTTAAATTTGCGCGTATGAACGAGCAAAATAATGAAAATAAATTAATTGAAGGCGAAGATTATTACCTAACACCCGAAGGTTACCGATGTTTCACCGAAAAATACCATTTAAAACGCGGCTATTGCTGTCGCAGTGGCTGCCGTCATTGTCCTTATGGATTTGACAAAAAAACAGGAACCATCAGGCCAAAAAAATAAACAACACATAACTTACAATATACAACTCAAACAAAATGACTTTTCAAGAACAGATTTTACAAGGAATTCCGGCGGTTTTACCAAATCCTAAACCATACGAACCTGAAATCAATCACGCACCAAAACGCAAAGAAATACTAACCGAAGAAGAGAAAAAGCTGGCGCTGAAAAATGCCTTGCGTTATTTTGAGCCACAACATCACGCGACATTAATCCCCGAATTCAAAGCGGAAATGGAAACTTACGGTCGCATCTACATGTACCGATTTCGCCCCAATTATAAAATGTATGCCCGACCGATTTCGGAATATCCGGGAAAATGCGAACAGGCAAAAGCCATCATGCTGATGATCCAAAACAATTTGGATTATGCCGTGGCACAACATCCACACGAGTTAATTACGTACGGCGGAAACGGAGCTGTTTTCAGCAATTGGGCACAATATCTTTTGACGATGAAATATTTGGCCGAAATGACCGAAGAACAAACCTTAGTCATGTATTCCGGTCACCCGATGGGCTTATTCCCGTCACATGCCGAAGCACCAAGAGTTGTCGTGACCAACGGAATGGTAATTCCTAACTATTCCAAACCGGATGATTGGGAAAAAATGAATGCTTTAGGCGTTTCCCAATACGGTCAAATGACTGCCGGAAGTTATATGTATATCGGTCCGCAAGGTATCGTTCACGGAACAACCATTACGGTTTTAAACGGTTTCAGAAAAATAAAAAAATCCCCAAGCGGCGGTTTATTCGTAACCTCAGGTTTGGGTGGAATGAGCGGTGCCCAACCCAAAGCCGGAAACATTGCCGGTTGTGTAACAGTTTGCGCCGAAGTCAATCCGAAAATCACCCACATTCGCCATTCACAAGGTTGGATTAACGAGGTGATTGAAAATATCGAAGATTTAGTCCCAAGAGTTAAAAAAGCCTTGGACAACAAAGAAGTGGTTTCTATTGCTTATCTCGGAAATGTAGTTGATGTTTGGGAACGATTTGATCAGGAAAATCTGCATATCGATTTAGGTTCCGACCAAACCTCACTACACAATCCTTGGGCAGGAGGTTATTATCCGGTGGGCATTTCGTTTGAAGATGCGAATGAAATGATGGCGAATAATCCTGAACAATTCAAGGAAGAAGTACAAAAAACGTTGCGCCGTCATGCTGCAGCGATTAATAAACATACAGCCAAAGGAACCTATTTCTTTGATTACGGAAATGCTTTCTTATTGGAAGCTTCCCGCGCAGGAGCCGATGTAATGGCTGAAAATCCAACATTGGGACGAGAATTCAAATATCCAAGTTATGTACAGGATATTATGGGACCAATGTGTTTTGACTATGGTTTCGGGCCATTCCGTTGGGTTTGTGCTTCCGGAAATCCGGATGACTTAGCCAAGACAGATAAAATTGCCTGTGACGTTCTGGAAGAAATGATGAAAAATTCTCCCGAAGAAATCCAGCAACAAATGGCCGATAACATCCAATGGATCAAAGGCGCACAGGAAAACAAATTGGTTGTCGGTTCACAGGCGAGAATCCTTTATGCCGATGCTGAAGGCAGAATCAAAATTGCAGAAGCCTTTAACCAGGCGATTGCACGTGGTGACATTGGC
Source organism: Flavobacterium terrisoli (assembly GCF_030167905.1). Classification (GTDB taxonomy): domain Bacteria; phylum Bacteroidota; class Bacteroidia; order Flavobacteriales; family Flavobacteriaceae; genus Flavobacterium; species Flavobacterium terrisoli. Next base: position 276,175 of record NZ_JARGNA010000002.1, read on the forward strand.
TATGTGGTTTTAGGCCGTGATCACCACGATGTTTCCGGAACGGATTCACCTTACAGAGAGACTTCCAACATCTATGATGGTTCCCGATTTACTGCCGATATGGCAATCCATAACGTTATCGGCGACAGTTTCCGTGGCGCAACTTGGGTATCAATTCACAATGGCGGTGGTGTTGGTTGGGGCGAAGTTATAAACGGTGGTTTTGGTATGGTTCTTGATGGCTCTAAAGCTGCGTCAAGACGCTTAGAATCAATGCTTTTCTGGGATGTAAACAACGGAATTTCAAGAAGAAGTTGGGCCAGAAATGAAGGTGCAGTTTTTGCCATAAAAAGAGCCATGGCCACGCAACCTTTATTAAAAGTTACCATCCCTAGTATAGTTGATGATCAATTATTGTAACCAAAATTTATAGCTATGAAAAAGTTTGCACTTCTCGCAGTATTCATCTTACTGCTATCTTCGTGTAGTTCCATTAAAGTGAACTCGGATTATGACAAAAAGGTAGATTTTGCCCCTTATAAAACGTATGCTTTTCACAAAACCGGAATAGACAAAGCCGAGGTTTCTGATTTAGACAAAAAGAGAATTCTTCGCTCTATTGATGAAGTAATGGTTTCCAAAGGTTTTACCAAAAGTGAAAATCCCGATTTGTTGATTGCATTTTTCACCAAAGAAAGAGAACAAGTCAATGTAAGCCAATTCAATGCGGGTTGGGGTTATGGCTGGGGTTTTGGTTGGAATCCATATTTATGGGGCGGAAACACTTCCGTTTCAAGATACACCGAAGGTACTTTGTACATCGATATCATCGATGCCAATAAAAAAGAACTCATTTGGCAAGGTGAAGGTGAAGGCGTCCTAACCAAAGATACCAACAAAAAAGACGAAAAAATCAAGGAATTTGTGACCAAAATATTGGAACAGTATCCACCACAAAAGAAGTAAACTGTCTGTAGTCGCAGTATTCAGTTCCAATCAAGTTGGGAATGACAGAAACAAATCAGCAGATTTTTAAAAATATAAACCGGAACAGCAATGTTGCGGTTTTTTTTTAGCCCGGATGGAAGTGGCATCCTTTTTACGTCAGTTCGAGTTTTGCGAAGCAAAGTATCGAGAACAAGTAAAAAGATAAAACGGACAGCCGGACAAAGCTCCAGAAAAATATTCATTGCTTTTAATTAATTTATAACACTTCTTTCCGCTAAGATTAGTAAATTTACAGACACAACACTATTGGATTTATGGAAGCAAATTTTGAAAGCAACCCTTTGATTGACAGATTACCAAAGCACTTAAAGCAGTTTATAAAACCGCAGGATTATGACGATTACACTCCGATTAATCAGGCTGTTTGGCGTTATGTGATGCGTAAAAATGTGGATTATCTTTCAAAAGTAGCGCATGAATCTTACTTAGACGGCTTGAAAAAAACAGGACTGGAAGTGGACAATATCCCAAACATGTATGGCATGAACCGTATTTTGAAGGAAATCGGTTGGGCTGCCGTAGCCGTAGATGGATTTATTCCGCCGAATGCGTTTATGGAATTCCAAGCGTATAATGTTTTGGTCATTGCTTCCGATATTCGTCAGTTAGAACATATTGAATACACGCCAGCTCCGGACATCATTCACGAAGGTGCCGGCCACGCTCCTATCATTGCCAATCCGGAATATGCGGAATATCTGCGTCGTTTTGGAGAAATTGGTTGTAAAGCCATTTCGTCTTCCCGCGATTACGAAATGTATGAAGCGATTCGTTTGTTATCAATACTAAAAGAAGCCGAAGGAACGCCTGCTGACGAAATCAAAAAAGCGGAAGACCAGGTAGATTTTCTACAAAATAACATGGGCGAACTTTCCGAAATGTCTCGCATCAGAAACCTACATTGGTGGACGGTAGAATATGGTTTGATAGGTACCTTGGACAACCCAAAAATATATGGTGCCGGATTGCTTTCTTCGATTGGGGAAAGTGCCTGGTGCATGACCGACAACGTAACCAAAATCCCTTATGAGATTTCAGCTGCGGACCAAAGTTTTGATATTACTAAACCGCAACCGCAGTTGTATGTTACGCCTGATTTTGCCCATTTGAGCTTGGTTCTCGAAGAGTTTGCTAATACGATGGCCTTGCGCACCGGTGGATTATCGGGTATTCAAAAACTGATTAACTCTAAGTCTTTAGGAACCATTGAACTCAGCACCGGAATTCAGATTTCGGGGATGTTTACCAATGTGATTGAACACGAAGGTAAACCGGTTTATGTGCAAACTACCGGCAAAACGGCGCTATCCTACCGAGAAAAAGAATTGGTCGGTCACGGGACAAACTATCACGCCGAAGGTTTTGGTTCGCCAATAGGGAAACTAAAAGGCATCAACCTGGCGATTGAAGATATGAGTCCTCGTGATTTGCGAGCGTATGATATTTATGAAGCCGAAAAAGTAACTTTGGAATTTGAAGGCAACATCACCGTTACCGGTGAAATCATTACCGGTTCGAGAAACCTTCAAGGCGAAATTATCATCATCAGTTTTAAAAACTGTACCGTAACCCATAATGACACCGTTTTATTCCAACCGGAATGGGGCATCTACGATATGGCTGTGGGTAAAAAAGTGATTTCTGCCTTTTCAGGTCCGGCTGATGTGAACAGTTTTGACATGATCAATCATGTGCCATCAAGCCACACCATTAAGGCCAAAAAATCACCTGAACGTGAAGAACTGGAAGGATTGTACCTCAACATCCGAAACCTTCGCGAAGGCAAAACGGCGGAACTTTCAATCGAAAAAACCTTTGCTGTTCTAAAAGAAAACCATCCTAAAGATTGGTTACTTGCCGTTGAAATTGCGGAGCTATCCGATAAAAACAACAATACTGAACTGCTAAACGAAGTCTTACTTCATTTGGAAAAAGTAAAGCAAAACCGTCCTGAGATTGCGCATTTGATATCGGGTGGATTGGAATTGTTTTTAGAAAAAATGACGCTGTAAAGAATCGGTAATCTTCTTGTTTTTTTTTAAAATTGAAAGTGCGGAAACTGTGCTCTCAACTTGGCTATTTTTTGCGTTATCGAGGCTACAAACTGTTGGTGACTCGCCGTATTCGGGTTAAACGGACGATGTGCCAAACCTTTTTGAATGTTGTCTACTTCCTGCATTACCCCAAAACAATCCGCAGAAACATAGTGTTCAGAAAATCGCTCCCAAATATAATCGATAGCCGTTTGGCTTGGATGCAATAGATCTTCGGCATAGAAACGATAATCGCGGAGTTCGTCCATCATGATTTCGTAACTCGGAAAGTAGTTGTATTGGGCGGTTAAGTTATGAATGGCGGTAATCAAATGGGCCTTACTTCTTTGATTCTCAGCAAAACCGTCTTTGAGGTGGCGCACCGGTGACACGGTGAAAATAAATTGACTATCGGGATTGACTTTTTGGATTAAAGCGATGGTGTTTTGAATCGATTGCTGAATCGTTTCGGGTGACAGGATTTCTTTGGTGAATTCCTTTTGCGGTACTTTATGACAATTGGCTACGATTTGACCTGAATCGTTGTAGCGATAAACCCAAGCGGTACCAAATGTGATTATACAATTTGAAAATTTGAAAATTTGATGATGAAGTTCTCCAAGGATTTGATTTAATCTGTCGAGAAAAAAATCTTTATCAGGATGGCTCAACTCAGAATGGACTTCATAGCAATGCCACAACTCATTGTGAAAGAAAATATCGGCTTCGGTAAACAAGCGTTGGTTCACTACTCTGTCTATTAATTTTTCAATCGACACCGGATTAAAGACAATCCCAAACGGATTGATCGCGATTTGGAATTTAAAATAAGCGAATTTCTCGCTCATATTCTCGGCAAAGCACGAGCCCAAAGACAATATCCTGGATTGGTAGTCTATCGGATTGTTATAAGCCGCAACGGGAACTTTGGTGGTGAAATGCATCTTGGGATTTGATTTGGGTCAAAAGTACAAAAATTGGGCTTACCGTTTTCTGTCATTGATAAGCTGCATATTGAACTTTTTATTATCTTTAAAACTAGATAAACGCTACTGTCACAATCTACGACACGTTATACACCATTTTAAAAAGACGAAACTCAAAATGAATCTATTTAGTAAAAAAAGTAATCTCGATGATGAAAACAGATTAAGGCTTCAAAAGTTAGTCGATCAAGCTAAAGAAATGGATATACCAACCGGATGGAAAAAAGAAACATTCGCCGTTGGCGGATTGAGTAACGTAGGTTTTTCTAAAAAATTTCCAGAAATGCTTCTAGTAATATCGAGTCAAGGAAGAGGTGTCATAGATTGTTCTAAATTTGAATTAATCGAAAGGGATTATGATGATAGTTGGGAATGGATGGACACTTACGAATTGTGGTCAATGGGAATTGGTAAACTATTTGACGAAAAAATATTAGTTGGCGGAATTCATGGTGGTGGACTACCTTTTTTAAATAAGTATGGTGATTCACTTCAATTTATGGCAACACAATGGCCAATAATAGATTTAATTTTTGAACCTAATTTCAAAAGTATTTATCAAGAGGACGAAGCAAAAGACTGTTTCAAAATATTCAGTGATTATGAACTAAAAGCTTATGGCTTTTCTTATGATGGTAATTATTTTATTACCGCAACGGGTAGTGAAGTAAATGTATATCGAAAATAAAAAACGTTGTATAACAGTAGTAAGCCACGGCACGTTAGTTATCAGACAAAATCCCTCTAGAATGAGCAAAGAATCAAAGACTTTCCCAATATTGACAACCGAAAGGTTAACGCTTCGGCGACTTTCAAAAAGTGATTCCGAAGAAATATTGCAATTGCGCTCCAATCCTGAAATAAATAAATATCTGGACAGGAAACCAAGTAAAACATTAGAAGATGCCTTGAATTTTATTAAAAAGATAGCTGAAAACGAAAGCGATGATTTTTTTTATTGGGCCATCACAGAAACCGGAAAGCCAAAACTGATTGGTACGATTTGTTTATTCGAATTTTTAAGTGACCCAAAGAAATGTGAAATTGGATATGAGCTTTTAACCGAATATCAAGGACAAGGGATTATGGTTGAGGCTGCAAAGAAAATAGTTGAATATGCAAGTGAAACGCTTGGACTCAAAATGATAGATGCAATAACACATAAGGAAAACCAAAGTTCAACCGGGCTTCTCCTGAAGTTAGGCTTTAAAGAATTAAAAAATAGTACCGAAGAAAATCCAAATCTGACTTTATTCAGATTAACGAAATAAAAAAATAATCAAGGCCTGAACAGCAGTTTGGCTCAATAACGTAAATTTTAAAACCAAATCATAACTATGAGATACCTGAAAATTTTTGCCTTCTTATTTCTTTCTCTCACTACTTCAAAAGCTGTCGCCCAAAAAACAAATGCAGAAAAAATATTGGGTTGTTGGGTTTTTAAAAAAATAGAATTTAAAAACCCAAAGGATATTCCAGCCGATATGGTTGATGAAGCCCAAAACTCTGTGGTGTGTTTTGATTCCGATGGAAAATTCACCACAACCTTAGCCCAGGTTGGGGCTGTTCCAATACATGGCCATTATGAAATTTCAGCCGATGGAAAAACACTGACCCAAAAACAAGATTCCTCAGGCGAAGAAGGCTTTGAAAGCATTGAAGAAGACGCTGAAATTGAGCTCCTGGATGACCAGCAACTTATTTTTAAGTTTGGACTGGGCACTATCTATTTTGACCGAAAATAAAAAACCCTTTCATTGACAGGTGAAAGGGTTTGGGTTTGATTATAGTGCTTGATTTATAAAACTAATTTTTGTCGTTTGAAAAAGCTTATTCGTAGAAGTAAAGCGATTTCAAATGATTATCATTTCGAGGCCCAAAAACCGGGTAAGGTGAAAGGATTTCTGTTGGGTAACCGTTATTGTCGTATTGATAATTTCTCGCATACTGAATAGCCGAAGAAGTCGCTTGCTCTGTATCTAAATAGTTTACCGAATAAATTTCAATGTTTGAAGCAACATTATTCGCAGAAATGGTTGTAAAATGATCCAATAACTTACTGTAACCGGTGATACTGTTCAGTGGGTTTGTTTTGACATCATACACAAAGCTCACTTCTTGTTTATGCACTTCATTTGACACAGTATTGTCTAAAACTCTTTTGTCTTCCAAGGCGTTTTGCCCTTGAAAATACAATGTTCCATGGTAAACTAAAACCTCATTGTTGTTTGTGTCAAGAGTAATTTTTTCGTAAGAAACCGTTCCATCGGCATTGTGTACAAAATTCAATACATAATTCTCAGAACAGATTACTTTTGTCAATTCACCGTTGGTATAGATATAATCGAAAATGGTCAATTCCTGGTTTGGAATATCCATACTGTTAATTCTCGTAATCAATTCACCGGTATACTCGAAGGTTTCGTTTTTGGTTGGAGAAACGATAGATAAAATTTTGGTCCCGTCATAAGTCAAATGAGTCGTTTCAGAAGTACCATCTACATTTACCTCAATTAAGGTTCTCAATAATTGTTCCTCATTAATCTCATCATCGCTAGTACACGAAGTAACAGCTAAGACCAGAAAGGAAATCAAAAGATATTGAATAGCTTTTTTCATAGGTTAAAAGTATTTGTGGTAATTAATTACGGGGCAGTATTTAATTTCAAATCAAATGTATAGAAGTGAATCTCTAGCAAAAAAATCTTTCGATATACTGTTAAAAAATCTGTTGTTCTGCGCTTTTTGAGCATTTAAACAGCAATAAATTAAGAACTAAGAGCAGAGATCTTCAAAATTTAACAAATCAACAATTAAAATATTTTCTATTTTTATAGAAAATTTCTTAAATGAAAACACAACTACTTTTACTATTACTGCCATTGAGCATTTTAGGGCAAACGAATACCTGGACTTTTCCAATCCCTGCTAATTCAATTCATTACTCTATGGGAAGTTCAGCCCCAATAGTCCAAACTCCTGACAATGGGTACATTCTAAATTATTCCTATTCTTATCCCAATTGGGATGCGTCACCTGGTTATCAATCAACGATTATTAAAACGGATGCTAATTTTGTCTCGCTCTGGAGCAAGAATTTATATGGTGGAAACGGAAAGAAAACCATTGTATTAAATGATGGCACTTCGCTTTTTTTTACTGACACAGGTTCTTTGCTAAAGCTTGATCCTAATGGACAAATCCTTTTTTCTATTGGCAATTTCACCACTTATCCGGTTCGCTTAGCCATAAACGATGCTGAATTGATAGGCAATAACATCAAAGCAGTTGGTACCGTAAGTACCTACAATGGTTTTGGTTATGTCATATCTTCTACTCAGGTTATCATTGATTTCGACACCAATGGAAATGTACTGCAAACCTCTGTTTTAGAAGATGGCGGAGTCTCAGCATGGACAACTCCTACAAATATTTCTAAAGACAATTCGGGGAATTATTACATAACGGGCTACGCCTATGCCGATGGAAATTATATTTGCAAAATCAACTCCGCCAATATGGTCCTTTGGTCCAAAAGATTTAAACATATCAATAGCGGAAGCATTATAACCATTAACGATATCCTTCCTTTAGATACCGGTGATGTTTTACTGGCCGGTAACTTTTATAATTATTCTATCTCATTTGGCGGGCTTTATTTACACCGGTTATCATCCGCAGGTAATTCACTATCCGTCAAAACCACCAGTACTTATACCTCTGGTATTAACAATATTACACAACTTGCCGATGGCGATATTGTGGCAACAGGCTCAATGAGGGAAGATGACAATGCCTTCAATAAAACATTTAGCATGAGAATGAGCAGCAATGAAACCTTTTCATGGTTAAAACTTTATAATGATGGTTTTGGAATTAGCACTCCTTTCGTAAAAAGTGATAACAATTGGTATTACACCGCTTTCCACAATAACAATTTTGACAATAACAACCCCATTTTATTTAACACCGAAAACAACGGTACAACGACGTGTGCTAACGACAATATGAGTTTGACTTTTGACAATGTCACTTTGAATTTTAATTCGATTAACCTGACGATCACACCATCCTCTTCCTTATTGGAAACTCCGTCAACCTTAACTTTACCGGATACCGAACCCCAAACTTATGTTGAGGGATGTATCCCAAGGCTTCTTGGCCTTAATGAGTTTGAAAATAAAAGTCATTTGATGGTATATCCCAATCCTTCAACAGGCTTAGTGAATATACAATCGGATTCGAGTATCACAGTAGTTATGGTTTACAATGCTTTAGGTCAAAAAGTAAATGAATACCATTGTAATTCATTAGAAACAACAATTGATATCCAAAACCAAGGAATCTATTTCTTAACGATTGCCACGATCAACGGAATAGAAAAAACAAAAATCATCATTTCAAAATAAGAGACCAAACTCCAATAAAAAACCCTTTCAATTGAAAGGGTTTTTATTTATTAACTAAGAACAGCTTATTTTATATAATCAACTGCTTTTTCCAAAGCTTCTTTGATTCCGGCTACATTCTTTCCTCCGGCTGTGGCAAAGAACGGTTGTCCGCCGCCGCCGCCTTGAATGTATTTCCCCAATTCACGGACTACTTGTCCGGCGTTTAGGTTTTTCTCAGTCACCAATTCTTTGGAAATATAGCAGGTCAGCATTGGTTTGTCATCCTCAGCAGTAGCCAAAACGAGGAATAAGTTCGTTCCTAAATTCCCCAATTCATAAGCCAAGTCTTTAGCACCTTCCGGATTCAAATCAACTTGAGTCGCTAAGAATTTTACGCCATTGATTTCCTGCAATTGAGCAGCCAATTCGCCTTTTAGGTTTTTGGCTTTTTCTTTCAACAGTTGTTCAATTTGCTTTTTAAGTTTGGCGTTTTCGTCTTGTAACGAAACCACAGCTTTGATTGTGTCCTGAGGGTTTTTCAAGGTTTCTTTAATCGATGCCAAAGCGTTTTCCTGTTGGTTAAAGAAATCTTTTACTGCATCACCGGTAATCGCTTCAACACGACGGATTCCAGCCGCTACAGCGCCTTCAGACACCATTTTGAAATGCCAGATGTCGGCAGTATTTTTCACATGGATTCCACCACACAATTCTTTGCTGTCGCCAAATTCAATCATGCGGACATTGTCGCCATATTTTTCCCCGAACAATGCCATCGCACCTTGTGCCATCGCCTGTTGGATTGGAATACTTCTGTGTTCTACCAATGGCAATTGCTCTTCTATTCTCGCATTGACAAAAGCTTCCACTTTCTGGATTTCCTCATCGGTTACTTTGCTGAAATGCGAAAAGTCAAAACGCAAATGATTTGGATTAACCAAAGATCCTTTTTGTTCCACATGCGTTCCCAAAATCGTTCTCAAACCCAAATGCATCAAGTGAGTTGCCGTATGATTTTTAGACGTTGCTGTTCTTAAATCGGTATTCACTTTGGCCACAAAAGCCGCAGTTACATTTTCAGGCAATTGTTTCGCAAAATGCAAAATCAGGTTATTTTCTTTCTTGGTGTCAATGATGTCAATGGTTTCATTAGCCGAAACTAAAGTTCCTTTGTCACCTACCTGTCCACCGCCTTCCGGATAGAATGGCGTATTGTCTAAAACGATTTGGTATAAAATACCATCTTTTTTACTGTCTACTTTACGAATACGGGTAATTTTAACTTCATTCTCCGTTTGGTCATATCCTACGAAAGTTTCCACATTCCCCGGAATTAAAACTTTCCAATCCTCGGTTGAAACTTCCGAAGCGGCACGCGAACGGTCTTTTTGTTTTTTCAATTCGGCATCAAATTCCGATTCGTTAAACGAATAGCCTTTTTCTTTTAAAATCAAAGCGGTCAAATCTTTCGGGAATCCGAAAGTATCATACAATTCAAATACTTTCTCGCCTTTTACTTCTTTTCCGGAAGTTTCGGCTACGACTTTATCCAACAATTGCAATCCTTGGTCTAACGTTCTCAGGAAAGACGCCTCTTCCTCGCGGATTACATTGGTCACCAATTGTTGTTGGGTTTTGATTTCAGGGAAGAATTCACCCATTTGGTCTGCCAAAACAGCAACCAATTTATTGATGAATGGTTCTTTGGTATTCAAAAACGTAAAACCATAACGAATCGCACGACGCAAAATCCTGCGGATGACATAACCTGCACCGGTATTGGATGGCAATTGACCATCAGCAATAGCAAAAGCTACGGCACGAACGTGATCCACAATTACGCGAATCGCGATATTGGTTTTGTTTTGTTCCTCGCTTATATTTTTTACTTCATTCGAAGTATATTTTAATCCTGTGATTTCTTCAATTTTGGCAATCAGTGGTGTGAACACATCGGTGTCGTAATTGGATGTTACCTTTTGCATCGCCATACACAAACGTTCAAATCCCATCCCGGTATCTACGTGTTGTGCCGGTAATTTTTCCAACGAACCATCAGCCTTACGGTTGAATTCCATGAATACGTTGTTCCAGATTTCCACTACCTGCGGATGATCGGCGTTGACCAAACTTCTTCCCGATACCGCTGCTCTTTCGGCATCGGTTCTTAAATCGATATGGATTTCCGAACATGGCCCACACGGACCTTGGTCACCCATTTCCCAGAAGTTATCTTTTTTATTTCCAAGGATGATTCTGTCTTCGGGAACGTATTGTTTCCAAATATCCCAAGCTTCCTGATCGAATGGAACATTCTCCTCAGGATTGCCTTCAAACACGGAAACGTACAAACGATCTTTGTCCAATTTCAATACTTCGGTCAGGAATTCCCAAGCCCAGGCCAACGCTTCTTTTTTGAAGTAATCGCCAAAGGACCAGTTGCCCAACATTTCGAACATGGTATGGTGGTACGTATCAAAACCTACATCTTCCAAATCGTTGTGTTTTCCGGATACACGAAGACATTTTTGCGTGTCGGCGATACGTGGACTTTTGGGTGTCCCGTTTCCTAGAAAGTATTCCTTGAACTGCGCCATACCCGAGTTGTTGAACATCAGGGTTGGATCGTCTTTTAGGACGATTGGAGCTGAAGGCACAATTAAGTGGCCTTTGCTTTCAAAGAATTGTAAATACGCTTTTCGAATGTCTTGTGATTTCATTTTTTGTGTTAATTCGGTTAACTGGTGATTTGGTTATTTGTGATTTGGGTTGTCTGCGATTTGGTTTATTTTCAAATAACCGAATCCACAAATAACCAAATCCACTTTATAATGTTTCGCTCATGAAATAAATTTACATTATGATTGAAACATTTGCTAAATTTGTTCGTATAACCATTGTTTTCTTAAAACAAGCACAAAAATAGTATAAAATAAAAGATGGCGAAAAAAGTAAAGTATTATTTCGATACCGAAAGTTTGGCTTACCGAAAAATAAAGCCAAAACTATCCAAGAAACTGGGTTACATCGGGTTGTTTTTACTTGCATCAGGTTTATTTGGATTTTTGTGTTTTGTGGTTTTACTGAATAGTTCCTATTTAGAAACTCCCAAAGACAGATTACAGGCGCGCGAAATTGAAACAATGAAATTACGCTATTCCATTTTAAACAAAAAAATTGATCAGGTTGAGGAAGTTTTAGCTGATGTGGAAGACCGCGACAATAATATTTACAGGGCTTATTTTAATACCTCGCCTATTCCGACAGAGCAAAGAAAAGCAGGTTTTGGCGGTGTTAACCGTTATAGAGAATTGGAAGGTTTTGACAATTCGGAGTTGGTGATTAACACTTCCAAACGAGTAGATGTGATTTCCAAAGAATTGGCAATCCAATCCAAATCGTTGGATGAAATTTTGAAATTGGCCAAAGAGAAAAATAAATTGCTATCAGCAATTCCGGCGATACAACCCATAAAAAATGAACAAATGAAACGAATTGCTTCTGGTTTTGGTTACCGAAGCGATCCGTTTACCAAAGTGCGAAAAATGCACGAAGGCATGGATTTTACGGCTAAAACGGGAACACCCATTTATGCCACAGGCGATGGAATCGTTAAAAATGCTGACAATTCAAAATCGGGTTATGGTAACCACATTGAAATTATGCATGGTTATGGCTATCTGACTTTGTATGGACATTTGAGCAAATACAAAGTAAGACGAGGACAACGTGTAAAACGTGGTGATGTGATTGGGTATGTTGGCAGTACCGGCCGAAGTGAAGCGCCACATTTGCATTATGAAGTACACAAAGATGGCAAAGTCGTGAATCCGATTAATTTTTATTACGGAAACATCTCGGCTGCGGAATATACCGTTATTTCGAAGTTAGCTAATCAGGAAAATCAATCATTGGATTAATCCAACAAAAATACAGACACTATGCATATAGAGTTAAAAGAAGGAAAGAGATATTACAGCATTGGCGAAGTGGCCAAAGCTTTTAATGTGAACGCTTCGTTGATTCGTTTTTGGGACAAGGAATTTGACATTCTGAAACCCAAGAAAAATGCGAAAGGCAATCGAATGTTCACGCCTGAAGATGTAAAAAACCTACAGCTGATTTATCATTTGGTCAAAGAAAGAGGATTTACCCTCGATGGCGCGAAGACGCATTTGAAAGAAGGCCAAAAGAAAACGTTGGACAAGTTTGAAATCATCAGCAAACTGGAAACGGTAAAAGCACAATTGATGAATATCAAAAGCCAACTTTAGAAAACAAATTGTAACAATTGAAATAAATAAAAACTAATAACAAAAACTAAAAATAGAAAACATGGACATTAAAAGATTTTTACCTTGGATTATCGGAATTGGTTTAATTTTAATCATCGCTTTTTGGGTGGTTGGTGTAATGAACACCGGATTGCGAAAAGATCAGGCTGTCAATAAAGAATGGGGAAATGTAAATACGGCGTATCAAAGAAGAAATGATTTGATTGGTAATTTGGTAAATACGGTTAAAGGATATGCAGAACACGAAAAAACAACATTAACTGCAGTTATTGAAGCCAGAGCTAAAGCTACTGCTGTTAGTATTGATCCTGCGAATGTCACTCCGGAGCAATTAGCGGCATTTAATCAAGCCCAAAGCGGAGTTTCATCATCATTATCAAGATTGTTAGTCTCAGTAGAGCAATATCCAAATTTAAAAGCCGATCAAAGCTTCTTAAAACTACAAGACGAATTGGCCAGCACAGAAAACCAAATTTTAACCGCCAGAACCCGTTTCAATGAAGCCGTTCAGGACTATAACGGTTATGTATTGGCAATGCCACAAAGCATGTTCTTAGGCAAATACAAAGAAAAACCATATTTCAAAGCCGTAGAAGGTGCTGACAAACCGGTAGAAGTAAAATTCTAATTGACTGCCATGTCTAAAGTAGAAGATTTTTTAACCAAAGAAGAAGAGCTGGAAATTGTTGAAGCTATTCGCGTGGCCGAAAAAAATACTTCCGGTGAAATTAGAGTGCATATAGAAAAAACTACTTCCATCGATGCGTTCGATCGTGCGATGGAAGTTTTCCATTTATTGAAAATGGATGAAACCGAGTTGAAAAACGGTGTGTTGATTTACCTTGCCGTCAAGGACAAACATTTTGTGATTTGTGGCGATAAAGGCATTAATGATTTGGTTCCGAATGATTTTTGGGATTGCACCCGTGATGTGATGGAAAAGAATTTCAAAGAACACAATTACAAACAAGGTCTTGTGGAAGGCATACTCAGAGCCGGAGAACAATTACAAAAATATTTTCCATATCAAGATGGTGACAGGGATGAATTATCTAACGAAATATCAAGAGGAGAATGAAATATAATATCACTATTCGCGTTTTCCTGAAACTCATCGTTTGTCTTTGTGTTACTCAGCTCAGTTTTGCCCAATACACAATTCCGGAAGTGCCTAAATTTCAAACTTCGGTCTATGATTATGCGAAAGTTTTGAGTCCGGAAGAAAAAACACAACTGGAAGAAAAACTCGTTCGGTATTCCGACAGTACTTCAACCCAAATTGTAGTGATCACCATCGAAAGCCTTCAAGGTGAAGACATCGGAATCCTGACACCAAGATGGGGACAAGAATGGGGAATTGGCGGAAGTAAAGAAAATGACAATGGTGTGGTCATTCTTTTGGCGAAAGCCGAAAGAAAAATTTGGATTTCTCCGGGTTACGGATTGGAAGACAGATTAACCGCAGGAATCGGTGGAGAAATCACCCGAAATATTATCATTCCTGAGTTTAAAGCAGGAAGTTACTACCGAGGCTTAGACAAGGGTGCTGATGCGCTTTTTGATGTCTTTAAAGGCAAATACAAAGGCGAAAGAAAGAACAATAAAAAAAATGGAGGAATCCCGATTTTACCAATCATCATCATAGTCTTTGTGATTATTTTCATCATTGCCAAAAACAAAAACAACGGCGGTAATTCCGGTGGTCGTGGCGGCGGACTTGACTTAGCGGATATTATCATCCTGAGCAGTCTGGGTCGCGGTGGCGGTGGATTTGGTGGAGGTTCTTCCGGTGGAGGAAGTTTTGGCGGCGGCGGATTCGGTGGCGGATTTGGCGGTGGCGGATTTTCCGGCGGTGGTTCCGGTGGAAGTTGGTAGTTCAGATTAAAGTCCGCAATAGCAGTCGACAGATTTATAAAGAAAAAGCCCGGTCAATTAACCGGGCTTTTTTTATTAATCCATTATCATAATGCCGCCTTCTCCTTTTTTCTTTCCGGCAAACTTTTCGAGTTTGTAGGTCAGTGAGAACATGACGTAACGTTTCAATACTGTATTTTCCGCATCAACAATGGCGGTTGGTGTAATGGTTCTGGTGCTGTTTTGGTTTTGGTTAAGCAAATCATACACTTTTACTTTGGCTAAAAATTGGTCTTTGAAAAAGTTATAGCCCAAACTCACATTCCACAAATAAAAATCTTTCTTGAAACCATCAGCGATGTTTGAATTATAAGTGTAACCGAAATCACTTCCCAAAACAACTTTCTTTGGCACATAAGAAGTAATTTCCAATTTGGCATTATGGGTGAAATTTTGTGCTTTACTAATTACGTAATTCTCATAGCTTGACGTATTCAAATTATAACGATATGAAGGCGAAATGGTGATTAAGTCATCAATGCTCCATGTCAAATTGGCTTTTGGATTGACTGATAATGTTCGGGATTCATATTGCACGGCATTGGTCAAACCTTGATTGAAACCATAATTAAAATTCACGCCCAAACCATAACGAAATGTTCGTTTCTCTTTTTTATCGGATTTGCTCCAGTTCATCCCCAAATAAGAACTATAACCTAAATCAACATTCTGATAAGTGGTTGTTGATTTAAAATTGTCGTCAAAAACGGTTGAAGAAACCACGTCATTCGTACTCAAATCAAATCCGGAATACAAATAATACCCAGAACGTGTGGCATGGTCATAATCGTTAAAACTAAAGTACAGATTATGCGTTTGGGTTGGTTTCAGATTCTCATTTCCTATAACGGTATTCAAAGGATTGGAAAGGTCTTCAAAGGCCAAAACTTTATTGGCTTCGGGCAACTGAACACCATAATCATAGAAGGTATAGATTGATTTTGATTTATTGAATCGGTGACTCAAATAACCTTTGACTCTTGGCATCACATAATTTCGGTCTCTGTTGGTTGTCACGCCCAAATAGTTGGATTGCGCATCAAAGTTGATAAATTCCGGACCAAAATTGATTCGTCCATTGGTTTTGCTTTTGGCCAAAATGATTCCGGTGGAAGGAAAGAAAGTAGACGTTTTTGAATTGATTTTGTTCGACTGTTCGTCATTAAAATCATCATAAGCATTGGTTCCGTTATCAAAATCAAAAGTATTGGCTTGGTTGTTTATTTTTCTAAAAGTCACTTCCGAGGTCAGGCTCAATCGAAGTGAATCGGTTAAAGGTTCACCAAACCTGACTTCTAATTTCGCAAAATCATTTTTGTTTTTTTCAAACCGGTTTTGCTGTCTGATGTCATCAGGCGTGGCATCGGCAAATAAAGTAGCCGAATTGGTATTCAAAAAATTATCTTTTCGCTGAATCTCTGTATTGAAATTGATACTCAATCCTCTGTTTTTTCTTTTAAATCTTTTATTAAAATTGGCATCCGCACCAAAAGTAGCATTGTCATTTTCGGAATAATCATCGTTGTTACTGCTGTTCAATTCATTCAGAGCTTCATCGGTTGTCGTTTGGGTTCTTGTATAACGATTGGTAATTTTCTGTTTTGCAAACCTCGGATTAATATAAAGCGAAGTCGTTGAATCTATCGCAATCTCAAAATCCGCGCTCAAACTATGACCGTTGCTTCCGGTCTTGGAAAACGAATTAGAATTGGTAAATGTTCGGCTATCAGGCAAAAGATTGATTCTGTTGGTTCGGTTGTTGTTTTCTGTTTCGGAATTCGAAAAATAATAACTGCTATTGGTATCGACCTTTTTAAGCCATTTGTCCTGATAATTAAGTCCAATCATATTTGACTTGGTGATACCGCTTCCTGTGCCGCCAAAACTCATATTATTAATCCCGAAACTACCGTCATCATTATAGTAAACCGACATATTCCTGCCGCCACCCATATTGTCAAAAATCTCATCCATCGAGAAACCGACGGAGTTAATATTATTAGCGGAACCAAGAACACTTATTTTTCTTTCGCCTTTAAAATAGTTCATCAAAATACTCGACTCATACCGCTTATCCGAACCGGTTCCGGCAGTAACTTTCCCAAAGAAACCTTTGTTTTTATCTTCCTGTATGGTCAGATTGATGGTTTTTTCTTTAGAACCCGAACTTTCTCCGGAGATTTCTTCGGCTTTGGTCTTTGTATCCACAACCTGAACTTTATCAATGATGTCGGCAGGAAGATTTTGAGTGGCGATTTTACCATCTTTTCCAAAGAATGGTTTTCCGTTAACCAGGATGTTATTCACTTCCTGTCCGTTGACCGTGATTTTGCCTTCGGGTGTGATTTCGACTCCGGGTAATTGTTTGAGCAAGGCTTCCACATTGGCGTCGGCACCAACCTTAAAAGACGCGGCGTTAAATTCGAGTGTGTCTTTTTTTATTCTGATTGGTGGAATTTCAGATTTGATTACGACTTCATTAAGCTGATTGACTGCTTCTTTCATCCCGATAGTTCCAAAATCTCTATCGGCATCCAAAGTCACTTTATCTTCTTTAAAATCCTGATAGCTGACATAGGAAACCTTAAGATAAACCGGCTTGTCCATCTTTTTGATTTTGAAATTAAATCCGCCGAGTTTATTGGTAATGGTATAATCAACAACCGAAGAATCTTTGACAGAGGTCAGGTAAACAGTGGCAGATTCTATGGGTAATTTGGTGTTTTCATCAACAACTTTCCCTTTGAGGGTAATGGTTGATTGTGCAAAAGTCATAGAGGTAATAAAAAGTGCTAGGAATAAATAGAGCGATTTGGGCATAAAAAAAATTTAGCTGTTAATATTGGTTAGAGACAATAATAACGGCTAAATTCTTATTTTAGTATGTAAAGTGAAAATTTCTTACGAAAAGTTTAACACTTTAAATCTACTTTACTTTTCTCTGATGTAAATATCAATCGGAACGCCTGAGAAATCCCAGTTTTCACGGATTTTATTTTCCAGGAAACGTTTGTATGGCTCTTTTACATATTGCGGCAAATTGGCAAAAAACACAAACTGAGGCGTTGGCGTAGGCAACTGCATACAATATTTGATTTTTACATATTTTCCTTTTAATGCCGGTGGTGGATAAGCTTCAATCAATTTCAACATAAAGTCGTTGAATTTGGATGTCGGGATGCGTTGTTTTCTGTTTTCGTAAACCTTAACGGTTTCTTCCAGGGCTTTCAGCAAACGTTGTTTGGTTAATGCCGAAGTAAAGATGATTGGCACATCGGTAAACGGTTGCAATTCTTCACGGATTTTGGCTTCGTAATCACGGGTTGACATGGTATCTTTTTCAACCAAATCCCATTTGTTTACCAAAATGATGACGCCTTTTCGGTTCTTTTCGGCCAACCAAAAAATACTTTGATCCTGTCCTTCAAAACCGCGGGTTGCATCAATCAAAAGAATACAAACATCAGAATGCTCAATCGCACGTACCGAACGCATTACGGAGTAAAACTCTAAATCTTCTTTTACTTTCGCTTTTCTGCGGATTCCCGCAGTATCCACCAAATTGAATTCGAAACCAAAACGATTGTATCTTGTGTCGATTGAATCTCTAGTTGTTCCGGCAATATCAGTTACCACAAATCGGTCTTCCCCGATTAAGGCATTGATGAAAGATGATTTTCCGGCATTCGGACGACCAACTACACAGAATCTTGGGAGTTGCTCTTCATCTTCTGAAACTTCAGGCAATTCAGGTAAAACTTCTACCAATTTATCTAGTAATTCACCTGTTCCGCTTCCGCTGATACTGGCGATTGTAAAATATTCACCTAAACCTAAATTATAAAATTCGATAGCGTCTTTTTCACGCATCGCGTTGTCTACTTTATTCACCGCCAAAAGGATTGGCTTGGTCACTTTTCTTAGCAATTTGGCTACTTCAGCATCCATCGGCGTAATGCCTTCTTCTACATCAACCACAAAAATAATCGCATCGGCTTCATCAATTGCCAATTCTACCTGACGACGGATTTCGCCTTCAAAGATATCATCAGAACCTTTGATGTAACCACCGGTATCAATTACAGAAAACTCCTTTCCATTCCATTCGCTCTTTCCGTAATTTCGGTCACGAGTCACACCGCTCACCGAGTCAACAATGGCTTCTCTTCTCTTGATTAATCGATTGAAGAAGGTTGATTTCCCTACGTTAGGTCTTCCTACTATGGCTACAATATTGTTCATGCGTTTTTTTAATTTTTTGCAAAAGTACGTATAAAAGTTGGTTATAGAGTTACTGAGTAGCTAAGTTACTGAGTAACTGAGTTCCAAAGTCACAAAATAGTCTTTGTTCGTTACGCTCGGCCTTATTTCTGATTGTATCCGAAACGACGCAATTGATAAGCATTGCTTCTCCAGTCTTTGTTGACTTTTACGTAAAGTTCTATGTGGATTTGTTTCCCAAAGAATTTCTCCAAGTCTTCGCGCGATTGCATTCCGACTTTCTTTAGCGCTGCGCCTTTGTGTCCAATGATGATTCCTTTTTGAGTATCTCGTTCCACCATAATGACAGAACGGATTCGGATGATTTTCTCATCTTCCAAAAATTCTTCGGTTTCTATTTCTACTGCGTATGGGATTTCTTTGTCGTAATTCAATAGGATTTTTTCACGGATGGTTTCGTTGACAAAGAAACGTTCGGGTTTATCGGTCAAAGCATCTTTTGGATAATAAGGTGGCGAAACCGGAAGCAAGTCCAAAATTCGGGCGAATACTTCTTTTACATTGAAATTCTCCAAAGCAGAGATTGGGAAAATCTCGGCATTTGGGACTTTCGCTTTCCACAAATCGATTTGTTCTTCCAGTTGTTCCTGGTTGGATTTGTCTATTTTGTTCAACAACAGCAATACCGGAATTTTAGAATGGATGATTTTATTAAAAAAGTCTTCGTCTTTTAATTCCTTTTCCCCTATTTCAACCATATAAATCAATACATCAGCATCTTCAAAAGCGGATTTCACAAAGTCCATCATTGATTTCTGCATTTCGTAAGCCGGTTTGATAATCCCCGGAGTATCCGAAAGCACGACTTGGAAATCTTCACCATTCACAATCCCTAAAATTCTGTGGCGCGTGGTTTGCGCTTTGGAAGTGATGATGGATAATCTTTCCCCAACAAAGGCATTCATTAAAGTTGATTTCCCTACGTTTGGATTTCCGATGATGTTGACGAAGCCTGCTTTGTGTTCCATAATTGAGAGTTGGAAACAGGATTAGTACTAGAACGAAACAAAAAAACCACTCAAATAATGAGTGGTTTTGAGTCTAGTAGCGGGAACAGGACTCGAACCTGTGACCTTCGGGTTATGAGCCCGACGAGCTGCCTACTGCTCTATCCCGCGCTGTTTCGAGTGCAAATATACAACGAAAATTGAGACTCACAAGTTATTTAAACTAAAAAATAAGTTAATTTTCAAATGACTATCCATATATCTAAAGTAAAGAACTACTTTTGCAAAAAATTTAAAAACCCTAAAGGGTTACCTTTCAGCCATATGAACATGAAAAAAATTGTCGAGTACAGAGCATTGCTCGGCGTTTCCAAGACAGCTACTTTAAAAGAGCTGAAAACCATTTACCGAAACAGCATGAAGGATTGTCATCCGGATGCGATATCAGATGATGAAGAGCGTCATTTGGCAGAAGAAAGAAGTAAAGAGATTATTGCGGCTTATCACTTTTTGGTAAGTATCGCTCCTGAAACTTTGGAAAAAGACAAAGAAGAATACACCCGAATCACTACCAGTACCAATATTGCTGATTTCTACTATGAGAACAGTGTTTTATACATCACGTTTCTGGACGGGAATTCTTTTGAATACTTTGGTGTTTTAAGACCAATTTTTATCAAAATGGTCAATGCCGAATCCCCAAGTCGTTTTGCCCGAAGACACATTTACAACGAATACATTTACCGCAGTGCTTCTAAATTAGTTGCCGCAGAATAAACCACAAAAAAGAAGGTCTCAGTTAAAAAACTGAGACCTTCTTCTCTAAAAACAACCAATACAAAACATATTATTCATCAGCAGCAAAAGCTGAGTTTTTATCTATACTTACTTTTAAAGTAGTAGCAACACCTTGCTCATTCACCATAGTCATATTCAAAGTATCCAATTTGGCCAGGTTTCTTGAAACAAAACCATTGAACATATTGTAGGAGATATTCATTTCTTTCAGGTTTTGTAACTTCTCTAAATCAAATGGTACTTGTCCATCCATTTTGTTTTCAAACAAACTTAATGTCTCTAAAGAAGAAAGATTAGACACTTCTTTTTCTAATTTACCCGTTAATTTATTGCTGTTTAACAATAACACTTTTAAAGATTTTAACTGGTAGTATGATGCCGGAATTGCTCCTTCGATTTCATTGTTGAATAAGGAAAGGGTTTCCAATTTTAACAAAGATCCAATGCTCACAGGTAAAACACCGGTCAGTCTGTTCATGTGCATTTCAATTGATTTCAATTGAGTAGCACCGCCTAAAGTTTCAGGTAAAGCACCAGACACTTTATTGAAAGCCACATTTAGCTTAGTCAAACTTTTTAGGTTTCCTATGGATGCAGGCAAAACACCTGAAATGTCATTTCTGAATAAATTCAAAACCTCTAATGAAGTCAAATCACCTATTTCTGTTGGCAATTCCCCAACGAGGTTATTGTTCATCAATTTGATTCCGACAACTTTATCATTTTTGATTTCAACACCATACCAAGTCGTGGTTGGCGATTTTAAATCCCATTTATTGGTCCACTGCGAACCTTTGGTCGCTTTGTATAATTTGATCAAAGCGTTTTTTTCTGTTGAAGATATTTCTGCAAAGACTGAGGTCGAAACCAACAGCACTGCTACATAGGTAAAAATAGATTTCATATCACTTAGATTTGAGGTTAATGACGAAGTAAAACTATAAGAATGTTCGTTTAAAAACAAATTTAATCGATGAAATGCATTTTACATTTATTTTTTTATATATTTATCTTACAAATGTGTTAAAATTTAACAATCTGAGGCATTTTAAAAGCACTTGATAATGAATTAAAAATATTTTATACATTTGGTACTCTAACCAATTAAAAATAAACATTATGCCATTTAATTTTTACGCAGTACTTGTTGCCTCACTTGCAACATTATTAGTTGGGTTTGTATGGTACAACCCAAAAGTTTTCGGAACCATCTGGATGAATGAAACCGGAATGACCGAAGAAAAAGCCAAACAATCCAACATGATGAAAGTTTTCGGATTGACCATTTTTTACTCATTAATGTTGGCCTTTATTATGCCAGCACTTGTTGTTCATCAAATGGGTGCCTTAGGAATGATTGGAGGAGATCCTACAATTGCCAAGCCGTCTTACGAAGCTTTTTTGGCAGATTATGGGGATGCTTTCCGCACTTACAAACATGGTGCTTTACACGGGTTTATGTCGGGATTGTTCTTGGCACTTCCAATTACGGCTATCAATGGTTTGTTTGAGCAAAAATCATGGAAATACATATTGGTCAATGCCGGTTATTGGATGGTTTCATTGACCATTATGGGTGCTATCATCTGTGGCTGGAAATAAATTAACATTTAATTATAAACATATCGCTCTACATTTGTGGAGCGATTTTTTTTACCTTGGATACACATTCATTTAAAATCTATTCCTCAACAGTACAACTTCCCGAAACCTGGGACAAGGTTGCGCATGAGAATGTTTTCCTGCAAACCCATTATTTAAAAGTCCTGGAAGATTCGGCACCAACCAATATGCAATGCTTTTATATTGGGATTTTTGAAAAATCAGAATTGATAGGTGTTGCGCTGGCGCAATATCTGAATCTGAACAAACTGGAATCATTTGGGGAAAGAGACCAATGCTTCAAAACCTATATCCGTAATTTTGTCTTTAAAAACTTTGCTTCCCATGTTCTATTCCTTGGGAATAATATGATTACCGGGCAAAACGGTTATGAGTTTGTCAAGAACATCGATTATAAAGACATCGGGGATTTATTGCTGGAATGTGCCAATGCCATTACCCAATATTTCAAGGAACAAAAAATCAAAATCCACATTGTTTCCTTTAAGGATTTCTATCAACATTGCGCAGGTGAATTGAAGAAACATCAATTTTCGGGTATCTACGAATTTAATACACAGCCCAATATGATTTTTGACTTGAATGCCAATTGGCAAACCAATGAAGATTATATTGCTGCTTTTACCAAAAAGTACCGTGACCAATACAAACGCTCGCATAAAAAAGCCGAAGGCATTACAACCAAGGAATTATCCTTTGACGATATCCTTACGAATGAACAACGCATTTATGAATTGTATCATCATGTTGCCAAAAATGCACCCTTCAATACTTTTTTCTTAGCCAAGAATCATTTCTCAACGTTTAAACAGCAATGTGGTGACGGATTTAAATTGGTTGGCTATTTCTTAAATGAAAAACTGGTCGGGTTTCACACCCTGTTGCTCAACGGAGAAGTTTTGGAAACCTATTTCCTCGGCTACGACGAACAAGTGCAGAAAGAGAAAATGCTGTATCTGAACATGTTGTATAACATGACTAAATTTGGCATTGAAAACCAATTCAAAAAAATCATCTTTGGAAGAACCGCTTTGGAAATTAAGAGTTCCATCGGTGCTGAACCCGTTTTCATGTCGGGATTCATTTACCATACCAATAAATGGATCAATAAATTAATGTCGAAAATATTCCCGCAATTGGAACCAACTTTGGTTTGGCAGCAACGACATCCTTTTAAAGAAAGTTAAACTTTCCTATCTTTAACCAAATTTGAGGTATGCTTTTCCAATTTGGTTTTTATTCTTCACTCCTGCTTATTTCGTTTTCACAAGGAATAATCTACAGCGTTTTACTTTTGGCAAAAGCCATCAAAACGGAAAATAAGCCGAATTACTGGTTAAGTCTGTTTATCTTTTTATGCAGCTTGTATATTGCGCCTTGGATGTTGGGTTTTGCTGGTTGGTATGACAATCAACCTTATCGGGATATTCTTTTTTATACACCATTTCAACATCTATTTTTAATCGGACCAGTTATTTTCTTTTACACGCAAAGCTTACTGAATGCTAATTTTTCATTGGATAAAAAAAAAATATTACACTTTATTCCCGGTATTGCTTATCTATTGTATATCGCCATTCTTTGGGTTTATGACAAATTCATCGTACATGAATATTATTTCTATCAAAATGGCTTAGACAAAGATTTTGATTATTGGTACCAAAAAACAGGATTGGTTTCCATGATTGTTTACTTTGTTTTAAGCATTCGGTATTACAACAATTACAGCAAGCTGATTTATCAAGTCGTAAGTTTTGCCGATAGTGTTTTATTTAGATGGATCAAAACCTATTTGTGTGCTTTTTTAATCATGCTTTTGCTGCCGGTAGTTTTTGATATTATTGCTATTTTTCAACCTGAAATAGAAAGCTACACCGGCACTTGGTGGTTCTTTTTGTTTTTCTCCATCATCATGTATTACATCGCTATTACAGGATACTCAAATCCTATAGTTACTAAAATTCCGTTTGAAATATCGGTTTTCCCCAATCAACCGGCTTTGCTGGTGCAATCCAACAAAAGTGAAGAAGTAATTATCGATATTGAACAGGAAACATTTCTCAAACAAGAATCACCGGAAACCTCAATTTGGAAAAATAAAATAGCAACCTTAATTGCCGAAGAAAAGCTCTATCAAAATCCGGAGCTTACCTTAACCGATTTGGCTAAAAAATTAGAAACCAATGCCTCAATAATTTCCAAAACTATCAATCAAAGTTTTGGATTGAACTTTAATGACTTTATCAACCAATACCGAATCAATGCTGTCAAAAAAGCATTTGACGCGGGTGAACATAAAAAGTCAACCTTACTGGGCATTGCTTTTGACTGTGGTTTTAATTCGAAAGCCACTTTTAATAGAGCTTTCAAAAAAAACACCGGGCTTTCACCTAAAGAATTTATAGAAAAGCCATAATCTCAGTATTCAAAACACTTCCCGTTTGTTTTTAATTGGTCTCAAATTATAATTTGAAGCGATTGGTTATACTTGATAGTGCAATTTTGTTGCTATACAAAACCATAAAAACATCTTATTTATGAAAACAATTCTAATAACCACGGCGATGATATTATCCTCCATATTGTCATCAGCACAACTGAAAGGTTCCGGAAAAACAATTGCCAAAACCTATGATTTTAAAAACTTTGACAAAGTTTATTTCGAAAACTTAGCCGGAAAACTGGAAGTCGAAATCGGGAAACCTTTTAGTGTTTCAGTAACTTTAGATGACAATCTGATTGATATTTTTTCAATTACAGAAAACCCAGCTGAATATGAACTCACACTAAGTTTCAAAGACAATCAAAACAATAAAAAATACATTGAAAACACCAATTGTAAAATCAAAATTACCATGCCAGAAGCTTCTGTCATTAAAAACATAGGGAATAGTAATTTAATCATAAAAAACATAATCGGACGTTATTTCAGAATAGAAAATACCGGAAACGGCGACACTTCAATTAGTGGTTCGATAGATAGTTTAGACATCATTAAAAGCGGCAATGGCAATATTGATTCCGGAAAACTTACAGCTAAAAAAGCAGATATCAAAAACACAGGCAATGGTGATGTGATTGTTAATGCTACCGAAGATCTTACGGCTATACTAAACGGAAATGGTGATGTCAAAAACATCGGCAAAGCCAAATTCGACAGCAACTCCAGAAAAACCGGTAACGGAGATTTTATTTACAAATAAAATTTAAAAAATGAAACTACTCTCTCAACTTACAAAACCGGTTTTATTACCACATTGGACACAAGATTTACTATTGGCTATTCCAAGAATTGTTTGTGGCTATTTATTAACTGTTGAATTTGGAGCGGCAAAATTTGGTTTGCCTTGGTCTCCTTCCGATAATAATTTAGACTTTTTTGAAGTCGCTTTTTGGTTCCCAAATGACGTGGCCGAATATGGTGGGATATTTGCCTTAGCTCCTGCTTTCTTTGCCTGGATGGGCGCTTTTAGCGAAGCTATTGGCGGGATTTTCTTATTGCTTGGCTTTCTAACTCGAATAGCGTCATTTTTGATAATCAGCACGATGGTAGTTGCCATCTTTATGCAACAAATCCAGAATGGTTTATGGAATTGTTTACCTGCGATGGGTTTCCTTTGGGTTGGATTATTTTATATGGTATCAGGTTCAGGCAGATTTGGAATAGATTATTTATTTACTCATAAAACCATTCGATTATGAAATCAAATATAACGCCTACCCTGATAGTACTTTACTTATTGCTGAACAGTTGTGTCCAAAAATCATTCAACCGCATTGTAGTTGTTACCCTCGATGTTTCAAAAGTAAAAGATATTCAATCTGTTGGAATTCGAGGAAACGGAAAACCACTGAATTGGGAAATAGATTATCCAATGCAGGAAATGGTAAAAGACAGTTTGTACAAAGCCATTATCATTACCAATACCGGTTATTTTTTTACTGAAGTTAAATGCACCGTAAACAGCAATTTTGAACTGCAAGACAAGCCCAACAGACGCATTGTTTTTGATACTAAAAAAGATACCACTTATGTCCATCTTATTTTTGACAAAGAATAAAAAAGAGTTCCTGTCGGAACTCTTTAAAACTATAAATTGTCGATCTCGCCTTGAACCACTTCCCAGTCTTCGAGCAGTTTGTCTAATTCTGATTTCTTTTTGTTGTAAGCCGTAAAGAAGTTGGCATTCTCGATGTGTTTGTCATAATTGGAAGCCAATTCCTTATCATCGTTCTGAATGTCGATTTCCAGTTGTTTGATTTGGCTTTCGATTTTGCTCAGACGGTTTTGCAGCGATTTACTTTTCTTTTGGTCTTCATAAGAAAGGTTTTTAGCAGAAGTTGATTTCGTTTCAACAACTACGTCTTTCTTTTCAATTTCACGCATATTATTGGCGTTGCGTTGTTCCAGGAAGTAATTAATATCGCCCAGATATTCCTTTATTTTCTGGTCTTTGAATTCGTAAACGATGTTTGACATTCCCTGAAGAAAATCCCTATCGTGCGAAACCAACAGCAAAGTTCCTTCATATTTCTGCAAAGCGGCTTTCAAAACATTCTTCGATTTGATATCGAGGTGATTCGTTGGCTCATCCATCAGCAAGACGTTAATCGGTTGCAATAATAATTTACACAACGCCAAACGGTTTCTTTCACCTCCGGAAAGCACTTTGACTTTCTTTTCCACATCATCGCCTCGGAATAAAAATGAACCCAGCATATCTCGTACTTTTGAGCGATTGGTATCGGTAGCGGCATTGGTCATCGTTTCCAATAACGTAATTTCTCCGTCTAAATATTCGGCTTGGTTTTGGGCAAAATAACCGACTTGTACATTATGACCGAGTTTGATGCTTCCGTCATATTTGAATTCGTTTACAATCGCCTTAATTAACGTTGATTTTCCCTGACCATTCTGACCAACGAAAGCAATTTTACTTCCTCTTTCCACCAAAAGTGAAATGTCTTTTAAAACGGTTTTATCGCCATAGGCTTTGGACACGTGTTCGGCTTCAATCACCACTCTTCCCGGCGTCATGGAAACCGGAAACGAAATATTCATTACGGAATTGTCATCTTCATCGACTTCAATTCGTTCCACTTTATCCAATTTCTTAATCAACGATTGCGCCATCGAAGCTTTAGAGGCTTTGGCACGGAACTTTTCGATTAACTTTTCAGTTTCTTCAATTTTCTTGGCTTGGTTCTTTTGGGTGGCCAATTGTTTTTCGCGGATTTCTTCGCGCAACACTAAATATTGAGAATACGGTTTATTGAAATCATAAGCTTTCCCAAGGGAAATTTCGATAGTTCTGTTGGTCACATTGTCCAAAAACATCTTATCGTGGGATACAATTACCACAACTCCCGGAAAGTTTCTCAGGAAACCTTCGAGCCAAATGATACTTTCGATATCCAGGTGATTCGTCGGCTCATCCAGTAAAAGGATGTCATTGGATTGCAATAACAATTTGGCCAACTCAATACGCATACGCCATCCGCCCGAAAAAGTATCGGTTTGATTTTCGAAATCTTCTCTTTTGAAACCTAAGCCTAAAAGAATTTTCTCAGTATCGCCTACATAATTATAGCCGCCTAAAATCTCATAATGATGCGTCACATCACTCAATTGCTCAATCAAATCGGAATAAGCCTGACTTTCATAATCGGTGCGCGTCGCCAATTGGTGATTGATTTCGTCTATTTTTAATTCGGCATATTTAATTTCTTCAAAAGCCTGATAGGCTTCTTCCAAAACGGTTCTTCCTTTTTCAAAATCAATATCCTGACGAAGGAATCCTAATTTCACTTCCTTTTCAGTGGCAATCTGTCCGCTATCGGGTTTGAAATCGCCGGCTAAAATTTTAAGCATAGTCGATTTTCCGGCGCCGTTTTTCCCTACCAATCCTACTCTGTCGCCCGAACCCAATCGAAAAGTAACCTCTTCAAAAAGATACGTACCACCAAACGAAACCGATAAATTGTGTATGTTTAACATAATGATTTTTTGTAAAAATGATATCGAAAGAACTGTAATCAGTACCTTTATCGAAATTTTTTGCAAATGTTAAAAAAAGGATCCAAACTAAATAGCATTTTAACAGGAACTTGTCCGAGATGTCAGGAAGAAAGCATGTATCAGGACAAAAACCCCTTCAATCTTAAAAATATCTACACGATGCATGAAAAATGCAGTCACTGTGGATTACAATATCAGATTGAGCCATCCTTTTTTTACGGCGCGATGTATGTGAGTTATGCCTTGACCGTTGCGATTGGAGTAGCCGCTTTTATTTTGGCAAAAGTGATTATCGGAATGAATTTATTAAACTCATTTGTGGCCATCATTGTAGCCTTGATTGCTTTGATGCCCATTACTGCCCGACTTTCCAGAAATATCTATATCAATATTTTTGTGCATTATGACAAGAATGCGGTTAAAAAATAGGACATCTTTTAATGTCAATGGTCTTATCCAAAGGTTTTCCGTTTTCGATATGGTCATATAAATCCAACGCCATTGCCGGTGCCAGCATTACGCCACGCGTGCCGAGCCCGTTGAGAATATGCAGATTCTTATGCAAATGGTGCGTCCCTAAAAGTGGCCTTCTGTCTTTGACCGTTGGACGAACTCCGGCAAAATGCTCAATAATTTCAAAATCACAGGTTAGTATTTCTTTGATTCGGTCAACGAGTTCTTGTTTGCCTTCGGCTGTTGGCAAATCGGTTTTGTCATCCCAGTTATAGGTAGCGCCAACCTTAAACAGGTTATTGCCCAAAGGCAAAATAAATACGCTTGTGTTAACAATCACATCCAAATCTAAATCGGGCGCTTTGATGATAAATAATTCGCCTTTAGTGCCATCGAGTGGCAAATATTTAAAAAACGGATTAGCATGCATCCCAAAGCCTTCTGCGAAGACAATATGTTTGACCTTTAGATCCTGATACTCTAAATGGGTTTCCAAAACATTCAACTCAGCGTAAGCAAAAGAATCCTCAGACAATAAACCGAGCTCTTTCAAATAAGCCTGATACTGATTGAGTAATACGGCGGTATCAACATAACCAGTATGCAACACTTCGCCATAACCGAAAGGAGAATCGATGGCGGAATACTTTTTATGCACTATTTCAGTAGAAAGAAATGGAGATAAATTAGGCTTGTCCGAAGCAGCGAACCAATTGTTTTGCTCTTCTACAGAAAAAAACTTTCGATAAATAGGCATTTTAAAATCGACCTGAGTATTGAGTTTAGCCTCAATTCTTTTATAAAAAACCTCGGCCAATTCCAATTGCTCATTGGCCTTCCAAACCTGGCTGAATCTTTTTAGAATTACCGGGTTGTACAAACCTCCGGCAATCATAGTCGACTTTTGGGAATGATTGTCAAAAACCACAAAAGATTTATTGTTCTGCAAAAGTGTCTCTGCAAAAGCAATCCCGGCCAATCCCGAACCTACAATGATATAATCAAGCATATTGTAAACTAAAAAAAACTCTCACCGTAAAGATGAGAGTTTTTATATTGTAAATAGAAATTTTTCTTAGTAATTCCACATATCAGATTCGAAACTACGAATCTTTTCTTTGATTCGTTCCGCTTCAAGAAGCTGCATTTGAGAGTTATCTTTCATGTATTGTTGAATTTCACGGTCACCATACACGTTTTCTTCTTTGTAAATTTCACCATTAAACCTACGGGAATTCAACAAGTGGTCAAACGTAATCGGCATCGCGGAATTCTTATCATTGAAAGCTTTAGCCTCATGCAGTATATCTCTGACTGCAGGGAAATAAACCCAGAATAAGTCAATAACGTCAGCATTGTCATTACCGGCATCTCTAGCCTCCGGAGTTACCGGGCAAAGTGCCAACAATCTGTACTTCAATTCACCTTGACGCTTGTCAAAATACCAATATCCTTTAATTCTATAACCAGAAATATAGCTGGCATCTAATTCTTTTTTATTGATAAACTGTGGATCTAATATTTTCTTACCTGATTTATATTCATCATAATAATTATTAATCTCATCTTTTCCGGCATCGATAGTATCAATGTAGGTAAATGAAGATTCCATATCCTTGTATGTTTTCTTAGCATTGAAGTAATCATCAACATACACTTCAGTGATTTTACCATTTTTGATGTTTTTTACCAATACATCAAATAAAGCTCTTCTCTCTTTACCAACAAAGTTAGTATCGATAGGATAGTACAATGGGAAATTAATTCTCTCATCAACATCCACAAACTCCCAAATGGTTTTACCCATCAATACATCTCTGTCATGAACATAACCGTATGGTAGTGGCTTGTCATTGTCAGAAATTAACTGAGCAGGAGTCTTCTTTCCAATCTCATCCGGAGTTTTGGAATTCAACAAATTTGACTGAGCAAAAGTTGAAGCGCTTATTGCTACTGCAAAAACTACTGATAAAAGATTTTTAATTTTCATAATTATTATAATATAAGTTATTTAAGTAGGTTTCTATCAACTTAAATTATTGTATTTCGTAAATAACCGGTGCGGCTGTTTTGATATCAATACTTGCAGCACTTCCAACGATTTTAGACTTGATATCAAAAATTGAAATCTGGTCGCCTTTTGAGGCTCTTTGTAAAGCAGCCTTACATTGTGCGTTCACTCTGTTTCCTGAAACTACTACAGCAGCTTGTCCAGGAACTTTAAAGCTAAAACGAGTAACTTCAAAATTCAAGTCATACAAGAAATCTTGTAATACAGCAGAAATTTGAGAAACTTCTAAACGAGATTTAGCACCTTTAATGATTCCAACCTGACCTGCAATAGCACCTGCCGGAGCCGGAATGTTTTTAATTCTGAACACTTTTTTGTCTGAAGCAGATGTTCCGTCAGGCATTTTAGCGTTTACAGAAACTGTAACTTCAGTACCGTTTCCTGGGCTAAGGTTATACTTACCTGGCGCACCAGCTTTAGTCAAACCAGGAGCAGAAGCGTTAACAAAATTATCCCCGATACCTGCAAATGAAATGGTCATTGGATTTGGTAATCCTCTGTATACTACGTTCATTTTATCAGCTGAAATGTTTGCTGTTTTTGGACGTGGCACAACCACATATTTACCTTCAAATTTCAAAGGCACAGGTTTTCCATCTTCCATGAAAGAGAAAGTACCGTTGATGGTTTTTTCTCCAACGCCACCAGCTGTCATAGAGATGATCGCTTGTCCGTTTTCGATTTTACCAGGTCCAGAGAAACTGGTTGGTACTGTATTAGGATCATATTTACCTAATACTACTTTACCTTTTACAGTTTCACCTTCAAAGAATACATTTTTCTCTAAAACTACCATTGCCTGGAATGTTTTCAAAGAAACTGTAGAAGCCATTGTGTTTCCGATTAATGCGTTGTAGATATCTTGCTCTGTTTGCTCAACATCATTCTGCATACTGGTAAGCTTAGCTATAGATGCTACAGCCGGGAAACCTTCAAAATGATAAGACAGGTATTTTTTAGATACACCTTCTTTGTCTTTTACATCAGCTAAATTAAATTTAGAATTAATGTTTGCAATGATTTTTTGATACTTAACATCATTTCCAAATACTGCAATTACATCTTTTTTGTATTTTTCAATCTTAGCGATAACTTCGTTTCCTTTTGCAGAATATTTGTCACCTTCAAACCAATGCTCATCGATAAAGCCACCTTTATCCATTGCTTCGTATGGCAATTTTCCAGTTGTTTCGTCTTTTTCGAACTCTTTTGAAACCTCTTCTTTCAAAGATCCTAAGTAATTGTAAAGATCTTTAGAGTATTTTTCAACTTGCTGTGCTTTGTTGTAAGGTTGAAGATAAAGAGCCGGTTGGTCTTCGGCTTTTTGTCCAAGAGATCCTAACAAACTTTTATTATACTCTTGTGAAAACGCGTTAACAGTTTCAAATTTTTCGTTCATCAAACCAAAAGCCGTCAATACTTCTTTTGACATGTTTAATGCCAACATCGCGATGAAAACCAGGTACATCAGGTTAATCATCTTCTGTCTAGGGGTTAGTTTTCCTCCTGCCATTTTTTCTAATTAGTTATTGTTTTGTTAATAAAAATATAGTTCAAAAACTAATTATCCTTTGTTACTCATAGCAGACAACATACCACCGTATACATTGTTCAATGTAGACAAGTTAGACGTTAACGATTGCATTTGATCTTTTAATTTAAGGTTGTTTTCAGCAACTTCGTCGTTGATTTTTGCGTTTCTCTCAGCACTTTGTAATTGTACTTGATATAAACCATTCAAAGTTTCTAATTGAGTTGCTGCTTTAGTCATTTCTTCAGCGTATTTTTTAGTTGAGGCTACAGAGTCAACTGTTGGAGAGATAGCTTTAGCTGCTCCTTCAAAGTTTTTGATGCTGTTTCCTAAGCTTTCCATTAATTGACCATCAATTTTAGCTTCTTTCAACATTGCATCTAATTTTTGAGATAACAAACCTTGAGCATCTTTTGGATCCTCTTTCTTATCTCTTTCTTTCGCCTGTCCGCCAGCCAATTCAGGATAAACTAATGACCAGTCTAATTCATTATCAGGTGCATCAAATGCTGATAAACCGAAGATTAATGCCTCAACTGAAAGTCCAACAATAAGCATCAAACTTGCTCCAGTCCAGTGTTGTATTTTAAATAATGCTCCGACGATTACCACCGCTGCTCCCATTCCGTAAGCGAAATTCATTGCTTTTTTGCTTAATACTGCCATAATAATAAAAATTTTTAGTTAGTTAAGTTAAATATAATTAAGTTGGTTTAAATTTATTTTCTAGGTGCTTTACCGTTTTTAGTTACCTGAGTTCCCATGTAATCCTGAACTGTTCTGAAACCGATATAACTTCTTGAGGTATCAGCGTACTCATAATCTCTTGTACCTACCTGCAGGAAGTAAGACACATCTTTCCAAGATCCGCCACGTACCACTTTACGCATGTTCTTCAAATCACCCACTGTAGGGTTCATTGTAGAAACATATTCGTAAGCTGCTGCATCATAAGAAGAATCCGTCCATTCTGCAACGTTACCAGACATATTGTATAAGTTGTATCCGTTTGGCTCGTAGGATTTAGCTTCAACAGTGTACAACGCTTGGTCAGCTGCATAATCTCCTCTGTTTGGCTTAAAGTTTGCCAAGAAACAACCTCTGTCGTTTTTAGCATAAGGACCTCCCCAAGGATATGTTCCTGACTCCAGACCACCTCTTGCAGCATACTCCCATTCAGCCTCTGTAGGTAATCTGAATGAATTGATCAAGTCTGGTCTGTTCTTTTTCTTTTTAGATTTGATATAAGAATTTTTGTTTAAAGTTCTCCAGGCACAGAATGCCTTAGCTTGTTTCCAGTTTACCCCAACTACAGGATATTCCCCGTAAGCCTGGTGCCAGAAATAATCATTGTGCATTGGCTCATTATAAGAATAAGCGAAATCTTTAATCCAAACGGTTGTATCAGGATAAACTTCAGCTTGCTCTGTTCTGATGAATGAACTTCTTTTACCCACTTTAGCTTTCGCTGCAGCCTGAATATCCATCCAAGAATATCTGAACTTTAATTTTTTAACATCGATAGTTCTTAATCCGTTGAAAGATTCAGCTACCGGTAAATACATAGTATCCATAACCTCTGAATAATATTCATCCGGATATTTACTTGTATCTTTTATAAGCTTTACTTTTCTGTTAAGTCTTCTACCTGCATATGGATCATCATCAGTCCCCACACTATAATAATTCTCATACATGTATTTGTCGTAAGGCGTCATCTTAGCCGGATCAGTATCGTTAAAAGCAAAATCACCGATGCTTCCACCTTTTCCGCCTTTTCCTCCTTTTCCTCCGGTAGAAGTCTGACCTACCTCATCTGCAAGAATAGCCAAACGCACTCTGATAGTAGAGTCTTTTACCCATTCCACAAATTGACGGTATTCACTATTTGTAATCTCAGTCTCATCCATATAGAATGATCTAACAGTTACAGTCTTAGTTGGCGCATCTTGTACATTAGCTAAATCATCATCAGATTTACCCATAATGTATGCACCACCTGGGATCAAAGTCATACCAAACGGCTTCTCTGGATGCCATTTTTTTCCTTTAACTCCTACTAATTCACCTTTGTCGCTTGATCGTCCACAGCTCGTTAATAAAGCTAAAACTGATGCGAATGCAATGACCTTCTTCATATAAATTGGGGTTATTTGAATGTTTTATTTTTAAGGGCGTAAACCTATTTATTATTTTTCAAAAAAGCAATTAAATAGTATTAAATTTTATTATGCTTGCCTTATATCTATAATTTCACTTTCCAAAAATAGAATTTAAAAAGTTATTAAAAAAACTTTTTATCGACAAAATGCACTTTAAATCTGTTAAAATACACTTTTTATCTATTTTTGTAAGTGATAGGTTACGTTATTTTCTAATTTTTATTTATATTCTTTTTTATTTTTCTGTTAAATGCTGTTTTTTCGTTGCGCTTTCCACCATCTTTCGGGTATTTCATGGTTACAGGCAGCCAAATACTCATCATGCGAACAAGGTAATAACGTATTTTTTTTCAATTTATTGTGTTGTCCTGCAAAAAAGTTTATTTCAATCCACCAACGGTCTGTTTTATTGCTTTTATAGAAAATCAACTCCTCGTTCTCCAGCGGAACTATATACTTTAAATAATTTTCTTTGGTTCCAAACGGATATTCATTAGAACGATAATTGACACCTTCTATGAAATACCAAATCATTTGAGCAATCAAAACCGATTCCTCTTTACTATTGTTGTGATTAAATATACCTAAAGAACTAACCTTGTCACTTATACCGGCATATCTTGATAGACTACAGATTTCTTTTCCGTCAAATCCATTTGGAGTAAAGTTAATTAAATTTCCTGAATCTGAGGACTTTACAGAATTTAAATCTATGCTAATTATGTCTGCATCACGAAAAACTGGCTCAGATAAGGCAATATTGTTAGAAATTTCTCCTAATCTGTAGGCGTCAAAATATAATTTTTCCACCAAATCAATCTCTTCCTGTGAATTATAATAGGTTTGATAGCCAATATTACTGAAGTTGAACAGGTTATTGGGTTCGTCTAATATTATTTTGGATAAATAAGAACCCGAGGTAATGCCTTCTTCCTGTTTGCCAATATCAAACTTGCTGTCAATGGAAACCAGATTGACCATTTGCTCCAAACTATCGTAAGCTCTGTATAAAGGATAAGTCAAATCCTGCGTTCCGCCAATTACTATCGGAATGACGCCTTTGCGGATTAATTTGGTACAAACTTTCTGTAAGGCAAAAAAAGTATCTTCCAATGAATTCCCCGGAAGTATATCTCCCAAGTCGGCAATAGAACTTTGCCAATTCCCCGGAAACAAACTGTATAACTCTTTGCGAATGGCATTTAGATTCACTTCGTCAAAAGCTTTTAAATTGCCTCTATTTTCTAAAACGCCAATAACCGCAATCTTTACTTTATCGGTATCCGGAAAATCCTTCTCCGTGTGAAACGCGACTTTACTTCCCAAGTGTTGAGAAGACAATCCATTTATATATTGTATAATCTCATGATCAATCGGCGACAGAAAATCGAATTCCATAGTTTACTTCTTTTTAGCGGTAGTTTTTTTAGTAGCGGTTTTTTTGGCAGCCGGTTTCTTCGCTGCTGCTTTTTTTACAGGTGTTTTCTTTTCAATCATTTCCTGAACTTGTTCCAAAGTCAATTTGGAGGCATCAATGTCTTTGTTCAATTCAATTTTGATCTTCCCTTTGGTGATTACTGATTTTCCCCAACGGGCTTTCTCCACCAAAATCCCTTCTGCTGTCCAATTGTGAATGACTTTGTCGATGTCTTTCTGTAGTTTTTCCTCAATCAATTCGGCCACATCGGATTGTGACAGATTATCGAAGTTGTATTTCTTATTTACATTAATAAAGATACCGTTCCATTTTAAGAATGGACCAAAACGACCAACGCCTTTTTGAACATCCATATTCTTATACACCGCAATCGGTGCATCAGCTTTGGCTTTTTCATTAATCAGTTCCTGTGCTCTGTCCATCGTTACATCCAATGGATCTTCACCTTTTGGCAATGAAATGAATTGTTTTCCGAAACGAACATAAGGTCCGAAACGGCCATTGCTCACTTCAACATCTTCACCTTTATATTGTCCAAGATTTTTTGGCAACAGAAATAAATTCAATGCTTCTTCCAAAGTAATGTTTCCGATATTCTGATCTTGACGCAAACTCGCAAATTGCTTGTCTTCATCATCCGCTTCACCTATTTGCGCCATCGGACCAAATTTTCCTAAACGAACCGATACCGGTTTCCCTGATTTTGGGTCAGTTCCAAGGATTCTTTCTCCGCTTTCACGGTCGGCATTTTTCTCTACTTCAATCACATTCGGATGGAATTTATTGTAGAAATCCTGCATCATTTTCGCCCAGTCAATATTCCCTTCAGCGATTTCGTCAAAATCCTGTTCTACTTTGGCGGTAAAATTATAATCCAAAATAGCTTCGAAGTTTTTCACCAGGAAGTCATTTACAATCGTTCCGATATCTGTTGGCACCAATTTCCCTTTGTCGGAACCGGTGTTTTCCTTTAAAATCTTTTCGTCAACCTTACTGTCTTTCAGGGTCAACTGCACATATTTTCTTTCTACGCCTTCCAGGTTTCCTTTCTCAACGTAGTTTCTATTGATAATCGTAGAAATCGTCGGCGCATAAGTCGATGGACGACCAATTCCCAATTCTTCCAGTTTCTTTACCAAAGAAGCCTCAGTATATCTCGACGCCGGACGCGTGTATCTTTCGGTTGCCGTGATATTGTTGTTGGCCAATTTTTCATTGACTTTCAAAGCCGGTAACATGCCTTCCTGTTCTTCATCATCGTCATCGCTTCCTTCTAAATATACTTTTAGAAAACCTTCAAACTTGATGACTTCTCCGGTGGCCTGGAAAACTTCACTGTGATTATTCGCTTCTATCTTTACATTGGTTCTTTCCAATTCGGCGTCGCTCATTTGCGAAGCCAAAGTTCTTTTCCAAATCAATTCGTATAAACGGGCTTGATCTCTTTCTACATTCACGCTGTGACGCGACATATCCGTCGGACGGATTGCTTCGTGTGCTTCCTGCGCTCCTTTTGATTTGGTATTGAAATTTCTCGGCTTACTGAATTCCTTTCCGTAGTAACTGGTGATTTCTGCTTGAGCAGCAGCCATGGCTTCCTGCGACAGGTTCACACTGTCCGTTCTCATATAAGTAATGAGTCCGGCCTCATACAAACGCTGGGCGATTTGCATCGTAATCCCAACGGGTAAATATAATTTACGGGCCGCTTCCTGTTGCAATGTAGACGTTGTAAATGGTGCAGCCGGTGTTTTCTTTGTGGGTTTGGTTTCTAAATCGGCTACTCTATAAGTTGAACCGATATTGTTGCGCAAAAAGTCTTCTGCTTCTTTTTTGGTAGCGAAGTTTTTTGGCAATTTGGCTTTTACTACTTTTCCAGCTTCGTTGGTGAATTCGGCAGTAACCGAATAAGAAGCTACGGCTTTGAAGTCCTGGATTTCTCTTTCGCGTTCGACAATCAAACGAACCGAAACCGATTGCACACGACCGGCAGACAAACCGCCTTTTACTTTTTTCCATAAAACTGGTGAAAGTTCGTAACCAACCAATCTGTCTAAAACTCTTCTGGCTTGTTGGGCATTCACTAAGTTATAATCGATTCCACGTGGATTTTCAATCGCTTTTTGGATGGCTGTTTTGGTGATTTCGTGGAAAACAATTCTTTTGGTTTTGTTTTTGTCCAACTTTAATTCTTCCGCTAAGTGCCATGAGATGGCTTCTCCTTCGCGGTCCTCATCGGAAGCCAACCAAACCATTTCGGCGTTTTTGGCCAATCCTTTTAATTTGGTAACCAAAGCTTTTTTATCGGAAGAGACTTCGTATTTGGGTTTAAATCCGTTCTCAACATCTACTCCTATTTCTTTAGACGGCAAGTCGGCAATGTGCCCATAACTGGACTCTACCTGATAATCACTCCCCAGAAATTTTTCGATTGTTTTTGCCTTTGCCGGCGACTCCACGATAACTAAATTCTTTGCCATAACCCATTTGTTTGTGCCGACAAAAGTAATTGTTTTTTTTAAAAAACCGTTTTATTGCACTTTTTTCCGATGATTGGCATTTCTTTTTTCAGATTATACCTTAATATATAGTGTGATTTTTTTACTGTTTTTGAATTAAATTTTTCCCAACACAAAAGACGCCAGGCAATTAGCCCTGATGGAAGCGATGCCGTGCTTAGCGGACAGTGGGAAAAAGGATTCCAAACACACCCTGACTGCCCGCTCCAAAACTTTTGTTAAACCGTTTCTGCCATCTTGTCATATTTTATAATTTAGTATTATCTTTGCTCCCCGAAAGTGAAATAAAATTATGGAAAAGGAAATCGACGAGAAAAAACAAGGTACCAGCATGGTACTGGAACATAAGGAAGGAAACACTAAGAAACTATTTATAGAGAGCTATGGCTGCGCGATGAATTTTTCGGACAGCGAAATTGTAGCGTCTATCCTGACCGAACAAGGTTATAACACTACCCAGAATCTGGAAGAAGCCGACTTAGTTTTGGTCAACACCTGTTCTATCCGTGACAAGGCAGAACAAACCGTGCGCAAGCGTTTGGAGAAATACAATGCGGTAAAACACAGTATCAATCCGGGCATGAAAGTAGGTGTTTTGGGCTGTATGGCGGAACGTTTGAAAAGCCAGTTCCTGGAAGAAGAAAAAATCGTCGATATGGTCGTTGGTCCTGATGCTTACAAGGATTTACCGAATCTTTTAAAAGAAGTAGAAGAAGGTCGCGATGCTATCAATGTTATCCTTTCCAAAGATGAAACCTATGGCGATATTGCCCCGGTTCGTTTGAACAGTAATGGTGTGAATGCCTTTGTTTCCATCACGCGTGGTTGCGACAATATGTGTACGTTTTGCGTAGTGCCTTTTACCCGTGGCCGTGAGCGCAGCCGTGAGCCACAAAGCATCTTGGAAGAAATCAAAGATTTATGGGACAGAGGTTTTAAAGAAGTGTGTCTTTTGGGTCAAAATGTCGACAGTTACCTTTGGTATGGCGGCGGTTTGAAAAAAGATTTCGACAAAGCCACTGAAATGCAAAAAGCGACCGCGACTGATTTTGCTCAGTTATTGGAACTATGCGCGATTGCTTTCCCAAAAATGCGTTTCCGTTTTTCAACTTCAAATCCGCAGGATATGCACGAAGAAGTGTTGCATGTGATTGCCAAATACAATAACGTTTGTAACTATATTCACTTACCGGTTCAAAGCGGAAGTACGAGAATTTTAAAAGAAATGAACCGCCAACACACCCGCGAAGAATACATGGCGTTGGTGGATAAAATAAAAAGAATCATTCCTGATTGTTCTATTTCCCAGGATATGATTACCGGTTTCCCAACAGAAACGGAAGAAGATCACCAAGACACTTTAAGTTTGATGGAATATGTGGAATATGACTTCGGTTATATGTTTGCTTATTCTGAAAGACCAGGCACTTTGGCTGCCCGAAAAATGGAAGATGATATTCCTTCAGCAATAAAGCAAAGACGTTTACAGGAAGTAGTCGACTTGCAACAAATATTAAGTGAAAAGAGAACCAAACGCTTCTTGGGTCAAACCGTAGAAATCCTGATTGAAAAAGAATCTAAAAAATCAGACCAACACTGGAGCGGCAGAAACTCAGAGAATGTGGTAACCGTTTTCCCGAAAGGAGATTATAAAGCCGGAGATTTTGTTTTGGTAAAAGTAACTGATTGTACCACTGCAACGCTTATCGGTGAAGCGGTTGGGTATTCTGATATGCAATAAATTAAGTCTAAATGGAATCAGTTCAAAATATAAAACAACGCTTTGAGATTATCGGGAACGACCCGAAGCTCAATCGTGCCATTGAAAAAGCCATACAGGTTGCCCCTACGGATATTTCGGTATTGGTTGTGGGTGAAAGTGGTGTTGGTAAAGAAAGCATTCCAAGGATTATCCATTCCCTTTCCCACAGAAAACACGGCAAATACATTGCGGTAAACTGTGGTGCGATTCCGGAAGGAACGATTGACAGTGAGCTTTTTGGTCACGAAAAAGGCGCTTTTACCGGAGCCAATAATGCCCGTGAAGGTTATTTTGAAGTCGCCGATGGCGGAACAATTTTCCTGGATGAAGTGGGCGAATTGCCACTGACGACACAGGTTCGATTGCTTCGTGTTTTGGAAAATGGTGAGTTTATCAAAGTAGGTTCGTCACAAGTACAAAAAACCAATGTTAGAATTGTCGCCGCAACCAATGTGAATATGTTTGACGCCATTGAAAAAGGAAAATTCCGTGAGGATTTATATTATAGATTGAGCACCGTTGATATTCCTTTGCCTCCATTACGAGACCGAAAAGACGATATTCATCTGTTGTTCAGAAAATTTGCGGCCGATTTTGCCCATAAATACAAAATGCCACCGATCAAGCTGAGTGATGATGCGGTTCAGTTTTTACAAAAATACCGTTGGAGTGGAAACATCCGTCAGCTGCGCAATGTAGCCGAACAGCTTTCCGTTTTGGAGACCAATCGCGATATTTCATTGGCTACTTTACAGTCTTATTTGCCTATTGAAGGCAGCACTTTGCCTTCAGTGATTGGCGGAAGAAAATCAGACAGTGATTTTGCCAACGAAAGGGATATTTTATACAAAGTGCTTTTTGATATGAAAAGCGATTTGAATGATTTGAAAAAACTGACTTTGGAACTGATGAAAAACGGCACCAAAGTACAGGATATCAATCCAAGTCTGATTCAAAAAGTATACGGTTCGGCGGCAAAAGAGAGCGAAATCTCGTTTGAAGAAGAGCCACGCGTTAATGTAATTCCTCCGCAAAACCAGTCTCACCAAGAGGAATTTGATGACGAAGACGATTCAGATTATCTAATGGCTGAAACCATCGAAGAGGAAGAAACCTTAAGCCTGGAAGCCAAAGAACTGGAACTGATTAAAAAAGCTCTAGACCGAAACAAAGGCAAACGCAAAGCTGCTGCCGATGAATTGGGGATTTCAGAGCGAACACTTTACCGCAAGATAAAACAGTTCGATTTGTAAAAAATATTTTCTCTATTTTTACAGTACTAAAATGCTCATTATGAAAAAGTTTGGCCTTCTTTTATTCTCAATATTCATCCTGATTTCCTGCAACAATGACGATTCCGCAGCCGAACCCGGCAATGGTAAATTGGTTAGAGTTGATTTCATGCCCGGTCTAAATGGGGAAACGCGCTGGCTTTTTAATTCGGATGAATTATTAACCGATATCGTCAAAGCCGATGGCACTCCAATCGAAAAGTTTGTCTATGATGCTCAAGGAAATCTTGTTCAAAATATTACCTATAACACTAATGGGACCATCAACAGCACTTATAACATCACCTATGACAGTTCCGGTTTTGTGCATCAAATCAATAGTGCCGATTACAATTACAGCTATTATGATCACAAATATTTTTATGTAAATGGCTTCAATACTTTAGAATGTGAACTGGGTTCCAATGATCTTTTGAAGCAAGCACAAAACACCTATGATGACGCTGTTGACCAATACATAACCAATTACAACTGTAACTATAACACCGATGGGAATTTAATCAGTTATGATTTTCACGGCCCTTTTGTTGACTCTTGGAAAACTTTTACTTATGATTCCCACACAAATCCAATAAAACATGGTGTTATGGCGATCCTAAAAG
Source organism: Flavobacterium terrisoli (assembly GCF_030167905.1). GTDB lineage: Bacteria > Bacteroidota > Bacteroidia > Flavobacteriales > Flavobacteriaceae > Flavobacterium > Flavobacterium terrisoli. Next base: position 318,279 of record NZ_JARGNA010000002.1, read on the forward strand.
CAAAATCAATTTACGATCCATGGTTTTTTACAGACGGAACTTCTTCCAGCAACAATATCATTGCCAAAACTTTTGATGACGTTGAAAATGCAACTTATGCCTACGAGTTTAATTCCAATGGCTTACCGGTTACGCAAACCCAAAGTTTCTATAACATGAACGTTCTCCAAAACACTTATGTTACGGCCAAATATTACTACCAAGGCGATGTGTTGCCATAATTTAAAATAAAGAATTACTTTAGCCCAGTTAATATTGTTATGAAATTTTTAAAACTTTCCCTTCTCATTCTAATCGCTTTCAGCATCAATAGCTGTTCCCATTACAATTTTACCGGAACAGGGAAAATTGACGCTGATACTTTTCAGGTGAACTATTTTCAGAACAATTCTGAATTGGTTGAACCTGGAATTGAGCGAACATTCACTTTAAAACTGCAGGACTTAATTCAGAATCAAACCAATTTGAATCTGACGAATTCCAACGGAGATTTGTTGTATGAAGGTGAAATAGTAGATTACAGAATATCACCTATGACTGCTACAGCCGACCAAAAAGCAGCAGAAAGCCGATTGACTATTTCAGTTATGGTTCGTTTCACTAACAAAAATAAAGAAAGTGATAATTTCGAAAAGCGATTTTCATTTTACCAAGACTATCAAGGCAATGAATTACCAACTGGCGCAACACTCAACGGCTACATAGATATTATTTTTGAAAGAATCACTCAGGATATTTTTAATGAATCCTTAGCTAAATGGTAGGTTTGTTAATTTGATGATTTGGTCATTTGTCTAACGAATAACCAAATACACAAATAACCGAATACACAATTATGAATTTAACTGATTACACCTACTTACTTAACAAACCCGATGCTATCAACGATAAGTATGCGGAAACCTTGGACAATGTGCTGAGCGCTTTTCCCTATTTTCAAAGTGCGCGTGTGTTGAAATTAAAGCATTTGTACAATCAGGATAGTTTTAATTATAATTATGCGCTCAAAGTTTCAGCTGCCTATACCACAGACCGAAGCATTTTATTTGACTTTATCACTTCAGATTCTTTTGTATCAGTACAAAAAGGTTTGTATGAAAAGAAACTCGAAGAGTTGATGAACATGAATGTGGTGGGAATCGAAGAAGTCGTTGTTGAATACAAACCGGTTGTCATTGACCCTTTGGAACAATCGATTCTGACTTCCATCAAAGAAGCCACAACTTCGGAAGAACAAAAAGCAGAAGAAAAATTGGCCATTGGAAAACCTTTGGAATTCTCCAAAGACGAAAAACACTCTTTCCAGGAATGGCTGCAATTGTCGAGATTAAAACCAATCCTCCGAGAGGAAACTTCTAAAAATAGTAGCCCGGCAGACGAAGAAAAGAAGAAAAAAATCGAATTAATCGACAAATTCATTGAGAACAATCCGAAAATTTCCCCGATTGCCAAAGATGCAATCATCCCGGTAATAGAGCCAATTGCCGAAGATACTTCCTATCTGATGACCGAAACATTGGCCAGGGTTTATCTGGAACAAAAAAAATATTCCAAAGCAATACAAGCTTATGAAATATTAATTTTGAAATATCCGGAAAAAAGTAGTTTCTTTGCAGACCGAATTTCGGATATTAGAATTTTACAACAGAATAACAATTAATTACAATATATCATGTTTACTATTTTTTTAGCAGCAATAACTTTAGTTTGTTTCTTATTAATCATCGCTGTGATGGTTCAAAATCCTAAAGGTGGTGGTTTATCATCTTCATTAGGCGGATCTCAAATGCTTGGTGGTGTTCAAAAAACAACTGACTTTTTAGATAAAAGTACCTGGACACTGGCAACCATTTTAATTGTTTTGATTTTATTATCAAGCATCAGTTTCCCAAGCATGGTTGGTCAATCAGATTCAAAAGTTATCGACCAGACAGAAGTAGCTCCAAAAACTGCTGCTCCAACAACACCAACAACTACTACTCCGGCTAAACCAGCGGAAGAAAAAAAATAATAAAGAGTTATCTTTATCACAATGCCAGCGCTGACATGCTGGCATTTTTTTTAGGAAAAAATGGCAGTTACAAAGGCTTGGCACAATTTCTGAAAAAAGGAAAGCAATTTAATAACACTAACAATATAACATTATGGCATTAAATATTAAACCTCTTTCAGACAGAGTGATTGTGGAACCGGCAGCAGCCGAAACACAAACAGCTTCCGGAATCATCATTCCCGATACTGCTAAGGAAAAACCACAAAAAGGAAAAGTGGTAGCAGTAGGAAACGGTAAAAAAGACGAACCTTTAACGGTTAAAGTTGGTGATACTGTTTTATACGGAAAATATGCCGGAACCGATTTAAAGTTCGATGGCAAAGATTATTTAATCATGCGCGAAGATGACATCTTAGCAATTATCTAATTCAATATTTTAAAAATAAACAAATACAAAAATGGCAAAAGATATAAAATTCGACATTGAAGCACGCGACGGTTTAAAACGTGGTGTTGATGCCTTAGCGAATGCAGTTAAAGTGACTTTAGGACCAAAAGGAAGAAATGTAATCATCGGGAAATCATTTGGCGGACCAAATGTAACCAAAGACGGTGTTACAGTAGCTAAAGAAATTGAATTGAAAGATCCATTGGAAAACATGGGCGCTCAAATGGTAAAGGAAGTGGCTTCCAAAACCAATGACTTAGCGGGTGACGGAACAACAACCGCAACGGTTTTGGCACAAGCCATCGTAAAAGAAGGCTTGAAAAACGTAGCCGCCGGAGCCAATCCAATGGACTTGAAACGCGGAATCGACAAAGCAGTTGAAGCAATTGTTGCCGACCTTGGCAAACAAGCTCAGGTTGTTGGCAGCGATTCTGAAAAAATCAAACAGATTGCCTCTATTTCGGCCAACAATGACGAAGTGATTGGCGAGTTAATCGCTACTGCTTTCGGAAAAGTAGGCAAAGAAGGTGTAATCACGGTTGAAGAAGCCAAAGGAACTGACACTTATGTAGATGTTGTGGAAGGAATGCAATTTGACAGAGGTTATTTATCGCCTTATTTTGTGACCAATCCTGAAAAAATGGAGGTTGAATTAGAAAGACCATACATTCTTTTATACGACAAAAAAGTATCTTCCTTAAAAGAATTATTGCCAATATTAGAGCCTGTGGCACAATCAGGAAAACCATTATTGATTATTGCGGAAGATGTTGATGGTGAAGCATTATCGACATTGGTAGTAAACAAATTGCGTGGTGCTTTGAAAATTGCAGCTGTAAAAGCACCTGGTTTTGGTGACCGAAGAAAAGCCATGTTGGAAGACATTGCCATCTTAACCGGTGGAACGGTAATCGCTGAAGAAAGCGGCTATACTTTAGAAAATACAACTTTGGAAATGTTGGGAACAGCAGAAAAAGTAACCATCGACAAAGACAATACAACCATTGTAAATGGTGCCGGAGATGCGGACATGATCAAAAATCGTGTGAACCAAATCAAAGCCCAAATGGACACTACAACTTCAGATTACGACAAAGAAAAATTACAGGAACGTTTGGCTAAATTGGCCGGTGGTGTGGCTGTACTTTACGTTGGTGCTGCTTCTGAAGTAGAAATGAAAGAGAAAAAAGACCGTGTGGATGATGCTTTACACGCAACCCGCGCCGCGGTTGAAGAAGGAATCGTTGCCGGTGGCGGTGTGGCTTTATTGAGAGCCAAATCGGTTTTGAGCAACATCAAAGCGGACAACGCTGACGAAGCAACCGGAATCCAGATTGTATCTCGTGCCGTTGAAGCGCCATTAAGAACTATTGTTGAAAATGCCGGTTTGGAAGGTTCAGTAGTAGTGGCTAAAGTAGCGGAAGGAAAAGCCAATTTTGGTTACAATGCCAAAACTGACGAATATGTAGACATGCTAAAAGCAGGAATCATCGATCCTAAAAAGGTAACGCGTGTAGCACTGGAAAATGCAGCATCAGTTTCGGGAATGATTTTAACTACCGAATGTGCTTTGGTGGAAATCAAGGAAGAAACGGCCGGCGGCGGAATGCCAATGGGTGGCGGAATGCCGGGAATGATGTAATTCAAAGTTCAAAATTTGAACTAAAAAAACACAAAGTATATATATTAAAAAGCCTCAATTTCCTGAGGCTTTTTTTATTCTTGGGTTTCCTCTTTAGGGTGTTTTTTTATCATTTTAAGGAACACCGGAAAAGTCGAAAGCAATATTATACCGATTACAATTTTCTCAATATGGTGTTTCAAATCAACATCAAATTTCTCTAAGAACATGCCATACAGATAATGTCCTGAAAAGATTAAGATGAATGACCAAAGAAAAGAACTCAGTATGTTATAGAACATAAATTTCTTTTTATCCATATTTACAATTCCCGCCACTATTGGCGCAAATGTTCTTACAATCGGCAGGAAACGGGCAAAAATGATAGCTTTTCCACCATATCTCTCAAAGAAATCCTTAGACTGGATAAGGTATTTTTTCTTCCACAAAACACTGTCTTCTTTCTTATACAGGTAATAACCGCTTTTGGAACCAAACCAATAGCCAACCATGTTCCCAAGGATTCCAGCAACGGCAACCAGCACTGATAATAAAATCACATTAATTAAATCACTCTTGATAAAAGTGAAATTCTCCACTAAATCACGGCTGTAAATTCCGGCTAAAAAAAGCAAACTGTCGCCAGGCAAAAAGAAACCTGCAAATAAACCTGTTTCGGCAAATACAATAAATAATACAATCCAAAGACCAATCTTTACACCGCCAATAGACATGGTTATGTAAAACTCGGGATTCAGCAATTGCATCCAATCAAAATCACTCATGGATTATAAAATTAGTGGGTAAAAAATTCGAGCGTGAAATTAGTGCTTTTTTTTGGGATAACCTCTAATTTTAATGTTTTTGCAACACTAGATTTTGAATTAAGGAAATCGAAACCGTATGGTTCATTGCATCATCTGAAACAGAAGAAGTCACATAATGATTGAGATAACCTAGTTCTAATCGGATGTTATTGTTGTAATTCAGGCCAAACCCAATCAAAAAGCGGTTTTGGTCAAAGAATTTCCCATTAACCTCATTATTGCCTAAATTCAGAAAAACTTCATTTTGCAACACTAAATAAATTTCCTCATTGGTCGATTTCAAACTCACGAGATGGAATACATTCCGATTTAAATACCGCAATCTGTTTTGGTAATCAAAACCCATCGAAACCACATTATCGGCAACCAATGCGATTTTTTCCACCCAACGCTGTTCCAATCGAAATCTATGAGTCATGACATTTTTATCATTGTGCCATTTCTTATTGATTTGATATTGTTCCCAAAGGCGATTCTCCTTAAAAAAATCATCCGCTGCCTGGCTAAACGTATTGACCAAGGCATAACCGGCAGTTATGTTTTGTGATGGTGAAAGAAAATAAACGGCTCCCAATCTGAACAGATTCTGCTGGTTTTGCTCCAGCTGATTGTCCATCCTGAATTGGGCTTCGATATGATAACCCCAATGGTTGGAAACTTTATACTGTCCGGCATAAGCAAACCAAATCCTTTGGTCTTGCTTGGTTTGTTGTGAAAATCCAATAACAAAAAAGAAGAGGCAAATAAAAGTGTAAAATGTTTTCAAAGCGAAGTGATTTTCGACAAAAATAAGCATAAAAAAACTCCTTAAAAGTTAAGGAGTTTTTAAAATTATTTTCTTTCGTACATACAACAACCGTGAAGTTTGTTATAATCTTCTTCCGTCGCTTTCACGTCGTCGGTATCGTGACCTACTTTGGCGATGGCTTTTTTGACATCCGCCACCGAACATTTCTCTTCATTGATTATCAAGTGTAATGTGTGATCGTCAATATGCCAATCGGCACTCTTTACGCCTGAAACCGAAAAAGCCGCTTTTTCAATTCGCTTTTTACACATTTCACAATTGCCGTTGACTTCAATATTGTACTTGGCGTTTTTGCTCTTCTTGTCTTGTGCCTGAGTTGTAAAACCAACAAAAAGCAACAACATTCCTAAAACTATATTTTTCATAATCTATATTTTAATTTTTTATTTTATTTTAAATCTTAATCCTGCGTAATACATCGCTCCGAATACCGGCGCGTATACAATTGACGTGTCAAAAGTTGGGCCAAAAGGATTATCAGCCCCCAAAACTGCTTTGTGCTGACTGTAATTCCCTATGTTTTCTCCACCGATATACATTTCAAATGTACTCGAAAAAGTTCTGGTAATTTGCGTATTCATCGTAGAAAATGAAGGTGAAAACTCTGGTAATTGGTCATGATGCGGATTGGTCGACGTATTGGGCAACTGTTGTTTGCCTAACCAATTCCAGGTAAAATCAAATTTCCATTGTCGTCCTTTTTCCACTATGTGTGTGGCATACTCCACATTTCCAAAGAAACGGTGTTTGGCCTGTAAAGGTCTTTGATAACTTCCCGAAATATAATCTGTCGAGATGTCATAATATTTATAGGCTGTTCTCAAATTCAAATGCTTGATGATTTCGAGATTGAAATCAAACTGCAGGCTATTGGCATAGGACTTTCCATCCAAATTATAAAACAACACTTCTTGTGGTGAATTCATCACATCAACCACTGCTTGGTTTTGGAAATCGGTTCTATAGAAATCAATCGTCGTATCGGCATTCATGCCAAACAGCTTGAAATTCTGGGTAAAACTCATCCCATAATTCCAGGCAATTTCAGGATCTAAACCATAGATTTCTCCATTGGTATTCAAAACCGAAAAGGTTCTGGAGCTGGCAAAAAGATTTTGGTTTTCGGCAAAAATATTCGCCGCACGCTTTCCTCTTCCGGCAGAAAAACGCAATACGGCTTTGTCCCACGGATTGTATTTTACGTGCAATCTTGGGGTAAAAAATGCTCCTAACCTATTGTGGTAATCGATTCGTCCGCCGAGAATATAACTGAACTTATCGTTGTCATCAAAAGTGTATTCAAAGAATGCCCCAACCGAATTGTCTATCCTGCTTACGTCAGCCAGATTTACAAACTCAGCATATTTGTCATAAGAGAAATTCAATCCTGTAGCAAACTTGTGCATCGTATTGCTGATAATCGAATTGAAAATCAGGTTCGAATAATAACTCTGCTGTTTGATGTCATACTGGTTTAATCCAAAATAAGATTCCTGATTGTGGCTACTAAAGGCATTTTGAAAACCGATGCTTTGGTATGGCATTTCCTTGAAGACATAACCAATCTTAGAAGAGAAATCCAAACGCTCAGTATTGATTTCAGAACCCCAATAATTGGTCGTCAATCGGTCTCTGTCAGGATCAAAATCGAGTTGACCGGTTTGTTTTTTGTCGTTCATATAGCGGACATTCAAAAACGAAACCCAACCGGTTTCCGGATTGTTGTATTGCCAACGATTGGCAATGTTAAATTGTTTGCCTAACGGATTATCCATAAAGCCATCGTCGTTCATGTCGTTTTTGGAAACGCGTGCATTGCCGTGAACAAACAAGCTCGTCGACCATTTATCGGAAACTTTTTTGTTGAAATGGGTATTCAATTCGTAACGGCTTCCGGTGTCACCATAAGCATTTACGAAAAATGGAATATCGCCAATCGGCTTAATCAATTCGGTGTTAATCTGGCCTGAAATACTTTCGTAACCATTGACAACGCTTCCGGCACCTTTGGTGATTTGGATGCTTTCTACCCAGGTCCCGGGTGTAAAAGACAATCCATAAGCCTGCGAAGCACCGCGAACCGAAGGAATATTTTCCTCGGTAATCATGATATACGGACTGGTCAGCCCAAGCATTTTGATTTGTTTGGTTCCGGTTAAAGCATCCGAAAAATTCACATCGATTGACGGATTGGTTTCGAAGCTTTCTGCCAAGTTACAACATGCGGCTTTGAGTAATTCCTTACTCGTAACCAAAGTCGTATTGGCCGTGACATTGAGTGATTTTTTTATTCCCTTTCGGCTGCCTTCTACCTTAACGGTTTTCAAAGTATCCTGTTTTAAAGTTTCTTGTGAAAAGCTTAAGACAGAAAACAACAGCGTTAGGAATAACAGTGTTTTTTTCATTGTTTGTTGATTTAAAATTAATTCTATTTCAAATGATTCTCAGCATAAGCCATGAGAATCCGAACGGAATTCAGATTAAATCAGGCGTAAAAAGTGTATTGACAGTAGAGTTTGTAAAGCGGCGGTGCATTGGAATCGCAATAGAAAGCCGCATTCTCATTTGAGATTTTCGCAGTTTGAACCGCAGCAGAAGTATGGCTGCTATATTCTGAGAAAAAAGCAGGTTCAAAATCCAGGGAAATCGTCTTGATGATGATTTTCTCGGTTTTGTTTTTAAGGTTTATTTTCTTGTCAGAACAACATTTTTTGTGTGTTGTTTCAGGTTTGGCACAACAGGTTTTTTCAACCACAACCGGTTCATCACAAACCTCTTCCTGTGAAAAAACAGAAGAAACTGAGGCTATTTTCCCTTCGCAATAATGCACCGTAAACGCCAGACCCGAATTGGAAACCAATATCAGCAAGGCGGTTAAAATACTTATGTGCTTTTTAAAATTCATGTTGCAAAGATAATTAAATACGAAAAAGCTTTCCTTAAAATTAACTTATTCTTTTTTGGTAATAAAAACCGGGAATAAAAAGCATTATAAAAATAGGCTGGATTAAAAATCTTCTGAGATAAAATAGTGTCATTTTGTTTTCTTCTCCAAAGAATGTCAGCACAAAGATGAAACTGATCATCAGTATGGAACCCAAAATCATATAGAGTAACATCGAAAACTTGACGATTTTTTTATCCTTAAAAATGACGTACAACAAAAACAGGGAAATAACAGAATTGATGTAAAATCGAAAGCCTAAACTGAAAAATAGCTTGAAGACATTGAATTGCGGTAACTTTGAATGTGCATATTCCGTTTTGAAATAAGCCAGAAACGGATCATAAAACAATTGGTCTTCAAACACTCTGATTAAAACCAGAAGCAGAGTCAGAAAAAAAGCCCAAAACAGTTGTGTCTTATTTTTTAGGAGTTGTTGTAGCATGTAATGAAAATTTATTGACCCAAATAACCCAAAGCAAAAATACAATTCCGTAGATAATCAACGGAAAAATAACACCATGGAGAATGTGTTCATATTCCGGAAAACTATATAATGCAACGCAAAGCAAAGCAATTCGGGCAATATTCAGGATATGGATTAAAACACTTCCGAGCAGTATGAAAATGATGGTTTTTTTGAATTCTCCGGTAAAAGCGATTACAAATGAAATAAACAGGATAATCACACTCAAAGCGTTGCAACCTTCAATAATGCGGGAAATATATTTGCCTTTGTATATGATTTTGATGCTGGGTTCTTTTCCGTGTGACTCGATATAGGCACCGGCATCAAACAAAGTCAAGACCGATTGGGTTTGATTGGCCACCAATTGTGAAAACGAATCGATTTCATTTCTTTCCACATTAAACCGGTTCAGATAAGATTGGTAAATGATGGTTAAAACCAAATACGTCAGCAAAAACTTCCCCAGAAAAAGTAAAAACGGTTTGTATTGCAGCACTAGGTTTTTCAAAATGGAATTTTTAACAAATTTATATAAAATAAAAAAAGTGCAGTCGTTACTTTTGCATAAAAAATTGAAAATGAATTTCGAAAACTTAAAACCACAGGTCATTGCCATACTTTCTGAAACCAATGTCGAAAGAGATTTGAAATTGAAAAGGCTTTGCCAATTCCTGTCGGACAATGTGGATTACTACAATTGGGTTGGTTTTTATTTTGCCAATCACGACAACAAAACTTTACACCTCGGGTCATACGTTGGCGCCGAAACGGATCATACGGTAATTCCGTTTGGAAAAGGCATTTGCGGCCAGGTGGCCGAATCCAATGCCAACTTTGTCGTTCCGGATGTTTCCGCACAGGATAATTATATCGCCTGCAGCTTTACCGTAAAGTCGGAAATCGTCGTGCCGTTATTTGTAAATGGCATTAACATTGGGCAAATCGATATTGACAGCCATGTGATTGATCCGTTTACGGAAGCCGACGAACGATTTTTAGAGTTTGTAAATGAGGAAGTTGCCAAACTTTTTTAAGTTATTGCGCTCTTTTTATTTGCCTAATCAAAAAATAAAATTACCTTTGCACACGAATTAGGAAAACCTTAATTCATACATAATAATCATTTAAATAATATTGGCATGTACTTAACTAATGAAGTTAAAGCAGAAATCTTCGCTAAACACGGAGGAAAAGCAGAAAACACTGGATCTGCAGAAGGACAAATCGCTTTGTTCACATTTAGAATCTCTCACTTAACTGAGCACTTGAAAAAAAATCGTCACGATTATAACACTGAGCGCTCGTTAGTTCTTTTGGTAGGTAAAAGAAGAAGTCTTCTTGACTACTTGAAGAAAAAAGACATCAACAGATATCGTGAGATCATCAAAGAATTAGGTATTAGAAAGTAATACATAACTAAAGAGGTGCCTACGCGCCTCTTTTTGTTTTAAAAAATAAAAAGAAAAGTTTCGGTTTTTCATTGGGTTACAAACAACTACTACAACAACTACAACACAACTAACCTAATTGTTTAAACGAATTAATTTTATGATTCCAAAAGTAACCCAAGAAACAATCGATTTAGGGGATGGAAGAACCATCACAATCGAAACAGGTAAATTAGCCAAACAAGCAGACGGTTCTGTTGTTGTTAGATTAGGCGACTGTATGCTTTTAGCAACAGCCGTATCAGCAAGAACATCAAACCCTGGTGTAGACTTTTTACCATTAACGGTAGATTACCGTGAAAAATTTGCCGCTGCAGGACGTTTTCCGGGTGGTTTTTTCAAAAGAGAAGCCCGTCCGAGTGACAGCGAAGTATTAACCATGCGTTTGGTGGACCGTGTTTTACGTCCGTTATTCCCGGATGATTACCACGCCGAAACCCAGGTGATGATTCAGTTGATGTCGCATGACGAAAACGTGATGCCAGATGCATTAGCCGGACTAGCTGCCTCAGCTGCCTTGGCTGTATCCGACATTCCTTTCTACAACTTAATTTCTGAAGTACGTGTGGCACGTATCGACGGAAAATTGGTAATCAATCCAAGCAGAGCGCAATTAGAATTATCAGATATTGATATGATGATTGGTGCTTCTTTGGATTCGGTTGCGATGGTAGAAGGTGAAATGAAAGAGATCTCAGAGGCTGAAATGGTGGAAGCCATCAAATTTGCACACGAAGCAATCAAAGTTCAAATCAACGCCCAGTTAAGATTACAGGAAGCTTTTGGTAAAAAAGAAATCCGTACTTATGAAGGTGAAGTGGAAGATGAAGCAGTTTACAAAAAAGTAAAAGCAGCAGCCTATGACAAATGTTATGCTATTGCTCAGGAAGCTTCAGGCAAAAGTGAGAGAGGCGAAAAATTCGCAGCAGTAAAAGAAGAGTGTAAAGCTTTGTTTACTGAAGAAGAATATGCTGAAAACGCTGACTTGGCCGGATTGGTTGGAAAATATTTCTACAAAACCAATAAAGAAGCGGTTCGTAACGTAATCCTTGAAAAAGGGATCCGTTTGGACGGAAGAAAAACTACTGAAATCAGACCAATCTGGTGTGAAACTGATTATTTACCATCAGTTCACGGTTCGTCTTTATTTACCCGTGGAGAAACGCAAGCTTTGGCTACCGTAACTTTGGGAACTTCAAGAGAAGCCAACCAAATTGATTCTCCATCAGAACAAGGTGAAGAAAAATTCTATTTACACTATAATTTCCCACCATTCTCAACTGGTGAAGCCAAGCCTTTAAGAGGAACTTCAAGAAGAGAAGTTGGTCACGGAAACTTAGCTCAAAGAGCTTTAAAAAATATGATTCCTGCAGATTGTCCTTATACCATCCGTATTGTATCTGAAGTTTTAGAATCTAATGGTTCTTCTTCTATGGCTACTGTTTGTGCCGGTACTATGGCGTTGATGGATGCCGGAGTTCAAATGGTAAAACCGGTTTCGGGTATTGCTATGGGATTGATTACTGACGGTGAGAAATTTGCGGTTCTTTCAGATATCTTAGGTGACGAAGATCACTTGGGTGACATGGACTTCAAAGTAACTGGAACAGCAGACGGAATCACCGCTTGTCAGATGGATATCAAAATCGAAGGATTGAGATATGACATTATGGAACAAGCCTTAGGTCAGGCACGTGACGGTCGTTTACACATTTTAGGTAAATTGACTGAAACTATTGCTACACCGAGAGCTGACGTTAAGAAACACGCTCCGAAAATCATCATGAGAACCATTCCTGGTAACTTCATTGGTGCCTTAATCGGACCTGGTGGAAAAGTGATTCAGGAATTACAAAAAGCTACGGGAACTACTATCGTTATTAACGAAGTAGACGAACAAGGTGTTGTTGAAATTCTTGGAACTGATCCGGACGGAATTGCAGCAGTATTGGCGAAAATTGATTCTATCATTTTCAAACCAACTGTTGGTGAAGCTTACGAAGTGAAAGTAATCAAAATGTTAGATTTTGGTGCTGTTGTAGAATATACAGCTGCTCCAGGAAATGAGGTTTTATTACACGTTTCTGAATTGGCTTGGGAAAGAACTGAAAACGTTGCCGATGTTGTAAAAATGGGTGATGTGTTTATGGTAAAATACTTAGGTGTTGACCCTAAAACCAGAAAAGAAAAAGTGTCGAAAAAAGCACTTTTGCCAAGACCTCCAAGAGAAGAGAAAAAAGATGCTCCACAAGGTTAATCCAATTTATATTAATTCATAATAAAACCCAACTCTTTACTGAGTTGGGTTTTTTATTTTTAAATAAACTGAAAAAAATAACATTTAAACGATTTTATTTCGCCAAACACAATCATCTGACTAACTTTAAGTTAACTAACCATAAAAATGTATCATTATGAAAAAACTATTTTTAGCCCTAATTTTCAGTTCGTTATTTCTTTCATGCTCCAGCGATGATTCCTCCGGACCGCCTTTATCTGATACGCCAGATGCAAAAGTCCAATACGACGACAGCAGTTTCGGAATCTACAAAGGTGTTTTTGTCGGCTCATCAGGAACTGTATTCATTGATGTGTACAACGGCGAAACAGCTACTGCAACACTAACCATCAACGGTTCATCAAAAACGTACACGGCAGCTGAAAAAGTGGCTGAAGATTTCGACATTGTGGGATTGACATTTACCAATGGAAGCAATTCTTTTGATTTTAGCGTTAACGGTGACGGCTCAAACCCAACGGTAAGCAACATAAACATCAGCGGACATGCAAATGCCCGAATGGCGATTCTAAAAGAATTCCACAACTCTTTATGCAGATGCTATGTAGGCACTTACAGCGGCGATGACTCAGGTGTGCTCAATGTGGTTATTGAAGGAAGTATCGTAGACGGATGGGCAAAATCGGATGAAGGTAACAGCGTCTTTAATTGTGATGGCACCTTTGGTGGCAGTGCATTATGGGGAACATTTGAAGGTGGCAGCTTTAGTGGACAAATGAATGGCAATACCATAAGCGGTGGTTGGTCAAATGACGCTTCTGAATCGGGTGGCTGGCAGGCCAAACGAAAACTATAACGCTTTAAAAATATAATTTAATAGAAAAAACCAATTCATTACTGAGTTGGTTTTTTTATTTTCATCATCAACGCAACCTTTTCATTTTTTTTAGTCTTCATCCAGACAGATGATTATAAATCATCTCGTCGGTGAGCCGGAATAATTGTGGTTAATTATAGATAAAGCCCTGATTCAGTACTTTGAATCAGGGTTTTTGATTTTTAACTATCCGGTCGCGCAACCTTATTGACTTTCATACACTATTAAATATAAACCAAAAAAAATACTATGAAAGCTAAAAATCTATTCGTTTTAGGAAGCATCCTAACCTTATTTGCCTCATGTGACAACAGCAGTGACGCTACAGATGATACTACAGAAATGAATCTTGCAAAGATTGAAAGTTTCTATACCAACACCGGCAACCCAACTTCCAACAACAGGAAAGTAACTTATTTTGAAAATAATCAGGCCGTTGCCGATTCCACATTTGATTATCAAAATCAATTTTTGCGCAGGACTGTAGTTACTACCAACGGACTGACAAAAACGATAAAAGTTTTTACAAATGCAGGTGAATTAGCTGAACATCATGAAGAAAACTATGATTCTCAGGGAAGGATTGTCGGAAGACATACTTATGAACCGATTTCGGCCTTATTCTTTACTTATGTCTACAATGTTGATGGTACAGTTGACTCAAAACATTACAATGATGAAACTGCCGAAATGGTTACATTCAGAACATTTACCAAAAACACCGCAGGATTGTTATTTAAGGAAAACTTCAGCGCCTATAGTTTTACCACTGGTCAAATTGAAGATTATGAATACAATGCCAACATCCAGAATCAAAAGCTGGTTTCTGTAAATGAGGCTGGTGTAACTACAACTTTTCAGTATTATCCAAATTCAATGCCTGCGAATATGCTAAAATCAGTCAATGAATTGAACAACATAATCATAAAATCAAATGAGCTGAGAAATTTGGCTTTCACCGGAAATTATTATTATCAGCAAGACAACAGCATTACAACTTTCAACAATGAGAATTATATAACGCATATAATATCAACCAATAACAATGTGACCACAGAGAAGTTTTACTATTATGAGTAATCGCTGACGCAACCTTTTTGACATTTAATTACTTTCTATAAAATGCTAATGATTATGAAAAAATTAAACCCTTTTTTAAAAATAGTTACACTACTCTTTTTAGCCCTTACCATCAACAGCTGTAAAGACCTTGACGATAATCAAAGTCTGACTGTTCCAAATGCTGAAGACTTAATTCAGAAAGATGACGAGTTGTTCAATTTGCTGGAACGCATAACCAACGAGGAAGATGACCCTCTGGTAGACATTGTTTGCATTGATTTTATTTACCCGTTACACTTGGTTATTTACAATTCAAATCTTGAGCCTGTTGGTTCTGTCACTATCATTGGCGATGATAATTTCAGTGCTTATCTTGGTGTGCTGCCCGCTGACCAATATTTAAGCATCAGTTATCCCATTTCAACAACGCTTGCAGACGGAACCGAATTTACTGTAAACAACAATACCGAACTGAAATTGGCCATTGACAGCTGTTCCAGGGAAGATATTATCGCCCAATGCGGTAGTTTATTTCACACTTCAAGTGCAGGAACATTAGTGCCATGTGTTTGGAAAATCCAATATGACGCCTTAGGTGACAACAAATATTTAAGCGGTTATTTTGATGTCAATATTGACGGAACCATAAAGTTTTATTACGACAATCAGATGTATATCGGAAGTTGGTCATTCCTTTTTATCAATGACGAACTTCACATCAACATCAATTTAGAAGGCACATCCCAAATTGCTTTAGATTGGAACATCAATAGAAAAATAATATTCACGGGTGATGAAATAACCATTGTAAATCCACCTAAAAACATCAATCTGAAAAAGACCTGCCAAGACATAGAAACTTATGCTATTGGTGACGAAGGTCCGGCGGGAGGAATTGTATTTTACGACAAAGGTTCTTATAGTGAAGGTTGGCGATATGCTGAAGTAGCACCAGTCGATTTGACTTATTTTGAATGGGGTTGTGCCAATTCAACGATTGCAAATTCACAAAGCCCAGCTATTGGGAAAGGCTTGTACAATTCCGGAGCGATATTGAATTTTCATGATGCACTGACCGATTTTTATACCAATCCGGTAGTTTGCAGTAATTTAAACAACGGAACGGTGGCCGCCAAACAAACTTTAGGCTATGTGTTAAATGGTAGAAAAGATTGGTTTTTACCTACAGAAAATGAATTAGCTTTGCTTTATACCAATTTACACCAACAAAACCTTGGCAATTTTGCCAATACCGTTTATTGGAGTTCAACTGAAAATGATGCGACCACAGTCAAAACCATTGATTTTTCAACCGGACTAAGCGTAATGAGTTTAAAAGTACCGACAGCAAACTCTGTCAATGTTAGGTGTATTCGTTATTTTTAAAAAAACCGTTTTTTGAGTTTAGAAGATTTAATAAAGGCCTGCCGAAAGCAAAACAGCAAAGCACAAGAAGAATTATACCACTTGTATAAGAACACTCTTTTTGTGCTAAGTCTAAAGTATTGCCAAAACGAAGCGGAAGCCGAAGACAATTTGCACAATGCTTTTATTGAAATTTTCACCAACATTAAACAGTATACCGGCAAAGGTTCCTTTGAAGGCTGGATGAAAAGAATCACCATCAATAAAGCCATCAATAGCTATAAAAAGGCCTATCAGTTAGCACCAATCAAGGAAACAGATTTCCCCGATACTGATGTTACTGAAAACGAACTGGATGAATTTTCATTAGATCAAATTCTTTCGCTGATTCAAAACTTACCCAACCAATATAGACTTGTTTTTAACCTATATGAGTTGGATAACTATTCGCATGCCGAAATAGCCGAAATGCTGAATATAACTGTTGGCACTTCAAAATCAAACTTGCACAGGGCCAAAATGATTTTGAAAGAACAGATAAAAAAAAATATATCAGTCCATGATATGAGTATGAAATATGGAAAATAAAAAAGATATCGGAAAAGCCATTAGCGACAAGCTGAGTTCCCTGGACAAGACGCCAAGGGAAAACGTTTGGAGTGGCATCAGTTACGAACTTCAAAAGAAGAAAAAACGAAGATTTGCTTTCTTTTTCTTTTGGACAAAAGCCATCGGGTTGCTTCTTATCGGAGCGATTGCCGCTTGGTATGTTTATGATCAAAATGGTGGATTTGATTCGGCTTTGCCAAATAATTCTAAGGAATCAATTATCGTTAATGGTAATGACGGATATACAAACACGGAGAAATCAGGCGACGGAAATACAAACACAACCAATGCTGCTGAAGGAAATACTGAAACCGATGGTCACAAATTAGGCGCTGACAATAATACTGTTGCGGACAGCGAAAATGCCATTGACAACAAAAATAGCAATCGCACAAAAAATAATGCCGGTAAAGAAAGCAATAACACAAAATACAATTCTGTAAACGGTAAAAACAAAAAAACGAATGCCAAAGCCGGCAAAAGCAATAATTCGAAATCCAATTATTCAAAAGCAACAAAAAACACCCAAGGCACAAAAAACAAAGGCAAATTGAGCAAAGCTAAAGCCAATCAATTGGCTAAAGCCGGCACTAAAAAATCGGCCAAAAATGGCCAAAAACAATCTAAAGCGGAAACAGATCTTTCAAGCCTAAAGGAAACCAAAACAACTACGGATAACACAACCCTTTTTGACCCAACCTCATTACAAAACAATGCTTCGGCAGATAAAACCGCAGAAATCAACAGCAAAAAAACCGATTCGCTTGTTGCCTCCAAAAAAGAAAATAAGAAAAAAACGCTGAAACCCGAAGAAAAAAAAGAGAAAGACAGCACTAAAACTGATCCTGGTTTTACCAAATTTTATGTAGATACCTTTGTATCACCAACGCATTATGGCTATTTTTCCAATTTCTCAACTTTAGACAAAGATTTGAATGCCAATGCCACCTCAACGGATATTGAAATGAATTATGGTTTCGGATTGAGTTACCAATTGACCGAAAAAGTGCTTATCCGTATTGGTTACAGTAGAATAAAACTGAACTATACCACCAAAGACGCCATAATAGATACGGCGAATTATAGCGGCATTAAGTACAAGCCCGGAATCAACAACCAATCTATCCTTGCTGCTTCAAACGGCGCGGAAACGATGGACATTACACAGAATATAACCTATACCGAAATCCCGTTGGAAATGAGATACCGCTTTCTTGACAAAAAATTTGGGATGCATGCCATTGTTGGATTTAGCTTTGTTATTCGCAACGATGATACAGTAACCATTAAAACCGATAACGGATATACCCAGAACATTGGTAGAACCAAAGGCCTGTTAGAGACTTCAGTTTCAACCAATATAGGTTTTGGTGTCGATTATAAAATTTTCAATAAAACAACATTTTTCCTGGAACCAACGCTGAATTATCAAGCGATTTCATTTGAAAAAAGTGATTACAAGCCTTACTATTTTGGCCTGCATATCGGCTTCAGATATGCTTTAATAGATAAATAAATTGAAGTTAGTTGAAAGATAAAACCCCGATTCTCTTTTTGAATCGGGGTTTTTGATTTGCATCTGATTAAATAGTTATATTTGATTTACTCAAAACAGTACTTATGGGATTTATTATTTTCGTCTTAGCCATTTGCATCATTATCTTATTTATTAATTTCAGTAATTTAAAGAGTGACAATAAGTTTCTTAAATCCATTTTGGAGAGATATTCAACAGATTTGTCTCATTTGAAAAATGAAATCGAAGAACTCAAAAAATCTTTTGAACATAAGCCTTCAACCGAAGAAATCAAGCCAACGGCTCCGGAAATAATTGTTCCTGAGACCATAATCGAAGAGCAAATTACAACTGTTACTCCTATTGATATTCCAGTTCAGGAAGCGCAACCTGTAGTTGAAGAACCCAAAACTCCGGACCCGAGCGAAAGCGAATTGGCGAAGCAATTACCGATACTCAATTATGAAAGCCATCCGTTGCCAAGATACGAAAAGGCCAAAACCTTCGAAACTGAAGCTCATCCTGAAAAAGATTTTGAAAAGAAAGTCTATGAAGAAAGTGCTTTCTCCATTTTCATGAAAAAAGCCGAAAAACAATTTGCTGACAACTGGACCGGAATTCTCGGAACTGCCATTATGGTACTTGGAATTGGTTATTTGAGTATTTATACGGCTTTAAAAGTGGCACCGCTTTACAGGGTTTTAATCTTATGGGCTTATGCCGGATTATTGATTGGTGCTTATTATTTTCTGGAGAAAAAGGAAAAATGGACCAAAACCGGGCTTTGGCTGCGAAGCGCGGGCGCGAGTTTGTTTTTGTTTGGCTGTTTTGGCGCTTCGCAAATCGAGCCGCTGACTTTTATTCACAATAATGTATTTGGTTATTCCTTAATCGGACTGGGAATTGCGCTTAATTTGTATGTTGGTTATATTATCAAAAAACAATCATTTCTATCACTTCACGTGATTTTGAGCATCCTGATTTTATGTGTCATCCCAGAGAAGTTATTGGTCACTTTTATTTTGGCCGCAATTACATCAACCATCGGAATTATTTTGTCCTATAAGGAAAAATGGGAATATCACTTGCTGATTGTCATTGGTGCTTTTATCATTTTTGACATTTGGTTCAACGCCGAAGGCACTTCTTTGTCTGCAACCGAAAATATCCTCGCTATTCTAGGCATTGTAATGGTTTCGGCGAGTTGCATGTTTATGCAATACCGAAGCGTTTATGAAAACACCCATTTTGACAAAGCCGCTTTTATCACGCATTTGACCAATTGGATTTTATTTGCCATTGGCTTGATTTTACATTCAACCGGAAGTCATTTCAAGACTTTCATCCTGTTTGCCGGAGCAATTATTTGCTTCTTTATGGCAGTCAAAGCCAGGCAGAAAAAAATATTTTGGCTTTACAACCTGGACGGAATGATCGCGTTTATTCTTTGTTCGCTGAGTATCATCATGCTCAATGATTGGTCTGTCGGTTTTGATATTATTGCCTGCATCCTATATTTAATGACCATTGCTTGCCTGTTTGTGGTTTACCAACAAAAAGAAGCTTTGTTGTATAAAATATTCCTTGGCATCAATCATTTTATCGGTGTTGCGCTGATCATTTTCTGCGCTTTGATGATAAGCGATTCATTGGCAGCCGGTCAAATCACCAATGCTTTGGCAACATCCATTGCGCTTTCGGTCATTGCGCTTTTAGTAACGGTATTCACCTCGATTAAGAAAGATTTCCTGACTGTTGATTCGTTTTATGGCGAAAATAGTTTGAGCCTGAACGGATTGCTATCCATCGTTTTTTCGTTGTTTGTCATTTTACGCCTTAACGACATTGTTGGAAATTCATTTTATTATGCTGTCATCATTTTAGGCCTGCTTTGGTGTTTGCTCAAAAGAACTTACGATTCAAAAACATTTGATATTGGAAGAGTATTCTTTTTAGGGGCGAATCTGTTGACCGGAATACTTATATTGAATACTCAGGAAAAATCATATGCCGATTTGATTTTCTTCCTAGGATTATTGGCTGTCATTAGTTTCAACTGGACACAGAAACGCTTTTACGACAACTTATTTATCATTCCGTTTTTATGCATCGTAGGATTGAATATTGCCTTAGTGGTATTATCTTTCAAGTATTTATCGGATTATTATATTCTTCCGGTTTTCAGTTTGTTTGGGATTGCCTTGCTCAATCACGAATTTTTGTGGTATAACTTTAAAAAGAAATATTTGGGCAACGAAAATGAAACACTGCTTTATATTTTCTATTACGTCTTAGCCTTCATGGGAAGTTTCATTTTGTTCTGGAATGCCTCACAACTTACCAATACCGAACTCGGTCTGACTTGCCTCGGAATTTCTATTATAGAAGCTTACGTTTTATTTGCTAAAAGAATTCGAAACCAATCAGAAAAAGCAATTTCAATTTGGAATAACTTTAATCTTCTAAACTCTGAATTATTACTCTACAATGCGCTTTTGTTCGGTTTTTTCTGTATCCAAACCGAATACACAACGTTGCTTTTATCTGGTTTGACCATCATAGCTTTCCTTTCGTTCCAAAAATTCGAAGAATTTAAGCGTTATAGTAATTATGCATTTTTAATGATAATCGGCACGATTGCCTTTTCAATTTACCAGTCGATTGACAATGTTGACTCGATAAACAAAACCATACTGTACATTACTCAGGCTGTCAGTATTTTGATTTCGGTTGGCTATTACTACTTATTATCTAAAACCGAAAAAGGAAAGAGCAATCTTTTCTCAACAACATTGCCGCATCTTCAAAATTTCTGGATAGTCGTTTTACTGTTTATCCAAGTAGAATTAAATTATCTTCCGGTGTTGTTTATGGGATTGGCATTACTGAATTACTGGCTGATTTCAACTGAGAAAATCAAAATTGATCTTCACACGGCTACCTGTATTGGCTTTTTGGGAATTGTTATTTCCATCTTCCATAGCGTTGACAAACTCAACAGCTTTGATTTGCCGGATTGGGCATTGCAATTGGGAAGTGTAGCCATGGGAATTGCATTTGTTTTTCTTTTGAGCAAAAAAGAGGAAATCGAAAAGTTAAAAACCAACTACCAAATTGTACTGAATCTATGGCTGTCAATCATTATGTTCTGCCAGTTGGAACACAAATGGCTTCCGGTATTTTGGGCTGCAACGGCTATCTTAAATCTTTTCCTCTACTTCCGAAAAATTACGCCACAAAAAAACATCAGCATTGTTTATTATTTATTGGCCAATTTGCATTTGGGCTTTATCAGTTTCAAATTTTACGAACCTGACTTCTTGACGGTTTATCTTCTGATATTTTTGCTTTTGGGCATTTATATTTATTTGGCATACAAATGGATGGAAGAATTTGCCCTTAAAAACAGCCTCATGATTTATCCGGCAACACTGAGTATTGGTTGCTTCTTATTCCTTTCGTTTGACAAAGGCGTGTTGACATTCTTCTGGATTTTGGAAGCTTTAGGCTTACTGATTTTAGGTATATTGCTCAAGGAAAAATACTTCCGCTATGTGTCATTATCATTGGTCGGCCTTTGTGTTGTCAGATTAATGTTCTTTGATTTATCTAATACCGATTTCTTAATCAGGGCTTTGGTTTTATTAGGCGTTGGTGTAGTATTATTAGTAATGAATAGCCTATTTAAGAAGTATAAAGATAGATTTGATTAAAAAAACATTATGCTTTTGTAACTTTTTTGTTTTTTGCAACGTATAACCACCTGAACACTTTAAAGTAAAGGAGAAAAAGTAAATGAGACAACTCAAAATAACCAAGCAGGTAACTAACCGTGAAACTGCTTCCTTAGACAAGTACCTACAAGAGATTGGAAAAGTAGATTTAATTACTGCCGATGAAGAAGTTGAATTAGCACAAAAAATAAAAGCCGGAGATCAAAGAGCCTTGGAGAAATTAACCAAAGCTAATTTGCGTTTTGTGGTTTCTGTAGCTAAGCAATACCAAAATCAAGGTTTAACGCTTCCCGATTTGATTAATGAAGGAAACTTAGGTTTGATTAAAGCGGCACAACGTTTTGATGAAACCCGTGGTTTTAAATTCATTTCTTATGCGGTATGGTGGATTCGTCAATCTATACTTCAAGCTTTAGCTGAGCAATCTCGTATTGTACGTTTGCCTTTGAATAAAATTGGTTCTATCAATAAAATCAACAAAATGTATGCTTTATTAGAGCAATCTAATGAGCGCGCACCTTCTGCTGAGGAAATTGCAAAAGAATTAGACATGACTGTAAATGACGTAAAAGAGTCTATGAAAAACTCTGGTCGTCACTTATCAATGGATGCACCGCTTGTAGAAGGAGAAGATTCTAACCTATATGACGTTTTGCGTTCAGGTGAATCACCAAATCCAGATCGTGAATTGATTCACGAATCATTGCGTACCGAAATTGAGCGTTCTTTAGAAACCTTAACTCCAAGAGAAGCAGACGTTGTGCGTTTGTATTTTGGTTTAGGTGACCAACACCCAATGACTTTAGAAGAAATTGGAGAAACTTTCGATTTAACCCGTGAGCGTGTTCGTCAGATTAAGGAAAAAGCGATTAGAAGATTAAAGCATACTTCAAGAAGTAAAATTTTAAAAACATATTTAGGTTAATCCTAATAACGATAACAACAGTCTGATTAACTGTTCGTTTTTTGATTGATGATTGAAACTCCGGCTGATTACCGGAGTTTTATTTTTTGCACGGCAAATAAAACTCCAGTCTGTTCGAGTTTCACTCTCGAGTTCCCGGAGTTTTACTTTTTATGGAAGCCCAAATAGTTACCAAAATTAAATTCGTGCATTCGTGGCAAAAAAGTATCTTTGCACCAACAACACAAACTTTTTAAAATGAAAAATACCCTTATTGCACCGTCAGTTCTTGCAGCCGATTTTGCTAATCTTCAACGCGATATTGAAATGATTAATGCCAGCGAAGCCGATTGGTTCCACATCGACATCATGGATGGTGTTTTTGTTCCGAACATTTCTTTCGGAATGCCTGTTTTAGAAGCGATTTCAAAACACGCCAAAAAAACAATTGATGTTCATTTAATGATTGTTGATCCTGACCGATACATCAAAACTTTTGCTGCTTTAGGCACCAATATTTTAACTGTTCACTACGAGGCCTGTACTCATTTACACCGAACATTACAAGCCATCAAAGCCGAAGGCATGAAAGCTGGGGTGGCTTTGAATCCTCATACTAATGTGGCGCTTTTGGAAGATGTAATTAAAGACATTGATTTGGTTTGTGTGATGAGCGTGAATCCCGGGTTTGGCGGACAATCTTTTATTGAAAACACTTACTCAAAAATAGAGAAGTTAAAAGAGTTAATCATCCGCAAAAATGCTTCAACGCTTATCGAAATTGACGGCGGCGTAACCGATAAAAACGCTAAAAAATTAGTTCAAGCCGGAGCTGATGTTTTGGTAGCCGGAAACTTTGTTTTCAAAGCTCAAAATCCAATACAAACCATCGCTGATTTGAAAAAAATCACCACAGTATAATTCTAAATAGAATGCCTTAGTATTAATTTGGAGTTGTTCTTGATGTGCAACTTCAAATTAGTATTAATCATTTCAGCCAAAATTTTTCCCATTTCATTAAAATCAGTTGAAATAGTTGTAATCCCATTTTCCACCACTTTTTTGAGCGAAGTATCATTGTATGATATAATTCCATAATCAATTCCCAAAACAAGATTCTGAATTTTGGCTTGTTCAATCACATTGACCAAATGCCTGTCACTCGGAATGATAAACAAACTTCCTTTTTTAATCTCATCATTCTCAAAAGTTGAAATTACCGAATGCCGGCAATTATTTTCCGCACAGAATTTTTGAAAACCGGTTACCATTCCAATCGGTTCCTTATTTCCGGGAAATATCAATATCAACTCATCATACTTTCTAATTTTATCCAATCCATTCATTAGCGCATCATACATATCAGTCACAAAATCCTGATAAACTGCCGGATAATCAATCAAAGCTTCATTGGTTTGGTCCAAAATGTAAGTATCATTCAAAGGCATCGTCTTTATAATTTCAGAAGCAACATCAAGATTGGATGGCATGATGATATACTTTGAATAATTCCCTTTGCTCTCATTAACCAGTTTTTTAAACATGTCCAAATTAAAATGATGAAAGAAAATATCAATCTGGAAGTTCTTATTGGCATGATAAAGAAAGGAAGTGTACAAATCTTCCTTAAACGCATTCAACTCATCAAAAAGCAGAAAAATCCTTTGCTCTAAAGTAAATTCAACGCTTTTCACATAATAACCTTTCCCCAAAACTGCATAAATAATGCCTCTTTTTTTCAATTCGTCATACGCCAGCAAAACAGTATCGCGCGAAATGGAAAACTCCAAACTCACTTTATTTACTGAAGGCAATTTCTCATCGCGTCTCAATCGCTTTTCCGCTATAGCCATTTCCACCGATAATACAATTTGTTTGTATTTGGGCTGAGCGGACTGAGGGTTTATGTTGATGATTTTCATCTAATTATAATTAACTGGTGGTAAGTTACAAAAAAACTGGTAGGTAGTGGTATGGATGAAAAAGATAAAACAATAATTTCGTTATCAGATTGATAAAAAAGTCATGATAAAAAATAAAATTTCACAAATTAACAGCTCTAAAAATACGAAATTGCTTGGTTTTACACCCGACAATAATGAAGTTTTACGCTATACTTTGACTAACCAAAACGGGATAGAATTTTCCGTAATCAATTATGGTGCAACGATTACGGCTATAAAAATTCCGAATTCCAATGGAAAAAAAACCGATGTGGTTTTGGGTTTTGATACATTAGAAGATTATATCAACTCCTTTGATTTACCAAGCGCACCTTACCTCGGAACGGTTGTCGGAAGATATGCCGGCAGAATCAATAATGCATCCTTCTCATTAAATGAAAAAAAAATAGAACTTTCTAAAAACCACAATTCACATCAAATTCACGGTGGATTGAATGGTTTCAGCAGAAAATTTTGGGAAGTAACCTCAATCAACGAAAAGCCTAATCCTTCTATCACTTTAGAATACACCAGTGCTCATAACGAAGAGAATTTCCCCGGAGAGTTAAAGGTGAAAGTGACTTATACTTTAACCGAAAACAACGAATTAAAAGTAACTTTTTGGGCAAAATCAAATGAAGACACTATCGTCAACTTGACCCAACACAGTTATTTCAACCTTGACGGACATGCCAAAGACATTGGTGGTCAAAAATTGTCTGTCAATGCAAAAAAAATATTAGAAACCACAAATGAGCTGATTCCAACCGGAAATTATACCGATTTAAAAAATCATGCTTTCGATTACTCTTCGGCTAAAGATTGTCCAACATCTATCGACAATACTTTTGTTTTAGAAGGCTGGGAAGCCGCAACGCTTTATAGTGAAAAAACCAAAATAAAAATGACAGTCGTTACCAATCAACCCGCAGTTCATATCTATGTTGGCGGTAATTGTTTTGGTCAGATAAAAGGAAAAGAAAATGCCAATTATCACCCGACCAGTGGCATTTGTTTTGAAGCCCAAAACTTCCCTGACGCGCCAAATCATAGTCATTTTCCAAATTCTATTTTGAGAAAAGATGAAGAATATTTGCACCAAACTACATTTAAATTTGAAAATCTATAATTATGAAAACTATACTCAAAATTGCGCTTTTATCATTGCTAATCACTTCTTGCAGCAATACAAAAGCCGTTAGTCAAAATAACTCTTTCGCTAAAGGCGCTGATGTAGGTTGGCTGCCTCAAATGGAAGCCACCGGTTATAAATTTTATGATGCCGACGGTAAAGAAAAAGATTGCCTGCAGCTACTAAAAGACCGCGGCATGAATTCAATTCGGCTGCGCGTTTGGGTAAATCCTTCTGATGATAAAGCCAGTGGGCATTGCAGCAAAGAAGAAACAGTGGCAATGGCTTTACGTGCAAAAAAAATGGGAATGCGAGTAATGATTGACTTCCACTACTCCGATTCATGGGCAGATCCGGCAAAACAATTCAAACCCAAAGCCTGGGAAAAACACTCTTTCCCCGAATTATTAAATGATGTCTATAATCACACTTTTGACGTAATCAATGCGTTAAAAGTGGCCGGAGTTACACCGGAATGGGTGCAAATCGGAAACGAAATCCCCGGCGGCATGATGTGGCCGGAAGGTAGCACGGACAATTGGCACCAACTAGGACAACTATTAAACAAAGGTTATGATGCTGTAAAAGCGGTTGACAAAAAAATAAAAGTCATTGTCCATGTCGATGAAGGAAACAACAATGCCAAATTCAGAACCTTTTTCGACAATGCCACGGCACAAAAAGTGAGATATGATGTAATTGGTTTATCTTACTATCCGTATTGGATTAAAAAAGACTATTCTGAAACCATCGCCGATTTACAATTCAATCTAAACGACATGGCCAAACGCTACGGTAAAGAAGTGATGGTCGTGGAAGTGGGCGGCGAAGACGATAAAGTGCAAAACACCTACGAACTTTTAGCCGCAACAATCAAAGCGGTAAAAAATGTTCCAAACAATAACGGAATTGGTGTTTTATACTGGGAACCACAAGGCGCCAGAAGCTGGAGCCATTATGCCCTAAGCGCTTGGCAAGCCGACGGAAAACCATCTCCGGCATTGGATGCTTTTAAAGAAAATTAATACTTATCACATGTATAAAAAATTATTTCTATCAATACCCCTTTTACTCTGTTTTGTGTTTTCAAATGCACAGAAAAAAATCAATTTTGACGAAGGCTGGAAGTTTCATTTTGGTCATGCAGCCAATCCTGATAAGGATTTCAATTACAGTACAGCCACGATTTTCTCTAAATCCGGTGGCGCTGCTAAAACGGCAATTGATCCAAAATTTATCGACAGTACTTGGACTAATGTAAACTTACCACACGACTGGGCTGTGGAATTACCTTTTGAATATTCTCCGAGTTTCGATGTAGAATCACACGGTTACAAACCGGTTGGCGGATTATATCCGGAAACCAGCATTGGTTGGTACCGCAAACATTTCACAGTAGATAAAAAAGAGGCAAATGAGCGATTCCAAATCCAATTTGACGGTATTTTCAGAAACGCATCTATTTGGATTAATGGTTTTTTCGTGGGCACGAATATGAGCGGCTATGTCGGTGCTTCTTATGATATTACTGACTATATGAATTTCGACAAGGAAAATGTAATCGTCGTAAGAGTCGATGCTACGCAATATGAAGGCTGGTTCTACGAAGGCGCCGGAATTTACCGCCACGTTTGGTTAAACCAATACAACAACTTATTCATTCCTGAAGGTGGATTATACGTCTTTCCCAAAGTAAAAGGCAAAAACGCATCAGTCAATATTGAAACTACGGTTGAAAATAAAAACCTGAATCCTTCGCAATGCATTGTTTATTCCTATATCACTGATAGAAATGGAAAAATATTGGCCAAAACCGGCGAACAAAAATTATCGCTTGCAGTGAATGGTAAATCTACAATTAAACAAAAACTGAATGTAAACAATGTCCGCTTATGGGATTTGGACAATCCATATTTGTACAAAGCATTTTCTGTCGTGAAACAAAATGGTGAAATTGTCTATCAAACCAAAACCCGATTTGGCGTCAGAAGTGTGAGATTTGATGCCAAAGACGGTTTCTTTTTAAATGGAAAACACCTCAAAATACAAGGCACAAACAACCATCAGGATCATGCCGGAATTGGTAGTGCGTTACCCGATTATATGCAATATTACCGCATCAAATTATTAAAAAAATTAGGTTCGAATGCTTACCGTGCGAGTCACAATGCACCAACTAAAGAACTTTTGGAAGCTTGCGACAGTTTGGGAATGTTGGTTTTAAACGAACAACGATTACTCAACAGCAGTCCGGAATATATGGACCAATTCGAAAGACTAATTCTAAGAGACAGAAATCATCCTTCTGTATTTCTTTGGTCTATTGGAAACGAGGAAGGCTGGATTCAAAAAACCGAACACGGTAAAAAAATTGCACAAACGCTTTTGGCCAAACAAAAAGAACTCGATCCTTCAAGAACCAGCACTTATGCCGCTGATATGGGTAATGAATTTAATGGTGTAAACGAAGTAATTCCGATTCGCGGTTTTAATTACCGCCAATTTGCAGTTGCCGATTACCACAGAGACCATCCGAATCAGCCTTTGCTGGGAACCGAAATGGGAAGTACCGTTACCACTCGCGGGATTTATGAAAAAGACGAAATCAGGGCTTATGTTCCCGATCAGGACATCACCGCGCCATGGTGGGCAAGCAAAGCCGAAGACTGGTGGAAACTCGCCGCTGAAAACGACTATTGGTTGGGCGGGTTTGTCTGGACAGGTTTTGATTATCGCGGCGAACCAACGCCTTATAAATGGCCGAATGTGAGTTCGCACTTCGGAATTATAGATGTTTGCGGTTTCCCGAAAAACATTTACTATTACTATCAAAGTTGGTGGACCAACGAAGACGTTTTACACATTTCTCCACATTGGAACTGGCCGGAAAAAGTAGGTAAACCAATCGATATCTGGGTAAACTCGAATGCCGATGAAGTAGAACTTTTCCTGAACGGCAAAAGTTTGGGCAAAAAAGTAATGCCAAGAAATAGCCATTTGAACTGGACCGTAAATTACGAACCGGGAACACTGGAAGCCATTGGTTACAAAAAAGGTAAAAAACTGACTTCAAAAATAGAAACTACTGGTGTAGCTTACAATGTAGTTTTAACTCCGGACAAAAACTTTTTAACTGCCGACGGAAAAGATGCTACAGTAGTCAATATTTCAATTACTGATGACAAAGGACGTGAAGTTCCGGTTGCCGATAACATGGTGAAGTTTTATCTCACCGGCGATGCCAAAATCATTGGCGTAGGCAATGGTGATCCAAGTTCGCACGAACCGGACAAATGCAAAGACGGCATGTGGCAAAGAAGTGCTTTCAACGGAAAATGCCAAGTAATCATTTTAGCTGGAAAAACAGCTGGTTCAATAAAATTAGAAGCCAAAGCAAACGGATTAAAATCGGCTTCTGCCACAATAACTTTAGTGAAATAATGAAGAAGAAACTCATCCAACATACGACGGAACATTTTGAAAAAATCCTTCAAAAATTGCCCGAAAACATTTTTCTTTCTCCGGGAAGAATCAATATTATTGGCGAGCACGTGGATTACAACGACGGCTTTGTAATGCCGGCCGCCATCAACAAATACATTTGTTTTGCCGTTTCCAAAAACAACGATTCGCATTGCACCCTTATTGCCAAAGATCTCAACGAAGCCTTCAAATTTGACTTGAATAATGAGCTAAAACCCATCGAAAAAATGTGGGCGAATTATATACTGGGCGTTCTACACGAACTTAAAAAAAGAGGTTATAATCTGAACGGATTTGATATGGTTTTCAGCAGTACCATTCCAATGGGCGCCGGACTTTCGTCATCCGCGGCATTGGAATGTGGCGTTGGATTTGCGATGAATGAAATGTTTCAATTGGGTTTAACCAAAGAAGAAATTGCGTTGATTGGTCAGAAATCAGAGCATACCTTTGCCGGTGTAAACTGTGGCATTATGGATCAGTTTGCTTCCGTTTTTGGGGAGAAAAACAGCGTAATCAAACTCGATTGCAACACTTTGGAATATGAGTATTACAAAGCCGATTTCAAGAAATATTCGCTACTTTTATTGGACAGCAATGTAAAACACACGCATTTGACTTCGGGTTATAATGTGAGAAGACAGGAAGTCGAAAAAGGATTGGCGATCATAAAAAAGAATTTTCCGAATGTAAAAACCTTCAGGGATTGCACCGAAGAAATGGTTTTGGAACTCAATGAACAATTGGGCAAAACCATTTTCAAACGCTGTCATTTTGTGGTGAAAGAAATCCAACGCGTCTTAGATGCCGCGGAAGCTTTGACCATTTCTGATTTCAAAAAACTAGGCCAATTGATGTCGGAAACCCATGAAGGTTTGTCCAAAGAATACGAAGTAAGTTGTGCCGAAATTGACTTTTTAGTTGATGCCGTGCAACACGAAAAATCGGTTTTAGGTGCACGAATGATGGGCGGCGGATTTGGCGGTTGTTCTATCAATCTGATTGAAAAAGGAACAGAAAATGACTTAATCGAACGCATATCACAACGATACCGAAACGCCTTTGGCATCGAATTGAAACCTTATAAAGTAAAAATTTCAAAAGGCACTTCACTTTACAAAACGAACAATGACACCATTCAACAATAACGAACATCCACACCGAAGATACAATCCTTTGCTTGACGAATGGATATTGGTTTCACCACATCGCGCCAAGCGTCCGTGGCAAGGCCAAAAAGAAACGGTTCATGAAGACAATCGTCCAGAACACGACAAGGATTGCTATTTGTGCGCGGGAAATGTTCGTGCCAATGGCGTAAAAAATCCCGATTACACCGATTGCTATGCCTTTGAAAATGACTTTTCGGCTTTGCTTCAGGAAGAAGTCAATTTTGAAGGCAAAACACAATCTTTATTCCAATTAAAACCGGAACGCGGCATCAACAAAGTCGTTTGCTTTTCGCCAAAACACAATCTGACTTTACCTGAGATGGAAGTAGAAGCCATCGAAAAAGTAGTCCAAACCTGGGCCGCACAATACATCGAGCTGGGCAGTCATGATTACATCAATTACGTTCAGATTTTTGAAAATAAAGGAAGCGTTATGGGTTGCAGCAATCCGCATCCGCATGGACAAATTTGGGCGCAATCCTCGTTACCAACCCAAGTGGAAAGAACGCAAAAAAACCTTCGCGCCTATTACGAAAAAAACAAAACAAGTTTACTGAAAGACTATCTGGACGAAGAACTCAAAAAAGAAGAGCGCATCGTTTTGGAAAACGAACATTTTGTGGTTTTGGTTCCTTTTTGGGCCACTTGGCCTTATGAAACCATGATTATCAGCAAACGCCATTTTGGGAATATCATCGCGATGAGCAATGAAGAAACCAAGGCTTTTGCAGAAATTATCAAAGGTATTACCGTGAAATACGACAATCTTTTTGAAACGTCTTTCCCCTATTCTGCCGGAATTCACCAAGCACCAACCGATAGGGTTTCGCATCCGGAATGGCATTTTCACATGCATTTTTACCCACCATTGTTGCGCAGTGCGACTGTAAAGAAATTCATGGTAGGCTACGAAATGCTGGGCGAAGCACAACGCGACATTTCACCCGAACAGAGTGCCAAAATTTTAAGAGACTTACCAAATACGCATTACAAAACTAAAACCAACTAATATGCAAACCCTAGCCACCCAAGATTATATTGTTTTCTTGCTTTATTTCGTCATTATTGTCGGATATGGATTTTGGATTTACAACCGAAAAAAGAAAGCCCAAACCAGCAGTAACGATTATTTCCTGGCTGAAGGTTCGCTGACTTGGTGGGCGATTGGCGCTTCATTGATTGCGAGTAATATCAGTGCGGAACAGTTTATCGGAATGAGCGGCAGTGGTTTCAAAATGGGATTGGCTATTGCCACTTACGAATGGATGTCGGCAGCCACATTGATTATCGTTGCTATTTTCTTTATGCCGGTGTATCTAAAGAACAAAATCTTCACGATGCCGCAATACCTGAACAAACGCTACAACAGTAATGTGGCGATGATTATGGCGGTGTTTTGGTTGTTGCTTTATGTAATAGTCAATCTAACCTCAATCCTTTATTTGGGCGCGTTGGCGATTAGCAGCATTTCTGGTTTGAACATTACATTCTGTATGATCTTCTTGGCATTTTTTGCCATGATGATTACGTTGGGCGGCATGAAAGTAATTGGTTATACCGATGTAATCCAGGTGTTCTTTTTGATTTTAGGTGGATTGGTCACGACTTATTTGGCGTTGAATTTAGTCGCGGATGAATTTGGTTCCAGCGGTGTTTTTAATGGGTTTAGGCTTATGCAGGAAAAAGCGGGTGATCATTTTCACATGATTTTTGACAAGTCGAATGAGAATTATATGGCTTTACCGGGATGGTCTGTTTTGATTGGCGGTATGTTGATTATCAATCTGAATTATTGGGGTTGCAACCAATACATCACGCAGAGAGCTTTGGGCGCCGATTTAAAGACGGCCCGTAGCGGAATCTTGTTCGCGGCTTTCTTAAAACTTTTAATGCCTGTAATCGTCGTTTTACCGGGAATTGCCGCATTTGTATTATATCAAAACGGTCACTTCCAAAACGAAATGCTACAAAACGGGAGTGTGAATCCCGACAGGGCTTATCCTATTTTATTGAACTTATTACCGGTTGGGCTAAAAGGATTGTCATTTGCGGCTTTAACTGCTGCAGTTGTCGCATCCTTAGCCGGAAAAGCCAACAGTATTGCTACTATTTTTACGCTTGATATCTACAAGGAAAAAATCAATGTAGAAGCGAGCGAAAAGAAATTGGTGAAAATCGGAAAGATGACCATACTTACCGCAATGATAATCGCTCTGGTGATTGCTCCGTTTTTAGGCATTGATAAAAAAGGTGGTTTTCAATTTATTCAGGAATGGACCGGTTTAGTAAGTCCTGGCGTTTTTGCGATGTTCATTCTTGGCTTCTTCTGGAAGAAAACCACTTCGAATGCGGCTTTATTTGCCATGATTGGTGGATTATCCCTTTCCATTCTTTTTACTGTAATGCCTGCATTTGTCGATTTATCATTCCTAAACCCGATGGGATTTGCAGTACCAAATGCTGAAGGTGTTTATGAGATTCCGTTTATTGACCGCATGGGATTTGTCTTTGCGCTTTGTATCATTGGAATGTACTTTATCAGTACCTATGAAAACAAAAAAGGGATTCAACCAAATGGTTTGGAGGTAGATAAAACGATGTTCAGAATGTCACCGGGATTTGTCGTTGGGTCGCTGGTAATTGTATTTATTTTGACCGCTTTGTATACGATATTCTGGTAGGCATTAATGTTTGTGATTGAGCATTTTGCTCACATGCTCAAACAGTTCCGGGAATTGCGTTCTAAATTCATTGGGCGTTTCAAAATAATGCTCAATGATAACCGAAATGAATTCATACTGATTGGTGAAAGCATAAATTCTGAAATAGTCCGAATCGATTAATCTTTGTCGGTTGGGCGGATGATTTACTTCTTTATACAATCGTTTGTAATGCTTTCGGAAAACCAAAGAACTGCCGTCATTACCACGCAGGCTGTGAAGATGTACCACATGGGAAAACTCATGAATGCCTAGATTTAAGTTGTCATTGTTTATTTCGAATCCTGTTACAAAATCTTTCCAGGAAAAAACAACCGCTTTCAATCTCGGGTTGAATTCTCCTTTGTGGTATTCATCGCTTTGACTGGAACGATATTCTCCAGGATAAATGATTATTTTGTCAAATGAATTAATCAGGTAATGTCTCATTCCAAAGGTCAGCATCACATAAGTTCCGGCAACCAAGGTCTGAACTTCTCTGTTGATTAGGAAATTTTCCCTTGGGATAAGTTGATAGGTTTCCTTAAAACTACTTAGGCGATGATGGAAATAAATCTTTTCCTTTTCTGAAAGTTTTTGATAGAAAGGAAAATTCTGCCTGAGAAAAAATTCCTCTTCCGGAGCTATCTTTTTGGGATTGAAATACAAATGGACAAAAAGTGGCTTTTGAAAAATCGCAATTGAAATATCATCCAGTAAACTCATGATAAACATGAAGAAGTAAAGAAAAGCTGCTCCCAGCACAAATAACATGATAACTTCCATTGGCTAAAGATATAAAAAAAGTGAACGATTACTTGAGCTTAATGAAGTACTGAAGATTCTTATTTCAACGAATAAGATTTTTTTTTTACTTTTATCAAAACTTACAACACTATGAAGAAATTAATATCATTATCGTTTCTATTCCTTGTCTTTGCAGCCAATGCCCAAATAAAGGTTGCCAAGGCTGAAGCAAAACCAATCGTTATCGGTAAAGTGGGAACACCAACTTTGAGTACCGTGGAACTTACGAAAACCGGTGATTTGGTCACCTTTAAATACCAGAACTACAACAAACCCGGATTTGCTGAATTCAAAACCTTCAGTTTTAAGGATATCGATGGCGCTCTGGAAGGATTCTATACGGTCATCAACGATGGCTTTACGTCTTTACCGAAAGAAGACATTAAGATAGAATTGCCTAATGAAACTGTGAGCCTTCAGTATAAAAAAGAGATGAATATGGCTACCGTGAAAATGAAGATCAGTTATAACAATGGAGAAGAAGGAGGAATAACGGTATGGTTAAGCAAAAAGAATATTGATAAATTATTCAACAAGCTATAAATTTGCGTTAGGTTTAAATTAAAAAAGCACTCCATGGAGTGCTTTTTTAATTTGTGACCCTGAAAGGAGTCGAACCTTCAACCGCTGGAGCCGAAATCCAGTGCTCTATCCAATTGAGCTACAGAGCCATTTTTAGATGGTTAGACTACTTAGATTTTTAGATTAATTAGTTAGATAAATCTAAGACATCTAACTTTCTAAGTAGTCTAACAATCTGAATTATGCCAATAATTTTTTAACAATAGTCGAAATGGTTTTTCCATCGGTTTTACCGGCTAAGGCTGCTGACGCTTTCCCCATAACCTGACCCATCGATGCCATTCCTGAAAAACCACCTTCAGCGATGATTGCAGCCACAGCAGTTTCAACTTCTGCCTCTGACAATTGTGCCGGAAGGAATTTTTCGATAACCGCTACTTGTGCCAATTCAGGCTCAGCTAAGTCGGCACGGTTTTGTTCGGTATAAATATTAGCGCTGTCTTTTCTTTGTTTTACCAAACGTTGCAATAATTTGATTTCATCATCCGCAGACAAGGTATCGCTGGCACCGGCTTCGGTTTTGGCTAAAATAATTCCCGATTTGATGGCTCTCAACGCTTCTAAAGCGACCGTGTCTTTGGCTCTCATGGCGTTTTTCATTTCGTCCATGATTTGTGTTTCTAAACTCATTGTATTATGGTTTTAAATTTTGAACTATGGTTTGCTTTTAGCCCTGATAGCAGCAAGCTACCCTGTAGCGCGGATAGCAGGAAAATGGATTACTGAAACAACCCAAACTTTCCGCTCCCAAAAAAGCACTGCGAAGTTAAAAAAAATAACCCGAAAATCTCAGTGAAATTTTCGGGTCATCAGATTAGAAAAAATGGCAGACTAATCTACATTATCGTGCAGGAATGAGTTGTTGGTTCTGATTTGTAAATCATCATTACTATCAGTTCCCAAAGACATTCTTGAGTTTGAACTATTGTCGGCGTTGTTTGACAGGTCAACACCAAGGCGTTTGTATGCCGGTTCTTTTTCCAATTCCTCAATTCTTGATGGATTGTTGTGGAACTTATAATTGAACTCTTTTAATTTTCTTCTTCTTTCGTCGGCTCTGTGTTTCAACGTTTCTTCGATGGTCATTTCTACCGGAGATACTTCGTCGAAATAGTTTACCGCTTGTGGTTTTTCGGTTTCCACTTTCATAGTAATGTTCAATTCCTCTGCGATTGGCTCTTCCACCACGGTTTTAGCCGCCGGTTTTGAGTTGAGCAGGTCGTTTTCCAACTCCATGTATTCTTCCAAAGAATATTTGATTACGCCACCTTCGTTCAATTCAGTCACAGGAACGAATTGTACCGGTTCGTTGACCACGATATCGTTAGCATCTGCAGACAAATCAAAAACAATTCTGCTTTCTTCAACTGCTTCAACCGGTTCCACTGCTTCCACAGCTTCTACTCTTTCAAATGTTGGCATGGCAGCCGGCATATCAAAAGTGAAAGTGATTTGCTCTTCTTCTACGATATTTTGTGGCTCAACCACTTGTATTTCTCTAACTTCCGGAGTGGTTACTTTGTAATCGATGTCCATAATTGGCGATACGATTTCGAAAGTCACATCCAGGTTGCGGATGAATTGGTTCATCGCGATTAGCTCGTTGTCATCAATGGCAGCCGGAGCTACTACTGGTGTTTCTATTACCGGAACATCTAGTTCTTCTTCGATTAATTCGAATACGATTTTCTCTTCAACTGCTTCAGCTTTAGGAGCTTCAACTATTGATTGAAAAACTTCCACCGGTTTTTGCGTTAGGTCGCGAACCAATTTCTGGTCGTCTTCCAAAGCGTGAACAATTTTCTTAGCTTCCGTGTTTACGATTCCGTTTTGTTGTTCTACGTTAAAACCTGTAGCAATAATCGTTACTGCGATGGCTTCACCCAGGGTTTCATCTTCACCAACTCCCATAATGATGTTGGCATTAAAGCCCGCTTCAGATTGGATGTGGTCATTGATTTCACCAATTTCGTCGATAGTAATTTCGCTGGAGCCCGAAACGATAAGCAACAATACGTTTTTAGCACCGAAGATTTTATTGTCATTTAACAAAGGAGAATCCAAAGCCGAGATGATGGCTTCCTTAGCACGGTTATCACCGGTTGCTATAGAAGAACCCATAATGGCAGTACCACTATTGGACAATACGGTTTTAGCATCTTTTAAGTCGATGTTTTGGGTGTAGTGGTGCGTAATTACTTCCGCGATACCACGGGAAGCCGTAGCCAACACTTCATCAGCTTTAGAGAAACCAGCTTTAAAACCAAGGTTTCCATAAACTTCTCTCAATTTATTGTTATTGATAACAATCAAAGAATCAACTTGTTTTCTTAATTTTTCAACACCTAACAACGCTTGTTCGGAACGAACTTTACCTTCAAACTGGAAAGGAATCGTAACGATACCTACCGTAAGAATGTCTCTTTCTTTTGCCAATTGTGCGATCACCGGAGCAGCACCTGTACCGGTTCCACCGCCCATACCGGCAGTGATGAATACCATTTTGGTATTGCTGTCCAACATTTTTTCAATGTCGCCAACACTTTCCAAAGCGGATTGTTGTCCAACGTCAGGATTTGCCCCTGCGCCAAGACCTTCGGTTAAGTTTACACCCAACTGGATTTTGTTTGGTACCGGGCTGTTTTGAAGCGCTTGTGAGTCTGTATTACAAACTATAAAATCAACTCCTTTTATGCCCTGTTTGAACATGTGATTGATAGCGTTACTTCCGCCGCCACCAACACCGATTACTTTTATCACATTTGATTGATTCTTTGGTAAATCAAATGAGATGCTTCCAAATTCTGAGTTGCTTATCATACTATTTTGGTGTTAGGTATTTATTCTTTTTAATCTAAAATTACTCTGCGTTATCTAAAAAATCTTTAATCTTGTCCACATAGCGATCAAAAAATGATCTTCTTATTTTGCCTTCTGTGGTTTCGGCTTCTACTTTTTCCTCAACGTGTTGTTCCACTATTGTTGAAACTTCTTCTTTGGGTTCAAAAACCGGTTGTTGTGCCACTGGTCTTGGTGCTTCAGCTACCACTTCTTTCAGCTCGATTTTGTACGCACTGTTTGAATTGTTTTCGATGCTGTTCATCACCAATCCTACTGCGGTGGCAAATAACGGACTTGAAATTTCTTCACCCGAATTGCCTGCCAAATGCTCGTTTGGATACCCAATTCTGGTGTCCATTCCTGTGATGTATTCCACCAATTGTTTGATGTGTTTCAATTGCGAACCACCACCGGTTAATACTATTCCGGCAATTAATTTTTTTCGCGGATCTTCGTGACCGTAAGCTTTGATTTCGGTGAAAACCTGTTCGATAATCTCAACCACACGGGCGTGGATGATTTTCGACAAATTCTTTAGCGAAATCTCTTTTGGATCTCTTCCTCTTAAACCGGGAATCGAAACAATTTCGTTGTCTTTATTTTCCCCCGGCCACGCTGAACCAAATTTTACTTTCAATAATTCTGCCTGTTTTTCAATGATTGAACAACCTTCTTTGATGTCATCCGTAATTACGTTTCCGCCGAAAGGCACTACTGCAGTGTGACGAATGATACCATCTTTAAAAATGGCCAAATCTGTGGTTCCACCACCAATATCAATCAAAGCGACACCGGCTTCTTTTTCTTCCTGACTCAAAACTGCATCAGCGGAAGCCAATGGTTCCAAGGTTAATCCGGATAATTCAATGCCTGAACTCTGGATACATCTTCCGACGTTACGAATAGAAGAGGCTTGTCCAACCACTACGTGGAAACTGGCTTCCAATCTTCCGCCGTACATTCCGATGGGCTCTTTGATTTCGGATTGCCCGTCGATTTTGAATTCCTGTGGCAATACGTGGATGATTTCTTCACCCGGAAGCATCGCCAATTTGTTTACCTGATCGATTAACAACTGGATATCTTTTCCGCTGATTACTTCTTCAGGATTTGTTCTGATGACGTAATCGGTATGCTGTATGCTGCGAATGTGTTGTCCGGCGATACCAACTACCACATCGTTTATTTTGTAACCTGAATTATTTTCCGCTTCAAGAACTGCCTGTTGGATTGATTGGATGGTTTGGGTAATGTTATTTACCACACCACGAGCTACACCGAGACTTTTGGATTTTCCGACGCCCAAAATTTCCAACTTCCCATACTCATTTTTCTTGCCAATCATGGCTACAATCTTGGTTGTCCCAATGTCTAATCCGACTGCAATATTCTCTTTTTCCATAATCTTCTATTTAATGCACACCACTTGCTTGGTAAACTTCAAATTAATTCTTCGGTACTTGTTCAAAGTACTATCTAAAACCGCCTTCTGAAAAAAGGCTTTGTAATTCTTGAATT
This sequence comes from Flavobacterium terrisoli, assembly GCF_030167905.1. Lineage (GTDB taxonomy): Bacteria > Bacteroidota > Bacteroidia > Flavobacteriales > Flavobacteriaceae > Flavobacterium > Flavobacterium terrisoli. The sequence goes on from NZ_JARGNA010000002.1 coordinate 357,320, forward strand.
TTCTTTCAATGTTAATAGTTTGCCCGAAATCGATTTGATAATCATAATTCCTGTTCGCCATAATCAGGCTTCCGGTAGGCAAAACCTGTACACCTATGATATTTTTTTTCAAAAAATCATCTTCCGCAATCATCCCTAAAACTTCAGATAATTTCTCCTTTTTTACTGCTGTAATTTCCCCCGATAGTAGCGGCACTCTGGCTGTGTAATTATCTGATAACGGCATTTTATTTCCCTCATAATCAATATAAAAAGAACCCGTCTCGTCAAACACTCTTCCCACTGGTGTTTTTTGTTTCACCACCGCTTTTAAAACACCATCAACACTCACAAAAACATCAGCTTTCTGAATCATCTGATGATTGTTGATGGACTTTTCCAATTTATTCAAATCTAACCCATCTTTTTTTAATGTTTTTAGGTCCTGATTTTTTTCTATTAACAATTTATTAACCATTTCAGTCTTCAAAAAAAGACTGTTTTCACCTACAAAAACAACCTCTGTTTTTCTTATTTTTCGCATGGCGTTTCGATGCGAAGTGAACGAAAACAGGAAGATTACGACCGTAATCATCAACACTAATCTGATATTTGTCCAAGTAAATACTTTCATGATAATGCCAGTTTAATTTTTGGAACCAATTCACCAATATCTCCTGCGCCAATTGTCACAATTATTTTAGCGCTGTTATTCAAAATTGTCGGTATTAATTCACCTTTGGAAACTAATTTTTTATTTGGATTTTCCATTTTGGAAAGTAGCCAACTTGACGTAATTCCTTCCATCGGTAATTCGCGGGCCGGATAAATATCCAACAGTAAAACTTCATCAAATTGCGACAAGCTTTTGGCAAAATCATCGGCAAAATCTTTGGTTCTGCTGAACAGATGCGGCTGGAAAATGGCCAGCACTTTCTGGTTCGGATACAACTCGCGAACCGCCTGATGCACGGCGTTAATTTCCGTCGGATGGTGCGCATAATCATCGATATAAACCAACTCTTTGGTCTTGATCTGATAGGAAAACCTGCGTTGGATTCCTTTAAATGAAGCTAGGGCTTTAGCAATGGACTCGGTCGGGGTGCCATAAGTCTTAGACATTGCTAAAGCCATCAAAGCATTCATCAAATTGTGTCTTCCGGGCAAACCGAATTTTAAATCACGAATCGTTTCCGTTGGTGTTTGCACATCAAAAACATAGAATCCGTCTTCAATTCGGATGTTGAAAGCTTTATAGGTTGAGTTGTCATCAATTCCAATCGTTAAGCCTTCGAGCGGCAAACCATTGGGAACAAACAAGTTATTTTTATCTTCTACTTTATCGGCAAATTCACGGAACGAATCTTCAATGGCAGTTGCATCACCATAAATATCCAAATGATCGGCATCCATCGAGGTTACACAGGCAATGTCAGGATGCAAATGCAGGAACGAACGGTCAAATTCATCGGCTTCGACCACTGTAACCGTTTTGCCGTTTCCGATTAAATTGGAATGGTAATTTTCTACGATTCCGCCCAGGAAAGCTGTCACATCTGCGCCGCTTTCGTAAAGAATATGGCCCAAAATACTCGAAGTCGTTGTTTTTCCGTGCGTACCGGCAACGGCGAAACAAAAAGTGTCTTTGGTGATAATACCCAATACTTCCGCACGTTTTTTAACGGTATAATTTCTTTCCAAAAAGTAATTCCATTCAGAATGAGAAATCGGCACGGCTGGTGTTACAATAACCAAAGTATTTTCAACGTAATAATCCTTCGGAATCATGTTGATATTGTCTTCAAAGTGAATGTCCAAACCACCGGCAATCAACTCGTCGGTCAACATCGTTGGCGTCTTGTCATAACCCGAAACATTCTTACCGATGTTCTGGAAATAACGCGCCAAAGCGCTCATTCCGATGCCTCCGATTCCGATGAAATAGACGTTATGTATTTGGCTTAAATTCACTTTACTTGATCAATTTTATTATTTCTTCTACAATGTCTTTTGTGGCGTTTGGCTTGGCCAATTTTTTTATGTTTTGGCTTAACGTGATTTGCAAATCTTCATTGGAAATCAAATCTGAAAATGTGGTTTCAAACGTTGCATCCAGTTCGATTTCTTTTAGCAATAACGCGCCGTTTTTATCTACAATGGCTTTGGCGTTTTTGGTCTGATGGTCTTCGGCCACATTCGGCGACGGAATAAAAATCGTTGGTTTCCCAACCAAACACAATTCAGAAACAGATGAAGCTCCGGCTCTTGAAATCACAAAATCGGCTGCCGCATAAATCAAATCCATTCTGTCAATAAATGCTACAACTTGCACATTGGCTCTTTCATTGAAATGTTGGTACTCGTCAAAATACAATTTGCCACATTGCCAAAAAACCTGAACACCGCTGGCTAACAGGAAATCCAATTCTTTTGCGATTAACTGATTTACCCTTCTGGCACCAAGGCTTCCGCCAAGGATTAAAAGCGTTTTTTTATTGGCATCCAAATTGAAATAGGCAACACCATCATTTCTTTTGGTTTCCACATCCAACAAATCCTGACGTACCGGATTTCCGGTAAAAACTATCTTTTCCTTTGGAAAAAATCGCTCCAAATTTTCATAAGCCACACATATTGCATTGGCTTTTTTGCTCAACAGTTTGTTGGTAATTCCCGGATAGGAATTTTGCTCCTGAATGACTGTTGGTATGTTCAGACTATTTGCCATTTGCAATAACGGTCCGCTGGCAAAACCGCCGGTTCCGATGACTACATCGGGTTTGAAACTTTTTAATATTTGGCGTGAAGTCAATAGACTGCTAACCAATTTTAATGGAAACATGGCGTTTTGCAAGGTCAGTTTTCGTTGTAAACCGGCAATCCAAAGTCCGTTGATTTTATAACCTGCCTGAGGCACTTTCTGCATTTCCATTTTGTCTTTGGCACCCACAAAAAGAAACTCTGCATCGGGAAAACGAGACTTCAATTCATTGGCAATTGCTACCGCAGGATAAATATGTCCTCCAGTTCCGCCGCCACTTAATATGAATTTTAATTTGCTCATTTTTTTATTTTAGTTCACCACGAATGCACGAATATTTTTTTAATTTTTCTTTAGTATCGGTTCCAATGGATTGGCTGTACCTTCAATGGAATAGCTTTGCAATTCGGCTTGCTCTGCTGCTTTTTCTGCTTCTTCCTCGTCTTGTAATTGTTTGTCAATCATTCGCTGTAAAGCGTCTTCTCGTTTTTGTTTTTCGGCGATTTCTTCGGCAATTTCTTCTTCTTTTTTGGTCACACTCAAAATAATTCCCAAAGCAATACACGTCATCCAAATCGAACTTCCTCCACTACTGATCAATGGCAATGTTTGTCCCGTAACCGGTAATAATTCGACCGCTACTGCCATATTCGTCATTGCCTGAAAAATAATCGGGAAACCGAGACCAATGACGACGAGTTTTCCAAAAAGCGAATTGGCTTTGTGTGCGGCGACCACAAATCGGAAGAGTAAAAGCAAATACAAACACAGTACCAAAATGCCTCCAACTAAACCATATTCTTCAACAATAATCGCGTAGATAAAATCGGAAGACGATTGTGGCAAGAAGTTTTTCTGCACGCTTTTCCCCGGACCCAAACCATACACACCGCCGGAAGCAATGGCAATTTTGGCTTTTTCGATTTGGTAATCATCTTCATCCGGTTTGTCGCTGGTAAAATTATCAATACGATTGATCCAGGTATCCACACGATTGGGGAAAGCATCCGGGAACGCTTTGGCCACCAAGATGAAAAATGTCAATCCGATGATACCGGCACCAATAATGATTCCGATATATTTTAATGGATATTTCCCAATGAATGCCAACATCATGACCATCGAAAATATCAACGCTGCGGTCGATAAATTCGCCGGAAGAATCAGCATAATGGTAATGAAAACCGGTGTCCATAAATCCCATAAAGAATTTTGGAACGTGATGGGTGTTTCTCTGGTTTTGGATAAATACCGCGCCACAAAAACATACAGAACGATTGAGGCTAATGTTGATGTTTGGAACGTAATTCCGATAAACGGAATCTGAATCCAGCGGCTGGCATTGGCGCCATCGATAATGGTTCCTTTGAGCAAAGTATAAATCAACAACACCCAAACGACCGGGAGTAACAATCGTGAAATCGTCCGGAAATAGTGATACGGCACTTTGTGGATTTTGTATAAAATGAAGAAACCAACAAATACCTGTGCTCCGTGTTTCAGCAAATACGTCAACGCATTTCCGGAACCATGGCGCATATACGCTAAGTTACTGCTCGCACTAAACACCGGCATAAACGAAAACAACGCCAACAAGGCAACGAATGCCCAGATGACTTTATCTCCTTTTAAACTGTGAATTAGTTCTTTCATATTTTCGAGCTTTTAGCTATTAGCGGTTAGCTTTTATTTTTTGCTGACAGCTAAATGCTGAAAGCTGATTGCTTTTATAAATTCTTTACGGCTACTTTAAATTGGTTTCCTCTGTCTTCGTAATTTTGGAACAAATCAAAAGATGCACAAGCCGGCGACAATAAAACTGAATCACCTTTTTCAGCCAAATGCTTGGCGGTATTCACGGCATCGCGCATATTATCTACTTCCACCATCATATCCACCACATCGCTGAATGCATCGATGATTTTTTTATTGTCTAAACCAAGACAGATTATGGCTTTAACTTTTTCACGAACCAATGGCATCAACTCGCTGTAATCATTTCCTTTGTCAACACCACCAACAATCCAAACGGTTGGCACAGTCATGCTGTCCAAAGCAAAGAAAGTCGCGTTCACATTGGTTGCTTTACTGTCGTTGATGTATTGCACATTGTGAATTTTGAGTACTTTTTCTAAACGATGTTCAACGCCTTGAAAATTGGACAAACTCTCACGAATGGTTTGTTTTCTTATTTTCATCAATTGGGCTACAGAAGTAGCAGCCATAGCGTTTTTCATGTTGTGTTTTCCTTCCAATGAAATGTCAGCGGTTTTCATTTCAAATTCCTCGTTGTTGATGATAATGTCCATAGTTTCGTTTTTTATATAGGCTCCGATTTCAAAAGTTTTGGTTAGTGAAAAAGGAATTAGTTGTGCTTTTGTTTTGTTGTTTTGCAACCATGCTGAAATCGCTTCGTCATCGGCGTCATAGATGAAGAAATCTTCTTCAGTCTGGTTCATTGTTATTCTAAATTTTGACTCAATATAATTTTCGTATTTGTATTCATATCGATCCAAATGATCAGGACTGATGTTTGTTAAAATCGCTATGTCAGGCTTGTAATTGATGATGCCGTCTAATTGAAAACTGCTCAATTCCAACACATAGCAATCGTAGTTTTCTTCGGCAACCTGCCAGGCAAAACTCTTTCCTATATTTCCACCCAATCCTACATTCAGTCCGCCTTCTTTTAGTAAATGGTAAGTCAACATCGTTGTCGTTGTTTTACCGTTGCTTCCGGTGATTCCGATGGTTTTTGCTTTCGTGAATGGGTAAGCAAATTCTATTTCGGAAATCACTGAAATTCCTTTCTCCAGCATTTTTTTAACCAGCGGAGATTTATCCGGAATTCCCGGGCTTTTCATGACTACATCGGCATTCAGGATTAACGTTTCCGTATGCTTTTCATCTTCCCATTTAATCTCATATTTGTCAAGAACGTCTCTGTATTTATTTTTTATTTTTCCAAAGTCGGACACAAAAACATCGTATCCTTCTTTCTTTCCCAAAATGGCGGTTCCAACACCACTTTCTCCTCCGCCAAGTACAACCAATCGCTTCATTCTATCTCAATTTTAAAGTCACGATGGAAACAATGGCTAACAGTATGGCAACAATCCAAAAACGGGTTACGATTTTACTTTCGTGATAGCCTTTCTTTTGGTAATGATGGTGCAATGGCGACATGAGGAAAATTCGTTTCCCTTCGCCATAGCGCTTTTTGGTGTATTTGAAATAGGAAACCTGCATAATCACGGATAGGTTTTCGGCAAAGAAAATGGCACACAACACCGGCAACAACATTTCCTTACGAACAGAAATTGCCAATACGGCTATGATTCCACCGATGGTTAAACTTCCGGTATCACCCATAAAAACCGATGCCGGATAGGAATTGTACCAAAGGAATCCGATTAACGCTCCAACAAATGCCGAAATGAAAACTGTCATTTCCCCTGAATTTGGGATGTACATAATATCCAAATAGCCTGATAAAATAACGTTACCCGAAACAAAGGTGAAAATCCCGAGCGCGAGCACTGAAATTGCGGAAGTCCCGGCGGCCAGTCCATCGATTCCATCGGTAAGATTGGCACCATTGGAAACGGCTGTGATGATAAAGATTACGATAGGAATAAAAACCAACCACGCCCAATTTTGATAACCTTCACCAGTCCAGGCAATGATTTGGGCATAATCCAGTTCGTTGTTTTTCATGAAAGGAATGGTCGTCGTAGTCGATTTATGCTCAACTGGTGTTTGAGAAATTACATTTTCAGTTTGATTAAAATTCGGAGTGTTTGCCGCTTTTTCTCTAACCGTTACACCCGGATGATAATACAAAACCGAACCTACGATTAACCCAAGACCAACCTGCCCGATTACTTTAAAAATACCTTTTAAACCTTGTTTGTCTTTTTTGAAGATTTTGATATAATCGTCAATAAATCCGATAGTTCCCATCCAAAGTGTGGTCACAATCAAAAGAATGATATAGATGTTATTCAGTTTGGTCAACAAAATCACCGGAATCAACGTGGCGATAATGATGATTAATCCACCCATGGTTGGTGTTCCTGCTTTTTCATTTTGTCCTTGCAGACCTAATTCACGAACCGTTTCTCCAACTTGTTGGTTTCTCAAGAAGTTGATGATCTTTTTACCATAAATGGTCGAAATCATCAGCGATAAGATAATTGCTAAAGCCGAACGAAATGTAATGTACTGGAAAACTCCCGTTCCGGGAACATCCATGGTTTTGTCTAGGTATTCAAATAAATAATATAGCATAGTTTTATTTATTTAGTTGTTCTAAAAGTTCTTTTACAATTTTCATATCGTCGAAATCATGGCGCACACCTTGAATTTCCTGATACGTTTCGTGTCCTTTTCCTGCAATTAGGATAATATCATTTGGGCCAGCCAATTGACAAGCGGTTTTGATGGCTTGTTTTCTATCGACAATCGACAAGGTTTTTTTGTGGTTTTGCGGTTCAACCCCTTTTTCCATATCGGCGATAATGTCAATCGGATCTTCTGTTCTTGGATTGTCTGAAGTGATGATAACCTGATTGCTCATTGTCGTTGCGATGTTGGCCATGATTGGTCTTTTGGCTTTATCCCTGTCACCGCCACAACCTACAACTGTGATTAATTTTTCGTTATTGGTGCGAATGTTATTAATCGTACTCAACACATTTTCCAAAGCGTCCGGTGTGTGGGCATAATCAACAATCGCGGTGATATTTTGGTTGGAAACGATAAATTGGAAACGACCCGAAACACTTTCCAATTCAGAAAGCAATCGCAATACTTCTAATTTATCCAAACCTAATTCAACCGCAGTCCCGAAAATCGCTAACAGATTATAAGCATTGAAAGTTCCTATCAATCTCACCCAAACTTCATTTTCATTGATCTTCAGCAACAATCCTGACAATTGATTTTCCAGAATTTGTGCCTTATAATCAGCATACGACTTCAAAGCATAAGTCAGCTTTTTGGCATAGGTATTTTGCATCATTACCAAACCGTTTTTATCATCGATATTGGTCAGGGCAAAAGCCGTTTTTGGCAAATGATCAAAAAATGATTTCTTCACATCTCTATATTCAGCGAATGTTGGATGGTAATCCAAATGGTCGTGAGACAGATTGGTAAACACGCCTCCGGCAAAAGTTAATCCTTCGGTGCGTTTTTGATGGATACCGTGTGAACTCACTTCCATAAAACAATATTCCACACCAACGGCATTCATTTCTGCCAAGAAATAATTGATGGTCAACGAATCCGGAGTGGTATGTGTGGCTTTGTATTCGGTATCATCCACCATAATCTTTACGGTAGATAATAGTCCAACTTTATAACCTGCTTTTTTGAATAATTGGAACAAAAGAGAAGCGATAGTCGTTTTACCATTCGTTCCCGTGATGCCAACCAGTTTTAAATTCTGTGACGGATTGCCATAATAATTGGAAGCCAAAAAGGCCAAAGCTGAATTGGTGTCTTTCACCTGAATATAAGTCACGCCGGTAACTATAACTTCGGGTAAAGTATCGCAAACCACAGCAACTGCGCCAAGATTTATCGCTTTTTCGATAAAGTCATGGCCATCAGAAACAGTCCCGCGAATGGCTACAAATACATCATCCTGTTGAATTTTTCGTGAGTCAAATTCAATTTTATTGATAGGCATTTCGGTCGAACCTTTTACGACTTCGATAGCTACTTTGTACAATATGTCTTTTAAAATAATCACGATAATTCGAGTATGATGATTTGATTTTTACTTAAGGCTGAACCAGGCTGAATGGATTGTCTTTTTACTTTTCCAAACCCGATTACTTTTACTTTTACTTTCATATTTTCCAAAAGTGCCACAGCGTCCATGCCGCTCATGCCTTTTACATTTGGAATTGTTTTGCCAGCTGAATTTGATTTGACCGCATATTCATTATAAGCTTTCTCTTGCTTGCCGATTTTTCTGTTCAGATTTTTGATTTCATTCGTGGATGGTGCATCGGTAAAAATCTTTTGCGCTACGCGTTTGAAAACCGGTCCGGCCACATCGGCACCATAATAATTATTTCCTGATGTATTCGGTTTGTGAACCACTACAATGCAGGAATATTTAGGGTTTTCTGCCGGGAAAAATCCAACGAAAGAAGAAATATAGTGCTTGTCATTTCCGCCGTTTTTGCCATAATTGGCCTGAGCAGTTCCGGTTTTTCCGGCCATCGAGAAATCTTTGGAATACAACTTAGAGCCGGTTCCTCTTTTGACTACATTTTGTAAAACGGCTTTCAATTCTTTGATAGTTTCGTCAGAGCAAATCTTCGGATTGATCACTTCCTTGTCGTATTTTTTGATGACTTTATTCCATTCCTTAATTTCGGAAACAAATTGTGGTTTTACCATTTCGCCGTTATTGGCAACTGCATTATACAAAGTCAGTGTTTGCAATGGTGTTACTGAAACTCCATATCCAAAAGCCATCCATGGCAATGAAATCGCGCTCCAATATTTGTCATCCGGCTGCGGAATGTATGGTTTGCCTTCTCCCTGGAATGGTAATCCCAATGGTTTGTTCAAGCCCATTCTGTCGATTCTGTCTACGAATTCTTTTGGATTGTTCTTATAATTCTCATAAACCGCTTGAACCAAAACCGTATTGGAAGACACTTCAAAACCTCGGGCCAAAGAAATTTTTCCATAACCACCTTCGTGAGAATCACGCACTTTTTTACCTCGGTATTCTACAATCCCACCACGACTGTCATATACATGACTGGTATCAACTTTACCATCATCCAACAATGCAATCATATCGACCAATTTGAAGGTAGAACCCGGTTCATGCGATTCAGCCACCGCATAATTGGTGGTTTCGAAATAAGTAGAGTCAGTTTCTTTTAGTTTACCTAAATTAGAAATCGCTCTGATTTTCCCTGTTTTGGTTTCCATAACCACAACACAGCCATGCTCGGCTTTGTAATCCTGTAATTGTTTTAGCAAAGCGTGATGCGCAATATCCTGAATATAAACATCGATGGTAGAAATTACATCATAACCATCTTGTGGTTCAACGTCATTTTGATCACGGATTGGTTTCCACTGTCCTTTGGCGATTTTTTGCTTTAGGACTTTACCATCTTTTCCGTTTAAATATTTTCTGAATGACCATTCAATTCCTTTGCCATCCGGTTTTCCTTCCGGTGTGATTCTTTCATAACCAATAGTTCTTTCGGCAATTTTCCCGATTGGGTGTTCGCGAACAGTTTCCTGCTCGGTAATCATTCCGCCTTTGTTGGCGCCCAAATTAAACAATGGAAAGCTTTTGATTTTTATGTATTGGGTATAACTCAAATCTCGGGCTACCAATAAGTATCTGTTTTTGTTGGCTCTGGCCATTCTCAATTGTGAATGATAAAAAGAACTTGGTTTGCCCAACATCAACGCCAATGAATCAGCTAATGGTCTGACATTTTTTTCAAAATCTTCTCCTTTCGGTGCTACAGCATCAAATCGGATGTTATAATTAGGAATAGAAGTGGCAAGCAAACTGCCGTCAGCTGAATAAATATTTCCTTTATTGGCAGGCAGCGGAAAGTTCTTTACGGTTCTCTCTTTGGCCAATTTTCGGTAATAATCACCTTCAACCCATTGAATTTTGGATAGCTTGAAAGTAATTGCCAAAGCCATCAGAAAGAGACTGAAAGCAACTAAATAAATTCGGTAAGAGATATGTTTATCTTCTACTGCCATAATCTTTGGAAGAAAGTTTTTTCTACTGGTTTTTTAACTTTTATCTTTTGTGGCGGAACCGATGAAGGAAATATTTTTCTTTCCACCATTCTTTCGGAAACCGTTGATTCCATTTTTAATTTCATTAGTTCAGAGCGTTTGTCTACGAATTCAGAACGCAATTCCTTTACTTCATTAGTCAGCTCAGCAATTCTGAAAATCTTTTGATCATATCGGTGCTCATTGGCAATCATCAAAATCGCAAGCAGAATCAGGAACACGATGAAACGCCAGTTTTTGGTAGCATCTTCATTGACTAAAAATCGAGCTTTTAATATGCCGTAAACTCCTTTTTTCATTTCTTATTTCTTTTCCGCAACCCTTAGTTTTGCGCTTCTTGCTCTGTTATTCACTTTTATTTCTTCGTCACTTGGAACGATTAATTTTTCAACGATTTTGAACGGGACCGAAAAATTTCCGAAGAAATCACGTTCGGGTTCACCTTCAAACATCCCGTTTTTCATAAAGCGTTTGACCAATCGGTCTTCTAAGGAATGATAGGAAATCACGCTTAATCTTCCTTCGGGTTTCAATATTTCAAGTGACTGTTCCAAAAACTCTTTCAGCACTTCCATTTCCTGGTTCACTTCTATACGTATAGCCTGATAGATTTGCGCCAGGATTTTATTTTTAAACTGATCCGGTAAAAATTTGGCCAAAATCAATTTCAATTCGTCAGTCGTATTGATCGTTTTCTTTTCTCTGGCTTCGATGATAGTTCTCGCAATAGCCGGTGCTGCTTTTAATTCACCATAATCCAAAAACACTCTTCTCAAATTAGCATCATCATATTCGTTGATGACTTTGTGGGCGTCGAGTTCGTTTCTTTTGCTCATTCTCATATCCAAATCGGCATCAAAGCGAGTAGAAAATCCTCTTTCGGGAACGTCAAATTGGTGAGATGAAACACCCAAATCAGCTAAAATTCCATCCACACTTTTTACCCCATGAAATCTCAAAAAACGTTTGATATACCTGAAATTTTCCTGAATCAATGTGAATCTTTCATCGGGCAAAGCATTGGCCCAGGCATCTTCATCCTGATCAAAACCGAACAATTTGCCATTAGGCCCTAAGCGACTCAAAATCTCTTTTGAATGTCCGCCACCGCCAAAAGTCACATCGACATAAATGCCATCGGGTTTGATATTCAATCCATCGACAGTTTCCTTCAATAAAACAGGATTATGATATTCCATCTCCATCGTCATTAGTATTTCCCATTACATCCTCAGCTAAATCAACAAAGTCGATATCATCACCTGCAATGGCTTTTTCGTATAAATCTTTATCCCAAATCTCAACGATGTTTACCGCTGAAGAAAGCACGATGTCTTTTGAAATATGCCCAAAGGCAACCAAATCTTTAGGAATTAACAATCGACCCAAATCATCCACTTCAACCACTTTCACACCGGCGGTAAAACGTCGGATGAAGTCGTTGTTTTTCTTTACAAATCGATTGAGCTTATTGATTTTTTGCATCATCAGATTCCATTCAGGCATTGGATATAATTCCAAACATGGCTGAAATACGGAACGCTTCAAGACGAAGCCATCTTGAAGAGAATTAGCGAGTTGCCTCTTTAACGCCGAAGGAATCATCAATCTTCCTTTGGCGTCAACTTTGCATTCGTATGTTCCGATTATGGAGTTCAATTGCGTTTATTTTGGTTATGAGCAAAAATATAAAAATAATTACCACAATTTACCACAAAATACCACTTTGTTGATAAGTTTTACCACTTCTTTCCCATTTGATATAAAAACTGTTCAAAATTTGTCTCGTCGGATTCTTAACGAATATTTAACGATTTTGGAATTACACCGAAAAAAAGTTATAAAAAACTCATTTTAAGTCGTTTTGTTGCATAAAATTGATTTTATTAACATCGAAAAAAAGGCGCGAAATTTAAAAACCGAAAGAATGGTTTTTTGGAAAATTGTTGATGAAATTCTTCATTTTAGTAGTAAATATTCCTGGCATAGCCGAATTTTTATCTATAAAATCATATATTTGTTGCCGAGGTAAAAAGTCAAAAAAATTACATGGAAGGAAATTTTAAAAAAGAAGGCAGGTATTCATATTTCGAAGCCGGAGAAGGTACGCCAATCGTTGTTTTACACGGGTTGATGGGCGGATTGAGTAACTTTGGAGGCGTTGCCGATTATTTTTCCTCTCACGGCTATAAGGTAGTCATCCCCGAATTGCCAATTTATACCCAAAACATCTTAAAAACCAATGTCAAAGCTTTCGCCAAATACGTAAAAGACTTTATCACTTTTAAAGGTTTTGACCGTGTCATTTTACTTGGAAATTCATTGGGCGGACACATTGCCTTGTACCACTCCAAAATGTATCCAGAAAAAGTAGCCGGATTGGTAATTACTGGAAGTTCAGGTCTTTATGAAAGTGCCATGGGTGACAGTTACCCAAAACGCGGTGATTATGACTATATCAAAAAGAAAGCAGAAGCTGTTTTTTATGATCCAAACGTAGCCAGCAAAGAAATCGTTGATGAAGTTTTTGCTGTTGTCAACGACCGCATCAAAGTGATTAAAACCCTGACCATTGCCAAAAGTGCGATTCGTCATAATATGGCCAAAGATTTACCAAAAATGCATGTAAAAACCTGTATTATCTGGGGTAAAAACGATCAGGTTACGCCACCTGATGTGGCCGAAGAATTTCACAAATTAATGCCAAATTCAGAATTATATTGGATTGACAAATGTGGTCACGCTGCGATGATGGAACATCCGGATGAGTTCAATAGATTATTACATGAATGGTTAAAAGAAGTTCATTTATAAACAAAAGTCCTTTTGGGACTTTTTTATTTTAATACCCAATGAAAATTAACAGCGCCGAATTTATCATCAGTAATTCCGATGTGAGTAAATGCCCGAAAGATCCTTTACCGGAATATGCTTTTATTGGTCGTTCCAATGTGGGAAAATCATCTTTGATCAACATGTTGACCAATCATAAAAATTTGGCCAAAACCTCAGGAAAACCTGGAAAAACACAGCTTATCAACCATTTTAAAATCAATTTGAATTGGTTTCTGGTGGATTTACCGGGTTATGGTTATGCGCGCGTATCCAAGAAAACCAAAGAAGTTTTTCAGCAGTTTATCACCGATTATTTTGAGAAAAGAGAACAATTGGTTTGTGCCTTTGTTCTAATCGACATTCGATTGGAAGCGCAAAAAATCGACTTGGAATTCATCAATTATTTGGGCGAAATTGAAGTGCCGTTTTGCATCATTTTCACCAAAGCCGATAAAATCAGCAAAACCAAAATAGATTCCCATATTGCCGCATACCGAAAAGCCCTTTTGGCCAACAACTGGGAAGAAATGCCGCAGCATTTTGTGACCTCGGCACTCGAAGCCACCGGAAGAGACAAAGTACTCGACTTTATTGACAGCGTCAATGGCGAAATGTTTAAAAGCGGAGAGTTATAATTTATGGAGAAACTATTTTTCGCCCTTCTGTTTTTCAATCTATCATTTGGACAAACAAAAGCTACTGTAGAAAAATCAATTTTTGGACTGCAGACCGGACTTCTGGGGATTTGGGGACATAACGAAACAAGGTTGTCAAACCAAACCAGTTTGAGAAGCGAGCTCGGCTTAGATTTTGGTATTTCAGGAGATGATAATTCAACTACTACTGCATTAATTCCATCAATTCGATTGGAGCCAAGATGGTATTATAATCTTGAAAAAAGAATAAAAAAGGAAAAGAGTATTGCTAAAAACAGCGGCAATTTTTTAGCCTTAAACATTGTCTACAATCCCGATTGGTTTATTATTTCAAATGAAGATAATGTAAAAGTAATTAGTACTTTGGCTTTTGTGCCCAAGTGGGGAATCAAAAGAACGGTAGGCAACCATTTCACATACGAAGCAGGCATCGGCATTGGTGGTTTTCTCGTTTTAAATGACTATGAAACCGACAGCAATGTCGCCGTTGATTTACACTTGAGAATCGGATATACTTTTTAAATTAAAAAAGCGTCTCGTTTTTAACTGAGACGCTTTTTTTTATTTCTTCAATTCCAGTTTTTCGGCAAAATAATCACAGAAATCCTTCATGGTATCAGCCATTTTCTCATCGGCTGTAGCGCGTTGGAAAGTATCAGCCATAGCGACTAAGGTTTGGTGGAAAAACAATTTCATTTCGTCCACCGGCATGTCTTTGGTCCACAAATCAATACGAAGCGTTTCCTGCACTTTGCTGTCCCAAATGGAAAGCATCATCGCTTTGGCTTCTTCCTGTTCTACTCCGCCATCCTGCGCCGTCCACATTAATTTTTCAGGTACCCGGTTTTCATCTAATTCGACAAGGAATTTTATTTCGGATTTAATCGTTTTACTCATTCTTTTTGGGTTTGTATTTTGATTTTTCAAATATTTCTTTGGCATCCATTTTCAACATATCCTGCAAACTAACATCATTGTTTTCCATAAACGAGCGAACGATTTGCCAACCTATCCATTGCCCTACTCTTCCCGGAGATTCATTGTCGATTTCGAGATAAAACTTAGAAAACGGCGCCAGATTGATAAAGCGGTTTGGCAATTTTGAATCAGAGCTGAAAAGCATGTTCTCTTCTATGAAAAATCGCCAAATATAGCTTTCATTTTCCTGACACCAGGTAATTTGCTCTGGCAAATAGCCCATTTTTTCCGCATCGGTATAATCCGGAAGCATAGCGTCCTTTAAATACAATTCCTTTCCGTAATACACCATCTCACCTAAAAAAGTCTTGTCGCTTGGCGGTGGAATTTTTCTTACGGCAAAGCTTGAAACAATATCCGGCATCATTTGACGCTCTTCATAATTTTGCTTCAAATATGCTGCATCGGTATAAAACTTCACATCCTTACCCAGATACAATTCCAAAGCAATAATCAGTTTGTCATTGGCATAAATGGCCTTACTGGTATAATCCATATTGCCGATTACCGTATAAATTTGGGGCATTACAGTTTCTGGGAAATAGTATTTAAAATGCTTGAACAAATTTTCAATTTGACTGGTTTGCTCATTAAAATTGGGGTATTTTTTCTGCACTTCCGCATACAAATCCCTCCAGTCCTTGTTTTGCATTTTATCGGTCCAAACCTTATCTTCAACACCTTCCGGAAAGAAAAAAGGATATTCTGCTTTCAGATTAGGCAAATCTTTTGGCGTTGCTTCAAAAAAAGCCTGATCAAATCGGTTCACTTTCAGCGATACCGGAATTTCCTCTACAGCCTTTTCGACTTTAGATTTTTTATCACAGGAAACCAGAGCCAGAGCCAAAAATAATATTACAACGTACTTTTTCATTTTAGGGATATATAAGGCAAAAATCAACTTAAAAAGTTTCTGATTTTTTTACATTTGCAAATATACATTTCAGTTTCTAAAAACTTTCATAAAAAAATGGCTAAAAAAAGTAAAATCAAGGTAGGGGAAACGAACACCCATATTGTTACATGGTTAAGGGATTACGCCGTAAATGCAAAAGTGAATGGCTTTGTGATTGGGATTTCCGGCGGTGTTGATTCGGCGGTAACCTCAACATTATGCGCACAAACGGGATTAACTACTTTATGCATTGAGATGCCAATCCATCAGGACAGCAGTCAGGTGAGTCGTGGAAGAGAACATATCGAGCAATTGAAAAAGCGTTTTCCGAATGTGCAAAATGCGGAAACTGATTTGACCGGTGTTTTTGAAACATTCAAAAAAGCGGTTCCCACTTCAGACAATGAGGTGAAGTTGAATTTGTCTTTGGCCAATACAAGAGCCAGATTGCGCATGACTACTTTGTACTATTATGCAGGGATTCACGGTTTGCTCGTTGCCGGAACCGGTAATAAGGTAGAAGATTTTGGCGTTGGTTTTTATACCAAGTATGGTGATGGCGGTGTTGATTTGAGTCCGATTGCCGATTTAATGAAAAGTGATGTCTATGCCTTGGGTGAATATTTAGAAATTCCGATGTCGATACAAAAAGCGGCACCGACTGATGGCTTGTTTGGCGATTCGAGAACTGATGAAGATCAATTGGGCGCCAGTTATGACGAATTGGAATGGGCAATGCTGGAAGCAGAAAACAACAAGAAAAGTGAAGATTTTACCGGAAGAGAACAAGAAGTTTTCAATATTTATAAGAAGTTAAATACAATTAACCAGCACAAAATGAACCCCATTCCTGTATGTATTATCCCAAATTTTTTAAAATAATATCCTTTTCGTTAACATTTTTAGAATATAATTTTTTAACTTTACAGTAAATTTCTATTAATTTTTATCAAATACCACAATTATGATAAATGTATGTATTGCTGATAACTTTCCAGTTGTACACTTTGGAATGAAAGCTTACTTCAAGGATCACCCTGAAATAAGCATCGTTTCCAACGTAGGAAATTTTTTTATGGTTCCCGATGCCTTGAGAAACAAAGAAATTGACGTCTTAATCATCGATTTAGAGCTTGAAGGACTTAAAAGTATTTATGAGGTCAAGTCAATCATCAGAAATTTTCCAAAAACTAAAGTTATTGTATTCAGTAGTTTGTCTGAACACATTTACGCACCAAATGCCATTAAAGCAGGATGTGCCGGATATGTTCATAAGACATCAAAGCTTGAAAATTTAGGTATAACCATTGTCAAAGTAAACCAAGGGCAAATTATCCTAAATGAAGAGATCAAGAGAAACTTAGCGTTAATTGCCAAACAAAACAAATCAGAGCGTTTGTACCGTAAGCTTTCCAACAGAGAGATTGAAGTATTGCGTTTCTTAAGTGACGGCAAGAAAAACAACGAAATCGCTAAAATTTTAGCGCTTAATGAGAAAACCATCAGTACGTATAAACTTCGTCTTCTGACGAAATTGAACGTAACCAATTTGGTTGATCTTGTCAATAAAGCTAAAACTTTGGAAATCGTTTAGAACTAAGCCTCGCAAAATGCGGGGTTTTTTTATATATAAGTCGAACGTATTCTCCCTATTTTATTGGTCAGGCTGACCTTCAGTTTGTTGTAATCATTGATGGTTGCCATAATTTCTCCCGACTCATTTTCTTCTTCTACATTCCCAAAAGAATTCATCAAGTCCAAAATCAATTTATTGATTAAATATTCGCGCAACGAAATAATCGTTTCAGAAACATACTGACTCACATTCTGGGTTTTGGTTTTCACATAAATGTGTTTGGTTTCCCAATTGTGAAGCAATTCTCTTTCTTCCGACATTAAAATATCGGTCACCATTTGTGAATGCTCGGGTGACAATTGCATCAGATAATGTTCAATGCTGAATTCCTCATTCTGGTTGTAATAAGCAATCAAATCATTGTAGATTTCCTTAAACAATGGATTAGCCAATTCCACTTCATCTTCCTGCAAACTCAGATAAATGCGCTGGAACACTTTAAAGGTGTTGGTTTCCTTTTCTTCAATCATTTCGCCCTCTTCATTGGCTTTTAGAATATAATCGTCAAAATCGGCTTCCTGAGAACCATAAAGCAATAGCATTTCTAAAATCTTGCGCTCTAAATCATAAACAATATTGACTTTTTCCTGAGCAATCTGTGGTTCATTCTTTACGACTTCAAAAGCGGTTTGCTCTTGTTTGAGTTTTTTGCCGGCTTCTGAAATGTCCTTTTTGACCATTTGGGCCAAAGTATTCAGCAATACCTGTTCCGAAATATCCATGATTCGGGCCGTTTCCTGGATATAGATTTCTCTTTTAATCCTATCGGGAATTTTGGAAATGCTCACCACCATATCGCGAATCAAATCGGCTTTCTTAATCGGATCGTTATTGGCTTCATTCATCAAAAGCGACGCTTTGAACTGAATAAAATCCTTGGCGTTATTTTCTAAATAGGAAACCAAATCCTCATACGAGTTCTTTCTGGCAAAACTATCCGGGTCATCGCCATCGGGGAAAGTGCAGACTTTTACATTCATGCCTTCTTCCAGAATCAAATCGATTCCGCGAACAGAAGCGCGTAAACCAGCGGCATCACCATCAAAAAGTACGGTAATGTTTTTGGTCAAACGGTTGATTAAACGAATTTGGTCAGACGTCAAAGCCGTTCCCGAAGACGCTACAACATTCTCCACTCCGGCCTGATGCAACTGAATCACATCGGTATAACCTTCAACCAAGTAACAATTGTTTTGCTTGGCAATGGCTTGCTTAGCGTGGAAAATTCCGTAAAGCACTTTACTTTTATGGTAAATATCACTTTCAGGTGAATTGAGGTATTTGGCTGCCTTTTTATCATTGGTCAAAATCCTGCCGCCAAAACCTAAGTTTCGCCCCGACAAACTCTGAATAGGAAACATCACCCTGCCTTTGAAACGGTCAAAATGCTTTCCGTCTTCGCGGGTAATCGTCAACCCAACTTTTTCCAAAAACTCCAGTTGGTAACCTTTGCCCAACGCTTCTTTGGTAAACGCATCCCAGGTTTCGGGTGAATAACCCAAGCCGAATTTGGTTATCGTTTCGTTGGTAAAACCTCTTTCCTTGAAATAGGACAAACCAATGGCTTTGCCTTCTTCGGTATTTAAAAGCGTATCGTGAAAATAGCTTTTGGCAAATTCAGAAACCAAATAAAGACTTTCCTTTTCATTGGCTTCTAGTTTATCTTCCTGAGAAACTTCGGTTTCTTCAATTTCGATATTGTATTTGTTGGCCAAAAAACGAATCGCTTCCGGATAGGTAAAATGCTCATGTTCCATCAGGAAAGTCACCACACTTCCGCCTTTTCCCGAACTAAAATCTTTCCAGATTTGTTTTACTGGCGACACCATAAAAGACGGTGAACGCTCATCCGAAAACGGGCTCAGTCCCTTGTAATTGCTTCCCGCGCGCTTGAGCTGGACAAAGTCACCGATGACTTCTTCCACACGGGCGGTTTCAAAAACTTTATCTATGGTTTCGCGGGTAATCAAGCTCTGGATTTTTAAAAATTTGAGTGAGGGTAAAAATACATAATTTAAAACTTAAAATAAAAAAAGATGTCTCATTGCTGAAACATCTTTTCGAAATATAATCTAACCTAAACAAATTATTTTAATTCCAATCGAAACGAACCCCAAGTGAAACGTTGTTTTGTTTGATGGCGTTGTCTTTGAACATTGGATTCAAGTCATATTTCAAATAAAGACTGGTTCCTTTGTATCCAAGGTAAGTACTCATCCCGTAGATAAAATCATTTACGTTGAAATCTCCTTTTTCTTTAACATAGATGTCATGTCCATCCATTTCATATTTGGTTTTTTGCTTTGATTTCACTCTGAATCCGGCATAACCACCGATTCCGAAACGAACGCTTTCATGGGTTCTGAATATTTTTTTGCCATCATTGTTTTTGGCTTTGGTAAAATCGAATTCCAAATGCATTGGCAACGATACAAACACGTTTCTCATACGGGAATCCTGTAATTGTATCGGACTGGTTTCAAGATTGGTCTGATTGCCATCCACCACAAACAATCGGCTATCTGTTGGGCGAAGGTTGTTGTACATTAACGACATTCCGTATTTCAAATGCAATAAATTGTCATTTTTCAAAAGTCGGGTATTCCAAGTCACACCCCATTCGTAAAAGTGTGAACCCCAATATCTGAAGTCAGAATTAGCCACACTTCCATCGGTTACTAAGTTGTTTAGACCGGCTGCAAATACAAACTGTGAAGTCGTTCTGCGTTCGCCTCTGTTTCTCCTGATGGAATCATTTCTGTCCCAGTTCCACTTAATTGAAAACTTATCTTTACCTTCTTTGATTTTGCCTTCTACTTTTTGATTTACCAGTTCCTTTAACTCTTCCTGAGCCTGACCAACTCTGGTTTCAATATTTTTAGAACGGATTTCGGCAAATTTTAATTTCTTTTCATCGGCTTGTTCTTTGGTAATGGTACCAGCTTCCAATTCTTTGTTTACCGATTCAATTTCTGCTTTTAAAGCTGCTTTTTCTTCTTTGGTGATGGCTTCAATTTTATTAGAGATAAGCTTAACTCTTAACTCGAAAGAAGTTGCTTCAACTGTAATCGTTGGTTTGTCTTTGTCTTTGTCCTTTTCCTGAGCGGTTGCTTTGGTAACCAAAAGACTTAGCAATGTTGCAGCATAAATGATAAAATTCTTCATGATAATTGTGATTTAAATTTATTTAATTGATTGATGATTATTCGTTGTTCCGGTTGGCCAAAGCCACTTTAACTTCTTTGTAATTTTTATTGATTTTTTGGAGCATTTTTTCTCTGAAGCTATATTCCACTTCTCCGTCGACTTGAGAAAGTAAACTTTTAGCATCCACTTTTAAACTTGATTTCTGATTGGCAGAGGCTGCAGCTGATTTGTCCAGATCGGCCAACAAACTGTCATCTGTTTTTGAAATTGTGCTTTTATTGACTGTAGTTGGCTTCTGCTCCATTACTTGTGGCAAACTTTTTATCGCCACATCTGATGAACCCTGGAACTCAATTTCTTTGTCTCTGATGTTGTTTTGATTTTGATTGGCATTTACTTTTTGATTATTGATTGAAACTCTTGGATGATTTGTAATTGGTTGTCGGTTGTCGGTTGTCGGTTGAACATCCGAAGTCGCGACAGCTTCATTTTGTTTTTGGCTTTCCACTATTGGCGCTTGAAGACTTTCTTTATTGTTTTGAACAGTATCGATTTTAGTTTCTGTTCCAACAACGGTATTCGGAGCATTAATGACTGTATTTTTTTGATTGAACAAAAACAAACCAAGTGTTACGAAGACCAAAATACTGGCAGCTATAAACAAAAAGCCAAAAGGTTTTCTTGTTTTTTTTTCTTCAGCTACCGAAAGCATCGCATCCAATCTGTCCCAAGCCTGAGATGAAGGTTGAATTTCTCTTGCATTCAACTTGTCTCTGAATTGTTTTTCTATTTTATTCGGTTCCATTTTCATAATTTTTTAATTTGGTAATATTCTCCTGCAGCATTTTTCGAGCGTGTGATAATTGTGATTTTGAAGTTCCTTCGCTGATGCCCAGCATCGTTGCAATTTCCTGATGTTTGAATCCTTCAATCGCATACAGATTGAAAATCATCTTATATCCTTCGGGCAAACTGTCAATCAAAAACTGAATGTCTTCTACTGAAAACTGGCTTTCAATATTATTGTGTCTTTCTTCAAAATAATTTTCGTCTTCAATGAACTTCACTTTCTTTTGAACTCTGATAAACGAAATACACTCGTTCACCATAATTCTTCTGATCCAACCTTCAAAACTGCCTTTGTACTCAAAGTTTTTCAGATTGGTAAACACTTTCATAAAAGCGGTAATCATTATGTCTTCCGCCTGTTGTACATCTTTGATATACTGCCGGCAAACACTCAACATTCTCGGAGCGAATTTGGAATAAATCTGATGCTGTGCGTGGCGATTGCTTTCGACAGCCAGTTCGATTAATTCTTTTTCATCTTTATGTAAATTGATTACTTTCAAAATGTTTGGTTAGTGTTCTATTAGCATAGACGAGAATAGATAAAAAATGGTTGCATGATGATTTTAAAAATTTTCAATTTGAAGATTTGAAAATGAAAAACATCAACAAAATCAATGCTTTACAGCAAAAATTATTTTTAAAAAAAATTATTTTTTTCTTTCAATCACATAATTCACCATCAGCGAAAGTGCGTCCCGGTATTCAGATTGGGGGAAATTTTGAAGGATTTGGAGCGCTTCCTGCTGGAATTCTACCATTTTTTGTTCGGCATAGTGCAAACCGTTTTTGTCTTTTACGAATTGGATGACTTCGGCAACCCGTTTTCTGTCCTTGTTATGATTCTTGATCGAATTAATGCACCAGCTCTTTTCTTGATCGGTACAATTGTTCAAGGCGTATATCAGCGGCAATGTCATTTTTTGCTCCTTAATGTCAATTCCGGTTGGTTTCCCAATGGCATCATCGGTATAATCAAACAAGTCATCTTTGATTTGGAAAGCCATCCCGATGAGTTCACCAAATTTACGCATCGATTCTACCTGAGTTTCATCTTCAGAAACTGATTTGGCGCCAAGTGCACAACACGAAGCAATTAAGGTCGCTGTTTTTTTGCGGATAATTTCATAGTAAACATCTTCGATTATATCCAAACGGCGGGCTTTTTCAATTTGCAGCAATTCGCCTTCGCTCATTTCACGTACGGCAACGGAAATAATCCGGAGCAAATCAAAATCGCCATTGTCTATGGAAAGCAATAGTCCTTTGGACAATAAATAATCACCAACCAAAACTGCAATTTTGTTTTTCCACAGCGCATTGATGGAGAAAAATCCACGGCGACGGTTACTGTCATCCACAACGTCATCATGAACCAAGGTTGCCGTATGGATCAATTCGATTACGGATGCGCCGCGATAAGTTCGTTCATTGACTTTGCTGTTTTCTGACAGCATTTTGGCTACCAAAAAAACAAACATCGGACGCATTTGCTTTCCTTTGCGGTTGACGATATAATATGTGATTCGATTTAAAAGCGCGACCTTAGAAGTCATTGATTCGTAGAACTTTTTCTCGAAAAGCTCCATTTCTTCCTGAATCGGTTTTTTTATTTGCGAAGTAATATTCATTAAAATGACTTCCGAGTTCCATCGGGCATTCAAAGATACGATAATGGAATCGTTTGAAAAAAATATTTACCTTTGATTAAACCTTTTATGAATTTTACATTCAAATATTGGAACCAAAAAAATTAACCATTATGAAAATTAAAAATTTAGTATTAGGATTTGCATTATCGATGTTTGTCCTAAGTTGTAGTAAAGATGAAAATGGTTCATCTGACTTAAGTGAAGCCAAAGTAAGTGCCAAAATTGATGTGGCAACTGAAGATGTGGCTAAAATTGTTGAAGAACAATATGAGCTTCAGGCCAATCCCGGAGCAGGAAAAAATGATCTTGAAACACAAGCGCTTCCTCCTTGTGCTACTGTAACTGTTGAATTAACGTCAACTACCTGGACCAGAACAGTAGTTTTTGACAACTGTACTTTACCAAACGGAAACGTTCTAGACGGAACTATTATTGTGAGCGGAAGCTTGAATTTTGATACACCATCACATACTATAAGCTATACTTTTGTTGATTTCCATCACAATAATATCTTAATCGAAGGAAACAGAACCGTAATAAGAACCATGCAAAGCACTGATACTTTGGCGGCTGTTCATCCGGTAGCCACGATGGCCATTGACATGACAGTAACTTTCCCTAACGGAAATTCTTACCACAGAGTTGGTAACCGAGTAAGAGAAATGATTGAAGGTTTCGGAACACCATTACTTTGGATTGACAATGTATTTTCAATCACCGGAAGTTGGACAACCACTTTCCCTAACGGAACACAAACCTCTACCATTTCAACTCCATTGAGAGTAGAAGCAACTTGCCCACATATTGTTAGTGGCGTTGTAAATATCGTTAGAAATGACAACACGATTACTTTAGACTATGGAAATGGTGATTGTGATAACCAGGCGACATTAACCATTAATGGCACTACATCAACGATTACTTTAGGAAACTAAAATTTATTTGACTTAGTTATAAAAGAGAAAGCTCCCGAATTCGGGAGCTTTTTTTATGATTTATTGGCCAATTGACCACAAGCGGCATCAATGTCTTTCCCACGGCTACGGCGTACTTTCGCCACGATATCAAATTTGCCCAAAGCTTTGATGTAATTGTCAATCGCTTCATCTGAAGCCTGTTGGAATTCACCGTCATCAATTGGATTATATTCAATCAAATTGACTTTACACGGCACATATTTACAGAATTTCACCAACGCATCAATCGAGGCTTTATCGTCATTGATTCCTTTCCAAACCACATATTCATAAGTGACTTTGCTTTTGGTTTTTTGATACCAATACTGCAAAGCTTCTTTCAGTTCGGGCAATTGGAAATTTTTGGTAAAAGGCATAATATGGTTTCGGGTTTCTTCAATAGCCGAATGCAATGAAACCGCCAATTTGAATTTAACGGCATCATCTGCCATCTTTTTTATCATTTTGGAAACGCCGGATGTAGAAACCGTAATACGTTTTGGTGACATGCCTAGGCCTTCTTCCGAGGTAATCATATCAATGGCTTTCATCACATTGTTATAATTCATCAACGGTTCGCCCATGCCCATAAAAACAATATTGGAAAGTGGACGGTTGTAATACAAACGGCTTTCCCTGTCTATCGCGACTACTTGATCGTAAATTTCTCCAGGCTCCAGGTTTCGCATTCTTTTCAAACGCGCGGTGGCACAAAAATTACAATCCAAACTACAGCCAACCTGACTCGAAACACAAGCTGTGGTTCTGGTTTCCGTAGGAATCAAAACACTTTCCACTACCAATCCGTCGTGCAAACGAACGGCATTTTTTACCGTTCCGTCTTCGCTGCGCTGCATGGTATCGACCTTGATATGATTGATCACAAAGTGGTTTTCGAGCATGGCGCGGGTTTCTTTAGACACATTGGTCATATCCTCAAAACTATGCGACGCTTTGCTCCACAGCCATTCATACACTTGGTTGCCACGAAATGCCTTGTCGCCATTGGCCACAAAAAAATCGCGCAATTGTGCTTTGGTTAAACTTCGGATGTCTTTTTTCTCGATTTCCATGGCGCAAATTTAGGGTATTTTGGTTAGTTGTTAATTTGTATTTTTGTAAAAAATAATGTTATGCATTTCCTTTCAGACGAATTAGACGACTATGTAACCGCACATTCAGAAAACGAACCTGAATTGTTGGCGCAATTGAACAAAGAAACCTATCAAAAAATTCTGCAGCCCAGAATGTTAAGCGGTCATTTTCAAGGTCGGGTTTTGAGCATGTTGTCCAAGATTATCCATCCGACAAATGTTTTGGAAATTGGGACTTATACCGGTTATGCTACCTTATGTATGGCGGAAGGTTTGGCCAAAAACGGAACAATTGACACCATTGACGTCAACGAAGAATTGGTTGATTTTCAAAGGAAATATTTTGACCAAAGTGAATGGGGAAATCAAATCGTGCAACATTTGGGTAGCGCTTTGGATATTATTCCAACCCTGAACAAAAAATTTGATTTGGTCTTTATTGATGCCGATAAGGAGAATTACATCAACTATTTCCATTTGGTTGTGCCGATGATGAACAAAGGCGGCATAATCCTTTCAGACAATGTTTTGTGGAGCGGGAAAGTTTTGGAAGCAGTAAAACCCAATGACATTACCACCAAAGTCATTTTGGAATACAACGAGTTATTGAAGAATGATCAAAGAGTAGAAACAGTTTTATTGCCTATTAGAGACGGATTGACAGTTTCAAGAGTTATTTAATTTATTTGATATGAAGTTGCATTTCGAAAACTTATCTCTGGGGATTATTATCTTTTATGTTATCGCTGCCGTTTTACTGGGCGGGACATGGAGTTTTTTCGTTAAAATTATTTTGAAAAATATTTTCAAAGGAAAATTAAAACCTAAGTATTTGTTCCTCAAACTGACACTGATTTTGTTCGTGTTTTTTATAATAACCACCTTACTTCAGTCTCCTGCTGAGTTCAACGGTTAATCCTCTTTAAAGATATACTTTTGATACAGTTGGGCTGCAATAAAGCCCATAATCGCTCCAAAGGTATAACCGGTTAAAATATCTGTCGGGAAGTGTAATCCCAGGTACAATCTACTGTAAGCGAATATCAACGGGAATAAAAAGAGTAGATAAGCTTGTTTGTAGTATCTTTTTAGAATCATAAAAGTCAGAACAGTACTCGCCATCGAATTGGTCGCATGGCCTGAGAAAAAGCTAAACGAACTACTGGTTTTTATCAAACGGAGCATTCCTTTTATTTCTTCATCATTGCAAGGGCGCAAACGCTCAAAACCGTACTTGAAAAGATTCACGGTTTGGTCACAAATCAGAATCAAAATCGCGGTAAAAAGCACGTAATAGCCAAATTTTTTCCAGCCGATTTTCTTTTGCAGAAGATAAAAAACGAATAAGAAAATAGGAGACCAATAAGCCTGTTTGGTAATAATCAACCACAACCAATCCCAACGTTCGGAGCCTAAACCGTTTAAAAATACAATAAGTTCCTTGTCGAGGTCGATGATTTTTTCGAGCATTACATTTGGCGTTTTATCGGACCGGTTAAAGAGTCTAGGTCTTCTGCGGCTTTATTGACTTCGGGTAATACTTTTTCGTTGATATTACTCTTTACTTTTTCCACTTCATCGGTAAATGTAGAAGTCAAGCCTTTTACTGATTCATTAATTTCCTGTACTTCGGCACTTTTTTGGATTTCTGATTTAATGTCATTGGTGGCATTTTTCAACTGCGCCATAATTTTACCTAAAGTACGTGCTATTTCCGGTATCTTATCTGAACCGAAAAGCATTAATGCTATGAAAATGATGAAAATTAATTCTCCGCCGCCTATTCCAAACATATCTTGAATTACTTAATTATAAAGTCGCAAAGTTACAAAGTTCTGTTAATCAAATTTTGATTTTTCGTTTGTTTTTGGCCAAGAATTATTAGACGTATCAATATCGGCAGTTTCTATGTGCGGATCAACCACGATTTTTGAAATTGCCTTTTGCGTTGCAAATGTTCTGCTCACTTCTTTATCATTCATTCTCCAAATCTGTGCCGGGAAATAATGATTTTCGGTAGTGCCATCTTCAAAGGCAATCTCAACAATAATTGGCATCACCAATCCGCCCGGTTTATCAAAAGTTACCTGATAAAAGTATTTTGGCTCGTTCAATTTGGCTTTTTCTTCAGGAGTGAAACGCTTGTTCACATATTCATCCAAAGCCTGATAATCGGTTATTTTAAAAGGTTTGTTCAGCTCGGGTTTATAATCCGGACTTCCATCGGCAATCATATAAACCATCGCACCGGGTTTTGAATCACGACGGCGTTGGTTTCTGACAAAATTGCCCGATTCTTTAGAAGATTCGTTACTCACAAAATACTTCTTCACTTCTTTAATGCCTATGTCATTATAATCTGTGGTATAAAACCAACCACGCCAAAACCAATCCAAATCGACAGCCGATGCATCTTCCATAGTCCTGAAAAAGTCTTCCGGTGTCGGATGCTTGAATTTCCAACGATTCGCATAGGTTTTAAAAGCATAATCAAACAATTCGTGACCCATGATTGTCTCACGTAAAATATTCAAAGCGGTAGCCGGTTTCCCGTAAGCATTATTACCAAACTGACGCAGGCTTTCCGAATTGGTCATAATGGGTTCCAAACCGGTTTGGTCGCCACTCATATAAGGAATGATATTTTTCACCGGACCTCGTCGCGAAGGGAAATTTGGGTCGAATGATTTTTCAGCCAAATATTCCATAAAGGAATTCAGCCCTTCATCCATCCAGGTCCACTGACGCTCATCTGAATTGACAATCATCGGGAAGAAATTGTGCCCAACTTCGTGACAAATCACACCCAACATGCCATATTTGGTTTGGTCATTGTATTTTCCGTTTTCATCGGGACGGCCAAAATTCCAACAAATCATCGGATATTCCATTCCCTGATCTCTGGCATTGATAGAAACCGCTTTCGGATAAGGATAATCAAAAGTATAGCTCGAGTAGCTTTTTAGCGTATGCGCCACAATTCGGGTTGAATATTCTCCCCAAAGCGGATTGCCTTCTTTCGGATACAAAGAAATCGCCATAGAAATAGTGCTTCCTGTTTTTACTGCCATAGCATCATAGATGAATTTTCTTGAAGTGGAAATTCCAAAATCACGCACGTTTTCTGCTTTGAATTTCCAGGTTTTTTTCTTTTCTGAAAATCCTTTTTCGGCCGCTTCGGCTTCGGCTTGTGTCACAACTACAATCGGTTTGTCAAATGATTTTTCAGCTTCGTTGTATCTTTTTAACTGTGCCGGTGTAAAAACTTCACTTCGGTTTTGCAAAGTTCCTGTCGCTTCCATGATATGATCGGCCGGAACGGTAATGTTTACTTCATAGTTTCCAAAAGTCAGGGCAAACTCTCCTGAGCCCCAAAACTGCATGTTTTGCCAGCCTTCAACATCATTGTAAACCGCCATTCTTGGATAAAACTGAGCTAAAACGTAAAGATTGTTTCCGTCTTTTTCAAAATGCTCATAACCCGAACGGCCACCGTCTAAAATGTAGTTGTTGATGTTATACCACCATTTGATAGAGAAAACAATTTTTTCTTTGCTTTTCACCAATTTAGGTACTTCGATACGCATCATCGTTTGGTTGATGGTATATTTCATTGGATTGCCCTGAGCATCTTTTACATACTCAATCCTGAATCCGCCATCAAAATCGGCTTCTAAATACCTTCTCGAAAAAGATTGTGCCGAAATCGCAGGATCAGTGGTTTTGTTTTCAATTAATGGTGAATTGGAATTTCTCGCTTTTTCGTTTTGGTCCAATTGAACCCAAAGATAATCCAGCGATTCTTTGGCATTATTGGTATAGGTTATGGTTTCGGTTCCGTATAATTTTTGGTTTTTATCATCCAGTTCCACATCGATTTTGTAATCGGCCTGTTGCTGATAATATTCCGGCCCGGGCGCGCCGGATGCCGTACGATACATATTGGGCGTAGCCAACAAGTCGTACATTTGCTTGAACTTATCCGGATTTCTTTCTTCTGATTTGGTTGCTTTTGGTGTTTCCTGTGCTTGGGTAAAACCCATAACAAACAACACCAAAATTGATAAAACCTTAGTTTTACGATTCATAGCCTATTTTTTGAGGTTATAAATGTAAATAAATTTAAGTTATGGAATAAATTCGGAAATTATTTTAACATTCCTTTAGTGATTGAAGAAGACAGTAAAAGATTCTGTTTCTTACCATTATTATTGAACTGAATAATGTTTTGCTGATCGGAATGCACTTCTGTCAGTATGGAATTCTCAACCTGAAGCGAAGAAACTTTGGCAATTTCCTTGATGCTCAAATAGCAGACAACCACATTGCTTTCAATTTCGTGGCTCAAATAATTATATTCCTTTGGTTTGCCGTTGATGGAAATCCTGAAGTTTTCTGCTAAATATTTTTTTAGCAATACTATGTCTTCCTGCGTTTCCTTTTCGGTACCGATATTGGTGCTTTTTTTATAAGCTTTTGTTACTGCATCGTTCAAATCATCCATAAAAATCCGAGTGGTAATTTCCACTCTTTTTTTCTGGGGCACAAAATCAATTTGGTAAATCGCTACATAAAAACGATGAGCACTCACGGCAGTAAATCCAAACAAAAGCAATAACAAAACCAAAATCCTCAGCAATCTTTTCATAGCTCAAAAAACATTATTTTTTATCCATTTTTTGCATTGCCAAATATTGTGTGGCCAATTCACTCATCCTGAATTTGGCCATGCCTTTATTTTTGGCTTTTATGTAGTTGGTCAGTTTAGCATCTTCAACAATGTAGTATAAAAATCCTTTGACATTTTCTTCGGGAATTTTTAATTTTTTGGTGAAATAATCTGGTTTGAATTGGCTTTCAATTCTGGTCATCAATCTTTCTTTTCGCTCCACTTCCAATTCTTTTTTGAGCATTGCTGTTCTTCCGGTTATGGCATTTATGATTGGATCTACACCAAACGAACCTCCGGCCATGAGTCCGACTGAAGGTGTAAAATCTACTTCTGATGCTGTTTGCAGTCTTCTTTCGGCAGGTGTATATTTTTTTGCCGGTTTGGGTAAGATTCCGAGTGAAACTGCATTGATATTACTGTTGTCTTTGATTTCAACTTCTTCCAGGTTAATGGTTTTTGGGACCAAAGTGGTTACCAAAATCGATTTGGCCAAATCCTCTTGACGAATCACAACTTTTTTGGTTTCAATCTGCAAACTCTGAAACTGCAATGTATCGCCCGCTTTCACAAACATAGTATAACTACCGCTGTTATTGGAAGTAGTACCCGATTCCGACCGAAGATTAAAGATATTGACTTCTCCCAATTCCTTAATAGGGCAAATTATTCTTCCTCTCAGAAAAGTCAACTCAGTAGATTGACAAAACCCGAAACTTTGAAAAAAGGTTAATATGATCAGCAATTTAATCTTCATCTTTTTGACTAAGATTTCAAAAGTAGTAACTATTTATCATCAGCTCTCAAAAGATCAATATATTTTGTGGCCAATTCCGCTAACTTGAATGCTGCCATTGTTTTATTCTTTGCATTGAGTGCTGTGGCAAATGTAGTATCTTCCACTACATAATACCAAAAGCCTTTGACGTATTCCTCCGGAATTTTTAATTTCTTGATAAAATAATCAAAGCCAAACTGGTTTTCAATTCTTCGAAGCAATGTTTCTTTCCGCTCTACTTCCACTTCTTTTTCAAGCATCGCCGTTCGCCCAGACATCCAATTAAACAATGGATCGAGCCCAACAGAACCTCCGGAACTGCCATCTGTATTCCCAGCCAAATCAACACCCGAAGCAGTTCGCAATTTTCTTTCAGCCGGTGTATAACGCTTAATATCCGCCGAAATAATTCCGAGTGAAACGGCATTAATGTTTTTGTATTGTTTGACTACAACCTCATCCAGTCGGTTAATCATTGGCTCCAATTTGACCAAAATCAAATCCTTATCAAAATCACTCTCGGAAATCACCACTTTTCTGCCTTTTATCTGAAAAGCCGAAAACATTAAAGTGTCGCCAACACTGGCATTGATGGTAAAATAACCTTCTTTTTCCGTTGCCGTAGCGGCATCACTTCGTAAGTTTATAATATAAATGCCATCCAAATCAATGAACTCCGAAGTCACTTTGCCTTTTATCTTTTTGGCTGTCCTATTTTGGGCAAAAGCCACATTGACAATCATCAGCAAGAGCGCTATTTTAAAAAATCGATTCATTTTCAGGAATTA
Organism: Flavobacterium terrisoli; assembly: GCF_030167905.1. Classification (GTDB taxonomy): domain Bacteria; phylum Bacteroidota; class Bacteroidia; order Flavobacteriales; family Flavobacteriaceae; genus Flavobacterium; species Flavobacterium terrisoli. Next base: position 388,796 of record NZ_JARGNA010000002.1, read on the forward strand.
AATTAGGTAAAAATATCCTACGGCTGTCCTAAATAAATGCCAACGTCTTGGTAATTTTTTGTTAAATAAAATCAGTAAAAACATTACTTTTGAAAAAGATTTAACCAAAATGAAAAAACTGATTATTGCCAGTACGTCAACGGTACACGGGGGAAATTATTTGGAGTATTTGTTGCCAACCTTAGAAAACCACTTCAAGGATTGTAGTGAGATTCTTTTTGTTCCTTATGCCCGTCCCGGTGGCATTTCACATGACGGATATACTGATGTTGTCCGTTCGGCTTTCGCCAAAATCAATAAAACAGTCAAAGGTTTGCACGAATTTGAAAATCCAGCAGAAGGAATTCAAAAAGCACAAGGCATATTTACCGGCGGCGGCAATACTTTTTTATTGGTGACCCAATTGTACCAAAATAAGGTCATGGAAGTTTTGGCCCAGACGGTTGAAAACGGAACGCCATACTTAGGTTCGAGCGCCGGAAGCAACATCACCGGATTGACGATGCAAACCACCAATGACATGCCGATCATCTATCCGCCGAGTTTTAAGACTTTAGGGTTGATCCCGTTTAATTTGAATCCGCACTATTTAGATCCGGATTTGAACAGCAAGCACATGGGCGAAACCCGCGAAACGAGAATCAAGGAATTCCATGCTTTCAATACGACTCCGGTTTTGGGATTGCGTGAAGGAAGTTGGTTAGAAGTAAACGATTCGAAAATAATTTTAAAAGGAAGTTTAACTGCGCGATTGTTCAGGCAGAATGAAACTCCGACAGAATTGGAAGCGGAAAGTGATTTGTCCTGGATTGGGCCGAGCGTATAAAAACAGTCCTGTGGACTGTTTTAGCGACGGAGCCAGATGGCGCATGGCCCGCTGCGTTAGCGATTGAAACCAGTACCGTGTACTGCGGAAAGCGCGACGGCTCTGCCGGAACGCCCACAAAATAAAAAAGCCTCAACTTTCGTTAAGGCTTTAGAGCGGAAGACGAGGCTCGAACTCGCGACAACCAGCTTGGAAGGCTGGAGCTCTACCAACTGAGCTACTTCCGCATTACTTCACAAAGCACTTATTTAAATAAGGTGTTCAGTGAACTTGTTTGCGAGTGCAAATATATAGAATAACATTCTTTCGATGCAAGTTTTTTTTAAAAAAAATTACTTTAAAATTTTCAGCGTTTATAACCCATAGAGAACCATTTAGTTATAAAATTCGATATAACCGGAATTGGAATTCGTTATGTAATACGGTAAAAAACTAAGAAGCCAACTTAGAAATGATTTGCCTTGCAGCGGCAGGATGATAGATAAACAAACAAGATTTGTCTTTAATCGCATTGATGATTTTCTGGTTCATTTCAACCGGAACAGCCGGACAACCCTGGCTTCTGCCTAATCTTTTGTTTTGCTTGATAAACGATTCAGAAACATAATCCGCTCCATGCATTACCACGGCTCTTTCTCTGGCGTTATCATTCAGTCCTTTTTGCAATCCGTCTAATTTTAATGACATGCCGTGTTTACCATTGTAGATTTCGGCTGTAGCATAAAATCCAACACTGCTTTTAAATGATTCTGCCTGATTTGAAAAATCCTGAGCATATTCTTCACCGGTATTTCTACCATGTGCCACTAAAGTTTGGAATATCACTTTATTATTGTCTAAATCAATTACCCAAAGTCTTTTGGCATTTGATGACAAACTGAAATCAACAATCGTCAGGATATTTTTTTCAACAACGCCTTTATTTTTAAGATAATTAAATCCGTCTAAAGCCAGATTAAAACTTTCAAAACTCGGCAAAGTATAAGAATTTGCGTCCAATTGATTGTAAACGGACACATTGGCTGTAGCCTCCTTTTCAGTGGCTGCAGTTTCTACAGTAATTGGATTTGTTTTATCGGGAACAGTGTTGAATGACATCAACAACACAAAAAACAATAGAGCGAAAGACTTATAATTCATTGACTTCTATAGGTTTAATATTAGACATGGGTAGGGCAAATATATATTATAATTCTCCAAAACCAAATATTTGCCCTTTTATTAAGCAAATTTTAATTTTTCTAAAACCGTTAGAATCAACCGGTTTTCTTTTGCTAAAGATTGCAAATATGAATTAAATAGTTATTTTTGTTTGTCAAACAAAACTATCAATGCCAAAGTTTTTCAGCTTTTTTTTATGTGTGTTTCTGCTCTTTGCAGGCCATACTTTCAGTCAAAAAAAAGTACTTCATACAAAAAACACCACCGGAAAAATTGTAATTGACGGCAGGTTTGATGAACCTGTCTGGAAAGATGCCGAGATTGCCACTGACTTTATCATGATTAATCCCGATAATGGTAAGGCAATCGCCAATGAAAAACGAACCGAAGTAAAGATTGTTTATGACAACTCCGCTATTTATGTTGCCGCTACTTTATATGATAACGAACCAAGCCGAATTTTAAAAGAACTCACCTTAAGAGATAATTTTTCAACTGCCGACCATTTTGGTGTCTTTTTCAATGGATACAATGACGGTCAACAGGAGTTTCGCTTTTTTGTGAGTGCCGCCGGAGTGCAACAGGACGGAATATATACCGAAACGAACGGAGAAGATTTTTCCTGGGATGCCATTTGGGAAAGCCATGTTGACGTGACCAATTTCGGCTGGACCGTTGAGATGAAAATACCATATGCGGCCTTGCGGTTCCCAACCGATGGAAAACAACCTTGGGGTTTAAATTTCTATCGCGAGATTCGTCGCGACAGGCAACAATATTCCTGGTCTTTTTTGGATGCCAAAATTGTAAACGAAAGTACACAAGCCGGCATGCTTGAAGGCATTGAAAATATTAAAACACCTACCCGATTGTTTTTGATTCCATACGCTTCCCAGTATTTGTATACCAGCAAAACCCAAAAGACATTTGGCGAATTCAAAGGCGGAATGGATATTAAATATGGCATCAATGACGCGTTTACTTTGGATGCTATTTTGATTCCTGATTTTGGCCAAACCAAATTCGACAATGTTGAATTAAACCTGACAGCATTTGAACAACAGTTTTCCGAAAACCGTCCGTTCTTTACCGAAGGAACCGATTTGTTTAGCAAAGGTTCTTTGCTTTATACCCGTCGAATAGGCGAAACTCCGGAAATTGATGTTGCAGACAATGAAACCGTTATTGACCGGCCTAGTTCAATAAAACTAATCAATGCCGTAAAGGTTTCGGGAAGAACCAAAAACGGATTAGGCATTGGTGTCTTAAACGCTGTGACCGAAAACACTGGTGTCATCATTAAGAATAACGATACGGGAGAAACCCGTTTGGAAAATATTGCTCCGTTGACCAATTATAATGTTTTTGTTTTAGACCAACGTTTCAGTAAAAACTCTTCTGTCTCATTGATCAATACCAATGTAACCCGAAACGGAGATTTCAGGGATGCCAACGTTTCAGCTTTCGTTTGGGATTTAAATACAAAGAAAAACACGCACAATCTTTCCGGCGCTGTTAAATACAGCTACATCAACAACATGGCCGACACGGAAGACCAAAAAGGAATTGCGGCCAACATTAATCTTGGGGAAACCAGTGGAAAATACCGATACAGCATTGGAGGTGTCTACGCGTCCAAAGATTTTGACAACAATGATTTGGGCATAAACAATCAAACGCATTATCACGGTTTTTATGCCAATTCCAGTTACCGAATCCTGAATCCAAATACAATATTCAACGGATTTGAGGCGAATTTGAATTCCTATGTAGAGTTTGACAACAGGACCGATAGGATTCAGGCTGGAAATTTGAATTTGTTTTTTAATACTTATGACAAAAAAAATGATTTTTATGCGTTTGGTATCAACGCAAGTCCTTTAGAAGTTTATGATTTTTATGAACCAAGATCTTTTGAAGAGCAAAAATTTGTAGCAGTCCCGAAAAATTTCAGAACTTACCTTACGTACTCAACTAATTACAATAGAAAGTTTGCTTTCGACATCAGCCCGTCGGTTACCCTTTTTGATGAAAAAGACAGAAAAAATTATGGCTTCATTGTTAGTCCCAGATACCGTTTTAATGACCGATTTTCGCTGATTTATAATTTTAATTTCAACAGGCAAAACAACAATGTTGGCTGGATAGATTTTGATGATTTTGACAATACCATCTTCGCCAGAAGAAACAGAATCACTTACATCAACACATTACAGGGAAAATATTCCATCAACAACAAGATGAATTTTAACCTAAACGTCCGCCATTATTGGTCTTATGTTGTCAACCATGAAATATTGACCTTACAAGATGATGGAAGTTTAGCCGAAAACACTACTTATACTGAAAATAAAAATTCCAATTTGAATTTATGGAATCTGGACCTAACCTATTCCTGGTGGTTTGCTCCCGGAAGTCAGGTTTCTGTTTTGTATCGAAACAACGCCGCACTATTCAGCCGGGAATTCAACCGACAACTGGAAAGCAATCTGAATGACGCTTTGGACAGCGAAAATCTCAGCCACGTATTTTCAATAAGCATTCGCTATTTTATCGATTACAATTCGATGAAAAACTCGAGATTTTTCAAATCGTTTACCAAACCTAAAACGAGAGAACGCTTCTAAAAAAGTCAAAATTTAGCTTTATATTTGTTGTTCAATATAATTCTGATGAACAAGAAAGTAATCCTTATGATTTTAGACGGTTGGGGAAAATCACCTGATCCTAAAGTATCCGCCATTGACAATGCCAATGTTCCTTTTATCAATAGCCTTTATGCGCAATATCCAAATGCCCAACTCAGAACTGACGGCTTAAATGTTGGTTTACCCGAAGGTCAAATGGGGAATTCCGAAGTGGGTCATATGAATCTTGGTGCAGGCCGTATCGTGTATCAGGATTTGGCCAAAATCAATTTGGCTGTGGCTCATAAAACCATGAATCAGGAAAAACCTTTGGTTGATGCTTTTCAATATGCCAAAGACAACAACAAAGCAGTTCATTTTTTAGGATTGGTTTCAGATGGCGGTGTGCATTCACATACGTCACATTTGCGCGGATTGATTGATGCTTCTCAGGATTTTGGGTTACAAAAAGTATTTGTTCACGCTTTTACCGATGGCCGTGATGTCGATCCGAAATCGGGTAAAGGATATATTCAGGATTTAGAAGATTATATCCAAAACACTACCGTTAAAATTGCTTCTGTGGTAGGTCGTTATTATGCGATGGACAGAGACAAACGGTGGGAGCGCGTAAAACTGGCTTATGACTTAATCGTAAACGGAACAGGAAAACATTCCACTAATATCGTTCAAAGCATAGCCGATAGTTATGCCGAAAATGTAACCGATGAGTTCATCCAGCCGATTACTGCAGTTGACACAAGCAACCAACCTTTGGCTACCATTCAAAATGAGGACGTGGTGATTTTTTTCAACTTCAGAACCGACAGAGGAAGAGAGTTAACTGAAGCGCTTTCACAAAAAGATTTCCACGAATTCAACATGCACAAGCTCAATTTGTACTATGTGACGATGACAAATTACGATGATACTTATGAAAACGTTCACGTGATTTACGACAAAGACAATATCACCGAAACGCTTGGCGAAGTCTTAGAAAAACACAACAAAACGCAAATCCGCATTGCGGAAACTGAAAAATATCCACACGTAACGTTCTTCTTTTCGGGCGGAAGGGAAATTCCGTTTAGAGGCGAAACCCGCATCCTGAGAAACTCACCAAAAGTGGCGACTTACGATTTACAACCCGAAATGAGCGCCTTTGAATTGAAAGACGCTTTAGTTCCGGAATTAAAAGAAGGCAAAGTAGATTTTGTTTGTTTGAATTTTGCCAATGGCGACATGGTTGGACATACCGGTGTTATGGAAGCCGCTATCAAAGCTTGTGAAGCTGTAGATGCTTGTGTTAAAGAAGTAGTAGAAGCGGCTTTAGCCAATGATTATACCACCATCATTATTGCCGACCACGGAAACTGCGAAACCATGATCAATCCAGATGGTTCACCGAACACGGCACACACGACAAATCCAGTGCCGATTATTTTGGTTGACAAAGACCACATCCGTGTACACGATGGTGTTTTGGGCGATTTGGCTCCAACCATTTTAGAACTGATGGGCATTCCAAAACCCGAAGTCATGACCGGAAGATCACTTTTGGTACGATTATAAAAAAATCCCTCCGCTGAGGGATTTTTTATTTCAACATTTCATAATAACTTCTTTCAATACTTTCCTGATGGTTTGGATGGGCAATTTTCACCATTTCGTTGAAGCGTTGTTTTAGGGTTTTACCATATAAATCGGCAATGCCGTTTTCGGTAATAATGTATTGCACGTGAGAACGCGTTGAGACTACTCCGGCACCTTGTTTCAAATAAGGCACAATTCTGCTTTCACCTCTTTTGGTGATGGATGGCAAGGCAATAATCGCTTTTCCGCCATCGCTCAAAGAAGCACCACGGATGAAATCCATTTGACCACCAACGCCGGAATACATTTTGGCACCAATAGAATCGGCACAAACTTGTCCGGTCACATCTACTTCTATCGCAGAATTAATCGCCACCATTTTAGGATTTTTACGAATGCGGGCCGTATCGTTTACCATCGAAGATTCCTTCATTTCTATAAATGGATTGTCATTGACAAAATCATACAAACGTTTGGAACCAATTAAAAAAGTGGCTAAAACTCTGCCGCGCAAGGTGCCTTTATAATTACAATTAATCACATCACTTTCTATCAAATCAATTACACCATCGGAGAACATTTCGGTGTGCAGCCCTAAATCTTTGTGGTTTTTCAATTTGCTCAAAGCCGCATTGGGAATGGAACCAATACCCATTTGCAAAGTGCTTCGGTCTTCAATTAAAGAGGCAACATATTCTCCTATTTTTTCTTCTTCTTTGGAAAAAGGGGTTGGCGCATGCCCAAAAATGGGCTCGTTAACCTCGACCAAATAGTCGATTTCGTCTACATGAAGAATCCCATCGCCAAAAGTTCTCGGCATTTGCGGATTGACTTGGGCAATGACAATTTTAGCGTTTTCAATGGCGGCTACAGTCGCTTCAACGGATACGCCCAACGAACAATAACCATGCTTATCAGGCGGCGAAACGTGGATGAATGCTACATCAATCAGCAATACTTTTTTGCGAAACAAATGAGGCAACTCGCTCAGAAAAACCGGAGTATACGAACCATTTCCTGCTGATAAAGTATGTCGAACATTGGCACCAATAAAAAAGGAATTCACGTGAAAACTATCGGCTAAATCAGGGTTGGCATAAGGCGCTGGCCCTTCGGTATGTAAATGACAAACCTCAACATTGCGGAGTTCTGCAGCTCTGTCGGCTAAGGCTTTGGTTAAAATGGTCGGAGTGGCTGCCGCAGCTTGAACGTAAACCCTGTCATTAGACTTTACAACTTTAACTGCTTCGGCAGCACTAACATATTTGCTCATAACTAAAATTTTGTTCAAAATTAAATCGGAATACCTTATAAAAATATGACATTTCTCATAATGGAAAAGATAAATGATTTATAAATAAAAGTTAAAATCTCAAACATGATAGTATTACTATTATATTTGCATAAAAAACAATCAATATGAACACTATTCTCACTAACTTAAAAATTCAGGTAAACGAAAAAATTTACGTGAAAGACCCGGAAACATCAACTCTTGGCAAGAAAATCATTCAAGAAAGCATTGTCTTGATTGACGAAATTGGATTTGAAGTTTTCACTTTTAAAAAACTGGGCGAAAGAATTGGTTCCAATGAAAGTTCAATATACCGTTATTTTGAGAGCAAACACAAACTTTTGGTTTACTTGTCTTCATGGTATTGGGGTTGGATGGAATACCGCTTGGCCTTTTCCACTTCCAACATTGTTGACCCAATGGACAAGCTCAAAAGAGCCATTACCATCGTAACTGAAAAAATTGAAGATGATTCAACGACACTACACATCAACGAAGCAATTTTGAATAAAATAATCATAGCCGAATTCACCAAAACCTTTTTGACCAAAGAGGTAGATGAAGAAAACAGAGAAGGTTTCTTTTTGGTTTACAAGAGAGTAATCAACCGAATCATCGATATCATTCAAGAGATAAATCCGGAGTATGGTTATGCCAAAAGTTTGGCTTCTTCGATAGTCGAAGGTTCGTTGCACCAACACTTTTTAAAGGACCATTTGAAAACCATTACCAATTGCAATGAAAATAATTCGCCAACGGATTTTTATATTGATTTAGCACAAAAAACTTTAAGAAAATAACTATGGCACTAACCGCGTCTCAAAGATTAATCAACTTACTGAAGCTTGATAGAAAGGATATTCTACAGATATTTTTTTACGCCATTTTTGCCGGATTGGTAAGTTTGTCATTACCCTTGGGCATTCAGGCAATCATCAACCTGATTCAATCGGGCAGAGTTAGCGTTTCATGGATTGTTTTAGTGTTTATAGTAATTGCCGGTGTGGCATTGGTGGGCATTTTATCTTTAATGCAATTGCGCATCACAGAGAATTTGCAACAAAAAATATTCATCCGTTCTTCCTTTGAATTTGGATTTCGTTTGCCAAAAATCAAAACCGATGCGTTGCACAACCAATATCCGCCCGAGTTGGCTAATCGTTTTTTTGACACTTTGACCATTCAAAAGGGCGCTTCAAAGCTGCTGATTGACTTTTCTTCAGCCTTATTGCAAATTGTTTTCGGGATTATCTTGCTTTCTCTTTACCATCCTTTTTTTATATTCTTTGGCATTTTGCTTGTTCTTTTACTGTATGTCATCTTTCGCTTTTCTTATAATTCAGGCCTATCGAGTAGTTTAAAAGAATCAAAATACAAATACAAAGTCGTGAGCTGGCTACAGGAAATGGCGCGAAACAATTTCAGTTTTAAAAAATCTTCCAACTTCGATTTTGCTTTGACCAAAAATGACCGACTGGTTTCGGAATACCTGACCTATCGCGAAAGACATTTTGGAATTATCAAAAGACAATTTACCCAATTGATTGTCTTCAAAATCATCATCACTGCCGGATTATTATTGATTGGTGGCTATTTGGTACTGAATCAAAAGATGAATATCGGGCAGTTCGTAGCGGCAGAAATCATCATCTTATTGGTCATCAATTCGGTGGAAAAAATTGTAATCGGATTGGAAACCCTTTATGATGTTTTGACCGCGGTGGAAAAAATTGGTCAAATCACCGACTTAGAAATTGAAGAAACCTCGACAAGAGCAGCGGATTATTGTTATACCAATATTCAATTAGCCGCTGAAAATTTGAGCTATAAATTTCCCGATGCACCCAACTCTGTTTTAGAAAAAATAAATCTAACGATCGAGCAATCAGAAAAAATCTATTTGGAAGGACTAAATGGTTCCGGAAAAACAACCTTGATTCGCATTCTTTCCGGGTTGCTGCAACCTACTTCGGGTTCGTTTTACATCAATGATGATACCTATCGAAAAATTGATTTGGAACAATACCGCTCGCAAATCAGTACAATTATTATAGGAGAAACACCTTTTGAAGGCACTATTTTGGAAAACATCACTTTCAACAATCCGTTGGTTTCCCAGGAAGATTTGAAATGGGCGATTGAAAGCGTGCGCTTGGGTGATTTTATCAAGTCGTTACCCAAAGGTTTGGATACCAAAATTTATCCCGAAGGCAAACAACTATCTTCGTCTAATGCCCAAAAAGTCCTTTTAGCCCGAAGCATAATAAACCGACCGAAAATTCTTTTCTATGAAGATGCTTTAGATAAAATGGACAATGATGCTGCAAAAGAAGTGATTGATTTTATTACCTCCAAAGAGAACAATTGGACGCTGATTGTTTCCTCTAAAAACGAGTATTGGAAACAAAAATGCACCCGAAACATCACCATGAGTGAAGGAAAAATAATCAAAGACACTAAAAAACAATAACAATGCTTAACATTTCAAACAACAACCGAATTGGCGAAAGCATAGAAAAATTCAGCACGTTTAAAACGCTGAACAACCGACCGCATTACAAAATTTTGAACAAAATCATAGTTGGTGTTTCTCTGTTTTGTTTACTGATTTTGTTTTTGCCATGGACACAAAACATCTCCGGAACCGGAGCCGTTACGACTTTAAAGCCCGACCAAAGACCACAAACTATTCATTCCGCCATCGCGGGACGAATTGAAAAATGGTATATCAAAGAAGGTGATTTTGTGCAAAAAGGCGATACCATACTTTTTATTTCTGAAACCAAAGAAGATTATTTAGATCCCAACTTGGTAAAAAACACCGAAAACCAACTCAAAGCGAAAGAACTCGCCGGAAAATCTTATGGTGGCAAAGTGACTTCACTCGATGCCCAAATAGCAGCGATTCAAAGTGAACGCCAATTGAAATTGCAACAAGCCCAAAATAAAATCAAACAGTCAAGACTAAAAGTCAAAAGCGACAGCATGGATTTGGTGGCCGTGAGAACCCAAATTAAAATCGCGACCACACAATTTAACCGTTCTTTAGCGCTCAATAAAGAAGGTTTAAAACCCATGACTGATGTGGAAGAAAAACGCTTGAAATTACAAGAAACCGAAGCCAAAATCATTACCCAAGAAAACAAATTATTGGCCAGTGAAAACGAATTGATAAACGCCAAAGTAGAAATCAATCGCATCATTGCCGAGTACAACGAAAAAGAACAAAAAGCCCGAAGCGACCAATACACGGCACTCAGCAGTCAGTACGACACTGAAGCGCAAGTCAACAAACTCAAAAACCAGTACACCAATTACCAAATTCGAAACGGCATGTATTATATCAAAGCGCCACAAAGCGGATATGTCAACCGAGCGCTGCAATCGGGCATTGGCGAAACGATTAAGGAAGGCACGCAAATCGTCAGCATTATGCCGGCGAAATATGATATAGCGGTGGAAACTTTTGTCACTCCGACAGATTTACCACTTTTACATAAAGGAGAAAAAGTGAGAATTTGGTTTGACGGTTGGCCGACTATTGTTTTCTCGGGTTGGCCCAATATGTCTTACGGTACTTTTGGCGGAAAGATTGTAGCCATCGAAAATTTTATCAGCGATAATGGAAAATTCAGAGTTTTAATTGCACCGGATGAAAATGATGTGCCTTGGCCAAAACAAATCAGCATTGGATCGGGAGCGCAAACTTTAGCGCTGTTAGACAATGTTCCGGTTTGGTTTGAAATTTGGCGAACACTAAATGGTTTTCCTCCCAATTATTACCAACCCAAAAACAACCTTCAAAAAGACAAAAAGTAATGAAATCTATTCTTGTCGTTTTTTTATTTTTCGGATTTACGGTTTGGAGTCAAAAGGCTACCAAAGAACTCAGCTATAATGAGTTTTTAGGGTATGTTAAAAAATACCATCCATTGGTTAAAAGTGCCAACTTACAACTCAATCTGGCACAAGCCAATTTAATGATGGCACGCGGTGGTTTTGATCCTAAAATTGAAGTCGATTTTGAACAAAAGAAATTCAAAGACAACGAATATTATTCGATACTGAACAGCAGTTTCAAAATCCCAACTTGGTATGGCGTAGAAATCAAAGCCGGATTTGACAACAACGATGGCATTTATTTAAATCCTGAAAATACGGTTCCAAATCAAGGTTTGACATCATTAGGCATCTCAATTCCATTGGGACAAGGAATGTTTATCAACCAACGCATGGCCGATTTGCGCAAAGCCAAAATCCAACTCAAATTGAGTCAGGCCGAACGCAATTTAATGGCGATTTCAGTGCTATATGATGCTTCGGTGGCTTATTTCAATTGGAAGCGAAATTTTGGTGAAGTCACTTTGTATCAAAATTATTTGACCAATGCCGAAGTGCGTTACAAAGGCATTGCAAAATCCATCGAGGAAGGAGACAAACCTGCCATTGACAGCGTGGAAGCCGGAATTATCGTTAGAAACCGAAAGTTGAGTTTGGAAGAATCCAAACTGAAATTGGCTAAAGCCCGATTGGAATTGTCCAATTTCCTTTGGTTGGAAAATAATGTACCGCTCGAATTGCAAGACGATTTGGTTCCGGAGGAAAATTTGGCCGCGACCATCAAAGAAACTTTGCGAACCAATGACTTGATGTTGGCCAATCCATCTTTGGAAAACCATCCGAAAATCAATGCCCTCGAAAATAAAATCGAAATGCTCGAAGTAGAAAGAAAACTCAAAGCCAATATGCTTTTGCCCAAAATCGATTTGGGTTATTCCTATTTATCCGAACCGAGTTATTTTGACAATTACCGCTTTCAGGATTACAAAGTGGGCGTAAATTTTTCCTTTCCGGTATTTTTGCGCAAAGAACGCGGGAGTTTGCGATTGGCCAAATACAAACTACAAGATGTAAGATTTGATTTAGATTTGGAAAGAGTACAATTAAAAAACAAAATCAAAGTGCAGCAAACCGAAATCGCTTCATTGGAAAAACAACAACAGTTGATTGAAAGTTTGGTTAACGATTATAGTACGATGTTAGCTTCTGAAGAAAGGCTTTTTTCATTTGGCGAAAGCTCTGTCTTTTTAATCAATTCGCGCGAAAACAACTTGGTTACTGCTCAATTATCTAAATTACAACTCGAAAATCGTTTTTTGGATTCGAATGCCGCTTTGTTTAAAATCATCGCCAATCCTGAATAAGTATTATTAAAATAATTACTTTTGCAACCTCAATTTCAAGAAAATGATTATCCAAAAAACAAGAGAAGAAATTGAATTGATGCGCGAAAGTGCGTTGATTGTTTCTAAAACCTTAGGCATGATAGCCTCCGAAATCAAACCCGGAGTGACTACTTTATACTTAGATAAATTGGCGGAAGCTTTCATCAGAGATCATGGTGCAGAACCGGGATTCCTTGGAATGTATGGTTTCCCAAATTCGCTTTGTATGAGTCCGAATGCTCAGGTTGTTCACGGAATTCCAAACAACAACCCTTTACAGGAAGGCGATGTGATTTCTGTGGATTGTGGCGCGTTGAAAAACGGATTTTATGGTGACCACGCCTACTCTTTTGAAATTGGTGAAGTCGCTCCTGAAGTCAAAAAACTATTGCAGGTAACCAAAGAAAGCCTCTATGTTGGTATCCGTGAATTCAAAATCGGGAACCGTGTGGAAGATGTGGGTAATGCGATTCAGAAATATACTGAAGCACACGGTTATGGTGTGGTTCGCGAATTGGTTGGTCATGGTTTAGGACAGAAAATGCACGAAGAACCGGAAATGCCAAACTATGGAAAACGCGGTCGCGGAAAACTATTCGTTGAAGGAATGGTGGTTGCGATTGAACCGATGATTAACATGGGAACCAAAAATATCAAGCAATTGAAAGATGGTTGGACAATTCTAACGGCTGACGGAAAACCAAGTGCTCACTTCGAACACGACGTGGCTTTGATTGATGGTAAACCCGAATTGCTTTCGACATTTGCCTATATCTACAAAGCCTTAGGCATTGAGAGCAATGAAGAAGATGAATTCCGTAAAATGCCTTTAGTACTATAATGAAGAAATTATTCAAATTCATCCTAAATACCATTCCGAGACCGATACTGATTCGTTTGAGTATAGTGGTTCGACCAATATTGGCCTTTTTGTTAAAAGGAAATCGATTCACCGACCCAATTGACGGAAAAAGTTTCCGTATGTTTTTACCTTATGGCTACGGAAACCAGAGAAACAACGTTTTGTCGCCAAGCACACTTTCTTTGGAAAGACACCGTTTATTGTGGCTGTATTTACAGAAAGAAACTGATTTTTTTACCGCTACGACCAAGAAAAAAGTATTGCACTTTGCTCCCGAACAGGAATTTTACAAGCGTTTCAAAAAACAAACCAATATAGATTACATGACTACCGATTTGCTTTCGCCATTGGCGGATGTAAAGGCAGACATCTGTAATTTACCCTTTGAAGACAATGCCTATGATATTATTTTCTGTAACCACGTTTTGGAACACATTCCCGATGATACCAAAGCGATGCAGGAATTGTATCGTGTCCTAAAACCTGGCGGCATGGGCATCTTTCAAATTCCACAAGACTTATCCAGAGCTGTGACTTTTTCAGATGATAGCATAGTGGATCAAAAGGAACGCGCTAAAATCTTTGGGCAATATGACCATGTTCGCGTGTATGGCAGAGATTATTTTGACAAACTGAGAAGCATTGGTTTCAAAGTAGTCGAAGAAGATTACACCAACAAAATTGCTCCTGAATTGGTAGAGAAATATTGTTTGGCGAAAGGCGAAATCATTCCCGTTTGTTTTAAATAAAAAGCCACCACACTTTTCAGCATGATGGCTTTTCGGGCATTATTCAACGAAAAATTATTCAGGCATTAAAACCCCAATGGTTTTTTCTTTGGTTAAATATTTTTTAGCTACCTCCTGCACTTGCTTCGCGGTAACTCCGTTAATCTTGGCTTCCATTTCTAAAATTTCTTCCGGTTTTGAAGCATTGGTATAGCTTCTGGTAAAATTACTCATCCAATACCTGTTCTCTTTCATTTGCTTTTTATATTCCAAAAGCTCTGCCTGTTTGAATTTATCCAAATCCACTTGTGTTGGGCCATTGACAATAATCTTATCCAGTTCTGCCAAAGTCGCGGTAATCAGTTTCTCTGTATTTTCCGGTCCGCATGGGAAAGAAATATTAAAACTATAAGAACCATAAGGCACTTTGTTCATGCTTCCACGTGAGCTTATCGTATAAACACCGCTTTCTTTTTCCCTGATTACTTCGGTCAATTTTATATTCAAAATATCTCCCGCCGCTTTCAAGAGATACGCTTCATCAGCATTATAAGTAGCATCGCCATAAAGCATAATCGTCACATTACTTTTCGGATCTTTCCCTTTGTTGACTACTTTCTTAATGTCACCTTTCAGCAATCGGTAACCCAAATCCTTAGTGCTTTCTTTTGTACCGTTTGAAGGCAACGACGCAATATATTTTTTGGCAAAATCTTCCATCGTGGCATCATCAACATTTCCTACGAAGAAGAATTCGAAATCTCCTGCATTGGCAAAACGCTCTTTGTATTTGTTGTAAGCCAACTGATAATCGGTTTGAGCCCATTTTTCAGGAGTTGGCACAATACCGTTCCATCTTGGATTTTCTTTGTTCAAATAAGTGTAAAATTCCTGTTGGAAATAGAAATTCGGCTGCGAAATCATATTATCCGTAAAGTTGGATTGTTTTTGCTTGTAACCTTCAAAGGCGTCCTTGTCAAAATTCAAATCGGTAAAATAAGCATGCAACATCTGAAAAGCATACTCCAAATCCTTTGGCGTGGTACTTCCTCTGAAACCTTCGGTTGTATTGAAGATATAAGGTGTTACATTCGCAATTTTTCCAGCCATAAACTTGTCTATGTCATTTTGGTCCAATCCTGAAAAACCGGCTTCGAATAAACCTCCATTGGCAAATTGCGTTTTCTTCATTTCGTCATTGGAGTACAAATTGGTACCCCCAAAACTAACCGCTTCCAACAAAATTTCGTCGTTTTTGAAATCAGTTTTCTTGTAGGTTACTTTGGCTCCGTTGGATAAAGTCAACGTTGTTGCCTCGATTTTGTCATTGGTTTCCTTTTTCACAATCGTTCCTGCTTTTACAGGATTGCGCAACAAACTTGAAGCAACCGCTTTGTCTTCGTAAGGTTTCAAATCATTCGTATTAACAGTAATTGCGGCTAAAACTTCTTTTTCGGTTACTTTTTTCAACCCTTCTTTTTCAGGCGAAGTAATGACCACTACCCTGTTATCATCTTTGATAAAATCTTTGATGAAGGCATTCACTTGCTCTAATTTGATACTTTGCAATATTTTTTGAATGTTGGCATATTCCCATTCTATTCCCGGCATTGGCATTTGTTCCAGGAAGTTGGACTGGCATTCCCAAACGAAATTTTCCGAATTGGTTTTGTCCTTATCCTTGAATTGATTTTCTGATCTGGATAGAATTTCGCTTTTGGCTCTTTCAAATTCTCCGGCAGTGAAACCGTATTTTTTTACTCTTTCATTTTCCGAAACCAATACTTTCAAGGCTTCCAGTTGTTTCTTTTCGTCTATCATGGCAAAAGACTGGAATGCTTCCTTGTCACGGGCAAAAGTTCCTCCGTGATAGGTAAAACCATAAGTAAACGGCGGATTCGATGAATTGGTTAATTCATTCAAACGATTATTCAACATGGTTGAAAATAAAGCTTCAACAGTGTATTCATTCAAATCATTGATGGTTTTTTTAGGCTTTCTCACACCATAATCTTTATAAAGCAACTGCACTTGAGTTTGGGCTGCTTCTTTATCGCTTTCAATAGCTACGAAAGTTTCTTTGTGGT
This sequence comes from Flavobacterium terrisoli, assembly GCF_030167905.1. Taxonomy (GTDB): domain Bacteria; phylum Bacteroidota; class Bacteroidia; order Flavobacteriales; family Flavobacteriaceae; genus Flavobacterium; species Flavobacterium terrisoli. The sequence goes on from NZ_JARGNA010000002.1 coordinate 405,199, forward strand.
TAGGCACTTCAAAAGTTTTTCTTGGCTTTTCGTTTTTTGGATTTTGATACGCTTCGAAATGGTCTTTGATTTTTTGCTCCATCGCGTTTACATCAATATCCCCGACAACAATCACACACATCAGATTTGGACGGTACCAATCTTTGTAAAAGCTGACTACTTTATCATAGGTGAAATTTTCTAAAACTTCTTTCTTACCGATAGGAAGACGATTGGCGTATTGCGATTTGTACATCATTTTAGGAATGTATTTATCTTCCATTCTTTTATCGGCACCAAGACCAAGACGATATTCTTCTAGAACAACACCTCTTTCCTTGTCAATTTCTTCCGGCGTTAAATTGGCATTGAATGCCCAATCTTCAATAATCTGGAATCCTTTTTCCAGTTTTTCCGGATTGTCGGAAGGAATCGGAAGGAAATAAACCGTTTCATCGAAACTGGTATACGCATTTAAATGCTGTCCAAATTTTACCCCGATGCTTTGCAGGTAATCTACCAATTGATTTTTAGGAAAGCGTTTGGTTCCGTTGAAACACATATGTTCCATAAAATGCGCCAATCCTTGTTGGTCATCATTTTCAAGAACTGAACCCGCATTGACAACAAGTCGTAAATCAACTTTGTTCTCGGGTTTGGCATTCTTTCTGATGTAGTAGGTTAATCCATTTTTCAGGGTTCCTTTTCTCACATTCGGATCAAAAGGGATAGCGTCTGTTCCTTTTAATTCCTGTGCAAAGCTTGCCGCCGGGAACAATAAAAGGACTAGTGCCGATTTTAAAATTTGTTTCATAATAAAAATTTAGGTTTTGTGTTTAGAGAAATAATAACGGATAAAGATTACATTTATTGTGAAACTAATAAAATAAACACTTACAAAAATATATTTAACGAAAAATTAGCGTTACTATATCTTAGCACAAATAAACGGCATAATTCCTGCATAATAATTATTATATTTACCATTCGAAAAATTAAAACTATGTTTAAAAAGAGCATATTCACTTTTGTATTTGTACTTCTTTCGGGAAATATTTTTTCTCAGGTCGAAAAAGAAATCGCGCCACCTTATAATATCAAAACCGTAAGTTTTGTTCAAAACGGACAAAATGCAGTTCCGATATTCCAGTTGGGCGATAGTTTTCAAGTTCAATTTGATGATTTATATGGTAACGAAGCCAATTATTTTTATACCATAACCCATTGTGATTACGACTGGAGACCATCACAATTGGCCAAAGCTGAATATCTCAACGGTTTTGATGACCAAAGAATTCAGGATTATACCAATTCACTCAACACACTGCAATTGTATTCCCATTACCGATTGTCTTTCCCCAACCGATACACACAGTTCAGGGTGAGTGGCAATTATATTATCAAAATCCTAAACGATGACAAAGAAGTGGTTTTTACCAAAAAATTCATCCTTTATGAAGAATTGGTAAATGTTCCTATGCAGGTCAGAAGAGCCCGAAATTTATCTGTTGCCAATCAGAAACACAATCTTGATTTTTCCATAAAATCGGCTAACATTAATTTTCAAAGCCCATTAAAAAATGTTAAAGTTCTGCTGATGCAAAACGGCAGATTTGACAATGCCATTACAGATATCAAACCTCAATATACAATTGGGAACGATTTGATATATAAATACGATACCGAAACCCAGTTTTGGGCCGGTAATGAATATTTGTTTTTTGAGAACAAAGATATCCGGGCAGCCAATAACAGCATAGCCACGGTAGATTCGAGAGGTGGCGTTTATAATGCCCATTTATATCGGAACGAAGCAAGAGCCAATGTGCCTTACACCTATTTCCCCGACATCAACGGGAATTTTATCATCAAAAACATCGGGGCGGAAAACAACGAGATTGAATCCGATTATTCCTGGGTTTTCTTTACGCTTTCAGCACCCACTTATTATGGCAAAAAATCGATTTACATAAATGGCATGTTCAACAACTTTGCCATCAGTGAAGAAAACAAAATGGATTACAATGCCGAAAAGGGAGTTTATGAAAAAGCCATTATGATCAAACAAGGCTTTACCAATTACCAATATGTGATTTCAGATGCCAATGGCAATGTTGATCAGGAAAATGCTATTGATGGTAATTTTTACCAAACCGAAAACAATTATTTTGCCTTAGTATATTACAGAGAAAACAACCAGCGTTACGACAGGATTATCGGTAAAGGAATTGCGAGTTCAGTTGACATTACCAATTAGAAAATTTAACATCTTATTGACGTACGGATTTGTATTTTTCGTAAATTTGGCAACGTAATATAATGAATACTATATGGTTTCACAAATAACACGAGGCATTAAGATATCAGTCTTGACTAGTTTTGAAGGTACTTACTTCAAAAACTACAAGATTCATTTTGCCTTTAGTTATGAAATCACCATCGAAAATCACAGCAAAGATTCTGTTCAGTTAAATTCACGTCATTGGGAAATTTTAGATTCCCTTAATGACAAAGAAATTGTTGACGGCGAAGGCGTGATTGGCAAAAAACCGGTATTAAAACCAGGCGAAAAGCACACTTATAATTCGGGTTGCCTGCTTTCTTCTCCATTCGGAGCCATGAGCGGTTATTTCAATATGATTAATTTTACGACCACCAAAACGTTTAAAGTCATTGTGCCAACCTTCAAATTGAGTGCGCCATTTGCCTTGAACTAAAAGTCCTGTTAAAGACAAATTAATCTTTGTCTTCTCTTATTAAAAATTCAAATTTTCCTTTGTACTTTTGTGTCGCATTTAGAAATTCTTAAAAAAGAATCTCTTAAGTTATTCAATTGTCAAATTTTTAATCTTTTCATATCATGCCTAAAGGTTTTTTTCATGTCCCAAAAGCGGTTAATGAACCCGTAAAATCATACGCACCAAATTCTCCTGAAAAAGCAGCTGTTTTAGCGGCTTACAAAAAAATGTGGAACGAGACAATTGATGTTCCGAATTATATTGGCAGCGAAGAAATTCGTACCGGAAACACCAGAAATATGACGGCGCCTCACGACCACCAACATGTTGTAGGTACTTATCATTTAGCCGAAAAAGCACATGTCGAAAAAGCGATTGCCGCTGCTTTGGAAGCCAGAAAAAAATGGGCCAACATGGCTTGGGAACAACGCGCCGCTATCTTTTTGAAAGCAGCTGAGCTAATCGCCGGACCATACAGAGCCAAAATCAATGCAGCCACCATGATTGCGCAATCGAAAACCATTTTCCAGGCGGAGATTGACGCTTCTTGCGAGTTGATCGACTTCTTAAGATACAATGTTGAGTTCATGACTCAAATTTATAACGACCAACCCAAATCAGTTTCTGATGTTTGGAACCGTGTGGAATACCGTCCGTTGGAAGGATTTGTGTATGCTATTACGCCTTTCAACTTTACGGCTATTGCAGCTAATCTTCCGGCCAGTGCGGCTTTGATGGGCAATACTGTGATTTGGAAACCAAGTGACAGCCAAGTGTTTTCAGCCAAAGTGATTATTGATGTGTTCAAAGAAGCCGGTGTTCCTGATGGCGTGATTAACGTAGTTTTTGGTGATCCTGTGATGATTACCGATACGGTTTTAGCCAGTCCTGATTTTGCCGGAGTGCATTATACAGGTTCTACTTTTGTATTCAAGGAAATCTGGAAAAAAATCGGAACCAACATCCATACTTATAAAACTTACCCAAGAATCGTTGGAGAAACCGGAGGAAAAGATTTTGTTTTGGCGCATCCGAGTGCGAATGTAAAACAAGTTGTGACCGGAATCACCCGTGGTGCTTTTGAATTCCAAGGACAAAAATGTTCAGCTGCTTCAAGAGGTTATATTCCGCAAAGTTTGTGGCCGGCGGTAAAAGAGCAATTAATCACTGATGTAAAATCTATGAAAATGGGTTCGCCAGAGGATTTTGGCAACTTTATTACAGCCGTAATTCACGAAGGTTCTTTTGACAAATTGGCGGGTTTTATCGATCAGGCAAAAAAAGACAGCGATGCCGAAATCATTGTTGGTGGAAACTATGACAAATCAAAAGGTTACTTTATTGAACCAACGGTTATCGTAACTACGAATCCAAAATATGCCACGATGGAAACCGAACTTTTCGGGCCGGTGATGACGATTTATGTTTATGATGACAAAAAATGGGCTGAAACTTTAGCCTTAGTGGACAGCACTTCTGAATATGCTTTGACCGGAGCCATTTTCAGTCAGGATCGTTATGCAATTCAGGAAGCGACATTGGCTTTGCAAAACAGCGCAGGAAACTTCTATATCAATGACAAACCAACCGGAGCGGTTGTTGGAATGCAGCCATTTGGCGGCGCCAGAGCTTCGGGAACCAATGACAAAGCAGGTTCAATGCAAAACCTTTTGCGTTGGGTTTCACCAAGAACTATCAAAGAAACAATGGTAACTCCGGAAGACTATCGTTATCCATTTTTAGGAGAATAATCCCTTTTGTCATTTTGACAAGGAAAAAATCAAAAAGCCCAAGTTTTTACTTGGGCTTTTTTTATTACGTTGAAAATGAATTTTTTGTATCTTCGGATGTCAAAAACCAACAAACCACCCAATTATGAAAATAAAAATTACGCTGCTATTATTTTGCTTTCCGTTCTTTTCAGCTTTTGCCCAGGACAAATCTTATGATTTACTAAGGGACAGAACAGAGACCAAGATTCTCTACGATCAGGTTTACGGAATTTCCAATGCTTCGGAACAAAGAAAATGGGATGTAAACCCCAATTATTTTTTGCAGGTTTATCACGAAATACAACGTGCCGATTTTCTGCAACGCTTGCCAAAATTGGAGAAACTACGCGAAGCTGCCAATCTTGGTTTTGCGAAAAAACAAATTCCATTGAGTATTTTAATTGCTGATTTTGAAAAAATAAATCCGGCCGCTTCAGAAAATGGCGATTTATTTTTGGGCACCAACAACCAATTCGAGGTTAAACCAAATGCAATAAATGTTTTTGAAAAGCATTCGCTGAATTTGATTTCGCCTTTGCTTTCCAAATCCAAAAGCAATCAGGTGAGTTTTATATTAAGCGACGAATTAATTTTCAATACTACGAGCAGAACAATCCAAAGCATAGCCATTCAAGCCAATGGCGAGGAAAACTGGAAAACGATTTCAAGAAACAATCCATTCAGCATCAATTTTGATGCGAATGGAAAACAGACTGTAAGTTGCAAAATTCAATTTGCTAATGGAGAAACAATCATACAATCATTTGTAATTAACATTGACACTCCAAACAATACTGTTGCCAATAGAAACTCTTCAAACAATTACCAGCCAAATGCCATAACGTCTGTCACTGCCACGATTCCTTATCAGGGTTATGGTGAAACAGAAGGGTATTTTGGTCAGGGTGAATACGAGATTTTTCCTGATACCGTTGATGGAATTTTAGACAAGCCGGTTTTTGTGGTTGATGGTTTTGATCCTGGTGATACCAATACTATTACTACAATGTATGGTGGTTTAGCTTATGGGACAAGTCAAAATATGGCTGATTATCTGAGAACTTTAGGATTTGATATTGTCCTGGTGAATTTCCCAACCTACACCAGACCAAATACAACAACCGTAGTGGATGGCGGTGTTGATTTTATCCAAAGAAATGCTTTTGTTTTAGTAGAAGTAATCAATCAGATCAATGCCCAAAAAGTAGGCACTCAAAAAAATGTAATCGTTGGTCCAAGTATGGGCGGATTGATTTCGCGTTATGCTTTGCGTTATATGGAGATGAATTCATTGACGCACGACACCCGATTGTATATTTCATTTGATTCACCACATCAAGGCGCTAATATTCCTATTGGTTTCCAACATTTGTTCAACTATATGGCCTATGGCCCACTAGGGAATGCGGCTGTTCAGCCTCTTGTAGACGGCATGATTAAAAGTCCGGCTGCCAGACAAATGCTCATTGACCACTTGGAAGGACATTTGCAAACCGGAAGTACTTTTGAATTTAATACTGACGCTGCGAGTTTATTGCCCGCCGGTTCACCAAATTTCAGAACCGCATTTCAAAATGAGTTAAACACGATGGGCTTTCCAACAACCGTTCGAAATGTGGCTATTGCTAATGGCGCAAGTAACGGAACGATGAACTATTCGCCAAATTTTGAAGTGATGAACCATACGTTTAACATCAGTGCTACACAGCGCGCTATTATCAATTTGCGCTTTACGCCTGCCGCCAATCAGACCAATCAGGTAAGCCGTTTCAGAGCGCAACAGTTTGTCGTAGTGGTTTGGGTAACCGGATTTGAAAGTTTGGCCAATTCAAAAGCGCCAACCTACACCGATGGATTAGACACTGCACCGGGTGGAAGATTTGATATGAGCGGATTTGGTGCCGACGCCGGAACTGATCCGTTGCTAACCGAATTTTTCGACAACCTGAACGCGGATTATTTTACCTTTATTCCAACTTGGAGTTCAATGGCCATTTCCAGCACCAATAATTTATACACACCTGTAACCGGCGCAACAACACCTTTTGTGGCTTCTTCCATTCCGACCGTGAATGAAAATCACGTTACCTTGAATGATACCAATGTGACTTTTGCTTTGAACGAAATCATAACCGGTTCTTTGGCGACAACCAATCCGGCATTTGAAACCCTTTGGATCAAAAATCCGGTGGAAAACTATATTGAAATCAATACTTCTTACACTATCGATAATGCAAAAATTGCCATCACAGATATGTTAGGAAAAACAATATATACATCACAAAATCAAACTATCAGTGGAACTTTTGAGATTCCGGTATCATTAACCAAAGGCGTTTATTTAATCACTATTGGCAATGAAAACGGAAAAATCACTAAGAAAATCGTAAAAGATTAAAAAGAAAAGCCTCTCAATCGAGAGGCTTTTTTTATACTTTGAACTTTAGCGGTAGATGAACCACTTTTTTGGTTTCGAAGAATTCGTCTTTAAAGAACTCGGCGATGCTGTATTCTGTGGCTTTTGGAAAATCCTTTAACTCTTCGGTCAAATCGCCGCCTTTGAGGTAAAGAATACCGTTTTTCAACTCATGTTTGTTTTGCTTTTTGATTTTATCTTTGATCCAGGATACAAAATCGGGCATGTTGGTCACGGCACGGCTGACGATAAAATCATAATCGCCTTTGACGTTTTCGGCGCGCATTTGCTCGGCTTTGACATTTTTCAATCCCAATCCATCGGCAACGGCCTGTACGACTTTTATTTTTTTGGCGATCACATCAATCAGGTAAAAACGCGTTTCGGGAAATAATATCGCCAACGGAATTCCGGGAAATCCACCACCGGTTCCAACGTCCAGAATATATGTTCCGGGTTCAAAAGGCTGGATTTTGGCAATCGCCAGTGAATGCAAAACGTGTTTGTTGTATAATTCGTCTATATCTTTGCGGGAAATTACATTGATTTTCGCATTCCAATCCTGATATAACGCCTCCAATTTTTGAAACTGTAGTATTTGATTATCAGTAAGATTAGGAAATTGTTTGATAATTTCTTCCATAAATTGAATTTTCAACAAAAATAGTGCTTTTGGTTAATAATTATGATTTGTTTATAATCTTTAAAAAATTATAATAATTATCTTTGGGCAAAATTTGAAATACATAAATGAATAACACAACACCCATTTTCTCTAAAACCGATAGTTTAAAATTCTTCAGAACATTAAATTCAAGAGTTAACAGCTATTTTAAAGAAAACAACCTCGACAGAACCGGAAATTGGAAACTGCATTTGAAAACTATTGTGATGTTTTCCATTTTCTTAACACCATACTTTATTTTATTGGCGATGCACATGCCGATTTGGGCTTATCTTTTGCTTAACGTAGTCATTGGCGTTGGTATGGCAGGCGTTGGAATGAACGTAATGCACGATGGTAATCACGGTGCTTATTCCAACAAATCATGGGTCAATAAAATCATGGGCGGAAGCATCTATATCTTAGCCGGAAATGTTTACAACTGGCAGGTACAGCACAATGTTTTGCACCATACTTACACCAATATTTTAGGTCACGACGAAGACCTGGAAGCCGGAAGAATCATGCGTTTCACCAAAGAAGCGAAATGGTACCGTTTCCACAAATTCCAACATTATTATTCTGTTTTTTTGTACGGATTACTGACTTTCAACTGGGCCATCACTACCGATTTTCTTCAGATGAAACGTTATCTGAAAAGAAACTTGTCATACGGTGAATTCAAAAAACCGGTGATTCGCTGGACAACCTTAATTATCACCAAAATCATTTATTTCTCCATCTGGTTAGTACTCCCAATGGTTTTAGGCGTTTCATGGTGGAAAGTGGTTCTGGGCTTTTTGGTAATGCATTACACTGCCGGAGTAATCCTGAGTGTCGTATTCCAATTGGCGCACGTAGTAGAGGAAACCGAAAATCCGATTCCGGATGACAATGGCGAAATCGAAAACACCTGGGCCATTCACCAATTGTTTACAACCGCTAACTTCGCGCCAAAAAACTGGTTGGTGAACTACTATACCGGTGGATTAAATCATCAGGTTGAACACCATTTGTTTCCAAACATCAGCCACATCCATTATGGCAAAATTGCCGAAATCGTAAAGCAAACCGCGAAAGAATGTGAGTTGCCATACTACGAATTCAAAACTACCCGAGCGGCTATCGCTTCGCATTTCAAGCACTTAAGGGAATTGGGCAGACAACCTCAATTAGCATAACATAAAACAAGACGCCTTTATTGGCGTCTCTTTATTTAACATCATAACAACAACACAATGAGCATTTTATCGGACAGAATCAACAATTTATCAACCTCACAAACCCTTGCCATGGCCGCCTTGGCGAGAGAATTAAAAGCCCAGGGAAAAGATATTATCAGCCTTAGTTTAGGTGAACCCGATTTCAACACACCCGATTTTATCAAAGAAGCTGCCAAAAAAGCGATCGATGAAAATTACAGCACCTACACACCGGTTGACGGTTATGGAGAACTGAAAGATGCCATTTGCAGAAAATTCAAAAGAGACAATAACCTTGATTACAAACCGGCCAACATTGTAGTGTCTACCGGAGCGAAACAATCTTTATACAACGTGGCCCAAGTCATGTTGAACGATGGTGACGAAGTAATTCTTCCGGCGCCATACTGGGTTTCTTATTACGAAATCATCAAATTATCAGGCGGTGTTCCTGTGGAAGTTCCAACTTCTGTAGAAAGCGATTTCAAGATGACGGCAGCCGAATTGGAAAAAGCCATCACACCAAAAACAAAAATGATGTGGTTCAGTTCACCGTGTAACCCAAGTGGTTCGGTGTACAACCGTGAAGAATTGACCGCTATTGGAAAAGTATTGGAAAAATACCCAAACATCTATATCGTTTCTGACGAAATCTACGAACACATCAATTTCTCGGGAACTTTCTGCAGCATCGGAACGATTCCGGGCTTGTTCGACAGAACGATTACCGTAAACGGTGTGGCGAAAGCTTTCGCGATGACCGGCTGGAGAATCGGTTATATCGGTGCTCCTGAATTTATTGCTAAAGCCTGTACCAAAATGCAGGGCCAAGTCACTTCAGGCGCCAATTCGATTGCGCAAAGAGCTACCATTACCGCTGTTGATGCTGACCCAAGTGTGTTAAACGACATGGTTTCCGCATTCAAAAACCGTCGTGATTTAGTCGTTGGTTTGACCAAAGCCATTCCGGGATTAAAGGTAAATGTTCCTGAAGGTGCATTCTACGTTTTCCCTGACGTTTCGTCTTTCTTTGGCAAAACCTTACGTGGCAAATTAATCAACAATGCCGATGATTTCTCCATGTATTTGCTATCAGAAGCCAATGTGGCAACGGTTACCGGAGACGCTTTCGGAAATCCAAACTGCATCAGAATCTCTTACGCGACCAGCGAAGAATTGCTGGCAGAAGCTTTCAAAAGAATCGCAGCAGCACTAGCTTAAAATAGTTCATGCCTCAAGGAAACTTGGGGCTTTTTTATTCCAAAAAATTAAATCCAATGTCAAAAATATTATTACTCGGTTCAGGAGAATTAGGAAAAGAATTTGTTATCGCCGCCCAAAGAATCGGGCAAACCGTTATCGCTGTCGACAGTTATGAAAATGCTCCGGCAATGCAGGTTGCTCATGGATTTGAAGCCATCAATATGCTGGATGGAGCCGAATTGGACCGTATTGTGGCCAAACACCAACCCGATTTTATCATCCCTGAAATTGAAGCCATCCGCACCGAACGTTTTTACGATTACGAAAAACAAGGCATCACTGTGGTACCCTCGGCGAAAGCGGCCAATTTTACCATGAACCGAAAAGCAATCCGTGATTTGGCGGCTAAAGATTTAGGTTTAAGAACAGCGAATTATCGTTATGCTACTTCTGCCGAAGAATTACAGAAAGCCGTTGCTGAAGTCGGAATTCCTTGTGTTGTAAAGCCATTGATGAGTTCTTCGGGTAAAGGGCAATCGACCATCAAAACCGAAGCCGATATCATAAAAGCCTGGCAATATGCCGAAGAAGGTTCCCGTGGCGATATCATTGAGGTGATTGTGGAAGCTTTTGTCAATTTCAATTCAGAAATTACTTTGTTGACTGTAACTCAAAATAATAATCCAACATTATTCTGTGCGCCAATCGGTCACCGACAGGAACGCGGTGATTATCAGGAAAGTTGGCAACCTGCAATTGTTTCCGATAAGGACATTGCCGAAGCACAGGAAATGGCCCGAAAAGTAACCGAAGCACTCGGCGGTGCAGGATTATTCGGCGTAGAATTCTTCCTGACGGATGAAGGTGTTTATTTCTCTGAATTATCACCAAGACCACACGACACCGGAATGGTGACCTTAGCCGGAACCCAAAACTTTAACGAATTCGAATTGCATTTGCGTGCAGTTTTGAGTTTGCCAATTTTTGAGATTACATTGGAAAAAGCCGGAGCCAGTGCCGTAATTTTAGCCTCCGGGGAATCTTTAAATCCAACATATTCAGGAATTTCAGCCGTAGCATCATTACCTAAAACAGATTTTCGTATATTTGGAAAGCCAACGTCGAGACCTTATAGAAGAATGGGTGTAGTTTTAGTCAATGACCAACTCGAAACACCAATCTCTGAAATAGTGGAAACGGCCAAAAAAACAGCAAGATTAATAACCGTAAATTTATAAATGATGAAAAAAGCATTATTGGTAGCATTTTTTGCGTTAGGAATAACAAGCATGAATGCTCAGGAAAAGAAAGCAACAACAGAACCAAGAATTGTCGAAGTGGCTTGCGGGCAATGCCAATTTGGAATGAAAGAAATCAAAAAAGGATGCGATCTGGCAGCAATAGTTGATGGAAAAGCCTATTTTGTTGAAGGAACAAAACTGGATGACCATGGCGATGCCCACGGTGCTGAAGGTTTCTGCAATGCTGTTAGCAAAGCTGAAGTAGTAGGTGAAATAAAAGGAGACAAATTTGTCGTAACTTCATTCAAACTACTTCCAAGAAAATAAAATAATCCTCTTGGCTAAAATCCTTGAAAATATTTCAAAAATAGTAACTCTTTCTCCCGAGGAAGAGTTGCTTTTTTTGTCTAAAACCGAAACCAGACAGGTCAAGGCCAAAACCATCTTGCAAAACGCCGGTCAGGTGTGCAAAGAAGGTTATTTTGTGAATTCGGGTTTGCTTCGAAGTTTTAATATCAATGACAATATCGTCGAACACGTGTTGAGCTTTGCCTGCGAAGGTTGGTGGATTAGTGATATGTACAGCTTGTTGTCGCAAAAACCGGGTAATCTTTTTATCGAAGTATTGGAAGATGCTGAAGTGGTTGTATTGTCTAAAGAAAACCAAGACCAACTGTATCTCGAAATCCCAAAACTGGAGCGCTTTTTCAGAATCCTGATTGAAAATTCTTTGGTTGCCAACCAGGAAAGACTCATGGACAACCTGAGCTTAACCGCGGAAGAACGCTTTGAAAAATTCTGCAAAAAATACCCAACACTCATTCAAAAAGTACCTCAAAAACAAATCGCTTCTTTTATTGGTGTCACGCCCGAGTTCTTTAGCAAAATGAAAGCGCGAATGTTAAAGAAATAATTTTACTCTTTTATAAACTTCGCCATTAGTTTTTCTTCTCCTGAGAAAGCTTGTAGTATATATATGCCACCGGCTAACTTTTCAACGTTTATTTGATTGCTGTTTTGGTATTGTTCTAAAATCGTTTTACCGGCTAAATCGGTGACCACTATTTTATCAAATAATATGTTGCCGGCACTTTGGAGTGTCAGAAAAGAAGCCGTTGGATTGGGATACAATTTTATATTTTGAGGGTTAAAATTTGATGTTGCTAAAGCATCAGGGCCAAGTTTTACCACCCATCCATCAAAATCTCCATGAGCACCAATAACATCTCCATCAGTAGAATTTGTCCATCCAATCATAGTGTAACTCCCATCCGGATTTGCAAGGATATTTATTCCATCATCAACATTGGAACCACCTAAGCTTTTTTGCCACTGAATTATCCCCGTGTTCGAAAGTTTCACTATCCAAACTTCTCCTGTAGGATGATCTCCTTCGACATCGCCATCACTCGAACCAACCATCCCGATAGCTATATAACCTCCATCAGAAGTAGTTTTTACATTTCTTAAATTATCATGATAACTTCCTCCCAATGCTCTTTGCCATTGAATCGTTCCGTTTTCAGATAATTTTACTACCCAAAAATCGTAAAAACTCCCATGAAGACCGCTAACATCACCATTGTTAGAACTTGTATAGGCACCCACAATATAACCTCCATCAGAAGTAAGCTCTATATTTTTACCATATTCGCTACCCGTTCCTCCAAGTGATTTTTGCCATTCAACACTACCTGTTGGTGAAAGCTTAACAACCCATAAGTCAGGAGTTCCTGGTTGGTGATTACCTGACACATCACCATTATTAGAAAAAGCATGTCCTGCTAAAATATATCCTCCATCAGCGGTAACCTGGATACTCTCTGCATAATCTACATTTGTACCGCCTAAAGCTTTTTGCCACTGAATAACACCTATACTCGAAATTTTCACAACCCAAACATCATAATTTCCATGATTTCCTGAAACATCTCCATTATTTGAACCTGCATGTCCTACAAAAACATAACCGCCATCTGATGTAACTTTAATATCAAATCCATAGTCATATTGTGTTCCTCCGTATGATTTTTGCCATTCAATAATTCCAACTGAAGAAAGCTTGGCGACCCACACATCTTCACCTCCATGATTTCCTGAAACATCTCCGTTGTTTGAGGTAGAGTATCCTACCAAAATATATCCTCCGTCTAAGGTAAGTTGTATGTTAAAAGCAACATCTATGGATGAACCTCCAAGTGTTTTTTGCCATTCAATAGTTCCGGCTGAAGAAAGTTTTACTATCAACGCATCAGTACTCCCATGATTACTTGAAAACTCCGCATTATATGAATCTGTTTGTCCTGCAACTATATAACCTCCATCGGGAGTATTCCTGATTGCTCTAACATACTCGCCACTAGTACCTCCAAGTGTTTTTTGCCATTCAACGATTGGTGCTTGGGAAAAAACAATCTGGGTTAATAGTAAAACAAAGAAGTAATATTTTTTCATAGTAAAGAGTTATCTAAAAGTCAAATTTAATGCATTAATCTTATATTTCGTCATATATGATTTCTTAATCTACATTAAGTACCCAACGGGCTGTATGATTGTAAATTTGTATCATAATAATTAATACATTTATACATCATGAAAAATACAGTTTTACACAAAGCCAATACTCGCGGTCATGCTGATCACGGTTGGTTAAATGCACACCATACTTTTAGTTTTGCCAGTTATTACAACCCTGAAAGAGTTCAGTTTGGTGTCTTGAGGGTTTTAAACGATGACATCGTAGCATCTGGTATGGGTTTTGGAACACATCCTCACGATAACATGGAAATTATCACGATTCCTTTAGAAGGTGATTTGGCCCACAAAGACAGCATGGGTAATACTGAAATCATCAAATTTGGTGATGTTCAGGTTATGAGCGCCGGAACCGGAATCCAACACTCTGAGTTCAATCCGAATGCGGATAAAAGAACCAATCTGTTGCAAATTTGGGTATTCCCAAAATACAGAAATGTTGGACCTCGTTACCAACAAATTACCTTAGACACGACTGATCGTCATAATAAATTGCAACAAATCCTTTCTCCAAATGCAGACGATGCCGGAGTTTGGATTCACCAGGACGCCTGGTTTCATATGGGCAATCTGGACAAAGGAATTACTTTGGACTATGACCGTAAAAAAGAAGGCAATGGTTTATATGTTTTCGTAATCAAAGGGGGCGTAAAAGTAGACGGACAAGAATTAGCGCAACGCGATGGTTTAGGTATAACCGACTTTGACAAAGTAACTTTTGAAGCTACTGAAGATGCCGAAATTTTATTAATGGAAGTACCAATGGTACAATAAATCATAACACTATGAGCACTGAAGTACAGTTAAAAATCGATGGCAAAAAAGGTTTTTTTTACATTGATGTCGATGGCAAACACGAAGCCATGATGACTTTTGTTTTCGCTGGCGAAAAACAAATAATTATCGACCACACCGAAGTTAAACCCGGAAATGAAGGCAAAGGTTTTGGCAAAAAAATGGTCACCAAAGCGGTAGAATATGCCCGTGAGAATGGCATCAAGATCATTCCGCTTTGTCCGTTTGCCAAAAGCGTTTTCGATAAAGTTGAAGCGTTTAGAGACGTTTTGTAATCATGGCCAATATTTTAGAAAATAACGTTGAAGGAAAGATTGGTGCACAAAAGTATTTGTGCACCATTTCCTGGCGTAATGGCACTTTACTGATGGACGAACCCGAAAGAGTTGGTGGAAATGACATTGGGCCCGACCCATTCTCAACCCTTTTAGCTTCGTTGGGAAGTTGTGTATTAGTAACCTTGCGAATGTATATCGATCGCAAAGGCTGGGATATTCCGGAGATTTATATTTCACTGAATATGTCTCAGGAGAGTAATCCCGACTTAGAAACGACCATTACACGAGACATTACATTTTCGACAAATATCAGTAACGAACAACGCGAGCGCTTACTGGTAATTGCCGATAAATGTCCGATATCAAAAATCCTGAAAAACAAAGTAATCAT
This sequence comes from Flavobacterium terrisoli, assembly GCF_030167905.1. Lineage (GTDB taxonomy): Bacteria > Bacteroidota > Bacteroidia > Flavobacteriales > Flavobacteriaceae > Flavobacterium > Flavobacterium terrisoli. The sequence goes on from NZ_JARGNA010000002.1 coordinate 420,413, forward strand.
CAATACAACACTTTAATTATGGATCCTAAAGACCTAACCAAAGAATACACCAATGGCGAAGTGACCATAGTGTGGCAATCAGGAAAATGCATACATTCTGCCAATTGCGTTCGCAACAATCCTGATGTTTTCAAACCAAAGGAAAAACCTTGGATAACACCAGAAGGTTCAACCACTGAGAAAATCATCGAAACCGTGAAAAAATGCCCGTCAGGCGCTCTAACCTATTACTTAAATAGTAAAAAATGAAAAAAATACTAGCCTTCGGCGCTTCAAACAGCAGTGATTCCATCAACAAACAATTGGCAACTTATGCTTCCAAACAGTTTAAAAATGTAACCGTTGATTTGGTGGATTTGAATGATTACGAAATGCCTATCTATTCCAAAGACCGCGAAAAAGCAACCGGATTTCCGCAATTGGCGCAGGATTTTTACAAAAAAATTGGCGATGCCGATTTTATCCTGATTTCGTTTGCCGAAAACAATGGCAACTATACTACCGCATTCAAAAACATCCTCGATTGGACTTCACGCATTGATGGCAAAACATTTCAAGGAAAACCAATGCTTTTATTGGCTACTTCGCCCGGAGCACGTGGTGGTGGAACGGTTTTGGACATTGCCGTTAAACGAATGCCATTTCAGGGCGGTGTGGTAAAAGGAAGCTTTTCATTACCAAGTTTCAACGAGAATTTTGACAGGGAAAAAGGAATAATCAGCAATGAAGAGTTGAAAAATCAACTTTTAGGGATAATAGATTCGATTGAGATTGTGTAAGGATTTCTCATAATTATGAAAAATAGTTGCTGTGGTTATTAGTTAAATTTGTCAAAACCCAATACAGGTCTAACTAAAATTAACCATTAAAACAATCTATTATGAAAACTTTAAAAATCTTATTCTCCGTTTTGCTTTTATCGGTCTTTGTTACTTCATGTAGCAGCGATGACGATAATTCAACCAAAGTCAAGTATGAAATTGTCGGACTTGACAGTTCAGTTACTGAAATAAAATACAAAAAAGGCAATGGCTCTGTTGTAACCCTTAATAATTTTGAGGATTTTGCCGGTGGTAATAGTTCCAAAACAGTATCGGTTTCTGATTATCCATTTACAGCAAATTTAGAAGTAACGGCAAACAACACATCGTCTTCCACTAAAACGTATACACTAGCAATTACTGTTAATGGTGTGCCTGAAGATTTTACGCCGCTGGTTGTTCCTGCCAACTCAACTGCAACAGCTGTTGTAGACTTTGTGATTGAAACAGAATAAAATAGTATTTTTGTTGTTCGAAACAATAAAAAATACTAAATGAAAGCATACGTTTTTCCAGGACAAGGAGCACAATTTACCGGAATGGGTAAAGAGTTATATGAGAATTCGGCTTTAGCGGCAGCCTTATTTGAAAAAGCCAATGAAATTTTAGGTTTCCGCATCACAGACATTATGTTTGAGGGAACAGCCGAAGAATTAAAAGAAACCAAAGTAACACAACCGGCGGTTTTTTTACACTCGGTAATTTTGGCCAAAACTTTAGACAATTTCAACCCTGACATGGTAGCCGGACATTCACTTGGCGAATTTTCAGCCTTGGTTGCCAATGGTACTTTGTCTTTTGAAGACGGATTAAAATTGGTTTCCCAACGTGCGATGGCGATGCAAAAAGCTTGTGAAATTACACCATCTACTATGGCTGCGGTTTTAGGTTTGGAGGATAAAATCGTGGAAGACGTTTGTGCTTCCATTGACGGAATTGTCGTAGCGGCTAATTACAACTGTCCTGGACAATTGGTCATTTCAGGTGAATTTTCAGCCGTGGAAAAAGCTTGCGAAGCGATGAAAGAGGCTGGAGCGAAAAGAGCTTTGTTGTTGCCTGTTGGCGGCGCATTCCACTCGCCTATGATGGAACCGGCCAGAGAAGAATTGGCTGCAGCGATTGAAGCTACAAACTTTAACACTCCAAGTTGCCCGGTATATCAAAATGTAACGGCAAGCGCGGTTTCTGATGCCAATGAAATCAAGAAAAACTTAATCATCCAATTGACGGCTCCGGTAAAATGGACCCAATCGGTTCAACAAATGATTAAAGACGGCGCCACTAGTTTTACTGAAGTTGGTCCCGGAAAAGTACTGGTTGGATTGGTGAACAAAATCGACAGAGAAGTAGAAACATATTCTGCATAACTTCAAAAAAATTGAAAACTCCGATAAAAACATCGGAGTTTTTTTATGCTATCTTTGTTTTAAAGAATTCCAAATTCATGAACTTAGATTTACGAACCGTAAACGTAACCCGATATATTACACCGCTTCGCGAAGGCGGTTCGCTTCCGGCATTGGCTGAAGCGGATGACGATTTTAAATATGTTTTAAAATTTCGCGGTGCCGGTCATGGTGTCAAAGCGTTGATTGCTGAGTTTCTTGGTGGTCAAATCGCTAAATATCTTGGTTTACCGGTTCCCGAATTGGTTTTTGCCAATTTGGACGAAGCTTTTGGCCGAACCGAAGCCGATGAAGAGATTCAGGATTTGCTGCAATTCAGTCAAGGGTTGAATTTGGGTTTGCATTATCTTTCAGGCGCTATTACTTATGACGCTGCGAGTAATGATTGTGAGGCATTATTGGCTTCAAAAATTGTTTGGTTGGATGCGTTTATTACCAATGTTGACCGAACTTTCAAAAACACTAATTTACTGATTTGGAAAAAAGAACTTTGGTTAATTGATCACGGTGCGGCTTTTTATTTTCACCATTCCTGGGACAATTGGAAAACCAATGCCGTTTCGCCCTTTGCTCTAATCAAAGACCATGTTTTGTTGCCAAAAGCAGCCCGATTGGAGGAAGTCAATACCGAGTTCACAACTAAATTAAACGAAAGTATTCTGAAAGAAATTGTAAATCAAATTCCAGAGGACTGGTTACTTTGGGAAGACAGAACAATAACTCCTGACGAAATAAAAGAAGTCTATTTTCAATTTTTAATCCTCCGATTGGCGAATGCTGATCTGTTTTTAAAACAAGCGCAAGATGCACGAAAAACACTTATATGAATACGCCGTTATTCGTGTTGTGCCTAAGGTAGAGCGCGAAGAATTTATCAATATCGGATTGCTGCTTTTTTGTAAAAGGCAAAAATACCTGCGAATTGAATACCATATCGTACCCGAAAAAATACAGTCGATTTGTGCTGAATTTGACATTGCTCAATTAAAAGAAAATTTAGAGTCATTTGTAAAAATCGGTCAAGGCAAAAAAGACAGCGGACCCATTGGCGCTTTCGAAATTTCGGAACGCTTCCGATGGCTGACGGCTGTTAAAAGTTCGAGCATACAAACTTCGAGACCACATTCCGGTTTCAGTGCTGATTTGGATGCTACTTTTGAAAAACTGTATTCTGAATTGGTGTTGTAAATTGATGCTATGGAAAAATTAATTGCCTTATTTGAAGACATTCAGGATGTCAAAGTCATCTCCGCTGATATTGCTTATGATAATTATGTGGCTTTGGATTTGTCGGTGGCCAATGAAACCCTGGCGAATCAAAATTTAAATAAGGCTTCCGATTACGAAAAATATATTCAGCAGTATTTAGATAAAAATAATGCCCAAATTGCTTTCGGAGGTTACCAGGAAATCCGAAATTTGTATAAGAGAAGTACGGTTTTCAACGACCTTAATTCAGACGAGCGCAATATTCATATTGGTTTGGATTTGTGGATCAATGAATCGGCACCGATTTATGCAGCGTTGGATGGAAAAATTCACAGCTTTCAAAACAATGACGCTTTGGGAGATTATGGCCCAACGGTTATTTTGGAACATACCATCGAAGGTTACAAGTTCCATACCTTATATGGCCATTTGAGTCTGGAAAGTTTGAACGGCAAAAAAGTGGGTGATTTGGTGACCAAAGGACAACAAATCGCCAATTTGGGTTTGCCTCCAATAAATGGTGATTATGCGCCGCATTTGCATTTCCAGGTTATCATCGATATGGAAAATAAAAGTGGTGATTATCCCGGTGTTTGCAGTTCAAAAACACTGGCCTATTATTTGCAGAATTGCCCTGATCCAAATTTGTTATTAAAAATTAAACCTTAAATATCATGAAGAAAATAATCTTATCGTTCGCTTTAGCAGCTTTATTAGCATCTTGTAAAGACGAGACCAAAGAAAAAATCGACGCAGCTTCAGACGCTGTAACCGAAGAAGTAAAAGAATCCATTGACACAGCCAAAGTAAAGGTGGAAGCTGAATTGGATACTGTTAAAGCCAAAGCCAAAGCTAAAATAGACACCGCCAAAATAAAAAGCGCTGAAAAACTGGAAGAAGCCGCCAAAAAATTAAAAGAATCTGCAAAATAAAAAACTAAATCCTCATCAAAAGTGAGGATTTTTTATTTGTCTCCGTTTCGTTCGACAACATCTTTAGTTCGCTTGTAATTGGTGATGAATACACCCAGGATAATCAACACAGTTGCAATCAGGAAGTCGAGCTTAATGACTTCATCAAGCAACAGCCAGCCCAGGAATACCGCGATAATGGTATTGATATAATTCAACACCGAAACCTGTATTGCCGTAACTCTTTTCAAGGCATAATGATAGGCAAAGAAAGCAATCACAGAGCCAAAAACAGAAAGGTATAAAGTGGCCAAAATACTTCTGGTGCTCCAGGCATTGAAATCAACATCGGGATTGATGATGAGTGCCAAAATAAATTGAATGATGGCGGCAATTGAAAACTGGTAAAATAAATTCAGGGCTATATTATTCGATTTGTGCGTGTGGAATTTGGTGTAAACCGTTCCGGCCGACCAAGCTAAAATCGCGATACTCAAATAGAAAATTCCCGTCTTGTAATTGGGATCCAAAATATCACCCAAACCATCCCTAAAAATAAAAACGACTCCCAGGAATCCAATAATAACGCCGATAAAACCTTTAAAAGTTGCCTTTTGCTGACCAATCATTGTTCCGCCCAAGAAAACCACCAACGGTGACAAAGCACTCAATATTGAAGTCAATCCGCTGGGAACACTTTGTTCGGCAATTGTAGTAAAACCATTGGCCAAAACTATCATCAGAATCGATGGTATGAACTGGAGTTTGAAATTCTCCCATCCTATCCAGGCCAATTCTTTTTTATACAATAAAATCGCCAATATAATCAAAGCGGCTAATCCCTGACGGGCGGAGGTAATATACCAGGGCTGCATGGTTTCGACCGCAACCCTGATTCCTAAATAGGTTGTGCCCCAAACAATTGCTACAATAAAAAGACAGAGCAGTAATTTGAAATCGGTTTTTTCATTCATGAGGCAGATATCTTTAATTGCCTAAGGCAATCCGTATTTTTAAAATCTTAACTTCTAACTTTTTGCTCCCATTTCCAGGCGGAAGCCAATGCATCCTCCAAAGACAATTCGGTACTCCATCCCAAAATTTCTCTAGCTTTGTCGGTATTGGCGTAAGCCTGAACCACATCGCCATCTCTTCGGGCCACTATTTTATAAGGTAATTTTTGCCCTGAAATTTTTTCGAACGCGTGAATCACTTCCAAAACAGAACTTCCGGTTCCGGTTCCTAAGTTGAAGGTTTCCACTTTCTCTGTGTTTTGTTTGTCTAGCAAACGTTGCAATGCTACAACATGTGCTTTCGCCAAGTCAACAACATGAATATAATCGCGGATACAGGTTCCGTCAATGGTTGGATAATCATTCCCGAAAACAGATAATTCTTTGCGCAAGCCCATGGCCGTTTGTGTAATGAATGGCACTAAGTTTTGCGGAACTCCAATGGGTAATTCCCCGATTTCGGCGGTAGGATGTGCTCCGATTGGGTTAAAATAACGCAACAAAATCGAATTTAAATTGGTCACCCTGGCCACGTCATGGATGATTTCTTCCCCAACCTGCTTTGTATTTCCATAAGGCGACATTGCCGGTTGCACCGAAGCATCTTCGGTAATCGGCATGGTTTCGGCCTGGCCATAAACGGTACAAGACGAACTGAAAATAAAATTAGCCTGAGGCATCAGGGTCATTTCCTGTAAAACATACACCAAAGTATTGATGTTGTTTTCGTAATACAACAAAGGGTTTTCAACGCTCTCTCCAACAGCTTTAGACGCTGCAAAATGGATTACGCCAACTGTATCATTGTGCTTTTTAAAGAAATTCTGAACAGCGGTTTTTTCTCTTAAATCAATGTTTTCAAAAATGGGTTTCTTCCCGGTAATCTTTTCGATACCATCCAAAACCGAAATAGAAGCATTGGACAAATTGTCGATAGCCACTACTTCAAAACCTTGATTTTGCAATTCAACAACGGTGTGCGAACCTATAAAACCTAATCCGCCGGTTACTACTACTTTCATTTATTTTTTGTTGGGTTTAATGCTGAAATCGAAAAGATACTTTCCGTTTTTATCGTAATAAAAATAATTAACTACAATGCTATTATCTCTAAATGCCTTCATTCCTTCATTCGTTTCATAATAAATCTGACTCTGATTTTTCATTTTATACTTCAAAGCATCAACATAAAGTTTTGAGGAAGAATCATCAATTTTGATAAGAGTGAAACTGTATTTTAGCTGTTCATTTTTCAACAGAGAAACACTATCTGCTTTAGCAAAATCATCAAATACAACCGGCATGGTTTTATTGATGCTGTCTATTTGCTTTAAAACCAAGTCCTTTTCACTCTCCTTATTCCCAAAAAAGTAACTTTTGATAAAAATTCCAAAACTAAAAAAAAGGACAAAAGATATTATTCTGACAAATAATGGGGGCTTTCTATTGATATCTCCATCCATTTATTTCAAAAATTCTAAAACGCTGTCTGTAATAAATTTGATTTGCTCATCGTCTAATTCGGTGTGCATTGGCAACGAAATCACTTCTTTCACCAACTGGTTGGTTACCGGGAAATCTTCCTCTTTGTAACGCGGATCGAGATAGGCTTTTTGTGAATGCAACGGAATTGGATAATAAATAGCGCAAGGAATTCCTTTGGCCAATAAATGTTCCATTAATGCGTTTCTGTCGGCATCAATAATTCTCAAAGTATATTGGTGGAATACATGGCAATCACAATTGTCACAAATGGTTGGTGCAATGATATTTTTATGCCCTTCAAAAGCTGCCGAATATTTACGAGCCGCATCTTGACGCGCTTTTCCGTAAGCATCTAAAAAAGGTAATTTGGCATTTAAAACTCCGGCCTGAATACTATCCAAACGAGAATTCACGCCAACAACATCATGATGATAACGCACATACATTCCGTGATTAACAATACCTCTGATTTTGTGTGCCAAAGCATCATCATTGGTGAAAATCGCACCGCCATCGCCATAACAACCTAAGTTTTTAGACGGGAAAAATGACGTTGACGAAACATGCCCGATGGTTCCGGCTTTCTTTTTGGTGCCGTTAGAGAATTTACAATTGGCACCAATCGCCTGGGCATTATCTTCAATTACATATAAATTGTGCGCTGCCGCAATGGCCATAATGGCTTCCATATTAGCCGCACGGCCAAACAAGTGTACCGGTACAATCGCTTTAGTTTTTGGGGTAATTGCTTTCTTAATCGCATCAATAGAAATATTCATATTCACGACGTCAACATCAACCAAAACCGGTGTCAATTGTAACAAGGCAATTACTTCTACGGTTGCAGCAAAAGTAAAATCGGCAGTAATCACTTCGTCGCCCGGTTTTAAATCCAATCCCATCATCGCAATCTGCAAAGCATCGGTACCGTTGGCACATGGAATCACATGTTTCACATCTAAATATTGCTCTAGATTCTTTTGAAATTCGTGAACCAATGGTCCGTTGATGTATGTTGTGGTATCTAAAACTTCCTGAATTGAAGCATTAACAGTGTCTTTTATTTTTTCGTATTGACTTTTTAAGTCAACCATTTGTATTTTTCTCATGCTATAAAAATTATGAGTAGCAAAAGTAAGAAATTCTGAAGTAGAATATCCTATTCCGCAAAAGAAACGTATTTTAGCGCATCAAAATTTTTGGGATGTTTTTTCTATACAATGTATTGTTGGTTTTGGCTTCACAAATCGTGAAAGTAGCGGCGCTTTTTAGTCCCAAAATAAAACTGTTTGTTGACGGAAGAAAGACTGTTTTTGAAACTTTGGCTTCCAAAATCAATCCGGAAGACCAAACGATTTGGTTTCACGCTGCTTCGCTTGGCGAATATGAGCAAGGTTTGCCGGTGATGGAAAAAATAAAACAGGAGTTTCCCAACCATAAAATAGTGCTAACTTTCTTTTCGCCTTCGGGTTATGAAGTCCGAAAAAACAACATCGTTGCTGATGTTACGGTCTATTTGCCTTTGGATACCAATTCAAATGCGAAACAATTCCTAAAATTGGTTCATCCCGATTTGGTTTTCTTTATCAAATATGAATATTGGCCTAATTATCTGAACGAACTCAAAAAAGCAAAAGTAGAAACCTATTTGATTTCGGGAATCTTCCGGGAAAACCAAGCTTTTTTCAAATGGTATGGTGGATTTTACCGCAATGCACTGAAAACCTTTGAATACTTTTTTGTGCAAAATGAAGGTTCGAAAAAACTGATACAGTCTTTGGGTTACCAAAATGTAAAAATATCAGGCGATACCCGATTTGACCGTGTCATTTCTATTTTGGACAGAGACAATTCATTGGATTTTATTGCCCAATTTAAAAACAACACCACAACGATTGTCATTGGAAGTTCGTGGCCAAAAGATGAAAATTTGCTGGTGAATTTTATCAATCAATCGAACACTAATGTAAAATTCATAATTGCACCACACAATATCAAAACGGAGCAAATTCAGGAATTGAAAAAATCGATTACCAAGAAAACCGTTTTGTTTTCTGAAAAAGAGCATCAGAACTTGGCCGAATACCCCGTTTTTATCATTGACACCATAGGCATTCTGACTAAAATTTACAGCTATGCCGATATTGCCTATGTTGGCGGTGGCTTTGGAAATCCGGGCGTTCACAACATTTTGGAACCGGCTACTTTCGGGATCCCGATAGTTGTTGGCCCTAATTATTCCCATTTTGCAGAGGCAACCGCTTTGGTCAATATGAACGGCTGCCTTTCGATTGCGAATCAAAATGAATTGAATGATACTTTCCATAATTTGATTTCGAATGAAGACATTCGGCACGAAAAAGGACATATTTGCGAAACTTTTGTCCAAATGAACAAAGGTGCAACCGATGTGATTTTGAGACACATCTGTAACAAATAAGACTAATAACAAACCAATTACTATACTTCAAACAAACTAGACTTATGAGATTTTTAAGATTACTGCTGTTACTTTTTGTAATTCAGGTTCAAGCCCAGCAAGGCGGCATGTGGATTCCTTCGCTTTTGAAAGGAATGAATGAAAGCGAAATGAAAAATCTGGGGATGAAAATCACCGCTGATGACATTTACTCGGTAAACAAATCCAGTTTAAAAGATGCTGTACCACAATTTAATGGCGGCTGTACTTCCGAAGTTATTTCGGATAAAGGATTAATTCTAACCAATCACCACTGCGGATTTGATGCGATTCAAAACCATTCTTCGGTACAACACGATTATTTAACCGATGGTTTTTGGGCTTACAAAATGGAAGACGAATTGCCTTGTAAAGATTTGTACGTGACTTTTATCGTCAGCATTGAAGACATCACTGCAAAAGTACTTGAAGGCACCGCATCGCTTACATCAGAAGCTGAAAAACAGGCAAAAATCAAGACCAATATTGCTGAATTGACCAAAACATTGCCTAAGGAATCCTGGCAGGAAAACCTCATCAAGACCTTTTATGACGGAAACCAATACATCCTGTTTGTGACCGAAACCTTTAAAGATGTGAGATTGACCGGCACACCGCCGAGTTCGATTGGAAAATTTGGTTCAGATACCGATAACTGGGTTTGGCCACGTCATACCGGTGATTTCTCTTTGTTCCGTATTTATGCTGACAAGAATAATCGTCCGGCAACTTATTCTCCTGAAAATGTACCATACAAACCAAAATACTTCTTCCCGATTTCTATTAACGGTGTCAAAGAAAATGATTTCACCATGGTTTTGGGCTATCCGGGAACCACAAGAGAATATTTGCCTGCGGTGGCTGTTGAGCAAATCGTTAGCACTTTAAATCCGGTTAAAATTGAAATTCGCGATGCGACTTTGAAAGTGCAAAATGAATTCATGCGAAAAGACAAAGCGATTAAGATTCAATATGCCGCTAAGAACAGCTCTATATCAAATGCCTGGAAAAAATGGATTGGAGAATCCAAAGGCTTGAAAAAAGCCAATGCCGTTGACGCAAAAAGAAAATTTGAAAAAAACTTCCAGGAGAAAGTAATCGCGGCCGGAAAGCAGGCAGAATATGGTAGTTTATTGGCTGATTTTGAAAAGAATTATGCCGAAATTAAAGATTATGCCTTAGCCAGAGATTTGTTTACCGAAGTGTATTTAAGAACGACAGATATTCTTATTTTAGGAAACAAGCTGTATGATTTAGAGCAGCTTTACAAAAATAAAGGAGAACAGGCTTTCAACGACAGAAGAAATACATTAATCAGTGGCTTGGGCGATTTCTACAACGAGTTTAATGCTGATGTGGACCAAAAAGTTTTTGAAAAGACCATCGGAGTCTATGCTAAAAGTTATCCGAAACAATTTTTGCCTGCTGATTTTGAAAACGTAAATGCAGCCAATTTAGCGTCTGAAGTTTTCACCAAATCACAATTGGTTAGTTATGACAAAATCAAAGTCTTATTGACCGGAGACCCTAAAACTGTATTGGAGAACCTCAACAGCGACAGAGGTTATCAAGTGGTTAAAACCATAGCGGACAGTTATATCAAAACCGTAAAACCCAAATATGACGAAATCAATTTGAGAATTGCCGCTACGCAAAGAACCTATATGAAAGCCATTTTGGAATTGAGTCAAAAATCAGATCGCATTTTCCCGGATGCCAACAGCACTTTCCGCATCACCTATGGCAAAGTTAAAGGATACAAACCTAGTGACGGCGTAATCTACGAGCCATTTACGTATTTAGATGGTGTAATCGAAAAATACATTCCCGGGGATTATGAATTCGATGTTCCTAAAAAACTGATTGATTTGTACAATGCCAAAGATTATGGGAATTATGGAGTGAAAGGCAAGATGCCATTAGCGTTTATTGCTACCAATCATACTACCGGAGGAAATTCGGGAAGTCCGGCACTGGATGCTAAGGGAAATTTAATTGGCTTGAATTTTGACCGTGTCTGGGAAGGAACCATGAGTGATATTTATTATTCTCCTGAAATATGCCGAAACATAATGGTTGACATCCGATATGTATTGTTTGTGGTGGATAAATTCGCCGGCGCTGAAAACCTGATTAAGGAGATGAAAATTATTGCGCCAAAGAAAAAATAAAAGAAATTAAGCAATTCTTAAGTTTTGGCACGATTGTTGTAAAGTAAAAATCGAAGCAAAATAGAGATTTTTAAAAAAAGTTAAATAAAAGTTTTTCGAAATAAAAAAATTTATATCTTTGCTCCGAATTAATAATTAACCTTTTATAATTAAGTAAGATGAAAAAAGTATTTTTAAGTTTAGCTGTTGTTGCTGCATTAACTGTAGTATCTTGTAAACAAGCTGAGGCTACTGACGCTGCTGCTGCTGATACAACTGCTGTTGTAGCTGAGGACACTGCTACTGCTGCTCCTGCTGACACTACTGCTGCTCCAGCTGACACAACTGCTGCTGCTCCTGCTGAAGCTCCAGCTGAAACTAAGTAATTTTAAATTACTGTAAGAAATTAAGCCACGCAATGCGTGGCTTTCTTTTTTATATAAAGTTCTGAAAAAGGCTTTAATTATACGTCCGAAAAAATAGAATCCCCTGCTGAGAAATCAAGGATTTCTGCCTTTGAACCATATTTTATTATTTCGTTTATTCCTTTTTGCATCATCAACTCCGTTGAATATTTTCGGCTGGTTGCCAAAACCTTTTCATCCTGCATCAACTTAAAAAAGCATTTTCCTTTAGCGGTTTTAAACCTAAGGAAGTGATATGTTTCTATTCCTACCCTAAAGGTTTCAATCGCTTCTTCACATTCAAAACGAAGCTCATAATCGGCACTGGTAAAAATGGTCTTCCCTTTTCTGGAGACAAACTCAAATTTATAGAAGTCATTTAATCTTTTACTGATAACAAAAGTTCCCATGCAGTATTTTAAGTAATTAAAACAAAAAAGCCTCTAACTTTATGTTAGAGGCTTTGTACTCAGAGCGGGACTTGAACCCGCACGAACATTGCTGTTCACTGGATTTTAAGTCCAGCGTGTCTACCAATTTCACCATCCGAGCGTATAGATGCTGAGCGAAAAACGGGGCTCGAACCCGCGACCTCGACCTTGGCAAGGTCGCGCTCTACCAACTGAGCTATTTTCGCATTATCATTTTTTATAAGAACGTCAACACTTGTACTGTATTGCGGATGCAAATGTAATACTAAAATTGAATTATACAAACCTTTTTTTGAAAAAAACGTTGCCGAAAATATAATTCCCTGATTAGCAAAATCAAGCGATGGGCTTTATTTTTTCAATAACATTCTTTTCAACTCATTTAGCTTCATTAAGGCTTCTACCGGGGTCAAAGTATTGATGTCTAAATTCAGAATATCTTCCCTGATTTCTTCCAACAAAGGATCATCCATACTGAAAATATTGAGTTGCATATCGTCTTTGGAAGATTTAATCGTATTGAGTGCCTCACTCGAATGGTTTTTCTCGAGTTTCTTCAAAAGCTTTTGCGCTTTTTGAATCACCATTTGTGGCATTCCGGCCATTTTTGCCACGTGAATACCAAAACTGTGAGCGCTTCCGCCTTTCACCAACTTTCTGATGAAAAGCACAGTGTCTTTTAATTCTTTAACCGAAACGTTATAATTCTGGATTCTCGGTAACAACTCACTCATTTCATTCAGCTCATGATAATGTGTGGCAAATAGTGTTTTTGGCCTTGCCGGATTTTCGTGTAAAAACTCCGCAATCGCCCAGGCTATCGAAATTCCGTCATACGTACTGGTTCCACGACCAATCTCATCCAACAACACCAAACTTCGGTCTGATATATTATTTAGAATCGAAGCCGTTTCATTCATCTCCACCATAAACGTAGATTCGCCCATCGAAATATTATCGCTGGCGCCAACTCTGGTAAAGATTTTATCGACTACGCCCATTCTCACCTTTTCCGCCGGAACAAAACTTCCCATTTGGGCTAACAATACTATTAAAGCGGTTTGTCTTAAAATAGCCGACTTACCCGACATGTTTGGACCGGTAATCATAATCAATTGTTGGGTTTCCCTATCGAGGAAAACATCATTGGCGACATAAGGAACACCAACGGGTAATTGCTTTTCAATCACCGGATGACGGCCATTGGTAATTTCCAACTCGAAAGTTTCATCCAAAACCGGGCAGATATAATCGTTCTCAATCGCCAATTGCGCAAAGGAAGTCAGGCAATCCAATTGGGCAACTAAATTAGCATTCAACTGAACCTGCTTGATATATGTCCCAATCCAAATCACCAGCTGCTCAAACAAATGGCTTTCGATTTGGTGGATTTTTTCTTCGGCACCGAGAATTTTGGTTTCGTATTCCTTTAGTTCTTCGGTGATGTATCTTTCTGCATTGACCAAAGTCTGCTTTCTGATCCATTCCGCCGGAACTTTATCTTTATGTGTATTTCTGACCTCAATATAATAACCAAACACATTATTAAACGAAATCTTCAGTGAGGTAATTCCGGTGCGTTCCGATTCTCTAGCTTCGATGCCTTCCAAGTATTCTTTTCCCGAAAACGCAATGTTTCGCAACTCATCCAATTCGGCATGAATTCCTGTTGCAATCGCATTTCCTTTGGCAATCGCTACCGGCGCATCTTGATTCAGTGTCGTTTTTATTTTTTCGCGCAGCAAATCACAGGCATGTAAACTGTCGCCAATTACACGAACGGCTTCCTGCTTACTCGCCAAGGCAATTTCCTTTATCGGAATAATGGCATCTAAGGATTCCTTCAGATAAATCACTTCCCGAGGCGAAATTTTTCCAGTGGCTACTTTTGAAATCAAACGCTCCAAATCGGAAATCTGTTTGATTTGGTATTGTATTTTCTGAAGTATTTCTTGGTTTTCTTTCAAATAAGAAACCACTTCGTGACGGCTTCTTATCTTATTAATGTCTTTCAAAGGCAAAGCCAACCAACGTTTCAATAATCGCGAACCCATTGGCGAAAGCGTTCGGTCAATCACATCCAAAAGCGTTACGGCATTTTGCGAATGACTGTGGTATAATTCTAAATTTCGAATCGTAAACCGATCCATCCAAACATAAGCATCTTCGGCGATACGTTGAATATTGGTGATGTGCTGGACTTTGTTATGTTGCGTTTCTGATAAATAATACAAAATCGCGCCTGAAGCAATGATGCCATCGGGTAATTCTTCGACACCAAACCCTTTTAAGGAATTGGTCTGAAAATGATTTTGCAAAGTTTCCACCGCATAATCTTCCTTATAAACCCAATCTTCTAGATAAAACACATTAAAATCTTCGCCAAAAGCTTCCTTGAATTGCCCTTTATTGTTCTTCTGAATCAGAATCTCGCTTGGACTGAAGTTTTGCAACAGTTTGTCTATATATTCTTCATTCCCTTGTGAAGTCAGGAATTCACCCGTTGAAACATCAAGGAAAGCAACACCCAATTGTCTTTTGCTAAAATAAATCGAAGCCAGGAAATTATTCGACCTCGAATTCAAAACCTCATCATTCATCGAAACACCTGGTGTTACCAATTCGGTTACGCCACGCTTTACGATAGTTTTGGTCATTTTAGGATCTTCGAGTTGGTCACAAATCGCCACACGCAATCCGGCTTTGACCAATTTTGGCAAATAGGTATTTAAGGAATGGTGCGGAAATCCGGCCAGAGCCGTTTCGGTTTCAGAACCTGCGCCCCGTTTGGTCAAAACAATCCCTAATATTTTAGAAGCGCGAATCGCATCTTCACCAAAGGTTTCATAAAAATCACCTACCCTGAACAACAAACACGCATCGGGATATTTTCTTTTTATCTCGTTGTATTGTTTCATTAAAGGCGTTTCCTTGGCTTGAGTCTCTTTGGCTGACAATGGATTTGATTTAAATTTATGAGAAAGCGAATTTAAATATTTTAGGTCGAATAGCTGATGCAAAAAAAATTAATTTAATATTAAGGCAAAAAAAAAGACTCGGTTTTATATTTTGGATAGATTTGCTTCAGAAACTTAAAAACTTTATAAAATGAAAAAAATAATTTTACTTGCTGCCTTAGTTGCTTTTGGTGTTACAACGTCTAACGCTCAAACAGCAAAAAAAGTAGCTACAAAACCAGCTGCAAAAACTGAAACTCCAAAAGTAGACGGTGCAGGAATGTTATTCGAAAATGAAACTATCGATTACGGAACTGTTCCGGCTAATTCTGATGGTAAAAGAGAATTTGTATTCGTTAACAATGGTAACAAACCATTAATCATCGAAAGCACTCAAGGTTCTTGTGGATGTACAGTTCCAACAAAACCTGAAAAACCAATCCAACCGGGAGAAAAAGGGGTTATTGGAGTTAAATATGATACTTCAAGAGCAGGACAACCTTTTACTAAAACAGTAACTGTAAAATCAAACGCAGTAGGTCAGGAAACTAAAGTTCTTACTATTAAAGGAACTGTAGCTCCAGCTGAAACTAAAGTTGAGCCAACAAAAAGTTAATTGCACTTAATTATAAATTCGAAAAAGTCCCGATTCTCGGGACTTTTTTTTTGAATATCTTTGCCCTATTGCAAAGCAATTTTATAAAATAAAAAAGATGCGAAAGCTCGAGAATAAAGAATTAGAAAGAAAATCGGTTGCCGACTTTAAGGAAGCGGAAAAAACGCCTATTGTCATTATCCTTGATGATATCCGAAGTCTTCACAATATTGGCTCGGTTTTTAGGACTGCTGATGCATTTTTGATTGAAAAAATTTATTTGTGCGGCATTACCGCGATTCCGCCCAACAAAGAAATCCACAAAACCGCTTTGGGCGCCACCGAAACCGTTACCTGGGAATACCAAAAAGAAGTAACTACTGTCATTGAAACCCTAAAAAAAGAGAATATTAAAGTTTTCGCCATTGAACAAGTTGAAAATGCAGTTTTCCTACAGGATTTTAAAGTCGAAAAAGACAACCGATTTGCTTTGGTTTTTGGTAATGAAGTGTATGGTGTTTCACAAAAAGCGATTGAGCTTTGTGATGGTTCGATTGAGATACCGCAAATTGGCACCAAACATTCCTTAAATATTTCTGTGAGTACCGGAATTGTCGTTTGGGATTTATTTCAAAAGATGAAGTTTTAAAAGAGCATCCTGCTTTTTAATATAATTTTATCAAAAAAAGGCTGGTATTTGCTTATTTTTATGACCATGAAAAAGAATTGCATTGTACTTTTATTACTCCTGTCAGCCGCTTCACAATTTGCTTTTGGTAATACGGTGCTTTCTTTGAATGCAAATCTCTTTTCTAAATTTCAGACAACCAATATTGCTCCGACATTAACCGCAACCGGAAACCAAATGTATTGTCCCGGAACATCCATGAAGATAGTGACCGATATGACCATCACTGATCCTGATGACACCGGAATAGATGCTGTTTACATACAAATTTCTTCAGGATATGATTTTGGCAATGATACTTTGGTTCTTACCGGGAGTCATCCCAATATCAGTAACGCCTGGAATGCCATAACCGGAACTTTAACCTTAACCGGAAGCACAGGACAACCCACTTATATCGATTTAGTTGCCGCCATCAAAGACATTGAATTTTCTTCAGCCGCTGTAAATCCTTCGGGCACAAGAAATTTTTCCATTTCGGTTGGGCAAGCCAATTATCTTCCTTCGAATGGTCATTATTATCTTTATATTCCCGATGTTGGCATCACTTGGTCTGCGGCAAAAGTTGCAGCACAAGCCAGCACTTATTATGGATTACAGGGCTATTTGGCCACGATAACTTCAGCCGAAGAAGCACAAATTGCCGGAGAACAAACCACCGGCGCCGGATGGATTGGCGGCAGCGATGAAGAAACCGAAGGTACCTGGAAGTGGATGACCGGACCGGAAATAGGCACTGTTTTTTGGACCGGCAACTTTACCGGTTTTACAACCAATTATGCTTTTTGGAATAACGGGGAACCCAATAGTTCCGGCGATGAAGATTATGCTCACGTAACTGCCCCAGGTGTTGGAATTCCGGGTTCGTGGAATGATTTATCCAATACCGGTGCTGCCAGTGGTAATTACCAGCCCAAAGGTTATATCGTAGAATATGGCGGAACACCGGGTGATCCAATTTTGCATATTGCCTCGAGTTCGACCATAACAATCGCCACTATTACTTCTACCGCTACCGCTACTCGTTGTGGAACCGGAACGCTGAACTTACAAGCGGTTTCCAATACCGGAACGGTAAACTGGTACACTTCATCATCCGGAGGAACTCCAATCGCCACCGGAAACAATTTTACCACACCGAGTATAAGTTCAACGACAACCTATTATGCCGCGGCTAATTTTAGCGGTTGTCCGGATATTTCCCGGATTCCTGTTGTTGCAAATGTTACTCCAAAACCAATACTGACCTATACTTCTCCTTTCTATATGTGTGATGAAGTTTATACAATCATAGAGGTGAATACAACCTCAGGACTTGTGTTTTGGTACGACAGCCCTACCAGTGCTAACAGCATTTTTTTAGGAACTCATTTTATTGTTCCTAACATTCACCAGAACACTGTTTTTTATGCAGAATCAAACTTTAACAATTGCCTTTCAGACAGAGCTGCAGTTGAAGTACATGTCTTTGCTTCTCCAATAGTTTCAGATGAAACCATTGACCTTTGTCAAAGTGATGTCATTACCTTAAGTGCCGGAAATCCGGGCATGAGTTATCTTTGGTCAACCGGAGAAACCACCCAAACCATTACCACTACCGGACTTCCGAATTACTCCGTAACGGTAACAACACCAGCACCGGAAAACTGTTCTAAAACAAAAAATTTTACTATTAGCTATAATACCGAACCGGTGATTTCAAGTGTTGATACTGCTGATTTACAAATCACGATTAACACCACTCAAAATGGTGATTTTGAATATTCGCTTGATGGAGTCAATTATCAGAATTCTAATGTTTTTACGGTTCCGGAAGGCGGAATGTATATGGCTTATGTCAGAGAAAAAAACAATTGTGGTTTCGACGATAAGCCTTTTATTGTAGTCTCCATACCAGATTTTTTTACGCCTAACGGCGACAACATCAATGATACTTGGACGATCAAAGGCGCCGCTTTTTTTGCCAATGCAGAAGTAAAGATTTTTGACCGTTACGGAAAACTGATTGCGGTTCTGAACCATTCCAATCCTTTTTGGGACGGTACTTATAACGGAAGGCAATTGCCTTCAACAGATTATTGGTTTGTAGCTAAAATGGATGACAACACACCCGAAATTAAAGGGCATTTTGCCATGTTGAGATAACTACAGGATTTTATTCCTGATTTCTTCCAAAATAAAAACATAGTCTTCCTGATTGTTCAGAAAATCCCTTTTGGTCACATCGATGATTAAGACATTCAAACCAGTTTGCGATTTGATATAATCCAAATAACCATTGTTGATTTTTTCTAAATATTCCGCCGGAATTTCCTGCTCATAACTTCTGCCCCGGGTTTTGATATTAGACAAAAGCCTTTCGGTGCTTTGGTACAAATAAATATACAAATCAGGCTTTGGCATTTCCTTGTAGATGATGTCAAACATCGTTTTATACAAACGGAATTCATCTTCCGCCAAAGTCACTTTGGCAAAAATCAATGATTTGAAAATATGATAATCGGCTACGATAAAGTCCTTGAACAAATCAAACTGTGCCAAATCATCAGATATTTGTTGGTATCGATCCGCCAAAAATGACATCTCCAACGGAAACGCATAACGGCTTTGGTCTTCGTAAAACTTGGGTAAAAACGGATTGTCTGCAAAACGTTCCAAAACGGTTTTCGCATTAAAATCTTCCGCCAGTTTATTGGTCAAAGTGGTTTTTCCTGCACCAATGTTTCCTTCAATGGCGATATAATTGAAATGGTCGAGCTTGATTTTGGCAATCGGAATTTCGAGGTTTTGCACCACTTTACAATTGCTTTTGTCTTCTGACAACACCAACAATTCATGCAAATATTTCTGTAAAATCGGATGACGCCAATCCAAATTCAAATCGCGCATCGGCAACAAGACAAACAAACGGTTCTGCATTTGAGGATGCGGAACCTGCAACTTTTCGGAAGCAATGATTTCTTCGTCAAAAGCAATTACATCAATATCAATAATTCGAGCTTGATAACCTGCTGCGTCTTCACGAACTCTTCCCAAAGCTTCTTCAAGCAATAAAACTTCTTCCAGGATTTGGTGTGCCGATTTGTGCGTATTCATCACAACGGCACAATTGTAAAATTTCTCGCTTTCAAAACCCCAGGATGGTGTTTCATAAAGTTTGGAAATCCTGATTATCGTCCCAATTTCCTTGTGCAAATCATTGATGCAACGCTCAATGTTTTCGAGACGATTGCCCTGATTGGTGCCCAATGATAGAATGACTTGATGCTGCTTGTTCATAGAAGCACAAATTAACTAAAACTATTTCAGAGTTACAGTAAAAAAGGCCGACTGTTAATAACAATTTCTCAACAATTCAACAGCACTAAAATCATAAAACTTCATTAAATAGTAACCGTTTTATGACTAAAAGGCATTATTTTTGTTAAGCCAATACGTAACTAAATCTATCACATCATGTTAAAGAAAATCCTGAAAATAGTTGGAATTGTTTTATTGCTATTAGTCGTTTCTGCTTTTGCGATACCTTATTTCTTCAAGGATCAAATCAAAGCCAAAATCTTAACCGCTATCAATGAAAAAGTAGATGCCAAAGTGACTTTTGCTGATGCCGATTTGAGTTTGTTCAGAAATTTTCCCAATGCCAGTGTGAACATTGAAAAGCTTTCGGTAATCAACAAAGCGCCGTTTGAAGGCGATACTTTAGTAGCATTTGACGAATTGAACCTCAAAATGTCTATCGGACAATTGTTCAACGATGAGAACGAACCTATGCAGATTGATGGAATTGATTCAAAAAACGGTTTGGTAAATATCCTGTTCAACAAAGACGGATTAGGGAATTTTGACATTGCTTTGAAAGAAGAAAGCAAAGCCGATGACAGCAAAAGCAAACCGCTTTCGCTAAAAATAAAAGAATATTCTGTTGAAAATTTCAGGTTTAAATATTATGATGAACGCTCTAAGGTCAAATTGGTTTTAGACAGCATCAATCATGAAGGAACCGGAGATTTTGCCGCGTCTAAATTGGATTTGGTGACCAAAACTACGACCAAAGTTTCACTCGATATGGACAAAGTCAATTATATGAAAAATGTGTCGTTGTCTTTGGATGCGATTCTTGGGATTGACATGGACCAAAGCAAATATTCCTTCAAACAAAACAAAGCAAAAATCAACGAATTGCCTTTGGAATTTGATGGTTTTCTCCAAATTGCCGATGACGGACAAATTTATGACCTGACTTTTAAAACGCCGACTTCTTCGTTTAAGAACTTCCTGGGCTTAATTCCGGCGCAATATGCCGCGAGTTTAAAAGATGTAAAAACCAGCGGTGATTTTACCGTTATCGGTTTTGCCAAAGGAAAACTAACCGATACGACGGTTCCTAAATTCAACATTGAAATTGCATCAAATAACGCTTCGTTCCAATATCCGAATCTGCCGAAATCGGTTCGCAACATTGTCATCGATACCAAAATCATCAATGAAACCGGTTTGATGAACGACACTTATGTCAATCTGGATAAATTGTCTTTCCAAATTGATCAGGACGTATTTAATGCGAAGGCCAATATTAGAAATGTATCCGAAAATGCCTTGGTGAATGCCGCTTTGAAAGGAACCATCAATTTGGGCAATCTGACCAAAGCGTATCCGGTGAAACTGAACAAACCTTTGAGCGGAATTTTAAAAGCCGATGTAACGACAGAATTTGACATGCAATCGGTGGAAAAAAGCGATTATGCCCGAATCAAAAATGCGGGTACAATTGACTTAACCGGTTTCAACTATACCGATGAAAATGGCAAGACGATGAAAATCAGTCGCGCTTTGGTTTCCTTTGATCCAAGCCGTGTCAACCTGAAACAATTTAATGCAACAACCGGCAAAAGTGATTTGGCCGTGAATGGTGTATTGGAAAATTTCTATGGCTTTGTATTCAAAAACCAGGAATTGAAAGGAAACTTCAACCTGAATTCAAATCAATTGGCGGTTAATGATTTTATGACCACCGAAACCACCGCGAAAAAAGACACCAAAGCCAGCGAACCTATGAAGATTCCGGCGTTTTTGAATTGCTCTTTGACTGCCAAAGCCAACACGGTTTTGTATGACAATCTGGTGATGAAAAACGTTTCAGGAAAAATTATCATCAAGGATCAAAAAGCAACTTTGGAAAATGGTAAAACCGATATTTTTGACGGTTCTATTGCGTTTAACGGCGATGTCTCCACCAAAGAAAAAACGCCAAAGTTCAACATGAATTTAGGATTAAATAAAGTGGATATTGCTAAAACCTTTACGCAATTGGACATGATGAAAAAAATCGCTCCGATTGCCGGTGTGATTAACGGTAAACTCAACTCTACCATCAAATTGTCCGGAAATTTAGATGACAAAGAAATGACGCCGGATTTGGGCAGCGTTTCGGGTGATTTATTGGGACAATTGCTTTCAACAACAGTCAATTCAAGCAATTCCGACTTATTGACTGCCTTGGACGGCAAATTGGCTTTTATTGATTTGAAAAAATTAAACCTCAACGATTTGAAAGCGGCACTGACTTTCAAAGACGGAAAAGTAAATGTAAAACCATTCGATTTAAAATACCAGGACATCAAAGTAACCATTGGCGGAACGCACGGTTTTGACCAAAACATGAATTACAATCTGAAATTTGATGTTCCGGCGAAATATTTAGGAACCGAAGCCAATAATTTGATTACCAAATTGTCTCCGGCGGATGCCAAAAAAGTGGAAAATGTTCCGGTAAATGCTATTCTTGGCGGTAATTTCAAAAACCCAAAAATCACAACGGATGTCAAACAAGCCACAACGTCGTTGGTCAATAATTTGGTCAAACAACAGAAAGACAAATTGGTTTCCGGCGGAAAAGATGCCTTAACGAATGTGATTTCCAATGCGACCAAACCAAAATCTGACACGACTAAAACGGATGTCAAAAAAGATGTAAAAGCCAAAGCCAATGATTTGATAAAAGGCTTGTGGAATAAAAAGAAAAAAGAAGAACCAAAACCGGCTACGACAACGCCAACACCGGCGCCAACGAAATAAAAAAGACACTAGCGAAGTGAACTGACGAGGTAAACCCTTTCTCAACAGAAAGGGTTTTTTATTGAAACATGTATTTTCACAACATAACCTTCAAAAGTCCGGACATTGAAAACCGTTCCGTCTTCAAACATCAGGTATTGTCCTTTCACTCCGATGAGTTTCCCGCAGAAATTAGGTGATTTATCCAGATTTAGGCTATTGACTTTGCTCAGATAATGCAACACCGGATAATGCAATTCATATAAATCATCCTTATTCGGGTTAAAAAATTCCTTTACTTCTCCCGGAATCAGATTTTCTAATTTTAATCTTTCAGCCATTAGATCAACTTCAGGCATTTCGTTTTTGAGCATTTTTTGCCAATTGGTTTTATCGGCATAATGATTTTTCAAAGCTACTTCGGTAATTCCGGCCAAATAACGATTCGGAACTTCCACAATCGGAAGCGCCTGAACAGCGCCTTGGTCAATCCAACGCGTTGGCACTTGGGTTTTTCTGGTCACGCCAACTTTGATTTCGCTAGACAATGCCAGATAAACGATATGTGGTTGCAATTGGACTTTCTTTTCGTATTCCAAATCGCGGTCTTCTATGTCGAGATGTGCCGTACTCAATTCGGGTTTCATAATCCAATCGCCTGCTGCAGCGCTGCTCATGAAGCAATCATAACAAAATCCCTGACGGAAAATTTTTTTCTTTTTACCACAATTCAAACATTGGTAACCCTGAAAAGAGATTTCCAAAGATTTGTCCAATAATTGGTTCAGGCTCAAAAAACTATTCTCAAACACCAGATAATATTGGATAGGATTGGAGAATTCGGTTTGCATTTTGGTCAGTACGCCTTCGTAAGTCATCTTTTATTCTTAAAATTATTTCCTATATTTGGTAAAGTTATAACTCATAAACCACAACTCAAACACCTAACTGAAAAAATGCCTTTTCCAATAATCAATTCTATCGCCTCCTGGGTTTTGAAACAGCGCATTCACCAGATTGAGTTGTTTCTCAAATATCCGCATGAAGTTCAGGATGAGCTGTTAATGAATTTGATCCGGAATTGTGACGAAACGGTTTTGGGCAAAAAATATGACTTCGAAAGTATCAAATCCTACCAAACCTTTGCCGAACGAATTCCGGTTTCTTCCTATGAAGATTTGGAACCGATGATTGAAGAAACACGTCAAGGTTATCAGAATATTTTTTGGAACACACCTATCAAATGGTTTGCCAAATCGAGCGGAACCACCAATGCCAAAAGCAAGTTTATCCCGGTGAGTAACGAAGCGCTCGAAGATTGTCATTACAAAGCCAGCAAGGATTTGCTGTGTATGTATCTGAACAACAACGAAAACTCAGAGATGTTTTTGGGCAAAAGTTTGCGCTTGGGCGGCAGTTCACAGATTTACGAAAACAACAATACTTTTTTTGGCGATTTATCGGCCATTTTGATTGAAAATATGCCCATGTGGGCCGAATTCAGCAGTACGCCAAGCAATAAAGTCTCTTTGATGAGCGAATGGGAAACCAAACTCACTGCAATCATCAACGAAACCAAAACCGAAAATGTAACCAGTTTTGCCGGAGTTCCTTCCTGGATGCTGGTTTTGCTCAATAGAATTTTAACCGAATCGGGTAAGGAAAACATGATGGAACTTTGGCCGAACCTGGAAGTGTATTTTCACGGTGGTGTGAGTTTTGAACCTTATCGCGAGCAATACAAAAAGATTTTGCCAAAAGCAGATTTCAAATATTATGAAATCTACAATGCCTCTGAAGGTTTTTTCGCCATTCAGGATTTGAATTATTCGAATGATTTATTATTGATGCTGGATTATGGCATTTTCTACGAATTTATTCCGATGGATACTTTTGGCACACCGAATCAAAAAATCGTCCGACTTTCCGAAGTGGAATTGTTCAAGAATTACGCTATGGTGATTACCACCAATGCCGGCTTGTGGCGTTATATGATTGGCGACACCGTTCGTTTTACTTCCTTAGATCCATACCGAATCAGGGTTTCGGGAAGAACCAAACACCATATCAATGTTTTTGGCGAAGAGTTAATGGTCGAAAACACTGATTTGGCTTTGGCCAAAACCTGTTCGGCCTTACAATGTGAAGTAAAAGATTATACCGTGGCGCCCATTTTTATGCACGACCGCGAAAAAGGCGCACACGAATGGATCATTGAATTCAAAAAACATCCGGAAGATATCGCTTTATTTCAAAAAGTATTGGACGAAAACATCCAATCGGTCAACTCCGATTACGAAGCCAAACGCTACAATAATATGACGTTGAATGAACTCAAAATCAATGTTGCCCGGGAAAACCTATTCTACGATTGGCTCAAAGAGAACAACAAATTGGGCGGCCAACACAAGATTCCGCGGCTTTCGAATCAACGAGATTATTTGGAACAGTTGATGAATATGCAACACAATGTAAATTCCTAATGAAAAAACTCCTTGTTATATTACTCGTTCTAGGCTTTCTCACTTCTTGTGGCCCACGCCGATTGAGATGTGGTCCGGGAAGATGTAATATTGAAATGCCTAAGAACAACACTGCTTTTAAAAATATCTGCTAAATTTTATTTTTTGTTGTAACATTTGGTTGGGTTGAAAGTCTTATGAGACACCCGAGGCGAAGCCGAATTGTTCGGAGCGCATCGGAGAAAATCATCATCAATCAATCGGATATCAGTTTTACTGATGTTCATAAATCAATCAAAAATGAAATCAATAAGCATTACCCTATGCTTACTCGTCACGAGTATGCTTTTTGCGCAGGAAGCGCCAAGTCAGTCGACTGAAACTCCAAAGCCGACTTCAGAAAAAACAAACGAACTGAAAGAAGTTACCATTTACGGCAACAAAAAACAGTATCTCAAAGTAGAATCCGATAAAACGACGATCAGCGTCAGAGACAATGCCATGCTAAACAGCGGCAGCAGCCTCGAAGCGGTGAAAAAAATTCCCGGTGTGATTACTTCGCCAACCGGAACCATTACTTTAAACAGTAAAGGTGTTACCATTTATATAGATGGCGCTCCGAGTTCGCTGAGCGGAACCGATTTGCAAAATTATTTGGCCACACTTCCGGCCAATGCCATTGAAAAAGTGGAGTTGATATACAATCCCGGCGCTTCTTATGATGCCGATTCCAGCGGATCGATCATCAATATTGTTACCAGTACCAAACGCAAAAAAGGCATTAATGCCAGTTTCAATATCAACTATAATTTCAATCAATACCAAAAGCCAAGTCCGCAGATTTTATTGAACGGAAAAGTAAAGGAATTGAGTTGGCAAACGATGATTGGCTACAATTATATCGATAGTGAAAGCAACAACAAAAACGATCAAACCTTCACCTCTTTTGACCCAGATGAACACCTACTGCAAAAAAACTTAGTCAAATTTACCAATCGAAATTTCTATTTCAGAACCGGTACGAATTACAAACTGAATGAAAAATCCAATTTGTTGTTCAATTACAATCTCAATTTAGGGAATGACCGCATTGTTGCTGACGGAACAACCGTTGGCACCGGAATTGACTATTCGAATGCCAGTTTGTCCAAAATGAAAAACAGCGTCAACGAGTTGAGTTTGCAATACAAAACCAAATTGGATACGATTGGCCGAACTTTAGACATTACAGCCTACAGCAACTTTTTCAGCCGTTCACCTAAGACCAATTCCATTGGGGAAAATAATGGCACTCCGGCGTTTTACAGCGGAGATGTCGATTTTAATATGGCCAATTATTACCTGAAATATGATTTTGCCATTCCGTTTAACAAAGCCAATTTCTCCGTTAATACCGGTGGAAAGTTCAACTACATCAAAGTGGATGACAAAGGGATTTACAATCTGAACACAACAGCTGCTTCCATAATTGACTTTGATTATACCGAATCCAATTTGGCTTTTTATGTCGAAGCCAGAAAGAAAATCAAGAAGTTCAATTTCACCGCCGGTCTTCGTTTTGAGGATTATAATGTAGACCGAACAGCCGTTCAGGAAGGCGATGAAACCGAAGTGAATTTCAAGAATACCAACTTTTTCCCGAATGCCAGTGCGATGTATGAATTCAATGAGAACATGAACATCACGGCTTCCTATTCGAAGAAAATACAGCAAGCCGATTACAATGTTTTGGATCCGAATAACTTTGCCAACTTTGATCAATACAACTCGTCGCAGGGAAATCCGTTTCTAAAACCGGCCTTTTTTGACAATTTCGAGGTAAAATTTACGGCTTTTCAGTTTGTGAGTTTGGGTGGAAATTACACTATTGCACGCGACAGGAACAATTTTATTTTCACCGCAGAACCGGGAGAATTGGTGAGCAATCAAACTTTCCAACAGTTTGACAAAGTAAAAACGATGAGTTTGTTTGCCTCATTCCCGGTTCCATTGGATTATTTCTTCAAAAGCAAAGAGGAATTCCAAAAGCGTATGGCGAACATGGACAATATGAATTATATTTTCTTCAATGTCAATTATATCAAAACGACCACAGAAGGATATGATTTCTCGTTTGAGAGCAAACCTATCCTGAATTATTCAGCGCAGGCACAATTCATTTTGCCATGGGGAATCAAAAACTCGATGTCCTATTTTATTTTGCCAAAAGGCACTTGGGAAATTTACCAAATCACCAAACCGATTCAGCAGTTTGACATTTCGTTCAACAAGGATTTCATGAACAAAAACCTGAAAATAGGATTGCATTGTTTTGATGTTTTCAATTCCAACGAAGTCAATGCTTTGGTTTCTTCGACCAATTTAGAGACCAAATTCTATCAGAAGCAGGATTCAAGAACCTTTAGATTATCATTGACCTACAACTTTGGTGATTTGAGCCTGAAAAAGGAGAACACCGAAATCAACATCGAGAAAAACCAATCCGGTGGCGGTTTTATGAAATAAGGAATGCATGTATAAAAATAAAAAATCCCTCAGTTGAGGGATTTTTTTATGATGCTATTTCTAAACGCTTTAATAAGTTTTTGGTCAACGCATCGTGCGTATAATCCAAATCGATGTGGAGTTCTTTTTCGTCTGAACTTGGCAAGTCATACATCGCATCGGTTAGAATTGCTTCGCATAACGAACGCAATCCACGGGCGCCGAGTTTGTATTCCAATGCTTTTTCCACGATATAATCTAAAGCTTCATTGGTAATGGTGAATTTCACATCATCCATCGCGAATAGCTTTTCATATTGCTTGATTAACGCATTTTTTGGCTCGGTCAAAATCGCTCTCAACGTTTCCTTGTCTAGCGGATTCATGTGCGTCAACACCGGTAAACGACCAATGATTTCAGGAATTAAACCAAAATCTTTGATGTCTTTCGGGATTACATATTGCAACAAATTGTTTTTGTCGATGCCTTCCGCATTTTTTGAAGTGGAATAACCAATCGCCTGACGGTTCAATCTTTTCGAAATGATTCTTTCAATACCGTCAAAAGCACCACCGGCAATAAACAAGATATCTTTGGTATTGACTTCAACGAATTTTTGGTCGGGATGTTTTCTGCCACCTTTTGGCGGTACGTTTACCATTGTTCCTTCCAATAATTTCAATAAGGCCTGTTGTACACCTTCACCCGAAACATCACGTGTGATGGATGGATTGTCGCTTTTGCGGGCAATCTTATCAATTTCATCAATGAATACAATTCCTCTTTCTGCTTTTGGCACATCATAATCGGCTGCCTGTAGCAAACGTGTCAAAATACTTTCCACATCTTCACCCACATAACCGGCTTCTGTCAATACGGTGGCATCAACGATAGCCAATGGAACGTCCAACATTCGGGCGATGGTTTTGGCCACCAATGTTTTTCCGGTACCGGTTTGGCCAACCATAATGATATTGGATTTTTCAATCTCTACATCTTCTTCATGTTGGAGCTGCATCAATCTTTTGTAGTGATTGTAAACGGCCACCGACATTACTTTTTTGGTTTGATCCTGCCCAATCACGTATTGGTCAAGAAATGCGCGGATTTCCTTTGGCTTTTTCAAAACCAAATCGGCTGATTGCTTTGCGGCGCTCGATCCTTTTAATTCTTCTAAAACTATTCCGTGTGCCTGCTCAATACATCGATCACAAACATGCGCATTTATTCCGGCGATCAATAAATTGGTCTCCGGCTTTTTTCGTCCACAAAAGGAACATTCTAAAACTTGTTTTGCCATTTTTTTTAGTTAGCAGAAGGCAGATTTAAGAAGGCAGATGTTTTCTGCGTTCTATTTTCTGCGTTCTGAATTTATCTTCTTAACACTTCATCAATCATTCCGTAGGTCTTCGCTTCATCGGCAATCATCCAGTAATCGCGTTCGGAGTCTTTGTGTACTTTATCAAAAGGCTGTCCTGAATGGTGCGAAATGATTTGGTATAATTCATCTTTCAGTTTCAACATTTCCTTTAAGTTGATTTCCATATCGGTTGCCACACCTTGTGCGCCACCTGACGGTTGGTGAATCATCACTCTTGAATGTGGTAATGCTGACCGTTTTCCGGCGGCACCGGCACACAATAAAACCGCACCCATTGATGCTGCCATTCCGGTACAGATGGTTGCCACATCGGGTTTGATGTATTGCATGGTATCATAAATCCCAAGACCTGCGTAAACGCTTCCGCCCGGAGAATTAATATAGATTTGGATGTCTTTTGAAGCATCAACACTTTCCAAAAACAACAATTGCGCTTGGATGATGTTGGCCATATAATCATCAACTCCTGTTCCCATAAAGATGATTCTGTCCATCATCAAACGGGAGAATACGTCGAGTTGCGAGATATTCATTTGGCGTTCTTCAATAATATAAGGTGTCATGCTACTTACGATTTTATCGTAATACATACTGTTTACGCCATGTTTTTTGGTAGCAAATTTTTTAAATTGCTTCGCCAGTTCGAGCGTAGCTCTCGTGTCTTTTCCGTAGTCCATTTTATTAGTTATGAATTAAGAGTTATAAGTTATGAATTCTTCTTTTGGTTAGTCAAAGTTCGTGCCTTCTTTTAAAAGTGACAATGTGTCGCTTTAACTTAAAAACCCTAGCCCGGATGGAAGCGGCATCCTTTTTATTGTTTGTTGAAAAGCCCTTCGACTGCGCTCAGGGTGACAAACAATAAAAAGATATAGCGGACAGCCGGAAAAAGCTTCACACGAGCAAAGCGAACTGACGTCAGTAAATAAAAAAGCGCCAAATTACTTTGACGCTCAAATATAGTAAAATATATTATTAGTGTTTTAATTCACCATACATTGCTTTGATGAACTCATCGTAGCTTACTTCTTTTGACTTGGCTTTTACTTTGTCTTTGAAAAGATTTAGCATTTTTTCATTCATTACCTGTTCTGACAAACGACGAACTTCGTCCTGGTTTGACATTACACGTGCCACGATTCCCTGAACATCTTCGTCAGACGGATCCATTTGACCGAATTGTGCCATTTGTTTTTTGATCACTTCAGAAGTGTACGCTTTCAAGTCATCGAAAGTGATTTGCAATCCATTTTCGGTGATGATTTTTCCTTCGATTAGTTGGTAACGCAACCCGTTTTCTGATTTGGCATATTCTGCTTCTGCTTCTTCAGCGCTTAATGGGTTTTCACCAGCTGATTGGATCCATTTTTTCAAGAAACCTGCAGGCAAATCAAACTTCGTGTTGGCGATTAATGACTCAGTCACATCGTTTAAGAATTTTTGGTCTGCTTGTTGCGCGAATTGCTTTTCGGCGTCTTCCTTGATTTTGGCTTTTAATTCAGCTACAGAAGTTACCACTTTTGGCCCGAATAATTTATCAAATAATTCTTGGTCTAAAGTTGCCGGTTCGTGAGTGGTTACTTCGTCGATAGTGAAAGTTACTTCAACATCTAATCCGTGAACGTCATCGTGACCAACGGCTAAATAATCCATCAATTTGTGATCATCATCAAATAAACCTTTGGTTTTTAAGGTAACTATATCACCTACTTTTTTACCGATGAAAGCTTTTGCAGTTTTCTTGTCTGCAAAAACGTCTAACGCCAAAGTCGTTCTGTTGTTGATGCCTTTTTCTTCGTTGGCAAAAACACCCGAAACGTCATTTCCTTCTTCTACTGTATCTTTAGCGATTAGTTTTCCGTATTGTTTTTGGATACGGGCAACCTGGTCGTTCAACATTTTGTCGTCGGCAACGATTTTGTATTGTACAACATTGTTTTTCGCAGTCAAATCCACATTGAATTCAGGAGCTAAACCTAATTCGAATTCAAATTTATAGTCTTCTAAATCCCAGTTGAAATCTTCGGTTACTTTTGGTAGCGGATTTCCAAGGATATCTAATTTTTCTTCTACTAAATAATTGTTCAGATTATCTTGCAACAATTTGTTTACTTCATCCAATAAAACGGCTTTCCCGTATTGTTTTTGGATTAAACTCATCGGCACTGCTCCTTTTCTGAAACCGGGAATAGCAGCATTTTTTCTATAATCTGCTAATACTTTCTCTACTTTTTCTGCGTAATCCGATTTTGATACTTCAACAGTAACTACAGCATTTAATGCGTCTACATTATTTCTTGTGATGTTCATTTCTTGTGTTTTTTACATACTAAAATTGGGTTGCAAAATTATAACATTTCTACAACCCAACCAAGTTTATTTTGTTGATTTTAACTGTCTTATTTCGACTCGCCTGTAATTTGGAAAACCAATGATTGTGAAAGCGATAAAATAACACTGAACAACATCGCTGTCCAGAACGAACTGACTTCAAATCCGTCGACAAATTCGTCACAAAGCAAGATGATAATGGCGTTAATGACCAGTAAAAATAAACCAAGTGTAAAAAACGTCACCGGCAAAGTCAACAATACCAATATCGGTTTTACAAAAAAGTTCAATAGCCCGAGAACAATGGCTACGGTTAAGGCTGTGGTGAATTCATCAACCCTTACGCCCTTCATTAAGTAGGCAATGGCCATTACCAAACCAGCAGTGATAAATATTCTAAGGAGTAGTTTCATCATTTTTATTTTAAAAATTTAATAGTCTCTTCAAAAAACAACTTCGGATTCTCGGCATGAAGCCAATGGCCAACATTCGGAATTGTTGCTAATTTAAAATTAGGAAAATGTTTTTGGATTTCGGGCACATCACTGTCTAAAATGTATTTTGAATTGCCGCCACGGATAAACATTGTGGGTTTGTCAAAATGATTTTCAGCTGGCAACGCTTCTCCTATGACTTCAATTTTGGCATTAAAAACCGGCAGATTGAATCGGAAAGCGAGTTGTCCGGGTTCTATCCAATACAGGTTTTTCATTAAGAATTGGCGTGTGCCAAAATCGGGTATAAACGGATACAAGGTTTCTTCTACTGTTGCTCTGTCGGGTTTTGTGGAAAAATCTACCGCATTCAATCCGGCTAAAATATCCTGATGGTGCGGCGCATAATATTTCGGACCGATATCGGCGACGATTAGCTTTTCTAACATTTCGGGATAAGTTGTAGCAAAAAGCATCGCTACTTTGCCACCCATAGAATGACCTATGATGGAAATATTGGACAAATTATGGTCTTGGCAATACTCCAAAATATCATTCGCCATAATCGTATAATTGAAATCATCGGAATGAAAACTTTTGCCGTGATTGCGCAAATCAATCATGTGTGTCTGGAATCCTTCGGCGGCATAAAGCGAACCAAATGATTTCCAATTATCACTCATTCCCAAAAAACCATGAATGATTAAAAGCGGCTGGCCTTCGCCTTCTATTCTGGAGTGCAACATTATTTGAGTTTGTTTAAATACATATTAACAACATTATCCAAACCAAGATACAATGCTTCTGAAATCAAGGCATGGCCGATAGAAACTTCCAATAATCCCGGTATATTTTCTTTGAAGAATTGGATATTGTCCAAACTCAAATCATGTCCGGCGTTGATGCCTAATTCCAATTCATTGGCCAAAACGGCGGCTTTTACATAAGGCTCGATTCCGGCTTTGTTGCCCAAACCATATTGATGAGCGAACTCTTCGGTGTACAATTCGATTCTGTCGGTTCCTGTTTTTTTGGCACCTTCAATCATATTTAAAACCGGATCCACAAAGATAGATGTTCGGATACCGTTGCGTTTGAATTCGGCGATTACTTCGGTTAGATAATCCTGAAATTTTATAGTATCCCAACCCGCAGAAGACGTAATCGCGCCAATTGCATCGGGCACCAAAGTCACTTGTTCGGGTTTGCATTCGAGCACCAAATCGATAAAATTGTGTTGCGGATTGCCTTCGATGTTGAATTCGGTATAGACAATCGGTTTTAAATCGCGCGCATCCTGATAACGGATATGTCTTTCATCGGGTCTTGGATGAATGGTAATTCCTTGGGCTCCGAATTGCTGAATGTCTTTGGCTACTTGCAGCAAATCTGGCACATTTCCACCGCGTGCATTTCGCAAAGTGGCTATTTTATTAATGTTTACGCTTAATTTTGTCATGGCAATTTTTGATAAAACTTATCTTTTAAAAATGTGATTACAAAAATACAAAGTAAAACTAAGTTCGAATGTCCTAAAATTTGATTATTTTGCAGTCGCTAAAAGAAAAGAATACATGAGAGAACTTTCGGAATACATCAATAACGATTTTAAACCATTTAAGAGTACTGAAACCGTAGCGGACATTCAGGATTTTTTTGCCGAAGGCACTTATTCCCATTTTCCGGTTTTGGACCATGGCGTTTATTTAGGTTGCATTTCGGGTGTTGATGCTGAAACTTTTGAATCCAAAAAAACCATTTCCGAATACCGCTATGCGCTGGAAGGTTTTTTTGTGAGAAACGGAATGATTTGGCTGGATGTTTTAGAGGTTTTTGCCCGTAACAATGCCAATTTGGTTCCGATTTTGGATGATACCAATAAATATGTCGGCTATTATGAAATCACCGACGTGATTAAGTTTTTAAACGAAACACCATTCCTAAAAGAAACCGGCGGCATCATTATCGTGGAGAAATCGACCAATGATTATTCGATGAGTCAGATTACACAGATTGTGGAAAGCAACAACGGTAAGTTATTGGGTGTTTTTGTTTCGGAAGCCAATGCCGAAAAAGTACAGGTAACGATTAAAATTACTTTGGGCGGCATGAATGAAATCATCCAGTCGTTCAGACGCTATAATTATGAAATTGTTTCGGAACACCACGAAGATGATTATATGAATACACTGAAAGAGCGTTCTGAATACTTGGATAAATATTTAAATATGTAAAAATAGAAGGCAGAAAGCAGAAGACAGAAAGCAGAAGGTTGAAAAATCGAAATTGCAGTTCTGAAGTCTTAATTCTTAATTCTTAATTCTTATTACTATGAAAGTTGCCATCTTCGGACAATATTATCAAAACGACACCCGACCGATTATCAAGGATATTTTTGTTTTTTTCAACAGAAACAATGTGGAATTGGTCATTGAAGAAAAGTTTTTGAAAATATTACATGAAGAAAAAATTGTCGAAAAGCAATACAACACTTTCTCTTCGCACAAGGATTTAGACAAGAGTTTTGACATTCTCATCAGTATTGGTGGTGACGGAACCATTTTGAGAGCGGTTACTTTTGTGCGCGATTCGGGGATTCCGATTTTGGGCGTCAATGCCGGAAGACTGGGATTTTTGGCCAAAGTTCAAAAAGAAAACATCGAATCCTTTTTACAGATTGTTTTAGAAAAAAAATACACCATTTCGGAAAGAGCTTTGCTCTCGATGGAAAATTCACCTGATTGGGGTGAAATCGACATCAATTTTGCAATGAATGAAGTAGCGGTGAGTCGAAAAGACACCACTTCGATGATTACTATTGAAACTTCCCTGAATGGAGAATACCTGAGTTCTTATTGGGCAGACGGATTGATTATTGCCACACCAACGGGTTCGACCGGTTATTCCTTGAGTTGTGGCGGACCGATTTTAACGCCTGAAGTAAAAGGATTGGTTATAACTCCAATAGCGCCACACAATCTCAATGCACGACCATTGGTCATTCCCGATGATACCGAAATCACTTTGAAAGTTTCGGGAAGAGAAGAGCAATACCTGGTTTCCCTGGATTCCAGAATCACTTTAGTCAGCAATCATTCAGTTATTAAAATCAAAAAAACACCTTTTCACATTAACATGGTGGAAATCCCGGAAGAAACATTTTTCAAGACACTTCGCAGCAAATTACTTTGGGGAGAAGACAAGAGAAATTAGAAAAAATTCACTTCATTTTATACTACAATTCTAAAAAAATCGTTTTAGAATAGAACCTTGCTAACAATAGTAATTATCAGCACTTTATTTTATTTGGCAGAAATCCGAAATTCATGCTATATAAGTACTGAGAATTATTATATTTGCACGCTATTTTCAATTTAATGAAAAAGATTTTAGTATTATTTTTTTGTTTGGTTTTCCAGAATATTTTGAATGCGCAAATCAATGAGATTGGCGTTTTTCTTGGCGGGAGCAACTTCATTGGAGATGTCGGTAAAACGAATTACATCTCTCCGAATGAACCAGCCTTCGGGATTTTATATAAATGGAACAAAAGCCCGAGACATTCATATAGGTTTTCCTATATGCAATCGAGCATTTCAGGAAACGATTTAGACTCAGAAGTTCCGGCCAGGAATTTAAGAGGTTACAGCTTTAAAAATAATATCAAAGAGTTTACAGCCGGTATGGAATTCAATTTTTTTGATTTCAACCTGCATGAAATATTGAAAAGGAAATTTACGCCATATGTATTTACCGGACTTTCTTATTTCGCTTACGACGAATTGTATGTAGTGAATGGAGAAACCAAAAAGGATTATACCGAAAGTACCTTTGCCATTCCGATGATTGTTGGTGTTAAAACCAATGTCGCATCTCATTTTGTACTGGGTTTGGAAGTTGGTGCAAGGTATACTTTCACTGATAATTTGGATGGAAGTTTTCCAAAGAATGAAAATTTAGCGCCATTGAAATTTGGCAATGTAAACAGCAAAGACTGGTATGTTTTCACAGGACTTACGTTAACGTATACCTTTACCGAAAAACCATGTTATTGCGCAGAATAAAGAATGAATTTACTAGAAAAAATAAACAAGGACAATTTACCCAAACATCTCGCCATCATTATGGACGGGAATGGTCGCTGGGCGAAACAAAAAGGTTTCCTAAGGGCTTTTGGCCATGAAAACGGAACCAAATCAGTTAGAATAACTGTTGAAACCTGTGCCAAACTTGGCATTGAAAACCTTACGTTGTATGCTTTTTCTACTGAAAACTGGAACCGTCCTAAATTGGAAGTTGACACTTTGATGAAATTGCTGATTTCTTCCTTAAAGAAAGAGTTTGAAACACTTCAGAAAAACAACATCAGACTGAACTGCATCGGAAACATCGATTTGCTTCCTTCAACTGCAAAAAAAGAACTTTTAGCTGTTATTGAAAAGACCAAAAACAATACCCGAATGACGCTGACACTGGCCCTGAGCTATGGTTCGAGAGAGGAATTGTTAAATGCTGTTAAAATTATTAGTGATAAAGTTAAAAATAATATAATTTCGATAGACTCACTTGATGAATCAATTATTAATCAGCATCTTTACACGCACAATCTACCTGATGTAGATTTAGTGATTAGAACCAGTGGCGAACACAGGATTAGTAACTTTCTGCTTTGGCAAATAGCTTATGCAGAATTTTATTTTACAGACGTACTGTGGCCCGATTTTAAAGAAGACGATTTATATGAAGCCATCATCAGCTATCAAAAAAGAGAACGAAGATTCGGAAAAACAAGTGAACAAATTAAATAAAATTTCAGTGCAGATTAAAACATCAAAAATATTTCTAATTCTTTTGTTTTTTGGAAGTATTTTTCAATTACAAGCCCAAGACAGAGTTCCTTTTGAACAAGGCAGAAAATACATTTTAGCAGAAGTTAAAGTACATGGCAAAATTAGTTACAATGAGCAAACCGTAGTTACTTTTACCGGTTTGGAAAAAGGACAGCAGATTACCGTACCCGGAGAAGAAATCAGCAATGCCATCAAAAAATTAGGCAAACTAGGACTGTTCAGTGATATCGATTTTTATGTAAACAAAACTGAAGGAGACAGCATCTGGCTTGATCTTGACATTGCCGAGCTTCCAAAACTAAGCGATGTAAAAATTCAAGGGGTTAAAAAAGCCAAATCTGAAGATTTAATCAAAGAAAACAGCTTAACAAAAGGTAAGATTGTCAATGAAAACCTGATTACTACCACTAAAAATTATATCGAAAACAAATATAAAAAAGACGGTTACTACAAAACCAAAGTCTTTATCACTACAACGCCAGATACTACCGAAGGCAATCAGGTGAAAATGTTGGTGAATATTGACAAAGGTGACAAACTGAAAATCTCAAAAATCACTTTTGAAGGCAATGAAAAATTCTCGGATACTAAACTGAGACGTGCCATGAAAAACACCAAACAGATTAATATTGTCAGGCTGTTTAAAAAATCCAAATTCATCAAGGATAAATACAAGGAAGATTTAACGTCTATTGTAGACAAATACAAAGAGAAAGGTTACAGAGATGCCCGAATTGTATCTGACTCGGTATTCTTAAATGCCAAAAAGACCAAACTGGCCATTAATATTAAAGTGGAAGAAGGAAGAAAATATTATTTCGGTAATATCAAATTCTTAGGAAACTCTGTTTATTCAGATCAGGCTTTAGCCAGAATATTGGGAATCAAAAAGGGAGAAGTTTACAATGGTGTCTTATTGGAAAAAAGAATTGCCGACAAAACAAAACCGGATGGAAATGACATTACCAATTTGTACCAAAACAATGGTTATTTGTTCTCCAACATCAACGCGGTGGAAGTAAAAACAGCCAATGACACGATTGATTTTGAAATCAGAATATTGGAAGGACCAATTGCCTATTTCAATAACATTACTGTAGTTGGAAATGATAAAACAAACGATAGGGTAATCTACCGCGAATTAAGAACACAACCCGGACAAAAATACAGCAAAGAAGATTTGGTTAGAACCATTCGTGAGATTGGACAATTAGGTTTCTTTGATCCTGAGGCCATTGAACCTAAATTCAAAAACGTAGATCCTGCAGCAGGAACTGTTGATATAGAATACAACGTAGTTGAAAAAGGATCAAGCCAGATTGAACTCCAAGGTGGTTATGGCGGTGGTGGATTTATCGGAACATTAGGTTTATCCTTTAATAATTTCTCTGCCAGAAACATGTTTAAAAAGGAAGCATACAAACCTTTACCAATGGGTGACGGGCAAAAAGTATCCTTGCGTTTACAAGCCAGTTCATTCTTCCAGACGTATAGTTTGTCATTTTCTGAACCATGGTTAGGTGGTAAAAAACCAATCCAGTTTTCGACCTCATTATCACACAGTAAGCAATTTTTATACTCGGGAAGTTCTTCTAACGTAGACAGAAGCAAAAGCTTTAACATTACTTCGCTATCTGTAGGTTATGCCAAAAGATTAACGGTGCCGGATGACTTCTTCGTGTTTTCAAACTCTGTTAGTTTCCAATACTATGATTTGAACAATTACAACACTGGTTTATTTACTTTTGGTGACGGTTCATCCCGTAACTTAGCATTCACACTGGGATTAAGCAGAAATAATAAAGGGGTAAACCCTATTTACCCAACATCGGGTTCTGAATTTAGTTTCTCTGCCAAATTTACTTTACCATACTCTCTTTTCAACGGGATAAATTATAGCGATTTGGAAAATCAGGCAGCCTACAAAAAGAAATATGTTGATACTACTCCAGAAAACACTGATGATAACTTTGGCGTTGATGGTGTATTTATTAATAATGATGATTATATTGCAACCACTACAGTCCAAAACAGTGATGGAACAAGCACAACCGGGATTGCAAGAGTTGACGATTATCACGATGCGGATGTAAATCGCGGAAAAGTAGATCAGAAAAAATTCAACTGGTTAGAATATTACAAATTGAAATTCAAAGCCGACTGGTACACCCGATTAGCCGGAACACAATCAAAAGCTTTAGTATTAAGGGCTTTGGGTGAGTTTGGTTATTTAGGTGCTTACAACAGTGGTCGTGGATTGGTTCCTTTTGAAAGATTCTTTTTAGGTGGAGATGGTTTGGCCAACTTTTCATTAGATGGTCGTGAAGTAGTTCAGTTAAGAGGTTATCCGAATCAGTCGTTGTCAGATCAGGACGGTGCAACAATTTATAACAAATTCTCCTTAGAATTAAGATATCCGTTAACACTTAAGGCTGCAGCTTCAATTTATGCCTTGACTTTTGTGGAAGCCGGATCATCATATAATACGTTCAAAGAATACAATCCATTTGTATTACAACGTTCAGCGGGATTTGGAATTAGAATTTTCATGCCTGCATTTGGTCTATTAGGCATAGATTTTGCGCATGGTTTTGATGCTGTTCCCGGTTTAACGGAAAAGAATGGTTGGGAAACACATTTTATAATTGGTCAACAATTTTAATTATATTTGATACATATTTCTAAATCATAATCGTATGAAAAAATATTTTGCAATATCAATATTACTTTTATCCTTTGTTTTTCAAGCAAATGCACAATCAAGAGGCATCAAAATTGGCTACATTGACATGGAATATATTCTGCAAAATGTACCCGATTATACTGAAGCCAATAGCCAATTAGAGCAAAAAGCTCAAAAATGGAAGCAGGACATTGAAGCTAAAAAAGTTGAAATTGCAAAATTAAAAGACGCTTTAAAGACAGAAAGAACTTTATTAACCAAAGAGTTAATCGACGAGCGTGAAGAAGAAATCAAGTTTCAGGAAGACGAATTGTTAGATTTTCAACAAAAGAAATTTGGCCCAAATGGTGATTTGATGACCCAAAAAGCAGTTTTAGTTAAACCGATACAAGATCAGGTTTTCAATGCGGTTCAGGATATTGCAGAGCTTAAAAAATATGATTTCGTTTTTGACAAGTCATCCGATTTGACCATGTTGTTTTCGGCCAAAAGACATGACATCAGCGATCAGGTAGTCAGAACAATTACCAGAGCTGAAAAAAGAGAGCAAATGAGTGAAAAACAAATCAAAGCTCAAGAAGCCAAAGAAGCGCTGGAAGATGCTGTTGATGACAATCCTGCATTAGCGGCCAGAAAAAAAGTTCTGGAAGATAAGAAAGCAGCTCGTGAAAAATTAATTGCTGATAAAAAAGCGGCGGCGGAAGAAAAGAAATTAGCTGCTGATGAAAAACGCAAACAATTGGCTGCCGAAAAAGAAGCCAAAAAGAATGGCACGGTTCCTGCTAACGATAAAACATCAGGTGATAAAAAAACTCCTGAAACCGATAAAAAAGCAACTGACTCAACCGCTGCACTTGACCCTAATTCTAAGGAAGCCAAAGCGGCCGCAAGAGCCAAAGCAACAGAGGACAGAAAAAAAGCTTTAGAAGAGAAAAAGAAAAAGGCTATCGCAGACAGAGAAGCTGCTAAAAAAGCCAAAGAAGAAAAAACAGGGGAACCTAAAAAAGAAGAATAAATAACAAATATTAATTAACACTTTAAAAAATGAAAAGATTGAAATCATTACTAATAGCTACTGTATTGTTTTTAGGAACAAGTTACACGATGAATGCTCAAGCTAAAACTGCACATGTAGATGTAAATGAAATTATTTCTAAAATGCCGGCGATGTTAGATGCTCAAAAGCAATTGGAAAAATTGAGCGCCACTTATGATGCGGAATACAAAACAATGGCTGAAGAATATCAAAATAAAATAAAAAAATACGACCAGGAAGCTTCAACTGTTGGAGATGCTGTTAACGCAACTCGTCAAACAGAAGTACAAGACTTGGTAAAACGTATTACTGAGTACAGAGATAATGCTCAAAAAGAATTACAAAAGAAAGAATCTGATTTGGTAAAACCTTTAATGGACAAAATTAAAGCTTCAATCACTAAAATCGGTAAAGCAAAAGGATACCAATACGTATTAAACGTAGCTGACCTTTTATTGGCTGATGGTCCGGATTTGACTGCTGATATTAAGAAAGACTTAGGTTTCTAAAATCTAAAAAATATACTTTAAAAACTGCTCAATATATTGAGCAGTTTTTTTTTACTTTTGCTTCTATGACGAATAATAATCCTATAGGCCTTTTTGATTCCGGCGTTGGCGGTACTTCCATTTGGAGAGAAATTCACGAATTACTTCCCCATGAAGATACCATATACCTCGCGGATAGCAAAAATGCGCCTTACGGTCAAAGGTCAAAAGAAGAAATTATCGATTTAAGCATCAAGAACACCGAGTTCCTACTCAATCAAAATGCCAAAATCATAGTTGTTGCCTGCAATACCGCAACGACCAATGCCATCAAGGAATTGCGTGCCAAATACGACGTTCCGTTCATCGGAATCGAACCGGCGATAAAACCGGCCGCACTGCATTCGCAAACGCAAACCATAGGGATTCTGGCCACACAGGGCACTTTGAACAGCGAACTTTTCCACCAAACAGCCGAACAGTTTCACGATACTAAAATCATTGAGCAAATTGGCCACGGCTTAGTAAGCCTGATTGAAAACGGCGATATCAATTCCCCTGAAATGGATCGATTGCTCCACAGTTATCTCGAACCCATGATTGAGGCCAATATCGATTACCTGGTACTCGGTTGCAGCCATTATCCTTATCTGATACCACAAATCAAAAAAATCCTCCCAAATCACATTAAAATCATCGATTCAGGTGAAGCAGTGGCACGTCAGACCAAGAAAGTATTGGCAGAAAGTGTCGGTTTGAGTAACGAGACCAAAAAAGGGGAAGCTGTATTCTACTGCAATTCCAATCCAAAAGTCTTAGACGACATTTTGAACAATCAGTACAACATAATTTCGAAAGATTTTTAGGAGCCAAACGCTAGGGCATTTTTTAAATCTTTTTCCCGCTTTATGCACTACAAGGTAGTCGCATCAATCGGGGCTAAATTCAAACTGCAGGCTTCTTTTATTCTTCCTTGAACCAGCTTGAATACATCACATAGTTATTCGAAATGCGTTCGATTTCTCCGGCAAAGTCGGATTGGTCAATGTCTTTCACTTTCTTTGCAGGAACACCGGCATAAATCGTCCCCGATTCCACCACAGTGTTCTGAGTCAACACAGCGCCCGCTGCAATGATAGAATTGCTTTCCACTACGCAATTGTCCATTACAATGGCGCCCATTCCAATCAAAACATTGTCGTAAATTTTACAGCCGTGAACAATGGCGTTGTGTCCAATAGATACATTATTTCCTATTTCGGTTGGGTGTTTTTGATAAGTACAATGAATAATGGCTCCATCCTGAATATTGACTTTATTTCCTATTTTGATATAATGAACATCTCCGCGAATCACCGCATTAAACCAAACGCTGCAGCTATTGCCCAAAACAACATCACCAACAATGGTGGCGTTTTCTGCCACATAACAATCGGTTGGAATCTGCGGATGTTTTCCGTTTACTGATTTTATTACCATAAAAAAAATAGTCCCGAGATTATCGGGACTTTATATTTAAAATTAATTAATAGCTGGACAGTTACAGTGGTATTTCTCTGCTTTACAGAATAAGTTGAGACCCAAAGTGATTTGGTGGAATCCACCTGCATCAAATTTCACATCGCCTAACAAATGGGAATAAGTATAGGAAAACATAAAATTCTTAACGTTAACCCCAACGATTGGCGTTATATATTGTAATTTTTGGTCAGCTACACCATTTCCTTGAACATACTGAGCACCATCAAGACTTCTTCTGTAAGATATCCCTCCCCAAAGTCTTCCGAACTCTAATTCTTTGTAAGCTTTAATGTTTAAATCAATTGTCTTTTCCTGCGTTTGCGTAACCAATTGGAACATAAATGACGGCTCCCAAAGAATAGATTCTTCATCTCCAAAAGTATACCCTGAATTCAAAATAAACCTTCTCAAGTTTACCGGCTCGCTGTCTGTATACAATTTTCTGTCACTTGCCAAGGCATTTTTTACGGTAGCATGAACATAAAAATCAAGGAAGTTATAGGATGCTCCAATATCCACATTAAAATAAGTTGCTTTTTGAATCGACGCAAATATTAATGGGTCAAAATCAGGATAATTATCATAAAAAGTAGTTTGGTCTAAATTACTTTGTACAAAACCGGCACTCATACCAAATGAAAGTTGGTTTAAATCAACCCTATCTCGAGAAAACATTAAATGGTGGGCGTAAGTCAACTTCATCCCCGTTTGAGAGTGATATCCGTTTTTATCATTAAATACAATAACACCGCCTCCGGATCTTTCTCCAAGCGAACCGTTAAAACTTAACGTTTGCAATGCTGGTGCGTCCTCTTGACCAAACCATTGTTGCCTTCCGGTTAATCTAAGTTTTGCACAATTCGCAGCACCTGCCATAGAAGGATGAAGTAAATAATAGTTGTCTGATAAGTAATCAGAGTAAACAGGCAATCCTTCTTGAGAAGTTGAAAGTTGTGATACAAAAAGTATAGCTAGTAGACAAAATTTTCTAAAATTCATTTTAATTTATCTTTTTAATGAGAAATGGGCTTTAAATTGTTTCATGGTTCCGTTTTCAGGATAATCTACCGTAAACCAGTAATCCGTTGATGGCAGCGGATGTCCGTTGAACGTTCCATCCCAGCCCGGACTCATAGGACTGATTTGTTTGATTAATTTTCCATAGCGGTCAAATATATAAATTTTTGTTTGATCTGCATAATTATCATTATCCAATCCGGTAACATTCCAATTTTCATGGATACCATCCCCGTTTGGTGTAAAATAATGAGGGTAATCAATCACCTGAACATTTCCTATGAGTTCCACTCCACAAGAGTAATCAGGGTCTCTCACGTCCCATACATAAATCGTATGCACTCCCAAAGATACGTTCTCAAACACATTGCTGGTTTGTCTCGGTCCATCATCCAGACTGTATTCATAAATACCATAACCTTCATTGGTCACCGTGATGATCTGATTCTCCGCAAAGGCATTGGTCACCGTATAAGTAATGT
>NZ_JARGNA010000003.1 GCF_030167905.1 Flavobacterium terrisoli
CAACCATTACTGACATGGGAGTTGCCAGACCCAGAGCACAAGGACAGGCTATGATTAATACAGCAATTGCATTTATAAAACCATAGACTAAGGCCGGTTCGGGACCAAATTTTGTCCAAACAAAAAAGGTTATTACTGATATGATAACCACAATTGGCACAAAGTATTTGGATATACTATCTGCTAACTTTTGAATTGGTGCTCTGGAACGTGAAGCATCATTAACCATTTGCACGATTTGAGAAAGCAGGGTTTCTGAACCCACTTTTTCGGCAACCATTACAAAAGATTTGTTTCCGTTTATTGTTCCGGAAATTACGTTATCGCCTTTCTTTTTATCAACCGGTATTGGCTCACCAGTAATCATGGCTTCATCTATACTGCTTTCCCCATCGGTTATTTTTCCGTCAACCGGAATTTTATCTCCGGGTTTTACCCTCAATAAATCGCCTTTTTTGATATCGTGGATAGAAATTACTTTATCGCCGCCATCAACTACTAAAGTAGCTTCGGTTGGTGCGAGTTTTAATAATTCTTTAATTGCGCCGCTCGTTTGACTGTGTGCCCTTGCTTCGAGTAATTGTCCTAACAAAACTAAAGTCAGAATAACTGTTGTAGCTTCGAAGTATAATAATACCGTTCCGTGTTCTGTTTTGAATTCACTTGGAAAAATATCCGGAAAAAACATTCCGACTAAACTAAATAGAAAAGCCACTCCTGTACCGATTCCGATAAGGGTAAACATATTCAAATTCCAAGTGATTATTGATTTCCAGGCGCGAACAAAGAATATCCAAC
Source organism: Flavobacterium terrisoli (assembly GCF_030167905.1). GTDB lineage: Bacteria > Bacteroidota > Bacteroidia > Flavobacteriales > Flavobacteriaceae > Flavobacterium > Flavobacterium terrisoli. Next base: position 799 of record NZ_JARGNA010000003.1, read on the forward strand.
AGGCATAAAAAACAACAGGAAGCGATAATAGTAATTGTACCCAATTCCATTTTGAAGCAGCCATTAATTGCAATAGAGGATTGTTGTGTGCCATTTCAATCATGGCAATGGCGAAAATGGGAACCGTGAACAACACTGCAATTTTCATTTTTTTTACCAAATCTTTATACGTTTTTTGGTCTTCGCTTTCGCTTGGTTCCATTGGTACTAAATCCATTCCACAAATAGGACATGAACCCGGAGTTTCGCTGATTACTTCGGGATGCATGGGACATGTATATAGAGTTTTAGCAGTAGTTAGCTCAGGTGCTTTGACTAAATCCATTCCACAAACGGGACAATCGCCTGCTTTATCATAAACTTTTTCACCTTCGCAATGCATTGGGCAATAGTATTTCCCTTGAGCATTACCTGGTATATTAGCCTCTTTTTTATGATCATGATTATGAGAGGAACAACATGACTTTACAGCGGATTCTTTAGTTGTAGTATCTATTATTGTTTTTCCATTACTCATTTCTATGGTATATTTTCCAACGGCGGTTAGTGCTTCCTGCAACTGTGTTGTTGGAACGTGCTTTTCCATAGTTATTGTGGCTATCGGTGGATTCAATGAAACTTTTGCCTCAATACCTTCAATAGTATTCAATGCTTTTTCGACTTTAGAGCGACAACCATCGCAAGTCATTCCGGTAATGCTGTAAGTATGTATCATCTTTTATATTATTTTAATACAAATTTCTATCATAACTGTTTTATGCATTTGCACAATTTTGGGTTTGATTTGCAAGATTTATAGATCTTCAATTTGCTTTCGTTTGATGGTTTTTATGTTCTTGAAGTGAGTTGGTGAAAAGCCGGTCACTTTTTTGAATTGGTTACTTAAATGCGATACGCTACTATAATTTAATGAATAGGCTATTTGACTCAGCGATAATTCATCATACATAATCAACTCTTTTACTTTTTCAATTTTTTGATTGATGAAGTATTTTTCAATTGTTGTGTTTTCTACTTCGGAAAAGAGATTGCTTAGGGTATTATAATCTTGATGAAGATGTTGGAACAGAAACTCTGACAGGTTCGTTTTTAAATCATTATTTTTATTTTGGACCAAATCAATAATCAATGTTTTAATCTTATCGATTGTTTTACTTTTCCTGTCATCAATCAAATCAAAGCCAACAGCACGAAGATTTTTTAGCAATTCGTTTTTTTGACTTTCATCAATATCATTTTTCAATTCGACTTCACCCAATTCAACTGCAATAGGATTAATGCCCATATTTTCAAATACAGATTTCACTACCATCTTGCAGCGGCTGCATACCATATTTTTAATGTGTAGCTTCATCATTGAGTTATTAAATTGTTTTTGCTATTTTATCCATGATCGAATGGTCTGTACCGAATTTGCAAATTGCATCACAATTGGCCCTTAATTCTGAAAAAAGGATGTACTTAATATTCATTTTTGAATTTTTTATAACAGGTCTGTTAAGTTGTTGAATAACATCTTTTTCGCGATTGTCAGGGATTATGATATAAAAAACTTCATCACCATCAGAAATACTGAAATAAAGGTCGGAAAGGCGTAAAATACCTGAGTAAATACTGGTGCTTTTTTCAACTTCAAATGCCCCAATAATATTGTTTGTTCCTTTTTCAAACCATAATACATCTATGAGTTTAATGGTGTTTTGCGTGTCTTTATCACAGGGCAATTCAGGAAATTTATTTATAGCCATAAAAGAAAAACTTTGACCATTGAAGGCTTTGCTTTTATCATTACTTGCCGGGGTAACATCGAATCCTAATGACGCTCCAATTTTCAATAAATGGTATTGCATCTCACTATGCAGATTATCTTCCTTTTTTTCTTCTATAATTTCTTTTTGGCGTTTTACTATGTTTTTTTCAAATTTATAACGCTCTTCTTCACTCAAATAGTCATCATTTCCTATGAGCATTTTTTGAGTGCCAATTTCAAAACACAAGCCTGCGATTGCACCTAAATCATTGGACAGTTCCGATTTGAATTTGGAATTTGTTTCCAGTAATGTCTCTCTAATTTTTAAGTATTCACTCCAGCTTCCGAGTTTTTTTTTGTCCTTGAACAAGAAATTAAAACCGTTTACAATTGCCGTGTTGAAAGGCGGAAACCAGGTTGGGTGCAAGAAATACAAAATACTGGCAACGGCCGGACCAAGTCCCTTAATTTTAAGTTCGTCGAGTTTTACAATTTCCCTAAGCACCTGTTCTTCGTTTTTTGCATTAATGCAATTTTCCAAGAATTGGCCAAAAGCAATTTTATTGGTTTGATTTTCATAGATGTCAGGAATTCGGAGTTTTGGTTTCCAATAAAAAGGATGTGAAACCCCTACAAATACCTGTTTTTGCTCGGCAATACAATTGAGCACAAATTCTAAGCTGCTGTTTTTAAAATCATTTGGAAATGATTTGTTTTTTATATCTTCAACAACCTGAATAATGCCTCGACGGATAGTTCTGAACGCTTTTAACCGTTGGTCATTATCCACAAACCAAGTATTATAAACACTTTCTGAATCGTTTTTGTATTGCTGTATTATTTGATTAAAATTGTTCATCCTTACTGTTTAAATTACATTTTCATGCCTTCCATCGGGTCGCTGCCTTTGCGGAATTTATATTCGCTATTGATGGCATAGGCTCCTGTTATCACTACTTTTTGACCATTGGCAATTTTTGTTTTGATTTCTATCAGTCCATTAGTTTCAATTCCTGTTTCTACCATTAGATTTTCATAAACTCCCGGTTTTTTTTCTACCCAGATGTAGGATGCGTTTTCTTCTCTAATTACTGCATCGGTAGGAATGTAGATTCCTTTACCGCCGGAAATCATCAATTTTGCAATGGCCTGCATTCCCGGTTTTAAGATTAGATTTTGATTTGGGACTTCAAATCGAATCAATAGTAAACGGGTTTCCGGGTTTATTTCGGGATTGATAAATGAGACTTTAGCACTTATAGATTTATCGGGAAAATCGGCAAAAGTTATGGTAGCATTTTGACCTATTTTAAGACTATTGAAATAGTTGATATTTACTTGTGTTTCGAGCCAAAGTTTACTTAAATCGGTTACTTTAATTATTGGAGTTCCTTCCATGACATAACTCCCTTCAACGGCAGTTATTTCAGAAATTGTACCACCGACAGTGCTGTAAAATGTGGTATAGGGCGAAACATCTTTGTTGCTTTTTATATTCTCAATTTGAGTGTTGGACAAACCATAGAAGAGAAGCTTTTGTTTGGCCGCATTCATTATGCTTTTTGCATTTTTTCCAAAATCACCGGGCATCTCCAATTGTTTAAAGGCAGTATAATAGTCTTGTTTTGCTATTGCAATATCTTCACTGTACAATTGATATATTGGCTTGTTCTTGGATAGGTAATCACCCGTTGATTTGAAATACAATTTTTCAATTCTGCCCATTGCTTTTGAAGAAATGGTTTTTGATTCTTCCTGATTGAATGTTAAAACACCGGTGTACTTTTGTTCTACATTATTTTGGGTTTGTTCGATAACCTGAGTTGTGATATTACCAAGTTTAATTTGCTGTTTGCTCAAACTTATTTGATTAACCTCATTATCATCCTGTTTTATGGGTGTTAACTCCATGTGGCAAATAGGACATTTCCCGGGTTTGTCTTCTTTTACTTGAGGATCCATAGAACAGGTATAAAAAGTTGTTTCTTTCTTATCATGTTGTGAGTGGTCTTCTTCTTTTTTACCATGCTGAGAATGGTCTTCTTTTTTAGGAGAATTACAAGCGGTAAGTACCATGACAAGCAATAAAAAGAAGCCTATTTGATTTAATTTTTTCATACTTACTCGGTTTTAATAAAGCTTTCGCTATCGATTAAATATTGGGCATTTTTTGCAATGGTGTCTCTAACTGAAATACCTTCAATGATTTGAATATAGCCGTTCATTTCAAATCCTGTTTTTACCGGTATTGCTTTAAAGCCATTTTGAGATTTGATAAAAGCGATTTTTTTATTACCAGTGCTTACCAATGCGTCTTTTTGAACCCAAATGCCGCGTATAGACTGCGTTTTTATAATACCCTGCAATCTCAATCCTATTGGCAATTTGAGTGTGCTATTGTTTAAATAAACCCTAATTCTATTGGTTTTGTCGGCGGCATTAAATTGTGTTTCAATAAAATTGATTTTGGCCTCTATTGATTCCTCCTCATTGAGTTCAGACGTTATTTTAATGGCTTGGTTAACTTTAATCAGACTGCTGCTTTCTTGTGTTATGTTGAATATTCCCCAAACTTTATCGGTATTTACTAATTTAAAGATAACTTCTCCTTTTTTGACATAGCTGCCTTCTTTTAAGTCAAGCTTTTCAGTACTGCTGTTTATACTTTGCATCCCGGAGTTTGATGATGTATCCATTGTTTCTGTTCCCATGACAATCCCATTGGAAGGACTATAGACAGTTATTTTAGGGTTGGCCTTTTTTGAACTAACCAGAGCGCTTATTTGATTTTGAGTCATACCGTAAAGCAACAGCTTTTGTTTTGAGGCCTCAATAATTGAACGGTTATCACTATCATTTGAAACTAAATAAATAAAGTTTTCCTGCTCTGTTAAAAGTTCAGGGCTGTATAAATCAAATAATTTTTGCCCTTTGTTAATTCGTTGGTATTTAAAATTCACATATATCTTTTCTATTCGGCCACTTATTTTTGCCGCAATATTTACAGCTGAATTTGGGTCATAAGCAACAATGCCTGGAAGATTGATTTCACCGCTTAAAGTTGAGTCTACTGCTGTTGTAGTTTGAAACTTGCCCACGATAAAGTTATCTGTTGGTTTGATGACATTATCAATATTATGGTCTTCATTGGCATGATTGTCTGTTATTTTTTTTACTAAAGTCATTCCGCAAATAGGGCAGTTTCCCGGTTTATCCCTAATAATTTGGGGATGCATGGAGCAGGTATAGACAACTGCCTGATGAGAACCTGCTGAATGATCTTCATATTTAACTACAAAGAAATAAATAGCAGAACCAATTATGGCTGTTACGCCTAAAATCAAACCATATTTTATATACTTATTCATAGTTGCTTAATTTCGAGTTGTTTTTCGATTTCTACCTGAGTGCTAAGTATGGACTGCAATTTGTTGAGCGCATCCATTTGGGCCATGTTCAAAGCTTCCCAAGCATCTAAGACCAGGAATAAATCACCGGTATTGTTTTGCCATGCCAATACTGAGGTATCATAATTTTTACGCAATGAAGGAATAATACTTTTTTCGGAGATGGTGTATTGTTTTTTGAGGTTTGAAAGTTCTGTATTCATGCCCGAAATCATCCCAACGGTTTCATTTAAAATCATTTGTTTTTGCCAATTCAGGCTTTCGTTTTTAATTTGAAAACTACTGATGTTGGCTTTGTTCATTTTAGTTGACCAAGGCATAGGTATAGTCATCATACCCATTAGTGAGAATTGCTGTGGCTGTTGTCCAAAAGCAAACATGTGGTCATATTTAACTCCAAATTCGGGTAGAAATTTTGATTTTTCTGCATCAATTTTCAGTTGGTTTACTTCCATGGTTCTTTTGATGGCATTTATATCACTTCTGTTTTTGGAAATTGATGAGGTGTCCAATAGTTGTGAATTGTATTCCTTTAGTTCGAATGCTTCTTCAATTTCAAACACCATATTTTTATCTCTTGACATTAGAGTGTTGAGCATAATTCTTTTTTGTGAAATATCATTCTGAAGCATTATAATCATACTTTCTAACTCATTATATTGAGATTTTGCTTTATAATAAGTGGGGAGTTTATCCATATTGTACTGGTATCTTATTTCCATGCTTTTTATCATGTATTTTAAGAGTAGTAAGTTATCATTGGCCACTTTGACTTTTTTGTTTAGTACAAGCCATTGATAATAATTTGTCTTGGCTATAGCATAAAGCTGATTTAAAGTGTAATTTTTGTTTTCTTTTTCAACAGATGACATTGCGTTCATATACTTGTATTCGGCATTTTGTTTTTTTGAATTGGGAATCATTTGTGAGACTCCAATCATATAACTGCCCATGCCAGGACTCATATCATCTGCTTTCCACATTTTGGTATTGTAGGGCGTCATAAAAAAACCGGTTTCTACTTGAGGTGCCATCCAGCTTTTAGCCCCTTTTGCAGCAGCATCCATACTTTGGATATCGGCATCATACATTTTTAGCTGCGGATTATCGGTTTTGATTGTGCTCAAGATATTATCCAGTGAAACAATCTGTGCATTAGCAATTGTAAAGCTTAAAATCAAAAAGCTTATAACGATATAATATTTATTCTTTAACATCTATAAGTTCTATTTTGCCTTTAGTTTTTAATTCGTGAAGTTTCACCATTTCAAAAACAATAGGAGTTACTAATAATACATAAATTGTAGAAGTAATTGTCCCACCAATAAGCGGAACTGTGATAGGTAGCATCACATCGGCACCAGTCCCCGTTGCCCAAAGTATTGGGATAAGACCAAACAAAGAAACCGAAACCGTCATTAATTTTGGTCTTAACCTTTTGGCTGAGCCATCGACAATATATTGTTTTAATATGTCTTCAGTAATAGTTTGTGAACTGTTCCCATGTTTTTCGACCATTTTGTTCATCGATTCATTTAAATAGATAGTCATTAACATGGCTGTTTCAATGGCCATTCCGAAGAGGGCAATAAAACCAACTGCAACTGCAACAGATAAATTAATTCCATAAAAGTAGACCATAAAAACACCACCAATTAAAGCAAAAGGTACTGTTATCATAGTAATTAGAGATTCTTTCATGGAGTGGTAAGTAAAATATAAAATAAGGAAGATAATTATCACCACAATTGGTAGTATGATGCTTAGCGTTTTATTGGCTCTCAACTGATTTTCCCACTGGCCACTCCATTCAATGTAATATCCTTTTGGCATTTTAGACATCATTGAATTTAATTTTTTCTGAGCTTCTTTCACAGTACTACCTAAATCTCGATCACGTACATTAAACAGCACACTTCCCCGAAGCATGGCATTTTCGCTATTTATCATAGGCGGCCCATCGCTTATTTTTACCTCTGCAATGGTTTCTAAAGGAATTGGGCCATATTGCATCGTTTGGACTTGCAATTTTTTCAGTGCATCAATACTGTTTCTATATTCTTGTGCATATCTGGCATTTACAGAGAAGCGTTGTCGTCCTTCAATTGTAGTTGTCAGTTTCATTCCTCCGATAGCTGCTTCAACAACTGCATTAATATCGTCAATTGAAAGGCCGTATCGTCCCAACATTTCCCTTTTGGCTTCAATATCGATGTATCTTCCGCCGGTAATTGGCTCTGCATATAAATCTTTTACACCCGAAGTACCTTCGAGTGCTTTTTTGATTTTTTGAGATAGTGCATTAATAGTATCTAAACTTTCTCCGTAAACCTTAATCCCAACATCGGTTCGGATACCGGTAGAAAGCATGTTTATTCTGTTAATGATAGGTTGTGTAAAGCCGTTGGTTACTCCAGGAATTTGAAGTTTATTGTTTATTTCGGTAATGATGTCATTCTTCGTTTTTCCTTCTCTCCATTCACTTTGAGGTTTTAATAAAATGATGGTTTCAATCATGCTGATAGGGCTGTTATCTGTAGCTGTATTTGCTCTACCGGCTTTTCCTAACACATGGTCTACTTCGGGAATTGATTTTATGAGTTTGTCTTGAACCTGCAATATTCTTTTTACTTCCGAGTTGGAAACATCGGGCAAAGTAACCGGCATGAAAAGTACAGAGCCTTCATCCAACGGTGGCATAAACTCGGAACCTAAGCGAGTAAACATCACTAAACCAATTAGTAAAGCGACTATATTAATTCCTAAAACCGTTTTCCTCCATTTCAAACAAAAAACTAAAATTGGAGTATATATACTTTCCAGTTTTCTGTTGATTGGATTTTTATTCTCAGGGCGAAGTTTGCCTTTTAATAAAAAGCTTATAAGCACCGGTGTGAGTGTGATGGCTAAAAATGCATCAACGATAAGAATGAAAGATTTAGTCCAAGCCAAAGGGCTAAACAACTTTCCTTCCATACCTGTGAGTAAAAAAACCGGTAGAAAAGAAGCAATTACGATTAGTGTTGAGTAAAAAACACCCGGACCTACTAACTTTGATGACTTTTCAATTAGTTGAAGTTTTTCATCAGAGGATAAAGGGTCGTGTTCCTTTTTGAATAAATTTTTAATTTTTTCTATCATCATACCAATTTACTTGTTATCAATCATTTCTTCTTGTTTCTCTGAGATTGTCCTGTAGGCGTTTTCAACCATTACAATTCCATCATCCACAACAACTCCAATAGCGAGTGCAATACCGGTTAATGACATAATATTAGATGAAATACCAAATGCTTCAAGCAATATGAAGCCAATTGCTACGGATATAGGAAGTTGAATTAAGATTATAAGGGCGCTTCTCCAATGGAACAGAAAAATTAAGATAACGAGTGAAACTGCTATCATTTCTTCTATAAGTGTTCCCTTGACAGATTCAATAGCTTTTTCGATTAACTCGCTTCTGTCATAGGAAGTTTTAAATTTCACTCCTTCGGGCAATCCTTTTTCAACTTCTTTCATCTTTGCTTTAACCGCTTTGATGACTTCATCGGCATTTTCGCCATAACGCATTACTACTATGCCACCCACTACTTCGCCGGTTCCGTTTTGGTCAAAAATACCAAGTCGTAAGTCTCCGCCCATTTGGACAGAACCTATGTCTTTTACTTTTACCGGAATAGAATTGTAATTTTTAATGGAAATATCCTCTACATCCTTACTGTTCTTTATGTAACCCAAACCTCTTATGATATATGACATATTACTCATTTCGAACTTTCGGCCGCCTACATCATTGTTATTAGCCTTAACCGCATTCATAACTTCCATCATACTGACGTTATAATATTGCATTTTTAGTGGGTCTAAAACCAATTGGTATTGCTTTTCAAAACCTCCGAATGAAGCAACTTCTGCTACACCGGGAACTGTTTGCAGTGCAAATTTCACATACCAGTCCTGTAAGGCTCTTTGCTCTCCCAAGTCCATTCCATTGGCTTCTAAATGATACCAAAAAATGTGGCCTACTCCTGTACCATCAGGACCTAAGGTTGGAACAACATTTTGTGGAAGTAAACGTTGGGCATAATTTAATCGTTCCAACACACGGGTTCTTGCCCAGTAGGTATCTACATTGTCTTCAAAAATGATATAGACAAAGCTCATCCCAAACATGGAGGCTCCCCGTATATTTTTAACTTTTGGTATCCCTTGAAGATTAGAAACCAAAGGATAAGTTACTTGCGCTTCGATTACCTGTGGGCTTCTACCCATCCACTCGGTAAATACAATAACCTGATTTTCTGATAAATCAGGGATAGCATCTATAGGATTTTGTTTCACGCTATAGATTCCCCACACAAATAAACAAGCCGAAACCAGTAGCACAATTGCTCTGTTTCTAAGTGAGAATGTAATTAGTTTTTCTACCATTTTTGTCTTTTTTCTTCCTTTTAAATAAAATTAATCAATTGAGTCCTTTTACATTATGATATATATCACATATTCAAAATATAGGAGAGCACTTAATTTTCCGACAAACTGTTGTTTTCATTTATTGAATTAATCCAGGTAATTATTTCCTGTTTTTGCGCCTCATTAAGTATTGCATCATGATGTAATAGCGTGTAGGAACTTAAAGGCATATCACCCGATTTAATTTGTTTGCTTATTGCTTCTAACTCACTTTGCTGCTTTCGATTTGAATAACTGCCAAACTCATTAAAATTTAACTCTTTTTTCCCATCAGTAATATGTGTTTCTACAAACATTCTAGCTGGTTGAATGTAATCATACCAGAGATACTGGGTGTTATTACTATGGCAATCGTAACAAGATGTCTTTATTAGTTTTGAAATATTTGTTGGTGCATCGGTCGTGACCAGAAAATCATTTGTATAATCCTGCCCTGGATTTTGATTCAGGGCAGGCTGATAGAATTGTATTGCTATCAATACCAAAAAAAGTACTATACCTACTTTCTTTAATCTTCTTTTCATTTTATAACGTTTTTTTCAAACTACCACAAGTAAGCATCTTAGAGCCATAATATGGATTTTTGATTTCTTTGGATTCGCTGATCCAAATAGCGCCTTTACCGTCGTCATACATTGGACAATGGTCCTGATATAATTTTTTATTTGAACCCAAAAGTTTTATTAAATCATTGATGTCCTTACTTAGTATGGCAAAATGTTCTCTTTGATGGTCAATTTTACCTGCATTGTCGCCAATATGCTCTGCGTGTTCTTTAGCATCATCAGCAATGTCTAAGTACTCTTTTTTCTGATTTGCAGTAAGCGTATTGGTGTCGAATTGGTTGAATGATACCAATAATGCTTTTCCTTTATCTGCAGCACCTTTAGAATCATCGCTTACCAGTTTGTTTTTTAGGTTTATATAACTAATAATAATATCATTAACATAATCTGATGTAGCCACCGGAGAATCAGTGTCAAGGACTCCGACTTTTTCCGATGGATTATTCTGACTTGGTTCTTGGGTATTTTTATCAGGTTTAGATTGAGCGACAGGTTCTGTTAATTCCATACCACACTTGGAGCATTTTTCTCCTTTTTTTCCTGTTACTTCCGGATGCATTGGACAGGCGAATAATTCATTAGAACTTTCTTTGTTCTCTGTTGAGTTGGTTTCTGTTTCTTTAGCCTTGTTGTTACATGATACTATTGTTATCGCTAAAAAAGCTGTTAAAAAAAGTGTTTTCATAATATATTATTTTTAGTTATTAATTAATTTTCTCTGCTTTATAGTAAGAATAAGTGCCTATTGATGTATTGATATAGTCTACTTCCTGAACGTTTTTGAATCCTGCATCAGTAATGTATTTTATCATTAATCCATTTACATTATCAGTAGTAGTTTTGAAACCGTCTAATAATTGAACTAAGTAAAAAGAAAACCGCATCCATTTTGTTTTTGCTTTACCCCAATCTCCAATGATTAATTCTCCATTTGATTTTAGTATCCTATTGATCTCAAGCAAGCATTTTAATTTTGTAATCCTATCTAACTGATGAAAAACAAGAGAACTATAAATCTTGTCAAATGAGTTGTCTTCAAAGGGTAACTTATCTCCATCATATAAAAAAAGTGACGCTTCAATTCCTGCCTTATTTAATTTGTATTCAGCAATGGTTTTAATCTTGGGGTCGATGTCAATTCCTTGTATGTTACAATCAGGAAAGCGCTGTTTTAGAATGATGATGTTTTGCGCGGTTCCAAAACCAAACTCTAGTATTTTCTCGTTCTCTCGAGGATTGACAAAATCTACCAGCTTGTTTCTGAATTTTTTCTCAGGCATAGTTAATTTGATTGCCAAATCGTAGTAATCACTCAAAAAATCATAACCCAATGCCGGAATAAATTTTGTTGTACTCATCTTGGTTTTATTTTGTTAAATCGAAAAAAGTATAGTACAGATTGAAATAAAAACCGTTTGGTGCTGAACGTACCATTGAACTAATTAGTTCTTGACGGTATGCTAAATCTAATCGCGCCTGACTGTTGAAAATAAATTGTATTGCCGGCACAACGTCTAGATATGACTTCCCATTTTCATTGATAGTTTGCCCAACAAATTCCACCATTAGATTAATATTAGTTTGTTTGAAACTGGTATATTTTTTTGGATACATCAATTTGCCAAATGATAAGGTGTAATTTGTAGCATTGTCGCCCATATTATCGGGAAACGGATAATCGGGTTTGTTGTCGAAGGCTTTTTCAAAACTTACAGATGAACTTATTGCCAGTTTTTTAATCAACTTAGTGGCTACAAATCCTCCTTCAAAACCTGTGTTGTGTCCTAAGATTTCTATTTGTTCCTGGTGAATGTCAGCATTATTGAAACTATATCTTCCAAATGCTGCCATCCGGAAGTGACTGTTCAAATCATCGGAGGAATAAAAACGATACTTTGTATAAAAACTGCCTCCCTCAGTAACGAGGTTATTACTACGGTTACTTATAAAGGCAGAAGCCCGGAACATGATGTTCTTGTTAAGTCCATAAGTTACTTCGGGCATGAAATGGTAATTATAGCCTGATTTCATTTCCTCTTTGAAAAGCGACTGCATCACATTAACTGCCAAAGAATTTGCCGGAACATTACTGGCCGGATCAGTTACCACGAATAACTCCTGACTAGTAATGTTTTGGCTGCTTATTGCAATTAAAAATAAAATAATCTTTCTCATTAATTCAGAATTTTAATGTGGAAATCATCTTCATTGTTTGAAGCATACGTTTCAACATTCTTGTATGATTTGGATAATTTTTTGAATTCCTTTTCAGTCACATAGCCTTTGTCAACTACCTGAAATTGTATTTCGGAGCCTTTGGCTGTGCTGTCATTAACCAAGATGTAAGGACTTTGGGTTATGGTTTCAGGTTTTGCTGTTAATACCAATGTCCCGATAAAAAAACCTGCTTTTTCCACTTTCTCCTTAAATACTTTTGGGGTTAATGTATTGCCTTCAGTCAGCGTTACCGTAAACGTATTGGTGTTTAAATCGGTCTCTACTTTAACTACTTCCGGAAGTGTTTTTAACTGTTTGTTTATGGCATTGGAGCACATAGAACAAGTTAAACCAGTAGCCCTGATTTCGGCTTTCACAATTTGGGCGTTACTCTTTATTGAGAACATCAAAACGATTGATGCTACAATTACACGCACTTTATTTATTTTATTTATTTTATTCATCTGTATTTAATATTTGTTTTTTAATTGAAGATGGAACGCCTACTAAATCTCCTTTATATCTAAATAATGTTAATGGGCGTTTCATTTTACTCTTTTATTAATTTCATTATTTCTTCTTCTGTTGGATTCTTCGCTATTAGGACACCTTCGGGATTAAATAGGTATTTTGACGGTAATTCATCTACTCCGAAAACTAAGGCTGCATTAGCATCAAATCCCTTTGGGTCTATCAATTGAGTGAATTTGATTTTATCTTTTTCAATTGCTTTTAGCCATTTATTGACATCTATGTCGATTGATATTCCAATTATTTCTATTTTATCAGGGCTAACCTCATTATGAAGCTTTACTAATTTTTTATTACCCAATCGGCAAGGCGCACACCAAGATGCCCAAAAATCGACAAGCACATATTTTCCTTTAAAAGATGAGGTGATTACCTCGCTGTTAGTATTGCTTTTTAGTGTAATTGATGGTATAGAATCACCCACTTTAATCTGTGCTTTCGTTGAAAACGTGAAGATTATAAATAGTGTGATGAAGTATTTTACTTGATTTTTGATTAACATAATAGTACCATTGTTTTTTATAAAACTAAGCCCTATGCCGACATAAGGCCTAGTCTGTTAAAGTGTTACATTTTTATAACAATCCCGTTTGGCTTTCTTCCAACGTTGATTGTTTTTGCTACTGAATGATTGGTGGTGTTGACTACTGAAACTGTATTAGCCGTTTGATTAGTCACATAAGCAGTGTTACCGTCTGTTGTGAATGCTATTGCATGTGCACCGGCACCCGTATTAAAAGAACTTCCATGCATCCACATATTCATTCCTGCATCCCAAGTCCAATAATGCACTTTTCCAGCCATTGGATCTGAAACCCATAATTCATTTTTAGGACCGTTATATGATGCTATTCCCGGCATGAAACCTAAAGTAATTGTTTCATCTACTGAGTTTGTTGCTACATCAATTACAGAAATAGTTTGTCCGTCTTCATTGTCTACATACATTTTACCATTGCTTCCAGTCCAAGCACCAACTGGGTTATCTCCAACGGCAATAGTTGTGATTATCGCTTTGGTTGCCGTGTTTATTACTGTTATGCTATCATCATCACCATTTGCCACATAGGCTTTTGTGCCATCTGAAGAAAATGTTAGTTCAGCTGCCATCATTCCGACATCGATTGTATTTAATAGGGCATTGGTAGTAGCATCATATACTAAGACTTTACTATTCATTTCATCCATTTGAGGCACCCAAATTTCATTTCCGTTAGGTGAATAAATAGAATTATGGTTCATTAATGGCAGGTTGATGTTCTTTACAATTGAACCATTCATAGCATCAATTACTAACAATTTTCCTGTCATCCCTGCTGTCATTAATCCTGAATGTCCTGCACTCAAATCCATTCCCGGAACACCAATAGCTAAATGATTTTGATGTGATGAAATGTGATGTGGCCACATAATCATATCTGAACCGCTTCCCATTAATTCTATGGTTCCGGTTACTTCATTATTACTTAACTTGACTACTGAAACTGAGCCGTCTTCTCCGTTTACAATGTATGCCGCAGGATAATCGACATTTAATGTCATATCCATGTTGTCATCGTTGTTATTACAAGAGGTTAAAAATATTGCTCCAATAAATGAAGCTATCATTGATAAATTTTTCATTTCTATTTTTTTTAGGTTATTTAATAGTTTCTACTGTTTTTCCACAGTTTAACATCATTGACCCATAGTATGGGTTCTTTACTGCATTTTCTTTGCTCAACCAATTAGCGCCTTTACCATCGTTGTACATTGGACAGAATTGAAAGTAAACTGGTACTTCGTATTTTGCTGTTTTAATTAATGTGTATATGTCTTTTGACAATGAGGTAAAGTGATCACGTTGGTGTTTTACATCTTTTGTATCAGCTATGTGTTCTGCATCTTCTTTAATTGGGTTTACAACTTTCATCCAAACCATGTGCACTTCCATATCAAGCTTGTCCATTTTGACGTTATTTACAGCTGTTAAAAGTTCTTTTGAAGCTGCTGCAGCTTTTGTCCCATCAGAAGTAATCAAAGCATCTTTCAATGAGAAATAATTATCAAATACTGCTTTTAATTGATTTTCATTTTGAATTACGGCAGTAGTTGTTTGAGAATGGTTCCCGTGATTGGAATGTCCATCGTTGCCGGCAGTAGTTGTGTTTTCTTCTTTTACTGGAACTTTTGCTACTCTATCGTATTGACAACAGCCGTGAAGATTGTTGTAAACCTCATCAGGGGCAAGAAATTTATCACTGTCGTAGCCTGCTAACGCAATTCTTTTAAGTATTTCATCCTGATTTGTTACACTAGCATCATAAGTTAATGTTGCCATTTGGGTTTCCTGGTTCCAATCTACTTTAGCAATTTTTTTAATACTTCCTGCTTTTTCGATTGTAGTTTCGCACATTCCACAGTTACCATAGACTTTAACTGTTTCGGTTTTTGCATTTTTTATTTGTGCGTTGATAGAAGTTGATAGCAACATTACAGCTGCTACCATTATTTTTATAAATGAGCTTTTCATTTTAAATACTGTTTAAGTAATCAAAGTAGCTTACCTTGATTGATTTGATAAAATAATTTTGAATAAATAACAGTTGTGAAAGAAATGGTATTACAACCCAAATAATGGTGTAGCAAAAGGTATTCTAAAACTGTTGTGAATTGGATAGCAAAACGCTATGGATTTGACACACTTATGGCTGTCAAAAATTGGATTTAGCTTATTTTAGGGATTAGCCAAATGGAATAAAAACCATCGGAGATTGATGGTGTAGTATATAAAAAATTGATTTTTTCGAATAGAGGAAAGTTAAAGGCAGTCAGCTGAAAACTAATTTCGGGTACGAAGCTTACCAATGAAGTGGGGCAAGTTGATGAACAACCGCAACCGGAATGCCCGCATTTGCCGCCACAACCCTTGTTGTCTTTATCTTTTGTATTTTCATCAGCGCAACAGCTCTTTTTTTCTGCTTTATTGGATGAAATTTCTTTTTTGCAAGAACGCTTTTCTGAACCTTTACCACATGCAAAAGCATTATTAGGCATGAGGAACATGCCTAGTAAAACTACAAGTATGATGTGGTATCTATTCATATAAATATTAAAACAATACAAAACTAACTAAAAATTATTGCTTTATGTTAAAATTGATGTTAAAAATAGTTAAGTCAATAAGGCCATTCAACATGTGTAGAGAATTGTAGTTTATTGTATTTGAACCGAATATAGTATTTTTATTAGTATCCTCTTGATTGGTTGTCTTGAATTTAATTAGAAACTCTACAGAGTTAGAGAAGTCTGTTTGAATGATTGCAAATAGTTATTAACTAAAAAAAAATGCAGTAACCAAGAAAGCTTACTGCAATTTATATAGCCCTGATGGGAGTGGCACGAAGTAGAACGGACAGCAGGAATATGGATTCCTGATATAGCCCGAGCCATTCGCTCATAATAAAAAAAACTACGCTGTAGATTGTAGAATAGTAATTGTGCTATAGTTGTATTCTGGATTAGGTTCCGGTTCTGCATCTGTGGTCAATTTTATTCTTGTAAATTCGTCGAGAAATTCAGATTCACCTTTTGGCATTAATTGTAGTGCGAGTTCTATAATGTTTGCGAAATCAATATTAGGATTACCTACTGTATCTGAAAGATAGGGTTCTTCTGTTTGCCAAGCCACACAACATAATTTCATTAGGTCTGAAACTGTAGCATATAGCGACGAGTAACTTGAAAAGTTAACCGTAATTTGCCAGATATCGTCTCGCTTAGGATGTTGCTTCATGGAATTCAACAACCAATCAGAATTTTTAAGGAGTTTTTCAAATTCAGCTTTCATATGTTTAGATTTTAAATTGCTATTAGCAGTTTGCTAACTGTGAAGGAAGAGATAGATAAATGTTCTCCTCGATAAAATCCGATGGGATTGAACTTGCTTCCACCGGTTGTAATACTGATTCTCTAATGTAATCCAATAAATCAGCTTCTTCGTAAGGTATAAGGTCTAATATAACACCTAAGACACCTGCTATATTGGTTGAAGGTTCCGGTATGTGTGCGGTGCCTCCATGTTCGCCAGCTTCTAAAGCTAAAATTGAAACTTTAACTATATCGGCAATAAGAAACATTACATCTGAATAGCCAGACAGGTTCAATTGAATAGTATCCCGTTTCTTTTTTACATTTTGAGATTCTAAAAGGACAAAGTACTTCGCTGCTAAATCACGCAAGTCAGGCGGCAGTGTTGAGAATTTTGTTGTCATAGTATAATAGTTTTAGTGTTTTCTAATCGTTCAAGTTCTTGGATTGCTATAGTAGTGGCTTGTTTGTAAAAATTTTGGCAAGCATTAAGAATCCACAAAAAATCTTCTTCCTCAGCATTGAGCCGGTACCAATATCTTAGCATGGATGGTGGAGCACATAACATTTTATATCGCTTTATTTCAAGTTCAGATTGATTAGAAAAGATTTCGGAAGGCAACTTTGTAAAATGGCCACATAATAGAAGAAGATATTTTAAACTAAACTCATTTGGCGTATATCCCATAAAAACACGGATTAACCCAAGTGCTAGTTCCTCAATAGCAATGTGAAGATTTGCAATATTGCAAAGTGCTATTTCTGGGTTGGTGGATACGGAACCTGATTGTATATAATAGTCAGCTACGGCGTTACATTTATGCCAGTAATCTCTATCTATGTTTATATCCCGATAAAGAATACCATTAGACTTAATATAAGGAGGAGCCGAAGGATCAATACAAAGGCGCTGCCCTTTTCTGAATACTTTATCAAAAAACAGTTGTTGATTTAATTGATTAGAAGCTAAAACAGCAGCCTTATGTATCAGTAGTGATACTGAAATAGTTTTTGCTGAACGTTCTGCTATTAAATTAGCTATATCATTAGCACAGTTAGGGTATGCGTTTTCTGAAATAATTACTATATCAAAATGATGATTGGCCGAACTACCTTCTATTTGAGATTGAAGAATTGTATTAGCTGCCGTTGTACTATTTCTATAACCAAAAACAAATACTGTACAAAGATTTAGTCTTTTGGTAATTAAATCCAGGACTAACTGGATTTCGGTGGGAGGTAAAATCGTTGTTTCCATCTTGCATGTAATTTTCATGCAAGTTAGTGACGCTCAAAAGGGTATTAAACAAAATAGATTTGTATATGACAAATTATAATTGTTAATTACAAAACATAATTTAATGAGTTTTAAAACTATTCCATTTAGACTTTAATTTACCGGCAATATAAACTTCCATGAAATACAAATCGTAGTCTAGTTCTTCCGGGATTACAATTACTCTGTAATCTTTAATTTTCACCTGTTGAATTTTTAATAATTCAGGTGGTAATTCATTTCGTAAACCTTTATGACCTGAAAAATGTTTTGCTTTTAAATATGAAAAACTAGTTTCATTGTGTTTAGTACCCCAAGCATGTTGATATAATCTTCTAAATACTGTTCGAGAGATACCAACATAAATTGGAACTATAATATTGTTTTCCTGTAATTCACCAAATACATACAGACCTTTTAGTTCATCTAGTTTATTACTTTTTTTACCTAGTTTAGAATTACAAGTTACTTGAAGTTTAGTTAGGAAGTCCTTTTGTTTATGACCTTTTTCGCTATGGTAAAGTTCTTTTACAGATAGACAATCTAGATTAGAAAAATGAGTATTAATGTTTTCGATTACCCTTTCACATTTCATAATTAAGTGTGCAAAATCATCAGGAAACTTCTCTTTGTTGTAATTCATTACTCGACAATCTTAGAGTCTATTTTATTTACGATAGTATCAAAGCTTTTGAAACTTTCACTTTTTGTATCAAAATATTCAACAAAATAATGTTTTATATTGTCTGCATACTGAATAGAATACATTTCTATTTCATATATTTTCTTTCTAATATCTGACGCTATTACAACTAAATTTTCACTACCATATTCATCAAATCCTTCTTTTTCTCTTATTACCATTGCAATTTTTAAAAATGTCAAAAAGAAATTATCTGAGAGGAATCTAAAATCTGTTTGCTTTTGTTGTGTTGCGCATTCATCTGCGTAAGTATAATAAGCGGGAACAAAGTCATTATATGCATTTGGCCAACTATGGTTTAAATAGTTATCTGGACCGAACTTACTTCTGTATTTTTCCATCAACTCCCCACCAATTTTCAAGAACTCTCTACATAATTCACTAACTTCTTTTTGCCTAGCAACTTTATCTTCAATATGGCCTTGATATTTAACTTTATGCTCATCTAACGAAGCTGAATAAAAATCAACATAATTATACATGTTGATATACATTTTCTCCCAGTCAGCATCATCTTTAAAAAAATGTTCAATTGTTTTATAGTTTATAAGACTGTCCAACTCTAAAATCCTTTTAAAACTATTATTTGCTGAAAAATAAGTAACATTAGATTGTGCAGGATTTTTAAGTTCAGCAGTGTAAAATATTTCCATGCGCTCACCTTGAAGTTTTATTTCAGCAAGCATATTGATTAAAAGACTTTTTATTAATTTTAATCTACTATTGTATTCCTGAAATGTTATTAATTTTTGTTCTTCCTTTTCATCTTTGAGTTGTTCTCTTTGATCTGCTAAACTAAAAATTACAAATAGTATTGCTAAAAAAGAAAGTAATCCACTTATTAACGTTCCATAATTTGATACTTTTTGATTATCAAAATCTATATCAAACCAAGCCCAATTTGGTTCGTCATTAATGATATCACAAGTAAATATTATCAGCAAGATTAAAGAAACAATACTTACTACTATAACAGCCCATTTTATAACTTTATACTTATCTATTACCATTGCTAATACTTGTGCATTTATATAAAAATTATTTTAAAATAATATCTTGTAATTTAGAGTCATAACGATAATTTACAATCGACTCAACTATAATTAAATCAATTACTTTGTTAATAATGGGAAGCGGGACAACAAACCATTCCCGAGGTGTGATTCGTCTACCATTATCATCATGGATATCTACATTTAAACATACCTCAGCAAAAAAACGATGTAACAATTGCTCAAATTTATGTGGATTAATGTTATAGCATTTAATTGCTGAAACAATATGTACATCTGCCATGAGATAGGTTGGCTCTTTTTTGGCATTCTTTACTCTCTCTTTGACATCTACTTTAGAGAAACCAATTTTATAGAGGTCTTTTATTGCCGCAATTTCTTTATGTGTAGACTTCGATTTAAGAATATATATCCATCCTGTTTCCGTATCGTCTTCGTTTACAATATTTGCGTTCTTGAATAATTCATTTTCTACATTGCTATCAGTTTCAGTAACAATTTTACCATTGTTCAATAGTTGTTTACCCAACGAACGGTAAAGCATATTACTTTCGGTTCCATTTTCAAAAATAATCCTTGTTCTACCATCTTTTCTAATTCTATTTCCGGATGGAATAACTCTTTCTTTTTCTTCAATTTCAACTTTTTCAAGAAGTAACAAAATGCCGTCTAAAATATAATATTTACCTTCTTCTAAATTAGTCTCAGTACTATCAAAGGATCTTAGTTTTCTTTTTCCTTCTCTAATTTCCTGATGAACTTTTTTGAATAATGGTTCATAATTTATAAAGTCTTTTTCTTTGATTGGCTTTCTTCTCGCTACAAAGTCAGCCTCCTCTCTGTCTTTTGAACTAGGAACATTTTTGAGTTTGAATATTTCAAGAGTATCAGTCGTATCAAGTAATCCAAAATCATCATCGTTCATTATATCTTCGATAGAATTAATTTCAACAACATTACTACCAAGTAGATTATGAATATCGTATGGTTTTAAAATTTCACTATTTTTTTTATTCGTTCTAAGTTCTTTAAGTCGCACACCTAAAGTCCTTTCAGAAACAACATATACATCCGGCTTTGGTTCTCTTTTATTTTTTTCAAAAAAGGCATTGATTTCCTGAAATGAATCGATTAAACGATCATCCTCAGACTTG
The DNA here is from genome assembly GCF_030167905.1 of Flavobacterium terrisoli. Classification (GTDB taxonomy): domain Bacteria; phylum Bacteroidota; class Bacteroidia; order Flavobacteriales; family Flavobacteriaceae; genus Flavobacterium; species Flavobacterium terrisoli. The sequence goes on from NZ_JARGNA010000003.1 coordinate 21,738, forward strand.
ATGTTTGATACTTTAGGTTTTGAATCTAAAATACCAAATTCATCATCGTTAAAAATGTCCTCTAATGTTTTCTTCTTATTCATTTGCCATTGCTTTACGCTTTTGCTCTCGTAAAAATATAATTGCTTCTGCTAACCTTTTTTCTTGTGGGTCAAATGACTGTAAACTTGGTTCGACACCCGTTCTAATTTTCCAGTTCTTAATTTTAGGCCATAAAAGAATTGCTTCTTCTTCCGTCATTTGAATGCGGGTGGCATCTATAGTTTCTTGAATTGCTTTGAACACTGATGCAGTAACTGATTTAGATAATATTTCAAAAGCCTTTTGGAAAGGATTAATTGTATCTATCAAATCAATATTTATATCATCAATATTTACAAAACTGTCAGCCATTCTGATAAATCGCTTATCACCCTGCGTTTCAATATGACCATTCTTTATTACGGAATCCACAACTACATGCTGACGAACTTCTTCAACTTCCTCTTCTGTTAAGTCAGGATAGGTTTCTCTAATGATTTTAGGAATAAGTACTTTGTTTATTACTTCCGGGTCCACATTACCGGGTAAAGCTTTTATCATTACATCATCCTGTAAGATATTAGCTTTTAAGTCATTGATGTCGGATTCAATTATATCCTTAACTCTTGTTGATGATGGTTTTTTGAATCCATTAATTCGAATGGTATTTTCATCATCTTCACTATCATCCTCTGGAAATTTAGGTTTGAATTTGAAGTTTGGCGCTAATACTTGTTCCATTAACAATGAAGCTGTAATAGCTTTTAGCATATTGTTTACTGATAATTTAACTTCACCATCTTCGGCATCAGGTTGGGCAATTAAGTTTGTAAATTGCGCATGTGTTTTATTTTCACTATCCCTAGTACAACGTCCAATGATTTGAATAATTTCGGTTAGTGAGCCACGATAACCAACCGTTAATGCATGTTCACAATATGGCCAATCAAATCCTTCTTTAGCCATACCTAATGCAATTATAATATCAATATCGTCTGGATTATTTGAAACTCTTAAATACTCTTGAATTCTATCTCTATCCTTTTGATTGTCATGAACTAAATCGGCAACTTTTAAAAGATTACCAGTTTTTTTACTTCGAACGAATAGTACACCGGTATCAGGGTCTTGATATTCTAATTCTCCTAAACTGTCAATAATTTTGTTGACTTCTTCGTATTTTTCTTTGGTAGATTCTCCTGAATTTACACTTGGAATATGGACAATAGTTTTCTTGGTTTCATCTAAAATTTCGTCAATTGCTGAGGTATATCTTCCTTGATAAAAATGATAACCAATACCTAATGATTTTAAGTGTTCGTAACCATTTAACTGCTCGTAATAATTGTAAGTTACTTTAATAAATTGTTGTTCTGATTCAGGTAATAATACCGGTACACTATCACCTCTGAAATAGGAACCTGTCATAGCTACTATGTGTGCAGTAGATTTTGCCATAATTGACCTTAGCACTTCACCCAATCTATTGTTTCCATCTGCAGAAACATGATGGAATTCATCGATAGCAATAACCACTTCATTAAATGCTTTTTCATCAATTCCTTCACATGCAAAGCGTAAAGTGGCATGTGTACATATTAAGAGCTTTTCATCATTAGCCAAGAAATTATTAAATGCTTTTACCTTACTTGAATCTCCTCCTGGTGTACATAAATTGTAAATTGGATTAGGTTCCCAATCAGCAAAAAAACCATACTTGGTAAGTGCTGTTTTCCCAAAAGAACTTCCGATAGAACGTTCCGGGACTGCAACAATAACTTTTTTTAATCCTTGATTGATTAATTTATCTAAACCAATAAACATTAAAGCACGAGATTTACCGGATGCCGGAGGTGCTTTAATTAGTAAATACTGAGCCGAACGAGCCTCAAAAGCACGTTCCTGCATTTCTCTCATGCCTAACTCGTTAGTACTTTTACTTTTGCCGGTTTGACCGTACTCTACGTGGACTATATCTGGCATACTTTATTTTAATTTATTTTAAACCAAAAAAATAAAAAACACTTATAAACAAAGGGATTACATCTTTTATTTCTCGTTTTATTTTTAATTTATTTTTTTTTAGAAATCATATAAGTTCTATTCTTTTTTGCACCCTCAGGAATGATATCATTATTATTGACCATTTTGTAAATCAACTTTTTTATATCTTCTTTTGGGACTTCTGGCAATCTTTTCTGAATATCAGATAATTTACATCTGCCATTATGCCTTAAATCTTCCATGATTAGCAATTCTAATTTATATGGTTCTAATGTTTTTAATGAAGGCTTAATCCCTAATTTAGCTTGAGAAAACAGTTCAGGGTTTAACAAAAATTCTCTAGCTTTTTTTTCCCCTCTAGTTATTAATATTTCTCTTTCAACTAATGTTCCAATCCATGACGCTGTTTTATCTTCTTGGCTTAATTGCAATTTTAGGGCTAATTGAGTTGATAAGATTTTCTTTTCAGAGGCTACAATTCCTAAAGTGATATATTCTTTTTGCGTTAGTTGAAAATGATTGTCAATGTAATCTAAAATAGAAATCACTTCTTCATCAACAGCTCCCGAGAAAACAGTAACTGATACTTTTGTAAAATCATTATTGATTACCGGGAGCGGTTTAGCATCGCGAACTAGTTTCTCATAAATCAAATCAAACCCAGAACCTTCGCCTTCCATCAATTTTAAATCACTTAAGGTTTGTATCAAATGAGGGTTGCGTCTGTGTCTTTCATGTAAAATATTATCTTTTGTTATGCCTAGAGGTAAACTACCAGGATTAGTAATTACCATTCTGTCTACAAAAACTTCAATAAAAATATCTCCTGAAATTGTATATTTTTTATGTGCTACAGCATTAATTAATAATTCCCTTATCACTTCTCTAGGATATTGCCTAACTGTTTTTCTGAACAAACCATCGGGTAACTCTGTGCTGTATGTTAGCTCAACAGCTTCTTTTTCTATATCTTGAACTAACTCTTTTGGACTTTGTAAATGAAAATGCCATTCCTTTTTTCGAATTTTTTCTTCTCGCTCATTATAAACTATATATTGAACGGTTATAGGATAGCTTAATCTAGCCCTTTGTGCAGGTGTTCCGAGCCAAAGAACACCCAAATTAGTTAAATAGTTTTCTGGACTTATCATTTGATAAAATGACAATATTTCTATATCATCACGCTGTTTTATAAATTCAGATACTTTGTCTGACTTCTTTATGTCCTCAATAAATTGAATTACTTGTTTTGTGTCTGCTTGCTCTAAAGTAATCTTTTGTGGAGCAATTATTTCCCATTGAAAAGCAGTTTTTTCAGCTGCTAGATTAGTTAACTCTGTACTGTCAACAGGAAAGCAATTATCTGAAATTCTTATCAATACTTTACCAGATGAAGTAGTTGCAATAACTCTTGTAGATGGCAGCACTCTTACTATAAAATACTCACCTCCATTTTCATGAGTAATAATTTCAGGATTAACTAAACCCACACCATCAGTTAAGCTTCGGAGTCTTTTTACGACTTCATTCATGTCCGTAACAGAAACTTTTTGGGTAGTAGGAGGTAATTTATCTTTATCTTCAATTCCAATTATTAATTGTCCTCCCTGAGCATTTGCAAAGCAAACGCAAGTTTCAGCTAATGACGCTAAATCAGATTTTGAACCAATAGCTTTTTTTAAACTTTTGTAATCTTTATTTTTATCTTCGACATTCATTTTTAGCTATTTTTATTTTTTGCTTTCTTTTCCTTTTGAAACAAATTATTTTTTACGGTCATTTCTTCGTACATCTTAAATAAATACTCTAATCTCTCTGTATCGCTTTCAAAAGGCTTTAAACGGTAACATCTTTCAATAGCTAAATCTAACTGGTGATGTGCTTCTTTCAATCCTTTTGGCATTTTATCAGGATCATATAATTGTGCTAAAGTTTTTTCAGGATATTTTGCTCTTTCATCTAATACTTCAAACACATGTAAAGTAATTTGCTCTTTTTGTTTATCAGTTATTTTTGGGAAAGGAAATGTATTGTAACACAAACCAGCAGAATATCTATAATCAGTTTTTAATTTACCACCTACGGCACTAACCCAAACCATATGTATTGCAGAGGAAATTACGCCAAATATCCATGGATGAACATTATAAATTGCAAGAGCTGAATCAGATATAATATAATTTTCATCAAGAAAGTCAACTGGTATATATTTTCTGTTTTCAGATGATACCCTCGGTACTATTATTGAATTTGTTTCTTGATGTCTTATTTCAGCAAATTTATGAGGAATTGATGCTAATTCACGCGTTGACTCTCTCTTACTTTTATTCCTAATATTAAAAGTTTCATTGATGCGTTTTTTTATATCGGGAATAGAATAAGCTAGTTCTTTGTTATCATCTGTTATCCAAAGGCAATATCTTTCTTTTCCTCTTATTAATTCTAATGATCCAATAAGGTTTTTAATCAAAGGTAAAGCTTCAGGATTTTTTAATATAATTTTCTCTCTATCCTCTTTTGATAAAATCAAATAACCACCATCATTTGCCATGCTACCAAAATTTATCTCAGGTAAATTTGAAATACTTTTACTTTTTTTGGAGATAATTAATGGATTTCCTTCAACAAGATATGGGCTAATATTATCAACTTTCTTTTCAAAATTATCTATATAAATATACTTCTGTTTATTTGATACATTTCTAAGACAAACTATAATAACATATACACCTGCATTACCTTTTGCATTATTAGTCCATTTAAATGATTGAACAGCGAATCCAATTTCAATAGTTTCGGATATAATGTTTGGCCATATTAAGGCAACTTGTTCACCTTGACAAATTGAGTTGGTAGAAACGAATGCACATTTAGCATTATTACCATCTATAAACTTCTTTCCTAGATAAAACCAACAGGCAATGTAGTCCATGTTGTTGTAGCCATTTATATTGTTAAAAACAATACTCATGTCTTTCTTTTGCTCTTCATCTTGAAGTCTTGCCCCGAGGTAAGGTGGATTTCCCAAAATGTAAATCTCATCATTACTATCCTTCACTGGGCAAACCAAATTCCAGTCTACTCTTGTAGCATTACCTTGTTTGATATGTCCAGCTTCCTTAAGTGGTAGAATCGGTCTAGCTCTACCAAAATCAAATAATTCATCAATAAATACCTTATTCATTTGATGCTCAGCTAACCAAAGCGACAAAATTGCCATTTCATGGGCAAAATCATCTAACTCAATACCATAGAATTGAGAAAGTTTTATTTCGGTGTAAACTGTTTCTGTTTGATACGGAAGTTTACTTTCTTGTTTCAGTAAATCAATCTGTTTCCAAATTTCAATCTCAAGTTTACGTAACTCTTTGTATGCAATAATTAAAAAATTACCGCTACCACATGCCGGGTCAAATATCTTTATTTTAGATAGTCTAAAAATTAGTTTTCTTAGTTTATTGGAATTGTCTTTGCTTTTTTCGAACTCTTCATATAAATCATTTAGAAACAATGGCTCGATAACTTTCATAATATTTGGCACTGAGGTGTAGTGCATTCCTAATCCGCTGCGGTATTCTTCGTTTACAACAGCTTGTATCATGGAACCAAAAATATCCGGATTGATTTCACTCCAGTTTAAATTACCACATTCCAATATAATCTTACGTGCTTTAGAGGAAAATTTTGGAGAATGAATAGTATCACGGAATAAGCCACCGTTAACATAAGGGAAAGCTTTTAAATAATCAGGTTCCGAACTATTATCTTTAGTATTTAATATTTTGAAAAGTCTGTCTAAGAAAGTATGTACATCACTGCCATCTAATTTTGTATGCTGTGCCAATGTATTAGTGAAGATTCCTTCTTCTTCAAAAATTCCAGTATCCTCGGCAAAAAAGCAAAATAAAATTCTGGATAAAAAGATATTTAGATTGTGACCTCCATCATCGTAGATATTTGGATTTTCATGAACCAATATATCATATAATTTGGCCATTTCATATGAAGCATCTCTGTCAGCTTGATTGTCATTTTTTTGTAGATACTTTTCTTGTCCCGCCCATGGCAAAAAGAAATCGAACCTTTTATTGATTTCTGTTATCTGCGTGTCAAGGGTAAAACCTGTCCTAGTATCTTTTGCTAATAAAGTTTTATAATCGGTCACTATTACAAAACGAGGGTTGTGTTTTAAATCCTCTTCGCTTTTAGATAAATAATCAATAGTAGTAAGTAATTTATCTGAGGCAACTTCTTTGAAAAGCACCTTCTTTTTGTATAATACCTCGCCTTCTTTTTTAGAAAAATTAAAATCACCTTTTTTTAATCGTGTAATAGAAGTTTTTGATATTCCATATGCCATTAAAAGATCATAGATAAAATTCTCTTTATCAATTGATTTTACAAGTTCATTGAGGTTTTTTTCTATTTCAGAAGTCTTCATTTTTTATCAAAATCAAATTTCTCAAACTTAGTAATAATCTTCCAAATAGGCATTCATTATTATGGCAATTTTGATTAAATGAGTATAAAATTAAATAGACTAGTAATTAATAAAAAAACCTCCGTTATAGGAGGTTTTTATACAAACTGATAAAAATTTAATTGTGGTATCTATTTGTTATTCAGTAGTTTTTCTAGATAGGCAACTTTATCTTTTTCTGCCTGGAGCAAGCGCTCATAAAGTTGTTTGTTTTCTTCGTAGGATTCTATTAGTTTATCCAACGGATTGAAAGTACAATTATTGTTTATACTAGGTCCAGAATTTATGACTGCTCCTTCATAGTTATTTTGAATGTTATTAAAAACAGCTTCATCACTATAATTTTTAATAGCTTCGACACTAACACCCAACTCTTTTGCAATTAAATTCAATCTTTCTTCATCAACTGTTTCACTTCCTTCTAAATTTGAGATTGTTTGCTGAGTAACACCAATAGCAATAGCTAAAGCTTCTTGTTTCATGCCACGAAGCTCGCGGATTCTACTGATGTTGCGTCCTATATGTTTTGGTTTTGTTGTAGTATTCATATTTCAAAAGTAGTAAATTTTTATATACAATGTATTTGTAAAGTACCGGTTGATTAATAAATGTGCTGCATGGAATAGGATATCTAAATTTTAGTTACTGATTTCGATTTATAATGTCAAAATTTAATTGTCTCCTAGTAACATTTGGATCAACTGTTGATTTAATAGTTTCCAGTTGATTTATATAATCTAGAGGCAACTGTTCTTTAATTGCACCGGTTAAGATGAATTCGCGATACCAATCATAGGGGAGTAATTGATTGTTGAGATATTTATCATCAGTTGCTATGTATACATGAGCATTATGCGAATGACCTGTAGTGTCAACAAAAGTAAGTACCTTTTCATCATAACCTTTTCCGAGTCCTTCTAGTTTGTCTAAATCGGTTTTCTGTAAATCATCAATTACAAATAACACACCCCAAACAATATCATCATCAGTACCTGTTTCAATTATATTTGCTTTGGCAGACCCATCTTTACTACTTATTTTATTGCAAATTAGTTGATACCCTTTCAAAAAGGCTGTGGATAATTTTGATGCGGATGGAACCCTCTCCTGTAATCTGTTTATGTTCATATTTGAACCATATGCGAATATTAGCATTTCATTTTTTTGATTAATAATTATGTGACCATAAATATATTGGATTTATTTTAATGATTATATTTGTACTTCCCTTGAAATTAAAATTCAGGTTGTTTGGGTTCTTATGAATCACTGCATTTGCATGAAGTGCTTGTTGTTCTTCTGTCAGAAATCGTTTTTAGTAACCTTATTAAATCAGAGAGTATGAAAGAGTTCACTTTAAAAGTCACTATACACTTATTTTTGTCGTTTATTTTAACACAATTAGAATGTTTAGCCTTTCTCGTTGTCGGACAGACCATCACCATCGACAGATTCTTGTGCAACTTGGTATAAATGCTGTAGTAAAACAAATGGCCACTCTGGGATGGCGGGGTTCGAATCCCTGGTCTGTCACAAAAACCGCATTAATGCGGTTTTTTTTTATTTATTGCGAGAGCTTTCATTATTAATTTCATCTAAGTATAACTGCAAATCATACAAGTAAATCAATTCATCATCTTCTTGTTCTGGCAGTTGCGCTAACTCTACAAAGTTGATGTTCTGATGTAATAGTTTTTCACCAATTATATCTTGCATGATGATGTAAATCACTTGAAGTAAATTTTGATTGTGGGATAGGACGGTAAAGTTTTTTAGGTATACAATCATGTCGATTTTAATTTCATTTTCATATTGGAATGGCATGAATTTGAGTTCGCTAGCTTTGAGTGTGATGTCCTTGAAAACATAAGGTTTGTCTAGTCCGGCTTCCATTTCCTCGATGTTTTCCGAAGGTTGGATAAAAGCAATGAATTTCCACTTTTTTAATGTTGGAGCTGCTTCAACTAAAGTGGTTACTTTATTAAAATATTCCGGGTCGCCATTGGCAGAAATAACGAGCTGCACAGGTTCGTTTTCATTAACCGGAAACATCAGAATGCTTTCTAGATTTTCGCAGTAGTTATGTAAATGTCTGTCGAGCCAAAAAAGAAACATCTTTTGGACTTTAGGTTTTTCGTTTCTTAGGTTCCTTAATGTTTGTTCGTTGTATTGGATCCATTCCCAAAATAAAGTTATTCTTCTCATGATGTAATTATTAGCGTTTATCAATAGTGTTTTTGTCATAGGTGATTAAGTTGACCATTTGACGGAGTCGGCTTCTTACGCGTAAACCGTAATGGGTTTCGATTTCAGAAGCCGAAAGATTTGTTGTTAAGTGTGTTGGGATTCTCTTGCTGATGAAAATATCATAACGACTCAGTAATATTTCTGCCATCACGTTACATTCATTGCCAAAATACTTGAGGTTGTTTTCGGTACCTAAATCGTCAAAGCATATTATTTTAGGGTCTGCATGATATAATTTGCCATTGCTGTATTTATGAATGGTTTGATATCCATCCTGGATAAATTCGAAACTAATATCGCGACATGGTTTTACATAGTATTTGTGTTCTGTTTTTGAAATGAACTTCATTAAATTCATTATTGCTGTTTTACCACAACCAATAGGACCGGAAAGCAAAATACCTTTATTGATATCAACCCCAAAGTTTGAGCATGCTTGTTCGTCTCGGAGGTAATAGGCAATTAGCTTATAAATCACCGGATAGTCTATTTCATGAATTTTGAAATTGGACCAATATATTTCGCGACCTTTTATTTCTAACCAATTGATTACTTCTTCATAACTATAAAGGCTCTGAATAGTCTTTTCCTGCGGTGGTGTCGAATTGTTTTGTACTGTCGGCTCTTCCATGGGTTATGAATTTAGGTGCGTTTAACATCCAGTTTTTTGCTGCAGCTTGCCAATCAGCCATTGGAGTTTTACCGCCAATTAACCAACCGTTGCTTTTGAAATAGTTGTAAAACTTATTTGCTTCGAGTTCCGGAAAACTATGCTCTGAAAAAAAGGATATAATTTCTTCAAGTTGTGGAATCTTTTCTTTTTCTTTTTTCGCGGAACTTTTTTCTTTTTCTTCTTCAAAATCACTTTTAAAAAAATGAATTTTATTTTCATTTTTTTCTGTGAGCTCGCTCAAGTTTTCACTGTTTAAATCGTCTTTATTGTTTATACTGTTTGTATTGTTTATATAAGGTACTAATGCTATTTCATTAACCTGTTCATTACCTGTTTCAGAACCAGTATGAGACTTGTTTAGTACTTGTTCATTAGCTTGATTAAAAATTGGTTTTGTTTTAGCTTCCTTAGGCGTTGGTTTTAGGTCGTCTGAAAAATTAAATAAGTACACATGACTGCCTTTATACGGATTAAAGGAAGGCTCATATTTTATGTAGCCAAGGGCATGTAAATTCTTTAGGCATTTATGGTAAGTGGCCATAGAACTGATTTTGCTGATACGCATTATTTCGTCTCTGGAAATGCTTATTGGATTTCGGAACCGGTTTATGTTCCAAAACTGGAACAAAGCGATGTACAAACTTACATGCGTTGGATTGAGCATTTTATCCTTGGCCACTTTATCAAAGAAGCCAGTGAGGTGTTTGATGTAATTCATGATGCGAATTACTTGGCATTAAACAAATTTTGCTCGGAGTTGACCTTGTTTCTTTCTAACACTTTTTCTATATCCTGAAAGGCATAGTAAATAGTGCCTCCAATTTTGGTATAGGAGAGTGTTTTGTTGATTCGCAATGTTTGTAAAGTGCCGGGAGAAATGTTCAGTAGTTTTCTAACCTCTGCAGATTTTAACCATTGTTTGGTTTGCTGAGGTTTTAATAACAACACTTCTTTAAGTTCTTTAAGCAATAAAACTCTGAACTCATTAAGATCATCTTTTGTAATAACTTCAATAGCCATAATGTGAGGTTTTAAATTGTTATGGCACAAAATTGTTGCTATTGACTTACTTTATTACAGAAGTTGAATTGAAGTTCAGGATTATTTTTTTTGAAAAAGGAACAATTTACTGTTTGGAATCCTGCTTTTTTAATTCCTTGATAAAGTACAAAGGTGTTAAGTCTGTTGCCTTAGTAAAGGCTTCTTTAAATTTTTGAGGTGATTTGAAACCGGCTTCCTCAGTTAATGCTTTGATAGTATAGTTTCTGTACTTAGAATCATTTTTCAACTTCTCAATGATAAACTCAATTCGTAAATCATCAACATATTCAATATACTTTTTATTCCGGGTTTCGGATATTATCCTTGATGTATAACGTGTATTGCAATCCACAAAGGCTGCCATTTTACTGAGATTAAAATCTTTGTCGAGATAGAGATTACTTTCTTCAAATTTTTCTAATTTTTTGGAGACTGCAGAGATAATTTCGGGCTTGATAATTTGTTCCCCATCAATGATTTTGTCTTTAACTTCAATGGATTTATTCCTCTTTTCTTTTTGTGCAATCAGTTTCTTAAAACGCTGTTTTCGCAATTTACGGCGCTGGTATTGTTTGCAAAAGATGTATGTAAATATTGCAGTAATTAAAAGAAATATGATGCCGAAAATTATATCCATTTTATTTCTAAAGAAAAGGTGGCTTTTTAATTCTTCGGTTTCATCAGCAATTTTTTTGAGGTCATAATCCCTGTACATGTTTTTAGAAAGGTATCTGTAGTTTTTACTAACAAAAGTCTCGGCTTCTAAAAGACCGTGTAAATATTTAAGTTGCTCAGTTGTATCTCCTCTAGATTCGTAATACTGAGCCAATAGGTAATAAGCTTCAATCAAATCTTCTTTCATGAACTTATCTTTTTTGAAAGTTTCATCCACCTTCTTGAAGTATGGTACAGCTTTTTCTTTATTGCCTAATTCCCAATAACTTCGACCTAAATACAAGTTTGTAGTTGAGGTATTTGCTATATCATTACTTTGAATGAAATGAGGTAATGATTTATTTAATTTGGAGATTGCATTTTTATAGTTTTTCTTGAAAAATTCGTTTCTTCCCTCGGCATTAGTAAAATATGGGATAATAGTTAGTTCGTCAAGGTTAATGGCTTCACGGTACCCTAAGTCAATTGTAGCTGCAGCCAAGTTGTATTGTTTGGTTTTTATATAACATAAGCTAAGTAAATGGAGTGAAAGTAACCTTGGATTACAAGGTTCATGAACCCTAAAATATTCTTCGCATTCTTTTAATAGAGAAATAGATTCATCGTAGAAACCGAGATAATATTTTATTGAGGCAATAGAATATTTGGTTTTGTGAATCAAATATTGATTGTGAGTTTTAGAAATGAATTGGTCCGCAAGGATGTAATTATCCAAAGCTTTTGATTCCTGCTTGAAATGATAGTAAACAATACCCTTTGTTAAATAGGCTGAACCAATTAGTTCGTTATTCCTTGATTTTACAGCTACTGACATTATACTGTCACAGTAATTTAACCACGTCTTCTTATTAGATTTATACATTACAATTTTGTATGCTTCAATCACTTTTTCCGGATTATTATCGGCTTTAGCTTTTGACAATATCGAATGACCATAAATTGAATCCAATTTCTGAGAATCACTATCATTTGAAAGGCGCTCTTTTAAATACTCAATATTTTTACTTTTAAGTGAATCCGGGATAATGAATTGATTTTTTTGAGCAAAACATTTACTAGTTAAAAAGAATACTACTGCAACTGTAATTTGTAAGATTTTCATTTTTAGTTATGTAGGTTAGTAGCTGATTAAAATGAGTGAATATTAAGCATTGTTTATTGAGATTAGAAAAATAGCAAATTAAAGACGAGTGTCAAATAGAAAAATAACCCTACAATGTTAAATGTTTAGATTTCAAGCGTAAGAGATTTAACAACAGTGATTTGTGTACGTTTTTGTAATGAATGATTAATTAATCCTTTCGTTGTTTATCATTTAACATTGTTGAATGGTTGTAACATAGAGTTGGAAATCAGAAGTTCTGATTTTAGATTTGGTTTGAACAAATTGGATTAAATTATTAACCGCTATTAATGACAATACCCGGATGAAGGAAACTGCTCTAAGATTACTGGAAGATTTAGAAATCCAATTAAAAGAAATAGAATTGGCCAAAAAAGAAACTATTGAGCATGTTGAGGATTCAATCCGCAAAACTATAAGTGTACTTGAAACTTTAAAAACCAATTTTGTAAAGTATAAGTTTGAAAGTAAGAAAGATGAAATTTCCTTTTTCAGGGACATTAAGCCACAGTTTGTATGCAAGTTGATCTATTACAACGAGATTTATAATATCATAACTAATAAACCCTTTGGCGGTAACAAGGCACTAAAAAAATACTATACCGGTGAACTTGCTAAACTGAAAAGCTTTTACACTGAAAATGTGGAGTTTTTTAAATATTACCGGAATGGAAACACTTATCTTGACAATAAATACTTTGTCCGGGGTAGGTATGATATCAAGTTAACCTTGGATAGTTTTTATTTTCAAGCTGACAGCAGGTTCTCAACTTCCCACGATTTTAAAGTGGCCAAGATAATGGCGAATGATTTAATACAAAATTATTTGGAAAGTGAAATTGCCAAAATAGAAAACAAGGCTCCGTTATTTAATCTAACTGAACGGCAAGTACAGAAATGGACCGGAACAAAAATTGCGCTTATTGAGTTAGTATATGCGCTGCATGCCGAAGGCGTTTTTAATAATGGCGCCAGCGACTTGAAAGAAACGGCAAAATTCTTTGAAGAAGTTTTTGATGTTGATTTGGGACAGTTTCACAGAACCTTCTTCGAAATGAGAGCACGTAAGGCTGATAGGACTAAGTTTTTGAATTCACTTCGCGATACATTGGTGCGGAGGATGGATGAGGTGGATGAATAATAAAAGTTGGCTGCATTATGCAGCCAACTTATTTTTAAAATCAAAATATTAGCTATTTGCTTGAAGCAGGGTTGAAGGTTGAGAAAATTTGAGCCTTAATACTTGCATATCCTCACTTACTTTCTTGTCTAGAACTCTAGCGTAATGCTGTGTTGTTTGGATGTTTTTGTGGCCTAGCATTTTGCTTACGCTTTCAATTGGAACTCCATTAGATAAAGTTACGGATGTTGCGAATGTGTGTCTGGCCATGTGGAAAGTTATTTCTTTTGTAATTTCACACAAGTCGCCAATTTCTTTTAAGTATCCGTTCATTTTTTGATTACTAAGAACCGGTAATACACTTTCTTCATTCAAACATTTGGGATTGTTTGCATACTTCTTAATTATCTCCTCGGCAATCGGTAGTAAAGGTATCTTAGATTTTGTATCAGTCTTTTGACGATTTTTGAAAATCCATTTTTGGCCATCGATGCCAATGCCAATATGATCATGTTTCAATCCTTTTACATCTACATAAGCTAATCCGGTAAAACAGCAGAAGATGAATATGTCTCGAACTAATTCTAATCTCTGCGTTCTGAATACTTTGTTATAGATACTTTGAATTTCTTCCTCAGTTAAGAATTCTGTTTCTACTTCTTTCATTTTACCATCATATTTTACGAAAGGGTCTTTTTCGAGCCAGTCATTACTTAGACAGATCTTAATAATCTTCCGGAAATTACGAACATATTTTACTGCAGTATTGTTGCTGCAGTTTTTTACACTTCTCAGGTAAAATTCAAAATCAGTAATCAAAGCAAAGTCGACTCTGTCAATAGCAATATCCTTAACTCCAAGTTTCCAAACTAGAAACTCTTCTAGATGTTTCAATGAAATTTTAAAACGCTCTAAAGTGCCGAAAGCATATCCATTGCCTAAAAGACTTTCAATTCTATTGTTATGGTCTTTATAAATAGGAATCAACATTCTTTGACTGTCGTTTTCTCCAAATAAGCGTTTTCTGAAACTCGCTATATTGATAGGTTCTTTTTTATGAGCAAGAGATAATTGTATGTCAATAATATCAGATTTTACAGAATCCAGATAGTTATTAATTGAACGGGCTTCCTCTGAGTTGCCTTTCATTTTGGATAGATCATCGGACCATTTTGATTTTTCGATAAACTTTTTAGAGCTATATTCTAAACGTTCACCATTTATGGTAAGTCGAATATACAATGGTAATAGTCCGGTGGAAATGGCTTTTTTACTTCTCAAGTAAAAATGCAAAGTGATTTTTTCTTTCATGGTGGTGACCTTTAAATTATTATTCAATTTATAATTCTCAACAAAGTCAAACAAGATGTACAAAATTTAATCAAGCTATTGAATAGGTTGTTAGTACGGTCTGTTTGCGCGGTCTTATGAAATTTTGCGATGCCCTTTTTCTTGATTTTTAGCAGGGCATCGCTTTTGTTTCCTAAGATTTGAGATTGAATGAATAATTTGGTACACGTATAAAAGCAAGAAACCCACAAATCCTGAGATTTGTGGGTTTTTAAAACTGATTGTAATCAATTTGGTGGGCGATGAGGGATTCGAACCCCCGACCCTCTCGGTGTAAACGAGATGCTCTGAACCAACTGAGCTAATCGCCCGTCTTGCGCTTGATTGCGAGTGCAAATATAGACCGTTTTTTTGATTCTGCAAATTAAAATGAAAAAAAATTACAAAATTTCTGCAACGACAAAAGTACTTCCGCCTACGTAAATGAAGTCTTTCGACGCTGCATTTTTTGTAGCAGTCGCATAAGCATTTGAAACAGAATTATATATTTGACCATTAAGTCCGAACTGAGCGGCTTTTTCCTTTAGAATTTCAGCCTCCAATCCGCGTGGGATATTGGGTTTGCAAAAATAATATTTGGCGTTTTTTGGAAACAATGGCAGGATTTCCTCCAAATTTTTGTCATTTACAACTCCCAAAACAATATGAAGATTATCAAATTTTTCCTTTTTCAACTGATTTAGGACAATCGATAAGCCATGCGCATTGTGAGCGGTGTCACAAATTATTTTTGGAGATGAACCTAATTGCTGCCAACGACCTTGAAGATTGGTGTTTGTAACCACATTCAAAAAACCTCTTTTGATAGCATCCTCAGAAACGGAAAGCAGTTGTTTTTCCTGCAATACTTTTAAGGTTTGTAAAACGGTTTTTTTATTATGAAACTGATAATCTCCCAGCAAGGCTGATGGATAATCTTCCTGAACCAAATCTGAGGCAAAATAAATTTCAGAATGAGTTTCCCGGGCTTTGGCTTCAAAAACCGGTTTGGTTTCGGCTACATATTCGCCAATCACTACCGGAATATTGGGCTTGATGATGCCGGCTTTTTCAAAAGCAATGGCTCCCAGAGTTTCTCCTAAGAACTGTGTATGGTCTAAACCTATATTGGTAATCACGGAAATCAATGGCGTGATGATGTTGGTGGAATCCAATCTTCCGCCCATCCCAACTTCAATGATATTAATATCAGTCTTTTCTCTGACAAAATAGTCAAAAGCCAATCCGACACTCATTTCAAAAAAACTCAACTGATTCTCTTCGAAAAAAGGTTTGTTCTTGTTGATAAAGTCACAAACATACGCTTCCGATATGGGTTTTCCATTGATGCTGATTCGTTCGCGATAATCTTTTAGATGAGGCGAAGTGTACAACCCAACTGTATAACCCGCTTCCTGTAAAACCGAAGCAAGAAGGTGAGAAGTTGAACCTTTTCCGTTGGTTCCCGCGACATGGATGCATTTTAAATGCTTTTCGGGATTGCCTAAATGATTGGCTAACAAAACCGTATTGGTGATGTCTTTTCGGTAAGCCGTGGCACCTTGCGTTTGGTACATTGGCAATTTGTTAAACATCCAATCCAGCGTTTCTTTGTAGTTCATAATTTTAGGAAAAAATAAGTTTTGATATACTTTTTTAATTTTTTTTTCGTTGTATATTGTGATGCCTATTAGGTCAATACAAATTTGAAATTATTTTCAGAATTAATAGCCCAAAAAATTAATAAATATGATTAGTACATTTTTACAGTTACAAGCTGATACCTTAGCGCAAGCTATTCCAACCGCCGACACGGCCAATGCAGCTTTAACCAATGAAGTTTCTGTTTTAGAGTTTATTTTTAAAGGAGGACTTTTTTTAATACCAATTGCCATTTTGCTTTTTTATACTTTATACCTCATTTTTGAGCGCTATCTGTATATTCATAAAGCAGCTAAAATTGACAATCGCCTGATGTCTGATGTACGCAATCATTTGAACAATGCGAATATTGACATGGCAGTAATGGCAGCGGAAAGACCAGGAACATCACAAGGTAATATTTTAAAAGAAGGTGTGCTTACCATAGGAAGACACATCAACGAGATAGAATCGAATATGGAACGCGCAGCCAATATCGAAATTGGTTATATGGAGAAAAAGTTAGGTCAACTGGGATTGATTGCCGGTATTGCACCAACACTCGGATTTATCGGAACGATTTCTGGGGTAATTAAAATTTTCTACAGCATTTCTGTAACCGAAGACATCAGTATCGGGAATATATCCGGAGGTTTATATGAAAAAATGATCAGTAGTGGTGCCGGACTTATTGTTGGTATTATTGCTTATAGTGCCTATCACTTGTTCAATGGGAAAATTGATAACTTCTCCTTGAATATCCAAAAACAAGTATTAGAATTTGTAAATATCATTCAAAGACCAAGTCATGGCAATAAAGCGAAATAAACGATTTCATGCAGAAGTCGCCACTTCCTCTTTGAGCGACATTATGTTTTTCTTATTGTTGTTTTTCTTAATCATCTCGACTTTGGCGAATCCCAATGTTATCCGAATGACATTGCCGAAATCCAAGACGAATGAAAAGACCAACAAGCAATTGATCACGCTTTCCGTGACCGAAGACAAACGCTTCTTTGTAGATAAGGAAGAAGTTGATTTTGGGCAGTTGGAAGACCGATTATTGTCACAAATTGACCCTACAAAGCAACAAACCGTTGTGATTAGAATTCCGTTTAACTTACAAGTCCAGGACTTAGTCGATGTATTGCAAATAGGCGTAAAGAACAAACTTAAGTTCGTTATCGCCACGAGTCCCAAGTAAAAATTAAATGATTTAAAATGAAAGCAAAAGCGTTACTGTTGATGGCATTTATATCAGCCTCAACATTTGCCCAAGACACCCAATTCAAGTTTTCCAAAGAAGGTTTAACCGACTATATCGTTACGACCTATGAAGGTTCGGCTAAGGATACCTATAATTTGGCATTAGCATGGGTAAAAGAAAATAGCAAAAAAGGTTATAAAATCGTTTCTTCAGTAGAAGGAGAAAAAATGACCGTTGAAGGCGGAAAAGAAAATTTCCTTTGTAGTAAAGCCGGTGGAACAAATGTTTGTACCTATGGTACTTTTACCATTGAAATTAGTTTTAAGGAAGGCAAATTCAAGTTTGAAGCTGTTGGTTTGAGCGAGAAGCCAAACAATGCAACAACCGTTGTAACTCACGACCTAAATGACTTTTCCGAATATTATAACAAAGACGGAAGTTTGAAAAAATACAAAGACGATGTTCCTGCTGCTTATGAAACACTGTTTAATGAGCTAAACAAAAGTTTGGTGACTTTTATGGATAAGAAAAAGAAAGCAGACGGTTGGTAAAATCATTAACAGCATAAAATAAAAAATCCCATTCATTCGAATGGGATTTTTTTATGTTTAGTTCAAACTGAAAGTATAAATAATCTTTCCGACTTGTTTTTCAGGCGCATTACTGTCTGCTTGCCATTTGGTGTTTTGGGCTGCAATCCTGGCCTGGTCGAGTAAACATTTGGCTGTATTGGTTGTGCCCTGAACTCCTGCGGTTACGCTTACGGTATTTCCATTTCGGTCAACCGTAACCTGAACAGCCACTCTTCCTTGTTCCTGGCAGGTATAATCCGGTTGTGGTTTGCTCAAAGCTTTTCGGTTTCCTAAAGAATAACCCGAACCACTTCCGTTGCCACCACCGCTTCCGCTTCCTGATCCGCCACCGGTTCCCGAACCTGAACCAATTCCGGTTCCTGATCCGTTTCCGCCGCCGGTACCTGTTCCGCTTCCGCTTCCATAGTAACCACCGGAATTTAAATTCCCGTTAGGTCCGCCTTTATTACCTCCTTTTTTATCATCACCATCGCCACCTTTGTTTCCTAAGATACTTGACAAAGCGTCATTGGCATTTTTAGAAACTTTTGGTTTTTCCGGAGCCGGTTTTGGTGGGTCTTTTTTCGGAATTACCGGAGTTGGTGTTTTTTTGATGTCTTTCTTCGGGATAGCCACATTGGTTTCGTCATCGTCATTGTCATCCGAAATCACATTGTCTTCAGGAGTAGAAGCTGTAGGTGCTACTTTGGCTTGGTCCTTTACATTCAGGACTTCACTTTTGTAATTGTCACCCATACCATAATCGCTGTCGCCAAAGTTCATTTCGATGCCGCCACCACCGCCGCCGCCCATGATTTTCATGTCATGCGGAGGCCAAAAACGCAATAAGAAAAGTAAAAGAATCAGCAAAGCATACACTACAGTAGTGATGCCTAAAGATTTTTTGTCGTCATCTGATAGTTCAAAACTCATAACTATTCTTTTGTTCGTTTAACTTTATAACGCTTAAAAGTAATAAATATTGTGTAAACCCGGCTGTTAATTATTTACTAAACTAATTGTTTCAGAGCAATTTCAAAGGCTGTAGCGCTAATATTCTTCTTGTCAGAATGCAAAGCGTGTGCTTTATCCAATGCTTTTTTAATGGTTTCCGAAATATCATAGAAGATCGCTTCGTCTGTCATTTGCACTTTTTTCTCCATGAAATAAGCAAATACTCTTGCCATACCACAATTCGAAATAAAATCCGGAATCAAACTTACTTTACTGTCTGTCTCCTCCATAATCGAGCCAAAAAATATTTCCTTGTCGGCAAACGGTACATTCGCACCACAAGAAATCACATCCAGTCCGTTAGCAATTAAGTTGTCGATTTGGTCTTTGGTTACCAATCTTGAAGCCGCACATGGTGCAAAAATATCAGCACCTAAGGTCCAGATTCTTTCGTTGATTTCGGCAAACGGAATCATGTTTTGGGCCACTAATTTGTTGCCGTCTTTATTTAAAAATAATCTTCTGATTTCGTCAAAAGAAAAACCTTCTTCATTAATCACACCACCATCGCGGTCAATAATACCAACCACTTTGGCGCCCATTTCTGCCAAATAAAAAGCAGCAGCTGAACCTACATTTCCAAATCCCTGAACAATGGCTTTTTTGCCAACCACATCGCCACCATAAATATTATAGTAATGACGCACGGCTTCGGCAACACCAAAACCGGTAATCATATCGGCAACGGTATATTTGCGCAATACATCCGGAGAGAATTTAGGGTTTTCGATTACTTTGATAACACCTTGGCGCAATTGCCCAATTCTGTTGATTTTATCGGCTTCTGTCGGTTTGAAATGTCCGTTGAAAACACCTTCCTGCGGATGCCAAACACCACATTCTTCCGTAAACGGGATTACTTCATGGATTTCGTCGACATTCAAATCGCCACCAGTGCCGTAATAACTTTTTAATAAAGGAGAAACCGCTTTGTACCAACGTTGCAAAACACCTTTTTTGCGTGGATCATTTGGGTCAAAGTTGATTCCTGATTTGGCACCACCGATTGCCGGACCGGAAACAGAGAATTTTACTTCCATCGTTTTGGCCAAAGACAATACTTCATTCATGTCTAATCCTTTTCTCATTCGGGTTCCACCACCGGCAGCACCGCCGCGAAGTGAATTAATTACTGTCCATCCTTCAGCATCAGTTTCGTTATCTTTCCAGTGAAATACGATTTCAGGTTGTTTGTTTTCGAATTTTTTTAATAAGTCTTTCATTGTTTTGTTTAATCTGTTCCGAACGTTCGGAATATTTCAGATTCTGTTTTAGTTAGATTCTATTTTAGTTTGTGGTGCAAATATAGTAATTATGAACTATGAGTTAGAAGTTATGAGTTGGGAATTATTCATAAAAACGTACAAAGGATTGTTTAATCAACCAGATATAAAAATGTGTAAGTTTGTTATTCATCAAATAAATTTAAATGGATTTAAAAATCGACATAAAACTGTTAATCTATTTGATACTGGGATTTATTTTGGCCACTGTCATCGGTACTGTTTCCCATGAGTACGGTCATTATTTTGTTGCCAAAGCTTATGGATTGGATGCTGAGATTCATTATGGTTATGCGACTTGGCACAGACCCGAATCGATGCCGCCTTTGACTACTGTAAAGCGTTTTTGGATTGTCTTTGGCGGTCCGTTGCAGACAATTCTGGTTGGAATTATAGGTTTGTTTTTGATTTATAAATTAAGAGCCTCATTTCAAAATGCGACTTCACTTACCTTAAAACAATGGGTTGTGATTTTTCTTTCGTTGTTTTGGCTACGGTTTTCGTTCAATTTTCTACAATCCGTTCCGCGTTGGATTCAAAAAGGGAAATTAACCGGAAGAAGTGATGAAATCAGAATGGCCCGATTTTTAGAGTGGCCGACTTGGTCGGTGACTTTATTTTTTGCCACCATAGGATTCTTGGTTTTAGCATTTGTAATTTACCGGATTGTTCCTAAAAAGCAAAGGCTCACTTTTATACTCTCGGGTTTAATCGGAGGCATTTCAGGATTTATTTTTTGGTTGGATTGGTTTGGCAAAATTGTGATGCCTTAGTCATATCAGGTTGTAATGATTGTCTTTACAAATTCGCGAAATCGTGTATCAAGAAAGTGATTTGCGTTCGGTGAATTGGTTTAAATGCTTTATTTTTGTTACTTATCCCGTATTATGCAAAAGCTTTCAGTTTTTATTATGGTTTTTCTACTCAGTTCAACCCTTTTGTTTTCACAAAAAGGGGAAGAAACTAATGAATTGATTCAGAAGGCAAAAAAGGAATTATTTGTAAATCCGGAACAGAGCTTAAAAATTACAGAATACATTCTTCGCAATTATAATTCCAATGCGGTTTTGGTTCAATCCAATTCGATATTGGCTAACTATTACTTCATTACAGGAAAGTACCCGCAAGCTGTCGATAATATTATGCTCGCCATAAAACGGTTACCACAAATTGAAGACAAAACCATTCAGGTTGAAACATTACTCCAGGCTGTTGAGATTTTTAATTTTTTAAATTTATATGAAGCTTCCCGTGAATATCTCAACATGGCTAAAAGAGCCGCTATAGGCAATATGGGATTGGAAAATAAACTTAAAAATCACGAACTTCTATATTCGAAAAAAACTCCGGACTTTGACAACTTCAGAAGGATATTAAAAGAAATCGCTCCAAATAAACTAAGCGAATATGCGTCCTTAACAAAAGGAACCGTAGCCACCCAAATGACCCAGAAATTTCTTGATGAGGAAGTGTTGGACTCAGCTTCTTTTTATGCTGCTAAAAATATCTCCGATCTTGAACATAATGATTCTGGTGTTTATTGGCGAATGATTGCCGAAATACAATATGCTGAAATCTATTTTAAAAACAAGGATTATCAGAATGCCACTAAAATATTGGATATTGCACTCGAAAAAGAAAATCTATTTAAAAGCGCTTATTTTCAAGGAATAATTTACGAAAGGCTGGCCAGGAATCATCTGGTGCTTAAAAACAAGGAAAAGTACCGTGAGTTCAGCCAAATGTCTTCAGCTGCCGCTAATGTATTAAACATTGAAAAAACCTTAGCGGTCAATAGTGCTTTTGACAAATTTCAAAATCAGAAAACTTCAACTGTAACAGCATTACAGGAAAAAGAAAATCGTTTGCTGTGGATTTTGGGAATCGTGGCTTTGGCAATAGCCGGGATAGGGTTGTTTGTCAGATGGTACTACAATACGCGAATTGAATATGCTTCTAACATTGTCAATTATATTAAGCTGATTAAAAAAGCAGAGCTTAAACCGGAAACGCCGGCCAAACTTATTTTAAAAAGTAATCAGAGACCTAAAGAAACTGACGAATTGCTGCTGAGTAAATTGGCCGAATTTGAAAACGGGAATACCTATTTAAGCAACGATATTTCGTTGGCACAATTGGCGTTCCAATTGGATACCAATACCAAATACCTTTCGGAAGTCATCAACCAATATAAAGAGAAGAATTTCAATGTTTATATCAACGAATTGCGTATTCATTACATTGTAAACAAACTCAAAACAGATCCAATTTATCTTTCCTATAAAGTGAGTTATCTGGCGGAAGAATGTGGTTTTTCAACACACAGTAGCTTTTCGGCAGTATTCAAAAACATTACCGGAATCACCCCAAATGTCTTTATTCAGTTTTTGACAAAGGACAAAATTGAAGAGGAAAATCTCATGAGCCTAAATTAAGCGATATGAAAAGTAAAATAAATAACCATCTTCTTTTCTTGCTGATATTTTTTAGCCTGTCCGGTCATGCCCAGAAGGAAATTGACAGCCTGTTGGAAATAGTTACCTATGACTTATATAGAAACCCTGACAAAGTTATAACCCAGTCAGAGAAAATTATCCAACGTGACAATATTACCATAGAGAACAAAATACAATTCTCAATACTGATTTCTACGGCCTATTCCTCAAAAAGGAATTATACCAAATCACTCTATTATGCTACCGATGCATTGAAATTACTGCCTAAAGTAAAAGATGATTTCTTTAAGATAAGGATATATAATCGCGTCGGTTTGCAGTACCAACAACTAAAATTATATGATAAGTCATTGACTTATCTCGATAAAGGATTGCAAATCGCTACCAAATCCAAACAAAAGAAATCCTTTGATAAATTACTCGGATTCAATTATGCCTCAAGGGCTTTTATTTATCGGGAGCAAATGAGTTGTGATATTGCGCAGGATTATTTCAATAAGGCGCTTTATTATTATAAGAAAACACAGGATGATCCTTTAATTAATGCCAATCTGAGTGTCATCTGTAGCAATAAGGCCAATTGTTTTGCCAATTCCGCTCAGTTGGATTCCGCAAGAATATGTTACAATCAAGCTATTACGTATGGTAAAATAATTGACGCCAAAACCTGTATAGCCTATGCCTATAAAGGACTGGCCGAAGTCAATATACTCGAAGGCAACTATGATGCTTCCATCGCTCAACTGAATGAAGCTTTGAAAACTTCCGCCAATAGCAATGACCTGTTTTTGAATCAGGGCATTTATCAGGGATTGTCCGATATTTATTTGGCACAAAACAACAGTGAAAAGCATAGTTTGTATACGGCCAAATATCAGGAAACGAGTAACGCCATTAAGACAAACGAGAGTCAATCGGTAAATAATTTGCTTTCCCAAATCAAAAAAGATGAAGAGACGGCAATGGATCAAATAATGAAAAAGGCAATTTATTATAAAATTGCATTTATAGGACTCATATTATTGCTTCTTTCAGTCCTGTTTTTTAAAACCAGAACCCTTCATTTTAAACTCAGAAAACTCAAAATTGAGAAGAAAGAGCTGGAGCATATTGAGGAGTAATCTCTTTTTCTTAAAATCAGAGAATCAATTAATAGTTTGATTTTAAGGCTCTACCATTTTTTTATACTGTCGGATTTCGTGAATTTGAACAGACTTGCCCTTTTTTTGAAGTGTTATATAAGATAAGTTTGTGGCACAAATTTACCATTAACACAACCATGAAAAAAATTACTTTTATTACCCTTTTAGGTGCTTTCCTTTTCACCAATTGTTTGTCTGCCCAATGGCAGAGAAATGTCTTATCCAGTTATCAATATATCTTTAGAGGTATGGCTTTTCCAGATAACCAAAACCTGATTGGATTTGCTGCCGGTGAACAATATACTTATAACGGAAACGGTATTGTCCTCAAAACTGTTGACGGTGGAACTACCTGGACGCAGATTTGGTCAGACACTACGCACAGAGGCATTGAAGCGATGAGTTTTGTCAATTCTGCTACAGGTTATGTTTGTGGCTGGAATCAGTATTGTGCCAAAACCACCGATGCGGGCGTGACCTGGACTACTTTGGATCCGGGAGGCAATAATCCCGTTTACATTTACACCAGCATAGATTTTATAGACGAAAACCACGGAGTGGTTGGCGCGCAGTTAGATGAGACTACAGCGATTTATGTAACAGCCGATGGCGGAGCAACATGGACTGCCGCCACAGGAGTAACAGATATTCCATATAAAATTACCCACACTGCAAATGGTATGTATTATGCGATTTCAAATGGTGGAAAAATCATGAAATCAACTGATGCTGGATTGACATGGACAACCATTTATAACAGTCCGGCTAATTTATTGGTAGGCATCAATTTTTATGATAACATGACGGGTATTGTAACCTGTGAAACCAATATCCTTAAAACAACTGACGGTGGTGTAACATGGACATCATCAAGTGTATCGCCAGTCGCTGAAGGCGCTATTTGGAGAGATGTTGTTTGGACATCTGCCAACAATCTTGTGATTGTAGGTACGCCCGATTTAATATTTGAATCAAATGATGGCGGTGCAACCTGGAGTTGGGGCAATGAATCACTATTTAACGGAGAACCTGCATTGTATGATGCAGTAGTTGCTGGTTCAAAAATCCATGTTTGTGGTTCTCAGGGTAATTTTTATACAAAAACAATTGCGTTAGGCATAAACAATCCTACAGCAGCACAGGTCAATGTGTATCCAAATCCTGTTCAGGATATTTTAAACTTGTCTTCTGTTGAACCAATTATTTCGGTCGCGGTTTATGCGATAAGTGGTCAGTTGGTTTTTACTGAAAAATCAGAAAACATTCAACAAATAGATATGTCAACATTAAGCAGTGGTGTTTATTTTGTAAAAGCATCGACTGCAGATGGAGATAAGACAATAAAGTTAGTAAAGGGTGATTAAGATTGGATTTTTTTTAAGATTGGGAACTCTGAAGTTATGCTTCGGAGTTCTCTTTTTTTAAGCGAAACCCAAAACAAATTTAATTTGACTTGCGAAAATGTTTTGCAACCGCCCAAATAAAGAAACTTACGCCCAGAACCAATGTGGTGTAATATAATGGTGTATTCTTTTCGACAGTAGTTGAAATGCCACTGAAGATGCCTGAGATGATGTACAAATAAACGGGTTTGATGTTTTTCATATTTGGTTTTGTTGAATTAAATGTTGAATATCACTCCTGAAGAATGGTCTTTTTTGGCACCGGTAACACTACTCAATACATTGATTTCCTTGCGCAATTTTAATACGCCAAGCAAGGCGAAAATCAACGCTTCCTTGTATTCCAGCGTTTTGGCATCTGGAACCACAAGTGATAGCTCGGGTAAATAATTCTGCATGCTTTCCAGTAAAAAAGTATTATAGGCACCGCCGCCGGTCACAAGCATATCGCCTCGTCTGTCGGGTAATGCAAAAGCTGTTTGCTTCGCAATGTGTTTGATAAAAGTGTGCATTTTGTCTTCAATACTGAGGTCATAGCTTTCCATCAACGGCAGGACAACGGTTTTGACAAATTCAAAGCCTAAAGATTTTGGATAGGGTTTTTGATAATAAGACAAGCTGTCCAATTCTTCCAATAAAGTCATATCAGTTTCGCCCGAGCGAGCGATATTGCCTTTGTCGTCATAAGCTAGGCCCAATTTGTTAGCATAAAAATTCAAAACGGTGTTCACCGGCGAAATGTCAAACGCAATTCGTTTGCCTTCGTGCTCAAATGACACATTCGAAAAGCCACCCAGATTCAAGCAGTAATCATAATCGGAAAACAGGATTCGGTCGCCAATCGGTACCAATGGAGCGCCTTGACCGCCATACTTCACATCCTGAACCCGAAAATCACAAACGATGGTTTCGCCAACAATGGTAGCAATTTCCTTCAGGTTTCCAATCTGCAACGTAAAACCGTTTTGCGGTTGGTGTAAAATCGTATGGCCATGGCTGCAAACGGCATCCAGTTTTTTGATTTTGTGTTTTTTGATAAAGGTTTTGATGATATTGCCCAAAAGAGCCGTATAGTCTTTATTGAGTTGGGTCAATTCTGCCTTCGAAAAATCAACCGCTGTTTGCAATTTGTTTAACCAATCGGCGTTATAAGAAACAGTCTCACTTTCAAGGATTTCGTATTGCCATTTGCCTTCAATTACCCTAAAATGAATATGTGCCAAATCAACGCCGTCCAACGATGTGCCCGACATGACGCCGATAACGGTATAACTTTCTTTCAACATTGGCTAAATTTACGAAAACGTTTGAAATTTTAACTTTTAAATCCTATTTTTGCACACCAAAATTAAAGAAACAACAAACATAATCGTTACAATTTATGGATTTTAATTTAACCGAAGAACAGTTAATGATTCAACAAGCAGCGAGAGATTTTGCTCAAGCGGAATTGTTGCCTGGCGTAATAGAAAGAGACGAACACTCAAAGTTTCCAACCGAGCAAGTCAAAATGATGGCGGAATTGGGATTCTTGGGAATGATGGTAGATCCAAAATATGGTGGCGCCGGATTAGACAGTGTTTCTTATGTTTTGGCGATGACCGAAATCGCAAAAGTTGACGCGTCTGCAGCGGTAATCATGTCAGTGAACAACTCACTAGTGTGTGCCGGAATGGAAAAATACTGTTCGGAAGAACAAAAAATGAAATATTTAGTGCCTTTGGCCAAAGGTGAAGTGATCGGTGCTTTCTGTTTGTCAGAACCGGAAGCCGGAAGTGATGCTTCTTCGCAAAAAACAACTGCCAAAGACATGGGCGATTACTATTTGTTAAACGGTACTAAAAACTGGATCACCAATGGTGGAACCGCTTCAACTTATCTTGTAATGGCACAAACCGATGTGGAAAAAGGACACAAAGGCATCAATGCTTTTATTGTGGAAAAAGGTTGGGCTGGTTTTGAAATCGGGCCAAAAGAAAAGAAAATGGGCATCCGCGGAAGCGATACACATTCGTTGATGTTTAGCGATGTAAAGGTTCCAAAAGAAAACAGAATCGGCGCTGACGGTTTCGGATTCAACTTTGCGATGAACGTTTTGAACGGCGGAAGAATCGGGATTGCGTCTCAGGCTTTGGGAATTGCCACCGGTGCTTACGAATTGGCGTTGAAATATTCACACGACCGTAAAGCTTTTGGCAAAGAAATCTTCAAACACCAGGCGATTGCGTTCAAATTGGCCGATATGTTTGTGAAAATCACGGCAGCCAAATTGTTAATCATGAAAGCTGCTGCTGAAAAAGACGAAGGAAAAGACATTGCGCATTCTGGTGCCATGGCCAAATTATATGCTTCCGAAATCGCTTTGGAAGTGGCCAATGAAGCAGTTCAAATCCACGGTGGAAACGGTTATGTAGCCGAATACCATGTAGAACGTATGATGCGTGATTCAAAAATCACCCAGATTTACGAAGGAACTTCAGAAATCCAACGAATTGTAATTTCAAGAGGTTTGGTTTCATAGAAATGCATCGTCACTTCGAGTGTCACGATCTAATCGGGATGTATAGAGAAGTCGTTTATAACCAAAAAGCCCTTTCAGCAACGAAAGGGTTTTTTATTGGATAAAATGTATACTTTTACAATATGTATGAAGAATTAAAATATTGGTACCTACGCGATCACAAGTTGTTTTGGACATTGAGCATGAACCAAATCAAGCAGTTGTGTATCATCACTGGTTTTAAGAAAGCCAAAAAAGGCGACATCATTTATTTTTCTTCTTCAGATTTACCACGTGTTTTTTTACTCAAAAAAGGGAATATCAAGATTGTCTCAGTCGATGAAGAAGGTAACGAAACCATCAAGGACATTATCGAAAAAGGTGATTTGTTTGGCGAACTCGAACTCGACAGTGACCGAAATTCCAATGAATATGCCAAAGCCTTAACCGATGACATCATCATCTGCAGTTTTCTCTTATCCGATTTTGAGGATTTGTTGTTGCGCAATCCAAGCCTGGCGCTGTCCTATACCAAGTTTGTCGGGCTCAAATTAAAGCGCATCAAAAACAATTATGCCAACCTGGTTTCCAAAGATGCCAAGACTCGATTGCTCACGTTTATCAAGGATTGGGCAGCACGTGATGGTAAAAGGGAAGGCAACAGGGTTACCATTCAAAACTACCTGACGCAAAACGACATTGCCCAAATCATCTGTACCTCACGCCAAACCGCTACGGTTTTACTCAATGAACTGGAAGAAAACGGCCTGATGTATTATGGCAGGAAAGAGATTATTATTGAGGATATTTCGAAGCTTTAGAATTATTTCACCCCAATTGTAAACTACCCGACAAAACTACTTTTCATTGCGCTTTACTTTTGCTTTATCAAATCAGATAATTTAAAAACTAAACATCATGAACAAGCAAATTTTAATCCTGTTAATCGCTTTTATTTCAGCAACAGGTTTCGCTCAAACTTCAAGAGCAGCTCATTTCAATCTGGACAAAAAAGTAGCCATTCAGGGTTATGATCCTGTGGCCTATTTTACGCAGAAAAAAGCTGTAAAAGGCAAAAAAGAAATTGCGTCAACCTATGAAGGCGTAACCTATTATTTTTCTTCTCAAGCCAACAAAGATGCTTTTGCCAAAAATCCTTTGGGCTACGAACCACAATATGGAGGTTGGTGTGCTTATGCCATGGGCGCCAACGGCGAAAAAGTAGAAATCAACCCGGAAACGTTCAAAGTTTTAGACGGCAAACTCTATTTGTTTTACAACGCCTATTTCAACAATACCTTGAAAAGTTGGAACAAAGACGAATCCAATCTGAAGAAAAAAGCCGATGCCAACTGGAAGAAAATCAGCGCAAAGTAATTATTCCAAGAAGTCTAACGATCTAAAAATCTAGAATGAAAAACCCAATTATACTCTGGATTGTCAAGCTGGTAGCTGTGGTAATCCTAGTCCAAACTTTATATTTCAAATTCACCGGTGCCGAGGAAAGTGTGTATATTTTCCAAACTTTAGGCATTGAACCTTTTGGCCGAATTGGCTCAGGCGTGGTCGAATTAATCGCTTCCATTTTGATTTTAATTCCGAGAACAACACTGCTTGGCGCACTTTTAGGAATGGGTACGATGTTAGGTGCGATTTTTTCTCATATATTTGTGTTAGGAATCGAAGTGCAAAATGATGGTGGAACGTTATTTATTTTGGCTGTAATCACTTTGGCAAGCTGTTTGCTGCTGGTGTTTGCGGAACGAAATAGAATTCCGGATTTATTGCGATTTAAACTGTAGAAAACTGTTTTCTGGCAGAAATCGTAACTATAACAATAAACAAACAGAACTATATATGCTCATTCCGGCCATTCACAAAACCCTCAACGAGTTATCCGATTTAGTATCGAAACTCTCCGATGACGACTATTGTTGTCCCTGTCACGACTTGAGTAATGCCACTATCGGCGAACATACCCGACACATTATTGAGATGTTTCAATGTCTCGAAAATCAGTATGAAAATGGCGTGGTCAATTATGACAACCGCAAACGGGATTATGCGATTCAGACCAATACGGCTTTCGCCAAAGAATGTATCGATACCATCATGAGCCAGGTAGACAAACCCAATAAAAATCTGCAATTGCAACAAATTGTCGATGGCGAAGAATTGCTGATTGAAAGCAATTACCACCGTGAGTTGTTGTACAATCTGGAACATTGCATCCACCATCAGGCGTTGATCAAAGTGGCGATTATCCAATCCAAAACGATTGATGTTGATGCCGATTTTGGCGTGGCGCGTTCTACCATAGAATACCGAAAACAATGTGCACAGTAAGTTTTGTCAATGCCAATGGTAAAATCATCATTACGTCCAATCGTGATGAAAAGATTTTAAGACCTAATGCTATTGAGCCTAAAAATTATCTCATCAATAACAAGAAAGTCATTTTTCCCAAAGACAACAAAGCCGGTGGCACTTGGTATGCCATCGACGAACATTCCAATGTTTTAGTCTTATTAAATGGTGCCGAAGAAAAACATGTCTTAAAAGACGGTTACCGAAAAAGCCGCGGTTTGATTGTGCTTGATTTAATCAGCAGCGAATCACCATTTCAGGCTTGGCAGGAAACTGATTTAAGCGATATCGAACCGTTTACTTTAGTGTTATTCGAAAACCAAAAACTCTATCAGCTGCGCTGGAATGAATTGGAGAAAAGTACTTTGGAATTGAATACCAATGAAAGTCATATTTGGTCGTCATCGACTTTATATCCGGCGGCAATCAGAGAAAAAAGAGCCAACTGGTTTTATACTTTTCTCGATACCAAGCCCGAAGTCAATGAAGAAGAATTGTTCAATTTTCACCGCTATACCGAAGAAGGCAACACCGAACATGGTTTGGTTATCAACCGAAATGATATTTTAAAAACACTGAGTATCACGCAAACGGTCATCGAAATGAATAAAGTTACCATTCATTACAATGATTTGATTGCCGAACGGGATTTTTCCAATATCTTTATTTCGGTATAACAACTTTTAACTCATCATTCTTGAGACTATTTTTCCACAAATTATTCCACTGGGAATATTGGCCATTCCAGATTGTATATATTCCTATTTATTTCCTGTGGGCGTATTATGCGTTGAAAGCAAGAACGATTTTCTTTTTCAATGCCTGTAATCCAACGATGCGCAACGGCGGATTCATCATGGACAGCAAAATTGAAATCTATGATTTGATTCCGCAGCATTTTTATCCCAAAACCAAATTTGTCAAAGAGAAACAGCCTTTTGAAGAGGTTGAAAATATACTCAATAATTCTAAAATCGATTTTCCGTTTATCGCGAAGCCCGATATCGGCCTGCGTGGTTCGGCAGTCAAAAAAATCAATAATCTTGACGATTTAAAAAGCTATCACAGCAAAGCCAATTTCGATTATTTAGTGCAGGATTTGATTCCGTTTCCCAATGAAGTCGGGATTTTTTATGTGCGTTATCCTCATGAAAAGCACGGCAGGATTACCGGAATTGTAGCCAAAGAATTCCTGATTGTTGAAGGCGATGGTTGTTCAACTGTTGAGGAATTATTGAAGGCCAATCCGCGTTATGAGTTTCAGTTGAAAGCGTTGCAAAGAGAATATGGTAATAAGCTCAAGGATATTTTAGCCAAAGGCGAAAAACGCAATTTGGTTCCCTATGGCAATCATGCGCGTGGCGCCAAATTTTTGGATTACAGCCATTTGATTTCGCCACAATTGACCAAAATCATTGACGATATGTGCTTGCAAATCGATGAGTTTTATTTTGGGAGAATGGATTTGATGTACAATACCTGGGAAGAATTGGAACAAGGGAAAAACTTCTCGGTTGTTGAATTGAATGGTGCAGCGAGTGAACCAACGCACATTTACGATCCAAAACATTCACTCTTTTTTGCGTGGAAGGAATTGGCACGGCATATTACTTATATGTTCGAAATCAGTGTGGCCAACCACAAACGCGGATTTGCTTATTTGCCACATAAAATCGGGATGGAACAATACAACCTGCATTTGGAGCAATCCAACAAAATAGTCCACTTTTGATGCAAAATCTCAAAAACATAGTCGTTGGTTTTCTGGTGAGTTTCATCGGGTCGATTCCTTTGGGCTATTTGAATGTCGTTGGTTTTCAGGTGTATCAAAAGTCGGGTTTAATGCCCACGATGTTGTATTTATTGGGCGTTATCCTCATTGAGTTTTTTGTGATTTATTTCACCTTGATTTTTGCCAATAAACTGGCGGCCAATGTAAAACTGACCAAGTACATCGAAGGTTTTTCCATTGTGTTTATGTTTTTGTTGGCGTATGTTTTTTATTCGAGTGCCAAATCCAAAAGTGATTTTACCACTTCATTTGATTATGTACCATTTGTTTTGGGAATCGTATTGAGCTGCCTCAATTTTATCCAGATTCCGTTTTGGACCGGTTGGAATCTGTATTTGCTGAATGGAAAACACATAGAGATTTCAGGCGCGAGAAAATATGTTTTTGTCGTTGGAACCATAGCCGGTACTTTTTGTGGCATGCTGACGCTGATTTTGGCATTGCATTATTTCTCCTCGAATGTTGATTTTTTGGCCAAATATTTAATGCAAATCATTATTCCGCTGGTGTTTGTGGGATTTGGAATTCTGCAATCGATAAAGTTTTACCGAAAGCATATCAACTGATTTCATTTCCTAAGTTTTGCTATATTTACCATATAAAAACACACAATGAAGAACATTATTATTACTGGAACTTCAAGAGGAATTGGTTACGAATTGGCGTTGCAATTTGCCAAAGCCGGACACCAAGTCTTAGCCATTTCCAGAAAAACACCTCAAGCCCTAATTGAAAACGAAAACATCACTTGTCTTTCCGTTGATTTGGGTAAAGAAGAAGAATTAGCCGAAGTCGAAAAATTTCTTTCCAGTGCTTGGAAACATGTCGATATCATCATTCACAACGCCGGAAGTTTGGTGAACAGACCTTTTTCGCAAACTTCACAATCTGATTTTGAAAGTGTTTACCGGGTTAATGTTTTTGGTGTGGCCAATTTGACGCGTGTTTGCTTGCCGTATTTGGAAAAAGGGAGCCATGTGGTTTCCATCAGTTCGATGGGCGGCATTCAGGGCAGCATGAAATTCGCCGGATTGGCAGCGTACAGTTCGAGCAAAGGTGCCGTGATTACGCTTTCAGAATTGTTGGCGGAAGAATACAAAGAGCAAGGCATTGCGTTTAATGTTTTGGCACTAGGCGCGGTAAATACCGAAATGCTTCAGGAAGCTTTTCCGGGATATGAAGCCCAGATTTCGGCAGCAGAAATGGCCGATTATATTTTTAATTTTGCTCTGACAGGAAACAAATACCACAATGGGAAAGTAATCCAAGTTTCATCATCAACGCCATAACTCATAATTTATAACTCATAATTCTTTGAGCGAAGTCCTTCAAAAATACCTTCCCGAACATTCTGTTCAGCCTTGCTTTGAGTTAATCAAAAGCAACAATGTGCATTTGAAAATCGTCAACGAGCGCCAAACGCGTCATGGTGATTATCGCAGAGCCGTAGGAGGAAAGCATGAAATTACGGTGAATGCCAATTTGAATAAATACCGATTTTTAATCACATTGGTACACGAAATTGCCCATTTGGTAGCGTATGAAAAATTCGGAAGATTGATCAAACCGCATGGCAATGAATGGAAGCATACGTTTCAAAAATTGATGCTGCCGTTTATTCGGCCGGAGATTTTTCCACATTCGGTGTTGCCTTTGGTAGCCAATCATTTTAGGAATCCAACGGCGAGTAGTGATACCGATGCCCGATTGGCTTTTGCCCTAAAACAATTTGACGAGCGCAAACCCGATATCCATTTTGTACACGAAGTGCCCAGCGGTAGCTATTTCCGAATCAAAAATGGCAGGATTTTCCAGAAAAAAGGCTTGCGTGTTAAGCGCTATGAATGCTTGGAAGTCAAAACCGGAAGACTGTATTTGTTTAATGCCAACGCTGAAGTTGAACTCATTCCGGGATAATATGATCAAGAGAAAGCCTTATTTGCTGTTGTTTACAGAAGTATTAGTATTGTTGAGTTATTTTATTGTCGGTAATAATGATGATGATAATTTTGCTGTAAATGTTCATGATACTTATTTTGTAATGTCAAAAAATGACATGATTTTGTTTTTGATTGTTCTTTTATCCTTTTCGGGGATTATTTATTGGATGATGACCAAATTTAAAGTTGCAGTCAATATGGTTTTAGCTAACAGTCATATTTTCGGAACACTTTTTTTGACTGCATTACTATTCTATTTTAACTATCAGGATTCATTACAATTGTTTACTAATGTGAATAATATTGATGATTTGTTGAATCCTACAGATTATAATTTCTATATCATTATAACATTGATGTTGATTGCATTGCTTCAAGTCTTGTTTATTATAAATATATTTGTAGCCATAATCAAAAAACTTTGCAACTCTGCTACTAAGTAACTTTGCAACTCAAAAGAAATGAACAACAATTATTACGCAATATTAATGGCCGGCGGTGTTGGTTCCCGATTTTGGCCGGTAAGTACCACTGATTTTCCAAAACAGTTTCACGACATGTTGGGCTCGGGAGAAACCTTGATTCAAAAAACCTTTAGTCGTTTGTCGAAGTTGATTCCGGTGGAAAATATACTTATTCTAACCAACGAGCGCTACAATGATTTGGTTTTGGAACAATTGCCTATGGTAAAACAGGAGCAGGTTTTATTGGAACCAGCCATGCGTAATACGGCGCCGTGTATTTTATATGCTTCGCTAAAAATTCAAAAACAAAATCCCAATGCGGTAATGGTAGTCGCGCCAAGCGATCACTGGATAGAAGATGAAGATGAGTTTGCCAATAATCTACAGCAGTGTTTTGATTTTTGCCAAAAAGAAAATGCCTTGATGACTTTGGGAATCCAACCGACCTTCCCGAATACCGGTTTTGGTTATATAGAATTTGATAAAAATGACAATAACCCAATCAAAAAAGTAAACCAGTTCCGTGAAAAACCCGATTATGAAACTGCGAAAGCATTTTTGGAAGCCGGAAATTTCCTTTGGAATGGTGGTATTTTTATCTGGAGCGTCAAGTCGGTGACCGAAGCTTTTGAAAAATTCCAGCCACAGATGAATGCTTTGTTCCAACAAGGTTTAGAAAGCTATAATACTTCAGGCGAAAATGAATTCATTCATGACAATTATGCAAAAGCGGAAAATATTTCCATCGATTATGCTGTGATGGAAAAAGCCAATAACGTTTATGTTTTGCCGGCTACTTTTGATTGGAACGATTTAGGAACCTGGGGTTCGCTTCACGAGAAACTCGATAAAGATGATCAGAACAATGCGGTAGTCAATGCCACTGTGATTTTGGAAAATGCTTCCAATAATATCATTCGCTCTGATGCTAAAAAACTAGTGGTCATTGATGGTTTAGATGATTACATCATTGTAGATAATGAGAATGTACTGATGATTTATCCTAAAAGTAAGGAGCAGGACATCAAGAAAATTACAGAGCAGGCCAACAAATTATAGTTGAAAAGTATCGTTTACTCATTCAAAAGCATCGTTTACTCATCTTTCAAAATCAGAAACTAAGAATTTACGCAACCTATGGCATTTTGTCGTATCTTCCGCTTAAGAATTTAAGTTTAAGATAAGATATAGATGGACCATGTAAAGTTGAAGTTTACCTTTGTTTTGTTGCTTTTCACCCAGTTGATTTTTAGTCAATTATCGAATTTCACCCTAACAGTTACCAGAACCAATGAAACCTGTACGGCCAACGGAACGCTGACATTTAATGTGTCTAACACAACAACAGGCTCAACGATTTTATACTCCATTTACCGACTTCCCAATCTGGCTACGCCAATTTCGGTGCAATCAACCAATACTTTGACCGGATTGATTGCTGGAACTTATCGTGTGATAGCCACACAATCATTAGGTGCCGACAGCGGAACCCAGCAACAGGATATTGTTATAGATGATTTGGTTGTACCATTGACCTATCAGGTGAGCGGCATTCGTGAAATTTGTGGCAATGATGGTGTGATAACGATTAATGTGTTGACAGGAACTGCTGTGAATTATGAAATTTTTTCCGGTCCGATGATTCGACCATTGCAGGCCTCTAATATTTTTACCGGCATGACGGCCGGCGTATATCAGATAAGGGTTTTTGACAATTGTGGTGAAGGTGTAGTGCAAACCTTTACTTTACTGGAGTCCGATCCCGCTTTGACTTTTGAATTAAATCCTCCGGCATTGGCCAGTTGTACTACCGTTAGCATTGGCGCTGATTTTGAATCTGTTTTGGCTCCGCCAAACGGGGTTGTAAAATATCCGTTGCAGGTTGTGACAACCCTTTATCCGCCAACAGGACCACCAGTTACTTATACGCAAACCGTAACCAACTTTTTTTCCTTTTCACAAATTGTTCCTTTGTATCCGGGACAAACTTATAATTACACCTTTGCCATTACGGATGGATGTGGTGTGGTTTATACGTTAAATGGAGTTATTGATAATCTGGATGTTTCGGCCTCATATATGGTATTGCCTCAGGATTGTACCCATCAGCAAATCACTTTCTTTAATGTGAGTGCTGTCACTCTGGTTTCAGCACCTTCAGGTTTTACGACTTCGCTGCCACAGAGTTATACCGGGCAAATCAATAATAATTCGGTAACGATTGGTGGTTTAATTGAAGGAACTTATGTGTTTAACACCATAGATGTTTGTGGAAACCCGGAAACTTTTACAGTTGATATAATCATTCCCGAAGTAGCACCGCCATTTGTTTTTATATACAATGTGAATTGTGTTACCGGTTCAGTAATCATCAATGGAATTTTGGGACTGGTATTGATTTCTGCTCCACCGGCGTATGATGATTTTCCTTTGCCGCATGATTATACCAGTTTGATAAATTCTGCCAATTACATCACTTTCGAGAATATACCGGTTGGAACGTATACATTTGATGCGCTTGATTTATGTGGTCAACCGCAACCTGTTGTAGTGGTCATTGCGCCAGCGCCACAGATTCCGGTTTTGACTGTGTCAGAAGGATGTCAGGATGGTTTTGGTTCATTTAAGCTGGCAGGACAATTTAATATGATAACCATGACATCTGCTCCGGCAGCTTATGGAGCTACTTTGCCACTTAATCTGACTGGGAGTTTGGTTGCAAACGGAGCAACCATGGCACTGGTTTTAGATATGCTTCCTCCAGGAACTTATGTGATACAATCTTTGGATCTTTGTAATAATATCTATAACACTACTGTGACGATACAAGGTCATCAGGATAATACCAATGTTATCATTACGCCAAATTGTGGTTCGTTTAATCTGGATTTAAACAATACGA
The DNA here is from genome assembly GCF_030167905.1 of Flavobacterium terrisoli. Classification (GTDB taxonomy): domain Bacteria; phylum Bacteroidota; class Bacteroidia; order Flavobacteriales; family Flavobacteriaceae; genus Flavobacterium; species Flavobacterium terrisoli. The sequence continues at coordinate 59,134 of NZ_JARGNA010000003.1, forward strand.
GTAACAGTACTATAGAAACTACTTCTTATTGGTTGCAAAAACTCGACACCCTAACCAACACTTGGGGTCATCCCTTAACCGGTGTGGTTTATATTAACGGAACATATCCGAGTCCGCTCAATTCAGTGCCGTTGAACAATAACAGCATCAATTATAATTTAGCCTACCAAGGACATTTCAGGATATTAAAGGTATTCGAGAGTTTTGAGGCGAACAATCCTGTTCTTGTCGATTGTTTTAAAACCATTCACGAATTTGACTTTAACGGACTGCCGCGTATTAATGATGTGTATTCTGTTTCCTGTGGCACTACCTTTGAAGTGATTGTTCTGGCAGAAGGGTTTAACCCGTTGTTGTATAGAATTACCACCAGAAACGGAGATCCTTTTTTAGTTGAAAACGGGAATTCAAATATTTTTACCGGTTTGCAACCTGCGACATACAACTTTCAGGTTGAAGATGCCTGTGGGAATTTACTAAACAGCGCTTTTGAGATTTTGAGCCCTAATCCATTGGCAATCCAGGCGAATGCGATAACCTGTGATGGAGAAAACCTGACTTTAACCGTACCCGATTTTGCCTTTTTTCAATATGAATGGTGGAAAGACAATAATACAACGACTATCCTGAGTACTTCAAGTTCCCTGACGTTCACACCTTTTAATTCGGTGGTTCATAACGGAACTTACCATGTTAGGATAACCTATATCAATAATCCGGGTTCTTGTTTGAATCAAGTGTTGGATTATACCATTAACATCAGTAATATACCTCCTAATGCCGGAAACGGGGGTTCTTTTGACTATTGCGGAAGCCAGGGTAACATTAATTTATTTACGCTTTTACAAGGCAGCTATGATACGGATGGAACTTGGTCTGAAATGACATCTAGCGGAACGCTCAGCAATAATATTTGGAATTCAACGACAGTGCCTTACGGTAGTTATGAATTCAGATACCATGTTGATGGCACTTGTGGTGTTTTTGAAGAATCCTTTATTAATATTACGATTAATGAGATACCGCAAATTCCAACTGCGACCGCAGGAGCTTTGGCTTGTGAAGGCGCAAGTTTAAACCTTTATGCAACCAATATTCCCAATGCAACCTACCAATGGACTGGTCCGAATGGATTTACTTCATCCGATCAAAACCCTTTAATCAATAATCTGACGGTGGCGAATAACGGAACGTATTCGGTTACGGCAACGCAAAACAGCTGTTTGTCGGGAAGTTCAAGTGTTGAAGTTTTCGTAAATCCTTTGCCGGAATTTGAATTGAGCCAGGATTGTATAGAAAATGAGTATGTGGTTACGGCGACGCCAATTAACAACTCGTTTGATGCTTTAACGGCCAATTATGCCTGGACAGGACCTAATAATTTTACCGATAACCAAAATCCGATTTTAATTACCGGAGAAGAAACCGGTTTGTACAATCTGACGATTACCGTTGACGGATGTTCGGCAACCCAATCGATTGATGTGGTGCGAACCATTTGTTATATTCCGAATGTGATTACGCCGAATGATGATGCGACCAATGACAGTTTTAACCTCTCAGGTTTTGAAGTCGACCGAATTGAAATCTACAACCGCTGGGGCAGAAAAGTATACGAGAAAAACAACTACATTGATGAGTGGCATGGCCAAAACATGAAAGGCGAAAGATTGCCCGATTCGACTTATTACTACATTCTCAGTTTAAGAACCGGAGAAAATAAAGTAGGCTGGGTTTTTGTCAGTGATAATCGATAACTTATAAATCTTCCCTGTTCTGTGCCTTTCTGATTTTCTTGAAAAGATTGGAAGAATACACAAAATCGGTAATGGCTTCATTATCGGTTTTGAAGATTTCTTTTTTGGTTCCTTCCCAGGCCAAAACACCTTCTTTGAGGAAAATAATCTTATCACCGATTTCCATCACCGAGTTCATATCGTGCGTATTGATGACAGTCGTGATGTTGTATTCCAAGGTGATTTCGTGAATCAAATTATCAATAACTATAGCTGTTTTTGGATCAAGTCCCGAGTTTGGTTCGTCACAAAAAAGATACTTTGGATTGTTTACAATAGCTCTGGCAATCGCCACACGTTTTTGCATACCGCCCGAAATTTCAGAAGGTTTTTTATGATTGGCATTAATCAAATTCACACGGTTGATAACAAAATCCACGCGCTCCTTGATTTCAGCAGCCGTTTTATTGGTAAACATTTTCAATGGAAAACCTACATTTTCTTCCACCGTCATACTGTCAAAAAGCGCACTTCCCTGAAATACCATTCCAATTTCGGTACGCAAAGTTCTCTTTTCATCCGGCGTTAAATCAGAATAAATCCTGCCGTCAAAAGCAATCGTGCCTTTATCAGGTGAATGAATTCCAAGCAAACTCTTGAGCAATACTGTTTTTCCCGAGCCACTTTGGCCAATGATCAAATTGGTTTTTCCGGTATCAAAAACGGTCGAAATCCCTTTTAATACCTTGCTGTCTCCAAATGACTTTTCGATGTTTTTTACTTCTATCATTAGGTCAAAAGTAATTGCGTTAATATATAATTGGCCAAAATAATAGTCACTGAGGTCCATACAAAGGAAACCGTACTGGCTTTACCAACTTCCAGAGCGCCGCCTTTCATATAATAGCCGTGAAACGATGGAATCGTGGCCAATATCATAGCAAAGACAAAGGTTTTGATAAAGGCATAGGCAATATGAAACGGAATAAATTCCTGTTGTATTCCGGTAACGAATTCATTACTCGAAGCAAATCCGCCATAAACACAGGCAATCCAACCGCCGAAAACGCCGAGGAACATTGCAATTCCAATCACAAACGGATAGAGTAACAGCGCTATTATTTTGGGGAAAACCAAATAGTTTAGTGAATTCACACCCATTACTTCCAAAGCGTCAATTTGCTCCGTAACTCGCATTGTTCCTATGCTTGAGGTGATAAATGAACCCATTTTTCCCGCCATAATGATGGAAATGAATGTTGGGGCAAATTCTAAGATTACCGATTGTCTGGTTGCAAAACCGATGAGGTATTTCGGAATTAACGGATTGGTTAGGTTCAATGCCGTCTGGATGGAAACTACGCCACCAACAAAGAACGAAATGAAACAAACAATCCCAAGCGAATCAATGATTAAATCATCAATTTCCTTAAAAATTAATTGCCTCATGGCCGACCATTTCGTGGGTTTGTTGAATACTTCTTTCAACATCAAGAAATATTTTCCTATTTGCGACAAATAGCGGACTAACATCATAGAATTAAAATATTGTCAAAAATAGTGATAATTAATTTGAAAATGTACCAATTTGAAAATTTGAAAATCCTTTCACTTCAAGATTACTCGATTTTCAAATCTTCAAATCTTCAAATCCTCAAATCAACTTTTCTTTCATCTTTTTCCAACGATAACTGCGGATGAATTGCGCTTGTTCTTTGGTCACCAATAACGGTTTATTAGCCGATTTGGCTTTCCAAAACCCCTTGATATAATCTAAGAACAATAATGGTTTTCCTTTTCGCATCGCGAGTTTGAGTGAGGCAATGGATGTAATGACAAATCCATAACCCAAAGAATAAAAAGCTTCACCTTGTTTGTAACGCGCTGTTTTATTGTAATTGGCTCCGGTAGGTTTGAGGTGTTTTACTTTTAAGGTTTCATCGGTTACGACTTTCCAGTCGTAGAATTTGCAGAGGAGTTCGTCAACGGTGTCCCAACCCATGGCCGGTTTTAATCCGCCGATTTGCTCGAAAGTTTCCTTTCGATAGGCTTTAAATGCACCGCGGATGTGGTCTTTGTCGGTTAGGTTTTCAAGTATCCAGTCGCCATTTTTTTCGATGTAGGCAAAGCCGCCAACCATTCCGATTTTGTCATCTGATTGGAAATGTTTGATAATCGTTTCAAAATAGTTTGGAGGAAAAATCAAATCGGCATCAGCTTTGACAATCAAATCATAATTGTTATCTAAAGTTTCCAATCCTTTTTGAAACGCCTGAATCACTTTGCTTCCGGGCAAATGGATCGTGTCGGAAGTTTTATTGACCAAAGAAATCCACGGCTGTTTTTCGGCGAAAGCCAAAACAATTTCAGCAGTTTTATCAGTAGAATTATCATTCACAATCACGGCTTTGGCTGGCAAAACAGTTTGTTCCACCAATGACTGCAAAGTCAAAGCCATAAAAGCTTCTTCGTTGTGCGCCGGAATGACAATGTAGTAGTTCATTATTTTTCCTTTTCAGCGTAAACCAAATAATACCTTGGCGTAATCCATCGTAGTAATGGACGGAAACCCAATTTCTTCACCGGATGGGTGAACTTCACGCGGTCCACAATTTTAAAACCAGCCTTTTCCAAAAGCCAGTCGAGCTGCCAATCTTCAAATTCGTGGTAATGCCTGTCCCACATGTCGGTTTTGCTTCGGTAAGCCGGAGAAAACCACAAGCGTAACGGAATCGAGATAAGAACTTTGTCGGCTTTTACGTTTTGTAAAACGGTATAGGGATTGAGTAAATGTTCGAAGATTTCAAATGCGGTAAACACTTCGTAGCTTTCACTTTGCAACGCCGATTGGTCATTGTCAACATCTTCGCCTTTGGTATTTTTAACGGTATAGCCATTGTCTTCCATGATTTTGGAAAACGGATTGGGCACACCTAAATCCAAAATAGTTTCAGAAGTAGTGATGTGTTTTTTTAAAAACTGTAAGGTAATGTTAAAGCGCTTACTCGGGTATGTCTTCTCGTACATTGGTTAGGTTTGCAAAGTTTATGGTTGCAAAGTTAACAAAGTTAATTACATTCTGTAGACTATCGCATTCACATTCATTCCCGCGCCAACCGAAGCAAAAAGTATCACATCGCCTTTATTCAACTGCTGATTTTCTATTTTGCCTTTTACTAAAGAATCGTATAAGGTTGGAACCGTGGCCACACTCGAATTACCCAATTTATGGATACTCATCGGCATGATGCCTTCGGGAGCGGTTTGGCCGAACAGTTTGTAGAATCGTTGGATAATAGCTTCATCCATTTTTTCATTGGCCTGATGGATCAATACTTTTTTGATGTTACCGATATCAATACCGCTGGCTTCCACACATTCTTTCATGGCTTTTGGTACCTGACTCAAAGCGAACTCATATATTTTTCTACCGTGCATTTTGATGTAACGCACATCGGGATCATGGGTTTTATTAAAGGAATTGCCAAAGAACAAATAATAGGCTTCGTCATAAGTGAAAGTCGCCGAAGCATGGGCTAAAATACCACCTTCTTCATCAGTAGCTTCTATGATGGTTGCACCGGCACCGTCAGAATAAATCATGCTGTCTCGGTCGTGCATGTCAACCACTCTTGATAAGGTTTCGGCTCCGATAACCAAACATTTTTTAGCCATTCCGGCTTTGATAAAGGCTTGTGCCTGAATGACACCTTCCACCCAACCCGGGCAACCGAAGAGCATGTCGTAGCAAACACATTTTGGGTTTTTGATGCGCAAATCATATTTGACTCTGGTGGCCAAACTAGGTAATAAATCGGTTTGGATGGCGCCTTTTTTTACGTTCCCGAAATTGTGCGCAAAGATGATATAATCCAAGGTTTCAGGATCAATTCCTGAATCTTCAATCGCTTTTCGGGCGGCGATGGTAGCAATGTCGGAAGTCTGAAGATCATCTGTTACATATCGGCGTTCTTCAATCCCAGTGATATCGTAGAATTTTTCGGTAATGACTTCATTGGGAAGTGGAAATGGTGTTCCGTCATCATTAAGGAAAACGTGTTTGGTAAAATCTTTATTGGTAACTATTTCAGTGGGAATGTAACTTCCGGAACCGGTTATTTTGATATTCATTATTTTGCGTATTTCATTACGAAATTATCAATAAAATTATTTATAGATTGTAAAGTTTTTAAATAATTTAAAACTTTTATGAATAATTTAAAAAACAGACTTGATTATTAACGAACTGACAATTATTTTTCTTTTTGCTGGATAATTTTAATCTGCATGATGGTGGCAATGCTCAAGGCTTGCGTCTTAATTTGCTCGGCTTTTTCACCTTTGAAGTGCTCGTCAACGGTGTTGTAAAAATGATTCAACCATATTTTAAACAGCTCCGGTGTCAAATGTTCCTTGGCATTGATGTCCAAATGGATTTGGGTCAAATTCTTGGTGTAACCACCGGTTCCCAAAATGGCCTGTGACCAAAAAGTAACCAATATCGGTAAATGTTCCTCGATTTTTATTTTGACTACATCGGTGAAAATATAGCTGATAGTATCATCAGCCAATAGTTTTTTGTAGAACTCATCAACGAGTAGGTAAAGGTCGTCTTGGTTTTGGATGTCAGTCATTTTGAGTTTATGAGTTTTTAATTATGAGTTGGGATAGATTTGTGAGTGCAAAGATAATCCTCAGCGGTGAGTTTTCTTTGAAGGTATAGTATTCAAATCCGTTTTGCTTAGGCTAATCATAATTTGGAGTGAAATGTATTTCTTCTTTTTTTTGGGTCTTTATCGAAACCCTAATCTCTTTTAAACAAGTTCCTTTTTGATCTTTGGACACACAGGATACTGAAATTCCGTCAACAAGAGTATCACTTTTGTCTTTAATTACAATTTTAGAGAGTTCTTTGTTAGTATAATGAAAATACTGTGTGTGGAAATTTGTAAAATTATCTACTATTTTATCTATAGTTCCATCTTTATTATAATGATAAATGGCTTCATTCTCTTTGTATTGTTTTTGAGTGTAGCAGCTGATACGTTCGCGTTGTTTGGGTTTCCAACGTGTTTTACAGTAATAAGGTTCCCTATCCGGATAGGATTCCTTTACAAACCATAATCTCTTTTCGGTTTCCTGAATTGTATTGCCGGCAGCATCAACTGTTTTGGAGTATTTAATGCGGCCATTTTTAGTAAAGACCATTTCCTTTTTATACAATAGCTTTTTTTGATTGTCTACTATTGTAAATGTTTCTTCGGTTGCAGATTTTATTCCTTCAGGCAATAGTCGTTTTTGGGTATACTTTTTTGTAGCACACGATTGTAATGTTAAGAGTAGGATTAAAAACAAAACTCTCATAATCGTAAAGTTTAATGATGTACTAAGTTACGAATTTTTAAACGATTTATAATTTTAAAAGAAAATTCAGCGGAACCGCAAGCTTCGCAGTTGTTGCAAACTGCTGTTATATGCCGTTGCTTTTATTCACTTATTTTATTTTTTGGCGATATTTCCACTATAGTAAAACCCAATTTTTTTGAAAGAGATTCATTGTCAAAATACAATGTTACTTTATTTTCTTTATTGCTAAAAAGACCATTTCCAATTATTCTATTTTTGTTATCTAAAATTTCAAATTTTAAATAGCTTTCAGAGTAAAAATTATTTGTAAATATATATATCTTATTTTTCGTAAACACTTTAAAACTCCCTTCATTAAATGCAATAAGTGTTTTTGTTTCTTCAATATAATGGATGTTATAGTTAGAACTATTTTTTCTAATAAAACTATTTTCTGATTCATTGAATGAAAATTGCTTGCTTTGAGCTGATAGCTGAAAAATTGAAAAGAAGAAAATAATAAAAATGTTTTTCATAGTATGGTTTTGCAATGGCATATAACTAGCAGATTGTCGCAAGCCATCTATCAAATATAAATCTTTTCTGAATAAACCGCACAAAAAAAAGCGGCTCTTTTGAACCGCTTTATCTCTTAAAACTAAAAATGTATTACATATAAGCTTCAATTGGCGCACAAGAACAAACCAAATTTCGGTCTCCATAAGCATCATCTACACGGCGAACGCTTGGCCAGAATTTGTTTTCGTGGATGTACTCCAACGGATAAGCTGCTTGCTCACGGGTGTATGGGTAAACCCACGTATCCGCCGTTAACATGGCTAAAGTATGTGGTGCATTTTTCAATACGTTATTGGTGTCCTCGGCTGAAGCCGCTTCAATTTCTTTTCTGATGGAAATCATCGCATCACAAAAACGGTCTAATTCGGCTAAATCTTCAGATTCTGTTGGTTCAACCATCAAGGTTCCGGCCACCGGGAAAGAAACCGTTGGCGCGTGGAAGCCGTAATCCATCAAACGCTTGGCGATATCCGTTACTTCGATACCGTTTTGTTTGAAAGAACGACAATCCAAAATCATTTCGTGTGCCGCGCGTCCCATTTCTCCTGAGTATAAAACCGGATAATGTTCTTCCAAACGGGCTTTCATATAATTGGCATTCAAAATCGCGTGTTCGGTTGAGCTTTTCAAGCCTTCAGCACCTAGCATCGTGATATAACCATAAGAAATCAAACACACCAAGGCCGAACCATAAGGTGCAGAGGAAATCGCGGTAATCGCATTGTTTCCACCAACCGGAATGATTGGGTTGGTTGGTAAGAAAGGCACCAGTTTTTCGTTGACACAAATTGGGCCAACACCAGGTCCGCCACCGCCGTGAGGAATTGCGAATGTTTTGTGTAAGTTCAAGTGACAAACGTCAGCACCAATGGTTGCTGGGTTTGTTAAACCAACCTGCGCATTCATATTGGCACCATCCATATAAACCAAACCACCATTGTCGTGGATGATTTTCGTGATTTCGCAAATAGCACTTTCAAAAACCCCGTGCGTCGATGGATAAGTCACCATCAAACATGATAAGTCGGCTGCGTGCTCAATCGCTCTTGCTCTCAAATCTTCCACGTCGATGTTACCGTTTTCCATGGTTTTGGTCACGATAATTTTCATTCCTGCCATCGCTGCCGAAGCCGGATTGGTTCCGTGCGCCGATGATGGAATCAAACACACATTTCTGTGGTTGTCACCTCGTGACTGGTGGTAAGCGCGAATCGCCATTAAACCGGCGTATTCACCTTGTGCCCCAGAGTTGGGTTGTAATGTAGTACCAGCAAAACCGGTTACTACGTTCAACTGTTGCTCTAATTTTTTAAGCATCGTGATATAACCTTCTGCCTGTTCGATAGGCGCGAATGGGTGAATGCTGTTCCAGTTGGCCATAGACAATGGCAACATTTCAGCGGCTGCATTTAGCTTCATCGTACAAGAACCCAACGAAATCATTGAGTGGTTTAGCGATAAATCTTTGCGTTCTAATTTTTTGATATAACGCATCAACTGAGATTCAGAATGATGGTTGTTGAATACTTCGTGTTGTAAAAACGATGACGTTCTTTCCAATGAAGCTGGGATATTATTGTTTGAACTTAGTTCAGAAACCTTGAATGTTTCTTTGCCTGTTGCTTCTGCAAAAATGGCGATGATTTGGTTCAAATCATTCAACGAAGTCGTTTCGTTTAATGAGATCGAAATCGTTTCAACATCTACATAGAAGAAGTTTACTTCGTTTTTCTCTGCAATCGCTTTTACTTTAGCAGCATCCGCTTTTACCGAAATCGTATCAAAGAAAGCCGTATTGGTTTGGTAAACGCCTAATTTGTTTAAGGCATCCGCCAAAGTCACCGCCGAAGCATGTACTTTATTGGCAATGTATTGTAACCCTTTTGGTCCGTGATATACGGCGTACATTCCGGCCATAACGGCTAGTAAAACTTGCGCCGTACAGATATTGGAAGTGGCTTTTTCGCGTTTGATGTGTTGCTCGCGGGTTCCCAAAGCCATACGCAACGCGCGTTTTCCGTTAGCATCAATTGAAACTCCGATGATTCTTCCCGGCATGGAACGTTTGTATTCTTCTTTGGTAGCAAAGTAAGCAGCGTGTGGTCCACCATAACCCATTGGAATTCCAAAACGTTGTGTAGTTCCAACTACTACGGCAGCGCCCATTTCTCCCGGTGAAGTCAAGGTCGCCAAAGATAAAATATCGGCAGCCACAGCTACTTTAATTTCGTTTTCATTGGCTTTCGCGATAAACGCACTGTAGTCATTTACCTGACCGTGTTTGCCCGGATATTGTAAAATCGCTCCGAAGAAATCAGATGAGAAATCAAATGTTTCGTGGTTTCCGATTACCAATTCTACTCCGATTGGTGTTGAACGGGTTTGTAAAACCGATAAGGTTTGTGGTAATATTTCTTCTGAAACGAAGAATTTATGAGTGTTGTTTTTCTTTTGGTCACGAGAACGAACGTCGAACAATAACGCCATGGCTTCTGCCGCAGCGGTACCTTCGTCTAACAAAGAAGCATTGGCAATTTCCATTCCGGTTAACTCAATCACCATCGTTTGGAAATTCAAAATTGCTTCTAAACGGCCTTGTGCAATTTCTGCCTGGTAAGGTGTGTAAGCGGTGTACCAACCCGGATTTTCAAAAACATTTCTCTGGATTACCGGCGGAACAATCGTTGGGTGATAACCCAAACCGATATACGATTTGAATACTTTGTTCTTTTTACCCAATTCCTGAATATGTGTTAAATACTCATATTCGGTCATCGCAGGATCTAACTGCAAATCATTTTTCAAACGAATATCGTCCGGTATGGTTTCGTAGATTAATTGGTCAAAAGTGTCAACTCCGATAGTTTTGAACATGTGGTTTAGGTCGCTCTCACGTGGACCTATGTGGCGTAATGCAAATGCGTCTGTTCTCATTAAATAGTAAGTTCTATAAGTGTGTTTCGTTGTGCTTGTTTCGTTAGAAAACGAGATTGTTTTTTAACGCCAACAAAAGTAATTATTAAAGTCTAAATTTTTGGTTAAAAGAGTGTCAAATTTCGAGAATTTTTGAACTAAAACGGGTTGTTATTAACAGTTTGCCTATTTTTGAAGTATGCGGTATTTAAAACAGCTTCTCGACTTTTACATCAACAGCAGTATTCATATAGGTTTGGCGCTTTTTAGCCTGACTTATGTTACAACGCTTTCCAATGATTTGTGCAAGCATATTACTTATCCGTGTTGTGTGTTTTTCGGGACTATAATCGGGTATAATTTTTTGAAATATTTCGAAGTGTTTCAGAAAGGCAATTTTAGCCTGAAAAAGTATTTTTGGATTTTGGTTGTTACACTTTTGGCAGTGTTTGGCTATTTGTTTTTTGTTATTCGAATGGTTGATTCGATAAAAATCCAACTGTTAATCGCTGCCGGAATGGTATTGGTTTATCCTTTTCTGAGAAAATTTGGCGTGATAAAAATGTTTTGGGTAAGCTTTGTGATTGCTTATTTAACTGCATTTGTATTTATCAACGCATTACCCGGTTTTGAAGGTAATATTGGACTTGAGTTTTTTAAACGATTTGTTTTTGTGAGCGCACTGATGATCCCTTTTGAAATTTATGACAGCCAGCACGACGACAAAACACTGAATACTTTGCCCCAGAAATTGGGAATCGCCAATGCTAAAAAAGTGGGCTATTTATTGTTGTTGTTGTTTGTTGTTTTAGAGATTCTCAATTTTAATAGCAATGACAATGACAAGATCCAGTATTTGGTTATTGCTATTGTGATTGCGATTTTTGTTGCCATTGCCCTTCGTTTTTCGACTTTGGAACGAAGCAAATATTACACTTCCTTTTGGGCTGAAAGCATCCCGATTTTGTGGTTTGCCTTACTGTTGGCTTTCAGCTAATTCTTTTAGCATTTCATTTCTTTTCAGGAGAAAATTGGTTAGGTGTTTTTTGAGGAATAGCTTGTTGAAGAATTTACTCAGAATGCCAAATGGCGCTTTGTATTGCAGAAAATCAATCATTACGGTATGGCCGTTTTGGGTAACAAATGTGTGCTCGTGATGGAAATATTTAAAATGACCATTAATCATTTCATCCACAAAATAATTGGGGTTTTCCATTTCGGTGATTTGGCTTTGGTGTTTGAGATAGAAGCCAAAATGTTTTCCGCGGAAAGTCACCGTTTCTCCCAGTTCAATCAGCCCGGAAGTTCTTCCGGCAATCGCTTTTTCGTTGGATTGCGCGGTTGACTGCTGGTGAATGTCGATGTTTCGGGCCAAATCAAAAACGGTTTGAATCGGTGCGTTTATTTTGGTGATGAGACGAATGGTGGTCATGATTTTTTATTTAAGCAATGGCATTTTGCTGGGTTTGATTTTCTCTGGCTTTTCTTTTTCCTCTAAAGAAAAAATACAGATTCAGGAACAGCATCACACCAAGATAAATAGTAAAGCCACCAATTTTATAGCTGAGTTGTTCTATCAACGACTGGTAACTATCTCTGTAAAGATTCAGTTCCAGAATCATCAGGGCAAAACCAAGATTCAGTAAATAAAATCCGGTTTCAAACAATTTGTTGGTCGCATTGGCAATTTCTTCGCGGCCTTTAAAAATATCCAATATGTATATTTTGCTGTTTTTGAAAAGTGTTCTAGAAACATAATAGGTGAGGAACAAAGCTATTGGTAAATAGATGGCATAACCGATTAAAATTTTTGTAGTTTCCATGATAATAAATATTTAAATTAATTTTTGAATGTATTTGGTAAGAACGTAAATGTTGATGTAATGCATCAGGGCAATGGCTCCGATGATGATAGCCGATTTGAAGGCAATGACTTCAATGAGTTGGTTGAACGTGAGTATCTTTTCCCAGGAAATCAAGGTCATGGCGCAATAACCGATATTCATCAGGTAATAACCCAATAGCAAAACCTGATTGGCTTTATGACACAAATCCATATGATCCGGAATGAGCTGGGACACATAAATGTTGCCGTTTCGGTAGCAGATTCTACCGACTTTGACAATGATTAAAATGGTAATCAAAAGGTAAATGGCGTAACCAAGGATATTGAGGTTCATTACAATTACAATTTATAATGTCCGATTACATTGTGAATGAAAAGCAACGTGTTTACCACTGCAAAGAGCACAAATAGGGCATTCATGCCATAGCTTCCAATTTTGAAAATCGTTTTCTGCGGAATCTGATACATCGGATAATAGGCAATTTGAGTTGCGACTTTTCCAACCCAATACATCGCAATCAAACCGGTTAGCGCAACCGCCAAAGCAGATTGTTCTTTTAATTCGTTGGTAAACAAAATCGCAATCAGGCCAAAAGAAAAATTCAATCCCTGAATGTATCGGCCATAGGTTTTGGCAATTTCCTGGTTGAGCGGCTTGAGTTGTTTGACATCGTTGTACCAGTCAAATACCTTATGACGGATATAAGGATAAATCAGTGCGGTGAAAATTTGGCCACAACCACTGAGGATGATGAGCCAGTTTGGGATAGTGAAGTTCATAAAAGGTATATTTCTTTGTTTATCTTGATAATTAATAGATGAAAGGCAAAGGCAATCAACATGGGTAGAATGAATGTGAAAAACATGCCTGGGAATTCAAATATATTTCCTGAGCAGTAAGCGGCAATAAGATCAAAAATGACAACAAGCCAATAAACTTTTAAAAGATTTTTAAATTTTTGGGTCAGAAAAGGATAACATCTTAAAGTAATAGCGATGGCAATGATCAGCTGAGTAAAGCCAAGTAAAAATTGAAGCATCATGGCAAATGTAACGCCAACAATTGTCAAATAGGCAATTACTGTAGGATACAGAATCAGTTTGTTAGCGTTAATCAGGAAATCTAAATTTTTCATAATCTTGTAAATTTTAAACTTTCAGAAAAAAATGAAAGTTATTATTAAATTTTTTTACCTCATGATTTTGATGACCAATCTTCCCAACCAGTTGTCTTTGAGTTCGGTTACTTTGTCCAGCATATTATCGGCTTGTAAAACGAAGTCATATAATTTGGTGGTTTGCTCCACAAAATGTCTTTCCTGAGCCGTTCCGTCAGCTTCGATTGAAGAAACTTCCTTGAGTACTTTCAATGCGGGTTTGATTTCTCTTTTGCTGCGTTCCTTGGAGATTTTTACGGCCAATTCATCTAAGTCTTTCTCGGCGGTGAAATATTCTCTGCGTTCGCCGGTTTTGTATTCTTTGTATACAATGCCCCAATCCATCAACGCGCGTAAATTCATGCTGGCATTCCCACGTGAAATTTGCAATTCTTCCATAATGTCTTCCATTGAAACGGCTTCGTTTGAGACCATTAACAAGGCATGAATTTGTGCCATGGTTTTGTTGATTCCCCATTGTGAACCCAACGCGCCCCAGGTTTGAACGAACTTATTTTTTGCTTCTTTGAATTTCATTTGTCGCTTTTATTGATTTTTTAAAGGTCAAATGCAAATCGCATTAGAAATGCTCATTGTCATACACCAAAGGTAAATAAAAGTTTTTAAACTTTCAATAAAAAATGAAACTTATTTTTAATTTGTTGGGCGTTCCCTTTCAGGTCAGGCTGTCCCCGCTACATGGTAGCCAGCTTCCATCCTTAACACAAACGTCTGTGCATAAAAAAACCGAAGCTTTCACTCCGGTTTCTAAATATCTAATAATCTAACTATCTAAATCAATCCCGCTCTTTTCAGTAAAGCTTCCGGTTTCGGTTCCTGTCCGCGGAAGCGCTTGTACAATTCCATCGGCAATTCGGTTCCGCCTTTGGAAAGCACATTGTCTTTGAATTTCGTCGCGACTTCTTTGTTGAAAATGCCGTTTTCCTGGAAATAGGCAAACGCATCGGCATCCAATACTTCCGCCCATTTATAGCTATAGTAACCCGAAGAATAACCACCTTGGAAAATATGCGAAAACGAAACACTCATGCAATTTTCGGCCACGTCAGGATATAGGGTTGTATGGTCCATCGCGGCTTTTTCAAACGCTTTTACGTTGTCAATGGTTTGTGGTTTCGCATGATAAGCCATATCCAAAAGACCAAAACTCAATTGGCGTAAAGTCGCCATACCTTCTAAGAAACTCGCACTTTCCTTAATTTTATCTACGTATTGTTGTGGAATGATTTCGCCGGTTTCATAATGCTTGGCAAACAACGCCAACGCTTCCGGTTCGTAACACCAGTTTTCCATCACCTGACTTGGCAATTCGACAAAATCCCAATACACCGATGTTCCTGATAAACTCGGATAGGTCGTGTTGGCCAACATACCGTGTAACGCGTGTCCAAATTCATGGAACAAAGTCGTTACCTCGTTAAAGGTTAGGAGTGAAGGTTTGGTCTCCGTTGGCGGTGTAAAGTTGCATACGATAGAGACGTGTGGTCTTTCGTTGACGCCTTCCTTAATATATTGTGGTTTGAATGATGTCATCCAGGCGCCGTTGCGTTTCCCTTTTCTTGGGAAAAAGTCGGAGTAGAAGATGGCAACGAGTTGGCCTTCGAAATCTAAGACTTCAAATGTCTGAACATCGTCATGGTATTTTTCGATGTCAAATACTTCTTTAAAGGTAATACCGAATAATTTTTCGGCTACGGTAAACGCGCCGTTTAAAACGTTTTCCAATTTGAAATAAGGCTTTAAAATTTCGTCATCCAAACTGAATAATTTTTGTTTTAATTTTTCCGAATAGTATGCGCCGTCCCATTTTTCAAGGCTTTCCAATCCGTCCAACTCTTTGGCGAATGCGGTCAGTTCGGCGAATTCTTTTTTGGCTGCCGGTTTGGCTTTCTCCAGTAAATCATTCAAAAACGATTGTACTTTCTCCGGGTTTTGGGCCATGCGCTCTTCCAAAACGAAGTGTGAATGTGAGTTGTAACCCAGTAATTGTGCTCTTTCGTGACGCAAAGCCACTATTTTTTTGACATTCTCCTGATTGTCATATTCGTTATTTTGAAATGATTTTTTACCCGCGGCGATAGCCATTTCCTTGCGCATTTCCCGATTGTCCACATAAGTCACAAACGGTAAATAGCTAGGAAAATCTAAGGTAAAAATCCAGCCTTCCAATTCTTTTGATTTGGCTAAGGAACGCGCCATTTCTTTGGCGCCATCAGGCAAACCTTGTAAATCGGCTTCGTTGGTGATGTGCAATTGGTAGTTGTTGGTTTCCGCCAATACGTTTTCACCAAAGGTTAGTTTGAATTTGGCCAAATCAGCGTCAATTTCACGCAAACGCGTTTTCTTATCATCTGAAAGTAAGGCACCGTTTCGGGCAAAACTTTTGTATTTTTTGTCTAATAAAGTCGCTTGTTCCGGTGTTAACGTCAGGCTGTCCTTTTGATCGTGAACGGCTTTGACACGTTTGAACAAATCCTCATTCAACGCAATGTCGTTGCCAAAGGCAGTTAGTAAAGGCGAAACATCCTGCGCGATTTTCTGCATTTCGTCACAGGTTTCTGCCGAATTCAGGTTGAAGAAAAGCGAAGACAATCGGTCTAGTTCCTGACCGGAGAAGTCTAAAGCTTCAATAGTGTTTTCAAATGTTGGCGCTTCTGTATTGTTGGTTATGGCATCAATTTCGGTTCTGGCTTTGGCGATGTTCGCTTCAAATGCCGGTTGATAATCCTCAATTTTGATTTGCGAAAAAGGTGCTGTATTGTGTTTGGTTTGAAATTTTTCTGTTAAGATTTTCATGTGTTTTTATGCTGAAATTATAGCCTCGATAGTAGTGGAAATCCTTTTTATTGCTTTTAGAAAGGCCCTTCGACTGCGCTCAGGGAGACAAAAGCTATAAAAAGATTGGAACGTATAGCGGGAAAAAGCTCCTAAAAAATACTGTTTTTAAGTTCGTTTGACGACTTGTTCACGGCTTCTTTAAGGCTTTCTTTGTATAAAATAATTTTGTCAAGTACGATTTTGTCGTGGCTTCCGATGATTTGCGCTGCCAATATCCCGGCATTTTTGGCGCCATTTAGCGCCACTGTAGCGACAGGAACACCGCCCGGCATTTGCAGGATTGATAGTATAGAATCCCAGCCGTCGATTGAATTACTTGATTTCACCGGAACGCCAATCACGGGCAAGGGCGACATCGAAGCGACCATGCCTGGTAAATGGGCAGCACCGCCGGCACCGGCAATAATGACCGAAATACCACGGTTATGGGCGTTTTTACTGAATTCAAATAGTTTTTCAGGTGTTCTGTGTGCCGAAACGATATCGACTTCAGTTTGTATGTCAAATCCTTTTAGGATGTCGATGGCTTCCTGCATTACGGGTAAATCCGATTTGGAACCCATGATTATGGCTACTTTGCTCATGATTTATTTTGAATTTTAAATTTTAAATTTTAAATGATTCTAGTTTTGTTCATTCAAAATTTATAATTCATCATTTATAATAATTTTTAACTGATTACTCTAATCGAGTTCTTTACTTCTTCGGCAATTTTTCTGGCTTTGGCCATATCTTCATTAACAATCGTTACATGTCCCATTTTTCTAAACGGACGGGTTTCGCGTTTGCCATAAATATGTGGCGTAACGCCATCAATGGCCATGATCTTTTCGATGTTTTCATAAACTACTTGTCCTGAATAACCTTCTTCGCCTACCAAATTTACCATAATTCCGGCAACTTTGCTAGCAGTATTTCCCAAAGGTAGATTCAATATCGCACGCAAGTGGTTTTCAAACTGTGAGGTGTAACTGGCTTCGATGCTGTAATGTCCCGAATTGTGTGGTCTTGGTGCCACTTCGTTTACCAAAATTTCATCGCCAGCGGTTTGGAACATTTCTACGGCCAACAAACCAACATGGTTAAAAGCCTGTGAAACCTGTAAGGCAACTTCAGTAGCTTTTTGAGCGACTTTGTCGTCAATACGCGCCGGGCAAATAACATATTCCACCTGATTGGCTTCGGGATGGAATTCCATTTCGACCACCGGATAGGTTTTTACTTCGCCTGAAACCGAACGGGCCACAATGACTGCCAGCTCATTTTTGAACGGCATCATTTGTTCGGAAATGCATTCCACATCAGGTAAGTTCACTAAATCCATAGCCGAACGCACAATCTTTACACCGTTACCATCATAACCAAATTGGGCACATTTCCATACAAAAGGAAACGTTAATTCGCCTTTTTCGATTGCTTTTTTCAAATGGCTGAGGTCCAAAAAACGGTGATGTGGTGCGGTAGGAATGTTATTTTCAACGTAGAAATCCTTTTGTTTTCCTTTGTTTTGAATCATTCGTAGCGTCTTTGGTGATGGAAAAACCGGTAAGCCTTCGGCTTCCAGCCTGTCTAAAGCATCCAGATTCACATTCTCGATTTCGATGGTCAAAAGATTGGTCATTTTTCCAAATTGGTATACCGTATCATAATCCATCAAATCGCCGATAAAAAATTTGGAAGCGCCAAATTGAGATGGAGCTTCTTCGCTTGAATCCAGGATAAAAGTTTTGATATCGAATTTTCGGGTTTCGGCTAAAAGCATTTTGCCTAATTGTCCGCCGCCGAGAATTCCCAGTTTAAAATCGGAAGAGAAATAGTTCATTCGTCGTAGTTATTTGTTTTCAACGGTCTCATGCAGTCGCTTCGCTCGTGCCATTCGTCGTAGTGTTGTTGTGTTGTTGGCACAAAGATACTATTTCAAATCCAAAAATCATTTCTAAATCTTTTTCAAAACTTCTTTGGCCGCCGCTTTATAGCCAGCGGATTGCGCATAGAAATCCTTGTTGATGATATTTTTGAGTTCTTCTTTGAGCCAATCTTCCTTTTGGGCATAATGACACAGCGTATACATAGCATAGGCTTTTGGGGCTACTTTGGCATCACCAATCAGCCAATCCAGGCAGATTTCAATGAGTTTTTCTTTTTGGTTTTCAGTCAGTGTAATGATTTTAGAAGTACTTAGAAAAAAAGCGGTTCTCGACATACCGCGAATGGACGATTCGTGTTTGTAATGGGCAATGGTATCACAGATTTGGTCAATAAACGGCACGAGCATTTGGGTATGGGTTTCGGCCAGCATTTCGATAATCCAAACGGCTTTGTATTGGTTTTTATTGGTCAAATCAGTCGCGAAAGCTATAAGTTCCAATAAATGTTCGGGATTTTCAACCACAAAATCGCGGATGCCATTGCGACAATCGGTGCTGGCATTGCTTTTGGCAATTCGGTCGAAAAAAATCGTATTCATTTGGTAAATATATCAAATTTGCCAAAAAACAGATTTTAGTTTTTTCACTCATTTTTTTCACAAAGTATTAAAGATTAGAGAAATTGTATATATTTGGCGCCTCAAAAAAATCTTAAAATAATTATTATCACTATGTTAAAAAACAAAATCTATTATTCATTATTTACATTAGCAGCTTTGCTAATGGTTTCATGTTCCGCTGAAGAAGGCGCTTCATGCAAAAAAGTTAAAGACACAACTTTTTCTCCTAGTTCTACCGTAATCGATCTGTATTATTATAGTCCCGGAGATGCCAATTCGTTTTTGATTGAGTATGGACCAACAGGCTTTACTCAAGGAACTGGAACCACAGTAACCACTTCAAATGATTATGTAGGTTTATGGAATTTAACACCAAGTACAACTTATGATGCTTACATCACCAGTATTTGTAGTGCTGAGGACAGAAGTGCAGCCGTAAAAATTTCGAGCATGACGACAGGACCGTCTCAATGTAACGGTTCAGCATCGGCAACCATTTACCAATCCAGTGTTAATGAAGTAGAACTTTATCTTGATTATACCGATTCTTCACCAGACCATTATGAAGTACAATATGGCCTTAACGGATTTGCATTAGGAAGCGGTACGACGGTTGCAACAACAGGGACAAGCGATATACTTACTATTAGTGGAGTTTCGCCTGATACCGCTTATGATTTCTATGTAAGAGCCGTGTGTTATCAAACTGATGCTTCAGCTTGGGTAAAATATGATTATACTACGTTAACCACCTGTCCTAAGCCACAGAATCTAAATTCGTATTATATTTCAGGTTCTTGTACTTCAATTACAGAAACAAGAGGTTTCCAATGGAGCTATCCTTTTGCGTCACCAGCCAGTTATACCATTTCTGTGGTAACAACACCTAATGTGAATAATCCAGCTGCCGGCATTCAGTTTACAACTTCAAATACGGCCATCAACTTGAACAATATGTCTTGCTCTTATGATGCCTTTTATGTGAAGGCAAACTGTTCGGGTGGTTCTTCGAGCCAATGGGCCGGACCATTTTATTGGTAATAAGAGACTTTACATACCTTTATATTATCGCCATTTCTGTTCAAAAGAAATGGCGATTTTTTTTATGCCATGTTTGTAATTTTGCAAACTGAGGTTGATTCCTAAATCAAATTTGTAAAAAAGTGAAAATACTTGCTACTTGATACTCAATACTTGTGTAAATTTGCACCTTATTTTAAATCCAAAAAAAAATGATACATCTACACGATAAAACATTCGAGCCGTTTATTTCTTCAGAAGAAATTGATTTTGCAATTGCAAACATGGCCAAACAAATGGATGATGATTTTTTTGATGATGTGCCTGTTTTTGTTGGTGTTTTGAATGGAGCCTTTATGGTTTTAAGCGATCTGATGAAAAAATACAGAGGCATGTGTGAAGTGAGTTTTGTAAAAATGGCTTCGTATGAAGGAATACAAACCACTAATGAAGTAAAAAAACTGATTGGTTTGAACCAGAATTTAGAAGGCAGAACTGTCGTGATTGTAGAAGATATCGTGGATACCGGAAATACAATCGAAGAATTGAAAGCGATTTTTAAGGAGAAAAAAGTAAAGCATTTGAAAATTGCAACCTTATTTTTCAAACCGGAAGCGTATAAAAAAGACATCAAAATTGATTACGTTGGCATCCGAATCCCAAATAAATTTATCGTAGGTTATGGTTTAGACTACGATGGTTTGGGAAGAAACTTATCTGACGTTTACCAACTCGCACAATAATTAACTCATAATTTATAACTCATAACTACTAAAATGATTAACATCGTTCTTTTCGGAAAACCAGGTGCAGGAAAAGGCACACAAGCTGAATTTTTAAAAGGAAAATACAATTTGACACATCTTTCAACCGGAGATATTTTCAGATACAATATTAAAAATGATACGGAATTAGGGCAATTGGCCAAAACTTTTATGGACAAAGGCGATTTGGTTCCCGATGAAGTAACGATTCAAATGCTGCAAAGCGAAGTGGATAAAAACCCACAGTCAGCCGGTTTTTTATTTGATGGTTTCCCAAGAACCATTGCTCAGGCTGAAGCTTTGGATCAATTTTTAGAATCAAAAGGACAAAACATTACGGCTACAGTGGCTTTGGAGGCAGATGATAATATTTTGGTAGCACGTTTGCTGGAAAGAGGAAAAACTTCCGGCAGACCTGATGATCAGGACGAAGAGAAAATCCGCAACCGATATCAGGAATACAACGAAAAAACCGCACCTTTGATGCATTATTACGAAGCTCAGGGTAAATTTCATGCGGTAAACGGAATTGGTTCTATCGAAGAAGTAACCGAAAGATTAAGCAAAGTAATAGACAATTTATAATTGAAATTTTTGGTTAGCTGTTGTATTTCATGACGCATAACTATAACGCATAACTCAAAATGGAGATACTTATCATTCTTTTTTTAATACTGTTAAACGGTGTTTTTTCGATGTCGGAAATCGCTTTGATTTCGGCACGTAAAAACCGCTTGGAAACCGCAGCCAAAAAAGGAAATACCAATGCCAAAGTCGCTTTAGACCTGGCGAATTCACCAAACAAATTTTTATCAACCGTACAAATCGGGATTACCTTAATCGGGATCCTGACGGGTATTTATTCGGGAGATAAGATTACGGCTGATGTAAAACTTTTTGTGGAAAGTTATGAAACGTTGAAACCTTATGCACACAGCATTTCTGTTGGAATTGTGGTTGTGGTTTTGACTTTTTTCTCTTTGGTTTTAGGCGAATTATTACCCAAAAGAATCGGTTTGAATTACCCCGAAGCGATTGCGAAAGCCGTTGCGGTTCCGATGAAAATGGTTTCGATTGTCACTATGCCTTTTATTTGGTTACTGACGATTTCTACCGAAGGAATTTTAAAAGTCCTGAAGATAAGACCAACAGCTGATGGTAAAGTAACCGAGGAAGAAATCAAAGCGATTATCAAAGAAGGAACCGAAGGTGGTGAAGTACAGGAAATCGAACAAGATATTGTGGAGCGTGTGTTCCATATTGGCGACAGAAAAGTAAACTCATTGATGACGCACCGAAAATCAATCGTGTATCTGTCTTATGAAGATACGATTGAAGAATTGAAAGCAAAAGTATTGGATGAATTGCACTCTGTATATCCGGTTTGCAATGAGAATTTGGACGATGTGGTTGGAATTGTTTTACTAAAAGATTTGTTTGCCAGTTTTGAAAAAGAAGGCAAATTCAATTTAAAAACCATTACCAAAGATCCGGTGTATCTGATTGAACATACTTCAGCCTATAAGGCGTTGGAGAATTTCAAAAAATCAAAAGTGCATTATGCCCTGGTAACTGATGAATACGGTGTCTTTCAGGGAATCATTACTTTGAATGACATCCTGGAAGCTTTGGTTGGTGATGCTGCCGATTTTTATGAAGATGAATTCAAATTGATTGCCCGAGAAGACGGAACCTGGTTGGTTGACGGACATTATTCGTTACACGACTTCCTTACGTATTTTGATATGGATGATTTGATAAACGATTATGATGTAACGACGCTAAGTGGTTTGATCATGACCGAATTAGGCAATATTCCAAAAACAGGAGAAAAATTGATTTGGAACAGATTTGAATTGGAAGTGATTGATATGGATGGCGTGAAGATTGATAAAGTGCTTGTGAAAGCGATTAAAGAGTAAAATAGAACGCAGAACACAGAACGCAGATTTTAGAATTTCTGCTTTCTGCTTTTTGCCTTCTGCAATCTAAAGGAATTATGACAGAGGATTTGATATTAAGAGGAGAATGTCCAGTGGACATTCGGTTTAATTGTCGTCTTTGTTTAATATAATTAAAAAAGAAAAGAAAGAATGACTGAAGGCAACTTTGTAGACTACGTAAAAATTTATGTTTCTTCCGGAAAAGGAGGAAAAGGTTCTTCGCATCTGCACAGAGAGAAATTTATTGAAAAAGGCGGACCCGATGGTGGCGATGGAGGTCGCGGTGGCCATATTATATTGAAAGGAAATAAAAGTCTTTGGACCTTGTTTCATTTGAAATTTGCGCGTCACGTCAAAGCCGGACATGGTGGCGATGGAGGAAGTTCACGTAGTACCGGTCATGACGGAGAAGATAAAGTAATCGAAGTGCCTTTGGGAACAGTAGTTCGTGATAAAGAAACCGATGAAATTTTATTCGAAATCACCGAGCACGGAGAAGAAAGAATTTTAATCAAAGGCGGAAAAGGTGGTTTAGGGAACTGGCACTTTAGAAGTTCTACGAATCAAACGCCAAGATATGCCCAACCGGGTATGCCGGCAGAAGAACTGGATGTGATTTTGGAGTTGAAAGTGTTGGCCGATGTTGGTTTAGTTGGTTTCCCAAATGCCGGAAAATCAACTTTATTATCGGTACTGACTTCTGCCAAACCAAAGATTGCCGATTATCCGTTTACGACCTTGAAACCAAATTTGGGAATTGTGGCTTACCGAGAATTCAAATCTTTTGTGATGGCTGATATTCCGGGAATTATTGAAGGTGCAGCCGAAGGAAAAGGTTTAGGGCATTACTTTTTGAGACATATTGAGCGCAATTCAACGCTGTTGTTTCTGGTTCCGGCGGATGCGGATGATATCAAAAAAGAGTATGAAATCCTGTTGGATGAATTGCGTCGTTACAACCCTGAAATGCTCGACAAAGACCGCTTGATTGTGGTTTCCAAAAGCGATATGCTTGATGATGAATTGAAAGCCGAAATGGCTCAACAATTAGACAAAGAGTTCAAAGGCATTCCGTATCTATTTATTTCTTCTGTTGCCAATCAAGGGTTGACGGAGTTGAAAGACAAACTCTGGGAAATGCTGAACGTCGATACCGAAGAACCGGAAAACAGTCATGGTATATAAAACAAAATCCCGCTTTAATGGCGGGATTTTTTAATATTATTTCTCGTTTTCATCTTGGCCGAAATAGGCAGCGCCCATCCAGATAAGTCCAAATCCTATTCCTGCTGATGCGGCAAGCTGAAGCATATTAAAGATAAATCCTATAGCAAATCCCAGAATTGCACAGATAAAAAATATCAGTAATGCCTTTCTAAATGCGGGTTTCTTAGTTTCCTTTTTTACAAATGCTAAAAAACCTTTTGCTTCTGTTTGATTAGACTCCATAACAATACAGTTTAAATTTTTGACAACTTTTTTTTAATTTATTATATGTTTTTTTGTTGTAACAAAATGATTATTTGATAAATATAAAAAAATAATTGAAACTATGCTCCGAACTGAAAGACAAACTTTGGGAAATGTTAAACCTCGATACCGAAGAACCGGAAAACAGTCAGGGGATTTAAAGATAAAAGATACATTTTAGAAAGCTATTCATTTGAATGGCTTTTTAATTTCTAAAAATTAAGTTAAAATTTACTATAACGATATAGTTTTGTTGGAAGTTTTTATCCTTCAATTAACAAAAAAAAGTATCTTCGCACACGTTTTTAGATTATTTGATATAACAATTATTTTTTCAGATAGACTATTAACATTCAAACTATTAACATTTATAACATAACAATGAAGAAAATTATTTTATCGTTGATTGCTGCTATAATGCTTGTTCCAACAAGTGTAAAAGCTGACGAAGGAATGTGGTTTTTGATGTTTATCGAAAGACTGAACCACAGAGACATGCAAAAAATGGGCTTGCAATTGACAGCCGAAGAAATTTACAGTATCAACAACCACAGTTTGAAAGATGCTATTGTTCAGTTCAACGGAGGTTGTACGGCGGAAATCATTTCTAAAGACGGTTTGGTTTTAACCAATCACCACTGTGGATATGATGCGATTGCCGAACTTTCAACTGCTGAGAAAAACTTGTTGAAAGACGGTTTTTGGGCAGAAAACAGAAAAGCAGAAATTAAACCATCGAGTTTGTTTGTGCGTTTCTTCGTGAGAATGGATGATTGTACCAAAAGAATTTTGGCAAAAGTAAATCCTTCAATGACCGAAGCAGAAAGAGAAAAAGCAATCAATGCTGAAATTGCAGCGATTGAAAAAGAAAACAACGAAGGTGGAAAATACACTGTTTCTGTTCGTCCTTTCTTCCAAGGAAATGAATTCTATTATTTTGTTTACCAAGACTACAAAGATGTTCGTTTAGTAGGAACACCACCGGAAAGTTTAGGAAAATTTGGTGGAGATACAGACAACTGGGAATGGCCACGTCACACAGCAGATTTCTCTATGTTCAGAGTATATGCTGATAAAAATGGTAATCCTGCTGATTATTCAGAAAACAATGTACCATTGCAGCCAAAACATTATTTACCGGTTAACATCAATGGTGTAAAAGAAAATGACTTTGCTATGATTTTGGGTTATCCTGGTAGAACCAACCGTTGGATGCCTGCCGGCGGAATTGAGCAAAACGTAAAATTTGCTTATCCTGCTTGGGTTGAAGGAGCAAAAACAGGAATGGACAACATGAAGAAATACATGGATCAAAGTGCGGCTTTGAACTTGGTATATGCTTCTAAATATGCTTCTACAGCTAACTACTGGAAAAACCGTCAGGGAATGATTGATGCGTTGACCAAATTTGGTACCGCTAAAACTAAGGCTGCACAAGAGGCTAAGTTCAATACTTGGGCTAACAAACCGGCTAACAAAGCTAAATATGGTAACGTAATTGCCAATATCAATAAGTTTTATGCTTTGACCAATGAAAAGTCAAGACATGATAACTATATGACTCAATTGTTCAGAACGACTTCTTTTGGAACTATCGGAAGAACTTTAGGAAAACAATTGGATACTTATGTAAAAGCTGATGCTGTAAAACGCGCTCAAATGGCTCCGGCTATTGAAGAAATGGCTACTGAAATGTACAAAGAGTTACACATTCCGGCAGAGAAAGATCTTTTGGCTGCTCAGTTGAAAGTGTATGCGACTAAATCAACCGGTTACGCGATTGCACCATCTGTGAAAAAGATTGCAGATGAAAACAAAGGTGATTTTACCAAATATGTAAATGCTGCTTTTGACATGAGTATTTTCACTTCATTGGACAGAATCAAAGCTTTCCTGGTAATTCCAAGTCAGGGCGCATTGGATAACGATCCATTGTATGTATTGTCAAATGATATGTTGACGCATTTCTCTTCAAAATCTGATGAGATTGCTAAAGCTCAAAACGATTACAGCGCTTCTTTCCGTTTATTGGTGGAAGGTTTGAGAGAATCAAAAATCGGTTCTATCAAATATCCTGATGCTAACTCTACGTTGCGTTTGACTTACGGAAAAGTGCGTTCGTTGCCAGCTGACAAACGTAATGATGCTAAAATCAACAACTACACAACCCTTGATGGTCAGGTGAAAAAATACAAAAAAGGTGACCAGGAGTTTGATTTGCCTTCAAAAGTTCTTGAAATGAACAAGGCTAAAAACTACGGTAGATTTGCAGACAAAGACGGAAGTCTTCACGTAAACTTCCTTACTGATAATGATATTACAGGTGGAAATTCGGGTTCGCCGGTATTGAACGGAAAAGGAGAATTAATCGGTTTGGCTTTTGATGGTAACATCGAAGCAATGGCTGGTGACGTTATCTTTGACAGCAAATTACAAAGAACCATCAATGTTGATATTCGTTATGTATTGTGGGTAATTGAGAACTTCTCAGGGGCGAAACACATTGTTGACGAAATGACATTGGTAAAATAATCTCATCTTATTATATATAAAAAAAGTCCCGAGCAATCGGGACTTTTTTTATTCGGCAACACTGATTCTGATGCCCTTGGTATGGCTGGTGTATTCGGGAGCATACATGCTTTCAATGGTTGTTATTCCGTTGGAGAAATCACCTTTGTTGTTCACCCGGATGTCATATTCAATCACATAAGTTCCTTTGTTTAACCGGTCAAAGAAAAGATGGGTTGCAGCGTCTTTGGTGCTCATGTAATAACCGGTTCCATCTTTCCAGAAGTATCGGGAAAGTACATCAACCGGTTCAAAACAAGAAGCTCTCATGTCTTTTAAATGGATGTATTCCATATCTTCACGGGTTGTGATGATTAATCTAACGGTTACCAAATCACCAATTTTCAGCGGGTTTTTTGAAGTGATTTTTTCCAACTGTTCGCCATCATTTTTTTGTCGTTTGAGATACAATTCCTTTTTAACAGACATAAGGCTTTTGTCACTCGATTTGATTTTGTCTGAATCTTCAAAATATTGCCAGTAAATACCACCATAACTTGGTACGTTCGATTTGTTTTCAATAGAAACATTGGCCATGTCATTACTGATTTCATCGGCTTTCCAGTTCATTTTGATATAACCGGTTTCGGCTTCTTTTTCATTTTCAGTCAATTTTTTTGTCAGGATTTTGTTGTCCCCAATTTTTATTTTGGCATTGTCTTTTACCGATAACCAATTACTTCCCTGATAAATCAGAGCGTAAATAGCTTCTGTCGTGGCCTTAGTTGTTCCCCAGCTTTTGGCTTGCTTGTTTTTCAAAAGCCATACTTTCATCGCATCAACCGATTTGTTGTCCTTATCAATTTCGGCGAATGCTTCTATCAGCAAAGCCTGGGTTTCTATGGGTGATTGGTACCAATACCAACCGGCTTTGTTTTCTATCCAATACATGCCCCAATCGTCATTGCTGGCCGAAGTTTCTTTTAAGCTTTCAATGATTTTTTTGGCGGTGGTTTTATCTCCAAAGCGATACAGAACAATAGCCGCTAATCCTTTGCTGTAAAGAGAATAGGTGAGCCATTCTGTTTTTATTGCTTGCAATTGTTTTGCAGTAATGGCTTTTATTTCTTCTGACATTGGATAGGTTTCCAAATAAAAGCTTCTCATATAAAGGAAATGCAAATCGGCATATTGTGTATACCAAATCCTGTAATCTTTGGTATTGGCATTATGTTCTGAATATTTGGCATCAAGATAAGGAATCGCGCGTTTTGTAATGTCAGTGAAACTGTCTGAGATTTCCTTTTTGACTTTCAGTTTTTGAAGATGTCCCAATCCGCTAACGATATGCCGGGTGATGTATTCGTTTTCATTTCCACCTTCAAACCAGGCAAAACCACCCGAATATTTTTGTTTTTCCTTTAATTTTTTGAAAATGTTATCGGTACTTGATTTTGTTTTTTCCAAATCAAATAATAACGCCAGGCTTTTTTTCTTTTCTTCTTCGCTTTGAGTATCATTTATCCAAGGTGTTTCAGCGAGAAGCAAAGATTTTAGCTCTTCATTTTGCTCCAATTTTGAAATAGGTTTCCCCGATTTTCTCCATTGGTCAAACACTTCGGCAATTTTAGGATTGCTGGTGATAATCTCTGATGCCAATAGGTTTGAATAGTATTTGGAAAATAACTGCTCTGCACAATCATGCTCATATTCCATCAGATACGGCAATGACTGTATGGCAATCCAAGTTGGGTTGCTCGTGTATTCCAAAGTAAACAAATGATGACGCAGTGTAGTGGAAGTGTTGTTTTTCAAATTGCTGAGAACATATTCTTTCTTGCTGTTTTCCCTTACCCAAACCGGAATGGTTTCGGTAACCAAAATATCATTCGTCAACACTGGAAGAACACTTTCTTCTCCATCAGAATAATCGCCGGCTTTGGCAATGACTTTGTATTGTAATCCCTGTAATCCTTTAGGAATCCTGATTTTCCAACTCACAACACTATTCCCCGAAGGTGCAATGGTAAAGTTGCGAACCGCATTGGCATTCATTGCTTTGGCGTCGATGTTTTCCATGGTTGTCGCATCAAAAAGCTGTAAAATAGCCATTCCGTTTTTGAGTTCAGAAGTCAGATTAGCCACTTTTGCGGCTATAACGATGGTGTCATTTTCCCTGAAAAAACGTGGCATATTTGGGAAAACCATCAATTCTTTTTGGGTGACCACACTTTTCTCTAAATAACCACTAACGGCTTTTTTATTGTGCGAGAATAAGCGAAATTTCCATGCTGTCAATTCTTCGGGAGAGTTGAATTTGAAATTGATTCTTCCTTCTTTATCGGTTCTCAACTGCGGGAAAAAGAAAGCCGTTTCGTTTCGGTTGGTGCGGGTTTTCACCTTGGTCAAATCTTCCAGCGCTTTTTTGCTGCTGATGATAATCACACCATTGCGGGCTCTGTCGCCATAGATAGCTGTTGCAGCGGCATCTTTCAATACTTTGGCTTCCGCAATATCATTTGGATTCAATTTCAAAAAAGCTTCTCTTGAAATAGTTGTTCCGTCAAGAATGTATAATGGTTCTCCACTGGCACTAAGCGAACTGAGACCTCTTATTTTAGCACTTCCTGGTGAACCTGAACTGGTTGATATTTGTAATCCGGGCACTTGCGCTTGAAGAGATTTTAAAAAAAAGCCTGCTGAGTTGTAAACACCATTATCTTCTTCTATAACTGTAGTATTTGAAACGATAGTGGTTTGCGCCAATGCTGATTTTGATTTGGAGGTAGTTCTATATCCATCAATCACAACTTCCTTCAATTCTAATTGGCTATCGTCCAGTACAATTTTGAACTCATGATTGTTTATGGTCACTTTTTGATTCTCATACCCTGTAAAAGAGACAATCAACACTTCACCATAGGCCGCTTCAATTTCGAAGTAACCATCAAAATCAGTCTGAGCGTTTCTGCTGGTTCCTCTGATTACGATATTGGCTCCGGGTAAAGGACCAGTTCTGTCAGAAACAGTTCCGGTAACGAGTCTGGAATTGGCGGGTTTTTTGGCCTTTTTGTTGAGCTGTTTTTTATAATCCTTGAGGATGCTTGGGTTATTGGTATCGTTAATGTCAAATCCAAACCACATCAATCGGGTGTATTCGTTTTGGAATTCAATTTTGGGAAGTTTAGGAGTATAACTTAAATTGAAATTTTGAAGACTAAAACCCATTTGTGATTTGCCATAATACTGGTTATAAGTTCTTCGATAATTATTCAAGCCATACCAATAGTCCTTTCTAAATTGGTCCAAAGAGGCATCATACATAGAAGCCAAGACTTCGGCCTCTGCATTTTGATCGTTTTCTTTGATTCTGAACGACCAGTTCTCTTCTTTTCCGGGTTCGAGTTTGTTCCTAAAACTCTCTACTTCAAACTTAACTTTTGTGACTTCTTCTTTTAAAATGACTTCATCATTAAAATTATAATACTGGTTTTCAAATACGGTTTCTACAGTAAATCCAAATTTTCCCTGGATGCTTTTTGACAGCGGAAATTTAATTTCCTGTTGGTTGTTTTTTACAGAAATATTACCCTGATAGAATACGCGGTCGTTAAAATTGGCTGTATAGAAAAGTTCTAATTCCGGTATGGTGGATTGAATCAGAATTCGGGCATATCCGTCTTTTACAGGATCTTCGTTGAGTTGTTTGATTGAAATTAAACTGTTTTGGGGAAGTTTATTTTTGGCTTTCTGATACAATTCAAAAGAAGCACTTGCTTCAATCGGATAGTTGAATTTGTCATTAGCGGAAAAGACAATTTTGTAATAACCGGATTTGTAATTTTTGGCAAAATCCAAGCCTATAATTTTATCCGTTTCAGTATTAACCTTTTTGGTGTAAACCAAAGTCCCTTTTTCTTCAGGATTTATTTCGGTTTCATTATTCTCATAAGGAAACAATTGTTCAAATTGGGCGTCTGAAATGGTTTGGATATCCGGTTTTTGAAAAACCCTTCTTTTGAATTTATTTTTGAATTCTCTCAGGTAGTATACTTTTATTTCTCCTTCGGTCTGCACAAACTGATTGTTCAGATTAGTGCTGTTGAGGTTGATGTTTTTCATTTCTTCAACAGCGACTACATTCGGAACATTTATCGATAATTTTAAAGCGTGATAGCCCACATTTACTGTTGTGTTTGCCGAATGTGTTTCTCCGTTGTTATCTGTTATGTCGGCTCTAATTATATAACTAAAAACCGGAAGGTTTTCTTTTGCAAATCCTTCCGCCGGAATGGCATCAAATTCTATTTTAAATTTGCCGTCAGCATCGGTTTTTGTTTCTGAAAAAATAATAGTTTTTGAATTGTCTTGCCCATAATTTCTCCAACTGTAATAGGAATTTCTTTCCACCCGGGACACTACTTTGGCATCAGAAATTTTACTGCCCGCAAAAGCTTTCGCATTACCGTTGACTGTTACTTTTTGGTTTACACCATAAGATTCTGTTACTCGTTCAAAATTCGCTTCAAATTTTGGTCTTTTATATTCTTCTACACTAAAATTGATTACAGATCTATCAAAATCACCATTGTCCCAAATAGGATGTTCGTCATTTTTTTGGTCATACAGCGCATCTTTTTCATAGTCATCAGGTTCTTCAATATTTATGCTATACAGCCCGGTTAAACCGTTTTTTGGCAATACAAATTCACCGGCAAATGAGCCAAAATCATTAGTGGTAACTTCAAACGACTTTAGATCATCATAATCGGGGTTTTTAATGGTAACGTGTAATAAAAAATTTGGAATTATTTTTTGTTTTCCTTCAAATGTTTGCGTGGCAATGCCTTTGTAATAAACGGTTTGTCCCGGACGATAAATTGCCCTGTCGAGGTATAAGTTTACTTTGGCTTTGATTTCTGGCTCGTCCTCACTGTGATAGGAATTATTGTATACACCTTTTAGATGAATGGTGTCGTTCTCTTGAATTGCTATTACTGTTTTATTATAAAAATCATATCTGTTTTTAGGGACAGTATCAAAGATTGCAATTCCCTTATCATTGGTTTTTAAGTTGAAATCTTCAGATTTTAGTTGGCAATCGGGAATTGGTTTGCCTGTTTTTCTATCAAGCGTTTGAAAAATCATTTTGTCGTCTTTCTCCTCGAATAAGATCATGATTTTGGAAACGGTAATGTCTCTGCAAACCCATTTTTTTTCACTGGCGGTATTGCCTATATCTTCAATAAAAACAATATAATGACCTTTTTCAAGCTCGGGTAAAAGGACTTCTGTGCTGTAACTAAAGTAATTTTTTGGGTTTTTCAGATGGTATTTTTGACTCCTGTAAACTTTGTTTTTAAGCTTGAAGTCATTCTCTATGCTATCGTTTAAAATTGCAGAACTCATTGTTTTGCTGTTCACTTTATAAAATGAAATCTGAATAGAGTCAACATTGGTAAAACGGACTAATGCTCTTGTTTTTTCTTTTTCATAGCTGTATTGAAGCATATTGACATTAAGTTCTCTTGCCTCAAATTTGGTTCTTTCAACCTTTGCCTTTTTAAAAGTATTTGACTTATTTTGAACCGAAAGGATGCTGTCAAGAATGGTAACCGCTTTGGTTTTATAATCTTTAAATTTCTCTTTTGAAGCCAGCTTGTCATAAAGCATTGCTTTCTCGAATTGGATTCTTTGTGTTAAATAGGCATCTTTTGACTTTTGCTGTAAGCTGTTTAAGCGCTTTAAGAGTAAATCATTTTGTTTAATGATATACCGGTTGCAATAAACAAGTCGGTCAAATTCCATTTCGGTTGGAGAAGTTTTCAGGGCTGCTTTTTGGTATAAGTTGAGCACTTTCAGTATTTCTAAATCTTTAATGCTGTCTAATTCGGAAGCATTGAATTCCTCATTACTACCCAAAAGCACTTTGATCAAATTTTCATCCTTGAAATTTCGAATGTCCCATTCTTTGGGCTTTTGAGAGAAATAATCTATATTGGCCTGAATCAGATAATCGTATAAAGTTGAACTGTTGAATTTTTCAACAAGGAAAAAATCAAAGATTGGTTCGTACTTGTTGATTGGTGTTTTCTTTAAAGCATCTTCGTTCTCTAAGGTTTTGTTATAGGTTTCATCTATTTGTTTTTCGAAATCCATAATGCTCCACGTAATGAAATCTTTTTCATCAATGGAGTCAAGTTTGGTTCGGGTGTAAATTTTGCTTCTATTGCCCTCCAAATAGGATTTCAGGCAACGGGCATAAATCAAGTTCAGAATCGCCTTTGATGCTGTGGGTGCTTTGACAATCCTTTTTTGGAGATTAGTTATGATTTTTCGTTGTGCGTCTTCTTCGAGAGTCAATAGGTATTTTGATTGGTAGAAAAACGTTTTGATAAGCTGCACTTCATTTTGTGAGTTTGAGGCTTTCGCATGGATTTTTTGTACAATTTGGTTAGCAGACTTTATTTTTCCTTCATTTTCAAGTTGGATTACTTTGTCCCAATTTTTATCAAAGTCCTGAGAAAAACCAAATGAAAATACGGCGAGTAAAATGGCGGTGTAGATGTGTTTCATAAAGTATGTGTTTCTCTATATAGAGTTTGAAAATGTTAAAAAGGTTGGGAAGCCTTTAAAGAATTTCTAAAGTAGTATTTTTTTTAATATCATGTTTGGATTGCATTGGTATTTTAAAACAAAAAATCCCGAGCAATCGGGATTTTTTTGTTTGACTAATTGATTTTTTAATGAATCAGTTTCTTTTTGACGACAATACCATTTTCCAGTGTGATTTCGGCAATATAGATACCGTTTGGATAGTTGAAGCTGTCTGAGAGTTGTTTCGAGGCATTCGCCAAATTGTAACGGTTAATCAGTTTGCCTGAAATCTCATAGATGTTAACCGATTTGATAAACTCACTTGATTCGATTTTGATAATATTATTATGGATGGTTGCAAAGGTGTTAATGTTACCAGGGTCATTTACGCCTAAAGCGTTGGTCACATACACAATTTCAAAACGGTTGTCAAACGAACCTGATTCGGTTGAGAAACTATAAGCACCTTGTTTTAGGTTGTAATCGATAGAAAGCAATTTGTCTCTCAAATAAATATTTTGGTCTTCGGCAAACAATCCTTCTAATTCATCAATCGCAATCGAATAAATACCACCAGTGGTCACACGGTAACCCAAAGGCACTACGTCATTTTCATCAAACGGCAAACTTCTACCCTGAATGACTAAGTTCCTGTCGTCTAATATAGAATAAAGGTTAATTTCATTATTGGTAAAGCTTGGTCCGTCATAGAATTTATCAAAGCCATTTGTCGCTTCTGCTTTATAGTTAACCAACATTTGTCTGAAAGTGTTATCGCTGTAAAGATTGAGCCAAATTCTATTGTCATCAGAAACACTGGTGCTGCTGTTTGCGGTCCTGAAGAATTGGGTGTTAAAATCGGCAGCACGCATGCTGTTGTTGAACGAAACACTTCCGTCAGCAAAAACCTGCGCAAAGAATCCTTGTCCGGCGGCAATTTTTCCATTTGGTTTCAAGCCAACGTTGGTTGGGTCACTTGCCGGTGCGGTTCCACCCGAAAGATTCCAGCTACCATAGTCAGCAGTGCTGTAATTTCCGGTTCCGCTATAGGTTGTAAAGGAAGTCCAGAAAAATAATGTACCGCCTAATTCGGTGTTACCCGTATTGGTTAAGAACGAAGCAGCATCAACGGCGCTCGGATACGGATTAGCTAAAAGCACAGTGTTACCGGCTGAAGTTAGGGTAGAAGAGTCAAAGCTATCTACAGGAACACTCACTACACCATTTCCGGGAGTCCCAATAAAGGAGAAATTTATAGTTCCGGTTCCCGTACTGAAAGGTGCAATATCACTCACTCTGGCAATAAATCCTTGTCCTTGTGAAATAGAAGATAAAAGTTGCCAAGCTCCCGTTGAAGTTCCTGATTGCCATCTGAATTTATAATCAAATTCACTTGGTATCTGACTGTATGCATCCTCAACAATTGGTGAGCCCCAATATACATAAGCCCAGCGTGTCATCGGACGACTTGTTCGGGTCATTTTGATGCTTCCGGAATTCACAGAGGCATCGTTAGTCTGTATCAAACTGGCGCTGTTTTTTATTTCAAATAAGGCACCTGATTTTACCGTTACTTCATCGGTTATGGTAATATTGTTTGCAGGTTCCACTGTAAGGTTTCCGCCGGATTTAATGGTGATGTTTTTCCCGAAAGCGTCATAGCTTGTTCCTGATATGATTGGGTCTATGGCAGTATCCGGAATTACGATACAGCTGCTGGCTGTTGGTTTTCCTAAAGGTTTCCAGTTTTCATCATCGTCCCAATTGGAATCTGTTCCGTTCCAAATTTTTGTATTATTTGTTACCGTAATAACTTTTGAGGTAACGCAACCATTGTCTAACACGGCATTTACGGTAAAATTAAAACTCGAAACTTCTAATTGTGCTAATGTTGGTTGGACATAAATAATGGCAGCCGTTGTTAATGGGTCATAAGGAATTGTACAGGCTGCATCTGTAAATGCAGGAATTGTGGTTGTCCAATTCAGGTTGACATTAGGTTTGTTACCATACAATTCAACATCGTCAATCGCTATTCCGTCACACCAGTTGTTGTTGTAATATCTTACCCTTACTTTAAATTGGCTCACACCAACATAAGAAGATAGATCATAGGAAAGGGTTTCAAATTTTGTTCCAATCCCAACATCTTCAGTGAAACGTTTTATTTCTATCCAGTTGGCACCATTATTTGTCGAAACATCAATGGTTACATATTCTTCGGCAGGATAAGCACCATCGATAAAATATCTCGAATAGAATAATCTCAGGCTCAGCGTTAAACTGGTGAAGTTTACGGTACTTACCGTTGAGGATGCAATTTGATTCTGAACATAAGGGAAAGCATCCGCAAAATCAGAAGTCGCCATCGCAAAACTATTGCCACTTATTCCTGATGACACCGCCGGATACCAGGTATTGGTTCCTGAAATTGCTGTTGGAATATAAGTGCTGGTTCTGTTTTGCCATTGTGTATCGGCATTGCGCACACTCGAGGTGATATTGGTATTGGTAAACGTTCCCAATCCGCTGTTAAATTCTTCATTGATTAGGTGAACTTCTTCTACGTCGCCGGTGGCTGATAATTCAACCCCAACATTTTCTCGACAAGATACAGGAGCTGCCGGTAAGTAGGTAAGATTAGGAATCGGACTTACAATAGCCGAAATCTCGGTTCTGGTTAATGATTCACAACCATTGTAGGCTGTTACATAGTAATTGGTTGTAGTGTTGATTGAAGGTGTAGTCCACTCTCCGGTTGAGGTTGTGCCAACAAGCGTTGATCCGGTTGGAGTAGTGTACCATCTGTATTGCGTTATTGCCGGAACAACTACTGCGCCGGTAGCTTCAAGATCAACTGTTCCGGTTCCGCAGGTTCTGCCTTCTGTAATGCCTGTGATTACAGCGGTACAATTGGCCACAACTGTAAATAAATAATCTTCGGTTTCACCACCGTTGTTGAGGTTTCCACAAGAGGTAAACGTTGTAGAACCACCTCCACCGTTTAAGTCGACACGAATTCTCATTCTATAGTTTCCTAATGCCTGAGCAGAAGGTATAATAAAACCAAAAGTTGTAGAACCGGTTGATATGGTTCCTGAATTATAAACGATTTCGGTAGTGTTGTCAAAAGTACCATCCTTGTTCCAGTCAACCCAAGCTTTCATGAATGAAGAGAATGTGGCTTGTACAGAAACATTTACACCGTATCCTTGAGCTTGTCGTGACAAGTTGGCTAAACCGGTAAAATCCTGATAACCTAAAGGACTTGAAGAATAGGTTGAATAATTGGAAACATCATTTAATGTTCCAACAAAACTTACCTCTGTCAGGTAATTATCATCTTCTCTTCCGGTAGTTACAGATGGAACGCAATAGTTTGAGGTTATGGTTGCCACGTTGCCTGTTAATGGACTAACCAGATTATACGTTGGACCACCGGTACAAATTGAATTATAAGAGAATACAAAGAAATAATAAGTGGTCAATGTAGTTAAGGAAGTAGCGGTAAACGATGTGTTTGAATCAATATCAACTACTGTTCCTCCTGTGATGGCTCCACCTACAGTATATGTTGTTGTGTTTACAGGCGTAGGCGTTGTTCCGGTTGTGTTCATCACCACCAAATAGTTATTTGGAATTGGATTGGCTGCGGTAAAACTTCCTGATACCGTTGTTCCTGTAGAACTCAAAATTAAGGCTGTCGGTTGTGCTGTCGGAGCAGAACAAACAACAGAGTTGGCAATGGTTACAGTATAATCTTCCGTTTCACCAAAACTTCCGGTCATGGTACAGCTCATAGCAGAAGTCACAGTTACCTTTTGGGCATAACGAACTCTCATTCGGGTTTGCCCTAATGTTGCTCCGGCCGGAATGGCCACTGCAATGGTATTGGTTGAATTGGCAATAATATTATTTCCGATTAGGAAGTATTCACCTGCATCGGTAAAGACCCCATTTTGATTAAAATCAATCCAAACTGCAGCGCCGTGTTTTTTATTTCCAGGTCCGGTTCCAATGCTCAAATTGAAAGTATTTCCTCTGATTAAAGTCGTGGTTTGACCTCCGGTAGCGGCATAATTGATATAACCACCCGGAGCACAAGTACTGCTGTTATTTATGGTATTGAAAGTAACATTGGCAATATAATCGCCATTAGTGGTACAGTCCAAACTTCCGGTTGGAATACAATAACTGGTTGCTAAAGTTGTTGTATTTCCGGTCAAAGGTCCGGTTGTAAAATATTGGGAAAGACCGGTACATATTGAATTGTATGAGAAAACAAAAATATAATATGTGGTAGAAACCGTCAATCCGGTGGCTACAAAACTGGTATTGGAATCAATATCAACCACTGTTCCTCCTGTGATGGCGCCACCTACAGTGTAAGTTGTTCCATTGGTTGGTGTAGGTGTTGTTCCTGTTGTGTTGATGACTACCAGGTAATTATTTGGTGCAGGCGATGCTGCTGTAAAACTTCCGGCCAAAGATGTTCCACTCGGAGACAAAACCAATGCTGTTGGTTGGGCTGTTGGTGCAGTACATGCCGGAGGTGAAACGATGTTCAGTGTATAATCTTCTATTTGACCATAAGTAATGGTTCCGCATGCCGGTGCGTAACCGGTTAAAATCCTATTGATTACTCTCATTCTGGTTGAGCCAATTACCGCGGTAAGTGGAACAGTAACCGTAGTGGTAAAAGCATAGGTTCCGGTTGAATAAGTGCCTAATTGACTTTCCTCACCGGCATCAAATGTTCCGCTGTTGTTCCAGTCAAACCAAACGCTTGTATAGGCTGGATTACCATTAGCTCCAATGACATTTACAGAGATGGTATAAGTATACCCGGCAGTTAAAGTGGTTGAAATGGAAGTGAAATTTTCATATCCTGTAGTGCCGGTAAAGGCATTGTTTATAGTGTTGAAACTTACGGATGATACTGCATAAACGTTGGTTGCACTCGCGGTACAATAAGACCAACAACCTACTCCAAGAGGTGTTGAGATTACTACATCATCAAAAGTACTTCCACACACCCCATTGCTAATGGTCCAACGCAAGGTAGCTGAACCTCCGGCAACCAAACCGGTTATGCCTGATGTTGGGGAGTTAGGGGAAGTTATCGTTGCAGTTCCCGACTGAACGGTCCAGGTTCCTGTACCATAAGTTGGTGTGTTTCCGGCTAGAGTTGCAGTGGTTGCACAAGCCAATGACTGGTCTGGTCCTGCTGCTGCAGTGGTATTTGTCGGACAGGTAAAAGTGATTTTTATATATCCACCAGCTCCGGCACCACCAATTTTATTTTTATTTCCGCCACCACCGGCTCCACCATAATTGACACCGGGACATCCTTCACCACCAGGTCCACTACCACAACCACCGCCATTACCCCCGGTTCCGGTTCCCCCGGCTCCGGCAGCTCCACCTGTTGCTGATGTTGCAGTTACACCATTAGCCGTTGAGCCTGCGCTTCCGCCGCCGCCGCCGCCAGTAGTGATTGTTCCTGTAAATCCGTTACCACCATTAAAAGTTCCGATTCCGCCAATTCCTCCGGTTGGAGCAGTGGCTGTTGTTTGTGTTTGTCCACCACCACCGCCATTGGCAGTTAATAAAGTGGAAGCACCAAGCATAAAAGTTGAATTTCCTCCTGCGCCACCATTTACACTGATGGTACCGGCAGTACCGCCGCTACCTATGGTTACGGTATAGGTTTGTCCAGGTGTTACAGCGAGTGATGTTGCTTTTTGATAAGCACCACCACCACCACCAGCTCCTCTGTAGTTGGTTGCATTTGCAGCGCCACCGCCACCGCCACCACCGCCCCAGGCTTCTACCTGGATGCTGGTTACACCTTGTGGGCAAACCCATGTTCCTGAAGTTGCATAGGTCGATGTGGTCTGTGCCTGTAAAGAGGATATGCCGCTAATTAATAATAAAGCTGTTATTATTAATTTGGGATTTAAAAAGGACGTACTTTTTGTTTTGTAATTGTTTTCCATAAACAAGTTCAATTTTCATTTAACAATTTAATTTTGACTATCAAATATAATAAATTAACGTGTAAATCGTTGGTTTATAGTTAATTTGTTGGTAAATTAATAGGTTTTAAACAATTTTATTAAATTGTCATAATTGGTGGTATTAATCTGCTTTTTTTTAAATAATTATCAGATATGCTTTATGTTTTACAATAATTTCAGAAAGTAAAAGCGCCTTTAGAAAGCGCTTTTATAGACATTCATGGTTTTTTATATGATGTTACTTAATTTTTTATAATTTTTTGACTGAAACTTTGATTTGTATCAGTAGCTATTTTCACAATATAAGTACCGCTGGCGATATTCAGAACAGGGATTTTTATATCCTGTTGGTTTGTGTTTTCAAGACTGTAAGTTGAAATTTGTTGGCCTAAAAGATTAAACAAGGTTACCGATTTTAAGTTCAAATTCAAGTTGGTATTTTTGATATTCAAACTGTTGTCAATATTTGTGAAATAAACAATCGGGTCATTTTCATTGGGTGTGTTTACACCTAAAGCCTGTCCGGCAAATCGCAATGAAAATCTATTGTTGTACTCGCCAATTGGTAATGAAATACTAAAATCACTATTTCTGATATTGTGGTCAACACCGCTTTCATTGTCGTGAATGTAAATATCTGTTGATTCTGAAATGTTTTCTAAAGCCGCAATTTTTACTGTAGTTAATCCTTCAACAGAGGTTGTAATTCCAATTGGGATAATTTGATCTGAGTTGAAATTTGAAACCGCTTGAATAGCAAATTTAGCATCACTGATATTCCAATATAAATCATCGGCATTAAGATCAATCATCGGCGCATCATAACCAATATCGAACGAATTTGTGGCATTTTCATCAACACCAACTAATATCTGTCTGTAGGATTGATTTGGTGATTCAAATACCAATCTGATTTTTTGTCTGTCATCATTTACAGTGTCCTCATTTTGCGAACCGTTTTGAGTTCTGAAAAATTGTGAGTCTGTAGCAGATTCTGCTTTGAAAACACGTTGGGTATTTTTAAAAGTCACTGTTCCTCCGGTAACCGGTGTGCTTAAGCCGGGATTATTGCCGGTTAAATCAGTCGTTGGCCCGGTTCCGATAAAGAAACCTTGTGCTACAGGAATGTATCTTTTAGGGGTTTTTGTTCCCGCACTTCCGTTATTGGCTGTTAATGGATCGTTTGACAAGGCTACTACACCACCCATCAAACTGTAAGTCGCATAACCGCCCACATATTGGTTAAGGATATGTGTTTGTCCTCCAAAGTGATCCCAGAAATACAATGCTCCATTGAAGATGTTTGTCGCAGCTCTTCCTGCACCGTCTTTGATGTTGTCTTTGATAAATTCATCCGCGTCTAAAGCAGATGGATATGGATTTCCAACCAGATAAGACTGATTTGGACTTATGTTTAATCCAATAGTTCCGTTGTTTGGTTTACCCACAAAAACATAGTTTTGTTGAGCCGTAGCAGACCCTGTGCCTGTTGTTCCTTTCATAGTGAAACCTTCACCAATATTCACAGTTCCTGTATCTCCAATGTATTGCCATCCGGCATAATCAACACTTACACTAGTAAATTTAAACATCCAGCCACTGCTCAAGTTTGCAGGGAAAGTCAATGCTCCATCTGCAAAATTAACATCGCTGTTGAAGTTCAAAGCACTTGGGGTAAAAGGATTTGCAGAGGAATCGGCACCATCTCTCAATACACCACCAATAGTATAATTAATTCCATTGGTTGAAACCGGCGATGACCAGTAATTATAATGATAGCTGCTTTGTGTTCCTTGTTGGTCTTTTAAGATTCTTCCGGTTCCGGTTGATGGATTAGCACCAGTTCCGCTTTGTACGATTTGTGCTTCGCCAACCAAACGTAAATCACCACTTTGAAGATGTAAATTATTGGCAACAGTCAATTCAAAATTAGTAACTACGCTTATTCCTCTGGCACTGTTTGAAGTGTTTAAAGTGAAATTATAGAAGTTCTCACTGGTTTTGATGCCTGCATTAATGGTTTGAATCTGATTCACAGTCGAACCGTTAAAAGTTACAGTTCCGGTTCCAGGGGTAAAGTTTCCGCTGTTTCTCCAATCTCTGCTCACATACAAATCTGAATTACCCGAAGCTGCCATAGTCAAGGTTGCCCCATTCGCAATAATGATATCACGTGCTCTGGCAATGTTACTATAAAAAGCAGCAAAACTTGAAGTTGCCGGGTCAATTAAAGGCATTCTAACGGCTCCGGCCGGAATTTGGGCATCAATGGTAGCTGAAGGCATTCCGCCAGCCCAGTTTTTACAATCAAACCAATCAGTACTCACAGCTCCGGTCCATAATCCAGGTGTTCCGTTTAAAACAGTTACCACGGCCGAACCTGATAAATCTGATGGATTTGATGTACATCTTGAATCACTCAAAGCAGTGATGGTAAATGTTCTGTTGGTAGTAATTCCGTTAACATTAAACACATACGGATTAGTCGTGATGTTATTTACAGTTGTTGTTGTAGAACCATTGCTATATGTAATGCTCCAAGGCGCTGTACCGGTTAATGCCACGCTAAAAGTAGCCGGACTTCCTAAACAAATGGTTTGATTCGGACCGATATTCGCAGTTGGTCTTGGATTAACAGTAACTGTAATATAAGTTGTTCCTTCAGGACCATAGCTTGTACAGCCATTCAAATAGGAAGTTACCGCATAAGTTGTAGTTACAGGCGGAGTTACCGTTACTGAAGCCGTATTACTGATTACTTGACCTGTAATGGAATCAACCCATTGTGTGGTTAAGTTGGAAGGTGTTTCCGGAATCATGATGTTATCAATAGCCCATGAACTATTAACCGTTCCATTGTATACAAATCGGATTCTTAAATTAGGTTGTCCAATATAGGCGCTTAAATCAATAGTTTGATTCGGGAATGCATTGTATGGACTTCTGGTAGCAGGACCAGTATAGGAAGCCAGAACAACGCTATATGTCGTTCCGCCATCTAATGACAATTGAATAGATACAGAAGCTCCTGCTTGTAAATTGAAAGCATGGTTAAAGCTCAAGCTTGCAGATGTCAAACCAAAAGTATTGAAAATAGGCGTTTGCATAATCGAATTGAAATTTCCATTCGCTATGGCAAATTTTCCTATTGAAGCATAATTGATGCCGGAATAAGTACCACCATTCGTAGCACTTAATCTGAATGGACCTTCAGTAGTGTTACTTCCTCCTGCATTCAGACAGTTTCCACAACCATCAACCAACCAGTTGTCTGGATTGGCATTACTAAATGTTCCGCCATTGGCCAAATAAGAACTGGTTGAAAATCCGCTTTCAGAATATAAAACTGAAGAACCACCAACACAAATAGTTTGTGGTGTTGCCGTTACCGGCGAAGGTTTGATATTTGGAATAACATCAATTAAGGCAATATAAGAATAAGCCAAATTACAAGAGGCTCCATTTTGAACTACAGCTCTGAAAAAGGTAGTTTGAGTAATATTGCTGTAAGTGTGTGATGTAGTTGTATTGGCTATTGGTGTCCAAGTTGTACCACCATTGGTAGTAGATTCCCATCTTACTACAGTTCCGGTATGACCGCTCAAATAAATGGTTCCTGAACCAAAATGACATACTGTAGTTGTTCTTACCACTGGTGTCACATTAGGTTGAGAAATGGAAGCTGTTCCTCCATCTGAAGGCACATTTAATACAACAGTTGAAGTTATTGGGCTACCTGAACAGCCATTACTTGATACCGGTGTAAATGTATAAATCACAGTTTGTGCCGTGGTTGTGTTATTGGTCAAAATCTGAGATAAAGAGAAAGGGTTTCCAATAGCAATTGCTCCGGAAGTTCCACTGGCTGTTCCAAAAACATTAGTGGTGTTATCTCTTGTCCAATTGTAGGTTACTGCTTGACTGTTAGTGTTTGAAACAACTATTGGTGAAAACAATACATCCGAACAAGCTGTTTGTGAAACCGGGCTTATAGAACTCACAGGTCTTGGATTAACCGTTACCGTCAAAGTAAAATTACCACCAGAACAAGTTGCTGAATCCGGAGTTATGGTATAGGTAACTGTTTGTGGCACATTGGTAGGATTGCTTAAAGTTTGACTGATAGAAGTTTGCCCGCTTTCAGCAGTTCCGCCGGTAACTCCACCGGTTACAACCGGAGCCGACCAGGAATAGGTAGTTCCGTTTGGAATAATGTTTCCACCACCATTGGCGGGTGTAATGTTTATAGTGCCATCTGTACATACCGAAGTGGTGATGTTTTGAATGGTAGCACTTGGCTTAACTGTAACCGTAACCGTAAAGGCAGCACCACTACAAGCAGGAGAAGTTCCTGTTGTAGGCGTTACAGTATAAGTAGCAGTTTGATTTGTATTGGTTGGATTGTTT
The DNA here is from genome assembly GCF_030167905.1 of Flavobacterium terrisoli. Lineage (GTDB taxonomy): Bacteria > Bacteroidota > Bacteroidia > Flavobacteriales > Flavobacteriaceae > Flavobacterium > Flavobacterium terrisoli. Next base: position 102,790 of record NZ_JARGNA010000003.1, read on the forward strand.
AATGTTCCGCTGATAGATGTTTGCCCACTTTGAGCAGTTCCACCGGTAATTCCACCGGTTACAATTGGAGCTGACCAGGAATAAGTGGTGTTGGCAGGAACGACAGTTTCGGCATTTGGCACACCATTAACAGGAGTTAAAGAAAAAGCGTTGTCATCACACACCGTAATAGTTTGTGCAGGGATATAAGCTTTTGGACTAACAATAATTTCTGCATTATTTGAAGTATCGCCGCTTGAACAGCCATTGCTTACAATACAGTTATAATCACTTGCCGCATCACTCAAAGCAATAGGATTGATAGTCAAAGTTGCGGTATTGGCGCCAGAAATATTTCCACCATTGCTAAGTAAGGTAGCACCTTTATACCATTGGTAAACCAAACTTCCACCGATAGCCGAAACCGAAATGCTCACAGAACCATTTTCACAAATATTTTGAGACGCTTGTGGTTGACTGGTAATTGAAGCACTTTGATTTACGATTAAAGTAGCGTTTGCTGAATTCACAGCACTACAAGGATTAGTTCCGGTTACCAAACAGTGGTAATTAGCAGAAGCATCTCCTGAAGTTAATGAGCTTAAAGTTAAAGTGTCTGTAGTTGCACCCGAAATGGTTGCACTGTCAACCAAAGCCGAAGCGCCATTATACCATTGGTATGTTAAACCTGATCCGGTGGCAGCTACTGAAAACACAGCAGTTTCTCCGGTACAAAAAGTTTGAGAAGCTGTGGGTTGTAAAGTGATAGTCACTTTTTCAATTACAATGATTTCAGCATTATTTGAAGCAACACTTGGAGTACAAGTTCCGCTCACCACACAGTGGTAATCTGTACTGGCATCACTCAAGGCAATTGGGTTTATAGTCAAAGTAGCACTTGTTGCACCAGAGATAGAACCACCATTTGATAATGGATTTGCACCATTATACCATTGGTAAGTCAAACCGGCACCTGAAGCACCAACACTCAAACTCACTGAACTTGCTGAACAAATGGTTTGTGAAGCAGCCGGATGAGACGTGATGGCAGGCAAAGCCAAAACAGAAAGTGCTGAAGTAGTATTGCTGCAAGTTGTTGTACTGTTGGTAAAAGTAAAAGTTACATTTCCGGTAGCAATAGCAGTTACCAATCCTGAATTGTCAACTGTTGCTTTAGATAAGTCGTTGCTTATCCAGGTTCCGCCTGAATTTGGCGTTAATTGAGCGGTGTCACCCAAACAAACACTGGCTGGTGCGGAAACAACAGGCAATGCATCAACAGTTACTGTTGTGTTTACGCTATTGGTACATCCATTTCCGTTGGTATAGGTATAAGTGATTAGTGAAGTTCCCGCAGCAACTCCGCTTACAATTCCTGAAGCAGGATTTACAGTGGCCACTAAAGGCGAAGCGCTTGACCAGGTTCCACCAGCAGTTGAATTTGATAATGTTGTAGTTGAACCAACACAAACAGAAGTCGTTCCGGTGATGGCAGCCAATACCGGTAAAGGATTAACCGTAAAGTTAGTCGTTGTAGTTCCGGTTCCCTGAGGCGTTGTTAAGGAAATAGTTCCTGTTGTTGCTCCGGCAGGTAAAGTCGCGGTAACTTGTGTGTTGCTGTTTTGAACAAAAGCAGCTGCAGTTCCGTTAAAGCTAACAGCTGTGGTTCCGGCGATATAGTTTCCTGTGATTACAATAGAAGCACCAGATCCGATACAAGCACTTGAAGGAGAAAATCCTAAAGTGGTGTAATGAACCGTAATTCTGATATAATCAACGGTAGCCGTTAAACTATTGTTGGCATTTACAGAAAGAACTGCTCCAAAATTAGTAGCATTAATATCTGTTGGTGTCCAGGTTGTTCCCCAGGTATCCGTTGATGAACCATAAGTAGCCGTTGCAAAAGTTGTAGTATAAGCAGTAGCGGTAGCTTTGTTGTTACCGGTAACCGTCCCGCCTTTTACAAGGCTTACCAAATTGTCTCTGGTAATTCTGCCGGCGTTTACAGCACTCGTTCTTCTGTTAATGGTAACCACAATCCCGTTTATGATGGCACCACTAGGGATGGCAAAACCATAATTGGTTCCTTGGAGGTTATCTGTATTTCCGGCCGCACCAAAAACAGCAGTAGCATAATTGGCATCAGCTGTATTTGTAATGTTTCCGGGATTCGTCCAATCAAGGTTGGCACCTGCAATAAAATTACCTGTAGTAGGATTGTTTGGACCAGCAGTTTGTGCTGACGAAGATTTGCTTATTAGTAGGATAAGCACAACTAGAACTAAGATGTATTTTTTTGAAAAAAATAATTCTGGTTTCTGTTTTTTCTCTGATAGTAAGTAGTTTTTTTTCATAGGGCGATGAATTTTAAACTCTGTTAATACTTCTACAAATTTATAGTGGGTGCCTGTAGATGGTGTACTTTTTAGATGTTCTACCTCAAAAATCGATTAAGTGCAGTTTTTTGTATGTTTTTTGCCATTTTTTTAGTCGATTTTAGAAATGTTTGAAATATAAGTGCTTTAATAACAGTGGTTTACAATTTCTTAACAATGTATTTCAACGATAGTTTTTTACCGTTTACAGATGTTTTTTTTATTGATAAATCAATGTTGTTGTAAATAAAAGATGATTTAAATGAGTGTATTTATCTCAAAATTGACTTTTGAAACTATTCGGATAGATACGATAAAATACATATATTTGTTTCTCATCCAAACGACAGGAAAACACTATGAAATTGATTTTTCAAATCATCGTTTTATTTCCATTAATGATTTTTTCGCAAACTGATTTTGAAAAGGCGGAGAAATTGTTTTTGCAGAAGAATTATGTTTTGGCGAAACCGATTTTGATGGATTTCATAAAAGAAAACCCGAATCATGTCAAAGGATTGGAATATTTAGGGGAGATTGAAGGTGCTAATAAATCTTGGACTAAAGCCATGGCTTACTTTCTTAGATTACAAAAACTGAAACCAACCGAAGCCAATTATTATTATAAATATGGTGGCTGTCTCGGAATGAAGGCAAAAGAATCTGGCAAACTCAAAGCCTTAGGAATGATTGATGAAATCAAAGTTTCCTTTGAAAAGGCAATCCAACTCAAACCCAATCATGTAGAAGCGCGTTGGGCACTGATCGAATTGTATATTCAATTGCCGGGAATTGTAGGCGGAAGCGAAAAAAAAGCCCAGGAGTATTCGGGACAACTATTAAAAATATCACCTGTTGACGGTTATTTGTCCAAAGGAAGAATTGCAGAATATTTTGAACGATACAAAGAAGCGGAAAAGAATTATAAATTAGCCATCGAGGTCGGCGGTTCTAAAATCACCTATCAAAAATTGGCTAATTTGTACAAATACAAAATGAATCAGCCCGAAAAAGCCAAATTAGTCTTAGAAACCTATCAAGAAAAAAACAAGTCATAAAACATGCGAACACATTTTATAGCCATTGGTGGTGCAGCCATGCACAATTTAGCTTTGGCTTTACACAATAAAGGGTATCAGGTAACCGGAAGCGATGATGCTATTTTTGAGCCTTCAAAATCAAGATTAGAAAAGAAAGGTTTATTGCCTTCAGAAATGGGTTGGTTTCCCGAAAAAATTACTGCCGACATTGAAGCGATTATCCTCGGAATGCATGCTAAAGCCGATAATCCTGAATTGTTGAAAGCACAAGAACTCGGACTCAAAATTTATTCCTATCCCGAATTTTTATACGAACAATCCAAAAATAAAACCCGCGTAGTCATTGGCGGTTCTCATGGGAAAACGACTATTACTTCGATGATTTTGCACGTAATGCATTTCCACAATATCGAAGTGGATTATATGGTTGGTGCCCAATTGGAAGGTTTTGAAACCATGGTGCATTTAACGCATGAGAACGATTTTATCGTTTTGGAAGGCGATGAATATTTGTCTTCACCCATTGACCGCAGACCGAAATTTCATTTGTACCAACCCAATATAGCGTTGCTTTCCGGGATTGCCTGGGATCATATCAATGTGTTTCCAACGTTTGAAAACTATGTAGAGCAGTTTGAAATTTTTGTCAACCAAATTACCAAAGGCGGTATTCTTGTTTATAATGAAGAAGACGAAACCGTTAAAAAAGTAGCTGAAGAATCTACCAACACGATTAGAAGATTACCATACAAAACGCCTAGTTATTCGGTAAAAGACGGAACAACATTGCTTGATACACCCGAAGGTCCTATGCCTATTGAGGTTTTTGGCGCACACAATTTGAATAATTTGGCCGGAGCCAAATGGATTTGCCAAAATATGGGTGTTGATGAAGCCGATTTCTACGAAGCCATTGCGAGTTTTAAAGGTGCGTCCAAGCGTTTGGAAAAAATAGCCGAAGGCAAAGGCAAAGTCGCCTATAAGGATTTTGCACATTCACCAAGTAAGGTATCGGCAACCACCAAAGCCGTTAAGTCACAATACCCGGACAGAAAATTAGTGGCGTGCTTGGAATTGCATACTTACAGCAGTCTGAATGCAGAATTCCTAAAAGAATACGAAGGCGCATTGGATGCTGCCGATGTGGCTGTGGTTTTCTATTCACCTGACGCGGTTAAGATCAAACAGCTTGAGGAAGTAACCTATGACCAAATTGCGCAATCGTTTAAACGCGATGATTTGATTATTTATACCAATCCAGCGGAGTTTAAGGACTTTTTATTCTCTTATGATTTGAATAATTCCGCTTTGCTTTTAATGAGTTCAGGTAATTATGGCGGATTGAACTTTGATGAGGTGAAGAATTTAATTTCTTAATTTGTAAATTTGAGGATTTGAAGATATTTATTTCATTTTCAAATCTTCAAATTGACTAATATTCAAATTACTTCTCATACTTAAAATGCCCAACAATCTCATAGCTGAACAGGCAATCTTCTAAAACCTGTCCACCGCCCACATTATGTACAATCATCGGATTACCGTCCGGTGATTTTTTATTGGTGATTATGCCAATGTGCGGCAGTTTTCCGTTAATCATCCAAGTCACAATTTCGCCGGTTTTATAGTCCTTTGCTTTATCACTAACGGTTAATTTCTGTCCTTTTCGGGTAAAGAAAACTTCCAGATTGGGTACTCTTCTGTGGTCAATATTGGTATCGGGTTTTTTCAATCCCCACTTTTTAAGGTTCGGATATTTGGAAAAATTGGCTTTTAAATCTTCATGGACTTTTTTCTGCAAATCAATGCCTAGTTTTCTGTAGGCACGAATCACTACATCTGTGCAAACACCGGTTTTGGTCGGTACATCACCATTTGGATATTTGATGGAAACATAACTGGACGTATATCTAACACTTGGGTCAACAATCGAAATCGCAGCAGCTGAAAGTTTGTCCTGGAAAGTATTGGTTGTTGGCTCAATTATTTCCTCATTACTTTTTTGGCTACAAGTAAAAAATGTAAGTAAAATTAGCGAAAAATAAAAAACTTTCATATTTTTAGGGTTTAAATAACTAACGATAAATCTTTCATTTTAGTATTTATTTTGGAACAAAATTTTTCCATAAAGAATTGGGCAGAAGACGATAAGCCACGCGAAAAGCTTATGCTGAAAGGCAAAGCGGTATTGAGCGATGCCGAATTGGTCGCTATTCTCATTGGTTCCGGAAGCCGTAATGAAAGTGCGGTGTCTTTGAGCAAAAGGATTTTATCCAGTGTAAATAATAACCTGAATGCTTTGGGAAAATTGTCGCTAAAGCAATTGATGGAATTCAAAGGAGTAGGCGAGGCCAAAGCGGTTTCCATAGCAGCCGCTTTAGAATTGGGCAGAAGACGTAGGGCTGAAGAAAGCGTTGAACTGCAAAAAATCACTTCGAGCAAAGCGGTTTTTGAAATCATGCAGCCGATAATCGGTGAATTGCTGCACGAAGAGTTTTGGGTTTTGTATCTGAACAATTCCAATAAGGTGCTTTACAAGGCACAATTGTCCAAAGGCGGCATCACCGGAACCGTGGTGGATGTTCGCCTGATATTCAAAATGGCTTTGGAACACAATGCGACTTCCATTATTTTAAGCCATAATCATCCTTCGGGTAAATTATTGGCCAGCGATGCTGACAAGGATATTACTAAAAAACTTAAATTTGCCGGAGAGCAATTGGACATCAAAGTGCTCGACCATATTATTATCACCGAGAATGGCTATTTGAGCTTTCAGGACGAAGGCATTTTTTAAAATGAAAAACATCACCGACATCTTTTTTGACCTTGATCATACGCTTTGGGATTTTGACCGAAACTCTGTTTTGGCTTTTGATAAAATCTTTAAAGCGCACCATCCGACAATCAATACGGAACAGTTTATTGAAATTTACGCACCTATAAATCAAGCGTGCTGGAAGTTGTATCAGGTCGATAAAATGACCCATCAGGAATTGCGGTACCAGCGTTTGCGTCAGTCGTTTGATGCTATGGATTATGAGATTTCCGATGAAGCCATTGACAAAATATCACATGATTATATCGAATTTTTACCCGATAACAATCAGTTGTTTGATGGAGCGATTGAAGTCTTGGAGTATTTGTCACCCAAATACAATCTGCATATCATTACCAATGGTTTTGCCGAAGTGCAGTACAAAAAAATCAACAATTCGGGTTTGGGGAATTATTTCAAAACAGTGACCAATTCAGAAATGGCCGGAGTCAAAAAACCGCACCGCAATATATTTGAATTTGCCTTATCTTTGGCTAAAACCAACAAGGAGAATGCCATTATGATTGGCGACTGTATCGATGCCGATGTCAACGGCGCGATTGATTTTGGGATGAAAGCCATTTTGTTTGATGAGAAAAACAGTTATGATTTGCCCAATGTAACGACTATAAATCGTTTGGTAGAACTAAAAAATATATTGTAAAATGAAAAAAGTATTGCTGTTCTTTATTTTGTTGTTGTCATTTACTTCTTTTTCGCAAAGTATCAATGATTACCAATATGTGATTGTCCCGATAAAATTTGGCTTTCTCAAAGAAAATGATAAGTACCGATTGAATACTACGACCAAAATGCTATTGCAGAAATATGGTTTTAAATCTTATTTGAGTACAGATGACATGCCTAACGAAGCAGCAAACAACAAATGCAAGGTCTTATATGCTACTGTAGAAAAGAAAAATGATGTTTTGATGACCAAAATTAAGGTTGTCCTAAAAGATTGCAAGGAAAAGATTGTTTTTGAAACGGCCTATGGCACCAGCAGATTAAAAGATTTGGCTCCGGCATATAACGAAGCCATCAGGGAAGCCTTTAAATCCTTCGAAAAATTAAAATACAAGTATAGTGAACAAAATGAGGTCGTGGTTGAAGCGATTGCTCCGGCTCAACCGGAATCAATAAAATTAGAAGAAAATGTGCCAAATCAAGCGCCTGAAACTTCTGAAACACCTGAAGTTTTCTTCTTTGCCCAACCAACAGCCAATGGATATCAGGTGGTTGACAATGAACCAAAAGTCATTATGCGTTTGTACAATACTTCCCAAAAAAATGTTTTTATCGCCGATAAAAAAGGGATTAATGGAACGGTTTTGATTAAGGAAGGCCAATGGGTTTTTGAATATTACGACAATGGAAAGTTGGTTTCGGAACCGATTAATCTGAAATTCTAATAGCCATACTTGTCTTTCCAACGATTCTTCAGGAAAGTACGCATCTCATTTTCACGGGCATTGTTTCCCGGTTTGTATAAATCGGTATTCCTGATTTCATCCGGTAAGTATTCCTGTTCCGAAAAATTATTGGCATAATTATGCGAATATTGGTATTCTTCACCATAACCCAATTCCTTCATTAATTTGGTCGGCGCATTGCGCAAATGAATGGGTACCGATAAATCACCGGTTTGTTTCACCAATGCCTGGGCTTCACCAATGGCCATATAACTGGCATTGCTTTTGGGTGATGTCGCCAAATAAATGGCACACTGACTCAATATAATCCGGCTCTCGGGATAACCAATCGTAGAAACTGCCTGAAACGTATTATTGGCCATGATAAAAGCCGTCGGATTGGCATTGCCGATATCTTCGCTCGACAAAATCAGCATACGTCGGGCGATAAATTTCACATCTTCGCCACCTTCAATCATTCGGGCCAACCAATAGACAGCACCATTTGGATCGCTTCCGCGAATGGATTTGATAAAAGCCGAAACGATATCATAATGTTGTTCTCCGGTTTTGTCATAAAGCACGGTGTTTTGCTGAACGAGTTCCAACACTTTGTCATTGGTAATCGTAATTTGGCCTTCAGGGCTGGCGTTTACGACGAGTTCAAAAATATTCAATAGCTTTCGCCCATCGCCACCGGAAAGTCGCAGCAGCGCTTCGGTTTCCTTTAGTTTTATTTTTTTGGACGAAATGATTTTGTCTTCCTTCATGGCACGGTCGAGCAAAGCCAATAAATCTTCTTTGGAAAACGGATTCAGGATATACACCTGACAACGTGACAACAAAGCGGGAATGACTTCAAAACTCGGATTTTCAGTGGTTGCACCGATTAGCGTTACCCAACCTTTTTCGACAGCTGCCAATAAGGAATCCTGTTGCGATTTGCTAAAGCGATGGATCTCATCGATAAACAAAATCGGGTTTTTGGCAGTGAATAATCCGCCACTGGTTTTCGCCTTTTCAATCACGTCACGGATGTCTTTTACACCACTGTTGATAGCGCTCAACTCATAAAACGGGCGATTGCTTTGTTTGGCGATAATCTGTGCCAAAGTTGTTTTTCCGGTTCCCGGTGAACCCCAAAAAATCATGGATGGAATGACGCCACGGGCAATCTGTTGGGTCAATGAACCATTGTCGCCAACGAGATGCAATTGGCTGATATAATCCTCTAAACGTTGTGGTCTGATGCGTTCGGCAAGTGGTGCTTCCATGTTGTAAAAGTAAAGATTTCTGCCAAAATAGCATTAAATAAAATTTGGCTTTATCTTTGAAATAACCTGAGTAATTTTAAGCCATAACATGAACGATTATCATCATTTTAAATTTTCACCATCAGTTTGGCTGGTGCCATCTTTGCTGTTGGTTTTTATATGGGCCATTTTCTTATTTGAAAATATTTTCAATATCGATTTGACTTCTCACGGGATTTTGCCCAGAACGGTTTCGGGTTTGCAAGGCGTTATTTTCAGTCCGTTTTTGCATGGTGATTTGAATCATATTGCCAATAACTCTATTCCATTGTTTGTGCTCACTACAGCGCTTATTTATTTCTACAGGCCAATTTCTTTAAAGGTCATGTTTTACGGGATTATATTATCCGGTTTAATCACTTGGGTTATCGGACGTAATTCCTTTCACGTCGGTGCGAGCAGTTTGATTTATGTTTTGGTGTCTTTTATCTTTTTTAAGGGAATGATGTCGCAGTATTTTAGATTGATGGCATTATCGTTAGCAGTCGTGATGTTTTATGGCGGAATGATTTGGTATGTTTTCCCGCAGGTAGACAATCAAATCTCCTGGGAAGGGCATTTGGCCGGTTTGATTACGGGTTTTTTGTTTGCCAAATGGTTTCAGACACCCGATTACAAAAAGGCAATTCAGTTTGAATGGGAGAAACCCGATTTCAATCCGGAAGAGGATAATTTCATGAAACACTTTGATGAAAACGGCAACTTTGTCAATACGCCAAAACCTGAAGAAGAATCAACAGAGGACAACACTTCAATACTCAGTTATTTTTACACTTTCAAAGAGAATAAAGACAAGCCTGCAGATGAATAAATTAACTTCTCTGCCTTACGGTTTCGTATAAAAAAGCACCACAGGCTACAGAAACGTTCAAAGAACCAATGGTTCCGAACATTGGTAGTTTGGCTTTCTCATCTACAATTTTCAGCACGGAAGGATTGATTCCTCGATCTTCGCTTCCCATTATGATAGCCACGGGTTCGTTAAGTGATATGTTGTAAATGCTGTCTTCTGTTTTTTCGGTAGCGGCCACAGTTTTGATGCCGCTTCCCTGTAAATAAAATATAGCATCTTTGATATGGTCAACTTTACAAATTGGCACATTGAACACCGCTCCGGCAGAAGTTTTTACGGTATCGCCATTGACAGGAGCAGAGCCTGTTTTTTGAACAATGATTCCATCAACACCGGTACATTCGGCGGTTCTGATGATGGCGCCAAAATTTCGGGCATCGCTCAATTGGTCAAGGATTAGAAATAGTGGCGTTTTGCCACTTTCTATTACGCTGTCGACCAATGTCTCCAATTTCACGAATGAGATAGGCGCAATGCTGGCTACAGCACCCTGGTGGTTATTTGGCGTTAACCGGTTTAGTTTTTCAACGGGAACATAGGAGAAATTAACGCTGTATTTTTTCATCACTTTCATTAATTCCTGCATCAAATCACTTTGCGCATCGCTTTGAATAAATACTTTATCTATTTCTTTACCGGCACTTATCGCTTCTATTATCGCTCTGATTCCGAAGATTTGGTTTTCTTTTTCCATGGCGCAAAGATATAAAAAAACCACCAGTGAAAACTGGTGGTTTTGAGTATGTGTTATTTATTTGGAATTAGAATATATCCCAGAATAATTTTGTGTCCATTGCATTTCCGCCAATCGCAGTAGAAGCTGCTTCGTTATTGACAGAATTCAATGTTTCTTCTCTGGCCGGGTAGGTGTATCTTGTTGGTACCGTACCGATTTCAGCATCTGGAGGCGCAACTAGGGTTGGGAAGTCTAATCTTCTGTAAGAAGTCCAGGCTTCAAAACCTCTGTTGTAAAGTGCAATATAAGCCTGCTCACCAATTTTTTGTCTCCATGTTCCTGTTGCAGTTGCGTAAGCTACACTTGGTTGTGCTAAATAAGTAGCAGTATCCAATGCAGAAGCACCCCAAAAGTCCATAGAAGCAGCTATAGCAGCAGTGTAGTGAGCATCAGCTGTACCACCGACAGCAATTCCTCTTTCAACAGCTTCTGCTAAAAGGAATTCAACTTCAGCATAGTCAAAGATTGTACCTTCAAATGTTGGTTGCAATATCATTGGACCGATGTGAGAGAAGTTGGCAAAGTTATTACTTGCACCTGGCTCACCACCTTCATAGATACCTCCAACTAAAGTAAAGTATGCCGATCTTCTTGGGTCATTTAGAGTATTCATTTGGTTAATGATTGTGCTCGTTGGAACAAAATCATCTCTTCCGCTCGCTACTACATCAACATAGATTGGGTTAGTGTTTGGCTGAGCAGACAAATAAGTCATAGAAGCATTTTCGCTGTTGCCAGAGATTAGACCATCAGTAACTGCAGCTAAAGCCTCTGCTGAAGCATAAGTGTGATCGATATCATCTAGGTTGATTGCCATTTTAAGGCGAAGTGAATTAGCGAATTTTTTCCAAAGTCCTACATCACCATCGTAGATTAAGTCCTGACCACCAAAACTTCCATAAGCCGTATCTAATCCATCAGAAGCAGTGTTTAACTTGGTAATCAAGTTTCTGTAGATAGTCTCAGCATCATCATAAGCCGGTAGCGGATGATTCTCTACATCTAACGCTTCAGTATAAGGAATATCGCCAAAAGTATCCACCAAAACATAATATGCATAAGCACTCATAATATCGATAACGTGTCCTTTGTTTACTCTTTCAGCTTCTCTAGTTGCGATATCAGATGCAGAACCGGTATATACCTCTTCTGCCAATACTATTCTGGCCTCTTTTAAGTCTCTTAATACATTTCTGTAAATAGCCTGCCAGTGGTTGTCAGGAATAGTTCTGGTAGTAAGATCATAATTGCTTTCGTCAGTATAAGTTGTTTCAGTCCATTGTTGAACAAAAAGCCTGAATACATTTTGGTTTACACTGGTACTAACCATTTGGTCCACCATGTTTTTCTGAGCATTTGTAAACAAAAACTCAGCAGGAACTTCGGTTGGATTAACCGTGTCCTGGTTTAAGTCTGTTATGTCATCTGAACAAGAAAAGAGCCCGGTTAAGACAAACATTAATAAAAATATCTTTTTCATAAATTAAAATTTAAATGTTAGATTACATCCAATATTTCTAGTAGTAGGTAAAGAACCTACAGAGTATCCAGAAGATAAATTACCTGAACCTAAACCACTTTCCGGGTCAGCATCTGGTAAGTTTTTGTGAATGATCCACAAATTCGTAGCTACAATGCTAAATTTCATGTCTTGGATGTACATTTTGTCAATCCATTTTTTAGGCAAGGTATAAGAAAGAGAAACTTCTCTTAATTTCACATAAGAAGCGTCATAAACGAAAGCTCTGTTTGGTTGTCTTCTGTATCCGAATGAGTTTCCGAAAAATTCCGGACCAGGAGCTCTAACGGTATTTGGTGTTCCGTCTGCCTGAACTCCAGGAAGAATGATACCTCCACCATCAGCAATAGCATCTCTGATTGGGTTTCCTAGGTCATTATTTCCTGCAGTTTCATCAGGTAAACCTGTAGCCAAACCATAAGATCTGTCTAATGAGAAGATGTCACCACCTTTTTGCACATCGATCAAGAAACTGAAAGCAAAATCTTTATAAGTCAATTTGTTTCTAACACCTCCAACCCAGTCAGGATTGATGTCTCCGATGTTGTTGTTAGAGTTATTGTTTAAAACATATCTACCATTGGCACCAACTACGCGTTGTCCGTTCAAGTAAGTAAAGTCACTTCCTTTGATAACACCGTAAGGCTGGCCTACTTCTGCATTGATAGTAACACCACCTTGGAAACTTCCCAATTGTAAATTATCAATACCTTCGGCTAAAGAAACAACTTCGTTTTTGTTTTTAGACCAGTTTACATTGATATCCCATTGGAAATTAGCCATTTTTACCGGTGTACCATTCAATTGTAATTCAATCCCTTTGTTTTCGATTGAACCGGCATTTAAATATCTTGATGTAATACCTGTTGCCTCAGAATAAGGAACTCTAAAGATTTGATCCTCACTCAAAGAGCGGTAGTAGCTAATGTCAAATCCAAATCTTCTATCCATCATTGACATTTCCAAACCAAGTTCATAACTTGAAGTTACGGTTGGTTTTAAGTCTGGGTTGTTTTTAATTGAATTTACAGAGAATAACCCGTTACCGTCAAAAGCTGGGAATTTAGAATAAGTGTCAAACAATGCCTGATCTGGAGCACCGTTTCCTACTTGTGCCCAGTTAGCTCTTAATTTTCCAAAATTCAACCAATTTTGCTTGATTAGATTAGAGAACACCAAACTACCTGAAACAGAAGGATAAGTTACCACATTGTCTCCTTTAGGTAAAGAAGAATAAGCATCGCGTCTTACCGTTGCGTCTAAGTATATAAAATCTTGATATCCGAAAGAAACCGAACCATAATAACTATTGATTCCGCTTTTTGAACGCAATTCCAAAGGATCTGAAATTGGGTTAACTGAGTTCAACAAACTATAAACACCAGGAACAATTAATCCTCCGTTGGTAGAAGCAAAAATACTGTTGTTGTTGATTCTGTTGATAGAACCTCCTAATAATGCAGTGAAATTAACCGGACCTAAATCATGTTTGATATTGAAGAACAAATCATAGTTGTTTTCACGATAGGTTTTATTATATCTTTGGTAACCTGAACCTTGATCAAATCGAACTAAATCAGCATCTGGAACACCGAATTCAGCAGCAATTGAACCAATGGCTCTTCTTTCTTCCTGAATTTCAGAATAAGTATCTGTAGAAATTCTGGTAGTGGCACTTAACCATTTGTTGACTTTGTAGTCAAATTTGGCATAGCCTAAGAATCGGTCTCTACTGTCATTTTGGTAATTTTTATAACGTTGGAAATATGGGTTATCCCAATAGGCCGGAGACAAATCAGTTGGGCTTTTGATGTTCCAGGTAACGTTTTGTCCTCCAGAGTTGTTGTACACTTGTGCCAAAGATTTGATGTCAACGTTAGTTTGCCACCATTGACGGAAGTTTGACATGATGTTGTCATTGTATCCGGTGGAGTTTCTACCCAATGCTTTCTGAGTGTTGTAATTTCCAAAAACAGAGATTGAAAACTTGTCATTAAAACTGTGGTTCATTTTAAGACTGAAATTATTTTTTACAAGTTCACTGTTAGGCATTAACCCAGTTTGCTTTAAATTACTGTAATTGAAAACAAAATTAGTTTTCTCATTTCCATCCTCTAACGAAATAGAATTGTTAAGGGAAAGTGGAGTTTCAAAAAATTCAATTGGGCCATTTTTAGCAGCTCTCCATTCTGTTTTTTGTCCAAAGTTAGGAGAGTATGGGGTGAATGCATCCCATTGGTAAACCATCTGTCCATTAAACGGTGCTCCAAAAGAAGCATCTTCATAGAAAGGAACCAATAAATCTGCAGTTCCATCTCCGTCTATATCGTCCTCATTGAAGTAAGCATCTTCGTTTGGACCATAATACAAACCATAACCTGCTCCATATTTGTTTTGATATTTGATAAATGTGCTTTTGTCGATACTTCCAACAATGGCTTCGGTTGAGAAAGTTACTCCCAATCCTTTTTTACCGCCTTTGCCTTTTTTAGTAGTGATTAACAAAACACCGTTACCAGCTTGGTATCCGTATAACGCACTCGCCGCAGCGCCTTTCAATACGTTTACAGATTCAATATCTTCAGGGTTAATGTCGGTTGCAGTATTACCATAATCGTAAGTAGTACCTCTTCCGGTTACTTGTGCTCTCGAGTTGGTGTTTGAGTTGTTCACCGGAACCCCGTCAATTACAACAAGCATTTGATTGTTACCGGTCAAACTTTTTACCCCACGGGAAACCACGTTAGTAGAACCACCAAAATTGTTGTTTCTTCTGATTTGAACCCCCGCTACTTTACCAGAGAGATCATTTAAGAAGTTACCTCCGGCAGTACCGGATTTTAGATCGGCTCCTTTGACTTCCTGAGTGGCATAACCAAGAGATTTTTTCTCTCTTTTAACACCCAGAGCGGTTACAACTACGCCTTCAAGCTCAACGGCGTCGTCTTTCATTTTCACATTAATTGTTGTGGAAGCAGCAACGATTTCCTGCGACTTCATTCCAACAAAATTGAAGACAAGTGTCTGGCTTGCATCCGCTTTAATCGAATACTTACCGTCTATGTCAGTTTGTGTCCCCAGATTCGTTCCTTTAACAAGAACATTCACTCCGGGAATCGGTAATCCGTTGTTGTCAGAAACAACCCCAGAAACAACCCTGTCTTGTGCAAAAGATATTTGCACTAACAACGCTATGAAAAGCGTCAAGAATCCATTTAACTTTGTTTTCATTATTTAATTTGGTTATAATTAGTAATTTCAAAATTCTTAAAAAAATCTTAAAAAACCTAATTAATAATTAATTTTTATTGTTAAAGTTTTAAACATCTAAAAACTAGCTTTAAAGCTGATGTGGACTATTGAATTCGACAATTTTATGGCCTGATTATTTGTGCTTCCGTTGGCATAAACAATGTTGAATAATCCATTTTTTGATAACAGTCCAAAACCAAATCCGAGACCGAGAAGATTTACACGGCTATCGGTTGTTTCATCCTGTAAATAGCCATAGTCAAGGATGGAGTGCAGGTAAATTGTCGGGGCAAGGACATACCGGTATTCAGTAAGCAGTGAAGTAAAAGTGTTGCCCTGGAGACTGTTTTCATTAAAGCCGCGAATGGAGTTTATCCCGCCAAAACGTGAGAGCTCGTTTACAATGTACTTTTGGCTTTGCAAATAGAAATTTTGCGACTTGAGGTTGATGATGTTTTTTGGGTTGAGATATAAATTGTGTTTGAGGAACAAACTCCCAAAAAATTGATTGTCTGAAATGAGTTTTGAGCTTCTTTTTCCGGTTCCCAGTTTGAGTGTGAAAAAAGTTTTCTCCGGGAAAAGAAAGTCGTCGTTTTTGAAATCAACAAATTCCAACGCGGTGGTGATGTAGGAGTTGTCAAAATCACTCAGGTTGGTGGTGTTTGCATTTTGAATATCGCTCGATTCTGTGGATTGATATCCCAAATACAATCGAGTGTTATAGTTGAAGTAGTAACCGAGTTCTATGTTGGTTCGGGTATTTTGAAAAGTACTGTCCTGTTTGAAAATATTGAGTTCGGTTTTAAGGCCAATCGGGCTTTTGAACATATAAGGCAATTCCAATCCGAGATTGAACGTTTTTTGATCTTGTCCATCGCTTTTCCAGTACAATGAAAATTTTTCACCCGAGTTCAGAATGTTGATTAATGTTAAATCCACATAGCCGCTCAAAACCAGTTTGCTTTCTTCGTCATTGGTAAAACCGATATAACCGTCAAAAGAATTAGGTTTTGCTTTTTCCAGATACACATAAACCTTGGTCGAATCTTTGGTGAATAGAATTTCGGGATATTTGGTTTGTTTGACAAATCGAAATTTTTCGAAGTCGTTGTAGATTTTGTCCAGATTCTTTTGGTTGAAAACTTTATTGCGATACAAGCGAAGCATATTCTTTTTGTGACCCTGCGGAAATTTGTCATAACCATTAATGACAATGTCGTTGAGTTGTCTTTTGATTTCCTTGCTTATTGATAAATCGGCGACGATGGCATTGTCTTTATTTTGAATGTTGTTGAGCTTAACTCTCGCCATCGAAAAACCATTGCTCTCCAATTTCTTTAAAATGCTGTTGAGAAAAATATCTGCTTCCTCGAACGGAAGGTGCAAAGTATCGTTTTTGACGGTGTAATTTGCGGGTACATTTTCCTGATATTTTATACCTATATATATGCGCGCATAATTTATTTTTTTTCCAAGGCTGTATTTGAAGCAAAAAACACTGTCGCTTAGCTTGAAGTTTTCGGTGACATGACTGTTTAAATAGCCCTTTTTGGTGAGTCTTTCGTAAAAGGCATTGTTCTCCTCTGAAGCCGATTTATAGTTTGCATGTTTTTGGGTATAACCAATACTGTCGATTGTTCTGGTTTCCGACTCGTTTTGACCGATGATTTTCAGATAGAAATTTTGCGCTGAAGTATTCCAGCTGACGATAATTAGAAAAAAAAAGGTGAAAATCTTTTTCAACGACTAAAAAGTTTGGATAAAAATAACGCAAAAAATCCTTTTTTATTGTAGATAATCCAATCTAAAAACAATTTGTTTGAAAATTAATTAATTACGATTTGTTTCATTGAAAATAATTACTACATTTGCAACCCCTAAAAAAGGGGATTTTTAATAACATAAAGAAATTTTAGTATTTAATTATGCCAACAATTCAACAATTAGTAAGAACAGGAAGAACTCAAATCACTAAGAAGAGTAAATCGGTTGCTTTAGATTCTTGTCCTCAAAGAAGAGGTGTTTGTACGCGTGTTTACACTACTACTCCGAAAAAACCAAATTCAGCGATGCGTAAAGTAGCGCGTGTACGTTTGACTAACGGAAACGAGGTAAATGCATACATCCCTGGAGAAGGACACAATCTACAAGAGCACTCGATAGTATTAGTGCGAGGCGGAAGGGTAAAAGATTTACCAGGAGTTAGATACCACATTGTGCGTGGTGCGCTTGATACATCAGGTGTAGCAGGAAGAACACAAAGAAGATCTAAGTACGGTGCTAAACGCCCAAAAGAAGCTAAAAAGTAATTTTAAAACTTTTAAAGAAAAGACATGAGAAAAAGAGCGGCAAAGAAAAGACCACTTTTACCAGATCCAAGGTTTAACGATCAATTGGTAACACGTTTTGTAAACAACTTAATGTGGGATGGTAAGAAATCAACAGCTTTTAAAGTATTCTATGATGCAATTGATATCGTAGAAACGAAAAAGAACAATGATGAAAAATCATCATTAGAAGTTTGGAAAGATGCTTTAACAAACGTTATGCCTCACGTAGAAGTACGTAGTCGCAGAGTAGGTGGAGCTACATTCCAGATTCCAATGCAAATCAGACCGGACAGAAAAATTTCTATGGCTATGAAGTGGATGATACTTTATGCAAGAAGAAGAAACGAAAAGTCAATGGCTGGTAAATTAGCCTCAGAAATCTTAGCTGCGGCTAAAGAAGAAGGTGCTGCTGTTAAAAAGAGAATGGATACTCACAAAATGGCAGAAGCAAACAAAGCATTCTCTCACTTTAGATTTTAATATTTAAGAAATGGCTAGAGATTTAAAATTTACAAGAAACATCGGAATTGCTGCTCACATTGATGCTGGTAAAACAACAACAACGGAGCGTATATTATTCTATACCGGAAAATCACACAAAATTGGTGAGGTGCACGATGGTGCTGCAACAATGGACTGGATGGCACAGGAGCAGGAAAGAGGTATTACCATTACTTCTGCTGCTACAACTTGTGAGTGGAGTTTTCCAACTGAACAAGGTAAACCATTACCAGAATCACAAGCTTACCACTTTAACATTATTGATACTCCGGGACACGTTGACTTTACCGTAGAGGTAAACCGTTCATTGCGTGTATTGGATGGGTTGGTTTTCTTATTTAGTGCTGTTGATGGTGTTGAGCCACAATCAGAAACTAACTGGAGATTAGCTGATCAATACAGAGTTCCACGTATGGGATTCGTAAACAAAATGGACCGTCAAGGTTCTAACTTCTTGGCAGTTTGTCAACAAGTTAGAGATATGTTGAAATCAAATGCAGTAGCAATCACTTTACCAATCGGTGAAGAGAATGATTTCAAAGGGGTGGTTGATTTAGTAAAAAACCAAGCTATCGTTTGGCATGATGCAACTCAAGGGGCAACTTTTGACGTTATTGACATTCCTGCTGATATGGTTGCTGAAGTTAAAGAATACAGAGACATCCTTATTGAAGCAGTAGCGGATTATGATGAAAACTTACTTGATAAATACATGGAAGATCCAGAATCTATCACGGAAGAGGAAATCAACAACGCTTTAAGAGCTGCTACAATGGATATGGCTATCATTCCGATGATTGCCGGTTCTTCATTCAAAAACAAAGGTGTTCAATTTATGTTGGATGCTGTATGTAAATATTTACCATCTCCTTTAGATAAAGAAGGTATCCAAGGTATTCACCCTGATGATGCTGATTTATTAGAAGAAGATCAAAAGAAAATTTTACGTCGTCCTGATGTAAAAGAGCCGTTCGCAGCTTTGGCATTTAAAATCGCTACTGACCCTTATGTTGGTCGTTTGGCTTTCTTCCGTGCTTATTCAGGTCGTTTAGATGCTGGTTCATACATCTTGAACACTCGTTCAGGAAACAAAGAAAGAATTTCTCGTATCTACCAAATGCACGCTAACAAGCAAAACCCAATCGAGTACATCGAGGCAGGTGATATTGGAGCAGCGGTTGGATTTAAGGATATCAAGACTGGAGATACCATGTGTGACGAAAAACACCCAATCATTCTTGAGTCAATGAAATTCCCTGCACCGGTAATTGGTATCGCTATCGAGCCAAAAACTAAAGCAGACGTTGATAAAATGGGTATGGCTTTGGCAAAATTAGCTGAAGAAGATCCAACGTTTACAGTAAGAACAGACGAGGCTTCAGGTCAAACGATTATTTCAGGTATGGGTGAGTTACACTTAGACATCCTTGTAGATCGTATGAAACGTGAATTCAAAGTTGAAGTGAACCAAGGTGAGCCTCAAGTAGAGTACAAAGAAGCTTTCACAAAATCTGCTCAACACAGAGAAACCTATAAAAAACAATCTGGAGGTCGTGGTAAATTCGGTGATATCGTATTTAGACTTGAGCCTGCTGATGAAGTTGACGGAAAAGTGCCGGTTGGATTACAGTTCGTTAACGAGGTAAAAGGTGGAAACGTTCCTAAAGAATATATTCCTTCTGTAGAGAAAGGTTTCAGAGAAGCAATGAAAACTGGTCCATTAGCTGGATACCAAGTGGATAGCTTAAAAGTAACTTTATTGGATGGATCTTTCCACCCGGTAGATTCTGATGCACTTTCTTTCGAGTTGGCTGCTAAAATGGGATACAAAGAAGTAGCGAAAGCTGCCGGAGCTGTAATCCTTGAGCCAATCATGAAAATGGAAGTAATTACTCCGGAAGAAAACATGGGAGATATCGTTGGTGATATTAACCGTCGTAGAGGTCAAGTAAATGACATGGGAGACAGAGCTGGTGCTAAAACCATCAAAGCTAACGTGCCATTATCTGAAATGTTTGGTTATGTAACAACCTTAAGAACATTGTCTTCAGGTAGAGCAACTTCTACAATGGAATTCTCTCACTACGAGCAAACTCCTTCAAACATTTCTGAAGAAGTAATCAAAAAAGCAAAAGGTAACGCTTAATTTTTATCAAGATGAGTCAAAAAATTAGAATAAAATTAAAGTCTTACGATCACATGTTGGTTGATAAATCAGCAGAGAAAATCGTAAAAACTGTGAAAAGCACAGGTGCTGTTGTAACAGGTCCAATTCCGTTACCAACTCACAAAAAAATATTTACTGTATTACGTTCTCCACACGTTAACAAAAAAGCGAGAGAGCAGTTTGAGGTAAGTTCATACAAAAGATTACTAGACATCTATAGTTCTTCATCGAAAACTATCGATGCTTTAATGAAACTTGAATTGCCAAGTGGAGTTGAAGTAGAAATCAAAGTGTGATAAAACAATTTTCTGAAATGAGTATCAGGAGTAAAATTATTCCTGATACTTATTTCTTTATCAAAAAGTAAACAAGTAATAATTAAATAAGTTTAATATGTCTGGGTTAATTGGAAGAAAAATCGGCATGACCAGTATTTTCGACGAGAACGGGAAAAACATTCCTTGTACGGTAATCGAAGCTGGCCCTTGTGTCGTTACCCAAGTCAGAACCAATGAGGTTGACGGGTATTCAGCTCTTCAACTTGGTTTCGATGACAAAGGAGAAAAACACGCAACTAAAGCTGACTTAGGTCACTTTAAAAAAGCGGGTACTTCTGCTAAGAAAAAAGTCGTTGAATTCCAAGGATTTGAAGAAAATTACAAATTAGGTGATAACATCACTGTGGAAGTATTCAGCGAAGGAGAATTTGTTGATGTACAAGGTGTATCAAAAGGAAAAGGTTTCCAAGGGGTTGTAAAACGTCACGGTTTTGGTGGTGTTGGACAAGCTACTCACGGACAACACAACCGTTTGAGAGCGCCAGGTTCTGTAGGAGCATCTTCTTATCCATCACGTGTATTCAAAGGAATGCGTATGGCCGGAAGAATGGGAGGTGATAATGTAAAAGTACAAAATCTTAGAGTTTTAAAAGTAGTGGCTGAAAAGAACCTACTTGTAGTTAAGGGAGCAATTCCTGGACACAAAAACTCTTACGTAATCATTCAGAAGTAATGGAAGTAAAAGTTTTAGATATCAACGGAAAAGATACTGGAAGAAAAGTTCAACTTTCTGATTCAGTATTCGGCATTGAGCCAAATAATCACGCAGTATATCTTGATGTTAAGCAATACTTAGCAAATCAAAGACAAGGAACGCACAAAGCCAAAGAAAGAGCTGAAGTTGCAGGTTCTACGCGTAAGATTAAAAAACAAAAAGGTACAGGTACTGCACGTGCAGGATCTAAAAAGAGTCCATTGTTCAAAGGAGGAGGAACAGTATTCGGTCCAAGACCAAGAAGCTATTCTTTCAAATTGAACAAAACAGTAAAAAGATTAGCGAGAAAATCTGCTTTCTCTTTAAAGGTTAAAGAATCAAATTTAGTAGTAGTGGAAGATTTCAATTTCGAAGCGCCAAACACTAAAAATTTCATTAACGTTTTGAAAGCATTAGGATTAGAAAACAAAAAATCTTTGTTTGTGTTGGGTGAATCAAATAAAAATGTATATTTGTCGTCACGCAATTTGAAAGCTTCTAGCGTTGTAACTAACTCAGAATTAAGCACTTACGCAATTTTAAACGCGAATAATTTAGTGTTATCTGAAGGTTCTTTAGAAGGAATTGTTGAAAATTTAAGCAAATAACAGGCCATGAGTATCATAATTAAACCTATCATAACAGAAAAAATCACCAAAGAAGGTGAGGTTTTCAATCGTTTTGGTTTTGTTGTTGACAAAAAAGCCAACAAAGTTCAAATTAAGAAAGCTGTAGAAGCTGCTTATGGAATTACTGTTGTTGATGTGAACACAATGAACTACAGAGCTGACAGATCTACTAAATATACAAAAAGTGGTTTGATCAGTGGTAAAACGAACAGCTACAAAAAAGCTATCGTTCAAGTACAAGAAGGAGAAACAATAGATTTTTATAATAATATCTAATAGAAAATGTCAGTTAGAAAATTAAAACCTATTACCCCTGGTCAGCGTTTTAGAGTTGTGAATGGTTTTGACGCCATCACGACTGATAAGCCGGAGCGTTCATTGATCGCACCGATAAAAAACTCAGGTGGTAGAAATAGTCAAGGAAAAATGACCATGCGTTATACAGGCGGTGGTCACAAACAAAGGTATCGTATCATTGATTTCAAAAGAACTAAAGTTGGAATTCCGGCTACAGTGAAATCAATCGAGTATGATCCAAACAGAACTGCTTTTATCGCATTATTGTGGTATGCTGATGGAGAGAAAACGTATATCGTTGCTCAAAACGGTCTGCAAGTAGGACAAACAGTTGTATCTGGTGAAGGTGCAGCTCCTGAAATCGGAAACACTTTGCCTTTGAGCAAAATTCCATTGGGAACTGTAATTTCTTGTATTGAATTACGCCCGGGGCAAGGAGCTACTATTGCTAGAAGTGCAGGAACTTTTGCTCAGTTAATGGCAAGAGATGGTAAATATGCAACAATTAAAATGCCGTCAGGAGAAACAAGATTGATCTTGTTGACTTGTTCAGCTACAATTGGAGCAGTATCTAACTCTGACCACCAATTAATCGTATCTGGTAAAGCAGGTAGATCAAGATGGTTAGGTAGAAGACCAAGAACAAGACCGGTAGCGATGAACCCTGTCGATCACCCAATGGGTGGTGGTGAAGGACGTTCTTCTGGAGGTCACCCACGTTCTAGAAAAGGTCTACCAGCTAAAGGTTACAGAACTCGTTCAAAAGTTAACCCGAGCAACAAGTATATTGTAGAACGCAGAAAGAAATAATTAGATAGACATGGCACGTTCATTAAAAAAAGGACCATTTGTTCACTATAAATTAGATAAAAAAGTTCAGGAGAATATCGCTGGAGGAAATAAAGGAGTTGTTAAGACCTGGTCTAGAGCTTCTATGATTACACCAGATTTCGTTGGACAAACTATCGCAGTTCACAATGGTCGTCAATTTGTTCCGGTTTATGTAACTGAGAACATGGTAGGACACAAATTAGGAGAGTTTTCACCAACAAGATCTTTTAGAGGTCATGCTGGAGCAAAAAATAAAGGTAAAAAATAAGAAGCAATGGGAGTTCGTAAAAGAGAATCAGCAGACGCAAGAAAAGAGGCTAATAAGTCTATAGCTTTTGCTAAATTAAATAACTGCCCTACTTCACCTAGAAAAATGCGCTTAGTAGCAGACTTGGTAAGAGGTCAGAAAGTGGAAAGAGCTTTAAATATATTAAGATTTAGCTCAAAAGAAGCTTCAAGAAAGTTAGAAAAACTTTTGTTATCTGCAATCAACAATTGGGAGCAGAAAAATGCAGAAGGTAATGTAGCTGAAGCAGGCTTAATTGTAAAAGAAATCCGTGTAGACGGTGGAATGATGTTGAAAAGACTTCGTCCAGCGCCACAAGGAAGAGCACACAGAATTAGAAAACGTTCTAACCACGTTACAATCGTATTAGGACAATTAGATAACACACAAGCAAATTAATTAAGATGGGACAAAAGACAAATCCAATTGGAAACAGACTTGGGATCATCAGAGGATGGGATTCAAACTGGTATGGTGGAAATGATTACGGTGACAAAATCGCTGAGGATTATAAAATCAGAAAGTATATCCACGCTCGTTTATCAAAAGCTAGTGTATCAAAAGTAATCATCGAGAGAACTTTGAAACTTGTAACCGTTACTATCACTACTGCAAGACCAGGTATCATTATCGGGAAAGGCGGACAAGAGGTAGACAAGTTGAAAGAAGAACTTAAGAAAGTTACTGACAAAGAGGTTCAAATCAACATCTTTGAAATCAAAAGACCTGAGTTAGACGCTTACTTAGTTGCAACTAGCATCGCTCGTCAAATCGAAAGCCGTATTTCATACAGAAGAGCTATTAAAATGGCTATCGCAGCAGCAATGCGTATGAATGCAGAAGGTATTAAGGTTTTGATTTCTGGTCGTTTGAACGGAGCTGAAATGGCACGTTCAGAGCAATTCAAAGAAGGAAGAATTCCTCTATCAACTTTCAGAGCCGATATTGATTATGCTTTGGGTGAAGCTCACACTACTTATGGTAGAATGGGTATCAAAGTATGGATCATGAAAGGTGAGGTTTATGGAAAAAGAGATCTTTCTCCTCTTGTAGGCATGGACAAAAAACAAGCCGGTCAAGGTGGTGGAAAAGGAAATGATGCTCCACGTAGTGGAAAATCAAATGGAAAACCAGGACCTCGTAAAAGAAAGTAAATTTTAAACTAAAGAAAAATGTTACAGCCTAAAAGAACAAAATACCGTAAGGTACAGAAGGGTAGAATGAAAGGCGTTTCTCAAAGAGGACACGAGCTTTCTAATGGAATGTTTGGAATTAAATCAGTACATGAAAATGGAATGTTCTTAACTTCACGTCAAATCGAAGCTGCGCGTATTGCTGCAACTCGTTTTATGAAAAGAGAGGGACAATTATGGATTAAAATATTTCCAGATAAACCTATCACCAAAAAACCTCTAGAGGTACGTATGGGTAAAGGTAAAGGAGCGGTCGAATATTGGGCTGCTGTTGTAAAACCAGGAAAAATTATGTTTGAAGTTGGTGGAGTTCCACTTTCTGTTGCAAAAGAGGCTTTGCGTCTTGCCGCTCAAAAACTTCCTGTAAAAACTAAGTTTGTCGTTGCTAGAGATTTCGAAGCATAATCTAAAATTAATTATGAAACAATCAGAAATTATCAATCTATCCGCAGCTGAGTTGCAAGTGAAACTTACTGAGTTGAGAAAAGCCTATATGGATTTAAGATCTGCACACGCTATTTCTCCAATTGCCAATCCACTTCAAATTAGAAGTGCTAGAAGAGCGGTTGCTAGAGTAGCAACAGAGCTAACTAAAAGAGAGTTACAATAATTGTATTCTGCTAAAATGGAAGATAAAAGAAATTTAAGAAAAGAAAGAATTGGTGTTGTTACGTCAAACAAAATGGACAAGTCTATTGTTGTGGCACAAGTAACCAGAGTAAAACACCCGTTATACGGTAAGTTCGTGTTAAAAACTAAAAAGTTTCATGCACACGACGAAACAAATGACTGTAACATCGGAGATACAGTAAAGATCATGGAAACAAGACCTTTATCTAAAACCAAATGTTGGAGACTAGTTGAAATCATTGAAAGAGCTAAGTAATTATGGTACAACAGGAATCGAGATTAAAAGTAGCAGATAACACAGGAGCAAAAGAAGTTTTGACTATCCGTGTTTTAGGAGGAACGAAACGTCGTTATGCCTCTGTTGGAGATAAAATTGTAGTGTCAATAAAAGATGCAACACCAAACGGAAACGTGAAAAAAGGTGCTGTTTCTACTGCAGTTGTTGTACGTACCAAAAAAGAAGTGAGAAGAGCCGATGGTTCTTATATCCGTTTCGACGATAATGCATGTGTTCTTTTGAACGCTGCAGGTGAGATGAGAGGAACACGTGTTTTTGGTCCGGTTGCAAGAGAACTTCGTGAAAAACAATTCATGAAAATTGTATCATTAGCACCAGAAGTGCTTTAATTCGTTAGTAAGATGATAAAGCTAAAAATAAAATCAGGAGACACAGTAACTGTTATCGCAGGGGACCACAAAGGAACTGAAGGTAAAGTGTTGCGTGTTGACCGTGAGAAAAACAAAGCAATCGTTGAAGGTGTAAACATGGTTTCGAAACATACAAAACCAAGTGCAAAAAACCCTCAAGGAGGAATTGTTAAGAAAGAAGCTCCTATTCACATTTCAAACTTGGCTTTGGTAGATCCAAAATCTAAAAAAGCAACCAAAGTTGGAATCAAGACAGAAGGAGATAAGAAAGTGAGATTTTCAAAAAAATCTAATCAAGTATTATAGTTATGGCCTATACACCTAGACTTAAGCAAGAATATAAGGACAGAGTAATTGCTGCCCTTAAAGAAGAATTCGGTTATAAAAACGTTATGCAAGTTCCAAGATTGGAAAAAATCGTTTTAAGCCGTGGAGTTGGAGCAGCAGTATCTGATAAAAAACTAGTTGACTATGCAGTTGATGAGTTGACTAAAGTTACTGGACAAAAAGCAGTATCTACAATCTCTAAGAAAGACGTTGCGTCTTTCAAATTGAGAAAAGGTATGCCAATTGGTGCTAAAGTAACTCTTAGAGGAGAAAGAATGTATGAGTTTTTAGATAGACTTATCACGTCATCTTTACCACGTGTAAGAGATTTTAATGGTATCAAAGCTACTGGTTTTGACGGAAGAGGAAACTACAACCTGGGTGTTACTGAACAAATCATTTTCCCTGAAATTGATATTGATAAAGTAAATAAAATCTCAGGATTGGATATTACGTTTGTAACTTCTGCAAACACAGATAAAGAAGCAAAGTCATTATTGGCTGAATTAGGTTTACCTTTTAAAAAGAATTAAGACATGGCTAAAGAATCAATGAAAGCCCGTGAGGTTAAGAGAGAAAAAACGGTAGCAAAGTACGCTGAGAAAAGAAAAGCTTTATTAGAAGCCGGAGATTACGAAGGGTTACAAAAATTACCAAAAAATGCTTCACCAGTTCGTATGCACAATCGTTGCAAATTAACAGGTAGACCAAGAGGGTACATGAGACAATTCGGTATTTCACGTGTAACATTCCGTGAAATGGCTAATCAAGGATTAATCCCGGGAGTTAAAAAAGCTTCTTGGTAATCTCGCAATAAGTTATTACTTTTGCAAACCAAAAAATAATTTTAATTGGTTAAAGGTTCATTTGGTGAGTACCTCTTGAAAACCATAACCGCAAATTTATACATATGTATACAGATCCAATTGCAGATTATCTTACGAGAGTTAGAAATGCAGTGATGGCTAACCACAAAGTGGTTGAAATCCCGGCTTCGAACTTGAAAAAGGAAATCACAAAGATTTTATTCGATCAAGGATATATCTTAAGTTACAAATTTGATGACAGTTCTGTTCAAGGAACGATCAAAATCGCTTTGAAGTATGATAAAGATACTAAAGAGTCTGTAATTAAAGATATCCAAAGAATTAGTAAACCAGGTTTACGTAAATATGCAGGTGCATCAAAATTGCCTAGAATCCTTAACGGATTAGGAATTGCTATTGTTTCAACTTCAAAAGGTTTAATGACCGGGAAACAAGCTAAGCAATTAAATGTTGGTGGAGAAGTAATTTGTTACGTATACTAATAAAACAGTTAAACAATGTCAAGAATAGGTAAAAATCCAATTTCAATTCCTGCTGGTGTAACTGTCGAAGTTAGTGAAACAGTAATTACAGTAAAAGGAAAATTAGGTCAACTTACACAAGATTACGCAGACGTAACTGTAAAAGTTGAAGAAGGTCAACTAGTAGTAGAAAGACCATCTGATAGTAAAGATCATAGAGCAAAACACGGATTATACAGATCATTAATCAACAACATGATTGTGGGTGTGTCTGAAGGGTTTACAAAAGAATTAGAATTGGTTGGAGTAGGTTACAGAGCCTCAAACCAAGGACAAAAATTAGACTTAGCATTAGGTTTCTCTCACAATATCGTTTTAGAAGTTGCTCCAGAAGTAAAACTAGAAACAATCTCTGAGAAAGGTAAAAACCCAATCGTGAAGTTGACATCTTACGACAAACAATTAATCGGACAAATCGCTGCGAAAATCAGAGGTTTCCGTAAGCCAGAACCTTACAAAGGAAAAGGAGTTAAGTTTGTTGGTGAAGTATTAAGAAGAAAAGCAGGTAAATCAGCGTAAAAATTAGCATTATGTCATTAACAAAAACTGAAAGAAGACAAAGAATTAAATTCAGAATCAGAAAGATTGTTAGCGGAACAACTGCTAAACCAAGATTATCTGTATTCAGAAGTAATAAAGAAATCTATGCACAACTAATTGATGATGTGAATGGAGTTACTTTATTGGCTGCTTCATCAAAAGATA
The DNA here is from genome assembly GCF_030167905.1 of Flavobacterium terrisoli. Classification (GTDB taxonomy): domain Bacteria; phylum Bacteroidota; class Bacteroidia; order Flavobacteriales; family Flavobacteriaceae; genus Flavobacterium; species Flavobacterium terrisoli. Next base: position 131,011 of record NZ_JARGNA010000003.1, read on the forward strand.
AAGGAGTAGATATTAAAGGTACAAACGTAGAAATCGCTGCAGCAGTTGGAAAACTAGCAGCTGAAAAAGCGTTAAAAGCCGGGATAACTGAAGTAACTTTCGACAGAGGAGGATACTTGTACCACGGTCGTATTAAATCATTAGCAGAAGGCGCAAGAGCCGCTGGACTTAAATTCTAATATATTATGTCTAAATACAAAAATGTAGAATTAGTAAAACCTAGTGGTCTTGAATTAAAAGATCGTCTGGTAAGTGTAAATCGTGTTACTAAAGTAACAAAAGGAGGTAGAGCTTTCGGCTTTTCTGCTATTGTTGTGGTAGGTGATGAAAACGGTGTAGTAGGTCACGGATTAGGAAAATCTAAAGATGTTTCTGAAGCTATTGCTAAAGCAGTAGAAGATGCAAAGAAAAACTTGGTTAGAATTCCTTTGAGCGGTCAATCTGTACCTCACGAACAAAAAGGAAAATTTGGTGGAGCAGCAGTATTTTTGATGCCTGCATCTCACGGTACCGGAGTAATCGCTGGTGGAGCTGTTCGTTCAGTTCTTGAGTCGGTTGGTATCCACGATGTATTGTCAAAATCACAAGGTTCATCAAATCCGCACAACGTGGTAAAAGCAACTTTTGATGCTTTATTGCAAATGAGAAGTGCTGTTACTGTTGCAAAACAAAGAGGTATTTCTTTAGAAAAAGTTTTTAAAGGTTAATTCAAGGAAAACATGGCAAAATTATTAGTAAAACAAGTTAGAAGCAAAATCAACTGTCCACTTACACAAAAAAGAGGATTAGAAGCTTTAGGTCTTCGTAAAATGGGCCAAGTTGTAGAGCATGAATCAAATCCTGCTATCCTTGGAATGATAAATAAAGTTAAACACTTAGTTTCCGTTGAGGAAGTTAAATAACAAATCATAGTTATGAATTTAAGTAACTTACAACCTGCTGAAGGTTCTACACACAATCAAAACAAAAGATTAGGTAGAGGAGAAGGTTCTGGTAAAGGTGGTACCGCTGCACGTGGTCACAAAGGAGCTAAGTCTCGTTCTGGTTATTCTAAAAAGATTGGTTTTGAAGGAGGTCAGATGCCACTTCAAAGACGTGTGCCTAAGTTTGGTTTCACAAACATCAACCGTAAAGAATATCAAGGTGTTAATCTTGATGCGCTTCAGTTATTAGTGGATAACGGAACTGTTACCAATAATACTGTAGATTTTACAGTATTGGTAGAAAACCGTTTGGCTACTAAAAACGAATTGGTTAAGATTTTAGGAAGAGGAGAATTAAAAGCAAAATTAACAGTAACTGCTCACAAATTTACTGCTACTGCAAAAGCGGCTATTGAAGCGGCTGGTGGAGAAGCTGTAACCTTATAATTAATAGAACAATGAAGAAATTTTTTGAATCATTACATAATGTTTGGAAAATAGAAGAACTAAAAAACAGAATCTTGGTAACTCTTGGTCTGTTATTGGTTTATAGATTTGGAGCGCACGTTACTCTTCCGGGAATTGATGCTACACAATTAGAAAACTTAGCTGGTCAAACAGACCAAGGGATTGGATCAATCCTTGACATGTTTACCGGTGGAGCTTTTTCTAAAGCGTCTGTTTTTGCGTTAGGTATTATGCCTTACATTTCGGCTTCAATTGTTGTTCAATTAATGGGTATCGCTATTCCTTATTTGCAAAAATTGCAAAAAGATGGCGAGAGCGGCAGAAAAAGATTGAATCAAATTACCAGATGGTTAACCATCGCGATTACTTTGGTACAAGGTCCTGGTTATATCTATAACCTTTATAGTACTTTGCCACCAAGCGCATTCCTTTTAGGATTTGATTCATTCCAATTCTTGTTCTCTTCAGTATTAATTCTAACTACAGGTACAATATTCGCTATGTGGTTAGGTGAAAAAATTACAGATAAAGGTATTGGTAATGGTATTTCACTATTGATTATGGTGGGAATTCTTGCCAGATTGCCTCAAGCTTTATACCAAGAGTTTGCTTCAAAACTATCTGGTCAAACCGTTGGTGGACCGATGTTATTAGTAATTGAAGTAATCGTTTGGTTGTTAATTATCATTGCTTGTGTTCTATTGGTAATGGCTGTAAGAAGAATCCCGGTACAATACGCCCGTCGTACAACAGCCGGTGATTTTGAGCAAGATTCTTTAGGAGGAAACAGACAGTGGATTCCGTTAAAATTGAATTCTGCAGGAGTTATGCCAATCATCTTCGCACAAGCGATTATGTTTATTCCGGCAGCAGTAGCAGGACTTTCAAAATCTGAAACGTCTCAGTCTATCGCAGGTACTTTTAGTAACATGTTCGGATTTTGGTACAACTTCGTATTTGCAATGTTGATTTTGATATTCACATTCTTCTACACTGCAATTACAGTTCCAACAAACAAAATGGCCGATGATTTAAAAAGAAGTGGTGGTTTTATTCCAGGTATCAAACCAGGAGTTGAAACGGCTGACTTCTTAGATAGAATCATGTCTCTTATAACATTCCCTGGTTCGTTATTTTTAGCATTAATCGCTGTGTTCCCAGCAATTGTTGTTAGTCTTAATGTACAACAATCTTGGGCTATGTTCTATGGTGGTACTTCATTAATCATTATGGTTGGTGTTGCTATCGATACTATTCAACAAATAAATTCTTATTTATTGAATAAACACTATGACGGATTGATGAAAAGTGGTAAAAATAGAAAAGCAGTAGCTTAATTTTTATGGCAAAACAATCAGCAATAGAACAAGACGGAACGATCATTGAAGCATTATCAAATGCGATGTTTCGTGTAGAATTAGAAAATGGACATATTGTGATTGCTCACATCTCCGGTAAAATGCGTATGCATTACATCAAATTGTTACCTGGTGACAAAGTGAAACTGGAAATGAGCCCTTACGATTTGTCAAAAGCAAGAATTACTTATAGATACTAAAGCTACTAATATGAAAGTAAGAGCATCAGTTAAAAAAAGAAGTGCCGAGTGCATTATCGTACGTCGCAAAGGCAGATTGTACGTGATTAATAAAAAGAATCCTAGATTTAAACAAAGACAAGGATAAGTTATGGCAAGAATAGCAGGGGTAGACATCCCAAAAAACAAAAGAGGAGTTATCGCTTTAACCTACATCTTCGGAGTAGGCAGAAGTAGAGCTATTGAGATTTTAGAAAAAGCTCAAGTAAGCCAAGATAAAAAAGTTCAAGATTGGAATGATGACGAAATCGGAGGAATCCGTGACGCGGTATCATACTACAAAATTGAAGGTGAGCTTCGTTCAGAAGTTTCATTGCACATCAAACGTTTAATGGATATTGGATGTTATAGAGGTATCCGTCACAGATCTGGTCTTCCGTTAAGAGGACAAAGAACTAAGAACAACTCTAGAACAAGAAAAGGTAAAAGAAAAACTGTTGCTAACAAGAAAAAAGCAACTAAATAATAAATAGTATGGCTAAAACGACTGCAAAAAAACGTAAAGTTATCGTTGAATCAACGGGTGAAGCTCATATTAATGCAACCTTTAATAACATCATCATTTCGTTAACAAACAAAAAAGGTGAAGTTATTTCTTGGTCTTCAGCCGGTAAAATGGGCTTTAGAGGTTCTAAAAAGAACACTCCATACGCAGCTCAAATGGCAGCAGAAGATTGTGGAAAGGTAGCTTTAGAAGCTGGTCTTAAAAAAGTAAAAGTTTATGTAAAAGGACCGGGTAACGGACGTGAGTCTGCTATCAGATCTATTCATAATTCAGGAATTGAAGTAACAGAAATCATTGACGTTACTCCAATGCCACACAACGGATGTCGTCCTCCTAAAAGACGTAGAGTATAATTATAGTATAATCAAGATAGAATAAAGATTATCGAAGGATTCGACCTGAATTCATAATCTCTATCTTAAAACAATTTAAAATGGCAAGATATACTGGTCCAAGTACAAGAATCGCCCGTAAGTTTGGCGAAGCAATTTTCGGAGAAGACAAAGCCTTCGAAAAAAGAAATTATCCTCCTGGACAACACGGGATGGCTAAAAAAAGAGGTAAAAAATCTGAGTATGCTGTTCAGTTAATGGAAAAGCAAAAAGCAAAATACACTTATGGTATTTTGGAAAAACAATTCAGAAACCTTTTCGAAAAAGCAGCAGCTTCTAAAGGTGTAACAGGTGAAATCCTTTTACAATTATGCGAAGCTCGTTTAGATAACGTTGTATTCAGAATGGGAATTGCACCTTCAAGAAGAGCTGCAAGACAAATCGTTTCTCACCGTCACATCACTGTGAACGGAGAATTAGTAAACATCCCATCTTACCACTTAAAAGCTGGTGACAAAGTTGCTGTTCGTGAAAAATCTAAATCTGTTGAAGCTATCGAGCGTTCATTAGCCAATTCTTCTCACGTATATGAGTGGATCACTTGGAATAATGACACTAAAGAAGGAACTTTCGTTTCTGTTCCTCAAAGACTTCAAATTCCAGAAAATATTAAAGAACAATTAATCGTAGAGTTGTACAACAAATAATAATTGACATTAGTCTAAATTATGGCAATATTTAATTTTCAGAAGCCCGATAAAGTTATCATGATCGATTCAACCGATTTTGAAGGTAAGTTTGAATTCAGACCTTTAGAACCAGGATACGGATTGACAGTTGGTAATGCACTTAGAAGAGTTTTACTTTCTGCGTTAGAAGGTTATGCCATCACTTCGGTTCGTATCGAAGGAGTTGAGCATGAGTTTTCTACCATTTCAGGAGTTGTTGAAGATGTTACTGAAATTATCCTTAATCTTAAACAAGTACGTTTCAAACGTCAGATTGAAGATGTAGATAATGAAACAGTTTCTATCTCAATCTCAGGAAAAGATCAAATTACAGCGGGTGATTTTCAAAAATTCATCTCAGGATTCCAAGTGTTAAACCCGGAATTGGTAATTTGTAACTTAGACAGTAAAGTGAATCTGAACATGGAATTAACTATCGAGAAAGGTCGTGGTTATGTTCCTGCAGAAGAGAACAAAAAACAAAATGCAGCAATCGGTACAATTTTTACAGACTCTATTTTTACCCCGGTAAAAAATGTAAAATATGCCATTGAAAACTTCCGTGTGGAGCAAAAAACGGATTACGAAAAATTAGTTTTTGAAATCAAAACTGATGGTTCTATCAATCCTAAAGATGCTTTAACTGAAGCGGCTAAAGTTTTAATTCACCACTTTATGTTGTTCTCTGATGAGAGAATTACATTAGAGGCTGACGAAATCGCTCAAACAGAGTCTTACGACGAAGAATCATTGCACATGAGACAGTTATTGAAAACCAAATTGGTTGATATGGACTTGTCTGTAAGAGCTTTGAACTGTTTGAAAGCAGCCGAAGTTGACACCCTTGGAGATCTTGTATCTTTCAACAAAAATGACTTGATGAAATTCCGTAATTTTGGTAAAAAATCGCTAACTGAGTTAGACGAATTGGTTGCCAACAAAAATTTAACTTTCGGAATGGACTTAGGTAAATACAAATTAGATAAAGAATAAATTACTTCATATTTTGCGCTCCCCAGAGGATTGAAGCAAGATGAAGGTTAAAAAAAGACGTCATGAGACACGGAAAAAAAGTAAATCACTTAAGCAGACAGACCGGACATAGAAAATCTATGTTGGCTAATATGGCTTGTTCTCTTATTGAGCACAAACGTATTATCACTACTGTTGCTAAAGCTAAAGCGCTTAAACAATTTGTTGAGCCACTAGTAACAAAATCAAAAGAAGATACTACGCACAACAGACGTATCGTTTTCGCTTACCTACGTAACAAATATGGTGTAACTGAACTTTTCAGAGAAGTTGCTCCAAAAGTAGGTGACCGTCCGGGTGGATACACCCGTATCATCAAAATGGGTAACCGTCTTGGAGATAACGCTGATATGGCAATGATCGAGTTGGTAGACTTCAACGAACTATACAACGGAGGTAAAAAAGAAGAGAAAAAAGCGAAAAGCCGTCGTGGTGGAAAAGCTAAAAAATCTGAAACTACAGCTCCAGAGAAAGTGGAAGCTCCAGTGGTTGAAGCAGCTCCGGCACCAGTGGTGGAAGAAGTTGTGGAAACTCCGGCAGCAGAAGTTGTTGAAGCTCCGGTTGCAGAGGTTGTTGAAACGCCTGCAGTGGAAGAAGCTCCGGCAGTTGCTGAAGTGGAAGAAACTCCGGCAGATGAAACTCCGGAAGCTCCGGCTGATGAAGAATCTAAAGAAGAGCAAGCATAATGGTTGCCTATTCTTAAATATAAAGGATAAACGTTTTGTTTATCCTTTTTTTTTGGCTTGATGGGAGCTTTTTCCCGCTTTCGCCTTTATCTCTCCACTTTGTTACGAGGATATCGGCTCCATCGGGGCTAAAACAAATGTTTATAAAGTTTGATAAATTCCATTTTAATATCAGCCAACAATAAAGTAATTTTGCACAACTACAACACAACAATATAATGGCACGAGCGAAGCGACTGCATGAGACATAAAAAAACAATAACTAACTACGAATGAAGTATACAACAAGACCACAAGCCATCTTACTACTAGCAGACGGGACCATCTTTTACGGGAAATCAATTGGTATCTCAGGCAAAACCTTTGGTGAAGTTTGTTTCAACACCGGAATGACCGGTTACCAGGAAATCTTTACCGATCCGTCTTACTTCGGGCAAATCATGGTAGCGACCAATCCACACATCGGAAACTACGGTGTCAATGCCAACGAAGTAGAAGCCGACAAAATCATGATCTCCGGTTTGGTTTGTAAAAACTTCAGCTTTACCCATTCGCGCCCCGATTCAGAAAGCAATCTTTACGATTACTTCGAAAAGGAAAATCTCATCTGCATTTCAGATGTGGATACACGTGCGCTGGTAAGCTATATCCGTGATAACGGTGCGCAAAACGCCGTAATCTGTACCGACGGCACTCCGGTAGAGGAATTGAAAAAATTATTGGCCAACGTACCCGATATGAAAGGTTTGGAATTGGCTTCGACAGTATCAGTTACCGAACCGTATTTCTTCGGAGACGAAAACGCCAAATATAAAATTGCAGCCTTAGACTTAGGCATCAAAAGAAATATCCTGAGAAACCTGGCCAAAAGAGATTGTTACATCAAAGTATTTCCATACAATGCCAGCTTTGAAGAACTAAGTGCCTTCAATGCGGATGGTTATTTCTTGTCAAACGGACCCGGCGATCCGGAACCGCTGGAAGGCGTAATTGAGGTGGCCAAAGAAATGATTGCCTCAGACAAACCGGTTTTTGGGATTTGTTTGGGACATCAAATTATCGGTTTGGCCAACGGAATTTCAACTTACAAGATGTTTAACGGCCACAGGGGAATCAATCATCCGGTAATGAACGTGTTGACCGGAAAAGGAGAAATCACCTCGCAAAACCACGGATTTGCAGTCAATAGGGAAGAACTGGAAAACCACGCCGATTTGGAAATCACGCATTACCATATCAATGACAATACCGTTGCCGGGATGAGAATGAAATCCAAAAACTGTTTCTCAGTACAATACCATCCGGAAGCGAGTCCGGGACCACATGACTCCTCATATTTGTTTGACGAATTTATCACCAATATAAAAAAGGCAAAAAGTCTACAGGAAGTGTAAACCTTTTGCCTCTTACAGATTAAACTTTATACGGGGAATTAATTGTTAACAGCATATTTATCATGGATGTTTTCGAATTCCCCGTTATTTTTTAAGAAGGTGCCATTGGTCACAAACCAACTGTCATACAAGACTTTTTTGGTAGTTTGAATGGTATTGAAAACAGCATAAAAAGCATTCTTTTTGGAATTATAACTTCTAACGACTTGGTTGTAATTAGCAACAGTCTCGTTGGTTTGTGGCGCTTTCGAATTTTTTAAGGTTTGAAGTGCATTGTATTCATCAACATACTCATTAAACAAGTTCGCGAATTTGGCTCTTTGGTCATTGATAAAATTCGAATATTTTATATTGGCAGCATTCAGCGTGTTGTCTTTAAAATTGTTGTTGTATTGAGTGGTTTTTGCCATAGCAGCTTGGTGCATTACCGTTATACTGTTCAGACAATCAAAAAATCCCTTTTTGTCTCTGGCAGTAATTACAGAAGTCAGTTTTTGGTCGATTACATTGATTTTATAAAACAATACGTTTTGTAGGGCATTGTATTCTAAAACATTTTTGCCGTGGCTGCTCTTTAAAGTCATGTGGTATTGGGTTCCAAAAACTTTTTTACTTTTTTCATAATCTTTTAACTCTTGAAAATAACTAGCAAGGTCTTTTTCTTTCTGATTGAGATTCACCCCAATTTCGGTCAATGACAAAGTGCTTTGGTAATCATAATCGTTTAAAATTAAACTCCCGTTAAGCAAAGACTCTATCGTTTTTTGATTCATTTTGATAAAGCTGTCTCTGAGCAAAGTATTGTTTTCAAATCCTTTGTTGTTGTTTCTCAAATTGGCATTCATACTTTCCAATTTCTCTATGATTTTTCCGGCGGTTGCGCTCGATCTTGAACTCAATTGTGACTCTACAATAGTAATAGAATAATCCATCAACGATTTCTTTACAAACATTTCGTTCTTTCCAAAATCATCCATATAAGCATCGATAAAACGATAATCTTGAGAATACGAAGAAGTTGGAGCAAGAGCAAAGAACAGGACCAGACAAATCATTGTCAGCTGATTGCTTTTGATGCTGTTTTTAAGAGTAGAATTTTTCATGACAGATATGTTTTAAATAATACTGTAAAATTAAGCTGAACATCAAAGCTAATTGTTGTGTAATATTATATTAAACTTGTATAATTAACAGTAAAATGAATTTGTGTTAAATTTTGATGAAACTAAATCGATTGCGTTTATAAGTTGTGCAAATAATTAATAATGGCTTTTTTTAATTTCTTAAATTTGTGAACCTAATTAAAATCTAAAAACAATATACAATGAGCATAATCATCAAAGTACATGCAAGACAAATCCTTGATTCCAGAGGAAATCCAACCATTGAAGTAGATGTAGTAACCGAAAGCGGCGTTTTAGGACGTGCCGCAGTGCCAAGTGGTGCTTCAACCGGTGAACATGAAGCGGTGGAATTACGAGATGGAGGGAAAAACTATATGGGTAAAGGGGTTTTGAAAGCCGTAGAAAATGTAAATACTAAAATTGCTCCCGAATTAATGGGCGTTTCTGTTTTCGAACAAAATCACATCGACCAGTTGATGATAGATTTGGACGGAACAGCAAATAAATCAAACTTGGGCGCCAATGCCATTTTAGGCGTTTCTTTGGCGGTGGCCAAAGCAGCAGCCAATGAATTAGGATTGCCTTTATACCGTTACGTTGGTGGTGTTTCTGCCAATACATTACCGGTACCGATGATGAATATCATTAACGGCGGTTCACATTCGGATGCGCCGATTGCCTTCCAGGAGTTTATGATTATGCCAGTAAAAGCAACGTCATTTACCCATGCGATGCAAATGGGAACAGAGATTTTCCACAACCTTAAAAAAGTATTACACGACAGACATTTGTCAACAGCCGTAGGTGACGAAGGTGGTTTTGCACCAAACCTTGCCGGTGGAACGGAAGATGCTTTGGATACCATCAAAAAGGCCGTAGAAAATGCAGGATATAAATTTGGCGATGAAATCATGATTGCTCTAGACTGTGCGGCTTCTGAGTTTTATGTAGACGGAAAATACGACTATACTAAATTTGAAGGCGCTACCGGAAAAGTAAGAACCTCAAAAGAACAAGCAGAATATTTGGCTTCATTGGCCACCAATTATCCAATCATTTCTATTGAAGATGGAATGTATGAAGACGACTGGGAAGGCTGGAAATATTTAACCGAATTGATCGGAAACAAAACGCAATTGGTGGGTGACGATTTATTTGTAACCAATGTGGAGCGTTTGTCTACCGGTATCGAAAAAGGCATTGCCAATTCAATCCTTGTAAAAGTTAACCAAATCGGAACCTTGACAGAAACCATTGCAGCGGTAAATATGGCGCACAATGCTGGTTATACTTCGGTAATGTCACACCGTTCAGGAGAAACAGAAGACAACACGATTGCGGATTTAGCGGTAGCGTTAAACTGTGGTCAAATCAAAACCGGTTCGGCTTCGCGTTCGGATCGTATGGCCAAATACAATCAGTTGTTGCGCATTGAGGAAGAATTAGGTGATACGGCCTATTTCCCGGGCGTAAGAGCTTTCAAACAGAAGTAATTTCTTTTATCATAAAATAAACACCCAATTGGTCAGCGACTTGTTGGGTGTTTTTATTTTTGAAATATTCCTGTTGATATTCAGTTAAATAAGTTCCTTTAAAGCCAACTTTTTCATATTTTAGCGCTCGAAACAACCAACAACACAACGATGAAAAAATATTACTTTCTGTTATTTACCCTTTTAGGGGTACTAGTGCCATCAAAAGCACAAACCATTCAAATTTATGATAATGTGCTTTTTTATGATGGCTATGCTGGTTTAGTGAATGAACCAACGGCACCAGATGTGGTGCGTTTGAGGAATGATTTGTTTACCAAAAAACTGACTCCTGAGGTTTTATCCCAAATAGGGAATACACTCGAGCTCAGCATTTCAATTTCCGCGGCCTGTGATAATTATGACCGTATCGGAAATATCAATTTGGCTTTGGTGCCCAAAGGTGCCACAAGCTATAATCCTTCAACCACGAGTAGAATTGAATTGGGAAGATTTATCACACCGTTTATGAATAAAAATGTACCGCCTAATTTGGTGCCTTATTCCTTTACCGTTGATAACGTAACCAAAATCCTGAAAGACAGTTATCTCAATTCCATTTATGATTTTTGGGTAGAGTTTGAATTGTTTGGCGTTCCTTATGCAGCAAATACCCAAATTGCAGGATGTTCTGGCAGAAACGACGTGTTCTTTGGAACACTCGATTTTATTACCAATACTGACACCACAGTGCCCAATGACACTTTCATTTTGCCGTTAAATTTTAAAAAGGATTTGAATAATTATGCGGAAGGTGCGACAGATGTTATTGGAGATACAGTCAGAATCATTGAATTCCAATTGGCTACCGCTATTAACGATGCTAAGTTTTATTTGATTACTTCCAATCATGGTGCCAATGCAGGTGGAGAGGAATACAACCGAAGATGGCATTATGTGTCGTTAGATGGTACAAATATTTTAACTTATAAACCAGGTGAGTCAACTTGTGAGCCTTACAGGGTTTACAATACACAAGCCAACGGGATTTATGGTGCAAGTCCGAGAACTCCTGCGCAATGGCAGTCTTTCAGTAATTGGTGCCCTGGATCGGTTATTCCTATCCGCCAAATGAATTTAGGAAATTTAAGTGCCGGAACACATACTTTTGAGTTAGCAGTACCGGATGCTGTATTTGTAGGAAGTCAAGGTTATATTCCGGTTTCGTTGTATTTGCAAGGGAATAATACGGTTTTAGGAGTAGATAGTTTTACCCAATTGGACTTTGATTATTACCCGAATCCGGCACAAGATAACATTACCGTAAGCGCCAATAGTACCATCAAATCCATCCAGCTTTGTGATATGCAGGGCAGGGTTTTAGTGTCAAAAATGACCGATGCAACACAGGCAACTCTTGATGTGTCTAATTATTCCAACGGGATTTATTTCTTAAAGGTAAATTCAGAGAATGGAGAAAGAACTAAGAAGATAGTAAAAGAGTAAGTAGTTATCAGGATATGAACAAAAAAGGCTGAACATCTGTTCAGCCTTTTTTATTTGTATTAATTGTTTGGATATTATTCAACAACCAATTTTCTGGTAACAAACCTATTGTTTTCTGCATACATTTTTACCATGTACATACCGCTTGATAAGTTTTCAATGTTGATGGTTTCAATGTTTGAAGTTTCTAATACCTTGTTTCCTAAAATAGAGTAGAATTCAACTTTAGTGATTGGTAAAAGACTTGACTCAATGTTTAAAACACTAGTTGCAGGGTTAGGATACAGCTTGATTGAGCTGTTCAATTCAGACTCAGAAACGCCTAATTGACATGTGTCGCCAACATTGTAAGTAAACCATTTGGTAACAACCAAACCACCGGCATAAGCAAATTTACAAGCATAAGTGACATCAGTTCCAACCGTTAAACCGGTAACAGTTGTAGAAAATGCAAGTCCGCCAATATTCGTCATGGGTGTTTCTCCGAACGGTGTTTGTTGCCACAAATAAGCGATTACGCCAACTTTATCAGTGTCGAGCATTTCAAAAGTGAAGGTAACATCTGTTCCGCTAGTCACAAAAGAATAATTGTAACCTGTAGAAAAAGATCCTTGCTGTGCTTCGTTGCTAACTCCGGAGCAAGCGGTGTTAGTGCTCGTGGTTGTGGTAGCCTGCAGCACAATTGGATTGTTTGCAGCCATATTGTTTGCTGCATCTCTGGCCGTTACATTAAATGTGTAGGCTGTTGATGGTGTTAAACCATTAATTACTAATGATTTTTGTACTCCTGAAGCTCCTGAGGTAGAAGTTGATTGAGCACCATATGTTATATCGTAAATAAGTGCTCCGGAATTGTCAGTACCATTGAGTAATAATTGAACAGATGTTCCGGTAATAGTTCCTACTGATGCTGTAAAGTTTGTTGGTGCTTCAGTATCCGGCCCGCCACCATTACAATTGTTACCTACAGTATAATTAAACCATTTGGTAACCGAAAGTCCTCCGGCATAAGCAAATTTACAAGCATAGGTAATAGTGGCTCCAATGGTTTGTCCTGTCAGGGTAGTTGTAAAAGTAAGCCCTGTTGTATTGGTCATTCCGGTCTCAGCAAATGGAGTTTGTCTCCACAAATAGGCTATTACACCAGTTTTATCAGTGTCCAATAACTCAAAAGTAACGATTACATCGGTGCCAACGGTTTCGAATGTGGCTGTGTAGCCAGTAGTAAATGTACCCAATCCAGGTTGTGCTTCGTTTGAGTTTTCACTACATGCTGTAGTTTCCGGCGGAGTCATAGCATTAAAAGTTGTGCCATGGGCACTAACAAATTGTGACAAAATCACGAAAACAAATAATGCTAATAGAGAGATGGTTTTTTGGTAATTTTTGGTCATAAGTTTTATTTTTTTGCTAATTTAAAACATCTTTTTTGAGATATCAATAATTCGACCGCTATACTAACCATACAGGCTATCAATTTTAAGTAAAAAATAAATTGTTTTGCCTATACATCAACCATACAATTCTGTGCCATTGCTTGATGAATAATGTCCTTTAAGCTTGACTGCATTGAGTTTCTGGTTGTAAGTGGCATTTGTAAATGCATGTCAATAGCATATTTTACCTCATGAGTTAGAAAAATGCCCCTAAAAGAGTGGCTTTTTTAAATTTTATATTATTCCAAATTTGGGTTTTTATTTTTCAAATAGGAATAGTACTTTTGCGCATGCAACACAACGTACTTATTTTAGATTTCGGTTCGCAATACACACAACTTATTGCACGCCGCGTTCGCGAATTAAACATATTCTGCGAAATTTTCCCTTTCAATCATTTTCCTGATGATTTATCGCCCTACAAAGCAGTTATCCTTTCGGGTAGCCCTTATTCTGTAAGAGCTGAAGATGCTCCTCATCCTGATTTATCCCAAATTCGCGGAAAAATGCCTTTGCTGGCCGTTTGTTATGGTGCGCAATATTTAGCCCATTTTCACGGTGGTGAAGTAGCGCCAAGCAATACACGTGAATACGGTAGAGCCAATTTGTCTTTCATCAAAGACGATGAAGAATTTTTAGACGAAGTGGCTTTGAACAGCCAGGTTTGGATGAGTCACAGTGATACGATTAAAAAATTACCAACCAATGCAATTCGATTGGCGAGTACCAAAGACGTAGAAAATGCGGCTTATCGCATCGATGGTGAAACGACTTATGCCATTCAGTTCCACCCGGAAGTGTATCACTCAACGGATGGAAAACAAATCTTAGAGAACTTTTTGGTAAAAATTGCCCATGTTCCGCAAAACTTTACGCCAAACGCCTTCGTGGAAGACTGCGTAAAAGATTTGAAGGAAAAAGTAGGCGATGACAAAGTGGTTCTGGGACTTTCCGGTGGTGTTGATTCTACTGTAGCGGCTGTTTTATTGCACAAAGCCATTGGCAAAAACCTATACTGTATTTTCGTAAACAACGGTTTGCTTCGCAAAAACGAATTCGAAAATGTATTGCACCAATACAAAGACATGGGGTTAAACGTAAAAGGCGTAGATGCTTCTGATCGTTTTCTTTCTGCTTTGGATGGCATCGAAGAACCTGAGGCCAAAAGAAAAGCCATCGGGCGTGTTTTTATCGAAGTTTTTGATGATGAAGCACACCGTATTGAAGATGTAAAATGGCTGGCGCAAGGAACTATCTATCCTGATGTAATCGAATCGGTTTCGGTAAAAGGACCATCAGCTACAATCAAATCTCACCATAACGTTGGCGGTTTACCCGATTTTATGAAACTCCAAATCGTAGAACCATTGCGCATGCTTTTCAAAGACGAAGTGCGTCGCGTTGGAAAAACTTTAGGGATTGACAAAGAACTTTTAGGTAGACATCCTTTTCCGGGTCCGGGATTATCAATCAGAATTTTAGGGGCAATTACTCCTGAAAAAGTAAGAATCCTGCAGGAAGTTGACGCTATTTTTATCGAGGGATTAAAAACCCACGGTCTATACGATAAAGTATGGCAAGCCGGAGCAATTCTATTGCCGGTGAACAGTGTAGGTGTAATGGGAGATGAGCGTACTTATGAAAAAGTAGTTGCGCTTCGTGCCGTAGAATCTACAGATGGAATGACCGCTGACTGGGTTCATTTGCCTTATGAATTCCTAATGAAAACCTCCAATGAAATCATCAACAGGGTAAAAGGAGTGAACAGAGTAGTGTATGATATCAGCTCAAAACCACCAGCCACAATAGAATGGGAATAGTTTTTGTTAACATAAAATAGTTAATGAAAAATAATGCAATACAGATTGCAATTCAAAAGTTTTGTTAACTTTAACGTTAAATAAATGACCAGTTTATGAAAAACCGAATTATTTTCTCACTGCTTTTTGTCTTTGGAGCCACGTTTTCTATGATGGCAAGGCAAGATAAATATGTTAAGCATACTGTAGCCAAAGGAGAAACTATTGCGTTAATAGCTCAAAAATACAGGGTTACTCCTTTTGACATTTATAAACTAAACCCGGATTCCCAAAACGGACTTCATTCGGATACTGTTTTACTGATTCCGCCTTCATCGGCCGAATTAACAGCAGTTGCTGAACCACAACAAACATCGCCTAAACCAAGTCAGGGATCAAAAACACATTTGGTACAACCCAAAGAAACTTTGTATAGTATTTCAAAACAATATGGCGTTACGGTTGATGCATTGAAAGAAGCCAATGCGGATTTGTTAAAAGACGGTTTGAAAATTGGTCAAACGATTAAAATTCCTGCTCCAGGCGGAAATTCTATTTCGACTTCTGCGGTTACACCTCAAAAAGAAGTAGTAAAGGAATTACCAAAACCGATAGTGAAAAGTGAACCAAAAGTTGAAGCGCCAAAAGGCAACACAACTTATCATATCATAGAACCAAAGGAAACCAAATATGGGATTTCCAAAAAATACGGAATGACCATTCAGGAATTGGAAAGACTAAATCCGGGAATTGTAAATGATTTCCCGGTAGGATTGAAATTGGTGGTTTCAGGAAATACACCATCAACTGAATCGAGACCAGTCGAATCGGCTGAACCGGTTGTGGCTAATGCCAATTCAGGTAAAATGTATTTAGAGGAATATGTGGTAAAACCTAAAGAAACAGCTGCTTCTATAGCCAATGATTATGGTATTTCTGAAGCTGAATTGGTGAAGCTGAATCCCGAACTCAAAAAAGGAGTTAAGTTGGGTATGATTCTTCGGGTGCCCAAAGGCCAAAGGAAAGAACCGGTCAGAAAAGAGCAGGGCAATTTAATGAAGAATTTAAACACTAATGCGAGAAAACAACTCGCATTACTTTTACCCTTTAATATCAGCAAGATTGAAAGCGACACTGTGAACTCAACACAAGCACGTCTGAAAAAAGATAAATTCCTGAACCTGACTTTAGATTTCTATTCGGGTGCTTTGATGGCGATTGATTCCGCTAAGGTTTTAGGAATGAATGTAGATATCAAAATTTTGGATTCCCAGGAAACCAAAAGCACTTCAAATATTGCGAGTTTGGTACAGCAAAACAATCTGAGCTCTATGGATGCTATTATCGGTCCGTTCTATCAGGCCAATGTCGAGAAATTAGCCGAAATGGTTGAACCAACAAAAACACCGATTATTTCTCCTTTGTCCAAAGAAGTCGGAAAAAAATACAGTAATCTGTATCAATCCATGCCATCATTGGACCAAATGCGCGGTTCCATTTTTCAATTTATGAAAGCCAAAGGCGGGAATATCATTGCCGTTGTTGATGCCAAAAAAGGAAGCGTCAAGCAGTATATTCAGGAAATGCAAAACGAGACAAAGATTGTTGGATTAAGTGCCAAAGGAACTTTTGTAGCCGACAGTCTGAAAGTGCGTTTGCAAAAAGATAAAATGAATTATGTAGTTCTGGCTTCTGAAAGTACGGGAATGATTTTGGCAACGACCAATGCGATGTTGGCTGCCCAAAAAGAATATCAAATCCAGTTGGTTATTATGGAACCCAATGAAACTTTGGACTTCGAGGAAATATCATTAACGCGATTGACCAAATTGAAATTGTTGTATCCATCATTGTCAAGGCCAAACGAAACAGTTGAAGCCAATCAGTTTGATGCCAAGTATAAGAAGTTCAATAAAATTATACCAAATCAATATGCGATTCGCGGTTTTGACGTGACGTTTGATACTTTATTGCGTTTGTCCCAAGAGAAAACTTTTGAGGAAACCATTCAGGCCGATGCATCAGAACAGATTGAAAACAAATTTGACTACGCCCAAAATACGACTTACGGTTATTCCAATAACGGAATTTACATTTTGTATTACGACACCGATTTAACCATCAAAGAAGCTTTATAATGCCCACTTCAAAAGTTACCTATTTAGGAAGTTTAAGAACCTCTTCCGTTCATTTACAATCCGGGAGCGAAATCATTTCTGATGCGCCGCTCGACAATAACGGAAAAGGCGAAGCCTTTTCTCCGACTGATACTGTTGCCAATGGTTTGGCGACCTGCATGATGACGGTAATGGGAATTAAAGCACGTGATTTGGATGTGGATTTTACAGGCTCAACCGCCGAAGTGACCAAAATCATGGCCGCTGATCCGAGACGCATTTCTGAAATTCACATCACTTTTGAAATGAATCTGGAAGCCGATGAAAAGACCAAAACCATCTTGGAACGCACCGCAGAAACCTGCCCGGTGAACTACAGTTTGCATCCCGATATCAAACGGGAAATTGTTTTTAACTGGAAGTGATTGAGAACATAGAGAAAAGAATAAAGAATATAGATTTCTTTTACTGTCTATTCTCTTTTTTCTATATTCTATTTTCTTTACTCTATTCTCTTAAAATGAACGACCAACAACAACTTCTAGTCAAACTCGCGCACACCAAAATGCCTTTCGGCAAGTATGAAGGCTATTATCTTATTGATTTGCCTGAGTATTATGTGGTTTGGTATTCAAATAAAGGCTTTCCAAAAGGACAACTCGGTGAACAACTCCAATTGGTTTACGAACTCAAATTAAACGGTTTGGAGGAATTGGTGCGCAATATCAAAAAGCAATATCCGAAATCAATTTGAAAATGAAATAATTTGAAAATTTGAAGATGCAGTAGTTGGTTTTAATTGATGCAAAAAAATAATTTTCAAATCTTCAAATCTTCAAATCTTCAAATTAAATCAGTACTTTTGCCTCGTTTTTTACAACAACAACACAACAACATAATTTACAATGAATCAAACACAAACAAAATACATTTTTGTTACCGGCGGTGTGACATCTTCCTTGGGAAAAGGAATCATCGCAGCTTCTCTGGCCAAATTACTACAGGCTAGAGGTTATCGAACGACCATACAAAAGTTTGATCCTTACATCAATGTTGATCCCGGAACCTTGAATCCATACGAGCATGGAGAATGTTTCGTAACGGATGACGGCGCGGAAACCGATTTGGATTTGGGTCACTACGAGCGTTTCTTAAATGTTCCGACCTCACAGGCGAATAACGTAACTACAGGAAGAGTGTATCTTTCTGTGATTGAAAAGGAGCGAAGAGGAGAATTTTTAGGGAAAACAGTTCAGGTTGTACCTCATATCACCAACGAGATTAAAGACCGCATGCAATTGCTTGGGCAATCGGGTGATTTCGACATTGTGATTACTGAAATTGGTGGAACGGTCGGAGATATCGAATCGTTGCCTTATATCGAGTCGGTTCGTCAGTTGGTTTGGGAATTGGGTGAATCCAATTCATTGGTCATCCATTTGACATTGGTTCCGTTTTTGGCGGCAGCCGGAGAATTAAAAACAAAGCCAACACAACACTCGGTAAAAACCCTGATGGAAAGCGGAATCAAAGCAGACATTTTGGTTTGTAGAACCGAACATGAATTGTCGGATGAATTGCGTCAAAAATTAGCCTTATTCTGTAACGTAAAGCGCGAAGCGGTTATTCAGTCTATCGATGCTTCTACCATTTATGAAGTACCAAATCTAATGCTTGAAGAAGGTTTGGATATTGTAGCCTTAAAGAAATTAAACTTACCTAAAAAAGCAGCTCCGGATTTAAAAAACTGGAATACTTTTTTACACCGATTGAAGCATCCAAAACAAACCGTAAACGTTGGTTTGGTTGGAAAATATGTTGAATTACAGGATTCATACAAATCGATTTTAGAATCATTTATCCATGCCGGAGCAGCAAATCAGACCAAAGTAAATGTAATCAGCATTCACTCGGAATACATTGATGAAAAGAATGCAGCCGAGCAATTACAAGGTTTAGACGGAATTTTGGTTGCGCCTGGTTTTGGCGGACGTGGTATTGAAGGAAAAATTGAAACGGTTCGTTATGCCCGTGAAAAGAACATCCCATTTTTCGGAATTTGCCTAGGAATGCAAATGGCGGTTATCGAATATTCAAGAACGGTTTTGAAATTGAAAGAAGCCAATTCAACCGAGATGAATGAGGAAACAAAACATCCCGTGATTTCGATTATGGAAGAGCAAAAAACCATAACTGATAAAGGTGGAACGATGCGTCTCGGTGCCTGGAAATGTGATTTGACTAAAGGAAGTCTGGCTCATGAAATTTATGGACAAAGCCAAATTCAGGAACGTCACCGTCACCGTTACGAATTCAATAATGATTACAGAAAACAGCTGGAAGCAGCTGGTTTGAAAGCTACAGGAGTAAATCCTGACACCGGTTTGGTAGAAATCATCGAATTAGGAAATCACCCTTTTTTCATTGGTGTACAATACCATCCGGAATATAAGAGTACTGTTGCAAATCCACACCCAATTTTCGTTAGCTTTGTGGCCGCAATGGTAAAACATAAAAAATAAAGTTGTAACAATTAAATCCTTGTTGCTTCTTATGACAAATAATTAAAAAATGGAACAAAAGAAATTTGATTTTAACTCGATTATCGGTTTTGGTTTAATCTTCATCATTATCCTTTGGATGATGTACAGCAGTAAGCAAGATGAGGTAAAGGAACAAGCTAAAGCCAAGACAGAAAAAGCAGCAGAAACTAAGGCAAAAACAATTATAGCAGTTCCTCAGACTATTGCTGATACTACAGTTGCTGATTCGGTTAAAATTCAAAAACTACAAGGAACTTTAGGAAGTTTTGCTTACTCGGCAACTTTGCCTTCAGCCAAAGAAAATTTTACCACTTTAGAGAACGAAGTGATTAAGCTTAAAATCGCCAATAAAGGCGGTTATATCTCCGAAGCCATCTTAAAAGATTACAAGAAATTTGATAAGAATTCGAAGGAATTAGTAGAGTTGATAAAAAACAATAATGCTTATTTCAACTTGCAATTGCAAACCAAAGACAGCCGTGTGTTGAATACCAAAGATTTATTCTTTGAACCAACCTTAACGACCGTTGACGGCAATCAGGTGCTTTCGATGAAATTGAAATCGAGTGCCAATGCCTTTTTGGAATACAAATATGTGTTGAAACCAAAGGAATACATGCTTGATTTTGACATTCGTTCACAAGGATTGAATACCGCGTTGAATACTTCAAAACCGGTAGATTTCCAATGGGATATGAAGACTTACAGAAACGAAAAAAGCATTTCCTATGAGAATCGTTATGCAGAAGTGGTATTTGAATATGAAGACGGAAAAGACGATTATGTAGGCCAGGGAAAAGACAAGGAAGAGACTCCGGAGAAAGTGACTTACATCGCTTACAAGCAGCATTTCTTTACTTCAATTTTACTAACCAAAACACCTTTTGAGAAGGCAGCATTGAAATCACATGATTTGGTAGATGATGAAGATAAAGACACCACTTTTACCAAAGAATTCAAAACAACTTCAGCCTTGGCTTTTACCAATGGTGAGTTGGACTATAAAATGAATTGGTACTATGGTCCGTCAGATTATAAAATATTAAATAATTACGACAGAAACCTGGATGAGATTATTCCTTTAGGCTGGGGTATTTTCGGCTGGATTAACAAATTCATCTTTGTGCCGCTATTTGGTTTGTTGAGTTCGTTTATGGGATTGGGAATTGCGATTATCATCTTTACGATTTTAATTAAAATTGCCATGTCTCCTATTACGTTTAAATCATTCCTGTCGCAAGCCAAGATGAAAGTATTGCGTCCTGAGATTATGGAAATTGGAGAAAAATTCAAAAAAGACCCAATGAAAAAGCAACAGGAAACGATGAAACTGTACAACAAGGCAGGGGTGAATCCGATGGCGGGTTGTATTCCTGCATTGATTCAGATCCCGTTTATGTATGCCTCGTTCCAATTCTTCCCGTCAGCGATTGAATTGAGACAAAAAGGTTTCCTTTGGGCAGAAGATTTATCTTCTTTTGATGAAATTGTAAAATTGCCTTTCCGTATTCCGGTTTATGGTGATCACATCAGTTTATTCCCGATTTTGGCTTCGATTGCTATTTTCTTCTATATGAAAATGACTTCAGGTGACCAGGCCATGGCACAACCGCCACAAGACGGTATGCCTGACATGGGGAAAATCATGAAAATTATGATCTACCTGTCGCCGGTAATGATGTTGTTGTTCTTCAACAACTATGGTTCAGGTTTGAGTTTGTATAACTTTATTTCCAACTTGATTACCATCGGAATCATGTTGGTGATTAAAAAATACTTTATCGACAGCGATAAAATTCATGCTCAAATCCAGGAGAACAAAACCAAGCCAAAAAAAGAAGGTAAGTTCCAGAAAAAGATGCGTGAAATGATGGAGCAGGCTGAAGAGCAAAAAAAGCTTCAAAACAAAAAGAAATAATTTCTGAATTATAAATTTTAAAAACTCTGTTTAAAAATATACCTTTAAACAGAGTTTTTTAATTGTAAGCAAATGAAAGTACTAATTATCGGTTACGGAAACATGGGGAAAACCTATGCTAGCAGTTTTATCGGCTCAAGATTTATCAAGCCGGAAGACATTTTTGCTTTGGTCAGAAATGATCATTTTAATTCGGTTGAAACGGTGATTCCAAAACCCAATTTCTCGGTGAAGGCAACTTCCTCCATTGGCGATTTTGACATTGTGATTTTAGCCGTGAAACCACAGGATTTTTCTGTTTTGGCGCAAGCGATAAAACCCTTTTTGAAAGATTCACAAATCGTCTTTTCGGTCATGGCCGGAATTACTTTAGCGAGTATCGAAAAACAATTGTCCTGTTCCAAGATTGTCCGTTCGATGCCAAATATTCCAACACAAATCGGGATGGGAATGACCGTTTTTACAGCTTCCGCCAATGTCGACAGAAAGGAATTGTTCATCATCCAGAACCTAATTAATACCACCGGAAAATCGGTTTATGTGGAAAATGAAAAACTCATCGATGCCGCAACGGCCATTTCGGGCAGCGGACCGGCATACGTGTTTTACTTTATGCAGTCGATGATAAAGGCTGCCGTTGATTTGGGCTTTAACGAATCGGAAGCAGAATTATTAGTCAACCAAACATTTATGGGCTCGGTAGCGATACAGAACAGTTATTCGCTATCCAATCCCGAATGGATTGCCAAAGTAGCTTCCAAAGGCGGAACGACTGAAAGTGCGTTGCGTATTTTTGAAAAAGGGAGTTTGGAGAATACCATAGTTGAAGCGGTTAAAGCGGCCAATGACAGGGCGCTTGAATTAGGTTCATAAAAAAAAGCGCAGTACTAACTGCGCTTTTCTTTTTCATAGCAATTTATAGATTATAATGTTGGTAATAATACATTATTTATAACATGAATTACGCCATTTGAACCTTGAACATCTACTGCTACTATACCGGTTTGTCTATTTGCTTCATCAGTTATTGTTGTTCCGGAAATGGTGAATGTTCCTGTTTCTAATGTTGTAATTGGCGTTGTAGGAATTCCTGTTGAGAGTACATTGGCTCCTCCAACCACATGATAAGTTAACACAGAAGTTACCTGAGCCGAAGTCAAACTTGCCAACACTCCTGGGTTTTGTGATTCAAAAGTGGTGAATGCAGCATTGGATGGAGCGAATACCGTAAAAGGTGAACCGGCGGTTCCGCTCAGTGTTGGCACTAAACCAGCACCACTAACTAAGCTCACTAAAGTTGTAAAATTGGGATTGGCTACGGCATGATTTACCACCGTTGGTAGACCGATTACATTATCAACCACATGAATGACACCGTTTGAAGCTTCAATATCAGCTGTTACTACAGTTGCACCACCATTGGTTGCACCACCGTTTAATTTTACCGTTGAGCCTACTTCAATATACATACTCAATGTATTGGTTGTCGAAGCTGCACCTTTGGCTAAAGTTTTTACATAACCGGTAGCCAATTCGTTGCTGTAAAACGATCCGGAAACTACATGGTTTTTCAGAATTTCAGTAAGCAAAGGAAGTGGAACGGCATCGATGTTGGCAAACCCATTCGCATCCAGGAATGCTTCAAACTTGTCATTGGTAGGAGCAAATACGGTAAAATCTCCCGGACTGTCAAATGTGGATACTAGTCCAGCTCTGTCCAGTGCTTGAACCAAGATACTTAGATTCGCATTTGCAGATGCAATCTCTGCAATAGTTCTCGGTTGATTAGAATTGTTGTCGTCATCACTACAAGATAGCATGGTAATTGCTATACAAAGTAGAGACATTTTTTTGATTAGATTTTTCATAGTTTTTTGTTTTTGTTTAGACTAAATTATAAAATTTTGTTTAACAAAAACTAAAAAAGAATAAACAAAATGATAATTTATAAATACTTTAACAGTTTTGTTTAAGGAGTTTAAAAAGCATTAAAACAGCATTTTGATTTTGATATATGGGGTTTTTGATTAAAGCATTTTCAAGTTGACTTCAAAAAGTTAAACAGAAATGACTCTTGGTTTTAGAATATTTTAACAATCTGTGATATACTAAAAAAATATATTCTTCGTTTATATAATAACTTTAATTTCGCAATTCAAATTAAACACTCAGTTTTTATGAAATTCATTTTTCTTTTTTTATTACAAACTATAGTTCTTTTTGCCCAGGACATTAATAAATTAGACGAAAGCGGTAAGAAACACGGACTTTGGAAAGGCACTTATGAAGAGTCAAAACGGCCAAGATACGAAGGTACTTTTGAGCATGGAAAAGAAGTTGGCATGTTCAAATTTTTCGATGACACCAAAGTTGGAACCGTAATTGCGACCCGGGATTTCAGCGCAAAAGACAATTCCTGCTATACCATTTTCTACAATCAAAAGAACAATAAAGTCAGCGAAGGCAAAGTAGTCAACAAACAGTTTGAAGGCGAATGGAAATATTACCATGAAAACTCGCCGCAGATTATGACTTTGGAGAATTATGTCAACGGTAAACTCAATGGTGTTAGAAAGGTTTATTACCAAAGCGGAAAGATTGCCGAAGAGACAACTTATAAAAATGGCTTCAAAGAAGGAATCTATAAAAGTTATGCGGAGAATGATGTTGTCATGGAAGAGAGTAATTACAAAAACAACCAGCTTGATGGACCAGCCATTTATAAAGATGCCACGAATAATGTAACAGCACAGGGTTTATATAAAAATGGTAAAAAAGTAGGCATGTGGAAAGTCCTTGAAAAAGGAAAGATGAAAGATGTCAATATGAATTACCAAAACAAAAACTTCAAGAAACCGAGCATGCCAAAACAAACGGATGTCAAAGTGGAAGTAAAAGATGAAGAAAGAGCTAATCCAAGCCTTGATGACGACGTTAGAAAAAAACTGGGCAGGTAAATAAGTTTTGCTTACGGCAGTATTAATTTAACTGATATTGAAACATAGAATTTTATAGAATTTGGGGTAACTTTGCCCCAAATTTTTTTTTGCTATATGAAAAGAGTAGTAGTCGGGCTTTCCGGTGGTGTTGATTCAAGTGTTGCGGCGTATTTGTTAAAAGAACAAGGCTATGAAGTCATTGGGCTTTTTATGAAGAATTGGCACGATGATTCGGTTACCATTTCCAATGAATGTCCGTGGCTCGAAGACAGCAATGATGCATTGCTTGTTGCTGAAAAACTTGAAATTCCTTTCCAAACCGTCGATTTAAGCGAACAATACAAAGAAAAAATCGTAGACTATATGTTTAACGAATACGAACAAGGACGAACTCCAAATCCTGACGTATTGTGTAACCGCGAGATCAAGTTTGATGTTTTTATGAAAATCGCTTTAAGCCTCGGTGCCGATTATGTGGCAACCGGACATTATTGCCGCAAAGGAACCATTCAAAAAGACGGAAATGAAACCTATCAATTATTGGCTGGTGTAGATGGCAACAAAGACCAATCTTATTTCCTTTGTCAGTTATCTCAGGAACAATTGGCAAAATCCTTATTTCCGATTGGTGAATTGACCAAACCGGAAGTTCGTGAGATTGCAACCCAATTGGATTTGGTTACCGCCGAAAAGAAAGATTCGCAGGGATTGTGTTTTATCGGTAAAGTTCGTTTGCCTGAATTTTTGCAACAACAATTACAACCCAAAGAAGGTTTGATTTATGAAATCGCTGCCGATGATGCAATCTATCAACAGCAAGTTCCTGTTTTCAATTCATTGGAAGAACAATTGGCTTTTGAAGCACAAGGTATTTCTTATACTACCGAAAATGGAAAAATTGTGGGCAAACACCAAGGCGCACATTATTTTACCATTGGACAAAGAAAAGGATTGAACGTTGGCGGTACCAAAGAAGCGCTCTTTGTCATTGCGACTGATGTTAAAACCAACTCAATTTATACAGGTCAGGGCCAAAATCATCCCGGTTTATTCAAAAAGACATTGCGTGTGCAACCTTCAGAAATCCACTGGGTACGTGAAGATTTGGCTTTGCGGCATGGTGAAACGATGGAAGTCATGGCCAGAATCCGATACCGCCAACCTTTGCAAAAAGCTACTTTGTATCAATTCGAAAGTGGTTTATATGTTTCCTTTGCCGAACCTCAGTCAGCGATAACTGAAGGGCAATTTGTTGCTTGGAATATTGGCGATGAATTAGTTGGTTCAGGAGTAATTTCATAAATTAGCACTTTACAAAAAAGTAAAGGCTATGAACAAACTATTACTTATCACTTTTTTTCTGTTGGGTTTCTTTGGATATGCTCAGGAAGATGCCTGGGTTTATTTTAATGATAAACCGAATGCACAGGCTTTTTTTGACAATCCGTTGACTGAACTGAATCAAAGAGCATTGGACAGAAGAACAGCGCAGGGAATCACTTTGAATATAAGCGATGCACCACTTGAGCAAAGTTATATCAGTCAGATTGCGGCTGCAACAGGTATCGAAATCAAAGCACAATCTAAATGGCTTAATTGCCTTCACATTCGTGGTAGTATTTCTGATATAGAATCACTAACGAATTTGACATTTGTCAATCATATTCGTTATGCCGATCATACTTTGAACAATAAGATGCCTAGCCCAAGAACCATCAATCCTGTCAACAAGCAATTGGATGCTCAGGAATTATTTGCCTATGGCAATTCTTTGAATCAGGTTTCGATGCTCAATATGCACTTGCTACATCAACAGAACTATACCGGTACCGGTAAAATTATAGCGGTTTTGGACTCTGGTTTTTCAGCAGTCGACAGTACTATTCCGTTCAGCAGAATGTTTACTAATGGGTTATTTTTGGGCGGATATAATTATGTTGCCAACAATACCAATGTTTTTTCAACACACAATCACGGTACAATGTCATTGTCCTGCATGGTTGGTTTTGTAGATGGGCAATTGGTAGGAACAGCACCTAATGCACAATATTATTTATTTATTACGGAAGATATTTCACAAGAAAATCCGGTAGAAGAAAGTTACTGGGTCCAGGCAGCAGAAGAAGCAGATCGATTAGGTGTTGATGTGATTTCTACTTCATTGGGCTATTTTGGTTATGATAATCCAAATTACAGTTATGCTTATTCAGATATGACCGGAGATACTGCCTTTGCCTCTCAGGGTGCCAATATTGCTTTTACCAAAGGAATGATAGTGGTAGCCAGTGCCGGGAATTCCGGGAATTCCGGAGAACCGCATATAGGTGTTCCGGCAGAAGCAACTAATGTTTTGGCTGTTGGCGCCGTTCAGTTCAATGAAGATTATGCGTCTTTTAGTTCTATTGGTCCAAGTTATGACGGAAGAATTAAACCTGATGTCATGGCCAAAGGACAAAACACCACTTTGGCAAATACAGCCGGAAATGTTGTCACTGCCAGCGGTACTTCTTTTTCTTGTCCAGTGATGGCCGGATCGGTGACTAGTTTTTGGCAAGCCGTTCCTTGGGCGACCAACCAGCAAGTAGTGGATTTTGTAAAACAATCTGCGGATCGATTTGACAGTCCGACAGACCAATATGGTTATGGAATTCCTGATTTTCAATCGGCATTAAATATTGCTCAGCTTTCGATAAACGATAGCAGCATGGGCAGATTTTTGGTTTACCCAAATCCGGCTGCGGCAATTATTTCGGTTTCTTTTCCAAATGGATTTGAAGAGGCCCATTTTTCTCTTTATAATAATTTAGGCCAGATGGTTTTGGAAAAAGGAATTGTTTCCAACCAAGCCATTGCTTTGGAAAACTTGACTTCAGGAATGTACTTTTATAAAATCGAAAGCAACTCATTGGTGCAATCCGGAAAAATCATCAAAAATTAAATCTTACCTCTTTTCTGTTTAGATGAATAAAATCACCCAACTTTTTAAAATAAAATACCCAATTGTACAGGGCGGAATGATTTGGAATAGTGGTTATAAATTGGCCAGTGCGGTCAGCAATGCTGGCGGATTGGGCTTGATTGGCGCCGGTTCTATGTATCCCGATGTATTGCGGGAGCATATCCAAAAGTGCAAAGCCGCGACCGATAAGCCATTTGGAGTAAACGTTCCGATGTTATATCCCAATATTGAAGAAATCATCCAAATCATAATAGAGGAAGAAGTTAAGATTGTTTTCACTTCGGCCGGAAACCCAAAAACCTGGACAAATTATTTAAAGGAAAAGGGAATTACGGTTGTCCACGTAGTGAGCAGTTCTAAATTTGCGCTAAAAGCGCAGGAGGCTGGTGTTGATGCGGTTGTAGCCGAAGGTTTTGAGGCCGGAGGCCATAATGGAAGAGAAGAAACAACTACTTTCACTTTGATTCCGATGGTCAAAGAGCAAATATCCATTCCGTTGATTGCTGCGGGTGGAATTGCATCGGGTAGAGGAATGTTGGCCGCTATGGTTTTAGGAGCTGATGGAGTTCAGATGGGTTCGCGCTTTGCAGCTTCTTTTGAAAGTTCATCGCACGAAAATTTCAAGAATACTATTCTCAATGTTAAAGAAGGTGATACACAATTGACCTTAAAAGAATTGGCACCGGTTCGATTGATCAAAAATAAATTTTATAACGACGTCCAGGAGTTATATGCCAAATGCCCGACACCCGAAGAGTTGAAAACACTTTTGGGCAGAGCCAGAGCAAAACGAGGGATGTTTGAAGGTGATTTGGAAGAAGGCGAATTGGAAATCGGGCAGATTGCCGGATTGATTCACGAAATCAAATCGGTACAAGACATTATTGCAGAAGTTATTTCGGAATATCAATCGGTTAAAGGAGAATTCCAAAGTACTGTTTTTTAACCTCTTTAGTTTTACATTTTGTTGTTAACAGGCTTACATTTCGATGTAAACTTGTTAACAATTTTTATTTTTATAGCAATCGATGAAAATATTGATAACTATGATATTTGAGTTTTATATTTTTTAAAATATTGTATTTCAATAAATTGTGTTTTTTAACACTTGTTAAGAAGTTGTTAATAATGTTGATTATTTTGTTTATAACATTTTAATAAGCCAAATTTTACGGCTGAAATTATAAGTAATATAGTAGTGACAATTTTACTTTGCCTAATACTATAGATTCAAAATTGAATCAAATGTTCTTTGTGGTTGAAGTTTTATTGTCACAATATGAAAAGGAGTGATGTTTTACGGATTTAAATTGTATTAAATAGAACTGCTTATGAGAATAACTACTCTCGCCAAAAATTACTTTTTTTATTGTGTTTTGATACTGACACTATTTGGGCAGAATGGTTTTGTTTATTCTCAATGTCCAACTATTACCAATTCAAACCAGACTTTTTGTGATACCCAGTCGCCAACCGTTGCCAGTTTACAGGCAACAAATAATGGCGGTGGAATTAAATGGTTTGCAACCGCAACTTCAAATACCCAACTTAATAATTCAACAGTATTAGTCAACGGGGAAGATTATTTTGTGGATGACAATACGGGAAACTGTGGTCCGAGACAAAGTGTTACGGTTACCATATATTCAGCACCAACCGGTGCCAATTTCCAGGGTGTTTGTGTGACCAGTTTGAGTCAGGCTACGCCATCCAATCCCCAATTTGTTATCATTGGGAATAATTTGCAGTGGTATACCACGCCAACGGGCGGGACAGCGCTGTCACCTACGGCGATTTTAACAGACAATACTATTTATTATATAAGCCAGACCAATCCTAATACAGGTTGCCAGACTTCAAGGCTTTCTGTTTTTGTAAATGTTGGATTGGTTCCACCGCCAACAGGGAATCCGGTACAGGAATTTTGTAATATTCCGGGCAGTCCGCCAACAGTTGGAGACTTAGTTGCTTCGGGTAATAATAATTGGTACCTGACTTCCGCTTTTGGAATTCCGCTCGATCCTTCAACACCATTGGTAAATGGCCAGTTTTATTATGCGACAACAGTCGATCCTCCGTGTGAGAGTAGTGATAGACTAGAGGTTTTAGTCAATCTCTATGAACCGAATGATGCAGGGAACGATGGTAATAGGAGCATTTGTGTGAACGAAATAGCAACTACAGCGCCTTTTGATTTGTTTGCTCTTTTAGGAGGAACGCCTGATAATACAGGTGTTTGGACCGGACCAATAGCTACAACAAATGGATCGCAGGGAACTTTGAATGTTTCTACCATGACACTTGCTGGTAGTCCGTATGTGTTTACTTATACCGTTTCTTCTGCTTTATGTGCGCCAGATACATCAACGGTTACGATAACCATTTTGCCATTGCCCACAGCGAGTGTTGCGGTTAGTCCAACGATTTCCTGTTCAGGGAGTAGTGTTACGTTTACTTTTACTGGTACGCCAAATGCTACTGTGACCTATAATATTAATGGAGGTGCAAATCAAACTATTGTTTTAAATGGCTCTGGGACTGCTACATTAACCGGAAACTACACTGCTGACACAACAGTAAATATTGTGAGCATAGCGAGTTCAGGATCTCCGAGTTGTGTGAATCCACAAACGAGTAGTGTGACTGTGACGGTTTTACCATTGCCAACAGCAAGTGTAGCGGTGAGTCCAACACCAATATGTTCTGGAGGTAGCGCCACTTTTACTTTTACCGGTACGCCAAATTCAACGGTGACTTATAATATCAACGGAGGAGCCAATCAAACCATAGTTTTAAGTGCCGGAGGAACAGCTACCATAACGGGAACTTATACCGCTAATACTACTATTAACATTGTAAGTGTGGCGAGTGTTGGTCCGCCAATTTGTGTTAATACTCAAACCAGTAGTGTTACTTTAACCGTTTTACCATTGCCAACCGCAAGTGTTGCAGTGAGCCCAACAAGCATTTGTGCCAATAGCAGTGCAACATTTTCTTTTACAGGAACGCCAAATGCAACAGTTACCTATAATATTAATGGAGGTACAAACCAAACCATAGTTTTAAGCGCTGGTGGGACGGCTACCATAACAGGAACTTATGCTGCCAATACTACAATAAACATAATAAGTATAGCAAGTGCTGGTCCACCAATTTGTATTAACCCACAAACCAGCAGCGTTACTTTAACGGTTTTACCATTACCAACAGTCAGTGTTGCCGTAAGCCCAACGACAATTTGTTCGAACACTAGTGCTACGTTTACTTTTACAGGAACGCCAAATGCAACAGTTACTTATAATATCAATGGCGGAGCGAATCAAACCATAGTTTTAAACGCAGGAGGAACAGCAACAATAACTGGAACTTATACAGCCGATACGACCATTAACATTATAAGTGTAGCCAGTGCAGGGCCACCAAGTTGTGTAAATCCGCAAACCAGCAGTGTAACCTTAACGGTTTTACCATTACCGACAGTGAGTGTTGCGGTGAGCCCAACTCAAATATGTGCCAATAGCAGTGCTACTTTCACTTTTACGGGAACCCCAAATGCAACAGTGACTTATAACATCAATGGTGGAGCCAATCAAACCATAGTTTTAAATGCCGGAGGAACAGCAACCATAACCGGAACTTATTCGGCGACTACTACGATTAACATTATAAGTGTAGCCAGTGCCGGTCCGCCGAGTTGTGTTAACCCACAAACCAGTAGTGTAACTTTAACGGTCATCCCATTGCCAACAGTAAGTGTGGCAGTGAGTCCAACTCAAGTATGTGAAAATGGGAGTGCTACTTTTACCTTTACCGGGACGCCAAATGCGACGGTTACTTATAACATCAATGGTGGAACAAATCAAACCATAGTTTTAAGCGCTGGTGGAACGGCAACTATTACCGGAACTTATGCTGCCAATAACACAATAAACATCATAAGTGTGGCAAGCGTAGGTCCGCCGAGTTGTGTTAACCCACAAACGAGCAGCGTTACTTTAACCGTTTTACCATTGCCAACGGCTGCTGTAGCTGTCAGTCCAACAGCCATTTGTATCAATAGCAGTGCAACCTTTACTTTTACGGGAACGCCAAACGCTACGGTAACTTATAACATCAATGGTGGAGCCAATCAAGCCATAGTTTTAAACGCTGGTGGAACAGCAACCATTACCGGAACTTATACAGCCGATACTACGATAAACATTATAAGTGTAGCGAGTGCAGGTCCGCCGACTTGTGTTAACCCGCAAACGAGCAGTGTAACCTTAACGGTTTTACCATTGCCAACCGTAAGTGTTTCGGTGAGTCCAACTCAAATATGTGCCAATGAAAGTGCTACGTTCACTTTCACAGGAACGCCAAACGCTACGGTAACTTATAATATCAATGGAGGAACCAACCAAACTATTGTTTTAAATGGAACCGGTACAGCAACATTAACCGGAACTTATACCGCAGATACAACCATCAACATTGTAAGTGTAGCCAGTCCGGGTACTCCAAGTTGTGTGAATCCGCAAACGAGCAGTGTGACTTTAACGGTTTTACCATTGCCAACCGCAAGTGTTGCAGTGAGCCCAACAAGCATTTGTGCCAATAGCAATGCGACTTTTACCTTTACCGGTACGCCAAATGCAACGGTAACTTATAACATCAATGGAGGAACCAATCAAATCATAGTTTTAAACGCCGGAGGAACAGCAATCATTACCGGAACTTATTCAGCCGATACTACAATAAATATCATTAGTGTTGCGAGTGCAGGTCCACCAAGTTGTGTTAACCCCCAAACCAGCAGTATAACCTTAACGGTTTTACCACTGCCAACAGTGAGTGTTGCAGTGAGTCCAACTCAGATATGTGCCAATAGCACTGCTACTTTTACCTTTACCGGAACTCCAAATGCAACGGTGACTTATAACATCAATGGTGGGGCGAACCAAACCATTGTTTTAAACGGAGCCGGTACAGCAACAATTATTGGAACCTATACAGCCGATACCACCATAAATATAATTAGTGTAGCGAGCGCAGGGCCACCAAGTTGTGTAAATCCACAAACCAGCAGTGTAACCTTAACGGTTTTACCATTGCCAACAGTGAGTGTTGCAGTGAGTCCAACACAAATCTGTGCCAATAGTAGTGCTACTTTCACTTTTACGGGAACGCCAAATGCAACAGTTACTTATAATATCAATGGTGGAACCAACCAAACCATTATTTTGGATGGTGCTGGTACTGCGACATTAACGGGAACTTATTCAGCAGACACAACCATAAACATCATCAGTGTAGCGAGTGCAGGTCCACCAAGTTGTGTGAATCCACAAACCAGCAGTGTTACCTTAACGGTTTTACCATTGCCGACAGTAAGCGTTGCAGTGAGTCCGACAAGTATCTGTACAAACAGCAGTGCAACTTTTACTTTTACCGGCACACCAAATGCTACGGTGACTTATAACATCGACGGCGGAAGTGACCAAACAGTAGTTTTGAATGCAGGAGGAACGGCTACCATAACCGGTACTTATACTGCAGATACAACCATTAACATTATTAGTGTAGCTAGCGCAGGCCCACCGAGTTGTATTAACCCGCAAACTAGCAGCGTCACTTTAACCGTTCTACCATTACCAACAGTTGCTGTAGAAGTAAGTCCAACAACTATCTGTTCTAACGATAGTGCAACTTTCACTTTTACCGGCACACCAAATGCAACGGTAACCTATAACATCAACGGAGGAGCAAACCAAACCGTAGTATTAAATGGTTCAGGTACCGCTACCATAACCGGCACCTATTCCGCAGATACAACCATTAATATTATTAGTGTGGCAAGCGCTGGTGTTCCAAGTTGCGTTAACCCACAAACGAGCAGTGTAACTTTAACCGTTTTGCCATTACCTACGGTGAGTGTTGCGGTAAGTCCAACGACTTTGTGTTCGGGTGATTCGGCGACTTTCACTTTTACAGGAACTCCAAATGCAACAGTAACTTATAACATCAACGGAGGAACCAACCAAACCATTGTTTTAGATGGAGCAGGAACCGCTACTTTAACAGGAACTTATAACGCTGATACTACAGTAAATATCATCAGTGTTGCAAGTGCAGGTCCGCCGAGTTGTGTGAATCCACAAACGAGCAGCGTTACTTTAACCATACAACCATTACCGACTGTAAGTGTGGCTGTGAATCCGACAACATTGTGTTCAGGTGATTCAGCTACTTTCACTTTTACGGGAACGCCAAATGCAACAGTGACTTATAACCTCAATGGCGGAACAAATCAGACTGTTATTTTAGACGGAGCAGGAACCGCTACATTAACAGGAACATATACTGTTAGTACTACGGTAAATATCATCAGTGTTGCCAGTTCAGGGACGCCAAGTTGTGTGAATCCACAAACGAGTAGTACAACACTAACGGTAAGCGATCCTCCGGTTGCGGGTGTAAACGCGAGTACAACGATTTGTATTTTAAACCCTTCATTTGATTTATTTCCATTATTAGGTCCAACCGCACAACCAGGCGGAACTTGGTCGCCGGCATTAACCAGTGGAACAGGAGTGTTTGATCCGGCTGTTGATGCTGCGGGAATTTATACTTATACAATATTAGGAACAACACCTTGTCCGGCTTCATCAGCGACGGTTGAAGTAATCATTAATCCGGTTCCGGATGCAGGAAACGATGGAACGCTGGCCATATGTTCAAACCAAAATCCAGTAGATTTATTTGCCTCTTTATCAGGAACGCCACAACTTGGTGGAACTTGGTCACCGGCATTAGCCAGTGGAACAGGTATTTTTAATCCGGCTGTTGATGCATCAGGAGTTTACACTTATACGATAGCCGGTATCGCACCTTGTGTTGACGATACATCGACTGTAACCGTAACGGTAACTCAAGGACCGGAAGCGGGAACCAATAATTCAGTCACGCTTTGTGTGAATAGCCCGGCTCAGGATTTGGCCTTGTTATTGGGCCCGGATTCACAGCCTGGAGGGACATGGACACCAGCCATGGCGAGTGGAACAGGAGTATTTGATCCTGCAGTTGATGCTCCGGGAGATTACACTTATACATTAACAGGAACGCAACCTTGTGATAACGACTCAGCCATAATTTCGGTAACTGTGAATCCGGTTCCGGATGCAGGAGATGACAATTCAGTTACTTTGTGTTCGAATGATATTGCCCAGGATTTATTCTTATTATTAGGTCCAAATGCACAAGCAGGCGGAACCTGGTCACCAGTATTAGCTTCCGGAACAGGAGTATTTGACCCAGCGGTTGATTTGGCATCAACTTATACTTATACCGTTGGTGGTGGTTTATGTACTACCGATACGGCAGACGTTGTGGTTAGTGTTACTCAGGCGCCAAACTCTGGTGGAGTAGGACAAACCTTAAATGCCTGTGTGAGCTCAACTTCTGTTGATTTATTTGCGGGATTAGACGGAACGCAGGAAACAGGAACTTGGACAGATGATGATTCAACCGGTGCTTTGACAGGAAATACATTCAACCCATCAGCAATCGGTGTTGGAACCTATCATTTTACCTATACCGTTCTTGGAACCTTGCCTTGTGCCAATGCAACTTCTACAGTTACGGTCGTTGTGAGTCCACTACCGGTTGCAGGGGTTAATAATACACTGACTTTATGTTCAAGTGATGCGGCTCAGGATTTGTTTGGTTTATTAGGACCAACAGCAGAACCGGGCGGAACCTGGTTACCGGCATTGGCCAGTGGAACAGGTGTTTTCAATCCGGCTGTTGATGCGACAAATATTTATACTTATACAGTTACTTCTGCTGCTTGTCCTTCTGCGTCAGCAACAGTTGATGTTACGGTTATTCCGGCACCCAATTCAGGTGGAGTAGGCCAAACCTTAAATACTTGTATCAATATAACTTCACTCGATTTATTTACCGGATTAGACGGCACTCAAAATACTGGGGGTACTTGGAATGACGATGACGCTTCGGGAGCATTGACCGGAAATATATTTAATCCGTCTGCTGTCGCGCTCGGTACTTATCACTTTACTTATACCGTTCTTGGAACTTCGCCTTGTGCCAATTCAACATCAACGGTTACTGTAATTGTGAATCCATTACCGAATGCAGGAACATTCGTGCCAATCCAACCATTGTGTCCAAGTGTAGGTGTTTTAGATTTGGCTACTTTATTGACGGGTCAGAATACAGGAGGAGTTTGGACAGACAGTAATGCTCTGGTGGTAACTTCGCCACTCACCATTATTAGTTTTGGACCGGCAACCTATAGTTATACTTATACAGTTACAACGCCTTGTGGAACGGATACTGAAGTGGTGCAGTTTACTATCTTGGCAAGCCCCGTAATTTCAACAGTCAATATCAATATTTCACAGGCTTGTTTAGGAACTAATACCATTGTCAACCTAAACGGAATGGCTGATGGAACTTATACCTTGAGCTATGATTTGTCAGGAGCGAATACATTGCCAGATCAAACGGTAACGGTAACCATAGCTGCATCAAACGGAAACTTTACTATTCCAACAGCTTCATTGCCAAATATTGGAACAACGGTGATTACGTTTACCAATATCGTAAATACTGTAACCAACTGTTCAAACACGCCAGTCAATGTTTCGGCACAAATCGTTGTCAGACCTTTGGCTGATATCGACAGTCCGAATTTATCTGCTGCCAATGTGTGTTTCGGAACTGATGTCGTGGTTAATATTGTCAATGCCATCAATCTACCGGATGGTGTTTACCAATTCAATTATTCTATTCCGGGAGCGACGCCAACTACTGGTGTTACAGGAAATGTAACAGTTACCGGTGGAGTTGGACAATTTACGGTTCCGGCAGCTATATTTACTACTTCAGGAAATTATACCTTAACCGTTATCGGAATTGTGGCCTTAACTGGTTGTACCAATGCCGCTGAAACGGCAACGGTTAGTTTTACACTTATCTTATCTCCAAACATTGATAGTGCAACAATTTCAGCACAAGATACTTGTGCCAATTACAGTAGTGATGTGACTATTTCCGGAATCACTAATTTACCCGATGGAACTTATATCCTTACTTATCAGTTGTCAGGCGCGAATACGGCATCAGGGACATTATCAGTGACATTTACCAATGGAGGAGCAACTTTCACCATTCCGGGAACTGACTTGGTAAATAATGGCACTACATCTATTCAATTGGCTAACCTGACTTCTCCAACATTGTTGTGTGCTGTTGTTGGAGGAAACGCACTGATTGGTAATTTCACAGTTTCATCATTAGGTACACCACAAATCATCCAGGACGGAAATCTTTTCTGTGAAGATGACAATCCAACGATAGAAAGTTTAACCGCTAATTTGGTCGGATTCCCAACGGTAACCTGGTATAATGCACCAACGGGTGGAACGGCTTACGCCAATACCGATTTGTTGGTTAACGGTACAACTTATTATGCAGCCTTAACCGCAGCGAGTGGTTGTGAAGGTGCAGTCAGATTGGAAGTAACAGTAGACACAACGGTATGTGATGACATATTCATTCCGGATGGTTATTCGCCAAACAATGATGGTATCAATGACACTTTTGAAATCCCGAATCTGGCGTTATTGTATCCGAATTTCAAATTGGAAATCTACAACCGCTATGGAAGTTTAATCTATACCGGAAACAGAAATACTCCAAATTGGGATGGAACAACCACCGTAGGTGGATTGAATCTTGGAAACAACTTATTACCGGTAGGCGTTTATTTCTACATATTGAATTTCAACGACGGAGAAAGAGATGCCATTCAGGGCAGAGTATATCTAAACAGATAAGGAAGATGAGTACAAATAGGAAACATAGCATTTTAAAATACCTTTCAGTCCTACTTATTGTATTGGGCTCTTCTTCTATGGTGGCTCAGCAAGATCCTCAGTTTACCCACTATATGTACAATATGAGTGTTATCAATCCGGCTTATGCAACCGAGAACAAAGATGTCATTAATATGGGCGGTATTTATCGTGCCCAATGGGTTGGCATCGAAGGCGCACCAACAACCGGTTCCTTTTTTATCCACAAGCCCTTATCCAAAAAAGTAGAAGTAGGTCTTTCAGTAGTTCATGATGAAATTGGAGATGTGGTGCAGGAAAGTAATATTTTTGCCGATTTTGCCTATGTATTATCACTCTCTGAAAAAACAAGATTGTCTTTTGGAGTAAAAGCTGGAGTTACCCTTTTTAGTGCCAACTTCAACGGTTTTCAATATACTGATCCTGTCCTTGATCCGGCATTTCAGGATAACATCAACAAAACATTTCCTAATATCGGCGCCGGAACCTATTTGTTTGGCGACAACTATTACCTTGGGTTTTCCACACCGAATTTAATGACGTCAAGACATTTGGAAACCCACAATGGTTTGGTTGGAAGTGGCGTTGAATCGGTTCACTTTTTTATGACCGGTGGATATGTCTTTACCTTTAACGGCAATGATAATTTTAAATTAAAACCGGCATTCATGGCCAAAGGCGTGGAAGGCGCACCGGTTTCGATAGATGTAACGACAAACGTTTTAATCAACAACCGATTAGAATTAGGAGCCGGTTACCGCTGGGATGATTCTGTGAGCGGTTTGGTAGGTTTTTATGTGACACCAACACTAAGAATAGGTTATTCTTATGATTATACACTTTCGGATTTGAGAAAATACAACTCAGGTTCGCATGAAGTGTTTGTTTTGTTCGACCTCGATTTGGGTCGACTCTCAGGAAAAGGGTATGATAAATCACCAAGATTCTTTTAAAATGGATACGATGAAAAAAATCTTCTACATACTTTTTGTTTTTTGCAGTATCACAACTCTTTTTGCCCAGAAAAAAGTAAGTGTCAAACAAGCCCATTCCTTGTTTGACAGAAAATCCTATGTCAAAGCCGCGGCGGCTTATGAGCAATGCGAACAATCAAGAAAAGTATTGCAGAATTTGGGAGATTGTTACTATTACAATTTCCAAATGGATAATGCCGTTCGTGCCTATGGCCAGTTGTTTTTTACCTATAAGGATAGTGTGAAAAAAGAGGTTTATTTCCGTTATGCCAATGCCTTGAAAGGCACCAAAGATTTTGATAAAGGCGATAAAATCATGTCGGAATACTTAGGTTTTGACCAAAACACTCCTAAGTTCATGAAGAACGTTACCCGAAATACTCCGAATAGTTTCAAACTCGAAATGATGTCGAAAAACAAAACCAATGGTGATTTCGGAATTGCTTTCTTTGGTGAAAAAGTAACCTTCGCTTCATTAAGAAATGCCGAAGAGAAAGCCTATGGCTGGAACGACAGGCCTTATCTCGATTTGTTTATGGCTTCCGTAAATGACAAAGGACAATTGGTCAAAGTAGAACCATTTCCGGAAAGCATCAATACCAAAAAACACGAAAGCAACGCCACGTTCAGCACAGATGGTAAAACCATGTATTTCAATAGAACCGGTGACAAGCAAGTGGAAATCAACAACGAAAGAGTGGCTACGGTAAAAATTTATAAGGCAGAATATGTAGGTGATAAATGGACGAATGTCAAAATGTGCTCGTTCTCGAGTGATGAATATTCTGTGGAACATCCATTCCTGACTAAGGACGGAAAGAAATTATACTTTGCCAGTGATATGAAAGGAACGATCGGTTCGATGGATATTTTTGTGGTTGATATTTTACAGGATGGCACTTTTGGCCAACCGCGAAATTTAGGGGAAACCATTAATACGATTCACCGCGAACAGTTTCCTTTTCTAACCGAAGACGGAACGCTATACTTTGCTTCAGATGGCCATCAGGGCAATGGAAACCTGGATATTTTCATGAGTTATAAATTGAGTGAAACCGAATTTGACAAGCCGTTGAATTTAGGTTCAACCATCAACAGCGAAATGGACGACTTCAATTTCATTCTGGATGAAGAGAAGGACAAAGGTTATTTTGCATCCAACCGAACCGGTGATGACAATTTGTACACCTTTGTTCGTGAAGACAACAAGCTGCAATATTTGGTTGAAGGTGAAGTAAGAGATATGAAATCGACTGAACTTTTGCCGGGCGCAACGGTTAAGTTGTATAATGACAAAGGCGAATTGCTCGAGGAGATTTTAGTAGGGAAAGATGGAGATTTCACTTTCAATACGGAACCCAACAAGAAATACAAAATCATGGCTTTCAAAGATTTTTATATTCCGGCTGAAGCCGAATTTGATACGAGTGTAAAAGGAAAAGTCTATATCGATTTACAGATGAAAGTCGAGTCATACTATGACGCCGAAGATATCATCAACAAAAAAGAAGACGGAACGGTTTTAATCGAATTGGAAAACATCTATTTCGATTTGGACAAATGGAATATCAAGCCTCAAGCGGCACAAGTGCTAAACGTGTTGGTTGGCCTTTTGAAAAAATACCCATACATGGAAATTCAGATTGGTTCGCACACCGATACACGTGCTTCCGAAATGTATAACCTGAGATTATCAAACAGAAGAGCGGCTTCTGCTTTAGAATATTTGGTACAAAACGGCATCGATAGAAAACGACTCAAATCGGTTGGTTATGGCGAAAGCAAGCCATTGATTATTTGTCCGAAAAACGATTGTACCGATTCCGAACATGCCACCAATCGTAGATGTACGTTTATGATCTTGAAATAAGTTAGTTGTTGTAAGTTGTTATAAATTGGATTTTTGAACGAAATGCATACTTTAACCGGTATGCATTTGTTTTTTATACCGCTATTCATTTCGAATCTGTATTTTTGTAATACTTAAATAAATGTCATGAAGAAGTTTTTCGCCATCTTATCATTAATCATAGTTTCCAATCTTTCAGCCCAACAAAGACCAAAATTGGTAGTCGGAATTGTGGTAGACCAAATGAAAATGGAATACCT
This sequence comes from Flavobacterium terrisoli, assembly GCF_030167905.1. Lineage (GTDB taxonomy): Bacteria > Bacteroidota > Bacteroidia > Flavobacteriales > Flavobacteriaceae > Flavobacterium > Flavobacterium terrisoli. The sequence continues at coordinate 171,432 of NZ_JARGNA010000003.1, forward strand.
GTATCGTTTTCAAAGTGATTTTTCCGAAAACGGCTTCAAGCGAATGATGAGCGAAGGCTTTACTTTTCATAACATGCATTACAATTATTTGCCAACCTATACTGCGCCCGGACATGCTTCCATTTACACCGGAACAACGCCTGCTGTGCACGGCATTGTAAGTAACGAATGGTTCAGCCGAACTTTAGGCAAAGATGTTTATTGCACCGATGATGCTTCGGTGAAAACCATTGGCGACGGAACCAAAGACGAAGGTGAAATGTCACCAAAGAATCTGCAGGCCACAACCATTACCGATGAATTGAGATTGTCCACCAATTTCAAGGGAAAAGTGATTGGCATCAGCATGAAAGACCGCGGTTCAATACTTCCGGCAGGCCATTTTGCCAATTGGGCTTTTTGGTACAGCAAAACCGGGAGTTTTATTTCGAGTACTTTCTATGGTGAGCAATTACCGAATTGGGTAACCGAATTCAACGCCAAAAAAGGTTTCGAAAAATACCTTAATCAAACTTGGAATTTGCTAAAACCGGTGGCTACTTATGATGAAAGCATGGTTGATGACAATCCGTATGAAGGGAAATTATACAAAGCAGACAAACCGATTTTCCCTTATGACCTGAAGTCGATGTATGAGAAAAATGACGCCGGAGTTTTGCGCGCGACACCTTTTGGAAATGATTATGTGGAAGAATTTGCCAAATTGGCGATTGAAAAAGAAGCTTTGGGACAAGACAATATCACCGATTTCCTTGCGGTAAGTTTTTCGTCAACAGATTATGTAGGACACATACTCGGACCGCGTTCCATCGAATTGCAGGATACGTATTTGCGTTTGGATTTGACGATTGCAGACTTCCTTAGTTATTTGGATAAAACGGTCGGAAAAGGCAATTATTTGGTTTTCCTGACCGCCGATCATGCCGGAGCGGAAAATGCCAGATTCTTAAGAGACAATAAATATGATATTACTAATATTGAAGGCAAAGAAATCAGAACGACTTTGAAGAAATTCTCTACCGATACTTTTGGTGAAGACTTAGTCTTGAACTTTGGAGGTTTTAATTTATTTCTGAATAAGGAAATCATCAAAGCAAAAGGTTTGGAATTGCCAAAAGTAAAACAGGCTTTCAAAGACTTTCTGATGACGCAGCATTTTGTCAAAAGAGTCTACACCGAAGAAGAAATTTTAAGCAATTCAGGAGCTGATTATCATTTGAATTGTATTGCCAAAGGATATGATGTAACCCAAAACGGCGATTTGATTATCCTTGGCAAACCGGGTTATATCGAATACGGACCAACGGGAACATCGCACGGAACGACCTATACTTATGACACGCATGTACCTTGTCTTTTCTTTGGCTGGAAAATCAAAAAAGGAGAAAGCCACGATAAAAAGGAAATTACTGAAATCGCTCCGACTTTGGCACAAAAGCTAAAAATCACGATGCCAAACGGTACAGAAAGCGAAGTCCTGACGGAAGTTTTGGATAAATAATTAAGGCGTACTTTTTCCGTATTTCATGGTCGTTACTTCAGCGGGCTTTCCTTCTTTAAGGATTACGACAAATATATTGTCAAATTGGTTCTCGTTGATGGTAACGTTATAAGCATTTTTGGTAAGCACTTTAAGAATCTCAGGAACCGTATTAGAATGCCCAACAATAACCACGGTTTGTCCATGGTGCGCTGCAATCAGTTCATTGACCAATTCGGCATAAGGTTTGTTGGCCGGATATTCCGTAATGGCAATCTTTTTTTCTGAGGCAAGCGGTGTTACGGTTTGTTTGGTTCGGTTATACGGAGTGGAATAAATCGCATTGACATAAACAGATTGCAATGTTTCTCGTAGCGCATCGGCTCTTATCAGACCTTCTGTACTAAGATTGGTGTCTTTTGTTGTATCTGCTTTTTCGGCATGACGCAAAACGATGAATGTTGTTGTGGTTTGGGAAAAGGAAGTTAAGGAAAACAATAAAATCATAACGGCAGCAATTTTTTTCATAACGGTTATCCTTTAGGTGTTGTTCAAAGATAAATCTTTTTATGAAATACTGCAGCGAAATAATTGTCCATAAAAAAATCCCGATGCATCGGGATTTTGTTTTATAGTTCAACCAAAATTTGGTTCTGTAATAAATCTTCAAAAGTTTCTCTTTCTCTGATCAAATGACCTTTGCCGTTTTTCCATAAAACTTCGGCCGGTTTGAAACGTGAGTTATAATTGGAAGCCATCGAGAAACAATACGCGCCGGCATTTCTAAAGCACAACGTATCGCCTTCATGAATTTCCGTGATTCTGCGATTACTAGCAAAAGTATCGGTTTCACAGATATAACCAACCACGGTATAGAAACGCTCTTTTCCTTTTGGATTAGAGATGTTTTCAATGGTGTGCTGCGAACCGTAAAACATCGGACGAATCAAGTGATTAAATCCGGTGTCAATACCGGCAAAAACCGTTGAAGTCGTTTGCTTGATTACGTTTACTTTGGCCAGGAAATAACCGGCTTCGCTCACTAGAAATTTTCCCGGTTCAAACGCCAAAGTCAATTCGCGACCGTATTCCTTTTCAAAAGCCAAAAAGCGTTTGGTTAATTTTTTACCCAATTCTTCGATGTTGGTTTCGATATCACCTTTTTTATAAGGTACTTTAAATCCTGAACCAAAATCAAGGAAGTCTAAGTCTTTAAATTGTTTTGCGGCATCAAATAAAATCTCGGCAGCATACAAGAATACTTCAATGTCCAAAATATCAGAACCTGTATGCATATGGATTCCATTGATGTTCATTTTGGTGTTTTCCACGATGCGCAAAATGTGCGGAATCTGATAAATAGAAATCCCAAATTTACTATCGATGTGACCTACGGATATATTCTCGTTTCCACCAGCCATTACGTGCGGATTGATACGGATACAAACCGGAACTTTCGGATGTTTGGTTCCAAAATGCTCCAATACGGAAAGATTGTCAATATTGATTTGAACACCTAATGCCGCAACTTCTTCTATCTCTTCAAAAGAAACGCCGTTAGGAGTAAAGATGATTTTGTCTGGTGTAAAACCGGCATGCAAACCCAATTGCACTTCCTGAATGGAAACGGTGTCAAGACCTGAACCCAGGTTCTTCAGTAGCTTCAGAATAGAGATGTTTGACAAGGCCTTCATCGCATAGTTGATGCGAAGCTTCTCCACCTTGGCAAAAGCATTGGTTAAACGATTGTACTGAAATTCAATTTTTTCAGCATCATACACATAAAGTGGATTCCCGTATTCGCGGGCCAATTGTTCTAATTCTGTCGGTTGCATAATTGTTATTTAATTTTCATGCAAAGCTAACGCCCAAGTGGCGCAATTCCAAAGAAAAAAATAACAGAATTCGTGCTTTTTGAAAGCTATTCTACAAATTGTAGCCTAAAACCATCAGCAATTGATTGGTCGATAACAAATTCATTGTCAGAGGTTGAGAAACAACCCATTTCAATTCCGTCTATTTTTAAGATTTCTCCACAAGGATAATCAGGATTATCGACAATCTGGTAGTTGTAAACCCCGGTTTCAAAAACATCCCATTTATCCGGGTCGGTATTATTGTTTAATATGCTTACGGTTTGCGTGATTGGATTGAAATCCCAAGTGATTAATCCTGGTTCAAAATCGTTGTCAATTCCGGCAAAAGTACCGCTAACATTTACAAGCTTCCACTGTCCCTGCGGATTGTTTGCATTTGAATTGGAATCATTGCTGCAGCCTGAAAGCAGAATGATTGTCAACAGGCTAAAAAAAGTGATTAGTTTCTTCATGATTTTTTGATTTAAAACAAAGATACGACAGCTTAAAAAGGGTTGCGTAACAGTTGATAAAAAAATGCAAACTAAATTGGGTTACATTTCTTTTTCGTTTGATTCTAATTAATTACTTTTGTGGCACATTTTGCTGAATTCAGTTCGGCATCTCAACACAAATAAAAACTTCAATATGAATATTCACGAATATCAAGGTAAAGAAATTTTAGCCAGTTATGGCGTTCGCATTCAACGTGGCATTGTGGCTAATAATCCGGTAGAAGCGGTAGCAGCTGCAAAACAACTAACGGCTGAAACAGGAACGGGTTGGCATGTTATCAAAGCACAAATTCACGCTGGTGGAAGAGGAAAAGGCGGCGGAGTGAAGTTGGCCAAAAACCTGCAGCAAGTAGAAGAAATTGCGGAACAAATCATCGGGATGCAATTGATTACACCTCAAACGCCACCGGAAGGAAAGAAAGTACACAAAGTTTTAATCGCTGAAGATGTTTATTATCCGGGAGAAAGTGAAACTTCTGAATTTTATATGTCAGTTTTGTTGAACAGAGCCAAAGGAAGAAACATGATTATGTATTCTACTGAAGGCGGAATGGATATTGAAGAAGTTGCTGAACACACACCACATTTAATCTTTACTGAGGAAATTGATCCTGCGGTTGGATTGCAAGGTTTCCAAGCCCGTAGAATTGCTTTCAATTTGGGTCTTTCAGGAAATGCTTTCAAGGAAATGGTGAAATTCGTTGAAGCTTTATATAATGCTTATATTGGTTCAGACGCTTCTATGTTTGAAATCAATCCGGTATTAAAAACTTCTGATAACAAAATCATGGCGGTTGACGCCAAAGTAAATATAGATGACAACGCTTTGTTCAGACAACCTAAATATGCTGACATGCGCGACATCCGTGAAGAGAATCCAATTGAGGTTGAAGCCAAAGAAGTTGGGTTAAACTATGTTGACCTTGACGGAACGGTTGGTTGCATGGTAAACGGAGCCGGATTGGCGATGGCTACTATGGACTTGATTAAATATGCAGGTTTTGAGCCGGCAAATTTCCTTGACGTAGGTGGAACAGCGGATGCAAAACGTGTTGAAACGGCTTTCCGCATCATCTTAAAAGATCCAAACGTAAAAGCAATTTTGATCAATATTTTTGGTGGTATCGTTCGTTGTGACCGTGTGGCACAAGGAGTTGTTGATGCTTACAAAAACATGGGTGACGCTATTAAAGTGCCAATCATTGTGCGTTTGCAGGGAACTAATGCTGAGATTGCCAAAGAATTAATCGATAATTCAGGAATGCCGATTTTATCTGCGGTGCAATTCCAGGAAGCTGCTGACCAGGTGAAAGCTGCTTTATCTTAAGAAAGAAGTACGATTTACAAAATACAAAGTAAAAATCCTGAGCATAGCTCGGGATTTTTTATTATTTTTCGGCTTTATTTTTATCACCAAGTTAATCTCTAAATGGATATCAAAAACTTTTCCACCAAAAGAATAAATATACTGATCGTTTTGATTTCATCGTTGATGATGATTGTCGTGTTGAATTTGCCTTTTAAGGCAAAACCTTTTGGTGATATTACGTTTCATGAAGAATCAAAAAACTTAGCCTTGTTTTTAAAAGGTGACATTGGTTATGATAAAGTCACGATAACCAAAGCGCCCGGACCGATTATTTTTTATACGCCGGCTTATTTGGTGGCACCATCTGATGCTACCGATAACCAGCTTTGGGTTTATGGCGTAGTGTTTACCTTTATCATCATTACCATTAGCCTGCTGCTGATTTTTAGGATTGGTTCCTCTTTCTTTTCCAAGGAAGTCGGATTGCTGAGTGTGCTGCTGTTCTTTATTTTTCCCATCCATTGTTATTATTCCTTGGGAATCTTGGCTGAAGCACCGGCATTTTTTTCATTGACATTAGCGCTTTTTGGTTGGTCAATCGCCTATCATAAACCGGAGAAAAAGAAAGGTTGGCTGTTGTTGATTTTAGGAATGTGGTTTCTGATTTTGAACAGGCCAAATGCCATGTTGCTTTTAGGGTTTGGCATTTTAGTAGTGCTTTTTACCTTTTTTAAAAACAAAGATTTTTTTGCAGCCTATGGAAAGAAATTGGTTATTGCCTGTTTTGCGGTTGGGGTTTTAGGTGTTGCCGTACTTCAATTGGCCAAAATTATAACCGGAACCAAATCCGTTGGCAATCAGGAAGAGTTACTCTATTTTGTTGCCCATCAGGGAAGATTTCAATTCAGGGAAGAACCGACAGATTTTCGTTTTTGGGATAATGAAATCAGACCCGACAGTAAAGATTATCAAAATTGGGTACAAAGCATAGTCGATTTAGAACAAACGAAAGTCAAAACGGGGCAAACCCATAGCGCCGTATACCGCCAATTTTTGATTGACGATGCGTTAGAACATCCCTTTTTGTTCACCCGACAGTTCTTTGTCAAGTGTTTTTATGGCCATGTGTATTTTATCAATAGCGTGAAACCCAAAGATTTTGCGCTCGGCCCAATTCACGGCGTAATTGGTTATTGGTCATTTATTTTATTGATCAATTCCATCAATCTCATTATTTTATTTGGAGCATTTTTGTTTTTATATAAAGAAAAGAACCTACTCAGGTATTGGCCGTTTTGGGCTGTCATCATAGCCTTGTTGATATTTCATGGGCTGACTTACATGGAACCGCGCTATATGTTCCCGGCACGTGTGGCATTGTATATTATGAGTGCGGCAGGTTTATATAAAATTGGTTGGATACAAAGAAAAGTGGATTTTATGTCGAAATTTGTTTTTACGTCTAACAAACAAATCAGCTAATGGAAAGTAATCAAAAACCAATCATTGGTGTTGTTTCACCATGTTATAACGAAGAATCGGTGTTGAATGAAACATCAGCCCAACTAAATGCTATCATCGCCGATTTGGTTTCGAAGGATGTCATTTCCGAGAAAAGTTTTGCAGTTTTCGTAGATGACGGAAGTAAAGACAATACCTGGAAAATCATTGAAGAGAATGCCAGGCAGTTTGTTCATATTAAGGGTTTAAAACTGGCCGGAAATGTAGGACACCAAAAAGCATTGTTGGCAGGCTTGCTTACGTTTAAGGATGAGGCCGATGCTTTGATTTCCATCGATGCCGATTTGCAGGATGATGTGCGTGTGATTGAAGAAATGATTGTGAAGTTTAAATCGGGAACTGATGTGATTTATGGTGTCCGCAAAGAAAGAGCTACTGATACTTTCTTCAAGCGCAATACGGCGCTGATGTTCTATAATCTGATGAAGAAGATGAGAGTCAACATCATTCACAACCATGCCGATTATCGTTTGTGCAGCAAAAGAGTTTTGAATGCCTTATCGGATTTTGGAGAAGTTAATTTATTTTTGCGGGGCATTATCCCAACAATTGGTTTTAGCAAAGATGTCGTTTATTATGACCGTTTGGAGCGTTTTGCCGGAGAATCCAAATATCCTTTCCGCAAAATGGCGGCTTTTGCCTGGAATGGTGTGACTTCGTTTAGTAATTATCCATTGAAACTGGTAACCATAATAGGTTTTGTTATCTTTTTCTTTTGTTTGCTGATGACCGGTTATGCCTTGTTTGCCCTGTATACGGGTAATGTGGTTCCGGGTTGGCTTTCAACGGTATTGCCAATGTATTTTTTAGGCGGAGTTCAATTGTTCTGTTTCGGAATTGTAGGCGAATATATTGGCAAAATATATTCAGAAGTAAAACAAAGACCAAGATATTTTATAGATAAAAGAGTAGATTAATACAGCAGTTATGAAAAAAAAATATGAAGAAAAGTATCACGATGTAGAAACCAATCATTGGTGGTTCAAGTCAAGGAGAAAATATTTGCTCGACTTGTTACAAGATGCACCTAAAGACAGCAAAATACTGGATATTGGTTGTTCTTCGGGGGTTTTCTTAAAAGATTTGGAAGCGCTGGGTTTTTCGCTCGAAAACCTTTATGGTGTTGACATCAGTGAAAAAGCAATTGCCAATTGTAAAGCCAATGGGATTGCCAATGCTTTTGTCATGGATGCCCAAAATATTACCCTAACAGAGACTTTTGATATCATCATCGCTTCCGATTGTTTGGAACACTTACAAGATGATAAAATAGCACTGCAAAACTGGAATTCGTTGTTGAAAATAGGAGGCAAGATGTATGTTTTTGTGCCAGCCTTTATGTCTTTGTGGAGTTATCATGACGTAGTCAACATGCATTTCAGGCGCTATACTTTACCCGAATTAAAATCGAAAATGCTGGCTGAAAAACTGCAGATTGTTAAATCCAGCTATTGGAATTTCTTTTTGTTCGTACCGGTTTATGCGTTTAGAAGACTGACGTCAGTTTTTCAAAAAAACAAAACAGGAGAAAGCGATATTTCAATTGGTAACGCTTTTGTCAACAGTACTTTGCTGCAGCTTATCATTGTTGAGAATAAACTCCTGAAAGTGTTTAATTTTCCATTTGGCGTAAGCACTTTTTGCATAGCCCAAAAAACATCATAATAAGCCGTTGCAAATTCTCGCCCAAAATAGCTAAATACTCATTTAACGCATTTTCAACCAAAAGGAAATGCTATTTTTGTTTGGAACATTACATAAATGTACGAATGAGAATAGAAAAATACTTTCTTTTGGTTGGCTCGTTACTTTTTTCTGTTGTCTGTTGGTCACAAAATCAAAAGACCGACAGCCTGATTTCAGTTCTGCAAAAAACCAGAAATGATATTGACAAAGCAGCATTACTCAACACCATAGCCGATCAATACAAAACCAGCGATCCTAAATTAATGTTGGATTATGCCCAAAAGGCATATGATTTGGCCCAAAAAATCGATTACGAATTAGCCAAAGGAAATGCACTACTGAACTTAGGGAATGCCAATATCATCAGCGGAAATTACCCAAAAGCACTACAATATTTTACTGATGCTCAGCATCTTTTTGAAAACCTGGTCATCAAAAATGATCTTGACAAACAAAAAGGCTTGGCTAAAGCGTTGGGAAGCATCGGGATTGTTTTCTCTGAGCAAAGCAATTATTCAAAAGCATTGCAATATTATCTGAAAGCGGTAAAGATTTACGAGCAAATAAAAGATGAAGAAAAATGTGCCAAATTGTACAACAATATTGGTGTCGTTTACAAATCACAATCGTCCGATTTTAAGGCTTTGGAGTATTTTATCAAAACCCAGAAAATTCAGGAGAAACTAAAAGATCCCAACATTGGAATCACTTATACTAACATTGGAAATGGGTACTTGAGGCAAAAAAACGTACCTGTAGCCTTTAGTTATTATACTAAGGCCAAAACAGCTTTGGATAAAAATCCAAATCCTAGGGCTTTGGGCGAATGGTATAACAATGTTGGGTTGTATTATAAAACTTTAAAGCAGAATGAGAAAGCGGTAGCCCATTGGAATTCGGCCATTGCTACCTTTGAAACCATCGATGATAAATTTGGAATAGGCGATAGCTATATTCATTTGGGCCAATTGTTTTTGGAACAAGGTAAACTCCCCGAAGCGACTCAGTTTGCTAATAAATCATTGGCTTTAGCCAAAGAAATAAAAGTGTTGGAGCAAGTGGTTATTTCAGAAAAATTGCTGAGTGATATTTATGCCAAACAAAAAAATCCGGCCTTGGCTTTGGAACATTTCAAATTATACAGCCGGGCCAAAGACAGCCTGACCAATGAGGAAAATATCAGGAAAAGTGTTGAAGAAGAATTGAATTTTGATTTCGAAAAACGCGAAGCTGTTCAGCAAAAAGAGATAGAAAAACGGGATTTATTGCTAAAAGAAGAATCGAAAAGAAACAATTTACAACTCTTTTTTGCTGCGGTTTTCGGGTTATTGGTTTTCGGGATTGCCTTCCTGATTTATAACAGAATCCAACTCAAAAAGAATCTAACACTGCAAAAAGAACTGGCAGAATACGAACAAAAAGCACTGCATTTGCAGATGAACCCGCATTTTGTGTTCAACTGTCTGGGTTCGATTTCGAGTTTTATCGTGCAAAACGGTACCGATTCGGCGATAAAATATTTATCAAAATTCTCCAAGCTGATGCGATTGACTTTGGAATACTCAAAAGAGTCGTTAATCCCGATTGACAAAGAGATTGAGAGTTTGCAAAACTATTTGGAACTGGAGCAATTGCGTTTCAATAATAAATTTACCTTCACCATTTTTAAAAGCAATGACATTGAAGACGATATGGCCTTGCCGCCGTTGTTATTGCAACCTTTTGTGGAAAATGCCATCATACATGGAGTAATTCCCAAAAAAGAAATAGGAAGTATTGCGGTTCGCTTTACGATTGAAAAAGAAAGTTTGTTTTGCACCGTAGAAGACAACGGGATTGGGTTTAATGAGTCCAGGGCACAAAAGGAAAATTCGGTTGTGGCACATAAATCAATGGCGCTTGACATTACCAAAAAACGTTTGGAGATGATAGAATCGACCACCAAGCAAAAAACGGAATTCAAAATTGAAGAGATAAAAAATAATCCGGAAGAGGTTTTGGGCACCAAAGTAACCCTGCATCTCCCGATACAATACATAAAATAACAGAAATGATTACAGCCATATTAGTTGATGACGACAGCAATTTGAGAAACGGGATGAAAAGCCTGCTCTCGCGTTATGCACCGGAGATACAAATTATTGGTGAAGCCGACAGCGTTGAATCAGGAACCGCACTTTTATTGGAAAGTCAGCCACAGGTTTTGTTTTTAGACATTCATTTGGGTGATGGTTCGGGGTTTGATTTGCTGGAAGAAGTCAGCAAAAAAGGAAAAATTAATTCCCAAATCATTTTTATCACGGCGCATGAACAGTATGCCATCAAAGCTTTCCGGTTCAGTGCTTTGGATTTTTTGCTAAAGCCGGTTGATCCGGAAGAATTGGGCAAAGTAATCGGGAAATTAAAACAGGTCATTGATAAAAATGATAGTGTGGCACATATCGATTTGCTGTTGGAAAACATCAAAAAGAAAGTTGATAATTTCAAGCGTATTGCTTTATCGAATTCTGACGGGATTCATCTTTTTGAAGTGAGCGATATCATTCGCTGCGAAAGCGAAGACAATTACACCAAGTTCTATATCAAAAACAACAAACCGATTTTGATTTCAAAAACACTAAAGGAATACGAGGATTTGTTGACCGAACACGGATTTGAACGGATTCACCAAAGTCATCTGATCAATTTGGCTTATTTGAAATCCTATATCAAGAAAGATGGTGGTTATGTGATTATGGCAGACAACAGTAATCTTCCGATATCACAAAGAAAAAAAGATCGATTACAGGAATTATTGAAGACGATGTAACGAATTCTAAATCAAAACGGGCGGTTACTCATTTAATAAGAATTACTAAAACGACATCATGTAAATTTATAATGTCAAAAAACGAAACAAAATATAATGAATAAATTATACTTTTTATTACTGCTATTTACCGGAATGGCTTTTGCCGCGCCACCTATTGGAACGCCCAATAATTTGCAGGCGTGTGATAATGGTAATGATGGTGTTGAAGTTTTTGATTTAACGGTTAATACTTCGGTTGTACTTGGTGCTTTGAATGCAGATTCATACAGTGTTGCTTATTTTGTATCCAGTGTCGATGCAAATAACTATGTCAATCCCATTGCCAATCCAAATGCATTTTCGAGTTCAGGTCAGGTAATTTATGTCAGGCTGGAAGAGAATGCCGATACGTCAAACTTTGCCGTAGCCAGTTTTAATTTGCAGGTTGTAAGTTTGCCGTTCGCAACCATTTCAGGATCTGCAAGCATTTGTTCAGGAGATATGGGTGTTATTTTTATCACCGGTACGCCTAATGCTGTAGTCACCTATACCGTTAATAATGGTGCGCCTCAAGTCATTATTTTAAATGCAACTGGTACAGCTACTATAGCGGCACAAGCTGTTTTCACTAGTGTTTACCAGCTGGTAAGTGTGTCTGTCGGAAGTATCCCTTGCACCCAACCGCTAATCGGATCCGTAGTGATTACCGTATATTCAGTGCCATCGGCGGAAATTGTAACGCCAGACCAAACAGTATGTAGCAATACCTCAATAGACGTTACGTTTCAAGGTTCCGGTGGTAGTGCTCCTTATATTTTTACTTACTCCATCAATGGCGGTGCTATGCTGACGGAATCCTCAAATCAGGGTAATTTTGCAACCATTACACTTCCGGGAACACCGGGGATTTATGATGTGGATTTAATCAGTGTACAATCCTTAGCAAATAATTGTTCCCAAAATGTTTCTGACAGCGTTCACCTTGTTGTAAGTGAGGTGACTACTACTACACCGCAGAATTTATATGTAGTTGATAATCCTTTTGATGGTTTTGCGGAATTTGATTTGACTTTAAATACTGGATTTTTAATAAACGGAGATCCAAATCGTACCATAACTTATCATGAAACTTTAACAGATGCCGAAATAGACGGAAATGCGATAGCTGCACCTTCTTCTTATATTAATTTGAGCAACGGACAAATGATTTGGGCCAGAGTTGAAAGTAATTTTTCCGGCTGTTTTGTGATTAGAAGTTTTAGGTTATTTGTGACTGATCCAAATGCGCCCAATGATTTTATCTTTATTCCGGATGCCAATTTTAAATCGGCACTGATTACCATTGGTGTGGATACCAATAATGACGGGCAAATCCAATATGTGGAAGCTACAGCGGTTACGCAACTGACTTTCTTTTCCAACCTTGGTATCGCCGATTTGACCGGAATCAATTTCTTTACTAATCTGACTTCGGCCAACTTTAATAATAACCAAATAGCAGGAATCCTCGATATTTCTAATCTGATTAATTTAAACTCTTTTGAATGTAACTATAATCAGATAACAGGTTTGTTGCTTCCTTCTTCCGGAGCGCTGACACAGTTGTTTTGTGGCCAAAACCAAATTACAAGTTTGAATGTTAGTGGCAACACCGGACTTCAGACATTGTATTGTACCGATAACGAAATAAGCTCTTTGATTTTGACGCCTTCATTGACGATACTTTCCTGCGACTGGAATAACCTGACCACATTTGATATTAGTAATCTTACCAACCTTCAGCATTTACAATGTAGTGGTAATGATAATCTGACTTCGTTTACGGCAAACAATTTGCCTAATCTAACGTTGTTGACTTGTATTAACAATCCATCATTACTTTCTATGGATATTCAGGGTTGTACCGGTCTGGAGTTTTTAGTGACCACAGGGGATACTGCTCTGAGTTCACTCAATATTAACGGTTGCACCAATTTGAATTATTTAGATTGTGCCAATGGCCAACTTACTACTCTTGATGCTTCCAATCTTCCTCTATTACAGAGAATAATGTGTAATAATAACCTATTGACTTCTTTGAATATTTCCGGCTGTCCGGTTATAAAAAATTTGATTTGCAATAACAACCAATTGACTACTGTAGACGTTTCAGGTACTCCTGAATTGGAGATTTTTACAGGTAACGACAATCAATTTACTGCGTTAACGGTTACCAATAAACCTAATCTTATCAGTTTTAACTGTAATGCCAATGCGAATCTGGCCAGTCTTGACCTTTCAGGTTGTAGTGTTTTGGGAGCTTTGTATTTAAGTGAATTGGGACAGCTAGCCACTTTGAATGTTTCAGGTTGTACAGCCATGATTGCATTGCAGTGTGAACTAAATGTATTGACCAGTTTAGATGTTTCTGGATTGACTAATTTGTTGACTTTGTATTGTCAAGCTAATCAAATTTCTACTTTGAATCTGACTAACTGTACTTCATTACAATTTTTGAGTTGCTCCAGTAACAATCTTACCACATTAGACGTTTCAGACTCGCCTTTGATTATTACTTTAGATTGTTCAGATAACGACCTTACAGCGTTGGATGTATCTAATCTCACAAGTATGACAAATTTGCATTGTAGTACAAATGCTTTGACTACTTTGGATGTTACCAATTCTCCAAACCTGGCAGTATTAAACTGTACTGTGAACAATTTGGTGTCACTTTTCGTTAAAAACGGAGCCAATGAAAGTGTTGGCTTTCACACCAATCCAAATCTTATTTATATCTGTGCCGATGAAGCCCAGATCAATGGCTTTGTAGATGCTGTGGCACAATACGGTATGAATGCTCAGGTAAACACCTATTGTTCTTTTACACCCGGTGGTCATTACAATAACATTAACGGAAATATTGCTTTTGATTGGAATAATAACGGCTGCGGACCGGAAGATGCCCACCCGTTTATCAGGGTAAATATTTCAAATCCGACTTTTGCAAGTGCAACTTTTACGAATGCTTCAGGAGGTTATAATTTTTATACCGGTGAAGGCGATTATGTCGTTTCACCTGAGTTTGAAAACCCGACATGGTTTAATGTGTCGCCAACCGATCCGGTAATCAGTTTTCCTAATGACGATAACAATATTGCCTCACAAAATTTCTGTATTACGGCCAACGGTGCTCATCCCGATTTAGAAGTGGTAATTTCTCCACTTTTTCCTTCGCGTCCCGGTTTTGATGCAATTTATAAAGTGGTTTACAAGAATAAAGGAAATCAAGTTCTATTTGGGAATGTTAGTTTCTCTTATAATGATGATCTAATGGATTTTGTTTCGGCTTCAGTGGCTGCATCAACAAGTAGTTTTGGAAACTTAACCTGGAATTTTACCAATTTAGAGCCTTTTGAAACCAGAAACATTACGGTAACGTTGAATATCAATGCGCCAACGGATACGCCTGCGGTTAATATTGGTGACTTGTTGACTTTTACAGGAACTATAAACCCAATGGATAATGATGAAACTGTAAATGACAATACTTTCATATTTAATGAAACCGTAATCGGTTCTTTTGATCCGAATGATATTACCTGCCTTCAGGGTGGAATTGTTTCCCCTGTAGAAATTGGAAACTATTTGCACTATGCCATTCGTTTTGAAAATACCGGGACAGCAGAAGCTGAAAATATCGTAGTGAAAACCGAAGTTGATCCGACCCAGTTTGATATCAATTCACTTCAGTTATTGAATGCCTCACATGGTGTTGACGCCAGAATCAACGGGAATATAGTAGAATTCATTTTCCAGAATATCATGCTGGAATCAGGTGGACACGGGAATGTATTGCTAAAAGTAAAATCGAAAGACACCTTGCAATCAGGAGATATGGTGAGCAAACAAGCCAATATTTATTTTGATTACAATTTCCCTGTCGAAACCAATGATGCGGAAACCATTTTCCAATCGCTTGGCCATCCTGATTTTGAGATTGATAATTCGATAAGCATTTACCCGAATCCTTCAAACGGAATAGTCAATATCAGTGGAGATTTCAATATAAGGTCAACGCAGTTGTATGATGTACAGGGAAGATTGCTCCAAACCAATTTGGTTAATGAAAGCAGTACAGTCATTGATCTTTCCGCACAATCGAACGGAATGTATTTTATAAAAGTGATTACCGACAAAGGAATTAAAGTAGAAAAAATTGTTAGAAAGTAAGTTAATAGAAGTGTGGCCATATGCCTCTCTGTAATGGAGAGGCTTTGGTGTTTTGTGCCTTAAAAGAATAAATTATGAAAAAACTATTTTGTCTTTTAGTATTGATTTCGGGTATTTCCAATGCCCAAATTGTAAATATACCTGATGCCAATTTTAAGGCGGCGCTATTGAATGCAAGTACTTCAAATGCGACAGCTTCAAATGCCTATCCAACAACGGCAAGTAGTTTTGTTAGTATAGATTCAAATGATGATGGTGAAATTCAGGTTTCAGAAGCTTTGAATGTTTATTATTTGAATGTATATAGTGATGGTATAAGTGATTTGACCGGTATTGAGTACTTTACCAATTTGAGATTTTTGAATTGTGGCATGAATGATATAGCAACTTTAAATTTAAGCGCATTAACTTACCTTCAAGAATTGAATTGTCAAAACAATAATTTAACGGTCTTGGATGTCAGTGAATTAACGAATCTTATTTATTTAAGTTGCGGGATGAATAACTTAACCACTTTAGATATAAGTGCGTTGCCGCTTCTTCAGGATTTATATTGCTATAGCAATGATTTGACAACATTAATAGTAAGCCCAATAAATAATCTGATGGGTTTGCAATGTAGTCAAAACAACTTCGCCACTTTAGATTTTAGCATGTTAACGCATCTTACCTTTTTGAATTGTTCTTATAATCAATTAACAGCCATAGATGTAAGTATGCTGACTGATCTTACACAATTGTATTGCCATAATAACCAACTAACTTCCTTAGATGTAAGCGCATTGACCAATCTTGTTGAACTCACATGTATTTACAATCAACTGACAGTTTTGGACGTAAGTGCATTGCCTAATCTTTTAGAGCTATATTGTTATAATAATAATTTAAGTACTTTAAATCTAAAAAACGGAAGCAATGAGACGACCCTTCAATTTTCAGGCAATCCAAACCTGCTTTATATTTGTGCTGACGAAGATCAATTGGTTTCAGTTGAGGACAAAATACTTAATTATGGTTATGTAAATTGCCATGTCAATACCTATTGTTCCTTCACACCTGGCGGAAACTACAACACTATATCAGGGAATATCAGTTTTGACAGTGATCAAAACGGTTGTGACGAAAATGATGAAACTTTTCCACACATCAGAGTAAACATTAACGACGGAACCAATCAGGAATATGGTTTTACCAGTGCTTCCGGGAATTATAACTTCTATACAGAAACCGGCATTTTTACGATTACACCGGCGATTGAAAATCCAACCTGGTTTAATTTTACCCCAACTAATGCTTCTGTGGCTTTTACAGATGACAATAATAATATTTCAGATAATGATTTCTGTGTTTCGGCCAATGGCGTTCATTCTGATGTAGAAGTGGTTATTGAACCGATAATGCCGGCGCGACCTGGTTTTGATGCGGTTTATAAATTGGTTTATAAAAACAATGGAAACCAAACGGAAACAGTATTTGTTAACTTTAACTATGATGGTACCAGACTTCAATATGTTTCCAGTTCATCTGATCCGGTAAATGCTGCCACAGGAAGTTTGGCCTGGCAGTTTTCTAATGTGATGCCGTTTGAAAGCGGCAGTATTTTGGTAACGCTTAATGTCAATGCACCAACCGATACGCCGGCTGTAAATATTGGAGATGTTTTAGCGTTTAGCGCATTTGTTGATATTACCACAGATGAAGACTGGGATGATAACGCATTTGACTATAATCAAACAGTGGTAGGTTCTTATGATCCAAATGACATCACGTGTCTTCAGGGCGGAATCGTTTCACCAGTAGAGATTGGAAATTATTTGCATTATGCCATTCGTTTTGAAAACACAGGAAATGCAGCAGCAGAGAATATAGTGGTGAGAACAACCGTTAATCCAACCGGTTTTGATGTCAATTCGTTACAGCTTTTAAACGCATCGCACACTGTTAACACAAGAATAAGCGGCAATATCGTAGAGTTCATTTTTCAGAATATCATGTTGGAATCAGGTGGTCATGGCAACGTATTGCTGAAAGTAAAATCGAAAAGTAATTTGCATCAGGGCGATATGGTAAGCAAGCATGCCAGTATTTATTTTGATTACAACCTTCCGGTGGAAACCAATGATTTTGAGACGGTTTTCCAATCGCTTAATAATCCTGATTTTGAGATTGACAATTCAATCAGTATTTATCCAAATCCATCCAATGGAATAGTTAATATCAGTAGTAACTTCAATATCAAATCGATTGAGTTGTTTGATGTTCAGGGAAGACTTTTGCAGACTAACATAGTCAATAACAATAATACAACCATAGATATCTCAACCCAGTCTATTGGTGTGTATTTCGTCAGAGTGGTATCTGATAAAGGATTAAAAGTAGAAAAATTTGTTAAGCAATAATTTTGGGTTAAAATTTATTGTGTGAAGAGGCGCGCCATAGGTGCGCCTTTTTTGTTTACTGGTTGATTTCCAAAATTTATCAAATAATTAACGAAAACGTTGCCATAATTCTTTTTTATTTCATTTCGAATTCCCTAATTTTGTTAAATTATTAATTTATCAAGATTTATTTCCAATTTATATCATGTCTAAAACAGCTATATTAGAACTTGATGGCGTAAAGTATGAGTTTCCTGTAATCGTAGGAAGTGAAAACGAAGCCGCCATCGACATTGAAAAACTTCGTGCATTAACCGGTGCTATAACACTTGATCCGGGCTATAAAAATTCAGGGTCGTGTAAAAGCGATATCACTTTTCTGGATGGAGAAGAAGGAATTCTTCGCTACCGTGGATATGCTATTGAAGATTTGGCCGAGAAAGCCGATTTTCTTGAAGTTTCCTATTTAGTAATTTTTGGTGAACTGCCTACAAAAGCACAATTACAGCAGTTTGAAAATGATATCAGAAAATATACATTGGTCAATGAAGAAATGAAAAACATCATCGATGGTTTTCCTAAAACAGCTCATCCAATGGGCGTTTTATCTTCCCTTACCAGTGCGCTTACCGCCTTTAACCCAAAAGTGGTAGATGTTGAAAATGAAAAGGAAATGTATGAAGCTGTTTGTAAAACCATGGGTAAATTCCTGGTGATTGCAACCTGGACATACAGAAAAATGATGGGTTATCCTTTAAACTATTATGACAATACCATAGGTTATGTTGATAATTTTATGCAGTTGATGTTTAAATTGCCAACCGGGCCATACAAAGCCAATCCTGTTGTAATTGATGCCTTAGATAAATTATTCATCCTGCATGCCGACCACGAACAAAACTGTTCAACTTCTACCGTTAGAATCGTTGGTTCTTCACACGCCGGTTTGTTTGCTTCAATCTCTGCTGGTGTTTCGGCACTTTGGGGCCCATTACATGGCGGTGCCAATCAGGCAGTTTTGGAAATGCTGGAAGCCATTCAAAAGGATGGAGGAGATGCAGATAAATATTTGGCAAAAGCAAAAGATAAAGATGATCCTTTCCGTTTGATGGGATTCGGACACAGAGTTTATAAAAACTTTGATCCAAGGGCCAAAATTATTAAAAAAGCAGCCGATGAGGTATTGAATACTTTAGGAGTTGATGATCCAATTTTGGATATTGCCAAAAAATTAGAAGCTTCTGCTTTGGTTGATGATTATTTCGTATCCAGAAAATTATATCCAAACGTTGATTTCTATTCGGGAATCATTTATCGTGCCTTAGGAATTCCAACTGAAATGTTTACAGTAATGTTTGCTATAGGACGTTTACCGGGTTGGATTGCACAATGGAAAGAAATGCGTATCAACAAAGAACCAATCGGAAGACCAAGACAGGTTTATACTGGTTATCCATTGAGAGATTTTCAACCGATGGACAAAAGATAAAAACACGAAAAGTTTTTGATACAAACTCCTTGCGAAAGCAAGGAGTTTTTTTGTTTTTATGCCAAAGAGAAAAGTGATGTTTCCCATCTTTTTCCGGTTGGGTTTTAGATTAAAATCGATCCTTTTTAGTCATGCATTTTACTACTGTGATCTAAAAATTAACACAATGTAAAGAAAACAGTATAATGTAAGAATAGTTAATTAATATTTAATAAAAATATGTATTTCATCGATAAAATGTGTATTTTGAAGATTTTTTGAAAACAATCATATAAATTTGGTTTAATAAAATATAAGCAATAAGAACTATTTTGAAGCAAAACCTACAGCCGCCGAGAGATAGTGAAGGAACAAAATAAAAATTTAAGCCACACCCAAAATGTAACCTGAAACAACGAGTTTTTAAATTATTTTTCTAATGCCCCAAATTTTTTAGTTATGAAAAAAAACTACATTTTCTTTACAACGCTAGCTCTTTTATTGATTGCTTTTAAATCTAGCGCACAAACTGATAATACTTTCTCAGGAACAGGTGCTGGTGCGAATAGTACCGGAAATTTTAATACTGGATTTGGTGTAGATGCTTTAAAAGACAACGCCAGTCACAGTAATAATGCTTTTGGAGCCAGAGCGCTATCCGTAACTATCGGAGGTTTTAACAGTGCTTTTGGTAATGAGTCTTTAAGAAATAATACAACCGGTACATTAAATAGTGCTTTTGGTACCAGAAGTTTGTTTAGTAATGTGTCCGGTCAAAGTAATATTGCCTTTGGACACAGAGCAATGGAAGCTAATGTATCAGGAAGCGGTAATACGGCAATTGGTTATGGCGCAATGTTGAAAGCTATTGGAAATAACAATGTTGCCCTTGGAGTAAATACACCGAGAAATTTAGTTTCCGGAAACAACAACGTTTTTATTGGTGCTGAAACCGGTAAAAACCTAATCAATGGAAGCAATAATCTTTTCTTAGGGAATGTCGCACTTGAGCCGGCGTTAACGTCAGCCAAATTAGCGGGAACTAATACCGATGGAACTATAATCCTTGCCGATGGTTTAGGAAATCAAAGATTTTTTGTCAGCAAGTTTGGTAATGCCGGACTTGGTTTAGGAAATAACGTAATACCGGCCAACAGACTTGATGTAAATGGAGGAGTTGTAATCGGGAAAAACTATGTGCCTTCTGCTGGTACTACAACTGCAACTACAACTTTGGCACCTACAAATGGATTGCTGGTTGAAGGAAAAGTTGGGATTGGCAACAGATTACCTAATAATAAAGTTGAAATCACTCATGGTGTAAATGGTAATTCAGGACTTAGATTTACAAATTTGACCAGTCAATACACACCGCCGGTGGCTCAGACTTCTACCAAATTTTTAACGGTTAATGCCAATGGTGATGTAGTGTTGCAAAGAATGGCGGGCTTAACCAATACTAATGTTATGTCGTCAAATGCGAATTTGATGACTACTAATGTTAATAGTGTTACTGCTTCGGCACCAATTGTAAATTCTATTTCGAACATCATAAATTCAAGCAACCAATTGATTACTTCAGTAAATGGAGTAGCTAGTGCTCCCGTAAATCTACCACAATCTCTGGATAATAGCGTTACAAACGAATTGCAGACACTTTCACAAGTTGGAAATACAATCACGCTTTCTAACGGCGGTGGTTCGGTAACCATTCTGCCTATAGAAGATACCGATACCGATCAACAGTCTTTGGGATTAACCGGAAACGTGCTTTCTATTTCAAATGGGAATAGTGTGACTTTACCAACAGTAACACCTCAAACACTTACACAATCAGGAAATACCATTACACTTTCAAATGGTGGTGGTTCAGTTGTGATTCCACCTTATATAGACACCAATACTGACCAACAATCTTTATTTTTATCTGGTCAGGTGCTTTCTATTTCCAATGGGAACAGTGTAACATTACCTGCACAAACCCTTTCACAATCAGGAAATACTATATCACTTTCTAACGGTGGTGGTTCAGTTGTAATTCCGCCTTATGTAGATACCAATACTGACGAACAAGTATTATCAATAACAGGAAATGTACTTTCTATCTCTAACGGAAATAGTGTAGTATTACCAAACCACGGTCCGCAATCAATTACACAAAATGGTGCTATCGTAACCTTATCAAATGGTGGTGGTTCAATCACACTTCAATCTTCTATTGTAACAGCCGGTACCAATGTGAATGTCCTTGGAAACGGTACTGCCGGAACACCTTATGTGGTAAGCGCTACCGATACCAGTCTTTATGCTGACAATGGTGCTATCGATGCTACTACAACTATCAGTGGAAACAGAGTGGTTAATATGAATAACAGCAACATTTGGTTCAATACAGCAAATAGTAGCTCTAATGCTAAAATCTATTTAGGTTCAACTGCTTCCTATCCAAATACAACGGGTAACTACAAATTGTTTGTTGAAGGCGGAATTTTGACAGAGAAAGTAAAAGTAGCTTTGAGAAGTTCAGCCAACTGGGCGGATTATGTTTTTGCCAAAGACTATAAATTAATGCCATTGAAAGAAGTAGAGAAATTTGTTACGGCTAACAAACATTTACCAGGGATTGACTCTGCTGAAGTATTGGCCAAAAATGGTCTTGACGTTGCTGAAATGCAGTCCAAACAAATGGAAAAAATTGAAGAGTTAACGCTTTACATTATTGACCAGGACAAAAAAATCGAAGCACAAGATAAAGCTATTGAAAAAAATAATAAAGAAATTGAAGAATTGAAAGCTTTGGTACAAGCGTTAATGGCAAAAACTAAATAATATGTATAAGATATTTAAAATAGTTTTACTAAGCTGTATTGCTTTCAATTCGGCTACTGTTTCGGCTCAGCTCGATCAGTATCTGGCGGAAGAAAGCAACAGGATTTCACTGTCCCAACAGACAGAGACTGAAATCATACGGTTTATCAATGATAATTTTAAAAATTATAAATTATCAAAAGAGGTAACGGAAGATGTTATAAAGCATCTCAGAGAGGAGGAAGTTTTTTCGGATGAAGAATTGCAAAAAGCTATAATCAATACCAAAATATACGAGCTTAGAAAGTTATTCTTTTATCAAAACCCGGATAAAAAAGAGCATTATATAGCCAAACCGCTTCCACAAACAGTGATGCAATCTTGTGTTAATGGTGATTTTGAAAGCAATACAACCGGTTATTCCTTTTGGTCTGATGCCTATGCACAACCGGCAACCGGCACTGGATGGTTTCAATCTTGTTCTATGCCGACTGCGCTAAATGCAACCAATATGGTAACGCCATCAACCAATAATTTCAATTCAACGATAACATTGATTGACAGTGGAAGTCCGGGTTACCAACAGTATGATCCGACTTTAGCAGCATTAGGGGTAAACATCCCAACGATAAGTTCGAGTGGAGGAAACAAAAGTATCAAACTGAACAATGCCAATGGTTTTGGTTCTTCTGATGTAACCACTATGTCCAGATATTTTCCGGTGATTAATCAATCGACTATCGATTTTAATTTCTCCCTAATCATGGACAACAAACCGGCTCATGGTCAACCGATTCAACCATTTTTCAGGGTTAGGGTTTATGACCAATTCAATAATATAGTGGATGAAATTTGTATCATCGCCAATCCGGATAACTGTTTGTTTAATACTTTGGTCATTGGAACGAACAGAAGGGTTTTATACACCGACTGGATTTGTGCCCGATTGAATGTGCAGGATATTTTAAACCAACCCGGAACAATTGAATTCACAGTAAGTGATTGTGAACCATCGGCTCACTTTGGGACCGTATATATTGATAATATTTGTGGGTCTGTTTGTGCTGTTCCTCAGCTTGGCGCTTTGAGTACCGATCCAACCAATTTCAATTGTCCGGATATGACAGGCAGTACGCCAATTCAGGTATGTGGTACTTATCAGCCACCGGTTAATGCAACAGTGAATTCGATTTCATTGAATATTGTTCAAAATAATGTGGTAATTGGAACTATGGCAGCGCCAACGACTTTGACGCCAAGCACGTATTGCTTTAATGTGAATCCGAGTTTGTTTGGAGCCAATCCTGCAGGAGATTTTGAATTCCAGGTTACTGGTAGTTTCAATGTCAACTGTCCGGCGGGAACCTTTGTTTATGAAATTACCGATAACTCGTCGAGCCTTGGTCCCGATGTAAGTTTTGATAACTGTTGTGAAGCCATATTGACGTTAAGTTCTCCAGCGGACGATGTAAATAACCTGGCTGTTGCGACAACAAAGAAAAAAGAAAGATCCGATTGGATTAAAGCGACCAATATTGTTACTGTGGGTGATAATGTTACCGGTAACGGAGTAATCTATCACGCGGCCAATTATGTCGAGATGAATCCGGGATTCGAAGCGGTTTTTGGGGCACAATTTTCGGCCTATCCTGAAGGTTGTACGGCCAACTTTATCTACAAGGCACCAAGTGTAACCGAGCAGGAAGCAAGAAATGCGATGCAGGCTGAAGAACCTGTCGTTAACTTGGTTAAAATAGCCAATGGTTTTGCTATCATTCCAAATCCATCAAGCAGTTCTATTGAAATTGTGATGAAAGATGCCCAATTCAACAAAGTGAATATTACATCAATCGATGGCAAAACGGTTTTGGATCGCAATATTGAAATGACCGATAAAACACGATTGGATGTAAGCAGTTATGCTAATGGCGTCTATATTATCAACATTACTTCCGAAGATGGCCGAATCCATACCGAGAAATTGATTAAGAATTAATTTTACTTCAAATACTTATAAACAAAGCTTCTCCTAACCGGGAAGCTTTTTTATATTTGTCCATTACCAAAACAAATTTATGTTACAATTAAATGTAAAAGACGAAACTTCAAGATTGAGAGCCGTTGTACTAGGTTCAGCCAAGAATAACGGACCAACACCAAGTGCCGCTGAAGCGTATGACCCAAAATCATTAGAGCATATTCTCGCAGGAACTTATCCTGTAGAAGCAGATATGGTCAAAGAGATGGAAGCGTTCAATCAGGTGTTTCAAAAATATAATGTTCAGGTTTTCCGCCCGAATATGATTGAAAACTACAATCAGATTTTTACCCGAGATATCGGGTTTGTAATCGACGATGTTTTTATCAAAGCCAATATTTTACCCGACAGAGAGCGTGAACTCGATGCAATTCAATATGTGATTGATCAAATCAATCCTGCCAAAGTGGTCCGTCCGCCGGAAGAAGTACATATCGAAGGCGGTGATGTGATGCTTTGGAATGATTATATTTTTATAGGCACTTATAAAGGTTCCGATTATAAAGATTATATCACGGCACGTACCAATATGTTTGGTGTGAATTATATCAAAGAATTATTTCCGAACAAAAAAGTAAAGGAATTTGATTTGGTGAAATCTAAGTTGGAAGCTCGCGATAATGCACTACATTTAGACTGTTGTTTTCAACCGGTAGGAAAAGACAAAGGCATCATTTATAAAAGTGGCTTCCGCGAAGAATCAGACTATGTTTTCTTAGTGGAATTATTTGGCAAAGACAACCTGTTCCACATCACGCGTGACGAAATGTACAATATGAATTCCAATGTTTTTTCCATCGATAATAACGTAGTGGTTTCTGAAAAAAACTTTACAAGATTAAATAATTGGCTTCGCGATAACGGATTTATCGTTGAAGAAATACCATACGCAGAAATAGCCAAACAAGAAGGACTTTTGCGTTGCTCAACCTTACCCTTAATTAGAGACTAAAATGAAACAAACTACCAACTCCATATTAATGATTCGTCCGGTAGCATTCCGCATGAACGAACAAACAGCGGTCAATAATTATTACCAAAAAGTACTTGATGGATTGTCGCCTGAAACGGTAAATGCCAAAGCACAGGCAGAGTTTGATGCTTTTGTAAACAAGCTGCGAAAAGTAGGTGTAAATGTGGTTGTGGTAGAAGATACTTTAGAACCGAACACTCCGGATAGCATTTTTCCAAACAACTGGATTTCGTTTCACGAAAACGGTGATGTGGTTTTGTACCCAATGTTTGCCGAAAACCGTCGCGCCGAAAGAAGAGAAGATATTCTAGATATCCTCGAAGATGACGGATTTGAAATCAACGAAATCATGGATTATACTTTGGCTGAAGAAGACAATGTTTTCCTGGAAGGTACCGGGAGTTTGCTTTTGGATCGTGAAAACGGAAAAGCCTATTGTG
The DNA here is from genome assembly GCF_030167905.1 of Flavobacterium terrisoli. Taxonomy (GTDB): domain Bacteria; phylum Bacteroidota; class Bacteroidia; order Flavobacteriales; family Flavobacteriaceae; genus Flavobacterium; species Flavobacterium terrisoli. The sequence goes on from NZ_JARGNA010000003.1 coordinate 196,907, forward strand.
CACTTTCGCCAAGAGCCGATGAAGAACTGATGATTGAATTCTGTGAGGATTTCGAATTCACTCCGGTGATTTTTGAAGCATTCCAAACCGTAAACGGTGAGCGAAAACTGATTTACCATACCAATGTAATGATGACTTTAGGCGATACGTTTGCCGTAGTTTGTGCTGATTGTATCGATGATAAAAAAGAACGCAAAATGGTCTTGGACAGCCTGCGTGGTGATGATAAGGAAGTAATCCTGATTACCGAAGACCAGGTCAATAACTTTGCAGGAAACATGCTGGAAGTAAAAGGGAAAAACGACGAGCGATTCTTGGTGATGAGTGAGTCGGCCTATAAAAGTTTGACCAAAAAACAAATCGCCCAATTGGAAGCTCATGTTGAGATTATCCATTCCAGTCTGGATACGATTGAAGCTTGTGGCGGCGGAAGTGCGCGTTGCATGATGGCCGAAATCTTTTTGCCAAGAGAAGAATAACTATTCAAAATTCAACTATAAAAAAGCCTAAAATCAATTCGATTTTGGGCTTTTCATATTTTGATGGATATTATTAAATTCCCCTGATAATGGCCAAAACTGCACTGATGATATACTGAATTCCAATAGCAACGGTTAAAAAACCAACGATTCTGGAAATGGCCACAATTCCGGAAGCACCAAGGTATTTGGCCAAATAATGAGCACTTCTCAAAACCAAAAAAATCAATAACGACACTATAATAATGGAAATGACAGAGGATAAAATTTCCGGAGTTGAATGGTGGTCTTGGTTGAAAGCAATTAATAGCGAAATAGAACCCGGTCCGGCAAGCATTGGCATCGCCAATGGCGTTAATGCAATGGAATTTCTGTTTAACGAATCTTCTTCTACTTCTTTGCTGATTCCTTTCCTTTTTTTCGGATTGGCATTAAGCAAACCAAATCCTGAACTGGCAATCAAAATACCACCGGCAATTCGGAGTGCGGAAATGGTAATGCCAAAAAAACTCAAAACATATTCGCCAATAAAAAAAGAGATTAATAAAATAATGCAAACATTAATAGCAGTCAATAGCGATACCCGTGAGCGTTCTGATTTATTATAGTCTTGCGTTAAACCTACAAAGAAAGGAATGGCACCAATTGGGTTCAAAACCGAAAATAAAGCACCAAGCAGAACAAAAAAAGTATTCAAAAAGATTTCCATTTTTCTAATAATTCTAATCAGTAACAAAGATAAGTAAAGAATAAAAGTAAGTGTTAATTTAAAAACATTATTAGTTAAATTTGTGCCATGAAAAATAAGAAAACATTGGTGCTTGGCGCTACGACAAAACCTGAAAAATATGCTTTTTTGGCCATTAATAAATTAGTAGAAAAAGGACATTCGGTATTGGCTATCGGGCAAAATACAGGCGAAGTAGCCGGCGTTAAAATTTACACCAAACAAATTCCGCTTAAAGGGATAGATACGGTTACGCTGTATTTAAATCCAAAGCGACAAATAGAGTATTACAACTACATTATCGAGACGAAGCCGAAACGCGTCATCTTCAATCCGGGAACGGAAAATCCTGAGTTTTACCAGTTATTGCAAGCCAATGGCATCAAAGCGGAAGTAGCTTGTACGTTGGTGATGCTGGCTACAAATCAGTATTAAAGTTTCTTCTTTACGGCAATTTCAAATTTTCCGGGATAGTACTTGCCGTCTTTTTTGTATCCAAAATGGAATAGGTATTTTTTGTTGAATTCTTTATCCATTAAATTAATTTTGAGCAATACTTCATTTTCCTTTGTTGATTTTTCTTCGGCATGCAGTAAGCCAATTCCGGAAAAAGTCAATGACTGAACATCTATATTTTCTGTTGTAATCGAAATGATGTTGATTTGGTTTTTGAGCAAAAAATCATATTCGCTTACTATTTTCAGGACTATTTTGTCGCCATTATTTTCATAAACAAAAGCATTCTCAGCATTTTGGCCAATCGATTTTGAAGTGCAAAAAAGCAATAGTAGAAAAAAAAGGTTCTTCATTTTTTAAAATTTAGTTTGACTTGTTGCAGGTTTACTAATCAATAACAATCCGATAAATGTGATGAAACCATTCACGATAATCAATTCGTTATCCAAAACGTAATCGCCTAACAGCGCTGCGGAATATTTGCTGATAAAGAAGCAAATCGCCGGGGATATCACACAAACCAAAGGCACGAATTTGTCATGGACAGTTTTGGATTTCATAAACAAACCAAAGGCATACAATCCCAAAAGCGGTCCGTAAGTATAAGACGCGATTTTGAAAATCATCTTCACTACCGAAGCGTCGTTCACTGCATTAAACAATACAATCACCAAAAACATCAGGAATGAAAATCCGATGTGAACCATATGGCGTGTTCGTACAATGTTGGGTTTGTTTTGGTTTTCGACTCTGTCCATGCCTAAAAAGTCCACACAGAAAGAAGTTGTTAAAGCGGTTAAAGCCGAATCGGTTGTAGCAAAAGTAGCTGCTGTCAATCCCAATAGGAACACTACTGCCGGAACAATTGTCAGGTGATTAAACGCAATTTCGGGGAACAATAAATCGGTTCTGGCCACGCCATCAACTATCGGAACGGCGATGCCATTTTTCTCGGCATACAGATATAGCAAGGCGCCAACGCTCAAAAAGAAAATATTGATCAGGACAAAAATCCCGGTAAAAGTGAACATGTTTTTTTGGGCTTCGCCGATGTTTTTGCAACTCAGGTTCTTTTGCATTAAATCCTGGTCCAGTCCAACCATCGCAATGGTCACAAAGATGCCGCCAAGTATTTGTTTCCAGAAGTAATTGCCTTTCAGGAAATCTTCAAAGAAAAACACTTTGGAATAATTGCTTTCTTTTACGGCTTCAAAAGCCTGAAAAGCGCCGAAATCCAAACTGTCACAAATGAAATAAATCGTCAGGAATACCGAAGAAACCAGGAAGAATGTCTGTAAAGTATCAGTAATGATGATGGTTTTTAGTCCGCCGCGATACGTATAGGCAAAAATCAATCCGAGCGAAATCAAAACGGTCAGGGCAAACGGAACATTAAAGGCATCAAACACATAACGCTGCAATACAATCACCACCAAATACAATCGGAACGCAGAACCAATCGTTCGGCTGATTAGGAAAATGGAAGCCGCAGTTTTGTAGCTAATCACGCCCAATCGTTGTTCGATATAACTGTAAATTGATGTCAGGTTCATGCGGTAGTACAACGGCAGCAAAACCTTGGCAATGATTAAAAAACCAATCGCATTTCCCAGGACAAACTGGAAATATTTAAACTGCAAATCGGGATTGCCTACTTCACCAGGAACGGAGATAAATGTAACGCCTGAAAGTGCGGTGCCTATCATTCCAAAGGCCACCAAATACCATTTTGAGTTTTTATTGGCTTTGAAAAAAGTATCGTTATCTGAGCTTTTTTTACTGACCAGATTGGAAATCAAAATCAGTAAGCCGAAATAAATAATGATGATAATCAGGATGGTTGTTGGTGACATATTGCTGTTTTTATAGAAAGCCAAAATACTAAAAAATGTGGCTGCGTTGGTTTGGTTATTCGGTTATTTGTGAAGAATGGAATGTTAATAAAAAATATATTTCCGATAGGCCAAAAATCTAACAATCTGACAGGGTATTTTGTTACTTTTGCCTCATGGAATTTTCTTCAAAACTTTTAGAAAAAGCAGTAAACGAAATGGCACAATTGCCTGGAATTGGAAAGCGAACCGCTTTGCGATTGGTGTTGCACCTGTTGAAACAACCGGCGGAGCAAACGCAATTTTTGTCTCAGGCGCTGACGACTATGCGCGAGGAAATTAAATTCTGTAAAAATTGTCATAACATTTCCGATGTAGAAGTTTGCGAAATCTGTAATAATCCCGCCAGAAATCACAAAATTATTTGTGTGGTCGAAGAGGTACGCGATGTAATGGCTATTGAAAACACCAATCAGTTCAAAGGCATTTATCATGTCCTGGGTGGGAAAATTTCACCCATTGACGGCGTTGGCCCCAGCCAGCTGAACATCAGTTCTTTGGTTGAAAAAGTAAAATTAGGACAGACAGAAGAGTTGATTTTTGCGTTGAGCTCAACAATGGAAGGCGATACAACGAATTTTTATATCTTTAAACAAATCAAAGACTTCAATATAAAAACATCCACCATTGCCAGAGGAATTGCGGTGGGAGACGAATTGGAATATGCCGATGAGGTCACTTTGGGTAGAAGTATTTTAAATCGCGTTCCCTTTGAAAATTCCCTGAAAAATTTATAACAAAATAATAGCGGGCTACATTTTTCTATTTAGATTTGAAAAACTATCTTTGTTTGCTAATTTTTTTAAAAAAACTAATGAATAAACCCAATATATATTTATTTTTTCTATTTAGTCTTTTATTAACCTCTTGTGTTCCTACCAAGGATTTGATTTATCTGCAAAACAACAACGAAGGAACAACTGCTTCGGTAACTCCTTCAAATCAAAAGCCTTACCGACTTCAAACCAACGACTTGTTGAGTGTTACCATCAAAGCCATTGACTCAAAATTGGTGGAGATATTTAACCCAACCGGAGCGCAAAACATTGTTGGTGCACCCGAACAAGGTGGTTACCTGAATGGTTATTCGGTTGATGATCACGGAAACATTCGATTGCCAATCTTAGGCGAAATTAATGTCTTAGGTTTTACCACTGAAGAGGTTAGAGGCAAAATTGAAAAATTACTTTTGGAAAAATATTTTAAAAATGAAGCCGGAATTTTTGTGACGGTAAAGTTAACCGGATTCAGATATACCATCAATGGTGAGGTCAACAATACAGGAACAAAAACAATCTATCAGGATAAAGTAAATATTTTGGAAGCCATCGCCAATGCTGGTGATATTACGATTACCGGTGACAGAAAAGATGTTAAGGTGATTCGAAGTTTTCCGCAAGGCAGTGAAACCTTTAGCATTGATTTAACCGATAGTAAAGCGATGAATTCGCCGTGTTATTATCTTCAGCCGAACGATTATATCTATGTAAAACCATTGAAACAAAAAACATGGGGAACAGGAAAAACAGGGATAGAATCTTTGACCACTATAGTAACTTTATTATCATTAGCAACCACTACTTTTTTGTTACTTAGAAATTAACACTCATTTCCATGCTAGACGTAAAAGATTTTACTTTTTTTGATAAACAAAACAGCTTTGATTTTAAAGGATTTTTAATCAAGACCATCAGTTATTGGAAGTGGTTTGTGGTTGGTTTGATTATTGCTTTTTCCATTGCGCATCAGGTAAATGTTAGAAAGCAAAAGATTTATGGCATAGAAACTACCATTGCGGTTCAGGAAGAAAACAATTCTTTTTTTACTTCAAATACCAGTTTGGTCTTTAACTGGGGCGGAACTTCAGATAAGGTTCAGATGATTTCAACCACTTTAAAGTCGAGATCTCACAATGAAAAAGTTGTTGACAGATTAGAATTTTACATTGATTACCTGAAACAAACCAAATATTTCCTCCAGGATGTTTATGGTGAAGTTCCTTTTGAAGTGGTCTTGGATAAAGAGAAAAACCAATTGATGGATCAGTTTATCAAGGTAAAAATGGTTTCCAAAGATTCTTATCAGATCACGATTCCTTTTCAAAGCGGCACAGCTGATGTGATTCGTTATGCCGATAATAAGAAAACAACAATCAATGTACCGGCTAAAGAGTTTAAGCAGGTATTCAGGATTGGAGAAACTGTCAGACTTCCGTTTCTGAATTGGAAATTGAATTTATCCGCGGATTCCTGGAAAAATTTTGAAGAAGAGATTTTAGTTCGTTTTAATTCTTTTGACAATACCGTTTCGTCATTCAAGGGAATCAGAGTTGATTTGGATGAAAAAGCAGGGTCAATCCTTAAGTTGGGCATGGAGGGGACCAACAAAGCAAGGATGGTAAAATACCTTAACACCACAGTAAAGGTTTTGATTGATGCCCAATTGGATAATAAAAATAAATTTGCGGAAAATACCATCAACTTCATCGATAAGACTCTGGTTGACATGGAAAATCAGTTAAAGAATTCAGGTAATGAATTAAAAGATTTCAGCAAATCCAATGATGTAATAGACATTGAAGAAGGTGGCTTGTCTTATAAAAATCAGTTGCTGGATCTAGATACCAAAAAAGACGAAGTTGAACGGAAGATAGCCTATCTGAATTCCTTAAAAACCTATCTGAAAAACAGCGTTGATTTTTCAAAATTGCCTGCGCCAACGGTTGCCGGGATTGAAGAAGCAAATATTACGACCAATGTCGGTAAATTAATTGCCTTGTCAATTCAAAGATCTGATTTGGGATATTCCATCAAAGGTGATATCTATTATGACAGGGTTGATAATGAAATCGAATCAGTAAAAAAAGTACTCTTGGAAAATGCCAGTTCACTGCGAGTTGCATTGCAGTATGATTTGGATCTTGTGAACAGAAAAATCGCAAAGATTGAAGGCGAAATCACCAAACTTCCTGAGAATAAGCAAGAATGGTTAAAACTGTCGAGAAAATACAACTTAAGCGATAATATCTATAATACATTTTTGCAAAAAAGAAGTGAAGCTTCCATTGTAAAAGAATCTAACGTATCCGATATTCAGTTTATTGATCCGGCCAAAGATGTTGGCGGTGGATTATTAGGGCCAAAAACCAGTGTGAACTATGTTTTGGCATTTTTTGTTGGTTTACTGGTGCCGTTGGTTTTAGTATTCTTCATTTTCTTTATCAGCAATTCCATTCAGAATATAGAGGATATTTCTTCACTAACGCAATTGCCATTAATTGGGATTGTCGGGATAAAACATTCTGAAACCAATTTGTCTGTATTTGAAAGGCCAAAGTCGGCACTGTCAGAATCATTCAGGGCGATTCGTTCATCCTTACAGTTTTTATATAAAAAGCAAAGCATTGAAGGAACAAAAACCCTCATGCTGACTTCTTCGGTCAGCGGTGAAGGAAAAACATTCTGTTCCATCAACATTGCTACTGTTTTTGCCTTGAGTGAGAAAAAGACAATCATACTCGGACTCGATTTAAGAAAACCGAAAATCTTTGATGATTTTAATATTCAAAATGATATCGGTGCGGTCAACTACCTGATTGGACAAAAGAAACTGGAAGATGTTATCCAACATACACACATACCATACCTGGACGTTATTACTTCCGGACCAATTCCGCCAAATCCATCTGAGTTAATCCTGGGTGATTCCATGAGAGAAATGATGGAACAACTGAAAAGGGATTATGATTATATCATTTTGGATACGCCGCCGGTAGGTTTGGTTTCTGACGCGATGGAGTTGGCACAATATTGTGATGTTACCCTATATATCGTTCGCCAGAACTTTACCAAAAAAGAAATGTTGACGCTTTTGAACAACAGGACAAAACGCGGTGAGCTAAACAATGTGAGTATCATTTTCAATGGTTATGAAAATAAAGCCAAATATGGTGTTGGTTACGGTTACGGTTATGGATATGGTTATAGCTATGGTTATGGCTACGGAAGCGGTTACCATGAAGATGATGAACCATCAGGATTTTTTGCGAAATGGAAATTCAGAATCCTAAAAAAATTAAGGATATGATGAATAATGAAAAAGCAATTCTGATTACCGGAGGTGCTGGATTTATTGGTTCAAACCTCTGTGAGTATTTTTTAGACAAAGGATATTCAGTCACTTGCTTAGATAATTTTGCCACCGGTCACCGACACAATGTCGCTGAATTTTTAAACCATAAAAACTTCAGGCTGATTGAAGGCGATATCAGAAATATTGAGATTTGCCATGAAGCAGTAAAAAATATTGATTTTGTGTTGCACCAGGCAGCTTTAGGCTCAGTGCCGCGTTCTATCAATGATCCTGTAACCAGCAATGAAGTAAATGTTTCAGGATTTTTGAACATGCTTTTGGCTTCAAGGGATGCAGGTGTGAAGCGTTTTGTTTATGCTGCCAGTTCTTCAACTTATGGTGATTCGGAAAGTTTGCCAAAAGTTGAGGATAAAATTGGTAAGCCGCTTTCGCCTTATGCCATTACAAAGTATGTAAACGAATTATACGCTGATATTTTTAGCAAAACTTACGGATTGGAAACCATCGGTTTGCGCTATTTTAATGTTTACGGCAGAAGACAAGATCCAAACGGTGCTTATGCTGCGGTAATCCCAAAGTTTGTCATGCAATTGATGGCGCACGAAAGCCCGGTAATCAATGGTGATGGGAATTATTCAAGGGATTTCACCTATATAGACAACGTGATTCAAATGAATGAATTGGCGATGTTGGTACAAAATCCGGAAGCTGTGAATACGGTTTATAATACAGCTTTTGGTGACAGGACAACATTAAATGATATGGTCAGCTATCTCAAATTGTATTTATCAGAATTTGATGAGCAGATAGCCAATATTCCTGTCATACACGGTCCAAGCAGAGCAGGAGATATTCCTCATTCATTGGCCAGTATTGACAAGGCAAAACAATTATTGAACTATAGTCCAAAGTTCTCGTTTCAGCATGGGCTGAAAGAAGCAGTGGCTTGGTATTGGAAGAATTTAAAAAAAGATTAAAAATTACAATTGATAATGAAAATAACTAATATTTGTTGTATCGGAGCAGGATATGTTGGTGGTCCAACCATGGCAGTAATAGCCGAAAAATGTCCACACATAAAAGTAACTGTTGTCGATTTAAACGAGGCCAGAATTGCCGCATGGAATGATAAAGATGTAAACAATATTCCGATTTATGAACCGGGATTGAATGAAATTGTAGCCAATACAAGAGGTAAAAATCTATTCTTTTCTACTGCGGTTGATAAAGCCATAGACGAGGCAGAATTGATTTTCATATCGGTAAATACCCCAACGAAAACTTATGGAACAGGAAAGGGAATGGCTGCCGATTTAAAACACATAGAGCTTTGTGCCCGCCAAATTGCCAAAGTGGCCAAAAACGACAAAATCATTGTAGAAAAATCTACTTTACCCGTAAGAACGGCTGAAGCTTTAAAAAGCATCTTGGACAATACCGGAAACGGAGTTCAGTTCCAAATATTGTCTAACCCTGAATTCCTTGCAGAAGGAACTGCGGTACAGGATTTATTGAGTCCGGACAGGGTTCTGATTGGTGGTGAAACCACACCTGAAGGACAAAAAGCCATCGAATCTTTAGTTGATGTTTACGCCAATTGGGTACCGAGGGAACGCATTTTGAAAACCAATGTCTGGTCATCTGAATTATCAAAATTGACCGCCAACGCATTCCTGGCGCAAAGAGTTTCGTCTATCAATGCGATGTCAGAATTGTGTGAGAAAACGGAAGCCAATGTAAATGAAGTGGCTAAGGCTATCGGAATGGACAGCCGAATTGGTTCTAAGTTCTTAAAAGCCTCTGTGGGCTTTGGAGGTTCTTGTTTTCAAAAAGACATCTTAAACTTGGTTTACATTTCAAAAGCTTTCGGATTAAATGAAGTAGCCGATTATTGGGAACAGGTGATTATTATGAATGATCATCAAAAAAGACGTTTCTCCAGAAATATAGTGCAGACTTTATACAACACGGTTTCGGGTAAAAAAATAGCTTTCCTGGGTTGGGCGTTTAAAAAAGACACCAATGATACCAGAGAATCAGCCGCGATTTATGTAGCCGATGATTTGATCAATGAGCAGGCTAAAATTGCACTTTTTGATCCAAAAGTTGGCCACCAGCAAGTGTTGTCTGATTTGGATTATTTGAATACCAGAAAACCTTCAGAAAACGAAAATCACATCAATACTTTTGACAATCCTTATAAAGCTTGTGAAAATGCTCATGCTGTGGCGATTCTAACAGAATGGGACGAGTTTAAGGATTATGATTGGAAGAAAATTTATGACAGTATGTTAAAACCGGCATTTATTTTTGACGGTAGAAATCTTTTGGATGGAGACAAAATGAGAGCCCTTGGTTTTGTGTATCAATCTATTGGTTCTTAATTAAATAATTATATTTGCCCGCTTGAATTAAATAAATTTTAAACAGTTTTTATGAATATTAAAATTGCAGTTATAGGATTAGGATATGTAGGTTTACCTCTTGCAAGACTTTTTGCTACGAAATATCCTGTCGTGGGTTTTGATATCAATCAGAATAGAATTCAGGAATTAAACTCTGGAGTTGATTCAACACTTGAAATTGACGAAGAGACACTGAATAAAGTATTGGTAACATCAAGCAATAACGCACAAGGATTATTTTGCAGTAGTTCCATTGAAGATATTGCCTCCTGTAATTATTATATAGTAACCGTTCCGACACCAGTTGATAAAAATAATCGTCCCGATTTAACACCTTTATACAAATCGAGTGAAACTGTTGGAAAAGTATTGAAAAAAGGAGATATCGTAATCTATGAATCTACAGTTTATCCCGGTGTTACCGAAGAAGAATGTATTCCGGTTCTGGAAAGAGTAAGCGGTTTAAAATTCAATATTGATTTCTTCGCAGGTTATTCTCCGGAAAGAATCAACCCGGGTGATAAAGAACATACTGTTGAAAAAATCCTAAAAGTAACTTCGGGTTCAACTCCCGAAATCGGAGAAAAAGTAAACGATTTATACAAATCAGTGATTACTGCCGGTACGCATTTGGCACCATCAATAAAAGTGGCAGAGGCGGCAAAAGTGATTGAGAATTCACAACGTGATATCAATATTGCTTTTGTCAATGAATTGGCAAAGATTTTCAATTTATTAGAAATAGATACGCATGCAGTCTTAGAAGCCGCCGGAACCAAATGGAATTTTTTACCATTCAAACCGGGATTGGTTGGCGGACACTGCATAGGCGTTGACCCATATTATTTGGCACAAAAAGCACAGGAAAAGGGTTATCATCCAGAAATTATTTTGGCCGGACGCCGACTCAATGACAGTATGGGCGAATATGTTGCTTCTCAGGTTGTCAAATTGATGATCAAAAAAGGCGTAACGATTAATGGTGCCAAATTGTTGATGTTGGGCATTACTTTCAAAGAAAATTGTCCTGATGTCCGCAATACCAAAATTGTAGATGTAGTTCACGCTTTGGAAGATTATGGTATCGATGTTACCATTTTTGATCCTTGGGCAAAACCTTCGGAGGTAAAGCATGAATACCAATTGACAACGACCAACGAATTACCTTCGGATACTTTTGATGCCATTGTTTTGGGTGTTGCCCATAAGGAATTTGTAAGCGTTGATTTGTCGAAATTGAAAAAAGCAAATGGCGTTTTATTTGATGTTAAAGGCGTTTTAAACGAAAAAGCTGACGGAAGATTATAAAGATGAAGAAGATTTTAATAACAGGTGGTGCAGGATTTATAGGTTCGCATGTGCTTCGTCGTTTTGTGACCAAATATCCGGCCTATGAGATATATAATCTGGATGCGCTGACTTATGCCGGGAATCTGGAAAATATTGCCGATATTGAGCATTCACCCAATTATACGTTTATAAAAGGAGATATCGTTGATGCCGATTTTATCAACGGTTTATTTCAAAAACACCAATTTGACGGTGTGATACATCTGGCCGCGGAATCCCATGTTGATCGTTCGATTACAGACCCACTGGCGTTTGTGAAAACCAATGTGATTGGTACGATGAATTTATTGAATGCTTTCAAAACCATTTGGAAGGATAAATTTGAAGGCAAAAGATTTTACCATGTCAGTACCGATGAGGTTTACGGAAGTTTGGGAACTACAGGTTTGTTTACAGAAACAACGCCTTATGATCCAAATTCACCTTATTCAGCATCGAAAGCAAGCTCAGATCATTTTGTTCGTGCTTACGGAGAAACTTTTGGTTTGCCTTATGTGATTACCAATTGTTCGAATAATTACGGCCCGAATCATTTTCCTGAGAAACTGATTCCACTTTTCATCAATAATATCATTAATAACAAGTCATTGCCGGTTTATGGTGATGGAAATTATACCCGTGATTGGTTGTTTGTCATTGACCATGCGATTGCTATCGATTTGGTTTTCCACGAAGGAAGAAATCATGAGACTTATAATATTGGTGGCTTTAATGAATGGAAGAACATTCAGTTGGTTAAATTGCTTTGTCAAAAAATGGATGCTAAATTAGGCAGGGTTTCGGGAGAATCTGAGAAGTTGATTACTTATGTAAAAGACAGACCGGGCCACGATTTAAGATATGCTATCGATGCTTCTAAAATTAATACCGAATTGGGTTGGGAACCTTCAGTTACTTTTGAGGAAGGTTTGGAAAAAACAATCGATTGGTTTTTGGCCAATGAAGAATGGCTGAAGAATGTGACTTCTGGAGAGTACGCCAAATACTACGAAAAACAGTACCAATAAGTTATTAAAAAAATACCTTATACAAGCCATGTTTACATGGCTTTTTTTATTCCTCACTTTGTGGTTTTTAATTGCGTTTTAAGTATTGTTGAATTTTCAATCTCGTAATTTTACTACCAAAAAATTGTACAGCTTCTATTATATTAACTAAAAATCAATAATTTATTAACACGAAAACGTTTTCGTTTGTGTAGTAAAATTTCGTTTTGTAATTTAGTTAACATAATTTTATAGTTTTATCGACCCACAATCTACATTTACGCTAAACTAATCATCAGCCTAACCTTATATGATGATTAAATTGGTTTCTTCCTGATTTAAGCAATGGTCTTAATTTTAACTAAAATAATCTATTATGGAAAAAAAATTACTTGTTCAATCTTCAAGCCAACTTTGCAAATTAAAATCGCCTGGTTTTTTTAAGGCGTGGTTATTAATGTTGGTCTTAATTACTTTTTCTTCTAAGAAAAGTTTTTCCCAAACAATAGAACAATTTAATTATGCCGCCGGAACTGCTGCCCTGAATGCTAAGAATGGTGGATCAGGATGGTGTACTTCAGGTTCTACCAATTGGTTTAACACCAATACGGGGTTGGATATTTTTAACGGGACGATGGCTTATAGTAAAAACTCATTGGCTTTGAGTACTTTGGGTACCACTTTTCCATCCACAGGGACAGGAGGTCAAAATAACTTCAGAAAAATCACCTCTTATTTAGGTCAGGGTTGTGGAAATAATACCTACTACATTAGTTTTTTAGTTCGCCAAAAAGGCGGTTCCAATATGAACGGATATGCTGGTGTTTCTTTGTTTAGTTCAAACTTGGCTGCCTGTGACGCAGGAACACAAGCCGGTACTGAGCAATTAATAATTGGAAAAAGAAATGGTTCTGGGAATGTTAATTGGGGTTTTCAAATAGGAAACAATATTAATAACGGTAACAATACCGGTGTGGCAATTGATGGAACCACTCGTTTAATTGTGGTAAAGATTAGTGCAGGTTCGGGTTCGACATGGTCAATCAGAATGTGGGTTGATCCGGCTTTGAATAATACTCTTACTGATGGACAGATAGGTACGGCAGCGGGATATTGTGAGTATTTGAACGCAGGCTTGTCGGGGAGTACTTGTTTTGACAAATTTAGAATCGAAGGTGGCGGCGGATCAGGGATTGATTTAGATGAGTTCCGTTTTAGCTCAACTTATACAGACGTTATCCCGGTTCAAGCTCCGGGAATCAGCATCGGAATCACAAGCGGAGCCAATCCGGTTTGTTCAGGTACTTCAGTAACTTTCACAGCAACACCAACCAATGGTGGAACAACACCAACATACATTTGGAAGAAAAATGGCAATGCTATTTCGGGGGCAACAGGAGTAACGTATACTGGAGTAGCAGGAACTGATTTTGTAAATACGGATCAAATAACCTGTCAGGTTACACAAGATGTCGGAACTTCAGGATTGACTGCACAAAGCACAACTTCAAGTGCAATCACAATGACTGTTAATACTGCTGTGGCTATTACGACTAATGTGACCAATGGCTCAGCTTGTCAGGGCAATAGTGCTGTTTTCTCTGTTGCTGCAACAGGTACAGGTTTAGGATATAAATGGCAGGTAAATACAGGGAGTGGCTTTGTTGATTGTACAGCTGCTGACGGATCAGGTTTTACGACCAATACTTTTACTACAGTGGCAACAACTGGTGCTATGAATGGTTATGTTTACCAATGTTTGATTACCGGAACAGCACCTTGTAGCGGACTTACATCAGCTTCAGGGACTTTAACCGTAGTTTCAAATCCAACCATCAGTGTTCCACCGACAACTAATGCCTGTACGGCACAAGGAACGGCATCGATAGTTTCATCACCGGCAGGAGTAAGTTCTTTTGCTTGGTACAGAGTAGGTTCACCGGATATATTGTTGACTAACACTACAATTAGTGGTGTTACTTACAGCGGCGCAACTACGGCAACTTTATCAATGTCTGGACTAACAGTTGCAGATAATGGCGCTCAGTTTTATGTTATTGGCACTGGTTGTGGTGGTAATACAGCAACTTCAGGATTAAGCACATTGACAATTAATACGACACCATCACAAACCATTACAGCGCCTGCAAGCACTTGTGCCAATTCAACAGGAAATCTTGCTTCTGTTCCGAATGCAGGTGTTGGTGCAACTTATGCATGGACGATAGGCGGTGGAACCATTACCAGTGCAGCCAATATTCAACAAATTACCTTTACTGCCGGTGCTTCAGGGTCAGTGACTTTGAATTGTGTGGTAACGGCTAACGGATGCCCTAGTGCCGGAGGACAAAATACTTCGGTAACCATCAATGCGATTCCATCTCAAACTATCACGGCTCCAGGTTTTGTTTGTGGAAGTTCTACAGGAAATCTAGCGTCAGTTCCGGTTAGCGCCGGTGGCAGTTATGCTTGGTCAATTACCGGTGGAACGATAACAAGCGCAACCAACATTCAGCAAATTACTTTCACGGCTAATGCAAGTGGATCAGTTGTTTTGAATTGTGTGGTGACTTCAGCTCAGAATTGTTCAAGTGCCGGAGGTCAAAATACCAGCATTCCAATTACACCTGCAACAGCAGTTACGGGTAATCCTTCCAAAACACCTCAGTCTATTTGTCTTGGTGGGTCAGCAACAGCGCTTTCGGTTACTGCTGTAGGATCAGCGCTTACATACCAATGGTATAGCAATCTAAATGACAGCAACTCTGGTGGTACATTAATTAGTGGTGCTGTTTCAGCCAGTTATACTCCAACTTTTTCAGGAGGAGCAACGTTATATTACTATTGTGTAGTCGGAGGCGGTTGTGCACCAACTTCAGTACCAAGTGATACTTCGGGACCAATTACTTTTGGAGGATTGCCAAGTGATACGGCAAATTATACAATAACCAACGGAGGAAATCAAGGTTTGGGCTTTGGTCCTTGGGCTTACTCAGTAAGTGGTAGCGGTGGTACTTTTAACGGAAGTTCTGACATAGGAACTGCTTGGGGGATTTATGCCAATAATGGAGGTTCTGTAACTGCCAGCAGACCATTTTTGGTGCCATTGTCTTCAGGAAATACCGTAAGCTTTGCTTTTGATAATGGAGGCGTAGATAATGTAGGAAGTAAAGTTGGTGTTCGATTAAAAAATGCCAGTAATAATGTTTTGACAGAGTTCCGCTTTTTGCAGGGAGTAGCACAGTATTCCATTGCGGATTCAGCAACAAATGATACTGGAGTTAATTATACTTCTACCGGATTGAGCAATGTTACTTTTGCTTACACAGGATCAAATACCTATAGCATTTCAATCACCCGCTCGGGTGTTACCACTGTTTTGACAGGTAGAACTTTTGCAAGTGTTGCAGGAGGTTCAGTTCCTTCACAAATAGAATTCTTTAACAACAACGCCGGTGACGGAAGCACAAGAGATGTTTTCTTTAATAACTTAAATGTAAATTACCCTAAAATATTTGTGCAGCCTTCGACTGATACACAAACAGTTTGTCAGAATGCAGCAACTACAGCACTTTCAGTTACTGCCTATGGCGCTAATTTAGGATATCAATGGTATAGTAACCCAGGGAATATTCTATTAGGAGGTGCAACATCATCTAGTTTTACACCACCAAGTGCTACTGCCGGAACCAATACCTATTATTGTGTAGTTAGTTATACAGGTTGTGGTACTGCACCAACACCTGCGACCAGTTCTTCTTCAGGAAACATAACTGTAAATCCTTCAGTGGGTACACCAAGTTTTACGACGGGCTCAACTTCACTTTGTCAGGATGCACCTGATGAGACTTACACTGCAATAGCTTCAAATAGCACCGGTATTACTTATAGCGTTTCGCCGGTTGGAGCAGGAACAATTAATCCAACATCCGGTTTGATGAATTGGAATGCCAATTTTACAGGTCAGGCCACCATAACAGCCAGTGCAGCAGGTTGTAACGGACCAACAACTTTTAATCGAATCGTTGACGTTTTACCTTCTGTTGGGACGCCTAGTTTTACTGCAGGTGCAACTGCGATATGTCAAAATGCTGCGAACGGGACTTATACGGCTACTGCAACTAATGCTACAGGAGGAATCTTTTATGCTGTAGAACCGGAAGAAGCCGGAGTGATTAATGATGTAACCGGTGTAATGGATTGGGATCCTGCTTTTACAGGGGAAGCCACGATAACAGCTTTTGCTTTTGGATGTAATGGTCCTACTACTGCTGATAGAGTAGTGACAGTTAGTACAAACCTAGCTTGGTATCGAGATTTTGATAACGATGGTTATGGTGATCTTAATAACAGCACGAGTAGTTGTACCCAACCTGTCGGTTATGTTGCCAATAGTACTGATTGTAATGATTCAAATAATGCTATTCATCCAAATGCATTTGAGGTTTGTTTCAATGGTATCGATGATGACTGTGATGGATTTTTATCTGAAGGTTGTGCACCAGCCCTGACAAGTATCCTGCCAAGTTTCTGTGGCAATACTTTGTCAAAAGCCAAAGCAACCATCACGGCTTCGGCAGCCACCTATTCAGGTCCTTTTAGTGTGACTTATTTATTCAGAATAACCAATTTGTCTACAAATACAACAGTTGATTTACCAAGAGCATTTAGAAATTTCAACTTGGGAATGACTAACATCATTGCTTATGGAACTCAATATTCAGTAATAGTAGCTGCAGTTATCAATGGTGAGCAACAACCTTTCAGCGCACCTTGTTTAATCTCAACTCCCGGAGTGCCAACCACTAAATTGGTTCAGTGTGGTACAACCGCTACTTCAATGAGTTCTTCTATAGCTTGTAATTCTGTGAGTTATGCATTAGCTTATCAATTTGAGGTTTCCTTAGCCTCAAATCCTGGCGTTGTTAAGGAGTTTGAAAGACTTTACAATAACTTCTCAATGATAATGGCTGGTACTGCGCCAAATGCATTACCACTACTTTACGATACTGATTATGTAGTTAGGGTAAGAGCAAAAGTATTGATTGACGGTGAAGAAGTTTGGGGAGCCTATGGTGATCCATGTACGGTAACCACGCCATTGGCGCCAGATGCTTTTATGGCTGCATGTGACGAAGACGGAATCACACCAGCAACTATGAGTACGATATTGTATGCCAATACAATCAACTATACCAGCATGTATCGTTTTACTTTAGTTAGTGAAGAGTTAGGATACAACCAATTTGTGGAGCATACGTTTAACAATTTCAGATTGAGTGATTTTGAAGCATTATCGCCTTTAACTCCTGGCGCAACTTATTCCATCTTTGTTGATGTTCAGTTGTTTGGTAACTATTATCCTGGTAAAGATTGTCAGTTAATTGTTCCGTTCCCAGCCAAAACAAGAATGGTTGAAACAGAATTTGAAGTTAAAGCTTATCCAAACCCGTTTGCCAACAACTTCTTGATTGATGTGACGAGCGAAAGCGATTCACCGGTAAGCATCAAAGTTTACGATATGGTTGGACGATTGGTTGATCAACAACAGTTTGGCGTTAACAACTTAGAGTCTTCGCCAATCGGAGACCAATACCCAAGCGGTGTTTACAATGTAGTAATCACACAAGACGAAACGGTAAAAACACTTCGTGTAGTGAAAAGATAAAAGTTCAGTTTTGAAAATTAAAATCCCGGCCATTTGGTCGGGATTTTTTTGTTTTTGGATTGTTGAAAAGCAGAATGTACTACTCGTATTTGGAAAAAAATACAAAAAAAATCAACCATTTACCCTTTTTGACGATTTTTTTAGCTGATGCAAGGAGAAATTAGTTCTCAATAAAAGTTCTATATATTTTTGAATTGTAATTATTTATCAATAAGATATTTATAGTAATCTAGATTGACATTGATTTCAAGAATATTTTGCCCAAAAGAATATTAACGTTTAAAAATACCTACAATGAGAACAATTTTACCCTTTTTGAAAATGTATAATAGAGTACTTATAATTGCTTTATTATTTTTTAGCACTTCAGGCTTTGCAACTACTTTTTATCTGAAGAACGCTAATGTAGCTACAGCAAATGTGGTTACGAGTTGGAATACCGATTCTAGTGGCGGAGGTGCAGGCTCAAATGCGGTCGCAGGTGACTTTGCAAATACGGCACATATTTGGGTTATTCTAAGTGGCCAAAATGCAATTTTTGCAAACAACACTACAACCACTATAGCCGGTACCCTACAGATTAACGGTACATTGCAAGTGGCAAATAATCCCTCAAACAATATTAGTACAACCTTAAATGCTACCGGGACGGTAATATTTAGTGCTGTCAGTACCAGTCAGGTTACTTTGTCTAATGCCGGTGGTAATGGTTTAACTACGTTTGCTTTAGGTGCCTCCGGGACTTTACGAACGCCTAATATCAATGGTGTTTTTGGAACCTCATGTTCTTTCGCGCCTATTGGTACTAAATCTGCAGTTACTTTGCCTGCAACTGCTTCTTATGAATTTAATGGAACGGCTAATCAATCTACCACAGGCTTGCCGGCAACAGTAAATAATCTTATTATCAATAATACCGGAGGAACGAATACTACGAATGTGGTTTCGTTGGCTCAGAGTACAGTTGTTACTACGACGCTGACTATGACTTTAGGAAATCTGAATATTGGTAATTTCAATGCAACTGTCGGTAATATTGCTATTTCATCAGCCTCGTCTTCCAAAATGGTTATTGCATCAGGAACAGGTGAATTGAGAAAACGATTTACAGCCAATGGTGCTTTTACCTTTCCCGTTGGAGACAATAATGGTACTACAGAATATTCTCCAATTACTTTAACAGTAACCGGCACTTCTTATACCAATGCTTATTTAGGAGTAAGAGTTACTAATGCCAAACATCCAAGTAATAACAGCGTAACACATTTTTTAAATAGATATTGGAGTGTAACACAATCTGGTATAAATACGGGTGCAGCTTCTTCTTCTGCAACTTATGTCAATGCTGATGTTTCGGTTTCAGAAACAGATATTTCAGCGGCACGATTGCAAGGAACATTTAACCAAAGTACAAACCCTTGGGAAAAATATGGTGCATTAGGGAGTAATACCTTAACCACAACTAGTGAGACGGTTACGGCAGGACAGACTACAGCATTCACCGGGATTACAGCTGCAAATCCAACGGTAGCAATATTAGGAGGAAATGTTACTGTATGTCAAAATGCTAATACAATCTTAACCGCAGATACAACAGGAGATACACCTTTTGCCTATTCTTGGACTGGTTTAATTTCGGGAAGCAACACTATTGCTGCAGTAACCGCCAATACGGCTACGCCGGGTGGTCCTAATTCTTATAGTGTAACCGTTTTAGACGGGAATGGAATATCAGCAACAAGTGCTTCTGTAGATGTAACTGTAACAGCAAATTCAACGCCAACAGTTTCTTTGGCAAGTGATGATGGAGATAATTCATTTTGTGAAGGCACTAATGTTACGTTTACGGCTACAGCCGGAAACATCGCAGGCGGAACAGTAACATACGATTTTAAAGTGGATGGAAATAGTGTTCAATCGAGTGCTTCTAATATCTACGCAACAACAAGTTTGACAAACGGACAAGCAGTGACTGTTGATATTACGGTATCCGGTGGCACTTGTTTGACTACTAACTTGGCAAGCAGCAACAGCATCAGCAATTCAGTAATAGCCAATGTTACTTGGTATTTAGATTCCGATGGTGATGGTTATGGTAATCCGAATAGTACAACCAGTTATTGTACACAACCGTTTGGCTATGTCGCCGATAATACAGATTGTGATGATTCAAGTGATTCGGTCTATCCGGGAGCAGCAGAAATCTGTTTCAATGGGGTTGATGATGATTGTGATGGCTCTCTTTATAACGGTTGCTCACCGGCATTTACTAATATAATACCTAGTTTCAATGGCAGTACTTTATTAAAAGCAAGATCAACTATTACAGCTTCAATTGCATCTTATTCAGGCCCGTTTGCAGTGACTTATTTATTCAGAATAACCAATTTATCTGCAACACCACAAGTTACAGTTGATTTGCCAAGAGCTTTCAGAAACTTTAATTTAGGGATGACAAGTATTCTTGCTTATGATAGTCAGTACTCCGTGATGGTAGCCGCAGTTGTGAATGGTGAGCAACAACCTTTCAGCGCTCCATGTATCATCTCAACACCAGGTGTTCCAACAACCAAACTAGTTCAATGTGGAATAACACCAACATCAATGACTTCAGCTATCCCGTGTAATTCTGTGCCTAATGTTGTAGGGTATCAGTTTGAAGTAGCACTGGCGTCAAATCCTGGTGTTGTTAAAGAGTTTTTCAGACTCTATAATAACTTTTCAATGCAGTTGATTACGAATGCTCCATCTAATGTGCCATTGCTTTATAATACAAATTATATAGTTAGGGTAAAAGCAAAAGTATTGATTGATGGCGAAGAAGTTTTTGGAGCCTATGGTGATCCATGTACGGTTACCACTCCAAATGCACCGGAAGCATTCATGGTTGCCTGTGATGAAGACGGCATTGAGCCGGCGAGTTTGACTACAGTATTGTATGCGGGTCATATTCCATATACAACGATGTATAGATTTACATTGTATAATGAAGCGCTTGATTACAATGAGTCTATTGAGCATTCGTTTAATACTTTCAGATTGAGTGACTTTGATGCGATAACACCTTTGGTTCAGGGAGAAACCTATTCGATTACAGTAGACGCCATGATTTTTGGCAACTATTATCCAGGAAAGGATTGTCAAATAATAGTGCCGTTCTCTGCCAAAACAAGATGGCTTGACTCGCCATTTGAAGTTAAGGCTTATCCGAATCCATTTGCCAATACCTTCCTGATTAATGTAGCGACTGAAAGTAATTCACCGGTCAGTATTAAAGTCTATGATATGATTGGCAGATTGGTTGACCAGCAAACGAATGAAGTGACAAATCTGGAGAATTTACCAATAGGATCACAATACCCAAGTGGTGTTTACAATGTAATCATTACTCAGGATGAGCAGGTGAAGACACTTCGTGTGGTAAAAAGATAATGATTATTTAACTTATGAAAATTAATCCCTGCCTAACGGTGGGGATTTTTTTATGGTTTTCCGTAGTGTTTTAAGCCTAATTTTAAAAAAAGGATAGCAAAATTTCCCAACTTCATTTTTGGAAGCATATTCTTACTTGTGGTTATTAACTCAATCGATGTAATGCCGATAAACTACAAAAAAAATCGACTAACGAACGGTTTGTAATTGGTTAACAATTAGTTAATCTTTTTTTGTTTTCAAAACACTTTTATTGTTTAGATTTGTTACTGCTTTAAACTTTTTTATATGAAAAATATTTTACTTTTTAGAAAGCCATCGTTGCTTTCGTTTTTAAGTTTTGCTTTGTTAATGTTGCTTTTACCCGGACAAGGATTTGGGCAAACTACTCTTGTAGGTTGGGATGGATCTAGTGCCACTGCAACAACTGGTATAGCAATTAATAATACAAGACAATTTACGGCGGTTGGAGGTCCAACTGTCACTGTGAATTCTGCAACTTGTACTAAAAGTTTTTCAGCTAGTGGTTGGGACGCTGGTAGTGGAACCAAATATTGGCAGGCTGCAAGTATAAATACCGTTGGTTATACAACCATTAAGTTGACAAATACAACCCGTTCATCAGGGACCGGTCCTAGAGATTTCAAAGTTCAATATAATTTAGGAGCAGGATGGGTAGATGCATCTATAACTTATGCTATTACCAGTACTGCTTGTACGGTTTCAGTCAATAATGTTACTTTGCCGGCTGCCTGTGAAAATCAAACTTCAGTATCATTACGTTGGATTATGACTTCTAATACGCAATCTGGTTCAGCTTCAGCTGTTGCTGCTGCTGGTACATCTCAAATAACAGCTATTAGTATAACAGGAGTTCCAAATCCAACTCCAACGACAACTTCAATTACACCTAGTTCAGCTACAGCCGGAGGTGCCGGTTTTGCTTTAACGGTAAATGGGACTAATTTTATTAACGGTTTATCTACTGTTACTTGGAATGGTGCCAATAGAACTACAACTTTTGTCAGTGCGACAGAATTAACTGCTACAATTCCGAATACGGATATTGCAAGTGCGGGAAGCGCTAGCATTGGCGTTACAACAACAGGCGCAGCGAGTGTTTCAAATACACAGACATTTACAATAAATTCAGCCGGCGTGCCTACTTTAGTTGTTACAGGAAATACAGCTCATGGGACAATTTGTCTTAACAGTTCAACACCCACTAAAACTTATACGATTACTAATAACGGATCATTAGCATCCAATGTAGTGGTTAGTTCAGATAATCCCGAGTTCGTCGTAACTAATTTGTCTTCTAATACTATAAACGGATCTGGTGGCACTGCTACTTATGATGTTACTTTTACCCCTACTAATTTTGGGGCAAGAACTGCAACCATATCAGTTTATTATGATACAAGTACTTTAGGGACAACCAGTTCATTAACAGGCACAGGAGTTTCTCCGGTGGTACAGTCTGTGACATCAATCGGAGCTACAAGTGTTGTAAATACAACTGCTACATTAAATGGAGACGCTACTTTTGGCATTTGTCCTAATACAACGGCTAAAGGATTTGTTTACTCAAAAGATGGTGACGATACTGATCCACAGGTTGGAGATGCCTTGGTTACTAATGTACCTGTAACTCCTTTAGGCTCAGGAGGAGCTTATTCAACTCCACTGACAGGATTAACACCAAATACTTTATATCATTTCAGAGCTTATGTTTATGATGGTTCAACTTATGCCTATAGTAGTTTACAATCTTTTACTACTTTACAGGTTGCTTCAAAATTGGCTTTTGGGGTAACCCCACCAACATCAGGTTCATCCTTAAATAATTTAGCTTCTTTTACTGTAGTAGCCCAAAGACCTGATAATTCTATCGATACAGAATATACAGGAACGGTAACTTTAGTAAAAGGAACAGTAAGCGGTTCAGCCAATTTATCAGGAAATGTTATTGCAGCTGTGGGTGGTACAGCTACTTTCAGCGGTGTTCAGTTTGACGCACCCGGGACATTTACCCTTACGGCAACAGCATCAGGTTTGACATCTTCTGCAGCGAGTAGCAATATCACAATTACGCTGGCTAATGCCTCGGCAATTGTATGGAATGCTGCTTCATCAGGTACATGGTTGACTCCTGGGAATTGGAATCCAACAACTTTACCATCTTCAACCACTACCGCTCAATTTGCTGGTGTTGGGACCAATACCACAATTGGGATGAATATGAATGGTATTTCTTTAGCCAATAGAACCATTGGAGCAATTGAATTTGCAAGTAGTGCCACATTGGCCAAAACGATTACCAATAGTTCTACAGGAACATCAAATGACCTAATATTGAATGGAGTTGTGGTAAATGGTATGCCTAATGTTATTTTAAGAAACAACAGTTCAGTAGGGATGACAATAGCACAAACAACAACTCAAGCAATAGGAGTTGTATTGGGTAATACTACAAATAACAATATTAATATTGATGGTACAGGGAATATAACCATAGGCTCACTAATTAGTGGGGGTGCTTCTAATCCTTTAACCAAAGGCGGTTCAGGTGCGGGAGTGTTAATTTTAACCAATCCGGGTAATACCTATACAGGAACTACAACAGTTACAGCAGGAGAATTAAGATTGAATCCTTCAAATACCACGGCTACTTTTGCTTCGCCGGTTGTCTTGAATGGAGGTACACTTGGTACTACAAATATAGCTGCAAGCACAACGCTTACCAGCTCATCAACTTTAGGTTTAACAGAATCATCAACGATTGCATTAGGTGCTAATGCACACTCTTTGAGATTTGCGGCTAGTAATGGCGTTTCTTGGACACCATCAAAAACAATCACAATTACCGGTTGGACAGGAACAGCAGGAGCTTCAGGAACCGCAAGTAAAATATTTGTTGGTACTTCAGCAAGTGGTTTGACCGTTGCTCAACTAGATGCGATTACGTTCCAAGGCCATACCAGTGGTACTATGATATTAAGTACAGGTGAGATTGTACCAAAATTACCATCTTATACTGTAACTTATGATGCCAATGGCGGGACAGGTTCACAAACAGATCCAAGCAGTCCTTATGTTTCAGGGTCAACGGTAACGGTTTTAGGACTTGGTTCTATTACCAGAACAGGCTTTACATTTACAGGTTGGAATACAGCAGCCAATGGAAGCGGTACATCTTATGCTCCAAATGTCACTTTTACTATTTCAGGAAACACAACCTTATTTGCCCAATGGATTGTTACAACTTATACCGTAACTTATGATAATAATACAGGTACCGGTTCACAATCTGACCCGAATAGCCCTTATGTAACGGGTTCAACGGTAACGGTGCTAGGTGCGGGTTCAATGGCAAAAACAGGTTATACCTTTGCAGGATGGAATACAGTAGCTAATGGAAGCGGAACTTCTTATGCTCCTAATGACACTTTTACAATTCTTGCCAATACCACTTTGTTTGCACAATGGAATATCAATAGTTATTCCCTAACTTATGACAGCAATGGTGGAACAGGAACACAAACGGATCCTAATAGTCCATACAACTACAATACAAGCGCAACGGTACTTGGCATTGGTTCAGTAGTTAACCCAGGGTTCAGTTTCACTACCTGGAACACACAAGCTGATGGTTTAGGAACTGATTACAACCCGGGTTCAAGCATAACGATGACAGCAGATACAGTTTTGTATGCTCAGTGGATTTCGTTGGCGGCACCTAGTTGTCCGGATGCAACAAATATAACGCCGACAGCTGCTCAAATAGTATGTCAAGGAAATGCTTCTAATCAATTAACAGCCAACATTACATTGGCAGGAACAACAGGAACACCAACATTATCTTACCAATGGTATTATAATGCTACGAATTCTAATTTAGTTTCAACAGCTACCTTAATTTCAGGAGCTACTAGTGCTACTTATACACCGTTGTCTACTTCAGCAGAAATAGGAACGCGTTATTATTTCTGTGTGGGATATGCTACAGACAATAGTTGTGCTCAAACCAATGGGACACAAACGCTTGCTTCAAATGCAGTAAGTGTACACGTTGAGGGAACTCCGGCTACGCCAACCATTTCAGCAGGAAGTGCTACTACTTTTTGTGCTGGCGGAAGTGTTGTTTTAACCTCTAGTTCAGCAACCGGAAATACATGGTCAACCACAGAGACTACTCCAAGTATTACAGTTTCCGCTTCAGGAAGTTATACGGTTACGGTAACTGTTAATGGTTGTCCAAGTGCAGCTTCATTGCCAACAACGGTAACTGTTAATCCATTACCGGCAGCACCAACAATTACGCCAAGTGGTTCAGTGACAGTATGTGCAGGAGAAAGTATTACTTTATCTTCGAGTTCAGCTACCGGAAATGTTTGGTCAACAACTGCAACTACACAAGATATTACTGTAAGTTCAACAGGAACTTACACGGTACACTTTGTTGATGGTAACGGATGTTCAAGCCCTGAATCAGCAGGAACTACGGTTACTGTAGCTTCATCGTTAGTGGTTGGAACAGTGGCTAATTTAGTTGTTCCAACACCTGGTCCACATGTAGTGATTAGTCAGGTTTATGGTGGAGGTGGAAATTCAGGTGCCACTCATAGAAATGATTTTGTTGAATTGTTTAATCCAACTACTTCTTCTGTAAATTTAGCAGGATATTCGATTCAATATGCCTCAGCAACGAGCACTACTAACTTTGCAGTTGCTACTATAGCAAGTGGAACCATAGCACCAGGTAAATATTTTCTTGTTCAATTAGCTTCAGGGGGTGCAGTAGGTGCATTACTAACTGGTGTTGATGCAGACTTAAGTGCAAGTGGTGTTAATATGAGTGCTACAACTGGTAAAGTTGCCTTGGTAAGTAATAATACACCAATAACCGGAGCTTGTCCATCAGTAGGAGCGATAGTTGATTACGTTGGATTCGGTACTACTGCAAACTGTGCTGAAGGTACCAGAACAGCTGCGCCATCTGCTACATTATCAATTATTAGAACTAATCCATGTGTAGATAATAACACTAACAGTCTTGAATTTGCAACAGGAACTCCAAACCCTAGAAATAGTGGAACTGCAGCTTCACCATGTACTTCAAGTGCTCCAACAGAAAGTATTTGTAGTGGTGCAACACCAAGTGCTGTATCAGTTTCAAATGCGACTGGAAGTACTGGGACATATACTTATCAATGGTACAGTTTCAACGGACTTACAACAGCACCAACAGGATCTACTATTCCTGTGGGATGGACTTTAGTAGGTTCTGGCCAATCTTTTAGCCCTTCAGCTTTGACTCAAAGTACTACTTTTGCGTGTTATATAACACCTACAACTTGCGCTACCGGAGCTTGGGCAAATAGCCAACGTCAGGTAACTGTTAATGCATTGCCAACAGCTGCCATTGCAGAAACTGATGCTTCAGGAGCGGCAAATGACAATAATATCTGTTCAGGCGGATCAGCTACTTTAACAGCAAGTGGTGGAACTTCTTACTCCTGGAATACTGTTCCTGTACAAACTACAGCTGCTATTGTAGTATCTCCAACAACAGATACAACTTATACCGTAACAGTAACCAATGCAGCCGGTTGTTCTTCAACTTCACAAGCTACGATTACAGTTTCTCCTTCGCCTACAGCAGCGATTACACCAAGCGGTCCAACTACATTTTATGCAGGTGGAAGCGTTACTTTAACAGCGAGTGGCAGTACTTCATATTCTTGGGATACAGCACCAGTACAAACGACTGCTGCGATTATCGTATCACCATCGACTACGACTACTTATACTGTAACCGTAACGAATGCAAGTGGTTGCTCAGATACAGAACAAATCACAGTAACGGTTAATCCGTTGCCAACTTTCACAAGCATCGTTCAGTTCTATGATCCGATACCACCTTGTAGTGGTGTTGAAGATGCCTTTTTTGATGTAAACGGACTTTTACCGAACACATTCAATACGTTATATTATACGATTAATAACGGTCCTGTGGCATCAATAAATTTAGATATGTCAAACCCAGGAGGATATGTTGGATTCACTTTACCGGTGACATCTGTTAACAACGGTCAAATTTTGAGAGTAACTTCTATTGAAATAACAGGTGCTCCAGAATCTAATGTTGTTATAGCTCCAAGTGGTAATAGCGCCATTGCCTTAGCTGTAACAACTATGGCTACCTGGTATCGAGATTTTGATAATGATGGTTATGGTGATCTTACTAACAGTACGAGTAGTTGTACCCAACCTGTCGGTTATGTTGCCAATAGTACTGATTGTAATGATTCAAATAATGCTATTCATCCAAATGCATTTGAGGTTTGTTTCAATGGTATCGATGATGACTGTGATGGATTTTTATCTGAAGGTTGTGCACCAGCCCTGACAAGTATCCTGCCAAGTTTCTGTGGCAATACTTTGTCAAAAGCCAAAGCAACCATCACGGCTTCGGCAGCCACCTATTCAGGTCCTTTTAGTGTGACTTATTTATTCAGAATAACCAATTTGTCTACAAATACAACAGTTGATTTACCAAGAGCATTTAGAAACTTCAACTTGGGAATGACTAACATCATTGCTTATGGAACTCAATATTCAGTAATAGTAGCAGCAGTTATCAATGGTGAGCAACAACCTTTCAGCGCACCTTGTTTAATCTCAACTCCCGGAGTGCCAACCACTAAATTGGTTCAGTGTGGTACAACCGCTACTTCAATGAGTTCTTCTATAGCTTGTAATTCTGTGAGTTATGCATTGGCTTATCAATTTGAGGTTGCCTTAGCCTCAAATCCTGGTGTTGTTAAAGAGTTTGAAAGACTTTACAATAACTTCTCAATGATAATGGCTGGTACTGCGCCAAATGCATTACCACTGCTTTACGATACTGATTATGTAGTTAGGGTAAGAGCAAAAGTATTGATTGACGGTGAAGAAGTTTGGGGAGCCTATGGTGATCCATGTACGGTAACCACGCCATTGGCGCCAGATGCTTTTATGGCTGCATGTGACGAAGACGGAATCACACCAGCGACTATGAGTACGATATTGTATGCCAATACAATCAACTATACCAGCATGTATCGTTTTACTTTAGTTAGTGAAGAGTTAGGATACAACCAATTTGTGGAGCATACGTTTAACAATTTCAGATTGAGTGATTTTGAAGCATTATCGCCTTTAACTCCTGGCGCAACTTATTCCATCTTTGTTGATGTTCAGTTGTTCGGAAACTATTATCCTGGTAAGGATTGTCAGTTAATTGTTCCGTTCCCAGCCAAAACAAGAATGGTTGAAACAGAATTTGAAGTTAAAGCTTATCCAAACCCGTTTGCCAACAACTTCTTGATTGATGTGACGAGCGAAAGCGATTCACCGGTAAGCATCAAAGTTTACGATATGGTTGGACGATTGGTTGATCAACAACAGTTTGGCGTTAATAACTTAGAGTCTTCACCAATCGGAGACCAATACCCAAGCGGTGTTTACAATGTTGTGATCACACAAGGAGAAGAAGTGAAAACGCTTCGCGTCGTAAAACGATAAATCATATTATTAACAATAAAAAAAGACTTTTGAGCAATCAAAGGTCTTTTTTTATGAATAAACCGGCAGCCAACATTTGATTCGATTGCCATTTATAATTAGGTTGGTAATATTCAAATTAGTAATTTTGATTTTTTCAAAAATTGAAGGTTTTTGATATCAATATTTTTAAATTATTTTAGCGATTGTGGTTAAAGAGAAAGTGATGTGTTTTATGCTTCAGGCAAGACTTGGTTCGACTCGTCTGCCAAGGAAAATGATTCTCCCTTTTTTTAATGAGAAGAATATCCTTCAATTGATTATCGAAAAATTAAAAGCCTCTTTTCCTGAAATCCCTATAGTATTAGCAACTTCAATTGAACCGTCCAATGATGAGTTGGAAACTTTGGCGTTGCAATTGGGTTGTCTGGTACACCGAGGCAGCGAAAAAGATGTATTGCATCGTTTTATTGAAGCCGGACAGCAATTTAATTTTAAGAATATAATTCGGGTTTGCGCGGACAATCCTTTTCTTGATGTAAAAGAAATGCAACATTTGGTTAAATTTACAAAGGAAAATGACCAATATGATTATGTGAGTTTCAAAGTGAATAATGAACCGAGCATCAGAACGCATTTTGGTTTTTGGACAGAATTTGTGACATTGGAAACCTTGGAAAGGGTAAATGCTAAAACAAAAGATGAATTTTATCACGAGCATGTGACCAATTTTATTTATCAAAATCCCGCAGCCTTTAAAATAAAATTCCTGGCAGTAAATCCGGTTTTGGAAGGCAGAAAAGATGTGAGGATGACCTTGGATACGTCAACCGATTTTGAAATGTTGTCTGAGATTTACAAAAGATTATATTTGACCTATGGAAATCAGTTCGGGATTGATGAAATCGTAGCTTTTTTGGACACGCATCCCGATTATAAAGTCGCAATGACTGAACAAATAAATATTAATTCAAAATAAGCCCCATTTTATATTGTATAAATTATGAATGACATCACAAAAAACGGCACTTATATCATTGGAGAAATTGGACAAAACCACAATGGATCGGTAGATATTGCCAAACTGATTGTTGAATTGGTTTCAAGACCTGTTTTTGAGGCCGATTTTGGGTTGGAATTAAAACCAATGAATGCCGTTAAACTCACCAAAAGGGATTTGAAGGAAGAATTGACCGATACCCAAATGAATCGTCCTTATGATTCACCACATTCTTTTGGGAAAACCTATGGCGAGCACCGCGAATTTTTGGAGCTCAACGATGAAGAACATTTTGAAGTATATAAATATGCCAAAAGCAGAGGACTTGATTTTGTAGAAACACTGTGTTCTGTTGGCTGCCTTTCTTTGTTGAAATTATTCACTCCGGATTGCCTGAAAGTGGCCAGTCGTGATTTGACCAACTTACCGTTATTGGCCGCCATGGCGGAAACCAAGATTCCGATTGTATTGTCAACTGGTATGGCCGGAAAAAAGGAATTGGATGATGCGTTGAATACGATTTCAAAATACCACAATAATATTTCAATCCTGCACTGCGTTTCACAATATCCAACGCATCCTGATAACCTGAATTTGAGAACGATTACTTATCTTCAGAAGAACTACGGGCAATATGTTATAGGGTTCTCCGATCATACCATTGGTATTTCAGCTCCGGTTGTTGCGGTGGGAATGGGAGCAAAAATTATTGAAAAACACATTACCATCGACAGAAACATGAAAGGCACAGACCAAGCCGGTTCTTTAGGCCCGGATGGTGTTTTCAGAATGGTTAGAGATATCAGAATTGCTGAAAAATGGGCAGGTGTAGAGGATATTTATATCGAAAAAGACGTCCTTTCCGCCAAAGTAAAATTAGAGCGTTCCATTGCGACCAAGCGACAGTTGAATGTTGGCGATGTAATACAGGAAGAAGATTTACAGCTTCTAAGTCCCGGTGATGGCTATAAATGGAGCCAGAAAGCCGAAATTATAGGAAAACAGGTTCAAGTGACTGTTCCCAAAAATGAGTTGATTTATCCGGATATGATTAGGTTCTGATAAAAAACGCATAGTTTTTACAGGACTTATTTGTTTAAGGCTTTTTTACATTTAATAATTAATTAAACTATTGATAAATGGGCATCGAAATAAAAACTATTGCTTCAGCGACGGAACTTAACAAAAGAGAACAGTTTTTTGAATTATTTGAAAAATCACCTATTCCGAAAAATGAAAGGCTGACTAATTCAGGTTTGTTTGTAAAAAGGCAAGACCTAACAAAACAATTGTTTTTTAATGATTTGTATAATCAATTTTTAAATGTACATGGTGTCATTATGGAATTCGGAGTTCGCTGGGGACAAAATTTAGTGACACTTAACAACCTCAGAGGCATACACGAACCTTTTAACCACAGCCGGAAAATAATCGGGTTTGATACCTTTGAAGGTTTTGCCAACGTAGATAAAAAAGACGGGAATCATGAGATAATAAAAAAAGGTGCATTTTCAGTCACAGAAAATTATGAAGAATACCTACAACAAGTATTAGAATACCACCACAGTGAATGCCCTTTGAATCACATTAATAAAAATTTGTTAATCAAAGGGAATGCCATAGTAACTTTGGAAAAATATTTAAAAGAACACCCGGAAACAATAATTGCATTCGCCTATTTTGATTTTGATGTTTATGAACCGACAAAAAAATGCCTGGAATTGATAAAACCCTATTTAACTAAAGGTTCTATCATCGGTTTTGATGAATTAAATGACCCCCAATTTCCGGGAGAAACAGTAGCTGTAAGAGAAGCCTTTGGACTGCAAAATGTCAGGATACAAAGGAGTAAATATAGTGGAATCCAATCTTATGTCGTTATAGAATAAAATTGATTTCCGATGTTGAGAGGACTGTAACTGTTCTCAAAATGAATTGATTGTCCCAATATGATTAAATTTTAGTAATGATAATTGATAGTTTGGTTTTAGGAAAAGAATTGAGATATCTATTTCAAAAATTCTATGTTTTGGAAAAGGTAGACATCAATTTTGAAGATGATGCCATTTACGAAAAAGCGCTGGCTGTTTTCCAGTTTGATTATCAACGATATTTTCCTGAAGAAGTAATCCTAAAGGAGCATTTATTTTCGAGAATTGAATTGATCGGCATTTTATTATACCGAATTGCAAGGAATTATTATTTAGACGGTAAAGAAGAAATTGCTTTGCATTACAGCAACCTCGGAAGGATTATTTCCGGATCTGAAATATTTTACTCAGCCGATATCGGCAAAGGGATAAAAATTAACCACGGATTTGGAACTGTAATTGGCGCCCGATGTACAATAGGGGAAAATGCATTAGTGCATCAGAACGCTACGCTTGGAGACCGAAATGGAGGAAGGCCAATTTTGCTTGATAATGTCACCGTGTATGCCGGAGCCAAAATTTTAGGAAATATCATTTGTGGCAATAACTCGGTCATTGCAGCCAATTGTGTTTGTATGATTGATGTGCCCGATAATGGACTGATTGCCGGAGTTCCCGGAAAAATAAAGAAAATATGAAGAAACTGCCAAAACTGATAATAACTGACATTGATGGCGTTTGGACCGATGGCAGCATGTACTACGATCAAACCGGAAACGAACTGAAAAGATTTCATACTTATGACAGTGCCGGAGTATTGTTTGCAAGGCTGTTAAATATTCCGGTGGCGATTTTAACCGGAGAAACGACTGAAATTGTCAACAGAAGAGCTGCGAAACTCAATATCGAATACCTTTTTCAAGGCGTGAAAAATAAAGTCGAAACGACTCAGAAAATCTTAGACGAACTCAAAATTGGTTTTGAAGATTGTGCTTTTATCGGCGATGACATCAATGATGTAAAGCTTTTAGGCAAAGTTGGATTTAGTGGTTCTCCTGCCAATGCCCCCGATTATATTAAAGCAAAAGTGCATTATGTAACGCAAAAAAAAGGTGGTGAAGGTGCTTTTCGTGAATTTGTAGAGCACATTTTGAGAGAACAGGGCGTTTTTGAAGAAGTTTTAGAAAAAGCAATTTCCAATCATGAAAAATCAAATTGAGAATTATTTTGACAGGCTTTTTCCTTTAAACAGAAGTCTTACCGGGAATGGCGTCAGACAAACCTTTGACATTTTAAAAGAATTGGTTGACTTTGAAATCACAGAAGTGCCATCCGGTACAACGGCTTTAGATTGGACAGTGCCCAAAGAGTGGAATGTCAACAATGCTTATATCATTACGCCGGAAGGAAAAAAAATAGCTGATTTTTCAGTGAATAATCTCCATTTGATGGGTTATTCCGTTCCGTTTTCGGGAAGCCTGACTTTTGAGGAATTGAAAAATCACATCATGACGCGTCCCGATTTTCCAGAGGCCATTCCTTATGTCACTTCCTATTATGTGGAAAGATGGGGTTTTTGCCTAAGCCACAACGAATTTTTGAGTTTGCCAAAAGAAGGAAATTATGAGGTTGTAGTTGATACTACATTGAAAAATGGCGCAATGACGGTTGGCGAAGCGGTCATCAAAGGAACATCAGATAAAGAGATTCTTTTTACCTCTTATTGTTGTCATCCGAGTATGGCCAACAATGAACTTTCGGGAATGTTGGCGTTGGCGTTTTTGTACCAATTGGTTAAAGCCAAGAAAAATTTAAAATATACTTACCGATTTTATTTGGCACCCGAAACCATTGGCGCCATTTATTATTTGTCCCAAAAAGGATTGGATTTCAAACAAAACCTTCTCGGCGGCGTTGTATTAACCTGTTGCGGAGATGCCGGCCCAATGACTTTGAAAAAATCGAGAAGCGATTCCTATTTCAACGATGTGTTGAAAAACATTTTAACCCACAGTCACAAGAAAGCCTTTACTGAAATGGATTTCTTCCCGATGGGAAGTGATGAGCGCCAGTATTGTTCTCCGGGATATGATTTGCCGGTAGTATGCCTGACCCGAACGATGTATGGCAAATACAAAGAATACCATACTTCAAAAGACGATAAATCGATTATTGATTTTGGCGCTTTGGAAGAGTACATTTTGTTGTTGAACGAATTGGTGGACAGCATTGAATTGGATGGGAATTATACCAACAAAAGCCCTTACGGCGAACCACAATTGGGCAAAAGGGGTTTGTATCCAACCCTGATGGCGATTGAAGAACGGGGCGAAAGCTTGGCCCGATTGTTATACCTGCTGAATTACAGCGATGGGAAGCATTCTCTGTTAAATATCAGTAATATGATGCAACAACCGATGGTTTCGTTTCAAAATGAAATTAATCAGTTAGTGGAAAAAGGACTATTGGAAAAAGCAGAATGATGTTCAGAGACCGTAAAACACTTTTTTATTTCAATCAGTATTTTGTCATTAGACTTGGCGAGAAAATTTACAAATTCGATTCTAAAATTGAAAGCTTCCCGCTGATAAGAAGCCTTTTTACTTTATTGTTTCATGCCGCCAAACTGTTGTTTAAAAGGCAAGACACTTCCATTAAAAAAAAATATCGGCATATCGTTTTTATTGAAACGATAAATCAGAAGAATGCCATTTTGGATGTTTTCAACTTTATGCAGAATGATAGGGAAGAAGTCTTGTTTATTGTCAACAATGGCATCACCATAGATGGTTTTGATAACCTACAATTCAATAACAGAAAGGCCTTTTTACTCGGGTTGTTTTATTGGCCAA
The DNA here is from genome assembly GCF_030167905.1 of Flavobacterium terrisoli. Lineage (GTDB taxonomy): Bacteria > Bacteroidota > Bacteroidia > Flavobacteriales > Flavobacteriaceae > Flavobacterium > Flavobacterium terrisoli. The sequence continues at coordinate 231,665 of NZ_JARGNA010000003.1, forward strand.
AAGCCTGTTGCGTTTCCCTAAGATACACCCAAAGAAATAAAGGAATTATAAACCGGGTGCATGTTTTGGTGAACCTGTCCTTGTTCCTTTCCTCAGAGAAGATATTTAACCGATATATCGAAAAAACCGGTGCGCAGAAAATCATTTTAACCAACGATCACAATCTCCAACCTTTGGCATTACTACTTTCGGCTAAAAGAAAACAGGTTAAAAGTTATTACATTCAGCATGCTTCGGTGTCTTCGGCTTTTCCCAAATTATTACCCGATGTTTCGCTTTTGGAAGGGCAACAGGCTATTGATACTTATAACCAAATCGGCAATTATTCCAGAGAAATCAAACTCGTCGGCATTGCCCGACTGGATGGCATTTTGGCTTATAAAAAAGAATACAGGACCAAAGACATTACCGTTGGTTTTTGTTTGAAACCTTATTATTCCTTAGAGTTAATCAGGGAAATTATTGAAGCTATCAAAGCGTCAAATAACGTGGCCGAAGTCATTCTTCGACCGCATCCCGGCAATTCAGCTAAATTTTATAGGTCTTTGGAACAGTTTAATGTTTCGATATCCAATGCAAAAAAAGAAAGGCCACATGAATTCATCAAACGAATTGATGTGATGATCTCGGGTGAATCCTCCATTATTTTGGAAGCATCGTTAATGAAAACAAAGACCATTTACATTGATGATAAGATTGCCCAACTGGATTTGTATGGATTTATTAAGAATAGAATAACTACATTTGCCCAAAACTTAAGGGAAATTACCCAAATGCTCGACACGATGGATGCTTCGCAAATAGAAAGTCAGTATGCCAATTGCGGATATTATTGTAGTACAGTAAACACTCCATTCGAAAATAAATCACGGGAATTAATATTAAATAATCTCTTATATAATGATAAATAAAATTATTGGTATCATAAAGAGACTCAGAAAAAGTTATTACAAGCGTAATGTTCTGAAGACAGCACAGTCGGTTAAAGGTGAAGTAACGGTGAACGGACTTACCTATGTTAATTCGAAAACAGTGCTTGGCCATAATGTTCATTTTAATGGGTTAAAGGTTTTGGGAAGAGGAAAAGTGACCATCGGTGACAATTTTCATTCCGGGATGGAATGCGTATTGCTCACGGAAATTCACAATTACAAAGGGACAAAATTACCTTATGATGAAACCAACATCCTGAAAGAAATTATCATTGAAGACAATGTTTGGTTAGGTCATGGCGTAATCATCATCGGAAGCGTTACCATTGGTGAAGGAGCTATTGTTCAGGCTGGTGCTGTTGTGGTAAAAGACATTCCTAAATATGGCATAGCCGGAGGTAATCCTGCGGTTGTTTTTAAGTATCGTGATGAAGAACATTATACGTCTTTAAAGCAGGAAGGGAAATTCCATTAATTATGATTAAAAAGCTTTTTTCTCACACCTTTATCTATGGTTTTGCCAATCAGATTCCCAAAATAGCAGGCGTTTTTTCTTTGCCTTTTATTACCAAGTATCTGACCGAACAGGACTATGGTATTTTTGGGGTGATAACCTCTTACATAGCCGCGATTGAAGTGTTAAGTTCGCTTGGGCTAAGGGTTATATTGGTAAATACCTTTTACAAACACCCTAATTGGTACACCAAAATTTGGCGCGAGATTTATGGTTTTTTAATGATGTGGAACATCGTTTACCTGTTTTTCAAAGTACTCTTCTTATGGATAGTAATGCCCAAGGAAGTTGATAATGTGCCTTTAGTGATTTTTTTAAATGTTGGCGCAGGACTTTTTTTTGGTCCAACAGCAATGATAGGATCAACATTCTTCCAAATACAACAAAAACCGCTTTCCATTGCTATGCGAACGGCGATATTCGGATCATTGACGGTTTTATTGAACATTCTCTTTATTGCTCATCTTAAATTAGGATACCTCGGTTGGTTTTACTCTATTTTTATAGTGTCTGTCATGGGGAATGCTTCCTATTTTTACCCGTTATTTTACAAGTATAAATTAAACCCGATATTTAAGGTTTCATACAAAAGAATCAGGACTTATTTAAGGGTTACACTGCCAACGATTCCACACTATTATTCCTCTTTTCTGTTGAATACTTCCGATAAAATCGTGATGAACCAATTGTCGGTTCCTATTAATGACATCGGAAAATACAATGCCGCCTATACGGTGGGTAATCTGTTTAATTCATTAGGTATGGTGAGTGGATTTGCCATAACGCCGCTGATGAATGAATGTTATAAAAACAAAGACGAAAAAGGGGCCAGGGAATTGGTGTTTGTATTACAGGCTGTCTTTTTTTTGGGATCGTTTATTGCCTGTTTATGGCTTAAGGAAATTTTTCAGATTTTGATTAAAAATGAAGCTTTGGCAGCAACTTATCCTTTGGGAATCATACTGGTGATGGGTTACAATTACAGAGCGATGTATTATGGTGCCATCAATAAATTATTTTATTTAGAGAAGACAAAAATTCTCTGGAAAATTACATTCGTTGCCGGAGTGACAAACATCATCATGAACTTTATCGCCATTCCGCTTTTTGGCTATAAAGCAGCTGCTGTTACTACTTTTATCAGCTTGATGTTTATGGGATATTCCGGTTATTTTCTGAAAGATTTTAAACAAAATTCAACCGTTAATTATTACCCGATTCGTTGGATTCTCATAACGATTCTACTCACCATTGTTTGTTATTTACTGAGAGACATTACGTTGTTTTATAAAATAGGTCTTTCTGCAGTATTTCTGGTTGTTTTGGTTTATTTATCGTGGTCGGTTTTTGTAAAAAAGCGCCATTTAAAACTATAAGCTGATGAAAATAATCAGACTTACAGCACTGCTTGATTTTGGAGGACAGGAACGAAAGTATATTTTGTTTTCTGAAAAGCCTTCGCTTTTAAAACATGACTATATTTTTTCCGCTATCGGGCATGGTGGCCACGCTGAAAAGCTGATAAAGGAAAGAGGATTTGAGGTTAAAATATTCAATCAAAATCCGGCCATTTCCAATATCCGAAATATATGGATGTTGTATAAATGGTTCAAAAAAGAAAAACCTGATATAGTACACACTGCCGCAGCGGAAGCCAATTTTCACGGCGTCATTGCCGCTAAACTGGCCGGAGTTCCCTATGTCATTGCGGAGGAAATAGGCTTTCCAAATCATTCGGGTAAAGCAAAGATTGTTTTTAAATATGTTTACCGATTGGTTTCTAAAGTGGTTTGTGTTTCCAAAGCGGTGAAGGAATTTTTAATACAAATAGGAGAAATCAAGGAACCAAAAGGAATCGTAATTTACAACCCGGTTGGTGATGTAGCCATAAAACAAAGACAACTTACCGATGTATTTACCATAGTTTGTGTGGGCCGATTGGAGAAAGTCAAAAACCAGCAATTACTGGTTCGCGCCTTTTCTGAAATGACAAATAAGAAGAGCAAGTTGATTATAGTGGGTGATGGCAGAGAACGGGAGAATTTAGAACAACTCATCAAGGAGTTAGGATTGCAGGACAGGATTGAAATAACCGGTTTTACACCAAATCCGGAACAGTATTTACAAAAAGCCAATTTGTTTGTGTTGCCTTCGCTTTCAGAAGGTTTTGGCATTGCAGTAGTCGAAGCCATGTTGCAAAAAGTACCTTGTCTGTGTTCAAAAGTTGGCGGAATTCCGGAGTTTATCGAGGAAGGCAAAACAGGATGGTTATTTGACCCATTGCAGGAATCAGAATTGGTAACAAAGCTCAATCAATGCGCCAATATGGATCATGAAGCCATGGAAATGATAGGTGAAAATGGATATCACAGTATTGAAAACGCATTCACCGTTGAAAATTATGTGCAGCAGTTAGAATCTTTATATGAGGCTAAAAAACAATAGAACTATCATAGCTTATTTTATCCCTTTAAAAATTAGCTTACCGAGGTAATACCATAGTGTTGGATGGTAATACAAATTACTCGACATGCTTTTTTCCTTTTGCACAACCAAAGTGTTATTAAAAAAATCAGCTATTGCTTTATTGAGTAGTTCTAATCCTTTCGACAACTGTACAAGCGGATAAGTTGTAAAATTGTCCGACGATGACATCGCCACTTTTTCCTGGGCTATAACGGTTCCGGTATCTATTCCTTCGTCAACAAAGTGAACGGTAACGCCACAATTTTCGATGTCATTGTTGGCCATTGCCCAATAAGCACCGTGTACACCGCGATATTTAGGTGTGATTCCGGCATGGGTATTTATAAAACGACATTCCACAGCAGAAATTACCTTTTTTGAAATGATTCGGGTGCCGTTTACGATGATTAAATCGGGATTAATTTCCTGTAACAATGCTATGGTTTCCGGAGCGTTAACGGAAGAAACCTTTTTTATCTTATCAGCAGGGATTTCGGAAAAATCCAATTGGCTTTGCTCGATAATTTGCTTTCTTCTTTTTTTAGAAAAGACGCTTAACGCTTTTGGGACAACCAATTGGAAACTAATTTGCCCCAAAACGGTTAGTAAACCCAAGCGTTTAATCCTTCTTTTTATGAATACTTTGCTGTTTTCCTTTTCCTCAATGATGGTCAAAGTGATGCCGTGTTCCTTATCAACTGAGTTATAAACCGCAGTTGTTGAGATTCCTTTACCTCCTAATAAAACTATTTTTTTAGACATCCTGTATGATTCTTTTAGCCAGATTTGTCATCGTGATGCTCTCAAAATTATAGGTAGCATTCAAATGCTGATAGTATTTCAAAATCTTTTCAAGAAACGCAAAGTTCTCCTCCTGGTTGATGCCAAAATTATGTGGATGCCACCATAAATGATAGGTCAGGTTGTTTTTAGCGGCATAAGTCATACCTGATTTTATGCGTCGGAGTTTTAATGCGTCAAGAAAAGCTGTTTTTTTGGAATAAGCCCTTAGCAATCTGGTGGACGGAATGTCAACCGGAATTTTTCCTTTCATGGAGGCTTCGCTATAACAGTTATTTCCCGAAAGATTGATATAAACATCAATAAGCCTGAAAGCTCTTCTGAACAAACTTTCTTTTTTGCTGTTTTTGGCAGCATAAAGCCACGAACGTTCATTGCCTCTGTAACATATAATGCCCAAATCTTTACAAACATTTAAATAATCATTGTTGAACTGATTTCTCGGAAAAATTAAAGAGGTCGTGTCAATGCCTTCCTTTTGGGCTACCCAAATGGCTTTTTCAATATCACTTCTAAAATCATCAACCGTTTGTCCTTCTTCCAGACAATAATAATGGGAATAGGTGTGAGTGCCGATTTCCTGTTCGGGATGATCTTTTATTAATTTGATTAGCGATGGTGCAAAATGATATGGGTCAACTTCATGATTGTGGCCTACTTTTTCAAAATGACCATTATAGGGTGATAAGTTTTTATCCTGATAATTGGGAACATTCTTTGGAACGTTATGGATGAGTTGCTCTTTGGTTTCAAAGAATAAAAAACCAACGGTTGAAAAGGTGGCCTTAATTTTATATTGATCAAAAAGGCTTAAAAGTTTTGGGATAACCTGATGAACTCCTTTGATGTTTTCGCCATAGCTTTCAATGGTCTTTTTGTCCCTGACACCCCATAATAGCTCGAAATCAAGCGATATAACAAACTTTCCGTTCTCCATTTTTGAATGCTAAAAAATAATAATCTAATTAAAAAATACTCCTGTTTTTTGGAAGAAGTAAAAGTACTGCTTTTAAGAATTAAAATAAACCTACTAACTAAAATAAAATTATCTTTGGAGCAATAAAATAAAGCTTGATGTTTTCAGTTGTTATATCTTATTATAAAAAAATAAAATATATTGAAAGGTGTCTGGATTCGGTCATGAATCAGTCTTTTCAAAATTTTGAAGTGATTCTGGTTGATGATGGTTCGAATGATAATGTGAAGGAACTTTTGGATCAAAAATATCCCAAGGTTAAATTGATCACTAAAAAAAATGAAGGTGTTTCTATCGCCAGAAATACCGGTATAGCTGCGGCAAGTTTTGACTATATAGCACTGCTGGATGCCGATGATGATTGGCATTTTCAATATTTGGAGTTCATGAATGCCGTTATCCGGGAACATCCCGATGCCAAAATTATCGGAACCCATTATTCGGTCAACAGGGATGACATTCCAAAAGGCAGCACAACACTTCGGTATAGAAAATTAGAGCATTATTTTAAGATTGCGATTGTCAATACACTCTTTACCAGTTCTTCATCGGTTATCCGCAAAAGTTTTTTTGAATCCAATCAGGGGTTTAATCCGGCATTGCGTTCGGGTCAGGATGTAGATGTTTGGTTTAGAACAGTTTTAAGCGGTGGTGGCGTTTATTTTATTGATAATACTTTAATGTTTTATTGCCAGGAAGATACTCAGGGTGTAACCAAGCTAAAACTGAATCAAACCATTGAGTTAAAGGATATTTTTTTGGGCAACATCCCGAAAAATTATTATCCGCTATATGACACGATTGATAATGAGGAATTCAAGGTTTTTATTTCAAAATACATTTACTTTAACCTTTACAGATACTATTATTCTGAACGATTCCACGATTTAGCCGTAGAAATTTTAAAGTCTAAAAAGCACAGCTACTTTTTATTGGATCTGGTTTATAAAATTCCTTTGTTTGTTGGTTATAAACTGATTAGGAAGCCAAAATTCAGTTTGTTGCTAAGGAATTATATGAAGTTTGTGTTCAGGAGAATATTAAAATAACAAGATTGATAGATTGATACGCGTATTACATATTCAGGAAACCATTCGCTCCGGAGGTGTTGAAAGACGTAGGCTTTCAATGGCCAAACTATTGGATAAACAACAGTTTGAGATGAAACTTGTCTGCCAGCATAAAGGTGGCACTATTGGCGAGGAAATCGAAGCGGAAGGTGTTGAAGTGATATGCCTGAATAGGTCACTTACCGGACTTTTTGATAGAAAGCAGCATAAAAGCATCCAAAAGATCATAGAAGATTTCAAGCCTCATATCATCCATGGCGCCGTTTTCGAGGGCGTTACCATGGCCGCGATTAATGGTTATTTGAAAAAAGTACCCATCATCATAATCGAAGAAACCTCTGATCCGCAAAACAGATCATGGAAAGGAAATTTGTTAATGAGATTTTTTGCCTTTTTCTCCGATAGAGTGATTGGCGTATCAAAAGCAGCCACAGATTACCTCGTTAAAATTGGCATTCCTAAATCTAAAGTTGTTTTGATCAATAATGGTGTGTCCATTCCGAGAGTTGTTTCTGCTGCTGAGGTTTTGGAATGCAAAAAAAAGTTTGGTATTCAGGAGACCGATTTTGTTATCGGTTCGGTCGGACGGATGCAGGATGACAATCACAAACGTTTTTCCGACCTTATTAAGTCATTTGCTTTGTTTGCCAAAGAAAAATCCAATGTTAAACTGTTGCTTGTGGGCGATGGAAAACAAAAAGAAACTTATATCAAACTGGCAGCCGAACTTGGGATTGGCGATAAAGTGATATTTGCCGGAAGTCAGTATGATGTGACATTGTTTTACAATATGATGAACATTTTTGCGCTTTTTTCAGCGTATGAAGCGTTTGGATTGGTATTGGCAGAAGCCATGATGAATAAGTTACCCGTCGTAGCAACAAGAGTTGGCGGCATGCAGTATATAGTGGCGGACAATGAAACCGGATTTTTGGTTGAAAAGTTTGAGACAGCCCAAATGACAGAGAAGTTCGAGATTTTATACAGCAATGATGAATTGCGGATTTCCTTTGGCCAAAAAGGCTTGCAGAGAGCTACAGCTGAGTTCTCGGAAAAAAGATATGTAGCCGAAATCAAAGATCTTTATTTGCGAATGTGTGCACAAAAAAATATAATTTAATTTTCTGTTTAATAGCTAAATTTTAATGTCAGTAGCCAATAAAAGAGTGCTTTTTATTACTTGGGATGGACCACAAACCAGTTATATGGAAGGATTGTTTATGCCCATACTGAGCGAAGTGCAAAAAAATGCCGGATATGCTGTTCATGTGATTCAATTTACATGGGGAACCAAAGAAAGAATTGCCATAACCCAAAAGAAAGCGGAAGAGTTAAACATCAATTACACAGCCAAAACCATTTTAAGAAAACCCATTGCGGCTTTAGGAAGTTTACTAACGTTATACAGCAGCATAAATTACTTAAAAAATTACATAAGGAAGCATAAGATTGATATTGTAATGCCAAGAAGCACTATGCCTTCCATAATGGTCAACCGATTGAAGAAAACCAATTTCCAAATCCTCTTTGATGCCGATGGATTGCCATTGGAAGAACGTGTTGATTTTTCGGGGTTGAAGAAAACAAGCAGGCAATACCGCTTTTTAAAGCAGGAAGAAAATAAAATGCTATCCCATGCCGATGGTGTTATTACGCGTTCCAATAAATCGATTGCCATTCATTTAAAAACGTTGAAAGGCGCTAATCCGGAGAAATTTTCCCTGGTTTACAATGGAAGGAATATTGAGGATTTCAAACCAAACGATACGCTGAGAGAAGCCGTAAGAACCGGACTCCATGTCGAGAATGGAGCCCGACTTTTTGTTTACTGTGGTTCTCTCGGACCTCAATATGGCTGGGACCAAATGCTGGCTATTTTTCAACGATTTCAACAAAATCACCCGAATGCCAAATTCTTAATCCTGACCGGAAATATCGAATTTGCACAAGAAAGGATTCCGGAGGAAATGAAAGAAAGCATCCTGCTCAAAAAAGTTCCTTTTGGACAAGTGCCCAAATATCTTTCTGCAGGTGACATTGCTTTTGCCATCAGAGAACCAAAATTCAGCATGCAGGGCGTGGCTCCGATAAAATTAGGGGAATACTTTTTAATGGGAATTCCAACCATTGCGTCTGCAGGAATAGGCGATACCGAAGAATTGATAAAAGAGGCACCCGATTCGTTTTTATTCCATCATGATGATGATAAAAATATAGCCAATGCGGTGGCCTTTGCCGAAAGTCTTTCAAGCGTGAATCATGATAAAATCCGTGAATTCGGTATTCAATTTTTCTCGGTTGAAAAAAGCGCCGAAAGTTATATTAAAGCCCTAGAAAAGCTATCATGAAAGTACTCTATCTCACCAAATATACCCGAAAAGGTGCCAGTTCGCGCATGCGAAGCTATCAGTTTTTTCCAAATTTAGAGCAACACGGTATGCAGATTACTGTTCGTCCGCTCTTTAATGATGAGTACCTGACGCAATTATACAATGAAGAAAAAATATCAAAAGGCAATCTTTTGAAATGCTATCTCAAGCGTTTCTTTGTGTTGTTTTCCGTATTGAAGTATGATAAAATTGTAGTCGAAAAAGAACTTTTTCCTTATTTGCCGGCCTGGCCAGAAATCATATTGAGTAAAATCAAAGGTTATATTGCCGATTATGATGATGCCATTTTTCACAATTATGATTTAAGTACCAATCGCGTCATCCGTTTTTTTCTGAAAAGGAAGATCGATGTCGTGATGAAAAACAGCCAATTGGTTGTTGCCGGAAATGAATATTTGGCCGACAGGGCAAAATCGGCCGGAGCCCAAAACATCATCAGGATACCAACCGTGATTGATTTGGACCGTTATAGCGTGAAAAATGATTACAGCTCCGATCAAATCAAAATCGGGTGGATTGGTTCGCCATCCACTTTATGGCATTTAAAACCTTTTACCGATTTGTTCAATGAATTGGTAGCACTGCACAATGTAAAAATCATCATTATCGGTGCGACTGAAAAATTCGGAGTTACACACAATATTGAATATATAAACTGGTCCGAAGAAAGTGAGGTTGCCGAAATGCTGAAATTCGATATTGGCATAATGCCGCTCACCGAAACACCTTGGGTCATGGGAAAATGCTCTTTCAAACTGATACAGTATATGGGTTGCGCTCTTCCGGTTGTGGCATCACCGGTGAGCATGAACAATGAAGTAGTGGATGTTGGTGTTAATGGCTTTTTGGCTACAACTCCGGAAGAATGGAAGGTTGCCCTGGAAAAATTAATTTTTGATGAAAGCCTGAGAAAAAGGTTTGGTCAGGCAGGCAGAAAAAAAGTAGAGGAAATATACAATCTGGAAACCAACTCAGGGAAAATTATAAAAATTTTGGCTTCGGATTAATTCAACAGTAAAGTTTATATTTACAACCTGATTCAATCAATGCTAAAAGTTCAACTTTTGAAATAACTATGGATTTTTTCTTCATTCCTTTATTTATAGGCTTAGGTTTTCTATTTATCAATAGTTTCAAAAGTTCTTTGTCAAAGTATGATATTACTACTTTGCAAAGATTGTTTGTTTACCATTTGATATTTGGGACCTATTATTGCTTTTTTGTTGCGGGCGATGCTGCCGGTTATTGGAATGCTTCTAAATCAATGAGTTTCGAAGATTCCATTTATAATCTCACCCAGGAACAGGGAACTTTCTTTATTTGTGCCCTCAACTATTTCCCATCCAATTCTTTAGGGCTGTCGTATTTTACCGGAACCATGTTGTACAGTTTGTTGGGTTTTATCGGCCTGACTTATTTTTATATTCTGGCCAAAGACTTGGTGCCCTACAATTCAAAGTTTAGAGGATATTACTTATTCCCATTTTTGTTTTATCTGCCCAACCTTCATTTTTGGAGTTGTGCAGTTGGAAAAGATACTTTACTTTTTCTTTGCATTGCCTTTTTTATGTATGGAATAATGAAACCATTCAAGCGCATCCCAATGCTGGCTTTAGCACTATTATTATCCTATTTCATCCGACCACATATCACCTTTTTCCTTTTGGTTTCTTTTAGTTTGGTGTATGTCAATAGTACCAAAGCATCCGTTTTTCAACGGATTGTGTTTTTAGGTTTGATGATTGGTTTGAGTGTTACCATTTTGCCTTCAGTAATGGAGTTTGCCAAAATTGAAGAAACTACCATAGACAGTTTTGAACAGTTTTCTGAAACCAAATCATCAGTATTGAGCAGAGCCAATGTGGGTTCAGCCATTGATATCTCTTCCTATCCTTTTCCTTTAAAGGTTTTTACTTTTTTATATCGTCCGCTTTTCTTTGATATCAATGGTATTCCAGCGGTATTGGCATCCTTTGAAAATTTACTCTTATTGGTTTTGTCGATTAAAGTACTGCGAAACAAACCTTTGCTGACCTTCAGAAAAGCACCTTTTGTCATACAGGGAATGATTTTCTTCTTAATCATCGGAACCTTAGCCTTCTCACAATCGTTAGGGAATTTAGGGATTATGATTCGTATGCGTAATATGTTTTTACCGGGATTGTTGATTTTTATTCTTTGGTCTTTTTCCTATCAGTACCAATTATCACAGGAGGAAAAGAGAAAAATGAGCTGATATGCTAAAAAATAGATTGTACATATTACTCTTTTTTTACCATCTGCTATTTATTGTTTTTTCCTATTTCCTGGCACAATCTATTGGTGGTGATTCTCTTTTGTATTGGGCAAAAACATTCGACATAGCCCAATACAATTGGTTCCATTTTGCCAGTTATGGCGCTAAATCAATAGTGTTTTTAAATTACCCGTTAATCAAGATAGGCCTGCCTTTTTGGTTTGGATTTTTGCTCTATGGAATTATCGGTTTTTTTGGTATTTTAAAATGGGTGCAATGGGCCGAATTGGTCACAAAAGACCATTTCAATTATAAAGGATTCAACTTTTTATACTTATTGTTTTTTCTTCCTAATCTTCATGTCTGGACTGCAACTTTAGGTAAGGAAGCTTTTATTTTCTGGGGCATTGCGGCTGTCATTTATGCCTTTACCACCCAAAATTTCAAAACGTTCAGTTTTATCGCCGGAAGTTTGACAGTTTTAATTATTCGACCACATGTCGCTTTAATGTTGCTGAGTGCGATTGCGATAGTTTTTTTGTTTCATAAAGGGTTTTCACTTAAAAAAAGAATAACAGTCGCAGCAGTTTCTTTTACCGGAGTGTTGGCATTGCTGTATGCCGTTTTTCAAACCACGAATATCAACTACTGGGATTGGGAAAGGATTAAATACTTTAATGAATATTCTGTTTTGTCTTTCAGGCATTCGGGTTCCTATGTTCCTATGCTCGAGTATAATTATTTCTACAAATGGTTTTCGTTTCAATTTCGACCGCTTTTTTTTGATGCCCATTCCATTTTTTCCTTTTTAGCGAGTATTGAAAATGCATTTTCATTGGCGATTTTTATAGTGGCTTTGTTTTTTGCCCTTCGATTTTACCATAAAATAAACTTCACTCCGGAAATGAAACTCATATTTTTATTTACTTTTATCGCTGGTTTATTGTATGTTGAAAGATATGCCAATCTGGGTATTTTTATGCGAACCAAAATAATGTTTCAACCCTTTTTGACAGTTTCCCTGCTAATGATAATTCATCAGGGTTTTAGATTAATGAAAGACAAAAAAAATGAATAAACCCAAATTGATTCGTATTACCACTGTGCCATTATCATTGGACAAACTTCTGGAAGGCCAGCTTCATTTTATGAATTCCTTTTATGACGTGGTTGCCGTTTCATCTGAGAAAGAATACTTGGAAAAAGTGGGTGACAAAGAAAAGGTAAAAACCTTTCACCTCGAGTTGACCCGAAAAATCACACCGGTCAAAGATTTGATTGCAGTGATCAAACTCTTTGTGTTTTTAAGAAGGGAAAGACCACTCATTGTTCATACACATACCCCAAAAGCAGGAATTATCGGGATGCTCGCAGCAGTTTTGGCCGGAGTTCCCAATCGTTTGCACACCGTAGCCGGAATGCCATTGATGGAAAGTACCGGTTTTAAAAGAAAAATGTTGGATTTTGTAGAAAAGCTGACTTACAGTTGTGCCACCAAAGTCTATCCCAATTCCTATGGTTTGGCCGATATCATTGTGAAAAACAACTATTGTGAGCTGAACAAATTAAAAGTGCTGGCCAATGGCAGCTCTAACGGAATTGATACTGCACATTTTAATCCGGAATTGTTTAGTGAAGAACAAAAAGCGGCTTTAAGAAAAGAATTGGATATCGCTGCAGATGATTTTGTGTTTGTTTTTGTGGGCAGAATTGTAAAAGACAAAGGCATCAACGAATTGGTTGAGGCTTTTGGGCAGTTGTCAAAAGAGAATACAAACACAAAATTACTTTTGGTAGGCGATTATGAATCCGATTTGGATCCGTTAACACCGGAAACCTTAAGCCTGATCAATCACAATAAATCCATTGTGTCTGTTGGCTTTCAAAGAGATGTTAGGCCTTATTTGGCAGTTTCTGATGCTTTGGCTTTTCCAAGTTACCGGGAAGGATTTCCAAACGTCGTAATGCAGGCTGGCGCTATGGGTTTGCCGAGTATTGTTTCAAATATCAATGGCTGTAACGAAATCATAGCAGAAGGTGAAAACGGACTAATCATACCGGTAAAAAATGCGGATGCGTTGTTTGAAGCCATGAATAAAATACTGAACCAGACTAGAATTAAAGAAGGTTTAAAAAGAAAAGCCAGAGCGATGATTGTCAATCGATACGAGCAAAAATTGGTTTGGCAGGCGATATTAGCCGAATATCAAAAATTCGATAAGAATTAAAAAACAAGCGCTACTATTCAATAATTAGTTATTTTTGCGCGTTAGCCGAATTTTAAAAATGTATAAAAACTTCCTCAAAAGAATATTAGATTTTATTGCCGCTTTTATTGGGATTTTAATTCTGAGTCCTGTTTTTTTGGTAGTAACGGTGTTTTTATATTTTGCCAATTCAGGTAAACCTTTTTTTACACAACAGCGTCCCGGAATGCATGGTCAGATATTCAGGATTATCAAGTTCAAAACCATGAACGATAAAAAAGATGAAAACGGTCAATTGCTTCCTGATGCCAAAAGACTAACCGGTATTGGTAAGTTTGTCCGAAGAACTTCTTTGGATGAAATTCCTCAATTGCTAAATGTAATCAAAGGAGATATGAGCATCATCGGACCGAGACCGCTTTTGACGCATTACCTGCATTTGTATTCTGATTTTCAAAACCGACGCCATGAAGTCAAGCCCGGTATCACCGGTTGGGCACAAGTCAACGGAAGGAATGCAATTTCTTGGGATAAAAAATTTGAATTGGATGTATGGTATGTTGATCATATTTCTTTTATTCTGGACATGAAAATACTTTTTAAAACAGTATTAAAAGTGATAAAAAGTGATGGTATAAACGCTGCTGATGCAGCCACAATAGAACCGTTTAATGGAAACTAGTGTAACACTTTATGGTGCCAGTGGTCACAGCAAAGTCATAATCGATATTTTAAACTGCAGCTCAGTGGGCATTGACAACATTATTGACGACAATCCTAAAACGGATACCATTTTAGGGCTGCCAATATTAAGAAGCACAGATGCTGATTTTTCAGCGATTAAAAGCATGATTATTTCCATCGGAAACAACAAAGTCAGACAAAGGATTTCGGATAAAATCAAAGTGAATTATGTCAATGCGATCCATCCGACAGCCATTCTTTCCCCGACAGTCAGCCTTGGAAAAGGAACGGTAATCATGGCCGGAGCCATTATCAATCCGGATGCAGTTATCGGGGATCATTGCATTGTAAATACCGGAGCTGTCATAGAACACGATTGTCATATCGCCGATTTTGTTCATGTTTCTCCGAGCGTTTCACTGGCCGGAAATGTCGCCATTGGAGAAGGAAGCCATATTGGCATTGGTGCCAAAGTCATTCAGGGAATTAAAATAGGGAAGTGGGCCACCATTGGTGCCGGAGCAGTTATTATTAAAGACATTCCGGATTATGCCGTAGTGGTTGGAAATCCCGGAAAAATTATAAAATACAATCAGGAAAATGAGTAATTCAAAAATATGGTTATCGTCACCTCATATGGGTGGCAATGAGCAAAAATTTGTTCAGGAAGCATTTGATACCAATTGGGTAGCACCTTTAGGGCCAAATGTAACCGGCTTTGAACAAGACTTAGAAAAGTATTTAGAAGAAGAAATACATGTCGGCGCTTTGAGTTCAGGAACGGCTGCACTTCATTTGGCACTGATTTTATTAGGCATAAAAAGCGGCGATGAGGTCATTTGTCAAAGCATGACTTTTTCTGCTTCAGCGAATCCGATTGTGTATTTAGGAGCAACGCCAATTTTTATCGACAGCGAACCTGAAACCTGGAATATTTGCCCGGTTTCATTGGAGAAAGCCATACAGGACCGAATTGCAGCAGGTAAAAAGCCAAAAGCTATTGTTGGTGTTCATTTATACGGAATGTCATTCAAAGTGGATGAAATCACTGCGATTGCGGATAAATACGAAATTCCGTTAGTGGAAGACAGTGCCGAAGCATTGGGCAGCACTTACAAAGGCAGGAAGTGTGGTACTTTTGGCGATATCTCTATTTTGTCTTTTAACGGGAATAAGATCATCACTACTTCGGGCGGTGGCGCCATTGTGACTAAAACTTTGGAACAAAAAAACAAAGCGGTTTTTCTTTCCACACAGGCCAGAGACAATGCACCACATTATCAGCATAGTGAAATTGGATACAATTACAGAATGAGCAATATCTGTGCGGGAATCGGAAGAGGACAAATGGAAATACTGGATAAGCATATTGGATTGAGAAGGGCAATGCACGATTTTTATGTCAATCTGTTTGAAAATATCCCCGGAGTTACTGTGTTTTCGGAACCCAACAGCGATTATTTTTCCAATCATTGGCTGACTTGTATTAGCATTGATGCCAATAAAACCAACGGAATTACAAGCGAGAAACTAAGATTGGCACTCGAAAAAGAAGAGATAGAATGTCGTCCACTTTGGAAACCAATGCATTTGCAGCCTGTATTTAGCGATTGCCTGTATTTTGGTGGTAATGTAGCTGAAAACCTATTTGCTAACGGGTTGTGTTTGCCTTCCGGTTCCAATTTAACCGAAAATGATAGAAATAGAATAACGAATGCCGTTGAAGCCGTATTTCGTTAATTTTTTTAATACTTTTACTGTCCAATAATAATTTTTGAATAAGCGTTGAGTAACAATAAAGAAAAAAGATATTTATCAGATTTAAGAAACTATTTTTCCGAACTTCAATTTGGATTTAAGTTAGAGAATTTAAGTTATCTGCCCAGATGGATGGTATTGCTTTTGGATATCACCATGATATTTTTAGGCGGATTCATGACTTATTTCATTTTTGACGGGATAAAGCTGAAGTACATCAGATATGAAAATCTTTCCATTTCAACACCGCTCTACTTTTTTGTCAATATTTTTTTCTTTTGGATTTTCAGAACCTATTCAGGAGTCATAAGACACTCATCACAAGTTGATGCCTTAAAATTATTTTTCTCGCAGTTTTTCTCTATTGCGGTTTTAATATCAATCAATTATTCCGCGTTTATTTATTGGAATAATAAGTTTTTCCTAACCACCGGATTGGTGATAAACGGAATAATATCCTTTTGTTTCTTATTCTTTTACAGAATAGTGGTGAAGTATACTTTTGAACATTATTTTAATAATAAAAATACAGACAACCTCACCAAAGCCTTGATCTTCGGGTCTGATGTGAATGCGATTGCTTTGGCCAACTCGCTGCAGTCAGAATCTCCAAAACGATTTAAAGTGATTGGGTTCATGGATAAGTCTGCCCAAAACACAACGAAGAGGATTCATAATTTACCGATTTTTACCGGGAATGTAATCACAGTTTTGAGAACAATGGATGCCGATGCCCTGATATTTGCCGATAAATCCATTTCAAAAGATGAGCGTTCCCAAATCATTGAAGATTGTTTGGAATACAATTTTAAGGTATTTACCATTCCGCTTTTAAATGATTTAGAAGACCAAAAAGAAATCTCCAAAAAGATTAAAAACTTCGAAATTCTTGATTTGTTGGAGCGTAAACCAATCGTTTTAGACAACAATTCAATCTCGAAGCAGTTGCATAACAAAACCATTTTAGTGACCGGTGCTGCCGGTTCCATCGGAAGTGAAATTGTGCGCCAGGTGATTTTGTTTAAGCCTAAAAAGATTATTGTTTTAGATCAGGCTGAAACTCCATTGCACAATCTTAGCCTGGAAATTTCCAGTTTGGATCCGGACGTGGAAACCATCAATATCATTTCCGATATTAAGAATATTGACGAAGTAGAACAGGTTTTCATAAAGCACAAGCCGGAAGTGGTTTACCATGCTGCCGCTTATAAGCATGTACCATTGATGGAAGAGAATCCGGCACAGGCGATTTTGAATAATGTTATGGGAACCCGAAATTTAGCCGATTTGTCTGCAAAGTATAATGTCAAAAACTTTGTAATGGTTTCTACGGACAAAGCGGTAAATCCGAGTAATGTTATGGGTGCCAGCAAGCGAATTGCCGAAAAATATGTACAGTCACTGGATTATAAATTAAAGAATGAAAACCCTAAAAACTGTACCAAGTTCATCACCACCAGATTCGGAAATGTACTTGGCTCCAACGGTTCTGTAGTTCCTTTGTTCACCAGGCAAATTCAGGCCGGTGGTCCCATTACCATTACACATCCTGAAATCATCCGATATTTTATGACTATTCCGGAAGCGTGCCAGTTGGTTTTGGAAGCCGGAGCAATGGGTCAGGGCGGAGAAATTTATATTTTTGATATGGGTCAGCCGGTTAAAATTATTGATTTGGCTAAGAAAATGATTCGTTTAGCTGGATTTACGCCCGATAATGAAATCAAAATCAAGATTATCGGACTCAGACCCGGTGAAAAATTATATGAAGAATTACTCAATGATACTTCAAAAACTTTACCGACACACAACACCAAAATTATGATTTCGCAAGACGAGTTTCATCACCATGATGATTTAAACAGTTCAATAAATTTACTGATTGAAACTGCTAAAGTCAAACCGAATCACACGATTGTGTCCAAAATGAAAAAAATAGTTCCCGAATACAAGAGCCTGAATTCTGTTTATGAAGCATTGGATAATGTCAATGTGAAAAATTAGTTCTTGCAGCTTCTTTACACAAACTACTAATAAATCTTTATATTACAATATGATTTATAAAATCATATTGTAGATTTGCAATCTTAAAATATTAGTTGATTTAATAATAACTCACAAATTTCTATAAAATGATTAAAAAGTTATTGCTCTTTATAATAGTGTCAATTCTTTTGGTTTCCTGCGCCAACAAAAAAGATATTTTATATTATCAAGACATACAAAATAATTCCCAAGACCAAATTAGCTATTTATCCAGTAATGTTCAGATTAATGACATATTGTATATTAAGGTTTCGGCCATTATACAGGAATCAGCTGATCCGTTTAATATTACCAACAGCAGCAACGGAAATGGAAATGTCAATATAGAATCGTATAAAATTCAGGGATACTTGGTTTCACAGGAAGGAAACATCATTTTCCCGTTATTGGGTAAAATCAATGTTGTTGGAAAAAGTACCGACGAAGTTCAGGATTTATTGGCTAAAAGGCTGATTGATTTTGGCTATATCAAAGAGCCGACAGTAAGTGTTAGAATCATCAATAGCAAGGTAACGGTTCTGGGCGAAGTTAAGCAACCGGGTACTTATGCTTTTGACGAACAGAATATCTCTCTAAACCAAGCCATTGGTTATGCCGGCGACTTAACAATTAATGGGGTTAGAAAAGATGTTTTGCTGATAAGAGAAGTAAATGGAGTGAGAACTTATATTCATTTGGATCTGACTTCTTCTAACTGGTTTAATAGTCCGTACTATTACGTGAAGCAAAACGATATCATTATTGTAAATCCAAATGGACCTAAAATCATGGCTTCCGGTTATTTGAATAGTATAGGAACAACTTTAGGGATAGTTTCCTTTGGAATTACTGTATATTTATTGTTAAAAAACTAATTCGATGGAAAATCTTCATTTTGAATCCCAAAGGGATGAGAACAATCTAAATGTCATCAGTCAAATATTCAGATACGTAAGATTTTGGTATTGGTTTTTATTATCGGCCTTGGTTTGCCTTCTAATTGTCAATTACTATTTGAACCATACGTTGCCTATTTATGAGACCAAAGCCAATATCAGAATCATCGATGATTCCAAAAACACCTTTGTGCTGCCGAATTCCGGCTTTACAGGAATCGGTAAGTCAAAAGTCAATCTTGACAATCAAATTGAAGTTTTAAAATCCCATAGGTTAGTTGAACAGGTAGCCAGAAGTCTCGATTTGACGACCCAGTATTATTCCATAGGGTATTTTAATAATGTCGAAATCTGGAAAAACAGGCCTTTTGCCATTACATGGTTGGATTCGTCCTTGAACATGGAAGACAAAAATATTTCGTTTGATATTGAAATTGTAGATGGAGGTTATAAACTTGTCAATTCAACTGATAGCGATAAAATCTACAATTTTGGTACTATTCAAAAGATTAAGGGAGTTCCTTATAGGTTAGACCTTCAGGTTGGCGCCAAGTTAAACAAATTGCAAGAGAAAAAATACTCGATTCGTCATATCCCAATCAACACTTTAGTGATTGGACTGTCAAATAGTTTGACGATTGTCAACAGCAATGAGAACTCTGACATCCTAAACATATCTATTTCGGGCGGAAATAAAGACAAATCAGAAGCCATACTAAACCAATTGATCAAACAGTTTGACATAGATGGTTTGAACGACAGAAGATTGGTTTCTGAAAGAACGATTGAGTTTGTCAATGACCGTTTCAGATCTTTGGAAAGAGAATTGGATTCCATAGAATCTAACAAAGCCAGTTATAAGCAAAGCAACGAACTGACTTTCATTGAAGCCGATGCTTCTACAGCAACTTCAGGAAAAATTACATCCAATAACGATGTTTTTGCGACGGAAACCCAAATTGAATTATCCAAACTTTTGGAACAAACGGTAAGATCAGATAAGAAACTGAATTTGCTTCCGACAAACTTAGGTGTTAGCAATGGTAATGTTAATGGCTTAATTGCAGATTTTAACACTGTCGTTTTAGAACGTGACCGATTTTTGGTTAGTGCAGGAGATAACAATCCTAAAATCAGAATCCTTAACAGTAAATTGATAGAACTTCAAAGAAACATTTTAGAATCTATCAAAACCTATCAGCAGGAGTTGCAAACTTCGCTTTCCCAAAATAATTTCATCAAAAGAACAAACACTCAGAAATTTAGCGCTATTCCAATTAATGAGAAAGTCCTGAATTCCATAGAAAGACAGCGTGCGATTAAAGAATCGTTGTATATCCTTCTTTTGCAAAAAAGAGAAGAAGCAGCGGTGAATTTGGCGATTACATCTTCTTCATTGAAAGTGGTTGATTATGCGATGACCAATGCAGCGCCAATTGCACCAAAAAGAGGCGCTTTTTATTTAGGTGCATTGCTTATCGGTCTTTTGATCCCTTTTCTGATTATTTACACAGGATTCTTGTTGGATGATAAATTGCATACCAAAGAAGACATTCTGAAACTGACCAAAAACAAAATCATTCTTTCTGAAGTGCCACACATTGATTCTGAGGTGAAACTAACCAGTGTCAATGACAGGTCTTTGTTGGGAGAAACCTTTAGGATTTTAAGAACCAACCTGACCTATATTTTCCCGTTGCAAAAGGAAAAATCAGGTCAGACATTAATGGTAACTTCAACCATCAAAGGAGAAGGAAAAACGTTTACCGCATTGAATTTATCGATTTCCTTTTCGATAATGAACAAAAAGGTTTTATTGATTGGAGCTGATATGCGTAATCCTCAGTTGCACAATTACCTGAATGTTAAAAAGAATGACAAAGGATTGCAAAACTATCTGCACGATATGTCAATCGATTGGCACTCAATTGTTAAGAAAAACATGAACGGAATTGAGAATCTGGATATCATCATGTCGGGTGTA
Source organism: Flavobacterium terrisoli (assembly GCF_030167905.1). Lineage (GTDB taxonomy): Bacteria > Bacteroidota > Bacteroidia > Flavobacteriales > Flavobacteriaceae > Flavobacterium > Flavobacterium terrisoli. Next base: position 252,604 of record NZ_JARGNA010000003.1, read on the forward strand.
ATTCCGCCAAACCCTGCAGAATTACTTTCTAACGGAAGGCTTGAAACCTTAATTGCGGAAGCTAAAAAAGAGTACGATTACATCATCGTTGATACGCCGCCAACATTATTGGTGACCGATACACTGGTTATTTCTCATCTTGTTGATACAACGTTATACGTTGTAAGAGCCGACTTTACGCCTAAAAATATCTTGGAGTTCTCAGTAGATTTGAGCAATAGAGGCAAACTGAAAAACATGGCTTATGTCATTAATAACGTAGGTTCTAACTATAAAGGTTATGGAAGAGGTTATGGTTACAAATACAGTTATAGCTATGCTTATGGTTATGGTTATGGCTATGACAATGAAACCGAAGGTAAAAAGTCATTCTTAAAACGAATTTTATCCATCTTTAAAAAATAAGGATTTAGAAATCAAAAAAAGAATTGTTCTGGAAAGCAGATTTTAAAAAATCATGGTTTTTCAGGACAATTTTTTTTTGCATAAACTCCAAATGTCTCGCGTGGTGAACATCTGAGCCCACAAAATCAATCAGTTGTTCTTTTAATAAAAGATCTGAAATCCTGGCAACACGCTGACCATAATAACCTGTTGTGGAAAGCATGTTCAATTGAAAAAGACAACCGGCTTTCTTTAATTTTTTGTACTTCTCAATGGAATGATGGTAAAAGCCATAACGTTCAGGATGTGCCAAAACGGGTTGGTATCCGGCAATTTGAAGCTCAAACAGGATATCATAAAGTTGTATCGGCGGATTTAAATAGGATATTTCAACAAGAACATAGTTTTCCTTTAAAGTCAGTAATTTTTCATGAATAAAAAGCTCCCTGAACTCTGAATCAATCATGTATTCTGCAGCTGCTTTGAAATTATGCCCAATCTCAGGTACAGTTAACTCTTCTATGGTATTTTTTAATTTGTCTTCAATTTGCGTTCGGGTATTTTGCCATACTTCGCCCATCACGTGCGGTGTGGTGATAAACTTGGTAATGCCCATTTGCTTCATGCCTTCAATGAGCGTTGCAGTATCTTCAATACTCGCAGCACCATCATCAATACCGGGAAGTAAATGGGAATGTATATCGATGTGATTGTTTGGAATTAAATCACATAAAAATGGCTTGTTTCTTTGGAAGAAAATCAAAATATGGAATCTTTTATACAAAAATAGATTATTTTTTTTAATAAAATTGTCGTTTTCTTTTTCTAAATTTGGAAACCAATTGCAAGTCACGAACCGGTAATGAATACCTGAAATGGCTTGATAATTATCAATCTAAAAATGATTAAGAGAAAGGCGATACAATTTCTAAAAACTAATTTCGAACATCTGTTTTTTTTTTACAGCTATCTAAAAACTAAACTTTTATACGTTGTTCTTTTCAGTTTTTTTGTAAGTCTGCTCGATGCATTGAGTCTGTCAATGTTCATTCCGCTTTTTGAAGTCGCTTCCCAAAGTGCCAATGCGACCAATAGCAACAAGCTAAGTCATTACTTTGTTTCCTTTTTGGAACTGCTCAATTTATCGCCAACAATTAACAGCGTGCTGTTTTTGATGGTTTTCTTTTTTGTGCTAAAAGCAGTTTTCAGGTATTTGGATGTGTATTTCAGAAATTTAGTCAATTCCTATTTTGTAAAAAAGATAAGAATCGAACTGTTGAATTTGATTTCAAACCTTAAGTATTCCAAATTCATCTCCACCGATTTAGGAACCATTCAAAACTCACTGACCACCGAAGTAGTCAACGTGAACAATGCCTACACGCATTATATATCGGTGATTCAAAACTCCATTTTTATCATTGTTTATATTTCAATGTCTTTTTGGGTCAATTCTAAATTTACCCTGATCATTATTTTTGGTGGTTGGATTTCCAAAGTTTTGTTCCAAAGATTCTACAGCAACTCCAAAGCATTGTCTTTCTCCATTGCCAATAAAAATGGGATGTTGGCCAGTCTTTTGATGCAACAGGTAAATAATTTCAAGTATTTGAAATCAACGGCGACGATGCCGATTTACTCCAAAAAACTGGAAGAATCAATCGTCGAAATTGAAGATGACCAATTAAAAATCGGGAAAATCAGCGCCAGGGTTTTATCCATCAGGGAACCTATTGTTGTTTTCTTTTTGGTGATTGCCATCTTTGTTCAGGTGAATGTTATTGGCGGTACCTTGAGTTCTGTTTTACCAAGTTTACTGTTCTTTTACAGGGCTTTTAATAGCCTTATGAGCGTGCAGTTGAGCTGGACGGCATTCCTGAAATATGTTGGTTCTGTTCAACACATCACCGAATTTAAAACCCAACTCAGATCTGAAGCCGAAAATTTAAGAGGCAATCAGTTTAATGGTTTTACCAATGAGATTAAGTTTGACAATGTTTCTTTTGAATATTCAAGCGAAAGCAAAGTATTGGACGATATCAACTACACGATTAACAAAAATAAAACCATTGCCATTGTAGGGAAAAGTGGTTCAGGAAAAACCACTTTTGTCAATCTGCTGTCGGGATTGTTGGTGCCAAACCAAGGCCAGATTCTCATCGATAATGTGAGTTTGGATAGCTATAACATCAACACATACCGAAGTAAAATCGGATTGATTTCACAGGAAACAGTTGTTTTTAATGATACTTTATTTAACAATGTGACGTTTTGGTCACAGAAAAACGAACATAATTTAGCAAAATTCAAATCGGTAATCGAAAAGGTTGACCTACAGGAGTTTTTAGAAAGAAGCAATTCCAAAGAAGATATCATGCTGGGAGATAACGGTGTTGTGATGTCCGGCGGTCAGCGGCAACGACTTTCCATTGCCAGGGAATTATTCAAAGACACTGAAATCCTAATCCTTGACGAAGCCACTTCGGCCTTGGATTCCCAAACTGAAAAGCTCATTCAGGAAAGTATAGACAGGATAAAAGGTTCATTAACCATCATTATTATTGCCCACAGATTGTCTACCATCAAAAGTGCAGACACTATTCTTCTGTTGAAAAATGGCCGAATTGACGCAGAAGGCAACTTCCAGGATTTGGTCAAAAAATCACCTGTTTTTTCCAAAATGGTAGAATTACAAGAGATTTAAGCCTTAAACTTTTTCCAAATGTCGCTACAAAATCCAAAGGTTTCCGTTTTAATCTCTACCAAAAACCGTTGCGAAGACTTGCTTTTCTCATTGGGAAAGGTGATGCCCCTGCTCAATGAAAATGTTTCCTGCCTTGTTTTTGATGATGGTTCAACTGATGGCACTTGTGAAAAAGTAAGACAGCAATTTCCCCAAATTACATTGCACAGAAATGAAACTTCGAAAGGGTATATGTATTGCCGCAATCGAATGCTTAATGAAACCGAAGCGGATTATGCCATTTCACTCGATGACGATGCGCATTTCCTGACTCAGAACCCAACAGAAATTATAACCCGTTTTTTCTCTGAAAACCCAAATTGTGGCTTAATCGCCGCCCGGATTTTTTGGAGTAAAACGCCGCCGGACAATCAACAAAGTGATGATGTGACTCAAAAAGTAAAGAGTTTTATTGGTTGTGGACACGTTTGGCGGATGAAAGCCTGGCGGGAAATTCCCAATTATCCGGAATGGTTTGAATTTTACGGAGAAGAAAATTTTGCTTCCTTCCAATTGTTTAAAACCAAATGGGAAGTGCAGTATGTTCCCGATATTTTAGTCCAGCATCGCGTTGACTTAAAGGAAAGAGCCAATGACAATAGTGCTTTTGCCTTTCGTTACCGAAGAGCGATTCGCGCCGATTGGTATACTTATTTTTTGTTTTTTCCTTTGTCTGTGATTCCAAAAAAGCTGGCTTATTCGCTTTGGATGCAGGGCAAAACCAAAATTTTCAGAGGCAATTTCAAGGTAATTCCACCTTTGTTTTTAGCCATAATCGATTTGTTTTTGGCCATGCCAAAATTGATTAAACACCGAAACGCACTAACTTCAGAAGAATATGCCGCTTACGGCAAATTAAACGAGGCAAAAATATATTGGAAACCGGAAAAATAGTTATTTTTACTTCCATTACAATCGATTTTGATGAACAACAAACCCTATTTAATTGCCGAAATTGCACAAGCTCACGAAGGTAGTTTGGGAATTCTGCATTCCTATATCGACGCGGTGGCCAAAACCGGAGTTCAGGCGATTAAGTTCCAAATGCACATCGCCGAAGCCGAAAGCAGTATTCATGAACCGTTTCGTGTCAAATTCTCCAAAGAAGATGCAACGCGTTATGATTATTGGAAAAGAATGGAATTCACGCTTGAGCAATGGAAAGGAATCAAGCAGCATTGTGATGAAGTTGGTTTAGATTTCATCTGTTCGCCATTCAGTAATCTAGCTGTAGATTGGCTGGAGGAAGTTGGAATTCACACCTATAAAATAGGCTCAGGTGAAGTCAATAATTTTCTGTTATTGGAAAAAATTACCCAAACCGGAAAACCAATTATTATCTCCTCAGGCATGAGCAGTTTTGCCGAATTGGACAAAACGGTTGATTTTTTGAAAAGTAAAAAATCCCAATTTTCGATATTGCAATGTACCACCGCATATCCGACAAAACCCGAGCAATACGGACTCAATGTCATAACCGAATTAAAGGCAAGATATAATGTGCCGATTGGTTTTTCAGACCATTCAGCTAAAACCGCTACCGGAATTGCCGCTGTGGCTTTGGGCGCAGAAATTTTAGAATTCCATGTGGTTTTTGACCGCTCGATGTTTGGCCCCGATGCGATAGCATCGCTGACTTTAGAAGAAACAAAACAATTGGTGGAAGCAGTGAATGAGGTTCACTTGGCGCAAAACCATCCGATAGATAAAAACAGCAATGACAATTTCAGGGAACTCAAATCCATCTTTGAAAAATCATTGGCTATCAATAAAAATTTACCACAAGGACATGCCATTACGTTTGCCGATTTGGAAAGTAAAAAACCAAAAGGTTATGGTATTTCCGCAGCCGATTTTGAAAAAGTAATCGGGCGACAACTGAATAGCAATAAGTCCCAATGGGATTTTTTGAATGAAGAAGATTTAGCATGAGTACAACCCGAAAAATAGCTGTCGTTATCACAGCAAGACCATCTTATAGCCGAGTTAAAACTGTTTTGACTGCTATCAAAAAGCATCCCGAACTCGAGTTGCAGCTTATCGTTGCGGCTTCCGCTTTGCTCGACAGATATGGAAGTGCGGTGAATTATATTGAAAAAGACGGTTTCGAAATTGCCGCCAAAGTGTTCAACGTACTGGAAGGCGAAAACCTTACCGCTGCAGCGAAAACCACCGGAATCGGAATACTCGAACTCTCAACAGTTTTTGATAATCTTCGCCCGGATATTGTGGTAACGGTTGCCGACCGATTTGAAACGATGGCTACCGCGATTTCTGCTTCCTATATGAATATTCCTTTGGCACACATTCAAGGTGGCGAAGTAACCGGAAATATTGATGAGAAGGTCAGACATGCCATTACCAAATTAGCCGATTATCATTTTGTGGCTTCCGAAAATGCCAAGCAAAGAGTGATTCAGTTGGGTGAAAATGCCCAAATGGTTTTCAATACCGGTTGCCCTTCGATTGACATTGCACAGGAAGTGGCTAAAAATAACGCACTCACTTTTAATCCGTATGAGAAATATGGTGGCGTTGGTTCGCAACCCGATTTGAGCAACGGTTACATCGTGGTGATGCAGCATCCTGTGACCAATGAATATCAGGATTCCCGAAAACACATCGAAGCAACATTGAGAGCGATTCAAAAAATAAACAAGCCAACGCTTTGGTTTTGGCCTAATGTTGATGCCGGAGCCGATGGAACTTCTACCGGAATCCGTTCATTCCGTGAAAAATATAAAATGGAAAACGTCCATTTCTTTAAAAATATGGAAGGTGATGATTTCCTAAACCTGTTGCATTCTTCGCTTTGCCTTGTAGGCAATTCGAGCGTAGGCATCAGGGAATGTGCTTATCTTGGCGTTCCGACCATCAATATCGGTTCACGTCAAAATCGCCGTGACCGTGGGGAAAATGTAGTCGATGTGACTTACGATGAAAATGAAATTGTTGAAGCAATCACCAGTATTTTGAACCAAAACAACAGGGCAAAATCGGATGTATATGGCGGTGGCGATGCCGGAATCAAAATAGCGGAACTGCTCAAAAAATTGCCGTTGCAGTTCCACAAAACGATTACTTACTAAATACAGCCTGTCATGATATCCATTCTGATCAGAAATAAAAATGAAGCCAGGTATTTAGACAAAACCCTAAAAAGCATCAGCAATCAGCAGTTCACGGTTCCATATGAAATCGTATTTATTGATGATCATTCTACAGACAATTCGGTAGAAATTGCCCTTAAATACGGATGCAAAGTTGTTGAACTCGATAGAAAATTTAGTTATGGTTATGCACTCAACTTCGGAATCCAACATTGCAGTTATGAAATTGTGTTGTTGTTGAGTTCGCATAATATCCTTTTGTCGAATGATTTTTCGGCCAAATTGGTTTCCTATTTTGAAGATGAAAAAGTAGCCGGAGTCCGATGTACGCCGGTGGCGAATGGCAAGCAAATAGAACAATCACTCTATGATATCGTAAAACTCAATGCGGAGAATTATGACCATTCAAAAGATTGGCCTAATCTGTTAGTTGCCAATTGTTCCGCAGTCCGCAAAAGTGTGGCTGAAAAAATCAAGTTTAATGAAACCATACGATCGAATGAAGAAAAGCTCTGGTGTTTGGATGCCTTCAAAAGCGGTTATACCATTTATTCCAATGTTCCATGTTATTTCATTTACAACAAAATAAACAAATTGGATACAGTCATTCGGGATACCATTTCTAAATATCAGGTTGACGGCATAGCACCAACATCAACGGCTTCCTTTATTTTTAACGTTTTTAAATCAATTCCGTGGGCGATAAAAATAGCTTTTGAGACTTGGTATACCAACATTAGGGTAAAGTATAATTTTTTCCTAATTCCTTTCAAACACAAAAAAGGCAATTATAAATAATGAAAAATAAAGTTTTAGTCATCATTCCGGCCCGCGGCGGTTCAAAAGGCGTTCCCAAAAAAAACATCAAATTATTGGGAGATAAGCCTTTGATTGCGCATGCGATTGATTGTGCTAAAGATTCGACTAAAACCACAAAAATAATTGTAACCACAGATTCTGAAGAAATTGCGGAAGTAGCCCAAAAATACCAAAGCGAAGTTATCCTCAGACCGGCAGAACTGGCAGATGATACCAGTAATGTGGTTACGGCAGTGGAACACGTTTTGCAAAATGTTGGTGAATCATACGATATCATTGTGTTACTCCAGCCGACATCGCCTTTGCGAACCGGTCAGGATTTAGACAACGTAATCACCATTTTAGAAGAAAATAATGCGGTTGACGCTGTCATCAGCGTGGTACCATTGGATGATTTGCATCCGGCAAGAATGTATAATATTATTGATCAAAAGTTGAGTTCTTTTGTTACCAACGGAGAAACGTTGAGAAGACAGGATTTACAACCGGTGTATTACAGAAATGGTTGTTTTTATGCCATAAGAACCAATGCTTTTCTCAAAGAGAAATCTTTTATGGTAGCTAACAAAATGCCTTATGTAATGGACACAGAATGGTTGGCCAATATCGACTCGCCAAGAGATTTTAAAATAGCAGCCGTGCTTTACGAAGAATGGAAAAAATGAAAATTCTAATCACCGAATCACAGGATTTTAGCCCAAAAGCGATTGCCGAACTTCAAAATCATTTTGAAGTGGTTCAGCATGATTTTAATTCTCAGGAAGAATTGGTTGCCGAAATGGGTGATGCTGACGTTTTGTTTGTCCGACTTCGGTTTAAAATGACCAAAGAAATACTCCAAAAAGCACCGAAACTAAAATACATTTTAACTGCAACAACTGGCTTAGACCACATAGACACCGCTTATTTTGAAACTTGCGGTGGAAAAGTGATTTCGCTCAAAGGTGAAGTTGATTTTTTAGGTTCGATTCCATCGACAGCCGAACATACCTGGGCTTTGTTGCTGGCTTTGTTGAAAAGAATTCCGTCGTCATTCACCGATGTCAAATCGGGAAACTGGAACCGGGATAACTTTAAGGGCAATAACCTTCGCGGCAAAAAAATCGGTATTCTCGGTTTGGGCAGAGTAGGCAAACAAGTCGCTCATTTTGCTGAAGCTTTCGGAATGAACGTTGGTTATTTTGATGTTATCTCCCAAACCAATACTTATAAAAACTTTTCAAATCCGCAGGAAATGTTTGCCTGGGCAGATATTGTCAGCATTCATATTCCGTACAATGCGGATAATGAAAACTATGTAAATGAGGAATTGTTGCAACATTGCCAGTCTAATGCTATTTTAATCAACACTTCCCGTGGGAATGTATGGGATGAAAAATGCGTAGCCAAACTAATTCGGGAAAACAAAATTGCAGGCTTGGCCACAGATGTTTTGCAGAATGAATTTGACAAGGAGAATATCGCTCAAAATCCTTTAGTGCAATTGGCCCAAAATGGATTTAACGTAATCATTACACCTCATATTGCCGGTGCTACTTATGAATCGATGGCCATGACCGAAGATTTTATAGCGGCCCAATTTTTAAAAATAATTACCCTATAGTATGTGTGGAATCGTCGGAATCATAGGCCAGAAAGCCAGTCAGCAAGCCATATTGAAAATGCTCGAAGCCCAAAAGCATCGCGGTCCCGATCATACAGATCATTGGGTCAAGGATAATACCGTAGCGTTTGGACACAACCGGTTGAGCATAATCGATTTGTCTGAAGGTGCAAATCAGCCTTTTTTTAGTGATTGCGGTAATTATATCATGATTTTCAATGGAGAGATTTACAATTACCTCGAATTGCGAAAATCACTTCAGCCAAAATATATTTTTAAGACACAATCAGACACCGAAGTTTTACTCAATGCTTACCGTGAATGGGGCGAAAAGTGTTTGGAGCAATGCAATGGGATGTTTTCTTTTGCCATCTGGAATATCAGAGAACAATCGCTTTTTGCGGCCAGAGACCGATTTGGCGTAAAGCCATTTTATTATTTTTTTGACCAAAATAATTTCTGTTTTGCTTCAGAAATCAATACCATTTTCGCTTCCGGTGTGGCTAAAGTTCCAAACGACAAGGTTTGGCTCAATTTCTTTTCCGAAGGCAGTTACGGATTACCCAATGAAACGTTCTGGGCGAATGTGCAACAGCTTGAAGCCGGGCATTTCCTAACGTTGACCAATCAAAAACTGCAAATCAAGAAATGGTATTTCTTTGAAGAGCAGATTGCCAAATGGCAAAATCATTTTGAACAAAACGAAGAAGAATACATCACCAATCTGTTGCTCAAAGCCATCAATCTGCGTTTCAGGGCGGATGTTCCTGTAGGATTTAATTTGAGCGGTGGTTTGGATTCGAGTACGCTTTTGGCTTTGATTGACCAACAGGATATTGACAAATCGGCTGTGGAAGCTTTTACTTTTATCACCCACGATGACCGATATGATGAATTGCCATGGGTGAAATCAATGTTGGAAAAACGACCTTATCATTTGAATATTTGTCCGCTAACCGCTAATGAAATTCCGGATTTGGCGTTGAAAATAGCCCAACATCAGGCAGAACCTTATGGCGGAATTCCAACCATTGCCTATTCCAGGATTTTTAAAACGGCTGGCGAAAAAGGCGTCAAGGTTTTACTAGACGGTCAGGGTTCAGATGAGGCCTGGGCAGGTTATGATTATTATATCAACAATTCGCAAAGTACGATTCAGGGCGTTCATAAATCGCCGTTTAGAGCTAATGTCCTGGATGGAGATTTTGCCAAAAATTACAGCAAAACAAATTACCCGAAACCTTTTGAAGACGGACTGTTAAATCTTCAATACCGAGATTTATTCTGCACCAAAATCCCAAGAGCATTGCGCTTTAATGACCGGGTTTCGATGTTATACGGAACGGAGTTGCGCGAACCGTTCCTGGATTATGAATTGGTGGAATATGTTTTCAGCAGGCCAACGGCTTTTAAAATCAAAAATGGCATTCAAAAATGGATGTTGCGAAAAATAGCAGAGAAGTTTCTGGAAAAAGACTTAGTTTTAGCCCCGAAAAGACCTTTGCAAACACCACAACGGGAATGGCTTTCCGAGGATTTGAAAGATTGGGTAACTGCTGAAGTAAATCAACTAAAGCAGCACCAATGGTTCAATAAGGCAGAATTAGAATCGGAACTGGATAAATTTTTCAAAGGCGATAACCAAAGTAGTTTTCATATATGGCAATGGATAAATGCCGCTCAATTATTAAAATAACATGCAAAAATTAACCCAACTTAACAGATTAGATTTAAGCAACAAATTACTGATTTTGAAGTATTTGCTTAAACGTGGTTTGCGTTTGAAAACTACAGAAAATGAGCGATTGGTCAACGAATATTATTTCCATCTGATTCGGATGAATGGCTATTTGAAGGAAGACAATCCAAAGGATTTTGTGGCCCATTATCCCAATTTTAACGCCACCATCAAATTAAGAAAAAAACCTTCGAGTGATTTGAATGTCTTCAGTCAGGTGTATGAATATAAAGAATACCAACCGGTAGTGGAAGTTTTCAAAAAGAATTTTCCATCGGTTTCAAATTTGAATTTTATCGATGCCGGAAGTAATGTAGGCCTGACTTCAGTTTATTTTTCTAAATTTTTCCCCGATTCCAAGTACATCAATATTGAACCGGATACGTCCAATTTTGAAACCATGTCTTTTAATCTTTCCACCAATGGCATTCAGTCTGTTGAGAAAGTCAAAGGTGGTGTTTGGAGTACGAATTCCTATCTGAAAATCGTAAGTGATTTTCGCGATAAGAACGATTGGTCATTCCGGGTGGAAGAAACGCAGGAACCAACGGATTTAAAGGCTTTTTCGATTAATCATTTGATCGAGAAAAATGATTTTCAGCACATTGACATTCTCAAGATAGACATTGAAGGTTCGGAAAAAGAAGTGCTTACTTCTCCTAAAGCGGATGTTTCCTATTTGGCCAAAACCAAATGCATTGCCATCGAAATTCATGACGAGTTTGATTGCAGGGAAGCCATTTATGATGTATTGAAAAAATACAATTTCGAATTCTTCAACTCAGGAGAATTAACCATCGGTATTAACCAAAGCTTGCTGTAAATGCAGTCAGTCAGTCGTTTAAGGGAATTGGATTTTTTGCGTGGCATCGCCATTCTTTTGGTGTTTTTCAGGCATCAGTATCTGTTCGATTTCTTAAAAACGATAGGCTGGATTGGAGTTGATTTATTCTTTGTCATCAGTGGTTTTTTGGTTTCGGGATTACTGTTTAAGGAATACCGAAGGTTTGGCTCCGTCAATGCCAAACTCTTCCTCATCAGAAGAGGTTTTAAAATTTATCCGATATTTTATCTTTCTTATGTACTATATGTCATTCCCAGGGTTCTAATGAACAAACTGGATTTGGAGAAAGTCTTCTATGAACTGACTTTTACCCAAAACTACGCTTTGGGCTGGGGCTATGCTTATAGTGCCAGCTGGTCATTGGCGGTCGAAGAACATTTTTATTTTGGTCTGGCATTGCTTTTATGGCTGATTTTCAACAAAAGAATCATGCGGTTTGAAATGGTTCCCAACAGGTTTACTCTTTTTGAAAAATCAATAGTAGCGATTTTGATTATAGTGCTGGGCATGCGACTGTGGGCTAATATCGATGTGATAGAGAATGAAGCACTTCATATAACAATGACCCATTTGCGGATTGATTCACTACTTTTCGGGGTTTTATTGTCCTATTGGTATTATTTCAGGAAAGAACAATTGACAGAGTTGTTTAAGAAAAATCAAAGCATTCTAATGATTGCCGCTTTACTGATGCTTTCCTTTACGCCGTTTTATGACCTTATGACTTCTTATTTCGTAAAAACTGTTGGATTTACTTTGCTCTATTTGGCTTTTGGAATTGTCTTGCTTTATTTTCTTTTGAATGAGAATATCAACCATAGACTGAACCGTCTGTTTTCAGCCCGTGTTGTTGATTTTGTTAGCAAAATAGGCTATTGTTCTTATTCAATTTATATCATTCACACTTTTGTGATTCTTTATTGTGATGCATTTCTGGCGCCAATAAATCCTTATCTGCTCACGGTGATCACTTTTACCATTACGATGATTTCCGGTTTTATCATGACCTTCAAAATCGAAAAGTTATTTTTGAATTACAGGGATAAATATTATCCAAGCCGAACAATTTAGCCCGCATTTACTTTCATATTAACTCTAAAATAGAGATATTTGAGACTTCAATTGAAAACTAAGAATGCAAAACAAAAAAATATTTATACTGCTTCCTGATGGTGTTGGCTTGAGAAATTTTTCTTTTACAAATTTTCATGAAATTGGTCAGCAAAAAGGGTTTGACATTACTTTTTGGAACAATACGCTTTTTAACTTAACGGAGCTGGGCATCAAGGAGATAAACATCCAAAATGCCAAGTCTCATCCGATGACGGATATCCTAAAAAATGCCCAGATTCAGATTGAACTCAACCTCAATATCAAAAGGTCAAAAGATACCATTTACAATTTTTACCGATTTCCGTTTTCTTATTCCAATTTAAAATCGGCACTCAAAAGCACTTATAAAAACAGTTTGATTTTTTGGAACAATTCCGAAAAAGGATTGGAACGAATCCGCAAGCGCATTGTACAAAGTGAAAGAAAAACCAAATTGTATTTTGACAGCTTGGAAACCTTAAAAGCAGAAAAACCAAAACTTGTTTTTTGTACCAATCAAAGGACAATGTTGGCCGTAGCTCCAATATTAGCTGCTCAGGACTTGGGAATTCCAACGGCTACGTTTATTTTTTCATGGGACAATTTGCCCAAAGCGACCAAGATTGTTGAAACTGATTTTTATTTTGTCTGGAGCAATCACATGAAAAATGAGTTACTCTTTTATTATCCGCATATCAAGGAGAATCAGATTAGGGTAACCGGCACGCCGCAGTTTGAAACCCATACCCAAAAAGAGCTGTTGCTCACCAGAGAAGCTTTTTTTAGAGAATATAATTTAGATTTAAACAAAAGATACATTTGTTTCTCAGGAGATGATATTACCACTTCACCCAATGACCCGCAATATCTTACCGATACGGCTGAGGCGGTGATTAAGCTAAATGAAAAAGGATACAATTTGGGTATCATTTTCAGAAGATGCCCTGTTGATTTTTCCAACAGATTTGATGCAGTGCTGTCCAAATACAGCCATATTATCACGGCAATTTCACCTAAATGGGAGAAAAAAGGCGAAGCATGGCACGATATTTTGCCGACTAAAGAAGACTTAGTACTCCAAATGAATACTATTTTTCATACGGAGTTGGTGGTAAATTTAGGCTCATCAATGGTATTTGACTATGTTTCTTTTGACAAGCCTTGTTGTTATGTCAATTATGATGTGCCTAATAGTCAATTTCCGAAGTGGACTGTAAATAATATTTATAAATTTATACATTTCAGATCGATGCCAAGCAAGGATGCTGTTTTGTGGATCAACAAACCGGATGAAATAGAATCCTGTCTTGAAAAAATTATGACCAATCAGGCGGAGGAAGTGATTGCCAATGCTAAAAAATGGTTCGAAAAAATCAATCAGCATCCACCAAAAATGGCTTCTGAGAGAATTTGGACCGCAATAGAAGAAATTGCAAACTAAGAAAATGGGGAAAGAAATACTCTTATCTGATTACAAACGCTATGGATTTCACAAAATCTCCATCGGTGTTTTATTGGATGTTTTTATTCTCAGACCCATTCCCGGACTCAAATTCATGACCATTTTCCGTATGGTGCAACGCTACAGAAGAAGCAACAGATTGTTGTTTTATTTTTATTTTCTGTGGTGGCGACGATTGCGTGTAAAATATGGTTTTGATATTTCCTATAGAACCCAAATCGGGAAAGGACTTTATATTGGTCACTTTGGAAGCATCGTGATACACGGTGACAGCATCATCGGGGATAATTGCAATATTTCTCAGGGAATTACCATCGGGGTGAGCAATTATGGTTCCAAAAAAGGTGTGCCAACAATTGGTAACGAAGTTTTTATTGGTCCCAATGCCGGAATTTTTGGCAACATTACCATTGGAAACAAAGTCACTATCGGCGCTAATGCAGTAGTAACAGACGATATTCCCGATAACAAAACAATCCTGCCGGCAGCCACAGTAATTATCGATAAAGATTTATCGGAATACTATATTCAAAACAAAGCCAACTAATTATATTGAACATCATGTCATACCAATCTTTATTGCCTTTATTACAAAAAACAGGTAGTTCCTTGTCTCCTGAAAAATTCCAGGAACGGATCAATATAGTATTTCATGATTTTGAAGCCGGACATTACGATGCCATGCACACCGATATGTGGGGAAGTTTACAGGAGCAAATCAACCTATTGATTGCCGATTTGTTTTCGCATCACAAACCGCAAAGTAACGAACTCAGCCTGCTCGACATTGGTTGTGGCACCGGATTGAGTTCGCAGATTCTGTTAAATTCCCAATTAGGCCAGCATATCAACAAAGTTACGCTGTTGGATACTTCACCCAATATGTTGAAATACGCCGAGCAAAAAGCCAAAACCTGGGGAAAGGAATACAAAACCAGAAATGGCTATTTGGCAGATGTCAACGAAAAGTTTGATGTCATCATCATCAGTTCGGTGTTGCACCACATTCCCGATTTAGAAGCTTTTTTAAATCAAGTAGACAACGCTCTGAATCAAGGTGGAATCCTGATACATATTCAGGATCCAAACGGTGATTATATCAATACGACTGAGTATCTGCAAAGAAAAGAGGAATATGAAAAAGTGATTGATGCCTTACCAAAAAATAAAAAAATCACCGATTTTATTCCGAAACCATTGTTGAAATCCATTAAGCGAATGCTGAATCGAAAAGATTATATCGACTTAATCAACGACCAGTTATTGGCAGAAAAAACGATTAAAAGACGCATGACTGCCAATGAAATCTGGACCGTAACCGATATTCATGTGGAAACCAAGACCGATTCGGTTAACAAAGGAATTTCATTGGAATTTTTGAAGAAGCAATTGACCGGTTTTGAATTGCTCCAAATGCGTTCGTATGGTTTTTATGGTTTTCTGAAAAGTGATTTAATCGACAGTTATAAAGAAAAAGAAGCCCAATTCATTGCCGAAAACAATGTCAATGGTAGAAATATATCCTGCATTTGGATGAAAAAATAGCCTGATGAAAATAGCCTTTCTAACTTCAGAATATCCGCATGCCAGAGCCAATTTTGCCGCAGGCATTGGTACGAGTATCATGAATTTGAGTAAAGGTTTATTACAGCAGGGACACGAAGTGGTGATTGTGCTTTACGGACAGGATAAAGATGAAACCTTTCAGGACAACGCTATCACTTTTTACAAAATCAAAAACATAAAACTCAAAGGTTTTTCCAGGATATTAACCCAGAAGAAAATCCAAAAGTTACTCAATGCTTTGGTCAAAGAAGGTAAAGTAGATTTGGTTGAAGTTCCCGATTGGACCGGTATCAGTTCCAATATCAAACCCAATTGCCCTTTGGTGATTAAACTCCACGGAACCGATACTTATTTTTGCCATCTCGACAATCGTCCGGTAAAATTCATCAACAAACTTCGTGAAGAAAAAGCCTTGAAAAAAGCCGATGCGTGGCTTTCGGTAAGCCAATATGTTGCCAAAGTCACCAAGGAATTATTTTCATTGTCCAATGATTTTACAGTCATTCCCAATGGTATCGATTTGGAGCAGTTTTCCCTACGCAATGACCAGCAAAGCGCTCAGGAAAACACCATTTTATACTTTGGAACACTCATCAGAAAGAAAGGCTTACTCGAATTGCCTTTGATTTTCAATGAAGTTTACCAACAGAATAACCAAGCCAAATTAATCCTCATCGGACGCGACGCTTCGGATATAATTTCCGGAAATGCCTCTACCTGGTCCATGATGCAGACCTTATTCGATAAGGAAGTGTTGCCCAATGTGAATTATCTGGGTAGCGTTCCTTACGACCAAATCAAAGTACATATCAATGCAGCTACAGTTTGTGTTTTTCCCACTTTTGCCGAAGCACTTCCGGTTTCCTGGATTGAGGCGATGGCGATGCAAAAAGCCATTGTGGCTTCCAATATCGGTTGGGCAACCGAAGTGATTGATGACAACAGTAACGGATTTTTAGAACACCCGAAAGCGCATTCCGACTATGCCAAAAAAATAGTGACATTGCTCGAAGATGAAAATTTGAGAAAGCAATTTGGCGCCAAAGCCAAAGAAAAAGCGACTCAAAAGTTCAGCATTGAAGTCGTAGCCAGACAAAGTGCCGAATTTTACCAAAGGATTTTGAATGATTATAAGCAAAAAGAATCATGATTGTCCTCTATCACAACCAATCCAAGATAACTGCAATCGTTTCTACTACGGGCGAAAGTCCCAATGGAGTGAATCGAAATAGTACCGCTGTTTTACTGGAGTTGGCCCAGAAATTTCAAAACGAAATATTGGTTTGGTGTCACGAAAGTCAGCGAGATAATCTGAATATTGAAGCTATTGAAGGTTTGTTTCACCATCACAAATTTATGTTTTCATTGGCTAACGATTATCTTGGCCGGGAATTGGGTTATGTTGAAGATTCACCGTTTATAAAAGTCAATAAAACGGTTCGTTATGCCACCTGGCAAATGAGCAGTCACGTTGGCGCCGTTCATGCTTCGGTTCTCATCGCTTGTAAAAGGGATTTGAAAATCGAGAAAGATTTTGACTATTTCCTCAATTCATTGGCCAAAAGAGCTATTGCTTTTGGGTTATTGTGTTACTCTGAGCCCAAATTGCTGAAAGACAAATCAATTACGACTGAAAAGCCGAAATCCAACCTGTCAACACTGTTTAAATTTACCAAACAACATTATAAAACACGCTGGATTTTCCTTATGTTTTTCAACCTGTTGGTGTATGAAAAGCGATTTCCGTTTTTTGCATTACTCGCGTCCTTATTTTATCCGAAACGGACTTTTAACCCAACACGATTGAACCAAATTGATTTGGTTTCAACCCGGAAAATCATTGAAAACGGAACGATTGATGTCCTGATCCCGACCATCGGGAGAAAGGATTATTTGTTGGCAGTGTTGCATAATTTGGCGTCACAAACTTATTTGCCGACCAATGTTATTATTGTTGAACAAAATCCTGAAATCGGCAGCATTTCCGATTTGGATTTTATCCAAAGTGAGACTTGGCCATTCAAGATAAAACATCACTTTACACACCAAGCCGGAGCCTGTAACGCCAGAAATATAGGTTTAGATTTGGTAGAAAGTGAGTTCTGTTTCTTTGCCGATGACGATATTGTTTTTGAAAATGATTTGCTCGAAAAGGCGATGGCGTCTTTTCAGCATACGGGCAACGAAGTTTTTTTAGTGGCTTGTCATTTGAAATCACAAAAAATAGCACCCGATAAGCCAAAGCAATTTACTGTTTTCGGTGCCGGACATGCTTTTGTGAAATCTTCCTGTGTGAAAGATTTGCGGTTTAAGATGGGCTACGAATTTGGTTTTGGCGAAGACAATGATTTCGGGATGCAGTTGCGTCTCAAAGGCTTTGATATTTTGTATATTTCCACTTCGGAAATTTTGCATTTAAAAGCGCCAATCGGAGGTTTCAGAACCAAACCAACATTGCGTTGGCAAGAAGAAATTATTCAGCCTAAACCGTCGCCAACCGTGATGTTGTTTAGGTTATTGTATGATTCCAAAGAACAGTTGTTGAGCTATAAAACCACACTTTTCTTTAAGATTTTCAATAAAAACTTTTTCATAAATCCGTTTGGGTATATAAAAACATTCAGGCAGAAATGGGACAGAAGTGTTTTTTGGGCCGAAAAGTTAAAAGAGGAATAACATGAATTTCACCTTAATCATCTGTACTTATATGCGACCGAATCCTTTGCTGAAGCTATTGGAATCGGTCAAGCTGCAGACTGTTTATCCCAATGAGATTCTGATTATTGATGGTTCAACCAGTCCTGAAACCGAAGCTGTTCTAAAACAAAATCCGTTTCAAAACCTTCATTACTTTTTGGTAACCGATAAAGACAGAGGTTTGACCAAGCAGCGAAATTTTGGCATTGCTAAAACAGCCGACACGGCCGATATTATTTGTTTTTTGGATGATGATACGATTTTGGAATCCAATTATTTTGAAGAAATATTAAGAGCTTATGAGGTTCATCCAGAAGCGTTGGGCGTTGGCGGTTTTATTACCAATGAAGTGGTTTGGGAAAAGGTTTCTGAAGATTATAAACCAACGATTGAAGAGTTTTTCTATGATGGTTGGAAGAAAAAAGATGGCAGTCGTTTTGTCCTAAGAAAGAAATTGGGATTGGACACAGATACAAAACCTGGTTTTTTACCCGAGTTTTCCAATGGAAGGAGCATCAGTTTTTTACCGCCAACGGGCAAGATTTATGAAGTAGAACAGTTGATGGGCGGCGTTTCCTCGTTTCGGAAATCGGTTTTTGAAAGTTTTTCCTTTTCGACTTATTTTGAAGGTTACGGTTTGTATGAAGATGCCGATTTTACCTTAAGGCTTTCCAAAACAGGAAAATTATTTGTCAATACCAACGCACGTTTAGGGCATTATCACGATGAATCCGGTCGGCCAAATAAATACAGTTATGGCAAAATGGTGGTGCGAAACGGCTGGTATGTGTGGCGCGTGAAATATCCAAACCCATCATTAAAAGCAAGGTTTAAATGGAATGCCATCATATTATTATTGACATTCATCAGATTTAGCAATATATTTACCACTAACAAACGCAAAGAAGCTTTAACCGAATTTTGGGGAAGATTGGTTGGATGGATGAGTTTGTTTTTCAATCAACCTAAAATTGAATCCTAAACGATAATGACCTTTTGTATCATCACACATGTGGCTCACGGCAACCAGAGCGGGGAATATTTTGCCTATTCACCCTATGTGAGAGAGATGAACATTTGGGCCAAATATGTCGATAAAATCATCTTGGTCGCACCGCTGAATCTGGAGCAAAAAACTTCGATTGACATTGCGTATGACCATCATAACATTGATTTCAGAAAGGTGGCCTCTTTCCACTTTTTGTCGCTGACATCCGCTTTCAAAACCCTATTGGCCTTACCCCGAATTGCAGCTGAAATCTATAAAGCCATGAAACAATCGGATCATATTCACTTGCGATGCCCGGGAAACATGGGATTGTTGGCTTGCTTGATTCAGATTTTATTTCCCAGCAAACCCAAAACGGCAAAATATGCAGGAAATTGGGATTTAAAAGCAAAGCAACCGTTGAGTTATCGCCTGCAAAAATGGATTTTGCGCAACACATTCCTGACCAGGAACATGCAGGTTTTGGTCTATGGTGAATGGGAAAACAGCACCAAAAACATCAAGCCTTTTTTTACGGCGAGCTATTTTGAAAAAGATAAAATTCAGGTTAGCCCAAGAGTATTAACCGGTAAAATTTCGTTTGTTTTTGTGGGAACACTTTCCAATGGGAAACAACCTTTATACGCAGTACAACTGATTGAGCAACTGTATAAAAAGCAGTATGATGTTGAATTAAGCATTTTCGGAGAAGGCGTAGAACGGGCAAGTTTAGAGAGTTATATCACCAAAAATAATTTGGAGAGTATCATTTTTTTAAAAGGAAATCAAAATCAGAGCGTGATTAAAGAAGCCTATATCAAAAATCATTTTGTAGTTTTACCATCCTTGAGTGAAGGTTGGCCAAAAGTCATAGCCGAAGGCATGTTTTGGGGTTGTTTGCCTATTGCTTCGAGAGTTTCCTGCGTTCCCAATATGTTGGATAACGGAAACAGAGGTTTGCTTTTGGAAATGAGATTAGCCAATGATGTTGACCAAATTGAGTCTGTGCTACAAGACAATAATTTGTACCAAACCAAAGTCGGGAATGCCATTGACTGGTCAAGACACTATACTTTAGATATTTTTGAGACCAAAATTAAACAGCTTTTGCAATCATGAGAATAGTGCAGATTATAGATTCCTTAGAAGTTGGCGGTGCCGAAAAAATGGCGATCAATTATGCCAATGCACTTTCGAAAAGGATTACTTTTTCGGGTTTGGTTGCTACCAGAGCGGAAGGGCATCTGAAAAGCCAATTGAATGATTCGGTTTCGTATTTATTTTTGAAAAAGACAAAAACGCTTGATTTTGCTGCGGCTTTTCGATTAAAACAATATTGCAGGGAAAACAAGGTTGATTTTCTTCAACCGCACAGTAGTTCTTATTTCATTGCGTTATTAGTCAAAATAATTTACCCAAAAGTTCAAATCATCTGGCATGATCACAACGGACTGAGCGAGTTTATCAGCACCCAAAAATCATTGGTGCTCAAAATGGCTTCGTTTTTTTTCAAGGGCATTATTGTGGTGAATTTCAAACTGAAAAATTGGGCTGAAAAAGAACTGAATTGTAAGCAGGTTATCTATCTACCCAATTTCACCAATGATGTTTCAACGGTATCAGTAGAGACGCAATTGAAAGGTATTGAAGGCAAACGCATTTTGTGTTTGGCCAATTTAAGAGATCAAAAAAATCATTTTTTATTGCTTGAGATTGCGGGCAAATTAAAAAAATCGCATCCGGATTGGAGCTTCCATTTGGTTGGAAAAGACTTTGAAGATGACTACTCCAGGCAGATTCATGAACTGATCATCAACAGGGAATTAGAAAGCCATGTTTTTATTTATGGTTCTAAAAATGATGTGGTGAATATCATTAATCAATCAAATTTAGCTATATTGACCTCAAAATCAGAAGGATTGCCTGTGGCGTTAATTGAATATGGATTGTATAAAAAACCTGTTGTATCCACCAATGTGGGTGAAATTCCGTTAATCATTAAAAACGGAAGCAACGGATTTATAGTTGGCGTACAGGACGTAGAAGCCTTTTATGATGGTCTGTTGCAACTGATAAACGATGAAACGTTGAGAAAACAATTTGGAGAAGCATTACATCAAACCATAGTTGAAAACCACTCGGAAGAAGGCGTTATGACGAAATATTTAAATTGGATTAAAGGGTTGTAAGGCAATGAAAGACAAAAATTATATACTATTAGTTGCACTCCATGTCCTGATTGGATATTTAATCTATACTTTTCCGCAATTCTCAAAAATATATGGTTTTGCCATTGTTATTTTGGGAGTCTATTTTGTAATTAAAAATGCAAATAGGCATAATGAAGTGCTTTATGTATCGGCCTATTTGGTTGGGAGTGAAGTTTTCCTTCGGATGACTGGCGGTAATATTCTCTATGAGTTTTCTAAATATGGAGTAATGATGTTCCTTTTTTTAGGGATGTATTATAGCGGTTTTTCTAAAAATGCGGTTCCCTATTGGGTTTATTTGCTCTTATTGTTTCCCGGGATTATTGTAGCCACCGAGACTTTAAATCTAAAATCCGACCTTAGGACTTCTTTGGCTTTTAACATCTCCGGTCCGGCTTGTCTCGGAGTGGCTGCCATTTATAATTACAACAGGAAGATTTTGTTTTCCCAACTCAACAATATAATGTTGACGATGGGATTGCCCATTATTTCAACCACGGTTTATTTGATTTTTTATACACCCGATTTGAAAACCGTTCTGATTGGAACCGGTTCAAATCCGGAAACTTCGGGAGGATTTGGGCCAAATCAAGTGGCAACAGTTCTCGGAATTGGGATGTTTATATTTTTTTCCAGATTAATTTTAGAATCAAAAAGCAAGTTGATATTCATCCTGAATCTGGTCATTATCTTTAATATCAGTTATCGTGGTTTGGTAACTTTTTCAAGAGGAGGAATGATTACCGGACTTTTGATGATTTTGATTTTGATTTTCTTTCTGTACAAAAACGCACATGGTCATGGTAAGTATAAATTGAATATACTTTTGATACTTTTCCTTTTTGGATTTGCCCTTACCTGGATTTATACGTCAAATCAGACTGGTGGTTTGATTGATAAAAGATATGCCAATCAGGATGCAACCGGAAAAGTAAAAGAAAGCCAGTTTACCGGTAGGGAAGAGATTCTGGACAGTGAAATTGAAGCTTTTAAAAGCAGTCCTGTTTTTGGTATTGGAGTTGCCAAAGGTTTGGAAGTAAGAGAAGAAATGACTGGTGGCGCCATCATAACCTCGCATAACGAAGTGACGAGAACTATTGCTGAACACGGAACTTTGGGCATTATAGCACTGTTGATTGTCTTTTCAACGCCTATTTTTTTATATCTCGACAACAAGCAGAATATCTATATGTTTTGTTTTTTAGTATTTTGGCTGATGACAATTAATCACGCCGCTATGAGAATAGCTGCTCCGGCTTTTGTATATTCGTTTACGCTATTAAAAGTTTATATGGATGAGTAGCCTACTTTACATAGGAAATAAGTTATCCAAACACGGTTACACTTCTACTTCAATTGAAACGCTAGGTTCGTTTCTTGAAGCTGAAGGGTTTACTGTTTATTATGCTTCTTCTAAAAAAAGTAAGTTTTTCCGAATGCTTGAAATGATTTGTATGACGTTTAAGTACGCCAGAAAAGTCGACTATGTTTTAATTGATACTTACAGCACTAAAAATTTCTGGTATGCCTTTATCATTTCCCAACTTTGTAGAATTTTAAATGTTAAATACATCCCGAAATTGCATGGTGGTGATTTGCCAAGCAGGATTATAAGAACTAAGTTCCTTTCCGATTTAATTTTTAAAAATGCTTTCATCAATATTGCGCCGTCCAATTATCTTTATGAAGCTTTTAAAAATAATGGTTACACCAATCTGAAATACATTCCCAACACAATAGAACTTCAGATGTACACCCAGTCGGTTAAGGTATTTGATGCCCCTAAATTGCTATGGGTAAGATCATTTGCCAAAATATACAATCCATTAATGGCGGTAAAGATTTTTATCGATTTAAAGAAGATTTACCCTGAAGCCAAATTGTGTATGATTGGTCCAAAAAAAGACGATAGTTATGAAAAAACGGTTCGTTTCGCCAAGAAAAATAATGTTGAGGTCAAATTTACAGGCAAATTATCAAAAGAAGAATGGATAGCCGAATCAAAGGAATACAATGTCTTTATCAATACCACTCATTTTGATAATACACCAATCAGTGTTATCGAAGCCATGGCTTTAGGATTGCCGGTGGTTTCAACCAATGTTGGCGGAATTCCTTATTTATTGGCACATGGTACCAATGCATTATTGGTAGCGGATGATGATGCAGAGAATATGACTGCCCAAATTAACCGATTGTTTACCGAACCAAAATTAGCGGAGGATTTGGCAAAAAATGCTAAGGAAACGGTCCAACACTTTGATTGGCCAATCGTTAAAAAGCAATGGACGGATTTACTAAAATAATCGATATATTTAATACCTTGCGACTTCAAAAAACAAGCTGTTATTAAAAACATGAACAAATACAAGGACATACATTTTGAAGTTTCTGAAAGAAAGATTCTTTTAAGGCTTTTTGATGTTATTTCTGTGCTTGTTTCTTTGTACATCGTCGGAATTGTATTCAAGTTTAATTATTTCAATATTTCCACAACCAACTTTTACTGGACCATCGTTTTGGCATTCTACCTGAACTTTCTCGGTTCTGTATTTGAAATGTACAATTTGCAGGTGGCGAGCAATCAGTATCAGGTGATTAAAAGTATCATTCTGACTTCGTCTACCACAGTGTTGCTTTACCTATTAACGCCAATTTATACACCGGTCTTACCATCCAACCGTATTCAGATTTTTTTCTTTTTCATAGCGATATTCGTGGCTCTGCTTACCTGGAGAATGATATATGTGCGTTTTTTTGCTTCGAATCGTTTTTTGAAAAAAGTAATCCTGATTTGTGATAAGGAACAGGTCACCGAATTGATTGACGGATTGGAAAGCGCAGATCCTCATTACCGCGTATTGGGATTTGTCAATTCGGATAGTGCCAATTTAGGAGCTGCTATTTCATCCAAAATTAAAAACATTGAGATTAATGACCTGGAAACCTTTGTAAAGAAAAATTCCATTTCAGAGATTGTCATTGCTTCCCAAAAAACGGATGGTATTACCGTAAAACTCTATAATCAATTGATCCATCTGCTCGAAAACGGTTATATCATCCGTGAGTATACTCAAGTATATGAGAATATAACCCAACGTATTCCTGTGCAATATGTATCAAGGGATTTTTACCGTTATTTCCCGTTTAGCCGAAGCAATCAGAATCATTTGTATTTGATTGTGGTTCGTTTTCTGGAAATCGTTATTTCTATCATCGGACTGGTAATCGGAGCTGCTTTGATTCCATTGGTGTTTATCGGAAATCTTTTTGGCAACAAAGGAAAATTATTTTACACCCAGGAAAGAGTAGGGAAGAACGGAAAAATATTCAATATTGTGAAGTTTCGTACCATGATAAAGAATGCCGAATCGGCAGGTGCTGTGTTTGCAACAACCAATGATTCAAGAGTGACGCCATTTGGTAAAATCATGAGAAAATCAAGGATTGATGAGTTTCCGCAATTCCTGAATATCTTAAAAGGCGATATGGCAGTGATTGGCCCAAGACCGGAAAGACCGGTTTTTGTCAACGAAATCGCCGAAGTAATGCCTTTCTACGAAACAAGACACGTAATAAAACCGGGATTAACCGGTTGGGCACAAGTCAACTATTCTTATGGGGAAACAATTGATGACAGCTTGATCAAACTCCAATACGATTTGTATTATATCAAACACCGAAGTCTTTTCCTTGACTTTAGCATCATGTTTAAAACCTTTAGTACGGTTTTATTTTACCGGGGACAATAGTTTTAATGGATTTCTGCCGTTGATTTTCAAAAGCATATAGAAAGCAGTCAGGATGAATGGCAACATGATTCCCAAATGTGGTTTGTTGACCATGATAATGGAGTAAATGAATAAAAGCGCAATGCAGATATGGCTGATTCTGTTCAATGTAGTGTTTTTCAAAAATGGCAAAACCAAAAACAACGGGCTAAACAATAAGGCGTTGTAATTCCAAAGCAATTCGCTGTGGTCGGAATAAAATCCAATAAGGCAAAGGAAAACACCAAACAATCCGCAAACAAAAAGATAGCTCAAAAACAACCAGCGTTTGTTGATGGCGATGAGCACAACCAAAAAGGCAATAATCAGGTAAATGCTGTTGAAGAAAGAGAATCCCACGACTTTTTCAGTTCCGGGAAGGATGGTTTTCTTTGCGGATACCAATGGTTTTCCATCAACAGTAGCTTTGTCCAGACTATTCATCAATTCCACCGGGAGGAATAATTTTTCGGCGTCTTTGTCTGTTTTGGCTCCGAAAACAATGTTGATTCCCAATTTGTACCAAAAGTAGTTCTCGAAATAAGGATAAAGTAATGTTCTGTAGCTTATGGTTTTGTCATCGACTTTCTGAATTTGGGTTTGGTCCAATAAACCGTTGATTTTTTCTACCACCATCGTCGTACAATTTCGGTCGATGAACTTATAGGTATAATATTTTTCGGAAGTATAAAGCGCTGCACTCAATTCATCAAAGAGCTTTTGTTTACTGCTTAACGGCAAGCTCAGCGTTTGTTCAATGACTTCTCTTTTATCCATCTGGTATTCTAGGATAAAATCTTCAAACGAAGTCACATTCATAAAATATTGCAAATCACCTTTGACAAACTTCAGATAGAAATTCTCTGTCCTGAAGTCGAAAGCACCATAATTGAAAACGACATCGAGTTGGTTCGCATCATCTTTAATTCGCAAGGCAGTATGCCCAAAAGTGGAATACAACTGTTCGCCTCGGCCACAGGTAAAAATACTGATTTGTGTACTTTCGGAAAGTTTCGGACTTTGTGAAAAAGTATTTAAACTAAAAACGAGTAGAAGGAATAGAAGTACTTTTTTCAACATGGCTTTTTATCTAAAGATGCTCAAATCAACTTTCACTGAAAAAATATTGGAGTACAAAGCCGCACTTTGGTCACCCAAATCGGTCAACGCATAATCTACCTGTATGCCTTTGTATTTAAATCCTAAACCAATATTCGGCTGGAAGCTGACTTTTTTAGTACCATCCAATTGTTCGGCGTTTTGGAAATTACCAACACCGGCACGGAGAAAAACCAAATCGGTGTAGCCAAATTCAAACCCCAGCGCCGGATCAATGCTTACCGCATCGGTCGAAATGACATCGTTGGTTCGGGCAAACTGCATGTTCAGATTGACTGCTGCGAGCAAAGTATAGTCGTAGTGGAATTCAAATTTCTTGGCGATACCCAATTGGGCTTTTGGTAAAGTAATCTCAGTGCTTTCCGGTAATTCCTGATTCTGGCCTTCAACCGCTTCACTGATTTCTTCGAATTTTTCTTCGTCAATTGCCCAAACGTTATAGGTTGTTGTGATATCGCGAAGCATCAATCCGAAGTGCCAATCGTTGCGGTCAAACTGCAAACCGGCATCAAAACCAAATCCCCAGGAATTGGCAAAATCCCCAATGATCCTGCGGATGACTTTGGCATTTACGCCATATTGAAAGCCTTCCAATTTCATTCTTCGGGCATAGGAAAAAGTCAAACCATAATCGGCGGTAGAAAAAAGACTGATCCTGTTGTAGTCGATATTGCCTTCGCTGTCGATTAATTGCGTGGTATTTAAGATGTCATCCACCCCAAAACGGATTAGGGAAACACCCCAAGCGCTGCCATCGTCTATTTTTTTGGCGTAAGCCGCATAATCATATTGGGCAATATTGGCAAAATAACTCGCGTGCATCAAAGCCGCTTCGCTGTCTTCAATTTTTAACAAACCAGCCGGATTCCAATAACCCGAATTGACATCGCCCGTAAAAGCTGTCACGGCATTCGACATACCTAATGCTGCTGCATCAACGCCTATATTCATAAACTCATTCGAGTATTTTCTAACGGCTTGAGCATGAGTAATTAGGCTAATGAAAAGTAGCAGAATAGCAATCGTTTTTTTCAAGGCAATTTTTCTTTTTACAAATATCACATAAAAATCTCTAATATAAAACGCAGAAGTCTGCAACTTATTGTATTAAATTTGTAAATCTTTAAAAAAATAAACCCAACCACAAATGAATATCAAAAGGCTGATTCCGAATTTATTTACGATGTTGAATCTGTTTTGTGGTTGCGTGGCGGTGGTTTTGGTTGCCGGGAATGAATTTGATTGGGCGTTTTATTTTGTTTGTTTGGGGATTTTCTTCGACTTTTTTGATGGTTTTTTTGCCCGAAAGTTTGGTGTTTCAGGACCATTAGGCGTGCAGTTGGATTCTTTAGCCGATATGGTGACCAGTGGCGTTGTTCCTGGGTTTGTGATGTATCAATTATTGATGGATCGGAAGAATCTATATGTTTCCAATCTGGATTGGTTTGATATTTCGCTGCCTTATTTGGGTTTTATTATCACGCTAGGAGCTTGTTATCGTTTGGCCAAATTTAATATTGACACTAGGCAGTCGGATAGTTTTATTGGTGTGCCGACTCCCGCAAATGCACTTTTTATCACGAGTTTACCATTGGTAGCGAACTATTTCCATACTGAAATTGATATGGGCTTTTCATATAATTGTTGGTTTTTATTGCTATTAACAGCGTTAAGCGCCTATGTTATGAATGCTAAAATTCCTTTATTTTCCTTAAAGATTAAGAATTTTAGTGTTGCCAAATACAAACTGCAGATTTTCTTTTTGGCCATCTCCGTTCTGATGCTGGTTTTCCTTCAGATACTGGCGGTACCGTTGATTATTTTGCTTTATGTGTTACTGTCGGTTATCAATAATATAGTCAACAAAAAAGCTTCCAGTTAGGAAGCTTTTTTTGTAATCATATAAACTATAAATCCGAAAAATAAAGCGGCTAATAATAGCGCTACATAAGCTTTTGGATTGGCAAAATTTAGGGTAATACCATAATTTGGGTTGGGCTTTTCAACAAAAACACGTTGGTCTTCTTTATTGAAATAAAATAAACCAAATTTCCAATTCTTTTTCGAAGTTCCTTGCATAATGAAAGTCTATTTTCTGTAGTCTATTCTCTATTTTCTTGCTTAAAAATGCAGTTTCTTTTTACGCAACTCAAAGTTTTGTCCGAGATAAACCTTTCTCACCATTTCGTCAGCGGCTAATTCTTCCGGGATTCCGGCTTTTAGAATGCCGCCTTCAAACATCAAATAGGTTTTATCGGTAATAGCCAACGTTTCCTGAACGTTGTGGTCGGTAATCAGGATTCCGATGTTTTTATTTTTTAACTGCGCTACAATGCGCTGAATGTCTTCTACAGCCACCGGGTCAACTCCGGCGAACGGTTCGTCCAACAAAATAAACTTTGGATCGGTTGCCAAAGCGCGGGCAATTTCTGTTCTACGTCTTTCACCACCGGATAATAAATCACCGCGGTTGGTTCGGATGTGTTCCAAACTAAATTCGGCAATCAGGCTTTCCATTTTGGCTACTTGTTCTTCTTTGGAAAGTGAAGTCAGTTGCAATACACTCAAAATATTGTCTTCAATACTCAGTTTTCTGAACACAGAAGCTTCCTGAGCCAAATAGCCAATACCGTTCTGCGCGCGTTTGTACATCGGGAATTCGGTGATGTTCATGTCATCCAGATAAATATTCCCCGAATTGGGTTTGACCAATCCGACAATCATATAGAAAGAAGTGGTTTTTCCGGCACCGTTCGGCCCCAAAAGCCCAACGATTTCTCCTTGGTTCACTTCCACGGAAATGCCTTTAACAACGCTTCTGCCTTTATAGGTTTTGACTAAATTTTCTGCTCTTAGTTTCATTTACTGAAATTGTATTTGCTGCAAATAAACAAATTATCGTTTTAACAATGGTTGGCTTTAACAATTATTTGGTTGCTTCCAAAGCTTCCCAAAACTCGTAAGCTCTTCTCAAATGCGGAATCACAATGGTGCCGCCAACTAAAGTAGCAATACCCATAGCTTCCATCATTTCTTCTTTGGTGATGCCTTCTTTGTAACTGGTTTCCAAATGATATTTGATACAATCATCACAACGCAAGACCGTCGAAGCCACTAAACCTAAAAGTTCTTTGGTTTTTACATCCAAAGCGCCTTCGGCATAAGCATTGGTATCCAAATTGAAAATTCGTTTGACAATTTTGTTGTTGTCGGCCAATAACTTCTCGTTCATTCTGGAACGATAGTCGTTAAATTCTTGTACTAAATCAGACATTTTCTTTCTCTTTTTTAACCACTATTGCGGAAATTAAAATACTCACTTCATATAAAATCAACATCGGAATGGAAACCACAACCTGGCTTGGAATATCCGGTGGCGTTACTATCGCAGCCACAATCAAAATGATGACAATTGCAGCTCTTCTGTATTTTCTTAAGAATGCCGGGCCAACCAATCCTAATTTGGTCAGGAAATAAATGATAATAGGCATTTCGAATAACAATCCGCTGGCAATCAAAGACATTTTAATCATGCTGATATAAGACTCAATTGTAAACTGATTCACGACTTGGTGACTTATATTAAAAGTTGCGAAAAAGTTAATTGACAAAGGCACAATCACAAAATAACCAAACAATACGCCAATGAAAAACAACAATGACGAAACGATGATAAAAATAGCTGCATTCTTGCGCTCCTTTTCATAAAGTGCCGGACTGATAAAACGCCAAAATTCGTAGAGAATATAAGGGAAACCCAGGATAAATCCGGCCGCGACCAATATCCATAAATAAATGGAAAACTGTCCACCGACTTCAGTGTTCTGGATGATAAACGAATAATCTGTCGCACAGGCGTATGTATCATCAACGCCAAAAAAACGGGTTAATTCACAAAAGAATTTATAAGTAACAAAATTGGGGTCTTTTGGCCCAAAAATAATTGTATCAAAAATATAATCGTCAATAAAATAACAGGCACAGGCAATAATTACGACTGCCAACGTACTTCTTACCAATAACCATCTTAATTCTTCGAGATGATCTAAGAATGACATCTCGCCCATAGGTTTTCTAGCCATTATACAATTCCTTCTTTTAAAATGTCATGTAAATGGATAACGCCTTTGTATTCGCCGTTATCAACCACTACTAATTGCGTGATAGAGAAATCCTCCAAGATGTTCAATGCATCACTCACCATGTCGGTAGATTTAATCGTTTTCGGATTGACCGTCATAATGTCTTTGGCGACCAAACCTGAAATCGTATCAGTTTTGTTGAGCATTCTTCTAATATCACCATCGGTAATGATTCCGATTACTTTGTTGTCATCAACCACGGCCGTAACACCCAAACGTTTTTCGGAGATTTCTACAATAACCGTTTTGATATTGGAATTAGGTGCGACAATCGGTTTATGTGTAGTATCGAGCATATCGCCCACACGAAGTAACAGTTTTTTACCCAAAGCACCACCGGGATGGTATTTGGCAAAGTCTTCGGCTGTGAAGTTTCTCATTTCCATAAGGCAAACCGCCAAAGCATCTCCCATAACCAATTGGGCTGTTGTGCTGTTCGTTGGTGCCAGATTAATTGGGCAGGCTTCACTTTCTACATAGGTATTCAAAACATAATCAGCTTCTTTGCCCAAAAATGAGGTTGTATTTCCGGTTATGGCTACCAATTTGTTGCCAAAACGTTTCAATAACGGCACCAATACTTTTATCTCAGGGCTGTTACCACTTTTGGAAATACAAATCACCACATCACCGGGTTGTACCATGCCCAAATCACCATGAATGGCTTCTGAAGCGTGAAGGAATAATGATGGTGTTCCGGTGGAATTTAAAGTAGCCACAATTTTTTGCGCGATGATGGCACTTTTGCCAATTCCGGTGACTACTAACCTCCCGGTTCCGTTGTATATGATTTCAACTGTTTTTACAAAATCGTCATTTACAAAATCTACCAGCTTTGCAATGGCTTCACTTTCTGATAATATTGTCTTTTTGGCAGAGGCTAAAATGGTTTCTTTAGGTATCAAAATTGAAATAATATAAAATTTGTATGTATAAAAGAAAGTCGTATCTTTATGTTTGCAAATTTATGTAAAAATACCATTAACACAGAATGAATTTAAACGAAATTGACATCCACAAGGAATTAAAAAAGTATTTTGGTTTCAGCCAATTTAAAGGTCTACAGGAACAAGTCATAAAAAGTATTATCACTAAACATAATACATTCGTTATAATGCCGACAGGTGGTGGAAAATCACTTTGTTACCAATTACCCGCATTAATACAAGAAGGAACAGCAATAGTGGTTTCACCATTGATTGCCTTAATGAAAAATCAGGTCGATGCCATCAGGAGTTTGTCTTCTGAAAACGGGATTGCCCATGTACTCAACTCGTCATTGACCAAAACTGAAATCACTCAGGTTAAAAAAGATATTACGTCAGGAATCACGAAGCTGCTTTATGTCGCTCCGGAATCTTTGACCAAAGAGGAATATGTGGAATTTCTGCAAAGCGTGCCGATATCATTCGTAGCGATTGATGAAGCACACTGTATTTCGGAATGGGGACATGATTTCAGACCCGAATACCGAAATCTGAGGCACATTATCAAGCAGTTGGGCGACGTACCTGTAATCGGTTTAACCGCTACGGCTACGCCAAAAGTTCAGGAAGATATCCTGAAGAATTTGGATATGTCTGATGCGACCACATTTAAGGCATCGTTTAACCGTCCAAATTTATTTTACGAAGTACGCACCAAAACCAAAAATATCGAAGCGGATATCATTCGCTTTATCAAACAACACAAAGGCAAATCGGGAATCATTTATTGCCTGAGCCGAAAGAAGGTGGAAGAAATCGCCGAAGTGCTTCAGGTAAACGGAATTAGTGCGGTTCCATACCACGCCGGATTGGACGCCAAAACCAGAGCCAAACACCAGGACATGTTCCTGATGGAAGATGTGGAAGTGGTTGTGGCAACGATTGCTTTCGGAATGGGAATCGACAAACCGGATGTTCGTTTTGTGATCCATCACGATATCCCAAAATCACTGGAAAGTTATTATCAGGAAACCGGACGTGCCGGTCGCGATGGAGGAGAAGGCCATTGTTTGGCGTACTACTCCTATAAAGATGTGGAAAAATTGGAAAAATTTATGTCGGGCAAACCGGTGGCCGAACAGGAAATTGGTTTTGCATTGCTTCAGGAAGTCGT
Organism: Flavobacterium terrisoli; assembly: GCF_030167905.1. GTDB lineage: Bacteria > Bacteroidota > Bacteroidia > Flavobacteriales > Flavobacteriaceae > Flavobacterium > Flavobacterium terrisoli. The sequence continues at coordinate 284,991 of NZ_JARGNA010000003.1, forward strand.
GGCGTATGCCGAAACTTCGATGTCGAGACGTAAATTCCTGTTGCATTATTTCGGTGAAGAATTTGACAGCGAAACCGGAGAAGGTGCCGATATGGATGACAATGTTCGCAACCCAAAAAGCAAAGTCGAAGCCAAAGACGAAGTTAAAATGTTATTGGAAGTCGTTCGCGATACCAAACATTTATACAAATCAAAAGAAATTGTATTTACGCTCATCGGAAGGGTAAATGCCACTATAAAAGCACACCGAACGGATGCCCAAACCTTTTTTGGTTGCGGTTCGGCCTTTGATGAACGCTACTGGATGGCGTTGATCCGCCAGGTTTTAGTCGATGGACTGCTCAATAAAGACATTGAAACCTACGGGATTTTAAAAGTTTCCGACCGAGGCCATGAGTTTATCAAGAATCCGATTTCATTCATGATGTCGGAAGACCATGAATACAGCGAAAGTGAAGACGAAGCCATTGTAACGGCAGCAAAATCGAGTGGAACAGCCGATGAAGCCTTAATGGGAATGTTGCGTGAGTTGCGTAAAAAAGTAGCGAAAAAATTAGGCGTGCCACCATTTGTGGTGTTCCAGGATCCGTCATTGGAAGACATGGCGTTAAAATACCCGATTACGATTGATGAATTGAGTAATGTTCATGGCGTTGGAGAAGGTAAGGCCAAAAAGTACGGCAATGAATTTGTCGAACTGATTGAAAGATATGTTGAGGACAATGACATCATTCGTCCGGATGATTTGGTGGTAAAATCTACCGGTGCCAATTCGTCCAATAAATTATACATCATCCAAAACATCGACCGAAAACTATCGCTTGAAGACATTGCCAAAGCGAAAGGAATGAATATGGACACGCTCTTGAAAGAAATGGAGCAAATCGTATATTCGGGAACCAAGCTCAATATCGACTATTGGATTAACGAAATTTTAGACGAAGACCAACAGGAAGAGATCCACGATTATTTTATGGATTCTGAATCGGATAAAATCGAAGAAGCGCTTAAGGAATTTGATGGTGATTATGATATTGAAGAGCTGCGCCTGATGCGAATCAAATTTATCAGCGAAGTGGCGAACTAGAGTTTACAGTCGCAGTCACAGTTTTAAGGACTATAGAAGAAATAAAAAAACGGCTACCCATAAAGTAGCCGTTTTTAGTTGTGTGAAGTTTAGTGTTTATCTTTTTATCACCTGAAGTGTTTTTGCTTTTCCTTCTTGCGTTACCGTTACGTTATAAATCCCGGAAGGATATCCGTTCCCGATTTCCACATTTGAAATGTCATTGAAGCTAACCGCTCTGTGTTCGATTAATCTTCCAACCATATCATAAACATTGACAACAACATCTGATGGGTTATTCGTTTGAATGTCTAATTTAAAGGTTTGTGAATAAGGATTTGGATAAGCAACCACTCTGTTTAATAACTGAGCAGAAGGATTTCCTAAATCACATTCTTCAGGGGTTTGTACCGTAGCTGTAACCGCAACCCTTGCTGAAGAACATACTTCAGTAATATCCCAATTGAAGAAGTAGTAATAACTGTAAACATCAATACTGCCATTGTTTATACCGCCGGTAATAGTCACAGCGCCATTGGTAACCGGGAATGGATTTGGCCATACACTTACATAAGCCAATGCATTGTCATAAGAACCACCGTCCGTAATTTCAAGCGAATAATTATCACCTGCTGGTAATTGATAGCCAAGCGTTACAGTTTGAGCAGTAGTGGTAGGAGACCAACTTGAGAAAGTGTTTGGTGTAAAAACAACTTCAGAAGTACCTGGTACCTGAACACCATTTTGGAATACTTTAACCGTAATTGGCATTGGTCCTGTTCCTCCAGGATTTTGTTGTGGATAAACCTTAACAGAATTTAAAATGGTCGCATTGGACAAGTTAAAAGCTACACCTTTGTTCAAACCTCCATTTCCATATCCGTCTTCGGTATAGGTAAAGCCTGCTGTACCGTTAGTGGTAGATTCTGTTCCTGCATAGAAAGTTGTTGTTGAAGCAAGCACAGGAGTTGTAAATGAATTTCCTGTTGCCAAAGCAGCACCACCGGTTTGTGAAGCATACCACTTAACATCACCAGCTGATGACGTCGCTAACAAAATCGCAGTGTCAGTTGGCAAACAAATAGTAGCCGGAGTAGTAGTAAGTATAGTATTGTTTAAGGTGATTTGAATCGGTGTTGAAGGAACTGTTGTTGAGCTAAAATAGCAAGTTACGTTACAACGATAGTAAGTATTTGTCAAAGGCGTAGCTGAACAACTAGTTGCTGTAGCGGCCGGGATGTCGGTGTAATCTATGCCGTTTGTAGAACTTTGCCATTGGTAACCGATTCCTTCACCTACGACAATGTTTTCCAAGCTCAAGTCAACTGATTTTCCGTTACAAACATTAGTTTCAGAAGCTATTGTACTTCCCGGATTTACTGCTGTACATTCTGCCTGTCTGGCAGTAGAAAAATAACCTTCAAAACCTGAAAACGGCAATGGATCTGTAGTTGAGGTTAAGGTGGATAATCCTCCTAAAGTTTCATAGGTAGCCGTTATTCCAAAATCATTGTCATAAACTCCTGAAGCTGACGGTGCCTGAACAATAATGCTGGTTTCGATTGCAGTTGGATCAGCCAGTCTGATATTGAAATCAGTAACGGTTCCGGCAGTTTTTGAAACTTCCCATCTGTTTTGACTTAAATGGGCAATGTTAGTAGATTCTGTTCCGGTATTGGTATCAAAAGCCTCTACTTTTATATTGGCTCCCGGACTTTCAAATCCTCCGTCAGGAGTTGTTACGCCAACCCAAATTGGCGCGTAAAATGATTTCCCTACAGGGAAAAAGAATTTTTCATAAAGTCCCGAACCATCATTCAGCGCAGTGGCATTTTGACCACCACTGATGTCTTTGGCAAACGGACCGTCGATATAACAATTGGCTCCGAAATTTCCTGAAAGATAAGCTGTGTACGCCAATGAAGGTGTTCCTACTTTCAGTACACTCGTAGCTGAAGTGTGAATGATTCCATTTTCCATGATTAATCCGTTAACCACATTGAAAGGTATCATAAATGTTACGCCGGCATTACTTTCGTTATTAACCTTTAACTGGGTAACTGAACCTGTATTGAACTCAGTATTAAGGATAACATCGGCCTGTGCGTTAAAAGTTCCTGTTCCGGAGATGGTTTGCGGTAAAGATGTAGCCACAAAACTGCCATCAAGATAATTACCCAGCGCCATATTTGTTAGGTTCATGGCTCCATTATTTACAATATTTCCTCCAAAGTAAGTATCAAGATTTATTCCTTTTAATTTTCCTTGTACAAGCGTAAAGTCATTTTGTACATTCATGACAACATTATAGTTATAATTGTTAGGATCTAAATTAACGAATCTGTCTGTTGCATCCGGCGCATTGACAATCAGGTTACCTAAGGAAATTGCACCATCAAGAACCCTGAAATTACAATTAAAACCATTCGTGGTTACAGCGCTTTTCTCCGTTGAAACTCCGTCACCCATTTGTAACGTATGATTAACACTCGCTGTATAATGATTGTTTGATTCATAGGTAAATGTTGAAGGAGATTTGTTTACCGTATGAAATGATATGCTTAACGGTAAGCTTAATCCTGTTACAGGCAAACTTGGATTGGTATTGATTGAACCATCCATGTTTACACCAGCGACTACCGTTCCAGCCGGAATACCGTTACCAACAATAACCTGTCCAATTTCAATACCGTCCACAGCATCTACAAAGATATTTGTCGGGAACCAGCAGAACCAACCTATACAGGCTTCAATAGAAGTTATGGTATGCGCTGTTGCTGGAGTTGTACTTGTTACCGCCGGGTCCACAATCGTAATTTTACCTGCGGTTAGGTTTAAGGATGATTCTCCTATTTTGAATAAGGTTTGGTCTGTACTGGTAGCAGCATCACCGTTATGGTTACCGTCTACAATGATATCTCCGCCGATTTGATTGAATGTACTTCCATCGGCATGTAAAACATTACCATTAACAATAAGTGAACCTCCGTTGATGGTATAAGTTCCTCTGTTGGAAAAAGCCGCATTGTTATTGGTACAACCAACGGTTAAACTTGATGATTCACTAACTAAAGTGGCACCGAAAGCAATGTTTACACCTGCTGCAGAACTAACCGAGTTAACGGTTATGGTATGTCCCGGAAGAATAGTTACCGTATCTCCACAAGCCGGAATACTATTAGTGCTCCAAGTTGCTGCGTCATTCCAATTACCCGATTGAACAGAAGTTATCGGAGTGTCTAAAGCAGCATTATAACCTACCTGAAAAACATTGTCTAAATCAGTATCGGCAAGACCAATTCTTGAGGCAAATGGCGTAATGGTTCCCGATTGATGTGTACCAACAACTGTTCCGTCAGCCTTCACAATTCTGGAATTGCCATTCATGATTAAATAAGCTTCCTCAGCAGAAAAAGCGATTGAATGATTTCCCATCGGAAATGTATAATTAGCATCTTTGGCAATAACCCATGCACCTTCGTAAATATCAGTTACCGTATAACCGCCATCAACAACTGAAAATCCGGAAGAAACTCCCGGAGCATCATAATAGGCTACAGAAAGTTCGCCAGCTGTTCCCGAACCTGAGTTGTCTGTAGGTCTTGAAATAAAAGCCGATCTGCTTTTACCGTTGACACTGATAAAAGGAAAGACAGTTCGGTCACTATTGTAATCTATGCCTGAAGGGATAGATGTAAGGTTATCATAGTTACTATACCATCTTCCGATAGTTCCGCTAAGGAATCCATTTCCTGCCATACAAACAGTATTGGCAGTACCATAATTTCCAATGGTCATTTTATTGGTGCCTAACTCAACACGGGCATTTGTAAGTGTAATTGCACTCTTAATTTTGATGTTGTTAAATCCCCATACCACATTTGGCGTGGCTATAGCGGTATTATTAATAATCAATTGATTAATCACCGCTCCGTTGTTGGTATTGTCTGTTGTATAAAAAGTGCCTCCAAATGTTCCCAAACCACTCACGGTTTGAACAGTTGTTCCAATCATATTCAGAACGCCCTGAGGCTCATAACTCGAACCTTCGGATAAATCAATTCTACCGTTATTGGTGATGTTACCGGCAACAGTAAGTTGAATTCCTTTATTATAACTGCCCCAAGGTGCAGAATAAAGATAAATTCCTTTGAATAATCCACCGTTGGCAACGGTCAGATTTCCGTTTACGATAAATTCCCATGAAGCTTCGCTACTGTCTAATTCTCCGTTGATGGTTACATTATTGGCGGTAAACCAATCATTAAGCAAAACAGTGTTTCCTGAACTAATCACGACATGGTCAATTGAAGTTGGCGCAGTTGCTGTACCCCAAGTTGCCGGATCGTTATAATTACCCGATTGTACCGAAGTAAATGTGGTTTGTGATTGCATGCTCATTGCAATGAGCAAAAACATGATAATCGATAAAATCCTTTTTACAAAAGGAGCTTTTTCTTTAGGTGTTTTTAATCCATCATTGCTGAGATGCGAGAGGGATTTTAAAAAGTAATCTGAAGTCATAAAATAGGGTTGGTTTAATTAACAAACCAAATCTAAATACTTATAACCTTTTTATTTTAGGGTACACTATCAAAATGACTGAATTTAGATAGCTAAAATAGACGCGTCTTCCTTTTAAACGGGGCGTTTAATCGTGCTTAGTCTTTGGAATTAAGGTGAATAGGCTAAATATATAATTCACCACGGTGTGGCTTAAGACTATCACGGATTTGTATCATATTTTCATCGGTTACGACCATAAAGGCAATGGCATGCATTTCATTTTTGATTTCAAAACCGGTAATGTTTATCGGAAGTTTCTCAATTGCGATGTATTCCTTTAAATGAATTTCATGATGTTCCGCTGTTTTGGCTGCAGCCGGTCCGCGAAAATCCCAAATAAGTTTTATTTGTCTTGACATAACATTGAAATAGTTTGGCAAAGGTAACTTTTTGCTACATTTGAAAAACCCTTTTTTATGCGATACCTAAATTATTTATTGTTGTTGTGTTGTTGTAGTGCTTTGGCGCAGGAACTGACTTTGCAGCAAGCCAATCATTTGGCCAGTTTACCAATGAAATGCCTGCAACAGGAATACCCGAATAAATTAGGGCAAATGCTTGTTGACAGCACTGAAATAAAATCGCCTAAAGCTTTACATCCAACATTTTATGGTTGCTTTGATTGGCATTCTTCGGTTCACGGACATTGGAGTTTGGTGTATTTGCTGAAAAGATTTCCAAATTTGTCCAACCGCGAATTGATCATCCAAAAACTGAAAACCAATTTGTCCAAAGAAAATGTCCAAGCCGAAATTGATTACTTGAATAAGAAACATGAGAAATCTTTTGAACGTACTTATGGCTGGAATTGGTTGCTCAAATTGCAACTCGAACTCGAAACTTACAACGAACTTTTCGCAGCTGAGTTGGCCCAAAACCTAAAACCGCTTTCCAATATTATCATCGAACGCTATACCGAATTTTTGCCCAAATTACTGTATCCGGTTAGGGTTGGAACCCATACCAACACTGCTTTCGGATTGACATTTGCATGGGATTATGCGGTGCATTCTAAAAACCTGGACTTTCAAAAAAGCATCAAAGACAATGCGGTTCGACTGTTTCAAAAAGATGAAAACTGCCCGTTTAACTGGGAACCAAGTGGTACTGATTTCCTTTCGCCTTGTTTGGAAGAAATGGCTTTGATGCAACGCGTTTTGACAAAGGAAGATTTTTTGGTTTGGCTCAAAAAGTTCGCGCCTCAATTGTTTAAAAGGAAATTTACCTGGGAAGTGGCCCGTGTTTCCGACCGAACTGATGGGCATTTGGTACACCTGGACGGATTGAATTTCAGCAGAGCCTGGAATCTTTATGCGTTGATTCATCAGTATCCAAAGGAATTTTCGCATCTCAAATCTTTAGCCGATTATCACCTGAACTTTTCCCTGCCATCTATTGTTGACGGCAATTATGAAGGCGAACATTGGTTGGCTTCTTTTGCTTTGCGTGCTTTTGAAGCCAAAAAATAACTTCAATTCCTTACTTTTGCCACTTGAAGTAAAAAATAAATCATGCCACAAGAATTACTCATACAAGTTTCTCCTGAAATAGCAGCAAACGAAAGTTTGTTGAATGAGTATGTGGCCAAATCAGTTCGGGTTTCTACTAAATTGGTTCACAAAGTTGTAATCCTAAAGCGATCTATTGACGCGCGTCAAAAAGCAATCAAGATCAATCTTAAGGTTTTAGTTTATCTGATTGATGAAAAATATATTGAGCAAAAAATTGAACTTCCCGAATACCAAAATGTTTCCAATGCTCAGGAAGTAATCATCGTTGGTGCTGGTCCGGCCGGACTTTTCGCTGCATTGCAATTAATCGAATTGGGTTTAAAACCAATCGTGCTCGAACGCGGAAAAGACGTTCGCGGTCGTCGTCGTGACTTGAAAGCCATCAATGTCGATCATATTGTCAATGAAGATTCCAATTACTGTTTTGGCGAAGGTGGTGCAGGAACTTATTCGGATGGAAAACTTTATACACGTTCCAAAAAGCGCGGTGATGTCGACAGAATTTTGCAATTGTTGGTTGGTTTTGGGGCAACGCCCGATATTTTAGTTGAAGCTCATCCGCACATTGGAACCAATAAATTACCACAAATCATTCAAGATATTCGAGAGAAAATCATCGAATGCGGCGGTCAGGTTTTGTTTGAAACCAGAGTTACCGATTTTGTAGTAAAGAACAATGAAATGCAGGGAGTTGTGACCCAAAACGGCGATACGATTTCGGCCAATAAAGTCATTTTGGCCACCGGACATTCCGCTCGTGATATTTTTGAATTGCTCGACAGAAAAAGGATTTTTATCGAAGCCAAGCCTTTTGCGCTAGGCGTTCGTGCCGAACATCCGCAGGAATTGATTGATAAGATTCAATACAGTTGTGATTTCCGTGGTGAGCATTTGCCTCCGGCTCCATATTCGATTGTGAAGCAAGTGAATGGTCGTGGCATGTATTCGTTTTGTATGTGTCCCGGTGGTGTAATTGCGCCTTGTGCTACGAGTCCGGGAGAAGTGGTAACCAATGGTTGGTCGCCCTCAAAGCGTGATCAGGCGACTGCCAACTCGGGTATTGTAGTCGAATTAAAATTCGAAGACTTTAAACCTTTTGCCAAATTTGGAGCACTGGCCGGAATGGAATTCCAAAAAAGTATCGAACAAAAAGCCTGGCTTTTGGCCGGACAGACTCAAAAAGTACCGGCACAAAGAATGGTCGATTTTACCCAAAATAAAATTTCGGCTTCTATTCCTAAAACTTCTTATGTTCCCGGAACGACTTCGGTAGAAATGGGAGAAGTATTTCCAGGGTTCTTAACCCAAATTATGCGAGAAGGTTTTGTGCAGTTTGGTAAATCGATGCGTGGTTATATGACCAATGAAGCGATACTTCACGCTCCTGAAAGCCGAACTTCTTCACCGGTACGAATTCCGCGTGACAATGAAACCTTGGAACATCTGCAAATCAAAGGATTATATCCTTGTGGTGAAGGCGCCGGATTTGCCGGAGGAATTATTTCTGCGGCGATTGATGGTGAAAAGTGCGCACTTAAGATTGCGGCCGCTTTAATGGAGAAATAATTATTTGGTCACACAATGATTGTTGTAAAACCAAACCACTTTTTCTATATCATCTTTTTTAAATTCTTTAGACTCAATTTTTCCAACCAGTTCAGGGCAGTCCTTAAAAAATTCTGAGGCTGCTTTTTTAAAGTTTTTGCTGATGTTGCCTATCGAAGTGATTTTAAAGACTTCAGTATCATTCTGGTGGCAAACATAATAATGAATCACCTCACCGCCACCCATCATCACTCCGGCGCCGACTCCTACGCCTCCTGCGGAATTAAAACTGGCTCCACCACCGTAAAAGAATCCCGAAACCCTGGTGGAATATAGGCAAACTTCACCCACAGCTTCTTCTTTTAACCATAAACCGATTTCCTCTGTTGCAATTTTATAACGGTATGTTCCTATGATTCCGTTTTCCTCCAGGTTTATTTTTTCGATTTTTTCCTTTGAAATTATTTCTGGCTCACTGTCATCAGTCATTCTGAATTTAACATCATCATTGGCCTTAAATCGGCTGACGCCTTCTTTAGTTGTACCATCGGTCAGGTAAACAGTGCATTTTAGCCTTTGTGAAAAACACAAAGCTGAAGAGAGAAATATCAGAATCAAAAAAAAATTTTTCATAACAAAAGAATATTATAAAGGTAAAAGTATAAATTTATTAAAAAAAGTAGGGTGATGGCATTTTGTGTTGTCTAATCTTAAAACACCTAAATTATAAATAAGATGAAAAAGATTAAAATTTTACTGTTGCTATTGACTGTAGCTGTCGCAGGTTTCTATTCTTGTACCGATAATGATCCGGTAGAAAACGAAGCGGTAACCACCAAAAGTATTTCGTTAAGAACCACCTTAAACGAAATTAAGAAAGCCAACAACATCAGTGGCAAAAATGATTTGGAAACACAGGATCAATTCTTCTGTTTCAGTTTTGTTTATCCCATAACACTTTCGTACAATAACGGAACCACGGTTGAGGTTAATTCGGCTCAGGGATTGCTTGATATTTTAGCCACTGAAAATGCTGCATTGTACATCGATGGAATTGCTTTCCCGTTCCAGGTTCAGGAAGAAGGTACCGTTACCACCATTAATAACGAAGCGGAATTTTATGCGCTGATTTTGGGCTGTACTAATTTCCAGACCGTAAACGATTGTGTTTTTGATTTTACCTGTTATGAAATTGTTTATCCGATTTCGATTGTCGACGCCAATAACACAACTGTTGTAATCGAAACACAGGCAGAATTGATGCAATACGTTTCAACTCCAACAGGAACCAGTACTTATCAATTGAATATAGTATTCCCAATTTCGATTATCCTAAACAATGAGACCGTTGTAGTAAACGATTTATATGAATTTTACGAAATCAATAACGATTGTGCAGGAAGCTCTTGTATTTGTACTGCGGATTATAATCCTGTTTGTGTAAATGATCCGGTTAATTTTATAACTATAACTTTTTCTAATGCATGTCATGCAATGTGTGCAGGTTATACTGAAGCAGATTTTGTAAGTTGTGATCCGATACTGACCACCAATTTCGGGAATGGTTTAGGTAGCTGTTTTACCATGAATTATCCGGTACAGATTCAATACCAAGGAGCATTGGTTACGGTCAATAATGACGGGGAACTGTTACAGTATTATTTCCCTAATCAATCAAGTATTCCGGCATTTGTTTATCCTGTAACAGTAAATTTCAATACACCAACCGGTTCTATTGCGGTTACTGCTGCTAACCAAGCCACTTTTGAATCGGCAATAATCACTAATTGTAATTAAGTATATATAAATAAAACTGGGAAAGATCAAATGTTAATTACGCGACACAGCCTTAGCGATAAGGTTGTGTCTGTAATTTTAGCTATGAAAGAAGAAAATCAAAATGTTAAGCTCTGTTCCGAAGCAGTATTCCGCTCGGTATTTGACACTAATTTTAAAGTGTTGCGTAACTTTTTGGTCTATAAATTCAGAGGTGATGTGGAAAGCGCTGAAGATGTAGCCCAAAATGCCTTTGTCAAACTTTGGGAAAATTGCGGTATCATTCAGCCCGAACAAGCCAAAAGCTTTTTGTATACCACAGCTATCAGATTATCACTGAATAAAATTAAGCACAATCAGGTCGTGAATAATTTTGAGGTGAAGTTTAAACCCAAATCATCACACAAAGAATCACCTGAATTTCTGATGGAAGAAACCGAATTGAAAACCCAATTGGAAAAAGCCATCAACGATTTGCCGGAAAAGCAAAGAACCGTATTTTTAATGAACCGTTTTGACAACCAGTCGTATACTGAAATTGCAGCATCATTGGATTTATCGGTAAAAGCAGTAGAAAAACGCATGCATCAAGCCTTGCTGTCCTTGAGAAAAGTAATGAAAAACGTTTGAAAAAACATATGATGGAAGAGATGAACGAAACGTATTTAGCCGATTGGTTGGCCGATAAAATAACCGACGAACAATTGAAACAATTGGTTTCGGAGGAAGATTTTTTGGCTTATCAACAGCTGAAAAATACACTAAGCGGTTTTGAAATCGGGCAACCCGATTTGGAGCAAAACTTCAGCGCGATCAAACAAAAGTTAGCCAATAAAAAAGAAACAAAACCTAAAGTGGTTCCGCTATGGCGTTATGCTTCGGTTGCCGCTTGTTTGTTGGTGATGTTTGGGATTTATCACTTTTTTATAGCTGAGAACACTATTACAACGGCGTTTGGTCAAACCCAAATGATAACCCTCGCAGACCATTCCAAAGTGTCTTTGAATGCCAAGTCAACGTTGGTTTATGGCAACAATTATAGCTACAAACGCACATTGTGCCTCGATGGTGAAGCTTTTTTTGAAGTCGAAAAAGGAAGTCCGTTTACCGTAGTAACATCACTCGGCGACATTCGTGTTTTGGGGACCAAATTCAATGTGATTGCCTTCGGGGATTTCTTTGAAGTGGTTTGCTACGAAGGTAAAGTTCAGGTAACGCAAAAAGGAAAATCAACCATTCTGACCCATGGAGAAAGTGTTCGTTTTTACAATGGCACTTCAGAAAATTGGGCTGACGAAACAACGACCAAACCTTCGTGGATTTCGGGCGAGTCATCCTTTAAAAATGTGCCAATGCGCTATGTGATTGAGCAGTTCAAGAATCAATATAACGTCGAGGTTGACTATCCGATTTCCATCGAAAGAGTAAAATTCACGGGTGCATTTACCCATAAGGAATCAACCGTAGCGCTGCAATCGATTTGTTTGCCGCTGCATTTAAAATTTAACAAAGACAGTGCTGGAAAAATTATAATTTCTGAATGAGAAAACTAGTTTTGTTGTGCTTCTTTTTGTGCTGGATACAGTCGTCCTGGTCACAAAAAAAGGAGCAATTTACTTTTGGTTATTCCAATGCAAAACTCACCAAAGTGCTTTCCGATATCGAGAAAGCTTTTGATGTTAAATATTCCTATGTTGATTCTTTAGTGACTTCACAAAATTTTTCTTTGCCTAAAAAGTTGTATTCCTTAACCGAAATTAATTTCGAAATCGAAAAGCAATCGGCGTTACAAGTGGTTAAAATCAATGACCGGTTTTATTCGGTAAACAAAGCTCCTGAAACGGATGATTCAGAAAAAATCATTCGGCTTGAGGAAGTTGTCGTTGAAGAGTTTTTGGCCAAAGGCATAAAGAAAACCAACCAGCATTACATCATTTCTCCCCAAAAAGTACAAACACTTCCCGGCGTAACCGATGCGGATATTTTATTGTCGCTCCAACAATTGCCCGGAGTGAAAAGCCCCAATGAAACGGCTACAGGATTGTACATCCGCGGCGGCACTTCCGACCAGAACCTGATTCTGATGGACGGCATTCGGCTCTATCATCCCGGCCATTTATTTGGGATGATTTCAAGCATTAATCCCAATGTCGAGCAAACCGTCAGTTATTATAACAAAGCCGTCAATCCTAAGTTTGGCGAAAGGGTTTCCGGTATCATCGACATCAAATCTACAGACCAAATTACTGAAAAACTTAAAGTCAACGCCGGAATCAACGCCCTGAATGCCGATGTTTATATACAAACACCATTGGTTAAAAACAAATTGGGACTGCAGGTTTCCGGGCGAAAATCCTATACGGAATGGTTGCAGTCGCCAACGTTCAACCAATTGGAAAATAAGGTTTTTCAGAATACCAATTTTGAGGATTTTGATAAAGACAATCAGTTCAGATTTTACGATTATTCGGCCAAACTGAATTTTAAACCCAATGCGAAAAGCATGATATCGCTTTCTGGCCTGGTTATCAAAAATGATCTGGATTATAAAAACATCATCAAAGCTGATAGCATCAATAACCAAAGGATGAATATCGAAAATTATGGCTTTAGCCTGAACTGGACGCAAAAATACAGTCGAAAATTTACCCAAAGAGTCTTAGTTTTTTATTCACTGTATAGCTTTGATTACCTGAAAAAACAGGATTATGACATCGATAAATTTGAAGCGTTTAAAAAGCTGAACAGGGTAGTAGATTCGGGTGCCGAACTCAATTTTGGTTACCAGGTCAATGAAAAATCCAATCTCGAATTCGGGTATCAGGTTTTTGGAAACGATATTTCGCATTTGTTCAACAGTTACAATCAGGATATCGGTATCGATTTGAGTCTGAGACATCTTTACAATGTAACTCATGCCGGTTTTGCGCATTACCGACAGGATTTTGGGACATGGAACTTCCAACCTGGTTTGCGCTATAATTACTATAGCCAAATCAAAGCATCCAGTTTCGAACCTCGTTTGCTCATTCAAAAGACGTTGGATAAATCGTTGATTTTGCAAGCTTCTTATGAGCGAAGAAGTCAGGTATTGAGCCAAGTGCGCGAAAATGCCGCCAACGATTTGAGCCTTGAAAACTATGTCTGGGTATTGTCTGATAACGGTAAATATCCAATCCAAAAAGTCAATCAATTCAGTACCGGATTCATTTTCAAAAAGGACAATTGGCTTTTGGATGTTGATGCTTATTACAAGAACATTACCGGAATAACGTCGTTTACCTTAGGCTTTTTGGGCCAAAATGACAATGAAATCCACCACGGTCAAGGTTTTACTAAAGGCGTTGATGTGTTGATTCAAAAGAGTGTAGCATCCTGGCGTGCCTGGATGACTTATACCTATCAGGATTCACAAAACCAATTTGAAGCCTTGAATGACGGCGATTATTTCAGTTCGAATGCCGATATCAAGCACAGTTTTAATGTAGCATTCAATAAAAAATGGGATAACTTTCTTTTCACTACGGGTTGGTTTTGGCACAGTGGAAAGCCATTCAGCACCATAAACGATTCGGGTGAAATCGCTTCCTATAATGCGGAAAGATTACCCGATTACCATCGTTTGGACATTTCGGGCAGTTATCAGTTCCAAAACCCAAAAGGAAATACTTTTAAAATCGGCGTTTCTATTTATAATGTGTACAATCACAAAGACCTTATCAGCAAAGAATTTGAACGCAAATATTCTGATGTTTCCGATTTTATCACACCGCGTTATACGATGCAGAATTATTACACTTTAGGCATTATGCACAACATATTTTTCAGAGTTAATCTCTAAAATTTAAGCCGCTCAATTTTTTACATCGTTATAGTTAATTTCTTTTTCAAAAAGTTGGTTGAAGGTTTTCACAGAAGTAGTAATTTTATAAAAAATCATTTTTATGAATACTATTCCAAGTGAATTTCAAATCACAACCTTACTAAACCAAGATACTTACTTAGTCAACGGAGAATTAAAAAAATGGGCAGGCGAAACCACACCGGTTTTCTCTACTATTTCTTCGACAGAACATTATTCGCCAACCGTTTTGGGATCTATTCCTACGATGGGTGAAAAGGAAGGCAATGAAGCCGTCAATGCCGCTGTTGAAGCTTATAATAACGGACAAGGATTGTGGCCGACGATGAAAGTCAGCGACCGAATCAAATGCATGCAAAATTTTGTCGGTCAGATGAAAACCAAACGCAGCGAGGTAGTGAAGTACCTGATGTGGGAAATCGGAAAATCTTTGGCCGATTCTGAAAAAGAATTTGACCGAACGGTCGAATATATTTATGATACCATTGAAGATTACAAACAGTTGGATCGGGACAGCGCTCGTTTTACCAAAAGCCAGGGCGTGAATGCGATGGTTCGTCGCGGACCGCTTGGCGTTGTGCTTTGTCTCGGACCCTATAATTATCCGCTGAATGAGACTTTCTCATTGCTGATTCCGGCGATTATCATGGGAAATACCGTGGTTTTCAAACCGGCCAAACATGGCGTGTTGTTGATAACACCTTTACTGGAAGCTTTTCACACCAGTTTTCCGAAAGGCGTAGTCAATATTGTTTATGGTAGAGGCAGAGAAGTGGCATCACCGGTGATGAAATCAGGAAAAGTAGATGTTTTGGCACTAATTGGCAATAGTAAATCGGCGGTGGCTTTACAGGATTTACATCCGAATAAGAACCGACTTCGATTGGTTTTAAGTCTGGAAGCCAAAAACCCGGCGATTATTTTGCCCGATGCCGATTTGGATTTGGCGATTCAGGAATGCATCACGGGAACATTGTCTTTTAATGGTCAACGTTGTACCGCGTTGAAAATTTTATATGTACATGAATCAATTGCGGCCGAATTCAACCGAAGATTTTCCGAGAAAGTAGATGCTTTGCCTTTCGGGAATCCTTGGGATAAAGGCGTGGCACTAACACCGCTTCCTGAAAAAGACAAACCCAATTATCTTCAGGAATTGATTGACGACGCACAAGGAAAAGGTGCCAAAGTGATCAATCAAAAAGGCGGGCAACGCACTGAAAACTATTTATTCCCGGCGGTTTTATTCCCAATCAACAAAGAAATGCGGGTGTATCATGAAGAACAATTTGGACCAGTGATTCCAATCCTGACTTTTAAGGATATCCAGGAACCGCTGAATGATATGGCAGAATCGAATTATGGTCAACAGGTGAGTTTGTTTGGCCAGGACATCAAAACCATTGCACCATTGATTGATACGTTGGTGAATTTGGTTTGTCGCGTGAATTTAAACAGCTCATGCCAACGCGGACCTGATGTTTATCCGTTTACCGGAAGAAAAGATTCTGCATTGGGAACTTTGAGCATTCACGATGCCTTGCGTTCGTTCTCAATTCGAACTTTTGTGGCATCCAAAGACAATGCGTATAACAATGCCATCCTGCAGGAATTGCTCAACAGTAAGGAATCGAATTTTATCAATACCGATTATATATTATAACAAAAAGTCCCGAGCAATCGGGACTTTTTTATTACTGTTTCTTTTTCAATCTGTCTTTAAAAACCTTCTCAAATTTTTCCAGTTTGGGTTGGATGACCAATTCACAATAGGGTTGACTTTTATTGTTTTCATAATAGTTTTGGTGGTAGTCTTTGGCTTTGTAAAAGGCTTTAAACGGCTCTAAAGTCGTTACGATTTTGTTCCCAAAAACTTCTTTGTTCAATTCGGCTATGATGCTTTCCGCGGATTTCTTTTGCTCTTCATTTGCATAAAAAATTACCGAACGGTATTGCGTTCCTACATCCGCGCCCTGACGGTTTAAGGTTGTTGGATCATGAACGGTAAAGAACACCTGGAAGATTTCATCCAAATTGGTTTTGGTTTTGTCATACGTAATCTGAACGACTTCCGCAGCACCGGTTCTTCCGGTACAAACTTCCTCATAACTCGGGTTTTCAACCGTTCCGCCGGCAAACCCGGAAACTACTTTTTCCACACCGTCTAAGTTTTCATAAACGGCTTCAACACACCAATAACAGCCACCGCCCAAAACGATGGTGTCAGTGTTACCTTTGCTTTCTGTAGCATCAGGAACAAAATCCAGTGAAATGGCATTCATGCAATAACGTTTTCCGGTGGGCTCCGGTCCGTCATCAAACAAATGGCCTAAATGACTGTTGCATCTGCCACAAAGCGCTTCAATTCGGCGCATGCCATACGAATTGTCGTCTTTGAATGTGATGCTGTTTTTGTTGTCTTGCTCAAAGAAGCTTGGCCAACCGCAGCTGCTCACAAACTTTTGATCCGATTTGAACAATTTCAAACCACAAGCCGCACAATAGTAAGTGCCTTTGGTGTCGCTTTTCCACATTGTTCCGGTAAAGGCTCTTTCGGTATCAGCCTGACGCGCGACAGCATATAAATCGGGTGGCAATACTTTTTTCCATTCGGCATCAGACAGCACTAATTTGGCCGTATCGGTATTAGAATAGTATGGGTTTTCAGGTTTTGAAATTACGTTTTCCATGGCAATCGTTTTAGTTGTTTTGTTTTGGGTTTTGTTGTCTTGGCCACAAGCTGTAAAAGCAAACAGTGGTAACAAAATTAAGAAGTTAAAAATGGATTTTCGCATTGCTATTGATTTTAAATCTACTACAAATTTACATCACATATACGAGTAGAATTGTCTTGTAGATTACAAATTGCAACGATTTAAGGAAAGTTTAACGGTTGTTCGAGTGGCTTGATTATTAAGGCTGATTTTTTTTCGTATTTTTGAAGGATTATTAGAAGCTATGGTCGAAGAGAAAGTAATCTTGGTCAATCCGCAAGATGAACCCATTGGGTTAATGAACAAACTGGAAGCACACGAAAAGGCTGTTTTACACCGGGCTTTTTCGGTTTTTGTGTTGAACAGTAACAACGAAATCATGTTACAGCAACGTGCGCACCACAAATACCATTCACCGTTATTGTGGACCAACACCTGTTGCAGTCACCAACGTGAAGGCGAAACCAATATTGAAGCCGGAACGCGTCGTTTGTACGAAGAAATGGGCATCAGGACAGAGTTGAAAGAACTGTTTCATTTTATCTACAAAGCACCGTTTGACAATGGCTTGACAGAGCACGAACTCGACCATGTGATGATTGGGTATTATAATGACGAACCACAAATCAATCCCGAAGAAGTGGAAAGCTGGAAATGGATGAAAATTGAAGACGTTAAAACCGATATGCTCAAAAATCCGAATATCTATACGGTTTGGTTCAAAATCATCTTTGATGAGTTTTACCATTATTTAGAAGACCACAAACTATAACTATGAGAGTCACCGTTTCCCGTAAGGCACATTTCAATTCAGCCCACCGATTGTATCGTAAAGATTGGTCTATGGAAAAAAATGAAGCTGTTTTTGGCAAGTGCAATAATCCCAATTTTCACGGACACAATTATGAGCTAACTGTTTCGGTTACCGGAGAAATTGATCCCGAAACCGGTTATGTTATTGATACTAAAGTTTTAGCTGATTTGATTAAGGAGCATATCGAATACGCTTTTGATCATAAAAACCTAAACCTTGATGTTCCGGAGTTTGCCGATTTGAACCCAACCGCCGAAAATATAGCTGTTGTGATTTGGAATAAACTTCGTCCACACATTAGCGGTAATAAAGATTTGGAAGTGGTTTTATATGAAACGCCCCGAAATTTTGTAACCTATAAAGGCGAATAATGGAAGTTGGTGATAAAATTCCGCATTTTACATCAACCGATAGTAAAGGCAACGCTTTTGATAGTCAGGATTACACCGGAAAATTTTTGGTGATTTATTTTTATCCCAAAAATGAAACGCGGGTTTGTACCGAACAGGCTTGTTCTTTCCGCGACCAATATGAAGATTTCAAAGCGCTTGGCGCAGAAGTTATCGGCATCAGCAGTGATTCGGTAAAATCACACCAGAAGTTTACCGCCAATCATCATTTACCTTTTATTTTGCTTTCAGACGATAATAAAAAACTACGAAAACTATTTGGAGTTCCTAATGATTATTTGGGTTTAATTCCCGGCCGCACAACTTATGTAACAGATAAGAATGGTGTTGTCCAACTGATTTTTGACAGTACTTCGGGCAAAATTCACATTGAAAAAGCACTCGAAATGCTCAAAACACTATAATTTTACCAAAATTTTAAAAATGACCTTATATCCGCTACAATTTGAGCCGATTTTAAAAGAAAGAATTTGGGGCGGAACCAAGTTGAAAACCTATTTGAATAAGCCAATCACTTCAGAAATTACCGGTGAAAGCTGGGAAATTTCTACTGTTGAAAATGATGTCAGTATTGTTTGCAATGGCGATTTCAAAGGAAAATCATTGAATGAATTGATAACGGAGTTTCCGGCAGAAATTTTGGGAACCAAAGTTTATCAGGCTTTTGGCAAACAGTTCCCGTTGCTTTTCAAATATTTGGATGCCCGAGAAGATTTGTCGATTCAGTTGCACCCGAATGATGAATTGGCCAAAAAACACCACAATTCTTTTGGCAAAACCGAAATGTGGTATGTGATGCAGGCCGATGCGGATGCCCGATTGATTGTAGGCTTCAAAGCAAAATCTTCTCCTGAGGAATACATTCAGCATCTGAATGATAAAAAATTGCTTGACATTCTGGATACCAAAAAAGTGCAGAAAGGGGATGTTTTCTTCCTGGCCACCGGAACGATTCACGCCATTGGTGCTGGAAATGTCATCGCCGAAATCCAGCAAACTTCTGATATTACTTATCGTGTTTATGACTTTGATAGGATAGATGCCAATGGGAATAAGCGTGAACTGCACAACGATTTGGCTTTGGAAGCCATCAATTACAATACGGTTGAAGCCGAACGTAAATATTCAAAAACAGAGAATGTTTCTAATGAAATAGTCAATTGTCAATACTTTACAACCAATTTTATTCCGCTCAACGGAAACCTGAAAGTCCAAAAAAATCAAGAATCCTTCACCGTTTATATGTGTGTGGATGATCACTTCGAATTGATTCATGACGGAAAAACTTATCCATATCAAAAAGGCGATACAGTTTTGATTCCGGGTTCGATGACTGATTTTCAATTGAATGGTCAGGCTTCTATACTAGAAATTTATATTTCGTAGTTTGTATTCTAAAGATTTAGTGTAATTTTGCGCCAAATTTAAAATTTACAAGAAAATGGGAAGTGTTAAAAATTTAAAGAAAGACATCAATTTTGTTTTAGGAGATATCATTGAAGCAGTTTACATCTATGAGATGACAACTTCAGGAAAACCATCTGACAAAACAAACGCTATCATTGATGAAGCGATTGCGTCTTTTGACGGTTTGATCACCAAAGTGAACGCAAAGAAAGTGGAAAATAAAAAGGCACATTTCAAACAAATCAACTCAGAATTAGAACAAGTTGCTAATCAATTGGTTGAAAAAATCAACGCTTTGCAATAGTAAAAAACAATAAAAAAGTGTAAAAATATTTTGGAGAATTAAATTTCACGTATATATTTGCACTCACATTGAGACGCCAGCATAGCTCAGTTGGCTAGAGCAGCTGATTTGTAATCAGCAGGTCGTGGGTTCGAGTCCCTCTGCCGGCTCAATAACAAAACCATCACTGAAAAGTGGTGGTTTTTTGTTTTTATGGGCGTCAATGTTTCAAAAAATTTGTCGCTAAGTCATTTCTATTTGTATCTTTATAAGCTGTCAAAAATTGAAAGGCAGTTGGAATTCGCCCCGAATAACAATTTAAAAATTAAAGTTTATGTGTACGACAAAACAAAGTGAATTTATGCAAGAGGCTATCAACCTGTCTATCGAGAATGTAAAATCGGGAAAAGGCGGGCCTTTTGGTGCGGTAATCGTCAAAGACGGTAAAATTATTGCCCGAGGAGCTAATGGTGTAACTTCTACCAATGATCCAACGGCACATGCTGAAGTAGTAGCCATCCGAAATGCCTGCAAGGAGCTGGGTACTTTCCAATTGGATGGTTGCGAAATCTATACGAGTTGCGAACCTTGTCCGATGTGTTTGGGTGCGATTTATTGGGCAAGACCCGATAAAATGTATTTCGCCAATACCAAAAAAGATGCAGCCGATATCCAATTTGATGACCAATTTATCTACGAAGAATTAGAATTGCCTTATCAAAACCGAAAGCTGCAAACAGAGCAAATGATGCGTGCAGAAGCGTTGGAAGCTTTCCAATTGTGGTCAAAAAGTGTGGCTAAAATAGAATACTAAAATCGGCTCATGATTCAATTTCTCTTAAATCAAAGACTCATCACGACCGACAAACCGGCAAGTACTACGCTTTTGGATTTCATCCGTTATGATGAAAACCTGCGCGGGACCAAAATCGGTTGTCGCGAAGGCGATTGTGGTGCTTGTACGGTTTTAATCGGTTCGCTCAAAGACGGCAAAATGGAATACATCAGCGCCACTTCTTGCCTGACGCCGTTACCCAATGCCCATGGAAAACACATCGTAACCGTTGAAGGAACCAATCTTCCGGATAAACTCAACCAGGCGCAACAAGCAATGGTCGATTGTTCGGGAACACAATGTGGTTTCTGTACGCCGGGTTTTGTCAATTCGATGAGTGGCTATGCGTTGACTTGTTCGGAAGCGACAGTTGAAAATGCCATTAGTGCCATTGATGGCAATATTTGTCGCTGCACCGGTTATAAATCGATTGAAAGAGCTGCCGCCAACCTGACAGAGAAATTAGAAAAGAAAGACCAGCAAAATCCTTTGTCTTGGTTGGTGGCCAATGAATTTGTACCTGAATATTTTTTGGAAGTACCTGAAAAAATTAAGGCTATCCAAAGCAAAGAATACAATTCCAATGGCCAAGTACCAATTGGCGGCGGAACCGATTTGTATGTGCAAAAACATGATGAGTTGCACGAATATGATTTGGATTATTTATTCGACAAGGCAGCACTCAACGGCATTACCTTCAACGGAAACATTTGCACGCTGAAATCTTCAGCAACTGTTACCGATTTGATGGAGAACGAAACCTTGTTGAATGCCATTCCGAATTGGTACCATTACCTAAAATTATTGTCTTCAACACCAATCCGTAACATCGCTACGATAGCCGGAAACATTGCCAACGGTTCACCAATTGGGGATTTTACAATTATTCTCTTGGCTATGAAAGCCGAATTAACATTATCTAACAAAGAGAATGTAAGTCGCAAAGTAATGCTGAAAGATTTTTATTTAGGCTATAAAACCTTGGATAAGAAAGAAGGCGAAATTATCACTGAAATCACTTTTGAAGTACCAAATAACGGAACCAAATTCAACTTCGAAAAAGTCTGTAAACGACAGTATTTAGACATTGCCAGCGTGAATACCGCCATTACTATTTCTACTAATGAAAATGCAATCAGTGATGCACAAGTATCCATTGGTGGCGTTGGACCGATTCCGAAATATTTAGCAAAAACAACTGCCTTTTTGGTTGGAAAAGAATTGAATTTGGCTACTGTAAAAGAAGCCGAAGCCATTCTGCAAACCGAATTATCACCAATAAGTGATGCCCGTGGCACCGAAGCTTACAAAAGATTATTGGCGCGCCAATTGTTCTTTGCGCATTTCATCACACTGTTTCCGGAAACCTTTAAAATGGACGATTTAGTATGATTAATATAGACGCTCATAACCACGTAAAAGGAAAGTCAATCTACTTAGATGATATCCAGGAAATACAAGGAACGTTGTATGCCTTGCCGTTTGACGCGACTGTGGCTCATGCCAAAATCAAAAATCTTGATTTGGAAAGTGCTTTAAAAAGTCATGGAATCGTTACCATTTTAACGGCCAAAGATGTTCCGGGTTTAAACCAAATCGGAGGCATCATTCCCGACGAACCGTTATTTGCCGAAGACGAAGTTCATTTCCGCGGACAAGTCATTGCTTTAATCGTTGGTCAATCCGAACACGATTGCCGAATGGCGGCCAAATTAATCAAAGTCGATTACGAAGAATTACCCGTTATTGTTGACCCGAGAGAAGCACAAGCTAAAGGTAAATTAATCATGCCACCGCGAAGTTTCAAACTCGGCAATACTGCTGAAGCCTGGTCACAATGCGATCACATTATCGAAGGGCGAAGCGACGTCAACGGACAGGAACATTTATACATAGAAACACAAGGCGCTTACGCCCGACCAAAAGAAGACGGTAGCATTATCATATCATCCTCAACACAGGGACCAACAGCCGTGCAAAGAATGGTCGCTCAGGTTTTGGGCATTCCGATGCACAAAATTGAAATAGATACCGTTCGTTTAGGCGGTGGTTTTGGTGGAAAAGAAGACCAAGCAACACCTTGGGCTGTGATGGTCGCTTTGGCAACGCAAATTCTGCACAAACCGGTGAAAATGTCAATGCACCGCATGGACGATATGCGCATGACAGGAAAACGTCATCCGTATTCAGCCGATTTTAAAATTGGGTTAACCAAAGATTTAAAAATACTCGCTTACGAAGTAACACATTATCAAAATGCCGGAGCTGCAGCCGATTTATCACCTGCAGTAATGGAAAGAACATTGTTCCATTCGACCAACTCTTATTTTGTACCGAATGTGATTGCAACGGCATACAGCTGTAAAACCAACTTACCTCCAAACACCGCATTTCGCGGATTTGGCGGACCGCAAGGAAAATTCGCTATCGAAGCAGCGATAGTTAAAGCTGCAGAAACTTTAGGTATTTCTCCGGCAGTTATACAAAAGGCCAATTTGGTCAAAGAAGGCGATGAGTTGTCATATGGGCAGATTCTGACTCAGGTTGAAGCAACCAATGCATGGGAAAGCTGTATGAAAAGCTACGATTATGAAAGCCAAAAACAAAGAGTAGCAGAATTTAATTCGAAAAATAGCAGATTCAAAAAAGGTTTGGCCATCCAACCGATTTGTTTCGGGATTTCGTTTACCAATACGATGATGAACCACGCCCGCGCTTTGGTACACATTTACCACGATGGAAGTGTTGTGGTGAGCACTGGCGCAGTTGAAATGGGACAAGGGGTTAATACCAAAATGCTCCAGATTGTAGTCGAAACCTTTGGAATTAATGCCAATAAAGTCCGGATTGAATCTACGAATACATTACGCGTGGCCAATACATCACCAACAGCCGCCAGTGCCGGAGCTGACCTTAACGGGAAAGCTTTGCAAATGGCTTGTAACGCTTTGTTGGAACGATTAAAAGCAGTCGCGCAAAAAGAATATACTGACCAAATTATCGAACTCAAAGACGAAATGGTCTATGCCAATGAAACTAAAACAGAAATCTCCTGGAAAGATTTGATCCTTCGTGCATTTACCCAAAGGGTTGCGCTTTCAGAAAATGCGCATTACGCAACACCAACGATTCATTACGATAAAACCAAAGAAAAAGGACATCCGTTTGCGTATCACGTTTACGGAACATCGATTCACGAAGTAACCGTTGATTGTTTGAAAGGAACTTATGAATTTGACGCGATTAACATTGTGCACGATTTCGGAAAAAGCATGAATAAGGACATCGACAACGGTCAGATTGAAGGTGGTTTGGTGCAGGGAATCGGTTGGATGACATTGGAAGAAATCATTTATAACGATCAGGGGAGATTGGTTTCGAATGCGCTATCGACCTATAAAGTACCTGATATTTATTCGGTGCCAAAGGTAATCAACGTGCAACATTTGGAAACCGAAGGTCATGAACTCGCCATTAAAAAATCAAAAGCCGTGGGCGAACCACCATTGATGTATGGTATCGGTGCGTATTTTGCCATTCGCAACGCGGTGAAAGCATTTAATCCTGATGCAGATCTGGCTGTGAATGCACCTTATACGCCGGAAAAAGTATTGATGGACTTGTATAGGATGGAGCGTTAAGAAAATATCCGGTGGATATTTTTAGCGAACAGGCCAGATGGCGCGTTGGCATCTAAATCAAAAGAGTTTTCCAATTATGGTTATCGATTTCTATAAAAAGCTTTTAACGATACTAAAAGACGAATCCAGATTGGTCCTGATGGTTGTGATTGCCAATGAAGGCAGCAGTCCGGGACGAAAAGGCTTTAAAATGCTGGTGACTCAAAAACATATGTACGGAACCATCGGCGGCGGCATCATGGAACACAAGTTGGTTGAATTTGCCGAAAATCTTTTGGACAAGCCTCAATTTGAGCCATTTATCAAACACCAAATCCATGACAAATCAGCGCCCAAAGACCAATCGGGAATGATTTGTTCCGGGCAACAGACGATTGCTTTTTATGATATCAATGTTGATTTTATTCCAACGGTAGCCCAAATCATTTTAGAAGAAAACAGTTGGATTGCCTATTCCAATTTGGGAATTACAGTAAATGAAGAAATAACCGAAACGACCGAATGGCTTTTCAAAGAGAAAAATGTATTGACACAAAAAGTCTATATCATTGGTGGCGGACATGTTGGTTTGGCACTGAGTGAAACCTTGTCCAAACTCGATTTCGAACTCCATTTACTCGATGATCGTGAGAATCTGAATACGATGGAAGCCAATGATTTTGTGCAAACCAAACAGGTAGTCGATTTTGAGACGATTGAAAATCACATACCCGAAGGCGATGATATTTACATAGTCATCATGTCTTTTGGTTACCGAACCGATGATATTATTATCCGACGTTTGTTGGATAAAAATTTCAAATATATCGGAATGTTGGGCAGTGTAGCCAAAACAGAAACCTTATTCAAAAACCTAGAAGCCGATGGTTTTGATAAAGAACAAATGGCCAAAGTTCACGCACCAATAGGTATTGACATCAAAAGCGAAACCACGCAGGAAATCGCCATCAGCATTGCGGCACAATTAATCCAAATCAGAAACCAAAACCGATGAGAACCATTAGCGAAGCATTTTCCATTTTGGAAAGCCTCAATTATTACAAAAGAGTAGTTGAACTTCCGTTATTGGATGCCCGCAATCATGTATTGGCGGAAACTTTGTTGTCACCCATCAGTATGCCACCGTTTCGCCAGGCAACGATGGATGGATTTGCTTTGTGTTTACACGAAAGTTTAGAATATGAAATCGTAGGCGAAGTCAAAGCTGGAGATATTTTTACAAATCAACTTCAACCCGGACAAGCGGTTAAGATTTTTACTGGTGCGGCGGTTCCAAATTCTGCGCAAGCGGTAATCCAAATTGAAAAAGTTGCAGTTGAAAATTTGAAGTTGAACCTTCAGGAAAACATAAAACCCGAAGCGAATGTCCGTCAAAAAGGCGCACAAATTGCTGCAAATGATATTGCTTTAGCCAAAGACACTTTGCTCAACACAGCTGCCATCGGTTTCTTAGCCGGTTTGGGTTTTGACAAGGTAAAAGTGTTTCAAAAGCCAAGTGTTGCGATAGTTGTAACGGGAAATGAATTAATCGAAATTGGAAATCCTTTACCGGATGGAAAAGTCTACAACAGTAATACCATTATGCTGCAAACCGCTTTGCTGAATGCGCATTTTGATAAGATTAAAACCTATCAGGTAAAAGACGATTTAGAAAGCACGAAAGTCACTTTAGAGCAAGCGATTGATGAAAATGATATTGTCTTAGTTTCGGGCGGCATTTCTGTGGGTGATTATGATTATGTGGGTAAAGCCTTGGATAGTTTGGAAGTGGAAACCTTGTTTTACAAAGTCAACCAAAAACCGGGAAAACCTTTATTCGCTGGAAAAAAAGGAGACAAAATCATTTTTGCCTTACCGGGAAATCCGGCAGCGAGCCTGACTTGTTTTTATATTTATGTGTTGCCAACATTGCAGCGATATTCAGGAATTTCAGTGTCGTATGTTTCAACTGTTGAGAAAAAAATAGCCCATAATTTTGTAGTCGATAATCCGAGAGCACAGTTTTTAAAGGCATTGGTTTCCAATGAAGAAGTTACAATATTGTCGCATCAGGACTCGGCGATGCTGAACACTTTTGCCGAAGCTAATGCTTTGGTTTATTTGCCCGAAGGAAAATACGAAGTTCAGCAAAATGATAAAGTTCTTGTCTACAGTATTTAGTATATTTACAGTACTTAATTTTTCAAAATCATGTTCGTCAGCGAAATACTAAATTCTCCTTTATTACTGGTTTTACTGGCGGTCGTTGCATTTTTGTATGCGAGCGTTGGTCATGGCGGTGCGAGTGGTTATTTGGCTTTGATGAGCTTGTTTGCCTTTCCGGTGACGTTTATGAAGCCGACAGCATTAGTGTTGAATATATTGGTTTCTGGCATTTCATTTTACTTTTATTACCGCCAAAAAGAATTCAATTGGAAATTTTTTTATCCGTTTGCAATAACCTCGATTCCGTTTTCTTTTTTGGGAGGCATGGTCAACATAGAAACCCATTGGTACAAAATAATTTTGGGAACGGTTTTGCTTTTTGCCGTAGCCAGATTACTGGGTTTATTTGGCAAAGGCCAGAAGGAATTGAAGCCGATTAATCTTCCAATGGCATTAGTCATTGGCGCTATAATCGGTTTTTTATCCGGATTGATAGGCATTGGCGGAGGCATTATTTTGAGTCCGGTGCTGTTATTATTAGGCTGGGCAACGATGAAACAAACCGCTGCGGTTTCGGCCTTATTCATCTTTGTAAATTCCATTTCCGGACTTTTCGGATTTGCGTCACAAGGCGGAACATTACCGGTTTCATCAACACTATTGATTGCAGTGGTTTTGATTGGCGGTATTGTCGGTGGTTATTACGGTAGCAAAAAAATGAATACTATTGCGTTGCGAAATGTATTGGCAATGGTTTTGTTAATCGCGGTTTTTAAATTATATACAATCTAGTTATGGCAATCAAATGTCCGATAAAATATTATGGTATCATCAGCGATATTGTTGGTATGGATGCTGATTTGGCTGAGTTTAACGGTGAAGTTCCGGTCTTGAATGATTTGAAAGTGACGCTGGAAGATGCCTTTGCCGATATGAAAGAAGTAAACTATTTGTTTGCGGTCAATCAGACGCTGGTTTCCGATTTGACTTTGGAACTAAAAGATAACGATGAGATTGCCTTATTGCCGGCATTTTCCGGAGGCTAATTTAAAATACAATGCAAAACAAAAGATACGACAAGCAAATCCAGCTGGCTGAAATAGGCATTTCAGGTCAGGAAAAAATCACCAAGGCTAAAGTTTTAGTCATTGGCGCCGGTGGTTTGGGTTGTCCCGTTTTGCAAAATTTAGCTGCTGCAGGGGTTGGTTCAATTGGAATTGTCGATGGCGATATAGTGGAAGAAACCAATTTGCACCGACAGTTTTTATATACTTTAGCAGATGTTGGAAAAAGTAAAGCGGTCGTGGCCAAAGAAGTGGTTTCAAAGCAAAATCCTGAGGTAAATATTCAGATTTATACCGATTGTTTCAAAGCCCAAAATGCGCTCGAAATGGTTTCCGATTACCAAATCATAGTCGATTGTACCGATGATAACGCGACACGTTATTTGATAAACGATATCGCTTTGGTCAAAAACATTCCGATGGTTTCTGCGTCGATTCACAAATTTGAAGGACAGCTTTCGGTGTTTAATTACCAGAACGGACCAACTTACCGTTGCTTGTTTCCCGAAAGCGAAAATTTGAATCAATTGGCCAGTTGCAATGACAGCGGTGTTTTAGGTGTTTTGCCTAATCTCTTGGGTGTAATGCAGGCCAATGAAGTACTGAAGATTATCCTCGACATTGGCGAAGTGTTAAGCGGAAAATTGCTTTTGTATAACGGTTTAAACAACAATATCCAGGCGATCAGTTTTGCTTTGAATGAAACCGAAAAAGAAAAAGGCATCCAAAACGGATTGGAAGTTCTGAATAATCTGCTCAATATTGGTGTTGGTTCTATCAATGCCAATGATTTTTTAGTGGAATTGACTCAAAAAAGCAATGTGGTGATTGACATCAGGGAAACTTACGAAGAGCCAAAAATGGAAGCCCAAAACATCAACCATGTTCCTTTGGCACAATTGGACGATTTTCTAAAAAGTATCGACAGAAACCAAAAAATTATCCTGTTTTGCCAGGAAGGAAACCGAAGCAAACTCACCTGCGACTATTTAATCAAAAACGGTTTTGCCAATGTGTATCATCTTTCCAACGGGATTCAATCATTGCAAAAGCTAACCCATAATGAAATCCATGACAACAGATAAACCAAGAAAAACAACTTTTATCCACGGACCGATTGCGGCCGATTTTATTGGCGATTCGATTTCGAAACACCAAAGTAAAACGACGATTGGTGCGCACAATATTTTTTTGGGACAAGTCCGCGCTGATATCATTGAAGGAAAAGAAGTTGTTGCGATTGAGTATTCGGCATACGAAGAAATGGCAGAAAAGATTTTTCATGAAATCAGAGAATCGGCTTTCGCCAAATATGACTTAACTTGTATGCACATTTACCACAGTTTGGGATTGGTCAAAGCAGGTGAAATTTGTTTGTTCATTTTTGTTTCTTCGCCAAGACGAAAAGTGGTTTTTGAAGCTTTGGAATTTTTGGTCGAAGAAATCAAAGCCAAAGTACCAGTTTTTGGCAAAGAAATTTTTGAAGACGAAACCTATACCTGGAAAAAAAACACATAAAATGGTTGATATTACCCATAAAATTACCACACTCCGAACCGCAACGGCGCAAGCCATTGTAAAGGTTGGTTCATCGGATACCATACAAGCCATTTTGGACAAAAAAGTACCCAAAGGCGATGTGTTGGAAGTGGCTCGAACGGCCGGTTTGTTTGCCGTGAAAAACACCGCGAGCGTGATTCCCGATTGTCATCCGATGCCGATTGAATATACCGGAATCCATTTTGAATGTTTTGAGGATTTTATCGAAATTGAAGTCTGTGTCAAAACGATTTACAAAACCGGTGTTGAGGTTGAAGCCATGCACGGCGCGTCCATCGTAGCTTTAACGATGTATGATATGCTCAAACCGATTGATAAGAATGTTGAAATTTCTACGGTAAAATTGCTGCACAAAAAGGGCGGCAAAACCGATTTTGGTGCCAAAGAAAATCACAACCTGAATGTAGCCGTAATTGTTTGCTCCGATAGTGTTTCGGCCGGAACCAAAGAAGACGCTTCGGGAAAAGTCATCACCGAAAAATTAGAGAAACTGGGCTTAGTCGTTTCCCAATACGATATCATTCCCGACAGGGTAACCGAAATTCAGGCCAATATTCAAAGCCTGATCAAGAAAAAAACCGATCTAATCATCCTAACCGGCGGCACCGGATTGTCGCACAAAGATGTCACACCCGAAGCGGTAATTCCGTTATTGGACAGAAGAATTCCCGGAATTGAAGAAGCGATTCGCTCTTACGGGCAGGAACGAACACCGTTTGCGATGTTATCACGCAGCGTCGTTGGTTTCAAAGGCGATACGTTGATTATGGCTTTGCCTGGATCGGTTGGCGGCGCTTCGGAATCGATAGACGCGGTGTTTCCATCGGTGTTGCATTTGTTTAAATTGCTGAACGGATTCGACCATGGAAAATAATTTCGATTTACAGGATTCATTTGGACGCGAACACAACTATTTGCGCATTTCGATTACGGAACACTGTAATCTGAGATGCAGTTATTGCATGCCCGAAGAAGGTATTGCTTTGACGCCAAAATCCCATTTGATGACTGCCGAAGAAATTATCCATATCGCCAAAACCTTTGTGGACTATGGCGTAACCAAAATCAGATTGACCGGCGGCGAACCTTTGGTACGAAAAGATGCCGCACCTATCATAGAAGAATTAGGTAAACTGAATGTTGATTTAAGTATAACTACGAATGGAATTTTGGTGCCCAATTTCATTTCGACATTCAAAGCAGCCAA
This sequence comes from Flavobacterium terrisoli, assembly GCF_030167905.1. GTDB lineage: Bacteria > Bacteroidota > Bacteroidia > Flavobacteriales > Flavobacteriaceae > Flavobacterium > Flavobacterium terrisoli. The sequence continues at coordinate 315,397 of NZ_JARGNA010000003.1, forward strand.
TATCAAAACCATCAACATCAGCATCGATAGTTTGGTGGAAGAAAAATTCAATCAAATTACCAGAAGAAAATACTTCGAAACTGTTTTTAAAAACATAGATTTACTATTGTCAGAAGGTTTTAAGGTGAAATTGAATGTGGTTTTAATCAAAAGTTTTAATGATGACGAAATCCTCGATTTTATTGCCTTAACCAGAGATAAAAATGTCCAAATCCGCTTTATAGAATTCATGCCGTTTAGTGGTAACCAATGGGACAAATCCAAGTTGGTTTCCTATGCCGAAATCATGGAAACAATTCAATCCGAATATGCTTTCACCGAAATTGAACGCCTTACAGATGCGCCAAATGATACCGCTAAGAATTTCAAAATCAAATCCCATTTGGGCAGTTTCGCCGTGATTAGTTCGGTTACGAATCCGTTTTGCAGTACTTGTAACCGCATTCGTTTAACTGCCGACGGGAAATTAAAGAACTGTCTGTTCTCCAATTCCGAAACGTCTTTGCTGGAAACCTTACGCGCCGGAAACTCCATTTTGCCTTTGATTCAACAGAATTTGTTATCCAAAAAAGCCGTTCGCGCCGGCATGGATGACGACCTTAAATTCCAGAATCCGGAGCTGTTTTCTCAGAACAGAAGTATGATTGCGATTGGTGGATAACTTTCAAATCAATATTCTTTAATAAAACTTGTAAATTTTTTAATTAAATTTATATTTGCAGGTTCGCCTATGCGAAAAATATAATTTTATAACATTGCAAGAAAGATTACTATATAGTCAAAACGTTTGGGTTGACGGAAAATTACAACCGGCGACCATTCGCATTCAAAACGGAACGATTTCCAATATCTATTTCAACAAACAAGATAACGCTGAAGATTTTGGCGAATTGGTCATTATGCCCGGCGTAATCGATGTTCACGTTCATGTTAACGAACCCGGGAGAACCGAATGGGAAGGTTTTGAAACCGCTACGCAAGCCGCAGCTGCCGGAGGAACAACCACAATTATCGACATGCCTTTGAATGCGAGTCCGGTGACGACAACTTTGAATGCATTTCAACAAAAATTAGAATCGACCAAAGGAAAAATGAATGTCAATGTCGGTTTCTATGCCGGATTGGTTCCGGGAAACACAGCCGATTTACCTGAATTATTGACTGCTGGCGTAGTAGGAGTGAAGTGTTTTTTGACACATTCCGGAATAGACGAATTTCCGAATGTAACCGAAAAAGATTTAGACGAAGCGATGCCGATTATTGCTAAATACAATTTGCCTTTATTGGCACATTGTGAGTTATATGATAAGGAAGTCGAATGTGATTTTGAAAATAATCCAACAAGTTACCAACATTATCTTGCCAGTCGACCAAAAAAATGGGAAAACGACGCCATCGCTTTGATGATTCGCAAGTGTCGTGAACACCATTGCCAGGTGCATATTGTTCATGTCGCTTCCGCGGAAGCTTTGGCCCAAATTGAAGCCGCTAAAAAAGAAGGTTTACCAATCACAGCCGAAACTTGTACGCAATATATTTACTTTAACGCCGAAGCAATTCCGGATGCGAGTTGCATTTACAAATGTGCGCCACCGATTCGGGAGAAAGCCAACAATGACCAATTGAAACAAGCTTTTGTTTCGGGCATTTTGGATTTTATCACGACCGATCATTCGCCTGCTCCGCCAAATATCAAGGAAATGGAAAGCGGTAATTTGAAAAAAGCCTGGGGCGGCATTGCCGGAATTCAGTTTTTGCTCAACGGTTCCTGGACAGCGATGAGAGACACAGTGACTTTGGAACAATTTATACCAATGGTGACTTCAAAACCCGCAGCGTTTATTAAGGCGAAAAACAAAGGAACAATAGCAATTGGAAAAGACGCCGATTTTGTCATTTGGAATCCTGGAGTAAGTGAAACAATCAAGGCAGAAAACATATTATTCAGATATAAAATCAGTCCGTATATCGGGCAAAATTTAAACGGAGTTGTTTCGGAAACCATCGTAAATGGCGAAACCGTGTATCAAAATAAAGTAATAAGAAATAAAAATAAAGGACAATGGCTTTTGCAAAAGTAACAGAGATAGTCAAGGAATCACCGGCATTTACCCAACTAACCGACTTGGCGGCAGAACGCCTGGGCGGAAAAGTATTGTATGCGACCGATGATTTTTTTGCCGAAAAAGAGAATTTGATTTTACCAACGCGTGGTGTGTTCATCACCGACAAATATACCGACCGTGGCAAATGGATGGACGGCTGGGAAAGCCGCAGAAAAAGAACGCCTGGACACGATTGGGCTGTTATTCAATTGGCGACTTCGGGAAAAATTACCGGCTTTGATATTGACACCAATTTCTTTTTGGGGAATCATCCACCACATGCTTCGATTGAAGCAATCAACATTTCCAATGCAGAAGGAATTACCGATTGGGAGAATTTAGCATGGAAAGAGATTTTGCCAAAATCCCATTTGGATGCCGGTTCGCAGAATTTCTACGAATGTGAAAGCGATGAAATTTTCACGCATTTGCGTTTGCACATTTATCCTGATGGTGGCGTAGCACGTTTCCGGGTTTACGGAGAAGTCTTTAAAAACTGGGATGCGGTTTCCACTTCACAGGAATTGGATTTGGCTGCTGCGATTAATGGCGGTCAGGCGATTGCCTGCAACGATATGTTTTTTAGTGCGATGAGCAATTTGATTATGCCCAATCGCGGTGCCAATATGGGAGACGGCTGGGAGACCAAAAGAAACAGAACACCTAATAATCGTGATTGGGTGATTTTGAAATTAGCCCACAAAGGAATTGTGGATAGAATCATAGTCGATACCTGTCATTTTAAAGGCAATTATCCTGATAGTTGTTCGATTGAAGCTTGTGTTTCAGAAACTGACGATGTTGTAAATAGTACCGATTGGAAAACTTTATTACCCCAACAAAAATTGAGTGCTGATCATATTCATGAATTTATTTCCGAAGTAAATGCTTTGGGAACGATCACGCATATTCGTTTGAATATTTTTCCTGATGGTGGCGTAAGCCGATTAAGAATCTTTGGTAAAATCAGTAAATAGTGGTAATCAGTACATTTATATTAATCGTTTTATATGTGATTTACTTCAGTGTTTTAATACTGCTGGGCTATATTTCGTATAAAATGCCGAAGCTTAAAGTCACCAAATCTGAGACCGAAGAAACGGAAGAAATAAAAAACAACAGCCAGAATTATATTTACACCGGAATACTGTTAGCGATTGTCGGAATTTTGGTCAATACTTATATTTTGGTCCAAGGCACACCTTTGGAAAGTCATATGATGGAATGGCTCAATATTGTCATCCGTTTGATGCATATCACTTTCGGAATTGCTTGGATTGGGGCTTCGTTTTACTTTGTATTCCTTGAAAATGCCTTGAATAGGACAGAAGATGTCCGCGATGAATTGGCCGGAAATCTCTGGGCAGTTCACGGTGGTGGATTCTATTATTTGGAGAAATACAAAATCGCACCAAAGACGATTCCAAAGCATTTGCATTGGTTCAAATATGAAGCTTATTTTACCTGGCTTTCGGGTTTTTGTTTGCTGTTTGTGGTGTATTATTTCAATGCTTCCGCTTTCCTGATTGACAAAAATGTAATGGATATTACCGCTACGCAAGGCATCTTAACAGGAATCGGATCTTTTGTTGTTGGATGGATAATTTATGACCAAATGTGTAAATCGGCCTTAATCAAAAATCAATTTTGGTTTTCGATTATCGGTTTTATTTTCCTGATTACGTTTGCGTGGTTTTATTGCCATGTGTTCAGTGCGCGAGCGGCTTATATCCATTTTGGTGCGATGATAGGAAGTTTGATGGTAGCGAATGTATTTTTTGTGATTATTCCCGGCCAAAAGGAAATGGTGCGTTGTGCCAAACTAGGCATTCCATTGGATCCAAGTTTGGGTAAAAAAGCCTTAGCGCGTTCGTTGCACAACAACTATTTCACACTGCCGGTGTTGTTTGTGATGGTGAGCAATCACTTTCCATCGACCTTTGGCTATGAATATCCGTGGTTGGTTTTGGCCATCATTTCGCTCGGCGCGGCAGGCGTAAAGCATTATCTGAATTTAAAGGAAAAGAAACAACTCAATGTTTGGATTTTGCCGGTTTCGGTGGTAATTTTATTGGCGGCTTGTTTTATTACGGCGCCAAGTACGAATCCGAACGAGTGTAAAACTGAAGTGACGATTACCGAAGTGCAGGAAATTGTGCAGAAACGTTGCGTACAATGCCATTCGTCGGCGCCAACCGATGATACTTATAAAGTCGCTCCAAGTGGCGTTATGTATGACACACCGCAGGATATTGTAAAGAAAAAAGACTTAATTATGCAAAGGGTTGTTTTGACCAAAACAATGCCTCAGAATAATAAAACCAACATGACCGAAGAAGAACGAAACCTGATTCGATGTTGGATAGAACAAGGCGGAAGCCTAAAATAATGACGATATGAATTTATTAGCCTTTAATAATTTGCCCGAAGAAACAGCCAAAAGAGAGTTATTTGCCTGTTGCGGTTCAACCCAATGGACCGATTCGATGATGAAACATTTTCCTTTTGTTTCCGAAAAGCAATTGGTGGATTTGTCGGCTCAAATTTGGTATGATGAATGTAATGAAAATGATTGGCGCGAATCGTTTACACACCATCCGAAAATTGGTGATGTGAAAAGCCTGACCGAAAAGTTTGCAGGCAAAGAGCAAGCCGGAGTAGCAGTAGCAACTCAAGAAACCATCCAAGCTTTGGCGAAAGCCAATGGTGATTATGAAGCCAAAAACGGTTTTATCTTTATTGTTTGTGCCACCGGAAAATCAGCTGATGAAATGTTACAAATTCTTTTGGATAGATTAAAAAACACGCCCGAAGAAGAACTCCATATTGCCATGGGCGAACAGCAAAAAATTTCCATCATTCGTTTTAAAAAAATGTTACCTGATGGTGATTTCAGTTTCCTGAAAGTAAGTCAAATTACGACACATGTTTTAGATACAGCCGTTGGTTTACCCGGAAAAAACATCTCTATAAAATTGCAGGCGAAGCGAAACAATATTTGGCAAACCATTGCGCAAGGCATCACCAATAATGACGGCAGGATTCCCGATTTATTGCCACAGGAACGCAACCTAAAACCCAATACCTACAAAATGGTTTTTGACACCGGAAGCTATTACAAAAAACAAAACCTAAAAACGTTTTATCCCGAAGTGGAGATACTGTTTACCACTTTTGATGAAACCCATTATCACGTGCCATTGTTGGTCAATCCGTTCGGATATAGTACTTACAGAGGAAGCTGAAAAAGAAAATAGACCCGAGGCGCAGCCGAATTGTATGGAGCGCAGCGGAATAAATATAGAACAAAGAGAATAGATATTAAAAATCAGAATTATGACGATTCCTAATAATAAGAAAGAACAATTGTTCCAAAGTTTATCCCAGGCAAACAATACTTTTAACGAAGTATATCCCGGCGACCGAAGTGAGCGCCAACCGGTACACACTTTGTATGGCGGAGCCAATCTTTTCAAATCGGATGCGCCGATTGCCTTAGGGCATCGTGCTTTGGAAATCTTGGAAACCTATGCACCGAATCATGAAGTTTTCGGAAAAGCTTTTGGCTTGACCGGTGGCAATGATTTCAGCAAACGCATTTATGATAAGGTGGTGGCCAAATTAAAATCGGAAGCCATAGAAGATTTTCGTATCGATTTTGAAGACGGTTATGGCAACAGAAGCAATGAAGAAGAAGATGCAACTGCGGTTAGCGCTGCCAAAGAAGTAGCCAAAGGAATGGCAGACAAAACGCTTTCGCCATTTATAGGAATCCGAATCAAACCTTTTACCGAAGAAATGAAAGAAAGAGGTTTGCGTACCTTGGATATTTTCGTTTCGACTTTGGTAAAAGAAACTAACGGTAAATTACCTGAGAATTTTGTGGTGATGTTGCCAAAGGTTACGATTCCGGAACAACCGGAAACTTTGGCCAATTTTTTCACCATTTTGGAAGAAGAATTAGGTTTGACCAAAGGCATTTTGAAAATGGAAATGATGGTTGAAACTACACAAGCTATCATGGATATTAACGGAACCAATCCATTATACAGATTCATCAAAGCGGCTCAAGGTCGTTGTATCGCGATGCATTTTGGAACCTATGATTATACTGCCAGTTGCAGCATCACGGCCAAGTACCAAGAAATGGATCATCCCGTTTGTGATTTTGCCCACCATATGACCAAAGTCGCTTTGGCACACACCGGAATCTGGTTGAGCGATGGCGCAACGAACACGATGCCTATCGGTCCACACCGAGGCGATTTGACTCCCGAGCAGGAAGAAGAAAACCGTCAAGTCGTTCACCGTGCCTGGAAAAAAGGATATGATCATATTCGTCATTCTTTATGGAATGGCTATTACCAGGGTTGGGATTTGAATCCGGCACAATTCCCGATGCGTTATGCTGCCGTTTATGCTTTCTTCCTGGAAAGTTATGACGATGCAGTTGACCGTTTGAAAACCTTTGTGGAAAAAGCGGCGCGTGCTACGCTAATCGGAGACGTATTTGATGATGCGGCAACCGGTCAGGGATTATTGAATTACTTCCTTCGCGCCTTAAACAGCGGTGCGATTACCGAAGAAGAAGTGTTGGCAACTGGCCTGACATTAGACGAGATTCGCGGTCGTTCTTTCAAGAAAATTTTGGAAAACAGAAAGGCAAATAGTTAACAATCAAATGTTATTAAGTATCTGAAAATGAGTGAATGCTCATAAGTTTTTAATGGTAAATTAGCTAGTAAATAGATTAACTAACCATTAAAACTAAACTTATGAGAAAATTATTCGCAGAATTTTTCGGTACCTACTGGCTCGTTTTTGGCGGCTGTGGTAGCGCTTTGTTTGCCGCAGGAATTCCTAATCTGGGAATCGGATTTGCTGGTGTTTCTTTAGCCTTTGGATTAACCGTTTTGACAATGGCTTACGCTGTGGGTCACATTTCGGGCGGACATTTTAATCCGGCGGTGTCTTTCGGACTTTGGGCCGGTGGAAGATTTTCGGCTAAAGAGTTATTGCCTTATATCATTTCGCAATGCTTGGGCGGAATTGCTGCAGCGGGAACTTTGATGTTCATCCTTTCAGGAAAATATGACCAAGTCATTGACAATACTAAAGCCGGTGCTTTTGCCACCAACGGTTATGGCGCTTTTTCGCCTGATGGTTATTCGATGGTAGCTTGTTTTGCGGCAGAATTTGTCCTAACGATGTTCTTTTTACTTGTAATTCTGGGTGCAACAGACAAATTGGCCAACGGTAAATTTGCAGGTGTCGCTATCGGTTTGGCGTTGACATTAATCCATTTAATTAGTATTCCGATTACCAATACTTCGGTAAACCCAGCGCGTTCTTTATCGCAAGCTGTTTTTGCCGGAGGTGAACCATTAACTCAGGTTTGGTTGTTTTGGGCAGCGCCAATTGCAGGAGCAGTAGTTGGTGGATTTATTTATAAATTACTTTTAGAGAAAAAAGAAGATTTATAATTTCAATATAAGTTAATCAGTAAAGAGAAAAGAATGAAATTATTTGTTCTTTTCTCTTTATTTTTGAAATATGAATTCACTTTTTCCCAAAGAAAAAATCACGTTTAAGATTCCGGATGCCGAAATCGAATACTATCCGAATTTCTTTGACGTTGCTCGGGCCAATGAACTTTTGGAGAAGTTAAAAGCTGATATTCCCTGGCAGCAGGATTCAATAACTGTTTTTGGAAAAACACATCCGCAACCGCGATTGACTGCACTTTTTGGCAATGAAGGCAAACCATATGGTTATTCCAATATCGTCATGCAGCCGCACCATTGGAATCCGTTATTAATGTTTATTAAAAATGAAGTCGAAGAGATTTGCGGTGAGAATTTCACCACAGTTTTGCTTAACTATTACCGTGACGGCAAAGATAGCAACGGTTGGCATGCCGATAATGAACGAGAATTAGGCCGAAATCCGGTCATTGCTTCGGTGAGTTTTGGAGCTGAGCGAAGCTTTCAATTGCAGCACAATACCATTAAAGAACAAAAATTGAAAATCAATCTGGAACACGGAAGTTTGCTGATTATGAAAGGCCCAACACAGCATTTTTGGAAACACCAAATTCCTAAAACGGTCAAGCCAATTGGCTCCAGAATCAATCTCACTTTTCGCATTATCAAGTAATTCCCATTTTCATTATATTTGAATAAAAACAATTTGATGAACGAAATCATACTATATTTTAAGGACATTCCTTCTTCACACAGGGCGCTTATTTTAGCCGGTGGCATTACTATTTTCTGGCTGATTGAAAGTGCGGTTCCATTTATCAGATTTGGCTATAACAAATGGCAACACGCCGGAATCAATATCTTTTTTACCGTTACAACTATCATTGTCAACTTCTGTTTGGCTTTTGTTTTGGTCAATGCTGCACAATGGACGGTTGACCATCATTTTGGTTTATTGAATTGGCTGCCAGAAATGAATATTTGGTTATTTGCTATCGTTGGTTTGCTGCTTTTGGATTTGATAGGAGCTTATCTGCCTCATCTTGTAGAGCACAAAACCAGATTTCTGTGGCGTTTTCATTTGATTCATCATACCGATACCTGGATCGACACGACTTCTGCTAATCGCCATCATCCAGGCGAAAGTGTATTGCGTTTTATTTTCACCACTGCCGGTGTTTTGATTATTGGCTGTCCGATGTGGATGGTTTTTATGTATCAGACTTTGTCGGTTGTGGCAACACAATTCAATCATGCCAACATTGTTCTGCCAAAGAAACTGGATAAAATCTTAAGCTATTTTATTGTTTCACCCGATATGCATAAAGTCCATCACCATTACGTTTTGCCTTATACAGACAGCAATTATGGCAATATTTTTTCAGTTTGGGACCGATTGTTTGGGACTTTCAAAACTTTGGACAGAGAGAAACTGGTTTATGGCGTTGATACCCATATGAAGCCCGAAGAGCATAATAATTTAAGGAATTTATTGTCGATTCCTTTTCAGCGATACCGTTCGCCGGATTCTTAAGATTCAAAAAAAAACAAGCAGCCAATTACCAACTAATTATTTTTTTTATTAATATTGAAATACGAATTGATCAGTTGAAATCTATTTTTAAATAATGCTTTTACAGAAATGAAAAAAAGTAAGCTTGCAGACTTTGACAACGAACAAATTGAAAGAGTTGTCAGTATGGCTCAGGAGGAAAGAAAACCTTTTGAAGTAATAAAAGAAGAATTTGGACTTACCGAAAATGAAGTAACCGAATTAATGAGAAAACGTTTATCGAAAGATAATTTTGAGCTTTGGAAAAAGAAAGCGACCGGAAGTAAGCCAAAGCCAAAACCGATCATTGACGATTTCGATGATGATTTAGAAGGAAAATACTATATCAAAAATAAATTTGACTAAAATTTTAACTCTTGTTCAGCAAGAGTTTTTTTATTTAATGCCGATTTTTGTCTTCATGAAAACAAACTTGTTTACAGAACTGCAACTCGACAGAATCATAGAAATGGCTTGGGAAGACCGTACGCCGTTTGAAGCAATTACTTTTCAGTTTGGCATTTCAGAACAAGAAACAATTGAAATTATGCGTCGCGAGATGAAACCTTCGAGTTTTAAAATGTGGCGCCAAAGAGTTCAAGGAAGAACCACCAAGCACGCCAAACTTCGAACAAATGGTATAGATAGATTCAAATGTTCACTTCAAAGACAAATTACCCACAACAAAATCTCCAAACGTTAATCGGCATGGTTTTAGTTAATCAATTCTAAAATGTTAAAATAAGTGTAACTATTAGTTACATTTGAGGACTTATTCAGAAAAATATAAATTATCAGCAATGAAAAAACTAATTTTAAGTGCCATTGTAGCTTTATCTGCATTCAATTTTAATGCTGTCGCTCAAAAGAAATCTACCGCTTCTGCCCAACAGGTGAAAGTAGCCATAGATTTAAACCAAGTGGTAGACGATAAAGTGATGGTAACGATTACCCCGCCAACTTTTACATCAACTGATGTTGTTTTCCATATACCGAAAACTGTTCCGGGAACTTATTCAGCAGACAATTACGGAAAATTAATCGTTGATCTGAAAGCTTTAGACAAAAGCGGAAAAGAATTAACGGTAACCAAAACCGATGAGAATTCATGGAAAATCAGCAATGCTAAAACGCTTTCAAAAGTTACTTATTGGGTAAATGATACCTATGACACTGAAACCGGAAGAGGTTTCGGGAAAGATGAGATTTTTTCACCGGCCGGGACCAATATCGATCCAGGAAAAAACTTTATGTTGAATAACCACGGATTCATTGGCTATTTTGATGACAAATTAGAGATTCCTTATAATGTTACGATAACACATCCGGCAACACTTTTTGGTTCAACTTCTTTGGTTGACGTTAATAAAAGTGATACCGTTGACAATTTTATTGCCTCAAGATATTTTGAATTGACAGACAACCCAATCATGTATGCCAAACCTGATTATGTGACTTTCAATGTTGATGGAATGGAGATTTTGTTTAGCGTATATTCTGCTAATGGAACACATACCGCGAAATCACTTTTAGCTGATTTGGAGAAAACCATGCGTGCTCAGAAAGCCTTTTTGGGACCAATCAATAACAACAAAAAATATACGGTTCTTTTGTATTTGTCTGACATGCAGAAAGCTGACGCAAAAGGATTTGGTGCTTTAGAGCATCACACCTGTACCACAGTGGTTTTCCCTGAAATGATGCCGGCAGCGGCTTTGGGCGAACAAATCAAAGACGTGGTTTCTCACGAATTTTTCCACATTGTAACACCATTGAGCATTCACTCAAAAGAGATTCAGTTTTTTGATTATAACAATCCTAAAATGTCAAAGCATTTATGGATGTATGAAGGTGTAACTGAATATTTTGCCAACCTGTTCCAGGTGAATCAAGGCCTAATTGATGCTGATGAGTTTTACCAAAGAATGGTTGGGAAAATCACCAACGCTTCAAGTATGAACGATACGATGCCGTTTACTGAAATGAGCGCCAATGTTTTGGTTCAGCCTTATAAAGATCAGTATTTGAATGTTTACGAAAAAGGCGCTTTAATCGGAATGTGCATTGATATCATCATCCGTGAGAAAAGCAACGGGCAAACAGGTATTTTAGATTTGATGCAAAAATTATCAAAGGAATATGGTCCTAATAAACCATTTAATGATGAGGAACTTTTTGCTAAGATCACTTCTTTGACTTATCCTGAAGTTGGTGAATTTTTGACAACTTACGTTGCCGGCCCAACACCGATTCCATATGACACTTATTTTGCTAAAGTAGGTGTAGGTAAATCAAAAGTGAGTATTCCTATGAATCCGTTTCTGAAAGATCAATCGACGCCTTACATTACCGTTGATGGAAAAACAAAGGAAATCATTGTAATTCCAAGTTCTGACTTGAATGATTTTATGAAAGCGTTAAGTTTGAAAGGTGGTGATGTCATTCTTGCCATCAACAGTAAAGACTACAATCTTGACAATATTTACGATATGATTATGGAAAGTCAAAACTGGAAAGTGGATGACGCCATAACAGTTAAAATAAGAAGAGACGGAAAAGAAGAAATCATCAATGGAAAAGTAAAATTGTCTACAGAAGAAGTTGAAGGCTACGGAGTTACTGATCCTTCCAAAGAGCAATTGAACAACGCCTGGTTAAAAGGAAAATAAAATAATTTTATTATAGATTAAAACCTCAATTTGGTCATCAAATTGAGGTTTTTTTTTAGTATTATTGCCACTCGAGACCGATAGGTCGACCCGAAGCTTTAGCTGAACGGGCGAAGCAATTGAACGTAGTTAAAATTTTAAAACATGCAAAAATCATTTTTGGCCTTATTATCAGTGTTGGTTTTAGTATCCTGTTCGGAGAAGAAATCAAACAAAGATTTTGTGCTCAACGGAAATATCAAAGGATTAAAAAGCGGAACATTATATATTCAAAGAATAAAAGACACACTTTTGGTGCCAATTGATACGATTAAAATTGATGGAGATGCTCATTTCGTCAGCGAATTTGATTTGAAATCGCCCGAAATGTTATACTTGTTTTTAGATCGTGGTGTGACCAATTCAATTGATAATAACATTCCGTTTTTTGCTGAAAAAGGCGTGATGAATTTGGAAACATCCTTGGATTTTTTTACTGCTGATGTAAAAATTACAGGTTCAAAAAATCAGGCATTGTATGAGGATTACAGGAAGGGAATGTCAAGATATGTAAACTACGACTTGGATTTGGTGGAGAAAAAATTTAAGGCCTTCAAAGCAGGAAATCTTGACGAAGTCAATAAAATAAATGAAGAGCAACAGAACATTGTAAAAAGAAAATACCTTTATACTACAAATTTTGCGGTGAATAATTCAGACTATGAAGTAGCGCCTTTTGTTGCCTTGAATGATATTTATGATATCAACCTGAAATACCTGGATACGATTCAAAAATCTATGTCGCCAAAAGTAGCCCAATCTCTTTATGGCAAAAAACTTAACGAATTAGTGGCTGAAAGAAAAAAGATTGAAAAATAAGATTTGATTATCTTAACATGGCAAAATGTCCTTTGTGGATTCTGCCGTCATTTCGAATAACATAGAACCAATAATCATCGGAAGGCAATTGTCTTCCGTTGTAGTTTCCGTCCCAAGCCTGATTGTTTTCCATAACCGTCAGTAATTTTCCATAGCGGTCAAAGATTAACACTTCAAAATTAGGCTCGAATTGGGAGAATTTAATGCTCCATCCATCATTGTTGCCATCGCCGTTGGGTGTGAAGAATTTAGGATAGTTTAATAAAAATACTCGTTCGGTATCTATTCCACATTCTTTTTTATCTCTAACGGTTACCAGATAAGCTCCATTTGGTAAACCATTGAATACATTACTGCTTTGAAAATTAATACCATCAATTGAATATTCATAATCTCCCAAACCGGTAACATTAACTGTAATGCTGTTTTCGGTATCTGTCCAATCAACAGTGTCGATGGAAGTTATGGTTGGGGCATTTGATAAAACTACTGTAAAATATTCTGTGGTAAGGCAAGAACCGGTACCATGATTTAGCCCGACAGTTAGGGAATAATCCCCAGGAGTGGATACTACGATTGATGATGAGCTAATTCCAGTTGACCAAGCATATAAATCAAAACCGAGCGGTGCCGAAATGGTTACACTATTATTTTCGCATAACGATATCTCATCCGGCAAAGTAATAACTGGTACGCTAACCAAATTTAATTCAAATTCTATAATTTGATGACATCCGTTAATATTGTCAATCCTAACATAAATAATGCTTTGACCTAAAGGAACTAAATAGTTGGTTGCTAATTGCTCAGTGTTGATTAGGTTTTCAGCACCATTAAATGAAGAATAATATGAAAAACTATTCCCTGCTAAACTAGTGATTTGAGCATTATATAATGATAAATCAAGAATTTGGCTGCCATCATTTCCAATATCACAAAAGGTAACATTATAATCTATGGCATTCAAAGAGAAAATTAAACCAACAGTAATAGACAATCTGTTTATGCTTTCACAGCCATTGACGGTTTGAGTAGCAAAATAAGTTGCTCCATCTGCTAACAAAGTATTAGATGGTAAAACAATTGTACTACTATTAGAACTGTACCAATTTATGGTGGTTCCTGTTAAGACAATATCATCTAAAGTTGGGTTTTGTGAAGCGCATAATGTTTGTGGACTATTTCCGGTTGGAGTTGGCGTGTTTTGAATGGTAATGGTAACAGGAACCAAAGAACTCTCACAACTGTTCAACGTTTGGGAAGCATAATAAGTGACGCCATTTTGCAACAAAGTTGTTGAACCCAATAAATTTCCTGCCGTTGGGGTATCGTACCATTTTATATTTTGACCGGTTATAGCTATGTCACTTAGGGTCGCATTTTGTTGGATGCAGAAGGTTTGGGGGGAAATAACATTTGGAATAATAGATGGAGTTACAGTTACATTAATCGCTGTTCTGTTGCTTTCACAACTATTTACAGTTTGTGAAGCGTAATAATTAGTATTATCAAGTAAGACAGTTGTATTAGGTAAAATATTTGTGCCGGTTAAAGTATCATAGAATGTTAAGTTTTGTCCGGGAACAATTAAATTTGATAAAGTAGCATTTTCACTTTCACAAAATGTTTGATTTCCAGCAACTGGAGCTAACGGACTTTGATTGATAGTAACAGTTACTGCTAATCTTGGACTTTCAGGGCAGTTACCAACTTGCTTTGCTGCATAATAAGTTTGTCCGTTTATCAAAAGTGTATTGGTCGTTAGCGGCGTAGTTGAAGTCAATGAACTGTACCATCTGATTGAGCCAAAGTTTGGAGATAAACTGCTTATGGTAGCATTTTGACCAGAGCAAAATGTTTGATTGCCATCACCAGTTGGCATTAAATTATCACAAGGGCCTAATTTTATGACAAAGCCATCATCATATAAAACACCGTTGTGAACTGCATCAAAATTTTGGATATTGGCAGAAGGATCCAAATCTGCATTACCGGCAAAATAACCACAGTAATACTGGTAATCATTTTTTATTTTAATGCCAGAAAAACGAAGTTTGTAAGTGGCAAATAGAGTTCCGTTTGCACGACCTAATCTGAAAGCAGTTTCAAAGTTTCTGTTGGAATCGAATTTGACAACATAACTTTCCCCATGCTGGGATGAAATGCCGCCATCCAATAAAAAGGTATTGGGTGAAGGATCGACATCGATGATTCCCATAAATGATGTAGCAAAATAGTAATTGTTGTTCGCATCCGATTCGATAACACTGAAAAAGGAATTGGGTTCAGGGTATTCCTTGTGATCAATATATACACCATTCGAATTTAGCCACAAAATAATACCTGTTTCTGTTGCATTTATGACATTGGATGATGGGTCAACATCTACCGGATTATTGGAAACGAAATGGCTAAATGTTATAACATAGTTTCCATTGTCTGAAATGTGAAATCCGGAAGGCATAATGTTTTCGAAATTTTTTTCCCAAATTTCATTGCCATTGGCATTATCCAACTTTATTAGTTTTTCCTCATAATAAGAAGGGATCGAAGGATTAGTGGATGGGACAAAAATGTGGTAAAGCAGATTTGGATTGTTGTCAGGGCCTATTTTTACAGATTCAAATTCGGTGTGTTGCCAGTCATAAGTTTTAGTCCAAATGATATTTCCGTTTGAATTCATTTTAACCACATAATTTCCCAATCCAACTGCCGATAAATTGAAAGCAGGATTTTGTTGGCTCAAGGTGATGTTGCCTACAAAACGTCCGGTAAGAAAAATGTTGTTTGAACTATCTAGATCAAACGATGAAGGGTCGATAGACGATTGCTGATTATTCAAATCCTTAATGCTTTTTACCATCAATTCATTTCCCGAAAGATCAAGCTTTACAATCACTATATTGGGGTTAGAGATAACCGTGTTTCCAGAATATTCCCGTAGCACCATCAAAGCATAAATATTATTGTCTGTGCCAATTTTCATATCTATGACATAATCACTAGTACTTCTGACCATATTAAAAACTTTACCCCAAACGTAGTTTCCATCGGGGTCTAATTTTACCATATAACAAATATTACCGCTAATGTTAATTGTATTGTTTTCAATTATTTCAGTAGCAAGTCCAGGATTAATGTCAAAATAATAAGAAGTACTTTCTCCCAGCAAATAGCTGTTGCCATCATCATCAACATCCATGGCAATTATACGATCAGTCTCACCATTTCCGAGTTGTCTTGCCCATTGAAAATCCTGGCCAAAACTTATGATTGGAATTAAAAGGAAAAAGAAAAATATTTTTTTATTCATAAAGAATCTTATAAAGCGCCAAAAATAAAAATAATATTCGGAAAACATAAGAATTAATTTACCTATTTATAAATATTAATTGAACTTGAAAAGTTTGTCAAAACAATTAAAATATAAAGTAATTTTGCCCTTCTGAATCACTCTATGAAAGACATCCTGCTCATAACGCCACCGTTTACCCAACTCAATACACCTTATCCGGCAACGGCTTATCTCAAAGGTTTTTTGAATACCAAAAACATTTCGGGTTTTCAAATGGATTTGGGTATCGAAGTGATTCTGGAAATGTTTTCCAAAGAAGGTCTTTTGAACTTATTTGGAACCAACCCAAAACCTGAAACTTCCAACTCGGAACGAATCCTTTGCCTGCAACAAGATTACATCAATACAATAGATGCCGTAATCTCTTTTCTGCAAGGCAAAAACCAAACTTTAGCCCGTCAAATCTGTAGTGGCAATTTTCTTCCGGAAGCATCGCGTTTCGATCAGTTGGATGATATGGAATGGGCATTCGGGTCAATGGGAATGCAGGACAAAGCCAAACATTTGGCCACATTATATCTTGAGGATTTATCCGATTTCATAGTAGAATGTGTCGATGAAAACTTTGGTTTTAGCCGCTATGCGGAACGTTTGGGAAGAAGCGCCAATTCGTTTGATGAAATGTATGTGCATCTGCAAAATGACCTGACCTATATTGACAAAATCACACTCAAAATCCTGAAGCAAAGACTCATTGAAGCCCAACCCAAATTGGTTTGCATTTCGGTACCGTTTCCGGGTAATTTATACAGCGCTTTTCGGTGTGCACAATTCATCAAAAAATATTTTCCTGCAATAAAAGTCTCCATGGGCGGAGGATTTCCTAATACGGAACTCCGTGATTTAAAAGACCAAAGGGTTTTTGAATTTTTTGATTTTATCACTTTGGATGACGGAGAATTGCCAGTTGAGCTACTTCATAATTATGTCACCCTGAGCGCAGTCGAAGGGATTTTTAAAAGAACATTTCTCCTAGAAAACAATGAGGTCGTTTATAAAAACAATTCAACTCAATCCGATTACAAACAAAGTGAAGTTGGCACGCCCGATTATTCCGATTTGTTTTTGGACAAATACATTTCGGTGATTGAAATCGCCAATCCGATGCACAGTTTGTGGAGCGACGGCCGATGGAACAAACTCACGATGGCGCATGGTTGTTATTGGGGTAAATGTACTTTTTGTGATATTTCTTTGGATTATATCAAATTATATGAACCGATTTCGGCCAAAATTCTCGTGGACAGAATGGAGGAAATGATGGCTCAGACTGGCGAAAACGGATTCCATTTTGTGGATGAAGCGGCACCGCCGGCTTTGATGCGCGAAGTAGCTCTTGAAATTCTTCGTAGAAAAATTGCAGTGACTTGGTGGACCAATATTCGTTTTGAAAAAAGCTTCTCGCGTGATTTGTGTTTTCTGCTGAAAGCTTCCGGCTGTATTGCGGTTTCCGGCGGTTTGGAAGTTGCGTCTGACCGATTATTGGAACTGATTAAAAAAGGCGTAACGGTTGAGCAAGTCGCACAAGTAACCCGTAATTTTACCGAGAACGGCATCATGGTTCACGCTTATCTGATGTATGGTTATCCGACACAAACAGTTCAGGAAACTGTGGATAGTCTGGAAATGGTGCGTCAATTATTTGAAGCCGGTGTTTTGCAATCGGGTTTTTGGCACCAATTTGCGATGACAGCGCATAGTCCGGTTGGGATGTTTCCCGAGGAATTTGGTGTCATTCCGGAGCAGAACAATATTACCTTTGCCAACAACGACATTCAGTTCAAAGACAAAACCGGAATCAATCACGATAAATTTAGCTTTGGACTAAAGAAATCGCTGTTCAATTATATGCATGGTATTTGCTTTGACTATGAGTTGCAGGATTGGTTCGATTTTAAAATTCCGAGAACTACCATAGCTTCAGATTTTATTCTTGAATGTCTGGAGAAGGAAGACCATTTGGAGGTTAAACCAACAGCCAAAGTCTTTTGGTTGGGCGGAAAACCACAGACAGAAGCTTTTGCCAAATCCAAAAAAGGGCATGCCTGGGAAATGATGAAATTGGTCTTTTTCGACAAGAAAGATACTTTTGAGATTAGTTTGGAAAAAGACAAAGCCGAATGGTTCTTAAAGGCAATTGACTTACTTCAAATCAGCAATCAAAAGACGCTGACTTTTGCCCAACTCAAAGCTGATTTCGAAATGCAATTTGAGGATTTCGAATTGTTTTGGTTTTCAAAACCCTTGAAAACCCTTAAGGAATTTGGGTTATTACTGCTATAAGTTGACTTATAAATTCTTGATAACTTGTTCATTATTTTTATTTTGCAAGTCTGTATTAATCCTTTTTTAACATATTTTTAGATTCTAAATATATAAAGAGAATAGGCGCAAAATGAATGTTAAAAAAACCTTTCCTAAAATACTTTGGTTAATAATTTCTTCTAGCATCTTTTTTATTATTCTTTATTTTACTCTTTTCTACTATACCAAAAAAGCAGAAAATCAGGTTTATAAAGATTCTGTAGAACAGTTTGATAATGAAATACATAAGCTTCTTGATTTGGAGTCAAAGCCCATTTTGGTCGCTATTAACAATGACACCAATTGGGATGAGTTTGTCAATTTTATCACCACAAAAGACAAGGGTTGGTTTGACGAAACCATTGGCAACGAATTAGAGATTTACGATGCAGAATATTTAGGAGCTTATGATGCTGAAAAAAACTTTATCATAAGAACACCAACGCCAAGGATAAAAACATTGGATTTTATTCCGAAAGTGGCGATGGATATGCTCACCGTCGAAGGAATTAAAAAGTTTTACTTAAAAATTCCTGAAGGAATTGTTGAAGTTACCGGAGCCGCAATTCATCCATCCGATGATCCACTGAAGAATAAGACAAAGACTTCAGGTTACTTTTTTGTAGTCAGGTTGATGGATGCAGCTTTTTTCAAAAATTTGGAACACATTACCAGTTCCGAAATTCAAATGGTCAGTGCCGATTTTGATGCAGAAGTTGAAAAGCATAAAATTTCATCAATATTTGAGTTAAAGGATTCTCAGGGCAAAGTGATTGGTCATCTTTTGTTTAAAAGGAACTTCGAGGTTTATTTTGAAAACACCACTAACTTGCTGTATATCATCATTGTGACATTCTTTATCAGTTTGTTGATTAACCTGATTTATACCAGAAGATTGGTTTATTATCCATTGGATTTGGTGCGCAGGGTTTTGGAAACCGGAAATAAAAAAGCGATTAAATTGCTAAAGGAATCAAACGGTGAGTTCAGTTATATTGGGAATTTATTCGAAGAGAACAACAATCAAAAGCTCGAGTTGATTACGGCCAAAATCAAGGCAGAAGAAAGCGACCGTTTAAAGTCTTCCTTCCTGGCCAATTTATCACATGAAATCAGAACGCCGATGAATGCCATTAATGGTTTTACGGATTTGATTATCAATACCGAAATCAATGAAACGGAAAAACTGGAATACCTGAATGTCATTGAAAAAAGCGGTAAAAACCTGGTTTCCATCATCGACGATTTGATTGAAATGTCAAAAATTGATTCCAATCAGCTTACCCCTAATTTTACATTGGTGAATCTGGAATCTTGCGTTAACGAACTCTACGAAACGATTAAAGTTACCATTCAGAACAAGGACATTGAGTTCATTTTGATTAAAAGCTCAATGCCGGCGGAATTCAATATAGTGACTGATGATATCAAGCTCAAACAGGTGATCATCAATTTGTTGACCAATGCAATTAAGTTTACCGATACAGGTATGGTTACTTTTGGTTATGAAATCGATGAAAAGAACGAGCTGATTCATTTCACGGTCAGAGACACCGGACTCGGAATTGATGAAGGTGAGCACAAAAACATTTTTGACCGATTCAAGCGTGTTGACAGCGATGTTTCTATCAAAGTTGGCGGTTTGGGATTGGGCTTGGCGATTTCAAAAGCGTATGTTGAATTGCTTGGCGGAACGATTTCTTTGGAGTCTAAAGTGGGCGAAGGTTCTACTTTTTACTTCTCTATTCCGTTACAGTATGCCAAAGTGGAACATATCACGGTTCGTCCAATCAATAACCTTGAGTTTAAAAAATCAGAAGACAAATTGATTTTGATAGCCGAAGATGATAACATCAACTTTTTGCTGTTCCAAAAAATGATGCAGAACAAAAATTATCAAATCATAAGAGCAGTTAACGGACAGGAAGCTGTTGAAGTGTGTTTGAATAACCCGAATATCGACTTGGTTCTGATGGATATAAAAATGCCGATAATGACCGGTTTTGAAGCGATTGAACGCATTCAGCCGATACGACCAACCTTGCCAATCATTGCTCAAACGGCTTATTCTTCTTCAGAAGACAAAGCCAAAATTGAAGAAGCCGGATTTACCGATTATATCACAAAACCGTTGAACAGGGAACGATTGTTCGAATTGCTGACAAAATATTTAGAAAAAGAAGACCATAATGAATTATAAAAAAATAACAGCCCTTTTGTTTTTCGGGCTGGCATCAATCCAATCCTTTTCACAGGAAGATAAAGCAGTAGTTGACAGCGTTGCTCAAGAAGAAAATGATAAAAAACTTTCCCTGAATTTAGATATTGTAAGCCGTTACCTTTGGAGAGGCCAATGTTGGGGCGGTAATTATGTTTCGTTGCAGCCAACCATTGAATATGCGGTTACGCCAAAACTGACTTTGGGTTTTTGGGGCACCACCAATTTTAAGGATGACTATTTTTACCCTGATGGTGTCACTTACTATAAAGGGTATCAGGAGATTGATTTTTATGCCTATTACCAAATCAATGACTTTTTGCAATTCCAGGTTTGGGATTACTATTGGCCGTCGGTCAGCAGGGTAGAAGGTGTTGATAATGGTTTTTTCAACTACGGAAGCGATGGTTCAAAAACGGTGGATGCCATTTTGTATTTTGATTTTTCCGAAGGATATAAATATCCTTTTAACGCAACCATAAGTACTTTGGTTGCTGGAAATGATTTCCGATATGACAACAATGGAGAAAATCCAAAGCAAAATTATACGACTTATCTGGAATTAGGTTATACTTTTAATTTGTTTGGAAAAAGTACCTTAAAAGCCATTCAGAATATTGAATTAGCGCCTACGGTTGGTGTAGTTTTGAATAACAAATCAGAGTATTATTCCAATGCAGATTATGACAAAGTTTCCTTTACCAATTTGTCTTTAAGTGCTACCAAGGAATTTGATCTGGGCAAAGGATTTTCCATGCCGATTGCGTTGACTTATACGCATAATGGAGCTACAAAAAACACAGAAGCTTTCGGGAAAAATTTTGTAATAACGACGCTGAGTTTTAGTTATTAAATCGGTTCGCCATAAAGGTCGAATTCTGTAGCGTCAATAATTTTTACATTCACAAAGTCACCAGTTTTTACGTAGAATTTACTGGCGTCAATCAATACTTCGTTGTCAACATCCGGACTGTCAAATTCGGTTCTTCCAATGAAGTGCTGGCCTTCTTTTCTGTCGATGATGCATTTGAATGTTTGCCCGATTTTTTCCTGGTTCAAATCCCATGAAATTTG
The DNA here is from genome assembly GCF_030167905.1 of Flavobacterium terrisoli. GTDB lineage: Bacteria > Bacteroidota > Bacteroidia > Flavobacteriales > Flavobacteriaceae > Flavobacterium > Flavobacterium terrisoli. Next base: position 337,015 of record NZ_JARGNA010000003.1, read on the forward strand.
GGACTGCAAATCCATGATTTCAGCTGCACGAGCTTGTTTTACTTCTTCGGGAACATCATCTTCCAAAAGATAAGCATGCGTGTTTTCTTCGTGAGAATAGGTGAAACAACCCAATCTTTCAAATTTCATTTCCTGTACCCAATCTCTCATGGTTTCAAAATCTTCCTGAGTTTCGCCAGGATAACCAACGATTAAAGTCGTTCTGATGGTCATGCCCGGAACGGCTGCGCGGAAATCCTGTAATAATTTTGTCGTTTTAGCTTGGGTTGTTCCGCGACGCATTGATTTCAAAATATTATCTGAAATGTGTTGCAGCGGAATATCGATATAATTACAGATTTTTGGTTCGCGTTTCATCAAATCCAATACATCCATCGGGAAACCTGTCGGGAAAGCATAATGCAAGCGAATCCATTCGATGCCTTCAACTTTGACCAAGTTTTCAAGCAATTCGGCAAGATTTCTTTTTTTGTATAAATCCAAACCGTAGTAAGTCAAATCCTGGGCAATCAGAATCAATTCCTTTACGCCATTTTTGGCTAAGCCTTCGGCTTCTTTTACCAATTTCTCAATAGATTGGGAAACGTGTTTGCCACGCATAATCGGAATGGCACAGAAGCTACACGGCCTGTCGCAGCCTTCGGCGATTTTTAAATAGGCATAATTTTTTGGTGTAGTCGTTAAACGTTCGCCCAATAACTCATGCTTGTAATCAGCGCCTAATGCTTTTAGCAATAATGGCAATTCGGTAGTGCCAAAATATTGGTCCACATTCGGGATTTCTTTTTCCAAATCGGGCCTGTATCTTTCAGAAAGACAGCCTGTAACGAAAACTTTATCTACGATTCCTTTTTCTTTTTTATCGGCATATTCCAAAATGGTGTTTACCGATTCTGCCTTGGCATTGTCAATAAATCCGCAAGTGTTAATCACCACAATATTACCTTCTTGTTCATGCACTACATCTTTGCCGCTGGCTTTTAATTGCCCCATTAACACTTCACTGTCGTAAGTGTTTTTAGAACATCCAAGGGTAATAACGTTGATTCTGTTTTTCTTTAAAGACTTAGTTCTCATAGATTTAATTCCGAATTATTTGGAGAGCGTGCAAAATTACGCTTTTATTTCTAATTTGTTTGGTCACTTTTGAAAATAAAAAAACCATCCCGTTTTTGGGATGGTTTATGATAAGGTATTCTGTGTTAATTAGAAATTGACAGAGTAACTAAAAGTTATATTATTGTTGTATCTGCTGATTCTTGCCGGATCAGTCATGCCTGAAGAAAGAAATGCCTGATTGCTGTTTCTGTGGTCATAAGAATAGGCCAAATCGAATCGGCTTTCGCCAAAAGTATAACCAATACCACCGCTATAACCGGTTAAGTCACCAAAAGTCTGATCTACTTTATATGGGCTTTCATCAAAACGATAACCGGCTCTTAAGCTCACTTGTTTGATTTTGAATTCACCACCAACACGAATTTCCATAGCGTTGTCTAAAGCATTGCTCATAAAACTGTTTATACCGGCATAATCGCTTTTAGGTCTTATTCTGGTGTTACTGTAATCTTTGTTGGATACATCTACACTAATTAGTCCTCTTTTGCCAATAATATAAGCCAAACTTCCGGTCCATTTTGAAGGAGTTTGGACAGTGTAAGGATCGTAAGTGATTGGATCCGGGTAAGTGTATATTTTTGAACCGATTCCGTTGCTGTCTATATGATAAGTGTATACTCCTTGTTGTAATTCATCGGTTAATCGATACCATTTTGGTGACTCATAAGCTAATCCGATACGAAGGCTTTTAATAGGTTTTACGATAGCGCCTAAGTTAAAAGAAAATCCTGATCCGGTTGTCCAAAGTCTGTTTTCAAACAAAATTTCTGAAATCGTAGATCCTCCTATGTTTGTTGGGTTTGCGTTGTCTTCATAGACTGCAGATATTTTTTCAATATTCACAAAATGAAAATTCAAATTGGCGCCAAGAAATAGTATGTCTTTATAGGCAGCTGCAAAGTTTCCGGTCAGTTTACCATTATAACCGGTTGTCAAAACTTGGTTTTCCTGATAATAATTTCCACCGACAGGTACATTAGAGTCGTAAGTTGTGCTGGTTACAGGATCAAAAATATAATTATTATACCCTAAAAAAGCTTGTTGCTCATAAAAATTCATGTTATAATAATTTTCATTCTCCAGTACATCCGTTGGAATTCCCTGAGCAATATTTACAAAATAATTGCCAATTGAATTATAAGGGTTAATTCCTGCAGAAAGCACACTGTTATTGAAATTATTAGTGTTTTCATAATTTAAGCCAACCGCAATTTTCTTCCAATTGTTTTTGCTCTCGGCTCCATCCTTGAATATGAATACAGCACCAAGTTGATTAATGTCTAAAGTACTGTCGGTATCATTTATTGAAGTGCCAAAATAACGGGATTTGTTTTTGGCATTATAAATCGAGCCGGTAATGGTGGCGAAGTTATTGTTGAAAAGGACAGAGCCTGCAGGGTTAATCCCGATGGCTGACAAATCGCCGCCAACAGCACCAAATGCACCTCCCATAGCCTTGAATCTAGCTGTTCCGGTGAGATTGTCAACCGCTAACCGAATCGCTTCATCAGGTGTGGTTTCCTGTGCTTTAATATTGGAGAAAGTCATTCCAATGCATAATAATAGTAGAGTTTTTTTCATAGCAATTTTAATTTTTGTTCAAAAAAAACCTATGCAATAGTTTTAGTAAAGCATAGGTATATGATAAATTAGGTGTATTATCTTCTTCCTCCTCCTCCGGATGATCTTCCTCCACCATAACTTCCTCCACCGCCACCAGATGAAGTGGAGCGTCCGCCGCCATAGTTGGTGCTTGGAGCGTAAGAACGTGGAGTTGATTCGGTTCTTACATTGCCTCTAGGTGTTGAGGTGTTTGTATTTGGTCTTGGTGAGCTATTGGTATTGCTGTAAGTATTGCTTCTGACCGGGTTTACGGTATTGCTTCTTGAAGGGTTAAAACCGGAGTTGCTTCTTGTAGGGTTGAAGGTAGAACTTCTGGTATTGGTAACATTTCCTCTTACGCCTGAATAAACATTGTTTGAATTTCTGGTGCCATATCTAGAATTACCAACTCGGTTTCCGGCATATCCATAATTATTTCCTCTTCTTCCACCGTAATAATGGTGGTAGTGATTATTGTAGTAACCATTGTATCCATATCCGTACCAATTGTTGTATCCGTAATAACCGCCATACCAAGGGCTGTACCAACCACCCCAACCAATACTCCAACCAGGACCATACCAGCTGTTCCACCCCCAATAATTACCATACCAGTAATTATTCCAATAACCATAACCCCAGTTATTGTCATAGACATTAACGACTACAGTTTGAGGATTGCTTCCCCAGCCTGAATTGTTTTCGTTATAATTTTGGGTATTGTTCGCTACTGAGTCATTGCTTACAGAGCTATAGCTGTCAACATTAGTAAATACTTCAGCATCTTTATTTAAGTCGCTAAAGTATTCCTGGTATTTATCGCTTTGAGAATTGTCTTTAGAGGCAGTCTCTTTTTTCTTGTTTTCACCGTTTCCGTATACACCATCTCCGTCGTAATAGGAACTGTTTTGATAGGAACCACATGAGGTAATTGTAATTGCCAAAATCCCTAAGAGGGAAAATAGGGACAATCTTCTACTGAATAAATAATAAGTTTTCATATCTATAGCATTTTTATTGTTGGACTATACAAAAATAGTTAGTTTTGTCGAACTATTTAGTTAAAAAAAGTTAAACAATTTTTATGCCAATTTATTCAATATGAGTAAGAACTTAACAAAAAGAGACGAAGATTATTCCAAATGGTATAACGAACTTGTGGTCAAGGCTGATTTAGCTGAGAATTCAGGAGTTAGAGGTTGTATGGTTATCAAGCCATATGGCTATGCAATTTGGGAAAAAATGCAAGCAGAATTAGACAGAATGTTCAAAGAAACAGGTCATAGCAATGCCTATTTTCCTCTTTTTGTGCCCAAAAGCATGTTTGAAGCCGAAGAAAAGAATGCTGAAGGCTTTGCCAAAGAGTGTGCGATTGTTACTCATTACCGTTTAAAAAATGATCCTGATAAACCGGGGAAATTAATGGTTGATCCAAATGCCAAATTGGAAGAAGAGCTCATTGTTCGTCCTACCAGTGAGGCGATTATATGGTCAACTTATAAAAATTGGGTGCAATCCTATAGAGATTTACCATTGCTGATTAACCAATGGGCTAATGTGGTGCGTTGGGAAATGAGAACCCGATTATTCCTGAGAACAGCAGAGTTTTTATGGCAGGAAGGACACACGGCACATGCTACCAAAGCTGAAGCGATTGAAGAGTCTGAAAAAATGATGCATGTTTATGCGGATTTTGTAGAGAACTTTATGGCCATTCCGGTAATCAAAGGATTAAAGACAGAAACCGAGCGTTTTGCCGGTGCGGAAGAAACTTATTGTATTGAAGCTTTAATGCAGGATGGAAAAGCATTACAGGCAGGAACATCACACTTCTTAGGACAAAATTTTGCCAAAGCTTTTGATGTGAAGTTTGCCAATCAGGAAGGCAAGCAAGAGCATGTTTGGGGAACGTCATGGGGCGTTTCAACCCGTTTGATGGGTGCGTTGGTAATGACACATTCCGATGATAACGGCTTGGTTTTGCCTCCAAATTTAGCGCCAACCCAAGTGGTGATTGTGCCAATTTTCAGAACTGACGAAGAATTTAATGCTATTTCAGAAGTAGCGAATGAATTGGTTGCCCAATTCAGAAAACTAGGTATCTCGGTTAAGTTTGACAACAGAACGACTCAAAAACCAGGCTTTAAATTTGCAGAATGGGAATTGAAAGGCGTTCCGGTTAGGATTGCCATTGGACCAAAAGATTTAGAAAATGGAACGTTTGAAATTGCGCGTCGTGATACGTTGACCAAAGAGGTCATTGCCAAAGACGGTGCGGTAACTTTCATTGCCGACTTATTGGAGCAAATCCAGAAAGATTTGTTCAATCGTGCGCTGGATTTCAGAAATACACACGTTACTGAAGTCAATTCGTTTGAAGAATTTAAGGATGTTTTGGAGAACAAGACCGGCTTTATTGCTGCACATTGGGATGGAACTCCTGAGACGGAAGAAAAAATCAAGGATTTGACCAAAGCAACCATTCGTTGTATTCCTTTAGACCAAAAAGAAGAGGAAGGAATCTGTGTTTTTTCAGGGAACAAATCCACTGGTAGAGTGCTGTTTGCAAAAGCATACTAATAAAAATCAGAAAAAATATTTTTTTGCTCTTGTGTGATTGAAAAATAGTTGTATTTTTGCAACCGCAATTTTAAGCAAAGATGGCCCGTTCGTCTATCGGTTAGGACGCCAGGTTTTCATCCTGGTAAGAGGGGTTCGATTCCCCTACGGGCTACAAAAAACATCAAAGGCTTAATGGCCCGTTCGTCTATCGGTTAGGACGCCAGGTTTTCATCCTGGTAAGAGGGGTTCGATTCCCCTACGGGCTACAATTAGTTGTAAATTAGTTTTATAAAGCAAACGTTCAGTGTCTCGAATTTTGTTTTATTAGTTAAAACCAAAGTGATTATTTTAATTGTGGGAGGTTTTTCTTTTTTAACTAAATGTTTATTATTAATTACAATTAAATTACAAGAAAATGGCAAATCACAAGTCAGCTTTAAAAAGAATCAGAAGCAACGAAAAGAAAAGAGTGTTGAACAGATACCAACACAAAACAACCCGTAATGCTATCAAGGCATTAAGATTGGCTACAGACAAATCAGAAGCTTCTGCAAAATTGTCTACTGTTATTTCTATGATTGATAAATTAGCTAAGAAAAATATCATTCATGATAACAAAGCAGCTAATTTAAAATCTAAGTTAACTAAACACGTTTCTAAGTTATAATCTAACTTATAATAGCATAAAAAAAGCACTCAAAACTGAGTGCTTTTTTATTTTATATCAATCTTACATTCCGGGTTTTAAATTCTCCAACATTTCTTTGGTTATGGGCTTTGAAAGGAAGTCAATAACCATTGGGTAATTCTTTGCCTTTATCACATCCTGTGGATCAATCGTTGACGAAAGCACAATAAACTTCGCTTCTTTAAACAAGTCCTGATAGCCATTTTCAAGATAATGATCCAAAAACTCCCAACCATTCATGATTGGCATGTTCAAATCCAGAAAGGTTAATCTCGGGTAAGACAAATTCTGATCCTGTTGATACTGAGGTGCCAATTCATTAAAATACATTATAGCTTCTTCACCGTTTTTGGCAGTGAGTACTTCATGCGCAAAAGCACCCCTTTCAATGACTTTTTTGCAAAGCATCAAGGTTATGGCATCATCGTCTATACAAAGTATTTTATCAAGCATTTGAATAGATTAATTGTTTTTGAATATGATGGTAAAAGTGGTCCCTTTGCCTACAGTACTCGTTACATTTATTGTTCCTCCCATGGCTTCTACCTGTGATTTTACCAAATACAACCCCAGTCCTTTGCTATCGGGATGATTGTGAAATCTTTGGTACAAGCCGAAAATTTTGTCTTTGTTCCTAACCAAATCAATGCCGATTCCGTTGTCTTTAAACGTCAGGATCAAATTGTCATCTACCACTTTTGAAGAAATGGTTACGCGCAATTGTTTGTTCTCTGATCTGTATTTTATGGCGTTGGTCAGTAAATTTAAAAAAATACTTTCTAAGTAGGACTTATTAATATTCAAAATTGTTACTTCTTCCAAATCAATCTTCAGAATCGGTTTGTGCAACCCAATCAAAAAGCTCAATTGGTTGAATACATTTTCAAATATTTCCTTAATCAGTACTTTCTCTTTCTGTATTGATGGATTGTCTTTGATGATTACCACTTTAACCAAATCGTTGATGGTTTCATTTAACAAATGCGTTGATTTTGTAAAGCCGGCAATGATTTCTTTTAATTCCGGATCTTCTATCGGCATGTCTTCCACCAAATTCAGCAAACCGGTCAAATTGGACAACGGTGCTCTCAGATTATGGGAAGTGATATATGAGAATTGTTTTAAATCCTTATTGTTTTGTGTCAATTCTCGAATAAGCTGTTCTCTTTCTTTGACCTTATTCTTTTCTTCAGTAACATCTCTCTGAATCGATATCCAGTGGGAATGTTCGCCATCTTTGTTGGTCACGGGAATCATCGAGAAGTTAATCCAGAACTCTTCACCGTTCTTTTTATAACTTATGCTTTCCACAAAACATTCTTTATAATCCTGAATGGCGTTTTTTAGTTTGTCAAATTCAAGAATATCCGATTTTGGACCAAAGAACATTACAGGTGATTTTCCGATAACTTCATTGGCCTTGTAGCCTGTCATATCGGTAAAGGCAGAGTTTACGAAAATGATGTTCGGAATTACTTCGGTTGAAGTGTCGATATCGGTAATCATGACCGCGTCTTTGGTTTGGGTAATTACCGTTTCGAGTAATCTCAATCGCTGCTCTTCTTCTTTTTGCTTGGTAATATCCTGAATCGCTCCAATCATCCTGATAGGTTTGCCTTCTTTGTCTTTGACCAAAAATCCTCTATCAAAAACATATTTATAACTGCCATCCGCACATTGAAAACGGTATTCATCCTGCCATTTTTCTGTTTTTTGTTCCAAAAAGGAGTAGAGTTTCACCGACATCTTCAAACTGTCTTCCGGATGAATTCGCTCAAACCACCATTTCGAGGTTTTACCGACTTCTTCTTTCTTGTACCCAAAAACACCCTGGATTCCTTTGTTCCAAATAAAACTGTCATCTTCAATTTTCCAGTCCCAAATAGTATCACTCGTCGCCTTGGCTACAATGTCATAACGCTCATTGGATTCAAGGATTTCATTATTGGTCACTTTTAGTTTTTCAAAAACAGACTTGTTCTTTTCATCGTTTTGATACAGGATGATTTTTAAAATAATCCCCGAAATCATAATGAAAATAAAATCTCTGATATAAAAATAAAAGGAGGAATTCTCAGGAGAAGCATTGATATAATCTAAAAAAATTTGGTGACCGAGTATGGCCACAAACATTAAGATAAGGACGTATGTTAATGTTATTTTATTAGAATTATTTTTCATTACTCCAAATATATAGATTTTCAAATAAGTTTGAAAATTTAGCCAAAAACTTATTAAGGTTTTTATAAACCATTAGCCCTAATTTTAATAAAGTGTAAACTAATTTGTTATTGGTTTTTTATCTAAAAATAAAGTGTACCTTTGCACCCACAAAAAAGCACACATGGAATCTATCAGAAACATTGCAATTATTGCTCACGTTGACCACGGAAAAACGACTTTGGTTGACAAAATTATGTATCACTGTCAATTATTTCGTGAAAACGAGAATACCGGTGATTTAATTCTTGACAACAATGACTTAGAGCGTGAAAGAGGAATTACGATTACTTCTAAAAACGTTTCGGTTGTATATAAAGGAACCAAAATCAACATTATTGATACTCCTGGTCACGCCGATTTTGGTGGAGAAGTAGAGCGTGTATTGAATATGGCTGATGGTGTTTGTCTATTGGTGGATGCCTTTGAAGGGCCGATGCCACAAACGCGTTTCGTGTTGCAAAAAGCAATCGACTTAGGATTAAAACCTTGTGTGGTAATCAATAAAGTGGACAAAGAAAACTGTACTCCGGAAGAAGTACACGAAAAAGTTTTCGACTTAATGTTTGAATTAGGTGCAGAAGAATGGCAGTTGGATTTCCCAACCGTTTACGGTTCGGCCAAACAAAACTGGATGTCGGATGATTGGAAAAATGTAACCTCAAACATCGAACCTTTATTGGATATGGTGGTTGAACACGTTCCGGCTCCGAAAGTTTCTACAGGAACACCTCAAATGTTAATCACTTCTTTGGATTTCTCATCTTTTACCGGTCGTATCGCTATTGGAAGATTGGAAAGAGGAGAATTGAAAGAAGGAATGCCGATTTCTTTGGTAAAAAGAGACGGTAAAGTAATCAAATCAAGAATTAAGGAATTACACACTTTTGAAGGTCTTGGCCGTAAAAAAGTAGAAAGTGTAGTAGCCGGAGATATATGTGCGATTGTTGGAGTAGAAGGTTTTGAAATTGGGGATACCATCGCCGACTTCGAAAACCCTGAAGCATTGCAAACCATCGCTATCGATGAGCCAACAATGAGCATGTTGTTTACCATTAATGATTCACCTTTCTTTGGTAAAGAAGGAAAATTTGTGACTTCACGTCACATTAAAGACAGATTGGCAAAAGAATTAGAGAAAAACCTAGCGTTAAAAGTTGGGGATACTGATTCTGCTGATAAATTCATGGTTTTCGGTCGTGGAGTTCTTCACTTATCGGTTTTAATCGAAACGATGAGAAGAGAAGGTTACGAATTGCAAATCGGGCAGCCACAGGTTATCATCAAAGAAGTTGATGGTGTTAAATGTGAGCCAATCGAGGAATTAACCATCGATTTACCGGAGCATTTATCAGGTAGAGCGGTTGAGTTCGTTTCTGTTCGTAAAGGTGAAATGCTTTCTATGGAAGGGAAAGGCGAGCGTATGATTGTGAAATTCAACATTCCGTCACGTGGTATCATCGGATTGAGAAATCAATTGTTGACCGCTACTGCTGGTGAAGCAATCATGGCACACCGTTTCATTGGTTATGAACCATTCAAAGGAGAAATTCCTGGAAGAAATAACGGTTCGTTAATCTCTATGGAAAATGGAAAAGCGATTCCTTATTCAATCGATAAATTACAAGACAGAGGTAAATTCTTTGTCGATCCAAACGAAGACATATACGAAGGTCAGGTTATTGGTGAAAACACCCGTTCAGATGATATGACGGTAAACGTTACCAAAACCAAAAAATTATCAAACGTTCGCTCTTCAGGAGCAGATGATAAAGCCAGAATCATTCCGGCCATTAAATTCTCTTTGGAAGAAGCATTGGAATACATTCAAAAAGACGAGTATGTTGAGGTAACACCAAAATCGTTGCGTTTGCGTAAAATCTATTTGAACGAAAACGACAGAAAACGTTTCAAAATCTAAGCGATTTTAAATTACAATATTTAAATCCCAAATTCCAATTAGTGACTTTGGGATTTTTTTTTGAAGCTATTTCCCGCTGTTCGCGTCAATCTTTTGCTGTCGCTTCGCAAACTCAGCGCAAGCAAAAGGATTTTTGCTTCCATCGGGGCTAGGGTTATTTTTGCAATAAGAACTCCAGCGGAATATTCAATCTTTTCTGCCAGGCTTCTTCCGAATGATTTTCTCCGGGAAAGAATTTGGTCGTCCAATTGATTCTGCTGAATCCTTTTTCACGCATGACCAAATCCACTTTTTGCTGCAACGGCGGATACAATTCATCCAACGTTTTATCACCATAGTCAAAATAAATCCGGTTCGTTCTCGGATTCGGAAGATAGGTTCTCAAATAATCATTAAAGGCTTCCGGAATTGGATTGTTTTCTACCGCAAAAATCCCCGGCCAATGCGTCGAGATACAAGCAGCAGCTCCAAATACTTCCGGATATTCACATATCGCATACATCGAAATCAAACCGCCCATACTCGAACCGGCAATACATGTATTGTCTTTATCGGTTAAAGTCGAAAATTGGGAATCAATAAAAGGTTTCAACTCGGTGACTAAAAATTTCAAATACAAATCGGAATAAGGTTTGAAAACCGCTTTAGTTCTTCCGGCTTTTTGCAATTGAGCCGTAATGGTATCTTTCTGCGTTTGCGTTAAACTTTCGTAAGGTTTCTGCGGAAAATACTCAGGATGTCTTTTTTCGGCGATATTCCAAATGCCCACGACAATGAATTTCTTGACTTTGCCTTCGTCATTCAATTTTCCCGCGACTTCGTCGACTTCCCAAGCCTGCTTGTTCCAAGTGGTTTCGGCATCAAAAAGCATCTGACCATCATGCATGTAAACTACGGCATATTTTTCTTTTTCCGAATAATCATTGGGCAACCAAACATCAACATTACGGGCATCCACAAATTGGGATTTGAAATTCTCAAAACGCTGTACTTTTCCTCTGGAAACTTTCACGTTCTGGGCATTGGTAATCGTGGCCATAACCACTAAAAGGGTTGTGATTAATTTCGTTTTCATAATCTATCTTTTTAAGGCAAAATGCCCTTTGGCATTGCGGCCATCTTCAAATTGTATGGAGTACCAATAATCATCGGCTGGCATTTGGTGTCCGTTATAAGTACCGTCCCAAGCGTCTTGAGGTCCGAATTGTGTTAACACTTTTCCGTATCGATTAAAGATATAAATTTTACTATTGCCATTCACAGTCAGGTCCAAACCTTTTATTTGCCAATAATCCTGATAGCCATCACCGTTTGGCGTGAAATAATGGGGAATGCCCAATACAAATACGGTCTGATAAATCGTTCCACAACCGTTCATATCCTGAACAGAAACAATATGTTGTCCCGGAAGGACAGGAGAAAAGAAATTAGTTGGCTGATAACTATTGCCATCAAGGCTGTACCAGTAATCACCATTTCCGTTAACAAGCACTGTCACCGAATTGATTTGTACCAAATCATGAACTTCCACAGTATCTATAATGGGTGCTTCTGAAGCGTCTAAATGAACGGTAACCGTTTTGGCACAGGAAGACAAAACATCGGTAACAGTTACAGTATAATCTCCTGGCTGGAATACCGAAATGTTCTGTGTATTAGCTCCGTTTGGTGACCAATAAAAATCATAATTTCCGGGAGTATTGATTATAGTATGTAAGGTAACAGGATGATTGGGTAGGTTGGCACACAAGATTCCCTGTACAGCAACAGAGGTCTGAGGAATGGCGGAAACTTCAAGCCGGATGATGTGTATGCCGATGCAGTCATTTCCATTTTCAACCCTGGCATAAATATCCTGCCCTGAAAATTGATTGGTTGTTATAGGGTTTTGTTCCATCAGAGCATCATTGATATTGTAATAATAACTTGCGGAGTTGCCATTGACCTCAAAACCAGCATCTGCCAAATTAAAAGAAGCGATTCCGTCTTCGGCATTGTCATCACAACTTTGAAGCGTGACGGTAGTCGTTGGATTCAGGCTCACATTTAAGGTTAACTGTGTCAAACTATAGCAACCTGTAGAAGGATTTGTAACTTTAACCGTCAATGTTTGCGGATTGGTTGTGTTGTTGAATGTTGTATTTAGCGCATTTTGATTGTTTATGGCATCAGTTGGGTTGAGATAAAATTGCGTCGTTAGGGAATTGTCTCCATTGGTTAAAACCGAATTGGCCTGTGACAGATTAAAGGTAGTCATGCCATCAGGGAAAATCTCGAAATCACATTGGGTTATTTGTGAGGCAACTACTGTTGGAGCAGAGTTCAATATGATATTGAAGGATTTGTAAATAGTACATCCGGTAACTGAATTGTAAATTTTTACCCAGATGACTTCATTGGTAAAGGCGGTTTGATTGGTGTACAAATCGGGTAGGCTTATGGGATCAGTATTGGAATGATGAAAGCTAACGGCATTGTTTGGATTTGCGGTTAACAGATTTCGAATTACGGATAAATTAAAAACAGCAAAACCATTATTATCGTTATCGCATTCCTGCAAATCAATAAGATCAGGAACACTAAAAGGAATTACGTTCAAGATAAAAGAAGCGGTGCTAAAACAACTGGTGATTGAATTTTGCACCCTGATAAATAAGGTTTGAGGATTTGTAGTGTTACTGAAAGCGGTTGGATTTGCAATGGCATTTGTACCAACAATGGCGTCATTTTCTGTTAAATGATAAGTGGCTATCATATTGCTTTGGCTTCCTATGGCTAGATTTCCACTTTGGGTCAAATCAAATTCGGTTAATTCATCCGAAATAGCATCGCTGTCGCAAAGCTCAAGGTTCAACGCACCGCTTAAACTTTGATTAACCACAGGAGGTTCGCTAAAAGTTGCCGTTCCGGTCCATTCAAGCGAAAAATTGCCATTTCCCAGAGCCCTGTCTATGACAATGAAATAGGTTTCACCTACAAGAACATCTAACCATTGCACATAATTATTTCCCATTTCTGAAGGCCCTTCCCACCAGTCTGATTCTGTGTCAATCATTCCGGTTAGATTGCTATTGGATCCCGAAGCAATAGGATTTGTGGTAGAACATCTTATACTGGTACCTAAACTTTCACAGCTGGCATCGGGGCCAAAAACAAAAAAGTCAAAATCGGCACTAAGAAAAGTACTTTCAGGGGTAATTAAAAACCCTAGTGTTCCGTCGGTTTTAATGGTGACCTTAATCCATAACGAATTGTTTTCGCCACTTCCACAAGAATTAGCGCCGGTTACTTCCTGTATGCCTGCTCCCTGAACAGACAAGTTATTGAAGCTGGTATTTCCGCAGGAAACAATTGCATTCAGGCAATCATTTTGAGAAAAACCAAATTGAAAGCAAAGGAGTAAAAACAGAATAATTAATTTTCTGATAAAAGCCATTGGTCTGATTTAATTTAACGTTTTAAAGTAAAATGACCCTTGACACTGCGGCCGTCTTCCAACTCAATCGTATACCAATAATCATCGCCGGGCATCTGATGTCCATTATAGGTTCCGTCCCAACCCGGACTAAAGGCACTGATTTGTTTCAGCAATTTTCCATAACGATCAAAAACATAAATGATTGTATTGGTACTCGATAACATGCTGACACCTTTGATATTCCAATAATCGTGGATGCCATCACCGTTTGGCGTAAAATATTTTGGTATGCCGAGCACTGCAATCAGGATTGGTCCAAGTGAACCACAGCCGTTTTTGTCACGGACATATAATTCATGGAAACCAATCGGCACATTGTTAAAAAAATTACTGTCCCGGTAGGGTCCGTTGACATCATCTAAGGAAAATTCATAATCACCCGAACCGGTTACATTGATTAAAATCGAATTGATATCAGTCAATTCAGTCACTTCAATGGATTGAATCGTTGCAATTTCGGAACCGATAACTGTAATGACTCTGGTTCTGGTACAACCAAAACTGTTAGTCACTGTAACACTGTATACCCCTGGCGTGTTTACGGTTAAGGAATAGTTGATTTGTCCGGCCATGATGACATTGTTATCATACCATTGATAAGTATAGGCTGAAATCGGTGAGCCATCCACAATACCGGCATCAATAACCGCCTGGTTGGCAGGAACGCAAATAATGATTGTTTCTTCCTGATCAATTTTGGGTACCGGATTAACCACAAATGGAATAATGGTTTCGGCATAACAAGCGGTATTGATAGGATTTTCAACTACAACTCTCACGTTTTGTGTACCGGTTGTAAAAGGATTTGGTAATTGATTTGGAATTGTACTCGGGATAAGCACATTATTTTGGTCATAATAATAAACATTCATTCCAGTTTGCGTGCCTAGAATGGTATTCAGATAAGTAGTAGTGTCAAAGTCATACAGGCCGTTCTGTTCAATCGAAATGGCTTCATCATCACAGGTTGTCGTCAGCGCATTTGAAACAGCAAAAGCTTCGGGCAAATCATCTACAATGAATTGCAACGGCACTTCATCATAACAAGGTTGGCCACCGGTTTGTGTGGTATTATTGCTGACCCTGATGGTAATCGTCTGACTTCCGGTTACATTATACGGATTGGGAAACGGTTGGATTTGTGTTCCGTTAGCCCTGAAATAGGTGACATTTACACCGGTTTGACCATTCAAAACCGCAGCCTGGATTCCCGAAGTGTCAAAGCCATAAATACCATCCTGATTGTCATCACAATGACGGATTAAATTGGCAGCATTCACAGGATAAGCTGTCGGTAAGGCTTCAACAACCACATCAAAAGTCTTATAGCCAAAACAGGAATTGTCTAATGTGCTGTCGACACGAACCCAAATCGTCTGCGTATTCGGGAAACCGATATTTCTGTAATTAGTAATATTGGCAATGGCTAAAGAGTTTCCGCTGGCATCAGTTTCCGCTAAGAAATCGGCTTCGGTTTTATAAAACTTAACCGATACATTGGCCGGTAAAATGGCCATCAAACTATTTTGAATAGCGGTGAAATTAAATGGTCCCGAAATACCATCACGGTCATCATTAACTGCATCAAGATAATCATCACATAAATACTGATTTGGAACCACAAAGTTAGCCGGGATTTGCGTCACGGAAACAATCAAATCAATTCTTGCGACTCTAAAACAACCATTGCTGTTTTCCACATGAGCATAAACACTTGCGTTTCCGGAGGTATAGGCTAATGGCGTTGTAATTTCAAAAGTGCTGTTTTCACTATTGGCAGCCGCCAAAGTCGTATAATAGGTGAAAGTTTCATTGAGGTAATTGGTTGAAATCACATCGTTTTTCTGAGTCAGGTTAAAAACAGAAATCCCATCGGTATCATCATCACATTGTTTTAAAGTGATTGGCGTAGTCACTACCGGTAAGGCATAAGTAGTCAATACCGCCGCATCAGAATACAAACCGCAACTGTTCCCATTTTTATTGATAAACACACGGTATTTGTAACCAGCCATCAAAGGAGAAACATTGGAAACGGTTAGTGAAACGGTATTCACACCCGAATAAGTAGCGTTATTGACCAAGTTGGACCAACTGGTTTCATTATCGGTGGAAAGTTGCCATTGGTAACTGTCAACAGGAACAGAAGTAATTGTAAAAGTGGCAGATTGCAATTCGCAGGTAGTAATGTCAACCGGTTGTGCTGAAATAGATATAGGCGCCCCAATAACATAATTCCCGTTAGGTACTCCATAACCACTGGCGTTGACAACTACTCCGCTGCCGCCGATTACGATTGGGGAATCTTCCCCTAAAACGCCATCATTGTTCACATCACTAAAGCCGGCTTCTTTTACATCAAAACAATCGTCATCATCGCTGTCCAGTTCTATATAATTCAAAATGCCATCTCCATCTGTATCTGCAATGGTATAATTTACAACGCCACTGTCCGCTGAAGTTTCAAGACTGTTATCGAGACCATTGCTTCCAATAGGATTAAGGGTTATTCCATTGGTGTTGGATCCATTGCCCGGACTTCCTGATTCGATGATGTCAAAAATTCCATCGTTATCACTGTCAATATCCAAATAGTTTGGATAAGTATCATTGTCTGAATCAGCAGGAGTAATTCCGGTTCCGAAAATATCATCAATCCCGTCATTATTAGTGTCTGAGTTTGAAAGCGCTACGACGTTTTGGCCTTGCGATTCAACAAAATCCGGAATAGCATCATTGTCACTGTCATAATCCAGTTGGTCAGCAATTGCATCATTATCCGAATTTTTCGGAACGCAGGTTGCTATCAGTCGCAAAGCAGCTCTACTGGTGTTGGTATCTACCAAATTTACATTGGTTACAGTAATTGCATCGATTAAATTTCCCCTGATGGAAAAAGTTCCCGTTCCCGTTGCCAATGGCACATTGCTGTTTAAACGAATGCGAATTTCAAAAGAAGAATACTCTGTTATCCCGTTTTCAAAAATCCCATCATAATTGGTGTCAACCAAAACCTGATCATTTGGATTTAAGATGGTTAGTGTCCTATTAATTGGACAGGTAATCCTGATTTCTGTTGAAGCAGTAAATAAATCATTGGCCAATGCTGTGGAAGCATATTCAACCGCCAAACTGATCGGATTGTTCCAAGTGGTGGTAAAGCTTACTTTGTTTTGTTTTCCATTGGCGGCTTCTGTGACAAAATTGCCATTAGCGTCACCAACCACCGGAGTTGCAGAAGGTGTTCCGGTTCCGGCAAATGCTACGGTACCGACAAAAGAATTGGTATAACTGCCAACAGCAACTGTTCCATTGCTTGTATTGGTCAAATTGACTCCTTGATCTCCGTAGGATTCAGTACAATTGGTAATGCCATCATTGTCATTGTCCAAATCGGCATTGTTGTTGATGCCATCATTGTCTGTGTCAATAGGGCATGAGCTAACCGGGATTTCATTGGAATTTATCGGAGCACTACAATTGGAAATAGTTGCGGAAACCAAATAATAACCCGGTCCGAGAGCCGATGGTGTATAACTGCTGTTGGTTGCGCCAGGAATCACACTTCCATTAAAAAACCATTGAAAAGTATCAAATGGACTCAAAGTATTCACGGATAAAATCGTATTTGGAATGCAGCTGAGTTGTGTGATGTCTAATTGGTTAAAAGAAATTTCAGGTTCAAAAGTAAATCCTGAATAAAATCCACCAAAAGTTGCGGCACCACTGGTGCCATAAGCAGCCAGATACAATTCTTCAGTAGAGAATACCGAGACATCACCAGTCAACCCTGTGATGACATAGGTTTCATAATTCGTATTACCAACTACAGCGGTTGGTCCGTCAACATTAGCAAACGCTGATAAAGTGGCTAAAGTATAATTGACGCCGTCAATGATAAAATTTAAGGAAGCTCCGGTTTTAGTTACGATGGTTACCCTTCCGGTGAACTGTCTTCCGCCAACATAATCGATGGAAGGAATATTATCTATTATCCTTGGTGTCTGACAACTCAAGGGCGGCACAAAAAATAATTCCTGATTTCTTTGGTCTGTGGCACTATTGTCTCCTATACTCTGATAGGCAAATACTTTTTGACTGGTGTTTACATATAAATTTCCATTAAGATCAAAATTAGAACCATCAAAAACAACATAATCTCCAGCGTTTAAAATAGTTGCCGGTGTAGCTGATCCGCTCAGGTATACTTCAGTATTGTCAACATCTGCCACCAATAAAACAGTTTCAACCAAATCTATACCGGTACTTTTTATAAAAATGTATTCGGTTTCATTGATGCGCTCTACCGGTACTATTTGGTCAAAACCTAAATCGAGATTACCAACGGCATTAGTTCCTCCAAACGAACCACAGTTTAAGGCTATCGGTTTGTCTGAGGTTACTAATGAACCAATTAATCCGTCTTTGTTGGCCGGATTTGGTCCCTGAACTGCCATCACATAACTTTCACCACTATTTAAAACGATGCTGAATGGGGCATTCCCTAATGCGCTATTGATAGGCTGAGTACCGGTTCTCATGCCACTGAAATTGACTGTTGTATTATTTTCTGAGGCTAAAACCGAAATGAATGTAGTGTGAATATCGGTATAATTACCAACATTGAGATTGGTCAATGCTCCAACCCTGAAATGGGTTCCTAATGAGGCTTTTCCTTTGGATACCAATTCACCGGCCTGGTTTCCGGAGCCTGCGGTTACTCTGGCAGAAACATAAATTAAGTCATCTGCTTCGACGATATAGCCTTTATTGTTGAATACGGTATTGGCCAAACTGGCATCAACATGCAGTTGGGTATCATTGCCATAACCTATATCGTAAATGTAAGGCGCGCTTCTGGAAACCGTTCCGTTTATGACGCCTCCGCCCAATTCGATAATCCTGAAATTTATTGGATTTATATTGGGAGTTGAAATATATAAAAACTGATCCTCGGCAGTAACATTAGTTGATCCTGAAAGCGGCGGTATATAGTGTGTTTTACTAAACTGTGAAAAACAATTTATAGTGAAGAAGGCAATAAATGATAAAAAAAGTAACTTCATTTTCATTTGCTAAAATTAGCAAATAAAAAAGAAAACATAAAAGAAGTTTTCCTATTTATGTTTTCTTTAAGAATTGGTAAATGATTGATTATAAATCTCGTTTTTTGATTATCTGATAAGAAGAGAGAATGAAGATGGCTGTCCAGGCCAACACAATAAGAATCGAGGAAAAATGAACATCATAATCTTTGACACTGTTTTCTCCTACTGCGTTTTGGATATTTTGGATGGCACTCATTCTGGTAAATGGTTCAATGATTAGATTGCTCATTGATTCAAGAGGCGCAAAGGAATAAAACGTATCGACTCTCGGGTCTCTGTCAAAGAATTCAAATTTGGCGAAAGCATAGGATATTTTTTCACCTATAAACCAAAAGAATAAAAAACCTAACGCAAAAGCAGAGCGCTTTATCAGTACACCCAAAAACAAACAGAAGGAGAAAAACCCAAGAAGTTTCACAAAGTAAGCCAAAAGGTATTCCAACTCTGAAAATATTATGCTAGGTTCATTGTATGATGAAAAGCTCAAGCCCAGCAGTAGTGACATGACAAAGACAAATACTGTAGAGACTAAGGCAAAAAGCACGACGGTTAAAAACTTGGAAAGCATGAATTCCTTTTTGCTCATGCCGTCAATAAGGTTTTGCTTCAAAGTGCCATAACTGTACTCGTTGGCCATCATCGAGACGATGACTACCGCCAGGAAAAATTTGAGTAACGAAGCTACCCAGGTATTAAAATGCCAGATAAAGGGAAAATTGAAAATCCCCATTTCGGCAAAATGTATTTTAAAAGTTCCTATCTCAAACTTGATGGAAGCAATCAGGGCGATAAAAGAGAGAATGACAAAATAGCCTATAGTCAAAACTTTACTGGCGCGATTTTTCCAGATTTTTTGTAATTCAATGGCAAGTAATCTTTTCATGGTCGAGGCGTTTATTATTTGGTTAAAGCTAAAAATTGTTCTTCTAAACTCAGTTTTTTCATGACCAAATGATTCAGATAAATGCCTTTGCCAACCAGGTATTTGTTCAATTCGGCAGGATCAACATTTCTTTTGAAATGAACGATTACCTTACCTTCAACTTCCGAAATTTTTTCAATTTCCTGATGTTCATTGATGGTTTCAATCAGCTTGTTGTTGTCATTGGCTTGAAGTTCGAAATAAGCTTCGTGCGCTATCATTCCGTCAACTGTGCCATTGTACAGGATTTCGCCATAGCGCAAAACCAACACATGGCTGCACACTTTTTCGACTTCGTCCAATAGGTGAGAAGCCAAAAGAATCGTTGTGCCTTGAGAGGCAATCAATCTTATGATATCCCTGATTTGGTGAATTCCCTGTGGATCCAAACCATTGGTTGGTTCGTCCAAAATTAAAATTTCCGGGTCATTCAAAAGCGCAGAGGCAATGGCCAATCGTTGTTTCATTCCCAGGGAGAAAGTTTTGAACTTGCTGTCTTTCCTTTCCATGAGGCCAACAACAGTAAGTTTTTCATCGACTTTATCATAGCTGATGCCTTTGATTTTGCAAACCAATTCCAGGTTTTCTTTTGCCGTCATGTAAGGATAAAAATTGGGACGTTCGATGATAGCACCTACTTTTTTCAAAGCGTCGTGGGTTTCCATAGCGCCGTCAAACCAACTGTAGTCACCGGACGTTTTGTTGACCACATTCAAAACGATGCCTAAGGTGGTGGATTTTCCACTTCCGTTTGGACCGAGAATGCCATAAACATTGCCTTTGTGTATTTCGAGAGAAACGTCTTTTACCGCATGGATTTTGCCGTAACGTTTATTGAGTTTATGAATGGAGAGAATAGTAGATTCCAATGGTCAGTTTTTTTGATTTAAAATAGGACGAATGAAATCTTAATTTGTTACTGCTCTTTTTTTGGAAAGTAAAATTTATTGATAAATTGTTTTTTCAGATTCAAATAGAAAAGCGTTTCGTTAATGTCTTTGAGTTTAGAAGTCAAGGTTATTTTATGACCTCTGCTGTCATTGGTAGCCTGCAGTCTGCAAACTTCACATTCATACTCGCTGAAATGAAAATTGATTTTTTTGGTTTCCACAAAGCGATGTCCAAGAATGGAACAGCGATAATTCTTTTTCACCATTCCTTGAGTTAAGTAATTAATATTCATAGGATAGGGTTTTATTCCGCTACGCTTGTCACTAATTTACCGAATGTTCACTGAACATTCTCCTCTTAATATCAAATGTCTCGGGTTTGTTAGGCATAGTAAACTTATCATTTTGCCGTTTAAGTGCAAAATATAGTCGTTAAAATGCATTGTTTTAACTATTTAATAAGTATAAAACCTACAAAATTTAACAATTTGAAAACAATTAATTTACTTATAAGGAACAATGATTGGCTGCCCAATTTGGTAATCCGGAAGTGCTAAGTCATTGTTTTTGAATGAGTTTGACTTATAGATATTGCTTCCGTCAAAAGGAATAGACGGGTAATAAGAGAACGAAATTTGGAAGCTGTTGAACACCAAATAATCATTGTTGATTAAAACACCTAAACTGAATTTGGAATACAATCTGCCATCAAAAGAGTCATCGGTTTCATCTCCCAAAAGACCAAAAGTCATATTGTAAAACGGACTAAAGTGAAAACCATGCCAATTGCCCGGGGCATAAGTTTGGGTTTGAAAAGCCAATGATAATTTTCGGGTTCCATAGATCAGCGGATTATTAAACCCAGAAATACCATCGTCATCAGAGAGTTGAACCCGATCTTTTATGATTGGATTTCTGTGATTTCCGATGACCAAAATTGGTTTTATAAACTGTCTGATTTTCCAATCACCCCAAAACATAAGATTGGTAAAATAATTGCCTTCAACCCTGAAAGTGGTTTCTTCGGTACAACCATTGCTAAAAAAGCTTCCCCATTGGGCATTGATGCCAAAATAGCCCAACTTAAAGTAATCACCATAGGCAAAACGACCGCCAAAATAACTTCTTCTTCTATCGTTTTTATCCTGAAATCCTGCAGTTATCGAATATACTTGTCCATACGGAATATCTTCGATGATGCCAAAGTTGAACAAGTATTTGTCTTCGGCAAACTTTCGGGTATTCAAACCGATGGTGCCTAAATACAATTTTTCAGAAGCAAAAAATCGGGTCGGATCATAAGGCAATGTTGGTGTTTCCAAATAGTCTACATTCTTATAACCTATGGTAGTCACTAAATTGGTCGTCCTGAAATCTTCGTCTTTTCCTTTGAAAATCTTAAATGAATGGCCTAACCAATATTCCTGAGTTTCCAATTTGAATCGATGGTCTTCAAAAATACCGTTGGTATCCGGTAACGAATCAACGTAAAACTTATTTTCAATATAAACACCTCCGGCCAAACGGGTCAAAGGAGAGACAAACTGTCGTTCAAAACGCGCACTTTTGGTGGTATTGTTGTAAATTGAATTTTCATAAGTAAGAACCGTATTGATGTAAGTATTTTTAATATTACTAATCGAGTACTGACCGATATAAGCAGTTTGTCCCGTATCAAAAATTTTGGTGAAATCGTTTTTGAATTCGTGACCGAGACCAAAGAAATTACGCTCGGTGAGCTCAAAATTCCCTCGGGAACTCGACAAACTTCCGGACGGAATCAAACTCCAGGAATCCAAAACGCGTATCGAAATATCAACCGAATCTTTACTGCCGGGAATTTCTACCGGTTTGATAATCACAGAACGGGTATAGCGCTGGCGACGAATCAAACGCTCGGATTCTTTGACCACAATCGAATCTAAAGGTTCATTTTTTTTGAAAAGCAATAAGTTACGGATGGTCCAGTTTTTGGTTTTGAGATGCAGTCTGTTTCCAAATTTTTCAACGCCATTATGAGGTTCGTCTTTGTAATTGTCGACAGCATATCCAAACGGATCAAGGGTTTCTATATTGATGTTTCGGATGATTTTGCCTTCGCTTCTGTCGAATGCCTTTTTGATTAAGAACCTTTTCCTTTTGGCGCCGGAAGTAGGTTTTGGTTTTCGGCTGGATTTGAACAGTAATTTATAAACGGCTTTACTGAACTTACTTTTCTTGGAAATGGTTTCAATCTTCTTCAGTACTTTGGTAGAATCATTACCGCTATGCACTTCTTTTTCCTGCGCCAGGATATTTTGGCTGACAAGAAAAAACAGTAGGAAGTATGTGAAGTGTTTTAGGGTCATTATTGCTTTTATACAAAACGGGAAAGATATAAAAATATTGCCATGCATAAAAAAATCCCCAACCGTTTTAACAATTGAGGATGGTGTTTTTTCTTATGTTAGCTCTAAGATTTGTTTTCTTTATTGAAGTAAACCAAATAGTAATACATCTGTTTTTCTTCATCCCAACCTTTTTCAACAAATTTCTCTGCACTTTCCGGGTTGATGAAATCCAATTTGATTTGGATGTTGGTATCGAGATTAATCACGTTTTTGATTGACTTTCTCGCGTCGGTTACAGCGCTATTGGCAATCGGGAAGTTGGTAATGTCTTCGATGCTGTATTTTTCACCTTTGTCTACTTTATAGTTTTTAAACTCCGGAATCAAATCAGGATTGTCCAATACTTCGTTTAGAAAAGCCGTTTCTTCAAACTGGTCATTTTTGGCAAAATGATTCACCGCGCGGTTCATGAACATTACTTCTTCTTTTTTGTCTTCTGCAGGAAGCACCACATCTTTCGCAAAGCCCTGACAGAATTTTAAATACTTTTTGGTATAGAAATTCTCATCCTGGAATGCATCTACCGAAAGGAAATGCTCCAACCAATAACGCGCGTCATAACGGTTACTGTCTACAGTCAAAATCTTATAACCTTCTTCTTTTTTGTAATTGAAAATCAAACAGCCTTTGTCCAATTTGCTTAGGTTGATTCCCTGTTGTAAAATCATTTCCAAAGTAGTGCCTTTTTCTTCAAACTGCATAAAATCAGATTTGATTTCGCTTTTGAAAACCCCAATCGCATCCACGACATTATTGTCGATGGAAACATTGGTTAAATGCGCTACATATACTTCACCATTCTTGATGTGCGGATGATTTGATTGTTCGAAAAGGTGTTTGGTAATCTTTTTAGAAACCTCATGTGTATCACTTGGATTGGTGAAAAGCTCAGTCGCCAAGTTGAACATATCGTTGTATTCCAAATCTACATCGTGTGCAAACTGGAAATAGTTTTCTTCTTTTTCGCGGAACGATTTAAAGAAATATTCTTTTAAAAGCGGTACGATTTCGTCATTCAAACCATAAGGCTGGTCTGAAAGGAAAATGGCTTCGTTGCGGCTTTTGTTTCCAACACGGTGGATGGATAAAGATTCGATGTGGGCGTTAAATAGGTTGATCATTTGTAGCGGTTAGCTAGCTATCAGCGATTAGCCTTTAGCAGTTAGCTTTTTATAATTAATTAAATAGTGTAATGTTATCAAAGCTGAGCGCTAATAGCTTTCAGCTAAAAGCTAGGTTAATTCCAATTCTCCTCAAACCCATAGTCTTCGAAGCTGTCATCGCCGCCAAACATATCCAAATCGTCATCGTCTAAATCGTCTTCAAATTCCGCATAGAAATCTTCATTTTCGGCTTCAAATTCTTTTTCAGGAGCAATCGCAGGTAATACGCCGTGAGAGAACAATAGGTTTGGATAGATTACGCCAATTTCTTCCTCTTCAACTGCGGCCAATTCTACTAAAAATGTCCACATATTGATAAAGTCGTAAACGTAGATGATTTTGGTTTGGTCTTCGCCCAATAACTGATTCAATGGATAATCACTCATGATTTTTTGTTCGCCGACAATATCACCGGTATCAAACATCGGGATTTCCTCTTCCTGGTTCCATTGGTCATCACAAGTATAAAAAGAAGCCACTTCCAAACCGTCAAAACCAAACGCATTGACAATGGCATTGTGCAAATCTTCTAAAGTATCGGCTTCCTGAATCGCAATATCTCTGAAAACATCTTCTTCGGCATCAAGAATTGCTCTGAATTTATAAATCATAATCGTAATTTTTATAAGCGAGCAAAGATAAATTATAATTCATCATTATGAATTGTGAATTATGAATTGTTGAAAAGATTTTTTGAATTGCTACCCGAGTACGAAGTGCAAACGGTATGGAGCGAAGCGGAATAAATTGTTGAAAAGTATTTGCACAAAAAAACCTAGCGACTGTACTAGGTTTGCTTTATGGCTATTTTTTGGTTTTACACGTCTCAATGATTTTGTGAAATGTGTCGTTTAGCTTGGTTAAAGCTTTGGTTATTTCATCATCCGTCGCTTTTTCGAGTACCAATTGATTGACGGTCTTGGTTTCTTTTTTCAGAATGATCAAGGCTTCAATCAGCTTTGGACTGCGAAATTCCTGAGGCATGTTTTCAACCGATAAAGCTTCTGCTTTTTCCACCAGCAATTCAGAATACGTTTTAATCGGATCCAGATTTCCTTCTTCTGAAGAGTGAAATGTTTTTAGCATTACATCGTGGTACGCCTTAATTTGTGGCCATCTTTCGGTAATTGATAGTGCTGAAGCGCTATTAAAAGCAAAGAACGCGGCAAATGCAAAAAGCGATTTGAGAATTTTCATTGGTTAGGTGGTATATATTTGGCGGCACAAGTCTAACCATTTTTATTGATTATTTAAGTTAAAGCAGAAAATTATTTTAACAATTGTTTAGCTCAAAGATTTGCTGCGCGTTTGATTTTGTTTCTGATTTTGGTAAATCTTTTATCCGTTGGATATTGTCTGTTGGAAGTCATGTTGTTGAAAATCAAAGCCACTACGAGTAAGATAATCGAGCCAACAAATACAGGAGTGATGACATACCAATAGCCTAATTTTAGGATGGCTGGTGAACCGGTTACTGCTATCAATGCCGTTGCGCCACCCGGAGGATGTAAGGTTTTGGTGATTTGCATCATTACTATCGAAAGTGAAACAGCCAATGGTGCCGAAAGCCACAAAATATCAGGAATCAGTTTCTGAACTGTTACACCAACAATCGCTGAAATCAGATGACCACCAACCAGGTTTCGGGGTTGGGCTAACGGACTTTGGATTACGCCATAAACCAAAACACAAGAAGCGCCGAAGGAACCAATCAGAAAGACATAATCGGGTGGTGAAAATTTACCATACTGCAGATAAGCAATAATGCCCATTCCAATAAATGAACCCAAAAATGCCCAAAAGTGTTCTTTGAAATCAACTAAGGTTTCTTTGTAAAGTACGTATCGCGCCTTGCGGTAATTGCGTTTTATTTTTTCAACAGGCATGCAGCATTATGATTTAGCCGAAGCATTATAGGTATAAACCGTAAACGGATAAATGGCTTGCGCAGTATATTTGGCGACCAAACAAGTCAGGAATATCGGGAAAAACAAAGTGTAATCATTAATAATCCCACAGGTTAAAAAGATGGCTGTAAATGGGGCATTAATGCTGGCACTGAGCATAGCGCCCATTCCTAAAATCATAAAGTTAAGCGGAATCACATTGGTATTAAAAAAAGTATTCAGGCAAATCGCCAACAACAAACCAAGAAATCCACCGATAAAAATACTCGGAGCAAACACACCGCCATCGCCACCCGAAGCCAAAGTCGCCGAAGTGACAATGGGTTTCAGAATAATAATTCCTAAAAAAGTTATGGCTAATGACAGTGTCAATATCGTTTGATTGGCCACCAAAATATTTTCTTTAATGGCATGATATCCTTCACCGTACAATTGCGGAAGAACCAGTAAAGAAGCACTTAAAATGATAGTACCAAAGAGAATTCTGTTTGTATGTTTTTTGATTCTGGAAAAACTTTTTTTGAAATACAACACACATTTCGTCAGGTAAACAGAATGTAAACCAGCAATGATTCCCAATAAAACAAAATAGGGAATCGCATACCAATGCCAACCGTGAAGCTGTACCGCAAACAATGGTTTCTCATCCAACAGGAATATGATTAGGCAAGCAACGGCTGTGGCAATGGTGCAAGTCAACAGAAAAACGTTATTTACTTTTTTGGAAATCACTTCCCAGGCAAATAAAATTCCGGCAAACGGACTAAAAAATAATGCCGTTATTCCCGCTGAAACACCGGCGCAAATGAGTTCCGTTTTGTGTCGGTTGAAAAAGTTTTCTTTCTCTTGCGCGATAGAACCAATAGTAGCTGTAGCGACAACCGTAGAAACTTCAATCCCGGTTGAACCTCCAAAAATGACCGTAATAAAGCCATTGATAAAGTGCGACGGAATTTTGTAGAGAGGCAAACTATTTCTGCGTTGGGCTGTAGTTTCAAAGATTTCGCGTATGCCTTTGTTTTCTTTTTTCTGAAACAAATACCGGCGTAAAATATAAATAACCGATAAGCCCAACAGCGGGAAAAGGATAAAAAAGAACCAATTTTGGGTGGCTTTTCCTAAAAGGATGGTTTCATAATGTTCGGTGATTCGTTTCAGAACAATCGCCAAAAAAGTACTGAGCAACCCAATTAAAACCGCTACAAGAATCAGTTTTTGGTATTTAATAAAGTGGAATTTTTTTTTAATCTGTGCTGTGGTACTCATCCGGGGAAACTAAGTTTTTACAAAGTTACTCTTTGAAAAACGAAATCCTGACAGCAGAAAGTTAAAATTTTAAACCAAACCCAATTCCTTTTTAATCTTAAGCGATAGTTTTTCTTTGACTAATTTATACGATTGTTGAGTATAATGTTCCCATTCCTTAGCCGAGAGTGTGTTGATGTCTTCCACCAAAACCCATTTGTATTTGGCCACATAAGGCGCAGGTTTGATTCCGGTTCGGGTGTTCATTTCTTCAAATTCTTCTTCCAGAACCTTGAATGAAGCTGAAGTTGGCGATTCATTCAAACCAACGACACAAAACATTTTTCCGCCAATGCAAAAACACAAATCGTTATGCCACTTGATATCTTCAGTGACGTGAGGTAATTGGTTGCAAATGGCTTGGAGTTCTTCGATGTTCATCTGTTTTGATTTTCTTTAGACTGTAAATTTACAATTCATCCCATCAATATAACAATTCGGTAAACTTAAATTTCATAGTTTTATCCTTTGTCGGAAGTTTGCTTCATCAAAACAAAACCAATGAAATCGGAGATTCACGAACACAGAAAAAAAACAATAAGCAAAAGAGTGAGTAATGCAACAATTTGCACTTTTTTACTTTTCTTAATTGCTTTAAACAGCAATGCACAACAGATTATTTCGGGTAAAGTACTTGATGAAAAAAGCAAACCAATCGCCGGCGCCAATATCTTTATTGATGGCACTTACGATGGTGGTTCCACCGATGAAAAGGGTGAATTCAAATTTACCACAACCGCCAAAGGCAATCAGATTTTGGTCATCAGCTTTTTGACTTATGAAACGCTGAAAGTCACGATTGAGATAGCAACTTGCCAAAACAAATCATTCAAACTCAAAGAAAGTGTCAACACACTCGATGCGGTGATTGTTACCGCCGGAACGTTTGATGCCGGAGATAAAGCCAGGGTTTCTGTCTTGAAACCATTGGATATTGTAACTACAGCCGGAGCGATGGGCGATATTGTTTCGGCTTTGCAAACCTTACCCGGAACACAAACGGTAGGTGAAGACGGTCGATTGTTTGTTCGTGGTGGTGAAGCCGATGAAACCCAAACGTTTGTGGATGGGATTCGCGTGGCCCAACCTTATGGCGCAACAACCGCGAATGTGCCAACACGTGGACGCTTTTCTCCGTTTTTATTTAGCGGAATGTCATTTTCGACCGGTGGTTATTCTGCCGAATATGGCGAAGCGTTATCGAGTGTTTTGTTGTTGAATACCCAAGATGAAGCGACCGAAGAGAAAACCGATATTTCATTGATGTCGGTTGGATTAGGTTTGGCCAATACCCAAAAATGGAAAAACAATTCGTTGAGTTTTAATACCGCCTATATCAATTTGGAACCCTATCAAAAAGTATTTCCGCAACGCGCCGATTGGAACAAACCTTTTCAGTCGCTTTCGGGTGAAGCGGTTTACAGACACAGTTTTACCAATGGTATGTTCAAACTGTACGCTGCTTTTGATGCGTCGCAATTTGACATCAACAGCGAATCCATCAACAATCCCGATAAAATCAGAGTGGATTTGGATAACAATAATTTCTATCTGAATTCGTCCTATAAAGGCAACTTTGGTTCGCAATGGCAATTGTTTACCGGATTGAGTTATGGCTACAGCCAAAATAAAATCGGCTTGGATTTGGACAAAGTATCCAATTTGGAACATTCTTCCCATCTGAAATTAAAACTGAAAAAGTCTTTTTCCGACAGGGTAAAGTTGTCTTTTGGTGGAGATTATTTCATTACCCAATTTGACGAAGATTTCAAGCAATACCAAGGCGATACGTTCAGCAGTGGTTATAACGCGAACATCGCGGCATTCTTCACCGAAGCGGATATTTTCTTCTCTAAAAAGTTTGCCATAAAAGTGGGTGCCAGACTATCCAACAATGATTTGCTGGAGGAAACGGTGGTTTCTCCGAGAGCATCATTGGCCTATAAAGTTTCCAAAAACGGTCAGTTTTCGTTTGCCTACGGCAGTTTTACCCAAGCGCCAAGACAAGACTATTTGAAATACGCCGATTATCTGGAAAGTGAAAAAGCGCAACACTATATCCTGAACTACCAATATAGCAAAGACCGAAGAACTTTCCGTTCTGAGATTTATTTAAAGGAATATTCCGATTTGGTAAAATATGATACCGAAGCTTCTGAATTTGATACCAATTTCAGCAACACGGGAACAGGTTATGCCAGAGGTTTGGATATTTTTTGGCGCGACAATAAAACCATCAAAAATGTGGAATACTGGATTTCCTATTCCTATATCGACACGCAAAGAAACTATAAAAATTTCACGGCTGAAGTAACACCGAGTTTTGTGGCCAATCACAGTTTGAGTGTTGTAAGCAAATGGTGGATCAACAAATTAAAATCGCAGTTGAGTGTGACCAATTCGTTCACGACCGGAAGACCATACAACAATCCGAATGAGGCAGAGTTTATGAACGGCAAAACCAAAGGCTACAATAATTTGAGTTTGGGCTGGGCTTATCTGATGTCACAACAAAAGATTTTGTATTTTTCAGTATCGAATGTATTGGGAACAGCCAATGTTTTTGGGTATGAATATGCCAATTCACCAAATCCCGATGGCGTGTACAACCGAAGAACCATCAGGCCAACAGCAGATCAGTTTTTCTTTGTAGGTTTCTTTTGGACGATTAGTGAGAATAAGAAGGACAATCAGTTGGATAACCTTTAAAAGAACAATTCATCCATCAAAAATGACAGTTCGGTAAGTATAAGTTTTACAGCAAATAAAACCGCGATACTTTTGAACTATAAATTAAAAGAGTTTTAATCATCAATAAAATTAAAAGACATGACAAAAATTATCACCACAATCGCATTATTGGTTTGCTCATTATTAGGAGCGCAAACACAATTTGAACAAGGAATGGGAAAATCACTCGGGCTTTGGAAAGAAGGAAAAGCACAGGAAGCTTCAGATTTGATGGAGCGCATTGCGGCCGCAGAAAAAACCAATTGGTTACCGAATTATTATGTAGCTTTAATCAATACAACGGAGGCATTCAATCCGGCGAACAAAGCAAAAGTGGCGGCCTTATTGGAAAAAGCGCAAAACGCACAGGACGAAGCGTCAATGATCAGTTTGAATAACCCGGAACTTATGGTGATGCAGGCAATGATTTACACTGCATTGATTGTTCAGGATCCGATGGTCAACGGGATGAAATATTCTCCAAAAGTGATGGAATTGTATACCAAAGCCAAAATCATAGCGCCGGAAAATCCAAGAGCCGTATATTGTAAAGCCGAATTTGAAATCAATGGTGCACAATGGACCGGTGCCGACGTGAAAAAATTATGTCAGGATTTGCAAAGTGCTATTCCGTTATTTGAAAAGTTCAAACCGGAAAGCCCTTTTCACCCAAACTGGGGATTGGATAGAGCAAAGGAAGCTTTGAAGAATTGTAAATAAGAACAAAAACTAACCAATAAAATAAACAAATCATGGAAAATCAAAACCAAAACAAAGAAGTAAACAAATTAGCCGGAATGATATTCGTCGGATTTATGTTTGTCGGTATCGCCTCGGGAATGTATTTTGGCCACGTAGCAGTGGGAACTTTAGCCGGAATGGGTGTTGGATTTATTGCTTCGGCGATGTACCGATCGGAAAAGAATAAATAAAACACTTTAAAATTTCAGTAATGAAACCATTGATAAAAGAAATCCCAAGAGCAATCATTTTATCGGTCACTATCTTTTTAGTGCTGCAATTGATTCGGTTGATTACGGGAAACCAGATTCACTTCGATGCTGCTTTGTTGAGCAACTTTGGCTATACGATGTTGTATGGACTTTCGTTATACATGGCCAATGCAATGCTTTTCATGTATTTGGATCGCGTTTTCAAAGCCGACAGATTTACGCCGAAAAGAATATTTCTTGGTTTTACCCTGTCATTTCTGATTTCAATTGTCGTTATTTTTTTACTGAGGGTTTTTGAAGATGTAATTGTTGAAGGAAGATCGTTTGCCACTTTTTTCAACAACGAATCGTTTAGCAATTACCTGGTTTCAATCATCATAACGTTCATTGTCACCTTGGCATTTCATGCGATTTACTTCTATAAGGCTTATGCCGAAAGCAAAGTCAAAGAGCAAAAAGTTATCGCCGGAACGGCTTCGGCACAGTTTGAAAGTTTGAAAAACCAAATCGATCCGCATTTCCTGTTCAATAGCCTGAATGTATTGAGTTCGCTTATAGAGGAAAATCCGGATAACGCACAAAAATTCACGACTTCACTGTCTAAAATCTACCGCTATGTTTTGGAACAAAAGGACAAAGAGCTGGTTTCAGTGGATGAGGAATTGGCTTTTGCCAAAACCTATATGAACCTGCTCAAAATGCGTTTTGAAAACAGCATCAGCTATGAATTACCGGCAGAATTCGGGAATCCGGAGGCTAAAGTCGTGCCTTTATCGCTGCAGCTTTTATTGGAAAACACTATCAAACACAATGTTGCGAGCGAACAAAAACCATTGCACATCAGGATTTATATCGAGAACAATTACCTGATAGTTGAGAATAATTTACAAAAGAAAGAAGTCCTGCAGGATAGAAAAGGCGTTGGCTTGCAAAACATCGTCAACCGTTATGCCTTGATTTCGGAACGAAAAGTTTTGGTAGATCAGACCGAAACGGCTTTCAAGGTAAAAATCCCGATTTTAACCAAACAAATCGTCATCATGGAAACGAAAAATATATACAACGAAAATATGGCTTATATGAAAGCCAAGGAGAGAGTGGAAAAACTCAAAGGATTCTACGGTAACCTGATTTCGTACTGTTGTGTGATTCCGTTTTTAATCTTTATCAATCTCAGAACCGGCGGATTTCAATGGTTTTGGTTCCCAATGTTCGGCTGGGGAATGGGCTTGACGTTTCACGCTCTGGAAACCTTTGGCTATGGAAAATCATGGGAAGAGAGAAAGATCCAGGAGATTTTGAATAAGGAAGACAACAAAAACCAAAAATGGAGTTAGCCATGGAAACAAACAACGACTTCGAAAGATACCAACGCGCCAAAAAACAGGTAGAAAAAATCAAAGGGTTTTACACGCATTTGGCGGTTTATATAGTTGTTATGGCAGGCTTGATTTATCTCAATCTGAGGTATACACCACAGTATTTGTGGTTTCTCTGGACCTTTGTAAGTTGGGGAATTGGATTGCTTTTTCATGCCGCGCTTATTTATAATGTCTTTTCATTCTTGGGAAAAGACTGGGAAGAAAGAAAAATTAAACAATTCATGGACGAAGAAAATAAAAGAAATAAATTTGAATAGTTATGCTAAACGAAGACGAAATTAAATACCAGGAAGCCGCCAAACGCGTGAAGAGAATCAAAGGATTTTATACGCATGCCATAGTTTATGTGGTGATTAATATTATGATCATCATTGCGAAAATGCAATTTGGTGATAATGGACATTGGAGTTTTGAATTGAGACATTTTTCCACGGCTTTATTTTGGGGAATCGGTTTAATAGCGCACGGCATGTCGGTTTTTATGCCAGGCATTATCCTGGGTAAAAACTGGGAAGATAAAAAGATTAAGGAATTGATGGAGAAGGAAAAGAATAATAAATGGGAATAATTCAAAAAGCAGAATGCAGATTGAATTTATCAAATAACCAAATTGACGAATAACCAAATGAACATAATAATCATTGAAGACATTTGAAATTAAAAGGAGAATGTCCAGTGGACATTCGGAACTAATATGACCTCAATTAGCAAAAGGAAAATGAATATTATCATAATAGAAGACGAGAAGCCCGCCGCAAGACTGCTCCAACGCAAAGTCGAAAAACTCGGCCTGCAGGTCAATACCCTGTTGCATTCTGTAGAAGAATCGATTCATTGGTTCAATTCCAATACGCATCCCGATTTGATTTTTCTGGACATCCAGTTGTCTGATGGTTTGTCGTTTGAAATCTTTGAAAATATCGATATCAAAAGCGCGGTGATTTTTACCACGGCCTATGACGAATACGCCTTGCGTGCGTTCAAGCTGAACAGTATTGATTATTTGTTGAAACCGATTGACGAAGATGATTTGGAAACTGCGGTCAATAAATTCAAGACGAGAAATATGGCGGCGCCCAATCTTTCGCTCGACTTCGAAATGATCAAGAAAATGTTGGTCAACCCGATTGACAGAGTGTATAAAAAGCGCTTCACCATCAAAATGGGACAGCAACTCAAGATGATTAACATTGAGGAAGTCGAATGTTTCTACAGCGAAAACAAAGGCACTTATATCCATACGCTGGACAACCGTGATTACTTATTGGACATCACTTTGGAACAACTCGAAACCGAACTCGATCCGGCAGATTTCTACCGTGTGTCGCGCAAATTCATCATCCCGATGAAAACCATCAAAGAGATCCAACTCCACAGCAATTCAAGACTGAAAGTGATTTTACCGACCTACAAAGACGATGAGGTGATTGTGGCAAGAGAAAGAGTGAATGATTTTAAGGAATGGTTGGGGTAAGGCCTATTCTTTTAATTTTGCAATTCTGGAATTAATAAGTTCAATTTCAGTTTCTACATCAAATAACTCCGCTTTATATTCGTTGCGTTTGACAATTAACCCCCATATTAATACGGCTGAAAATATACTGCCAATAAATAAAATGCTTTTTTCGGTGCCCATTATACTGACCAGATTTTGGCCCTTACCTCTCAACGGGATGAATGGAATCACCAAAGTCGCTATGGGATAAATGAGAATGGGTTTGATTAGGAACTTAAATTTTGTTTTTTTCAGGTGGTTTAGCTTTTCCTGTAAGGCTGTTTTTTCTTTTTCCAATTGATCGAGGGCAATCCTATTTTGCATTTTTTTATGGCAGATTAAGAGGTTAGTGTAATATTAATTCCTTTTCTCAGCGTGTTGTGTACTTCCGCAATATTGTCGGTGTATTGTATCAAGTCCTCGATTTCGCGCTGCGGCGCCTCCGAAATGATGTTTACGGTATAGGTGAAATTGGAACCGGTTTCCCCTTCGGCGCCAAATTCGCCATGGCAGACCACTTCCACATCGGTTAGCTGCAAATTTCGCTTGGCGGCTTCCCTGTAAATGTCATTGCAGAAACAGGTGGCCAGCGACAACAGTAGCAGTTCTCCGCCATTGACCGAAGAACCAAAACCGGATGCTTTTGGGGCAATGCTTATTCCTTTCGCATCATTATTGGTCTGAACCAGGATGTCGTGTTGGTTAAAACTGCTTTTGATGGAAGCTGAGATTTTCATGTTTTAATATGTTTAATAGTTTTGGCAAACCTAACGGTTATGTCAGGCGTTCGTTTTTTCTATCTTTTTATTGTTTCTACTCCATTCACTCCAGGAACCGACATAAAGTTTTGGCATTTCCATTTCAGCGTATGCTAATGCTAATAATGTATGACAAGCTGTTACACCCGAACCACAATGAATGATAATATTTTCCGGTTTCGTTTTTCCAAACTTGGCCTCGTATTTTAATTGCAGCTCATTTGGTTTTAGGAATAGCCCATTAGGGTCTAAATTTTCTGTAAAAGGAATGTTTATCGCTCCCGGAATATGCCCGGCAATTAAATCAATAGGTTCAGTTATGCCATCATAGCGTTCTGTATCTCTAACATCTACTACGATATGACTTTTGTCCTGAGATATTTTTTCTACTTCGTTAATTTCTATTGTTGGTAATTCCCATTTAACAACCTGGTATGGTTGAGAGTTTTGTTTAATAACTTCTGTTTTTGAACTTAATGGGAAATGATGATTTTTAGCTTCATTTTTGCCACCGTTAAGCACTTGAACTTTTTTGTGCCCGACTGATTTTAGCATCCACCAAAATCTGGCAGCGGCGTTTGAACCATTTTTGTCATCATAAATCACAATGTGGCTATCTTTAGAAATTCCAAGCTCTGTCAGGGTTTTAGCAAAACTTTCAATTTGTGGTAAAGGATGCCTTCCGCCATTCGAAAAGTCACTTTTTATGTCTGCGAGTTGAGAATTTAAGTCAACAAAAATGGCACCTTCTAAATGCTCCCGTTCATAATCCGATTTTGCATTTTTACTGTTGCTCACATCGAAAATTAGCACATCTGAATTTTTATATATTTTCAAAAGTTCATCTGCTTCTATAATCGGGGAAATTTTCATGGTAATTTGGTAGTTTCTGTTTGAATTGGGTTTCTGTTAAAATGATGTATAACGTTCCGCGGATTGGTACTGTTGCGGAAAGTTAGCAAAAAATATTATAAGAAATTGTAAAATTCAGCGTATTTTCCAAGACCCGCGGCCAAAGGCCGAACGGTGCGAAGCAAAAGACAAAACCAGTTATTACCCCAAACGGCTGTTAGTAGAAGGTGTTACTATTTGCTTTTACATATCATGTATTTGCAAACTTCATCACTTCTCTCAATAAAGATTTTATCTGTATTTAGTCTTTCAAAAGTATATTCAGGTAAACTATTGTCTGCTCTGTATTTTATAATATTTTGAAGAAATAAATCAATTATCTTTTTATCAGTTTCTGTAACGTTTTTCGAATCGAAATTCTCGATTCCTAAAATCCAAATATCTGTATATTCTTGTTTAGGCCTTAATAGATTTTGCAATTTTTCAGATAAGTCAAATAAAGTTGCTTTGTTAGTTAAAAACACGATTGTTGCTCGAGAATAACTATAACTGGCATTAACTAATTGATAAGTTGCATAGACTTTATCATCAATTTTACGGTGATAATCACTAATTTCTAACTTGACGTTTTGTCCAAAACAAATTCCAGTTTGAAAAAGTAAATATGTAAAGATTAGTTTTCTCATTTATGATGTTTCTTATGAAAAGCGACTCGTAAAATGCTTTTTGCTTACGTTCCGCGGCTTCGCGCAGTGCCGGCAAGTTAAAGAAAAATATAATAAGAAATGCTGAAGTTCAGAGTATTTCCAAGACCCGAGGCAAAGGCCGAACGGTGCGAAGCAAAAGACAAACTAGCTATTGTGCTAAACCGCTGTTAACGGTAGTACTTTTATATTACAATAAAACCTTTAAAATATGAGTAACTAAAAAATAAAAGAATGCTTATTTCAGCTAGTAAATATGTGATAAAATTTGTATTAAACTCCTTAAAATTTTTATATAGATTAAAAATTATTGGTGGAAATAAAACTATGTAGATTGATATTCTTCCCCACAACAAAGCCGTTGGACTCATTGAGCCAGCACCTTCTCCAAAATATCCCCAGAGGAACAAGAATGAAGCAAAAAAAAGTACAACAGAATAGAAAATTTCTAGAAATATAACTTTAACTAAAAGCTCAAAATCGATTTTCATTTTTAATATATGTTTGTCTAGCATTACCGCTAACTAGTCTATAAGTATGATAAAATCACCCCTATCTGTCTTCTTAGACCACATTGGGATGACAACCATCAGACATCAACAGCTAATATGTTCCGCTAAAATACTAATTATTTCCTACAGAATGGCGATATGTTAAAGTTGGTAAAATTTTGTTAAGTAAATGACAAGCTAAACCCTAACTCGCTAACTTCGTTACACTTAATTTTCTCCTATGAAGTTACTTTACACTTTGTCCATCTTTTTCACGCTGACCTTCGTCAATACTGCTTTGGCGCAAAAAGTGGTGTCTTATCAAAAGTTTGAGGCCTTTGAAAAAGCGGTAATCAAGGAAGATGAAAATGTGTATGTGATTAATTTTTGGGCGACTTGGTGTGCTCCGTGTATCAAGGAATTGCCGCATTTTGAAAAACTCCACGCCGAAAACAAAAAAGTAAAAGTGATTTTGGTCAGCCTCGACAGCCAAAAAGACTTAGAGAAAAAGCTCCTTCCATTTATCGACAGAAAAAAAATCACGGCAGAAGTCATCCTGCTCAGCGACAAGGATTACAATTCGTGGCTGCCAAAAATAGACAAAGACTGGTCGGGTTCCATTCCGGCGACGTTAATCATACAAGGGAAAAAACACTCATTTGCCGAAAGGGAATTTGACAGTTTTACCGAACTCAACGACTACGTTAACTCATTTATCAATCTAAATTAATAACACATGAAAGTATTACCCTTATTAATTGTTTTCGTCAGTAGCTTTTTTATGGGCGAAACGCCAGCCCATAGCGGTTACCATCCGGGAGACAAGGCAGCCGATTTCAAACTGAAATCCGTTGACGGAAAAATGTACAGCATGGCCGATTACAAAGACGCCAAAGGATTTATTGTGGTTTTCACCTGTAACACTTGTCCGTTTGCGATTAAGTATGAAGATCGTATTATCGATTTGGCCAAAAAATACAAAAAGCAAGGTTATGTATTGTTGGCTATCAATTCCAATGATCCTGAAGTGCAGCCTGATGATACTTACGAATTGATGAAAGCCAAAGCCAAAGAGAAAAAATTTGCGTTTCCTTATTTAGTGGATGAAGGGCAAAAGATTTATCCGCAATATGGCGCGACCAAAACACCGCATGTGTTTTTATTGGACAAAAATTTAGTGGTAAAATACATCGGCGCGATTGATGACAATTCAGATGATGCTTCAGCCGTAAAAGAAAAATACCTTGAGAATGCGATTGCCGCTCTCCAAAGCGGAAAAGAACCATCTCCGAATTTAACGAAAGCGATAGGCTGTTCGATTAAAGCGAAGAAAAAAGTATAAAGAAAAGCCCCGTCTGGTTGTGGTAGCAGACGGGACTTTTTTTTGGAAATAACTCATTGATGCAGTATTTCCTAATGCAATTTCTCCCATTTTTTTATTTCTCCACCTAACATAAAGAAAGTCATTGTGGGTTAAATTAATGTGACTTATTGTTTTAACAATTTGTCCACTATAAATTTCATCATTTTTAGGGAAATAGGCTTTGCAAAATTATTATTCAAAATTGCATAATTCACACAATAATTTCTTTCCGAATGTCAATTTAAGGAAGCGTATTATTTTGATAACCTATGCAAGGTATAAGTCATCGCTGTCAGTAGGAAGAAAGCCATCACTTGATGCGTCAATCCCAACCAAAGCGGAACGGCATACAACAAAGTGAAAACCCCTAAGGCGAATTGGACAAACACCAATAAAACCAAGACATTCAATCCGTTTTGTTGTTGGGCAGAAAGCGTAT
Organism: Flavobacterium terrisoli; assembly: GCF_030167905.1. Taxonomy (GTDB): domain Bacteria; phylum Bacteroidota; class Bacteroidia; order Flavobacteriales; family Flavobacteriaceae; genus Flavobacterium; species Flavobacterium terrisoli. Next base: position 375,457 of record NZ_JARGNA010000003.1, read on the forward strand.
GTTTTTTACTTTTGAAATATAAGAAAAGAATCAAGCCAACCACGACATAAGCCATCGTTCGGTGCACAAATTGTACACCGCTTTTGCCTTCGGTAAAACGGAGTAACCAACTGTCTTTTTCCAAAGCAATGCTCTCATGAAAAAACTGTCCGTCACTCATCAGCGGCCAATGGTTGTGAATTAATCCTGCATTTAATCCGGCGACAAAACCACCGTAAATAATTTGAGCGATTAGGAAAAACATCGTAATTTGCGCTAATTTTTTCAACGGCAAAATGACTTCCTTTCTTTCGGGATAAATTAAATCCAAAGCCACCCAAAGCGTGTAAGCAAAGGTGATAAAGGCAAAGGTCAAGTGCAGCGCTAATCTGAAATGACTCACATCGGGATTGTCAACCAATCCGCTTTTGACCATAAACCAGCCAAAGAAACCTTGCAACGCACCCATTCCAAGCAGGACAAAACATTTGTTCAATGTTGGTTTGTCGATCCTCTTTTTGAGTAAAAAATATAAGAAAGGCACAATAAAAACCAACCCAATAATACGCCCGATAAAACGGTGGAACCATTCCCAAAAATAAATGAATTTGTAATCCTCTAATTGGAAATCGTTATGGATATTGATTTTTTGGTACTCGGGAAATTGCTTGTAAGCGTCAAAAGCCTGCTGCCATTTTTCTTCAGTCAACGGTGGTAAAGTATCGGTTACCAAATGCCAGTCGGTCATCGATAAACCCGAGTTGGTCAAACGGGTAATACCGCCAACGACCACCATGATAAACACTAAAACACATCCGGAAAGTAGCCAGTAAATGACGGCTTTGTCTTTTTTCATATTCTTTTAGTTTCTGAGTGCCTGAGCTTCTGAGTGCCTGAATGGCAAATTTAAATTGCTTTTATTCTTTTTTACCTTAAACAAATTATAATAATCTATTAATTCATTTTCAAATTTTCAAATTGCTTCATTTTCAAATTAGTTAGCCACTTTCTTCAACCCCATTTTCTCGGCTTTCGCCAAAACAAAATCATACGCAGCTTGGTACTCATTCGGGATTTCGCCTTCGAGTATTGCTTCTTTTACCGCTTCTTTCAAAACCCCAATTTCTCTTGAAGGCTGTAAGTTGAACATCGCCATGATTTCCTCACCTGAAATTGGCGGTTGGAATTGACGCACATGATCGCGCTCTTCCACCTCAATGATTTTGCGACGCACAATATCAAAATTGTTGTGGTATTTTTTGAATTTGGCCGGATTCTTAGTCGTAATATCGGCTTCGCAAAGGGTCATTAAATTGTCTACATCTTCTCCGGCATCAAACACTAATCGACGCACAGCCGAATCGGTTACAATATCTTCCGACAATACAATCGGGCGCGAACTCAGCATCACCATTTTCTGCACGAATTTCATTTTTTGGTTCAATGGCATGTGCAATCTTTCAAAGATTTTCTTTACCATTTTGCCTCCTAAGAATTCGTGTCCGTGAAACGTCCAGCCTTGTTTTTTATTGAAACGTTTCGTCGGCGCTTTACCAATGTCGTGTAATAAAGCAGCCCAGCGCAACCAAACATCGTCAGTATTCGGGCAAATATTATCTACAACTTCCAGCGTGTGGTAGAAGTTGTTTTTATGGGTATGGCCTTCGATTTCCTCTACGTTGTTGAGCGCTGTCAATTCGGGCAGAATGAACTCGAGTAAGCCTGTTTTGTATAAATGTAAAAAACCAATCGATGGTTTTGGAGTTGAGAGAATTTTGTTCAATTCGTCCACAATCCGCTCGCCAGAAATGATTTTGATACGGTCTTTGTTATCGGCAATCGCCTGCAAAGATTTTGCTTCAATCGTAAAGTTCAATTGCGTTGCAAAACGAATCGCACGCATCATTCGCAACGGATCATCAGAATAGGTAATATCCGGATTTAAAGGCGTTTTGATGAGCTTGTTTTTCATGTCAGTCAAACCATCAAAAGGATCAACCAATTCACCATAATTATGAGCATTCAAAGAAAAAGCCAACGCATTGATGGTAAAGTCACGACGATTTTGGTCGTCTTCCAACGTGCCGTTTTCTACTAAAGGATTTCGGCTGTCTTGGGTGTAACTTTCTTTTCGGGCGCCCACAAATTCAATATCGATTTCCTTGTAGCGCAGCATAGCCGTACCATAGTTTTTGAAAACCTGCACTTTGGGTTTGTGTGGCAACAATTGGGAAACTTTCAGCGCTAAATCAATCCCGGAACCAACAGCAACGATATCAATGTCTTTTTTGAAATCGCGTTGCAACAAAAAATCACGCACAAAGCCGCCAATCACATAACTTTCAAGGTTAAGTTCCTGACTTGCCTGCGCTATAATTTTAAATATTGGGTTGTCTAAGGCTTTATTGTAATTCATACATTAATTTGAAGATTTGAGGATTTGAGGATTTGAAGATGCAATAATTAATTTTCAAATTATCTCATTTTCAAATTTTCAAATCAAATCATTTGCGAATAATTTTCACCTGACTATCGCTTGTTAGTTTGATAATCGTGGATGGTTTATCGCAGATTTTTTCGTGCTGCAAATTTACTACATAGTCCACACCATTTATAATTTCGGGGCTAATTTCTTTAAAAGATTTTGGCGTAAACATGCCTGAAATATTAGCTGAGGTCGAAACCAATGGTCTTTTCATGCGTTCCATCAATTTGAAACAAAATGGTTCTTTCACGATACGCACGCCAAGGGTTTTGTCTTCTGCGATGATATTCGCGGCGACATTTCTCGGATTGTCCAGGATTAAGGTCGTTGGTTTTTCGGATAAATCCAAAATTTGCCAAGCCACTTCCGGGATTTCTTTGAAAACATTGTACATCATTTTTTCGCCATTCATCAAGACAATCATGCTTTTGGTTTCTTCGCGTTGTTTCAAAGCGTAGATTTTCTTCACGGCTTCTACATTGGTAGCATCACAGCCGATTCCCCATACCGTATCGGTAGGATAGAGGATGATGCCGCCATTTTGGATGACTTCAAAGGCTTTGTGTACTTCTGCATTGATATCACTCATGGTTTATTTGATTTTGTAAACACCAAAGAATCTTTTGAAACTCTTGCTGATGACTTTATACTTGACAATAATTTTGTTTTTCCAGCTTAATTTCAGCCATTTGCTGTGTGGCAGCAATTCGTTTTTGATTAGCTCATTGGCTTCTTCCGAAAGGATAAAATCAACTTTAAGTTTGTCCCATTTTACATTGTCATAACCGTTGAAATTGTTGACTTTGTTCTTTTCATGAATGACTGCAATCCACAATCTTTTATGGGTGACCTGTTTGATGCGGGTTTCCTTTTTCCACATGTTGTGGTGGTAAAACCAAATGGTTTTCGGGTCGTCATTTTTTTCAATCAAACTCATAAACGGATTGAAAATGTGCTCTTTTTTGCCCAACATGACCGTTGGTCGAATTTGCAGCGAATAGCCTTTGATAATATCCAAAACCAGATACTCCTGTTGGTTAAACTGCAACTGGATTTCGTTGATAAAATCCTTGTGTACCGCATCATCATTGTCGATTCGTGACGTGATGAGATAAGGTTTAGGATTTGGAATGGCTTTGATGTAATTTTTTAACTCATCATAAAACGCAGGCATTCCATCGATATAAAACACTTTGAAATTGGGTTGGTTTTGAATCAACTCTGTCATTCTGATTTTATATTTCTCCGGAGTAGTAACATCAAAATACAGCAACCATTCAAAATCCTGGTTGGTTTGTGCCACGATGCCCGGAAAACAGAAGTTCTCGAAAAACCACATGCGTTCTTCCATCCAATCGTCGGTGAGCAGTTTTTCGTTGTTTTTGGTTACGTCCCATTCCGGATTCCTAAGGTTGAAACGGGTAACTAAAAGGTGATGGAACATATTTACAGGTTTAAATAATCAAATGCTTTTTCGGCAAATTTCAAATTGGTTTCGCGACAGTCTTCCAAAACACCGGTATAGGATTGTACTTTCTTCAAATCGGCTTCAAAGTTCGAGAAAGTCGAAATCACCGGTTGGTATTTGAAATTGTAAAACTTAGAAGAATTGGGAAACACCATGACTTTTTTGCCCAACATCAGCGACCAATACATGGCGTGGTAACTGTCGGTCAAAATCGTATCGGTTTCGCCAATGAATTGCACTACATCTTCAAAAACCGCATTGTTGGCAGTGGATGGAAATTGCTCAAACTTCTTCAAAACGCTTTTATCGTTCAGCGTTTTCTTGTGGAAAATCATCCCGATTTCGTTTTTCACTTCGTGCTTTTCGTCAAATATCGGATGCAGGCAACTCACACACGGCACCCATTCTTCTTTCATACCATAATCGCGAACGCCAACCAAGCCGAATTTAGAAGTATCGACATTGTATTTCGAGATTTTCCCGTAAGTGCTTTTTTCTTTTGCATTATGACCTAATCCCCAAAGCACGGTTTTCTTTCCTTTGTCGCCCAATTGCTCAAACATTTTCATCTGCAAATCAAAACCTTCGCGGTTTAACAATCCGCCACCGCCTATGATTAAGGAGTTTTTAGTGATTTTCTCAAACCAATTGTCTCTCGTAGCTTCATCTCTTTTGTAATCAAAAATGTCCAGGTGTTTGCCTTTTAATTGTTCAAAATAATGGTGAACGCCACAATAATAATCGCCAATGTTCGTCGGGTCATAGCGATGCAAATTAATCACATCGATATTTTCCTGAGTGGGATTTTTAAGAATTCGATTGATGACTTCTTTTTTACGAGCAGAGCGATTGAAATGGGATAATTTATTTAAAAGGAAATCAGATAGAGACATATGCCGAATAAATTTCGGTAAAAATAATCAATTTGTTTGAGTCTAAAAGCCAAATGGTTACTTTTACGAACAATATTGCTTTAAAAAATATCCCAAAAAACCGATGGATGTTGCCCAAAAAAGTGTAATTTCCATTTTTATATTTACATGAAATTATCAGTTATTATTACAACTTACAACTCGGAAGAATGGTTGCGCAAAGTACTTTTGGGCTTCACTGTTCAAACCGAAAAAGACTTTGAAGTTGTAATTGCTGATGATGGTTCGACAACCAAAACCGCTGAGGTCATCGCCGCTTTCCAAGGTCAATTCCAATACCCGATTGTGCATGTTTGGCATGAAGACAAAGGTTTCCGAAAGTCGAGAATCCTGAACAAAGCCATATTAAAATCCAGTTCCGATTATTTGCTTTTTACCGATGGAGATTGCATTCCGCGAAAGGATTATGTGGCCGTCCATGTCAACGAAAAACAGGAAGGTTATTTTCTTTCCGGAGGTTATTTTAAGTTGCCGATGAGTATTTCAACTGCGATTTCGGAGGATGATATTTTAAGCCAAAAATGTTTTGAGATTTCTTGGCTACTCAAACAAGGACTGAAAGCCAATTTTAAAGTTTCCAAACTCACACACAACAGATACATAGCGGCTTTTATGAATTGGCTTACGCCAACCAAACGCTCGTGGAACGGACACAATTCGTCGGGTTACAAGCAAGATATTCTGGATGTCAACGGTTTCAACGAAGAAATGGATTATGGCGGCATGGATAGGGAATTGGGCGAAAGAATGTTCAACAACGGAATGTTGTCTAAACAGATTCGGTATAGTGCGATTTGCCTGCATTTGGATCATACACGGGGCTATGCCAATGAAGAAAAAATAAGGCACAACATGGAAATCCGACGTTATAATAGAAAGCACAATGTAATCCGAATCGAGAATGGGATTGATAAATTGAAAATATAATTACCTTTGCAACATAATTATCACCATATGAAAATATCAGTTATCGTTAGTACTTACAATGCCGAAGAATGGTTGGAAAAAGTATTGATTGGCTACAGCGTTCAGACTTACAAAGATTTTGAATTGATTATTGCCGACGATGGATCAAGACCTTCAACCAAGGAATTGATTGATAGTTATGCCAAAAATTATCCGGTTCCGGTGCGTCATTTGTGGCACGCGGATGAAGGATACCGCCGTCAGGAAATCCTAAATGTGGCGATTATGGAAGCGTCTCACGAGTACATTTTGATGACCGATGGTGATTGTATTCCTAGAAAGGATTTTGTCGAAATCCATGCGAAATATGCTGAAAAAGGAAGATTCCTTTCCGGTGGTTACTGCAAATTATCGATGAAACTGAGTTCGGAAATTTCCAAAGACGATATATTATCAGGAAGATGTTTTAATTTGAAATGGCTAAAAAGCATTGACAAATTGAACCTTTCCAACAAACTGAAAATCGGTGCCACTGATTTATCGGCTAATATTTTAGATTTCTTTTCACCAACCAATGCGTCATTCAACAACTGTAATTCTTCGGGATTCAGGGAAGATATGATTGCAATTAACGGTTATGACGAACGCATGAAATACGGCGGTCCGGATAGGGAATTTGGGGAACGTTTGGAAAATAATGGTATCAAAGGAAAACAAATCCGCCACAAAGCCATAGTTTTACATTTAGATCACCCAAGAGGTTACAAAACGCCCGAGTCTTTGGCAGCCAACTTGGCGATTCGAAAAGAAGTAAAAGACAAAAAAATAGTTTGGACACCTTTTGGTATCAAAAAAGAGAATCAATAGTTCATGAGGATATTAGTCACCGGAGCAGCAGGTTTTATTGCGTCACATCTTTGTGAAAAACTGCATGATTTAGGACATGAAGTGGTTGGATTGGATAATTTCAATGATTATTACAGTCCGGCGCTAAAACGTTTAAATGCTTCCGATTTGAAAGCCAAAGGCATTGCAGTCTTCGAAATTGATTTGAATGACGATTTGACTTCGGTTTTTGAAAGACCTTATGATTATATCTATCACTTAGCGGCACAACCCGGAATTTCTGCCGAAACACCTTTGAGCGATTATGTGACCAATAATATTTTTGCGACGCAAAATCTACTCGATGCCGTTCAAAAATACAATCCGAAACTGAAATCCTTTGTCAATATTGCAACGTCTTCCGTTTATGGATTGGTGGCCAATGTTGATGAAAACGTTCCGGCCAAACCGATTTCTTTTTACGGCAGTACCAAATTGGCCGCAGAACAATTGGTTTTAGGTTTGCAACGCTTGGGCAAATTAAATGCCTGTTCGATTCGATTGTATTCCGTTTACGGACCAAGAGAACGTCCGGAAAAATTATACACCAAACTGATTGAAAACCTTTATGCCGACAAGCCTTTTCCACTTTTTGAAGGCAGCGTAAAGCATGAAAGAAGTTTTACTTTCGTGGGTGATATTGTGGATGGATTATCCGCTATCATTGGCAAAGAAGACATCGTGAATGGAGAAATCATCAATTTAGGTACAGACGAAGTGCATACTACACAGGAAGGCATCAATTTGGTGGAACAAATCATGAACAAAACCTTGATTATCGACCACAAACCGGCGCGTAAAGGTGATCAGGAACGAACTTCTGCGGTGATTGATAAAGCCCGAAAACTATTGGGCTACGAACCCAAAGTCACCTTCAAAAAAGGTTTGGAGCAACAAGTACAATGGTATTTGGATAAGTTTACTTCGTAATTCGGTTTACAAAAGCAATCAATTTTTCAGCAAACAATTCCGGTTTTAATTTTTCGTACCATTCAAAGGCCAGTGCTTTGTAGTTTTTGGCATGTTTTTGATACAATTCCGGCTCATAATCGCTCAGGTGAACGATGTCATAGAAACCGGTTTCTTCCTTGATATTCCACGAAGTTCGGTTGATCCACGGCGCGTAAATCGTAAAAGTTGGGATGTTTAGGGCTTTCGCCATATTGGTCGCGCCGCCTTCGTTACCAATCAAAGCATCACATTGCGATTGAAGCGCAATAAAATCCCTTAAGCTTTTGGCATAAAAATCTAAGTTGATTTTCTCCTGAGTAGATTTGGCACACAAATCATAAATCGCTTTGACTTCTTCCAACTGATTGGGCATATAATTGAAAAGCAGCTGAACGTCTTTAGCATTGGCAATAATGTCCAACGTTTCCGCCATATATTTTGGTGGCAAACTTTTGTTCTTTCCACTGCCGAGAATCCCAATCATAAAAATCGGTTTTGAAGTATCGCAATTGGCCTTGATGTCTGCTTTGGCTTTGTCAATTTCTTCTTGTCGCAAATGAATCTGCGGATAAATCATTTCCACTTCCTTACCCAAAGCGGTTTTGGAAAGCAACAATCGATACGCATTCGCCGTCGCATTGCAGTCGGCATCGGGAACTACGGTTTTGGTGTAGAAAAATGTCGTGTACCATTTGTAATGCCCAACAATAGTTTTGGCACCCGAAAAATAAGCCGGCAGAATACTGTCCCATTTACAATACGCATCAATGACAATATCGTAATGGTCTTTTTTGAGTTCCTGACCAAATTGGTACAGATTCCTAAAACCTTTGTGTTCCTCGGGTTCAAAGAAAATCACCTTGTCAATAAACGGATTGTTATCGACTACGGCAAAAGTATTTTTCTGAATCAGATAATGCACTTCGGCTTCGGGATGGTTCCTTTTGATGGTCTCACAAATGACAGTACTGGCCAACACGTCGCCAATCATCTTGATTTGAATTACCAGTACTTTCATCTGTCAATATTAAGGATTAAACCGCAACGTCATATTCTCTCAACGCATTGTTAAGTGACGTTTTCAAATCGGTTGAAGGTTTACGGGTTCCAATGATTAAGGCACACGGTACTTGGTAATCGCCGGCAGCAAATGATTTAGTATAACTTCCAGGAATGACTACCGAACGCGCAGGAACAAATCCTTTGTATTCTTTTGGTTCATCACCGGTAACATCAATAATTTTAGTAGAAGCGGTCAAACACACATTCGCACCAAGTACAGCTTCCTTACCAACATGAACACCTTCTACCACAATACATCTTGAACCGATAAAAGCGCCGTCTTCAATAATAACCGGAGCGGCTTGTAACGGTTCTAAAACACCGCCGATTCCAACACCACCCGAAAGGTGAACATCTTTCCCGATTTGGGCACAACTTCCAACCGTCGCCCAGGTATCAACCATCGTTCCTTCATCAACATAAGCACCGATGTTGACATAACTTGGCATTAAAATCACACCTTTAGAAATATAAGCGCCATAACGGGCTGTGGCCGGTGGCACCACGCGGATGCCTTTTTCGGCATAACCGGTTTTTAGTAGCATTTTGTCGTGGTATTCAAAAATTCCGGCTTCCCAGGTTTCCATTTTTTGGATTGGAAAATACATCACTACGGCTTTCTTTACCCATTCGTTTACTTGCCAACCATCGGTTGTTGGTTCGGCCACACGTAAAGTTCCGGCGTCTAATAAAGCGATAACTTCCCTAATGGCATTGGTAGTCGTTTCTTCTTGTAATAAAGCGCGGTTGTCCCAGGCTTTTTCAATAGTATTTTGTAGTGCTGTCATGGTTTTTAAATTTGTCACAAAGATAGTTTCATTTTATAAAGTAGCAAAGCATTTGTTTGTTGGAATAGTATATCAAAGAAATGTTAAAATCCTGCTGTGAGTTGGTAGAATAAGTAAGTTTGTCTTGACCAATTTAACATGGTGACTCTCTAAACTTATGAAGGCAAAACTTTTACTTTTCACCCTATTGTTAAGCTTTTTTATAAGCTGTCAAAAACAAACTAATGATAAGGCAACGGCCCAGGATTCTATTGCCAAAGTAGATTCGTTGAACAATGTTGCCGCACATAATGCCAAAAATTCGCTGGATTATATTGGAACCTATAAGGGCATTTTGCCTTGTGCCGATTGTGAAGGTTTGGAAACAACCATCTGTATCAATGAAAACAATACCTATAATGTCAAAACGTTGTACCAAGGGAAAGGCGATAAGATATTTGAGCAAAAAGGAAGTTTTTCCTGGAACAAAGCCGGAAACACAATTGTTCTTGATGATGTGAAAAATGGACCAAATCAATATTTTGTGGGTGAGAATACCTTGACTCAATTGACTTTAACAGGAGAAAAAATTACAGGTAATTTAGCCGCTCAATATGTATTGGCCAAACAACCAACTACTAATGCAGCCATTGAAACGACAACCGAACACAAAGAGACAGTTGATTTGAACAGCAGGATTGAAGCCCAAACGGTCATTAAAAAAGTAAATCCGGCGATTGGCAAAGCGACTTTGGCAGAAACCAAGTGGAAACTGATTACCTTAAACGGAAAAGTGGTGACGCACAAAGGAAAGAAAGAATACTTTATCAAGCTGAATTCTTCCGACGGCAGATTTGCTGCATTTGCCGGCTGTAATAATATGATGGGGAATTATGTGATGCCATCGGCTTTTGCCTTGTCTTTTACGACTGTTGGAATGACCAAAATGGCTTGTCCTAACATGGATTTGGAAACTCGTTTCTCAACCATGCTTGAAAAAGTAGATCGTTACATTTTAAAAGACAATATCCTGAAATTTAAGAAAGGGAAAACAGAAGTTTTGGCTACATTTGAGCCATCAAAATAATACCAAATGCCAAGAATTCTCGCTATCGATTATGGAATGAAACGCACCGGAATTGCGGTCACCGACGAGTTGCAAATCATTGCTTCGGGTTTGACAACAATTCCTTCTGAAACAGCGATTGCTTTTCTTGCGGCTTATTTCTCGAAAGAAAATGTGGCTAAAGTATTGATTGGCGAACCCAAGCAAATGAACGGTCAGCCATCGGAAAGCACACCAATTATTGAGAAATTTGTTGCCGATTTTACTGTTGCTTTCCCCGAAATGAAAGTGGAAAGAGTAGACGAGCGCTTTACTTCTAAAATGGCTTTCCAAACGATGATTGACAGCGGTTTGTCAAAGAAGCAAAGGCAGAATAAAGCTTTGGTGGATGAAATAGCCGCAACGATTTTGCTTCAGGATTATTTGACAAGGAAAATGATATAAATTGCTTATTTTTGCAAAAAAAATTCAGAAATGATTATTCCCATTTACGGATACGGTGAACCTGTTTTAAGAAAAGTTGGAGAGGAAATTACTCCGGATTATCCGAATTTAAAAGAGGTTATTGCCAATATGTACGACACCATGTACAATGCTTATGGTGTAGGATTGGCCGCGCCACAAGTTGGTATGGCTATCCGATTGTTTGTCATCGATACCGAACCATTTAGCGACAGCGATGATTTGAGTAAAGAAGAACAGACACTGTTGAAAAACTTCAAAAGAACTTTTATCAATGCCAAAATGCTGAAGGAAGAAGGCGAAGAATGGGGTTTTAACGAAGGTTGTTTGAGCATTCCTGATGTTCGTGAAGATGTATACCGCAACGAAAGAATCACGATTGAATACTGTGACGAAGATTTCAACAAGAAAACAGAAGTGTTTGACGGATTGATTGCCCGCGTAATCCAACACGAGTATGACCATATCGAAGGGATTTTGTTTACCGATAAAATTTCGACTTTGAAAAAAACACTGATTAAGAAAAAATTGCAAAACATCATGGACGGCAAAGCCTTTCCTGATTACAGAATGAAATTTGCCAATAAAAAAGGCAGATAATTAACATTTGAGAAATAAACATTTAAATATATTTGTGCCCTAAATTAAATTAAGACAATGAACGTAGAGAAAATATTAGCTATTGCCGGAAAACCGGGTTTATATGAATTGAAAGTGCAAACTCGTTCCGGGTTTTTAGCAGAATCACTTTTAGACGGAAAAAAAATCACCGTAGGAATGAGAAGTAATGTGAGTTTGCTTTCAGAAATTTCGATGTATACTTATAGCGAAGAAAAACCGTTAGCCGACATTATGAGAGCGATAGCCATCAAAGAAAATGAAGGTCCGGCGATTTCTCACAAAGAAGATAACCACAAGCTGATTGCCTACTTCAAAGAAATTCTACCTGATTATGATGAGGAAAGAGTGTATGCTTCTGATATTAAAAAAGTATTGAACTGGTATAATCTTCTTCAGGCTAAAGGTTTGGTTTCAAAAGAAGAACCAAAAGTGGAAAACGCTGAAACCATTAAGGAAGAAGTGGTTGAAGAGGTAAAGGCAAAGAAAGCACCCAAAAAAGCAACTAAGAAAGAAGAATAGTTAATTACTTCTTTATAAATACAAATCCTATTGTTGAAATTCAATGATAGGATTTTTTATTTTTACACTCGAGGCCTTTAGGCCGAACTGTACGAAATAACAAATCACACTTTATGAACACGCGCCAACAACAACTCGAAGCTTTCAACCGATTACTGGATATCATGGATGATTTGCGCGAAAAATGTCCCTGGGACAAAAAGCAAACCCTCGAAAGCCTTCGTCATCTGACCATTGAGGAAACCTATGAATTGGGCGACGCTATTCTGGATAATGATTTGCAGGAGATTAAAAAAGAGTTGGGCGACCTGTTGCTTCACATTGTTTTTTATGCCAAAATAGGAAGCGAAACCAATGACTTTGACATTGCCGATGTGGCGAACAGCATTTGTGATAAGTTAATCGACCGTCATCCGCATATTTATGGCGATGTAGTCGTAGCCGATGAAGAAGAAGTGAAGCAAAACTGGGAAAAACTCAAACTCAAAGAAGGCAAAAAATCGGTACTCGAAGGCGTTCCGAAAAGCTTACCGGCTTTGGTTAAAGCCAGTCGAATTCAGGACAAAGTAAAAGGCGTAGGCTTCGACTGGGAAGAACCGCATCAGGTTTGGGATAAAGTACAGGAAGAATTGAATGAACTTCAGGTTGAGGTCAACGCAGGCAATCAGGATAAAATTGAAGGTGAATTTGGCGATGTTCTGTTCTCGATGATAAACTATGCCCGATTCCTAAAAGTCAATCCCGAAGACGCTTTAGAACGCACCAATAAAAAATTCATGAAGCGATTTATGTATCTCGAAAGCAAAGCCGGTGAACTCGGCAAACCTTTAGCCGATATGACGCTTGCTGAGATGGATGTGTTTTGGGAAGAAGCGAAGAAACTTTAACTATATTTGAAAAACTAACCAACCAACACCCGAGGCGCAGCCGAATTGTATGGAGCGCAGCGGAATAAAAACCAACTTTATGTCTGAAACCAAACACCAATTACAACGTTCTTTAGGATTACTCAATGCCACCAGTATAGTTGCCGGATCCATGATAGGTTCCGGTATTTTTATTGTTACTGCCGCCATGGCACGCGATGTCGGATCGGCAGCTTGGTTGCTGGTCATTTGGCTGGTCACCGGATTGTTAACCATGTCGGCCGCTTTGAGTTATGGCGAATTGGCAGGCATGATGCCCAATGCCGGCGGACAATTTGTTTACATCCAACGCGCTTATGGTAAACTCGCTTCCTTTCTTTATGGCTGGACCGTTTTCACCGTAATCCAAACCGGAACCATTGCCGCTGTAGCTGTTGCTTTTGCCAATTATACCGCGGTTTTCTTCCCGGTTTTAGAGACCAAACTTTTTACGCTTGGCGAAAGTTATGCCTTTACCAACAAACAGGTTTTGGCGATGGCCAGTATTCTTCTGCTCACTTATATCAATACCAAAGGCATCAAAACGGGAAAAACCATCCAGTTGATGTTTACCCTGGCAAAGCTAACCGCGCTTTTTGCCTTGATTGTTTTGGGCTTGTATGTTGGAATGAAAACCAATGTGTTGTCCGATAATTTTACCAATATGTGGGAAGCCTCCAAAACGGTGTTGAATCCTGATGGTTCAATTACAGTGACACAACTTACCGGAGTGGCGCTACTTGGTGCGATGGGCGCCACGATTATTAACTCCTTATTTTCGAGTGATGCCTGGAACAATGTGACTTTTATTGCTGGTGAAATTAAGGAACCCAAAAAGAACATACCGCGTAGTTTATTCCTTGGAACCTTAATCGTGACCATCATTTATATTATGGCCAATATTGCCTATCTGGCTTTGTTGCCGATGAAAGGAACGCCGGATGCCATTGCTGTTTTTGACAACGGAATCATGTTTGCAGCTCAGGATAGAGTAGGTGCAGCTGCCGCCAATATGATACTCGGAAACATCGGTGTTTTTGTGATGGCCGGATTGATTATGGTTTCAACTTTTGGCTGTAACAGCGGATTGGTTTTGGCCGGAGGAAGAGTATTCTATGCGATGTCAAAAGAAGGTTTGTTCTTTAAAAAAGCAGGTGAATTGAATAAAAACGACGTGCCTGAAAAAGCGCTTTGGTTCCAATGTATTTGGGCTTGTTTGCTTTGTATTTCCGGGAAGTATGGTGATTTGTTGACCTATGCTACTTTTGCTTCGTTGTTATTCTATATGCTGACAACCTATGGTATTTTTATCCTGAGAAAGAAAGAACCCGATGCGGAAAGACCCTACAGGGCTTTTGGTTACCCAATCATTCCTGCGTTGTATATCATTCTGACTGCAGCCATTTGTGTGGCCTTATTGATTTACGATACCGTAAACACAGGATTAGGTTTGGTCATTGTCGCCTTAGGAATCCCGGTGTATTATCTGTTTATGAACAAAAAAGAATAAAAAAAGAGTCCCAAATTTGGGACTCTTTTTTTATATAATGTACATTGAAAATTATTTAGTCGGAGCAGTTTCTAACATTTCAATTTCGAAAATAACATTTGAATTTGGCGGAATAGCACTTCCTGCACCTCTTTCAGCCCAAGCCAATTTAGCTGGAATGAAAACCAATGCTTTGTCTCCAAAGTTCATGAAACTCAATCCTTCAATAAATCCGGCAATCAAACCATCTTTTTTGCCATAAGGGAAAGGGAAAGGTTGGTAACCGTTTTGTTTGGCTCTGTTTTCATCAAATTTCCCACACTCTTTGTTTACGCTTTCATAGCTGCTGTCAAATAGTGTTCCGTCTTCTAAATAACCGGCATAATTGATATAAACGTTTGTTCCATCAGCTGGTTTTTTATCAGTTCCTTTTTGGATGATTTTGTATCTTACTCCTGTTGGTGTTTCGGTACAAGTTGGTTTTGTCTCAGTAAAATATTTTGCTTTTGCAGCGAATACCGGAGCATATTTTGCTTTGTATTCAGCTTGTTTTGCCGCTTCAGCTTCCGCTTGTTTTTTTCTGCTTTCTGCAAGAGCAGCAGCTTCTTTAGCATCATCACCGGCTTTGTTGGCCATATAGTCTGCAAAAGTTTTGGCAGCATCAAATTTTTTGGCTTCAGCACCAATTCTGTTGATGGTTATTTTCTTGATGATATCATCTTGTTTGATAGCATTTACGACATCCTGACCTTTGGTTACATAACCAAAGATGGTGTGCTTTCCGTTTAACCAAGAAGTTTCTTTATGTGTGATGAAAAATTGGGAACCATTGGTTTTTGGTCCTGAATTGGCCATAGCCAAAATACCGGCTTTGTTAAAAACGGCATCAGTGAATTCATCTTTAAAAGCATAACCCGGGCCACCTGAACCATTTCCGGCAGGATCACCACCCTGAATCATAAAGTCGGCAATTACCCTGTGGAATTTTAATCCGTCATAAAAAGGCTTTCCTTTTAAATTAGCATCAACAACAGAAGCATTTGTTCCTTCTGCCAGAGAGATAAAATTGGCAACGGTAATTGGGGTTCTTTTATAATCCAACTGAATCAGGATTTCACCTTTGTCAGTATCAATTTTGGCAAAAATTCCTTCTGTAGTACTGCTTGTTGAAGGTTTGCTGTCCGCAGCGGCTGTTTTTTTCTTGGTTTGTGCTATGCCACTTGTCAATCCCATAACAAGTAAGCAAAGAATACTAAATTTTATTTTCATTGTTCTAATTGATTTGTTATTATTATTTATTTTAAAATTTCAATTTCAAAAACCATGTTAGCATTAGGCGGAATCACTCTTCCGGCGCCTTGTTCACCATAAGCCAAATCTGATGGGATGAAAAGTATGGCCTTTTCACCCGCTTTCAATTGTTGTATCCCTTCAATCATCCCGGGAATAAGTTGGTTTGCACCACCAACATTGTAAGTCAACCTTGAATATCCGTTTTGCATTGCTCTTCGTTCGTCAAAAATTCCATGTTGTTTGGCAACTTCAGGTTCACTGGTATCAACAAGTGTTCCATCTTCTAAAAAGCCTGAATAGATAACCGTTAATTTACTTCCTTGTTTAGGACTTTCTGAAGTAGAAGTCTGAGTAATTTTATAAGCAACTCCCGATGGTAACTTTATGGCCGCCTTTTTTATATCGTTAAAAGCATTTGTTTTTTGGTCTTTTGCAGATTTTTGTTTTTTGAAATAATCAGAAAAAACCTGAACGGCATCAAACTTTTTGACATCTTCACCTTTTCTGATAATGGTTACCGCAATCATTTCATCGTTTTTTTCAATTTTATTGACCACGTCCATACCTTCAGCCACACGACCAAAAATACTATAACCACCATCTAATTGTGGTGTTGCTTTTAAAGTAATATAAAATTGACATCCATTAGTGTCAGGTCCCGAATTGGCCATAGCCAAAATACCAGCCTTATCATGTTTTAAAGTACTGATTTCATTTTTAAAAATATAACCCGGATCGCCTGAGCCATTCCCGTAAGGATCTCCGCCCTGAATCACAAAACCTGGTTCAACGCGGTGGAAAATCGTACCGTCATAAAAAGGTTTTCCTTTTAAATCATCCATCACAAAAGGATTGTTTCCTTCGGCTAAGGTTACAAAATTAGCCACCGTAACCGGTGCTTTTTTATAGTCAAGCCGCAAAAGGATGATTCCTTTTGTAGTTTCAATTTCGGCATACAAACCGTCTTTTAAATTTTTGTGTTCTTCTTTACAAGAGCTTACCATAATAGATAAAGCCAATACAAAAAGACTGATTGTTTTTTTCATTTGGAGTAATAATTAATTTTCGGTTTTTATTTTGGTTTCTGGTTTAAAATCGTGTAGCGTTACGGTACAAATCAAAGGCACATTGGAACCAATTCTTTTGTTGTCACCGTGATAGCCATAAGCCATGTGTGATGGAAACAGGAAAGTTACTTTTTCATTTTTGTGCATTAACTTAATGCCATGACGCAATCCCATCATGATGTTTTGCTTGTCGACCACATAAGTTTGCGGACGCAATTCCACTTCAGAATAGACAACATTGCCTTTCAAATCTTTAATTTCGTAGTCAAAATTGGCCACGTCGCCTTTTTTAGGTCGAAGCGTATCGGTTTCATTTTTGGTTTCATAATGGTACCAATAGCCTTTTTTGGAAGCGATGTATTTTATCTGCGGATTGCTTTTGATGATTGAATCAATTTTAGCTTCTTCTCCGGCAATCATTTTCTTATTGCGCTCAATGGATTCTTTCATAAAAGTTCCTGATGAACGGGAAATCGGCATGCGCGCTTGTTGTTGTTTGCAACTCATCAGGGTTACAAAAACTATTAGTAAAGCAATTTGGGTGATCTTTTTCATGTACTAAATAGTTATTTTCGAAATTAAGTTTTCAAATTTTTTGATGGTTTCTTTCATACTTTCATATGATTTTCCTCCGGCAGCATTAATATGACCGCCACCGTTGAAATGGTCTCTTGCAAATTGATTCACATCAAAATTTCCTTGTGAACGGAACGAGATTTTAATAATGTTTTCATCTCTGTGTTCAATAAAAATGGCTGCAAAATGTATGCCTTTAATAGTCAAACCATAATTTACTACACCTTCGGTGTCGCCTTTTTCATAATGGAACTCGTCCAATTCCTTCTGAGAAAGCGTGATATATGATGTTTTATATTCGGGGAACACTTTCATGTTTTGTAAAGCTCTTCCCAAAAGCTGCAAACGGTTGTATGAGTTGTTGTCAAAAAGCTGATTGTGTATCTCACTGTTGTCAATGCCCAAATCAATCAGTTCGGCCACAATTCTATGTGTTGTTCCGGTGGTTGACGGAAAACGAAATGATCCAGAATCCGTCGCGATTCCGGTATATATGCAACTTGCAATGGTTGTATCAATCAGGTCTTTTTTACCTAAAAATGAAATGAAATTGTAAATCATCTCACAGGTTGAGCCAAAAACCGTATCCGAATAAGTATAAGTCGCAAAAGTATCCGGTTTTTGATGATGGTCAATCATAATCATCGGAGCGGTCACTTTGCTCAAAACCTGTTCCATTTCACCGGTTCTGTGCAATGCATTAAAATCCAAAGTGAAAACAATTTCAGATTCCTGGATTATTTTACTGCATTTTTCTTTGTCGTTTTCATAAACCAATACCGTTTCAGAACTTGGCAGCCAAGCCAGAAAATTGGGAAATTCATTCGGTGAAATCACTATGGGCTGATGGTTCATCTTTAACAGGAAATGATACAATGCTAAAGTAGAACCCATGGCATCTCCATCTGGACTTCGGTGTGGAATTATCGCAATTCTTTTTGGCGTCGCCAATAATTGTTGAATGGCAAAAATGTCTTCTTTTTTCATAGATGGCGAAGTTACATTTTTTTCAGGAAATGGAAATTATTTGGATACAAAAAGTCCGAACCAAACCGCAAAAAGTCCGAGAAGAATGCTCAAACCGATATAAGCAAAAGCCAAAAGTGAATTGTTGTTTTGAAACAGCGTATAATTTTCCATGCCAAAAGTAGAAAAAGTCGTATAGCCGCCACAAAATCCGGTGACTAAGAACCACTTCAGGTTGCTGTCAGTCAGTTGGTTTTTTTCTAGAATTCCAATGAATAATCCAATCAGAAAACAGCCAACAATATTCGCTAAGAATGTCGCCAACGGAAAATGATTCGACCAGAATTTGGATACCAAAACCGTAGTCAAAAAACGCAGAACACTTCCGATGGCACCGCCTAAAGCAATATATAAAATGGTTTTAAGCATTTAGTCTCTTTTGTTGATTCTTCGGGTAATTTTTTCCTTAGGTAAACTCGCTTCTTCGGTTTTGCTTGAAGGCTCGATCAATTTGTTCAGTTGCTTGATTTCATTATCGGTTAAATCGCGATAGCGGCCAACATGGACATCGAGGGAAATATTGATGATTCGCGTTCTTTTCAATGCGGTTACTTCGTAACCCAAATATTCACACATCCTGCGGATTTGACGGTTCAAACCTTGGGTCAGAATGATTTTGAAAACATATTTACTGATTTGCTCGACTTTGCATTTTCGGGTAACGGTATCCAAAATCGGAATGCCATTGCCCATGCGTTCGATAAATCTGTCGGTAATTGGACGGTTAACGGTTACGATATATTCTTTCTCGTGATTGTTTCTTGCCCGAAGGATTTTGTTGACAATATCACCGTCATTGGTCATAAAAATCAAGCCTTCACTGGCTTTGTCCAAACGCCCGATAGGAAAAATGCGTTTCGGATAATTGATATAATCCACAATGTTGTCGCGTACATTCTGGTTGGTAGTGCATTCAATGCCAACCGGTTTGTAGAAAGCCAAATAGACCGGTTTTTCGGTTTTTTCGCGTATGAGTTTGCCATCGACACGTATTTCATCGTCAGCAGAAACCTTAGTTCCCATTTCCGGAACGATGCCATTAATGGTAATTCTGCCTTGTTCCAATAATTTATCGGCTTCGCGTCGCGAGCAAAACCCACTTTCGGAGAGGAATTTATTAATACGGGTTTGATTGACTTCCATTTGGCAAATATAAAACAATTTAGCGATTGAAAGTTCTTGATAAGATGTTCAAAAGTTAGCCTTAAAAAGCGTTAAAAAAGGTTTGTAGGTATTAAGTTTTTGTTATTTTTACCCACATGAATATACGTGGAAAATTAATAATAATAGGTGGCGCTGTTGATAAAGGTAGTTTCACTGAAACCGATTTAGATAAAAATGCGGCAAAGAATTTAAACTTTTTTGAAGCCGGAATTTTAAAGAGAATAATTGAAGAATCTAAGCATAAAAAAGACTCTCGAATTGAAGTCATTACAACGGCTTCCAAAATCCCAAGAGAGATTGGTCCCGAATATGTGAAAGCCCTGCATTATTTAGGTGCCGACAATGTGGATGTGTTGAATATCGAAAGACGCGAACAAGCTTCAGAGCCTGAAGTATTGGCGCGTTTGAGAGCAGCTGATGTAGTGATGTTTACCGGTGGTGATCAATTGCGATTGACTTCAATACTAGGTGGAACGCCGTTTCATGATATTATCTTGGACAAATACCACAACGAAGAATTTATCTACGCCGGAACTTCAGCCGGAGCTGCAGCCGCTTCCAATAATATGATTTACCAGGGAAGCAGTAGTGAAGCTTTGTTGAAAGGCGAAGTAAAAATCACTTCAGGTTTGGGACTTATTGATGGTGTGATTATCGATACCCATTTTGTGCAACGCGGAAGAATTGGTCGTTTGTTTCAATCCGTAGTTGGAAATCCAAAGGTATTAGGAATCGGGCTTGGAGAAGATACCGGTTTGTTAATAACACACAATACTAAAATGGAAGCTATCGGTTCGGGATTGGTAATTCTGGTTGACGGAAGAGAAATCAAAGACACCAATCTGACTCAGGTTGAATTGGGCCAACCCATTTCGATTAACCATTTGGTGACCCATGTAATGAGCATGTATGACACTTTTGATTTGGCTACTTTTAAAATGACTATTAAGTCTTCCCAATACGTTCAATCCTAATGAAAATCATCATTCACGGCGGATTTTTTTCAGAATCGACTACTAACCATGAAACGAAAGTAGCCAAGCAACAGGCTTTGCTTCGCATAGCTAAGGAATCGTATGCTTATCTGCAAACGCATTCAGCCTTGGAAACCGTGGTACACGCAACGTCACTTTTGGAAGATGATGAATTGTTCAATGCCGGTATTGGTTCCCAAATCCAAAGCGATGGCAAAATTAGAATGAGCGCTTCATTGATGGATGGTTCGACGATGAAAATGAGCGGTGTGATTAATATTGAAGAAGTCAAAAACCCGGTACAGGTCGCACAGGTTTTAATGCATTATGATGATAAGGTTTTGGGTGGAAGCGGTGCAACTAATTTTGCCCGCCAACACGGATTTGAAAAATTTTCTACCGAAATACCACAACGGCGTTCAGAATATGAAGCTAAATTAGCAGCAACCCGAATAGGAACAGTGGGTTGTGTGGCTTTAGATGCCGAAGGTAAAATTGCGGTAGCCACATCAACCGGAGGAAAAGGTTTTGAAATCCCGGGAAGAATATCGGATTCGGCCACCGTAGCCGGAAATTATGCTAACGAATTTTGTGGAGTAAGTTTGACCGGAGTAGGAGAAGACATTGTCAGCGGTGCTGTTGCAGCTAAGATTGTAACGCGTGTTACCGATGGTTTTACCTTAGAAAAAGCATTTGAAAAAACCTTTGCTGAATTAAAACCTTTTGATGGTTTTGCCGGGGCAATTGCCATTGACCATAAAGGAAATATCTTCCATCAGGATTCGCATCCGAGTATGGTTTTTGCCAGTTTTGATGGTACGAACGAAGAGGTTTTTAACTAGAAATAAAAAATCCCAACTATTTAGTTGGGATTTTTTGTTTGAATTATTAATCCAATGCCATTTCTGTAGCAATGGCAATGCGGTTCCAGGCATTGATTGTCGTAATCATTATGATAATTTGTGCAATGTATGTTTCGTCAAACAGTTTTCTGGCATTATCATAAGTCGCTTGTGATAAATGATTCTGAATTAAAGTTATTTCTTCGGTCATGGCCAAAATGGCTTCTTCTTCGGGAGTGTAAAGTGTGGTTTCTCTCCAGGCATTCAAAAGATAAATGCGTTGCTCGGTTTCACCCAATTTTCGGGCATCTCGGGTGTGCATATTGATGCAATAAGCACAGCCATTAATTTGGGAAGCCCTGATTTTGATTAGCTCTTTGTGCGTTGGTGTTAGTGAAGTGGATGCGATGTATCTTTCTAATCCCATCATGGCTTTGTAAGCCTCAGGTTGTGTCTGTAAAATGTTTACTCTGGTGTTCATTTTGTTGTTTTTTAAAGTTCGATACAAAGTTCCGGCAATGATTCTTTAAAAAACTTGAACTAGTTCAAGAAATCATTTTTGCTTTTTACCTCCGCGTATTTTGCTAAGCAGCTCCGCCGAAAAATCGAGATAGGAAGCAATCATGTATTGCGGAACGCGTTGTATGAATTCGGGAACGACATTGTTGAAATGATGGTAGCGTTCTTCGGCTGACATGGTAAACAAAAACATAATCCGCATTTGCGAAGCCGCAAAAGATTTTTGAAGAACAATCCGGAAATAGCGTTCGAGTTGTGGAATTGCAGCATACAATGCATCAAGATTGGCTTTGGAAATTGAAATGATTTCCGAATTTTCGATGGCCTGGATATAAAAATGTGATGGTTTTTGATTGGAAAAACTCATATAATCGGTAATCCACCAATCTTCAATCCCAAATTGCAGCGTTTGTTCAACACCTTTTTCATTGATGATAAAAAGGCGGAAACAGCCTTTCTGGATAAAATTCTGATGGGTACAAACTTCGCCTGCTTTTAGCAGCAGGTCTTTTTTCTTCACCGATTTCAGTTCAATCTTTGCCAGAATAAGTTCTTTTTCAGCTTCAGTGAGCTGAATGTGTTTGCTCAGATGTCGAATAAGATTGTCAGCCATCATTTAGTTTTTACCAAAGTTACTTTTTAAAAGCAAAAAATCCCAATCTTTCGATTGGGATTTTTATTTTGGTAACCTAATAGATTACTTAATTGTCAATGCGTTATCAATTAAGAAAGTGATGTAGTTTCTGTGTGCTCTGGTGCTTTCATCTAAAGAGGAAGCGGTAACCAGCATCAGTCTTATTTTCTTTAAGGTTTGACGCGCTGCTGCTTTTGAAATATCATCGTGTCTGTTTTTTGGATCGTTGATATCCGCAATTCCAATCACTTCTTTTACAAAATACGTTTGAAGGTATTGACGTTGCATATTCACTTTGCCTATCAAATCAGCTTTGAAAATACCGTTGGTCAAATCGCTCATTACTTCAGCTACAGAGTAACTGTTGCCATACAAACTTGAATTGGTAATTCTTTGTAAGGTTGTTGGGTGAAGAATGTGACCCAATGCAACATCAGTTTGAAGCGATTGGTACATAGCGCCTAATTTTGGATCTTCAGTAGAAGAGAAGAAGCCAAATCCACGTCTTTGCAATTGTAAATATGGATATAATGGTGCATCAGCATCAAAAGCATCCGGAGCAAAAGTATATTTATTCAATACTTCGATAGCTCTTTTTTGTTGGGCTTTTGATACCGGTGTAAAAGGTTTTACCGTAGTATTTTGACCAACAAAACTCCTGTCTACATAAATACCTCCAACATAACGGCTCACCACGGAAGCCATATTTCTTCTTTGTGCATTTAAGGTTCCGAATCTTGCTCTCAATTCAGCATAACTTTGTCCGTTTTTGCTGTATTTGGTTTTCAGTTTGGCCATTACATTATTAACCAATTTGAATCTTTCTTCAGCATTTCCAATCGCATCGCTGCTCAGGTCATTCACCATTACGCGTGGATCGATTGCTTTACCCGGAGATCTCATATCATCAGCATCGTTACCAAAAGCCAAACTCGGATCAGTACTTCTGTTTAGGATTTTGGTCAATTCAGCTTCTTCTGCGTTTTCGTCAAATTCTTTATAACCATATTCAATGGCCCAAAGATCATATGGTCCTGGTTTTGTGGTGTAGTAATTTCCTTGTTTGCTTCTGTCTAATGAAAGATTGATGGCAGGATAATCCATTACCGAACCGATAAGCCCAACTTTTTCAGTGATGGCTTTGTTGTGTAAGTCGGCCGGACTTAACATTTGGCTGGATTTCATATTGTGGTTCAAACCTAAAGTATGACCCATTTCATGAAGCACTAAATAGTATAAAAACTCTTCGTGTACTTTTAAGATGGTACCGGCATCTTCTTCATTGGCTTCTGCCAAAGTCGTACCCATTAAGAATTGGTTTTTAAGTTCGCTGGCCAAAGTACAAGTACTTCCGTCATTGTGGAAATAACTATCAAGATGTGCCTGGGATTCTTCAGAACCTTTTAACGAATACAATTCATCTAAGGATGGAGAACTACTTCCTGATGCCCATTCGATAGTGATATCAGCGCCTAAAATCTGACCCGTGCGTGGATTGGCAAAACTTGGTCCGATGGCTCCGTAAGTCGGATTAGCTGAGGCAACCCAACGAATTACATTGTAACGCACATCTCCGGCATCCCAATCAACATCATCCGGCTGGACTTTCATTACAACTGCATTTCTAAAACCGGCTTTTTCAAAAGCTTCGTTCCATTTGTTTCCGGCAGCCACAATGGCGTCACGGTATTCTACCGGTGTCGTGTTTTCTACCCACCAAACGATAGGTTCTACAGGCTCGCTAATCGCAGCAGCTGGATCTTTTTTAGTCAAAAACCAACGATTAATGATGTCTTTATATGGTGTTACTTTTATACTGGTTTGGTCGTTAATGGATTGTCCAAAGTAACCAACACGTGGATCATCTCTTCTGGCCCTGAAATTATTTACAGGCATTTCCAAAAAGGTGTGTTGCATGCGAACACGAACATAACGCGCATCGGTAATATCGTCACCACCGCCGTTTAACGGACTCGGATTGTCATAAGCTAAGTCGACAACAACGTCAGTATTGTTCGGAAACGAACGAACGCTGTAATATTTTGATTTCGCTGAATTGAAATTTCCAAGATTAAAAAAGGCTCCCGGTGGAATTCCAGGAGGCATTACTGGTTTTACCGGATCTAGTTTTTCACTTAAGAATAAACCATCGGCCGCGATTAAATAACCGGTATTGTCTTCGGCAACTACTTTTTCTGCCAGGAAAATAGCTTCGGCAATATCAGTACCAGCACTCTTACTTACCGCATTGTTTTTGTCGTAGTAAAAGTTAGTATTGACTAAACCAAATTCAACTTTGTCATTGGCTTTTTTGATGTTAAAGATATTGGTTGAACGGTGCATGCTTTGGTTCAAACCTAAAGTAGTTGGGCCGCTCATCGAATAACTCTGATAAATAAATTCTTTATTCAATTGCTCTTTCTTTATGAAGAGTTGAATGCTACCGGTAACCGTATCCTGGTAAATGGTAAAAAGACCTTCCGACTTTTTGCTGGTTTTTACCTTGTCGGCGATGGAAACCTTAGGTGGTTTTTTTGCTTTGATTGAATCTGCTTTTGCCGCCGCCGCTTCTTTGTCATTTTTCTTTTTACGGTCTGGTTTGTCTTGTGCCTGTGACAAACCCGAGGTCAAAAGGACTGCTAAAGAAAACATGAACGTTAGTCTAATTTTGTTCATAATTTTTAAATTAAGAGATTGATGAATAAGGTTAATAGTTAGATTTAAAAAAAATCCAATTTACTATATAATTTGATATATCAAGTATATGTTATGATTTTTTTAACGGGACTAAATTTAAGCAAAAAATCCCAATCATTTGACTGGGATTTTTCTATAATGTTACAATACCATTTTAATAATTGAATATTTCCTCTAAAGTAACTTCTTCGATTTGGCCTAATTTCTTAAGCGCTTCAAAGTCTAAGCTTTCTTTTTTACCAATGATGGCCGTATTGTATTTTTTAGGCTTTACTTCTTTGTTGAAGAATTCATTGGTGGCATTCAAGGTCAGGCCTTCAATGCTCTTGTAAGCGTCTTTGCGGATATCATAGTCAAAACCAAGTTTTTTCACGTTCAATTGGTTGAAGAAGATGTTGGTTTTGATGATTCTGCTTGAGGCAATTTGTTTTAAGCTTGACTCTTTGGCATTGTTGAACTGTTTGTCAATTTTTGGCATATCGGCCAGCAAAGCATTAATGGCATCAACCGCTTCCGGTAATTTATTGGCTTGTGTTCCGATAGCAACCTGCATATAATCGTTTAGATTTTTGTCATTGGCGATCATATAATTGGCTCTTGCCGAATAGGCCAATGATTTTGACTCCCTGATTTCCTGGAATACAATGGAAGACAAACCTGAGCCAAAATAAGAATTGAAAACATTTACCGTTCCGGAAAATGATGGATTGTATTTTCCGCCTTTGGCAACTCGCGTCATTTCGGTCTGAACCATATCATAGTTGGCAAAATAAACCTTGTTATTGGTTTCGGGTTCCGGATATAATTTTGGTGCCGGAATAGGCTTGTTGGCTGCCAGATTGTGGTTCTTTTCTAAAGCGGTTACAATTGGATTCAAGTCAGTGCCATAGAAGAAAATCTGATGCTCATAACTGGTCATTCCTTTTACCAAATCGGCCAGCTTGTTTACATTCATTTCTCTCAATTCTTTTTCAGAAATGATATCCCTGAAACGGGAATCTTTACCATATTTGGCATAATTCACCAAGGCATTCAGAATACTTTCTTTGCGTTTTTTTGCATTGGCTCTAGAGTTCAGGACAGATTCTACCTGAGTATTGTAAACTTCCTGGTCTGCTTTTACATTTTTCAGTAAGTCTTCAAGCAAGGCAATTCCTTTTGGCAGATTGTTTTCCAATCCGGTAAGGGAAATATAAGTCATGTCATTGGTGAAATTCACCGAATAAGAAATTCCGATTTTATAAAATTCCTTTTTCACATCTTCCGGACTCAATTTATTGGTTCCCCAATAATCTAACATCCCGGCTGCCAATTGTAGTTTTTTGTCATGGTCAGAACCCATGTTGAACACATAGTACAGATTTGAAATCGTATTGGTGTTGTTTTTTATAAAACTAATATTGGTATTTTTTACTTTTTTGGTTTGGATTGCCGATTTGAAATCAACGAAAACCGGTGCTAAATCAGTTGAGGTAAGCTTTGCAAAGTTTTTATAAAACTCTGATTGTGCATCTCTGTTCAATTGAATAGGCGTAATCTTTGGATTGGAAACACGAACCAATTTGTCATTAACCCCTTTTCTTTTGTAGATGATTACATAGTTGTCTTTGAAAAATTCATTGGCAAACTTAACGATATCGGCTTTGGTTATTTTGGCCAATTCGTTGATTTCAGATAGGTTTTTCTCCCAGCTGATGCCTTGTGTATAGTTTCTGTAGATAGAAGTCGCTAATCCATCAGCCGATTCATAAGCCTTCATGACATCAAGTCTTCGGTTGTTGATAATTGCTTGAATCATCCATTCGTCAAATTCGCCTTTCTTTAATAATTCAATTTGCGAAAGCAATAAATCTCTTCCTTGTTCAAGTGTTTGTCCTTCTTTGGTGCTTAGGTTCAAACCAAAATAACCATATTCATCAAAAGTGGTAGAAAACCCTTGGGCGCTTAAGGCCAATTGTTTTTGATTGATGTTGAGGTCGATAAGACCAACGTCTCCGGCATTGCTTAGTATTTCAGAAGTCATATCGGCCAATAAGGCTTCTTTTGTTCCCGTTCCTGAAGTTCTCCAGGCCAAGCTCACTCTTTCGGCTGTTGGGCTTTTCACTTCTCGTGATACAATAGCAGTCATTGGTTTTTCAACCACCTTTTTCTTCATTGGCAGTTCTTTGTATTGGAAAGTGCCAAAGTACTTGTCTACCATTTTGATGGTTTTGTCAAAATCAAGATCGCCCACCAAAATTACCGCCATGTTATTAGGCACGTAATACTGGTTGAAATAGTTGTGAATAGCTACCATTGAAGGGTTTTTCAAATGCTCCGATTTTCCGATGGTCGTTTGTTGGCCATAAGGCGTATCAGGGAACAAAGCGCTCATCAATTCAAAGTTTACTAAACGTCCGTCATTGTCCTGTGAACGGTTGAATTCTTCATAAACCGCTTCGAGCTCAGTATGGAAAAGACGCAATACCAATTCGGAGAAACGCTCTTTCTCCACCATCATCCATTTTTCCAATTCGTTGGCCGGAATGTTGTTTTTATAAACGGTTTCATATAAGTTGGTGTGGGCATTGGTTCCTTTAGCACCAAGCGATGAAATCAGTTTGTCGTATTCATTGGCCACAGAATATTTTGAGGCTTCCTGAGAAACTTCATCGATTTGCTTGTAGATGGCTTTTTTCTTTTCAGGATCGGTTTCTGCTTTGTGTTGTTCATATAAATCAGAAATCTGGGCAATCAGTTTTTTCTCGACTTCCCAGTTTTGGGTTCCGATTTTACTGGTTCCTTTGAAAACCATGTGTTCTAAGTAGTGTGCCAAACCGGTATTGTCCGAAGGATCATTATTGGAACCTGTTTTCACCGGAATATAAGTTTGGATTCTCGGTTCGTCTGTGTTTTGGGCCAGGAAAACTTTAAGACCGTTTTTTAGGGTATAAACCCTGAGTCCGGTTTTGTCATTTTTTACCGTTTCATAGGAGTAACCCTGGCTGTCTTGTTTTTTTTCTGTTGAAAAAGTTTGTGCTTGAATGGTTGTCACTGCAAGGAGTAAACAACTGGCAATTATTGTTTTTTTCATGTTGGTTTAGTTTAGCCCAAAAATAAGGAAACAAATGGTTTTATGTTTAAAAACAAATGTTAAAATAAGCAGTTGAACTGCGTGAGCGATGATTTGAAATTAAAAGAAGGAAGCCCAGTGGGCTTCAGGTAAAATTAGGTCATATGTTATAAATTTGCTGTAGTTCTCCACACATATAAACCGCGTTAGGGATAGAGGCAGGCACCGTGTGCAGCCGATAGCCCGGCGCTTGCGCAACGCCATAAAAAAATCCCGATCTTTCGACTGGGATTTCTATTTATAAGTAAGTTAAATTGAGTTTGTACAAACGTTTATTTTACTTTTTTCACAACAGCTTTGAAAGCTTCCGGGTGATTCATTGCTAAATCAGCCAATACTTTACGGTTCAATTCGATACCGTTTTTCTTAACTAATCCCATGAATTGTGAGTAACTCATTCCTTCCAGGCGAGCACCAGCGTTGATACGCGTGATCCATAATGCACGGAAGTTTCTTTTGTTTTGCTTTCTATCGCGGTAAGCATAGCACATTGCTTTTTCTACTGCGTTTTTAGCAACTGTCCAAACGTTTTTACGTCTACCAAAGAAACCTTTGGCTTGCTTCATTATCTTTTTTCTTCTTGCTCTTTTAGCAACTGAATTTACTGATCTTGGCATAATTTTTCTGTTTTTTTGTAGCAGGCGTCCCGAATTGAATCAAGGGAACTTCAAAGCCATACTCCAAGGTTATTTTAAATAATTTTTTAACCTAAAGAATTCTAAAGCTATTAGCTGTTAGCTTTTAGCGATTAGATGATTCTTAATTGTTGTTTGATACTTTTCTCATCTGTTGGGTGAACCAGTGTAGAATGAGTTAAAGCCAATTTACGCTTTTTCGATTTTTTAGTCAGGATGTGACTTTTGAAAGCGTGCTTTCTCTTGATTTTTCCTGAACCAGTTACTTTGAATCTCTTCTTAGCACTGGATTTTGTTTTCATTTTAGGCATCTTTTCCTAGTTTATTTAATTTAACTTACTTACTTTTTTTCTTAGGAGCAATGAACATAATCATTCTCTTTCCTTCCAATACCGGCATAGCTTCCACTTTTCCGTATTCTTCCAAATCCTGAGCTAAACGCAACAATAGGATTTGACCTTGTTCTTTATAAATGATCGAACGTCCTTTGAAGAACACAAAAGCTTTTAATTTTGAGCCTTCTTTTAAGAACTTCTCTGCATTCTTTCTTTTAAATTCATAATCATGCTCATCAGTCTGAGGTCCGAAACGAATCTCTTTCACAGTGATTTGAGTTGACTTTGCTTTCAGCTCTTTATCACGCTTTTTTTGCTGATAAATGAATTTTCCATAATCCATTAATTTACACACAGGAGGATCTGCATTTGGTGAAATCTCCACCAAATCGACTTCAAATTGTTCTGCTAATCGAAGCGCTTCGGAAAGTTTGAAAACTCCCGGCTCAATATTTTCACCCACTAATCGAACTTCTGACACACCGCGAATCAACTCATTAATTCGGTG
The DNA here is from genome assembly GCF_030167905.1 of Flavobacterium terrisoli. Classification (GTDB taxonomy): domain Bacteria; phylum Bacteroidota; class Bacteroidia; order Flavobacteriales; family Flavobacteriaceae; genus Flavobacterium; species Flavobacterium terrisoli. The sequence goes on from NZ_JARGNA010000003.1 coordinate 405,336, forward strand.
TGCTGCTTTTTTCTCTTCTCTAGGTTGGTAACCTCTGTTGTTTCTAATTGCTATGGCTATATAATTTTAATTAAACTTCAAATGTTTTTAATGTTTTGGCAATTTCTTCGTTTACAATTCTGGCAAATTCATCAATTGTAACTGTAATATTGCCTTTTCCTTCTTGCCCGTGACGTCGTACAGAAATCGTTCCGTTTTTCTCTTCTTCCTCGCCGACTATCAGCATAAACGGCATTTTTTGTACTTCTGCCTCTCTGATTTTCTTTCCAATCGTCTCGTTGCGGTTGTCAATTAGGGCGCGAATTTCGTGATTTTCTAGCAATTCTAAAACTTTTTTCGCATAATTTTCATATTTCTCGCTTAAAGACAAGATAATAGCCTGCTCCGGCATCAGCCAAAGTGGGAAATTTCCAGCGGTATGTTCCAGCAAAATCGCGATAAAACGCTCCATCGAACCAAAAGGTGCTCGGTGAATCATAACCGGTCGGTGTAATTTGTCATCCGCACCTTTGTAAGTCAATTCAAAACGCTCCGGTAAATTGTAATCTACCTGAATGGTTCCCAATTGCCATTGCCTGCCCAAAGCATCTTTAACCATGAAATCCAGTTTTGGACCATAGAAAGCTGCTTCGCCATATTCTATCACGTAATTCAAACCTTTGTCGCTGGCCGCACTGATAATTGCGCTTTCTGCTTTTTCCCAGTTTTCATCGCTTCCGATATATTTATCTCTGTTTTCTTGGTCCCTTAGCGAAACCTGAGCGGTAAAGTTTTCAAAGCCTAACGAACCGAATACATACAATACCAGGTCGATTACTTTTTTGAACTCAGAATCCAATTGATCCGGCGTACAGAAGATGTGTGCATCATCCTGAGTAAACCCACGAACACGGGTCAATCCGTGTAATTCACCACTTTGCTCATAACGGTAAACCGTTCCGAATTCAGCATAACGCTTAGGTAAATCTTTGTATGACCAAGGTTTGTTGTTGTAAATCTCGCAGTGGTGTGGACAGTTCATTGGTTTTAGCAAGAACTCTTCGCCTTCTGCCGGAGTGTGAATCGGTTGGAAACTGTCAGCGCCATATTTGGCATAGTGACCCGAGGTTACATACAATTCCTTTTGCCCTATATGTGGCGTTACTACTTGTTCGTAACCGGCTTTTTTCTGAGCTCTTTTCAAAAATTGCTCTAATCTATCGCGTAAAGCAGCACCTTTAGGCAACCATAATGGCAAACCTTGACCTACTTTCTGAGAAAAAGTAAATAAATCCAATTCTTTACCTAGTTTTCTATGGTCACGGCGTTTGGCTTCTTCCAGTAATTCTAAGTAGTCAGTTAAGTCTTTTTGTTTAGGGAACGAAATGCCGTAAACACGAGTCAACTGTTTGTTTTTCTCATCACCGCGCCAGTAAGCACCGGCAACGCTCATGATTTTCATTGCCTTGATGATTCCGGTATTCGGAATATGGCCACCACGACACAAATCAAAGAAATTGGCGTGATCGCAAAATGTAATCGTTCCGTCTTCCAGATTCGAAATCAACTCGGTTTTGTACTCGTTATTTTTATAGATTTCCAAAGCTTCTGCTTTAGAAACTGAACGCATTTTAAATTCGTGTTTCTCTCTCGAGATTTCCAATACACGGTCTTCAATGGCTTTAAAATCGGCATCGGTGATTTTCTTATCGCCAAAATCTACGTCATAATAAAACCCATTGTCAATCGCAGGTCCAAGCGTTAATTTGATACCAGGAAATTTTTCTTCCAATACCTGCGCCATCACGTGCGAAGTTGAATGCCAGAAAGCTTTTTTGCCTGCTGCGTCATTCCATGTATATAATATAAGAGAACCATCGGTCGTTAATGGGGTTTCCGTTTCAATAGTGGTACCATTAAAGGCTGCCGAAATCACATTTCGCGCTAATCCTTCACTGATGCTTTTGGCAACATCCATCGGAGTTGAATTCTTTTCAAACTCCTTAACCGAACCGTCAGGTAGTGTAATCTTTATCATTCCTAAAATTTTATGGACTGCAAATATAGGAGATTCACAAAACACATACAATATATAAGTATAATAATAGGAAAGATTTATTAGGAGCGGGTGGCTTGGTTTGTTTCAGTTATTGCAATTCCCGCTGTCCGCACTACGAGGTAGCTGCTTCCATCGGGGCTAATGGACGGTCTTTCGGGGCTTGTTTGTTAAAGAAAAGCAAAAGTTGATTTTCAATAATCGCAAAATCAGCGACTTGTGAAAAATATCAAAAAAGGTTGTTTTTTTATTTGGAATGGCGGGAAAATAGTTTTTATATTTGCACCCCGCAAGAGAGGGATTGTTCATTGATAAACTGTAAAACGAGGGGGTTAAAATAAATTCAAAAATAATTTTAAAAATCCTTGTTAGTTTAAAAAGAATAGTTACTTTTGCACCCGCTAACCGAAAGATTGGCGAAAAGAATAGAAGAATACGTTCATAGACATATTGAATTGACAGCCGTTTTAAATAGTGATATTTAAAACAAATAAAAGAGAGTAAGAGAATCGGAAGATTTGAAAAAGACTAGCCTTTGTCTAA
>NZ_JARGNA010000004.1 GCF_030167905.1 Flavobacterium terrisoli
TAGCCCCGATGATTTGAAATTAAAAGAAGGACAGCCAGTGGCTGTCAGGTATTTTGCTTTAGCAAATTTATAAAATCCGAATGTCCACTGGGCATTCTCCTCTTAATATCAAATGTAGCGCGGACAGTGGGAGCAGAAGTGAAAGAATGCAAGATGGCCTGCTTCTCAAAATAAAAAAAATCCAATCAAGTAAACTTGTTGGATTTTTAATTTTAAAACGCAAACTGCGTTTGATGTGGAGCCGCCGAGAGTCGAACTCGGGTCCAAACAAGCAACTAAAGAGCTTTCTACACGCTTAGTCTTTACTTAGGTTTTCGACATCAGACTATGCTAAAGACAGCGATCCGATGCTTAGCTCTATGAGTATCAGAAAGGATTCAGAACATTACCTTTCCTAGGTTTACATTTACGGTTCCCCTAAGCCAGACGCCATAAACCAGGGCTTCTGAGAGGAATCCAGCTTCCCAACCTTGTTGGGACGAGGCAAATCTTACTATAATTCAGATTAAGCAGCTAAAGCGTAATTATTTTCGCCGTTTATAAGTTCGTACCCTTGGATTTACGAGCAAATGGTACCATGCTCGACGTGCTTACTGTTCAATTCGACTTGCTGTCAAAACCAGTCGGCCCCAGTTTTTTTATCCTGATTGTCAAAAATCAGGCCACAAAAGTAGTCAATTATTCGTCATTATCATCATTCAATTTGAACGGATAATCACCAAAAAGTGCGGCAAGCCTTTTGGATTGGTAAGTTTTCTTTGTATACTTATTGGAAAGCGTGATAATGGTAACTTTTTCTTTTCTCAGGTTGATTAAGGAAGAAGTGTTTCCGTGCCACCAACCATTGTGATAGAAAAACGGTTCGCCTTTATCAAATTCCATCATTCTAACTCCAAGCCCGTAGTTTCTTTTGCCTTTGCTTTCATAACTGTAGCCTTGGTATGTTTTTTTCAATAAGTCTGCATTAAGGAAGAATGGGGCATAACGGGCGGTATCAAACTTTAATATGTCTCTTGGGGTTGAGTAAATGTTTTTATCACCATAAACGGCATCCAGATAATCCGTACCAATTTCAACATTATTTCCTTTATAAGATGGCACTATATTGTCTCGATCTTTTTCAAATTCGCACACATAAGTATTGGTCATGCCCAGTGGTTTGAATATCATTTCTTTCATGGCATCGGGATACTTTAATCCGGTCACTTTTTCAATGATTAAAGCCAACATGGCATAATTGGTATTGCAATAACTAAAATGGGTATCGGTTTTGGTTTCCAACTGGATTTTCTTATCCACCATTACTTTGACAATATCTTCATTGGTCAACAATTTTTTCTTGTCCCAATTGTTGTTTTCAAAAGTGAAGTAGGCGTAGTTTCTCATGCCGCTTCTGTGGTTCAGCAATGTTTGAATGGTAACGTCCGGGTAAGGAAAGCTGTCGATTAAGGTGGTTACCTTTTGATCTAATTTGATTTTTTTGGCATCAATTAACATCAGTATGGCTGTAGCCGTGAATACTTTGGTAACAGAAGCAATATGTAAGGGTGTCTCTTTGGTTATTTTTTCATCGGCTCGTTTATTGGCATAACCCATATAATTTTCATAGATAATCTGGCCATTCTTAGCCACGAGAAAACTCACATTATCATTCTTTTCGGACCAGATTTTTTCAAAAAAGCGGGCAGAACCATATTTTTTATCATTGACAAAAGCATTGGAAAGTTTGGGCAATGGTTTTTGTAGCGGCATCATCACCGGAATTCCCTGATCATTCATCTTAATCACCGCATTTTCTTCAGATTTCTCTTGTTTTGAGCAGGAAGCAGTAATTAAAAGTAAAGAACAAAGGAGTAGTATATAATAGGGTTTTCTGATTTTCATTTTTGAGACTTATGGAATCACAAATATAATTATTCAGCTAAGTTGAATAGTTAATTTTTTGCAAAGCTTTCAACAGGTTTTTCACAATTTTTATTTTTCTAAAAAAGTTTTGAAAACGTTTTCGTTACACCTACTTTTGGGGCAGAAAAAAAATCTGCAGAATGAAATTCGGAATAATTAAAGAAAGAAAAAATCCACCAGACAGAAGAGTTGTTTTTACTCCTGAAGAGTTAGTAAGATTACAGCAAGAGCATCCTGAAGCCATAGTTAAAGTTGAAAGTTCTGATATCAGGATTTTTAGTGATGCCGAATATGAAAAGTTAGGCATTGAAGTCGCTGATGATATTTCAGATTGTGATGTGTTCTTTGGTGTAAAGGAAATTCCGGTTGATTATTTGATTCCGAATAAAAAGTATTTTTTCTTTTCTCATACGATTAAAAAACAAGTTCACAACCGCAAGTTATTGAAAGCGATTTTGGCTAAAAATATTGAACTTTATGATCATGAAACCATAGTTGATGCGAGCAATAGAAGACTAATCGGTTTTGGTCGTTATGCCGGAATTGTTGGAGCTTATAATGGTTTCAGGGCTTTTGGAATTAAATATGACTTGTTCACCTTGCCTAAAGCGGAAACCTTAACCGGAAAAGATGATTTAATCGTTCGTTTGAAACGACAAACCTTACCCAATATCAAAATCGTCCTGACCGGTCATGGAAAAGTGGGCATGGGTGCCAAAGAAATTTTGGATGGAATAAAAATCAAGCAGGTTTCTGCAGATGATTTTTTAAATAAAGTTTACACACAACCGGTTTACACGCAAATCGATGTTTTGGATTATAACAAACGCATCGACGGACAGGTTTTAGACAATAATGATTTCTATAAAAACCCACAGGAATACGTTTCCGATTTTGGTCGTTTTACCAAAGTTGCGGATATTTACATGGCCGGACATTTTCATGCCAACAGCGCACCGGATATCTTAACCCGTGAAATGCTTCAGGCCGCCGATTGCAAAATAAAAGTCGTTGCCGATATTTCCTGCGACGTTGATGGACCGATTGCCTGTACTATCAAGGCGTCAACTATTGCTGAACCTTTCTTTGGTTATTTGCCAAGTGAAAATAAAGAAGTTCCGTTTACACATCCCGGTTCAATCATGGTAATGTCTGTCGATAATTTGCCTTGCGAATTGCCAAAAGACGCTAGCGAAGGTTTTGGGGAAATGTTTATGAAACATGTGATTCCGGCTTTCTTTAACGGCGATAAGGACGGTATTTTAGAAAGAGCCAAAATCACTGAAAACGGTAAATTGACACCTCGATTTGCATATCTTCAGGACTACGTTGACGGAAATTAATCTTTGATTGTAATAAAAGGCATAAGTTTTTTTATTTTTGGGTATTAATCTTCCAAAAGTGAAAAATAAAATAACCTTTTTCTTTTTTCTGCTCTGCTCATTAACCCAAGCTCAGGAGTTGCTTCCCTTTGTGGAAAACTTTACTAAAAGCAATTATAATGGTGACAACCAGGTTTGGAGTGTTACGCAAGGGAATGATAATGCGTTCTATTTTGCCAATAATCACTATTTACTCCGATTTAATGGTGTTCGCTGGGAGAAATACAGTTTGCCCAACAAAACCATCATAAGATCTGTTTTCTCGGATGGTGATAAGATTTATTCGGGTTCCTATAACGAATTTGGTTATTGGAAAAGAAAGGATGGGATTTTGCACTATACTTCGCTTTCAAAAGACAAAAATTTCTTTAACGGTTCATCGATTAACGAAGAGGTGTGGAAGATTTTTAAGCATGATAATAAAATTTACTTTCAGTCTTTTAACGAGCTTTATGTTTTAGAGAACAATAAGATCCGGAAAATCAGGATTCCATTTCAGATTTCGTATTGCTTTTTAGTGGATAACATAATCTATGCAGCATCAGTTAAAGATGGTGTATTTCTCTTTGAAAATAATGAATTCAGGAAAATTGACAAATGGAATCTGTTAGAAGGGAATATCATCCATGCGATTGACAAAGCCAATGGGAAAATGTTCTTTTTTACCCAAAAAAGCGGTATTTATATTGAAGAGAACAATGCTTTAAGACCATGGTCACATCCTTTGAACGAATTGCTCAAGAAGGAGATTATTATTACCGCTAAAGCCATATCCAACAACAGATTAATCATCGGTACTGCGTTCCAGGGCGTTTATGTCATTGATTTAAAAAATAACAGTTACAACAATATCTGCCGAAAGAATGCGCTTAAAAACAACTCCATTTTAAGCATTGGACTGGATAAGGAAAATGATTTGTGGCTTGGACTCGATAATGGAATTTCACACATTGAAATCAATTCGCCCTATAAGATATTCTCGGATAATTCAGGGATTTTAGGTTCTGTTTATACTATGGCGCCTTTGAAAGACGGATTGTTGTTGGGTTCTAATCATGGTGTTTTTAAATACCAGAATAAGACTTTGACGTTGTTGTCCAATTCACAAGGGCAAGTTTGGGATATTTTAAAGGTTGGTGATCGTTACCTGATTGGCCACAATGACGGAACTTATGTTTATGAAAATAATGCATTGCAGAAAGTAAATGAAATAAGTGGCGGATGGAAGTTTTTAAAGAGTAATTTTCATAATAATTTTTTCCTGGCTAATTATTCCGGTATTGTGATTTATGAGAATCCGTCGGATCTCAAGACCTATAAATATTTCTCAAACCTTACCAAGCCAATAAAGAGCATTATTCAAAACAAACACAACGAACTTTGGGCAGTTGACAATTACAGGAGTTTATACCGAATCATTTTTGATGATAATTTCATTGTTGAGAAAATTGAGAACATCACCAAAAAGAACAAAATCCTCAATGATTATGGGGTTAAGATGGTAAATTTCAACAATGAAGTGTTGTTCTATATCAATTCAAAATGGTATAGCTATAACTCGATGTCAAGCAAGTTAGAACTCAATTCCTATTTTAATAAATCCTTCTCCAATATATCAGAGTTGATTCCGATAGATGATGAGAATTTTATCATCCTAAAAGACAAATCACTTTACGTAATTAACAGGATCAATAATAAGTTCGTTTGGCGACTGATTCCGGAAAAGTATTACGAAGGAAAAATCATCAACCAAGACACCAAGGTTTTCAAATCAAATGGGCAGTATTTATTAAATCTGGACGATGGTTTCTTTTCTTTTAAACTACAAAAGCCAAAGCCAAAACCTCATGGTAAAAGTGTCAGGCTCGAAGCCTTTGTTGATGGCCTTTTTGTGGAAAAATCAGCCACTATAGGTTATAATAAATCCATTAGTTTAGATGTCATTTCGGAATATTATGGCTATAACAAGCAAGAGTTGTTTTTTACGCTTGACGATACCAAAAAGTATAATTCCCTGAAGGATTCTAATATTATACTAAACAATTTATCCAGCGGAAGCCACGAATTGATTGTTTATTATAATGATGGTGAGCGCTATGTTCAACTGGCTTCGTTTAATTTTACCGTGGAAAGGCCTTGGTATATTTCATTTTGGATGGTATTGATTTATGTTTCGATTATTGTAGGCGCATTTTATTTGTATTATAAATGGAACAAAATCCGTTATATTGAAAAATTAAAGCTAAAAGAGGAAGAGTTAAAACATCAAAAGGAAATCCTTCACTTAGAAATGGAAGCACAGAATAAGCTGAAACTGCAAGAGTATGAAAAACACATTCTTGAAGTTCAAATTCAGGCCAAAGCCTCTGAAGTTGCCGGTAAGTCATTGTCCATTGCCAAACAGTCGGAAATGATAGAAAGCATTTTAAAAGCTTTGGAGTCTGAGACCGAAATCAGTAATTTGAAAAGCAGCATTAAGAAATCTATCAAGATAAACGCCATCAATAAAAATGAATGGGAGAGTTTTGAGAAGAATTTGCTGCAAAGCAATGAAGAGTTTGTTCAACGACTGTCTAAAAAATATCCTATCCTGACTTCAAAGGATATTAAGCTTTGCATTTACCTTAAAATGAATCTTTCCTCTAAAGAAATTGCCCCGCTAATGAACATTTCTTTCAGAGGTGTTGAATTGCATCGTTACCGTCTGAGAAAAAAATTAGGCTTGACCTCGGATGACAGTCTTTCTAAGTTTATGATAAATACATAATTTTATGTAAATTTTTATCAATGCAATAATTTTATTAATAGTATTTTACTAATTATTAACTCATCAATGCTACATCATTACTGATTAGTATCGATGAGTTTTTTGTAATATTATTTTATTTTAAATTATTGAAAAACAGATGATTATAATTTTTATTTTCAAAAAAGATGTAGTAATGTAGTGCAATTTGTACGATTACTATAACGATTTAGTTCACTATATTTACTAAAACAAAATCAAACTAGCCAAAATGAAAATTTTCTTAACTTATTTTTTGCTGCTTACCGCTGGCTGTATTGCTTACAGTCAAGAGATCAAAGGGAAAGTAGTTGATGAGAATGGTTTACCAATGCCGGAAACTAACATACTTATTAAAGGTAAAAGCATCAATGCCAAAACTGATTTTGACGGTAATTTTGTAATTCAGGCGGAACCAGGTGATTTACTTGAGTTTTCGATGATTGGATATGATAAAATTACCCAAAAAGCAGAACCTAATATGGTGGTTGTTTTAAAGGAAAGCAACCAATTGTTAAAAGAAGTTGTTGTCATTGGATATGGAACAAAAAAATTAGGATCTATAACAGGTTCGGTTTCGCAGATTAAAGCTACTGATATTGTCAAAACACCTTCTCAATCAGCGATTCAGGCGATTCAGGGCAAGGCAGCTGGGGTTAATATAGTCACTAACGACGAACCCGGTGCAAATCCGTCTATAAGGATTAGGGGATTGGGAACCATTCTTGGAGGTAGAGATCCACTTTATGTTATTGATGGTATTGAGGCCAAAAGTTTAAATGGTATAAGCCCTAATGAAATTGCCTCAATGGACATCCTGAAAGACGCTTCATCATTAGCAATCTATGGCCAAAAAGGAGCCAATGGAGTTATAATTATTTCTACCAAAAAAGGAAAAAAGGGAAAAATGAAAGTTTCCTATGATTCATATTATGGACAGAAATTCATTCAGAAAAAGGTAAAAATGGCAAACTCCTACCGTTTTGCATATTACAATAATACGGCTCAGGGTAATGCCAGTTATTTCAGTTTTGATCAGCCCTATAATACTGATTGGTTAGATGAAATTACTGATACAGGAGAAGTAATGAGTAATCACATTTCTATTTCAGGAGCCAATGAAAATGCCAATTATTATTTTTCAGCAACCAATTACAAGGAGAATGGGATCTTGTCAGGAACCCAATACGAAAGAAATAATGCCAATTCAAGAAATGAATTTAAGATCCTTGATGGTAAGGTTAAAATAGCACAAAATTTTAATTTGACCGTGGCAAACAATAGAACCAAGCCGCTTAGTGCTTTTACCAACGCCTACAAACAGTCACCGATTGTTCCGGTTTTCTTTGATAATGGAAGATGGGGTGTGCCAATACGTAATCCTAATACGGGACTTATTGATATTAACGGAAATGACCGATTTAATAATGTCGGAAACCCTGTTGCACAATTGTATTATACTAATGACAAGAATAAGGATGTGACTCTTTTTGGTTCTGTTTCTGCAGAATTTAAACTCACCAATGATTTTACCTATACTTCTAATTTTGGTGCAACCTATAACAATTATAAAGGATTCTCTTTTATTCCAAATGATCAAATTTATCTTTCACAAAATCCAACAAGCAGCATTGAAGATTATGAGGCTTCATTTGGGGGCAATGAGATAAAGTACAACACCTTACAACAAAAGAGAAACGATTCATACGAATTCAACTGGGATAACTATCTGACATTTAAAAGGACTTTTAATAAACACGACATAACTGCCGTTGTAGGTATGTCCAGAACAACAAAAAAGAAATTCGAAAATTTAGAAGGAACGCGATATAACGTTCCTGCGCAATCCAATTATTGGTCATTTGAATTAGCATCCTATAATAGTGTAACGGCTCCTGGTTCGATTCTGACTAACCATCGTGACACTCCTGTGGTTTCATTAGCTTATTTCGGAAGATTTGAGTATGAGTACAATGGCAAGTATTTACTTTCTGCATCCTTGAGACGTGAAGGAATCAGTACCTTTCAGGAAAGCAAAAAATGGGGAATTTTTCCTTCTGTATCTGCTGGTTGGTTGATAAGCGAAGAGAAGTTTTTGCAAAATATTAAATTTATTAATTACCTGAAACTGCGTGCCGGTTATGGAGAAATTGGCAATGCAAATTCCCTGAATTCCTTAAATATCCCAATTTTTTCACCTGGAGCAAATTATGCGTTGGGTAGTAATCAAGGCATCAATCCGGGAAGTTATCAGCCCTATGCAGTTGATCCTAACCTGACATGGGAAACAATGCAGGAAGTAGATTTGGGAATCGATTTTAAAGTTTTGAATAACAAATTGTCCGGTACAATTGACGTTTATGACCGAACATCTTCAGATGTAATCCTGCCAGTAGATCTTCCTGATGTTATATCAGAAGGAAGAACGGTTGTAAATACGGGAGACGTGAACAACAAAGGAGTTGAAGTTTCCTTAAAATGGGATACCAAAATTAATGACAATTGGAGTTACTGGGTTTCTGGAAATTACTCCTATAATAAAAACGAACTTTTAAGAGCCAATAACAGCTATTTCGCCACTTTAGTCGGTGGAGGTTTGAGTAATGGCTATACAACAAAACAAGTCCTTGTAGGAGAGGCTTTGGGTAGTTTTTATGTTTATCAGGTTACCGGAAAAAACTCAGACGGTGGCTTCACTTATAGCACTGAAAAAGTAGTAGCCGGTTCTTATTTGCCAACCTATACGTATGGACTTAGTTTTGGAATTAATTACAAAAAATTTGATTTTTCTGCTGATGCTTACGGCGTTGGAGGCAATAAAGTTTATAACGGTAAAAAAGCACAACGATTTGGTGGGGAAAATATCGAATATGGCTATCTCGATAGTTTTTGGACACCAACAACACCTAATGGCAGCAATCCGGCTCCATTCAATGAAGTGCCAATTCCTTCGACGTATTATATTGAAGATGGTGCTTACTTGAGAATCAATAATATAACCCTTGGCTATACCGTGCCTAAATTTTATGAGAAAATTGATAAAATAAGGGTTTATGTTACGGCTGTTAACCCTTTCATATTCACTAAATATTCAGGGTATTCACCTGAGGTAGTAGGTGGCGATAATGCAAATCCATTAGGAGGTGCCGGAATTGAGTTGGATGCATATCCAACAAACAAAACTTTTTTATTCGGGTTAAACATTAGTTTCTAAAAAAATGATTATGAAAAATATAATAAATAATAGATTAATAGTACTACTTATTCTTGCTTTAAGCTTAACGGCTTGTGAAGATGATTTGAATGTTGATCCAAATGACGTTATAGAAGTCGATGATTTTTTAAGTGATCCTAACAATGCTGTCCAATTAGTGAATGGAGTTTATAGTAAACAGTTGGATTACAATATGTATTCCTTTTCATGGATTGGAATAACCAGCATTACCTCTGATGATGCTGATAAAGGTTCTACACCAACTGATACAGGTTCAGATAAAAACAAAATGGATAATCTGACCTTCAGCAAAACCGATATTTCATTCAGCGATGTTTGGGAAGGCCGATATCAGGCTATCGGTAGAGCTAATACCGCGCTTTTTTACCTGGATCAATTTGCTATAGATCAAGCCCTGAAGGACCGGTATATTGGTGAAGTTAAATTTTTAAGAGCCTTGTTTTACTTTGATTTGGTAAGATGTTTTGGAGGAGTGCCATTAGTAACCTCTAAGATTGATATTAATGATTCCGAAGCCATAAACAATATTGTTTATGTGAGAAAAACAAAAGAAGAAACCTATGCACAGATTGAAGCAGATTTATTAGACGCTATAAACAGATTACCTCTTAAAGGCGAATATGGTTCAAGTGACTTGGGAAGGGCTTCGAAAGGTGCTGCTCAGGCACTTTTGGCAAAAGCCTATTTATACCAAAATAAATGGCAGCAAGCTTATGATATGGCAGGAGAAGTAATAGCTTCAAGTCAGTATTCTCTTCTTCCAAATTATGAAAACGTCTGGAGAGAAGTAGGGGAAAATGGATCAGAATCTGTCTATGAAGTGCAGGCAACGCTTACAAAAGGGTTGGTAGACTATACCAATGTTCAGGGACCAAGAGGAACACCTGATTTAGGCTGGGGCTTTAATACACCATCAATATCATTGGTTAATTCCTATGAAATCGGTGATTTGAGAAAAGCGGCAACGGTAATGTTTGTCCCTTCTGTTCTTTGGGACGGATTTATTGCTCCAACAACATGGAATAACCCAAGATACAATTATAAAGCCTATCAAAGCAGCATTATTGAATCGTGGGATGGCAATAAGGGCAACACTGCTAAAAACCTTCGAATTTTAAAATTTAGTGATGTGCTTTTGATAAGAGCTGAGGCAGGCTTCCATATCGGAATGCTTACAGAGGCAGCAGAAAGAATATCCGATATAAGAGTTAGAGCCGGTCTGTCATCGGTAACTTCAGTGACATTAGAATCAATCCTTAAAGAAAGAAGAGCTGAAATGGCCATGGAACATGACAGATGGTTTGACCTAGTTAGAACCGGACAGGCTCAGGCTGCTATGGCAGCAGATGGAAAAACATTCATGGTTGGGGTTCATGAATTGTTCCCAATTCCCCAAGATCAGATTGTTGCCAGCGCTAACAGGCTGACACAAAATCCAGGTTATTAAAATGAACATTAATATTAATCCAAACATTAAATATTTTAAATTATGAAAACAAACAAGATTTTATTTTCCGCATTTGCTTTAAGTGTTGCTTTTGCATCATTTACAAGTTGTAGTAGTGATTCTTCGTCATTACCGCCAATTGGAGGCTATAACAATGCAGACGAGGTTGCAGCATTATCCTTAAAAGCTTACTGGCCATTAGACGGAAACGGAAATGAAACCGTTTCAAATACACCACCTTCAGTTACTCAAAGTGTTACCTGGGTGGATGGACAAAAAGGTCAGGCAGCTCAATTTAATTTAGGCTGGTTAAAATATCCGGCAATTTCAAATATCACCGGATTGTCTGGAAGTATTTCTATTTCGTGCTGGGCGAAAATTTCAAATACAAAACTGGTTGATGGTGGCCCAAGCCATATTTCACCATTAATTTCTTTTACCGGAGGAGATAATGCCAATATTGGTAACTTATCTTTATTTGGTAATACACACGGATTAGTTTCCAGCGATTCTATTCAGGTTAAAGCGGAATACCATTTTAAAATGCCTGACGGAGTTTCTTCTTTTAACGGAGACTGTATCAACATGATCAAACAAGAGCCTTGGATGGATGCAACCCATACTTGGGCTGCTAATAAAATTGGCGGACAATGGGCTCATATTGTTTGGGTTTGGGATGCAACAAATGCCAACACCAGAATTTATGTAAACGGTGCTAAAATTTCTAATTCAGCATGGGAAAGCAGAAACAATGGAGATCCTATGCCATTTGATTTGTTTGAACCAACTCAGACAATCATTGGAGCGACGCCTTCCGTAGCTGACGGGACAAACATTGAAACCTGGAATTCAGCACTCCAGGGCGGAGTGGACGAAGTAAGGGTTTTTAGTAAAACTTTGACTTTAGCTGAGATAGGTGCTTTATACCAATTAGAATTAGCTGGTAGATAATCAAAAAAATACAACCCCGGCAGTCATAACCAACTGCCGGGGTTTATATAAAAGCAAGCCCATTTAAACATCAATCATGAATTATATTCCCAAAATACTATTTTCATTATCTTTTCTACTAATCTTCTGCTCTTTTTCTTGTTCGGATAAATCAACTGCGCAACCTGAAAATCCAATTCTTCTTACTGATGAAGAAATTCTCAACTTGGCCCAAAAAGATGCCTTAAAGTATTTTTGGGATTATGCTGAGACCAATTCAAAACTGGCACGCGAAAGATACCATACAGATGAACCGTTCGTTGATGAACATCTTGTGACCACAGGTGGTTCAGGATTTGGATTAATGACAATCCTTGTAGGTATTGAACGCGGCTTTGTTCCAAGAGGAGAAGCGGTGACCCGATTGACAACCGCGCTCACATTTCTTGAAAACGCAGACAGATTTCATGGGGCATGGCCACACTGGATCAACGGAACCAATGGTAATGTAGTTCCTTTTGGCACTGTAGATAACGGAGGAGACATAGTTGAAACCTCCTTTCTCTGCCAAGGATTAATCTGTATCAGGGAGTATTTTAAAAATGGCAACGCCGAAGAACAGGCTTTGGCATTAAAAGCGGATAACTTATGGAAAGGTGTTGAGTGGAGTTGGTATACCAAAGGCGAAAATGCAATGTATTGGCATTGGTCGCCAAATTATGAATGGCAAATGAATTTTAAATTGGAAGGTTATAATGAATGTCTGATTACTTACATAATGGCCGCAGCTTCTCCAACGCATCCTATTCCTTCAGCAGCTTATCATGAAGGTTGGGCCAGAAGTGGTGCAATTGTGAGTCCGACTTCCGTTTATAATATTCCTATAATTTTTAAATACAATGGTACTGCATCAGTCGGACCAATGTTTTGGGCACATTATTCTTATTTAGGACTTGATCCCAGAGGTTTAACAGATCAATATGCCAATTATTGGAGTCTGACTCAGAATCATGCTAAAATCATGTATACTTATTGCGCTACAAATCCATTAGGTTGGATCGGATATGGCGAAAATTGCTGGGGCTTAACAGCCAGTTATTCCCGAAACTCCAATGGAACTGTTGGCTATTCAGCACATCAGCCCAACAATGACAGAGGCGTAATATCGCCAACGGCAGCTTTATCGGATTTTCCATATACGCCCGTAGAATCAATGAAAGCATTGCGTTTCTTTTATGAAAATGCAGAATGGAAAGACAGATTGATTGGCGTTGCCGGACCGTATGATGCCTTTTCGCCTCATCACGATTGGGTTACCAAAAGATATTTGGCTATCGATCAGGGAACAATTGCTCCTATGATTGAGAATTATAGAACCGGGTTCTTGTGGAATTTATTCATGCAGGCTCCGGAAGTGCAAACGGGACTTCAGAATTTAGGATTTAGTTCCTCACAACACGGATTTTAAGTATAAGCCTAATAGTTATGAAGATTAAAATAGCACTTACTGTTTTCTTGATGACTCTCCCTTTTGTTGCCTTTTCACAGGAAATTAAAGGTTCTTTTTCTAAAGAAATCAAAATAAAACTGGAATTGAATTATATTCTTCAATTGCCTAAAAACCAAAAAGAAAAGTTTCCATTGATGGTTTTTCTGCATGGTTCAGGCGAAAGAGGAACCGATTTGGAATTGGTAAAAAGCCACAGTCCTTTTACCTATCAGCATTTGATTAATGCACCTATTGCGATATTGGCGCCACAATGTCCGGAAAATGTTTGGTGGGATACAGAAGCTTTATACCAATTGATAGTAGATATTTCTGCAAAATACAATGTAGATAAATCAAGGATTTATTTAACCGGTCTCAGCATGGGCGGCTGGGGAACGTGGAAACTGGCAGAGGAACACCCGGAAATGTTTGCTGCTGTAGCCCCGGTTTGTGCTCCAATAGACAGGATGATGTTATTTAATGCCGAAAAGCTTAAAGATACACCCATAAAAATATATCATGGTGCTTTGGACGATGTAGTTTCTCCAACACAATCGATAGACATGTATCAAAAACTGAAGGAAACAAATAAAACTGTGGAACTGATTATTTTTTCAAATGACAATCACAACAGTTGGGATTCAACATATTCAAATCCTAAGTTTTACGAATGGTTATTAGCACAATACAAATAAAATTAAGCGCACGAATGAGACTTTATAGAAACCTGATATTATCGTTTTTACTAATTACTTCTGTAGCTCTGGCGCAAAAGAAAACGCCTAAAGTGGCTATTGCTCCAAAGGAAATTTTTGTTTCCGATTTATTGTCCAAAATGACTTTGGAGGAGAAAATCGGGCAGCTGAATTTGCCAACCTCAGGTGATATAACTACCGGTCAGGCAAACAGTTCCAATATTGCCAGAAAAATTGAAGAAGGAAAAGTCGGCGGATTGTTCAATATTAAATCCGTTCAGAAAATAAAAGAAGTTCAAAAGATTGCCGTTGAAAAAAGCCGCTTAAAAATCCCATTGCTTTTTGGGATGGATGTCATTCACGGATACGAAACCACATTCCCAATTCCACTTGGATTATCATGCACCTGGGATATGAATTTAATTAAAAAAAGTGCTCAGATTGCCGCTCAGGAATCCAGTGCCGATGGTATCACCTGGACATTCTCACCGATGGTCGATATCTCGCGCGATCCGCGATGGGGAAGGATTTCTGAAGGTTCCGGAGAAGATCCGTATCTCGGAAGTCAAATAGCCAAAGCAATGGTTCATGGTTACCAGGGCGATGATTTGAGTAAAAACAATACCATTTTGTCGTGTGTTAAGCACTTTGCGTTGTATGGCGCACCCGAAGGAGGAAGAGATTACAATACGGTCGACATGAGTAAAATCAGGATGTACAACGATTATCTTCCGCCTTATAAAGCCGCAGTTGATGCCGGTGCAGGTTCGGTAATGGCCTCGTTTAACGAAATTGATGGCATTCCGGCAACGGGAAACAAATGGTTGCTGACAGACTTACTCAGAAAACAATGGGGTTTTAAAGGTTTTGTAGTAACCGATTACACAGGAATCAACGAAATGACCGAACATGGATTGGGTGATTTGCAGACGGTTTCTGCCTTGGCCTTGAATGCCGGCGTAGAAATGGATATGGTAGGTGAAGGCTTTTTGTTGACCTTAAAAAAATCTGTAGACGAAGGAAAAGTGACGATTCAGCAAATTGACAACGCAGTCCGATTGATTTTAAATGCTAAATACGATTTGGGTTTGTTTCACGATCCCTTCAGATATTGCGATGTTAATCGCCCTAAAACTGAAATATTTACTTCCTCCAATAGGAGTGAAGCCCGAAAAATAGCGTCCCAGTCATTGGTTTTATTAAAAAATGAAAACCAGATATTACCCCTAAAGAAATCAGGAACAATAGCGCTTATTGGTCCATTGGCAGACGCCAAAGAAAATATGGCAGGAACTTGGAGTGTGGCAACCAAACAGGAAAATTCCGTTTCACTACTGGATGGTCTAAAATCTGTGGTTGGGGTTTCTGCCAAAATATTATTCGCCAAAGGCAGCAATCTCGACTATGATGCTGTCTTTGAGGAAAAAGCTACAATGTTTGGCAAAACACTGCACAGGGACAAAAGAACCAACGAAGAGTTGCTTTCTGAAGCGCTCAAAGCCGCTAACCAATCGGATGTGATTATTGCTGCATTGGGCGAATCTGCCGAAATGAGTGGCGAATCCAGCAGCCGAACCAATCTGGAAATTCCACAAGCACAAAAAGATTTGCTCAGGGAATTATTAAAAACTGGAAAACCGGTCGTTTTGGTTTTGTTTGACGGTCGCCCATTGGTGATTACAGATGAAAATCAAACCGTTCCGGCCATTTTAAATGTTTGGTTTCCCGGTAGTGAAGCCGGTTATGCCATCGCCGATGTCCTGTTCGGAAACGAAAATCCATCGGGTAAGCTAACCACGACTTTCCCCAGAAGCGTTGGGCAACTACCGATTTACTACGCAGCCAAAAACACCGGAAGACCATTAGGAAACAAAGAAGGAAAATTCGAGAAATTTAAATCTAATTATTTAGACGAAAGAAACGAGCCTTTATTTCCATTTGGTTTTGGCTTGAGTTATACCACTTTTGAGTATGCCAATCTGAAATTGTCTTCGGCCAAAATGAGATCAGGTGAAACCATTAAAGCGACGGTAGATATTACCAACACCGGGAATTTTGACGGTAAGGAAGTCGTTCAGCTCTATATCAGGGATTTGGTTGGTTCTGTAACCAGACCGATAAAAGAACTAAAAGGTTTTCAGAAAATCGATATTAAAAAAGGCGAGAAGCAAACCGTCACTTTTGAAATCTCTGTTGAAGATTTAAAGTTTTACAATTCTGATTTACAGTTTGTTGCAGAGCCCGGAGAATTTGAAGTTTTTATCGGAACCAATTCCGATACGACAAATAAAATAAAATTTGATTTGGTTAATTAGTTTTATATGCACTTCGAGGAAAACCCTTTAGTCATTAGCTGAAGGGTTTTTTTAAAAGTGGCAAGTTATTTCTATCTTTATCAAAAATATACCTTATGAGAAATTTGTTAATCATCACTTTACTTTTGTTCGCTTTTGGCCTCAATGCACAAACGATTCAATCACCTTCAAAAGAACTCACACTCGATTTTAAATTAACCGAAAAAGGAACGCCTGCTTATGCGTTGACCTATAAAAACAAACCAGTGGTTTTGAAAAGTCTTTTGGGAATTTATCTCAAAGCCGATACCGATTTGGCGTCCAATTTTAAAATAGATAACGTTAAAATTGCTACTTTCAATGAAATATGGAAACCGGTTCTGGGTGAGCAATCTAACATTGTAAATCATTATAATGAATTGACCGTTGCCTTGTCCCAAATGGGAACCAACAGAAAGATGAATATCATCTTCAAAGTATATGATGAAGGCATGGCTTTTCGCTATGAATTTCCAAAGCAGGCTAACCTGAATTACTTTATCATATCCGATGAGAAGTCGGAATTTAACTTGGCCGGAAACCACAAAACATTCTGGATTCCTGGTGATTTTGACAGCCAGGAATATGCTTATAACGAAACTTTATTATCCGAAATCAATACTGATAAAATCGATTTAAATAACGGAATCGGTTTAAAATCTATTGCCGGAAAACATGTGGTACAATCGCCATTAATGATGAAAACTGCCGATAATTTGTACCTCAATATTTTTGAAGCAGCTGTTGTGAATTATCCAATAATGCACTTGGATTTAAATCCGGCTACCAATGCTTTGGTTTCCCGTTTGGTGCCCAATGCTATTGGTGACAAGGCCTATTTGCAAGCGCCATGTGTTTCACCTTGGCGTACAGTTATAGTCAGCGATGATGCCCGAGATATTGTAGGTTCCAAAATGATTTTAAACCTAAATGAGCCATCGAAAATTGCCGATACTTCCTGGATTAAACCAATGAAGTATGTTGGCATCTGGTGGGAAATGCACGTTGGGAAATCAACCTGGGATTATGCCGGAAGTCAAAATGCCCAAAATACGGAATCAAGAGAATTAATCGCCAGTGGCAAACACGGCGCAACGACAGCCAATACCAAAAGATACATAGATTTTGCGGCCAAACACGGTTTCGATGGTGTTTTAGTCGAAGGTTGGAATGCGGGTTGGGAAGATTGGTTTGGTAACTGGAAAGAAGAGGTTTTCGATTTTACAACACCATATCCTGATTATAATTTGGCTGAAATCAATGCGTATGCCAAATCTAAAGGCGTTAAGATGATTATGCACCACGAAACTTCGGGCTCGGTGGCGAATTATGAAAGACATTTGGACAGGGCGCTAAACCTGATGAAAGAATATGGTTATCCTGCAGCCAAATCGGGTTATGTGGGCAGAATTATTCCGCGTGGTGAATTCCATGATGGACAAACCATGGTGAATCATTTCAACTTTGTTGCCAGAAGATTTGCCGATTATAAAATGATGGTCAACTCACACGAAAGTTCACGCCCTACAGGTTACAGCAGAACGTATCCAAATTATATCGCAGCTGAAGCGGCTCGTGGAAATGAGTTCAATGCCTGGAGTAACGGAAATCCGCCAATGCATGAAACGATTTTACCATTCACCAGATTATTAGGCGGACCAATGGATTATACACCGGGAATTTTTGAAGTAAAAATGAATATTTATGACAAAACCAAAACCGCTCAGGTTCATACCACTTTGGCAAAGCAATTGGCCTTATATTTAACCATGTATTCACCATTACAAATGGCAGCCGATTTACCGGAAAATTACGAGAAATATCCTGATGCATTCCAGTTTATCAAAGACGTAGCCGTGGATTGGCAGGAATCAAAATATTTGGAAGCCGAACCGGGAGATTATTTGACTGTTGCCCGTAAGGACAAAAAATCAGAAAATTGGTTTTTAGGCGCTATTACGGATGAAAATCCTAGAAACACCGAAATCAAACTGGATTTTCTTTCACCCAATAAAAAATACAAAGCCATCATTTACCAAGATGGTAAAACCGCACATTGGGAGAAAAATCCAATCAACTATGAAATCAAAACGATGACCGTGACTTCCAAAACCAAGCTGAAACTAGTCTTGGCTGCCGGTGGCGGAACCGCTATCAGTTTTATGCCAATCAATTAAACTTACTTTTATGAAACATCGGATTGCCTTATTGTTCCTGTTATTGTGTTCTAATTTTGGAATCGCCCAACAAAAAACGTATTGCAATCCGATTAATATTGATTATGGTTATTGCCCGATTCCTAATTTTGTTACACAAGGGAAACACAGAGCAACAGCCGATCCGGTAATCACTTTCTTCAAAGGAGAATATTATCTTTTTTCCACCAATCAATGGGGTTATTGGCACAGCAAAGACCTATCGGATTGGAAGTTTATTTCCAAGAAGTTCCTTCGCCCCGAACACAAAGTCTATGACGAATTGTGCGCACCATCGTTGTCTTTTGTCAATGATACTTTGCTGGTTGTTGGTTCAACTCATGGCAAAGAATTTCCGCTTTGGATGAGCACGAATCCGGCAAAAGGCGAGTGGAAGGAACTGATCCACAAATCGGAAGCGGCCGCTTGGGATCCGCAGATTTTTTGGGACAAAGAAAAAGACGAAGTCTATGAATATTACGGTTCGAGTAATTTGTATCCGTTGTATGGCATGAAACTCAACCGCAAAACTTTCCAGCCTGAAGGTGAACGCATTCCGGTTTTAGCATTAAATGATGACGAACACGGTTGGGAGCGCTTTGGCGAACACAACGACAATACTTTTCTACAGCCGTTTACCGAAGGTGCCTTTATGACCAAACACAACGGTAAATATTATCTGCAATACGGTGCGCCGGGAACCGAATTCAGTGGTTATGCCGATGGCGTTTACGTAGGCAACAATCCACTTGGACCATTTGAATACCAATCCCACAATCCGTTTTCGTATAAACCCGGAGGATTTGCCCGCGGTGCCGGACATGGCGCGACTTTTACCGATGCCAACAATCAGTATTGGCATATTTCTACGATTGGCGTTTGTGTGAAAAACAATTTCGAACGCCGTTTGGGGATTTGGCCAGCCGGATTTGATAAGGACGATATTTTGTATTCGAATACGGCGTATGGTGATTATCCAACGTTTTTGCCTGCGGAAAATAAAGGTCATTTGAGCGAAAGCTTTGCCGGTTGGATGCTGTTGAATTACAACAAGCCCGTTCAGGTTTCCTCAACGCTTGGTGGCTTTCAGGCGAATCTTTCGGTGGATGAAGACATCAAAACCTATTGGTCAGCCAAAACGGCCAATAAAGGCGAATACCTGATTTCTGATTTGGGCGAAAAGAGTACCATCAATGCCATTCAAATCAACTATGGTGATCAGGATGCTGAGATTATGGGCAAACCCGAAACGACAACTGGTCACAAATACATCATCTATACGTCCAACGACGGTAAAAGTTGGAAAGTCCTGATTGACAAAAGCAAAAGCACCAAAGATGTGCCGCATGAGTATATCGAATTGCAATCGCCGGCATCGGCACGTTATTTAAAACTGGAGAATATCAGCATGCCAACGGGTAAATTTGCGATTAGTGGTTTTAGGGTTTTTGGGAAAGGAAGCGGAGAAAAACCCGGTGAAGTCAAAGGATTTGTGCCTTTGCGTTCCGGACCAAAAGTAAAAGGCGAGCGCAGAAATGTGTGGTTCAAATGGCAACAAGAACAAAATGCGGACGGTTATGTGATTTACTTTGGTAAATCGCCGGATAAATTATACGGATCGATTATGGTGTATGGCAAAACCGAATACTACTTTAACGGTTTGGATAAATCGGATGTTTACTATTTCCAAATCGAAGCTTTCAACAATAATGGCATCGGGCCCAAAAGCGAAATCAAAAAAGCGGATTAGTTTTCAGTTATCAACAAGCGCAAACGTTGTAATTTTTTGAAAAATCCGCAAAAATGACTTTAAGAAAACGATTTCGTTAATAACTAATTTTACGGCTATCATTAGTGTTTTACTTATAAATGTATATTTATCCAATCAACTCCTCGTTAATTTGTGGATATGATAATTTATCGACTTTATTTTTACACAAACAGTAACTATTAACAACCAAACCAAAAACAATAATTTATGAGTACACAAAATCTAAAGACCAATTGGGCACAGTTTATTCCACTAGTCACCGTATTTTTCTTCTGGGGATTTGTTGCCGCGAGTAACGATATCTTAATTCCCGTTTTCAAAAAAGCATTTGACTTAACCCAAGGTGAAAGCCAGTTGGTTTCAGTGGCATTTTACGTGGCATACACCGTAGGTTCTATTATTTATATGATTATTTCTTATCTGACCAAAGGCGATTTGATTAACAGAATTGGGTATAAAAATTCCCTAGCACTAGGTCTTGTCATTTCAGCCTTAGGGACTTTATTGTTTTATCCTGCGGCAAATACAGGTTCGTTTCCCTTAATGCTTTCCGGATTATTCATTGTTGCGCTTGGCTTTTCCTTGCAGCAAACGGTGGCGAATCCATTGGCGATTGCGCTTGGACCAATAACTACCGGTTCACAGCGTTTGACCATGGCCGGAGGAATCAATAACCTTGGAACGACGATTGGACCACTGATTGTAAGCTTTGCCATCTTTGGTTCGGCTACTTCAGGAAATACTGAAATGAGCATTGAAAGTGTAAAAACACCTTATTTGGTTCTTGGTGCTGCTTTCTTATTAGTGGCGGTCTTATTGAAATTCTCTTCCATTCCCGATAAACCTGCTGCGGTAGTTGAAGTGGAAGGCGAAGACAACAATGTGAGAAGTTCGGCTTTGAAATATCCCCAATTGATTTTGGGTATGATTGGTATCTTTGTTTATGTTGGAGTAGAAGTATCAACGGCAAGTAATCTACCGGCTTACATGGAAAAAAACTTAGGCTTTTTGACCAAAGATATCGCACCGTTTATTTCATTGTATTGGGCGAGTTTGATGATTGGCCGTTGGACCGGAGCAGTTGAAGCTTTCACTGATAATATGAGCACCCAAAAGATATTGCGTTTCATTGCGCCTTATTTGGCTTTTGGAGTTTTCCTGGCGGTAAATAAATTCATGAATCACGATTTGACACCGTTTTATGTGTATGCCTTAATCATTTTGGTATTGATTGCTGCGGATATGGCGAGCAAAGGAAACCCAGCGAGAATGTTATTGATTTTCTCTGTTTTAGGTATTGCGGCTTTATTAGTCGGGATGGCAACAGACGGTATGGTGAGTGTTTATGCGTTTACCAGCGTTGGTTTATTCTGTAGTACACTTTGGCCTTGTATCTTTACTTTAGCCATTAGCGGTTTAGGAAAACATACGAGTCAGGGAAGTAGCTTCTTAATCATGATGATTATGGGTGGTGGAATTGTGAGTTGGTTACAAGGTTATGTAGCCGATGTTACAACCATTCATGCCAGTTACATTGTTGGAGTGCTTTGTTTTGCTTATTTGGCTTTCTATGCCTGGAAAGTTACCGGAATATTAAAAAGTCAGGGAATTGACTTTGACAAAAAAATAAGCGGGGGGCATTAATTGTATTTGAATTTAGTTATATATCAAAAACCCCGCATCGTGTAAACTTTGCGGGGTTTTCTTCATCAAAACCTAACCAAAACAACTAACTTTTATTTTTTATCTTCAATCTTGGCTTTTGTGCCATCTTGTTTGTAGTAGTAATAATCATCATCGTCATCATTTCCTTGACTGTTTCCGGCATAATCATAATCATAGTTGCTATGATATACAAAACCTTGATTTCTGCCTCCTTTGACACTTCCAAACATTTCTACAATATCACCTCTACGGTTGTATACAATTTGCATTCCACCAATTTGTGTTAAAGCATATCTGTTGTATCTCATGTAAACCGTTCCAATTCGGCTTACTCTGTCTCGGCTGTCGTAGTTGATAAAAGTATTACCTACACGTCTTACTCTACCAAAACTATCATGCTCAATTCGGGTGCCATAGTTTACCGGTCTTCTTGCGGCTATAGTTTTTGCTCCTCTTTTTCCGGCAGTTCGGTAAAAATAATCACCTTCACTGTCTTGTGGACGGGTATTAAAATCAAAGTCTCCATTTGGAAAAACAAAAAACTCAATGCCTCTTTCCACAAATGAGATTGGCTCATCAAAGCTATATCTCGTTCTTACTTCTGTTGCATTCACTACGTTTCCAACCAGTAAAACGGTAGCTACTAAAAGTGTAATTTTTTTCATAATCAATACAATTTGAGTTTTGCTTACTCTTGCGATTTTCAGCTTCTTCGAACAGTAATTGTTGCTGTTGTTTGGTATATTTCAATCCACGTGCCAAAACCCGTAACTAAATTCTTAAGGTTTGATTAAGAAGAACTAATGGCCAGATTGATAAGCATTTATATTAACGTCACAGCTTGAATTTTAATTTACCATGCTATAAAAATGTTTAAAATTTTAGTACATTTGCTGACGAATTTGCAAACTAAACATCATAATTTTATTAAAATATCAATGAAAAACCTGCTATTTTCATTATGTGCTTTGTTTCTATTGGCTGAAGGATACAGTCAGACTTATATTCCTTATTATGGAACTATTGTTGACCAAGTGTCGGAAGCTAACGTGCTGAATAATTTAACCGAATTTGAAGCCTTGGGAGTCAAACGAAAAGGAACGGCACCTTTGCAAAATACACTCAATTGGCTCAAAGCGGAATATTTGTCTTATGGTTATACCGCAGCGCAAATGCAGGAATATAGCTTTACCAATGGTAATTCAACTTGTAAAAATTTAGTGGTAACCAAAGTGGGAACAGTGCATCCCAACACTTTTGTTATCATCTGCGGACATTATGATACCATTACCGGTACAGGAACAAATGACAATGGAAGCGGCGTAGTTACTATTTTTGAAGTGGCACGCTTACTCCAAAATATCCCAACAGAATATTCGATAAAATTCATCAATTTCAGTGGCGAAGAAGACGGATTGGTTGGAAGCCAAAATTTTGTTTCTTCAGTGGTGAATGCGACTTCGCCAAAAATGGACATCCGTTTGGTTTTTAATATTGACGAAGTTGGAGGAAGATCTACGATGGTAAACGATACGGTTACCTGTGAAAGAGATACCGGCAGCCCAACATCCAACAATGCTGCTTCAAATACCTTTACAAACGAGTTAATCAATTGTGTTGAGCTTTATTCACCGTTGAATACTTTTTTGTCTTATGCCTATGCTTCGGATTATATGCCATTTGAGGAAAACAATGAAATTATCACCGGTTTTTTTGAAAAAAACCAAACGCCGCATCGCCATACAGCCAATGACTTATTAGTCAATATGGATCCGGAATATGTTTATAATGTAGCCAAAGCCGCGACAGGTGCCATGCTTCATTTTGCAATCGCATCAACTACTCTTGCCTCTAGTGATTTTAATAATGATAATCAAGTAAGCTTTTATCCAAGTCCGGCCAAGGATGTTTTGAATATTAATTTAGGGACTTTAACCGATACACATTATTCCTTTTCAATGATTGATTTACAAGGAAAAGTGGTTTTGAATAAGCAAGTGGAAAACGCCAGCTTAATTGAGCCAATCTCAGTAAGTGGATTAACCAAAGGTATGTATCTTGCCGTGTTGGAAACAGCAGGAAAGAGAATCACCAAGAAAATAGTTGTTGAATAATTTTCCCAATTTAAAACTAATTACAATGAAAAACCGATTGGGACTTATAGCACTATTCTTTTTGTCTTTGACTGCAGCTTATTCACAAGAATTTATTCCGGGTTATGCAGCCGTGGTCAATCAAACCACTCAGGCCAATATTACAGCCAGACTGACAGAATTCCAAAATTTAGGAGTCAAACGAAGAGGAACAGCCCCATTGCAAAATACTCTGGAATGGTTAAAAAGCCAATACTTGAGCTATGGTTATACCGCTTCTCAAATGGTGGAAGATTCTTATTCGTATTCCGGCTTTACTTGTAAAAATCTTGTGCTGACCAAAGTTGGTACGCTTTATCCCAACACTTATGTGATTGTTTGTGGACATTATGATACCATTTCCGGAACCGGAACCAATGACAACGGGAGCGGAACAGCTATTATATTGGAAATTGCCCGTTTGTTGCAAAATATTCCAACTGAGTATTCCATAAAATTTATCAATTTCAGTGGTGAAGAAGATGGCTTGAGAGGAAGCCAGCATTATGTTACGTCTGTTGTCAATGGAACAACACCTAAAATGGACATCCGTGTGGTGTTTAATATTGATGAAGTTGGTGGTGTTGCCGGAGAAACTAATGACACTATCACCTGTGATGTTGATGAATCGTCTCCAACGTCCAATAATGCAGCATCAGTTACTGTTACGAATGAATTGGCGGCTTGTGTCGCTTTATATTCACCCTTAAATACCTGGATTAATTTTGCCGACGCGACCGATTATATTCCTTTTGAAAACAATGGCGAAGTCATCACCGGTTTTTATGAAACCAATATTTCATCCCATCCGCATACGCCAACGGATAACTTGGCCAATATGGATCAGGAGTATTGTTTTAATGTTTGCAAGGCCGCAATAGGAGCGACGATGCATTTTGCCGTTGCCGTCGTAGGTACATTAGAAAACAATTCGTTTAACGAAGAAAATCAAGTTAGTTTTTTTCCAAATCCTACCAAGAACTTTTTGAGTATAAACAAAGGAAATCTAACCGATACCGATTATACATTTTCGATAATGGACATTCATGGTAAAACGATTTTGAGTGAGCCTTTTACGCATGCCACTTTAATTGAATCCATAGATGTGAGTAAATTAAGTTCGGGTGTTTATTTAGGTGTTTTGGAAACAACAACCAATCGCATTACTAAGAAAATTATAATAGAATAAAAAAAGCCTTCCAATCGGAAGGCTTTTTTTATAGTTTATCTTTCAGATACTCAGCGGTAATTGATTTTTTGTTCTTTATAATCTCTTCAGGAGTTCCAACAGCGAGCAGTTGACCGCCATTTTCACCGCCTTCCGGTCCCAAATCAATAATCCAGTCGGCACACTTAATCAAATCCAGATTGTGTTCAATCACGATGATGGAATGTCCTTTTTCGATTAAGGCATCGAAAGAAGCCAATAATTTTTTGATATCGTGGAAATGCAGACCTGTTGTAGGTTCGTCAAAGACAAACAACGCTTTTTCCTTGGTCATGCCTTTGACTAAAAACGAAGCCAATTTGATGCGCTGTGCTTCACCACCGGAAAGCGTTGACGATGATTGGCCCAATTGTACATAACCCAAACCAACATCCTGTAATGGTTGCAATTTCTGTATAATTTTGTTTTGTTTGTGTTCGGCAAAGAAAGCAATCGAATCGTCGATGGTCATTGTTAGGATGTCATCAATGTTTTTGCCTTCAAAAGTTACTTCCAAAACTTCTTTTTTGAAGCGTTTTCCGCCACAAGTATCGCAAGGCAACGACACATCGGCCATAAAGACCATTTCCACATTGATGGAACCTTCGCCTTTACAGGTTTCGCAACGTCCGCCGTCAACATTAAAAGAGAAATGCTTCGCCTGATAGCCACGTACTTTCGACAATTTTTCTTTGGCATACAAATCACGAATATCGTCATAAGCTTTGATATAAGTCACCGGATTGGAACGTGAACTTCTTCCGATAGGATTTTGGTCCACATATTCAATGTGCTTGATATGCGAAAAGCTACCGGTTAATTCACTGAACTGTCCGGCTTTGTCTCCAATGCCTTCCAGTTTCTTTTGCATAGCCGGAAACAATATTTTTTTGACCAATGTACTTTTTCCGCTACCGGAAACACCGGTGATTACGGTTAAACTTTCCAAAGGAAAAGCAACATCAACGTTTTGCAGGTTGTTTTCTCTTGCACCTTTTATTTCGATAAAGTTATTCGACTTTCTGCGTTTTTTTGGCACAGCAATTTCCAGTTCTCCGTTTAAATATTTTGCGGTAAGAGAATCAGCCTTTAGGATTTCATCAAAAGTGCCTTCAGCAACCAATTCACCACCAAAAGTTCCGGCTTCCGGACCAATATCGATAATTCTGTCGGCTGCTTTCATAATATCTTCGTCATGTTCAACAACGATAACCGTATTGCCTAAATCACGTAGGTTTTTCAATACTTTGATTAAGCGCTCTGTATCTTTTGGATGTAAACCAATACTCGGTTCGTCCAAAATATACATCGAACCTACTAAACTGCTTCCCAATGAAGTTGCCAGGTTAATACGCTGGGATTCTCCACCCGAAAGTGTGGCTGAATTTCTGTTTAACGTCAGATAATCCAAACCAACATCGCTCAGGAAAGCCAACCGGTTGTTGATTTCTATCAAAAGTCTTTTGGCTACTTTGGCATCATATTCAGAGAGTGCAAGTTCTGTAAAGAATGGAATTAAGCGCTTAATAGACATATCCACCAATTCAGAAATGGTTTTACCGCCAACGGTGATATAATTGGCTTCTTTGCGCAATCTTTTCCCTTTACAGGTGCTGCATTTTGTTTTGCCGCGATAACGCGATAACATCACGCGATTTTGGATTTTATAATTTTTCTCTTCGAGTTCTCTGAAGAAATCATCCAAACCTGTAAAATAACTGTTGCCTTTCCAGATTAGATCTTTCTGTTCATCAGTTAACTCAAAATAAGGTTTGTGTATTGGGAAATCAAATTTATAGGCATTGTTGACCAATTGGTCTCGGTACCAGCTCATACTTTCGCCACGCCAAGGGAAAATAGTATTCTCATAAACCGAAAGCGAAGTATTCGGAACTACTAATTCTTCATCTATTCCAATAATGTTGCCATAACCTTCACAGGTTGGACACGCACCATAAGGATTGTTGAAGCTGAATAAATGTATGTTGGGTTCTAAAAATGTAATGCCATCGAGTTCAAAATTGGCACTAAATTCCAGACGTTTTTTGGTGTCCAATTCCTGAAGATAACAAACGCCTTTGCCTTCGAAGAATGCTGTCTGAATAGCATCAGCCAAGCGGTTATAGAAATCCTCTTCGTCCTTTACTACGATTCTGTCAATGATTAAAAGAATGTCTTTATTGTCTAACGAATGTTGGTCAATTTCATCCAAACGCACCATTTCATTACTAACCAAAATACGGGCAAAACCTTGTTGGAGCAATACTTTTAGCTTGTCTTCCAATTGTCTGCCTTCTTCCAGATGGATAGGGGAAAGGAGTAACCATTTACTGTCTAAATCAAATTGTTTTACTGCATTGACTACATCTGAAACCGTATCTTTCTTGACTTCGTTACCTGAAATCGGTGAAAAGGTCTTTCCGATTCGGGCAAAAAGCAGTTTTAAGTAATCATAGATTTCGGTAGAAGTTCCAACGGTTGATCGGGCATTGGTTGTGTTTACTTTTTGCTCAATCGCAATTGCAGGTGCAATTCCTTTGATGTATTCCACTTTAGGCTTGTCTAATCTGCCTAAAAACTGACGCGCATAAGAAGATAGGCTTTCTACATAACGGCGTTGTCCTTCAGCATAAAGTGTGTCAAAGGCCAAACTTGATTTTCCGGAGCCTGACAAACCAGTGATTACGACTAATTCATTACGCGGTATTGCAACGTCCAGATTTTTTAGATTATGAATCTGTGCGCCTTTAATCAGGATGTTTTTTTTAGGTTCTAGCGTAGCAATTTCTGTACTTTTCATAGCAAAAAAGGGAATGTCCGCAAAGTTAATCATTTCCGATGCGATTTGGTAACAAACTTATTCAGGAATTTATGTGAGATAGACACTTTTATAGGTTTTAAAATGATAAAAAAAATGTTCTATTTTTATTGGAAATGTTTTTTTAGCGTTAATTTTTTAAAAAAATAACTATTTTATTGTTGAGTAAATTCTTCTTTTAATTAAATTCACCACAACATGACCACAACATTTTGTTTTTTTAACAGTTTTATCATTGTCTTTTTAATTCACTATAATTACCTTTAATACCTCATATTTCAAACGATTGAGAAAGATTTGTAGTTGTATAGTTTTTATATAGTAAGGCAAATAATCAATATCGGTAAGTTATGATAAATTTGAAATGAACTTAAAAACAAATATTATGAAAAAAATTACTTTATTATTTATCTTAATAATCTCCGCATTAGGGAATGCCCAGCAGGTAGTGGTTCAAAATTTTGAGACACCGGCTTCGTATGTCTTCAATGGTTTTGAAGGTTTGGCCAGTGCGAGCATTGATGTTGATCCGGCTCCGGGTGGTACAAGACTTAATAATCTGAAATTGGTTAGTCAGTCTACCGGAAATCCTTGGCAGGGAGCAGAGGTTATTCAGCAAACTACATTCTTAAAATTGACAACCGATAAAACGGTTTCTGTTGATGTATATGCTACACAAGCCTTTACAATGTTGGGGAAAGTTGAATCAGGTACAGGCCCTATTTCTGCGGCTTCACAGTCCTATACAACGCCAAATACATGGCAAACCTTAACATTCACCTTTACACAATCATTAGATGGTACTGGTGTTGCTAACGGGAATTATCAAAAAATTGTATTTTTTCCAAACTGGAAAGCGACCAATGATGGTTTCAATCCTCCTGGAAATTTCACAGTTTATGTAGACAATATCACCAGTGAAGCAGCTTCAATTACGCCACCGGCAGAACCGGCTACTGCGGCACCAACACCACCGGCCAGACCAGCTGCTGATGTAAAATCAATATTTAGTAATGCATACACACCTATCTCTGTTATTGGCTACACAGGAGATGATAATACTTATAACAATTCATGGTGTGGTGGTAATACTACATTGGTGCAAATTGCAGGCAACGATACGCACAAAGTAACCAACTTAGGATGTGAAGGAGTAACTTTTTTAGCTGGTAGATTTGATGCTACGACTTTTACTCATTTCCATATGGATATTTGGACAGAAACTCCAACACTTGATAAAAGTTTTAATGTTAAATTTTCAAACTGGAATGGCGGAGCAGGAGAAGCCAATGCTATAGATTATTCTATCAATAACTCAAACTTTTTGACCAATCCAAATCCGGGAACTTGGATTTCTGTAGATATTCCTCTAGATAGTTTTACACCTATCAATGGTGCTGCCAGAAACGATGTAGTGCAATTCGTGATTACTTCTGATTTGGGAATAGTTTACTATGACAATTTATATTTACATAAAAATACTTTAGGAACACCTGATTTTATAGCTTCTAACGTTAAATTTTACCCTAACCCGGCTACAAATGTTTTAAATATTGAGTCAGACTTGAACATTGAAAAAGTTTCTATTTACAATGTTTTGGGTCAGGAAGTTGTTGTAAAAACGCCAAATAGCGAGTTGGTAACTTTAGATGTCGCTAATTTACAAAGCGGTGTTTATATTGTAAAAGCAACTATTGAAGGAAAAGTTACTTCATCTAGATTAGTTAAAGAGTAAGTTAATTATTTTCAACAAAAAGCACGTTCTCCGATGAACGTGCTTTTTTTTACTTTACTAAATCCGCTATCAATTCTATTTATTTTTTTATAATTAGTCAAAAACCACGATGCCAAAATACCACTTAACCAGCAAGATATCATTTCTGTTTTTCTTTATTACATTCCTTGGTTTCTCTCAGGAATTGCCTCCTATTGTAAAATATTCACCTTCTGTTTATGCAGCGGGTAATCAAAACTGGATGATTTCTCAGGATAACAAGCACTTTATGTTTTTTGCGAACAACGAAGGATTACTTGAGTTTAATGGTTCAAATTGGAATCTTTATCCTTCTCCAAATGAGACAATTATACGCTCTGTTAAAGTTATTGATGATAAAGTTTATACGGGTTGTTATATGGAATTTGGCTATTGGAAAAGACAAAAGAGTGGCCAGTTGAAATATTATTCTTTGAGTAAGAATATAAAAAATAAAATCCTGGATGATGAGCAGTTTTGGACCATTCTAAACTTTGATCAATGGGTTCTTTTTCAATCTTTAGACAGAATTTTTGTTTACGATACCAAGCAGGATAAGTTCACTATTATTACGCCTGAAAGTAACATATTAAAAGCATTTAAAACAGACACAGGTTTATATTATCAAACATTTTCCGGAGGGTTATTCGAAATCGAAAACGGTAAGAGTAAACTTATTTCAAATGATCCTATTGTTTCAAAAAATAAAATTGTTGGCGTATTTAAGAGCAACAGCGGTCTTTTGTTGTTGACACAAAGCAATGGTTTCTTCGAGTTGGTTAATGGTTCGATAAAAGCGTCTCTAACTAATGTAGATGCAGATCTTAAGGCCAGCAGCGTTTACAGCTGTCAAAAGTTATCAGATGGCGGTTATGTTTTGGGTACAGTTTCCAATGGTATTTTTATACTGTCAAGAGAAAAGAACCTAAGATTCCACATTACACAGAATAAAGGCTTGAGCAATAATACAGCACTTTCGCTTTTTGAAGACAATGATAAAAACCTATGGATTGGTTTAGACAATGGTATCAATTGCATCAATCTGCAATCTCCAATTAAGAGTTTTTCTGATGATACCGGAATATTGGGAACGGTTTATTGTTCTATTGTTTACAATGACAAGCTGTATATCGGTACGAATCAGGGATTGTTTTATAAATCTTTTCAAACCAATGAATTGTTCAAGTTTGTTCCCGGTACCAAAGGCCAGGTTTGGTCTTTGTTTAAGTTTGATGGAACACTTTTTTGCGGACATGATTCCGGAACTTTTATCATTAAAGACGGTTCGGCACAAAATATTTTTTACCAATCTGGAACCTGGAAATTCGAACCGATGCCAGGTAGAAAAGATGTTTTGTTTCAAGGGAATTACTTTGGTATTTCAGTATTGAAAAAAGAAAACGGCCAATGGGTTTATAAAAACAAACTCAAGGGTTTTGATTATTCGTCAAAGTATTTTGAAGTTACACCCGATTTGAATTTTTATATCAGTCATGAATACAAAGGTGTTTTCAGATTTCATGCCAATGCCACGCTTGACAAGGCCGAAAAGTTATTTACCTATACCAATCCGACTAAAGGGAAAAATGCCAGTTTGATTGAGTATAACGGGACCATTTATTATGCCTTTAAGGAGGGAATTCTTCGCTTGGATCCAAAAACAAAAACCTTTGTCAAAGATTCATTGCTAAGCAAAACTTTTGAAAATGACGAATATACCTCAGGAAAGTTAATTGTCGACAGGTCCAATAAAATATGGATATTCACTAAGAATTACATCAATTATTTTTCTTCGGGAAAATTAAGTTCCCAGCTTAAAAAGAGCATTATTCCGATTCCGGCTTCTCTCAGAAACTCAATGTTGGGCTATGAGAATATCAATCAGATATCCGATTCGATTTACCTGATTGGAACAACAGATGGTTACTATACGTTGAATATCGATGATTTGAGTTTTAAAAACTACAGTGTTTCCATTACGGCTGTGACCAGTAACAAATTGAATAAAAGTCTGGTCAATACCTTCATCGCCGAAAAAGGGGAATTTGCCTATGACGACAATAACCTTACGTTGAGCTATACCGTGCCGGAATACAACAAATACATCAATGCCGAATACCAATATTTGCTCGAAGGCTTACAGGATGAATGGAGTGAATGGAGTGCAAAATCTTCGGTTAACTTCAAAAACTTATCTCCCGGAACCTATACTTTCAAAGTAAGGGCGAAGATTGCCAACTCAGCTCCTGAAAACGTTGCGGTTTATGAGTTTACCATTTCAAAACCTTGGTACACTTCTAACTTAGCCATATTGTTCTATCTGGCGCTTTCAATTTATCTGGCTTATTTTATCAATAAGAAATACAAGGATTATTATCAAAGACAACGTGAGAAACTGATTGAAGAAAACAATCTTCTGTTAGAGATAAAAGAGTTGGAGAACGAGCAGCAATTGATGAAAGTGAGAAATGAGCAGTTGACTAAGGATGTGGACAGCAAAAGCAAGGAATTGGCTGTATCGACAATGAATTTAATCAAGAAGAATGAATTGTTATCGCTAATCAAAGAAGATTTAAAGAAAACCTCAGAAGAAGGAAATAGAAGTGTTAAATCGGTGATTACAACAATCAATAAGAATATTGATGAGGAAGATACATGGAATGTCTTCAAAGAGGCATTTGATAATGCCGATAAAGACTTCTTGAAGAAAGTAAAGCAGGCACATACTACATTAACCCCAAATGATTTAAGGCTTTGTGCTTACTTAAGATTGAATTTATCCTCTAAGGAAATTGCACCATTATTGAACATTTCTGTTCGTAGTGTAGAGATTAAAAGATATCGTTTGCGCAAAAAAATGGACCTGCCGCATGAAACAGGACTTGTTGAGTATATACTTTCGATATAGCCACAGCGCTTTATTCTTCAGTAAACTATACATTAACTATACAAAGCAGTTTTTTATATTTCGATGATTGCCCAATTAATCATTGAATTTACCCTGTGATATCTGTAAACCTACTAGTTTTTAAGTTGTTTTTTATTATTAACTATCTTGTATAGTTTGTATAAACGATAATTTTTTTGTGGATTTATAAAAAATGTAAATTTACTAAATCATAAATTTTGCTGTCGATTTTTGCCGATATCAAAAAAAAACAAAGCAATAATTGAATTTTAGGTAATTTATTTGCCTATACATTAACACTAATCATTTTACTATACAAACCAATAATTATTAAAACATGAGAAATTTTATTTTATTACTAACCATTATTCTTTTTTCACCCTCCGTTTTTGCTCAAGACAAAGTGACCGTGATGAGTAACAGTGACGGAATGAAGCTGAAGGTTAACGGTAAAGATTTTATGGTCAATGGGATGAACTGGGACTATTTCCCTGTTGGAACTAATTACACCTATAGTCTTTGGAGTCAATCAGACAAATTTATTCAGGAAGCCTTGGACGAAGAAATGGGGTTGTTGAAAAATATGGGTGTAAATACGATAAGAGTATACACCGGAATGCCTAAAAAATGGATAGAATACGTTTACAACACTCATGGTATCTATACAATGTTGAACCATCCGTTTGGTCGTTATGGTTTAACCATTGACGGTGTTTGGACGCCGAATACGGAATATTCGAATCCAAAAACACGTGAGCTTTTATTAAAGGAAACTAAGGATTTGGTGAATGAATACAAAGACACCAAAGGATTGCTTTTGTTCCTGCTTGGAAACGAAAACAACTACGGTTTATTCTGGGATGGAGCTGAAACAGAAAACATTCCGATTAAAGACAGAAAATCTACAGGTCGCGCTCATGCGATGTATAAGTTATTCAATGAAGCTGCCGTTTCGATGAAAGCCATTGATAATTCTCATCCAATTGCTATCTGTAATGGTGATTTGCTTTTCCTTGACATAATAGCACAAGAGTGTAAAGATGTTGACATCTTTGGAACTAACGTTTACCGTGGTGTTTCATTTGGCGATTTATTCGAGAGAGTCAAAAAGGAATACGGAAAACCGGTTTTATTTACTGAGTTTGGTGCAGATGCTTTTAATGTGATGACCAATCAGGAAGATCAAAAATCCCAAGCTTTCTATTTAAAAGGTACATGGAAGGAAATTTATGAAAATGCTGCCGGTCTTGGAAAAGCAGGAAACTGTCTTGGTGGTTTTACTTTCCAATTTAGTGATGGCTGGTGGAAATTTGGTCAAACCAAAAACTTAGACATTCACGATGATAATGCTTCGTGGTCAAATGGTGGTTACCAGAAAGACTTTACAGAAGGAGAAAACAATATGAACGAAGAATGGTTTGGAATCTGTGCTAAAGGACCAACCAATGATAAAGGTTTTTACCAATTGTATCCGCGTGCGGCTTATTATGTTCTGAAAGATATCCACCAATTGAATCCTTATGCCGAAGGAACGACATTGGCAACCATTAGCAGTCATTTTGACAAAGCACAATTAATGGATGCGAGTTTAAGAGCCAGAGGCGATAAAGCAGCACTTGAAGCCGGTAAAGGCGGTAAAATCTTTTTTAGCAGATTGTCTGCAGAGTTTACCACATATAATACCGGAGGTGATTTGATTACGACACCAGATGATCCGGATCCGGCAAACCCGGTATATCCAAACAAATTAGGTTTTGACCATATGCAGTCTTATTATATTGGAGTAGGAGCGAATCCTTCTTCAAATACCAATTTGAATGTTGAATTCAACATTTTAGGAAATGTGGCTTTAAATCCAATTGACCAAATATTTTATGAAAACAGAGGTCGTCCGGTAACGGTTAGCGGTGACAATGGCGATATTAGATTGGATTCAAATAACAGAGTTCAGGTTTACAGAGCAAGTTACAACTGGAACCACAATTTATTCAACTTAAATGGTTTCTACAGAACAGGTCATTACCACTGGGGTTATGAAGGCGATTTCTTCGGATTGTATCCAGAAGCGAATTACGGTCCTCAAATCGATACTTATAACGGTATCGCTCCTTTCGGTTTTGAAATGGAAGGAAAGAAAATGTTTAACGGTTTAAAATTAGCCTTTGGTCCACAACTTTGGTGGGGAGCGAATCCTGCTATATTATTGAAATATACTAAGAATGTAGGGAAGTTCAGTTTTACAAGTGTTTACCACGAAGATTTAGAACAACAGGGAACTACTGAAAGTTCTTTTGCCATCCCGCAACCAAAAACTAGAAGATTAACATTACATACGACCAGAAAATTTGGAAAATTCGGTGTTGATCTTGGTGGAATCTGGGCAGGACAACCATTGAATGGTAGAGATTACCAAGTGTCAAGAGGTGAAGAAGGTAACGAACAGGTTTTCCAACACCAAATTGAAGGTAAAGACAACTGGGGAGGTAAAGTTAAGTTTACTTATCTCGGTGGAAAATTCAATTGGTATGGTCAAGGTGCGGCTATGGGCTTAGTGGCTAATGGTGGTGCAGATTTGACACAAACATTCACTGGTTGGAGGTTAAAAGACAGTGGAAGCGGTAACCAATACAACTTCTTAAGTGGTTTCACTTATACTTTAGGTAAATTACAGATTGCACCAAACTTCTTATGGCAAAAACCTTTGGAAGGTCCAATGAGTAATACAGTTCCTGCACCTGGAAGACCAAGAAACATTTTGGAAGATCCATTTGTGGTTAGAGCCAACAGAGAGCAAGTGGCCGGTGAAATCTTATTCACTTATGACCAAACTCCCGGAACATGGATGTATGATTGGGACAACGACAGAACAGAGGATTCTAAATTTTCGGTAAGCGCCGGTTTTGTTTTCCGTCACTTGCCAACAACACAGGATGCCGCCATCGGAATCTTACCTGACGGAAGAACAACTTTTGCATTCCCTGGAGCTGCACCGGCCAAAGATTTATATGAGGTTAACGCCAGAATCGTTTCAAAATTGAGCAAAGACTTTGGTTTTGTGGCTACTGCTTATGCAGGAGATGCGCAAGCCAATGGTAGCGATGCCAGAACAATTAGCCGTTACGGTATGGATTTGAGAATGCTTTACAATCAATTTAAATTATCTACATCGGTTAAAGTAAACGATTGGGGTCCATATGATTACCACCGTGATTACAACTTAACATTCCCACTTCAATTAATGGCTGATATTTCTTGGTCAATTGGCAAACCGGATTGGTTTAACCTACCGGGAACAAGAATTGGCTTACGCGGAACATGGCGTTCACTTGACCAGTATTCTCCTAGATACAATCCAACACAGGTTTTAGACGCAACAGGAACATTAGTGCCGGATCCTACTGCTATTGGATTCGATAATGGTAGTGAATGGGAAATCAGAACTTACATACACATTAATATATTTAATTAAAAAAGATACTATGAAATCAAATTTTAAAACTCAATTGACAAATCTTCTGTCCTTATGGATGATTGCCATATTTGTCACCGGTTGTGAAAATGACCCAAATGATTTTGAAGACCCAACATATCCTAAGAACCCTGAAGTTTTTATCGATACGTTTAGTCCCGGACTTAACTATGCTGCCTTTGGAGGAACAGTTCCAACAGCTTTTCAGGTTGATACAGAGGTGACTTATAATAATTCTGCCGCTTCTATGCGTATTGATGTTCCAAATGTAAATGACGCAGCCGGAACTTATGCCGGTGGTAGTTTCTTTACGACCGTTGGAAGGGATTTAACCGGTTATGATGCGTTGACCTTTTGGGCCAAAAGTACTCATGCGGCCAGTTTAGATGTAATTGGTTTTGGAAATGACCTGGGTGAAAACAAATTCCAGGCTTCTATCTCAGGTGTTAGTTTGACTACAGCCTGGAAAAAATACATTATTCCAATTCCGGATCCATCAAAATTAACCCAGGAAAAAGGCATGCTATATTTTGCTGAAGGACCAGAAAATGGACAAGGTTATACTTTCTGGATAGATGAAGTGAAGTTCGAAAAATTAGGAACTATAGCTCACGGAACGGCCTCTATCCTTAATGGTGAAGACAGGATAGAAACTTCATTCATTGGTGTAGTTTCAAACATCGATGGTCTGATTTGTACTTTCAATTTGCCAAACGGACAAAACCAAGCGGTAAATATCACTTCGGCATATTTAGACTTTACTTCTTCTGATACTGCCGTGGCAACGGTTAACGAAGCTGGAGTAGTAACTACTGTAGGCGCAGGTTCTGCTGTGGTTACAGCAACATTAGGCGGTGAACCAGCCAATGGTTCCATGACTATTAATTCATCAGGTAATTTTACAGGAGCGCCAACTCCAACAGAAGATCCAAGTGATGTGATTTCCATTTTCAGTGATACTTACAACAATGTTACGGTTGATTACTACAACGGATATTGGGCACCATACCAAACGACTCAATCAGCTGACTTTACCGTTGGGAATGATAATGTATTGAACTATACCAACTTTAATTTCGTTGGAGTTCAATTTAGTGCGCCGACAATCAATGCAACTTCAATGTCTCACTTCCATGTAGATCTATATGTACCAGGAACTATACCTGCCGGAGCAAACTTCAGAATACAATTGGTTGATTTTGGAGCAGATGCTGCTTATGGCGGTGGTAATGATACGAGTTCAACAATGACCTATACAGCGCCGACTTTGGTTTCTCAAAGCTGGATTAGTTTAGATATTCCTTTCACGGCTTTCGCCGGATTGGCGAGCAGAGCTCATTTAGCCCAAATCATTTTTGAAGGAACAAACATTACAAACTTCTACGCAGATAATATTTATTTGTACAACAATGGAAGCATTATTCCACCGGTTCCGACTGTAGCTGCTCCAACGCCTACAACTCCGGCCGCTAATGTGACTTCTGTGTTTAGCGATGCTTATACCAATGTACCCGGAACAGATTTTAATCCAAACTGGGGACAAACCACTGTGGTTACACAAGTGCCAATTGCTGGCAACAATACCTTGAGATATGGTGGTTTAAATTATCAGGGAACGCAGTTTGCAACACCGTTAAATGTAACGAATAGAAACTTCCTGCACTTAGATTATTATACAGCCAATTCGACCAGTCTGAAAGTTTACCTTATCAGTCCTGGTCCGGTTGAAGTACCTTATGTTTTGACCGTGCCATCTCCGGGAGGCTGGAATAGTGTAGACATTCCATTGTCTTCTTTCGGCGCTGTTAATATGAACAATGTAATCCAAATGAAGTTTGATGGGAATGGAGATATTTATTTAGACAATATCTATTTCCGTAATTAATTCTAAAACAATAACTGATACAAATGAAAAAAACAGTAATAAAAAATATAGCACTATTCTCAATGATGGCCATCACTTTTGTCGGATGTGATTCTGATGACAAGCAAAGTGTAGGCAGTCGCAATTGGCAGCTATCTTGGAGTGATGAGTTTGATGGCGTAGCAGGAACATCTCCAGATGCTTCTAAATGGTCTTTTGATTTAGGGAACAGTGGTTGGGGTAACCAGGAATTACAAAACTATACCGACCGTCCGGAGAATGCTTCTTTGGATGGAAACGGAAATCTGGTAATAACCGCTTTAAGAGATAATTTTGGTGGTTCTCAGTATTCATCTGCCCGAATCAAAACCCGAAATTTATTTGCACAACAATACGGTCGTTTCGAAGCGCGTTTGATTACGCCTTATGGTCAGGGAATTTGGCCGGCATTCTGGATGTTGGGCGATAATGGTGCTGCTTGGCCACAATGTGGTGAAATTGATATCATGGAACTTAGAGGACAACAGCCAAGTCAGATTAACGGAACCATTCACGGTCCCGGTTACTCAGGAGGAAATGCCATCACGAGTATCTATTCCTTAACCGCCAATCGTTTTGACTTAGACTATCACATTTTTGCAGTAGAATGGGATGCCAATAAAATTGACTTTTTTGTAGATGGTTATTTATACAATCGCATTACTAAAAGTGACCTACCGGTTAATTCAGAATGGGTTTATGATCATTCGTTTTATATGATTTTAAATGTAGCTGTAGGAGGTAACTATGTTGGATTCCCATCAGCTCAGACTCCAATGCCTCAGAAAATGACAATTGATTACGTTAGGGTTTATACTGACGGAAACTAAATATTAATATAACAACAATAGAGAGATTATTCTATTAAAGAAATTGTGATGAATAAAATAAAATGCATCCATCAAAAATGAGTTAGAAAAAAGGATAAATAGGTAAACAATAAAGCAATTAAGGTTTACCAAATAATGGCATTCACACACACTTTGTTTTTTTAGTTTTTTCGGGAAGGTCAGTAATGCTCTGGCCTTTCCTGAAAATAAGTAATTTTTTTTTGAAATTTTTCTAATGAAATTCAACATACCAATATTTATATTCTGTACTGCCGGAGTACTATTTTCAAGCTGTTCTCAATCACAAACCGTTGTACAGAAAGAAAATAAATCACAGCGTTTTGATGTAAAAGTCGATTCGGTTTTAAAATTGATGACACTTGATGAAAAAATCGGGCAGCTCAACCAATACAATGGTTTTTGGGATGTGACCGGGCCAACACCTAAGGATGGTCAGGCGGCGTCCAAATACGATCATCTCAAAAAAGGTTTGGTTGGTTCAATGCTGAATATTAAAGGCGTAAAAGAAGTTCGCACCATTCAGAAAATTGCAGTGGAGCAAACCCGATTAGGCATTCCTTTGATTTTTGGTTTTGATGTCATCCATGGTTACAAAACGATTAGTCCAATACCGCTGGCAGAAGCTGCAAGTTGGGATATGGCTGCCATAAAAAAATCCGCCCAGATTGCTGCCGAAGAAGCTGCATCTGAAGGATTGAACTGGACATTTGCCCCAATGGTTGATATTTCAAGAGATGCGCGCTGGGGAAGAGTTATGGAAGGTGCCGGAGAGGACACTTATCTGGGAAGTAAAATTGCCGAAGCCAGGGTAAAAGGTTTTCAGGGCGATGATTTGTCTTCCGGAAAATCGTTGGCTGCTTGTGCCAAACATTTTGCCGGTTATGCCTTCGCTGAAGCGGGACGTGATT
Source organism: Flavobacterium terrisoli (assembly GCF_030167905.1). Taxonomy (GTDB): domain Bacteria; phylum Bacteroidota; class Bacteroidia; order Flavobacteriales; family Flavobacteriaceae; genus Flavobacterium; species Flavobacterium terrisoli. Next base: position 39,782 of record NZ_JARGNA010000004.1, read on the forward strand.
ACAATTCGGTTGATGTGAGTGAAGCTACTTTACAAAACACCATTTTCCCGCCATTTAAGGCTTGTGTTGATGCTGATGTTAAAACGTTTATGAATTCCTTTAATGATTTGAACGGAATACCGGCAACCGGAAACAAATACCTTCAAAGAAAAATATTAAAAGGCGATTGGAATTTCAAAGGCTTTGTGGTTTCTGATTGGGGTTCCATGACCGAAATGATTGCCCATGGTTATGCCAAAGACAACAAGCATGCGGCCGAAATTTCAATGAATGCCGGTTCAGATATGGATATGGAATCGTATGCTTATGTTGCACATCTGTCTACTTTGGTTAAAGAAGGAAAAGTAAAGGAAAGCGATATTGATGAATCGGTAAGAAGAGTTCTTAAAGTAAAGTTTGAATTAGGTCTTTTTGATGATCCCTATAAATACTGTGATGAAGCAAGAGAAAAAGCAACTGTCGGAAAACCCGAATTCCACCAGACAGTTTTAGATATTGCCAAGAAGTCAATCGTTCTCTTAAAAAACGAAAATGAGTTGTTACCTCTGTCAAAGTCAGGCTTAAAGATTGGGTTAATTGGTACCCTGGCTAACGATAAAACCAGCCCGTTAGGAAGCTGGAGAATTGGTGCCGATGATAATACCGCTATTTCTGTTTTGGAAGGAATGCAACAGTATAAAGGAAATGCCCTAACGTTTGCCAAAGGTGCTGATCTGACTGTTGGTCCAACCAAATTTGGTAGTGAATTACACATCAATATGACCGACAAATCAGGTTTTGAAGAGGCGATTGCTTTGGCAAAAAAATCAGATGTAGTAGTAATGGTTTTGGGTGAACACGGTTTGCAGACCGGTGAGGGCAGAAGCCGCACCGATTTAGGTTTGCCTGGCGTTCAACAGGAACTTTTGGAAGAAATCTACAAAGTAAATAAAAAGATTGTCTTGGTTTTAAACAATGGAAGACCTTTGGCTTTACCTTGGGCAGCCGAGAACATTCCGGCGATTGTTGAGGCTTGGCATTTGGGAACTCAAAGCGGTAATGCCGTTGCACAGGTTTTATATGGCGACTATAATCCAAGTGGTAAATTACCAATGACATTCCCGAGAAGCGTTGGGCAAGTGCCAATTTACTACAACTATAAAAATACGGGAAGACCAACAATGAACGAACCGGAAAGCGTTTTCTGGTCGCATTATACAGATGAAAAAAACACACCGTTGTATCCTTTTGGATATGGTTTGAGTTATTCAAAATTCACTTATTCTGATTTGAAACTGAGCGCAGGTTCGTTTTCTAAAAACGGAAAGATTACGGTTTCGGTTACGATTAAGAACACCGGGAAAGTGACCGGAAAAGAAGTGGTTCAGCTTTATATCCGCGATTTGGTTGGTAGTTTGACCCGACCGGTAAAAGAGTTGAAAGGTTTCGAAATGATTGAGTTGAAAGCCAATGAGCAAAAGACGGTAACTTTTACCATTGATGAAAAAACTATAGAATATTATACGGCCAACAATAAATGGGAACCTGAAACCGGAGATTTCAAAGTCTTCATTGGAGGAAATTCAGCAGAAACATTAGAAGCCAATTTTAAATTTGAATAGATTATGACAAAGTATATTGCTTTAGTATTCGTATCATTTGCTTCTTTCGGGCAACCTAAGGGTCAAAAGTTAGTTTGGCAGGAAGATTTCAACGGTACTACATTGAATGAAAAGGAATGGAACTTCGAAATAGGTGACGGTTGTCCTAATATTTGTGGTTGGGGAAATAACGAAAAGCAGATCTATACTAAAAACAATCATATGATCAAAGATGGTAAACTGATCATCAACATCAGAAAAGAAGGTGAAGGATATACTTCTACCAGAATCACTACTGCTGCCAAAAAGGAATTTCAATATGGCAGGATGGAAGTAAAAGCTAAAATCCCAACCGGTAAAGGCATTTGGCCGGCATTCTGGATGTTGGGCTCTAACATTCCTAAAGTAGGTTGGCCAAAATGTGGTGAGATAGATATCCTAGAATATGTTGGTCGCGAACCGGACAAGGTTTATACTTCTTTGCATACACAAGACAGTCACGGAAACACCATAAATTCCAAAAAGACCGAGTTTAAAAACATTGAAGAAGGATTTCATTTGTATTCAATAGATTGGACAAAAGATAAAATCGAGTTCTTTGTTGACAATCAATCGGTTTACAAGTTTTCACCCGATGACAAAAATGAAAACACCTGGCCATTCAATCAACCGTTTTATTTTATCATAAATGCCGCTGTTGGAGGCAATTTTGGAGGTCATGATGTGGACAACAGTATTTTCCCTCAAGAATATTTAATAGATTATATAAGAGTTTACCAATAATAATTTGGTGATTTCATCGTTTTTTTAAGTTTTTTTCAGCTTTTATTTGTTTTTTAAATAAATTTTATGTTAAATTTGGCTTGTAATTAACTCTTAAACCCGATTTGCCTATACACGACAATTACTTTTTAGATTAAAATCTCTTTTTTAACCCTACACTAAAAGGTAATGTTATGGCTAAATCTCAACTTCCAGATGCTATACTAGTAGATAAGTATGTCGCAGGCGATGAAAATTCGTTGGCTATTCTTATTGATAGACATCAATCAAAAATTTATGGATATATCTATTCGAAGGTTTCGGATAGGGACGTGACCGAAGATATTTTTCAGGAAACCTTCTTCAAGGTGATTCACACACTCAAATCAAAAAAGTATTACAACGAAGAAGGTAAGTTCTTATCTTGGGTTTTACGTATTGCCAGTAATCTGATTATTGACAAATTCCGTAACGATAAAAAAATGCCATTGAATCGTGATACGGATGACTTATTGGTTTTCTCGAGAATCACGGATGACTCATTGAATATCGAACGAAAACTGATTAAAAATCAAGTCGAAATTGATATCAAAACCATCATTGAAAAGTTACCTCATGACCAAAAAGAAGTGATAATGATGCGCTACTTTTTAGATATGAGTTTTAAGGAAATAGCTGATTTTACGGGTGTTAGCGTGAATACTACTTTGGGTAGAATGCGTTATGCCATTACAAATCTGAGAAAGGTGATTGAAAAAAATAAAATTTATTTGCCTTCTTAGACAATAAAAAGTAATTTTTTGCGTTTTTATATAAACATCTCTAAACCAACAGATTTTATATATGGCAAAACTTTACTCTAAAAGAAAATTAGCTCCAAAAAAAATGTTACCTAAAAAAGAAACCATACGACTAATACTTCAATATTCTTGTGCATTGAATATTATTAAAGTAGGTAATATGAACTTCGAATCAATTGCTAATTGAGAAACATCCCGGTATAGTTATCGGGATGTTTTTTTATAGTATTCTTCCAAGACATCTTTCCTGCCAATAGTTTTGGTGATGATATCTTTGTCCAAATTCCAGCCTCGCGCCGGAGAATATTCCCTTCCGTACCAAATGATTTGCAGATGCAATTCGTTCCATAATTCCTTTGGAAAAATGGCTTTGGCATCTTTTTCTGTTTGCTGTACGTTTTTACCATCAGTCAGATTCCATCGATACATCAGTCGGTGAATATGGGTGTCTACCGGAAATGCCGGAACGCCAAAAGCTTGTGACATCACTACACTAGCGGTTTTATGACCTACAGAAGGTAATCTTTCCAATGCTTCAAAACTCTGCGGAACTTCGCCGTTGTGTTCTTCAATCAATATTTGTGACAAACCGTAAATGCCTTTGGATTTCATTGGTGATAAGCCACAAGGTCTGATGATTTCTTTGATTTCCTCTACCGTAAGTTTGACCATATCATAAGGATTGTCGGCTTTGGCAAATAAGAGTGGCGTAATTTGGTTCACACGGACATCAGTGCATTGCGCCGAAAGCAAAACCGCAATCAGCAGCGTATAAGCATCTTTATGGTCAAGCGGAATAGGGATTTCAGGATAGTATTCTTTTAACGTATTTATAACGAATGTTGCACGTTCTTTTTTGGTCATTTTAAACTAAATTTGAGCAGTAAAAATACTAAAATTAAACATAAAACCTTAAAATATGACAACACTGCAAAAAGGCGACAAAGCACCCAATTTCTCTGCAAAAGACCAAGATGGAAATACACACACTTTAGCCGATTACAAAGGCAAAAAGTTGGTGGTCTTCTTCTATCCGAAAGCCAATACGCCTACCTGTACGGTTGAAGCTTGTAATTTAAGAGACAATTTCGAACGCTTTAAAGCCAATAATTATGAGCTGCTTGGCGTTAGTGCTGATTCGTTAAAAGCGCAAAGCAATTTTAAAAAGAAGTTTGATTTGCCTTTTCCATTATTAGCCGACGAAGACCGAACTGTTATCAATGCTTTTGGTGTTTGGGGTCCGAAGAAATTTATGGGTAGGGAATTTGACGGAATCCATCGGGAAACTTTTGTAATTAATGAAAATGGAATTATTGAAGAAGTGATTTCCGAAGTAAAATCTAAAGAGCACGCGACGCAGATTTTGAAGTAATTATAAAAAAAGCCGTGAATTAATCACGGCTTTTTTATTTTATGCTTTTTCTAATATTCGATTCGGATCATAACCAAACAATTGGTGTTGTTTGATAATGTCTGAAATTCCTTGAGGCAATAAATTTTCCCATCCTGGAGTTCCGTTGCTAATCATTTTTAATACTTCACGAGAGAATATTTTTAAGTGATCTTTATCAAAGTCGGTGATGTCAACCACTTTTCCGTTATACGCAAAGAATTTATACAACTCTTTCATACGCGGATGAACTTTCAGGTTTTGTGAGTTTACGATTTCTCCATTTTCATCTTCCATTGGATACAAGAATACTTTTAAATCGCGGTAGAATAACTTACCGAAGGCTTCCAGAATTCCTCCACTCAAATGGCGATAGTATTTTTCGTCAAAAATATCAACCAGGTTATTTACTCCCATGGCCAATCCCATACGGGCTTTGGTGTAGTTAGAGAAGTATTCAACCACTTTATAGTATTCCTGGAAATTGGATATCATTACGGTTTGGCCTAACGAACAAAGCAATTCGGCTCTGTCCATAAAGTCTCTTTCGTCAATTTCACCTTCCGAACGCAGGTTGGAAAGCGTAATTTCAAAAATAACCAGTGTATTGTCTTTGTCAACTTTGCTTTCTTCAAGGAACATTTTCAATGATTTCTCATACATGTCCATGTTTACCTGAGTAACCGGACGGAAACTTCCTCTAAGCGCTAAGATGTTTTTCTTGTATAGGATAGAAGCAGGCAAAATGTTTTTCCCATCTGGGCCAAACATTACCGCATCGGTCATGTTATTTTTAACCAATTGCAAACTCATCAAACGGTTGTCAACATTGGCAAAACGCGGACCCGAGAAGTTGATGGTATCAATCTCCAATTGGTCTTTGTCTAAATGGTCATATAGATAACGCAATAGTTTTTTGGGATCGTTGTACTTGTAGTAAGCACCATAAATCAAGTTTACACCCAGAATTCCAAGGGTTTCTTGTTGCAAACGTGCATCGGTTTCCTTAAAGCGAATGTGAAGTGTAATCTCGTTGTAATCCTCATCAGGTTCAACCTGGTATTTTATTCCAACCCAGCCATGGCCTTTGAATTGCTTGGCAAAATCAATAGTGGCAACGGTATTGGCAAAACTAAAGAATATTTTATTCGGATGCTTGTCTCTTTTTAAACGCTTTTCAATCAGTTCAACCTCATGATTCAGCATTTTTTTCAAGCGGCTTTCAGTAACATAACGACCATCATCTTCAATTCCGTAAATAGCATCACTAAAGTCTTTATCATAAGCCGACATTGCTTTCGCTATTGTACCCGATGAACCACCGGCTCTGAAAAAATGCCTCACTGTTTCCTGACCAGCGCCAATCTCTGCAAATGTCCCGTAAATATTGTCATTCAGGTTAATTCGCAATGCCTTATCTTTGATAGCAGGAATTTGTTCAATGGCTTTATCGCCTTTCAATTTTATAATAGAAACAATATTGTCCATAGTGTAGCGTAAGTATTCTTTGCAAAGTTAGTAAAATAGCTATTTTATAAAAAGATAATTAAGTCTAAATTTGTATTTAATTACAGTAAAAGTCAAACTTTACAAGTATTTCATCAAAAACCATGCAATTATGCAAGTTTATTTTCTCGGTACAGGAACTTCACAGGGTATTCCGGTTATTGGAAGCCATCATCCTGTATGCCATAGTGAGGACTTAAAAGACAAACGTCTGCGGGTTTCAGTTTGGGTAATCAGCCGGGAAACTTCACTGGTTATTGACTGCGGTCCCGATTTCAGGCAACAAATGCTAACTTCTGGCTGTGAAAGGCTTGATGCTATCTTATTTACCCACGAACATGCTGATCATACTGCCGGTTTGGATGATATTCGTCCGTTCTTTTTCAGGCAAAAAGGTGATGTTCCGATTTATGCCCATCATCGGGTTTTGGACAATCTAAAAAAGCGTTTCGACTATATTTTTGAAACCGAAAACAAATATCCCGGTGCGCCAGGTGTTCAGACTTTTGAAGTAAAAAATGATGTTGATTTTGAAATTGGAAACGCCAAAATTACCCCAATCAATGTCAACCACGGAAATCTTCAGGTTTTTGGATACAGAATACAGGATTTTGTATATTTAACCGATGTAAAATCAATTGATGATGTGGAAATTGGAAAAATGAAAAATGTAAAAGTATTGGTCGTGAATGCCTTGCGGGAAGAAGAACACCACTCACATTTTAATTTGCAGGATGCGTTAGATTTTATACATTTGGTACAACCTGAAAAAGCTTATCTGACACACATCAGCCATCTTTTGGGTTTTCATGAAGAAGTCCAGAAACGTTTGCCTCCAAATGTATTTTTGGCCTATGACAATTTAAAAATTACAATTTAATACTATGAAGAAGTCTTTGTTTTTATACCTTTTTATCATTGCGGTTTTGATTAATGTTTTTACCTATAAATATTTTACTTCAAAAGAAGCAGGTGAGAAAAAACCAGAAACGGTTCAGGACAATAAAAAATTAAATGACAGCATTACCAAGTTAACAGATCAATTGTATGATGCCAATTATTTTTCTCTGGAAACCAATGACAGGGCGCAGAATTATCTAAATCAAAACGATATTAAACTTTTTTCAGATAAAGTAACTCAGGCACTTTTGGCATATAATGATGATCCGACTGGAAATAAATATACAGACCAGGTTACTATGGGAGAACAAAAATTTATCATCAACAAAGTAAAATTGTTGAATCATCGTTGGATTATTGCCAACTACAGCAACGGAACACTTTGGGGTGAGGTTATGTTGAAATATTTTATCAATGATGACCAAACTGTTTCATTTGAAATAATGAATTCCTATCTATACCCTGAACAATTAAATTAGCAATTAGGCATGAAAAAAATCTCTCTACTACTTATCGCCTCAATCGTTCTGTTTTCGTGTAAGTTAACCGACCAAAATGATGGTGAATCCGAAGATGAAAATCTTCCTTTAGCCGCCAAAGACTCCAGCGTTGTCAATGATAAAGACGAACACGGCTGCCTGGCAACCGCGGGCTATATTTGGTCCAGAATGAATAAAGAATGTGTTAAAGGTTATACCGGAATGCAATTGAACCCATCAGATAATCCCGAAAATGAAGACGAAACGTTAAGTGCTTTTGTGATTTTTAGTGAAGATCAAAGTAAAGCAGAAGTTTTTCTGCCGAATGAAGCCAATTCTGTTGTGTTGACGCGTCTAGCCGAAGGAAAGCCATGGGTTTTTGAAGATTGGCAACTCGTACCCTGGAAAGGTTATGTTTTGAAAAAAGGTGCTGATATCAAATTTGCCGGAGATGGCGAAATGGGAAAGAAGGTCACTGGAACCGATACCGAAGAATAACAAAAAAGTCCCAAGAATTGGGACTTTTTTTTATTGTGATAACCAATGTTTGAAATCAAAAAAGTTTTGTGGTGCAACGCCGTGACCAACCATGTATTCTTTAAAAACAATATCAATGCCTAAAACCTGAAGCACCGGAATTGATCGTCGAGCCCATTCTACCGGAATGACCTGGTCAACCGTTCCGTGTGAGGCAAATATTCTTAGCTTACTTAAATCATTTTGGGCGTAATCATCTACCGCAATTTCAGGGTTGAAATAACCACTCATTGCCACAACACGCTGTACTTTCTCAGGATATGAAACGGCAACTGCATAGCTCAAAATACACCCTTGGCTAAAACCAATCAGGGTTACATTATTAGCATCAATCGGGTATTCGGCAATCAATTCATCAATGAAATTAGCGATAATATCTCTTGAAGCTCGGGCTTGGCCAATGTCGGAAAACTTATTCTCATCCGCATCAAAATTAATCGCATACCAGGCATAACTGCCATACATCATATCAAATGGTGCGCGGGCTGAAATTACATAATACTCATCGGGTAATTCACTGGCAAACGAAAACAAATCTTCCTCGTTACTGCCATAACCGTGAAGCAATAGGAGTAAAGGGTTCTTGTCTTTTTTGTCTTTTGGTTCTCTGACTAAATGATGAAGGGACAAATTCATTATAAATTCTTAAACAGGTTTTGGAAAAAGCCACCAACAATAGGCAATTCTCTTTTTTGCCCTTGCAAAGCACCCGAAAAACCATAAATCCATAAGATAAAATAGAAAAGGTAAAAGGCAGAGGTTGCTGTCCAACTATTGGCATAGCCTACAAAATAACCCAACAAAAAGAAAGAAATAAACAATCCTAAAGCTTGTCTGATATGGAAAGAAGCCAATTCGGATTTGTTTTCTTCCTGATTCATAAAAATGGCAATCACGCTTCCAATGATGGTTAAGTAGGCAATAATTGCAGTGTTTTTTGCTTTTTCAAGATTTTCCATAATGATAATATTTTAGGCTAAAACTAGTTTTCCCTGATGGTATATTCCAATTACCTTTCCTTTCATGGCTTGTCCAAGTAAGGCAGAGTTCTTTGATTTTGACAATATGTTTTCTTTTGTAAATGTCCAGTCGGTATCAATTTGAAATAAGCTGAAACTGGCTTTATTTTTTATTTTAACGGTTTGTTTTTCAATATTTAAAATAGTTTTACCTGAAGTTAATTTCTCTACTGTTTTTTCTAAAGGTAATACCGTTAGCAAAGCACCAAATGCACTTTCCAAACCGATGGTTCCGTTTTTGGCCAAATCAAATTCCATCTTTTTGTGTTCGATATCCATTGGATTGTGGTCAGAAGTAATACAGTCGATGGTGTTGTCTAAAACGCCAGCAATTAAAGCTTGTCTGTCGGCTTCGGTTCGCAATGGTGGCGATACTTTGTATCTGGTGTCAAAACCATCCAGTTTTTCGTCTGTCAGGACCAAATGATGTACGGCAACGCTACAAGTCACTTTCAAACCTTTGGCTTTGGCTTCTTTGATTAACGCTACCGATTTGGTTGTAGAAATCGTTGGTATGTGCAATTTTCCACCGGTATATTCGAGTAAGAATAAGTTTCTGGCAACAGTTAGCTCTTCGGCTAAGTTGGGTATTCCCTTTAAACCTAATCTCGTGGAAACGATGCCTTCATTGGCCACACCATGGCCTTTGATGTTGTCATCCTGAGCAAATGCAATCACCAAACCGTCAAAATCCTGAACATATTGCAATCCTATTTTGAGCAGATTGGCATTCGCTAAACTTTTACCATAATCCCCGAAAGCCACAGCTCCGGCGTTTTTCATATCATAGAGTTCGGCCAAATCATGGCCTTCGCTTCCTTTGGTCAACGCACCGATAGGAAATAATTCGGTTACCGAGTTGGCGGCTTTTTGTTTTACAAAATGAACCTGTGACTGGTTGTCGATGACAGGACTCGAATTAGGTTGCAATGCAATTCCGGTAAAGCCGCTTTTAGCCGCCACATCCAATCCGTTGGCAATGGTCTCTCTGTCTTCAAATCCCGGTTCGCCAAGGGAAACACTGGTGTCAAACCAGCCTTGGGAAAGGTGCAAACCTTCGTGCTGGAATTCCTTATGCTTGTCTATGTTGAGGATGGAAGTACCAATTTCTTCGATAATGCCTTTCGTAATTTTCACATCAACAGTCTTGTTGTGAAACGGACTTTGTGGGTCAACAATTTTGGCTTTTCGGATGATTAGGTTCATTTTACAAATTTTTGAATGAGTAATTCTAATGCTAAAAAGAGTAGTGTAAGCATCACAAACCATTTCCAGATTTGTGTATCGGTTCGGTCGGTTTGTATCGTATTAAAAACCGTTTCTATATCGTCAATTTCCTTGTAATTAGCAGCAATATCGGTATTGATTAAACTCAGGTTGCTTTCCGTTCGTGAGTAATTAAAACTGATGTTTTGTGCCAAATTCGTTCCGTTAAAGATACCAAAATTTCCGGCTTCGGTCGGGTTGTCACCAAAAGTTATTTTGACTTTGGTATTCAGCAATTGCTGCACCGGAATAAAGCTTTCGGTGGTGTTTTTTACAGTTAAGATTTCGTCTTTAGACAATAAGGCATCCACCACAAACGGTTGATCTTCGCCAATGGTAATCGCATTCACGCCAGTTTTTTGGCTGCTTTGTGCCATATTGTAAAACGTTGGTACAATTAGCGGTGAATTCTGGAAATTACTGTTGGTTTTGTTGATTGGCGCCGCAAAAACATACACTGATGACAAAGGATTTGAAACCGAAGTCAGGAAAGCGCTTTGGTCTTCATAAGCCAAAATGGAAGGCGTTGTACTGCCGATTCCAAAAGCGGTTTTGGTAGACGGATATTGGAAGTTATCAATTTTCTTTTCAAACACATTGCTAAAGAGCGGATGATTGAAATTGATTTTGGTCACTTTTTTGTCGCCGGTTGTCATTGCTTCCAATCGGATAGCGCCAAAGTTGGCTAAAAATGCATTTAAAGCGGCCGCATTGCTTTGCTGCGCCGGAATGACCACTACGTTTCCGCCTTTGTTAACGAAGGCTTTTAAAGTGGTTTGCAACGCCTGCGGAACATCTGTCAATTCATTGATGATAATGGCATCCTGTTTTTCCAATAAGTTATAATCCAGATTGGCTATCGGAAAGTTATTGTAATTGAACTCGTCATTGGTATAAATTCTCGACAGGAAATTGCTCTTGTCTTTGTCGCCAATGCTGATTACGTTGGTTTTGCTTGGTTTGGAAATACTGAAATAATAAGTGTTGTCATAAGCCAAACCTTTATCCGTAATCGAAACATAGCCGTGAAAATCTTCTTTTGGAATCGTAAACTTTATGGTTTCGGAAGTGTTTTTGAAATCGATTAAAGTCTTTGCAGTCAACTTGTTTTGGTTGTACAACGCAATCGGAATCGAGGTAATTTCTTCGCCATTGGCAGATAATTTCACGCCGATTTCATAGAAACTATCCATCGTTTGCTGAATGTAAACGCTGTCGATAGACACATTATTCTTTTGTTCCGCTTCAGTAATGATGAAATACACATTGTCTTCTTTCTTAAAGCTTTTCGCCTGATTGGTTTCCAAGCCAACGGCATCAGTAATCACGATAATATCTTTGTTGAAGGCCGATTTTCTGGCATTGACTTTGGCAATCAGATTGTCCAAACGAAAAGGCGTAGCGCTGTATTTTAGATCCTGTAAATCCTTTTGAATTGATTTGATATCAGTGTTCCAATAGGTTTCGGAATTGGTAATCAGTGAAAAATTCTTGGTTTCCGGCGTATGTTCGAGTAAGTCTTGTACCGCACGCTTGAGCAATTCTCCTTTTTTGCCTTTGGCCTGCATGCTATAGGAATTGTCCAGTATGACATACATTTCGTTAGTCGCTTTCAGGCTTTCCTTGGCCGTAAAAAACGGTTGGGCAAAAGCCAAAATCAAACAGGCGAGAAGCAATAATCGCGTAAGCAATAACAACCATTTTTTGATGGTCGAACTTTTACGGGTTTGGATGGAAAGTTCTTTTAGGAATTGTACGTTGGTGAAGTATTCTTTCTTAAAACGTCGCAATTGAAATAAATGCACCAAAATTGGAATCACCAATAAGAAAAGAAAATATAGAATTTCCGGGTGTTTGAACTGCATTTCAATTATTGTTTGTCAAAAATAGTACTTTTTATCATTTCGTGAAGCCGTTTTAAGAATTTTAAATGATAAAAAAATGGAAACTGTCGGTATTCCGTTATTTTTGTCTTTCAATAATATTCTTATCATGACAAAATATTTCCTTCTGTTAGCCACAATATTTTTCAGTGTTTCAAGCCAAGCGCAGGATACTAAAGTCAATCTGTTTATCGGAACGTATACCAAAACCTGCGACAGTAAAGGAGTTTACCTCTACGAATTTGACACGGCAACGGGAGAAACGAAGATGAAAGCGGCAACAGAAAACGTTGTGAATCCGAGTTTTCTAACGCTTTCCAATGACAAGAAGTTTATTTATGCAACCAATGAAGATGGCGATAGCAGCAAGGTAAGTGCTTTTCATTTTAATTCGAATCAAAACCAATTCACGTTTTTAAATTCCCAAAAGTCAGAGGGAAATGATCCTTGCCATATTATTAATGATGACCAAAATGTTATTGTAGCCAACTATAGTGGCGGAAACATAACGGTTTTTGGGAAGAATAATGATGGAACTATTGGTAAGTACAAACAAATCATGAAACACCAAGTGCAATCGTTAAATGAAAACGAGCCCGAGCCTTCACACATGCACATGTTACAACTTTCACCTGATAGAAAATACCTTATTGCCAGTGATTTGGGAAAAGATTACCTTTATGTTTATCGTTACAATCCGGAAGCTAAAAGTGCGGTTTTGGAGTTTAGTTTTTTAGCCAGGGTGAAACACGCTGCAGGTCCGAGACATTTTACTTTTAGTCCGAACGGAAAATTTGTTTACTTGATCAATGAATTGGATGGCACTTTATTGGCTTTTAAATACCGAGAAGGCGAGTTGCAATTTATACAGGAAACTACCATTGTGGCTAAAGATTTTAAAGGAAAAACCAGTGCGGCCGATATTCACATTTCACCTGATGGAAAGTTTTTGTATGCGACCAATCGTGGGGATGCGAATACGATTAGTTGTTTTGAAATCAAAAAGAATGGAAAGCTAAAACTGAGACAAATAGCAAGTACATTGGGAAAAGGTCCACGTAATTTCAGTATAGATCCAACAGGCAATTTCCTTTTGGTAGCGCATCAATACACCAATGATGTCGTGATTTTTAAAATTGATAAAACCACAGGAGAACTGACAGATTCAGGGAAAAGAATCGAATTGTGTTCGCCGGTTTGTTTAGTGTTTGAGTAGAATTATTTCTTCTTTCTCTTCGCCGCTCTGTTTTTCAGGATATTTCTATTCACCGATGTGCCGGTTTTCTTTTTTGTTTTTGATGGTCCGCCAAGATTGACTTTGGTGTTTTTCTTCGCCTTTTCGTGAAATGAAGCACCGCCTTCCAACTTGTTAGTCTTTAGGATGACTTTCATTTTCTTCTTGTCTTTTTCAAACTCAAGTAAACGTTCCGCAATTACGACTTCTGAAGGCATTGGCAAAAACGTAAGTTCTTTTTCCATCAGCATTTCTGCCTCAATCATGATTTCTTCTTCTCTCGGGCTAATCAAACTAATCGCGATACCCGATTTATCGGCACGACCGGTTCTACCGATACGGTGAATGTATTGTTCCTGAATTTCGGGAAACTCAACATTGATTACGTGTGTAATGTCTGAAATGTCCAAACCTCTCGCCATAACATCAGTCGTTACTATACCGCGAATTTCTCCGGCCTGGAAAGTTGCCATCGTTTGCAGACGATAGTTCTGCGATTTATTCGAGTGAATTGTCCCGAATTGCTCCGGATACACTTCTTCTAATTTATCAGCCAGTAAATCGGCTGTTTTTTTATTATTGACAAAAAGCAAAACGCGTTCGTAAGCTTCGTCTTTTAGCAATTCAATGATTAAATTGACTTTCGTCAAAAAGTTGGGCACTTTGTAACCCAATTGTTCTATTTGTTCCAATGGTGTACCGCTTGGTGCCAAGGAAACTTCTTCTGGAAATTCAAAATATTCTTCCAGCATGCCATCAACCTCATCGGTCATCGTCGCTGAGAACAAAATGTTCTGGCGCTTGGTTTTTATCATGGCCAAAATTGAAGTCACTTGCGTGCGGAAACCTAAATTCAGGATTTCGTCAAATTCATCGATGACAAGTTTTTGCAAACTGTCAAAACGAATAACGTTGTCTAAAGCCAAATCCATGATTCTTCCCGGTGTTCCAACCAGAACGTCTATTCCCTGATAAACCGCTTTCTTTTGCGTATTGATATTGACACCACCGTAAACACCTAAAGTTCGCACCGACATGAATTGGGTCAGCTTTTCTACTTCGGCCGCAATTTGGACTACCAATTCACGCGTTGGCACTAATATAACAACTCGCGGTGTATCAGTGGCAACGAACTTCCATTGTTTTAAAATCGGTAAAAGATAGGCGAATGTTTTTCCGGTACCGGTTTGGGCAATTCCCATCATATCGCGACCCGACATAATCACAGAAAAGGATTTTTCCTGAATAGGCGTTGGCGTGGTCAAACCTAATTCGTCGACAGCTTTTTGTAATGATTTTGGAAGATTGAATTGCTCGAAAGTACTCATTGTTGGATTTATTTGCGGCAAAGGTAAGGAATTCTATTTTGGGAACATTTCAGCGGATTTCTTTTTGCTAATCAGCATGGTGTCAGAGAATTTGGTTTTTATTAATACTGACTTTCTTACTATTCAATTATTTTGTTATATTTATAAAAATATTCCATTTTTGGTTTAAGATTGCCGCCTCAAATACTGTAATAGTTTTAACCTACAGAACTAATTTAGTAACCAACTTAAAAAGTATAGTTGATGAGCACTACGCAATCTGTTTTGATAGTCGAGGATGAAATGATTATTGCTGCAAATATTGCAATGCAACTCAATAATTTGGGATACCAGGTAAACGGCATCATTCCCAGAGCCGAAGAAGTATTGCCACATATCAAACAACAAGTTCCCGATATTCTTTTGATGGACATCAACCTAAAAGGAGAAATGGATGGCATAGAATTGGCCAGCTTGATTCGGGCTGAGTATAAAATCCCAATCATTTACTTGACGGCGAATTCTGATGAAGCTCATTTTAACAGAGCCAAATCGACCAATCCTTATGCGTTTATCTCCAAGCCGTTTAAAAAAATCGATTTGCAACGCGCCATTGAATTAACTTTAATTCGTGTTGCCGAAGAGAAAAATACTAAAACTACTGATGTAATTCCGGATGATACTTTTGTATTGAGCGATGCCATTTTTGTGCGCAGTCATGATAAAATGGTAAAAATCAACATCAGTGACATTCTTTACATCGAAGCCGAACGCAATTATTGTAAAATCCATTGCAAAGACAAAGAACATTTGCTGGTTTCCACTTTAAAAGATTTGGAAGAAAAACTCACGGTTAATCATTTGATGCGGATACATCGTTCGTTTATGGTCAATTTATTCCACATCGATGAAATTGCCAACAGCCATGTGGTCATCGCCCGAAAGGCGATTCCATTGAGTGCCGATTTAAAAAAACAATTACTGCTTCACATTCAAAAAATTTAAGTGATGAAGCAATCGATTTTATTTCTATTTCTAATTATTTCTCCATTGCTGTTTTCACAAGCAAAGCAAAAATCATCTGTAAAAGAAGCCTTAGTCTTAAGTGATAAGTATAAAGAAAAAGCAAGTTGGTTTACCGATATGCCACAATACAATACTGACAGTACTGACTTTTATGTTAAAAAAGCCATTGGTGTTTTAAATCCAAAAGAGCCTACACATCGCAATAAATGGTTGCGATTGAAATTTGAATTGCATAGGAACAAACAAATTCCGAATGCAGAAAGGGATTCCATATGCAAAGCGCAATGGCCCGACTATGAAGCACTAGATACCGAAATTACCGATAACCGGATTTTACAATACGACTATTTGGTGGTTTGGGCCAATGTCAAACTCGAAAAAGGAGATTCAAAAGGCTCCTTGGATTTGTTTGAAAAGGCGTTGGCGCTAATTCAAAAAACTGACGCGCCCCATATACAAGCCAGGGCACTACTCGATAAAGGTCTGTATTATGGCAATTATGGTTTGGACACTGAAAAAAAATTGTCACACAAGTATTTAAAGCAAAGCCTGATCTTTTATAAAAAGAATCGCCAAAAATATCCTGTTGAATATTATATGATCAATGCCATGTTACAGTATCATTATGCCCTTAAAAATGATAACGCTTCTGCGCTTTATTATCTTGACGAAGTAAAAGCAATACTGAAGGATTTCAAAAAACCAGCGAGCCATATTTGGTATTACAACAATTTAGGATACCTTCAAGTAAGAGAAAAAAAGTATGATGACGCAAGGCGCAATATCATCAAAACCCTCGAACTCATAAAAGCCTACTCTTTTAATGATTACTATGAGTCTTGCCTTGAGCTATTGGCCGACATCGAGTACAATAGCAAAAATTACGATCTGGCCATTGCCAACTATACCAAAGCCCGTAACATGTATCTCAAGAATGGTAAACATTACAAAGCGATCAATATCTTAGATTATATTGCCGATATTTATGAAGCCAAAGGCGATTTAAAAAATGCACTAAAATTCAAAAAACAGTTTTACACCGAGTCGTTGGCTTCCCAAAAAGAACTGAACGACCGTAGCTTACGCGAAAGCGAACTCAAAGTCAATGTGTTAAACAAAGAAAAAGAACTCATACAAAAGAGCAACCAGCAAATTTTCTTTATCGTTGCCTTGGGTTTATGTGCCATATCATTGTTACTGATTTACCGCAATGTCAGACTCAAACAAAAAAGCAATTTGAAATTGGCCGCCGTTAACCATGAACTCGAAGATAAAAACGGTTTGCTTGACAAACGCAACGCCGAAAACGAATTATTGCTGAAAGAAATACACCATCGGGTGAAAAACAACCTCGAAGTGGTTTCGAGTCTATTGGCTTTGCAATCGGCACAAATTGAAGATCAGAATACTAAGGATACTATGGCTGAAAGTCAGAACCGAGTGAATTCCATTGGCATCGTTCATCAAAAACTCTATCAGGGAACCAATCTCGGCGCGGTAGAGATGAAAGACTATTTTTTAAACCTAAGCGAAAGCATACTCGAAAGTTTTGGCGCTGAACAACGCATCGATTTACAATTGGCGATGGACCACCTCGATTTAGACATTGATACCGCGGTTCCATTGGGATTAATTGTCAATGAATTATTGACCAACACCATTAAATACGCTTTCCCAAAAGGAGAAAAGGGAACAATTGTTATCAAACTCAACAAACAGGATAACAATATACTCACGTTGGAAGTTACCGATAATGGTGTCGGAAAATCGGGTATCACTCATGGAACCGGCTTTGGAGGCCAATTGGTTTCATTGCTCACCAACCAATTAAACGGAACCATGCGAGAAGAAAGCCAAAACGGCACCGCCATTATCTTTGATTTCAAATTAAAAGCAGCTTAGATTTTGTTCCGATAAATAAATCTACTGTTTCGGACAGTTTTCACACCGTTTCGTCCTAAGTCGCATTTTATTTTACATGATTATCAGTTATTTAGATTCGAATTTAAAACAAATTCTGTCTAACTCTAAAACCAATAATCATGAAAAAAAACTTTTATTCCGTAGTGAAGATTTCCTTTCTTCTATTATTATTAATCCCTTTTATGGGTATTGCACAAAACAAAAATGTGATATCCACTAATCGTGTGTTTCCTAAAGTTGATAAAACGCTTGAATTTGAAAAAGCCTTGGCGGCTCACGCCCAAAAATACCATAAAGGTGATGTAAAATGGCGCGTTTTTGAAATTGCTTCCGGACCGGATGCCGGCGGTTACCATATTGTTGAAGGACCAAAAACCTGGGAATCAGAAGACCAACGTGGTGATATCAATGTGGAGCACAACAACGACTGGCATAAAGGGGTAGCCATCTATTTAACCGATAGAGGCACAAGCGGCTATTCTGTTTATATTGATTCGCTGAGCACAGTTGCCGTAGGTGATTATTCGGACAAAGTGCAAATTTCCCATATTTACCCAAAACCGGGACGTGGTGCTAAAGTACTGACTATGTTAAAAAATTTGAGAAAAGTTTGGGCAGCTGAAGGTATTAGTGTGGCCGTTTATGAGGTTAATGCTTCGGGTGAAGCTCAATTTGCAATAGCCCGAAGATTTAAACAAGGCCTAAAAGAAAAAACAGAAGGCTTCAGACCGCCTTTTAAAGAAGCTTATGAAAAGGTACACGGCAAAGGTTCTTTTGATTTATACATCGACAATATTGCGGAATATACGAACCAAAGTTGGAGTGAATTAATTTTCTTCCGGGCAGATCTGAGTTCGAAATAATACTAATTAGTGTTGATAAAAACCTGCAAGATTTCAAGCGTCTTGCGGGTTTTTTTTAAAAATTTAAGTAAGATGAAAAGTAGGCATCATTAGTTAACAATTTAGAAAATAAAGATATAGAACAACAAAGATTAATAGTATCTTTAACATAACTATAGATAAACCAATATGAAAACCAAAAAATTTACGTTCTTTTTTATTCTAATTTTTAATGTATACTCTTTATCAATTTTTGCTCAAAAGAAATTTGAGATAACAGATTATGCTAAGTTTGTCAATATTACTGATCCACAGTTATCACCCAATGGTAAAAGTGTTGTAATTGTTGTTTCTAGGCCTGATTATACCCTGAACAGATACAATGCCGAATTGGTATTGATAGACATCGTTTCGGGTAAAAAAAGATCGCTTACGTCACAAGACAGGTTTAGTATTTCAAGTCCAAGATGGTCACCCGATGGAGAACAATTGGCTTTTATATCCAAAACCGGTTCAGGCAAGGATGCCCTTAACCAAATCTTTTTGCTTTCAATGTCTGGTGGTGAAGCAAGGCAAATCACCAAAGCTCCAAGAGGCGTACAGCATTTTGCCTGGAGTCCGAATTCAGTTGACATCGCTTATGCCTCTCTTAATGAGGCAAAAAATAAGGCCGAAATTGAAAAAGGCTTTACCGGTTTTGAAATAACCAATAATGATATGTTTGTTAGCACTCAACCACAGCCTTCTCATATTTGGTTAGCCAATACCAATACCTCTGAAAATAAAAGATTGACTGATGGCGATTGGAGTTTACCGTTGGTAATTCCGCCAAGTGCACCATCATCTCCGTTTTCCTGGTCGCCAGATGGCAAAACCATTTTGTTTGTAAAAGTAGCCACCGCTTACTCAGGTGATGGAATGAACAGAAGTATCCAATTGCTTAACGTGGCCGACGGCACTTACAAACCTTTAACCACAAGAACCAAACTCGAATCTTATCCTAATTTTTCACCGGATGGCAGCAAAATTTCGTATTGGTATAAAAAGGACAGTAAAATAACCAGTATCAATGAACTATGGCTGACCAATGCTACTGGTGGTGAAGGCAAAGCTATTTCTTCACAATTGAACAGAGACTTGTATTTGTCTGCTTGGATGCCCGACAATAGAACTCTTTTAGTTGGCGCTCATAACGACAACAAAACTTCGCTCTGGACCATGGGTTTAGACGGTAAAACGACCGCAATCAATATAGGAAATGTTTCTCCGTCATGGGCTTTTTGGTTGGATGCTACCGTCAGCAAAACGGGCGCAATAGCCTTTACCGGTACTGAACCCAATAAACCGGTGGAATTGTATTTTATGGCCTCAAGCACTTCAAAATTGGTGCAATTGACAGATTACAATGCTGAAATACGACAGATGACTTTGGGCAAAACCGAAACCATCCGTTGGGAAAATGACAATTTGAAACACTGTGGTATTGTTACTTATCCGGTCAACTATGAAAAAGGCAAAAAATATCCGTTGGTTTTGATAGTGCATGGTGGTCCGAATGCGGCCTCTGTTGAAATGTTTGCAAGACTTCCGCAAGTATTGGCCAACGAAGGTTATTTTGTTTTTGAACCCAATTACAGAGGAAGCGATAATCTTGGTGGTGAATATAAAACCGCTATTGTAGAAGACGCCGGTGCCGGTCCGGGACGCGATGTCATGGCTGGATTAGAAAAGCTCAAAGCAACCGGAATGATAGATACTGAGAGAATAGGAGTAAGCGGTTGGTCTTATGGCGGTTTTATGACTGTTTGGTTGGCCGGACATTATGGTGGCTGGAAAGCTGCTGTTGCGGGTGCTGCTGTAACGGATTGGGTAGACCAATATAGCTTTAGCGATAATAACATTGCTCGTGGTGAGGCACTTGGCGGTTCCCCTTATGTTGGTGATAATATGAAAAAATACATAGCGCAATCGCCCATTACTGAAGCCAAAAATATCAAAGCGCCAACACTTATTTTAGCCAATATCGGTGACCCAAGAGTACCTGTTACCCAATCGTATAAACTATACCATTCACTGATTGATAATGGAACTGTTGCCAAATTTATGGGATGGCCGGTACCGGCTCATAACGCTACTGACCCGATAACACAAATGGAAACCCATAAAACCTGGGTCAATTGGCTGAATACTTATTTGAAATAAAACAATCCATTCAGAATGACAGAAGCGATTACAAAAACCAGAATACAATCCATCGACCTTTTAAAAGGTTTGGTAATGGTCATTATGGCTCTCGACCACGTGAGAGATTATTTTCATTATTCGGCTTTCATTTTTGATGCCACCGATCCGGAGCAAACGACGTGGCCCATCTTTTTTACACGATTTATAACGCATTTTTGTGCGCCGGCGTTTAGCTTTTTAGCAGGAGCATCGGCGTTTATGATTGGTAAAAGAAAATCACCTGCTGAATTGTCAAGCTTCTTGTTCAAACGAGGACTTTGGTTGGTTTTTGTGGAAATCATCATTATCAATTTTGGCTGGAAATTCGATATCGAATTCAGGCATGTCGGTTTGCAAACTATTTGGCAATTAGGCGTTAGTATGATAGTACTGGCCGGGTTGATTCATTTGCCTAAAAAAGCAATTCTTGTATTTAGTCTCGTGATTATTTTTGGTCACAATTTATTAGATAGCATTCATTTTGATGGCAGTTATTTATGGGCAATGTTGCATGATCGACAAAAATTTGAATGGACTGATGGCTATTATGTAAATTTTGCCTATCCGTTAATTCCCTGGATTGCGGTAATGTCTTTGGGATATTGCTTTGGTTCGCTTTACAATAGTTCTGTTGATGCATTAAAGCGAGAGCGAATATTGAATACTTTAGGATTAGGCTGTATTGCACTTTTCTTTTTTCTTATTACGTTCAATGCCTATGGTGATCCGGTGAAATGGACTAATTATGATTATACTTCCCAAACCTTAATGTCAATTTTTAATGTTTCCAAATATCCGCCGTCTTTATTGTACTTGCTGGTCACTTTGGGTGGCTCATTTCTCTTTTTGGCGAATGCCGAAAAATTAAAAGGAAAAGTAGTTAATTTCTTTTGTATCTTCGGGAGAGTTCCTTTTTTCTACTATATCCTGCATATCTACCTCATTCATATTATGGCGGCTTTTGCGGCCTATTTTACAGGATTTGGATGGAAAGCTTTGGTATTGCCAACATTTATTACCCGGGTCGAAGCCTTAAAAGGCTACGGCTTTAATCTGATTGCGGTTTATCTTGTTTGGTTTTTAGTCATCGCTTTGCTTTATCCATTGTGTAAAAAGTTTGATAACTACAAACAATCACACAAAGAAAAATGGTGGTTGAGCTATTTATAAAACGACATTAATTATTGAGTATTATGAAAAAACTATTGAAAATCTCATGTTTACTGCTCATTTTGAGTAATTCACTTTTTGGGCAAACTTACATTACCAATGTTACTCTAGCCGATGTAGAAAAGCAAAAGCTGATTCCCAATCAAACGGTGGTTATCACTAAGGATTTGATTTCAAGTATTCAATCGAGCAGTAAAATTAAAATTCCTGTAAACGCTACTGTAATTGATGCCAAAGGTAAATTTTTGTTTCCGGGATTGGTTGATGCTCATGTTCATTTCTTTCAAAATGGCGGCCTATATACACGCCCGGATGCGATTGATTTTAGAAATGAAAAGCCATATAACAAGGAAATAGACTTGGCACACCAAACGTTTGAAGACAAGTTGCGCAGGTATCTGCAAAATGGCATTACGACTGTAATAGATGTCGGGGCAACTTACAGTTTCTTAAAGCAAAGAAAAGAGTTTGCTGCTGCAAATTATGCACCAACTATTTATATGACCGGACCATTGGCGACGACTTATGAACCATCAGTATATGAAAATTTAAAAGAAGACGAACCTTTTAATTTGGTTAAAACCGTTGAAGATGGCATTAAAATGGTGCAAAACCAATTGCCTTTGCAGCCCGATTTTATCAAAATATGGTACATCACTTCCTGGGAGAAAGACAGTGTTGAAATCAGTGCCAGAAAGAACCTGCCTATCGTCAAAGCAATAATTACCGAAGCTCATAAAAACAAGCTAAAAGTGGCAGTGCATGCCACCGAAAGAATCACAGCACAATTGGCTGTGGAAAGTGGTTGCGATTTTTTGGTGCATAGTGTTGATGATGAACTATTGAAAGATGACTTTGTGCAATTGCTCAAAAAAAACAAGACTATCCTTTGTCCAACCTTGATTGTTCATAATGGGTATGTCAATACTTTTGGCCAAAAAAACCAATTTACCAATCACGATTTATTAAAGTCTGACCCGTATCAATTGGGTTCGTTGCTCGATTTGAAGCATTTGCCCGATACGTTACGCATCAATAATTATAAGCGAAGGGTAAATTCGGAGTCCTTTATGGCTAATGATGCTAAGGAGAATGAAATCTGCTTGCAAAACCTCAAAAAACTATCAGATGCCGGCGTTATCATTGCAACCGGTACCGATGCCGGAAACATTGGGACTTTACACGCTTCTTCTTATTTAGCCGAATTAAAAGCGATGCAAGAAAGTGGCATGACCAATTGGCAAATCATTCAGGCATCGACGATTAATGGTGCCAAAGTCTTGAGTAAAGAAAATGAATTCGGAACCATTAGTATCGGAAAAAAAGCAAATCTGATTTTATTGGATAACAATCCTATAGAAAACCTTGATAATATTGCCAAAATCAATCGTGTTATTAACCACGGAATAGTTTTCAACCCGGTTGATTTAATAGCCGAAACACCTGAAGCTCTGGCACAACGCCAATTGAATGCTTATAATGTGAGAAACATCGATGCCTTTTTGGAGCCTTATGCAGATGATGTTGAAATTTACGCTTATCCCGACAAATTGGTAATGAAAGGCAAAGCACAAATGAGAGAAAGCTATTCAAAATTATTTGAAGAAACACCTAATCTGCATTGTGAATTAGTGGGAAGAATTGTTCAGGGAAATACTGTAATTGATAAAGAAAGGGTTCAGTTCGGAACTGAAATTACTGAAGCCGTTGCCATGTATCATATCGAGAATGGCAAGATTAAAAAAGTATATTTTATCAGGTAAAAAGCCCTAACCAACTAAACTTTATGACAAATTCAAAAACCAATTCTCTTAAAAAAGCACTCGGCGTTAGTTTCGGCATTGCCATTTTAGTTGGAAGTACGATAGGAGTAGGCATACTCAGAACGCCCGGAGCGATTGCCGGAATTCTGGATAGTTATTGGCTCATCATTGCCTGTTGGCTTGTTGGCGGTATTTATGTCTTAATTGGAGTCGGAACTTATGCTGAATTGGCGACAATGTTACCCAAAGCCGGTGGTTCTTATAATTATGTCAAAAGAGCTTTTGGGAATTATGCAGGCTTTCTAACCGGTTGGTATGATTATATCAACAACTCTTTAGCGCCGGCGTTGTTTTGCATTGTCATTAGCGAATTTGTAGTTGTGCTGTTCCCCGATTTGAAAAACCAAACCACGATTATGGCCATTGGGCTTTTATTATCTTTTACATGGCTTCACGCCACTGGTGTAAAAAGCGGTAGCATTATGCAACAAATAACCAGTGTAATTAAAGTTTTGTTTTTTGTTGGTTTTATCGTCGCTTGTTTTATGTATTCGGGTGTGAAGTTTAACCCGATAGAAAGTCAATCTTCCATCCTGGAAATGAGTGTGCTCATCGCTTTCTTCAAATCACTTCAGATGGTTTTGGGTACTTATGAAGGCTGGAATGCCGGTTGTTTTTTTGCTGAGGAAGATAAAGATCCAAACAGAAATATTCCTAAATCATTGTATACCGGAGCCATAGTGGTAATCCTGATATATGTGGTGATGAATATGGCTTTTCTGTATGTATTGCCTGTTTCAACCATAGCCAATTCAACTTTGGCGGCTTCAGATGTTTCCAAAGTGGTTTTTGGCGATAGTGGTGCTGTTATCGTAACGGTCATTGCGGTATTTTCCATCTTGGGCATTCTGAATGCCTATATGATGATTCCGGCAAGGATACTTTTCGGATTGAGCCGCGATGGTTTTTTTATCCAAAAAGGGACAACAGTAAACAAAGGTGGAACACCAATTGTTACGCTTTTAATTTCTTCTTCCATTGCTTTTGTTTTGATTTGTATCGGTTCCTTTGAAATATTGTTTTCTCTCGGTGCTTTTATGGCTGTGATTGTTTGGGGATTGACTTATTGTGCTTTAATTCGATTAAGAATCAAAGAGCCTAACTTACCAAGACCTTATAAATCCTGGGGTTACCCCTGGACAACTATCATTATGATATTGTTTTCAATTGCCTTGTTTTTTGGGTTTGCCTATAGTGACCGAAGAAGTTTGCTGGTTGTCGGTATTATAACCTTGCTTTCTTATCCGGTTTTTTTATTACTGAAAAGAACCAATAAAAAGTAGACAGCTTCTGTTATAAATAACTCAGCCACCATTTTTCTTTGTGGTTTTGCTTATAGTTGTCAAATTTTTTACAGAGCGGATACAGTAAAACAATTACCAATATCCATATTGCATAAGTAACCCAAAGCGGATAACCGAACTCTTTCATCTGGGGCACTTCGGTGACCCAACCTTGTAAAATTAGTTTGTCCCAACCAAAGCCTGAAACTTGGGCAAACACCATGGCTAGCAAGTGGATAAGATAAATGTGCAGGATGTAATAGAAGAAAGGCACTCTGCCAAACGTAGCAAAGAAATTCACTACTCTGCCTTTCAGGTTTTCGGCATTCGCCAAAAATAACAAAGCTACACCCAATGTCATCAGTAAATACAATAAGGAAGGCGGATACTTAGATGGATTTAAGAAGGACATTAAATCCTGACTTAACGAAGGGTAATCCTGAAATTCATTGGCATCGCCATATAGGTTGGTATAACGCAAAATTCCAAAAAGAAGTAAGGCTGTAATTCCAATGATATTAAATAATTTTCGGCGTTTTGAAGCACCAAAAGAAGCATCATAAAAAGTGCCAAAGTAATAACCCAGTCCCATAACGGCAATCCATGGCACAATCGGATAACCTACAAAGAAGTTGTGTTCTCCGTTTATATTCATAAAGAAAGGTTCGTGTAAAATAGCCCAAAAGATATTATTAAAGAAATGAACCGCATCCAAAAGATTATGCCCAAAAATAAGCAGACAGCAAAATATTAAAATTACTTTCATTGGCAGATGGATTAATCCGGCTAAGACAATCATACTGATTCCTAAGGACCAAATCACCAACAAATCATGGCTTCTGAATTGCCAATCAAAATACCACCCAAAATTCACGATGGTCATTTCAATAAAAATCAACCAAAGCCCTCGTTTGAGCAGGAAACTGGTTAAGTCTTTTTTGCTTTTTCTTTTCCCAACCATAAAAGCAGAAGTACCGGCTAAAAAGCAAAAAGCAGGCGCACAAAAATGAGTGACAAAACGGGTCAGGAAAATAGGAAAGGAAGATTGTATAGGATCTGTTGGATCAAAAAAATGGGCTGGCAGATGGAAGTAATCCCTAACATGGTCTAAAGCCATAATTACCATTACTAATCCTTTTAAAAGATCAATCGATTCAATTCGGTACTTGGTTAGTGTTGTCATTTTAGCGGTTTAGGTTGGTTAAACGGCAGGTTCTGTTTAAATGACTTGAGGGCTAACTGAAGGCAGTGCCATTTTGAGTGGCTACTTTTGTAAAAATACATTTTCTTTTTCAGAATCGCTCTTTCGTTGTCAAAAAAGAAAAACCCTCATTAAATCAATAATGAGGGTTTTTAAACTTATTTAAATTAATGTTTATCGTTTCACGACGCGTAGCGTTTTCACTTCTTCGCCCTGAGTAACAATCACGTTGTAAACACCGCTTGGGTACCTGTCTCCGATACTTGTTGTTTCCAATTCAGAAACGTTTACTTTTCTTTGTTCAACCAATCTTCCGACCATATCATAAACTTTAACGTCTATGGCAGCTTGGTTTTCGGTTTTAACATCAATCATAAAGTTTTCCGCAAATGGATTCGGGTGAGCTTTAACTTCAAATGGAGTAGCAGCCACCATTTTCGCAGGGAAAGGAACGATTAACTGACAATCTTTACCAGGATAATAGTTACCAAACAACTGAACGTCAACAATGATTGAATAAGTTGCTCCAGGGGTTAATGGTGCCAAGGCATCAAAATCACTTAATCTGAAGTTGTTAAACGTATGCTCTATGGTTTGGCTATAATCTAGTTCTTCACTGATTAAGGTAAAGCGATATAGACTGGTATAGTTTATTGTATTAGCATACAATATTGTACTCATAGTTGCAGGCGTGATTCCGTCTTCGTCACAAGCAGCCATAAAGGCTTCAGGTGCCATTGGTGTTCTTACGGTACACATTTGACCATAAGGACCCCAAACTTCCTCTCCATCAATGTTTACTTTTACTTTTACTCTTACATTATAATCTGTATCGTAAAGTAATGGTAAGGCATTAGGAGCGCTGTTTACCATAATCATTTGGAAGTTATTGTATAATCTTTCAAATTCTTTCACTACACCAGGATTAGAGGCTAATGCCACTTCAAACTGGTAAGCCAATGCATAGTTAACAGAGCTACATGGTATTGATGACGACATCGAAGTGGCTGTTAATCCACATTGTACCAATTTAGTCGTTGGAACTCCAGGTGTTGAAATTAAACAAGCTGAACTGAATGGCTGTTGTTCACCGTTCACGATAGCCGCCACCGAAACTGAATATGTAGTACCATATTCAATGATGTTGGTCATACCCAAATTGAAGTTTCTGTAGGCTCTTGGCAAATCAACAGTTACATTGGTATTCAAATTCGTTATTCTGAATAAATAAGTCACAGTATAAGGACCTGAATAAGTGGCTGCCGAAGCCGTGATGGTTGCTTTGGCTTTGGTCAAAGTGCTACCACAGAAACTTGGTAGGATAGAAGTAAGCGCTGGTGAACAACCATTATACAATGAACCGTTACAGTCATCATCGATACCATTGAAACAAATTTCAGGAGCACCAGGATGAACAGTAGCTGAATTATCATTACAATCGGTATTGTTTAATACATAGCCAGGTTCAGAAGCATTACAAGAAATTAAAGTAATCGCTGGGTTACCATAACCATCATTATCAGCATCTCTGTAGTAAGTGATGTTTTCAACCACAGTTACTGTAGCTGTTCCGGCTTGTGTTTGGGAACATGTTGACGAACTACTGTCTTGAACGCTAACTAACGAATAAGAATAAACACCTGCTGTAGCGGTTGATACAGTTAAAGTTACTGAATTACCACTTGTAGTAGATATTGTTTGGTTGGCACCACCATTTAATTTATAAGTAAATGTATATGGTGCAGTTCCGTTAGCTCCGGTAAATGTTACTGTTGGTGCAGCTGAATTTCTGCATAAAGTTACAGTACCGGCAATAGTTGCAGTTGGTAATGGATTAACTGTTGCGTTTACTGTACTGCTGGCTTTACAACCATTGCCATTTGTGATTTCTAAAGTATAAGTTCCACTGGCTGCTGTAGTAGCATTTGCTATAGTTGGATTTTGAACAGCTGATGTAAAACTGTTTGGTCCAGTCCATGAGTAAGTGTAAGTATTTGGTGCAAATGTGATACTTTGACCATTAACTAAACTAGCAGCGTTTGATGTATACTGTAATGCAGCTGTTGAACTATAATTAATACCTATAGTAGCACTTGCTCCTGCGTCGTATGTTGCATTTCCGAAAGTTATATCCTGGTAAACAAAATGGATTGCACCTGTCACAGTATTTAACTGAACCTGATAGGTTATACCACCTGTAGTGAACGCGTCATGAGACAGATTAGTATATTGTATGATAAACAAGTTACCTACAGTTTGTGTTCTGATACTTGGTGTAAGTTGTACATCCAAATCATCCCAGAATGGTGCTATGAAAGCATTTCCGGCGCCGTTCGCTGTACTTGGTAGTGCAGCATTTGCAGCGACAATGGTTCCTGAAGTTGAGCCAAATACAATGGCTCCATTGGTTCCAACTCTTGCAGTAGTATAGGCTGTACCATTGAAAGTAAAAGATGGGATTGTGATATTGTTCGAATTGTCATCACTCAACGTTCCAATAGATGTACCAGTAGTACTGATATCAACAAAGCTTACACCGCTGTTATTCGTTAGAGTATATGATGGTGTAGTAGGAGGAGTTGACGTTAAATTCAACGCGCTGCCTTGACAAATTGGTGAATTTGAACTTACAACTGCTGCTGTTGGGAGTGCATTAACAATCACAACCGCTGCACCAACTTGTGTTTGTGAACAAGCTGTTGTACTTGAATCGGCAACACTTACCAATGAATATATAAATGTACCTGCCGTCGTGCTTGGCACTGTCAACGACACACTATTACCTGAAGTGGTCGTTATGGTTTGGTTGCTGCCACCATTAATTTTATATGTAAAGGTATAGGGCGCTGTTCCCGCAGCTCCTGTAAATGTTACAGTTGGTGCTGTTGCATTTTGACAAAGAGTTGTGCTACCTGAAATTGTTGCAGTAGGTAGTGGGTTAACGGTTAATACCGCAATAGTACTTGTTGAATTCAAAGAGGTACAAGTCGATACTACAACATCATAGTTACCAGCTAGAACACCGGCACCAGTTAGCGATAATGAGCTTGATGTAGCTCCTGAAATTCCTGTTCCATTAGTTAAATTACTGCCATTTCTTCTCCATTGATAAGTCATTGTGGTAGCGCTTGTAGCAGTAACACTAAATGACGCTGATGCACCTTGACAGACTGTAGTTACTGCTGTTGGTTGAACAGTAATTGTTGGAGCAGCAGTTTGAACATTCACCAATACTGATGAAGTTGCTGTACATCCTGCATTAGAAGTAGCCGTCAAGTTATAAGTAGTTGCTACACTTGGCGTAACTGTCGGGTTTTGTGAACTCGAGGTAAATCCAGCCGGTGTTGATGTCCAGGCATAAGTAAATGTAGTTGATCCATTATTGATTGGACTAAAGCGATATAAACGTCCGTTATCCGGCAACAATGGAGCAGAGAACGTGCCTAATGCAACAGTGGATGAACTTGAAGTACCTACTGTTGGAGTTGTCCATGAACCGGTATTGCTTAAAGACCTTACGTTAGCAGCTGCAGTAGAAGCACCTTTCAAACCAACCTGAACAGTACCACTTGAAGTTCTTCCTGAACTGGTCGTGAAATCACCATAACGGATTTCAACTTTGTTTGATGTTTCATACAACCATACTTGCACATTTCCTGTATTAGGATTTACAAAAGTGGAGAAGCTTTTCAAGTTAGCCCATTCTATTTTTACAATCCTGTTAGGAGATGAACCCACTGTTTGAACATGATAGGTCTCTCCACTTGTATTATTACTGTCTAAATCTCTTGAGAAAGCAGATATTACATTAGTGATAGAAGTACTGCTTAGCGGAGTATACAGTGGAGCATAAGTCGAATTATTGGTCACAGCTGTATCAAAGCTAATCCATCCATTAGTACTCATCCTGA
Organism: Flavobacterium terrisoli; assembly: GCF_030167905.1. Classification (GTDB taxonomy): domain Bacteria; phylum Bacteroidota; class Bacteroidia; order Flavobacteriales; family Flavobacteriaceae; genus Flavobacterium; species Flavobacterium terrisoli. Next base: position 69,847 of record NZ_JARGNA010000004.1, read on the forward strand.
ATGAGGTAAAGTTATTTCCACCAAAATGGAAAGTAAATGGTAAGGTTTGAGCATCAGAAATTCCATCGTCAGTTGTAGCTACCACAGGAGGACTACCAGCACTACTGTTCAAAGTTAAAGCCACAGTTCCACTTCCTCCAACAATAGAGTTGAATGAGGCTATAGTATTTTCAAAAGTATAACTTCCAACTGGAACACCTGTTGTAATTGGTTCGTTCAATACAGCAGATCCTGATAAGGAAATAGATGAACCAGGACAAGATAACGCGGTGTTATTTGTTGCAGATGCTGTGAATGAAGCACCAGTATTAACTGTAGTTGTAGCAGTATTGAAACAGCCAAAAGTATCTGTTCCGGTAACAGTGTAAGTGGTATTTGAACTTGGCGTTGCAATTACTATTGCACCGGTTGTGGCATTCAAGCTACCATTATCTGGTGTCCAAGAATATGTATTCGCACCACTTGCCGTTAAAGTAATTCCAGTTCCCGGTGTACAATAAACTGCAGATGACGGAGTAACAACAACAGTTGGATTGTTTATTACAATATTAGCTGCATTAGATTCAACATCCGGACATTTATCCGGTCCTGAACCTGATCCCGTAATGAAGGCCTTGTAGAAATAACTTCCTACCGGAGTGGCTGTAGTAGTCATAACCGCTAGGTTATAATGATTAGCTGATGGGTTAGTTGCAGAGTATGTCGTACCTGCAGGTAAACCTGCTAAGTTATTCCACGGTCCTGAAGCTGAAGTTGCATATTTCCATACTATAGCTCCAACACTACCCGAAGTCTCAATTGACAAGTTGGTTGTATTGGCAACTTTACATAAGTTAACAGCACTTGTGGATAAATTTTGTACAAAAGTTACCGGAGTATTTACCGTTAAAGTCGCGATTGAACTATCTAAGAAGAAGTCCAATTGGCATTTGAACTGATACCCGTTATGGGCTGCAGTTACACCTGAAACAAATAACGTTTTAGGGCTAAATTCATTAGCACCTGAGAACGTTAATCCAGTAGTTCCATCAAGACCATCAACAATATCGCTAAAGTTAGCTCCATTGTCGGTACTGATTTGCCACTGAACATTATAAGGTTCATCTCCAGTTGTTACAATGGTAAATGAAGTACTTGAAGCACTACATAAATTCACACTGGCCGGTTGCGTAGAGAAACCAGTATTGGTTACGTTAAGTACACCAACAATTGGCACTAAAGTAGTACATGGTGCTAAACCAGTTACTAAACATCTGTACTGATAAGTATCAAAACCTAAAGTAATATTGTTAACATTAAGAATATCGCTCGTTTCACCTGTATAATCCGGATTGGCGGCTAAAATATCCTGCCATCCATCAACATTGTTATTTACTTGCCATTGGTAAGTAACAACCCCTGTAGTTACTACTTCAAAAGTAGTATCCTGACCAGGAGAAACAGTTCTGGTAAGTGTGCTGGAAACTATTGTTCCAGGATCATTAACGGTAACAGTAACCGGTTGTGTAAACTGACAAGCAGGAGTAGTGTCGTTACTTGTAGCTGTAACATTATAAGTTGTTGTTACGGTTGGGCTTACTGAACGAGGGTTACCGGTTAGGGTAGTTCCACCTCCTACAGGAGCCCAGGAATATGAATTACTTCCGGCAGAAACAGCCGTTAATGTACCGGTTTGTCCTTTACAAATGGTAATAGGACTAACAGTAAACGAAGGTAGAGGAGTTACATTGACAATTGTACTACCAGTACTTGTACACCCAACATTGGTTGCTGTGGCTGTATAAGTCACTGATGTAGCCGGTGAACTTGGTTTAGCGTATACGGTAGTGTATAAACCAGAATCCACTAAACCATTTACTCCATCATTTACACTGGCCGCAGCAGCACTTGTATATAGATTTCCTGCAGTAGCTGACCAGGAAAGTGGAGCATTTTGTGGTGGTGTAGTATAATAAATAGTTATCGAAGAATTGCTTAATATTCCAGTATCATTAGCGAAATCATCATAAGCAGTTACTGTCCAAGTTCCATTACTGATACTGAACAAATCAGAAAAAGTAGTTGTATAATTTCCTCCAAAAGTTCCCGTAGCAATCAAACTTGATTCGGCAGTCAAATCTGCTTTGAAAGTACCTGTAAATGGAGCGCTACCTGTTGACATAGCTGAAGCACTAGTGTCAGATGTTATAATTGTATCCGTAAAATTATCACCTGTACTACCTTGATCAGCGAACAAATTAACAATTTTTCCATTTGGTGCTTTAAGGTTTACTTCAACATCTGCATCAAAAATATGTGAAATATTAACTTTAACTTCAACTTTTGTTATTGTTGCTCCGGCAGGAATTCCTGCTACCGCTATATTTTGTGAAACACCAGTTGATGAAACATCAGGTATAGCAGAACCGGTTGTAGGTGACGCTACTGTTACCGAACTCGGAGTTCCGGAAATAAGTCCTCCCGTTGCATTTAGTGTAACTACACTGCCACTACATACTGGACTCGCATTTGAAATTACAGAAATTGCAGATGGTGTTTGGGTAACTGTAACTGTAACAGTACCAGCAACTGCTGTACATCCGTTGGCGTCAATACCATTGGCAGTATAAACTGTAGTCACTGTTGGATTGACAGCCGGAGTTGCTGATGTTGAAGTAAATCCTGCCGGGTTAGAAGTCCATGAGTATGATGCTGCACCTGTAGCCGTTAAAGTAGTTCCTGAACCTCCGCTACAAATTGTAGGAGCGGCAGCAGAAGCTGAAATAGTGGCAGGCGTATTAATCGTTACTGTAATCATGTTTGAATCGGCAGAAGAACTGTTCGTACCACAAGTTACATGCAACCAATAATAGGTTGTTGTTGTCAAAGCTCCGGTAATTAAACTGGCAGGGTTGGATTGACCTGCAACGGGGCTTCCTCCGCTAGGATAATTTGAACTTGATGTTGAAGAATACCATTGGTAGGTAGTTCCTGTACCGGTAGAATATCCTGAAGCTGCAATAGTAGGAGTACCTGAGGTACAAAATTGTGTAGTACCTGTTGCAGTACCACCATTTGCAGTGATACAAGCCGGAATTGTGAATTCATCCGCTCCTAAATCAGGGGTAGTGGCATTTCTTGTTTCGCCATCAAAATCTGTAGTAACAGTTGCAATAGGCGTTCCTAAATTATCTAATCCAAGACTTGCAGCGGTGATATGTAAATCAGTAGCTGAAGTAAAGATAGGAAGAATATTAACTGAATTGGCGTCTTTTGATGTGGCAGTTTGCCAAGCGGTTAAAGTTGCCTGATCAGTAGCATTACTTGCTAAGACATTGCCAGTGCCACCGCCAACATATAAATCATTATAGTCTGAAGTTAAACTGGCCACATCTGCAATTGATCTGTAAGCATAATGCTTTCCAGTACCACCGTTACGGGTGTTACTCAAAATATTGTTCTTGAAGTTTGTCGTACTGGCAATACTGTAATAGTAAGCCGCTGAATTGCTGGCCCCTGTTACAGTTCCGGAAATAGAAATGGTATTGTGATAAATATCATAAAGTCTTCCCGTAGCATTGGTTTCGTCAAAGATACCGTACACGGTTAATGGGGTTGTTGCATTTAAGGAAATGGTATTATTTGTAATCGTTCCTGTAGTACCATTTGTCATATTAGCTAGATCAATTCCATAGACAGTCCCATTAGAAGTAGTTTTTAAATCATAGATTTTGTTTCCTGTAAACGTAAATCCTTCGGCATTTGCAGTTCTAACAATTATCCCTGTTAATGAAGTTGTTTGTGTAGCAACTTCATAGATATTATTTCCGCGGTATATTGTACCAATGGTTCCTCCATTATCTCTAATTCCATTTATAGAGAAGTTAAAGATGTTATTATTTTGAATAATATTTCCAGAGTTTTTGATGGATGCATTGGTAGTTGTACCAGAACCTGAATTCAAAATACCAACTCCAGTTGACGTTGCTCCACCGGAAATATCATTGTTACTGATAAGGTTATTGTCATTTCCATCCGTTCCGGTTGAAGTGCTTAATATAATTACACCAGATGTATTCGCAGTACTAACACCATTTAAAATAGTATTCTTAATAGTATTGTTAGCCGCGTCATTGATTAAAGTTATAGCAGAACCAGATGTATTAGTATTACTAATGGTTAAATCTTTTGTTGTTCCGCTAACGGTATTTGAACCATCGATGGTTACGAATTTCGCTCCATTCAAATTGAATAGGGTAGTACTATTGCTTCCGGAGATGGTCTTGGTAACACCTGTACCAGGTTTGATGGTTACGGTATTGATTGCACTTACTCCAGCAACTGTTCCCATTACAATTGGGAAAGTTTCCGTAGCGGCATAGTCACTTTGCAATTCAAATACAACTGCGGCACTTACACCACGAATGGTCAAATCGGCATTGGCAGCTGTGATGGAAGTAAAGTTAGGGAATACCTGTGAAGCACCAATCAAATAGGTGCCAGCCATTGGGCTAACAATTGTTCTCGCTCCCGCCGGAGCAGTAACTGTTGGGGTACGAACAATTCCGTTAACCGTTAAATTAGTAAACTCACCATCCATGACATTTCCTGTAGTAGCCAGGGCTGCAACATCATATGTTAACCAGAAATAGTTAGTTCCGTTTGATAAGGCTTGTGAACCGTTTACGATATGAGAACCACTTGGTACAGCCACTGTACTTCCATATTGAGTGGTAGTTGCAAAAGTACTGCTGGTTCCAGTATAGTAAATTTTTGCATTACTGATATCGGCTAAGTTTGTAGTACCGTTTGTATTGAAGGTCAATGAAGTTAAAGTTCCCGTTGCAGCAGACGTAACAACTTGTAATCCGATTACTTGTTGTGTGTTGCTACCAGCCAAAACATTATTTGTGTTTTGTGTAACTGTTGATGAAGTGTATGGGTCAGTTATGGTTAATGTTCCGGTGATTTCATCATTTGTACTTACAGTATCACCTGCCAATTCCGCTTTAGCATAGATAGTATAGGCTCCCGATGTAGCAATAGTAACTGAAGGGAAACTTACAGTTGTTGTAGCTAAAGAGGCCAAAGAGGCAATAGTTGCCGTTTGATTGTAAACTTCAGTTAAACTGGCATTAACAATGCGATAACGAACAGTCACGTTGGTTTGTGCCAATACACCTGCATTCGTAAATGAGGCTTGTGGCGTGAAGGCTACACCTACAACTTTAGAACCTGCATTAACAGGATCAATAAACGCAGTAGCAGCGATGTCATTATTTACAGGAGCAATGAAGTTGCCTTCATCAGCTCCAACATCTGGTGTTGTTGCATTTCTTGTATCTCCATCAAAATCGGTTGTAATTCCGACAATTGGAGTAGCAGCAGATTCAACATAGGCTGTTACTGTTGTATTGATATGCAAATCAGTAGCTGAAAGGAATTGAGGGTTTTGGCTAAGTGAAGCAGCATCTTTTCCTGTTGCTGTCTTCCAAGCTGCTAAAGTAGTTTGGTCAGAACCTAAAAACCCTAGGACAGCAGAGGCAGCATTGAAACTATTGGTTACAAAATAATCATTAAAGTTGATTAAAGTATAAGCTGTATTAGCCGCTACGGAGTAAACTGCAAAATTTTTCTGTGATGTATTTGTTGCAACTTGGGTGTTAGAGAATATGTTGTTTCTGATATCTAAAACCGAGGCGTTTGAACCAACATAGAGCGCAGTAGTTACGGCGGTTGTCGTACCTGTACCCATACTACCTGTCATGCTAACACTATTGTAATATAAATTCACACCTCCTGTTGCTGCGTTCATACCTACTGTAATTCCAATAGAAGAGGAGTTGGTAAACGAACTAAAGTTAGTACCATTAATGGAGTGAAGGATGTTGTTAGCGATAGTTAAGTTACTTGTAGCTGTTCCGGTATTTACAGAAATACCCCATGCACCCCAACCACCTGTATTGCCGGCAAAAATATTATTGATGTTATTTCTTGAAATAGTCGAAGCAGTGAAACCTGCTTGAACATCAATACCAGTGAGCGTTGTTTGTACAGTATTGTTTAAGTTAAAAATTGTGTTTTGAGATATGTTTGCATTCAAACCGTTACCTACAACAATACCTGTTTTGAAAATATAGGTTGTTGCGGCACCAGAAGAACCGATGCTATTGCCACTAATCACTAAATTATCCATACCTCCTGCTGAAACTGTAGCGTTTCCATTTGCGTAGATTCCGAAAGTGGCTTGGCTTATACTATTGTTGGTTAGGGTAACATTATCATTGTCACCACCGGCTGTTCCCGGCGTAGCACCTCCGACTGAAATGCCGTAGGAGGTAGAGGTAGTTGAGGAAGTATTTCCGGTAGTAACAATACAGTTTTTAATAGTATTGTCAGTTGCACCAGACCCGTTACCCAAACTTGAAATCGCAATGGTAGAGCCACTAGTAGAACTTGTATTCGTAAAAGTCAAGCTTCTGTCCGTTCCAGTTCCGCCTATTGAACCATCAATAGTAACTCTATCAGCACCATTCAATTTGATTAAAGCAGCAGAATTTAATGAACCCGAAACTGTTCTTGAAGACCCTGTTGGGTATAATTTTAAAGTATAAGGACTTGCAAAAGCATTTAAAGCATTTGCTCCGGTTTCAGCAGTCAAATCACTTGCAATTTGTAATTCAAGATTACCAGTTACTATTGAACCATTGATAGTGGCAAACGCACCGGCTGCATTAGTTAGTGAAGTAAAATCACATCCTGACGCACAAACGGTTTTAACTCCGGAAATGGTTGCGAATGCAGTATAAGTGCTTGGTGTAGTAGGAGGTGTACTTGCTGCAGGAGGTGTAGCAGAGAAACCTGCTGCACCAGCTGAAGGGAATACAGAAACATTTGGCGTAGCAGCCAAATCTTGTGCTACTACATAATATGAAACTACATCGTTTGGCGTTGTTGCTGCCGCTCCAAAAGTAAAGGTATATTGGTTAGAACCAATAGAAACTCCTGTTACTGCAGTATAAGAACCTGAGTTAACTTTATAATAAAGTACCGGCAAACCACCTCCGGAAGTAGGAACACCACTTCCTGAATCGGTAATGGTAGCTGTTAATGTTTGGTTGCTTCCAACCGTTGTATTGCCTAGAGCTGTATAGCTGATTATAGGAGCTGCAACGTCTTGACCGGTAAAATTACCGGCATCAGCACCGATATCAACTGGTGTTAAGCCTGAACGGGTTTGATTGTCATAATCATCTGTAACACCAACATCAACACCATTAGCTTCTACAAAAGTAATTACAGAAGGATTGATGTGTAAGTCTGGTGTTGCATTGGTCGGATCCAAATACTGAGGATTGTTTTCAAAACTTGCCGCATCTTGTCCGGTAGCTGTTCTCCAATCGGAAATTGTGGTTCTGGAAACAACATTAAATCTTCCAATCGCACCTCCAGTTCCGTTTACAAATAACATATTGTTGTTTGAAGTTAAACCAGTAGGATTAACCGTTGATCCACCAACTGCAATCGCATAGTGAGTCCCGGTTCCTGAGGTATTGGAACGACTGTTCATGAAAATATTGTTTCTATAATTACGGGTATTGACAGTTTGACTACTGTTGAATGCAAAAGTATTCACTGTTCCTGAAACTACATTACTTCCACCAATGTAAACACTGTTGTGATAAAAATTGTCAGTCCCTAAAGGCTCATTGATACCGTTGATTTGGGCACTGGTAGTTATACCGTTACCCAAAGAAATCATATTGTTTTGGTAGGTAGTTGTTCCACCGCCTACTTGAATTCCACTGATTACACCAGCTGTTGAAGTTGAAGTTAGCGAGTGCACAAAGTTTTTAGCAACAATATTGCTTGAACCTGACGGACCATTATTGTAAATTCCGGTTACCAATACCGCAGCAGTGGCTGCTGTATGGGTATTTGCCAAAGCATTTACGGTATTTGATGAAATGTTCAATGGAGCTGTTGTAGAAGTATTGGAAATTCCAATAACTGAAGCTGATAAAGAGGTACCTGTATTGGCAGATACGTTATTCAGGTCAGAAACAGTATTTCCGGTTATAGTGTTTGTTCCTCCGGTTGTGCTGATACCCAAAACAGTTACCGCTGTTGAAGGACCTGTTCCACCTGTGGCAGCATAATTCATATTTCTAACGGTATTGCCCGTAATCGAATTGGTGCCTGAGGTTGCCAATATACCGGTTAATGTATTAGCATTGGTAGTCGTATTGAGAGAACCAACAGAATAAATATTGTTGGCATTGGTTGTACTTCCAATAGTATTTCCTGAAATTGTAGTTGTTGCTGAGGCTGTTCTGACTCCATAAAAAGTATGTCCAAGAGTATTAGCTCCAGCTGCGGCAGCTAAATAGAAACCTCCAACACTATTGTTGGAAATTACTACTGTGCCTGAACCAGTATTGTAAATTCCATTACCAATTCCACCATTATTTGTCGATTGAAGCAGTGAAATACTTGCAGCAGCGGCTGTAGTTGATGTTACAGCGTTGCTACCTAAAGTATTCCCTGTAGTATTTCCAATATTAACATTTCCATTAGTAACGATGATACCGTTGAAAACATTTCCGCCAGAGACAGCTGATTGGAACTGTATGTTTCTGATAATATTGTTTTGCACACTGCTGGCAGTCGTAGTACCAACTGATAATGCTATTCCTTGGAATAAGTTAGAGGTCACAGCACCGGTTACATTCCATTTTTGGGTTGTTACAGCAGCATTAGCGCTGTCACCACCAATAAAGTTACCAGTAACAACAAAGTTATTACCTGAAGTGTAACTGATGTTAATTCCTGTTTGTGTACTACCTGAAGTAGCGGTTCTTGTTGCTGTTTGATAAATGCTATTTCCGGTAATGGTCCAATCTGTGTTTCCAGTAGAAATCAAAATACCATTTGAAGAAGTAGCCGCACCAAAAAAGTTAAAGATATTATTGTTTGAAATAGTATTTCCACTATTATTGGTTGCTGCAGTAGTTGTCGAACCGGAAGAATAAATACCATTTACAGCCACTGTTGTTGGGGAAGCTGTACCAGCAGCACCTCCATCAATATTACAGTTGTCGATAGTATTGCTGTCATTTCCGTTTGACCCGGTGGTAGTTGAGAAGTTCACTACACCCGATGCCGTGCTGGCATATAAAGCAGCTAAGTTTAGATATTTTAAGGTGTTATTATTGGCATCATTAATAAAACGAACCGCTGTACCACCTGTAGCGGTACTTGTATTACTGATCGTTAAATCTTTTGTAGATCCTGTACCACCAGAACGTCCGTCAATAATCCAATATTTACCACCATTAATATCAATTGTAGCCGTCGTATTGGCAGATGTAATGGTCTTACCGGTTACGCCGCTTGCTTCACGGATGGTTATTGTATTTGTTGCACTGGATCCCGGAACTGAAGCCAACACAAGAGGAAAAGAAGCTTCGGTTGTATAACCACTTGCAATCTCCAACACTGTTGGTTGGGAAATTCCACAAGCAACTAAATCAGCGGTAGCAGCACCAATTGTTGGATAGGATACTCCCGGCACTGCAGCAGCACCGTTGATGCTTATGGTCGCATTGAAGCTGGTACATGTAGTAGTACTTGCGCTAAAAGTTGTTGCCGTGGCACTGTAAACAGGTCCACCAGCACATGTGGTATTGTTATATGAGAATACCCAATAATAATAAGTAGTATTAGGGGTTAATCCGGTTGATGTCCATGAACCTGCTGCAGCGTTTACATATTCAATATACCCAATGGCATTGTTTCCTACGGTATAGGTAGTCGCTGTAACCGGTACCGGTTGAACGTTTGTAGCTGTTCTAACAACTAAGTAACCGGTTGGAGCAACAGCTGCGGCTGTAAAACTTCCCGGAATTGTGGTTAAAGTTGATGTACCTGCACTGGCAGTTGCTGCTAAAGAAGTTGGGACAGCACATGGTCCTGTTACAGAAACATTATCTATACCAATATTACTACCAGTGCCACCAAAATTACTAATACATTCAAATCTTACTACACAAGTTGAAGATACGGAAGTCCCCAAATTAACAGTTCTTGTGGTCCAACTTGTTTGAGCAGTATTATAAGTTGCTAATGCAGCTCCAAATGTCTGTCCACCATCAGTGGATAAATATATATTAAGTGCTGCTGTTTCTGAACTAATATGATTAAAAGTTAAAGTCTTTGTTCCAGTCGTACCTGAAAAATTCAGGTAATAATCCATGTAGCCATTGGATGAAAAAGTAGCGTTAAAACTATTAAACATTGCTGTTCCACCACTGGCAGGTGAAGAAACTGTAAAGCTACCTGATGTACTTAGCCACCCGCTTGATGAACCAGTTGAAACATTATTTCTTCTAATAGATCTATCGCCATATGATGGCCAGGTTCTCCAACTGGCAGCGCTAGGCAAATCTCCTGTACTGTAACCGTTAGCCCATGAGACTGCATCAAAATTTTCTGATGCAGGAATTGAAGCGTAAGTTGGAGCTGCCAAAGCAGCAAATGGTGTAAAAGTAAACGTTTGTCCAGCTACGGGCGAGGTTGCTGTTGCTGCTGTACTAAAACGCATTGTCAGGGTTGATGTAGCTATACCAGTTGTATTACTTACCGTTGGCGCCGTCCAAGTCGTTGCCGCAGAACCCGATAGATTTTTCCAATCATAATGAGAAGCACCTCGCAGTCCAACCTGAGGAAAGGTGGTACCTGCAGAAACTGTAGGTGTATTATAAACCAAATTTATGACATTTGTTGTTTGAGTCAAACGTATTTGAAAAGTAATTCGTTCTGTAGCCGCCTGACCGGTTCTGGCCAAATCGGTATATTGAATCACAAAATCACTACCCGAGGTGCCATAACTAATATCAGGTGCCGCTCCGGAAACCGTTGAGGCTACCAAATCCATACCGAATGCTGTAATTGCTCCGTCGTATCCACTGGAAGTTGTAGAGGAACTACTATTGGTTGAAATTGGCAATATATTACCCGCTGCCGGTGCATTACCTGCTATGTTCGCAAAGGCAATAAATCCATTGTTTGAAATGTAAATACTGTTATAACTTTTACTATTGTAGGTAAAAGCCCAAGGCAGGGTTATAGCAGGCGAAACTGCATTTGTTGCAATAGTGGCTCCACTTTGCCATGAAGTACCACCACTTAATGCGGTATAACTTCCTGAACTGGCAGCAAAAGTGTAATTCGCGACCTGCGCCTTGACACCTATACTTCCCATCAAAAACACCATGGTCAATAAAACCTGACAAAAGCGTTTTTGTGATGAACTGGTTATCAATTTGCTAAATTTGTTCAGGTCGAATAATGAAAGAATTTCATTATTAAACATGGCTGAACGTCCGTTTTTTGGGGAATTGTAGTAATTAATCATATAGCGGTAATTAGATTTTCTTAATAAAAAGACAAGACGCGAATATAAAAGATTAGTTTTCAGATAATAAAATAAAAAAATAGAATATCGATGAACGACACTTTTTTTCGGGTGAAATTGAAAAAATATTAGTGGATTGTACCAAATAATAAAGAAATGACTACTTTTTTAGAATTCATAAATCGACTTGATTTATATTTATCATAAAAGATGAAAAAGCAGCAATCTCAGCTAAAATCCTTCGAATATTCCTAATCCGAAAAGCGCAAAATCATATTTGGTTGGGTCATTACTGTCAAATTTACGAAGATTTTCGTCAAGTTCAACCAAAGCTTTTGCATCATTTTGTTTTCTAAAGAGTATTTGCAGCTTTCTGGCCACATTACCGGAGTGAACATCTAATGGGCAGGAAAGTTTTGCCGCATCAATATTTTTCCAAAGGCCAAAATCAACGCCATTGTTGTCCTGGCGCACCATCCAACGCAAGTACATATTGATTCGCTTAGCCGCTGATCCAATATTCGGATCGGAAAGATGTTTGGTTGTCCGTGGCAAATGAGGCACTTCAAAAAAGTGCTTTTTTAACGCCGAAATTGCCGGCTGCATCGAAGCTTCTTGCTGGTTTTGGGTAAAAAAAGTTTCCAGTCCGCCATATTGCAAATAAAGATTTTGCAGGGCAATGATGAAGGTCTTGAAATCGGTGCCATTAAAAGTGCGATGCACAAATGAATCAAGTGAATCCAAATGGTAATCTTTATGATTCATGACAAAATCATAAGGTGAATTGCCCATTAATTCCATCATCTGTTGGGCATTTTTGATGATCATTTTGCGGTTTCCCCAAGCAATTGTTGCCACTAAAAAGCCTGAAATTTCAATGTCTTCTTTTAGGGAAAATTGATGTGGAATCTGTATCGGATCACTTTCGATAAAGTTGGGATGATTGTATAAGGCAACCTTTTCATCCAGGAATTCCTTGAGCTCGGACTTAGTCATCGCTTTTTACTTTTTTGGCATAAAATCCTTCGCCTAATGTCTTGCCTCGCAGTTGTGGAATGACATGAAAATAAGTCTCAAAATAATGTACCTGTTCATCGTTAACACAAGGTAAGGTTCCATTCCCGGTTATCCAAAAAAGTGAAGTATTAGCAGGCGTGTTGTAGTCCAGGTTTCCTTTGGTGACTTTAATAAAGCCTAAATTTTCTTTGGTGTTAGGCTTTGGTGTGACAGCATTTTCCAATCGGAATGTGTTGTTGCTCGTCAGTAATTTATTTTGTGTTAAGGCACTGAATGACATAGGCACAAAAACAAGAAGAGCAACTGTCAATAAACTCAAACTAATAAAAGCGATAATCAATTTCTTTTTAGTGAATACTACAGCCAGGAATATCAACCCGAAAAACAGAGTAAAATAGACATAAAAGCGATATTGCGGTGAACTGAAAGCGAGTAAAATCAATAAGGCAATAAACACAAAATAAATATCGCGAAGCCTTTGTCTTGGATAGTATTTTGAAATGATAAAAGGCGAAACCAGAACCAGGAATACTGTAGTGAATGCAATAATGCTGTCTATACCGTTGTGCAAAAAATATTGTTTGAAGAAATAGAATAGCGAAGCATCCTGAAATGAGCCAAAGCCCATATAAAACGAATGCATCATTTCCTGACCAAAGAAATAACTCATGATTTCCTTTGGTACCATATAATTAGCATTCGGGTAAGGTAAAGCAGTTAATGGATAAAGCGGATAACCGGTCAGGATTATATTTTTGACGGCAAATAAAATCAAAACTAATCCGGATAAAAGCCTTATTGAAATGAATTGCCTTTTGAGTAAGGCAGAATATTTTATCAGAAACAGCAAAGGTAAAATCAAGAGGACAACGGATGTGATTTTGATATAAACAGTAAAGAGAACGAATGTCGTAATGATGCTGAATTTTTCAAGGTCGAAATCCCGTTGCAGTTCCAGATACATTGAAAACACGATAAATCCGATAAGGTAAACCGGTAAATCGGGCGATGGTGCGCTGACAAACTGGAACAGGAAAACATATGTTAATGGCAGCAAACCAAAAACCAGATCCAATCGATTTTTATAGGCAAAATAGGAGTGAAGCTTTTGAAATGCCCAAAAGTTTACCATCACGAGCAAAAAACCGTTCAGGTCATTAAACCTGTCGTAGAGAAACGACAATGAATAAACGCTTTGTGTGATATGCCAGCCACTGGTTTGGCCTAAAAACAAATGCAAATTGGCCAATCCGGGAACAAATCCATATTCGTTGAGCCATTTGATGGTTTGGATGTAATAGGTTTCGTTGTCTACAATAAAAGGTAAGGTGGCGCTTTGGGCCAAAATCAAAATGTTGATAATGCAGAAGAGTATTTTTATCGTTGCAGAAAATGAAGCGATTTGTGCTCGGACATTTTTGACAATGGTAAAAAAATCAGTTTTAAAATAGTATACCAAAGGAGCTGAAACCAGCAGAAGAAAAACATGAAACCAAAGGTTTATTGGACCAAAAATAGCCCAACAACTCGCCAATAATGTAATGCTGAAAAGACCAAGAATACTGGTAATGGTTGTGTTCAGTGTTTGAATTTGGAAAAGTTTTGAAAAGCCTATTCCAACCGCAATTGAAGTAAAGAAAACATACAGCCAGCTAAGTAGAATAAGCACCATAATGTCACACGATTAAGCCATCTTTCATGACTAATTTTCGATCGGCCATGTTGGCTAATTCTTCGTTATGGGTAACAATGACAAAGGTTTGCCCGAATTCTGTTCTCAGTTTGAAAAACAATTGGTGCAGATTTTCCGCTGAAGCCGTATCCAAATTTCCGGAAGGTTCGTCGGCAAAAATCACAGCAGGTTTATTGATCAAGGCTCTTGCCACAGCCACGCGTTGTTGCTCACCGCCCGAAAGTTCATTGGGTTTGTGGTGGATTCTTTCGGCCAAACCTAAATATTCCAACAATTTTTTGGCTTCCGTTTCCACTTCTTTTTTCTCTTTCCCAGCAATATAAGCCGGAATGCAAACATTCTCCAAAGCCGTAAATTCAGGTAATAATTGATGAAACTGAAAGATAAAACCCAAATGAAGGTTCCTGAATTTAGACAAAGATTTATCGTTCATTTTCAAAATGTTTTCATTGTTGATGGTCAATGAAGTTTCCTTTGATTTTGCCGAATTGTCTAAGGTTCCCAGTATTTGGAGCAAAGTCGTTTTTCCGGCACCGGATGCCCCAACAATGGAAACAATTTCGCCTTTCTGGATGTGCAAATCAACACCTTTTAGAACGTGTAGGCTATCGTAATATTTGTGAATGTTTTTGGCAATAATCATCAATCGAATTTTTCACAAAGTAACAAAGTATTTTCTTTTGTGAAGACATATCAATTTTTTTTATGATGGAATAAATTTTAAAGTTATAATAATCAAATTATTTTGTTTAATTATATTGTATATTTGTTAAACAAAATTATAATTAATTCTTATGAACACACCCATTGAAAAAGAATTATTTGAACTGATCGGTGACAATCATCAAATGACTTCTGCAGAAACACCCTTGCGTCCCGACGCATTTATCAAAACTGACAAGCAAAAGATGGACACCATTGAAAAACATTTTCATGCCATTATGGACGAAATGGGTTTGGATATGACCGATGACAGCTTAAAAGGTACGCCACATCGCGTAGCCAAAATGTTTATTCAGGAAATATTTTCGGGATTAAATCCTGCCAATAAACCCAAAATTTCGGTTTTTGATAATTCATATCACTATGATAAAATGTTGGTGGAGGCGGATATTAGTTTCAATTCTACTTGCGAACATCACTTTCTACCGATTATAGGTAAGGCTCACATTGGCTATGTATCGAGCGGAAAAGTGATTGGTTTATCCAAATTAAATAGAATAGTAGACTATTATTCGCGCCGCCCACAAGTGCAGGAACGATTGATTATGCAGATTTTCAACGAATTAAAATCGGTTTTAGAAACAGAAGATGTTATTGTAGTTATGGAAGCCAAGCACTTATGTGTTTCCAGTCGCGGCATAAATGATGAAAGTAGTTACACTTCTACCATTCAGTATGGCGGAATATTTAAGGAGAAAGATAACAGAAATGATTTCTTCAGCCTTATCAAAAAAGAAAAGTAGAATTTTTTAGTTAAAGTTGAGTATTTTGGTGAAAAGTCCTGAGTAGTAATTTACTTGGGATTTTTCTTTTTGGGGATCAAAAAACCCAAGCCTATGCCTCGGAGCATTTTCTTTTCGAAAGCCCAAAAGAAAGTAAACTGCCCGAAAATAAATCCGAAACTCACTAATAAAACCTGATAAATAGGGAAGATAAGAATGATGTATAAAGGATAATAAACCCAATGGGAAACACTTCCTTTTATGATGCCAAATAAGGCTAAAACCGGTTTGGAAAGATAAGCCGCAGTAGAACCTGTAACGGCAAACACCACCAATATGACAAAGACCTGCCAATTTGATTTGATGTTCCAACGTTCTTTAAAACCTGCCATATTCAAAATTTCTACAAATATAACAGATTATGGGTATGGAACAAGTCCGCCGAGTTTTTGATTATTGGTAATTTGAAAGTAAACGAGATAATTATAAATCAGATAATTGACTTCATAACCATAATGAATATTGTTATTGTAATTAATCTGCATTTCATATAGATTGTTGTAGCGTTGTGGCTGCATTGCCCTGCTGTTCCACTCGGCTACCCAATATCGGTTTTTGTTTTCAAGATATTCTTCCGAATAAAAACCTCTTGGTCTGGCTCTGCCAGCAATCCACGAACTAAAGCCGGGATCAATTATGATTACTTCGTATTCGAGTTCTTCATTGGCAATCCTAACCGTATCTGAAACCTTCGAATTATCAGGCGTACGGGCTTTTGTAGCAATGTTTTTATCAAAATGACAAGCCACAAGCCCGAAAAGAAACAGAATCGCAAAAAGTATTTTTCTCATAGCTCCATTATTTAATATAAAATTACTGAAATCCCCACAATATTAATGCCATCAATATGTTAAAGTAAAAAAAAGCCACACGGAAACGTGTGGCTTCTTATATAATTATAGAGTAGAATCTAAACCTTCTCTGCCTTTAGCAAACTGATGATTTGTTCGGCCAATTCGGTTCCGATTCGGTCTTGTGCTTCCAGAGTCGCTGCACCGATATGTGGTGTCAAAGAGATTTTAGGATGCATCAGGATTTGGATTTCGGGTGTTGGCTCGTTTTCAAAAACGTCTAAACCGGCAAACAATACTTTTTCGGCATCCAAAGCTTCCACCAAAGCCACTTCATCAATCACACCGCCACGGGCGCAATTGACAATGCCCACATTGTCTTTCATCAATTCAAATTCGGCTTTGCCAATCACATAACCTTCCTGCGCCGGAACGTGAAGCGTAATAAAATCGGAATGTTTAATCACATCTTCCAAAGGCTCAGTTTCAAATTCAACATTAATAAACTGACCGTTATAGAAATCGACTTTTACTTCGGCTTTATCCACAAATTTATCGGCGGCAATCACTTTCATGCCAAGACCTAAAGCCATTTTGGCAACCGCCTGGCCAATTCTTCCGAAACCAATGATTCCCAAAGTTTTACCACGCAATTCCAGTCCGTTGGCGTAGGCTTTTTTCAAACCGTCAAAATTGGTATCACCTTCCAAAGGCATATTTCTGTTGGCATCATGTAAAAAACGAATCCCGGTAAACAAATGCGCAAACACCAATTCGGCCACACTTTCCGAAGAAGATGCCGGTGTATTGATCACGTGGATTCCTTTGCTGCGGGCATAATCCACGTCTATATTGTCCATGCCAACACCACCGCGACCGATGATTTTCAATCCCGGACAAGCATCAATAATGTCTTTGCGAACCTTAGTCGCACTGCGCACCAAAACCACCGAAACGTTATTGGCATTGACATAATTGGCTACTTGCTCTTGTGCTACTTTGGTTGTTATTACTTCAAAACCACCCTTTTCTAAAGCTTTAATGCCGCTTTTTGAAATTCCGTCGTTGGCTAATACTTTCATTCTTATCGTCTAATGTATGTTGTAAATTTTATATTTTTTCAGGAGCTTAATCCGGCTTTCCGCGCTACATGGTAGCTTGCTTCAATCCGGGCTAAACAGTAACTTCGTTTTGTTTATTGACAACCGCTTCGAAGGCTTTCATCACATCAACCAAAACCTGAACACTTTCCAACGGCAGTGCATTGTACATAGACGCACGATAACCGCCAACAGAACGATGTCCCGGTAAACCGGAGATTCCGGCTTCCTTCCACATTTTGTCAAAAGTTTCCTGATGTTCCGGATTGACCAATAGGAAAGTCGCGTTCATAATGCTTCGGTCTTCCGGATTCGCAGTTCCGATAAACAATGGGTTTCTGTCAATTTCTGAATATAGCAAATGGGCTTTGGCTTCGTTCACTTTCTCAATTGCCGCAATGCCACCTTGGTTTTTCAACCATTGCAAAGTCAGTAAACAAGTATACACTGCAAAAACGCTAGGCGTATTGTACATGCTTTCGGCTTTGATATGTTTTTCATAATCCAAAATACTCGGAATTGTCCTGCCTGATTTGCCAAGGATTTCTTCTTTAACCACAACCAATGTAGCTCCGGCTGCGCCCATATTTTTCTGCGCTCCGGCATAGATTAAGTCAAATTGCGAGAAATCCAAAGTGCGTGAAAAGATATCCGAACTCATATCACAAACCACTGGAATATCGGTTTTTGGAAAGGTTTTCATCTGCGTTCCGAAAATCGTATTGTTACTCGTGCAGTGAAAATAACTTGCCTCTGCAGGAATTGTATAATCTGTTGGTATATGATTGTAGTTTTGATCTTTAGAAGATGCAACGACAACCGTTTCGCCAAATAATTTGGCTTCTTTGATTGCATTATTCGCCCAGGTTCCGGTGTCTAAATACGCCGCTTTACCATCAACTTTCATTAAGTTTTGTGGTACTCTTAAGAATTCAAGACTCGCGCCACCTTGCAAAAACAAAACCTGATAACCTTTGCCTTCCAAACCTAACAGTTCCAAAACCAAAGCTCTGGCTTCGTCCATTACGGCAACGAAATCCTTACTTCTGTGTGATATTTCCAATATGGATAAACCGGAGTTGTTGAAATTCAAAACTGCCTGTGCAGATTTCTCAAATACTTCCTGTGGTAGGATACAAGGTCCGGCGCTGTAATTGTGTTTTTTCATGAGAGGTATTCCAAAAATTAAAAGGCAAATTTCGTAAACGCATATCTAAAAAGCGATTACAATTCCGCAATAATAAGCCTATGTTATTAACGAAAACGATTTAGTTTATAACATTTGTTGTGAATTTTTCAATCAAATTCCCAACAGATAGGCTAAAGTGTCCACATTATCAGCATAATCCCAAAGCTCGGGTTGCTGTGTTTTACCAAACGGAATACTGTTTTCAACCACATTCTTAGAAACGATACATTGAATTTGCTCAGCATCGTTTTCTAATTGCTTTTTAATAGCGTCTAAATTCTCATAGTATTCATAAAATACCGAAGAAATAGGCGAGGCGTAGCTGGTATCTTCTTTCAGCGTCAGGAATTCATTATCGAGTAATTTGAAATTACTCATCAGGAAAACGGCTTTGTTATAATCGTAGTTGTTAGAATATTTCTCGTAGAAAATCACGTCTTTGTATTCATAAATCGCCTGAAAGAACGGTTGAAAATCGTAACCTTTTGGTACAAATAATTTGGATACATTTCGGCAACCCAAACCAAAATAGCGGAAAATATCTTCACCTAAATTCACCAAATCTTCCTTTGATTCATTTCCGGTTAGAAGTGCTACTGAATTTCTGTTTTTACGGATGATGCTCGGTTTGTCTTTAAAGTAAAATTCGAAATATCGAGCCGTATTATTACTTCCGGTGGCGATTACCGCATCAAAGTTTTCCAGTTTACCATCTGTAAACGTGATATGGTTTTCAATTTCCGGATTGACCGCGATTAAATATTTGGCCAAAAACTTGATCAGATGTTGGTCATTTGACGAAGTCTTTACCAAAACCTTATGTCCTGAAATCAATACCGAAAGAAAATCGTGAAAACCAACCAATGGGATATTTCCGGCGAGAATTAAACCAACAGTTTTAGGATGTACATTCGAGAAATCGTATTTGGATAACCACTGATTCAAATTATCTTCCGTCAAGGCTTTTGCCCAGGATTGCACTGCGTGATAAACCTGTTCGGGCGTAAACCAACCGTTGTGTGATTGCGACAATTCAATCAAATCGACAAAGCTATTATAGTGTAAATCGTTGTGGAGAACCGAATCATTTTTACTGTTTTGCTCCAAAGAGAACTGGCTTAAAAACTTTCCTAATTCAATAAAACATTTTTTTTTCTCGATTTGTAACATCAGTAGCTTGTTTATGAATGGTTTTGATTGTAATTTTGCGCAAAATTAATTAAAAATTAGCTATGGCAATCATAATAACTGACGAATGTATCAACTGTGGTGCTTGCGAGCCGGAATGCCCAAATACGGCTATTTATGAAGGTGCTGATGATTGGCGTTATAAAGACGGAACCAAATTAAGAGGAAAAGTCATTTTACCTGATGGAACCGAAGTCGATTCAGAAGCTGCTCAAACGCCATTATCAGATGATATCTATTATATAGTACCGGGAAAATGTACCGAGTGTAAAGGTTTCCACGAAGAACCACAATGCGCGGCTGTTTGTCCTGTAGATTGTTGCGTTCCCGATGACAATCATGTCGAAAGCGAAGAAACGCTACTCAACAGACAATCGTTTTTGCACAACGAATAATAACTAAACCTCAAGTCACTTGAGGTTTTTTTATGCGATAATTTGGTAAAAAATAAGCCCAAGTAGAACTACTTGGGCTTCCCTAACAAAACATGAAATATATTAAGGCTTCACAACAATATATTTTTCAAGAACCACTGTGTCTGTCTTTTCGTCGTATGTCTCAACGACTAGGTTTCCTTCGGTGTCGAAATAACCAACAGAGAGTTTGTCCTTGTTTTTAAAAATATAATTGTTATTGGAAGTTCTTCTTAAAACTGCACGGTCTGCACTATCCGGGAAAGCCATTACATAACCGCCTTTATCGATGGCTACCTGGTATTTTTGTCCGTTTAAAGTATAATAGGCAGAGCGGTCAACATCTACATATTGGGTGACACCATCAACAGCTACCTGGGTTTTTTTGGTCACATCAACCTGTTGGTCATCTTTCATTGGAATGTTCAAAGTATTAGGCTTTGCTTCTTCCAATTTGATTTTTTGTACCTCTTTGATTTCCTCAGTTTTTACGATTTTTTTCTCACCTTTATTGTCCTTGATGGTTTTAGTAGTGGTTTTTACTTCGGATTTTACGTTTGTATTTTGAGCCTGACTATTGAATGACAATAGCAATGCGAACATGCTTAAGATTAGAACTTTCATAATGATTAATTTTAATGATTAATACATTACAAATCTATTCCCAAACACGACGTTATATGTTACATCATTTTTTCTATTTGTTATAGGATATTCATAAAATGAAAAAATCCTGAGTTTTCACTCAGGATTTTTATATGGATTTTTTTTTTGGGTTTAGAATTTGAAATTCATTCTGGCGTAGTAATAAGCACCACCGAATCCCATTTGAACTGCGTCCCAATAACCACCGGCTTCAACCCAGTCGTCTTGTTGATCAGGATAAATATTGAATAGGTTGTTGCTTCCAACACTCAATTTAGTGTTTTTGGAAAGATTGAATCCTAAAGTCAAATCGGTAACAATTTTGGCACCATAAGTATCGGTTGCAGCTTTGATTTGATTGGCAAACGAACCATAATCTGCTACATCTTCATACATTTGGTAATCCAACAATTTCACTTCACTGAATCTAGTGAAAGCCAATCCTGCATCAAACCATTTGCGTGAATAATTCAGATTTAAACTGAATTTGTTATCCGGAGCTGAAGCCAAAAGGAATGCTTTTTCTCTTTCTCCAAAAAATGTTTGCTCATCCAATGCACCGTTGTTTACTTTGTCCACTTTCATATCATTGATGTTACCAACCAAAGTGGCGCCAAATGAATTATCGCCAAATTTCTTTTTCCAAGAAAGTACAACGTCTAATCCTGTGGTTTTGGTATCAACACCGTTTACGAAGAATTGAGCCTGATCAACACCAACATTTAACGCAGTAGCATCAAAATAACCAGTCAATACAATTCTGTCTGTTACATTTACCATATAACCGTCGATGGTTGCAGTGAAATCGCCAAAGCTTGCAGTAAAACCTAACGAACCATTGATGGCTTTTTCTTCGTTTAATTTACCGATGCCAAACGCCTGAGTCACCGGGCTGTTATTTGGTGACAATAAAATTTCCGAAGCACCACTTGAGGAGAAGTTAGTAAAACGAAGATTATAATATATCTGTGCCAATGACGGTGCTCTGAATCCTGAACTGATGGAACCTCTGATGTTGAAGTTATTGGTGGCTCTTAGTCTTGCTGCGAATTTTCCGTTTAAGGTACTACCGAAATCACTATAGTTTTCAAAGCGCAAGGCAGAACTTACCATAAAACTGTCGTTTATATCCAATTCACCATCAGCATATAAAGAAACATTCGAGCGGCTTCTGTCTACTACATTGTCTGGGCTGTAACCTGGGAAACCTTGAGAACCTCCAGGTCTTGGCTCTCCGGTATTAGGATCGGTTGGGATGGTTTGATTTACCGGGTCAGTAACCGGTTGGCCGTTTACATCATAAGTGGCATACGAACCTTCTTCTCCTGCGAAAATGGTAAACTGTTCGGTTCTGTATTCTGCACCAAAAGCCAAATTAAAACCGTTTAATACGCCATCATAATTTTTGGACAAATCCAAATTGATCGTGTTTTGGCTTAAAGTATGTCCACCGGCATCAAATTCTGTTGGCGATGCTTCTTCCAAAGAAGCATTCAAGGTTCCTTTAATATAGTAGTGGAATAAGTTCTTACCATAAGTATTACTGATGTCTAAATTCCAGCCAGCAGCAGTTTGAGTCCTGAATCCTGCTGAAATAGAATTGTCAATAATTAAAGAAGTAATTCTCGGTGTAAATCCGTTTGGATAAATATCCGTTACAATTCTTGGTGAAGGATTGTTTCTGGTGAAGGCATAAGCATCAGTATCTCTGTAATTTCTGCCTCCAAAAGCATAGAATTTTGTTTTGTCCGAAACCGGTATGGCTGCATTCACAAAGAAGTTAAAGCCTTCTATGGAAGCTTCTCCAAAACCTCTTCTGAAATCAAATCCGGGACGAAGTGTTTTTTCCTTATTAAGGTATTCTGCAGTAAAGTTGGCAAAACCACCTTTGTCGCCAATTTTGGTTCCGTAGTTGGTTGATATTTTAATAGAGTTACCATCAAAACTTTTGCCATCAGCGATTTTGTTTCCGTCAGCATTGGTGTCAAGGAAATTGTCGCCCGTGTTTGGTGTTCCGGCCGGGAAATCGCCGTCAGCTTTGGTGCTGTACATTCCATAACTAATGCTTCCTGTCAATTCATCGACATTGTCATTGAGGACAATGTTGATAACACCGGCAATCGCATCCGAACCATATTGCGCTGCTGCACCGTCACGAAGAATCTCAATTCGCTTAATGGAACTCGCCGGAATTGCATTCAAATCGGTACCGGTATTTCCACGGCCACGGGTTCCGAATAAATTGATCAATGACGATTGGTGTCTTCTTTTTCCGTTGATTAAAACCAAAGTCTGGTCCGGGCCCATACCTCTCAGTGTTGCCGGGTCAACGTGGTCAGCACCATCAGAACCCGATTGTTTGTTGGCATTGAATGAAGGTGCGGCATATTGCAGTAGTTCATTGATTTCAATCTTACCACTTTGTGTAGTAACACTTTTTACATCAATGATGTCAATCGGAACCGCTGAGTTCACAACAGTTCTTTTGGAATTTCTAGAACCTACGATTTTTACTTCCTGTAGTTCGTTGGTTTTGACGCTGTCTTTTTGGGTTGCATTCGGATTGTCCTGTGCGGCAATGTACCCGAATTGTAATGAAAACAATAAAAGAGTAATTTTTTTCATAAAAAGATTGGTTAGGTGTTAATTAATTGCAATATAATAATTTTTAAATATCATTTTAACAATAGAACTAAAAGCATTTCAACAATTTAACTAACATTTTGTTATTTTTTAATTTGGAACAAAATTTTACTAAATTTGTTCAAACCTAATCTTTGATGAAACAACTTTACCTACTGTTTTTATTGGTTTTAAGTGTCTCGGTTCATGCGCAACCTATCGAGAAATCATTGGTTTTGAAAGATGCCGATACTAATCTTCCGATTGAAGATGTAACTGTTTTTATTTTAAAGACAAAGCAATCTTTATTGAGTAATAGCGAGGGCAAAGTGACATTTGTACTAAACGGCTCGTCCAATATCCAGGTTACCCATTCTTCCTATATAAAAGTTACCGTACGTTCTTCGGCATTGGTAAAGACTGATAACACTATTTATCTGAAAAGCAATGTCAATGATTTGGATGAAATTATTGTGACCAAACAACATCCGCAGAAAATATTAAAAAACCTGGTTGATAACTCCACCAAAAAGCTCACGGTTCCGGCGCGGTTAAAAGTCTATTCGAGAGAGTTTTTTAAGATGGATGGTAATTATACCTATTATAATGATGGTTTGATGAATTTCCAGTTATTTGGAAAAGACAAAAACTTCAAGAGTAATATTTTGGTTGAACAGAACAGGTCTTTTGGTTTGGTACTTGACCAGATTGGTTCGGATGTTTTAGGGTACAATCTCAATGACATCATGCAGAATTATTACAATTTCAAATACCTGAATGCCATTTTAGATTCCGGCGCCAAAAAGAAATATGACTTTCTGATTAAAGGTTATTCCGCCAACAATGATTACAATGTAATGATCGTAACTCCGCTGGACAACAACAAAGATTTGCGCGATGATTTCAGGATTATTTATGATTGGAAAAAGAAAATAATCATTGAGGTAAACACAACCGTTTCCCCAACGACCATTGCCAATATTAAGGAAAGAAAATCGGTTGGTTCCAAAAACATTTACAAGTCTGTGTTCAAAAGCATTTACCGATTGGATAATGAAAATTATTATTTAGTCAGTTCCAAAGAAGAGATTGGTTTTGAGCGGGTTGACAAAGATAAAACCCGAGATATTGAAGTCCGGAATTATTTCGTTACCACCAATTTCAGCAACAAAAATTACACTTATAAAGAAAGCGAAGTATTCAAGGACAAAACGCTTTACAATAAAAAGAATACCATACTTTCCAGCTATTGGGATATCTCCGGATTGAGCACAACAGAAGAAGAGCAAGCCATCATCAGTCAACTTCAGGACAGGGCAAACTAAGTTCAAATCTCCAGCAGTTTTTCCGCTTTGTTACTTGGTTTTATTACGTTATATTTGCACACTTTTAAAAACAAGCATACTTATGAAACGCGTCAGCGTTACATATTACCGATAGAAAAAAATATTCAAGAAATATGAAAGCAGGAATTGTAGGATTGCCAAACGTAGGGAAATCAACTTTATTTAATTGTTTATCTAATGCCAAAGCACAAAGCGCGAACTTTCCGTTTTGTACTATCGAACCCAATATTGGTGTGGTAAACGTTCCTGATCCAAGAATCAACAAATTGGAAGAATTGGTAAAACCGGAACGCGTTCAAATGGCTACCGTTGATATTGTTGATATCGCCGGATTGGTAAAAGGAGCTAGCAAAGGTGAAGGTTTGGGTAATCAATTTTTGGCTAATATCAGAGAGTGTAACGCTATCATACACGTGTTGCGTTGTTTTGATAATGACAATATTGTTCACGTTGACGGGAATGTAAACCCAATACGCGACAAAGAAACGATCGATATCGAATTGCAGTTGAAAGACTTGGAAACCGTTGAAAAACGTTTAGAAAAAGTAAACCGCGCTGCTAAAACCGGAAATAAGGAAGCACAAGTGGAAAAAGCTTTCCTGGATAGAATCCGTGAAGCTTTATTACAGGCAAAATCAGCCCGTACGGTTGTGCCTCAAAATGCTGATGAAGAAGCATTGATGGAAGATTTCCAATTGATCACGACCAAACCGGTATTGTATGTTTGTAATGTAGATGAAACATCTGCCGTTAACGGAAACAAATATGTAGACCAGGTTCGTGAACTGGTAAAAGATGAAGATGCTGAAGTAATCATTTTATCAGTAGGAGCAGAAGCCGATATTACCGAATTAGAAACTTACGAAGAGCGTCAGGTTTTCCTGGAAGATATGGGATTGACTGAACCGGGTTCGGCAGTATTGATTCGTGCTGCATACAAGTTATTAAAGCAACAAACGTATTTCACCGCCGGAGTTAAGGAAGTTCGTGCGTGGACTATTAATATTGGTGATACCGCACCAAAAGCGGCCGGCGTAATCCATACCGATTTTGAAAAAGGATTTATCCGTGCGGAAGTAATTGCTTATGAAGATTATGCTAATTATGGTTCGGAAGCCAAAGTAAAAGAAGCCGGAAAACTAAGAGTAGAAGGAAAAGAATACATCGTAAAAGATGGTGATGTAATGCATTTCCGTTTTAATGTGTAAGTTAAGAGATAAGAAAATAGAATAAAAATATAGACAAGCTGCTGAAGAAATTTAGCAGCTTTTTTTTATGCACTAAATAGTCTATTCTCTTTATTCTATTTTCTATATTCTTTTTTGAAAAATTTGTCAAAAACATTCTTAATAACTTTGATAAGTATCATTTCAAAAATCAGCCTAATTCCTTTATATTAGCAGAAAATCGTTAGTTTTTAAAATGTCAGAACAAAATCAATATACCGAAGACAATATCCGTTCGCTCGACTGGAAAGAACACATCCGAATGCGTCCCGGGATGTATATCGGGAAACTCGGTGATGGTTCTTCACCCGATGATGGTATTTATATTTTGCTTAAGGAAGTCATCGACAACTGTATCGATGAGTTTGTCATGGGTGCCGGAAAAGTCATTGAAGTGACTATCAAAGACAAATTGGTTACTGTACGTGATTATGGCCGTGGGATTCCATTAGGGAAAGTCGTTGACGTTGTGTCCAAAATGAATACTGGTGGAAAATACGACTCCAAAGCGTTTAAGAAATCCGTAGGTTTGAATGGAGTGGGTACCAAAGCCGTAAATGCTTTGTCCAATTATTTCCGTGTGGAATCCGTTCGCGATAACCAACAAAAAGCCGCTGAGTTCTCTGCCGGAAATCTGACCATTGAAGAAGACGTTCAGGAATCCACCAAACGCAAAGGAACCAAAGTGGCTTTCGTTGCCGATGAAGCCATTTTCAAAAACTACAAATACCGTAATGAGTATGTAATCAAAATGCTCAAAAACTACTGTTACCTGAATACCGGTTTGACCATTTATTACAATGGCGAAAAGTATTATTCGGATAATGGTTTAAAGGATTTATTGGAAGAAACCATAGCCGAAGAAGACATGCAATATCCAATCATCCATTTGTTGGGTGAAGATATCGAAGTAGCTTTGACGCACAGTAAATCGCAATACTCAGAAGAATACCATTCGTTTGTGAATGGACAAAATACAACCCAAGGAGGAACGCATTTAGGCGCTTTCCGCGAAGCGATTGTCAAAACCATCAAAGAGTTTTACAACAAACCTTTTGAAGCGTCAGATATTCGTAAATCGATTGTGTCTGCGATTTCAGTAAAAGTGGAAGAACCGGTTTTTGAATCACAAACCAAAACTAAATTGGGCTCGACCGATATCGGTCCGAAAGGTCCATCGGTGCGAACGTTTGTAAACGACTTTATCAAAACCAAACTCGATAATTTCTTGCACAAAAATCCTGAAGTAGCCGATTTGCTATTGCGCAAAATCCTTCAGGCGGAAAGAGAACGTAAGGAATTATCCGGAATTAGAAAGTTAGCCAAAGACAGGGCCAAAAAAGCAAGTCTGCACAATAAAAAATTGCGCGATTGCCGCGTGCATTTAACCGATGCTAAAAACCCAAGAAGTCTGGAAAGTACGCTTTTCATTACCGAGGGAGATTCGGCTTCGGGTTCGATTACCAAAAGCCGTGATGTGAATACGCAGGCCGTGTTTAGTTTGCGTGGTAAGCCTTTGAATTCTTATGGCATGACCAAAAAGATTGTGTATGAAAACGAAGAGTTCAATTTACTTCAGGCTGCTTTGGATATCGAAGAAGACATGGGCGACTTGCGTTACAACAATATCGTAATCGCTACCGATGCCGATGTCGATGGTATGCACATCCGTTTGTTGTTGATTACTTTCTTTTTGCAGTTTTTCCCTGAGTTGATTAAGGATGGTCATTTATACATTTTGCAAACACCATTGTTCCGTGTGCGAAATAAGAAGGAAACCATCTATTGTTATAGCGAAGAAGAAAGAGTAAACGCCATCGAAAAACTAAAACCAAAGCCCGAAATCACGCGATTCAAAGGATTAGGAGAGATTTCACCCGACGAGTTCAAACATTTTATTGGTGATGACATTCGATTGGATCCGGTGATGTTAGACAAAGCCACATCGATTGAAACCTTACTCGAATTCTATATGGGTAAAAATACACCGGACAGACAGATTTTCATTATCAATAATCTGAAAGTGGAATTGGATGTGGTGGAGAAAAATTAATTAGAAGATTACAGAAGTTCAGCATAAATGAAAGACGAAGAAGAAGACGATAACATCCCAAATGATGACGACAACAACGAAGAGTTGAGCGAAGCTACAGGCGATGACGCAATGGATGAAGGCTTTGAAGACATCAAATCTTCAGGTGGCAACCATTTCTACGAAAACGATGAAAACCCGGAAGACACCATTACCAAAGTTACAGGAATGTACAAAGATTGGTTTTTGGATTATGCTTCCTATGTAATCCTCGAGCGTGCTGTTCCGGCCATTGAAGACGGATTCAAACCGGTACAGCGTCGTATCATGCATTCGATGAAAGAACTCGATGATGGTCGTTACAACAAAGTGGCGAACATCGTTGGACACACCATGCAGTATCACCCACACGGTGATGCCAGTATAGGTGATGCGATGGTGCAAATCGGTCAGAAGGATTTGATTATCGACATGCAGGGAAACTGGGGAAATATCCTCACGGGCGATGGTGCGGCTGCTTCACGTTATATCGAGGCGCGTATTTCTAAGTTTGGCCACGACGTTTTATATTCTCCAAAGATTACCCAATGGGGAATGTCTTATGATGGTCGTCGTGCCGAACCAATAAATCTTCCGGTAAAGTTCCCGTTGTTGTTGGCACAAGGTGCCGAAGGTATTGCCGTTGGTTTATCAACCAAAGTCTTGCCACATAACTTTAACGAACTGATAGAATGTTCGATTAAAGTTTTAAAGAATAAACCTTTTACTTTATATCCTGATTTCCCAACAGCCGGTATTGCCGATGTGTCGAATTACAATGATGGTATGCGTGGCGGACGTGTGCGTGTGCGAGCCAAAATTGGGCAGCTTGACAAGCAAACATTAGTGATTACCCAAATTCCGTTTTCAACCAATACGTCAACATTGATTGACAGTATTTTGAAAGCCAATGAAAAAGGAAAAATTAAAGTCAAAAAAATAGAAGACAACACCGCAGCAGAAGTCGAGATTTTAATCCATCTTCCGCCGGGCGTTTCTCCGGATAAAACCATTGATGCGTTGTATGCGTTTACCGCATGCGAAACTTCAGTAGCACCATTGGGCTGTGTGATTGAAAACCACAAACCTTTATTCATTGGTGTTTCGGATATGTTAAAAATCTCAACACATCGAACGGTTGATTTGCTCAAACGCGAGTTGGAAATTCAGTTGGACGAACTCGAAAACAAATGGCATTTCGCTACGTTAGAGAAAATCTTCATCAGAGAAGAAATGTACATTGATTTCAAATTGTACTCCGACAGGGAATCGCTTTACGTTTATATGTATGACCGATTCAAGCCTTTCCTAAAATCGTTTGTACGGGAAATCAACGATGACGATTTGCAAAAGCTGACGCAAATCCCGATGATCCGTATTACGCGTTTCGACTCGGATAAAGCGGATGATGCGATTGCGAAGCTGGAAGCTGAAATGGAAGAAGTAAAACACCATTTAGATCATATCATTGATTATACGATTGATTTCTTCCTAAAGCTAAAAGACAAATACGGCAAAGGCCGCGAACGTCAAACCGAGCTGAGAAGCTTTGATACCATTGAAGCGACGAAAGTAGTTTTGAGAAATACCAAACTCTATGTAAACAGGGAAGAAGGTTTCTTTGGAACCGGTTTGAAAAAAGACGAATACATTGCGGATTGTTCGGATATTGATGATGTGATTGTGTTCCTGCGTGACGGAAAAATGATGATTGCCAAAGTGGATGACAAGAAATTCGTTGGTAAGGACATTATTCATATTGCGGTTTTTGACAAAAATGACAAACGCACGATTTACAATATGATGTACCGAGATGGCAAAAACGGCTCAACGTTTATCAAGCGTTTCAATGTTTCCGGAATTACCCGCGATAAATTCTATGATTTGACACAGGAAAAAGCCGGAAGCCAGGTGTTGTATTTTTCTGCAAATCCAAATGGTGAAGCGGAAACCGTTACGATTTTGTTACGCCAAATCGGTAGTGTGAAGAAACTGAAATGGGATGTTGATTTCTCTGATATAGCCATCAAAGGTAGAGCTTCGCGCGGAAATACCGTAACCAAATATCCGATTAAGAAAATAGAACTCAAGGAAAAAGGAATTTCCACTCTGCGACCGCGTAAAGTGTGGTTTGACGATACGGTTCAAAGGCTGAATGTCGATGGAAGAGGTGAGTTGTTGGGCGAATTCAGGCCAAATGACCGTCTGCTGATTATCAACCAATCCGGGAAACTAAAAACGATTATTCCTGAGTTGACCACGCATTTTGACGAAGACATGATAGTGTTGGAAAAATGGCATCCGAAGAAACCGATTTCAGCCATTTATTTTGATGGGGAAAAAGACCGTTATTTTGTGAAACGCTTTTTGGTGGAAAACGAGAACAAAGAGGAAATCTTTATCACCGAACACGAAAAATCGCAATTGGAAGTCGTGTCAACCGATTGGCGACCAATGGCAGAAATTGTTTTTGCCAAAGTCAAAGGCGTGCAAAAAGATACCATCACAGTAGATTTGGAACAATTCATAGCCGTAAAAGGCATCAAGGCGATTGGAAACCAATTGACTACAGACAAACTGAAACAAGTCAACTTGCTGGAACCATTGCCATTCGAAGAACCGGAAGAAATCCAACCGGAAGATGTTGAAGTTACGGGAGAAGATAATGTATCCGATGATATTCAAACTGAAACTGGAGATGACGGACAAATCACTTTGAGTTTGGAATAAAAAAAAAATAATTAACCAATATACCAAAAAAATGAAAAAAAAATTTTTGCTACTTAGTTTCTTTCTTTTAAGCTTTACAGCTTTTAGTCAAGAAATAAAAATTGATAATGACATAGTAACTATTGACGGAAAACCGTGTCTCAAAATTGAAGGCGATGCCAATAATGTTTCCTTTCTGGATATGGATGGGAATGAACTATTTTTTTTAAAATTCATTCACAACAGCAAGTACGGTCGCGTTTACAATAAGATTACATTTTTGGATCAAAAACTGACTTTTACATCCCAATCCTATGTTTTCACTAAAAAACTTTTAATCAAAAAATTACTGGCCGACAAAACGTTAGTAGATTGCAAACTGGACCCAGACAAAGTTGAAAGGTTTGTTTTGAAATACGATGAAAATATAGAGAAATAAAATCCTTAATATTGATAAAAAACTCCCAATGGCTTGGGATTTTTTTATTGTTATTTATCGGTTAGTGTTTTCATAAAAGCTACTAGTGCTTGTTTTTCTTTAGCAGTCAGATTCAGTTTGTCTGAAGGTAAGGTTTGATTTTTGACTTCATAACCCAAACCGATGCCTCCGCCTTTGTTATAAAAATCAACGACTTCTTCCAAAGTATCAAAAACACCATTGTGCATATAAGGTGCGGTCTTAGCAATGTTTCTTAGGGTTGGCGTTTTAAACGCATGGTTGAGCTGTGCCATTTTGTATTGCGAAAACCGGCCTGAATCCGGGCTAATCATTTTTCCGGTTTTATCACTTGGCGTTCCAATGACTTCCTGTTCGGTTTTTTTATAAACCGGTGGAACGGTTCCGTTGAACAATGGGATAAAATGACAGGTCGCACATTTGGCTTTGCCTGCAAAAAGATTAAAGCCCAATTGCTCTTCTGCCGAATACAGTTTGGATTTGCCTTGCATATAATTGTCAAATTGGCTGTTGAACGCATTCAGCGAACGAATATAACTCGCCAATGCATTTTGCAATTGCCATTCTTCGAGATTTGAATTGGTTTTGAAAGCTTTTATAAATAGTACCTTATAAGTGTTGTCATCATTTAAACGCGAAATGCTTTCCTTGAGATTGCCATGCATTTCATCCTTGTTCTGAATCACGGCTAAGCTTTGTTTTTCTAAATCTGGCTGGCGCATGTCCCAAAACTGCGCATTCTGAAAGGCAGCATACGTCAACGTTGGTGTATTTCTGGAAAGCAATCCGCCGTTCAGCGAAGCATTTGTTTTCAGGCCGTCGGTAAAAGCATTTTCTGGATTATGGCAACTGGCACAGCTTCGGTCATTGCTTTTGGATAATTGTTTGTCGTAAAAAAGTTTTTCTCCCAATGCGACTTTCTCTTTGCTGAAACTATACTCTTTGGAAGGAATGAAGGCATTCACATCAAAGGTGTTTTTGTCAAATAAATTGGATGACTTAGGGTTGATGACATTGTTTCGGGAAACCAATTCGATTTTATTCTCTTTTTGCAAAACCGCCAGTTGTACACTGATTGGATTCAAATACTTGGTGATAAATTCCAGTCGGTTAAAAGTGTTGAAATCATTATTGTTTTGGCAATAAATTATAGCATTGTGTGTGAGTTTTTGCAAGTCTTTTTGAGTTTTTGAACTTTTTAATGATAAAGCATTTACAGTTGTTGTGATACTCTGCAAACTGCTTTCTGTTTCAGTGATGGATTGCAAAGCAATAGGAGAATCAAATCCGGTGATACCTAGTGTCAGTATGCGATAGACTTCCATGCGGGTTGCATCCATGACAAAGTCAGGAGTAATGGTAATGGCTTCAAAGTGCTTTTTTACTTGTTTTAAATTTCCGCTCAATATCCGAATCTCGCGAATCAAGTCTTTTTTTGAGGTTTTGACATAATTTGGAAAAATCATTTCTTCGATCACCTGAAAACCATTGGGTGCCAAAAATTTATTTTCTTCTACTTCGAGTTCGTCCAAAGCCGGGCCATTGATAAAACGCGCCGGATCAGGGGTGAAATATTCCACAGCCCATTCTATTTTTTTATATTGACTGCGACATTTTTGGAAGGTTTTTTGAATATCGCTTTGGTTTTTGTCTTCTTTGACTGTTTTTTCAAAATCTTCAATTTTCAATTGTAGCGAATCCATTTTGACCATCAGGTCTTCCTGAAGTGAAATGGATTTGTATTCTTGAGTGCAGCTAAAGGTAAGGAATGCTAAAAAGGTTAGAATAAGTAGATTGTGTTTGTTTCCCATTTGAATGATAATAATGCAAAAAGCAACCGAAAACGGTTGCTCTTTTTGTTTTATTTGAATTGACTATCTCTGAACATTTCTGATGATGATGGTTTGCCCACCTTCTTTATTGGTGTTCAATCCACTGCCATCGGCATTTAAGAAAGCATCATTTTGCCAGGTATGCGGGTGAATATTTACCAGGAATGTATTTGGAACATTAATGATATCTGAAATATCTTCCATAGCACCATATTCCCAGCTGCCATATCGCATTTCACCGGTTTGATTGTAAGTAGCATTCCATATTGGATCGGTGCGTTTGTGGTTCATCGTCAACCAAGGTTTGATTTCTTTAGTTTTGATTTTGTATTGCCAGATATAGGAGTCATGTTGTGCCGCAGCATAAAAAGAATCACCATCTTCCTGTATGTAAACAAAGTTGTCAGTCACGCAAATGTTATCAGGATTGATTAATGAATGTCCCGGATTAGCATCGCCATCAACGACTAATTCTAATTTACCAACTAAAGGATTATTGTCGTTCAAAACCAATTTATAAATTCTTCCCCACATAGTATAACCGGCAACAGGAGCATTTGAACTGGCTTGTCCTGTAGCAGTAAAGTAGATTTCACGGTTATTTTTTGGGTTACCTTTTCTGTAATCAACGTCTTCCACTCTGGAAAAACGAATAGCTCCTAAACCGTTAACCGCAGTATTGATAGCTGCACCGGTTAGATTTGCTGCATTTGGGATTTCCACAAAGGAAACATCATAACTGTTTCCGGCTGTGATATTGGTTTCAGTTTGGTTGTTATCGTTTCTTTTTAAAGCGTATAATTTCCCGTTAGTCAAATCACCAACCGTGTTACTCATATACATAATTACCTGTCCGGCACTGGAATGTGATGTTGTGTATGATTGATCTTCACCAATCAAGATTACCGTTTTACCTGGATATGCTTTTTTAGTTAACGGTACGGCATTTTCCATACTTGCTTTTCCTAAGGCTGGTAATACTCTGTCTGTTCTACTTCTGTCTGAAACCAAACCAAAAGGATCAATTCCATGAACCATGCTTTCTTCACCACTTTCTCCTGCAGTCAAGAATAATGGTCCAAATCCGTGTTGGTCTATGGTAGCTAAAGTGGCAGAACACAAACGGGTTTGTCCACCAATACCATCAACAATGTATTCTCCTTTAATTGGTTTTAGAGTTTCATCAAAAAACACACGGGATACCGATTTTAAAATTTCGTGGTTCGTAATCATTACATACCCATCAGAATTTGGATCTTTCATGAATCCGGCGCCGTCGGGTTGTGCTCCATATACAAAAGATGGAGATTGTGGTAGCACATCAGGGCTACTGATTAAGGAAGTGATTTCTAAATTTTCAAAACCTTCTTTTGCAATGGCCAAAGGCGGCACGCTTGAAGAATGGTTAAAATCAATTTGTCTGTTGGTTCTTGCTGAGTTATCATCATTTTGACAACTGAAAAGTGTCACTGAGACTACCGCTAAAAGAGCTGTTTTTTTTAAATAGAATTGGTTCATAATGTTGTTTGTTTAATTAGTTTTTACCTGGACCAAAATTATTTTTTTAAAACCACTTTGTGATTAACGCTAGTTTTTCAATTGATGATAAAAAAGTAAATTCATTATTAGCTAAATGTAAAATTGTAAAGCTTTTGTAAAATAAAAGGCAACCTATTGTAAGTTGCCTTTTTTTGAGAATCTCTGAATGGTTTGTACCAATAAAAAATCCCGCTATTGGCGGGATTTTCTTTATTAATCGATGATGTAATCTATTTTTGTGAAGATAAGTTGCGCTCCGGATGGATTTCCTATAATGTCAAGTTGTAATCCTTTTAATTCGGCACCGCTATAACCACCGCCTTCGGCTTCTTTAATGCCTTCGATTCCTTTCCAGTCTTTTACCTGAACCAAACCCTTAGCAGAAAAATCTGTTCCGCTTATCAAAACTTCAATATGTGTGGCATCAATGTACCTTTCGAATATATAAGTCAAATTATCCGGATTGGATTGTATCTTCTCAGCCAACTTGTTTTTATATTCCTTGCTGTCAGGTTTATAGTTGTTGAATATCGGCTCTTTGTTATCCGTAATACTATAACTATTGCAGGATGTAATTGCAATAAGACATAAAAAAGCACTAGCGATATTCTTCATAGTCTTAAATATTAATTGGTAAGATCTTCATCCTTCAACTTGGTGTCAATGATATCATTGTTATGCAGTTTGACTGCATTTCTGCTTTTCTTCATTCTCAGGTTCAGGAATTCCACGAATAATGAGAAGAAGATAGAGAAGTACAAATAACCTTTCGGAATACTATTGACTTCGACATCATTACCAAAACGGAAATGCGCCAAGTGAGAACCTTCGGCCAATAACATTACGCCAATTAAGATTAAGAAAGATAAACCAAGGATTTGAATCGTTGGATGCTCGTTGACAAATTTAGAAACCGGTCCGGCAAAAATCATCATGATGATGATTGAAATCACTACCGATAATATCATAATAATCAAAGCGCCTTCGTAGCCAAAACCGCCTTCAGCCGGTTCTTTCATGCTCACCATTCCAACGGCAGTTAAAATACTGTCAAAGGAGAAAACGATGTTTAATAAAGCAATTTGTAAAATCGCCTGACCCAAAGTACTGCTGGCTTTTCCTTTTTCGCC
The DNA here is from genome assembly GCF_030167905.1 of Flavobacterium terrisoli. GTDB lineage: Bacteria > Bacteroidota > Bacteroidia > Flavobacteriales > Flavobacteriaceae > Flavobacterium > Flavobacterium terrisoli. The sequence goes on from NZ_JARGNA010000004.1 coordinate 105,715, forward strand.
ATCTTCTTCGCCTTCTAATTTGTGGTGAATCTCGGAAACCGATTTGTACAACAGGAACAAACCACCACCAAAAATAATCAAGCTCTGTCCGGTAATACTGGCCTCAAAAAATCCCCAATCGATATGTAAAATTACATCCTGCAGACTCAAAACCCAAGTAATTCCGAATAACAGAATAACCCTGAAAAGCATTGCCAATAACAATCCGATGCGTCGGGCTTTGGGTTGGTCTTCGGCTTTTAGTTTCCCCGAAACGATAGACAGGAAGACAATGTTGTCAATCCCAAGAATGATTTCTAAAAAAGTTAAGGTCAGTAAAGCCATTAAGGCATTTGGCGTAAATAAAATTTCCATGTTTATTAATTATAGTTTTATTCCGCTGCGCTCTGATTTATTAATTTTTCTTAATATCAAATGCCTCGGGTTGCGGTTAACGCAGTTAATTTATTTTTGTTACAGTGCCGCGTTGTTTTTTGGCATCGCCCACAAATGAATAGTCAAAAGTATAACTATTCTTGTCAGTAGCCAAAATCGTCATACTAATGGCTTTTCGTTCGTTCATTGTTTTCGGATGTAGTTTCTGCAATATGAATTCGCAGTCATTGACCCAACGAACAGAAGCCGTGTCGGTTTTACCGTCGAAAGTTTCTATCTGCAGTGTTTCAGTTCTGGTGAAAGTTGACGTATGTTTTTTGCCATCGATTTCCTGAGTGAATTCAAAGGTTCCGGTTTTAAAATCGGCACAATTGCGTTCCCTGTCCGAACAGGACACGAGCGTAAGCGAACTGGCGAAGCATATGGCGATTAAAGCGAGTGGGAGTAGTGCTGTTTTTTTACTCATGTGAGTCAATTTTTGTATTCGTGAATCTTCGATTTCATTTTTTTTTTTTTTTTTTTGAAGCTATGTCCGGCTGTCCGCGCTACAAGGTAGCTTGCTGCCATCCGGGCTAGTTTATTTTAGTTCTTATATTTCATTTCCTGATAAAACAAAAACAAAACTATTGCTAAAATAAATAGCAGATTTAATGTATATGCAAAAATCATATTTCGTTTTCTGTTTTTCTCTAATTGTTCATCAGCCAATTTAGTTTGACAAAACTTGACAAATAGCCACCAATAAAATCCACCCAATAAATTATAGAAATCAGTCATATTTATTCGTGTATTCGTGGCTAATATTACTTTAGTTTGTCCAATTCATCATCCGTAAAGTTCTTAATGGCTTTGTCTTTCGCAAATTTCTCGGCATTGTAACTGTTCGACTTGTTTTTCGGGATGGAAAGTGAATTCCATTCGCCTTGTTTCAACATTTTGGCATAAAAAACAATCTGCCCAACATGATACGGATAATGTGCCAACTGACGATTAATCGCCTCAATTACGGTATGGCCTTCGTTGCGAATGTAAATAATGGTTTCCAATTGGTCCGGTGTCAAGGCGTTGATGGCATTGAAAAAACAATCCCAACCTTTGTTCCAGGAGTTTAACAGTTCTTCTTTGGTCGTAATGATTTCTTCAAATTCAGAGTCACGATTGCGCCATTCCTTTTCGCCATCGGTCGTTAGGAAATCGGTCCAGCGTGATAACATGTTTCCGGAAAGATGTTGGACAATCATCGCAATCGAATTGGTATCTTCATTTACGGAAATGAATAATTGTTCCGGTTCCAATTGTTCTATCGCTTTTTCTCCCAATATTTTATAGTAGAGAAACTGCTTTTCGATGCTTTCTAAATAGTGATTATTTATCATGATTGAATAAGGCGTCAGTTAGTGTTTTGATTCCTTTAAATAAAAAATAGACCGCTGTGAAACTAAGGGCAATTCCAACTGCCAAAACCAAATAATGCCACACATTTTTCTTGTTGATAAAGGCATTGTAAATCACACTCGGTCCAATGAACATCAATGGCAAAGCGTAAAGCATGAATTTTATTCCCTTGTCGAGTTGTGTTTTGTTTACCGGCATTACTTAAAATTTTATTTGCACTCCAAAACCATTCTGATTGGAAATAGCGTTGAATTCATACGTGTTGTTTGAAGCGCCTAAGGTATTTTCCTTGTGTTCGGAATTATAGAGCTTAACAGCTTCTTCATATCGTTTCTTTCTTCCCATAAGTATCGGAATGGAAATCGCCATCGAACCCAATCCGGCGTAAGTCATTACCGTTGGGTATTCCTTATCGGAAAACAAACCAATGGCTAAATCGCCAACGGTTAATCCAACACCAAAGCCAAATAAAAAGCCACCCAAAGCTTCTTTGGATTTGGCTTGTTTGTACAACATTGCGGCTTTGACATTGGTGGCCAGTAAGGTTCTGGCTTCCCGGCTGTCAATGCGGTTTCCTTTCAGGTAGAATTTTCCTCTTTCTACCGTCATTGGTTGTGCATAGGAAAGCAAAGAGAAGAACAGTATGGCTAAGGCTATGATTTTTTTCATCTGTATGATTTTATAACTTTTTATAATGGTCAACCGCTTTTCTAACGCTTCCGTGTTTTTCAAGTAATTCAGCAGCTTCTTCATAACTTACCGGAATTTCACCCATAATCATTCGCACACCGCGATCCACGAGTTTTACATTACTCAATTGCATATCGACCATTTTGTTGCCTTTAACACGACCCAATTGAATCATCGTCGTAGTAGAAATCATATTTAAAACCAATTTTTGTGCGGTTCCGGCTTTCATACGTGAACTTCCGGTCACGAATTCAGGGCCAACGACAACAACTATAGGGAATTGTGCGGTTAACGCTAACGGACTTCCTTCGTTACAGGTAATGCAGCCAGTGATGATATTATTTTCATGGCATTTCTCTAAACCGCCAATCACATAAGGCGTTGTGCCCGAAGCAGCGATGCCAATCACGACGTCATTTTCGGATATATTTTCAGCAACCAAATCTTTCCAGGCTTGGGCTGCGTCATCTTCGGCAAATTCTACTGCTTTGCGAATGGCTTTATCGCCGCCGGCAATGATTCCGTTGACCAAATCAAACGGCACACCAAACGTTGGCGGACATTCTGAAGCATCAACAATGCCTAATCTTCCTGAAGTTCCGGCACCGATATAAAACAATCTGCCGCCGAGTTTCATTTTGGCTACAATTTGAGTAACCAAAGTTTCAATTTGCGGCAACGCTTTTTCTACCGCCAAAGGCACAGTTTTGTCTTCGTTATTGATATTGGCTAACAAGTCGCGAACCGACATTTGTTCGAGGCTTTCGTAGTGTGAGGATTGTTCTGTTGTTTTGGTGAAGTTCATTGTTATAGTGGCAAAGTTGTAAAGTCTCAAAGTTACAAAGTTTCGTTTAGATTTCTAGACAAAACACGCCAACAATATTCCTAAAATAATCATCGAAATCTTGGCGATATTGAATTTGTGTCCTTCGCTGCTTTCAAAGATAATCGTCGATGAAATATGAAACAGGATTCCAATGACAACGGCGGTGATTTCGGTGTAGTATTGTGTAATTGACGGTGCCGAATCGGAAATAAATGTTCCTAATGGCGTCATCACGGCGAAGGAAAGCATGAATACAAACAATACCGTTTTATTCAACTCTGCATTGAGGAAAAAAGTCGTTAAGATAATCGCAATAGGCAAGTGGTGAATCGCAATGCCATAGGCTAGATCGTGATGATTTCCAACGGGAAATCCTTCTAAAAAGGCATGAATACACAAGCTGATAAACAACAGCCATGGCATCTGACTGATCTTCCCGTGACCATGAACGTGTCCGTGTTCGGCGCCTTTAGAGAAAAACTCTAAAATGATTTGGAACAAAATTCCAACCATGATAAAAATCCCAACGTTATGATCGTGGCTTTCGTATACTTCCGGCAACAAATCCATCACGGTTAACGATAGTAAAAACGAACCGCTGAACGCCAGTAAAAGCTTTAGGTTGTTTTTCTTTTTGGGTTTAATGATTAATGCAATTGCATAACCCAAAAGCACTGATAATAAAGGAAGTATATAATTCATTCTTTATGTTAATCTGGTTATTCGGTTATTTGGTTATTTGTCAAAATCCTACGAATTAAACGAATTACCAAATCACCAAATAAACTACTTGAAAATCATTATTAATCTTTCGCTGGTATTTTTATGGAATTTCTTCAATTTATAATCCCCAAAAGTATCCAATAAATAAATGCCGGCTTCGTTCATCATGCGTTGGAAATCCTCAAGCGTATAGGCTTTTACCTTTTCTTCAAAATGAAAGGTTTGTCCATCGGCTTCAAAATCGATTTCCTTGATGATAAAATGGTCTGTATGCGAGCGCTTGATATGGAAAGTAATTCCATCTACTTCTTTGGTTTCTTCCGGAATCAAATTCTCCAATACCGTATAAACATTCATAAAGTCAATCACCGCAAAGCCATACTCAGACAAACTGTCTTTGATAGCAATCAAAGTCTGCAGATTGTCTTCTTCATTTTCAAAATACCCAAAGCTGGTAAACAAATTGAAAATGGCGTCAAACTTTTCTTCAAAAGGTTCGCGTTTGTCATGCACCACAAAATGCAAGGTTTCATTCGCATTCTTATTGGCTTCAGCGATGCTGTTTTCAGACAAATCGGCACCAATCACATCATAACCCAATTGGTTCAGATAGATGGAATGACGGCCTTTACCACAAGCCAAATCGAGGACTTTGGCTTTCTCGGGCAAGTTTAAATAATGGGTAAGATTGTCCATGAAGATTTGCGCTTCACGGTAATTTCGGTCTTTGTATAAAATGTGGTAATACGGTGTGTCAAACCAGGAAGCATACCAATTTTCGGATTTACAATTTGCAGTATCTGACATTTATTCTTTTCAAATGAATTCTTCACCCGCAAAATTAGTGTATTTTTGCCGAAGTAATCTCAGAAATCACTGAAATTGCTGTTCAAATTGCATATTGGTATTGAAAATGGAGAATTTTAAAATGGTCGCCAAAACCTTTTTTGGTTTTGAGGAAATATTGGTTAAGGAATTGCAACAATTAGGCGCACAGGATGTTGAAATCGGTACTCGTGCCGTGAGTTTTAAAGGTGATAAGGGTTTTATGTACAAAGCCAATTTGTCTTTGCGCACCGCATTGAAAATCCTAAAACCAATTTATCATTTCAGGGCTTTTAACGACCAAAGTTTATATAAAGGCATTCAAGGGATTGACTGGAGTAAGTATATGAATGCCAATCAGACTTTTGTGATTGATACTACGATTCACTCTGATCATTTCAAACATTCACAGTTTGTTTCCCAAAAGGCAAAAGATGCTATCGTGGATCAATTCCGTGAGAAAACCGGCGAACGTCCAAGCATTGACAAGGATTTTCCCGATTTAAGAATCAATATCCATATCGATCGTGACCAATGTTCGGTTTCACTGGATACTTCCGGTGCTTCGTTGCACCACAGAGGTTATAGAACGGCAACCAATATTGCACCAATCAATGAAGTTTTAGCAGCAGGAATGTTGTTGCTTTCGGGTTGGGATGGAAGCTCTGATTTTCTGGATCCAATGTGTGGTTCGGGAACGCTTTTGGCGGAAGCTGCTATGATTGCGTGTAATATTCCGGCAAACATTAATCGCAAGGAGTTTGCTTTTGAAAAATGGAATGATTGGGACAATGATTTGTTTGACCAGATTATCGATGCGTTGATGAAACGCACTAAAGAATTCCACCATAATATTATTGGTTACGACAAAGCGCCAAGTGCGGTTCAGAAAGCCAAAGACAATATTGTCAATGCTAATCTGGATGAATATGTAACGATTAGCCAGGCCAATTTCTTTGATACCAAAAAAGAAACGACCGGACCATTGCATATGGTTTTCAATCCGCCATATGGAGAACGTTTGGATATTGATTTGGAACGTTTTTACAGAGAACTGGGCGATACTTTAAAGAACAGTTACCCGAATACCAATGCCTGGTTTATTACAGCCAATTTGGAAGCCCTGAAGTTTGTTGGGTTAAGACCTTCACGCAAAATCAAGCTTTTCAACGGAAGCCTTGAAGCGCGTTTGGTGAAGTATGAAATGTATGAAGGCAGCAAACGTACTAAGTTTCAGAACACACAAGAAGAATAATAATAATTATCTGGAAAAAGTTTCGATGTGTGTGCCAACATGCGGTACCACAATCTTCCATCTTAGTATGGTTTCGGTCAGTTCCAAAATTTGATATTTGGTCACCGAATGACCATCAATGTTATTGTTCCAATTGATGATTAGGGTATTTTCCACAATATGAAATGCCCCGTTATCAATTACATCCGTATTGTTTTGTCCTTCATCCGTGTGAGTAAATTTGGCGAAAGTATCACTGGTAAATTCTGCGATGTCGTGAGAGTTTACTTCATCACCGTTAAGCTCACTTTTTTGGAGAATCCATTCGCCATATAATTTATTAATGTCAGCCGTTGCAGCATCATCTTCACAATCGGAATCTGAACAGGATAAAAGAAATAAAACAAATAGTTTTGGTAAAAGAAAGATTGTTCTCATAATGTCTCATTTTAAGTCTACAGCAAGTGCATCAATGCGTTTGAAATAAAGTCAAAACATAAACATTGTCTTTGGGATTGGATTTTAATTTATTGGCATCTAAGGTATATTTAAAAGACAAGGGTTGGTTTTGACCTTTAAATCAGATGATTAAAATTAAAAAAATATTCTAAATAATGAAAAAAAATTAACCGTTTCTTCTGGCGATTTCTTCCTTAATCTTTTTAATATTGGTAAAGTTTACAATCAGCATTGGTAAAAAAGCTAACGGTATAACAATAAATACATTAAAGCCATTTTTGAAAGTTAGGTAAATACCAATTGCAAACTGAAGTGCAATTACTGCAGCCAACATAATAGAAGCTGCTTTAGTAGTTTTAGCTCTTTTTTCGAGTTCTTCAATAGTTAAGGAAGAAAGTTCCGGTTCTTTTTTCATGATTTCAAGTTTTTTGCCTCGGTTTCTAAGGTTTTAATGATGTTTTTTACATTCGCCGCATCAATGCGTTTGGCTTTAATGACTTTATTTTTATCCAAAATATAAATCACCGGTGTAGTATAAACATCATAGGTTTCAATGGCATTGTTGTAATGTGCGCCATCATAAACATTAATCCATGGAAGCTTATTGTCGGCGATGTATTTTAAATATTTATCGCCTTCATGTTGCATATATACGCTATAGACTTTCACATCTTTTTTCTCCTGAATCATTTCATTATAAGCCTTGAGCAATATTGGGATTTCTTTTTGGCAGTGACCGCAATCAACATCCCAAAAAACCAGGATGGTATAATCGGCTTTGACATCACTCAGCTTGACAAACAGCTTGTTGATCTCGTTTACATTCTTGTAAAAGACTTTGGTCATTTCTTCACTGTTTTTGGCATCTTCAAAGCCCATGGCTTTCATCTTACTAAAATCTTCTGCCTTAATCATTGACAATTCAAGAGCTGTAGCGCCAATTAACAGCGGTTTTAATTTATCGGCACGTTTGATGATTCTTTGAACCACATCTTCGTCATCATAAATTCCTTTGGCTTTTCCTGTTTTGAAGTATTTGTCCGAAAGATGAACAAAGACTTTGTCAAATCCCATTACTTTTGAGGTTTCATAGGTATGGGTAAAATAGGCCAATAACAGTTTGAACATCAAACTTTCCGGTTTTGTCTTTAAGAGCATACGGTCAATTTCAACAGAAACAGTATCAGGATGCATCACAATAACCTGATCAAAGTAGGTTTTCACCTTACTGTACAAAAACGGATTGTTCATCATTGCGTCGTCTTTGAGATCTACATTTCTCCAAAAATTATTCTTGTAATATTGGTATTCAGCGTCAGCATCCGGTTTACCGTTTGCACCAATCGGAGTTTCCTTTAATTTCTTTTCAGTTTTTAAGTTGACAACATCAGCAATATAACTTCCTTTGTGTTGGGCAATGAAATTGGCTTCGTAGTCTACAATGCTTTGTTCGAGTTCTTTTTGCTTTTTGAGAAGTGCCAATGTGTCATTTTTGGTTGCCAAAACCTGTTGCTGTTTGTAGTTCATAAAGGCCATGTTTTGTGCGCCTAAGAATTTCAGGTAACTGAAAAATTCATTTTCCCTGACGGAATTTACAGCAACTAATTCTTTGGTGATATTTGGACCTGCTTCGCTTTGCAGTTGTAGGTTTTGGGTTTCATCATCGATGAAGAAATCAAAAAGCAATGATTTTTGTTGGCTTACCAATGAATAAATTCCTTTGCTTAACTTGTTTTTACCCTTAAAAACAACTCGTCCGTTTTTGATTGTGGTACAAGTGTCTTTTATCAAGGTCTTATCAAATCGATAGAAAGTCAGATAGGCTAAAGTGTCATTGTAATTTTTCAAATCAATGGTGATTTCATAACCCGATTGGGCAGTTGCATAAAATGAAGAGAAACAAAAAATAAAGGCTACGAGTAATTTCTTCATAAACTAACGCTTTGTATTTTTAGATATTCAAAAATAATCTATTTTTCAGATAAAAAACATGCCGATTTTTAAAGTTTCCTTAAAAAACAAAAACACCCGGGATTGGGTGTTTCTTTATTCAAAAATCCAGGAAGAATTAAAATTCATCAAAAAGCACGATGCCTTTTCTTTCCAGGTTGTTTTTTATGTTTAATTCCGATAAGTTGTATTGAACTGATAAATCGGCAATACTGATTCCTGAGAAAAACAACTCGACCAAAGTATCCAAGATGATAGGATTGATTTCATCATTGTCAACATATGCAGCATAACCATTCAATCCGGCCAAGCTTTTTTTCGATTTATGAAGCGTATCAATGATGACGTCAATATCGTTAGTTGGAAATTCAAAAACGTTGATTTGGGTGTTGTTTTGAGAAACTTGCTTAAGCACTATTGTCTTCGCGGCTTTCTTCTCATTTTTTAGATCAATACTGTAATTATAGACATTGCTCATAATAAGTAGGTTTTAAATTGTAAAATTGGGTTCGACAAAAATAACCAATTCAATTCTAAAACAAATGTTAATTAACAAAAACATCCCGACTAATACGAGCGAAAACAGCGTTTTATAGGCGAAAAGTTTTACAAATGGACATATTCCTACTTTTTTGCATGTGTCTCGATGTGATGTTGGAGTTGAGATTTCAACGTTTCGAGGTATTTTTTTAATTCAGTGGTGTGAATGACATCCGAAGTTACTTCACTGATTGTCAATGGTGTTTCGTTCAGGTATTTGTATAATTCCGGGTATTTGGTTTCTATTTCAGTGGTCAACTGAATAATGTCCTGCATAAGTTGATTGAGGGTTTTCATAGTGCATAAGGATAAGATTAAAATCAGGTTTTTGATACTATAAAATTACTAAAAATTGCCGATTTCACCATTTGAATATTTCAGTATCTTTGGCCCACAAAAAACAAACAAAATGACAAACAAGACTAAAGCCTTACTCTATAATCTTTTTGGCTTTGCAGTAATCTTTTTACTAGTACTTTTTATAATGAATATCTACTCAGGTTTAACCAATCTTTGGATGAAAATTACAGCATTTGTAATAAGTACGCTTTTGGCACCAAAATTCCAGGCCGTAAAAACCCGTGACGGAGATGTAATTTTTATGAAATGGATTTTTATAAAAGGAGTGAAGCAGCTTTAATTAGTTCTTCTTAGTTGCTTTTGCCTTTTTATCTGCTTTGGCTTTAGCCTTAACAGTGGATTTGTACAACGGAATAAAATAGGAAACCGTATAGTTAAATCCAACCCCGAAATCACCATTGTAGGTTCGGTTGAAACCCGGGATATAAAGGTTTTCAAAGTTATCTGGTTGCTTTTGCGTTATCATTCGATTCAATCGAAGGCTGAAACCCACAAAAACATTGTTGAATACTTCGGCTTTCATACCGGCTACGACTTCAATCCATTGCGCTGATAATCCGTTGTAAGGACGGTTAGGATAAACCGTTGGTGCCTCGCCAAAATATTGATTGTTAGGATCATAAAGCTGATAACTATTTAGCCTTTGGCTAAAACTGCTCACACCATAGCGCAATCCAATGGAAATGATATTTTCCATATCCAGCCAATTCTGATAACTGTTATAATCAAAACCTGCTTTTAGGTAAGTTCCTTTGGTGGTAAAATTCACCTGATCATCGTCAACCGTTTTGTCTTCGTTCCCGATTTCTGCAGCCAAATAATATTTGCGCGTTAACCGATAATCGCCAACCAATTCCAGTCCACGATAGTCTTCTTCGTAAAACGAACGGGTAAGCTTGAATAAATCAACACCAACACGTAAGCCATAACGCTCCATTTTGGGAGGAATGCTGTCTTTCTTAGCGGTCGTTTGTTGCTGTGCATTGCTTGTCAATGACAGCAATACCAGGGCTATACTAAAAGTAAATTTTGATATGTACTTCATTTTCAGTGTCAATGTTAGTGGTTTGTATGCTGATCGATTCTATCCATTCTAAATCAGGTGTGGCAGCATCGGTATGGACAACGCCACCCGGAGAGTTCAATTCAAAAATGGTTTTGAAACCACAAGCCCTGGAAACATAAACTTCATTACGTGCATAATTGAATTCTAAAAAATCTTGATTAGTTGCTGATGTAGTGCTGTTATTTGTCAAACTGTATTTGGTAGTTTCTGCATTAGTCTTAAGCGGTAGGTATATTTTACTTACGCCGGTAAAAACTCCTAAGTCTATTCCACCTACTGATCCTTCACCATTTACTTTTAAGTTGGTTACATTTTTTAAATCGGCCGGGTTTGAGGCATTGTAAAATTCCAAAACCAAGCGTGGCGTGGTATCATCCACACAAATATCGTCTTTCTCACAACCGGAGAATGAAATGGCGATTAATAACAGTAACAGTATTTTTTTCATAGGTTTATATCTTTCAATTATGCTTGCCAACGCGCCGCCTGGCCTCTTCGCTAAAACAGTCCACAGGACTGTTTTTTAACGCTCGCGCCTCTCCAAAAGTACAACATTTTCCACGTGATGGGTTTGCGGAAACATATCCACAGGACGCACTCGCGTTACTTTGTATTGTTCATCCATCAAAGCTAAGTCGCGGGCTTGTGTCGCAGAGTTACAGCTGACATACACCACTTTCTCCGGTGCGATTTTCAGGATTTGTTCTACGACATCTTTGTGCATTCCGTCACGCGGCGGATCGGTGATAATCACATCCGGATGGCCGTGTTGCGCAATGAACTCATCGTTGAATACGTTTTTCATGTCGCCCACATAGAACTCACAATTGGTGATGCTGTTGCGTTTGGCATTTTCCTTTGCGTCAAAAATAGCTTCAGGAACGGCTTCCACACCAATTACTTTTTTGGCCTGTTTGGAAACGAATTGGGCAATGGTTCCGGTTCCGGTATATAAATCGTAAACCGTTTCATTTCCGGTTAATCCGGCAAATTCACGGGTGATTTTGTATAATTCGTAGGCTTGATCTGAATTGGTTTGATAAAACGATTTGGCATTGATGCTAAAGTGCAAGCCTTCCATTTCTTCCAAAATATAATCTCTGCCTTTGAACAACTTAATGTCCTGGTCATACAAAGTATCGTTGGCTTTACCATTAATCACATATTGTAGAGACGTAATTTGCGGAAACGTTGCGTGGATGTGGTTCAATAACAATTCGCGTTGGGCTTTGTTTTCTTTGTAAAACTGAATCAAGACCATAATTTCTCCGGTAGAAGCGGTGCGAATCATCAACGTACGCAACAAACCTTCGTGGTTTCTGGCATTGAAGAACTCCAATTCGTTTTCATTGGCAAAACGCTTGATTTCATTACGAATCGCATTCGATGGATCTTCCTGTAAATGACATTTTTCAATGTCTAATATTTTGTCCCACATTCTTGGAATATGGAAACCCAAAGCATTTTTGTTGTCAAATTCCACACCCGACTGGATTTCAGCATCGGTCATCCAACGTGTGTCGGAGAAGCCGAATTCCATTTTGTTGCGGTAAAAGAATTGCTTTTCCGAACCTAAAATCGGTTCAAAGGCTGGCAATTCAATTTTACCAATGCGTTTCAGGTTATTGAAAACTTCCTGGTTTTTGTAAAACAACTGTTTGTTATAATTCATATTCTGCCATTTGCAACCGCCGCAGGCACCAAAGTGCTGGCAAACCGGTTCCACACGGTCTTTGGAATACTCATGAAATTTAATGGCTTTGCCTTCAAAATAGGCTTTTCTTTTCTTAAGCGTTTGCACATCAACCACATCGCCGGGAACGACATTGGGTATAAAAATGACTTGGCCTTCAGGTGCTTTAGCGACCGATACGCCTTTGGCACCGGCATCTAAAACGGTAATCTTTTCAAAAATGACTTTGTTGGTTTGTTTTCTTCCCATAGCGCAAAAATAAACTATTGGTTAAAACTTAAATGGGATTTAAGAAAAAAATATAAATTAGTAGAAAAATATCAAGATGCACACTCACTTAGCCCTTCTCCGCGGTATCAATGTCTCCGGACACAAAATGATTAACATGGTCGCTTTGAAAAAAGCGCTCGAAGGCATTGGCTTTACCAATGTGGTGACCTATATCCAATCGGGGAATGTGTTTGTGGATACCGAAGAAGAAAGTCCGGGGAAAGTTGGTTTCCTCATTAAGCAGGAGATTTTCAAGGAGTTTGGTCATGACGTTCCGGTGATTGTCATTGGTAAGGAAGATTTGGCTGCTTGTTTGGAGCGCAATCTATTCCTCAACGAAGAAGGCGTCGATTTGAAAAAGCTTTATGTTTCCTTTATCTCTTCGGAACTGCCGGAAAATATGATTACCCAACTCAACTTAAATTTTATCAAACCCGACGAAATCCAGCTCGATGGCAAACGAATCTATCTCAAATATGACATCTCTCCCGCCAAAACCAGACTGGACAACAAATGGATAGAAAAGAGCATGAACGTGGTTTCTACCACACGCAATTGGAATACCGTTAATACTTTGCTCAAAATGTTTGAAGAGCGCGAATAGTCGTAAATTAGCTGATAAATAAAACCTGCATGAATTCAAAAGCCACTTTTAAAAGCGTTATTTCAGGAGAAGAATTTCCGGAACACGAGAGAGTTTGGGGAAAATCAATCCGCACCGGAATTTTTGATTTAATCAAGAAAGACCATCCCGATTTTACCAATGACGGTTGCATTGCCAATAGCGAACTCAACGTATATCGGGAGAAATACATTGCCCAGTTCCTGCAATCGGAAGTCGGCGAGTTGACCGATTTGCATAAAAACGTAATCAAGTCATTGACAGCGGATAAGTCTTTTGTTTCTAAAGTAGAAGACGAACCCGATAACCGTACTTTCGGGCAAATGATAGCCGATAAAGTAGCCGATTTTGGCGGAAGCTGGACGTTTATCATTTCGTTCTTTATTTTTATTATGATTTGGATTGGTTTCAATGTGTATCTTTTGATGAACAAAGGTTTTGATCCGTATCCTTTTATTTTATTGAATTTGATTTTGTCCTGTTTGGCAGCTCTGCAAGCGCCAGTCATTATGATGAGCCAAAACCGCCAGGAAGAAAAAGACCGCGAACGGGCGAAGAAGGATTATATGATTAACCTTAAATCGGAACTCGAAATCAGGATGCTTGATGAGAAACTCGATCACTTAATCATGCACCAACAACAGGAACTGATTGAGATTCAGAAAGTGCAGATTGAAATGATGAATGATATCTTGGAAAAGATTAAAAAATAATTCGCAATTAAATTATACTTTTGCCAAATACATGGATGATTTCTCTCCAAAAGAAGGAATAACGGTTTAAATAATTAATCTGCAGTGAGAGTAGATTAAAATTCAAATTACAATGTCAGTTTTAGAAAAATTAACTTCAGCAGATGCCATTGCATTAGAAAACAAGTATGGAGCCCACAATTATCACCCATTACCAGTCGTACTCAACAGAGGAGAAGGAGTTTACGTTTGGGATGTGGAAGGCAAAAAATATTATGATTTCCTTTCGGCTTATTCTGCCGTAAACCAAGGCCATTGCCACCCGAAAATTGTTGGTGCCATGATGGAACAGGCACAAACATTAACCCTTACTTCGCGTGCTTTTTACAATGATAAATTAGGTGTTTATGAAGAGTTCATTACCAAGTATTTTGGTTTTGATAAAGTATTGCCGATGAATACCGGTGCCGAAGCAGTGGAAACCGCTTTGAAATTGTGTAGAAAATGGGCTTATGAGAAAAAAGGTATTCATGAAAATGAAGCACAGATTATTGTTTGTGAGGGTAACTTCCACGGAAGAACGACTACGATTATTTCGTTTTCCAATGATGAAAATGCGCGTAAAAACTTCGGTCCATATACAGCCGGATTTATCAAAATAGCATACGATGATTTAGACGCGTTGGAGAAAGCAATCACGTCATCCAAAAATATTGCCGGTTTCTTAGTGGAACCAATTCAGGGTGAGGCAGGCGTTTATGTACCAAGCGAAGGTTATTTGGCGAAAGCCAAAGCTTTGTGTGAGGACCACAACGTATTGTTCATTGCAGACGAAGTGCAAACAGGCATTGCCCGCACAGGTCAGTTACTAGCCGTGCATCATGAGAATGTGCAGCCCGATATTTTAATCTTAGGAAAAGCCATTTCAGGTGGTGTTTATCCGGTTTCTGCGGTTTTAGCCAATGATGCCATCATGAATGTAATCAAACCGGGACAACACGGTTCTACCTTTGGCGGAAATCCAGTGGCAGCGGCTGTTGCCATTGCAGCTTTGGAAGTGGTAAAAGACGAAAAACTGGCCGAAAATGCAGAGCGATTAGGACAACTTTTCCGTTCGGAATTGGCCAAATACATCGAAACCTCAAACGTAGCTACTGTAGTCCGCGGAAAAGGATTGCTTAATGCTGTGGTCATCAATGACACGGAAGAAAGTGAAACGGCCTGGAATATCTGTATGAAATTGGCAGAGAATGGTTTGTTAGCCAAACCAACACATGGCAACATTATTCGTTTTGCACCGCCATTAGTGATGAATGAAGAACAATTGTTAGATTGTGTTTCCATCATTATCAAGACTTTAAAGCAATTTGAAAAGTAATCAATTAACCAATTTATAAACCAACCTTTGATATTAAGAGGAGGAAGCCCAGTGGGCTTAAGGTACACGAGCTTTAGCTCGTAAAAAGCAGTATAAACCAAAAATTAATTTATAAACCAACCTTTTTTATTTATGGAAGACCAGGAAAAATTATCTTTAAATCATTTGGCTATTGAATCCTTACGAGTAAGCGGCAAGTGGTGTATGTTTTTAGCTATTGTAGGTTTTATTTTTATAGCATTAATGGTAGTAGCAGGAATCGGCATTACTGCTATTATGAGTGCCATGCCTACCGAATTACCAAACGATCCTTACAATCAAATGGGAATGCAAAATCCTGTCTTGGGCATGGGAGCTTGGTTTGGGGCAATATACATCATATTTGCTCTTGTTTATTTCTTTCCGGTTTACTACTTATTTAATTATGCCAAAGGAATCAAGCAAGCGTTGGATTTTCAAAATGCTGATACTTTAGCCAAAGCTCTGGAAAGTTTAAAGTCACACCATAAATTTTTGGGTATTTTCACCATTGTTATGATTGCGCTTTACATTGTTTTTATCATTGGATTTGCGGCCTTTGCTGCTTCCTTTGCCAGTAGCATGAGAATGTAAAAACTTTAAAATATAATTACTTTAAAACCGGCTATTCCAGTCGGTTTTTTTATTTTTGACAAATGAAAAAGCTAATCCTTCCTTTTATGATTGTGGCGATTATTGTTGGCTTGTATGAGCAAAGCAAAGCGCAGCCCAATCTCTATATTATGATTATCGCGATTGTCATCTTTATGTATGGCATGATGCGTCTGATGGCCAAAACACCAAGCAAACATTCAGAAACTGAAGAAGACAAAGAAGATGATAACTAAAGGCGATAAGGTTTCGGTATTGGATGATGCTATCGATGGCATAGTGGTTGAAATCAATGGCAACGAAGTAACGATTGAAACTACCGATGGTTTTAATCTTACGTTTAAAAGCCACGAACTGATTAAGATTGGAACCGGCAGCGATATGAATTTCAGCTTTAATAAAAGTCAGGTTATATCAGAAAAGGAAGTTTCCAAACCTAACTATACCAATACCGAGAAAAAGGCCAAAAAAGAAATTCCCGTTCCGGAGTTTGATTTGCACATCGAAAAATTGGTCAAAAGCCACAAATCGATGAGCAACTACGATATCCTGACGATACAAACCGAAACGGCCAAACGCCATATCGAATTTGCCATTCGAAACAGAATCCCTAAAATCGTATTCATTCACGGTGTAGGCGAAGGGATTTTAAAATCGGAACTCGACTTTATGCTCGGGCGATATGATAACATAAGCTTTCAGGATGCCAATTATCAGAAATACGGTTCAGGCGCAACAGAAGTTTATTTCAAGCAAAACTCAAAATAAAAAAAGTCCCGACTGGGTACCGGGACTTTTTCTTTAAAACTAACCAATTATATTTAATCCAAACTTAAACTCAAATTTTGATTAGGCAACACTGCTTTCTGAACTACTAACTTTTTTCAAAAGCGATCTGATTAAAACGCTGTTAGTATTGATACCAGAGTTGATTAAGGCTTTTTTGCTGAAGCTAACATTTGACTTGCTATCAGAAGAAGTTTTGTTAGTTCCCATAAACCATACTGCGAAATCCATTGAAGCAACTGTTTTCTCAGTAGCGATAACAATTGAATCATTTTTAGAAACTGAAACCTCAGTTGAAGTAGTATTTGCTACAGTAGTAGTTTTAACTTCCTGACCGAAAACACCATTGCTTGATAAAACCAATAATACGAATAAAACAAATAATCTAACGTTCGTTACATTTTTTTGAGCTACTGTGTTATTTGTTGTTGTCATAATAAGTGTTTTAGTTTCGTTGTTATTTCTTTGTCAAAACTACTTCAAGAGTATTCCCGACTGAAATTTTTTCGATAACTAACCTCAAAAGTCGTTTAATCGACAAAATCAATGAATTCAAGGGTTTTCAGCGTTTTTATCGTGCAGTTAATCTATAAAATGTTAAAAAAACGTGTATTTCACCGATGAAAAACCAAAAATTTCTATGAACTGCACACTCAAAATGACAAACCTTTGTTCAAATGCCAAAAAATGGCAAAATCTTCCTAAATTAGCTTCGTATTAAATTATTTACTTCACTAATGAAAGTCGAACAAAAAGGGCATACTACTATTATTAAAGACACCAATGGGGAAACTGCAGCGTTTTTAGACGTGCTGACCCGTGAGTATAACAGTTATAAGAATGACAATCTCATTTTGGATTTGTCCTATGACAAGAATCTAAAAATGGAAGATGTAAAATCCTTTACTGAATTAATCAAGCTCCACAAAAAACAAAAGAAATCAATAGTATTAGTGTCTGGCAGCATCAACTTTAATGCAGTGCCTAAGAGCATCACATTGGTACCAACCATACTGGAAGCGCATGATATTATCGAGATGGAAGAAATTGAGCGCGATTTAGGATTTTAAACCACTATGAAATTAACCATATTGGGTTGCTATGCAGCCACGCCACGAACCATAACCAATCCAACCGCACAAGTCCTGGAAATCCGCAACCGGATGTTCCTGATCGATTGCGGTGAAGGAACACAGGTGCAGCTGCGTAAAAACAAACTCAAGTTTTCCAAAATCAACCATATCTTCATTTCGCATTTGCACGGCGACCATTTCTATGGATTGGTCGGGTTGATATCTACCTTTATGTTATTGAACCGCCAAACCGATTTGCACGTCTACGGCCCGAAAGGGATTAAAGAGATTATCTTGTTACAGTTGCGTTATTCTAATTCGTTTACCGGTTACAATCTGTATTTCCATGAATTGGAATCCAAAGAAAGCGAAGTGGTGTTTGAAGATGAAAAAGTAATCGTCAAAACCATTCCGCTCAAACACCGCATTTATACCAATGGTTATCTGTTTCAGGAAAAACCCAAAGAACGCAAGCTTAATATAGAAGCTGTAGAATCTTATGATATCGACATGGTTTATTACCGAAAGATAAAATATGGAGGCGATATTACTTTGGATGATGGCAGAATCATTTCCAATGTCGAATTGACTTTTGACCCGGAGCCGACAAAAAGTTATGCTTTTTGCAGCGATACGATGTATGACGAAAGCATTATTCCTATAATTCAGGATGTTGATGTTTTGTACCACGAAACCACTTTCCTCGAATCGGAAGCTGACAAAGCCGAGAAAACGATGCACAGCACCGCCAAGGAAGCCGCTAAAATCGCCAAGCTGGCCAATGTGAAACAATTACTACTTGGGCACTACAGCACGCGTTACAGCAGCATTGAATTGTTCAAGACAGAAGCGGAAACCATTTTCCCGAATGTGCTTTTGGCCGATGATGGGAAAGTATTTGACTTTGATTAATTTTTGAAGCAGTTCCCGCTTTCCGCGCTACACGGTAGCTTGCTTCAATCGGGGCTAAAAGTAATCCTTATTTATATTCTAAAAAACTTAGTAACTTTACCACATACAAGCATACTATATAATGAAAGATCTAAGCAACTACCGAAAATCCTATGAAAAGAGCGAACTTCTGGAAACCAATATTCCCGAAGATCCTATCAATCTTTTCCACAAATGGTTCTACGAGATGGAAGAATTTGGTGGGGTAGAAGAAGTCAATGCCATGACAGTTGCCACAATCGGTTTGGATGGATTTCCAAAGAGTAGAGTAGTGCTGCTGAAAAAATTCAATGAAGAAGGTTTTATTTTCTATACGAATTACAATTCCGAAAAAGGAAAAGCCATACTCCATAATCCTCATGTTTGTTTGTCTTTCTTTTGGCACAGTATGGAACGCCAAGTGATCATTAAAGGCATAGCCGAAAAAACTTCTGAAATCATCTCGGATAATTATTTTGATTCCCGACCGGATGGCAGCAAGCTGGGAGCAATTGTTTCCTCACAAAGCGAAACCATTCCATCGAGGGAATACTTAGACAACAAACTAAAAGAGCTGGAAAAGGGATTTGAAGGCAAGCCAATCCCCAGACCGGATTATTGGGGTGGATTTTTAGTGCGCCCAACAGAAGTTGAATTCTGGCAGGGAAGACCGAATCGTTTGCACGATAGAATCAGATATAAGCTAAAAGAGGAATATGATTGGCAGATTGATAGGCTTTCTCCTTAAATAATATAAATAATGTTGAAAATTATGTAAACCACTCTTAGGAGTGGTTTTTTAGTTTTGTCCACAGACGATGTAAATCATCGATGAAATGCATTTAAGTAGGAAAATATCTTATAATAAGCATAAAAAAATGCATTTTATCGATTTTATTTGTGTTTTAATCGATGATTGCACTAATATTGTCTAACCAAATCAAACAATACGTTCTTAAAAATAAAATCTATAAAGTGTTTGCCCCACATCTACTTTATTAAAAACTGTCAATAATTAATCAAATAAAGTGTTTGCCCCACATCTACTTTATTAAAAACTTAACCTACTACTATGAAAGCAAAAATGTTTAGAGCATTGTTGCCGTTAGCAATCGTGTTCACTATGGTATCTTGTTCTTCTGACACAGAAGAATCTACTTCAGACAAGCAAGTTGTAACTACCTACAATTACAACGAAACAGAGTTAAAATTAGTAACGCTAATTAACAACTACCGTCAAAGTATCGGACTAAATACCCTTGAAGTGATCAATCATATCTCTTACAAATCGGAAGAGCATAACTTATATATGATTGATAACAATGTGTTCAACCACGATTATTTCCAACAACGTTCTGATAATTTGATCAGAGTATTAGGAGCGGAAAGAGTAGGCGAGAATATCGCTTATAACTATTTGACTGCTGAGAGTGTATTTGCGGCCTGGTTAAACAGCCCATCACACAAAGCAAACATTGAAGGTGACTACACGCACTTAGGAATATCAGTTACAACAAATCCGGACACCGGAAGAAAATATTACACTAACATGTTTATGAGAAAATAGTTTGATTATTGTTTTGTTTGATTTTGACAGATCTAAAAAACCCGTTTCCCCAAACGGGTTTTTTTAGTTTATATCCTGCCTAAAACTTTAAACCATATCCTCGGGTTTTACCCAGGCATCAAAGTCTTCTGCCGAAACATAGCCTAAACGAATGGCTTCTTCTTTTAAAGTCGTTCCGTTTTTATGTGCGGTTTGGGCAATTTCAGCGGCTTTGTAATAGCCGATTTTGGTATTTAGTGCCGTAACCAGCATCAATGAATTATCAACCAACTCTTTAATTCGTTTATAGTTGGGCTCAATGCCTTGTGCGCAATGTTCGTCAAAAGAAAGACAGGCATCACCAATCAATCGGGCTGATTGTAAAAAGTTGGCTGCCATTACCGGTTTAAAAACATTCAATTCATAATGGCCCTGCATACCGCCAACGGAAATCGCCACATCGTTGCCGATGACCTGAGCGCAAACCATCGTCAAAGCTTCGCATTGTGTAGGATTTACTTTTCCGGGCATGATAGAAGAACCGGGTTCATTTTCAGGAATCAGGATTTCCCCAATTCCGGAACGCGGACCGGAAGCCAGCATTCTGATATCGTTGGCAATTTTATTTAAGGAAACGGCCAATTGCTTTAATGCACCATGGGCTTCAACAATGGCGTCATGAGAAGCCAAAGCTTCAAATTTATTGGGTGCTGTTACAAAAGGATGGCCGGTAAATTGGGCAATGTATTCGGCTACTTTGACATCATAACCGGCTGGTGTGTTCAATCCTGTGCCGACGGCGGTTCCGCCTAAGGCGACTTCTGATAGATGGTCCAATGTATTTTTCAATGCTTTTAAGCCGTAGTTCAATTGGGCTACATAACCGGAAAGTTCTTGCCCCAAAGTCAATGGCGTAGCATCCATCAGGTGTGTTCTTCCGATTTTCACGACTTTGTTGTAGGCTTTCGCTTTGGTTTCTAAAGTATCGCGCAGTTTTTCCACTCCGGGAATGGTGGTTTCCACGACAGCTTTATAGCAGGCAATGTGCATTCCGGTTGGAAAAGTATCATTGGACGATTGCGATTTATTGACATCATCATTGGCCTTTACCACCGGTTCACCTTCGCCGATTTTGAACCCGGCTAAAACTTGCGCTCGATTGGCAATCACTTCGTTGACATTCATATTGCTTTGTGTACCCGAACCGGTTTGCCAAATGACTAGCGGAAATTGGTCGTCCAACTTTCCGGCTAAGATTTCGTCACACACCTGGGCAATGGCATCGCGCTTTTCGGTAGAAAGCACACCTAAATCACAATTGGCATAAGCAGCGGCTTTTTTTAAATAAGCAAAACCTTCAATAATTTCTTTGGGCATGGATGCCGCCGGACCGATTTTGAAATTATTTCGGGAACGTTCGGTTTGCGCGCCCCAATATTTATCGGCAGGCACTTGAACCTCTCCCATTGTATCTTTTTCTATTCTAAATTCCATATTTAAAGGATAAATTATTAGTAATGTGAAGCCTAGCCCGGATGGTAGTGAAAATCCTTTTTGTTGCTTAGTAGAAAATTCCCTTCGACTGCGCTCAGGGTGACAAAGCAATAAAAAGATTGTAACGGACAGCCGGAAATAGCTCCTTAAAATTACGGCAAAAAATGTGGATAAACTATTTAATAAAAAAGGTTTTGTTTTTTGGTAGGCTTAATTATTACTCATACATTTGCGTATAATTCAAAAAAATTCCGGAAAACATGTTTGAATTTCAACAGTATTTAGGTTTCTTAGCTTTCTTGACCATCTTAACGATTGGTTTTTGGCTGATGATTTTCTTAATCACTTTCATCGTTCCTTATTGGATTTTTGGTGGTGTTAAAGAATTATTGGCAGAAAGAAAAGCACAAAAAGAAGCCGAACAAACAGCCTAGTTCTGTACTAGATGTTCCATAAAAAAGCCCCGAATTTCGGGGCTTTTTTAATTTATTATCCTGGGAAATCTCCACCGTCATCTTGTTGACCGTTACGTGGTTTTCTTTCTTTTTCGTTTTTCTGTACGTTGAAACGATAGGTAAACGAGAAGTTAACTTGTCTCACTCTCCATTGCATTTCGCCATAAGAATCGACTTGACCCGGAAGGTATGTTTCAGAAATTCTTTTTCTGGAATTGAATACATCGCTCACGTTTAGCGCTATTGTTCCTTTGTCTTTTAGAATATCTTTGCTGAAGGCCAGGTTCATTCCGAAGTTTCCTAAGCTTTTTCCTTGTGCTTGTTTTTGCTCACCATTATAAGTAGCGTTGGTTTGCCAATCTATTTTATAAGGCAACGATATTTTTGAACTGATTCTGGTAAACCAAGAGTTGGCACTAAAGTCAAAATTTTGTGTAACCGGATTGTTATTTGAATCGGTATAAGTGTAATCACCATCGGTTTCATTGTAATAGAAGTTGAAATTACCGTTTATTTTCCACCATTTGTAAGGCGAATAGTTTAGGGTAAATTCAAATCCAACCCTGTATTCTGTTGATAAATTGATTGGTGAACTGATGATTACCGGAATGCCGTTTTGAAATTCGCCGTTTGGTCTTCTAACAAATTGAAACACATCGGTGGTTTTGTTTCCGTAAAGCGAAGTATTGAATGTTAGTTTGTCCCAACGTTTGATATAACCCAAATCGATGGCGTCGGTAAAGGCCGGATTTAAATCGGGATTTCCCTGAAAGATGTTTACGTTACTCGATAAATTGTTGAATGGATTCAATTGTCTTCCTCTTGGTCTTTGAATTCTTCGGCTATAGCTGATAGAAGCACTGGTTTGGTCACCAATTTCATAAGTAAAAAAGGCACTCGGGAAAAAGTTATTGTATTTTTTATTGTTGAAATCAGCGGTTGCCAATTGGTTTACGTCAATATTGGAATCTTCCCAACGCACACCAAAAAGGAAAGAGAACTTGCTCAATTTGAAACCATAATTGGTATATAATGCATTTACTTTTTCTTTGTACTCCAGCGTATTGGTAAATTCGGGCGCAGGAACACCGTCGTTGATTACGCTGTAATCAGTAACGTTTTTAAGAAAATCACCTTTATAACCCATTTCAAACTGGCTTCCTTTTCCGATTGGGTAAACGTAATCTGCCTGAATTAAATTTCTGTTTTGCTTTTGGATATTGGTCGTTTCATCTAAACCAACAGTAGCTGAATTGGTTGCTTCATCCGTAATCAAAGCGAAATTTTTATCTGAATTGTCAGAGAACGAGCCGTCTATGGTTAGCTTGTGACCTTCTTTTTTGAAGTTTTTGGTGAAATTGGTTGAATATTCAATGTTCTTGCTTTTGCTGTCTTCATAGTTAATACGATTACGGGTGTAATCATAAACATAGTTTTGGTCATAATATTTTTGCAATACATTGTCGGTATTATCGCCAAGACTTCTTCTGTAATTTACGGTCTGTGTCCAGGTCAATGATTTGGTCAAAAACCAGTCTATACCAAAGTTTCCATTGTATGATTCATTCAAACGTTCGTTTTCACGGGTTTCGTTCATATAATTTCTGGTGCTGTTATCAGCGTTTAAATATCTTGAATTGGTCAATGCATTACCGGGACTGTTTCTGTTGCTGTAGCCTTGCGTAGTGAAGAGGTTAAATTCCTTTTCTTTATAATTGATGGTTCCGCTCAAACTGTTGTTTTTTGGATCTCCAACCGCACCAATAAAAGTTCCATTGATTCCTCTGTTTTTTCCTTTTTTGAGGATGATATTTAATAAACCGCCACCGCCTTCAGCATCATAACGCGCTGATGGATTGGTGATTACTTCCACTTTGTCGATAGCATCTGCCGGAATCAAGCGCAAAGCTTCAGTGATATTAATCGCATTGGATGGTCTTCCATCAATTAAGATTCTCACGTTCTCATTACCACGAAGGCTCACATTTCCTTCCACATCCACAGAAACCGAAGGAATATTGTCTAATACATCGCTGACCGTTCCGCCTTTTACCATTAAATCCTGTCCAACATTATAGACTTTTTTATCAAGCTTAATTTCAACGGTTGTTTTTTCGGCTCTTACGACTACTTCATTCAGTTGTGTGGCGTCTTCTTCCAAAGCGATAGTTCCAAGATTGGTACTCTCAGTCAATTGTTTGGCCTTAATTTCTGTAGGTTTAAAAGAAATAAATTCGATGATGATATCAAATTCACCAGTACTTGCATCAACAGTGAAGTTTCCTTTATTGTCTGTGATTCCGCCAAAAATCTGTTTTGGGTTCTTGGTGTTTTTTAAAGTAATCGTCGCATATTCAAGCGGCATCTTACTCGTTTTCTCAATAACATTACCTGTAATAATGATTTTGGCGCGTTCCGGTCTTTGTTGGGCAAATGTTATAATTGAGCAACAAAGCAAAAGTAACGTTGAGATAATCTTGATTTTTTTCATGTATAAGGTTTTAATCCATGCCTAAGAATGCAAAAGTACGCTTTGGTTTAAGCGTGATTTCACAAATCTTTGTTAAAAATGTGTGGGTTATTTAAATGAATTTGCCCAATTTTTCAAGGTCTCTGCCAATGACAGCTTGGTTTCCTTTTATAACTATCGGGCGTTCAATGAGAATGGGATATTTTACCAACGCGTTGATGATTTGAACATTAGACATTTTTTTCTCTTTGAAAAGCTCTATCCAAACCGTTTCTTTTTGACGCACCAATGCTATGGGTTTGATTCCCAGTTTCTGAATTAAATCTTTTAATTCTTCTTTTGATAATGGATCCTGAATGTAATTCCTGATTTCAAATTGGGCTTTAGAATCATCAAGAAAAGCCAGGCAATCTCTCGATTTTCCGCATCTTGGATTGTGGAGTATCTGCAACATATTTTTTTTGCAAAGTAATAGATATTAATAGAAAAAACTTAATTTAGGCGAAACAAAAAAATTGCAAAACACATGTTTATAGAAAACGGTTTTTTACCTCAAAATAAATTTTGGAAATATATTGTAGGCTCATTAATCATTATTGTTGCTTCAACCATCGGGCAAATTCCTTTAGCCATTGCAGTTGCGGCTAAGGCGATGTCTTCGGGGAAAAGCTATCCGACAACCGATGAAGAAGTAATGAGTTTTTTGGAACCTAACACGACTTTGTTTCTCTTGCTGATATCATTTGTTTTTGCCTTTGTTGCCATTATTTTGGTGGTCAAGCATTTTCACAAGCAAACCTTTTTATCGGTAACGACTTCAAGATCCAAAGTAGATTGGGGACGAATCTTTTTTGCCTTTGCTGTATGGGGAATTTTTACCGCAGGTTCAACTTTGGCGTTGTATTATTCGGCTCCTGAAAATTTCGTCTGGAATTTTAAACCTATTCCTTTTTTGATATTGGCTGTTATCGGAGTGCTTCTGATACCAATACAAACCAGTACCGAGGAATATGTTTTCCGCGGTTACCTGATGCAGGGCTTTGGTGTTTTGGCGAAAAACAGGTGGTTTCCGTTGGTCATGACTTCGCTGATTTTCGGGACAATGCACATCGCTAATCCTGAGGTGCAAAAAATGGGATATATCATTTTGGTTTATTATATCGGAACCGGTTTTTTTCTTGGAATCATCACTTTGATGGATGAAGGAATGGAATTGGCGCTTGGTTTCCATGCGGCTAATAATTTAATTGCAGCTTTATTGGTTACTTCCGATTGGACTGCATTTAAGACACATTCAATATTAAAAGATGTTTCAACACCGTCAGTTGGGTATGAAATTTTGACACCGGTAGTTGTTATTTTTCCATTACTATTATTTATCTTTAGTAAAAAATACAAATGGACCAACTGGAAAGAGAAACTTACCGGTGATATTGTAATTGAAAGCGAAGAAAAACCATTGCTAAACAGCGAAAATCATGAATAGCCCAACCTACGAAAATGTGCACAATCAATTTAAATTGAATGGTTTCCATCTCGATAAGTATGATTTATGCCGTGTGGCTTATAGTTTTATCAAAGAAGGCGAAGATTTTGAAAAGCCGGTGGGAGATTTTCTTTTGGATTGGTTTGACAGCAAAGATTATATCGAAATGCAGACTTCGGGCACGACCGGTACGCCAAAACTGATTAGCGTAAGCAAACAGGCCATGGTTGAATCGGCATTAGCTACCGGAGATTTTTTCGAATTGCAGCCCGGAAATGTTGCCTTGCATTGTTTGCCGGTAAAATATGTCGCGGGTAAGATGATGTTGGTTCGTGCGATGATTCTGGGGCTCGATTTGGAATTTGTAGCGCCGAGTTCGCATCCGTTGCGCAATAATGAGATTGACTATGATTTTGTGGCGATGGTTCCGTTACAGGCTCAAAATTCAATTCCTGAATTAAAGAAAGTAAAGAAAATGATTGTTGGTGGCGCAGCCATTAACAAAACACTGGAAAAGCAATTGTTGAAATTACCGGCTCAAGTCTTTGAAACGTATGGTATGACTGAAACAATCACACATATTGCTGCCAGAAAACTAGGTGAAAAAGCCTTTACTGTTTTGCCAGGTGTTACGATATCTTATGACGACAGAAACTGTTTGGTAATTCATGCGCCAAGAATCTCGGATGATGTCATCATAACCAATGATATAGTGGAATTGGTCAACGAGAATCAGTTTGTTTTCCTTGGCAGAATGGACAACGTCATCAATAGTGGCGGAATCAAGTTAATTCCGGAACAAATAGAGGAGAAGTTGGCACACAAGATTCACCAACGATTCTTTATCGCTTCAAAACCCGATACGGAATTAGGGGAAAAAGTGGTTTTGTTGGTTGAAGGTGACAAAGAGGATTTAGGAGATGATCTTTACGATGATCTGGATAAATATGAAAAACCCAAAGAAGTTATTTTCATTTCCAAGTTCAAGGAAACTGGCAGTGGAAAAGTAATGAGGAAAGAAACCTTAAAATAAATCAAAAACGCACTAGAGTAAAACCTTAGTGCGTTTTTTTCTGTTGTTATGGGAATTACAACATTTTATTTTTGCATTTTGAAATAATAATCAGCCGAATGTTTACCGCTTCCGTAAATGGTGTAAAAAATGCTAAGTGCCAAAGTTACGGTTGCTATCAGTAGATTCATCACATTCATATCTCCAAAGAAATTGATTAGAACGGCACCAAGTAGAATAGGCAGTTGCGCAATCAATGCCCAACGGGTCAATAAACCAAAAATAATCATGATACCGCCCATAATATGAGCTGAAGCGATGTAATGAAATACAAACATACCGCCGAGAAAATTACTGACAGGAGCGATTAAATCTTCAAATTCTCTGCTGTTACTAACGAAATATCCGCCTTTGTAAATTAGAAATACGCCCAAAAGAACTCTGAAAGTGTCAAACCATTTCGTCGAATGAGCGTTAGCCCATTTGTTCAAACCTTTTACTGAAGTATCCATAAATAGTGAGTTTAAAAGTTTAGTCTAATTTACTATTTATTAATGAGATACGGAATAGTTGAACGTTTTTTTTTGAACGGTCTACGGTGTTAAAATGTAGAATTTATTGGACAATACCTTAACTTGATTGATTTCCTTGACTTTTTGGTTTGTGTTAATCCAATCTTTTTTAGGGTAAATTCTGATAGTTTTGCTGTCTGAGACAATGTCAACCGGCATGTTGAAATCGGCATCAACATTGGACCAACGCGCCTGTAGTTCTCCATTTTCAACCTTTAAATCAAGCTTTGGAATCGTAGTTTTTCTCAAATACTGATTGAAAATCGGCGTCAGATTCATCCCGCTTTCTTTGTTGAAAAAAGCAATCACCGTTTCGGTGTCAATGATTTTATGCCTGAAGGTATTGGAGTAATCCAAAATCAATTTCCACCATTTAGCATCATCATTGATGACATGTCTCAAAGTATTGAGTAGCAAAGCACCTTTTGGATACATATCGCCAGAGCCTTCATTGTTCACGCCATAATGCCCGATAATTGGCCTGTCATTTTCCACATTAAAACGCAATCCGTTAGTGTATTGCATAGCCTTGTCATAGCCTAATGTACATTCAACATACACAATTTCTGTATATTGGGTAAAACCTTCATGCACCCACATATCTGCAATATCTTTGGTTGTAATGCTGTTTCCAAACCATTCATGGCCACTTTCATGTATGGTTATATAATCAAAAGTCAGTCCTATTCCGGTTCCTGATAAATCCATTCCAAGATAACCTTTTAAATATTTATTTCCATAAGCTACAGCGCTTTGGTGTTCCATACCTAAATAAGAAGTTTCAACTAATTTATAGCCATCTTCCTTGAATGGATATTCGCCAAACTTACTTTGATAACAATCCATCATCGGTTTTACTTCGGCAAAATGAGTGCGTGCCTTTTCTTCATTTTCACGCAATACATAATAATCCAAATCCAGTCCTTTGTAATTTTCATGCAAATGGGCATAATCGGCAATATTTACCGTGATGTCATAAGTATTGATTGGATTTTTAACTTCCCAATCCCAGCGCGTATAGCCATTTTTTAAATCTTCCGAACCCATAAACCTTCCATTGGAAACATTCATCAATCCATTAGGAACAGCCACTTTGATACTCGCGCCTCTGTCAGGCTCATCGCTTTGCGAATCTTTTACCGGATACCACAAACTTGCTCCGGTACCTTGAACAGCTACACCAATCCAGTCCTTGCCGTTTGAATCTTTATCGAAAACAAATCCGCCATCCCAAGGTGCACGACGGGCAACAATTGGTTTACCGGAATAATAGAATTTTATCGATTGTTCAGGCATTTCCTTGAATAATGGTGTAGCAAAATTGATAAAGACCGCATTGAATTCGCGGGTATAATTTACCTTTTTCTTGTTGTAAACAATACTATCGACTTTCATGTTTTCGAATAAATCCAATTGGATTGTCGTTGCATTTTCAACGACTTTGAAAGTGATTTCATTGTAACCTACAATTGATTTTGCTTTTGTATCAATCTTGATATTCAAATCATAACGCATCACGTCATAACAGGTGCGTTCCGGACGCAATCCGCCTTGAAGCGAATCTTTACGGGTAAAATTTTGAGCCAATAAACTTTGAAAACTCAGCAATAAGAAGGAATAGCAAATCAATTTTTTCATAATGGAAGTATTTCACAATGAGTCTCAAAACTCAAAATTTGTTACGAGATTAAAAATCAGCACCTACAGTTATTGTCAGCATCTCTTTTGAAATGGGATGACTAAAAGTAATGCTTTCGGCATGCAAATGCAAACGATTGACCTTTGTGCCGTATAAATCATCACCAACAATTGGCGTATTCAAACCCAAATTATGTGCCGCGTGTACACGAAGCTGATGCGTTCTTCCGGTAATCGGGTAGAAGTAGACCAAAGTTTTATTGTCTCTGCGCTCAATGACTTCCCATACTGTTCTGGCTGGTTTTCCATGATCATAGCAGACGATTTGACTCGGACGATTGTCTAAGTCAACACGCAAAGGCAAATCTATGGTTCCGTTATCTTCCTTTATTAAGCCATCAAGCAAAGCAACATAACGCTTTTTGACTTTTCGTTTGATAAATTGTGATTGCAGGTTTTTATGGATTTCACTCGATTTGGCAATCAAAATCAAACCCGAAGTTGACATGTCCAAACGATGCACTACTAACGGTCCGGTGGCATTGGGATAAAGCGCTCTGACTCTGGTAAAAACAGAATCGGTCACTTGTTTTCCGGGAACGGAAAGAAATTCAGCCGGTTTATTGACCAAGGCGAGATTGTCATCTTCAAAGACAATTTCAAGCGTCTTGCCTTCCGCAGGGTTAATTTGAAACGGATTGTCTTCTATTGGAATATCCTTGAGCATGTGCAACAATATCGGTTCGCATTTTCCGGTACAAGCCGGATAAAACTGGCCGTGTTTTCTAACTTCAGACTTTGGTGATTGTCCCCACCAAAATTCCGCCATGGCAATGGGTTTCAAATGGTGTTGAAATGCATAATGCAATAGCTTTGGTGCCGCACATTCTCCTGCGCCGGCTGGTGGATTGCCGTTAAAAATTTCGCCTAAACTTTTTAATTCCTTATACTGATTCAGGAAAGCGTATTCCGCAAATAACTGTTGTTGCAGTGCTGCCGACTTTTGTCGGCGTTCGTCTTTGAGTTGGTTGATTTTGGTCGCAAATGTTTCAAATTGTTCCAAAGCCGCCTGAATATGATGGCTCCAGTATTGTGTCATTTTTTTGAGCAAAATACCTTCTTCCTGACTTTCTTTGTTGAGTTGGTCCAATGCTGATACAGGAAGCGATTTTCTCTTTTCAGCTCTCAGTTTTTTACCGAGTTTGATCTTTTCTTTCTGCTCCCGGATTTCTTTCTCAGCCTGCTGTTTGGTTTTTTCCAAATGTTGAATTGAAGTCAGGTAATCAGCGTCATTTTCAAGCTTTTCAATTTTGCGGTTGTATTGATTGAGGAGTATTTCTTCTTTTTTGAAAAAACTGTTTTCCTCGAGCATGTCGAAAACCGTTGGTACAAATAACGGATGATGATTGCGTTCGGCCAGTTTGCCAGAAAATGCCCAGAGATAGCCCAATTCGCTATCAGCATTTTGCACCACTAAAACACCAAACATTTTTCCTATCACCAAGCCCTCCTGTTCCGTATCTAAGCCAAAATTATGTTCGAAATCGGTTTGGATTTTGAGATAATTTTGCAGTTCATTTGCTGCAATGACGCTCAGTTCATGTGGTTCATAATAAAAAGGAAAGGTAAATTTTTCGGGTAGCGAAATACCTGAGATGTTTTGTTTGAAAGCGATAAAATGGGTTTTGGATTTCATCGTTGCAAAGCTAAAAAAGGAAATCTTATTAAATTATGTTTTATTCCTTCAACAAAAATTTCAAATTGGCAATCGTAGAAATTTCAGATTTGTAAAACTGAAGCGCCGTTGGCACCAACTTATCAGATTTGTCACGAGGTGATTTCTTAATCACTCTGGCGGTTGTACCGTTGAAATTTAAAGGATAATCTTTATCCAAATCATTTGGTTCAGAGCTGAATTTGATGATTTTATTTTCTACTTTCCAGATTCCTTTGCTGTTTTTGTGAGTATCATGATTACCGCGAATATCTACCACTCGCTGAAAACTTGTAAAAATAAAGGTGCCATCTGGATTTAATTGCATTTTGTAGTCAAGAATATTGCCATCTTTTCCTTCTATTAAAAAGACATAAGTTCCCGAGTAATCTTCGGTCTGTGCCGTAAGACTAAAATTTAGAGTTACCAAAAGAAAAAGCAATAGTTGTTTCATAAAATTAGTTTTATACCTGAATCACACCCAAATTAAATTTCTTTTCAATCGGCGCGTGATTGGCAGCTTCAATTCCCATCGAAATCCAGGTACGCGTTTCTAACGGATCTATGATTGCGTCAGTCCATAATCTGGCCGCAGCATAATAAGGGGAAACTTGAGCGTCGTAACGCGCTTTGATTTTATCGAATAGTTCTTGTTCTGTTTTTTCATCAACCTTTTCGCCTTTGGCTTTTAAGGACGAAGCTTCAATTTGGGCCAATACTTTAGCGGCTTGTGTTCCGCCCATCACAGCAAGTTCCGCACTTGGCCAGGCAAAGATTAACCTCGGGTCATAGGCTTTGCCACACATGGCGTAGTTTCCGGCACCGTATGAATTTCCAACAATCACCGTGAATTTGGGTACCACAGAATTGGAAACGGCATTCACCATTTTAGCACCGTCTTTGATGATGCCACCGTGTTCACTTTTGGAACCAACCATAAATCCGGTTACGTCTTGCACGAAAACTAACGGAATTTTCTTTTGGTTACAATTGGCAATGAAACGGGTAGCTTTATCGGCAGAATCAGAATAGATTACACCGCCAAATTGGATTTCGCCTTTTTTGGTTTTGGAAACCGTACGCTGGTTGGCAACAATTCCGACGGCCCAACCGTCAATTCGTGCATAACAGGTAATCACAGATTTCCCGTAATCAGGTTTGTACATGTCCATTTCGGAGTTGTCCACCAAACGCTTGATGATTTCCATCATATCGTATTGATCGGTGCGCAATTTGGGTAAAATGCCATAGATTTCTTTTTCGTCCAACACCGGTTTTGTTGCTTTTTCACGGTTGAAACCTGCTTTCTCATAATCGCCAATTTTACCAACGATACTTTTAATTCG
The DNA here is from genome assembly GCF_030167905.1 of Flavobacterium terrisoli. GTDB lineage: Bacteria > Bacteroidota > Bacteroidia > Flavobacteriales > Flavobacteriaceae > Flavobacterium > Flavobacterium terrisoli. The sequence continues at coordinate 137,965 of NZ_JARGNA010000004.1, forward strand.
GTCCAAAGCGTCTTTATCGTCTTTGGCTTTATAATCGGTTACACCTGAGATTTCGCAGTGCGTTGTTGCACCGCCAAGCGTTTCGTTGTCTATGTTTTCACCAATGGCAGCCTTCACCAGATAACTTCCGGCGAGGAAAATACTTCCTGTTTTATCAACTATCATCGCTTCATCACTCATAATCGGAAGATAGGCACCACCGGCAACACAACTTCCCATTACGGCGGCAATTTGGGTAATTCCCATACTACTCATGATAGCGTTGTTTCTGAAGATGCGGCCAAAGTGTTCTTTATCGGGGAAAATTTCGTCCTGCATCGGTAAATACACACCGGCAGAATCAACCAAATAGATAATCGGTAAACGATTTTCCATTGCTATTTCCTGTGCGCGTAGGTTCTTTTTAGCAGTAATCGGAAACCAGGCACCGGCTTTTACGGTCGCATCATTCGCCACAACAATACATTGTTTGCCTTTGATGTAACCCATTTTCACCACAACGCCGCCGGAAGGGCAACCGCCGTGTTCGGCATACATTCCATCACCAACAAATGCTCCGATTTCAATGTTATTTGCTTTGGCATCCAATAAATAATCGATGCGTTCACGAGCGGTCATTTTGCCTTCGGAATGTAATTTTTCGATGCGTTTTTCTCCACCGCCAACTCTGACTTTGGCAAAGCGCTGCTTTAAATCGGTGAGTAAAAGTTTGTTGTGATCTTCGTTTTTATTGAAGTTGATGTCCATGTTATGTTGCGTGTGATTGTATTTGTTTTATTTGGACGCTAAGCTACGAAAACGTTTTCAATAAGAGAAATCAGCGTTATATTTGCTTGATTTTTTATGTTAACAAATTGTAAACTTCTGCTCCAATACTAATTCGATATTTAATATTCACTTAACATTAGAGTGATACATTTGCAGCAAATTTTAACACTATGTCTATAAACAGTATTTTCCAGTTTTTAGTTCCAAAAGATAAAAAATTCTTTCCTCTTTTTGAACAAGCGTCATCAAATTTAGTTTTATTAGCTGAAACACTTCACGAAGCCGTAAATGCACCTAAATCAGAGCGTGAAGATTATTTCAGAAAAATTGAAGAATTAGAAGCGACAATCGAAGAGATTACCCATAAAACACACTTGGAATTAAGCAGAAACTTTATCACGCCTTTTGACCGTGAGGACATTCACTCATTGATCAAAGCAATTGATAACGTAGCCGATTATATGCACGGTGCAGCAAGTAGAATGCGTTTGTATCAGGTAGAGAAAATTACCAAGTCTATCCGTAAATTAACAGAAATCAATTTAGAAGCTTGTCAATTGATTAATGTTGGTATCAAGGAATTGAAAGACATGAAAGACCACAAAGCGATTAAAGATACTTGTAAAAAAATCAACAAATTGGAAAGCAAAGCGGATTCGGTTTTTGATAAAGCAGTAGCTGATATCTTTGAGAACGAGACTGATGTTAAAAACATTATTAAATACAAAGAAGTGCTTTCAGCTTTGGAATCAGCTTCTGATAAATGTAAAAGTGTTTCCAATGTGATGGAACAAATTTCAGTAAAACATTCATAAATAGTTTTAATCAAAATCGACTTTTATGGATTTTACTTTATTATTAATTATCATTTTTCTTGCCTTAGTTTTTGATTACATCAATGGTTTTCACGATGCAGCCAATTCTATTGCAACGATTGTAGCGACCAAGGTTTTGACACCTTTTCAAGCCGTACTTTGGGCAGCGCTTTTCAACTTCTTGGCCTATTGGGTTTTCGGATTTGGAGTAGCCGATACAGTGGCCAAAACAGCCCATACCAGTAGTATCGATTTGACGGTGATTTTGGCCGGAGTCATTGCAGCGATTATTTGGAACTTAATCACTTGGTGGAAAGGAATTCCATCCTCATCATCCCATACTTTAATTGGTGGATTTGCCGGAGCAGCGATTGCGCATGGTTTCCGTGATGTAACTGATCCTGAACATGCCGGGTTTAAAATTGTAAACTGGTTAAAAGAGGCTAAAGAAGGTGAATTATTGCCCTCCGGTGTAGTTATCGTAATCTTGTTTATTGTATTTGCACCACTATTGGGAATGTTAATTTCTTATTTTATTTCCCTATGGTTGATGTATTCTTCTAAGAAAAACGTTTGGCCAAAAGTATTGACAGTCGTTTTAATGGTCTTGGCTATTTGGTTTTTTGCCAGTGTTATGACACCTTTTGAAGATATCAAGAAACCAAGATTTGAAAGTCATTTTTGGAGTTTTATGACAGAACCGGCAAATATAAAATGGTTTTTAGTAGCGATTATCTTCTTTTCTTTAGCCGTATTTAATTTATTGTTCAGTAGTTTTTCTACCGCTAAAGCCGAAAAAGTATTGAAGAAAATGCAGTTGTTGTCTTCAGCAGCCTTTAGTTTGGGTCATGGTGGAAACGATTCGCAAAAGGTAATGGGTATTATTGCGGCAGCTGTTGCAGTTTATATCAAATCAAATCCGAATATTGACATGTCTGCCGGTTGGCTTGATTTAAATGTAGTTTTACCTTCAGAAAAAGATGGTGTGAAAATCGACGGTGTAATGCCGGGTTGGATTCCGTTGACCTGTTATACTGTAATCGCTTTAGGAACTTTGAGTGGTGGATGGAAAATCGTAAAAACGATGGGTTCCAAAATCACTAAAGTAACTGCTTTTGAAGGCGTTGTTGCTGAATCTGCAGGTGCCTTAACTTTATTCTCCACAGAACATTTCAAAATTCCGGTTTCCACGACACATACCATTACAGGTTCAATCATTGGAGTTGGCGTAACCAAAAGGGTTTCAGCTGTTCGCTGGGGTGTAACCGTAAAACTATTGTGGGCTTGGATTTTGACTATTCCGGTTTCAGCCGTTTTAGCTGCTTTAGTTTATTATTTGCTAAAACTATTTTTATAAACTTTTTATATACTGAAAAGCCGACTGTAATGTTGGCTTTTTTTATAACTAAACCTTATTTGTTATTAAATCATTTTGATAACATCAAATAATTGTAAAAATCAATACAACTACATACAAACCTAACATGAAAAAATTATTAGTAATCATTGCTTTATTGCTTGGAATATCATTACAGGCGCAAATTTCCATTGAACAAACCAAACACGACAACGACATTAAATTGTCGACTTTGCCTTACTACAGTTATGGTAAAGGAATCGGAATGACTTCTCCGGATAGTTTGTTCCAATTGAACATTCGTTTCAGAATGCAGAACCGTGTCACTTATATAGAAAATGATGGTGAAAATGGTGCTTATGACGGACAGGTTCGCCGTTTGCGTTTGCGTTTGGATGGTTATGTTGGTAGCCCAAAATTCCTTTACGCCTTGCAATTGTCTTTTGCTCCGGGCGATGTTGGTGAAGTAAAAGAAGGGGAAAATATCAATATCATCCGTGATGCGGTTGTTTTTTACCGTCCGAATAAAAATTGGAACATCAGCTTTGGTCAAACCAAATTACCGGGAAACCGTCAACGCGTGAATTCTTCCGGAGGTTTGCAATTAACCGACAGAACCATTAACAACGCTAAGTTTACTATCGACAGGGATTTTGGTTTCCAGGTTCACAACTTAAACGAGTTCAAAGACAAATTCTCGTATAATTTCAAAACCGCACTTTCCGGCGGAGAAGGAAGAAACCAAACCGGTAAAGCTGATGATGGAATTGCCGTGACCGGTAAAGTGGAATTGTTCCCTTTTGGTGCTTTTGCCAAAGACGGAACTTATTTTGAAGGCGATATCATGCGCGAAAAGAAACCAAAGTTAATGTTGTCCGGTGCTTTCCAGCAAAACAATCACGCTCAACGTACACAAGGTCAATTAGGGAATGATTTATTCGAAAGAAGAACCATGAAATCGGTTTTGTTGGATGCCATGTTCAAATACAATGGCTGGGCCGCGATGATGAGTTATATGTCGAGAACCACGAATGATAATGCAATAACAATCAATCCTGATGATATCACAGAAAGCAATTATGCGTTTGTCGGTAACGGATTTGACTATCAGGCAAGTTATTTAACCAAATCCAATTACGAATTCATTGCCCGATATTCAATCCAGAATGTTGGCGAAGACATTGAGGATTTGACTCCAAACACAAGAGAGTATTCTATTGGAATTACCAAATACATTTGGGAACACGCTTTTAAATTGCAAGGCGAACTAAATTTTGATACGCTGAAATATTTTGACGGTACTACCAAAAACAATTGGTACCTACGTTTTCAGGTTGAAATCGGAATCTAATTTATCGCTTACTTAACAGCTTCTTATTGCTTTATTCTTTACTTTTATATGAATTTTAAATCAGTCAAGATGAAAAGTAAAATCGCTTTCCTGTTCGTTTATATGTTATTTATTGCAAATAGCTTGGCACAATCAAAAGCATTAGAAAAAAAAGATGTTGAATACAAAGATGGAAGCCAAGTACTTAAGGGAGTTTCTATAAAACCTGCAAAATTACTCGAAGGCAAGCCAGGTATTTTAATTCTTCCAGCCTGGATGGGTATCCAAAAGCATGAGAATGAAGTTGCTGATCTTTTAGCATCAATGGGCTATTGTACTTTTATTGCAGATATCTATGGTGTTGACCAACGTCCAACGAATACAAAAGAAGCCGGAGCAAAAGCCGGATATTACAAAAAGAACATCACCGAATACCAAAAAAGAATCCAATTGGCTTTAGACGAATTGGTAAAAATGGGTGCAAATCCTGATAAAATAGTAGTTATTGGCTATTGTTTTGGCGGAACCGGAGCAATCGAAGCGGCGAGAGCCAATTTTAAAGTGCAAGGTGTGGTTTCTTTTCACGGTGGTTTAGGAAAAGATGCTACGAGAGCAAACGCAAAAATTAATCCTAAAGTTTTGGTATTACACGGCGCTGATGATCCATTTGTTTCTAAGGAAGAAGTTGATGCTTTTCAAAACGAAATGAGAAGTTCGGGTGCCGATTGGCAAATGGTTTTTTATGCCAATGCCGTTCATGCCTTTACCCATAAAGATGCGGGAAGCGATAATTCTAAAGGAGCTGCTTATAATGAAAAAGCGGATAAACGTTCCTGGGCAGCGATGCTGACTTTTCTAAAGGAAGTATTATAAAATACAAAAGTCGATCTGGAGCGATCGACTAGTGCGGTGAGGTGTAACTTCCTTTCGGAATCCTCGTTGCAAATATAGAACTTAATTATGAGTTATGAATTATGAGTTATGAGTTATTTTCAAAAAAAAATAAACTTCATTCTTCAAGGCTATATTTCCTATTATAATTGCAATTTATAACTCATAACTATTTATTACAATCTCTTACCATTCTTTTTAAAATGGCCCATTGTTTTAGTGCGTCACGGGCATCAATAGCAGGATAACCTAAAACCGTTTTTCCGGCTTCAATGTCACCGGCAACTCCGGAACCTGCGCCAACAATAGCACCATCGCCAATGGTAGTATGGTCTTTAATCGAAGCACTACCGCCAATGATTACGCCATTGCCTAAAGTTACCGAACCGGCCAAACCTGAATTTCCTGCCATAATGCAGAATTTTCCGAGTTTGGAATTGTGTCCGATTTGAACTAAGTTGTCAATTTTGCAGCCGTCACCCAATACAGTAGAACTGAATTTACCCCGATCAACACATGAATTGGCTCCAATTTCAACACCATTTCCGATAATCACATTACCAATTTGTGGAATTTTAACCAAGCCTCTTTCCGGACAAGGCCTGAATCCAAAACCATCAGCACCAATGGTACAATTAGGATGCAGAATACAATGGCTTCCAATATGACAGCGTTCGCGAATAACCGTTCCCGACCAGATAATGGTATTCTTTCCGATTGTACATTCGTCTAAAATAGTCACATTCGGATAAATCGTAGTGTTTTCGCCAATGATAACATTTGGACCGATATAACTACCGGCTCCAATTTTAACACCATTTCCGATAGAAACAGAATCATCAATCACAGCAGTCGGATGAATGTCTACCAGAAATACCGGTGCAGCAGGAGCAAACATGTTCAGCACTTGCGTCATCGCCAAATCGGCATTTTTTACTTTGATAAAGACACAATTTTCACCGGGTTCAATACTGATATCCTGGTTGACCACTGCTGCGCAAGCTTTGGAACTCTCCCAGAATTTTTCGTATTTTTTATTTCCAATAAAGGATATTTCTGTTTCGGTGGCTGTATCCAGTTGTTCCGGAGCCGTTATTTTGTGGGAAGTAGTTCCAATGATTTCTCCCTGTAATACTTCATTTATTTCCTGAATTGAGAAAGAAATCATAGCAGATTTGGTTTAGTTATTGTTCTCAAATAACCGAAAACGGATTTGAATATCCTAATTAAACCAAAACAGAATGCTGTTTACTCTTCTTCTTTTTGTCCCATCATCATCAAATAGGCTTTCAAAAATTCATCCAGATTACCGTTCATCACGCCTTCCACATCGCTGGTTTCATAGCCGGAACGCACGTCTTTCACCAATTTATATGGATGCATAACATAGTTTCGGATTTGTGAACCCCATTCGATTTTCATTTTTCCGGCTTCAATATCGCTGCGTTGTGCCTGTTGTTTTTTTAGCTCTATTTCATACAATTGAGACTTCAACATCTGCATCGCGCGCTGGCGGTTGTCTTGTTGCGAACGTGTTTCCGAACATTGAATCTGTATTCCAGTCGGTTTATGGAACAGTTGAACTTTGGTTTCCACCTTATTGACATTCTGTCCACCGGCACCGCTAGAACGGGATGTGATAATCTCGATATCGGCAGGATTGATCTCAATTTCAATCGTATCATCAACCAAAGGATAAACATAAACCGAAGCAAATGATGTATGGCGTTTAGCATTGCTGTCAAAAGGCGAAATCCTCACCAAACGATGCACGCCGTTTTCCCCTTTCAGATAACCAAAAGCATAATCACCTTCAATTTCCAAAGTCACAGTTTTAATTCCGGCTACATCGCCTTCCTGAAAATTCAGTTCTTTTACCTTGTAACCTTGATTTTCGGCCCACATCAGGTACATACGCATCAGCATCGAAGCCCAGTCACAGCTTTCCGTTCCACCGGCGCCAGCGGTAATTTGAAGCACCGCACTCAAACTATCTCCTTCATCAGAAAGCATGTTTTTGAATTCCAAACCTTCAATATGAGTATTGGTTAGTTCATATTGATGATCCAGTTCTTCTTCGGTAGCGTCGCCGTCTTTGAAAAATTCGTATACAATCTGAAGTTCTTCCGCCATGGCGTTACCTTTTTCAAAATCTTCCACCCATTTTTTCTTTGAGCGCAAGTTTTTTACAATGATTTCGGCTTCCTTGGCGTTGTTCCAAAAGTCGGGAGCAAAGGTTTTTTCCTCTTCGTTGGTAATTTCTATAAGCTTGGCATCAATGTCAAAGATACCTCCTCAACGCACCAAGGCGTTCTACAATACCTTTAATTTGTTCGGTATTTGTCATAAATAATGTAGTTTTGTGTTTTATTATTTGGAGCTAATCCCGCTATCCGTTTCAATCTTTTTAATTTATACCTTGATATTTGCCGAAAGCTTTGCTTTCTCCTCTTAATATCAAATGCTCAGTATGACAATTAAAAAGGATTTTCACTACTATCGGGGCTAACACAACAATTCAACAAAAGTAAGCTTTACAATCAAAATATGGAAATTAATTTAATCAGCGATACCGTAACCAAACCATCTCCCGAAATGTTGAAAGCCATGTTCAACGCCAAAGTAGGCGATGATGTGTTTAAACAGGATCCAACTGTGAATGCTTTTGAAAAAATGGTTGCTGATTTATTCGGAAAGGAAGCAGCGCTGTTTTTTCCTTCGGGAACGATGGCCAATCAAACGGCCATTAAATTGAATACCAATCCCGGAGACCAAATTATTTGTGATAAATGGTCGCATATTCATTTGTATGAAGCCGGTGGCGCTTCTGCAAATAGCGGTGTCAATTTTAATTTATTGGATGGGAATCGTGGTATGATTACGGCTGAACAAGTCAAAGCCGGAATTAACGATCCTGAGTTTTACCATGCGCCATTATCCAAAATGGTTGGTATTGAAAACACGACCAACAAAGGTGGCGGTGCTTGCTATGATTTGGAAGAATTGAAAAAAATCAAACAGGTTTGTACCGATAATAATTTAAAATATCATTTAGACGGCGCGCGTTTGTGGAATGCGATTGTCGAAAAAAAGCAGCATCCGAAGCAATTTGGGGAATTGTTTGATACGATTTCCGTTTGTTTTTCAAAAGGATTGGGTGCGCCAATCGGTTCGGTTTTGATTTCAGATGCAGAGACGATGCATAAAGCTTTGCGTATCCGAAAGATATTTGGCGGTAACTTGCGCCAGTCTGGTTATTTGGCGGCAGCCGGCATTTATGCTTTGCAAAACAATATCAACCGATTAGCCGATGACCACCGAAGAGCCAAAGAACTGGGGCAAGCTTTACAGCAATTGTCCTGGGTTGAAAAAGTAGAACCTGCTGAAACCAACATCCTTATTTTTGAAGTCAACAAAGCATTAAACGAAAAAGCGGTTATCGAAAAACTGAAATCCAAAGGCATCCTAATCAGTTCTATGGGACAAGGCAAACTCCGTATGGTTACCCATTTGGATTACAAACAAGTATTGCACGAATATGTTTTGGAAGCCTTAGGAAAGATTGAATTCTAAGCTCAAATGTTAATTTCTAGGTATTTGATATTAAGAGGAGAATGTCCGGTGGACATTCGGTCTTTATGAATGTTAGCATAACATAATCACGCTCAAATGTTAATTTCTAAGTGCATAACTTCCCGCAACATTAAAAACTTATGCCTGCATAATAGTTATTTTTGTAGTTGATAATAATTCAATCAATGCCCAAAACTTTACTATTACCACCAAAAGCCACTATTATTCCACATCCAATGGAAAAGCACGGTCATGTTCGTACTGATGATTACTATTGGCTAAACCAAAGAGAAAAGCCTGAAGTAATTGATTATCTCAATCAGGAAAACGAATACTACCAACAATCAACTGCGCATACTAAGGATTTTCAGACGGCTTTATTCGAAGAAATGAAGGCCAGAATCAAGGAAGACGATGAGTCTGTTCCTTATTTCTATAACGGTTACTACTATATCACACGTTTTGAAAAAGGCAAAGATTACCCGATTCATTCGCGTAAAAAAGGCAATTTGGAAGCGGCAGAAGAAATCATGTTTGACTGCAATGAAATGGCGAAAGGGTTTACCTATTTCAATTTGGCCGGATTGAGTGTGAGTGAAGATAACGTTTGGGCAAGCTTTGGTGTTGATACGGTTTCCAGAAGACAATATGTGATTCAGATTAAAAACCTGATTACCGGTGAAATACTTCCGGTGAAGATAGAAAATACTACCGGTGGTGCCACTTGGGCCAGTGACAATAAGACTTTGTTTTATTCCCGCAAAGACGAGCAAACCCTGCGTGCAGATAAGATATACAAACATAAAATAGGTACTGATTCAGCCAAAGACAAATTAGTGTTTTTCGAAAAAGATGAAACTTTTGATGTTTCGGTGTACAAATCGAAATCAAAGAAATACATCATCATCAATTCGAATAGCACTTTAACAACAGAATACAGAACGGTTTTATCGGCTACGCCGGATGCTAAGTTTACTGTTTTTCAAAAACGAACACGTGGTTTAGAATATTCGATGTCGCATTTTGGGGATCATTTTTACATTGTAACCAATAAAGACAAAGCGACCAACTTTAAGCTAATGAAAACGCCTGAAAACGCGACTTCAAAGGAAAATTGGGTTGATGTCATTCCGCATAGGGCAGCAGTGCTATTGGAAGATATTGATATTTTCAAAAATTATCTGGTCGTGACCGAACGCTTTAATGGGTTGAACCAAATCAGAATCATGCCATGGAGTGGGAAAGGAGAGTACTATCTGCCTTTTGACAGTGAAACGTATATGGCTTATACCACAACCAATCTCGATTTTGATACGGAAATCCTTCGCTATAGCTTTCAATCCTTGGCTGTGCCGTCATCGGTATTTGACTTTAACATGAAAACCAAAACCAAAACCCTGTTGAAAGAACACGAAGTTTTGGGTGGGAAATTTGATAAAAACAATTACACCGAAGAAAGAGTTTGGGCAACCGCCAAAGATGGCACCCAAGTCCCGATTTCGATGGTTTACCGCAAAGGAATCAGGAAAGACAGTAATAACCCAACGTTGTTGTATGCTTACGGTTCCTATGGCGTAACAATGGATTGCTATTTCTCTTCGGTGCGTTTGACATTGCTGGATAGAGGATTTATTTATGCCATTGCACACATTCGCGGTGGTGAAGATTTAGGCCGACAATGGTATGAAGACGGGAAGCTGTTGAAAAAGAAAAATACCTTCACCGATTTTATCGATTGTTCCCAATTTTTGATAGACAACAAGTATACATCAACACAACATTTGTATGCTGAAGGCGGTTCGGCAGGTGGACTTTTAATGGGTGCGATAGTAAACATGGCACCATCTTTGTACCATGGAGTCATTGCTCAGGTGCCGTTTGTGGATGTAGTGACGACGATGTTGGATGATACAATCCCTTTAACAACGGGAGAATACGACGAATGGGGCAACCCGAATGTGAAGAAATATTATAATTATATGCTTTCTTATTCGCCTTACGATAATGTAATTGCACAAGATTATCCGAATATGTATATATCGACCGGATTGCACGATTCTCAGGTACAATATTGGGAACCAGCAAAATGGGTAGCCAAATTAAGGGTTTTGAAAACTGATAATAATCAGCTATATTTGGATACCAACATGGACGCAGGTCATGGTGGCGCATCGGGAAGGTTTGAAGCCATTAAGGAAATCGCCAAAGAATACAGTTTTTTGTTAGATTTAGAAGGAATAAAAAGATAGTTTAAAATATTTTATTAAATTTGCAACGTTTAGAAGTCTGTAATTCGGGCTTCATAAATACGCCTTGACTAATTTATTTTATGAAAGAAGATATAAAAGCTCACGATAATGTGTTAAGTTTAATAGGGAATACTCCACTAATTAGACTTAATAAAATCACAGAATCTTTACCGGGAAATTTTTATGCTAAGGTTGAAGCCTTCAACCCTGGTCACTCCACCAAAGACAGAATTGCATTATATATTATTGAAGAGGCAGAAAGACAAGGAATCTTGACTCCGGGCGATACCATCATAGAAACAACTTCGGGTAACACCGGATTTAGTTTGGCCATGGTAAGCATCATCAAAGGTTACAACTGTATCCTGGCAGTAAGTTCTAAATCTTCTAAAGATAAAATTGACATGTTACGCAGTTTGGGTGCCAAAGTATATGTTTGCCCAGCACACGTTTCAGCTGATGACGAGCGTTCATACTATAACGTAGCCAAGCGTTTACACGAAGAAACAAAAGGTTCTATTTATATCAATCAATATTTTAACCAATTGAATATTGATGCGCATTACAAATCAACAGGTCCTGAAATTTGGGAACAAACCAACGGAAAAATTACCCATTTGATTGCGTGTAGCGGAACCGGAGGAACAATTTCCGGAGCGGCTAAATATTTAAAGGAACAAAATCCAAACATTAGAATTTTAGGGGTTGATGCTTTTGGATCGGTATTGAAAAAATACCACGAAACCAAAGAGTTTGATGCCGATGAAATTTATCCATACAGAATAGAAGGATTGGGGAAAAACTTAATCCCAACCGCTACCGACTTTGACGCTATCGACCATTTTATGAAAGTAACGGATGAGGAAAGTGCTCACACGACCCGTGAGATTGCCAAGAAAGAAGGATTGTTTGTAGGTTATACTTCAGGTGCAGTAATGCAAGCCATTAAGCAATATGCAGAGCAGGGTGAGTTTGATGAGAACAGTAATGTAATTGCTATTTTCCCTGACCACGGTTCTCGTTATATGAGCAAAGTATTCAGCGATGACTGGATGAACGAACAAGGTTTCTTTGACAGCGTGAATGCTGAGGAAGCCCAAAAAATTGAATTTATCAAGTAATCTGATTACTTTTAAGATATAAAAAACGCCAAGCATTGCTTGGCGTTTTTTATTAATGCATGGTCTTGTTTACTATGTTCTCGTCATATTTTGCCTTAAACCGCTTTAGATTCTCAATATCGATATCTCCTTTTAGGTCAATTACCTTTTCCTGAAGCAGCAACGCTATCAGGAAATCCCATTTTTGTTCGCGGAAGTTTTTGGATTGGATTGTGGTATTTTGTTGGGCAAAAACAATTTTCTTGCTGTCATCTACTTTACTTTCCGTTTTGTTGTTGTCAACGATGATATTGAACAATTCTTCTTTGGTGTTGAGTTTGTAAACATAAAACTCATTACCCATTGCCTTTTTAGCAAAGTTGAAAGCCGGTACATCGCCCTGATAAACAATATTGTCTTTTAGTTTGATTTCCTGTGCGGTGAGTGTTGTAGCTGTTAGAAGCAATGCCGCAATATAATTTAGATATTTCATGACTTTGTATTTTGATGATAACTAAGGTACAAAAAAATTACAATAAAAAACTCCGGGCATTGCCGGAGTTCTATATCTAAATTCTGCGTTCTGCAGTCTGAAATCTATTCCTGCATCGTATGATAGACGTTCATCACATCATCGTCTTCCTCAATTTTCTCCAATAGTTTTTCTACATCAGCCACTTGGTCTTCTGTCAGTTCTTTGGTAATCTGCGGAATTCTCTCAAAGCCGGAAGATAAGATTTCCAAACCACGGTTTTCCAATTCTTTTTGGATAGCGCCGAAGCTCTCAAATGGTGCATACATCAGGATGCCGTCTTCCTCATCGGCGAAGATTTCTTCCACACCAAAGTCGATCATTTCCAATTCTAATTCCTCTACATCCTGACCGGCTGCCGGAATACGGAAGTTACAGGTGTGATCAAACATGAATTCTACTGAACCCTGCGTTCCCAATGTTCCGTTGCATTTATTGAAATAACTTCTGATGTTGGCCACCGTTCTGTTGTTGTTATCGGTAGCGGTTTCAATCAGGATAGCGATGCCATGTGGTGCATAACCTTCGAATAAAACCTCTTTATAGTTGGCTGTATCTTTATCGGTTGCTTTTTTAATCGCACGTTCTACGTTGTCTTTTGGCATATTGGCCGCTTTGGCATTTTGCATTACTGCACGCAAACGGGAGTTGGCTTCCGGGTTTGGTCCGCCTTCTTTCACCGCCATTACGATGTCTTTTCCAATTCGGGTAAACGCTTTGGCCATCGCAGCCCAACGTTTCATTTTTCTTCCTTTTCTAAATTCAAATGCTCTTCCCATTTCTGATAGAATGTTTTGTTTTAATGATTGCAAAAATAAGGGTTTATTCGGTTATTGCAAATGATACAAACTACAAATTAATCGGGAGTAATTTATTTGACAGTCGGAAGTTATGGCGTAAGTTTTTTGACATCGCTTAAAACGTTGGCTGCTTCCAAAATATGGTAGTTTTGCCTGATGTCTTTAACTCTTTCTGTATTAAAACTTTTGAGGTAATCGTCAAATCTTTCGTTTTCCAAATCCACAGAATTTTGCTCAACGATGATGGCATGTTCTTTTTCGGAAGCCGCTTTGATGGCTGCCCACAGCTTGTTCATCTTATTCACATCATCAAAAACCATATTGAACTGCAATTGTACCGGTGGCAAATCGTTATCGTATAAAGGATTGATTTTATCATTCAATGCCTTAATGTCATTGGCTTCGCTGCTGAGTTCAATTCGTTTTTTACTCATCGCAATGACTTCGTCTTTTATAACATTATTCAGGCGATTGTATTTGACAATAACACTGATTTCGTCGTTGCGTAAAGCAGTTTCATTACTGTCTTCTTTTGGCATTTGTTTTTCAAACAATAACGGAATTTCAATGTCAGGAATGGTGCCGATGTATTGGTTGCTTTTTCCTGTGATGCGATAAAATTTTTCCAGCGTCAATTTCAAAAATTCATCATTTTTGCTGCTCAACGGAAATATTCGCTGCATCGAGGCTTTTCCTAAACTGCGGTTGCCAACCAATATCGCGCGATTGTAGTCCTGCATCGCATTGGCAAAAAACTCACTGGCAGAAGCCGAAAATCCATTAATCATCACGACCATCGGTCCGTCATAAATGGTACCGCGGTTCATGTCTCTCAGAATTTCCTTTTTATTGATGTTGTCATTCATAATGGCCAATGGACCGGCATCGATAAACAACCCCGAAAGCTTAATCGCTTCTTCCATCGAACCGCCGCCATTGTTTTCCACATCGATAATGATTCCGTCAATATGATCTTCTTGGAGTTTAAATACTTCTTTGGCCACATCATTGCTCGCGCTTGATTTTCCGTTTTCAAAAGTAGAGTAGAAGCTCGGAATCCTGATATAGCCAATGGTGGCATTAGCTGTTTTCAATTTAAAACTAAAGACATTGTTCTGGTAATCTTTCAGTATCATTTTTTTCAACTGAACGCTGTAAATCTCGCCACTTTTTTTTCTAAAGGTAAAATCGGCAGTTCGGTATTCATCTGAAGTAATGATTTCGTCAATTTTTTTCATCGAAGAACAGGCAATCTCATATTCATCATTTTTGTGTTTGACTTTTAATAGTTGGTCACCTTTGTCAATTTTCTCTGTAAAATAAGCCGAACTTCCGGGAATGATGTCATCCACGGTCATTTCGTCTTTTTCGGTCATTGAAACATAAAGCCCAAAAGTCAGGTTGTCTGAGCTAACGGTTGAATAAAAAGAAGATTTTTCACTTTCGGAGAAATATTCGGTATGCGGATCAAAATAGGAGCAAAAGACTGAAAAGAAAATGGCATTGAATTCTGTTCTGCTCAATTCGTAGCTTTGAATTTTGCACTCACTTCTGTCAAAGGCTTTGGCTTTGCTTTCTGCAGCTAATGTTTCAAAATGGGCCGTAAGTGAATCTTTATTGGTGCTCAGTTCTGCTACATCTCTTAGTATGTTGAAGAGCATTCTTTTTTTGTACAAATGCTTTAATTCCTTTTCATCTTTGACATAAGGAAATGCTTCTCTTGAGAATTGCACTTTTTCGGTACTGCTCAACGGAAAAGGCTCATTCTTTATCGTTTCAAGCAGCGTTTTGTATCGCGTTACGGTTTTGGAGTAAGCCGCATAAAAGTCATCCAGAAAGCTACAGTCTTTAGCAGCGATATAATCGTCAATCTTTAATTTGTGCTTTTCAAGAATTTTGATTTCCGGTTCGGTGAAGAGTCGGTTTTCCTCATCTAACCGACTGAGTAGTTTTTTAAAAACATAAACCGATAAACTGTCGTCTACCGGTTTTGGCTTATAATGGTTTTCCTGAATGAGCGTGTTGATTCTTGATAGTGTTTCGCAAGGATTTTTTTCAGTTTGCCCGAAAAGGAATAGCGGAAAAAGCCCTATGCTCAATAAGAATCGGTTCACATCAATTATTTTTTATAAAAGGGCAGCTTGGCCACTTTAGCTTTTACTTTATTGTTTCTGATTTGGATATAAATGTCACTGTCCACAGCTGAAAATTCAGTTTTCACATAACCCATTCCAATTCCTTTCCCCAAAGATGGTGCCATAGTTCCCGAAGTCACAATCCCGATGTTGTTTCCGTCAGCATCTACAATTTCGTAATCATGACGAGGAATGCCTCTTTCAATTAACTCGAAACCAACCAATTTGCGGGTAACGCCTGCTTCTTTTTGTTTCTTCAGGTTTTCTGAATTGGTAAAATCTTTGGTGAATTTGGTAATCCAACCCAAACCAGCTTCCAATGGAGAAGTCGTATCATTGATGTCATTTCCGTACAAACAGAATCCCATTTCAAGTCTTAAAGTATCACGAGCCGCCAATCCGATTGGTTTGATGCCAAAAGCCGCACCGGCTTCGAATACTTTGTTCCAAACCTGTTCTGCCACGTCGTTTTTGCAATAGATTTCAAATCCGCCTGAACCGGTATAACCTGTTGCAGAAATGATTACGTTGTCCACTCCGGCAAAAGGCCCAACTTCAAAATGGTAATATTTAATCGCCGATAAATCAATAGAAGTCAAGGATTGCATAGCTTCCACAGCTTTTGGTCCTTGAATCGCCAATAAGGAATAGTCTTCTGAAATGTTGCGCATGTCAACACCCAAGTCATTTTGAGCTGAAATCCAGTTCCAGTCTTTCTCAATGTTTGAAGCATTAACTACTAATAAATATTGGTCTTCTTTCATTCGGTAAACGATTAAATCATCTACGATTCCACCGTCATTATTAGGCAAGCAAGAATATTGTGCACGCCCGATTTCAAGAACCGAAGCGTCATTAGAAGTAACTTTTTGAATCAGTGCCAAGGCATTTTCGCCTGAAAGTAAAAATTCACCCATGTGTGATACATCAAAAACACCTACGCCATTTCTCACCGTTTCGTGTTCGGCATTCACGCCTTCATATTGTACCGGCATATTGTATCCGGCAAATGGCACCATTTTCGCTCCTAAACTTTCGTGAATATGTGTTAATGCTGTATTCTTCATTGTAAATTGTAAGTTGTGTTGTTGTTATTTTTGTTTGTTTGTTCTTTGTTATTCTGTCCCGATAATTATCGGGATGTCGAAGGATTATTTTCTAACGAATGGAGGTAAAAGTTTGGTTTCCACTTCACCAAAACCGATTCTCACTGAACTGTTTTGGCAATAGCCTTTCATAATTACCGTGTCATTGTCATTGATGAATTTACGTTCGCTGCCATCATTCATGATGATTGGATTTTTTCCGCCCCAAGTCAATTCGAGCATCGAACCAAAACTATCCGGTGTCGGACCAGAAATCGTTCCTGAACCCATCATATCTCCTGAATTGATGCGACAACCGTTAGAGGTGTGATGCGCCAATTGCTGTGACATTGACCAATACATATATTTAAAGTTGGATTTAGAAACCAGTTTAGGCTCTACATTTTCCGGTTCGATATAAACTTCTAAATTAATGTCGAAAGCATTCTTCCCTTTTTGTTGCAAATAGGGAAGCGGCATTGGTTCTTGGTTTGGCCCTTTGCATCTAAAAGGTTCCAAAGCATCCATCGTCACGATCCATGGTGAAATCGAAGAGGCAAAGTTTTTAGCCAAGAAAGGTCCAAGCGGCACATATTCCCATTTCTGGATATCACGCGCACTCCAGTCGTTTAGCAATACCATTCCGAAAATATAATCCTCTGCCTCAGCGATCGGGATATTTTCTCCCATGATGTTGGCATCAGTCGTAATAAAAGCGGTTTCCAATTCGAAATCGACTAAGCGTGACGGACCAAAAACAGGAGTGGTTTCTCCGTTTGGCAAAGTTTGTCCCATTGGTCGATGTATCGGAATTCCCGAAGGAATAATGGTAGAGCTTCTTCCGTGGTAACCCACCGGAATGTGTAGCCAGTTAGGTAACAAGGCATTTGCCGGATCGCGGAACATTTTACCTACATTGGTGGCGTGTTCTTTACTCGAATAAAAATCGGTGTAATCACCAATCAAAACCGGAAGCTGCATTTCGACATCTTCCATTTTGAAAATAACTATCTCCCTGTGTTCTGCGTTGTCTCTTAGTGTTGGATTATTGTGGTCAAAAATATCACCAATGCGGTTTCTTACCAAACGCCATGTCTTTTTTCCGTCAGAAATGAAATCGTTTAGCGTATCCTGCATAAACATATCGTCAGTCAATTCTATACCTTCAAAGTAATTTAGTTGTTGTAATGCGCCTAAATCGATAGCGTAATCACCAATTCTTGTTCCAATGGTAATAACGTCTTCTTTGGTTAAGAAAACACCAAAAGGAATATTCTGGATTGGGAAGTCGCTGTCTGTAGGGACATTAAGCCAGGATTTTCGACTGGGATTGTTTGTGGTTAATGGCATCATTGTGTTGATTTAGTTGTTGAAAATTTAGCAATCAAATATATCATTAACTATTAATTTAACAAACGATTTTTGTAATTTTGAACTCAATTTAACGAAATAATTTCAAATGCAACGCGACGAACAAATTTTTGACTTAATTCTTGAAGAACAAGAAAGACAAATTCACGGAATTGAACTAATTGCCTCTGAGAACTTTGTGAGTGATCAGGTGATGGAAGCTGCGGGTTCCGTATTAACAAATAAATATGCCGAAGGCTATCCGGGCAGAAGATATTATGGTGGCTGTGAAGTAGTGGATGTGATTGAACAAATCGCCATCGACAGAGCCAAGGCCTTATTCGGTGCCGATTATGTGAACGTGCAACCACATTCAGGTTCACAAGCCAATACAGCGGTTTTTGCTGCTTGTTTAAAACCAGGCGATAAAATCCTTGGTTTTGACTTGTCTCATGGTGGTCACTTAACCCACGGTTCTCCTGTAAACTTTTCAGGGAAATTATATTCTCCTGTATTCTATGGTGTAGAAAAGGAAACCGGTGTGTTGAACTATGATAAAATTCAGGAAATTGCGACCAAAGAGCAGCCTAAAATGATTATTGCAGGTGCTTCTGCTTATTCCCGCGATATGGATTTCAAACGTTTCAGGGAAATTGCAGACAGCGTTGGTGCTTTATTATTAGCAGATATTTCGCATCCTGCCGGTTTGATTGCCAAAGGATTGATGAATGATCCAATTCCACATTGTCATATAGTAACGACAACTACACACAAAACATTGCGCGGACCAAGAGGCGGAATCATCATGATGGGTAAAGATTTCGAAAACCCATGGGGATTGACTACGCCAAAAGGAGAAATCAGAATGATGTCTCACGTATTGGATATGTCGGTCTTCCCCGGAAATCAAGGCGGTCCATTGGAACATATCATTGCCGCGAAAGCAGTAGCGTTTGGCGAAGCTTTATCGGATGAGTTCTTTACTTATGCGATGCAGGTGCAAAAAAATGCTAAAGCCATGGCAGCAGCTTTCGTAAAAAGAGGTTATGACTTAATCTCAGGCGGTACGGACAATCACATGATGTTGATTGACTTAAGAAACAAAAATATTTCAGGTAAAGATGCCGAAATTGCTTTGGGCAAAGCCGAAATCACGGTAAATAAAAATATGGTGCCATTTGATGACAAATCACCGTTTGTTACTTCCGGAATCCGTGTGGGAACACCTGCCATTACTACTCGTGGTATGGTGGAAAGCGACATGGAAACGATTGTGGATTTAATCGACAGGGTTTTGACCAATTCTACTAATGACGAATTGTTAGCCGAAATAGGAGATGAAGTAAACGATATGATGAGCGAAAGAGCGATTTTCGTGTACTAATCACTTCAAATAATTATAAAATCAAACCTTCAGGAATTCGTTTCTGGAGGTTTTTTATTTTACCACAATATCATACTTCTCCAACAATCCTTTCAACCCATCAACTGAAAAAATCGCTTTCTTGATCTTATTCTTTTCCGGATCAAAAGTGTAATCGTAACTGGTAGAAAAATCGGCTTTGTTGGCAATCGTATCAATAAATACAGCTCTTCGAAGGTTGCAGTTGTCGAATAAGACTTCGGTTAAATCACTCGCCATAAAATCAACCGCAATCATACTGCAGTTGATGAACTGCATTTTCTTCATTTTCAGGGCGTAGAATTTGGCATAATCCAACAAACAATCCTTAAAGTGAAATTCAAAAATCACCTGGTCTGTCATCGCGAAGTTGACATTGGTAAAGTTACATTTGGTAAACCAAACGCCGCGCAGCGAAACATAATTGATTTTGGTATCTTTAAAATTGCAGTCAAAGAAATTACAATCGACAAAAGTGACCGTTTGAAACGTACAATCGGTGAAGTCGCAGAAATGAAAGGTACAGTTTTCATATTCTTTGAATTTGATGTCAGCGTCTAGAAAAAATTCATCTTTAAATTCCTTGTCTAGGATATAATCTGAATGCATATGTGATTTATTGGTGCGTAAAACTACTAAATAAAATCGCAATGGCTTACTAACAATTGTTGATAAATTTTAAGTGGCAAAAATGATTTTTTCAGATAAGCAAAGGCGGAAAAACGATACATTTGATTGTTATGAAAATATTGAATTATGAGAATTGAAACCGACTTAAAACTGGGCTTTAAAGATGTAATGATACGACCAAAACGCTCTACGCTAAACAGTAGGGCGCAAGTATCTTTAGAAAGGGAATTCAAATTTTTGCACAGCACCCACACCTGGACAGGCGTTCCGATTATGGCAGCCAATATGGATACTGTCGGGACTTTTGAAATGGCATTGGCATTGACCAAAGAGAAACTTTTCACTGCGATTCACAAGCATTATTCGTTGCAACAGTGGAATGATTTCATAAAAAATGCACCAAACGATATTGCCGATTATATCGCGGTCAGTACGGGAACCGGCAAAAGTGATTTCAAAAAGATAGACGAAATTTTCAGCCATAATCAACAACTGAAATTCCTATGTATTGATGTGGCCAATGGCTATTCGGAGCATTTTGTAGAGTTTCTGAGACAGGCGCGTAAAAAGTTCCCTGACAAGGTAATTATCGCCGGAAATGTCGTTACCGGAGAAATGGTAGAAGAATTATTACTCGAAGGCGCCGATATTGTCAAAGTTGGCATTGGTCCTGGTTCGGTTTGTACGACCAGAGTCAAAACCGGCGTGGGTTATCCGCAGTTGTCGGCGATTATTGAATGTGCCGATGCGGCTCACGGTTTGGGCGGACACATCATCAGCGATGGCGGTTGTGCAACTCCCGGCGATGTAGCCAAAGCTTTTGGCGCCGGTTCCGATTTTGTCATGTTAGGCGGCATGTTGGCCGGACATACAGAAAGCGGCGGAAAGTTAATTGAAGTCAATGGTGAACAATTCAAACAGTTCTATGGCATGAGTTCGGAAACTGCCATGAAAAAGCACGTTGGAGGAGTAGCCGAATACCGGGCCAGCGAAGGTAAAACCGTTCAGGTGCCGTTTAAAGGCGATGTGATTAACACGCTGCAGGACATACTTGGCGGTATCAGAAGTACCTGTACTTATGTTGGTGCCTCAAAACTAAAGGAATTGACCAAACGCACCACATTTATCAGGGTTTTAGAACAGGAAAACACCGTTTTCAGCAAATAGAAATTATGTCTAAAAATAAAATCAGCAGAATATTTCAGTTAATAAAGCAATCGCTAAAAGGCGAGGAGCACGATTATACACAGGGCAATGTCAAAGTGGCAATATTGTTGCTTGCGATCCCGATGATTTTGGAACTGAGCCTCGAATCGGTTTTTGCAGTCGTTGATATTTATTTTGTTGGGCATTTGCCCAATGCCGATGTTGCAGTAGCAACCGTTGGTCTGACAGAAGCGGTAATTTCTTTGGTTTATACCTTGGGAATTGGTCTGAGTGTCGGCGCAACCGCTATTGTTGCCCGAAGAGTTGGTGAAAAAGATTTTACTGAAGCTTCCAAATCGGGGGCGCAGGCCATTATGGTTTCTGTGGCTGTGGCCATTTTAGTGGCATTTGCCGGCGTTTATTTTGCTTCGGATATTTTATCCTTAATGGGTGCCCAGCCCGAAGTAATCAAAGAAGGAACTTCATTTGCCCAAATCATTTTTGCCAGCAGTCCGGCGATTATTTTGCTGTTTTTGATTAACGGGATATTCCGCGGTGCTGGTGATGCTGCAATGGCGATGCGAAGTCTTTGGCTGGCCAGTATTATCAATATCATTTTATGTCCGATTTTGATTTACGGTTACGGACCATTTCCTGAATATGGTTTGGTTGGTGCTGCGATTGCTACAGCCATCGGAAGAACGACCGGTGTATTGTACCAGTGCTATCATTTGTTTGTCAAAAACAGAACCATCAAAATATACAAGACGTATTTCAAACCCAATTTTGAGATTATAAAATCCTTACTGAGTATTTCCACACCGGCAATGCTGCAGTTTTTTATCCAAAGCGGTAGTTGGATTATCCTGACTTATATTGTTTCCATCACCGGAAGTACTGATGCAAGCGCCGGTTATCAGATTGCCATCAGGAATGTGGTGTTCTTTATCCTGCCGGCTTGGGGATTGAGTAATGCGGCAGCCACATTGGTTGGACAGAATCTTGGTGCCAAGCAACCTGAACGCGCACAACAAAGCGTTTTGCTTACGACGAAATACAATATCATTTTCATGAGTTTGGTGACTTTATTGTTTGTCTGTTTCTCCGAATTCATCATTAGTTTTTATACCGCTGATAAAATCATTTTGGCTTATGGTAGTCAGGCGCTCAGAATAATTGGCTTTGGCTATATTTTTTACGGAATCGGAATGGTAATGATACAAGCGTTGAATGGTGCCGGTGATACCAAAACACCAACATGGATCAACATTTTTTGTTTTTGGATGATACAAATTCCCTTAGCCTGGTTCTTAGCCGTTTATTTGGATTTTGGTCCAATAGGCGCGTTTGTAGCGATTCCGTCCGCGGAAACGGTATTGGCAGTCCTGGCATTTTATTTTTTCAAAAAAGGGAAGTGGAAGACAGTGCAGGTTTAAGTATTGCTCGATTTTTTTAAGTTTTAAATTAAATTTGATTTGCAAGTTTATCAAATATAACTATATTTGCACCCACAAAAAGGCCTCGTGGCGCAACTGAATAGCGCATCTGATTACGGCTCAGAAGGTTACTGGTTTGAATCCAGTCGAGGTCACGAAAATAAAGAATGAAAATTTCTTAAACCGTCTAGAAACCCGCTATTAGCGGGTTTTTTGTTGGACAATAATGGACTTTATTAGACAATAATAGACTGTTTTATTCTCCCTATAGTTTCCCTTCTGTAAAATTTATAAATCTTTGAAGAATTCTTCTAGGGAAATTTTATGAATATCCAAAACCTTGATTAAAGTCCTTAGCGTTATATTTTGTCCTGATTCTATACGCCAATACTGAACTCTATTTAATTCGTTTTCAAATGCAAATGTTTCGTAGCTTGTATAACCTCTTGATATTCGGAGTTCTTTAAGCTTTTGAGATATTTCTTTGATTTTTAATTCGATATTATTGTCTAAACTTTCCATAGACCGGAAAATTGTAAATAATACCGCTTAAAATTTACCGCTTATATTATACAATTTATTATTTTCGCTTAAGCTAAGATTGTAAATTTATTCTTGTTATGGAAACGGAAGTTACGTTCGAATGGAAAGCACTGCTTTTTATCTTTGTAGTTCTTTTGATTTTGAGTTTTATTATACTCTTACTCGTTGTACCAGTTAAAATGGCTAATAGACGTGGAAGAAGTGCTTTTGTATGGTTTTTGGTTTCGCTTTTGATTTCTCCTTTTCTGTCAATGTTATTTTTGTATCTGTTGGGAGAAACTGACGAGAAAAAAAGAGAACTTGTAATTGAAGATGAAAGATTAAGAAATCAATATAGAAATCCTGTAACTACTAATTCCGAAAGTAATTTTGAAATTTGGTTAAAAGAGAATCCGGGAAAAACGATTAACGATTATTACCGAAACAAATAATTTTAGATGGAAATTAAAATTGTAAAAGTGATTTGTATTGCTTTATTATCTGTATGCTGTAATGCCCAGACGGATAAAAAAAAGGTTGGAGATAAAATATATGGCGATTTTAACGGCGATGGAAAGTTTGAATATGCTTTTAGTGTGCTAACTAAAAAAGGTAAAGGTAATCCGGTTGAAGATGGAGTTCCCGATGGATATCAAATACAATTTAGTGATAAAAAAATTAAATCTATAAAAGTAGATTGTTGTTCGTTTAGATTAATAAATGAAGGGGATTTGAATAAGAATGGCTCTGATGAAATTTCTATCGTTCAAGCCCCAATGAATGGATGTAGCGGACTTGTAAGTACATTTACAATTAAAAATGATAAAAGCTATTATTTGTTTGAACCGTTTTCGATATTTATCTGCGCTGAACTTAGCGATGAAGAAATACAAAAATTAGTTTTTATTGAAAAGGACTATGTCTATTATTTAGAAGCTGATCCAAATGATGAAAATCTATTGAATGAAAGTGGAGAAAAAATTCGATTTGAACGATTGAGAAAAATTAAAACGAATGTGAAAGCTATTTCTAAAAATGCTCAAGATGCTTTAGATAGTATTAAGCACTAAACGAAAAATCCTCTTGTAATTAAAGCGACTGTAACTAGGTCGCTTTTTTCATGCCTAAATCCGATATGTTAAAGAAACGTTAAATGTGCGTTTTTGCCTGACGAAAAAATAACCATCCTGCTATTACTATAAAATAACACTAATATAAATTTAATTCTATGAGAAATTCATTTTCAGTAAAAACCGTTTTGAGAAAAGATAAGTGTAAAGCCGATGATGTAAATAAACATCCGCTCTATTATCAGATAATCTTTCGAAAGGGAAAAACTCAATTGCCCTCCGGTAAATATGTTCATATAAATCATTGGGATTTGAAAAAACGATGCGTCAAAGATGCTTTGCTAAAAAATATCCTGATTAAAGAAGAAAACCGGATATACAATGTCCTTTTGGAAATGGATAACAACGGAGAAGAATTTACAAAGGATTCCGTGAAGAACCGTATAAAAGGTATTGTTGATGAAAAAATAAATCCTGATTTCTACTATCACTTTGATAATTTTTTTAAACTGAAATTTGGAATAGAAGAATTGAGCGAAGGAACGAAATATCATTACGAGCTTTTTAGAAAACAATTGAGTGAATATAAACCTAAAATATCCTTGAATGAAATTAACTCTAAATTCATTGACGATTTTGTTTACTATTTGAAAGTTGATAAAAAAGTTGGGAATAGTGGTATCAATACAAGGCTTAAATGTTTTTCTGCGGTACTCAATAAATTTGTTATTGATAAGATTGTCTCCGAAAATCCTTGTAAGCATGTCAAAAGACCTAAAGAAAATAAACGAATTGTTTTTCTTAACCCAGACGAACTAAAAAGAGTTGTCGATGCTGACTTAAAATTGGGTAATCTAACCAAAGGATTAGAACTTACCCGAAAACTATTCTTGTTTAGCTGTTACACTGGGCTTAGATTTTCCGATGTAATGAACTTAAAGAAAGAGAATATCATTGAAAATAAGAAACTCGTTGTTAAAATGATTAAAACAAAAGATACCGTAGAAGTTTACCTAAATAGCTACTCACTTAAGATTCTTGGAAGTGCTGATCTGAAATCGAAGAAAAGTACCGAATTCGTTTTTAAAAAAAGAGAAAATGTTTCTGTAAACCGTGATTTAAAAATTATTGGAAAATTGGCTAAAGTTAATAAGTCGATTTCCTTTCATGCGGCAAGGCATACGTTCGGTTCGATTCTAGCCTTGAATAATACGCCAACTCAAATTATAATGAGTAGTATGGGACATCGAGATATAAGAGTTACCCAAATATATATGAACTCCGACGAAGCTACTACTTCAAAAATAATGAAATCGATAAAATTTTAGAATATGGAAAAAAAGTATGTTTTGAATCAGAAACTTGTAAAGAGAAAATTGCTTGAATTGGCTAGAACCAAAAAAGAATTATTGTTTGAAAGAACTAAAGATAGTATCGCTATAAGAAAAGCGTTGATGCCTAGATTAGACTCTGATATTTTGAATCTGAAAACGATAAAAGAAGAATACGGCTATTGTTCAAAGACGATTTATCGGTATAGAGCCAAAGGTTTGAAGTTTGTAAAAAACTCGTCCAGAGGTTTTGTTTTTGTAATACGTAAAGACTTAGAAGATTACATTAAAAAGAATATGTATGATTGATAGAATTAAAATTATGGCTAACGATTTTAGTCCTGAGTTTCTACTAAACAATTATCATTGGAGAGAAACTCCGATTGAAAATGAGCCTTTTAAATTAGGACAAATATCTTATTTAGTAAATAAATCGAGATTGTTTAGATTGAGAATGTTGCTAACTGAAAATCTTAAAACCGGGAAATATTCTTTGTCTATTGATGGAAGTATTAGAAAATGGTATTTTGGTAAAAACTCTCGAAGTGATTTGACCTTCACTGAGTTTTATGATTGTATAGAAGTACTTGGTAGAAAACTAGGCTTAAAGAAAAACGAAATCTGGAAAGTGTTTAAGGTTACTCAGTTGGAAATTGGTGTAACACTTATGTTAAAGGCTTTATCTAATGACGTTTTAGACTGTTTTGTTAGATGCCGAAATGCTAAAATAGATAGAAGGTATGAAACTACACTCAACTTTAATTTTGGAAATTATAGCCTGAAGATGTATGATAAATTTATTGAAATGAATCAGAATAAGATATGGTCGAAAAAAATGAAAGTCGTACTAGACAAATACCTAATGTTAAGATTTGAAATTAACGTAGATAAAATGTCCGGTACAACTTTGCGACGAAAATTCGATACGCTTGAACTAATTAAAACTGATTGGAATAAGTTACCTCAGATGCTACATGATTACGTTGATAAAATCGAGTTTGTGGATTTACTATCGCAAGAGCGAAAATTAGAAAGAGCCACCGGAATTGATTTTTATAATAGCTTATGTTATTCAGAAATGAAATCTCGTGGAATACATAAGACAATAATGGACTTTAATGAAACGGTTGTCTCGAATAATAAGTCTAAAGAATTCCGAAAATTAATGAGTATATATAAATCGAATATTACCAGCGAACGAGATTATAAAGGCGAAATTATGCTTGGATTAACAAAGAAGACTGCTAGACTTATATAATAAGAGTAATATACGGTATATATGAAACTAATAAATCTTAGTAAATAATGTAAGCCAAATAAATAAACCGAACTACTTATTGAGCCAAAGGAAACTTATAAAGCGGTCTAAGTAGTACAAAGGAAACTAAATTAAAGCGCCGGATTTGTCCTTCTACGCCCGGATATGTCGTTTACACTTGATTTTAAGAAATAATATAAAGAATTGATATAGAATTGTGGGCGTTTTGTGACAAGTGTTTAAAAAATGGGTTATATGACTGCCAAATATGTAACTTGACGATTAAATTTTTCTGCCATATAGGAAAAAACGGTTAAAAACTATGACAACATGACATTTTGTGAACCTTGGTATAATCCTTGTTAATTTTTTCCTAATAAAAAAGTCCTAACCTCTGACCGATAGGACTTTTGTAAAAATAGAAATCAAGGATAGTTCGTTAGAAAAGGAAAACTATCCTCTTTTTGTAGGCGCAAAAATACTCTTTTATTTTACTTCTGCAAATCTTGTTATTCTTTCCTTTCTCCGGTTATTGTTAGCACCGGTTAACGCTGATATTATTTAAAATTAAAAAAATGGAAAATTTTCATTTAGTCCATGAGGACGGCAAGTACAAGTTAAAAAGAGAGGATGCCGAAAGAGCGTCTAAAGTGTTTGATTCCAATAAAGCGGATGCTATCAAGGAATCGAAAGAGTTTATTGTTAATCAAGGCGGAGGTTCTTTGAAAATCCATAAAAATGATGGTGGATTTCAAGAGGAACGAACTTACCCGAAATCGATTGACCCGAAAAAAAGTAAAGGATAATTAATTTAATGTAAAAGTGTATGCCAAAAAATTACGCAAGTTTAGTAGAAAATGTAAAAAGAAGAAGTAACCCGGATTTACTTAATGAATCGCTTCTTTTTAGCAAGTCATTTAGTGATGAATTAAGAGGAATAACTGATTCCGGTTCAAAACTTTTGGAATATATAAAAAGGTCTATGCAAGGTGTTGAACCTCGCTATACTGAGAGGACTTTTGAAGCTGGGGATAAAATAAAGGAACAACTTCGAAAGAATAATCCTGGTTTGGATTATAAATACCAAGGCTCTGTTATGTGTAATACTCATATAAAAGGTCATAGTGATATTGATTTGGTTCAAATAACTAATTCTTTTTATTCACATGAAAGTATAACTAAATTTAACGAAAAATATAGTTCCGGTTATTATCTGACTTTGCCTCAAAAACAAAATTTATTGGAGGTTATTAACGGAACACCTTATCAAGGTGATACTAATGCTGACTTGAAAAAGATTCGTACTGATGCTGAAACTGTTTTGGTTAGTACGTATAAAAATGTAGATACTTCAAAACCAAAATCTATCGAAGTTAATCCTACTAATCCCGATAGAGTTGTTGATGTTGTTACGGCTTCTTGGTATGTAAATGTTAATTCCGCAATGAATGATGACGCTGATTTGAAAGGAATTCAAGTTTATGATAAAGCGAAAAATACTAGGTTGCCGGTTGACTTTCCTTTTTTAAAAATACGTTTATTGAATGAAAAAGATAAATCTGTAAATGGACGTTTGAAGAAAATGATACGTTTTGTAAAAACTCTTAAAGCTGATTCGGAATACGACTTAAAGCAATTATCTAGCTTTGATATTAGTTCTGTATGCTATAACATTAACGCTCTTGATTATTATGATAAATCCTACTATGAATTAGTTTTTGTTTTATATAGCGAACTTAAGAAAATTATTGAAAACGAAACCTATAGAAATAGTATAATGTCTATTGACGGTTCCGAGCCGGTTTTTAGAGGAAAAGATGAAAAAGTGCGTTTGTTGGGATTAATATTTACAGAAATTGCATCGCTTTATCAAGACTTGCTATCTAGAACTTCTAATGTGAAATTTTTATAACATGAAGAAGAAAGTTTTTATTGGTAGTTCCTCTGAAGAATTAGGAACCGCAAAAATTGTAAAAGCGATTTTGGATAAGGATTTTGATGTAGTTATTTGGAATGAAAATTTATGGGATAAATCTGTTTTCAAATTGAATAATAATTTTTTGAGCGATTTGTTAAAAGCTCCGCTGAAGTTTGATTTTGGAGTCTTAATTGGAACTCCAGATGATAAAGTTGTTGTTCGCGGTAAAACTCATCTTCAAGCTAGAGATAATATTTTATTTGAATTAGGACTTTTTATTGGGAGGCTTGGTTTACAAAAGAGTTGCTTTTTAGTTGATGAAAAAGTAAAAAAAGTGAGTGACCTCGAAGGCATTTTTCTTTCGAGATTTAATTCAAGTAACTTAGTCGAAAAGGTTGAAGAAATTAAAAATCACTTCTTACTTATTGAACCTGATGATTTTAATTTCTTCCCATCAAACACTCTGGCTTATGGTTATTTTGAGAATTTTATAAAAGCGATATGCTCAAAAATAGTTAGCGAGGGTAACTTAGAAATTGATGGGGTAAAATATTCGAATTGTACTTTTGAAATTATGATTCCAAGTAAAATCGATGATGATATAAATCTACAATTTGATGCGATAAAAAATAAGGTTGGTGTGAAAGAAACAGTAATTAAATGTTCTGGAAGAGATAGGAAGTTTCAAGTAAATGTTGAGAGACTTAATTCAGGAGAAATAAAAATACTTGACTTCCCATCAACTTTAACCGGTATAAATTATGCTATCAGAGAATTACTTCCTGATGAGTATAAAAAAAATGGGGATGAGTATAAAAATATTCTTAGCCGTGAATTGGATAAGTTCGTACATACTTTAGAAAATCTTATAGAGAGAAATTCTTTTGATGATTTTGTAAAGATTGTAAGGCGATAATTTCCCCTATAATTCCCCTTTACAAAAGCTGATTTTTGTTAACCCCTATAAATAAAGGGAAAATTAAATAAAGTTGGGACTCAGTCGAGGTCACACTTTTTTAAAAGCATAACTTATTGATTTTCAATTCGTTATGCTTTTTTATTTGAAGTAAAGCTTTAATCGCTTTATTATTTTTGAAATTTTAGTTTGCTGAAATACAGCAAGTTAAATATAATTTTGCAAGGTCACTAAAATATTCATTAGTTTTGATTTACAAACAATCACTGTCGTGCCCCCAACAGTTAATAAATAACTCACACAATTATGGCTTGGAATGATGGACTACAAGGACAAGGATTAGAAATTGCATCTTCTGATGAAGGCAGAATCAGAGTGATTGCTGGTCCTGGCTCAGGAAAAACATTTACTTTGATGAGAAGAATTGCTCGCTTGCTTGAAAGCGGAATAGATCCAAAAAAAATACTATTGGTAACGTTTACTCGAACAGCTGCACATGATTTAAAAAAGGAATTAATGAAACTTGGGGTTCCGGGTGTACAAGAAATAAAAGCTGGAACACTTCACTCATTTTGCTATGGTTTATTGCTAAGAGAATCCGTTTTACAAATTACAGGAAGAAATCCAAGGCCTCTTTTCAAATTTGAATTAGAATTTGCTAAGGCAGATCTTCAAAAAAAAGCAAATCTTGGAAAAAAGGCAATATCAAAAAAGATTAAAGCATTTGAATCTGCTTGGGCAAGGCTACAGTCAGACGAACCAGGTTGGCCTCAGGAGGATGAAGATAAAATGTTTCAACAAGTTTTGATTAATTATTTACGTTTCCATAAATCCATGCTAATTGGCGAAGTAATTCCGGAAGCTTTAAAATATCTTAGAAATAATCCACAAGCTGATGAAAGGAAAGAATTCAAGCATGTTTTTGTTGATGAATTTCAAGACCTAAATAAAGCTGAACAAGAGTTAATCAGTATACTTGCTGAAAAAGGTGATTATATGATAATTGGAGATGAAGACCAGTCAATTTATGAAATCTTTAGAAACTCACATCCTGAAGGAATACGTACATTCCATCTTTCACATGAGAATACCAAAGACTTTCCGTTAACTGTTTGCAGAAGATGTCCAACGGATATAGTTAAAGCGGCTGACTCACTTATTCAAAACAATTTAAATAGAGATAAGCGTAATCTCGTCCCAAGAGAAGAAAATCCGAAAGGCAATATTCACTCAATACAGTGGCCAACTTTGAGCGATGAAAGAGAAGGAATAGTTCAATTTATAACTAAAAGAATTAAGGACGGTGTAAGCCCTGGAGATATATTACTTATGTGTCCAAGAAGAGAAATAGGCTATGAATTAAGAGACCGATTAATAGAGAATGGAATTGAAGCTCATAGTTTCTTTACAGAGGAAATGTTCGAAAGTATGAATGCTCAGAAATCAATGACTCTATTAAATTTATTGATTAACAATTATGACAGAGTTGCGTTGCGATGCTGGCTTGGTTTTGATAGCACCACTTTTAATGCTAGTGGATATAGCAATCTTGTTGAACTTTCTATTGAAAGCAAAAAAGAGCCTTTCGATGTGCTTAAAGATGTTGTTGAGGGTAAGGCATCATTCAAATACTCTAGTCATTCAATTGAAAAATTTAATGAATTGCAGCAATTACTTGATGAATTTAGTAAATATGGAGTATCCGAAGTCATTGAGAAACTATTCTCTAAAGATGAGGATTGGGCTCTTCAGTTTAATGAAATGCTTGTAGAATTAAACGATGAAAATCATAAAATAAAAGATATTCAAAAAACAATTCTTAATAGTGCAATAAATCCAGAAATGCCCCTCGATGTTGACTATGTACGTATAATGAGTATTCATAAGTCAAAAGGTCTTACTTCTGAAATTAGCATCATTTGTAGTGCTATAGAAGGTCTTTTGCCACAAATTGATCCTGATCTAGAAGGCGAGGAAGCTATTCGTCATTTAGAAGAACAAAGAAGATTGTTCTTTGTTGGCATAACAAGACCTAAACAAGAGCTTGTTGTTTCAACAGTTAGCAGGATTCCAAAATCATTGGCGTACACAATGGGAGTAAAAGTACCATTTACACAAAGCCAAGAAACAAAAGCAATTGCGTCTTCTTTTTTAACGCAACTAGGTGAAACTTTTCCAAATCCCATCTCGTCAAATGATTGGGATTATTGAATAATAGAAGGTCACAAATTAAAATTACAACTAATAAAAAATCAATATTTTAACTAAAATTTTACTGTCACAAAAATGACACGTAAATTAATAACTAACTGTCAATCAGATGTGTTTTAAGTCCGAATTAGTCCAGTCGAGGTCACGAATGAATTCATTCAAACAGGAAAAATGACAAGTTTACTTGATCATTTTTTTTGTTTTAAGGGATTCTCAAAGCGGGGCTTTGAAGGATTTTCAATCCCGTCGAGGTCGCCGAAAAAAGAAAAGGCTACATGAAAATGTAGCCTTTTTTGTTTTTATGAAATGCTGAAATTGGATTAGTCCAGCGCTTTGGTCGTCACATAATAACGCCAGGCAATAATCGCCATTTGCCATTTTTTGGCTTTAGCCAGATCCAGGCCGCGCTTGGTAAAGCTGGGCAATAGTAGTTTATTGATTTTGGCTAGTAGTTTAAACATGTTAATTTGTTTTACTTCGTCAGTTCGGTCATTCGGACCTCGTGTGTGCTAAAATAAAAAAAACCGCTGAATTGCGGTTTCTTTATTTATGCTTTCTGAGTCTTCACAGTCGATTTTGCCTTTTGGAGTTCCTTTTTGGCGTTTTCCAGTTCTTCTTTGGCTTTCTCCAATTCTTTTTTGGCGTCTTCCAAATCTTTATCTCCGGAATGTTCATTGCTATGGTTTCGATGCTTCATTAAACCATCCATTTGTTCCTGCATTTTTTTCATTTGGTCAGCCATACTGCTACTGCCATTGAAATTGAAGTGATAAATGTCATCATGGTTGAAATTTTCTGTTTTGTTATTTTTCTTTATTTCTTCAATTTCTTCAGCGGTGTAATCATCGCCGCCTTCAACTACTTCGCCATCTTCAATTACCAAAGGCTTTTTGCCATCTTTCTTGATGATAATTTTTGATTTGTTTTGCCCAAAAGTTTGTCCTTCCGGAAACTTAAATTCAAAATGTTTATTGGGTAAATTGTCGTTGTCAAAATTGAAATTGTATTCTTTTATAAAATCTTCATTTCCCGAAAACCCTGAAAAGAAAGGATTGTCTCCAAATGAAGCTCCTGAATCCCCAAAACCAACTTCATCACCTTGCTTGAAAAATTTAATGGTGGCGATTGGTTTTTTATTGTCGTAGCTCAAAGAACCTTTACTGCCGTTTTTGTCCTCAAAGGAAACATCAATAGCGATAATTTCGTTGTTGGAATTGCGTTTTACATTGGAGTATTTGATGGTAACACCATAGTCACTCAATGCCTTGACATCATCTTTCATTTCCTGCTCAGGGGTATTTTTATTCCAGGTCATGACTACGTTGTCTTTCACCG
This sequence comes from Flavobacterium terrisoli, assembly GCF_030167905.1. Taxonomy (GTDB): domain Bacteria; phylum Bacteroidota; class Bacteroidia; order Flavobacteriales; family Flavobacteriaceae; genus Flavobacterium; species Flavobacterium terrisoli. The sequence continues at coordinate 171,125 of NZ_JARGNA010000004.1, forward strand.
GAATATTGTTCCAGGTTTGGGGTTTACTGGTTTGAGCAAAACTAAAAACAGTGGATAACAGTAGCACAACTGCTAAACTCAATTCTCTTTTCATAATATAAAAAATGGTTTAAAATTAAATTTCTTTGATATATCAATTCAAACTTATGAAGTTCTTGAATTCTGACATAACAGATTTGCAAAACTTTAACTTTTCTATTTGTCTTTTTTCAAATCTGCTTTGGCTTTTTCAAGCTCAGCTTTGGCTTTCAGCATTTCCTCTTTGGCTTGTATCATTTCTGCTTTGGCTTTTTCAATCTCCGCTTTGGCTTTTTCCATTTCGGGTTTAGCATCATGGTATTCTTTTTTGGCGCGTTCCATTTCCGGTTTTCTTTTATCCATTTCAGCGCGTACTTTGGCCATTTCTTCTTTTACCTTTTCTTTCTCCACGCGAACCATTTCCATTTGCTTTTTGATTTCAGGTTTCATGCGCTCTACCTGAGCTTTCGCATCCGCTTTGAATTTGGCTACATCCTTTCCGTTGATGATCACTTTGCTTTCTTTTCCATCTTCATTGTCAATTGAAATACTATACTGGCCTTTAACATCGGCTTCTTTCAGCGCTTTTTCTATTTCAGCATCGTCGCTCAAAACTTTACCATTAACGATTACCATTGGTTTTTTATCGCCACCTTTTTTGATTATGATTTTCGAATTCTCATCACCGCTCCAGGCAAAGGCTTCTCCGAATTCAGGTATCTCAGGCATTTCAGGAAGTTCTGCCAATTCGGGCAATTCCATATCCAAATCAATATCAAAACTTTTCAATGATGGTAAAGAATCATTAAAGCCATAAGCGAAAGCTTCTCCTTCACTGATCCTTACACCCGGTACATTGGCATATACTTTAACGCCTCTTGGTCTTCCAAACCCAATAGATTCATTGTTTTTGTAGAAATGAATAGGAGCAATCGGCTCTTTGCCATCAACATGCGAAACCCCTTTATTACCGTTTTTGTCTTTGAATTCCACTTTGATTCCGGTGATTTCACCTTTGTCATTTCGCTTGATTTTAGAGCATTTTAAAGTAACGCCGTGTTCTTCTTTCAGTCTTTTTACTTCTTCTTTTAATTCCGCTTCAGAAGTGTTTTTGTTGATAACCAATCGAACTTCCTCACGGTGTTGCAAAGATCGGGCAACTTCTGCGTCGGATTCTTTTTCCTGTGCAATGGTTTTGATTTGGAATAAGAACACAAAACCGATTAAGGCCGGAATTACCAAGGTGTATTTCCATGAATTTCTTTTGTGGGATTGATGTGTGTTTAACATAACGATTCGTTTTTTGATTAATGATTGATAAAAATTATTAGTGATTGATAAGCAATTTTGATGAGAAATCGCTTTTAAAAGTGCTCTTTGGTACACTTTCGGGTCTTGTAATTGTTGTACCGCTTTTTGATCGGCGATATATTCTAAATTCTGGATGATGGCTTTTTTGTACAACCAAACAAATGGATTGAACCAAAAAAGGATGCAGAATATTTTGGCGACCATCACATCAAAAGAATGCTTCTCCTGACTGTGCACTTTTTCGTGTAAAAGGATGCTCTGCAATTCTTCCTCAGTATATAAAGACGAATTGAAAACAATATAATTAAAGAACGAAAAAGGCGCAATGTCATGGTTTAAGTCGACAAGCGTAAAACTTTCATTTTTAGTTTTTTGCTGCTGATAAAGCATTTGAAATAATGACATGAAATTGATGATAATCTTAGTCAGTAAAAGTAAAGCAATGATGATGTAACTAATCCAAACAAATTGCATCCAATCAAATGCTTCAGCAGCGGGAACTTGTTGCACCGGAGTATTGGTATTGGCATACGCAACCAAATCTTCCAAGGCTATTTTTGGTCTTTCGACATAGATGATTTTCTTAATGGAAAAGAATGGCAATAGGAGTGAAGTGAACAATCCTGTGATTAAAAACCAGCGGTTGCTGTTGAAGAAAGTTTCTTTGCGTACCAGAAAATGGTAAGCCAAATAAAACAGGGCAATTAAGCCGCTTGATTTTAAAAGATAGATGAACAATGTTTCCATATTACTGTTTTTTCTCGATGATGGCTAAAATCTCTCTTAATTCCTCAGCCGAAATCTTCTCTTCTTCGGCAAAAAAGGAAACCAAATTTTTATACGAGCTGTTGAAATAGTTATCAATGGCCGTATTCATAAAGCGTTTTCTGTAATCTTCCATTTTAACGATAGGAAAGTACTGGTGCGTGTTTCCAAAAGCATTGTGTCCCACAAAACCCTTTTCCTCCAGGTTTCTGATGATGGTGGAAAGCGTATTATAGTGTGGTTGTTCTTCCGTGATCTCTGCTAAAACTTCTTTTACGAAAGCTTTTTTAAGCTTCCATAAAATTTGCATAATCTCTTCTTCCTTGTTGGTTAACTTTTGCATGATTATATCGTTTAAAAAGGTTTATTTAAATTGACTAAACAAACGTATAACTATTTTTCTAGTTACGCAACTATTTTTATAGTTATTTAACTATTTTTTAAGATTTGAAATTAAAAGGAGGAAGCCCAGTGGGCTTCAGGTAGATAAATTTTAGTTGGTAAGCTATAGAATAAACGATATAAAAAAGCCTTAAACCATACTAATAGATTTGTTTTCTTTTTGAATCAGGCGGTAAACCCAAATCCCTGAAAATGCGCCCATCAAACCAAGGATTCCCATAAACAGCCAATTCATTTGATAGCCAAATTGGAAACCATACTCAAGACTATAATAGGCGATGATTCCCATACCGATTTTAGCACTGAGAATATGGGCCAAACTGTAGCTCATTGTATAAATGGCCATATAACGACCTTCATGTCCTTTAGGTGCTCGACTCAAAGCCACCGAATTGGAGAACGGGAACGCAAACATTTCAGCAAAGGTCATAAACAGCATCATGATAACCAGGATGCCTGCCCAGGTATTGACCAGCATCAGGAACAAACTAACCGCCATTAGCAAACAGCCAAAAGAAACAACTTTCACTTTGCTGATTTTCTTTCGCTCCACATAACTCACAATCGCCATCTCGCATAAAAATACCAAGACACCATTCATGGTGAGCAGCAAACCGGTCTGTAATTCAGTCAAATGGAACTGTTCCCTGTGGTATAACGGAATCGTAGTGAACACCTGAAAGAATAAAACGCCTGAAACCAAACAGGTAAAAAGGAATATCCAAAAAGGCTTGTCTTTAAAAACCGAATGGGTTAACACCTCACCAGGATGTTCTTTATCCCTGAAAGCAGACTTTTTCTTTTCCTTTACTTTGATCCAAAAAATCAGAATGGCAACGATGCAGGTAATTCCGTCTGCCCAGAATAAGCCTCGGTAACCAATATTCATGATAATCAAACCACCCATGGCCGGACCTGCAGCAAAGCCAAGGTTTATGGCCAATCGGACTAAAGTCAGCGCGCGTGTTCTATTTTCGGGTTTGGCATAAGCACCAATAGACACAAACATTGCTGGCCGATACATATCAGCAACCGTCATAATCAGAAACATACTGACGCAAAGACCAACAAAACTAGTAACAAACTGAATCACAAAAAACATCAAACCGCTGGTCAGTAGGCTGAAAATCATGATTCTGTAGAACCCGATTTTATCCGACAATTTGCCGCCCAGCCAGGAACCGAGCATCGAACCAACTCCAAAGCAAACCATAATGGTTCCAATTTCATCGTAGTGAAAACCCAAATCTTCCTTTAAATATTTGGACAGGAAAGGCAATACCATGGTACCGGCACGATTGATAAAGGTGATGATGGTTAGTATCCAAATCTCTCTGGAAAAGCCTTTAAAGTTATTGATGTAGCGTTGGAAAGCAGTTTTGAGCATGGTTGATGATTACTTCGTCTGTTCGAGCTTACACTCTCGAGTGATTTTGTAAAGTTACGAAGTTACGGAGTCACTGAGAAGCTAAGTTTCTAAGTTTTCAAACATTTTTTACCCTATTTTTGTTGAAAACAAGCCCGATGAAAAAATTACTTTGCTTTTTGTTATTCCTAAATGGTTTTACGCTTTTGGCACAAGTATCTTCCAAAGAGTACCAGGAAAAGCTGAATAAGGAGTATGGCAATAAAGAAGAAAGCCCACTGACCGATGAAGATTTTAAAAACTTCAAAAGCCTTGATTTTTATCCTATTGATGAAAAATTCATTGTAGAAGCCAAGTTTACGCGAACGCCTGATGAGAAAGTCTTTAAGATGAAAACTACCGGTACGCGTTTGCCTGAATACGTGAAATATGGCGAATTGGCTTTTACGCTCGATGGGAAATCATTTCAATTGAATCTGTATCAGAACATCGAATTGATTAAGAAAGAAGGTTATGCCGATTATCTTTTCCTGCCGTTTTCTGATTTGACCTGTGGAAAGGAAAGCTATATTGGCGGGCGTTATATTGATATGAGAATCCCAAAAGGAGAAACCATAACCATCGACTTTAACAAAGCTTACAATCCTTATTGCGCTTATAACCACAAATATTCCTGTCCGATTGTGCCACTCGATAATGATTTGGACATCGAAATCTTAGCCGGAGTAAAGAAGTTTCACGACTAATGCCTTTTTACAACTTACATACACACCAATTTACCAATGATGCCAATACCGTTGAATTGGTCAACCAATATCCATGGGAATTCATCGATGGCATTCCTCAATATTCCATTGGCATTCATCCCTGGTATATCAATGAAGATAGATTATTTTCGGATTTGCAAATCATAGAAGAGAAACTGCAATTACCCGAATGCCTGGCGTTAGGTGAATGTGGTTTGGACAAACGCATCGAAATCCCAATGAATCTGCAGATTGAAGTCTTTGAAAAGCAAATTTTCTTAGCCGAAAAGTACCAAAAGCCATTGGTATTGCACTTGGTCGCGGCGTATCAGGAATTGGTGGAAATCAAAAACCGATTGAATATTTCGGTGCCGATCATACTCCACGGATTCTCAAAAAATGAGCAAATCGCCAAACAAATGCTTGATAATGGTTTCTATCTGTCTTTTGGCAAATATTTATTGCGCAATCCCGAATTGAAGCAAACTTTCCTTTCCGTGCCCGATGACCGATTTTTTCTGGAAACCGATACCATTGAAGAAACTTTAGCTGAAGTTTACACCGTGGTAGCTCAATACAAAAACATTTCGATAGAAGCGCTGCAAACACAGGTAGAAGAGAATTGGAAGAAGGTTTTTAAAAAATAAAAAGACCGCAAACCTGAGCCTGCAGTCTTTCTCAAGATCGAAATTTACTTTTCTAATTGAATTGTTTTGCAATAAAACGCGTGAGGTTTTCTTCACTCATTCTGTTGGAAGTGCTTTCGGTGGAAATCGCATTTTTATACTGTGGCGTGTCTGCCAGGAATTTCATGAACTGCTCCTGAACCTGTCCGGTTCCCGTGATGTGAATTTCATCAATATTGGGCATCGTATGGACAATTTCCTTAAAGTACTTTTGCGTTAGGCTTATCTCCTGATTGTTGGTGGTTTTTTCACTCGAATGACGCTCAGGGCCAATGTTCTTTACGTGACCAATGATTATAAAATCTCCGTTTTCAAGATCTTCTTTCCCTACGATGGTTGCGGTGTGGGAATCCATCCAAACACCAAACTGCTTTTTGTTTTTCTCTGACATAATTTACTTTTTCTTAAAGGTAAGCCCTTTATAAAGTAAAGATTTTATTTTGGGTTAAGATTGTGATATCTTCAGCTTTTGCATTTGAAAATAAATGACCCTTATTCAAGCGTTGTAATGTGTATGTTGTTGCTGTAATAAACGTTGGATCCCACTATAGCATACACTCGTGCATAGTAATGGGTATTACTTGTTAATCCGGTTAAAGTGGTCGTAAACTGCCCGGTTGGGCTGGCGTTGAGTATTTTCTCATCCTCAATTGTAGGATTGGCAGTTGTACGGTAGCAAATGCCGCTTTGGGCAACCGTAGTGTTTGCAGCAGCGGTAATTTCACCAATTATCGTGGTACTGGTGCTTGTTGTGTTAGTCGCTAATACAGAATTGATTTGAGGTGCATTGGGATTAGTTGGTTCATCATTGGAAGAACAAGAATAAAAAGTGGCTACTGCAAAAAGTGCCAGCATGCTTTTTTTAATTTTTTGAGAAATAATCATAGCTGTGATTTTTTGGTTTAACAAGTGCAAATATAATAGATTGTTACATTTTTTACTTATTGAAAACAGTAGTTTGCATTTGCTTCAAAGACAAAATGTTTTTAACAGTTAAACCTTAACAAATCCATTTGTGATTTTTACTTATTTTTGCGCTTTCAAAATTCGTATTTCAAATGGCACAGTGGCAGGAAAGAGCAGAACTTTTATTCAAAACTGAAGGGTTAAACAATTTAAAAAATGCCAACGTATTGGTCGTTGGACTTGGTGGTGTAGGTTCGTTTGCCGCAGAGTTTCTGGCTCGTGCAGGCGTGGGCAACATGACCATTGTCGATGGTGATGTTGTCGATATTACCAATGTAAACCGTCAATTACCGGCGTTGCATTCTACCGTTGGGATGCCCAAAGTGCACATAGTAGGCGACAGGCTGATGGATATCAACCCGGAGCTCAACTTAACCCGTTTGGAGGAATTCCTTTCTCCGGAACGTGCCTTTGAATTGGTTACACCCGACTTTGATTATGTGTTGGATTGCATTGACAGTGTAACACCCAAACTGAACTTATTGATTGCTTCCAAACGTAAAAAAGTAAAAGTCATCAGCAGTATGGGCGCCGGCGGAAAGTACGAAGCCAGCAAAGTAAAAGTGCGCGACATCAGCCGTACAGAATATTGCCCATTGGCCAAAAACATGCGCAGGCGTTTGAAAGAACATAAAATATCAAAAGGAATCAAGGCAGTTTTCTCAACTGAAATGCCAGATGAAACCAGCGTAAAGCTAACCGATGGGAAAAACTATAAAAAGTCGTTTTACGGAACCAACAGTTGGATGCCTTGCCTTTTCGGATTACACGCCGCTGAAACGGTAGTGAAATACCTGCTTAAAAAAGAAAAACACTAAGATGTCAACTGCCGAAAGACCTCTGATAAAGCTACAGCTAACCATTACCGATAAGATTCTGGAAGTTGTTGGTTTATTAGTACTGCTGGGCTTTTGGTTTTTTATGTTATCCCATTATACTCAATTGCCGGATATTATTCCAACGCACTTTGGCGGTGGAGGAAAACCCGATGGTTACGGCAGTAAATGGACCATTATTATGTTGCCGATTGTAGGTACTTTGCTTTACACGGGGTTGACCATAGTTTCGAGATTTCCACATAAATTCAATTATACCGCTACCATTACCCAAGCCAATGCCGAAAAGCAATACAGCATCATGGTTCGCATGATCCGCGTAATGAAAACAATGGTGCTTTTGACATTTTTCGTACTGGATTATCAAACCACACAAATTGCTTTGGGTTTGCCTGATATATTTGGCAACTGGTTTTTGTTTTTGCTTTTTGCCATGATATTTGTCCCATTATTCTATTTTCTTATTCAATCCTCAAAAAACTCATAAATTGATACAAACTGTAATCTTCGATATGGATGGTGTAATTGTAGATACCGAACCGGTACACCATTTTGCCTACAACGAGCAATTCAAACAACTGGGCATTGATATTTCTCCCGAAATGTATGCGTCCTTTACAGGGAATTCTACCAAGAACATCTTTGAACGACTGAAGGCCGAATTTAATTTGGAACAGGAAGTAGAAGCTTTGGTACAAACCAAGCGCAATCTGTTCAATGATGCTTTTGATAAAAAAGAAGATTTATTTTTATTGGATGGCGTAGAAGATTTAATCAAGGAATTGCACAGCAAAGGCATGCAGTTGGTTTTGGCTTCGTCTTCGGCTAAAGTGACCATCAACAGGATTTTCAATCGTTTTAATCTGCACCAATACTTTTCACATATCGTTTCGGGAGAAGACTTTCCGAAGTCCAAACCACATCCGGCTATTTTTGAACATGCCGCTTTTTTAGCACAAACTCCGGTAAACAATTGCATCGTTATTGAAGACAGTACCAATGGTGTTTTAGCAGCTAAAGCTGCCGGTATTTACTGTGTAGGCTATGACAGCTTTCATTCAAAGATGCAGGATTATTCTAAAGCAGATAAAGTGATTACCGATTTTAACCAACTGAACTATGACATCATCAGGAACATAAAAAATCAGTAGCTTTAGGAAATAAAAAAGCCGGTTTAAATGCCGGCTTTTTTTATTATTTTTTGATTTCTACATCAACGTCTTTACTGTCAACGTCAACTCCATCATTACTTATTTTTACTGAAGTACCGTCTTTTTCTTCAACAGTATCTTTTACTACTACTGTATCAGTAGTGACTGTATTTGTTTCAATAGTTTCAGTAGTTTTCTCTACTTTTTTTTCACAGGAAGACAAGGCAAAAAATAACGTCAATCCTACAATCAAACTGAGCTTTTTACTCATGGTTTTAAAATTGTTTTTCGGGTATTCGTGACCCGAGCCTAAAAGGCGAACGGATGAAATAATCTTCGATTTCATAATATATGGTTTTAAAGTTTAAGTAAAGGTAAACCACTGCTTCAATTCGTATGTTACATTATTCCAATGCTTTCTTATAGATTTTCAGGCAATTATCACGTGCTGTTGCATGATCCACAATTGGCTCGGGATAGTCAGAAGTATTCAATTCAGGGATCCATTTTTTGATGTAAGCTAAATCTTTGTCAAATTTCTTAATCTGCTCAGTTGGATTAAAGATCCTGAAATAGGGCGCAGCATCCACACCGCTTCCGGCAGCCCATTGCCAGTTGCCCACATTGCTGGCTTGTTCGTAATCCAAGAGTTTTGAGGCAAAATAAGTTTCGCCCCAGCGCCAGTCAATTAATAAATGTTTGCATAAAAAACTCGCCACTATCATGCGCACCCGATTGTGCATATGACCGGTTGTGTTTAGTTCGCGCATTCCAGCATCTACAAAAGGATATCCAGTTTGGCCATCACACCATTTTTGGAACAACGTTTCATCATTACGCCATTGGATTTCGTCATATTTGGGCCTGAAGCTTTTATGGATGGTATGAGGGAAATGCCAAAGAATCTGCATAAAGAACTCACGCCAAATGAGTTCCTTGAGAAAAGTTTCGTTTTTACTTTCCGCTGCTTTGATTACCATCTGCCGAATGGAAACCACTCCAAAACGCAGATAGATTCCAAGATGCGACGTTTTATCGATAGCCGGAAAGTTGCGTGTGGCTTCATAATTATCGATTAAATCATTAGAGATGTCATAAGGTGGTACTTTGATTTCTGAAGGTTTGAATCCGATGGCAGACAAAGTCAGAAAAGGATAGGAGTGAACCGTTATTTTTTCTAAGTAATCTTCTGAATTGTAATTGACTAACTTAAGTTTGTTAAAGTGTTCTTTCCACTTATTTGAATACGGAGTATAAACCACATAAGGTGTTCCATCCTCTTTGACCACTTCACTTTTTTCAAAAATGACCTGGTCTTTGCTCGTCTTGAATTCAATATCGTATTCGCTGAACAAATGGTACAATTCCAAATCGCGTTTGCGGGCATAAGGTTCGTAATCGTGATTGGTGTAAACGGTTGTGATTTGGTTCTCGGTTAGTATTTTATTGAAGACTTCAAAAGGATCACCATAGAAAACCGCCAATGATTTGCCAACGCTTTTCAGTTGATTTTGAATCTTGCTCAGTTGCTGATGGATAAAAGTAACACGGGCATCATCTTTGGGCAATTGTGAAAGAATGTTTTCGTCAAAAATAAAAATAGGCAAGACTTCATCACCACTTTTCAGCGCATGAAAAAATCCAACATTGTCTTCTAATCGCAAATCGCGTCTAAACCAAAAAATATTCATATCGTAAATTTAGGCATTAACCAATAAAGTTGACATTCCGCCGTCAACATGAAATACCTGTCCGGAAACCCAACTGCTATTATCTCCCAATAGAAACACGGCCATTTGTGCCATGTCATTGGGTGTGCCGACACGTTTTAAAGGGTGCCGCTGTGCTGACTTTTCTTTTTTCTCCTCATTGCTCAAAAACTTTTCTGCTAATGGCGTATCGGTTAGTGATGGTGCAATTACATTCACTCTTATTTTTGGAGCATATTCAGCGGCTAATGCTTTGGCAAAACCTTCAATCGCGCCTTTGGAAGCAGCCACACTGGTGTGAAAAGGCATTCCCATACTGGCGGCAACCGAACTAAATAATACAATACTAGATTGTTCAGCAGCAGTCAGATTGGGTAAAACTGTTTGAATGACTTTGATCAAACTGATAAAATTGATTTGCAAATCGCTTTCAAAAGCTTCGGGCTTTAAGCCACGAAACGGTCGCAGGTTAATACTGCCGGGGCAATACACCAAACCATGAATCACTTCAGGTAATTTTGAAGTGTCTAATATGTCTGTAGTAGCATCAAATAGGATGGAAGTAACATTCATTCCAGATAACCCTTCATTGGTTCTTGATGCAACATAAATGTTGTTTTCGGATTGCAATGTTTTGGCTAAGGCTAAACCAATACCGTAGGAACCGCCAATTAATAGTATGTTTTTCATTTATTCTGCTTTATATTCCCCAAAAATTTCGATAAGTTTCATTTTTCGGAAGTAGAAGATTTCCTTAAGTTTTGGTTTGACCAAAAAAGGATGCACCAATTGTCCTAGGATTCCCATTGGGACTTTATAATCAACTATATCTTCCATTTCCACACCACCGGGAATTTCTTTTAGAAAATGCTTGTGGTGCCAAAGCGCATAAGGTCCGAACCGTTGTTCGTCAACAAAATATTTCTTGTCCTGAACATGGGTTATTTCGGTCACCCATTTTATTGGAATGCCCAAAACCGGTGTGACGATGTATTGAATGATTTGCCCCGCAAACATTGGTTTATCATCACCTGAAAGCGTTTTAAATCCCATATAATCCGGAGTAATGGTCTTGAGATTTTTTGGATTTGATAAAAATTCCCAAGCTTCTTCCAATGACACAGGAAGATTTTGTTTGGTGTGTAAGGTGTAAATCTTCATTCTATTTTCTTGTAAAGATACGAATTGTTTAATATATATTAAAAAATGTTAAACAGTTTGATTTTTCATTTAAGTTTATATTAACATTTGAAAGCCGAACAATTTGTAATTTTGGACAAACTAAAACAAACATTATGAGAAAAATTATTTTTGCTTTGGCAGTATTGATTGCCAATTTTACGATTGAAGCTCAAGTAAAAACACCGGCACCAAGTCCGAAATCAACTTTGAATCAAGTCGTTGGTTTGACTGATGTGACCATAGAATACTCAAGACCAAGTGCCAAAGGCAGAGCAGTTTTTGGTGATTTAGTTCCTTTTGGGAAATTATGGAGAACCGGTGCCAACCAAAATTCCATGATTAGTTTCAGCGAAGATGTTGTGATTAAAGGCGCTACTTTGAAAAAAGGTAAATATGCTATTTTTACTACGCCAAAAGCAGACATGTGGGAAGTAATTTTTTATTCAGATACAGAGAATTGGGGTACTCCGGAAAACTGGGATGAGAATAAAGTCGCCTACAAAACCAACGTAGATCCGATTCTTTTAAACAACCATGTTGAAACTTTTACCTTAGGTATCAACAATGTAACCAATGACAGTGCGACGCTAGATATTTCATGGGAAAAAACAATGGTTTCTGTAAAGTTTGAAGTACCAACTCAAAAAGCGGCTATGGCAAGCATCAATAAAGTATTGGCCGGTCCAACCGCCGGAGATTATTTTGCTTCGGCTCAATATTTCTATCAATCAGAAGGTGATATGAACAAAGCTCTGGAATATGCAAATAAAGCTATTGCTTTAGCCAAAGAAGAAGTTCCTTTCTGGCATTTGAGATTGAAGTCTTTAATCCAGGCAAAATTGGGCGATAAAACAGGAGCGGTAGCTACTGCAAAATTATCATTAGCCGGTGCTGAAAAAGCTAAAAATGGCGATTACATTAAAATGAACAACGACAGCATCAAGGAATGGAGTAAAAAATAATTTACTACAACAATATACAAAGCCACGAATTCAACAGAGTTCGTGGTTTTTTTATGCCATCACTTTTTGTTTGCCTTTCATCCCCAATTGCCATAGAATAGACAATACAACGGTTAATGAAGCACCTATGAAATTCAACCACAAGTAGCCCAGTTTTTCCTGTCCGGTCGGGTAGATGTGAATGAAATTATAATAAATCAAGATGATGGTCGTCTGGCTGATGACTGCACTGTAGAAAATTGCATTGGCTCTGACGAACTTGACATAGAATCCAACGAGGAAAACCCCCAGAACCGTTCCGTAGAAAATAGAACCAACAATGTTTACCAACTGAATCAGGTTTTCAAAAAGCGTTCCTACACAGGCAAAAAGTATGGCAATTACACCCCAAAGCAGGGTAAAAGCTTTGGTCGCATTTACAAAATGTCTTTCCGATTTGTTGCCGGTAACATTTCGCTTGTAGATATCAATCGCTGTGGTTGAAGCTAATGCGGTCAATCCCGAAGCGGAAGATGACATCGCAGCCGATAGGATTACGGCCAGCAATAATCCGATTAAACCGGAAGGCAGATAGTTCAGGATAAAATAAATAAACACATAATCCTTATCATTGGTTTCTGCCTTGCTGTCTACTTTGGCGATGATTTCTTTTGCCTGATCGTGTAAATCTTTTTCTTTTCCTGAAAGCGATATCAATTTTTGACGGAGAATTGGATTGTCATAATTCTGATTCAAATGGTCAATATACAACAGGTTAAACTCTTTTTTTTCTTCGGACAATTGCGTTAGCTGTTTCTCCAAAGAATTGTATTGTTCGGCATAAACTGACTTTTCAACAGCTACTTTATTGATTGGATTAAAATGCAGCGGCACCGGATTGAATTGGAAAAAGACAAAAACCATTACACCGGTCAATAGGATAAAGAACTGCATTGGCACTTTTAAAAAGCCGTTCATGATTAATCCCATTTGGCTTTCCCGGTCTGATTTTCCGGATAAATAGCGCCCAACCTGCGACTGATCGGTTCCAAAGTAAGATAACATCAGAAAGAAACCACCAGTAATGCCACTCCAAAAGGTATAACGATTTTCGGGATCAACCGAAAAATCAAGAATATTCATTTTGTCATTGGCACCCGCAATATGCATCGCATTGGAGAATGTCATATCATTGGGCAACAAATGAAGAATCAGGAAGAACGTGATAAACATACCGCTCATGATGATAAACATCTGCTGTTTTTGCGTCACGTTAACCGCTTTGGTTCCACCGACAAAAGTGTAGATGATAACCAATATTCCGATGATAACGTTGAGCAATGTCAGGTTCCAACCTAAGATGGAAGATAATATAATCGCCGGAGCATAAATCGTCAAACCGGTTCCTAATCCACGCTGGATTAAGAATAAAACGGCGGTAAACGAACGTGTTTTTAAATCAAATCGCTGCTCTAAATATTCATAAGCGGTAAAGACTTTGAGTCGGTGATAAATGGGAATAAAAGTCATGGAAATCACGACCATGGCTATCGGTAAACCAAAATAGAACTGTACAAATCCCATTCCGTCATGATAGGCCTGACCCGGAGTTGAAAGGAAAGTAATCGCGCTGGCTTGCGTCGCCATGACAGAAAGACCAACAGTCCACCAAGGCGTTTCTTTGTTGCCTAAAATGTATTCTTCCACATTGGCGCTTCCTTTGGTTTTATACACCCCGTAGAAAACAATAAATAGCAGCGTTACCGATAATACAATCCAGTCGAGTTGTTGCATGTTAGAAGAATAATTGCATTAGTATGAAAAAGACAATGATATAAATAGCATTGACGATCAATACCCAAGTATAACTATTTTTCCACGTTGATTTTTTTTCTGATTCCATATTATTTTCCAATTGCTAGTAGGTTTGCTAATAATCTAAAGGCACCGGGAACTCCTTCGGGCAATTCCCTGAAAAAACTCAATCCGGTATAGATGTAATTTCCTTTGCCGTATTTTGCGACAAGCAGCGCTCCGTTTTTGGGTTTTTCTCCTTTGTCATTGGCCGAAAGGACAGGAGTGAAGTTGGTATCCCATTCTCCGGGATAATACAAACCTTGCTCTTGTTTCCAGCCTTTGAAATCGTCGATAGTGATTTTATTGGGGTAATTCAGGACTTGATGATTTGGTGCTAAAAAACGAACTTCGGCATCTTCTTCAGTTACTCTGTCACGCGATATTTTCAAGCTGTATGGCGCCATTTCTTTGGTTACCAAATCATCGGTGGTGTTGTATTGCACGATCATGGTTTTGCCGTTTTTGACAAAATCCAATAAGATGTTTTGTTTGAAAGCCAAAGCATTGACCACATTGTAAGCTCTGATTCCGGTCATGACTACATCGAATTCTTCCAGTTTTTCAGTGGTGATTTCTTCGGGTTTGAGGATTTGCACTTCGTAACCCATTTGGGCCAAACTCTTTGGCACTTCATCACCGGCGCCCATGATATAAGCGATTTTTTCGTTTTTGGTTTTGATTTTCAGACGAATTCCTTTGGCTTCAGCCGTCTTCAATACCATTTGTTTGTAGATGTGGGAATAGTTGATATCGACTTTTTCTTTGTCGAAGGTTTGTCCGTTTACCGTAACCACGCTTTTGATATCAATTTCACTGGCTTCTTCCGATGGAGAAACAGTGAAAACGGCCAAAACATCTTGTCCTTTTTTATCAATCGCAAACGGAATTTCAGCAGGAGAAACTCCCCAGTACTGAGGCACTTCCAATTTTACAGTCCCATTGATATTGTCTCTTCCTGCTTTGACTTTTATCGTAACCGTTTTGCTTCGGTCATTGTTGAAAATATACACCTTCTCGGCAATAGAAGAAGTCGCTACCGGAACAATGTCTAAAGGTTGGTACACTTCACCTTTAACATCATCATTGTATTTGTAAATTACATTGCGTTCAAAAGGAATCTCAACATTATTGATTACAATCCAAAAGCCCACTTTCACCTGGCGCAATACATCGGGAACACCGATGTTTTCTTGCTTGTCTACACGGTACATTCCAATGGTTCCTTTTTGGTTCAACCAATAAGCATTGGTATAATCAAGGCTATTTGGAAGTTGGAAAGTATTACTTTCCGTAAAAGGAATATTTCTTTTTAGTTCAACATTGACTGTTTTATCTGAAACATAAGCCGGTACAGCTCCGATTCCGGTCAGCCTCATAGCAACATCACTTCGGTTTATCGCTTCAATTTTAACTTTTAAAGGACTTCCGGGTGTAGCTTCCTGGGTTTCGGCAACGGCTTCCAAGTATAAACCGGCACAGGCGGAGATAATTTCCTTGATTTCCTCTGATTTGATTGTTTTCCAATGTTTGTCTTCTAAATTTTCGATTAACTTATAAGCTTCAACCAATTGAGGAATGCTTGCCGAAGGGTTTTTGAAATCGAAATTTTTCTCCACAGCATATAAAATATCACCAATAGCTTTTCCGCCTTCAACGCGATTCCAGCTAGTGTCAATTCCTTCGAACAGATTGGTCTTATCTTTTGGCATATCACCTTTTAAGAATTCCAAATATTCATCTTCTTCACCTCGGGTTCCGGTTGATCCAAAACCTTGTGATTGATGGCGGCTTCTGCTTAATGCAGCAATTTCCTGATTGGATTTACCAATCGATTGGTAATAGGTGCCGATTTTAAGATTGACTAAGTTGGTTTTATCTGCGGCATCAAATTTTTCTTTACTGCCATAAAACCACCAGGAAGTATTGAAGAATAATCGTCTTGGTTCCCAAATACTTACATATTCCAATTGTTCCGGATAAACCAGAGCATTACTGGCTTTGTCAAAAGCTTCAAAACTCAGCATCGCAGAAGAAGTATGATGGCCATGCGTCGTTCCGGGAGAACGATGGTCAAAACGGTTGATGACTACATCGGGTTGGAATTTTCGAATGGCCCAAACCACATCGCTCAAAACTTGGTCTTTGTCCCATATTTTTAAGGTTTCGTCAGGGTTTTTGGAAAAACCAAAATCATTGGCACGGGAAAAGAATTGTTTACCTCCGTCAATTTTTCGGGCTTCGATTAATTCCTGTGTTCGGATAACACCCAGCAATTCCCTTAATTCAGGTCCGATAAGATTCTGACCGCCATCACCACGGGTTAAGGATAAATAACCAGTTCTTGCTTTTTTATCATTAGACAACCAGGAAATCAAACGGGTATTTTCGTCATCGGGATGTGCAGCTATATAAAGCACCGAACCCAAAAAGTTTAGTTTCTGAATTTGGTTGTATATCTCAACAGCATTAGGTTTTACGGGCTGTTGCGCCCATAAGGCCTGCGATATAAAAAAAAGGAAAATAAAAGGTAATGAATAAAGCTTCTGCATTGTGATGACTTTAATGGCAATAGCTTCAAATATAAACATTAAATAAAAAGCAGCGTTTTATTTAATTTGTTTTTAACAAATGCAAAAATGTCGGCTCTATTCTGTTGAAGCTGTTGTGTTTGTGAATCTCCCTTTTGAATTGTATGGGTACATTTTTCGGTGCGCCTTTAAAAACTGATAGGGCATTTCATCATCAAAATCGGTAATTGTTACCCGGGCTTTATTGTAAAGTGAATAACCTCCGTATCCTTTTGGTAGTTCCGGTGCAGTCATCCATTCTCCTTTTTCTTTGAAATAATAAACCATTTTAAGGTTGTCAAAATAGGCTTCAATATTCGGGAAATAGTAATAACGGATATAGCAATTGGTTTTCTTATCAATAGGTAGCTTCTCCATTTTGGCCTTAGTTTGCTTCTCCAGTTCGCTTACGCTCAAGTCTTGTGAGTAAGCACAATTAAAAGCCAAAACAACAACAAATGTGAGCAATACTTTTAGTGTTTTCATGTTTTGTAGATTTGGGGTTAACAAAAAATCATTCAACTATTTGACAATCTGTAACAAATGTATGATTATTTATCCTTTAAAAGCAAATTTTAACGCTGAAATGCATAAATAGGATTTAAAATTAAGAATAATACTATTTTAATGTGCTGATAATTAAGTGATTAAATAAAAAAGGGTAAAGAAATTAATCCTTACCCTTTATAATATTATAGAAGTATTCTTCTATTTATTGCCTTTTCCTTTTCCCTTGCCATTTCCGCCTCCATGACCATTGCCATGCCCTTTTCCGGGATGGCCTGCAGCTTTGTAATTGCCATTTCCTTTGCTTTTCCAGTTACCGTTTCCTTTGTATTTTACTTTGTGGGTTTTGTAATAGGCATAAGGTCTGTCGCCTCTATAATCTCTTAAGTAAATGGTTTGTCCGCGACGTAAATCATAACCTCTGTAATAAGAAGGAAGTGCAGCGGAACGATGCCAACTACCATTTCTTAGATAAATATATCTTCTGGCCGGAACATCATAATACACTTCGATATCCGGAAGATAATAATACCTAACTTCAACCGGAGCTGCCGGTGCCCAAACCGGTGGCGTACCTACATTTACATTTACTGAGACTTGTCCTTGACTGCTTATTGTAACCATCAACATGGTTGCCAATAAAAATAATAACTTACTTGTTTTCATAACTTTCAATTTTGGTTCTTAAATTTTTGTTCTTTTTATTACTTACACTGAAGTATAAGTTTAGATTTTGGCATAAAGGGTAAATATTAATTACACATATATTACTTGGTAAGTAACATCCCAAAATTAGTGCCATAAAGTACAAAGCTTGTTATATGATTTTTGTTAAAATTTACAGAATTTCTTGTTAATCCGTGAATTCTTTATCCTCAAACTTAGGTTTTACGATGGAAATTCCCTTTTGAAGCAAGAGATTGTTGGGATAAACAATTCTTTCCCCATCTTTATTAATTAAGTCTGTATGAAAGGCGTTGATGTCGATTATTTCACCTTCAACCTGGAAATCTTTGTCGTGTACTTTAATGACATCCCCAATTTTAAAAGGAAATGAGAAGAATAAAATGATACCCGAAGTAATGTTACTCAGAATTGACCATTGGGCAAACATCGCCACACCAACCACAGTTGCAATGGAAGAAAGCGTTATCAAGATATCTTTCTTTTGTACACCCCAAATGACAATCAGGGAAATAACGGCCAAAATACTAATCAGTAAATGAATGTATTTGATTACCAGATTGGTTCTCTTTTCAAGTCCGGTGTGTGATCTTGAATATCTCTTTACTGCTTTGGTAACAATGATTCTAAGAAAAAATACCACAAGGACTACCAGTCCGGTAGCAATCGCTTCTTTAACATAGGTATCAAAAAAAGTCATGTTCTTATAAATTAGTTAGATAAGCATACACTTTATCGGTTGGCATGCCAACCACATTAGTATAGGAGCCATCAATTCTGGCAATGGCAACCAATCCAATCCATTCCTGAATGCCATAAGCACCAGCTTTGTCAAATGGTTTATAATTATCCAGATAATAACGGATATCATCATCCGAAATTTTGTTGAAAGCCACTTTAGTTGCTTCAAAAATGGTTTCGGTCTTAGCAGTGGTTTTAAAACAAACGGAAGTAATCACTTCATGCGTTTTGCCCGACATTGATTTCAGCATCTGAAAGGCATCATTATAATCTTTGGGTTTTCCTAAGGCTTTATTCTCAAACCAAACTATGGTATCGCTGGTGATTAAAATTTCATTTTCAGCAATTTCACCTTCAAAAGCATTGGCTTTCAAAATGGCTAAAAAATTGGTGATTTCAACACCCTGAAGGTCTTCAGGATAAATCTCTGCAATATCTTTAAGCCTGATTTCAAAGTCTAAATCCAGGTCTTTCAAAAACTGTTGTCTTCGTGGAGAACCCGAAGCCAGAATTATTTTGTAGTTTTTATTAAGGGAATTAAGCATTATTTTTAACATTCAGATTGATGACTAAAATAGACAATATTCCGAAGAAAATCACCCACTTTAACACGGTGCTTAACATATGGAAATCCTTTTTGCTTTTGGCGTTCCAAATTTTAACCAAAAAGAAAATCATTGGGCCTACGACAAATATAAGTCCGTAAATCACCGCATAATAAAGCTGATTGTTCATCAAATAAGTATTGATGTACAAAAGCAAAATTAAGGTAGCCATAATAGCTAATCCAAAGACAACCTTAGCCGTTCGGCTCACACCGAGAACGATTGGTAAAGTATTCATTCCTTGATTGTAATCACCATTAACATCTTCCATATCTTTAACAATTTCCCTGATAAAATTAATGATAAAAGCAAATAGGGCATAGTCCAAAAGCAAGGAGAAATAAACACCCATTTCTTTTCGGTTGCTTTCAAAAGTAAGTGGCGATAAATCGTAAAGGCCTATGATTAAAATACTGATTCCTAAAAGAAAGGCAACTATAAGATTTCCAACCAGCAACATTCTCTTAAATGTTGTGGCGTATAAATACAACAAAGTCACAATGATGATGAAAATCCCGGCAAATGTTGGCTTCTGAATGGTGTTTGATAAATAAAAACCAATTCCAACTCCGGTTACATTCAGCGCAAAATAAATATTATAGCCCATGGCTTCAGAGATGCGTTTGCCAATCACAACATTATTGGGTTTGTTATCGTTGTCAGTTTCCTGATCCATAATATCGTTGATGATATAACCGGCTGCGGCAATCATTACGGTAGCTAAAACCAGCAATACATATTGAAAATCACTCAGAAACAAATAAATAGCTTCATGTTTTAAGAAACCATATCTAAAGACCAACTGCATAAAAGCGAGTAATAATAAATTTTGGTAGCGTATTAATTTTAAAAAGTTCATTTCTTTAGTTGATTCGGTTATTTGTTAATTTTTTCCGCTGCGCTCCATACAATTCGGCTACGCCTCGGGTTGGTTATCTGTAAAATCAATCGTGTTTTCCGTTGTAGTACATATGCCATTTTCCTTGTACTTTCATCACTTGTTCAATTACTTCACGAACGGCACCACGGCCACCGTTTTTATGGGAGATGTATTTGGAAATGGCTTTGATTTCGGCCACTGCATCTTGCGGACAGGTAGGCAAACCCGACAATTGCATTACATGAAAATCGGGAATATCATCACCCATATACAAAACTTGTTCGGGTTTGATATTGTACAATTCAATATATTCTTTAAAAGTGGCCACTTTATCCGGCGAAGCCAAATGAATATCGGTAATGCCTAAATTTCTTAGTCTGATTCGAACACCTTCATTGCTGCCACCCGAAATAATACAGACATGATAACCGCTTTCTACTGCTGCTTTCATCGCAAAACCATCCCTGATATTCATAATACGAAGCATTTCGCCTGTTGGTGTTACGTGAACCGAACTATCAGTCAAAACGCCGTCTACATCAAAAATAAATGTAGTAATATCATTCATGACTTCTTTATAACTTTTTCCCATTATCAATAATAGATTTTGTTAGCAATTTATAGATTTCTTTTTGGTTATCATCGGTTAAAAATGCCAGATGTGCATTGATGGTTTGTGTGTCTTTTCTTTGTGCCGGACCGGTTTGCGCCTCGTTGGGTGAAAGTGTCAAAATTTTATTGGCAGTTTCCTGAATCAGCGGTTTTAAGATGTCGAAAGACAACTGGTTTTCGGTACAAATTTGGTTCCCTATTTGGTACAAATGATTGACAAAATTAGACACAAAAACGGCTGCAATGTGCAACGCCTTTCTCTGTTCCGAATTGACCGGGTAAATTACTTCAGAGATTGATTCTGCAACGGTTTCAAGCGTTTTGTAATCGTCTACATTTTGAGCTTCCAGGCAAATCGGAATGATTTTAAAATCGATTGCTTTCGATTTAGAGAATGTTTGCAACGGATAAAAAACACCTTTGCGATTGGTATCACTTAAAGCCGCCATGTTGACACTTCCCGAAGTATGGGCAACCAATTGATTCTTTAGAGGAATTTGATTCGAAACATTTTCAATAGCATCATCGGAAACCGCTATGATGATTAAATCTGCCGGTTGGAGTAGGTCGTAATCCGAAATGATTTTATTGGCATCGAGTAGGTGAGCAACACTACTTTTTTGACGGGTCAGCACTTGAATTAACTCAATTTCAGGAGCTTCTGTAAAAGCTGCAATCAAGTGATGTGCCACATTTCCGGAACCAATTATACTGACTGATATCATTCCGTAAAAGTAGTAAAAAATGAGGGAAACAAGCAAATGTTATCCTAATGCAAAATAGCAGAACTATTTGTTTATTTTTTCTTCTAAAACTTTTAGCCGCTCTTCCAGGGATTGGATTTTGGCTTCCTGTGACTCTATGATTTTTTGTTGTTCCTGAATGGCTTTGGTCATTGGTGCAATGAAATCATTGTAACGAAGGCTATAAAAGCCTTCATCGTCTTTGGTTAAAATTCCGGAATTAGCTATGCCGAAAGAAGTCAAAGTCTCTTCTATTTCCTGAGCAATAAAGCCGTATTCTAATCTTTTGAACTCATCATTCTTGCGAAAATAAGAAACCGGTTTTAGTTTTTTTATAAAATCCAATCCCAAATCAGAAGGTAAGATGTTGTCTTTCCATCGGCTGTCTGAAGTGATTGAAAGCCCAACCTGACAACCCAAATAGCCAATAAAAATATTACCTAAACGAATTTGGTTATTTCCCGTGGCACTTGGCACTTGAGCCGTGTCTCCTAGGCCAAGGTTATTACTGCCTGTCGTTACATTGGTTAAAGCGCCTTTACCGACAGCGGTATTGTAACTTCCGGTGGTATTATTTAAAGCATAATAACCCACGGCAGTATTTTCCCATCCCGAAACATTGCTGTACAGGCTATTGTATCCAACAGCTATATTGTTAAACCCGTTTTGATTTGAATACATCGCATTGTAGCCAAATGCTGAATTATAAGTCCCCGTTGTATTTGAAATGTTGGCATTTATTCCGAAAGCTATATTGGTAGGGCTTATTCTGCCGGCTGTAGTGTTTGATCTTTTAAAAACAACGTCAGCATTATCGGCAGTGCCAATAAAATGCGTTCCGGGTATAGTTCCTGAATTCCCTGTTAGACTCCACCATGTAGTAGGAGGAGAAGCAGGGTTTTGCCATTGCGGGCCATAAGTAGACATGGTCAGAACTTGTCCGCTTAGTCCTCCACTTATTGGTAAAATATTTCCATTTTCATCTCCTATCAAAGCATAGGAAAATGAAGGTCCTGCGGCCAATACACTAGAACGAATGGTTCCCACTACATGCAAACGTTCTTGAGGATCGTATGTTCCTATTCCAACTTTTACTGTACTACTGGCGGTATTAACTCCCGCGATACTACCCAATATCAGTGTGTTGTTGTTTTGAGCAAACGAAAAAGCTCCAATTGCCGAAGCATTATTGATATTATCCGAAACTGAAGCATAATACCCGAATGCAGTATTGTAATTGCCAGAGAAATTTCCTGGCAAAGTTTGATACCCTACAGCTGTGTTGTAACTGCCGTTGACAATACTTGAAGCAGCATTATGACCATTAGCTGTATTCCCATAACCATCATAACAATCTCGAAGAGCATTGATACCTATTGCCGAATTATAATGACCTAAAGAATTACTAAATAATGACTGATATCCAATAGCCGTGTTATTGGATCCGAATGTGTTACTAAATAATGACTCTTTTCCAACGGCAGTGTTTTGGCTACCTTCGGTATTCGATGATAAGGAATTGAAGCCTATTCCTGTATTGTTATCTCCATAAGAATTACTTTGTAATGCAGCAGCACCAAGAGCAGTATTGTACTCTCCATTATAACTGTATTGCAACGTATTATAGCCAATTGCAGTATTGCCCCAACCATAGTTTTCAGCAAAAGAATTTAATCCAAAGGAAGTATTGTTATATCCTATTTGTCCTGAAAAGATATTGTTCCGTTTAAAAATGACATTGTTGTTGTCTGTGGTGCCAATAAAATTGGTGGTTGGATTTGTACCTGCATTGCCCGATAAACTCCAACCTGAACCACCCAATGTTTTCCATGTTGTGGAGCCATTGTCCCAATAATAAAATCCCGGAGAAAACAATCCTGAAGTTGTTGTTAAATACAGCATCATTCCGTTTTGTGCAGCCGTTGGATTACTGATTGGTAAGGCATTTACTCTTGGAATAATCATACCGTCTGTAATGTCAGGAGCATTTGCATTTGAGGGTGAAATTTGAAGTTTGGCGCTTGGCGTAGTTTCACCTATACCAATTTTACCCAAAGCAATGTTGCTCATATCTTTACCGTAAATAACATTAGCTATTGACAATTGGTCACTGCCTGTATTCAAAGGAACCTGCGCAGCTGAACCAATGGCAATATTGTTATAGCCAGTTGTTAGATTGCTCATTGCATCGCCTCCAATCGCTGTATTGCTGTTGCCAACCGTTAAGCTGCTCAATGAATAGGCACCTAATCCGGTATTGCCTGAACCGGTGGTTAAATTTAGGGTATAGCGACCAACAGCCACATTATTTAAACCGACAGTGTTGCTACTAAGCGTTTGACTTCCGAGTGCTGTATTGCCATTGCCTGTGCTATTGAAATAACCGGCATTGAAACCAATGATGGTATTATGACTGCCGATGGTATTCATGTTTAAAGATTGGGCGCCGACGGCTGTATTTCTGTTTCCTGTTGTATTTTCCCGAAGAGAAGCCATACCTAATCCACTATTGAATTCTCCGGTAGAGTTAAATAACGACTGATAACCAACACCGGTGTTGAAAGAGCCCGACAAGTTGTTTTTAAGACTTTCTTTCCCAACGGAAGTATTATATGAGCCACTTAGATTATTGAATAACGACTCTGACCCCAAAGCTGTATTGTCGATTCCATTCACATTCGATCCTAAAGAACTTAGACCAATTCCGGTATTATTAGCGCCTACTGTATTTTGATTTAAAGCTCCAAATCCTGCACCGGTATTGGACGAACCTGATGTGTTTGCGGTTAGAACATTACTACCAAGGGCTGTTATGTAATTTCCGGAAGTAATTGCCGATAAAGAATTATTTCCAAAAACGGCGTTTTGTAAACCCGTGCCGCTATTGTTAAAACTGTTATATCCGAAAACGGTGTTGTAAAGGGCAATTTTACCCGAAAGTATATTATTTCTCTTGATAGTGAAATCAATGTTATCGGTTGTTCCTATAAAATTAGTGTTCGCGTTGGTGCCTGAATTTCCTAATAAACCCCACGCCGAAGGTACCGCTGGGTTTTGCCAAGTGGCTTTGCCACTGGCATCAGAAGTAAGGACTTTTCCATTACCCTGATTGCCGTCAACCATACGGATATTGCCTACCACATGCAATTTGTCGAGTGGGGTTGTAGTTCCTATTCCAACATTCACAGAGGAAGTGGCACCATTAACTCCGGAAATACTGCCTAATACCATACTGTCATCAGCGTTTACTGAAGCATAGGCTCCGATAGCAGTAGCATTAGTATACCCTTGACCGCCTGTATTGGAGAAGGCCCCAACGGTTGTATTGTAAGTACCGTAATAATTTGTATACAGGGAACGATACCCTAAAGCGGTATTATAGTCTCCATCGTTATTAAATAAAGATTCGTTTCCAATACCTACATTGCCATCGCCTAAATTATTGTTTTTAATAGCATTGAAGCCCAAAGCAGTGTTGTAATTACCAAAATAGTTAGTGGAAAGAGAATAATTCCCTACTGCATTATTTTCGTTTCCGTAGAAATTAGAATTCAAAGCAAATTTACCAACACCAACGTTGGAATTCCCTGAATAGTTTTGAATTAATGCATGATATCCCAAAGCCGTATTGCTTGTGCCTGAATTGTTGCTATACAAAGCTCCGACACCAAAAGCGCTATTTTCAATTCCCGTGCCGGAAGATTGCAAAGAATTTTGTCCAAATGAGGTATTGGTTTCTCCAATTATACCGGAAGTAGAAAAGTTTCTTTTAAAAATCACATCCACATTATCTCGTGTGCCAATAAAATTATTTAAAGGATTGGTACCGGTATTTCCTGAAAGACTCCAGCCTTTGTCACCACCAACCCTTTTCCAGGAAGTACTTGAGGACTCCCAATAATAGAAACCGGGTTCATAGCTGCCATAATTTGTAGCCAAATAAACCAACATTCCATCTTGTGCAGCAGACGGGTTAAGCGAAGAAAAGACATTTACTCGTGGAATGAGTAACCCATCATTAGTTGACGGGGAATAGGGACTGTAGCAATTTATATCTAATGTGGCATTAGGTGTTTCGGTATTGATACCCACTTGGGAATAGACTATGTTGAGGCAAACAAGATATAGAATAAGAAAGTAAAGTTTTTTCATAACTACCGTCGTAAAGTAATGTGTACCCAACGAAGTTATGATATTCCATCAATCGCTTCAATCAACCTTTCGGTTGATTTTTAATATGGAATTTTGAATATGATAGTGGTGCCTTTCTCGGTTAAAATGGTCAATTGGGCCTTTATTTTTTCCATTCGCTTCGCGATATTTTTCAACCCGTTCCCGCTAATTCTTTTTTCAGAATGGCTCATGCCTATACCGTCGTCTTTGATACAGACGTTAATGGTACTGTTTTTTTCAATTTGGATGAGAACGTTTTGCGCAGCAGCGTGCTTAACAATATTGTGCAAACATTCTTTGATTGACAGGAATATATGCCTTCTGTTTTCTCCCAAAACTTTAAAGTTCATATCTTCTTCAGGGAAACTAAAAGCCACATTCAAATTATTATTTTGACAATACTCTTGGGCGTAAATTTTGATATAAGAAAGTAGCTCTTCCCAAGTGTTGTTTTCCTCTTTCATCGCCCAAATGATCTCGCTCATGCTTTCAACCAATTGGGTAGAGGTGCTTTTGATTGAGTTTATAAAATCATTATTGGTTTCTTTCTGCAAAGCCATCTGACTCAAATAGGTAATTTTGGTTAAGCCACTGCCTAAATCATCATGCATATCCGCTGCGATGCGGTTTCGCTCTTCGTCAACTGCCTTTTGTTTTTCGAGTTTCTTTTTAAAATTGTACCAAAACAACAACCAAACTAAAAAAGCAAATGCCGCCAACATCAGCACCATAAACCACCAGGTTTCATAAAAATAATTGGCAATGCTGAACGTATAAGGTTGTGGTAAATAAATCCATTGCTGGCTGCCCTTGGTTCTCACGCGAGCATTAAATGTATAAGTACCGGCTTTGAGTTTTTGAAAGGAGACCGTTCTATTGTTGGCCAAATCAATCCATTGTTTGCTCAACCCTTGTAATTGATAACTGTATTCCAAATTTTTACCAGTTTCGATATCTACTGCTACCAATCGGAATTCCATGCTGTTTTGGTTGGGCTTGAATTCAAAATGATGCTGGCTAATATCCACAGCGGATTGGTTTACTTTCAGGAATTCTAAATAAATTTTAGTAGATACTTTTTTGTTCTGTAAAACCTCATCTGGATTAAAGTAATACAGCTTACTCATAGCCCCAATCCACATGGTATTGCGTTGCAAATCCATTTTAAGGGCTATGTAATTCGACGAAACATCCGTAAATCCATCCCAAATGTCCATAGGGTAGAAGGTGTTGGTTTTGGTATCCAAACAACCCACGCCTTTATTGGAAAGCAGCCAAAGTCGTTCGCGTTTGTCAAACTCAATTTCAGTGATGTAATTGCTAGTTAAACCATTGTCCAAATTATAGCTGATTACTTCTTGACTTCTGGGGTTGAATTTAATCAATCCGCCACCTTCAAAAGCAATCCACATCCAATTCTTCTTATCTATTTTTATACCTGTGATGCCACCAAAAAAATGATCTTTAGTTGCTTTAAAATCATTGAAATTGAATTCTTTAAAACGTTGTGTTGCGTAATTAAACTGTAAAAGTTTTGAGGAGCGATTCATTCCAAACCATAAGTTGTGATCGGCATCTTCACAAACATTTGAATAATAAGAAGAAGAAAACATCGGTTCTCCGTTTTGGTCTTTGTAATACGTAACTATCTTTCCGGTCTTGGCATCTCTTTTGGCTAAACCACCACCGGCATTGCCACTAAACCAAAAATCTCCATTAGAGTGTTTGAATACCATGGTAATAATATCCGAAGAAGGAAAAACTGTTTTTAATTGGAACGGATAATAAAATTGATTTTTTACAGTGTTGAATGCTTCAATTTTGGTTTCGGTATGAGCGCCCGAAAGATAAATAGTGTTGTTGTAGGTATATATGCCCCAAATTGCCGTCGTATTTTTAAGACTTTCAATTTGCTTGGAATCTTGATTGAATCGGTACAACTTTCCCAAATAACTACCGGCATAAATATAGTCATTGGTTGTAGTCAAGGTATTTATCGGTGATTCTTCACTTGTTGGAATCGCAATACTTTTTATTTTTTGATTCAGTTTGCTTTTGTAAACACTCAATCCTTGATTGGTACCAATCCACAAGTTGTTGTTCTTGTCAAGTAAAAAGGAAGATATGATATTACTTTTTACGGACAAATCGTTTTCGTCGCGGTGCAAAATAGCCGATACTTTGTCCGATTTGAGAAGGTTTATGCCTCTATGTGTGCCAATCCAAATATTGTTTTCCTTGTCTTTGAGATAGGTGATAAAATTTGAGGACGTTAGTTCGTTGGGTTTTACTTGAAGATGTTGAAGCAATTGTCCTTTGTAGTCAAAAATATAAAGCCCGGAAAAGTAATCACCGATATAGATTTTTTGAGCTCCTATATCAATGAATTTTAATTCAAATTGCCCAAAATTTCCTTTCATGTATTGGCGCACGTTCAGAGGGAACGGAGTAAGCTTTTTAGAAGCCAAATCATATTGATAGTAATCAAAACAATTCCCAACCAAATACTTGTTTTCAGCCATTTTTCGAATAAAAAGAAAGCTATACACCCTTCCTTTGGGCTTGATGACATCAATAGTCCTAAACTGAGAATCCACAATGATAAGGCTGTCCAAAGCATTTAACGCAAATTTT
The DNA here is from genome assembly GCF_030167905.1 of Flavobacterium terrisoli. Lineage (GTDB taxonomy): Bacteria > Bacteroidota > Bacteroidia > Flavobacteriales > Flavobacteriaceae > Flavobacterium > Flavobacterium terrisoli. The sequence continues at coordinate 199,207 of NZ_JARGNA010000004.1, forward strand.
CCTGGTGAGAGCTGATTGATTTCAACTATGGTTTGATTTTTAAACTTTGGAACGAGTTGTAACGATTGTTTGGTGGTGTTTAAAACAGCCATCTTAGTGTTGTCCAACAACAGTATTTTATCGTTACTTAAATTATGTAAACTTGAATAACTTCCGGCGTTACCACTATTGGAAGTAAAGTAAAAATTGTGAAATTCTGCTCCGTCAAACCTACTCAAACCTTCTTTGGTGCCTAACCAAATAAAACCTTTGCTGTCTTCGATGATTGAATTGATATTGTTATCACACAAACCATCTTGGATGTCGTAGTTTTTAAAAATGTAATCGCCAGCCTGACTTTGTACCGATAGGGTACAGCCAAACAGTAACGCTATGAGGAAACATTTTTGCAGCATTTTAACGACCATACATTTTGTTGATGGCTTCGGTTTTGTTTTGCACTTGCAGCTTTTGGTAAATATGATTCAAATGTCTTTTGACAGTACTAAAGGAAATATTGAGTTTATCGGCAATTTCTTTGTATAAAAATCCTTTGCTCAACAATTCCAACACTTCTTTTTCTCGTGCAGAGATTAAAGTGTCAACCGAGTTTTTACTGCTGTTAAAAGTACTCAGTACCTTACGGGCAATTTTTGGCGACATCGGGCTGCCGCCTTCGTGTAACTCCAATAAGGATTCGATGATTTTTTCGGGCGTTGTATTCTTTAGTATATAACCATTAGCGCCCGCTTTCAGCGCTTCAAAAACCTGATCGTTATCTTCGTAAATCGTAAACATAATGAATTGCATTTCCGGGCATTTGGCTTTTACCTGATGGATACAGTCGATACCGCTCTGTTGTGGTAAGTTAATGTCGGTAATGACCACGTCGGGTTGCAATTTGGGCAACTTACGAATGGCATCTTCTGCATTATCAAAACATCGCACCAGGGAGAAACGGGCGTCATTGTCAATCACGGCTTTCAAACCGTGCTGTATTTCGGGTATGTCTTCTATGATACAAACAGCAATCATAATTTATTTTAAAATGTTTCTAAGCAAAATAAGTCAACATATTTATCTTCCGCAATGGTACTTTAGGTTGATTTGTGTTTAAAATACTTATAAAAATAGTAATTCTTTTGATGGCTTGAAAAAAAACCCGATTTTGAGCAATTAATCAATTGTTAAACCCTAATTACAATCAACATTTTTGCCTACTTTTGTACGACTTTTTTAAAAATTAATTCCAACTCATGGAAAAAAAAATATACTCGATTTTATTCTCTACACGTTTAATGGCTGTTTTGTTTCTGGGTTTTGCTATAGCCATGGCAACCGGAACATTCATTGAAAGCAAATACAACACGGATACCGCAAGAATTTTAGTTTACAACGCCTGGTGGTTTGAAGGGATTATGTTGTTTTTTATGATTAATTTCTTAGGAAATATCAAGCGTTACCAATTGTACAAAAAAGAAAAATGGGCGACACTTTTGCTGCATTTGTCTTTTATCTTCATTATCGTAGGAGCATTTATCACACGCTATATCAGCTATGAAGGCATGATGCCTATTCGGGAAGGTGCCAGTTCCAATCAAATTTATTCAGACAAATGTTATCTGACCGTTTATGTGGATGGCATTTACCAGGGCAAAATGATGCGCCGGACATTTGAAAAGCCAATGCTGCTTTCACCGGTAACCAATAATCATTTTTCCATCGACGAGAAGTTTGCCGAAATCCCTTTTGAAATAGAATACAAAAACTTTGTGCTTGATGCCAAGGAAACCATCAAAGCGGATGACAAAGGAGAAACCTATCTAAAACTGGTAGAGTCCGGTGATGGAACGCGTCACGAACACATGCTAAAAGCCGGTGAAGTTCAAAATATCCACAACGTTTTATTTGCTTTGGACAAACCAACCAAAGGCGCGATTAACATTGATACCAAAAATAACACAGTAACCTCACCTTTTGATGGTCAGTTTATGCGAATGGCCGATAAAATGCAGGGCAAAGTAACCAAAGATTCGGTTCAGGCCTTGATGTATCGTTCGTTGTATAACGTGGGCGGAAGCCAGTTTGTAATTCCGGAATTGCCTAAAAAAGGGGTAAAGTCATTCGAACCAAGCGGCGATTTTAAAGCTAAAACTGGTGAAGATGCTTTGACCGTAACCGTTAAGACCGGAGGAAAAGAAGAAGAAATAACCTTAGTTGGTGCCAGAGGAAAACAAGGTGAGCCAAAATCATTTAAATTGGGTCAACTGGAATTCACTCTTAGCTATGGAAGCAAAGTATATACATTGCCGTTCAACATTCAGTTGAATGATTTTATTGCCGAGAAATATCCGGGAACGGAAAAGAGTTTCTCTGCTTTTGAAAGTAAAGTAACCGTAAAAGATGGTGCTGAGACTTTTGACGCCCGTATCTTTATGAATAACATCTTGGATTATAAAGGCTTTAGATTTTTTCAGGCGTCATTTGATCCTGATGAAAAAGGAACCGTGCTTTCAGTAAACCATGATTTCTGGGGAACGACGATAACTTATATTGGTTATTTTTTGTTGTTTTTCTGTATGATGGCCATCTTGTTTGTCAAAAATACCCGTTTTGCCGATTTGAAACGAAAGCTGGAGAATGTAAAAAAGAAGAAAGCCAAGCTAATGACTATCTTGCTATTGTTGGGTTCATTTAGTGGTTTTGCCCAAGACCATGCACATGAAGCGCCAAAAGGCAAAATGAACTTTCTGGATTCTATTTTATACTATAAGGTTCCCGAAAAACAAGCGGCACAATTTGGCCGATTAATCATTCAGGATGCCGGTGGTAGAATGAAGCCCATCAATACTTTTGCTTCTGAATTGTTGCGAAAAGTGAGCCACAGCGATACTTACGAAGGAATGAATTCCGACCAGGTTTTCCTTTCGATGAAGCAGTATCCGTTTGCCTGGATAGAACTTCCGATTGTTTATGTAAAAGCCGGAAATGACAGCATCCGAAAAATAATAGGAGTAGAGCCAGGAATGAAGCTGATTCCGTTTAAAAAGTTTTTTGATGAGAAAGGCAATTATAAATTATCGCCTTACTTAGATGCCGCTTATAAAACAGCCAATCCCAATCAGTTTGAGAAAGATTTTGTAGAAACCGATAAGAAAATCAATCTGATGAACAGTGCCCTTTTTGGCAGCATCCTAAAGATTTATCCGGTACCAAATGACAAAAACAACAAATGGGTTTCCAATCTGGAAATCAGTCACGCCACCGGAACCGTTTTAGACACGATTAAAGGTGCATTCCCTTATTATCTCGAATCATTGACCATGGCTACCAAATCGAAAGATTACACCATGGCCAATACCATGTTGAATGGCATTGAAACTTATCAGAAAAAATTTGGGAAAGCCGTTTATCCTGATGAAAACAAAATCGAGTCAGAGATTTTATACAACAAATACAACGTCTTCAAAAAACTGCCTTATTGGTATATTACCGTTGCGGCATTGATGTTTTTATTGGTCATTATTCAAATCTTCAAAGACCGGAAATGGTTGAGAATAACGATTAATGTCTGCCATGTTTTAATAGGATTATTGTTTGCTTTGCATACGCTCGGTTTAATTGCCCGTTGGTATATTTCAGGGCACGCGCCATGGAGTAATGCTTATGAAGCCATTGTTTATGTAGCCTGGGCGACGATGTTTTTTGGATTAGCTTTCGACAGAAAATCAAAACTGACCGTAGCTTCTTCTGCCTTTGTAACAGCAATGATATTAACCGCGGCTTATGCCAACTGGATTGACCCGGAAATAGCCAATTTACAACCGGTACTGAATTCGTATTGGTTGATGATTCACGTTGCGGTAATCGTGGCGAGTTATGGTCCGTTTGCATTGGGTGCGATTTTAGGATTTGTTTCCTTGCTATTGATTGCTTTTACTACCAAAGAGAACAAAGCTATAATGGAACTCAACATCAAGGAAATCACTTATATCAATGAAATGGCTTTGACCGTTGGATTAGTCATGTTAACCATTGGTAACTTCCTTGGTGGACAATGGGCGAATGAGAGTTGGGGAAGATATTGGGGTTGGGATCCAAAAGAAACCTGGGCTTTAATCAGTATTATGGTTTATGCTTTTGTGATTCACGCTCGTTTTGTTCCTGCTTTGAGAAACAAATGGATATTCAACTTAATGGCGATGTATGCTTTTGTATCAATTCTGTTTACGTATTACGGAGTGAATTTCCACTTGGTTGGGCTACATTCTTATGCCAGCGGTGAAGCAAAATCCTTGAGTTGGATTTGGATGAGTTTAGGCGGTATGTCCTTAATGGGTGCGATTGCTTATCCTGGTTATCGAAAATATTATAAAAAGAAATAAAAAAAAGTCCCGAGTATATCGGGACTTTTTACTTTTAGTGATTATCGTTATACTTTTCCTAAAGTATATAGTTTCTCAAGCGTTGGCGATTTGCTTCCGCCGGCTGGTTCCAAGGTAATTCCGAAAGCTTCAGCTCCGGCATTATTATCCACTTTAAACATAGAGTTTTCTGCAGTAAAGTTTTCCAGCAAACCAATGCTTGTTGGCGTTAAAGGCTCCAGTTTCAAAGCCCAAACCTGATACACCATGCCTTCCGGTGGTTCCGGTAAGCCTGCGGCATCTACATAAACCACTTGTTGTTCTTTATTCCAATATACTTTAGCCGAAGCTGTTGGATCAATGGCTTGTCCGCCCAATTGGATTATGGTAGTATTGGCATCTCTAACGACATTTAACACTGTTGTAGTTTCTTTGTTTTTCAATTCCAAACCAACTACAGTTTCCTGTAATTTGTTTTTCTCTACTTTGATTGTTTCAATTTGTTTATTGCTTTCACTCAATTTTGAATATTGAAAGCCGATACCGATTAGCAAGGCAATAGAAGCTGCCCATCCAATATAAGTCGCCATATTGTTTCGAGGCTTAAAGTCGACAACTCTTCCGTGTTTCAGTTCGAGTTGGGCCTTAATTTTCTCAAATTGGCTATGCGAAATAAAAGGAGAGAAGCTGCTCGAAAGATTAATGATTGCTTTTTCTATCGAAAGAATTTCAGCTTTCACTTCGGGGTTCTTATTGGCCATAGCATTTACTTCATCGTTCTCCGATTCGGTAAGTAAACCATAGACATACAGTTCTAGTATGCCTGATTCTATATAGTCTTTAGTTTCCATTATACATTTAAAAATTTACGCAGGTCGTTCATACACATTCGATTTTGGGTCTTGACAGTACCTAGCGGGATTTCCAATTCCTCGGAAGCTTCCTGTTGGGTATAGCCTTTAAAAAACAGTAGGTCAATGATCTGAATACATTTTGGTTTTAGTTTTTTTACAAAATCTAAAATTCCGATAGTATCAATCCTATTGGTTAGTTTGTTACTGTCATCCAACAGATGTACGAAATTATCAGAGGATAGGTTTTTTTGGCTATTGTTATAACCTTTGGAACGCAGCTTATCGATAGAAGTATTCCGGGTGATATTGAGCATCCAGGTATACAGCCTTCCTTTGCTTTGATTATAGGTTTCAATGTTTTTCCAAATTTTCACAAATACTTCCTGAAGCACATCTTCGGCTTCTTCGCGATCTTTAATCAAATTGGTGATAATGCTGAAAAGGCTTTTAGAATACATGTCATATAGTATTGTAAAAGCTCTTTCTTCTTTCCTCAGCAGCAACGGTAATAATTCTTCTTGTGTCATACCTGATCTTTTAATTATTGTAAAAATAACGAAAGTTTGTCTAACATAATAAAATATTTTTTAAACAAATCCAAATCTCGTTTATTCTCGTAAGTAAATTTAGGGAAAAATCAGCTATGATTTTGTTTCGGTTTTTTGTTTTGTAACAGAATTTTTTTTCTGTTATGTTTGTTGGAAGCACAATGACCTCACATTCATTGTGCTTTTTTTAATTAACTAAAACTTTAGTAATTGTATAACATCATATTATTGAATAATGATTAATTTTATAAAAAAAATAACGATGAGAAAATTAATCCTACTGAGTTGCGGCGTATTGTTACTTTGTAATTTTCACAGTAATGCGCAATCAAAATCAGTTACAAAATCTTCAGAAAAAATTAAAACAATGGACACAGCGATTAAAGCAGAAAACATTTACCAGTTTAAGGTAAAAGATTTATATGGACATGAATTTGACTTTGCCTCCTTAAAAGGCAAGAAAATATTAATTGTCAATACCGCTTCCGAATGTGGATTAACGCCACAGTACAAAGACCTGGAAGCGATTTATGAAAAGTACAAAGACAAAAACTTTGTTATCGTTGGTTTTCCTGCCAACAATTTTGGCGCACAGGAACCGGGAAGCAATGAGCAAATCGCTAAGTTTTGTGAAATGAATTACGGCGTTACGTTTCCAATGATGAGCAAGATTTCGGTTAAAGGTGAAGATATGGATAAAGTGTACCAATTCTTAACCCAGAAAAGCAAAAACGGATTGCAGGACAGCGAAGTGGAATGGAACTTCCAAAAATACCTAATCAACGAACAGGGCGAATTGGTAAAAGTATTGTCACCGAGAATATTGCCAACAGATACTGCTATTGTAGGCTGGATTAACGAAAAATAAATCAGCTTTTATTTAAACTTTCTAAAACCTGACAAAGAAATTTGTCAGGTTTTTGTGCAAATACTATCGACAAACGTAACACAACTCGTGGTTTAAAGAGTTTTTTATCCGTTTAACGATTTTTGAATTGTAGCTGAAGTATTGTTCTTAGCTTTGAATTACAATATCAACTACCACAATGATTATTATATGAAAAATATTTTCAATCCAGTATACCGGGAAGATTACCTAGAAGGCTATTCACTCGGACTCAATCCATACATGAAAATTGCAGATAATAAAAGTGAAGCCTATAATTTTGGTTTCAAACAAGGAAGGTTAGATTATGAGAGGATGAACGGAAAAGTAGCCTATGGCATTCCGCAATTGATCGTCACCAACAAGGTTTTAGAAGATTTTCTGTTAGCCGGAATGTTGGGAATGGATATAGATTCTGAAGGTTATACCGCTTTCCAAATTGATGTAATCCAGAAATGGTATCAAAGCGGAGTAGAGAAATACAACGCAACACAGAGTAGTTATCTGCTCTCCATATTAGAACAAAACGGCATTGAAATTGCCTGACAAATACCCCTGACTTTTACAAAATTCTGATGCTCTCTCATCAGAATTTTTTATTTTGTTTCATAACGGTAACCTCGATTTCAATTTTCATGCGGCTATCGGCTAAACCGGCAGCAATCATTGTCGCTGCAGGTTTGCTTTCTCCAAAATATTTGCGGAGAATCGGCCAGCATTTCTTAAAATCATTGGCGTTTGGAACAATATAAAGCACCCGAACCACATCGGTGATGTCAGCATCAGCTTTGGCTAATGCAGATATGATGTTCTTAAAACATTGCTCCGTTTGTTCTTCAATATGTTCCGAAATACTCATGGTGTCATAATCAAAACCAGTCGTTCCCGATACAAAAACCCAATCGCCCTGAACCACTGCACGCGAATAGCCTATTTCGCTTTCAAAGGTTGAACCTGAACTGATGAGTTGTCTTTTCATAACTTTAATTTTTGGTTTATTCGAGCATCAACTGCATGATTTGGGAATGCAGCCAGCGGTCGAATTTAAATCCGGTTTCTTTAATCACCGCAACGGTTTTAAAACCAAATTGCTCGTGAAAAGTAACACTACTTTGGTTTTCGGAGTCAATCACCGCAATCATCGTGTGCAGTTTTTGCTTTTTGGCCAAAACAATCAAATTACTCATGATCACTTTTCCGATGCCTTTCCCATGAAAATCATTGGACACATAAACCGAATGTTCTACGGTAAACCGATACGCATCACGAAAACGAAATTCGCTGTAATAGCCAAAACCAACTACTTGATGGTGTACGGTTGCCACAATTATTGGAAAGCCTTTCTTCAATTTATCCTCAAAAATGGCTTCCTGTTGTTCCAAAGTACGCGGATGATAATCGTATAAAGCCGTGGAGTTTAAAATGTTGTAATTTAGAATCTCCACAATGGCTTGTGCGTCTTCTTTTCGGTAAGGTCTGATACTGATTTCCATCGGATAAAAAAGTGAACTCAAAAGTAATAAAACTATTCAATAGTATTGAAAAACAGGCACAACTTTGTACATTTGTAATCCATAACAAACAACAATGATTTATCCCAAAATACCCTTGGCACAGAGCATTATTGAAATATGCAATGCCAAAGGAGTTCACGATATTATTATTTCGCCCGGTTCGAGAAATGCGCCGTTAACCATTGGCTTTACCAACAATCCCAAATTTAATTGTTACAGTATTGCTGATGAGCGTTGTGCCGCATTCTTTGCCTTGGGAATTGCCCAGCAAAAAAGAAAACCGGTAGCGGTAGTTTGTACATCCGGCTCGGCTTTGCTCAACTATTATCCGGCTTTGGCAGAAGCTTTTTACAGCCAGATTCCGTTTATTGTGATTTCAGCTGACAGGCCATTTGACAAAATCGACATTGGTGACGGACAAACCATTCGCCAGGAAAATGTCTTTATCAATCATTCCTTATACAATGCCAATTTACTCGAAGAAGCTTCGGAAGAAAACGATGTGTTTATCAATGAAGCCATTAACGTAGCCATAGCGCACAAAGGTCCGGTGCATATCAATGTTCCTTTTGAGGAACCACTGTACCAAACCACCGGCAAATTGTCTGTTGATGTTAATGTCACCGGTTTGTTTAGAGTACACCGCTTGGTAAGGGTTGAGGATATTATCGCTTTTTCCACTTTGTGGAACCACAGCCAGAAAATTTTAGTTTTGGTAGGTGAGTGCGCACCCAATTCGATTGAACAAAAATGGATTGATCAATTGGCGTCCTTTCCATCGGTGGTTGTGATGACAGAAACTACTTCCAACTTACATCATCCGTCATTTATCAATAATATTGATACTTTGATTACACCGTTTACCGAAAAGGAATTCACAGAATTACAGCCGAGAATACTCGTTACTTTTGGTGGTATGATTGTGTCTAAAAGGGTAAAGGCATTTTTGAGAAAATACAAACCAAGGCACCATTGGCACATTGATGAATTGAGAGCTTACAATACTTTTGGCATATTGACCAAACATTTTGTGGTAAGCCCAAATCAGTTTTTTGCCCAATTCTTTCCTCATTTGAAAAAAATCGAAAGCGATTATAAAACCACTTTTGAAACCATACACAAAGACCGAAAAGAAAAGCACAACGAATACCTTTCTAAAGTTAAATTCTCAGATTTGAAGGTTTTCGAAAGTGTGATATCGTCTTTGCCAAAAAATATTCAATTGCAAATCAGCAACAGTGCAGCAATTCGTTACGCACAGTTATTTGATATAGATACTTCGATACAGGTATTCTGTAACCGCGGAACCAGTGGCATTGACGGAAGTACATCCACGGCCATCGGCGCAGCGGTTGCCAGCGACAGGCCAACTGTTTTAATCACCGGAGATGTTGGATTCTTATATGACAGCAATGCACTTTGGAACAATTATATCCCAAAGAATTTCAAAATCATATTGGTCAATAATGGCGGCGGCGGTATTTTCAGGATACTTCCCGGTCATCAGGAAACGGAAACATTCAATACCTATTTTGAAACTTCACATTGCCTGACAGCAGAGCATTTGGCCAAAATGTTCCAATTTGATTATAGCATTGCCAGTAATGAAGAAACTTTATCCAAAGGGTTGAAACAATTGTTCAGCAATAACGACAAACCTGCAATATTAGAAGTATTTACGCCAACAAAGGACAACAACAAACTGTTATTGAACTATTTTAAAGCATTGGTCTAAATTTATATCTTTACTAAATGAGCCAAACCAATAAACTAAAAATATTCAACGATCCGATTTATGGGTTTATAACTATTCCCAATTCATTGGTGTATGATTTAATCCAGCATCCTTATTTTCAGCGTTTGCGTCGTATTTCCCAAATGGGAATGTCATATTTGGTTTATCCGGGCGCGCATCATACGCGTTTTCACCATGCGCTTGGTGCGATGCACATGATGCAAAGAGCTATTGAAGTACTCCGATTTAAAGAGGTTGCCATTTCAAAAGAAGAAGAAAATGCCTTATTGATTGCTATTTTGTTGCACGATATTGGGCACGGGCCGTTTTCACATGCCATGGAACACAGCATTGTGGAAGAAGTCAATCACGAAGCCATCTCGCTTTTGTTTATGAACAAGCTAAACGAAGAGTTTGAAGGTCAGTTGAGTCTGGCGATCCAGGTTTTTAAAGGTGAATACCACAGGAAGTTCATGCTGCAGTTAATTTCAAGCCAGCTCGATATGGACCGGATGGATTATCTGAAACGCGACAGTTTTTATTCAGGCGTTGCGGAAGGAAACATCAATTCCGATCGTTTGATCCAAATGATGAATGTGGTTGATGATGTTTTGGTGATGGAAGAAAAAGGGATTTATTCGATTGAAAAATTCCTGATGGCACGCCGATTAATGTATTGGCAAGCCTATTTGCACAAAACAAGTTTGGTCGCCGAACTGACATTGACCAAGACTTTGCAAAGAGCCAAAGAACTACTCAATAAAGGAATCGATGTGGAATGCAGCCGTCCGTTGAAGTATTTTATGGAGCATAAAGTTACCCTTGAAAAATTTTCAACTCATGATTTAGATACTTTTTCTCAATTAGATGATTTTGATATTGTTAGCGCTTTAAAAGTTTGGCAGTTTCACTCCGATTTTATCCTGAGTAGCCTTAGCAAAATGATCATCAACAGAGATCTTTCTAAAATCAAACTCAACAGCGAAAAATTCCCTGTTGAAGTGTTACAGGAGATGACAGCCCGATTTGCGAAAGAGAACAATATCACCATTCAGGAAGCCAAATACTTTATCTTTAAAGGGAAGATTAAAAATCAGGCCTATAGTAAAGACGCCGAGCCAATCCGTATTTTGAAGAAAGATAGAACGATAGAAGATGTTGTTGAGGCTTCGGACCAATTGAATTTGAAAGCGTTATCCAAACCGGTAACGAAGTATTTTATCTGTTTTCCAAAACTACTTGCGGAAATTTAACATTAAAATTGTTTTTTTTATACTTTTGTCGGGATGAAACGAGCTAATAATATTTTGATACAATCATTAAAAATTGCCTCTGGCGAGTTCCATCTTATACCTATTAAAAATATTATAGCATAAGATGAAATTTACAGCAGCTCAAATAGCAGGAATTCTTGAAGGCGAAGTGGTAGGAAACCCGGAAGCCGAAGTATTCAAATTGTCAAAAATCGAAGAAGGAACTGAAGGTTCGCTAACATTTTTAGCCAATCCGAAATACCTTAATTATATCTACTCAACCGAAGCTACCATTACGATTGTCAATGCTACTTTTGAACCCGAAAGCGAGATAAAAACCACCTTGATAAAAGTGGAAGATGCCTATCAGTCATTTTCTAAACTCCTTGAATATTACAATCAGGTAAAGCTAATGAAATCAGGGATTGAACAACCTTCTGTGATTTCGGAAGATGTGACTTACGGAGAGAATCTATACTTGGGCAGTTTCAGTTATATCGGAAAGAACACCATCATTGGAGCCAATGTAAAGATTTACCCCAATTCATTCATAGGCGACAATGTTACCATTGGTGACAATACCATTCTTTTTGCCGGAGTTAAAGTCTATTCAGAATCAGTAATTGGAGCCAATTGTACGCTTCATTCCGGAGTCATTATAGGTTCAGACGGTTTTGGTTTCGCCCCAACAGAAGACGGAACTTACAACAAAATTCCACAAATCGGAAATGTCATCCTTGAAGATTATGTTGACATTGGTGCCTGTACGACTATAGACAGAGCTACTTTGGGTTCAACCGTTATCCGAAAAGGCGTAAAGCTCGATAATCATATTCAGATTGCACATAATGTTGAAATAGGAGAGAACACCGTTATCGCCGCACAAACCGGCATTGCAGGATCAACCAAAATAGGAAGCAATTGCATGATTGGCGGACAGGTTGGGATTGCAGGTCATTTGACCATCGGCAATAACGTTCGCGTTCAGGCGCAATCAGGCATTGGAAAAAATATAGCTGACGGTGAAACGATACAAGGTTCACCAGCATTTAATTATGGTGACTACAGCAAATCGTATGTTCATTTCAGGAATTTGCCAAAGATTGTAGCCGACCTTGAAGAATTGAAAAAAACAAACAAATAAACTAAACTTAAATAAGCATACCAATGGTTAAACAGAGAACCATCCAAAACGAAATTTCCCTTACTGGTGTTGGACTACACACAGGAAAAGAAGTAAAGATGACTTTTAAACCCGCGCCGGTTAACAATGGCTATACTTTTGTCAGAGTTGATTTAGAAGGAAGCCCGATTATTGAAGCGGACGCTAATTATGTGGTGAATACCCAAAGAGGAACCAACCTTGAAAAATTAGGCGTAAAAATCCAAACATCCGAACACGTACTTGCCGCTTTTGTTGGCTGCGATGTGGATAATGTCATTATTGAGTTGAACGAGTCTGAGCCACCAATTATGGATGGTTCTTCGAAGTTCTTTGTTGAAGCTATAGAAAAAGCAGGTATTGTTGAGCAAGATGCGGAAAGAAACTATTATGTCGTAAAAGAAGTAATTTCTTTTATGGATGAAGCTACCGGAAGCGAAATCCTTGTGATGCCTTCTGATGACTATCAAGTGACTACGATGGTTGATTTCGGGACCAAAGTTTTGGGCACCCAAAATGCTACCTTGAAAAATATTTCAGATTTTAAAACTGAAATTTCAGACGCAAGAACCTTTAGTTTCCTTCACGAATTAGAGACTTTGCTGGATAATGGACTGATCAAAGGCGGTGATTTGAATAACGCCATTGTATATGTTGACAAAGAGATTTCTGAAAAAACAATGAACAACCTGAAAGTGGCTTTCGGGAAAGACAATATCTCCGTTAAACCAAATGGTATCCTGGATAATTTGACTTTGCATTATCCTAATGAAGCCGCACGTCATAAATTGCTTGATGTCATTGGTGATTTGGCCTTAATCGGAACCCGAATCAAAGGTAAAGTTATTGCCAACAAACCAGGGCATTATGTGAATACGCAGTTTGCCAAAAAATTATCCAAAATTATTAAGATTGAGCAAAAGAATCAGGTTCCTGTTTATGATCTGAATGCGGAGCCATTGATGGATATTCACCAAATTATGAATACCTTGCCACACCGTCCGCCATTTTTATTCGTTGACCGAATTATTGAAATGTCAGACAGTCATGTGGTTGGTTTGAAAAATGTAACAATGAATGAGACATTTTTCGTAGGCCATTTCCCTGGAGCACCGGTTATGCCGGGCGTTATCATTGTGGAAGCCATGGCTCAGACTGGTGGGATATTGATCCTGAGTTCGGTTCCCGATCCGGAAAATTACCTGACATTCTTTATGAAAATAGACAATGTGAAGTTCAAGCACAAAGTACTTCCGGGTGATACTTTAATTTTTAAATGTGATTTGATTACGCCAATAAGAAGAGGAATTTGCCATATGGCAGCGAAGGCTTATGCTAACGGAAAGTTAGTGGCCGAAGCTGAACTAATGGCGCAAATAGCCAAAAAACAATAATATATGAACCAACCGTTAGCTTATGTACATCCTGGTGCGAAAATCGCTAAGAATGTCGTTATAGAACCTTTTACAACCATTCACAATAATGTCGTTATTGGCGAAGGAACTTGGATAGGTTCCAATGTGACTATCATGGAAGGCGCACGAATCGGAAAGAATTGTAACATCTTTCCTGGTGCCGTTATCGCTGCTGTGCCACAGGATTTAAAATTTGGTGGAGAAGACTCACTGGCCATTATTGGCGACAATTCCACTATCAGGGAATGTGTGACCATCAACCGTGGAACCATTGCTTCAGGACAAACCGTAATCGGAAAGAACTGTTTGGTTATGGCAACGGCTCACATTGCGCACGATTGTCATATCGGTGACAACGCTATCATTGTAAATGGTGTTGCTTTAGCCGGTCACGTAATCGTGGGGAATTATGCCATTATTGGTGGTTTAGCCGCGATTCATCAGTTTATCCACATTGGTGATCACGCGATGATTTCAGGTGGTTCATTGGTGCGTAAAGACGTTCCGCCTTATACCAAAGCGGCAAAAGAACCGCTTTCGTATGTTGGAATCAATTCAGTTGGATTGAGAAGAAGAGGATTTACTTCAGAAAAAATCAGGGAAGTACAGGATATTTACAGAATATTGTACCAAAAAAACTATAACACTTCACAGGCCATGGCCATCATTGAAGGTGAAATGGAAGCAACACCTGAACGTGACGAGATTCTTGATTTCATCAGAAACTCCTCAAGAGGAATTATGAAAGGATATTCAGGATCTTATTAAAATCCCAATTTTTTAAACAAATAAAACGAATTACCAAATTAACAAATACACATTACAATGGCATCTACATCAGATATTAGAAACGGATTATGCATTAAGTTCAATCACGATATTTATAAAATCATCGAATTTCTTCACGTTAAGCCTGGTAAAGGTCCGGCTTTCGTAAGAACCAAATTGAAATCTTTAACCAACGGTAAGGTATTGGACAATACTTTCTCTGCAGGTCACAAAATTGACACGGTTAGAGTGGAAACCCAGAATTTCCAGTATTTATATGCTGAAGGAAATCAGTTTCACTTTATGAATACCGAAACTTATGAGCAAATTACCTTGGATAAAAATATCCTTGATGCACCTGATTTATTGAAAGAAGGAACAAACGTAATGGTTCAGATCAATACTGAAACCGATTTGCCACTTTCTGTTGATATGCCGGCCTCTATTGTTTTGGAAGTAACTTATGCCGAACCTGGTGTAAAAGGAAATACAGCTACCAATGCGACTAAACCTGCAAAAGTTGAAACCGGTGCTTCTGTAAACGTGCCTTTGTTTATCAATGAAGGTGATAAAATCAAAATTGATACGGCTACAGGTTCATACATGGAGCGTGTAAAAGAATAATTAATTTGAAGATCAATCGATTTGAAGATTTGAGGATTGTTAAGTTTTCATTTTCAAATTACCAAATTTTCAAATTTTCAAATTCAATAAATGAAGTTTCCAAGAATACATACACTAAAAGAAATCGCAACCATCATCGGATGTCAATATGTTGGCAGCGATGATTTTGCTGTTCATGGCATGAACGAAATTCACGTAGTTGAACCGGGTGATATCGTTTTTGTGGATCATCCAAAATACTATGACAAAGCCCTGCAATCGGCAGCGACCATTGTTTTAATCAACAAAGAAGTCGATTGTCCTGAAGGTAAAGCCTTGTTGATTTCAGATGATCCGTTTAGGGATTTCAACAAACTGACCACACATTTCCGACCATTTATCGCTGCGAATGCCAGTATTTCGGCTTCTGCCAAAATAGGGGAAGGAACAGTGATTCAGCCTAATTGCTTTATCGGGCACAATGTAACCATTGGCAAAAACTGTTTGCTTCACGCCAATGTCATTGTGTATGACAATACCGTAATTGGCGATAATGTAATTATACATTCTGGAACGATTTTGGGTGCCGATGCTTTTTATTATAAAAAACGTCCGGAAGGTTTTGACCAATTAATTTCCGGCGGAAGAGTAGTCATTGAAGATAATGTTGGATTAGGCGCTTTATGTACGATTGACAAAGGCGTTACAGGAGATACAACCATCGGAGCCGGAACTAAAATTGATAACCAAGTGCATGTTGGGCATGATACCCTTATTGGAAAAAAATGCCTGATTGCAGCCCAAACCGGAATTGCCGGTTGTGTTGTCATTGAAGATGAAGTTACCCTTTGGGGACAAGTTGGTACAACGAGTGGTATAACCATCGGAAGCAAAGCGGTTGTTTTGGGACAAACCGGCGTTAGCAAATCCATTGAAGGCGGAAAAACTTATTATGGAACGCCAATTGACGAAGCGAGAGAGAAAATGAAGCAGTTTGCCAACCTCAAAAAAATACCAGAAATTTTAAATAAACTAAAATAAATATGAGCGCTAAAGATATCGTTCAGGAATTTTACAAATCAGATGTATTGTTAGACGCTGATAAAGTCAAAGCTTTATTGCATCCGGATGTTGTTTTGGAATGGCACAGTAGCAAAGGTTTTTTGAAACTCAAAAAAAACCAGATCGTCGACTTAAGCATTGAATTTGGCAAAGCCTATCTTCGTTCCAAAAGCAGGATTTCACACATCCTTGTAGATGGGAAGACGGTTTCCATTCGCTATTCCCATTATGTAAAAACCATTGAAAACCCAAGAGAAGAAATGCTTTTGGCTCATTTCATGGTGATCTGGGAAGTTAAAGACGATAAATTATACCGAGGCTATCAGATGAGCCAACTATAATTAGTAAAAAAACTGAGCACTAATTACTCAACACTGAACACTATTTTATACTTTTGCAACACAAAAAATAAACACAAATAAACAAACACAAACATGAGCGTTTTAGTTAATAAAAATTCAAAAATAATAGTACAAGGATTTACAGGAAGTGAAGGAACTTTCCATGCTTCTCAAATGATTGAATACGGTACCAATGTTGTTGGTGGTGTAACACCGGGAAAAGGTGGTTCAACCCATTTAGATCGTCCGGTTTTTAATACCGTAAAAGATGCTGTAGACCAAGCCGGAGCTGATACTTCAATCATTTTCGTTCCGCCGGCTTTTGCTGCCGATGCTATTATGGAAGCTGCTGACGCGGGAATCAAAGTAATCATTGCCATTACTGAAGGTATTCCTGTGGCAGATATGATTAAGGCTTATGATTTTATAAAAGGTAAAAACTGCAGATTAATCGGTCCAAACTGTCCCGGAGTAATCACTCCTGAAGAAGCAAAAGTAGGTATCATGCCGGGCTTTGTTTTCAAAAAAGGAAAAGTTGGGATTGTATCTAAATCGGGTACATTAACTTATGAAGCAGCTGATCAGGTGGTAAAGCAAGGATTGGGAATTACAACCGCCATCGGTATTGGTGGTGATCCAATCATTGGAACAACGACTAAAGAAGCGGTTGAATTGTTAATGAACGATCCTGAAACCGAATGTATCATCATGATTGGTGAAATTGGTGGTCAATTGGAAGCAGATGCAGCTCATTGGATTAAAGCTGACGGAAACCGCAAACCGGTAGTTGGGTTTATTGCTGGTGAAACGGCTCCAAAAGGAAGAACAATGGGTCACGCCGGTGCTATCGTTGGTGGTTCTGATGATACTGCGGAAGCTAAAAAGAGAATCATGAGAGAATGTGGCATCCACGTGGTAGATTCTCCTGCTGAGATTGGGAAAAAAGTAAAAGAAGTGGTGGGTTAATCATCATCATCATCAATATTTTAAATTTAAAACCTTACGTTCGTGAGGTTTTTTTTATATTTACACGCAACTATTTTTGCAGATTTGCATCATACAATAAACCTTTAACTATGAGAAAACTATTCTTTTTAATTGCTTTATTTTCCCTTGACCATTCTTCCTTTGCCCAAATCATCAATATTCCTGATCCTGTCTTTAAAAGTAAGCTACTTAATAGCACGGGAGAATTTTCAGATGCAAATCACAATAATATTGTTGTTGACGCCAATCAAGATGGTGAAATCCAACTCAGTGAAGCGCTTCAGGTGCATACCATATATTTTAATAATTATCAGCCTTATGTTACTAATATGACTGGAATAGAATATTTTGCCAATTTAGAAAGATTGTTTTTAGAGAGCGCAAATTTAACCACGCTTGATCTATCAGGTATGAGTAATTTGATTCAGGTGTCCTATTACAATAACAATGGTCAGAACGACTTGGCAAGTATTAATTTAACCGGGCTTACAAGTCTTGAGAACTTGCAAGTTGAAAATTGTATGTTGACCTCATTAGACCTTAGTGGTTTGACTAATCTTAAATACCTTTATTGTGATGATAATTTATTGACTACTCTTAATCTACAGGGTTTACCTAATCTTGAGATTTTGGAATGTCGCAATAATCAGTTGACCAATTTAAATCTCTCCAATCTTACCCATTTGAGAATAGTGCATTGTTGGTATAATAACCTGACCCAAATGCAATTAAATAATCTGCCTGCTCTGGAAACCCTTTATGTAACAGGAAATGAATTGAATACCTTAGATTTGTCAGACTGTAATACCATAACATTCCTTGAATGCAGCGATAACCTTTTGACAAGTTTAGATGTAACTAATTTAACCCAGTTGACCGGTGTTTATTGTAGCGATAATTTACTAACAACCATCGATGTAACTACAAATTCCCTTTTAAACTATCTTCGGTGTGAGAATAACCAATTGGTTTCGTTATTTTTAAAAAACGGACACGATTTTGTTCAGATTCAATTAGAAAACAATCCAACATTAACGTATATCTGTACTAATGATAATCAAGTCGCCGGATTCCAAAACTATGTTACTAATATTTTAGGTTATACCAATTGTCATGTAAACTCTTATTGTTCTTTTACTCCGGGTGGCACATTTTATACCATTCAAGGAAATAATAGATATGATATGGAAGGAAATGGTTGTGGCATTAATGATATCAACTATCCTAATTTAAAATTCTCAATTGCAATTGGAACCAACATCGTAGGAATGGGAATTTCAAATAATTTAGGTTCCTATTCCATACCGCTTCAGGAAGGCACTTATACAATAGCGCCAATATTTGAAACTTCAAATTATTTTAGTGTAACTCCAACAGCAGTAACCGTTGATTTTCCAACAGATGCCAGCCCATTTATAGAGAACTTTTGTATAACACCAAATGGAATCCATAATGATTTGGAGGTTACTTTATTACCACTGGGAGTTGCCAGACCTGGTTTTGATGCTGAG
The DNA here is from genome assembly GCF_030167905.1 of Flavobacterium terrisoli. Taxonomy (GTDB): domain Bacteria; phylum Bacteroidota; class Bacteroidia; order Flavobacteriales; family Flavobacteriaceae; genus Flavobacterium; species Flavobacterium terrisoli. The sequence continues at coordinate 218,189 of NZ_JARGNA010000004.1, forward strand.
TATAAAATCATTTACAAAAACAAAGGTACACAGGCACAAAGTGGTTCTGTAAACTTAACATTTAATGACGCAGTTTTAGATTTAGTTACTTCAAATCCAATTGTAAACAGCCAATCCACAGATAATTTATCTTGGGATTTCAGCAATTTGCTTCCTTTTGAAACCAGAGAAATCCTGGTGACACTAAATATAAATTCACCTATGGAAATCCCGGCAGTAAATAGTGGTGATATTTTAAATTATACTACTGCAATAACTGCAGCAACTGACGAAACACCGAATGACAATACATCAGTATTGAACCAAACTGTATTTAATTCGTTTGACCCGAATGACAAAACCTGTTTGGAAGGCACAACGATTACACCAAGTATGGTTGGCGAATATGTTCATTATGTTATCCGTTTTGAAAATACCGGAACTTTCCCCGCTGAAAATATCGTAGTAAAAGATATGATTGACACAACCAGATTTGATATCACTTCTTTGATTCCTCAAAGTGGCAGCCATCAGTTTGTAACGAGAATTACCAATACCAATCAGGTGGAATTCATTTTTGAAAATATCAATCTGCCATTTGACGATGCCACTAATGATGGTTACGTAGCGTTTAAGATCAAAACCAAACCAACATTAGTCATTGGTGATACTTTCAGCAATAGTGCCAACATTTATTTTGATTATAATTTCCCGATTGTAACCAATACAGCCACAACAACTGTTCAGGCATTGGCCACACAGGATTTTGATTTCAGCGTTTATTTTAGTGTTTATCCTAATCCGGCTGATACGGTTTTAAACCTGAAAGCACAATCTGAAATAGGAGTGAAGTCTATCAATATTTACAATGCACTTGGGCAAATTGTAATGGCAATACCAAATGCAGAAAGTGTTTCTACTATTGATGTTTCCGATATTCAATCCGGAACTTACTTTATCAAAGTCAACACCGATAAAGGAACAGCCAATACCAAGTTTATTAAGAAATAAAAAAAACTCCCGATAATCTCGGGAGTTTTTGTTTTAATTCGGAAAAGGATTCGACCATTTCGTATCGGCATATACATTGGTTCCTGATAAGGTTCTTATAAAAGCGATGACTGCGTTGACTTCCGGAGCGGTTAAATGAAGTTGCTGCCCAAAACCATTTGGCCGCAATCGCTGGTCAAGATTGGTATTTCCGGGTGCTAAATTTATCGTTCCATAATGACCAATCGCGGCTTGTAAAGTAGCAATGACTCCGGTATGCATCATCGGTCCATTTGGCGTGCCATCAACTTTAACCAAATCACGCAACGATGGTGCTCTGGTATTGGTAATGTCAATTCCGGTGCCGTTTAAAACACCGATGATGCCATTGTTTCCGGTATTGGGATTGATGTCAAATTCCGGCGGCGCATGGCAACCGGCACAGCCTAATCCGCCTGAGGTTCGATTACCCGTCGCATCAAAAACAGGTGGCATTAAAAACAGGTTTTTACCTTGGTTTTCCTGAGCCGTAAAATTGGCAAATGGTTGGCCATCATTAGCGGCTTGTGCTCTTCCGATATCGTATTTACTGTCAAAAGACTGAATACTTCGGATGAATTGTGCCAAAGCCAATTGGATTTTATTTTCGGTAATTTCCTCGCTGCCATAAACAAATTGGAACAATTCTCTGTAATATCCAATAGCACTTAGTTTGGTGATCAAACCGCTAAAAGGTTCGTCTCCGTTAGTACCGCTAAAACCCATTTCACCATGGTCTTTTATCGGCATCGTGGTTTGGGTTTCCAAATTAATCGCGCGTTCATCCCAAAAGAATTTACTCTCGTTGGCAAAACGGGTATTGATCAAACGCATTGAATGTCTGCCGGTAGTGCCATTAACACCGTTACTGGCCATATTGGTATCGCTGAAAGCATTGGCTTGTTGATGGCAACTCGAGCAGGAAATGGTATTGTTGGCCGAAAGATTTTTGTCATAAAACAAAACCCTTCCCAAAGTGGCGCCTTTATCGGTGATTGGATTTCCGGCTGTGTTGTCTTTGGTAATATAGGCCGGAACAAACTGATTGGCATAATTTTGAAGGCTTTCCGGATTGATGTTGCTTCCGAAAGTTGCTCTTATATTGGCATAAGGATCGATTTCAACATATTCTGTGTCATCACTGCCGCAAGAATAGGTGAGCGCGATGAGGAATAAGGCACTGATTTTTTTATACATAAGTCGGCTTTATTTTTTTACTACAATTTTAAAAGTCTTATCGTCTTTTCCGCTGGATACTTTAACAAAATAAATGCCGTTATAAACAGTAGACAAATCCAAGATGCAAAGTGTACTTCCCTGTAGAATTTCATTGGTTTGAATAATTTTTCCCAATTCATCAATCAAAGTCACTTTCAGATTGTCTTCGGGCATATCCGTTTGAATGGCAATAAAATCCTGCGCCGGATTTGGATACATTTTAATATTCAAATTGGATAAATTAAAATCGGCATTGTCCAAAGTGTATTGCGTTGTAGATTCGGTTATTGAAGTGACTTTCACAGCCGTTTTGTTGCCATAGAACGTTGGTCCGACAGCATAAGGATAAGCCGAATTGTGATTGGCATCTACCGTGGCAAAATAACAATAGATTCCCAAAGGATATTCCGGTGTTACACAAAAACGTCCGTTGTGGACATCCAAATAACTCGCATCAGAAGGATGTGCTACATATTCATAATCTTCCCTGAAATAGCCCAAAGGATAAGTGGCACTAACGGCAGGACCATCAGTTACATTGGTACCATCGGCATAATGCGTTCTGGTTGTGATATTTCTCAATTGGTAACTTGATTTAATTCTGACAATTCCTCCGGTTCCATCGGCATTGGCATAACCATAGGCACCATAAATAGGGAAACCATCATACGCAAAACCAATCAATGGTGAATGTTGAGCTGTATTGATGACATACAAACCATCAGATGGATAAGTGTCACAAACGGTTGAAATGACTAACAAATCTAAATTAAAAGCACTCGGATTTTGATGGTGATGGTAATTGCCCATGGCAGGATGCGCTTTGGCACAATCAAAACCAGCACGCTCGGCCGGAATAGCATCACGATTCCAAACCCCATCGCCCATACACATTCCTGTTGGTCCGCCACACATTTGACTGCTCACATTTCTCCATGAAGCGCCATCACGATAGTCAAACAAGGCCACACCGTTTTTGAATAATCCGATGTTTCCTCCGGTGGTTGCCGTTGGCGTTCCTGTATTTTGTGTTGGATTTAATGGCATTTTAAAAATAGCACCGTTCTGAGAAGTGGCAAGTGATGGATTTCCATCTAAAAACGGTCCGGTGATATAAGCCGGAATACCATTGGTAGTCACATAAACCCAATTGGTCGAATATTGCACCGTCTGTACATTCGCCAAAACTGCATCAGTAATCGGTGTTGGATTACCCGAAACATAATGACGACCGGTTATTCCTATGGTGTTACGTAACCATTGTGTAATGATTGGATTAGTTTGCGCAGAGACAATACTTTGCACCATCAGTAATGAAAATAATAATACGCTTTTCATAAGAAGTGAATTGGTTGGTTATAGTTTTAGACGACAGAACATTTTTATTCTTGCGGCACTTTTTAAATTTATTTTTTTGGAAAGCTAAATCGTTGATCAAAAAGGAATTCCATATCGCTTAAGGTCTTTAAAAAAGCCTCCAAATCCACACGGTCATTATCTGATAGATTCATAGGTTTGACTAATTCATTAAGCAGATTTTCACCGTGGCCTAGGGAATTGTAATGCTTTATGACTTCGTTTAAGGATTTGAATCGACCATCGTGCATATAAGGAAAAGTGAATTGGATGTTTCTTAAAGTTGGAATTTTAAACTTCAATTTGTCTTCTTCTTTATTGGTGATTTTCATTCGTCCAAAATCTTTTAAATCCTTATCAATAGCCAATCCGTTGTTTTCAAACCGGTCACTGCTGAATAACGGTTCGGTATGACACGAAGCGCAATTCGTTTTGAATAATTCATAACCGTTTTGTTCCTGAGCAGTGAATGCTGCTTCATTGCGCATTACTTTGTCATACTTCGAATTCGTTGATTTGAGTAATACTGTAAATTGTGCTAAGGCTTTTAGCAATCGTTGACTGGTGATTTTATCATCCCCAAAAGCTTTGGCAAATAAACCTCTGTATTTTTGGCTTTGCTGTAATTTGGCAATCACAGTTGTAAGCTTTTCATCCATTTCGTTGGGGTTTTCTATAGGATTAATCGGTTGCACTTCAAGGTTATTGACACCGCCATCCCAATGAAAACTTTTGGCCCAGGCCAAGTTGATTAAGGCCAAAGAGTTTCTGGTTCCGACTTTTCCATCAATGCCATGACTTAAATCATGGTCAACATGAGTGAAACCGGTCGCTTGTGCGTGGCAACTCGAACAGGAAATAGTGTTGTCACGGGAAAGAATAGGGTCGTAGAATAAATGCCTACCCAATTGAAAACCTTCTTCGGTTAATGGATTTTTGCTAAAATCGTATTTGGGTTGTGGCCAATTTTTGGGCACTTCAAAATAAACTGGTGTGGTCAATTGGTTGGAAAAAGCCAAGCAAATTAAGACAATCAGTCCTAATAACGAATAGTATTTCCAGTGTTTTCTCATTCCAAATAAAACATTTTAGTGCTGATATCTGCCAATTCCATAGCCATTTTTCCGGGAATCATGACCGAATTGGTTTGAGCCAAATTCATTTCCGCTAAAAAAACGGCTAAATCAATTCCTATAGTAACATTGCCACTTTGATTGACCGTGATAACTTTTTTCCTCATCGAATAATAGGGCTGGAGATAACCGCCCAAATGAAACTGGAACTGGTTTTTCCTTGTTTTGCAACTCGGGCTTTTGCCTTCAATTTTTATATTGATATAACCGCTTTGCCACGCCCAATACATGCCTTTTATTGGATCTAAATCTCCGTCTAAGGCTCCGGAAGTATTGGTTGTACTGTCAATACCAATGTTAAAAACAACTTTGGAAATCATTTTATCATTGGCTCTGGCAACAGGTATAAACAACGAATTTGGGTTTTCTGAATCGAGTAGGTGATAGCTGTTCTTTTCTTTAAAAACCGATTTATCTGCATATTGTATTTCGATATTGGAAACATAACATTTGAAAGTGGAAATCGCTACTGTATCTTTATTAGAAGTGATGTATTGTTTATTGAGTTCCAAAGGGAATTGGTCAAAATTGATTTTGAAATTAATGCTCAACGAGTCCTTTTTTTGCCCAAAAGAGGAAAGACACAAGAATAAGAATATGACCCAATTTATTTTAGTCATGTCTTGGTCCGCGTGGTTTTGGCCCAAATATTCTGGACAGTTCTTCGGTCAGTGCCTTGAAATCTTCTTGCTGCTCCGGTTTGCAAAGCTTCTTAATATCCTCAAAATGCTTGAAATGCGTTTCTTCGATTTGCTTCTGATATGAATTCAATAGCGCAATCAAACTGTCTTTTGTTTTTACGTTGATTTCAGTTTCATCCAATCCTGAATACAATTCATTTTTTGTTTGACGAATGCTATCATCTAATCGGTTGATTTCACCACGATGCCAATGAATCAGTTTTTCATAAGCTGTTTTCTGATTGGCATCAAAATGTAATTTTTCGATGATAATCTCTTTAGGCTTGGGTCTTCCTTCATGCGGTAATCTATGGTCTTTCGGACCATTCAAAAACAGAAATCCTAAAGTTCCCAAGTTGAGCAACAATAGCCCAATGACACTGATTGTTAATAATTTTGTTCTTTCCATGACTATTAATAAAGCTGATTGCTTTTGTTTAAAGTATTTTCTAAATAAACCGTAGCGGTATTCTCTTTTGTTTTTACTTCATTGTTTAACAAAGTAATGTTGAGCAACACCAAAACAGCAATGGAAGCGGCTACCAGCCAAACGGTGGTTGGTGGCACACTGTCTTGTTGTTTGATTTTCCTTTGGATTTTGGACAATAAATAGTCACCCGGCGTAACTTGTGTCATTCCGTTAGTACTGTTTAGTACTTTCTGTATCCAATTCTCTTTTTCCATATTTGTTTAGACGAAAGTTATAATTTTTTCTTGCGGTATTGTGTAAATTTTTCTGCTAATGTTGACTGAAGTGATGCTTTTGCCCTGAAAACCAACGATTCCACGGAAGAAATACTGAGTTGCATAATTTCTGCAATCTCAGGATTACTCAAGCCATCAAGCTTAGACAGTAGGAAAGCGGTCTTTTGATTTTCGGTTAAGGTATTGATGACTTCAAATAGTATTTTAGCTTCTTCCTGATTTTCCATCAGGATTCCCGGATGCTCAAAAGTCGCTGTGTTTAGGTATTCCTGTTCGTTTTGACTCTTTCTGCCAAAAATAAAAAAGCGCTTCCGGCTGTTTTTCTTTTTGGTGAAATCCAGGCATTGGTTTATCGCAATGCGGTAAATCCAGGTTTTATAGGAAGATTTTTGATTGAAATTTTCGAACGAATGATAAACTTTGACAAATACGTCCTGAGTCACTTCTTCCGCATCTTCAATACTTTGCAAATAATTCAATGCCACATTGTACACGAGCGTTTTATACTCGTGATACAACTTTTCGAAAAGGATTTGATTATTTGGCATTTGCAATTTTAAGATTTCTTTAGGACACTCAGAAATAACAAAGGTTTAAATGTAATCTAATTTTTTTCAACGTATAAAATATTCCTATATTTGAACTTTCATAAAACACAAAACTAACTTTTATTACAATGAAATTATTAGAAGGAAAAGTAGCCATCATCACTGGCGCAAGTAGAGGAATCGGAAGCGGGATCGCTAAAGTTTTTGCTCAACACGGAGCCAATGTGGCTTTTACTTATAGTTCTTCTGCCGAAAGTGCTTTGGCATTGGAAAACGAATTATCGGCCTTGGGAATCAAAGCCAAAGGATATAAATCAAATGCAGCCGATTTCAACGAAGCGCAAAAATTAGTGGATGATGTAATGGCAGATTTCGGGAATGTTGACGTATTAATCAACAACGCCGGTATCACCAAAGACAACCTTTTAATGCGTATGAGTGAAGAGGATTTTGATAAAGTAATCGAAATCAACCTGAAGTCGGTATTCAATATGACCAAAGCTGTTCAGAAAATTATGTTGAAAAACCGCAAAGGTTCTATCGTAAACATGAGTTCGGTGGTTGGTGTTAAAGGAAATGCAGGTCAGGCCAACTATGCTGCTTCAAAAGCCGGTATGATTGGGTTTACCAAATCAGTAGCCTTAGAATTAGGATCAAGAAACATCCGTTGCAACGCGATTGCACCAGGATTTATTGAAACTGAAATGACGGCCAAATTAAATGATGACGTAGTACAAGGCTGGAGAGATTCTATTCCGTTAAAACGCGGTGGAACTCCGGAAGACGTGGCAAACGCCTGTTTGTTCTTTGCTTCCGATATGAGTGCTTATGTTTCCGGACAAGTATTGAATGTTTGTGGTGGAATGTTAACCTAATCCAACATTTAAAAACAACCCAAATAAATGACCACAAACACTGTTTTCTTGATATTGCTTTCTTTAGGAATAGCGTTCGCTGTGTCATTTTACCAATATTTATATAGAGTCAAAAGCAGGTCGAAAGTGACTTTGCTTTTGGCTTTTTTGCGTTTCTTCAGTGTGTTCGGATTGCTATTATTGCTGATTAATCCAATCATAACCAGAAAATCGATTGAAACCGTTAAAACGCCATTGCCTATTGTGATTGACAATTCAGCTTCGATGGCGGATTTGAAATCGGATGCACCCGCTTTAGAACTGTTTGACAAACTAAAAGGCAATTCGGCTTTAAACGATAAGTATGAGGTGCAAACCTATCAGTTTGACCAAGACTTTTTACCGGCCGATAACATTGATTTTAAAGGAACACAATCCAATATCGATGTTGTGGCCAAAAGCCTCAAAAACATCTATAAAAACCAAACCTTTCCAACGATTCTGATTTCCGACGGAAACCAGACTTCGGGTGAAGATTACGTCTTTGGATCTAATCCGTTGAATAAGGTTTATCCTTTGGTTGTTGGCGATACGACAACTTATCTGGACCTGAAGGTAACGCAGTTGAACGTCAACAAGTATGCTTTTCACAAGAACAAATATCCGGTTGAAGTTTTCCTGAATTATGCCGGAACCAAAAGCATCAACGCTTCTTTTAAAATTACTCAGGGGAATTCGGTTTTAAACGAGCAAACCGTAGCTTTTTCTCCAACAAAAAAGTCGGCTACGCTTAATGTTTTATTGCCGGCAAACAGCGTAGGAATTCAGATTCTGAAAGCTAGTGTTTCTTCCAAAGAACAAGAAAAGAATACTTACAATAACTCCAAAAATTTTGCCGTTGAAGTCATCGACCAGAAGACAGAAGTGGCTTTGATTTCGGATATAGCCCATCCTGATTTAGGTGCGCTAAAACGCAGTATTGAAACTAATGTACAGCGAAAAGTAACCATTCTTAAACCAAACCAAGTCAGTAGTTTAGAGAATTATAATATTTTAATATTGTACCAGCCAACGAGCGCTTTTAAATCGGTTTTGGAAAAGAATGTAAATGCCAAAATCAACACTTGGATCATCACCGGAAATGATACCGATTTCAATTTCTTAAACCAGAATCAAAATCAGTTTTCTTTTAAAATGAGCTCCCAAAAAGAAGACTATTTAGCTTCATTTGACACTCAGTTTAATTTGTTTGCTTTGGATAATATTGGTTTTGAGCAATTTCCGCCTTTGGAAAATCCTTTTGGAACGATTACAGCCAAAGGAAATACAAATACCTTATTATCCTCGACTATTCGCAATATAGCTACCAATCAGCCTTTGCTGACGTTCAACGAAGAACAGGGCAGGCGTTCGGCTTATTTATTTGGGGAAAACATCTGGAAATGGCGTGCAGATAATTATTTGGTCAAAAAGAACTTTGTTGATTTTGATATCTTCTTAGACAAAACCATTCAGTATTTGGTGTCCAATAATGCCAGAAAGTCTTTGGTGGTGAATCACGAAAGATTTTACAATTCTGGTGAAGGCATTGAAATTACGGCGCAGTATTTCAATAAAAACTACGAACTGGACGAAAAAGCTAGGCTGACCATTGCGGTTACCAATACTAAAACCAAACAGGTTAAGAATTATGATTTACTGAGAACCAGCAATGCTTTCCAGGTGAATCTGGATGGATTGGCTGCCGGAAATTATAAGTTTACCGTAAAGGAACTGAACTCTAATTCTTCATATTCCAGTGGTTTTGAAGTCTTGGATTTTGATATCGAAAAGCAATTTGTCAATCCGGATTGGAATAAGTTGAACCAATTGGCTATGCAAACACAAGGAAAAGCTTATTTGCCAAATCAAGTGGACGCTTTAATCAAGCAATTATCGGAAGACGAGAGTTACAAAGCCATCCAGAAAACCATTACCAAGAAATCGCCTTTGGTGGATTGGGTTTGGTTATTGATCTTATTGGCATTGTCGCTTGCCGCAGAATGGTTTATCAGAAAATATAATGGCTTACTGTAATCGTTTATTACTGGCGAAGAATTTTTCAAACACAATTACAATCACAATTCCGGCAATATAAGCCAGTATATCTCCCCATTCAAAAGAAGTCCCGATGACCGTTCGGGCAATTTTATTCTTTTCGAGTCCTAATTTTTCTACTATAGTTAAATATTGCAACGTTTCAATGCTAAAGGCAAACAGCAAAACTGCGATCGATGCTTTGGTCACCGATACCCTCAAAAACGATTTTACAAAGCAATAAATCAGGATTACTACTAAAACATCACCAAAATAAGGTCTTACAAAGTCATCGTGTACCAATAGCGCAATGCACACTTCAATTGCAAAAAGCAATACGGTGAAGAGAAAATAGTTTCTGTTGAAAGTAAACATAAACTATTGTTTCAGGAAAATAAACTTTCCGCCGCCTTGTTTTAAAGTCATTTGCTTGTCGAATACATTAAACACCAACTTGATTCCGGCCTGAGCAAATTCGAAGGTGTCTTTTCCGGTAGCTTCCAAAGGAAAGGCACCTTGTCCTGTGGCTTGTGCAGAGAGTTTATTGCCATCTCTGCTTACTTTAATGGTCATCATCAACTCCTGACTAGCATAACTTCCGACATATTTATCCAATTCAGCCGCACTTAATTCTAAGACTTTAAAAGTCGGAACCACAAACGGAATTTGATAATAGGCACTCAAAACAGCAATCATGATATCATTATTGGGATAAATATTTCCATTGGAAGTGATGGCAACAGCCAACTTACTATCAGGAAAATAACTCAACATCGAACTGAATCCGTCAATGCCGCCAGTGTGACCGAATCCTTTTTTATCATAAAAAGGTATTTCAAAAATCCCCATCCCATAGTTATCTTGTATGTTTTTCATCTGACCCAGGCTCTTGGCAGTAATAATCTTTCCGGAAAACAGGCCTTCAATAAAAACGGTTAGATCCGTAGGATTGGAAACCACAGCGCCGGCACCCATCGGAATGGACATATCAGTTTCTTTTTCCTGAGTCCAGGTTTCCTGAAAAGAGTAGGAGTAAGATTCATTGTTTTGTAAATTAGTTCTGCTGCCTACATAGGTATTTTTCAACCCTAATGGCGTAACAATCTTTTCGGTTAATATAGTGGCAAATGGTTTTTTATAAACTTTTTCCAAGATATAACTCAGCAGTATATAATTGGAATTGCTGTATTCTGCTTTGCTGTTGGGTTCAAAAACACTTTTGTTTTTGGCAATAATGGCGACCATTTCGGCTTCTGTTTTCGGCTTGGTATAATATGACATATACTCACCGCTGTTGGTGATATTATAAATTCCGCTTCGGTGGTTGAGCAAATTGCCAATAGTGATTTTATTGGCATTGGGAACCGAAGGAAAATAAGCATCAATGGCTTTGTCCAAAGTCAGTTTTTTTTCTTCAATGGCTTTAAAAATCAAACAGGCCGTAAACATTTTTGAAATAGAACCAATTCGGTATTTAGTCGTAATGGTCGCACTTTGTTTTGTAAGCACATTTGCTTTTCCAATGGCTTTACTGTAGATGATTTTGCCATTTTCACTGACCGCAACACTTCCCATAAATTTGTCTTTGGTTTCCAGAATGGAAAACAAACTATCCAGTTTAACGGTATCAAGTTGTTGCGCAAAAGAAGAAGTGATAAAAAGCAGAAAAAGAAAACTAAGGGCTGTGTTTTTAGTCATTGCAAAGTGTTGTTTATTTGAACCGTAAATTTATTGCAAAAGATGGCTTCAGCAAAAGAAGTTTAATAGTTTATTCTAATATAAAATAATAGAGTATTCCCCAAACTGCTATAAAAAACAATCCTGGATAAACTACGCCTGCTAAATTTTGCTTAAGTTGTTTCTTGACAATCATTAAGTACAATACGTAAAATATAAAGAGCAGAATAAAAACAATAGGCATAAAAACTCTCATAATAATTGTATTTCGACTTTAATCAAAGTCGTTTCTATAACATCTAAGATAAGAATAAATGCTAATAACCAAATGGGTTGACTGAGCATTTTTCTTTAGCGAACTCATTTCTGCAGTTTATGATTTTTCAATAAATAAGCAGAAGTTTGGTAATATGCAATGGCTTCATTGATCAAATCTTCGCGCAGATGCGTCATTGGTATTTCATCATAATGCGACTGAAACTCTTCTTTAACATTGGGTTTGGCTCTGGAAATCAATTGAAATTGCTTAACTTCCTTAACCGGAGAAAGAATGGTCAATATATTATTCTTAATCATTCCTAAATCCTGATAAGTAGCCACAAAAGCTCTTGGACGATAGGTAGGTTTGAAAACATCCTGTCCGTAAAATTTACTTTCATAATTAAAATTGAGCAACCCAAATACCGTTGGCATCAGGTCGATTTGGGACATCAAGGTATTGACGTGTTTAGGCTGAATAAATCCGGGAGAGTAAACCAACGCCGGGATTCTGTATTTGTCCAAAGGCAACTCTGTTTTCCCGGAACTCGAAGCACAATGATCGGCTACAATCACAAAAACGGTATTCTTAAACCAAGATTGATTTTGGGCTATTTTGAAGAATTGTTTCAATGCATAATCGGTGTATTTCACACCACCATTTCTTGATTTTGCCGTGCCCGAAATGTCTATTTTGCCCTCAGGAAAAGTAAAAGGCCTGTGGTTGCTTACCGTCATGATATGATTAAAAAATGGTCTGTTTTGCTGAGATTCCTGGTTCATTTCCTTGATGGCTTTGTTGTACATGTCTTCATCACAAACGCCCCAAATATTGGCAAAAGTGATTTCATTTGGCTCAAATGTCTTTTTATCAATAACCTGATAACCATTGCCTCCAAAAAAATCACCCATATTGTCAAAATAGGCATCACCGCCATACAGGTATTTTACGGCATAACCCTTTTGTTTGAAGATATTCCCTGTAGAAAATTTGTTTTTATTGTCTCTGCGCTTTACAACACTCTCTGCTGCACTTGGAGGCAAACACAAAGTCACCGCTTCCAGTCCCCGAACCGTTCTGTTGCCCACAGCGTATAAATTGGTGAACTGTAAACTTTGTTGGGCCAATGAATCGAGGAAAGGCGTAATGTGTTTTTCATTGCCATATTCTGTCATAAACTCTTCGCTCAAACTTTCCACCGTAATCAAAACCACATTCTTGTGGAGTTCAGCAGCATTTGATTTAATTGTCCTTAAAGTACTTTGACCACTAATTCCCGGTATTTCCTTTTGTAAAAGTGAAAAAGTTTCGGCTGTAGGTATGGTTTTATAGAATTTATCAAATTCCAATTCGTTATTCATAAACGCCAAATAGAACTTATATATACCGCTGGCTTGCAACTCATTGGTATAAACATTAGCGCTGTTTTCCTGTTTGGACAAAAGCGGAATGGCAAACAAAGAAACAGCAAACAAAGCAACATAAATTCCGAAACCTTTCATTTTATTCTTAAACAAAGGCAAATCATTAAGGAAAGGTTTTGATTGCTTTACAATGACATACGTTATAAAAGCAGTTATGAGCCCAACACCTATAAGTAAAGGAATTACAGGGTAAGATTCCATGATATTGCCGATAACAGTATTGGTATAAACCAGATAATCAACGGCTATGAAATTGTAGCGAACGCCAAACTCGTTCCAAAAGAAAAACTCACTAATGGCATTCTGAACGATAACCAAAACGAAAATGAATACCGCCATGGAAAAAAGGACCAATCTTATGGTTTTGCGATGCTTTGGCAAGAAAAGCATCAATCCAAAAAAGATAGTTTTGACCGCAATAAAACTGATTCCGACTTCCGGTAACGAACCGCCATATTCATTAAGTATCGTATTAAAAAATGAAACATAAATCAGCAATGAAATCAATCCAACAAAAATGACTAATCCCCAAGGTTTCTGGTATTTGACATTGGACAAAAACAATAAATAAAGCCACAAAAAAGCACTACCAACAATGAATACAAACAAATCAGAAGCAGAACCCAATACAAATATTTTAATGATTTCGAGGACATGAAAACAGGATTGTGTGATAGGATGGAAGAGTAATACAACCCTCAGGATGATATTGACAATAAGAAACAGAAAAAGCAGATTAAGGAATGGAGAGTGTTTTTTGAAATAGCTCATATAAATGTGACTAATGGTTAACTGATGTTACTGTAACCGTTTAGAACTCAAATACCCTAAATTAATTTTGACTTAAAAACAAAACCTCGCTCGCATTAAAAACATAAAAAGTACTACTTTAGCACAACAAACCCAATGACTCATGAAACACATCCTAATAGTCGAAGATGAAGACGGAATCGTCCTGTTCTTAAAACAAGGCTTAGAAGAAGAAGGTTATCAGGTTTCGTCAGCCAACAATGGAAAATCCGGTCTCGAACTTTTTCAAAGCGAAAAGTTTGATTTGGTTCTATTGGATTGGATGATGCCAAAAATGACCGGGCTTGAAATCTGCAAAGCCATCAGACAGCAAAATACCAAGATTCCCATTATATTCCTAACCGCCAAAGACACTGTTCAGGAAACGGTTGAAGGATTAAAAGCTGGTGCTAATGATTACATAAAAAAGCCATTCAGTTTTGATGAACTGGTTGAACGCATCAAAGTACAATTGCGTGAACAACCCGAAAATGAAATACTAACGCTTGGTCCGGTGGAAATCAACCTGCAAAAACATCAGGTGACTGTCGATAAAAAAGAAGTGTCACTAACCCAAAAAGAGTTTGATTTATTGCATTATTTGGTAAAAAACAAAGGAACTGTTTGTTCCCGAACCCAAATTATTCAGGACGTTTGGGATATTCATTTTGAATATGATACCGGTGTAATTGATGTTTTCATGAATGCTATACGCAAAAAACTAAACCTAAAAGTAGATGAAGATTATATCAAAACCATTCGTGGTGTTGGTTATATCGCTAATGACGAATAAAAATGCAACAGCTTTCCTTTAAAAACCGAATCGCCTCCAATTATATCATCACGACCGCATTATTGATTTTTGTGGTTTTCTTTGTGATTTATTCCATCGTGCGATTTAGTGTCTATATCAGGGTGAATAACGAAATTAAAACCGAAGTTGCCAAGCATTTAAAAGAGATCGAGGTTATTGAAAACTGTGTTTTATTGGTTGAAGAAGAAGAATGGAAAACCAGCCAGTTTAACAAAATTGAAGTCAGCCCTGCTTTTATTCAGTTTGTTGATGAATTAGGTGCGCTGGTTGAAAAATCACCCAATCTGAAGAAAAAACAACTGACCTATAAACCCGATGCTCCGGTTAATGAACTGTTTGATACAAGATTGGACAATATTTCAGTCAGACAAATCCAGGTTCCGCTGTATCAAGGCACCAAAATCATCGGCTATCTGATTGTGGCCATGTCATTGGAAGATTCAGCGATGGTATTACACAACCTGTTTGTCATTCTTTTAGTAGCCTATCCAATCATCTTGATTGTATTGTTCCTTATCGCCCGATTTATTGCCGGTAGAAGCATCAAGCCGATTAGTTCCATTATTGAGACTTCAAATGTAATCACCAAAGACAACCTGAAATCCAGAATTCCATTGCCACAAAACCGTGATGAGTTGTTTATTTTGTCACACACCATCAACAATTTACTGGATAGGGTTGAGAATGCCATTGAACGCGAAAAACAATTCACATCTGATGCATCACACGAACTCAGGACTCCATTAGCAGTTATTAAAGGAACTTTAGAAGTGTTAATTCGTAAACCCCGTAATCCTGAGGAATATAAAGAAAAAATAGACTTTTGTATTAGTGAGGTAAACCGCTTGAATCATTTGGTAGACGAACTGCTTTTGTTGGCTCGTTTTGAGAATCAAAAACAAACTTTAAAGATTGAACGGGTTTCTTTAAATGCCATTTTCCTTGATGTCATATCCCGAAATACAACCATCATTGCAGAAAAGAAAATCAAGTGTATTGCCAATTTCTCTAAAGATTTCTACATCAACACTGATTCCTATTTACTTTGCATCATCGTCAATAACATCCTGACCAATGCGGTAAAATATTCAAAACCAAATGACACGATTAATTTCGACATTTTAGAAAGCGAAAACGAATTGATTTGTTCTGTTTCCGATCACGGAATAGGCATTGCTGAAGAAGATTTGCAGAAAATATTCGACCAGTTTTATCGTTCTAAATCCAATGAACATCCCGAAATCAAAGGAACCGGACTAGGATTGTCTATTGTGAAAAGATTGTCTCTTTTGCTTCAAATCGATTTACAGATTGAAAGCAAAGAAAACGAAGGTACCAAAGTCATTTTAGGTTTTACTAAATAGTTAATAACTGATATTTATCATTTTCTGGGAAGTAAATTAGCAGTATTTTTGACTAAACTAAACAACAAACTATGAACGAAGCACACTTACACATGTTAGTCAACCATTTTCCAATTATCGGGACGATTTTTGGATTGGGAATTTTAATTGCCGGTATTGTTTTTAAAAATAATGCAGTAAAGAATACAGCTTTTGTAGTGTTAATTGTTTCAGCTGTCTTTGGCTTTGCCGCAATGTCAACCGGTGAAGGCGCTGAAGAATTGGTGGAAGACATGCCAACTGTTGGCAAAAAAATCATTCACAACCATGAAGAACTCGCCGAAAAATTCATTTTGGTGTTATACATCACTGGTGCTTTTGCTTTACTGTCTTTAATCGCAACCGTTAAAAAGCATTCTAAAGCCAAATTATTCACCTGGATCACATTGCTGCTAACTATAGTTACCGTAGTTTTGGTAAAGGAAGTTGGTACTTCAGGCGGTGAAATTCGCCACACCGAAATCAGAGCCAATGCCAATAATTTGCAAACTGCAACTCCGGAAAACGGAGATGAACATGAAGAAGATTAGACTCTTTAAACATTATAAAACACAAACCTAATAGCCAATTCTGTTAGGTTTTTTTATTTTAAAGCCATATAAATTGGAATATTTCAATAAAAAATGCGCAATACAGAATATCTACTAATTTTGTCAAAACGCTTTGCCATCAAACGGCAATAAAGTATATTTACGTTTTACGTAAAATGAAATTAAGCATGCGCAGAGCGGAAGACAATGTAGCGGAAGATTTAGCAATCAAGAAAATTATTGAACCCCAACTCAATATTATTTTAACTACTGACGAAGACGACGAAAGACCGGTTTATATCTCCGGAAACTTCAATAACTGGGAAACCCAAGACAAAAAATTTGAAATGGAACGTGTCGGACAAGGTTTGTATCACTACAAGTTTGCCCACGATTTTACTTATCCAGACGAGCTTTTATACAAATTCACCCGTGGAGACTGGAGCGAAGTGGAAATTGACAAGTTCGGAAACAGAACTGAAAACAGAAGTTGCAAGCAGCACAATGGTGTTCGTAAGGAACATGTGGCCAAATGGCGCCACAATTGGTTGCCATTTAAATCAAAGTTTCTGCCCAAAGTACATCTGATTTCCGAAGAATTCGAAATCCCGCAATTGAACAAAACCCGTAGGGTTTGGGCATTATTACCGCACGATTACGATAAATCCACTGAGACGTATCCCGTGTTGTATTTACAGGATGCCCAGAATCTGTTCAATGAGAAAGCCAAATATGGCAACTGGGAAATCGATAAGAAGTTGGCTGTAATGGCCGAATACAAGATTGGCAAAATCATCATCGTCGCTGTTGAACATGCCGAAAAGGAAAGAATCAAGGAATACAATGTGGGCAATACGGTTTTGGGTGCCGGAGAAGGCAAGAAGTACATTCGTTTTGTAACCGAAACGCTGAAACCTTTTGTTGATAATAACTTCAGAACCAAGCCTGAACGTGAATACACCGGAATTGGCGGTAGTTCAATGGGAGGATTGGTCAGCATTTTTTCGGGGATTATGTATCCTGAAATCTTTGGCAAACTGATGATTTTCTCGCCATCGCTTTGGGTTGTGCCAAAGATTAAATTGTCCTTCCTCGATATGGATGAACCGCAGGACACCAGAATTTATCTGTATGCCGGAGGCGATGAAAGTGCCACTATGATTGACCATGTCAAGAATTTCAAAAAACGATTACTAAAAAAAGAGGGCTTTGCCGATAAAATGAAAGTGCGTTTGAGCATCAATATGGAAGGCAAACACAACGAAAGATACTGGAGTGATGAATTCCCAAAAGCGATTGAATGGATTTATTTCAGTAATAAAGAAGATTAAACTATGAAGACAAAACATATAAAAACCTTAGACGGATTCACAGGAGCAATTCTGATTCCGGTTTATGAAACCAATGCCAAAAGCATCGTGCCGATAGAATACCATGGCGTTTCTGTTGCTGCAAAAGTATTTTACGGAAAGAAAGACACACATTATTTGGTGGAGAAATACGACTGCACACATATTTTTATTGGGCTTGGAAAAGAACTTGATTATAAATCGATTAAAACCATTTTCAGGAGAATTTCGGCCAAGCAGAAAGAAGTTTTCGGCTCAAATGTTGCCTTAGTATTTCCTGATAAATTCAACGTAAATGAGGTGGAAGCAGCTGTTTCCGGATTGGTTTTGGGCACCTATGATTTAGGCCATTACAAAAAAGGCGAAGCACATCCTTTTACCAATGATAATTTTGAATTGCAATACATTTCAAAAAACGAGGTTGAGGAAGCTATCAATAAAGGCATTAAAATTGCCAATGCCCAACTCGAAACATTCAACCTCGTTGATTTACCACCAAATAAAGTCAACCCTAAATACTTAGCCCATTGGGCAACTGAAACCGGTAAAAAATATGGTTTTGACGTAACGGTTTTTGGTAAAGAAAAATCAAAAGAACTCGGATTGCATTCGTTTCTTGCTGTGGGTCAGGGCAGTGCCAATGAACCACAATTCATTATCATGGAATACAGACCGGCAAAAGCCAAAAAACATATCGGTTTGGTTGGGAAAGGAATCACTTTTGATACCGGTGGCTTGAATATCAAAACAGCGGGAATGGTACAGATGAAATGTGACATGGCCGGAGCCGGAGCGGTTTTGGGAACCATGCAATTGGTTGCCGATTTGCAACTGCCTTATCGTGTAACAGCGATTGTTCCTGCGTGTGAAAACGCCGTAGACGCACATTCCTTTATGCCAAGTGATGTCATTCAGAGTTATGCCGGACATTCAATTGAAATCATTGATACAGACGCAGAAGGCCGATTGATATTGGTTGATGGTTTGTCTTATCTGATTAAGAATTACAAGCCCGAAACCGTAATTGATTTGGCCACATTAACCGGAAGCGTTGTTGGTACGCTAGGCTACGAATGTGCCGGATTGTTTACCAATAACGCTGAATTGTCCAAAAAACTACAGGAATCAGGTGATGCAATAGGAGAGAGACTGTGGCAGTTGCCACTTTGGGATGCTTACAAGCCGGATATCGACAGTGAAATTGCCGATGTCAAGAACTATTCAGGGAAACCGGTTGCCGGAGCGATTTCGGCAGCGAAGTTTTTAGAATATTTTACCGAAGAGCACAAAGCCTGGGCGCATTTGGATATAGCCGGTGTAGCTTTTGGCGATGACGAATTCGCCAAGACCAAACATGCCACGGCTTATGGCGTACATTTAATTACTAAATTTATTGAAAATCTATAGCGTATGGAAAGTCCAATCAAGAATTTCATCTGTATTTCTAATTATTTTAAAGGGAATGATTTCCTGATTAATTTAAAAAAGCAGGGCAATAAAGTCTACTTAATCACTTCCGAAAAACTGCGCGACAAACCGTGGGCTTTTGATTATATTGACGAAATTCATTTTATGCCCGGACAGGATATTGATTGGAACCTGGAAGATTTATTGGCTGGGGTTGCCGGTTTGATGCGCGAAAGAAAGATTGATGGTATTGTCGCTTTAGATGATTTTGATGTTGAAAAAGCAGCCTATTTGCGTGAGAATCTTAGAATCTCCGGGATGGGACAAACCACTGGAAGATATTTCCGCGATAAGTTGGCCATGAGAATGCGGGCACAAGCGGCTGGCATTCCAATTCCGGCATTCAGCCCATTGTTTAATGACGAAGAAATCAATCAATATGCAGATACTGTTTCGCCGCCATGGGTTTTAAAACCGCGTTCGGAAGCTTCAGCTTCGGGGATTATGAAAGTACATTCCAAAGAAGAACTTTGGCAAAAAATCCATGAACTGGGTGACAATCGCATCAAATATTTGGTCGAACAATTCAAACCCGGAGCAGTCTATCATTGTGATGGATTGAATTGGCACGGCAAAACTTTGTTTTCCATTACCTCACAATATTTGGCCACACCAATGGAAATCTCCCAGGGCGGCGGTATCTTCAGAAGCGCCAACATACCTTATGATTCCAAAGATGACAAAGAAATTAAAGCCCAAAATGAACAGGTTTTAAAAGCCTTTGGTATGCAGCATGGCGCCAATCATACTGAGTTTATCAAATGCAATGATGATGGCAAGATCTACTTTTTAGAAACGGCTTCGCGTGTTGGCGGTGCGCATTTGGCCGAAATGGTCGAAGCGGCTTGTGGTGTGAACCTTTGGGCAGAATGGGCAAAAATAGAAAATGCTTTGGTCAAAGAAAAAGAATATAAACTTCCGGCAATCAAAAATGAATACGCTGGCATTGTCCTGACCTTATCTAAGTTTGAGCATCCCGATTTATCAGGATTCAGTGATGGAGAAGTTTGTTTCAGGGTGCCGTTGGAATACCACGCCGGATTGGTGGTAAAAAGCGATAGTCATGCCCGTGTGCGTGAACTGCTGGATGATTATGCCGAGCGATTAATCAGGGATTTTGCCACTGTGGCGCAACAGGAAGCAGTTAAAAAATTGCATTAGATTTTGACAAAAAACTACACCAAACTTAACTTTCACTCTCATACATTTTGTATTTGGAAAGAAGTGCCTTTTGCCGAAGTCGCAGCCATGAAAATCAGCTATACCAGTCAATCGGGTAGCCAATATATTTTCACTGCTGAAGGGTTGTACCGCATTTCCAATCACTGGGGAAGAGTGGCCAATTGTCATTGGCGGTTGATTCCGATGACTGAATTTAAAAACCAAAATGTTACTGTGGCTTTTGCGCATTGGACCGATTTTTATTCGAATGATGATACTTCGAAATTATTTTTTGTCAAAGTCGATTGGGAAACAAATGAAGTGAATTTCTATCACAAACTCACCGCAGAAAACAATGAAAAAGTCGTGTTAAGAAATGCCAAAGAAACTGCTAAAATCATACGAACCATCAAAGAAGTCCTGACGCAGGAAGATTGGGCCAAGTATTTAAAATATGAGGATTTTGAGGTGCTGCGAAGAGAAATTGTAAATGAATTAGTGAATTCCAACAAGACTTTTTTAGAAGTAAAAAAAGCTTATCTGGGTTAGTCTTGTTCAAACATTCCAACTGTTCCGCCAACCCAGTCTTTGTCCTTATTGAATTTTACGCCTATCATTTCTCCACGACTCAATCGCACTAAGTTTGTAACCAGAGTAGGAGATGGTGCGTCTTTTTTCCAAACTGCCAGTATTCTGACTTCGGCTTTGACTTTGCCATCGGGCGATTGAATTACAGGTTTGTAGTTGACTTTCTTCTGAAGTATGTATAAATCTTTTTCTTTTACGGCTTCAATATCTTCACGCTTTACATGAAAGATTACGCCACTGCCGGAGAAGGAGAACAATGGTTTCAATACATAGTTTTCCAAATCAGTCGGGATTTCCTTTAAATCAGAAAGCAAAGTTGTTTCAATGAAATATTTTCCTTTTAAATACGGCAAGATAAACTTACTGATCCTGAAAAACCAGTTCGGATGACCGGCCCATTCTACATCGTAGCTTTTGGAGAAGTCAAAATTCAATTTTAAATCGGTACGCAAATCCAGTTCGTCAAAAATGACACGATTGTAAATGCGTTTTACCTGAATTTCTTCGCCATTTTCATTTGTATAGAATAACTGATTTCCTTTTTCGTATAAATCGGTCACACAAACAATCGAAATGCCTAAATCTCTGTGGCAGTAATAGAAATCAATTTTGGTGTTTTGCTTTTCGGGCTCGATTTCCAGAAGGATTACATTCTCTTTTGGCAAACCATTGCAAATTACTTCTTCGATTAATTTCAAATAGCTCTCATGATTCAAACCGCTCAGAAACGGCGTCAGCTCTGATAGAAAAGGGTAGTAGTTGACAAATTTTTGGGACAGATGATTCTGAAAATTGAATAGTGAAGGAAATCCTTGCACTTCAATCAGTTTGGGAACAATTTCACCATCTTCTTCACAAATCCCAAAATCAATCGCCAAAAACGTAGTATGATTGTCTTCGTTTGGTACTTTTCGGTTCAATTCTAAAGCTCTGTCGGTAAGTGATTTGAATTCGTCCTTTTGAATGAAACTAATAACTTCCTGACAACCTTCCAGCAATTGCTCTTTTAATGTATTCGGAATAAAAAATGGAGATTCGCCAATGCGAAACGTAACTTTATAATTGAAATCAGAAGTGATATCATCCTGCATGGCATCATATTTGGCCACTGAAAAGTTATCGTTAAAGCGTTGTCGGTATTTTGGATTCATTGTCTAAATCTAATTGGAAAGCGATTTTCTGTGTTTCATCAGGTCATTAATGGCTATGCGCAGGAAATTTGGGATAATGGTTTCATTGGTTTTATAGATTTTATCTTCGTCCAATAAATCCTCCAACATATCGCGGAACTTGGTTTTGCCTTTCATCGCAATGATATGTTCGCGTCTTTCCTTGTTTTTTAAATTGGCTACAAAACTCAATGCATCTGCTTCAGGATGGAATTGCAATCCGACAAACTCATCCGAAAAACGCACGCCCATAATGGCACGTTCATATTCTACATGGCTTCGCATTTTTTCCAAAGCAATAATCATGGCGCCTTTTTTGCTGAAAATGCTCAGTTTAGGCTGAACTACCTGGTAATCGCGGCTGTCAATCGCATAAAATGGATTGTTCAAACCTTCTAAAATTGGGTCATTGGTTCCGGCTTCTGTCTTGTGAATGGTCATGACTCCAAAGGAAGTGGCTTTTCTTTTATTGATTGTCGCCAATCCGAAGTGATGACAAGCCATTTGGAACGAATGACAAATAAACAACATGTGTTTTTTTTCTTTCTGATCTTTGTTCCAATTCCACAATTCATCCACAAAATCATACCATTTCAAATCCCAGCCATCACCTTCTAAAGGATTTCCGGGTCCGCCTGTTGAAATATAAATATCAAATTCCTTAATATCCGGAAACTCTGATTTGCCTCTGACATCAAAAATCTGAAAGGTTACAATTTGGTTAAATCTGTTGACAATATCAATGATACAACGCATTCCTTGGTTAGGCTCTCCGTTGTACATATCTAAAATCGCTATGCGAATGGGGTGACTCATTTTTTTACAATTTGGTGATGCAAATTTAAACAATTCGCAATCAATGCTTCCTTTTTAACAATGCGTTAATAACAATTACATTAACAGCAAACTGCTGAATTTATAATCCTTTGGTAAATTCGCTGGTAATCATATCTACCACTTTAGTCAAATCCTGCGTATTCTCAAAAACAGCCAATTGTTTATCGGCTCCGGTTCCATCTCTTAAAATATTGTGCACAAAATTGATTTCGTCACGACTGCCTAATTCATCCACCACATCATCGACAAATTCCAATAATTCCAAAATCAGGCATTTGGTATCAACTTCCTGTTGCAGACCAAAATCAATCATATGATTGTCAATTCCATAACGTGCAGCACGGAATTTATTCTCTTTAATCAAAGCAATTCGGTAGATGTTGAAACTGGTATTAGCCATGGTCAATTTGTACAACTTCGCCACAACAGCTTGGATTAAGGCCACAATACACATGGCTTCATCAACGGTCAAACTCATATCGGTGATGCGAAACTCAATAGTATCATAGAACGGATGCAAGCGCAAATCCCACCAGATTTTTTTTGGGTTGTCGATACATTTGGTTTTCACCAAAGTCTCAAGATAATTATCATACGATTGCACGCTATCGAAATATTCGGGTAAACCGGTACGCGGAAACTTGTCAAAAACCTTAGTCCTAAAAGATTTATAACCGGTATTTCGTCCTTCCCAGAAAGGAGAATTGGTTGACAGTGCAAAAATATGCGGCAGGAAGTAAGTCGCCTGATTCATCAACTGCAAACCAATTTCGCGGTTTTCAATCCCAACATGGCAATGCATCCCAAAAATCAAATTGGAACGCGCAGCATCCTGCAATTCGTTCACAATGTGATGGTATCTTGGATCATCGGTAATGGGTTGGTCCTGCCAGCGTGAAAAAGGATGCGTTCCGGCGCCGCCGACAACGAGGTTTTGCTTGGCCGCCAGTTCAACAATTTTGCTGCGTAGGAATTTAATTTCGGCTTTGGCTTCCTTAACATTTTTACAAATATTGGTTCCGACTTCCACCACAGACTGGTGCATTTCAGCCTTTACCTGTTCGTTTAAGATGATTTTGGCACCATCGACAATTTTGGATAAATGCGACCGCAAATCACGGGTTTCCGGATCTATAATTTGGTATTCTTCTTCAACTCCGAGTGTAAATACAGGTAGTTTTCTAATCATGATTTCTCTTTTTAATTGGTAGAGAGTTTTATTTTCCTGTTGCAGCTTCTTTAATAAATGAACCCCAGGTTAGGTTGATTTTTCCCGGTTTTTGTTTTTTGGCAAAAGCAATCGCCATTTTTGCGGCTTCTTCGACAACCCATTCGAAATTCTCGGCACCTACAGAAGTATATTCGGCATCCGGTGCCGGATTTCCAAAATCAATCGCGTAGGGAATTCCGTCACGAACGGCAAATTCCACCGTGTTGAAATCATAACCTAATCCTTTGCAAAGGCGAAGCGTATAATCCTTAATCGTTGCCATCAATTTTTTATCGGTATTCGGGTTTTCGACGACATATCTTAAATGGTGCGGATTTCTTGGTTCGTAGGGCATGATCCTAACGGCTTTTCCGCCCAAACAATACACGCGATAATAATCCTGAAAAACGATTTCTTCCTGCAACAGCATCACCAATTGTCCGGTTTCACGGTGCTTTTCAAAGAACTCTTCCTTGTTTTCCAATCGATAAACGTTTTTCCAACCACCGCCGGCATAAGGTTTCATATAGGCCGGAAATCCGATATATTCAAAAATACCTTCCCAATCCATTGGGTATTTGAGGTTTCTGAATGATTTGGAAGTCGTATCAGTTGGATGTTCTGCCGATGGCAGAATTACGGTATTGGGCAGCGGAACGCCTAAGGTATCGGCCAAACAGTTATTAAAGAACTTGTCATCAGCGCTCCACCAAAACGGATTATTAATCACGTTTGTTCCGGTTAAAGCTGCATTTTTGAGATAGGCGCGATAAAACGGAACATCTTGTGAAATCCTGTCGATGATGACTGCATATTCGCCTCCTTTATTTTGCACTACTTTATCTATAGTTACCGCTTCGGCGATAATGTCTTTTTCGTTTTTTGAGTTTACCCTTTCAATGAAGGCGTAAGGGAAAGTATCTTCCATTCCGAATAAAATACCAATCTTTTTCATATCTCTTGTGTTTTACTGCGTCAGTTCGCTGCGCTCGTGTGTCTTAATTCTGATTATGTTATGTTAAAAAAATTTAATTCTCGATAAATAATGTGGAAACATTTCGCGCCAGACCGGCCAATCGTGTTCGCGGTTTTGACGAATGTCCAACCAATGTGGCATCTCTCTTTGGGACAGGATTTTGCTCAGCTTCAAATTGGCATCAAAACAAATATCCCAGTTGGAAGTACCTAGTATGATATCCATATTCCACAATTCGCCATCATTGAGTCCGTATAAATAATCCTCAGGGCTATTGTAAAAGACATTGTCATCCCAATGGCCATCCATAAAACTTTTGATGGAAAACGCACCACTCATAGAAAACATATGACTAACATAACCGGGATGCTTGAAAGCAAAGTTGACAGCATGATAACCCCCAAAACTGCAACCGGCTACAGCCACTTTCCCTGAATAAGTATTATTTTTTACTTTTTCGACAATTTCATGGCAAATCATTTTATCGTACCAAACATGGTTTTGTATGCGATGAACAGGATGAATGCTTTTATTGTAAAAACTGTCTTTATCAATGCTATCAGGGCAAAATATTTGCACCAAGCCTTGCTCGATATACCAGCGGGCACTTTCGATTAAACCTTGGTCTTTGTTTTCGTGATAACTTCCCATAGAAGTAGGGAAGAGGATGATAGGATAACCGGAATGACCAAAAACAAGCATTTGGATTTCCCGGCTCAGATTAGGCGAATACCACTTAAAATACTCCTCTTTCATAATTGTTATTCGTTTTAACAATTATAATGAAAAATTCGTTGTGAAATGCGCAAAACTTTGAATCTTATTAAATTTTACGATAAAATATTTATTAATATTTAGTTTTTGAAAATTCCCCAAAAAAAGCGGCAAATACAAATACGGAATTTAATTATTGTCAAGAATCCAAAGCACAAGAAGCGGGCTACTATGCCTAAACAGTAGTTAAAATAGTGCTTTTCGCAGCTAAACAGGTGAAAGCAAGCCTAAACTTCAATTAATTGAATTTGACTTTTGAGTCTTTCAATCAGCATATTCATCATGCGCTTATTGAGGTTGGATGAATTTTGTATGTACTCAGCATACTCATCTAAGGTAAAAAAAGCGATGACCATTCCTTTTAATGAGTTTCTGAATTTGATGTCTCTTTGGATGACATTTTCAACATAGGCCATTTTCTTTTCGGGAGTCAATGAAAAGAAAACATTCTTTTGCTTCATGGCATAATTGATAAATACCTGAATGAACAA
This sequence comes from Flavobacterium terrisoli, assembly GCF_030167905.1. Lineage (GTDB taxonomy): Bacteria > Bacteroidota > Bacteroidia > Flavobacteriales > Flavobacteriaceae > Flavobacterium > Flavobacterium terrisoli. The sequence goes on from NZ_JARGNA010000004.1 coordinate 244,685, forward strand.
ATCATTCTGTAACTTTAAAATAGGGCGAAGGGTTTTATTCTGGAAAACTTCTTCGATTGAAGATTGATTGGTGATTGTTCCTAAAGATTCTCCTCTTAATTCTAGAACGTTGTTATCTCGAGCTTCCATGGTATTTATTTTAAAGGTTAAGCATTCTATAAACTCTTCATATCAATAATTGAAAGTTATAAAAAAACCTCTGTTGAAAAACAGAGGTCATATTATAGTTATCAATAATTAATTGTTAATTAGTTATCTTGAATACTGCCTTACGAACTAAGCGTCTCGCATACTCAGAGTTTTTATCAACTGAACTGTCAATTCCGGCGCCTTTAGCCACTAAGCGTGAAGGATTGATACCTGCTTTAACTAAGATAGCTTTTACGTTTTCAGCTCTGTCGGCTGCCAATTTCTCGTTTTTAGCACTGTTACCAACTTCATCTGCATAACCTGAAATTTCAAGAGAAGCTGTTGGATTGTTTCTTAAGTAATTCAACACGAAACCAATGTTATCCGCAGAAGAAGGGTTTGGTTGAGCATAACTCTTATCGAAGTAAGCCGCAATGTAACCTTCATTGATTAATTGCTCTAACATATTTTTAGACAGTGTCGTATTGTTAGTGTTATTGTTATTGGTAATTGAGCTGTCAATATATTTCTCTAGCTCATCCGGCACACCATTAGTATTTTTATCAACCATTCTACCTTTAGTATCAACTGCAACACCTGCAATAGAATTGTTTTCAACATCTAAATAATCAGGGACACCATCTTTATCGGCATCATTCATCAATGTTTCGATTTCACCGATTCTGTTATTCAACTCAGCAAGCTCTTTGTCTTTCTTGTCCTGGATAATTGCCCAGTCTCCGTGGATTTTCTCGTTTCCGAAAGAAAACGATAAACCAAGAGAGGTTACCACCATCTGTCCTGATAAGTTATTAGACTTTTCAGAATAAGAACCATCCCAGTTATAATGTTGTCTGTAGTTGTTTAAAACACTAAAATCAGTAATAATAGCTAATGACTTGGTTATTCTGAATTGGGGAGAAAAACCAACAATTAAACCACCATTATATTCTGTAGAACCAGTAATCCCCGGTCTTGGCGGACCCACTTTTTCCGGTGTCATTGCCGCTAACTGCAAACCACCATGAAGCAATAGTCCAAATCTTCCGGCAGCTTCTTCAATACCAAACAAACGAACGGCATTAACAACTCCCTGAAAACCTAATCTGTATTGTCTTAATTCAAAAGGTAAGCTTCCGCTCCCTGACTGATTGTTAAATTTATCGTAGCTTACATCAAACTTAAGTCCGAATTTAGGGCTAACCATATAACGAGCACCTAAACTGAAACTATTAGCCTGTAAACGGCCGAAAAATTTCTCAGGGTTGCTTGAATAATACCCATCTGCATAAGGTTTAACACCTTTTCCTTGACCAACCGTAACTTCAATTGACCACTTGTTATAGCTATCACCAAGAACTCCTGTTGTGTCAACAGCAACTTGAGCATTAGCCATATAGAATGCTAAAAATGCAAATAATGTCAGTAGGTTTTTTTTCATACTTGAAAGATTTAATATAATAATTAAATGTTAATTGTTGCAAATATAAATGTTTAGAGTTAATAATCAACTTTTTTACTCATTATCGAATTGATAACATTGATTTTCTTCCTATGAAATCGATTTCGGTTAATAAATTGCCAAACTGGTAAATTGCTCAGTCTGAAATTCTTAATTTTGTTATGGAAAAAAATAAGAAAATATGAGATTCCATACCAGAAAATGGGTAAAACCGGAAGATTTAAATCCCAACAGTACTTTATTCGGGGGAAAACTTTTAGCTTGGATTGATGAAGAATTAGCCTTGTATTCGATTGTTCAATTAGAGAATCCAAAGATTGTCACCAAGCATATGTCGGAGATTAATTTCAGAAGCTCAGCCAAACAAGGCGACATTGTTGAAATTGGGATTGATGTTGTAGCATTTGGCAGATCATCATTAACATTGACTTGTCAGGTGAGAAATATGATGACCCGTGAAATCATCATCACCATTGACACCATTACTATGGTAAGTCTTGGACCTGACGGCAAACCAAAACCACACGGGAAAACACAAATAGAATATATCCAGGACAGACTGACCGGTTATTGATCTACAAAATCACTTTTACCCGAAGGCATTTCGTAAATCTGCAAATCAAAATAAGGAACAGAAGCAAAGATATGGTCGAAGATATCGGCCATAATGTATTCGTAATTCTCAAATCTCTGGTCTTTTGAAAACGTATAAATTTCCAACGGAATTCCCTGAGCCGTTGGCTGTAGTTGACGACAAAGCAAAATCATATCCTTATTCAAGCCCGGATACTGACTCAGATATTGGGTAATATACTTTCGGAACAAACCAAAGTTGGTCATGTTTCTTCCGTTAATCAACAATGTTTTATCAATTTGATTGGCCTTATTGAACTTGTCAATTTCAACCTGGCGATGGTCAATATATTCGGAAACCAACTGAATTTTTTTCAATTCCTGCAATTCATTCTCGTCTAAAAACCGAATACTGTTGGCCTTGATCAGAATATGCCTTTTGATTCTTCGACCATCTGAATTCAGCATACCGCGCCAGTTTCTGAAAGAATCTGAAATCATGCTATACGTTGGAATCGTCGTTGTAGTGTTGTCAAAATTTCGAACTTTTACCGTAGCCAAATTGATTTCGATGACATCACCATCAGCGCCAAATTTGTCAAACGTAATCCAGTCACCAATACGCACCATATCATTTAGCGACACTTGTACACTGGCCACAAACCCTAAAATGGTATCTCTGAATATCAAAATGATAATCGCTGAAATCGCTCCGAAAGTTCCCAACATGGCATTGGTACTGATATCAAAGATTTTTGAAACAATCATGATAAACCCAAAAACCCACAGCACTATCATAATTACCTGTATGTAACTATCGATTGGCTTATCGCTGTAAGATGGATTGGATTTCAAATGATCACGGAAAGCGTTGAGTATGGTTTTAATAATCCACAAACTCAGCAATACGATATAAATCGCGACCAGTTTCCCAAAAATGCCTTCCCAATACACAAAGTTTTCTAATATAATAGGAACCGATTTGTAGATAAACAACAGTGGAATAAGGTGGGCAATGTATTTGGCTGTTTTATTGGAAACCAATAAATCATCGAATTTGGTTTTGGTTCTTCGGGCAACGATAATCATGGTTCTGACCAGAACAAACCGAAATATCAAAAAAATGATATACGAAATGAACATCAAGACCATAATGTTTATCGCCAAACTCAAATAGGAAGAAAGGGTTTCGCCAAAATCCCATTTTTTGAACAGCGGATAACTCCAGCCAAATATTTTCTCAACGACTTTATGCATTTCTCACGTATTTTTTCTCAACATAAAAAGTAGCAAACGGCAATAGTGAGGCTAATTCAACCAAAAACAATTCTTTTAGGCTCCAGTTTTGCTTTTTGAAAATAGCCAATGCCAATACAACATAAGCAATGAATAATAATCCATGTGCCATTCCAATCGGAAACAGTAATGTTTTATACAAATCCATATTTGTTGGCTTGATGACTAACATATTAAAGAATAAAACTAAATAGGAAATACCTTCAGAGATGGCGATGAACTTAAAAAGCTTGGTCATGATTTTTTTATTTGAAAGCAAAATTAAGTAATAACATCAATAAAGCGCGAAAAAGCTGTTACTTTTGTTGGTATAAACAGAATATGAGCAAAAGAGATTTAAAGAAATACCTCCATGAACTTTCCAAAGCACAATTGGAGGATCAAATCATAGAGTTGTATCACAAATTCAGTGATGTAAAAGTCTATTATGATTTTGCTTTCAATCCCAATGAAGACAAGCTTGTAAGAGAAGCCAAATTTAAAATCTCCAACGAATATTTCCCGGTTAAAGGTAAAAAATCAAAAATGCGCCGTTCTGTGGCGCAAAAATTTATCAAGCATTTTATTTCACTTGGCGTTGACTCTTTTATCATTGCTGATATTATGCTGTACAATATCGAAATTGCACAGACCTTTTCTGCCGAAAGAACTGTTAAACAGGAATTGTTTTATAAAAGCATGCTCACTTCATTCCAACAAGCCGTTAGTTTTATGATTGAAAAAGGCGTTCTGGATGAGTTCAAAAGTAGAGTAGTGGCTATCAAAGACGAAGCTATTGCCCAGAATTGGCTCAACTATTATGAGTTTATGGCTGTCGTTGAAAGACTTGAATATTAATTTTTTGTTATTTAGACTAATTCAATTGCGCATAAACTCTTTTTTAGCTGTACTTTTGCAAAATTGTACAAATCACCATGTCTCATAAAGATTTTAATGCCGAAATTGAAGAGAAAAAGGAACTTTACGGTTACCAAAAGGGAGATATTGACAAAATTTTTGACCGTTTAGACAACGCGCCAAGTGATCATCATTTGTTGTACCAACTGCCAACCGGTGGTGGAAAGACCGTAATTTTCTCCGAGATTGTACGTCGTTATTTATCCCAGCACGATAAAAAAGTCGTTGTGCTGACGCATCGGATTGAACTTTGCAAGCAGACATCCAAAATGCTCAAAGGCTTCGATGTCAAAAATAAAATCATCAACAGTAACATCAAGGATTTGCCTGATCAAGATGAATATTCTTGTTTTGTGGCCATGGTGGAAACACTCAAAAACCGTCTGAATGATGAGAAATTGATGATTGACAATGTGGGTTTGGTTATCATTGACGAAGCCCATTATAATTCGTTCCGAAAATTACTCAGCCAGTTCAAAAAATCGTTTATTCTTGGCGTTACCGCAACGCCTTTAAGCTCGAATATCAAGTTGCCAATGCATCAGAATTATGATGAATTAATTGTTGGTGACACCATACAATCACTTATAGATAAAGGCTTTTTGGCCAAAGCAACGACTTATAGCTATGATGTTGGATTGACCTCGCTTAAAGTGGGAATCAATGGTGATTATACGGTAAAATCTTCCGATGATTTGTATATGAATATGGTCATGCAAGAAAAATTACTGCATGCTTATACCGAGAAATCATTAGGTAAAAAGACTTTGATTTTTAATAATGGTATCAATACGTCCTTATATGTGTATGATACTTTCAGGGAAGCTGGTTATCCTATAAAACACTTGGACAATACAACTTCTGCAGAAGATCGGAAAGAAATCCTTCATTGGTTTAAAAAAACTCCGGACGCCATTTTAACCTCTGTCGGAATCTTAACCACAGGTTTTGACGAACCAACAGTAGAAAGCATTATCCTGAATCGCGCTACAAAATCATTGACTTTGTATTTTCAGATGATTGGCCGTGGTTCGCGTAAATTGCCACATAAAGATGAATTTACGGTTATCGACTTAGGAAACAATGCGTTGCGATTTGGTTTGTGGAATGATCCGGTAGATTGGCAGCATATCTTTAAAGCACCTGAGTATTATTTGGAAAGCCTTCGTGATGATGCTGAAATTGAATATGGTTTCAGATATACCATGCCCGAAGCTACCCGAAAAATGTTTGCCAAAACAGCGGTAATAGATATGGACATCGAAGAAGAATTCAAAAAGAATACAGCACTGAATTTGCGTTCCAAAGAAGTACTCGAAAAATCCATAAACCAACATGCCTTAATGTGCGTTGAAAATTCATCTGATTTGAATGGCGCCAGAATGTTATCCAAATTATTATCGGATGATATCGATAGCCGTGTCAAACGATTTGTGAGTTGTCTTGGAAAAACCAGCAAGAATTATCGTGAATGGCTGATTGAAGATTATAAAACTAAATTAAGTTTGGCCATCGGGAAAAAGTTCAGAGAACTAAATTTCTAAGACACCGATTGAAGTAAGGTATTATATAATGTTATTTTACAACGATTTACAAATAAATTAAAAGTCCTTTGAAATTTATATAAATGAAACTATAATTTATATTATGTAAAATAGAATTTTTAAGAATTCCTGCATTCTATCTTTACATAGTTATTAAAATGTTTTTAACAATCACCTCTATCTTGCGCAAACCTTTACTATTTTTGTCAAGTCAAAACAATCAGATTTATTTAAATAAAAGCTATGAGTAATTCAATTGCTGAAAATATTGCCAATTTTTTAAAAGAATATCCACCATTCAATTATCTGAGTTATGATGAATTGATTCAGGTTGCTGTCAATATTGGTGTTGTTAATTTAGACAAGCATAAAATTTTGTTTCAAATTGACGACAAACTGCACGATAGTTTTTATGTAGTGGCTTCCGGCGCTATTACGCTGACTGTGATTGCTGATGCAGAAGAAACCTTATTGAATAAATGTTATGCCGGAGATGTGTTTGGTTTGCGTCCGTTTTTTGCCAAAAACAATTACATGATGACGGCCAAAGCCCGTGAAGACAGTATTGTTTATGCTATTCCTATTGCTACTTTTAAGCCTTTTGTGGCGCAGAATCCTCAGGTGCTTGACTTTTTACTGGAAAGTTTCGCTACCAATACGCGCAATCCTTTCGATAAGGAAAATCGCGGCAAACTTATTACCGATAACGTTTACACTGAAAATCAAACCAGTGAAATACAATATTTTCAGTCCTTAACCTATAATAAAACACCGCTTAAAATTGCTGGTACGACTGCCGTTAAAGACGCTGCGCAGTTAATGACCGAGAATCTTGTGGACAGTTCTATTATCATTGAACAAAATTACCCTATCGGTATTGTTACTGATACCGATTTCAGGACTAAGATTGCCAATGGCCGCTTTCCTATTTCTACTGCAGTAGACAAAATCATGTCTTCTCCTGTAATTACAGTGCCTGAAAATGTTTCAGTTGCCGAAGCACAATTGTTATTGTTAAAGTATAATGTCAGCCATTTGTGTGTGACTACCGATGGTTCCGATAAATCTGAAGTAAAAGGCATTATCTCTGAGCACGACCTGATTGTGGCTCAAGCCAATAATCCAGGCGTTTTAATAAAAGAAATCAAGCGTTCCCTATCGCCTAAAGAATTGAAATTGGTTCGTGAAAAACTAACCGATTTGATTCAGACATCGATTGCCAAGAACATTCCGCTGCCACACATTTACAATATTACCGGTGAAATCATTACCGCCATTATAAAACGTTCTGTAGAATTAGCCATTTTAGATTTGGGTTCTCCTCCATCGCGTTTTGCCTGGTTGAGTATCGGAAGTCAGGGAAGAAAGGAGCAATTGCTATTGACCGATCAGGACAGCATTCTGATTTTTGAAGATGTTGCGCCCGAAAAATATCGTGATGTAAAGGATTATTTCCTGAAATTGGCCAAAAGAACCACTGCTATTCTGGAAAAAGTGGGCTACCAATTTTGCCCTAATGGACACATGGCGAGCAATATGCTTTGGTGCAAATCACTGTCAGACTGGATGAAACAATACAACAACTGGATGAAAACACCGGGAGAATCATCAAATGATATCGCCAGCATCTTTTTTGACTACGAAATTGCCTTTGGTGAAGGAAAAATTGAAGATGCCATTTCTGATTTGATTTTCAAAAACACTAAGAACAATGCGCTTTTCTTTGATTATTTGGGCAATGATGCTTTGCGTAAAAATCCACCGCTGAACTTTTTCAAAAAATTCAATTTGGAAGAAGAAGGCGAACATAAAGGCAAATTTGACATCAAAAACAAAGCAATCATGCCGTTGGTTGACGGCGCCAGATTGTTTGCCATCAGTATGAATTTAAGAGGAATCAACAATACCTATTCCCGTTTTAAACAGTTGGCTTTGGTTGATCCTAAGTTCTCAGAAATCTATTTGAACTGTGCCGATGCCTTTTTAATATTGTCCAAATTCAGGACTTTGGAAGGTTTGAAGAATGACAGTTCCGGCCAATTTGTCAATATTGAGGAATTGACCAAAGTAGACCGTGAAAAGTTAAAGAATGCTTTAGCTCCAATGAGAGAATTGGAGGAATTAATAAAAGACAAATTTCAATTAACACAATTCTCCTGATATGCTGGATTGGATTAAGAATATCAATAAGGAATACCCCGAATTTTGGAAATCTTATTTGGCTAAGTTTGAAACGAAGTCCAATAGGTATATCATTTTAAGCACTGAAACTACCGGCTTGAATCCAAAAAAAGATGTAATCTTATCTTTTGGAGGTTTGGCTGTGGTGAATGATATGATTAAAATTGGCGACAACTTTGAAGTGGTGATCCTGCAATACAAATACCTTCATGATAACGGGTTGTCCAATGAGTTCCTGATTGAAAGTAAATTACCTAAACTGGCTGAATACAACGCCATTCAGGCCTTGGTTGAATATATTGAAAACTCCGTTTTGGTTGGTCACCGCATTCATTTTGACATTGAAATGATTAACGAAGCGCTTGAAAAGATGGATTGTGGCAAACTCAAAAATGAGGCATTGGATATTGAAATCATGCACCAGAAGTTACTGGATATCACCAACAAGTCTTTTTCCATTGAGGATTTGATCAAGCATTACAAACTTCCGTTAAGCGAAAAAAATTCTGCTTCAGACGATGCTTATGCCATTGCCTTATTGTTTTTGAAATTAAAGACACGATTAGGTTTTAAATAACAAAAAGCCCGTTTGGGGAACGGGCTTTCAGAGATCTGTCAAAATCAAACAAAACAATAATCAAACTATTTTCTCATAAACATGTTAGTGTAATATTTTCTTCCGGTGTCCGGATTTGTTGTAACTGATATTCCTAAGTGCGTGTAGTCACCTTCAATGTTTGCTTTGTGTGATGGGCTGTTTAACCAGGCCGCAAATACACTCTCAGCAGTCAAATAGTTATAAGCGATATTCTCGCCTACTCTTTCCGCTCCTAATACTCTGATTAAATTATCAGAACGTTGTTGGAAATAATCGTGGTTGAACACATTGTTATCAATCATATATAAGTTATGCTCTTCCGATTTGTAAGAGATATGATTGATCACTTCAAGGGTATTTAGTCCGATACTTTGACGGTAGTTGTTAATTAGCGTTACTAATTTTAACTCTGTTTCGTTGTAATTGTAGGTAGTTACAACTTGCTTGTCTGAAGTAGATTCTTCTGTGTCAGAAGAACAAGATACCATAGTGAACACGATTGCTAACGGCAACAATGCTCTAAACATTTTTGCTTTCATAGTAGTAGGTTAAGTTTTTAATAAAGTAGATGTGGGGCAAACACTTTATTTGATTAATATTGACAGTTTTTAATAAAGTAGATGTGGGGCAAACACTTTATAGATTTTATTTTTAAGAACGTATTGTTTGATTTGGTTAGACAATACTACCATTTTTACCGTTTAAGTGACAAATAAAATCGATGAAATGCACTTTTTTATATTTATTATAAGATATTTTCTTACTTATATGCATTTCGTCGATTGTGTTTAACGTTATAGTATGAAATAAAAAAACCACTCATTTGAGTGGTTTTTTGTTTTATTGGGTTTCTAAAAAATCAGGCTGACTTATATATCCTGTTTATGGGTATAGAATGACCTTGTTTGAGAATAACTCTTTGATCGGTTACAGCCCAAACTGTAGTTTCCACTACTTTTTTAGAATGATTGTCTTCAAAATAAATTCTGATTTTAGAATGTTCCAGATTGCCTAATGCCAAAGCTCTCTGCAAATCGGAATGCCTTTGCTGGATTTCTTCCCGGGTTTCAAGTACGTCTGATTGTGGAAACGAAAGAAGCTGGATTGCCTCCTTATCGATAGATTCAAAGTTGGGTTTCATAATACATAGATTAAGTTTGTAAATAGATTAATGGGCAGAATAAAATTAATAAAATATATTTGTGAGCCAAATTTTTGCAAAAAAAAACACCAACTCCATTTTGACTACAACTATCTCAAATTCAATATTATCTGCCACAATTAACCACAAAGGCGCTGAACTCATTTCACTTCAATCTGTCGATACAAAAAAGGAATACATTTGGGAAGGAAACCCCCAATTTTGGGGCAAGCACTCACCTATCCTGTTTCCGATTGTGGGAACTTTAAAAAACAATTCCTATCGATACAAAGACAAAATCTATTCATTATCCCGGCATGGATTTGCAAGGGATTTTGTTTTTCAATTAATTACAGAAGAAAAGAATAAAGTAGTTTTTTCTTTACAAGATAACGAATCAACTTTTAACATTTATCCGTTCCATTTTGAATTACAGCTCATTTATACTTTGAAAAAATCGGAGTTGATTGTGACTTATAAAGTGATTAATAAGAGCACTGAAACGATGCCTTTTTCCATTGGTGCCCATCCGGCTTTTGCATTGAAAAACGGATTTGAAAAGTACAATCTGCAATTTGAAACCGATGAGAATTTAGTCAGCTATGCTTTAGAAAATGATTTGCTGTCTGAAAACACACAACATATTGATTTGAAAAACAATCGATTGCCTCTCTCTTATTCTTTATTCGAAAATGATGCTTTAGTATTTAAAACATTGAAGTCAAAGCAAATTCAGATTCTTGAAAATGATAAACCCATCCTGAATTTCAAGTTTGATGACTTCCCGAATTTTGGAATTTGGACTAAAACAAACGCACCTTTTATTTGCTTGGAACCTTGGTTAGGCTACGCCGACACTGTAAATGCCAATGGAAATATCCTGGAGAAAGAAGGAATTCAATTATTAGAAAGTAATTCTTATAAAGAATTTAATTTTAGCATGGAATTTGTATAAATTTACAAAAAACGAATTTATGCTTACCATTAATTTCCATCCCTTTCAAAACATAGAAACCGAACGTTTGCTCCTGCGCAGAATAAACGAAAACGACGTTGATGAAGTCTTAGCGCTTCGCGGCAATCCCGAAATCATGAAATATATCCCAAGACCTTTGGCTAAAACCAAAGAAGATGCCTTAGAACATATCAATATGATTGAAGATAAAATCGTTAGTAATGTTGGCATCAATTGGGGAATTACCATTAAAGGAAGTAACAAAATTATTGGAATCATTGGTCATTACAGGATTCAACCTGAAAATTACCGTGCTGAAATTGGTTATATGTCGTTACCTGAATACAATGGGAAAGGCTATGTCACCGAAGCCATAAAAGCGGTTGTAGCATACGGTTTTGAGCAAATGCAGTTGCATTCCATCGAAGCAATTATTGACCCTGGTAATCTTGCCTCTGAAAGAGTATTGCAAAAGAATGGCTTTGTAAAGGAAGCCCATATTTTGGAAAACGAATTCTGGGACGGAAAATTTTGGGACACCGTCATCTATTCCCTGCTAAAACGAAACTTTAAAAAATAACACCATTTCATGAACGAATTTGAAAAACAATTTCAAGAGTTACTCAACTTTTTAAAGTTTGAAGACTATGTCATCTTAACCAAAAGGATTATTGACTTAGCACTTGATACAGAAGATCTCAATTATTACAAAAAAACACTCGACTTCCTGGATTGGGTTGATACCAATGAAAATACAGTTGAAGGAAAGAGGGAAAAATACGAAGCCATTTTAAATGATTTGCATTCTTTCTTATCCAAAAAACCATTAGCCAACAGAGGAACTTTGGTTTCTACCAAAGCGTTGGTGAAATCTTATGGAACATCTGGTTTTGCACTCGGACCAATTGACATGGAACTAAAACAAGGAGAAATCCTGGGCTTGGTCGGTGAAAACGGAAACGGGAAAACTACTTTACTCCGTACACTTTGTGGAGAATTATGTGCTACGCAAGGTGATTTGAAATACCATTTCAATTATAAAGACAGCTACGACTTGAGAACCAAGTTGGTCTATATTCCGCAGCGAACAGAAACCTGGTATGGTTCAATGCTTGAAAACCTGCAGTTTGCAGCGGTTACTTATGGTTACAAGCCTGAAGAAAACGAATTGGTTGTCGAATTGACCATTGCCCGTTTAGGACTGCGAAAATTCAGAAACCACAGTTGGAAAAGCCTATCATCAGGATACAAGATGCGTTTCGAATTGGCCCGAATGCTATTGAGAAAACCGAAGATATTATTAATTGACGAACCTTTAGCCAACTTAGACATCATCGCACAACAAACTGTTTTGGAAGACTTCAGGGCTATTGCCAAATCACCTTTCCGGCCATTGGGAATTGTTTTGAGCTCTCAACAATTGTATGAAGTAGAAAAAACTTCAGATCAGGTTATCTTTTTGAAAAATGGTGTGCAAAAAAATCTTCACCAGGATAAGTCTGTAGCAAAAGTAGATAACGTTGAAACCGTAACTCATTTGGTGATAGAATTTGAAAGCAGTTGGGCACAAAATGAATTGGGCGACTTGTTCGCCAAACACGGAATGATTTCCATCCAATTTAACGGCGGAACCTACATTATCACTTTCCCTGATCATGTTTCGGTACATGATTTTCTGAAAATCATCTCAGACAAACAAGTGCCTCTACTCTATTTTAGAAATATTTCCAACTCAACCCGAAGATTCTTCGTTTCCTAAAGCCATTCCTCATGTTTAAAAAAACTCAAAAATATTTACTGCTCAATCATCCTTTGCTTTGGAATACCAAAGTGGTTCCTTTGACTTGCTTTGCCCTACTGATGCATGTCGTTTTTCTTATTGTCGGATACATTAATGGCGCGCTTAACTTTAATGAAACAGATCAAAATTACAGCTCCGGTAGTAAGGATATCATCCTCTTTTTTGGTTTTCTAATTTCGTTTCTGTCCGTTGTCATTTGGCTCGTTTATTACTTTAAGAACAATGCTTTTAAAGCTTTTTATCCAAAAAGTAATTTCGCACTGTTCAGAGAATGGCTTTTGATTTTATGTATTTCATTCATGCTTTGTTCATTTACCATCAGCTTTTTGTTTGGAAATGACCTCAGGATTAAAAGTTATTATACCGAAAACGAGGCTCGAAAAAGATGCGAAACACTCAGCAAAGCCAGTATTTTCTATGGAGAAAATTTTGATGAAGCCCAATACGAAAAGAAAATGGTCAATGACACATTGAGACCTGTAGAATTAGATCATGTTTTATTCAACAACAAAAAGTATTCATTAACTTCATTAATCAACAAAGGCATTGAAAACTATTCTTTCTTTGATACTAAATGGGATTCTCTAACCAAAATCAAGGTCAAAAACTGGTTGGTGAATGACGAAAAAGATTCTGTCAAAGTAGTCATGAAAAACTTTTTTGCGATGGTAAAAGAGCATAAACTACAGTCTAATATTGACGAAAATCAATGGTTTACTTTAGTCTATACAGCTCCTAAATTTATTCAAAAAAGAATCATTGCCGGACGTGAACGCGATTATTATAGCGAAGTATACAACTATGAAGCCGATTATGCCAGATCGGTTACCTACCCGGATTTGCCTCCAACAGCAATAGATACGCTAAACCAATATCTTAAAATGATTGGTAAAGACAAATTTATCTATTACAAAACCTACGTTCCGGCGGATGAATTGGAGTACAATTATCAAAAAATAGCCTATACTTATGTTAGCCCTTCTATTCAACTGGAAACGTTTTTAGGGTTTATCTATTTTGCCATAGGCATTTCAATTGTAGTGTTTTCGTTTAAAGTAACCTCAGGAAAAAGTTGGCTGATTGCTCTAATTTCCATGGGAGTTTTAAACATTGCACTTGGCATCTGCGCCGCTACTTCAAGCTCTGAATATTATTATTTTGGTGGTTTGATTCTAGTCACTTTGGTCCTATTTTTCTATTTTGTATTTGTCCTATACAAAAAAACGGAAAAAGGAATATCCGGAATTACACTAAACGGTTTATTGTGGTTACTTCCTGCTTTTATACCAATGGTTTATATTGTGACGGTACATATAATGAAAATCATCTGCGGATATTATAATTCCAACTTCAATTATGACGACCATCCTGTATTGAGGTTTTTGGATGAAAATGATGAATTGATGTTGTGCACCAACATTATCTTTATTGTGGTCATGATGTTGTTCTTCTCGATAAAAATAAAAGCTTGGCGCGCGTTAGCCGATAACTAATTAGAAAACTTTGGAAGGGTTTTTATATAAAGCGCTTCCACTTGTTTTCTGGCCCAGTCGGTTTTCCTTAAAAACGTCAAACTTGATTTTACGCTGGGATTGCTGTTAAAACATTTGATTTTAATCAGTTCGCCCAAAGTGTCGAAACCATAATAGTCAACCAACTGTTCTACAATCATTTGCAATGTAACGCCGTGAAGCGGATTGTTTGCGTTATTCTTTTCCATAAAGCAAAGTTACAAAAGTATTGCTGTTTGCCTCATTTGTTATTACATTTGCCATCCGATGTTGAAAACCGTTAACATATTAAACAAACGTGCTAAGTTCGATTACGAGATAATCGAAACCTATACGGCTGGTATTGTCTTAACCGGAACCGAAATCAAATCGATTCGTCTGGGTAAAGCCAATATTACTGAAGGATTTTGTGAGTTTCACAACAACGAACTATTCGCCATCAATACCCAAATTGATGAATACTTATATGGCAATCAATTCAACCATAAAGCCAAAAGCGAACGCAAACTGTTACTCAACAGACGCGAGTTGAAAAAGCTGGAAAGAGCTATGGATACTAAAGGTTTAACTATTATTCCGTTGAAATTGTTTACTAATGAAAAAGGAATAGCCAAATTGGATATCGGGCTTTGCCGTGGAAAGAAAACCTATGACAAACGCGAAAGCCTGAAAGAACAAGACGTCAAACGTGACATCGACCGCATTAAAAAATCATTCTAATTTTTATCTTCCAATAAAGGCACAAAACGGAAATCACCAAACTCGTGTTTCTCGAATTGGGTTTCATTTTTTCGGATGAGTAATGTCATTACCTGTATGTCTTCGCCAACCGGAATAACTAACCTTCCTCCTATTTTTAATTGTGCCATCAGGGCTTTTGGAATAATTGGTGCACCGGCTGTCACAATGATACTGTCAAACGGCGCATAATTCGGTAAGCCTTTATAACCATCACCAAAAGAAATGTGTTTTGGGCGAATGCCTAATTTGGGTAACAAAACGGAAGTGGTTTTGAACAATTCATTTTGTCTTTCAATAGTATAAACTTTGGCACCCAACATGCACAAAACAGCTGTTTGATAGCCCGAACCGGTTCCTATTTCTAAAACTTTATGGTCTTTTTTTATCTGCAGCAATTCCGTTTGAAAGGCAACAGTATAAGGCTGCGAAATGGTTTGGTTGGCCGCAATCGGGAAGGCTTTGTCTTGATAAGCGAAGTCTTCAAAACTCGAATTCAGAAATAAGTGTCTTGGAATTTTACGGATGGCGTCTAAAACGTTTTTATCAGTAATTCCTTTTTCTTCCAATTGTTTAGCCAATTGATTTCGAAGTCCTTGATGTTTGCTAGTGTCTTTCAATTTGGGTAGAGATTTATTTGGTAAAATTAGCAAAGAAATCGACAATTAAAAATTCAAAAACAGAGATTGCATTTTTTTCAATATTTTGCTTTAATTTTCAAGTTCAAATATCGAATTTCGAATGAAATCATTTATTTTTGTTTAAAATACTTTTTTATGCTCAAAGTTGGCGTTTTAGGTGCAGGTCACCTCGGAAAAATACACTTGCGATTACTACAACAATCTGAAAAATACGAACTCGTTGGCTTCTACGATGAGAATCACGAAAACGGGGCCAAAATCGAAGCGGAATTTGGATACAAACAATTTGACACCATTGCCAAATTAATCCACGCGGTAGATGTGATTGACATCGTTACGCCTACGCTTTCGCATTACAAATGTGCCAAGGTTTCGATCAAATCGGGCAAACACGTTTTTATTGAAAAACCTATTGCGACAACCGTTGAAGAAGCCGAAGAAATCATTGCTTTATCTAAGGAATACAATGTCAAAGGCCAGGTTGGTCACGTTGAACGATTCAATCCGGCGTTTACAGCGGTGAAAGATCAAATCGAAAATCCAATGTTTATCGAAACCCATCGTTTGGCAGAGTTCAATCCACGTGGTACTGATGTTCCTGTGGTTTTGGATTTGATGATACACGATATCGATGCGATTTTGAGTGTGGTAAAATCAAAAGTTAAAGCGGTTCACGCCAGTGGTGTTTCAGTGTTGAGTCAGTCACCCGATATTGCCAACGCGCGTATCGAATTTGAAAATGGTTGTGTTGCCAATATCACCTCAAGCCGTATTTCGATGAAAAACATGCGCAAGTCGCGTTTCTTCCAAAAGGATGCCTATATCTCTGTCGATTATCTGGACAAAGTTTGCGAAGTCGTAAAAATGAAAGAAGCACCGGAAGTTCCGGGCGATTTTGATATGATCTTGCAAAATGCCGAAGGCGAAAAGAAACAAATCTATTTTGCCAATCCTGAAGTATCGCCAAACAATGCGATTCTGGATGAATTGGAAACTTTTGCCGATGCCATCAATAACAACACTACGCCCATTGTTCCTTTAGAAGACGGAACAGAAGCTTTGAGAGTTGCTTATATGATTATTGATTCTATGAAAAAATAACTAAAACACCCGAGGCGTAGCCGAATTGTATGGAGCGCAGCGGAATAAAACTAAAACCATATAATGAATACAATTGCTGTAATAGGCGCAGGAACGATGGGTAACGGAATTGCCCATACTTTTGCACAAAGCGGTTTTACCGTAAAACTAATTGATGTTTCCGAGAAATCATTGGAAAAAGGAATGGCAACGATTGCTGCCAACTTAGACCGAATGGTAACCAAAGGAAGCATCACCGAAGAAGACAAACACAAAACCATTGGCAACATCATCACTTACACCGACATCAAAGATGGCGTGGTTGGTTGTGATTTAGTGGTTGAAGCCGCTACTGAAAACGTAGGCTTGAAACTCAATATCTTCAAACAACTAAGTGACATTTGCGACCATAATGTGATTTTGGCCACCAATACGTCTTCGATTTCGATTACGCAAATCGCTGCACAAGTGGTGCATCCGGAAAGAGTGATTGGAATGCACTTTATGAATCCGGTGCCAATTATGAAATTGGTGGAAATCATCCGCGGTTACAATACTTCAAACGAAGTGACCAAAATTATTATGGATTTATCGGTGAAATTAGGCAAAACACCAACAGAAGTTAACGATTATCCGGGCTTTGTAGCCAATAGAATCCTTATGCCAATGATTAACGAAAGTATCGAAACTTTATACAATGGCGTTGCCGGCGTAAGCGAAATTGATACCGTGATGAAACTCGGAATGGCGCATCCAATGGGACCATTACAATTGGCGGATTTCATCGGATTAGACGTTTGCCTTTCAATATTAAACGTAATGTACGACGGTTTCAAAAATCCAAAATATGCACCTTGTCCGCTATTGGTCAATATGGTCATGGCGGGAAAACTGGGCGTAAAATCCGGTGAAGGTTTTTATGATTATTCAGAATCTAAAAAAGCTGAGAAAGTTTCGAAGCAATTTAATTAAAAGCAGTCAGCCATTAGCAGTTAGTTTTTTAGATTATGCTGACAGCTAATAGCTAATTGCTAAAAGCTATAATATGAGCAAAATAATCCCTTTCAAAGCCGTTCGCCCTACGCCTGATAAAGTGGCATTGGTAACTTGCAGAAATTACGATGATTACAGTTCGGCTGAGCTTGCTGCCTGGTTGAGTTTTAATCCGTATTCTTTTTTGCACGTGATCAATCCTGCTTATATGTATTCGCAGAAAATCACGCTGGACAAACGTTTTAAAGGTGTGGCGCAT
This sequence comes from Flavobacterium terrisoli, assembly GCF_030167905.1. GTDB lineage: Bacteria > Bacteroidota > Bacteroidia > Flavobacteriales > Flavobacteriaceae > Flavobacterium > Flavobacterium terrisoli. The sequence goes on from NZ_JARGNA010000004.1 coordinate 262,484, forward strand.
AAATATCAGGATTTTAAGGATGACGGTATTTTTATGGAAGAAGACAAAGCAGTTTTCTTTCTCTACGAAATCCAAACCAAAACACAGTCATTCACTGGAATAGTAGCCGGAACTTCGATTGAAGATTACAAGAACAATGTCATCAAAAAACATGAAGATACCTTGCAGTATCGCGTGGAATATTTTAAGGATTATTTACACCAAACAGGTTTCAATACCGAACCGGTTTTGATTACGTATCCCGACAATGACACGCTGAACAATTGGATAGCAGAAAAGAAAAAAAGCGCACCGATTTACAATTATTCAACAACCAATAAAGAGAAACACCAACTTTGGAAAATTGAAACCGATGCTGAAATCAACTGGTTGACCAAGCAGTTTGAAAATATTCCCGAGTTGTATATTGCCGATGGTCATCACCGCTCTGCTTCCGCAGAATTGTTGTATGATGAAGACAAACATTTAGGCAATGAAAACCTAAACTATTTTATGAGTTTCCTGATTGCCGAAAGCAATGTCAAAATCTACGAATACAACCGAATCATCCGTGATTTGAATGGTTATTCCAAAGAAGATTTTATGGAAAAGCTTTCTGAATTCTTCATCATTAAAGACAAAGAACAGGAATTATGGAAACCGCAAAGCAAGTTTGAATTTGGAATGTATCTCGATGGCAGTTTTTATGCATTGTTTTATAAGCAGGAGAATAAACAGCCTTCGATTTTAGAAAACCTGGATGCTCAAATCTTGTATGATAAAGTATTGCAACCGTTATTAGGCATCGAAGATTTGCGAAACGACGAGCGAATTGAATACATTCCGGGAAAGCAATCCATTTCAACGATAAAAGAATTGGTAGATGAAGGCGAATTTGAAGTAGGCTTTATGCTCTACCCTTCTGACATCTCAGAAATAAAGGCTTTGGCGGATAACAATTTGATTATGCCGCCAAAAAGTACCTATATCGAACCCAAATTCAGAAGTGGATTGATGGTTTATGAACTTTAGGATTTATGGTAAATCAATTTAAAATTATCCATAAGGAATCTGAAGATGGAAGAATCTTGTTCATTCCTCAAGGAATTGATACTCTAACCAGAAATGCTTCTTTAGTTCCCGATTTCATCAAAAAAGATTTAAAAGCTGATGAAATTGATTATATCATTGATTTCTTTGATACTTATGAAAAAGGATATTTCATTAAAAACAATATCAAGGTTGAAATTGAATGGAGCATTTACTTTGATTATTTCTTTTTTATAAATGGTAACAGTAAAGAAGATGAAATATTAAAAGTGCAAGATTGGGTTGTTTCGATTTATAATGCAATCGTTAAGGATGAAAGAACAGAAACTAAATTTTAAAAACCAAAAGTTTAAGCATGTCTATAAAAGATAATCTTGTTCACATACAATCCTCTCTTCCGTCACATGTGACTTTGGTCGCGGTTTCCAAAACCAAACCAGTGGCCGATTTGATGGAAGCTTATAATGCAGGTCAACGTATTTTTGGGGAAAACAAAATCCAGGAAATGACCGAGAAATGGCAACAAATGCCAAAAGACATCGAATGGCATATGATTGGTCACGTGCAATCCAACAAGGTAAAATATATGGTGCCTTATGTGAAACTGATTCATGGTGTTGACAGTTTGAAATTACTCAAAGAAATCAACCGACATGCGGTTCGCTGGAGAAAAAACATCAATTGTTTGCTCCAAATCCACATCGCCGAGGAAGAAACCAAATTTGGTTTAGACGAAAAAGAACTGGAAGAATTACTCCATTCCGATGAATTCAAAACCTTTGAAAACATTAAAGTCATTGGCTTAATGGGAATGGCTACGTTTACTGACAATCAGGAACAAATCAAACGCGAATTTGAACATTTAAAATCTATTTTTGATAAAAACAAATCACTGAACACTAACAACTGTCAACTGAACACTCTTTCAATGGGAATGTCGGGCGATTATCAATTGGCAATTGATTGTGGCAGTACAATGGTTCGGATTGGAAGTAGTATATTTGGAGGAAGATAATCAACTAAAAAAAACTTAAGCTCATTTACGCAATACTCGACATAGAAACTACCGGAGGTCAATTTAATGAAGAAGGCATTACAGAAATCGCTATCTATAAATTTGACGGACATGAGATAGTGGATCAGTTTATCAGTCTGGTCAATCCAGAAAAACCCATTCAGCCTTTTGTGGTGAAATTAACCGGAATTAACAACGCCATGCTACGCTCTGCTCCGAAGTTTTATGAAGTGGCCAAACGCATTATCGAGATTACCGAAGATTGCATTGTAGTGGCGCATAACGCTTCGTTTGACTATAGGATCCTGCGTACGGAGTTTAGCCGATTGGGTTATGATTATGTCAAGCCAACGCTTTGTACGGTTGAATTGTCACAGAAACTCATTCCAGGTCAGGCATCTTATAGTTTAGGTAAATTGGTTCGCTCACTAGGCATTCCCGTAACCGACAGGCATCGCGCCAGCGGAGATGCGATGGCCACCGTGAAATTGTTCAAAATGATTTTGGACAAAGATGTCGAAAAGGAAATCCTTATCAGTCTCATCAAAGCCGAAATCAAAAAAGGATTGTCTCCTAAATTGCTCGATATAGTGGAGAGCATGCCTACTCGCACCGGTATCTACTATGTTCATAACGAAAAAGGCGATTTGATTTATATCGGTAAAAGTAAAAACATCAAAAAACGCATCAACCAACATTTCACCGGAACTTCGGGCAAAAGCAAAAAGATGCAACGCGATGTCTTTGCCGTAACTTATGAAGAAACCGGCAGCGAATTGATTGCGCTGCTCAAGGAAAGCGAAGAAATTAAAATCAACAAACCGATATACAACCGTTCCCAACGCAAAACCATTTTTCATTACGCCTTATATGCCGAAAAAGATGCCAATGGCTATTTGGCCTTAAGAGTACTAAAAGCAGATGGCCGCAAAAAAGAAATCACTTCCTTCACCTCTGTTCAGGAAGGCAAAAATCTTTTGCATAAAATCACCGCCGAGCATCATTTATGCCAGAAAATAAACGGTCTGTATGATACCAAAAACGGCTGTTTCCAACTTAAGATAAAAGAATGCAATGGCGCCTGTTTGGGTCAGGAATCACCCGAAGAGTACAACGAGCGCGTTGAAGAATTTATCCGTGAAATGAAGTTTGACAACAACAATATGGTCATTATCGACAGAGGCCGAAATGTCAACGAACGCAGTGCAGTACTGATAGAAAACGGAATTTACAAAGGCTATTGTTTTTTTGACTTGAACTATCAGGTGAACAATATTGAAATACTCAAAAACCTTATCATCCCAATGCAGAACAACCGCGATACCCGAACCATTATCCAAGGATATTTGAGGCGTCACAAGGTCATACGCATTGTGAAATTTTAATTTATCAGGAGCTTTTTCCCGCTATTCGTTGCAATCTCTTCGAGGATTTCCACTACTATCGGGGCTAAAAACAAACGCATTGAACTACTTAATCACCATCATCGGACCAACAGCCATCGGAAAAACTTCCCTGAGCATTGCTTTGGCCCGACATTTTGGTTGTGATATCATATCTTGTGACAGCCGGCAGTTCTTTAAGGAAATGAAAATTGGTACTGCTGTTCCAAATGAGGATGAACTCAATTCGGCGACACATCATTTTATTCAGAACAAATCCATTTTTGAATCCTATTCCGTAGGCGATTTTGAACTGGAAGCCATTACCAAACTGGATGAATTGTTTCAAAAGAACAATGTCCAGATTATGGTTGGCGGTTCCGGTTTATATGTTGATGCCGTACTCAAGGGCTTTGATGATTTTCCAGATATTGACGACAATATCAGAAAACAAATTAACACTGATTTTGAGCAATTTGGAATTGATTACCTTCAGCAACAGTTAAAAGAATTAGATGTTGATTATTATCAAAAACTATCTATTGAAAACCAACAAACACTGCAAAATCCACAGCGCATGAAACGCTTTGTTGAAGTTTGTTTGGGCACCGGAAAACCCTATTCCAGTTTTATTGGGCAAAAGAAAAACCAGCGTCGCTTCACTCCTATTGTCATCGGTCTGGAAGCCGAACGGGATATCATGTATGACCGAATCAACCAACGCGTGGACATTATGATCAACGAAGGTTTATTGGCGGAAGCGGAACAATTATATCCCAACAAGCATTTGAACGCATTGCAAACCGTTGGTTATCGTGAGTTATTTGATTATTTTGACGAGAAAACAACTTTAGCATATGCCGTAGAGGAAATAAAGAAAAATACCCGTCGTTTTGCCAAACGACAGCTGACTTGGTTTAAGCGAACGGAAAATGCCATCTGGTTTGACTATCTAACAGACAGAAACCAAATAATAAAACATATTAATTCTTTGTTATCAAAGTGATTCTTACGCAACCTTTTGCCACAAAATGAGTCCTCAAAGAAAATCTCTCTCTATGAAACAAACACTCTTATTATTTATCCTCGCCATGTTGACTTCCTGCGAACAAATTCATTATGATGGCGAAACCAGATTGGTATTTCAAACCGTTGTTAAAGATGCTAATGGTCAGCCTTTACCCAATACTCATGTTGAAATTCGGCCTACAACAGGATATGCCTCTGATTTAATTTCCAAAGGGAAAACCAACGAAAATGGAGAAATAACGCTGCTTTTTCCTGCTCCTGATGGTGATGCCATTGACATCAACTTAAAATTTTATAATGATGACAATACTTACATGGAGAGGGAAACCCTAAACTTAAGCAGAGCTGATTTTGTGAATTATAAATTCGTTTTCCCAGACACTTATCTTTTAAAAAATGATGAAGTCGCATTATTAAATGTGATTTACAATCAAACCAATCCTGCTGTAATTTTAAGGAAAGTCACCATTCAGGGAATTTATTCAACACCCGAAGAATATTATCATGTTCCGCAAGATGATGATTATTATTATGATTATTCCTTTTTAATGCCTTCCCCGTTTTTTATTAAAAAGAATCAGAGTTTTCAATTGAAGTACACGACCTTAAACTTACAGACAAACGTCCATACACAGCAATTCGTAGACCTTCAGATTGGGAATGACAATATCGATTACACTTTAAATTACTAGCCATGAAGCATTGCTTTTTACTCTTAGCCCTATTGTCATTTGGGAATTTCTCCTTTGCCCAGGACACGACCAACATCAAAGAACGGGACACCACTGTTAATAAAGATTTAGAGGTTGACACCTATTTCAGAATACAGACTTTTTACCCGATACATTATGGCAACACTGCTTTAGCCAAAGCACACCAACCCAGACCTGCATTCTCAATGCAGATGCAATTTTTGGACTTTAGAAACTTCAAAGCGGGATTTGGTTTTGACTTCGTCACATATAGCATTACCGATAAGGAAATGATTGCCAATTTGAGCACTTCAAAATACACCAGCGCTTATTTCTTACTAAGCTACGAATACAAAGCTACCAATAAGATACAAATCACGCCTAATATCGGTTATGGCGATGCGCGGCTCGATTTAGGCAGCAGGAATTCCCGATTTGGCAAACAAAACGGCAATGAATTCAGGATTGGTGCCTATGTCGATTATAAAGTAAGCAAGGCTATTTTTGTCTTTGGCGGAGTTCATTATATAAGCAATACATTTGACATTAAGACTTCACCGGAATATGAATCATTTTTTTCAAAAGCTAATCAAATTCAAATTAACTTTGGTGTTCGATTCGGAAACTAATTAATATACAATGCCAATTTCTCCTGATTTTACTTCAAAACTGCAACAAAACTGGGAAATCACTTTTCTGCAATGCTATCCAAACGGTTATTTGAAATACACCGATTTGTGCAACATCCTGCAATTAACGGCAGGTTTACATGCCGAATTAGGCGGTATTAGCTTTAGCGACATGCAGGCGCATCATCAGGCTTGGGTTTTGAGCAGAATGCGGGTTGAAATCAGTCGTTTGCCCAAATGGAAAGAAGTTGTGACCATAAAGACCTGGATTAACTCGCTGGAGAATTCGCGTTCGATTCGCTGTCTGGAAATGTACATTGGTGATGAAAAGATTATTGGCTGTGAAACTTTCTGGGCTGTATTCAATACCGAAAAACGCCGTCCTGAAAATTTGGCTTTGCCACATGACCATTTTGGAAAATACCCCGACAGGGCAACAGTACAGCCTTTCAGCAAAATTGATGTCCAGCACGACATGCAAGAAATCGGAACCCATACTGTAAAACTTTCCGATTTGGATATCGTGAATCACGCCAATAGTGTGAAATACCTGGAATGGTGCCTGGATCTAGTAGATTTAAGCCTGATACAAAATCAAAAAATAGCCAGTTTTGAAATGAACTATCTGAAAGAAGTCTCACTAAACGATATTGTTCAGATAAAACGAAAAACGGCAGAAGACTCAATTACTTTTGCCATTCAGCGTGACGACAAAATGAGTTTTGCTTTGCAACTGCATTTAAAATAAAAAGGCTCCGGTTTCCCGAAGCCTTTTTTGTTTATTTTTTCACGACCAATCTAAAGCCTTCACCGTGAATGTTGAGGATTTCAACATTTGGGTCTTCTTTCAGGTACTTACGCAATTTGGCAATATAAACATCCATACTTCTTGAAGTAAAGTAATTGTCTTCTCTCCAGATTTTGGTAAGCGCCAATTCTCTTGGCATCAAATCGTTTTCGTAGATAGCCATCATTTTCAACAAATCAGACTCTTTTGGAGACAATTTGATTGGTTCGTCATTTCCAAATTTCAAATAACGCAACTTAGAGTTCAAAAGGAACTTACCAATCTGAAATTCAAATTTGGCCGGTTCATTTTTAGTCTCTGCAGATTTTCTTTGGATAATGGCTTTGATCTTCATCAACAAAACATCAGAGTCGAAAGGTTTGTTCAGATAATCATCAGCCCCAACTTTGTACCCTTTCATAACATCTTCTTTCATTGATTTTGCCGTTAAGAAAATCAATGGCACGTCTTTGTTTTTCTCTCTGATTTCTTTGGCCAAAGTATAACCATCTTTGTAAGGCATCATCACATCCAAAATACACAAGTCATAATTGTCTTTTTTGAATTTTTCAAAACCTTCCATCCCGTTTTTGGCTAAGGTAACATCGAAATCGTTTAGCGTTAGATATTCTCTTAACACGATTCCGAAGTTCTGGTCATCCTCGACTAAAAGTATTTTTTTGTTTGCTTCCATAGTATTTTTTTTAATTTATGAGTGGGACTTTTATTATAAATGTGCTTCCTTTTCCTTTTTCACTTTCAACAAAAATTTGACAATTGTGGTCGTCAATAATTCGTTTAACATAGGCCAATCCTAATCCGTGGCCTTTAACATTGTGCAAATCACCAGTGTGTTCGCGGTAAAATTTTTCAAATATTCTCTTTTGAGCTGTTTTTGTCATTCCTGCACCTTGATCCTTAATTTTAACAACAACAAACTCTTTTACATTTTCGGTATATATATCTATAACGGGATTATCGGGAGAATATTTTATAGCATTGTCTAAAATATTCACAAAAACATTCGTGAAGTGAACATCATTCAGTAAAACCGTTGTTCTTGTTGCGTCAAAATGTGTTGTAATACTTCCGTTTCTGTCATCTATAATCAGATTCACATGATCAATAGCATCTTCAATAATGCTGTGGATATCATTTGATTCTTTATTAATTTCAAGCTCTCTTTTCTCCAGTTTAGAAATACGCAATACATTTTCCACCTGTGCATGCATTCGCTTATTCTCGTCTCTGATCATTTGGAGATAGCGATGTATTTTTTCTTTGTCTTCGATCACCTTTGGATTCTTAATCGCGTCTAAAGCCAAATTAATAGTGGCAATCGGTGTTTTGAATTCGTGGGTCATGTTATTGATGAAATCGGTTTTGATTTCAGAAATCTGACGCTGTTTAATCAATTGATTCAAAGCACTTGAATAGGCAATGATGATAATCAAGGTGAAAACGATTGACAATACACAAATCCCAATCAATTCAGAGAATAAAAATTTCTTCTTTTGCGGAAAGGTGACTAATAATTGGTATTTATTGTTTCCATCTCCGTCAATAAAAATCGGAATCGAATACGTTGAGGATTTTTCATACTTAAACCGTTCTGATTTGATTTTAGTAGCCAGGCCGTTGCTGTAAACATTAAACTCAAATGGCGTTTTAACACCATATTCGTTGAGCTCGTCAGTGAGCATTTTTTGCATCATTTCATTGGAAACTCTTTCCTGAATTGGCCTTAATGCGGCAATATCCCTATAAAACATTTGAAAACGGGCATTGTCTAAAAAAACATTTTTGCCTTCCTTTTCAATTTTAATATCGGGTTCCTGAGTTTGCTTGATTGACGGATTATCAATGTCATCCGTATAAATCTCTGTTTTTCGTTTGGCGGTATAGTTTTTAATTTCTTTTAAACTATCTATTTTACTATCAAAGAACGATGATCCAACCCCGTATTCCTCTGCCACTATACTGTTAGAATAGACAATAGTTTCATTAGTTCTGGAATCTCTTTGAAAATATCCAAATTCTAAAAAATCACTTTTATCCGGAACTTTTCCGGTACTGTCAATTACATTGTTATACTGCTCAAAATAGGAAAAGGCCTCGTTTTTTTGCAGTTTTTCTGCAACATTTCCGAGAACTTGTTTGACATGAAATTTAAACTGCTCTTCATTATTCTCGAAAGACTTATCAAACCAGTATACTTGAACGAGAATTATACCAATAAGGGATAAGCTCATCAATATGACCAGTAAGCGGAAAAACAATTTATTCATTAAACAAATTTAGTATTTTAACATTTATACAATAAATACATTAACCAAACATTAACATCTACAATTAATATTATTGATTTTTTAATAAATTAAGAATATTATTGACTTGATTTTTAGTATCTTCCGTGGAGATGTTGTGAATTACGTAATTACTTTTTGCGATTTTTTCCTCTTCAGGCCATTGATTTTTCATTCTGTTCAATACACTTTTAAGGTCGGTTTTATCCCTGTCTATAACGCGCTGTAATCGAGTCTCTAAAGGTGCGGTAACTGTAATGATACTGTCACAATATTTATAGCTTCCGCTTTCAAATAAAATAGCGGCTTCCTTAATTACAAATGGGTAATTTTCATGGTTATTTACCCATACATTGAAGTCATGTTTGACTAACGGATGTACAATGTCATTTAGCTTTTGAAGTTTATCAGGATGATTAAAAACCAATTGCGCTAATTTCTCTCTGTCGATTTTATTTTTTGAGATAACAGTACTGCCAAAAGCATTTTTAACCAGTTCAATTACTTCCTGGGTTTCCATTATTTTTTTTGCCTCTTCATCAGCTATATAAACCGGAATTCCCAACGATTTGATATAATTGGCCACTGTGGTTTTTCCACTGCCTATTCCCCCTGTTAATCCGATTACTTTTGTCATGGCTTTACTTTAAAAAATAATTCCGGGAATGCTTCTTCTGGTTTTTGCTTTTGGATCTTGATCTTCACAAAGGATTCTAAAAAGCCTCTTCCATATCCAAAAAATTGCTTTGTCACAGCTATGACTGACAGCAATCCTATTTCTAAACTTTTATTTTGAATGGTTGCAAAAATTAAAATTAATAAATAATAAAAGGCATAACAAAGCAATGGGAATGGCATTCCAAAAAGAAAAAGAAAAAGAGCTATTGCAAAACACAGAATAAATAAGGTTGGAAAGAAAAAAGTCAGTTTGCTGTATTCGGGATACCAACTGTCCAATATAGGTCGGGCTTTACCAAATTTATTGACCTGTGTGGAAAACTTATCCCAATCAATCCGCCTTTTATGATATACAAATGCTTTTGCAAATAATCGGGTATTAAATCCTAACTTCCATAATCTGATAGACAAATCAGGATCTTCACCGGGATGGATATTCCCAAAACCATTGGAAGCCATAAAGGCTTTTTTTGAAATTCCCATATTGAAACTTCTGGGCTGGAACTTACTTAATTTTTCAGAGCCTCCGCGAATTCCACCGGTAGTTAAAAAAGAAGTCATGGCAAAATTAATGGCTTTCTGAATGGATGAAAACGAATCGAGTGCCGCATCTGAACCACCAAAGCAATCAACATAATTGGTTGTCAATTCTTTTTCGACTTCAGATAAATATTGCTTAGGGATAATGCAATCGGAATCAAAAATGATAAAATAATCGCCTTTGGCTATTTTCATTCCATAATTTCTGGAATCGCCAGGACCACTGTTTTCTTTGAAGTAGTAGGAAATATTTAGCTTGTTTTTAAAATGCTCAATCTCTTCCTTACAAGGAATCGATGAGCCGTCTTCAACAATTACAATTTCATAAGGCTTACCAAAATCAGAAATCAATAAACTCTCAAGTAGCTCTTTGATTTCATCAGGTCTGTTATAAACAGGAATTATAATTGAAAAATACATGGTTTAAATTTTAACTTCGTAACGTCTCGGGTAACAAAGATAAGTTATATACCAAAGAAAAACCACCTAAAATTTAGGTGGTTTTAATTATTGTAAAAAATATTTAAAGCTTATTCTTTAACTACTTTAATTGTTTTTACCTGGTCATCAGCAGTTACTCTTACCATATAAGTTCCGCTAGCCAAATTAGACATATCAACTTGTCCTTGGTTTCCACCAATTGCATTAACTGTCATTTTTTGACCTAATAAGTTGAATACTTCAACATTTGTGATCACTTGATTGTATGATAAATTCAATACGTTTTTAACCGGGTTTGGATAGTATGAGAAATTAGCATTATCAAAACCTTCGTTAGATAACAATTGGTTTCTCGCAACTCTTAAACAAAAAGTACCTACCCAGTCAGCAGTGTAACCTGCAACTCTTACATAGTAAGTTTGACCTGCAGTAACTGTGGCATTTATAATTAAAGAGTTCCATGAGAATCCGTTTGGCTGAACTACAGTTCCACCATCGTTGTCACAGGCAACTTGTACCAGTGAACCGCAAACACCAGAATATAATGCAACTTCAGTATCTTGTAATGTTCCTCCTAAGAAGTCAGTTGAAACATCAACAGTAGCAGTATCACTTGGGGCAACGAAAGAGTACCAAACATCATTTAAACCATAGTTGAAACAGGTTGCAGGAGCAACACCTGAATCAGTAGCGCCAATGTTGGTTCCATTGGTATTGGTACCATTGCATACACTATCATCAACAACTAAAGGAGTTGCAGCAATACACTCATCATTAACAGGTGCTGGTGGTGGAGTTACAGTCAATACACCACTTAAGTATGATGTACCATCCCATTCTCCTCCTTGGTTACTTCCATTGATTCCTCCATATACATATGGTCCACCATTCAAAGTAAATCTTGTAGCATAGTAATAAGTTCCTGGTGCTAAAGTAGCTCCGATAGTCGCTTGATATTCATCATTATTACCTCCATTGGTTTCAACGTTGAAAGTTGCCGGAACCCAAGTTGTCCAGTTGTCAGGACTTGAATTATCGCCTTCATCACTAATTCCAACCCATGCCAAAATTCCAGGCGCTTGTCCTGTAGTAGTATCTGTTAAACCTGGTTCCCAAACTTGACCATAAACTGTACCGCTTCCACCTTGAGGGAAGTTAAGCGTTGGAGGCCATTGCAAACCTACATAATCAGGTTCGTCTGTTGGTTGTGGTTCAGTTGTAAACATCCATTCTGCACATCCTACTGATTCACCAGCAGCATTGATTGCAATTACCTGCCAATAACCTACAAACTCGTAAGCACCAATTGTACCAGCATTGAAACTAGTTGTTGTTACATTACCAAAGAAAGTTAAATTTCCAGAAGTAACACCACCATAAACGTCATATGAAATTGCAGGATCACCAGTTGTTGGAGCATCCCAAGACAAAATTACATCAGAAAATGCAGGAACTGTTAAGCTTCCGTCTGCAGGGTTAGGATTTGTTGGACATCCAGGAACAACAGCAGCCGTTGTACAAACAACTTGTCTTTCTCTGTTTACGTTTTCAGTACCACAAGAAGAATCTGTATGGAAATAGAATCTCACTATTCCGTTTGCAGCAGGAGTAAATCCTGTAATACTTCCGGTTCCAACAGCAAGGGCTGTTAAACCATCGGCAGAGGTGATTGTGATATAATCTGTTGCAACAGAACTTGAGAAAGTATAAGTATTAGCAGAGAACACTTCAATATTAGAATACTCTCCTGCCCATGAATCAGTAGTTAAAACATTCAAAGTTGATCCATCACATGTAGTTGGTGTCAAAGTAGCGTTAGGATATAGACCTCCATTGATACATAGTGTACCACAAATAACGTTTGTAGATCTATCAACGTCTTCAGTTCCACAAGTAATATTAGTATTAATATGTACTCTTACTGATCCCGTAACAGTAGAAACCCATGATAAAGGTTGTGTTCCTGAAGCTGCTGCAGTTAAATCTCCATCAGTACTGATGGTAAAGAAATCAGTAGCAACTGAACTGGTGAATTTATAAGTTTGACCAGCAGTCACATTTACGTTAAAGTAATCGCCTGCCCAAGAGAAATTAGAGATTAGAGTTGGTGTAAATCCGTCGCACGTTCCAGGATTAATTGTTCCAGCAGGAAAATTGTATCCTGCTAAACACGGTACCGGAACCGAAATGATTGTTGGTGAATCAAAACAGAATCCCCATTCCCAATCAAGGTCATCGAATGCGATACGGTATCTGAAACCTGATTTTTGTGTTGCTGTAAAAGCTGACACATCTAAATCAGTACTGGCATATGCAGTTTTTGCAGGAGTACAAAAGTTATCATTCACAAGAGTATTATTTCCTGCAAAGTTTGGCCCCCAAGCTGTCCAAGCAGCAGCATCAGCATCCCAGTATTCCAAACGCAAATAACCAGCTAATATTCTGTAAGTGTACATCCCACTTACTCTTACTTTTGTTTCTCCGGCAGCTACAGCTGCAGTAAGATCGATAACCGGAGATTCAGCAGCAATATTATCAATGCTGGTTTGACCGGCATCATCATCGTCAAAAGCAAAATTTGCACTTGTCGTTGGGTTACCTTCGAATGCCAAAGGGTTCGTGTTGTACGTTCCTGTAACAGACCAGGCGCCGTTAGGCCACGCTGCATTCTGATTCAGTACTTGTGCGTTTATTTGCCAGACGAATAGTGAGACAAATAACAATAAGTAGTTTTTTTTCATTTGTTAAAGATTAAAAGTTAATTGCTCATAAAGGTATAGCAAATAAAAAAAACTCACAAATATTTGTGAGTTTTTATATCCGAATATTAAACATTTAACATAAACCTATTGCGCAATACTTGAAACCAATAGCATTTCGTTAGCATCTGCATTATAATCCACCCCGTCAAATCCAAAACCAAATAAGTTTAAGAAGTCTTGCTTATAACCTGCCAAGTCACCAATCTCTGGTAAATTTTCTGTAGTTGCAGTGGCCCATAAGGCTTTGACCCTTTCCTGGATATCATCACGCATTTCCCAATCATCAATTCTAATTCTTCCTTTGTCATCTGTTGGCACTGCTCCACCGGTATAAAGTCTCTGCGCAAACAATCTTTGTATCTGCTCAATACAGCCTTCATGAACACCTTCTGCTTTCATTATTTTATACAATAAAGAAATATACAATGGAATTACTGGAATGGCTGAACTTGCTTGCGTTACCAATGCTTTATTAACAGACACATACGCTTTTCCATCTAATGACTTTAAACTGTCAGTAATTTCAAAAGCTGTAGCTTCTAAATGGTCTTTTGCTCTTCCAATGGTACCTTTTCTGTAAACCGCTTCGGTTACTTCAGGTCCTATATAGGAGTACGCAATTGTTGTGGCACCTTTGGCCAAAACATCAGCTTTCTTCAAAGCATCAATCCACATGGCCCAATCTTCACCACCCATAACCACAACCGTATTATCAATATCGTCCTGATTAGCAGGTTCTATGGATACCTGAGTTACATTTCCGGTGTGAAAATCAACTGTTTTGTTGGTAAATGTACTTCCGATAGGTTTCAAAACCGAACGATGCAAAACGCCTGTCTTCGGATGCATACGCACCGGAGAAGCCAAACTGTAAATGATCATATCTACCTGACCTAAATCAGCTTTGATCAAGTCGATTGTTTTTTGTTTTACTTCATCAGAGAATGCATCTCCATTGATACTTTTGGCATACAAACCTGCTTTTTGCGCTTCCTGTTCAAAAGCTGCAGAATTGTACCAACCCGGAGTAGCCGTTTTGCCTTCAGCAGGTTCTTTTTCAAAGAAAACGCCGATAGTCGCCGCATTGGAACCAAAAGCACTGGTAATTCTCGAAGCCAATCCGAAACCGGTTGATGCACCAATCACTAAAACTTTTTTAGCACCTTCAATGGTTCCCTTTGATTTTACATAATTGATTTGGTTTTTAACATTTTGCACACATCCGTCAGGGTGAGCTGTTAAACAAATAAACCCGCGCATTCTTGGTTCTATAATCATATTCTATTGAAATTAAGTTGTCTGTATATTAAAATTAGAGTGGTACAAAAATAATAAATTAAAACGGTTAGTTTAGTAATGCTTTGGCATGATTCAAGGCAGAATCTGAAATTTCTTTACCCGATAGCATTTCTGCAATTTCGTTGATGCGTTCATCATTGGATAATAGTTTCAATTCGGAAACGGTATTTTCACCCAAAACAGTTTTGTACACCTTATAATGTGTACTTCCTTTGGCCGCAATCTGTGGCAAATGGGTAATCGCAAAAACCTGCATGGTCTTGCTCATTTCACGCATAATTTCTCCCATTTTATTGGCAATTTCACCCGAAACTCCGGTATCAATTTCGTCAAAAATAATGGTTGGCAGTTTGGAATATTGGGATAAAATTGATTTTACTGCCAACATGATTCTCGACATTTCACCACCGGAAGCTACTTTTTTAAGCAAACCAAAATCGGTGCCTTTATTGGCTGAGAATAAAAATTCCAAACTGTCTTTTCCGTTATTATAATAAGAATCCGAAGCAACAATATTAATCTTAAAACGAACATTAGGCATGCCCAATAAACTCAAAATTTCAACCAGCCTGTTACTGAGATTTGGTATCGCTTCGCTCCTGCTTTGACTGATTTTAGCCGCAATAGTATCCAATTGACCTTCGGAATCCTTAAGACCGTTTTCCAGTTTGATGATTTCTTCTTCCAAAGTCACGACCGAAACCACTTTGCTTTCCAAATCGTTTTGAATGTCAATCAATTCTTCAACCGTTAATACCTGATGTTTCTTTTGCAAGCTGTAAATCAATTGCAGTTTTTGATTGATCAATTCCAGTTTTTCAGGATCATTGAACACCAGTTCCGACTCACGGTTGAGTTCTTTGACGATATCATCCAATTCTATCAACACCGAATTGGTTCTTTCAAAAAGTGATTCGTATTCAGTGGAAAAATTGGCGTTTTTTTGAAGTATGGATTTGAATTCCTTTAGGTTTTTTAACAACCCAAATTCGTCTTCATTAGCCAATGCCAGAAGCGTCGAAAGGTTTTCCTTGATAAACTCAACGTTATTCAGCGCTTCATAAGTTTTTTCCAACTCTTCGAGTTCGCCAGCTTTTAAATTGGCCGAATGCAATTCGTTGAACAGAAACTCATTATAATCTTTCTCTTTCAGAATGGATGACAAACTTGCTTTTTTGGTTTCCAATTCAGCTTTATCCGAACGATATTGCTTTAAAACTATGGAATATTCTGTTCTTAATTGCTGGTTATCCGCAATCGCATCAATGATTTTGAACTGGTATTCTTCTTCAGATAATTCCAAGGTTTGGTGTTGCGAATGCACATCGATTAAGTAAAAACTCAAATCCTGCAATTGCTGCAAGTTCACCAGACTGTCATTGACAAAAGCCCTCGATTTTCCCGATGGTAAAATTTCCCTGCGGATGATGGTTTCGGCTTCATAATCCAAATCATTGGCTTCAAAAAAAGACTGCAAATCATATTTTCCGATCGCAAAGTTGGCTTCAACGATGCATTTTTCTTCTTTATTTTTTAGCGAAGTCAAATCGGCTCTTTTACCAAGAACCAATCCTAAAGCGCCGAGAAGTATTGATTTCCCTGCTCCGGTTTCACCGGTGATAATTGAAAAACCCTTAGAAAAATCAATATTTAATTTTTCAATCAGTGCAAAATTTTCAATCGAAAGCGAAGTAATCATGTGCAGGAAATGAAGTAAAGTTTAAGTAGTAAATATACTAATTATAACTTGATAGTTGCCCATTTACCGGAATTGAGTGGTGAAATTTTATTTAAGGTATCGATTGTTTCCGCTACGGATACTTTTGGCCCGCCTGATAAAATTGAAACAATTTCATCTGCTTTGGCATCAAAGAAAACCCTAGTCAAAAAAGCATTGGAACGCACTTTATATACAGCACTTAAAGTAGTAATTGATTGCTGAATTTTTTCTTTAGAAGATTTCAAATCTTTGGTCATATTGTCCAATCCATCTCTGTGGTATTGATACATCGCATCTCTGAAAGCATCAAAAGTTCCGGAAAGTATATCATTAGCCAGGAAATAGCGATTTTGATTCCCATCAGCCTGACTCCAGCCTTTAAAACCGCTTTGTTGTGCTACAGATACTATTTGCTGCGCCACATCAAACCATTGTTTTCCACCATAAAGTGTATACGTATCGGCATCAAAACCAAGAATCATATAGCTATAAAAAGCCAAAACAGAAACCAGGTTTGAATCAAAATTCGATGGATTGAATAAAAGGGTTTCAAATTCTATATAACGAAACGAAAAGTCTTTGTCATTATAGTTGAAAATCGGTGAAGAATAAGAAGAATCAAATACCGGTCTGGAAGATTCAACCTGGATAGTTGCTGAAAACTGGTTAGAGTCATAACTGTTCAGCGTAATAACCATCGAACAGTTTACTTTTTCATTTTGCTTTACACTTTCGCCTGTCCAGTCTGTTTTGTTGACAAACTCACTAATCGATTTTTCTAAGTTTTTAAAAACCTGATTATTGGTACTGGCAATCTTATCAGAGTTGACCTGAACGGTACAATTCAATTGCTGTGCATTGGTTAATCCAACAAAAAACAAAAAAAGAAAACTAACTATTTTTTTCATGTATGACTATTTATTTCCTTGTACTTAATTAATAACGGGAAATTACCTTGTTTATTATATCGTCCGCAACTTCTTCTTTTGATTTCAAAGGCATGGGTTCAATCACAAAATCTTTATCGATGAAAGTAATTTTGTTTGTCGCCGAAGCAAAACCCGCACCTTTATCCTGAAGCGAATTTAAAACAATCAAATCTAAGTTTTTTTTCTGAATTTTCAACTTCGCATTTTCAATTTCATTTTCTGTTTCCAAAGCAAATCCAATTAAGAATTGGTTCTGCTTTATTTTGCCCAAAGAAGCTAAGATATCTTTGGTTTTTTCGAGTTCAATGGTAAACTCAGCATCGGTTTTTTTGATTTTTTGGTCGGCTACAAATTTAGGTTTGTAATCTGCCACTGCAGCAGCACAAATAGCCACATCAGACTCATTGAAATATTGATGACAGGCATCATACATTTCCTGGGCAGAAGTTACGCGGATCAAATTGATATTGGAATCTTGAAGGCTCAAATCGGTCGGGCCTGAAATCAAAATCACTTCTGCACCATAATTCGCCGCACTTTTAGCAATGTCAAAGCCCATTTTCCCCGAAGAATGATTCCCGATAAATCGAACTGGATCAATCGCTTCGTATGTCGGACCAGCCGTAATCATGATTTTTTTACCTCTTAAAGGCAATTTGCTTTCCAAATCCTTTTCCAGAAAGGCAATAATATTTTCAGGTTCGGCCATTCTGCCTTCGCCTGATAATCCACTGGCCAATTCCCCATTTTCAGCCGGAATCATAATATTGCCAAATTGCTTCAGCAAATTAAAACTCGAAAGCGTTGACGGATGCTTGTACATATCCAAATCCATTGCCGGAGCAAAGTAGACAGGGCATTTAGCCGATAAATAAGTCGCAATTAAAAGGTTGTCGCAATTGCCGTTTGCCATTTTGGAAAGCGTATTGGCGGTTGCCGGAGCAATCAGCATCAAATCGGCCCAAAGCCCTAATTCGACGTGGTTGTTCCACTCGGCATTCTCATCTTCTTCGTTATAAAATGAAGAATGAACCGGATTTTTGGACAGTGTGGATAAGGTAAGCGGTGTTACAAAATCCTTAGAAGCCGGTGTCATGACCACTTGGACATGTGCACCGGCTTTTATAAATAATCGAACTAATGAGGCTGTCTTGTAGGCGGCAATTCCTCCGGAAACGCCGAGTAGTATTTTTTTACCGCTTAAAACAGACATCTGAATTAGTCTTTTGTAGTATCTCTGTAGTAAATTTTATCATCAAGCCATTCCTGAACAGCCAATGCATGTGGTTTTGGTAACTTTTCGTAGTATTTAGAAACTTCGATTTGCTCTTTGTTTTCAAAGATTTCTTCCAAACTATCGTTGTAAGTTGCAAACTCTTCTAATTTCTCAGTCAATTCTTTTTTGATTTCAGAGTTGATTTGGTTTGCTCTTTTAGCCATTATTGTTATTGCCTCGTAAACATTGCCGGTACGCTCTTCAATTACGGTCTTGTTGTAAGTAACTGTGTTTACCGGTGCATTCGTCTTTTTTAAATCCATGACTTTTTATTTAGTAAATTGTTTTAAATCTGTTTCAATCCTAGCCAACATTTCGTCAGCTTTTGCTTTGTAATGGGTATCTGCCTTATGTTTCATCAAGCCGGCATAAGCGGCTTTGGCAGCAATCAAACGCTCTTCCAATCTTGAAGGAATACTATTGATTGCCAATTGATAGGCAGAATCCAATTTGTAATATAATGCATCTTCCTTATACGGTGTTCCCGGATAGTTAATGATGAAATTATCAAACGCCACCATGGCTGCCTTATAGTCAGAAATGGTATTGTAAATTTTAGCGTTCTCATATGCTTTCTTCTCCAACTTCTCTCTCAATGCCTTAGCAATGGTATTGGCTTCCGCCAAATATTGAGATTCAGAATAGATATCAATAAAGTTCTGCAACTTATCGATGGCTTTATAAGTATCTACCTGATCCAAACTGTAAACAGGTGATAGTTTTGAAAAACATTTAGCACTCAGAAATAAAGCTTCTTCAATCTTCTCACTTTTCGGATAACTTGAAGCAAAACTTTCAAATTGATAACCGGCTAAATAGAATTGATTCGTTTTATATAGTGATTGCGAATACATATAAAACATTCTTTCCGCTTGTGGTTTTCCCTTATAAGCAGGAGCAATTTGTTCAAAAAGTTTTATCGCTTTACCGTATTTTTTTGCTTCATACATTTTTGTTGCCACCGTAAATTTAATGGCTACATCTTCTGATTTTAATGCTTTTTGGTATTCGCTGCACGACGAAAAAAAGACAACTAATGCAAATAGGGCTAAAAATTTCTTCATTATTATGTTTAATGTTGCTGATTTTAAACACATTTTGTGACTTAAAAAGCAACTGCAAATTTAGTTATTAATTGTTTACTACAAAATATTTTTTTCGCGGTTCGAAAAATTACATTTTTGAGATTTTATTGGTGAAATCATGCAAGCGTTTTGCCAGGTCTTCATCGGCATTTACCAGTGGCAAACGAACGACATTTTCAGACAAGCCTAATGATTTAAACACTTCTTTGATTCCGGCCGGATTTCCCTGTTCGAAAATCATATCAATTGAATCGGCCAAAAGGTAATGCAGTTTATAGGCTTCTTCTACTCTTTTGTTTAAACCTAAGTGAACCATTTCAGAGAATTGTTTTGGAAAACCTTCTGCAATTACCGAAATAACACCTGCGCCACCAGCTAAAACCATTGGCAACGTAATCATATCATCTCCTGAAATCACTAAGAAATCTTTTGGTGCATTTTGGATCAATTTCATCGCCTGAACAATATCACCGGCTGCTTCTTTTACCGCTACGACATTTTTAAAATCATTGGCCAAACGAATAATCGTTGATGGCAACACATTGCTGGCCGTTCTTCCCGGAACATTATACAAAATCACCGGAATTGGTGACGCTTCTGCAATCGCTTTGAAATGTTGGTAAATGCCTTCCTGAGTTGGCTTGTTATAATAAGGTGAAACCGAAAGTATCGCCACAAAATCAGAGAAATCTCTTGATTTTAATTCGGCTACCACTTCCTGGGTGTTATTGCTTCCAACACCCAAAACCAAAGGCAATCTTCCCTTGTTGGCTTCCACAATTGTCTTTATTACCAATTCCTTTTCGTCCTTTGTCAAGGTTGCGGTTTCAGCTGTTGTTCCAAGTACAACTAAATAGTCAATTCCGTTATCAACCTGGAAATTAACGATGGCTTTCAACGCATCAACATCTACTGAAAAATCTTTTTTGAATGGTGTAACAAGAGCAACTCCGGTACCGATTAATGATTGCATTTTAAATTTTGTTTAGAATTTTTAAATATTTGAATAGTTCGTCCATAAAGACTTTGTAATTTTCTGCATTGGTGTTGATCATAAAATGATTCAACCTTTTATCTATGGAGGCAAAACCTACTTTAAAACCGGCTTTTGACAAATGGGAAACCAAGAGCAACGCTACTTTCTCGGTGTCGTAATAGTTAATCAACAAATCAAAAGGTTCCGCAATAAATTCTTTGACTTCCTTTTTGTCTACTGTTCCGTGCCAACTCAAATCTTTGTGGCTGAAAGTCGGATAGTCAAAAACTTCGTTTTTTTTAATCTTGTTTTTAAAAACCAAAACTTTGATGTCATTTTCGTTAATTCCGTTTTGAATCAACTCCTGAACCAAAGCTTCTCTCTCATAAAAGTAGGTTTCATCAAATATAATCCCAACTGTTTTGATTACACTATCCGAAGGCAAATGCTTCACATTTGATAAACTATTCTTAACTATTTTTTTTGTTGAAAAATCCTTTAAATAATTTAAAAACATACTACTTTTACTTTAAATGCAAAATTACTAAAATTAGCGCCAAAAGCGATGGTAAAACTAAAAAACTATAACGTTGTATTAAAACAATTTGTTTTATTATTAACATTTACAAGCGTTATTTCCTGTGCGGAAAAAAAATACTATGTCACCCGAATTGAAGGCAAAGAAATCGCAATTACAGATAAAAATTCTGAAGTTGCTGAAATTGAAAACTTTATCAAACCGTATCGCGATAATATCGATAAGGATTTGAATCTGGTTTTGGCCAATGCTCCGGAAACAATGGACAAATCAGGAGAATGGCAAACACCGATGGGCAACTTTTTATCTGACATTACTTTGGAGAAAACCAATCCCGTTTTTCAGCTAAGAGAAAAGAAAACCATAGACATTTGCCTGCTGAATCACGGTGGCATTCGATCGATTATCCCAAAAGGCGATGTAACGGCACGAAATGCGTTTGAGATTATGCCGTTTGAAAACAGTGCGTTTGTTGTTGGCTTAAAAGGAGAACAAATCCTCGAAATGGTCAATTATATCATTACCGAAAAGAAACCGCATCCGTTGAAAGGTTTGACATTTACTATCGGTAAAGACAATCAACCAAAGAACATTTTAGTCAATGGAAAAGCTTTGGAAATTGATAAAACCTATTATGTAGTGACATCCGATTATTTGATTAATGGCGGCGATAATATGCTGTTCTTCAAAAAAGGCATTGAGAAATATGACTTAGATTATAAACTTCGGAATATTATCATTGATTATTTCAAAGCCAATAAAACCATCGTTGCCGGTAAAGATGTCAGAATAAGCAAAGAACCATAAGATGAAAAGAAGAGATTTTATACAAAAAACAGCGGCGAGTTCGGCACTATTAGGATTTGGCGGACTATCATTGAGTAGCTTCAAGACTTTGAATACCAAGCATCTTACGGTTTTACACACGAATGATGTCCACAGCTATATTGATCCGTTTCCGGCGAATCATCCTAAAAATCCCAATATGGGCGGCGTTGCCCGAAGAGCGGCTCTGATTGAAAGCATCCGAAAGGAAAATCCCAATGTATTGCTACTCGATGCCGGAGACATTTTTCAGGGTACGCCTTATTTTAACTATTATAGCGGCGAATTGGAATTCAAACTGATGACGATGATGAAATATGATTTGGCTACCATCGGGAATCATGATTTTGACAATGGTATTGAAGGTTTGTATGCACAATTGCCGAATGCCGGATTTGAGTTTGTTTCTGCCAATTATGATTTTAAAAACACCGTGATGAATGGCCATGTAAAACCATATAAGGTTTTTGACAAAGATGGCATTAAGGTTGGTGTTTTCGGACTTGGTGTAGGTTTGGATGGTTTAGTCGATAAAAAAAATTACAAGGAAACTGTTTACAATGATCCTGTTGCTGTGGCCCAGGATATGTCACGCATTTTAAAACACGAACAAAAATGTGATTTGGTGATTTGTCTTTCCCATATTGGTTACCAATATAAAAATGACCCCGATAAAATCTGTGATACCAAACTGGCGACTTTAACCAAAGACATCGACTTGATTATTGGCGGTCATACGCATACTTTCTTGGAAAAACCTACGATTTTAAAGAATGCTGAAGGCAATGATGTTTTGGTCAATCAGGTGGGCTGTTATGGTTTGAACCTGGGCAGAATTGATTTCTATTTTGAAGACAACAAGCCTGTTTCACCTCAGGGAAAATCAATTGTGATTTGAGTTTTCAGCAATGTTGACATACTTGTAAAAAGAGAAGAAAGCCAAAGCGTTAAAGGTCATGGCTAAAGGCCTGAACAGTTTTTGGAACTCATTAACCAAAAAGTACTTCTCAATAAAAACGGTAAACTGCAGCATCACAAACAGCAAAACAGCAATCAACAAAACAGAGTTTTGCTTATTGTCATTCATTATATAACTGGAAAGCGCTATTCCTGCAAACAATGAAATCAAGATACTCTGCAATATCAGCAGATAAAAACTATTCTCCGGAATTTCATTGGTCTCGATAAATAAGTAAAAAAAGATAAGCAGAAACGGCAATGTCGCAATAATCATCGGAACAAAATCCTTTACTTTCTGCAGGGTAAAGACGAGATATATGACCACAATCCTATGAATGGTAAAAGCAATCAAAGCATAATAAAGGCTTGTAGCCGTATTGGGAATAAATAGAATGTTGGTAATCATTGAGAGTAGAAATACTGCTACAACAACAACACTTCTTTTTTTTGAAATAATCAAATACATCACGGCTAACAGCAATGGAATAAGCGGTTTCAGCGAACAGATGAATGGAGTATATACCAAATACTCTGAAACTATTTCAAAAAAAGCAATGATAAAATAACTTAAAGTTAAAAACTTTAATATGTTGGCCTTTAAAACCATAGATAATCAGTTAGGGTTATTAAAGTTAACATAAATTACAATACAAAACCATTATATCGCGCTAAACTTTTAGCCCAGCATTTCCAGGAAATCATCCTCCGAAATAATCGGCACTTTGAGCTGATTGGCTTTTTCCAATTTGGCCGGACCCATATTATCGCCAGCCACTACATAATCGGTCTTTGCAGAAATGGAACTTCCCACTTTACCGCCATTGTCTTCGATGGCTTTTTTCAAATCATCACGGGAGAATTTCTCAAAAACACCTGAAACCACAAAGGTTTTTCCTGCCAGTTTATCGGTAGCGTCCGGATTGAATTTTTCGATAAGTTCCAATTGCACGCCGAATTCTTTCAAGCGTTCAATGATTCTGACGTTTTCAGCATTGTCAAAAAATTCGAGCACACTTTGGGCTATCTTCTCTCCTATTTCATCCACCAAAATCAAATCCATCAGCGAAGCATTCTGTAACGCTTCAATGGTTTTGTAATGTTTGGCTAACTTCTTGGCGACAGTTTCACCAACGTATCGGATTCCGATAGCATACAAAACCCTTTCAAAGGGAATTTCTTTGGATTTCTGGACACCATTGACCAAGTTCTCTGCCGATTTCTGTGCCATTCTTTCCAGATTGATAATATCCTCAACCTTTAACTCATATAAATCGGAATAGTCTTTTACCAGATGATTATTAAATAACAACGCCACTGTTTCTCCGCCAAGACCTTCAATATCCATGGCTTTGCGCGAGATGAAATGTTGAATCCTACCAATGATTTGCGGTGGACAGCCATAAAAATTTGGACAGTAATGATTCGCTTCACCTGCAATTCTCACCAGTTCCGAATTGCATTCGGGACAATGGGAAATGTATTGTGTTCTTTCAGAAGATTCATTTCTTTTGGTCAAATCAACACCAATAATCTTTGGGATGATCTCACCACCTTTTTCAACAAAAACGGTATCACCGATGCGAATGTCAAGCTTTTCAATTTGGTCTGCATTGTGCAGCGATGCACGTTTTACAATCGTTCCGGCTAATTGTACCGGTTGTAAATTGGCCACCGGCGTAATCGAACCTGTTCGCCCAACCTGATAGGAAATAGAATTTAAAACAGTCGAAACCTGTTCCGCCTTGAATTTATAGGCCATCGCCCAGCGCGGTGATTTAGCTGTGTAACCGAGTTCATCTTGTTGGTGGAAGTCATTGACTTTAACCACTACGCCATCGGTTTCATAAGGCAAATCATGTCGATGGATATCCCAATAATTGATATATTCCAAAACTTCGTCAAGTGAATTGGCCAATCTGGCTTCTTTGGGCACTTTGAATCCCCAGTTTCTTGCCGCTTCCAAACCTTCAAATTGGGTTTTGATATTCAGATTATTGCCCACAATAAAGTACAACAAACATTCCAAAGGACGCTTAGCTACTTCGCTGCTGTCCTGCAATTTCAAACTACCTGAAGCTGTATTTCTCGGGTTGGAATAAGGAGTTTCCCCAATTTCAATCAGTTCCTGATTCATCTTTTCAAAACCTTCAAAAGGCAAGATAATTTCACCACGAATATCGAAGCGTGCAGGAAAAGTACCTTTCAATTTTAATGGAATTGATTTAATGGTTTTGATATTATTGGTTACATCATCGCCTTGGAATCCGTCACCTCGGGTCACGGCACGTTTTAGTTTTCCGTTTTCATAAGTGATGCTGATTGACGCACCATCGTATTTTAATTCACATGTATATTGTAACGGCGCATTGCCCAAAACTTTCTGGATTCGGTTTTCCCAATCCATCAAATCTTCTTTGGAATAGGAATTGTCCAAAGAATACATGCGGTAATCGTGAACAACAGTTTGGAAATTTTTGGTAATCATACCACCAACGCGTTGTGTAGGCGAATTATCGTCAAAGAATTCAGGATGCTGGCTTTCCAATTCCTGAAGCTGTTTCAATTTTATATCAAATTCAAAATCAGAAATCGTCGGATTGTCCAATACATAATAATTGTAATTGTGTTGATTGAGTTCGTCCCGTAAGTTCCGGATGATAGTCTGAATGTCCATAAAATATAGAAAGTCTATTGGTGATTTGTTGTACTGCGTCAGTTCGCTGCGCTCGTGTGTCTAAAATAATAATTCTAATTCAAAATTAGGATTAAAAACAAAAAAACCACTCCTTTCGAAGTGGTTTTCTGCAATAAAATTTTAGTGGCTATTTTTGAATGATAATAAAGTCGGAACGACGGTTTTTAAAATGTTGTGCTTCAGAACATTTCACACCATTACTGCATTTGTTGGTCAATCGGCTTTCACCGTAACCCACAGCGCTTTCAATTCTCGAAGCATCAATCCCTTTGGATATGATATAGGCCTGAGTCGATTTGGCTCTGTTGTCAGACAACTTCATATTGTAGGCATCTTTTCCGCGGGAATCGGTATGCGATTCGATTTTGATTTTTACATCAGGGAATTTGAGCATTACAAAAACAACTTTATCCAACTCAGCAGCAGCCTGAGGCGTTACATCATGTTTGTCATAATTAAAGAAAATAGGATTGATATCAATTTTCTCCTGGCCTTTTTCTTTTACAATCAAATCATCCAGGAAGCTCAATTCAAAATCGATGTCCTTAAACTCAACCAAATCAGCTTTTGTCATTTCAATGACTCTTTCTTCTCTGCTGTAATTTGGTTTTGTGGCTACCAATTTTACTTTTTTACCACAAGGCAATTTGATAATATAGTAACCTTTGGCATCAGTCATCACCTGATCGATTTTCTCACCGAAAGCATCATAGGCAATTACCGTGGCATTGTCGATGGTCATTTTTGATTTTACATTAATGACTTTCCCTGAAACGAATTGGTTACATTCGGGTTTGACTTTGGTAAAGGCATAAATATCGTCATCACCTTTTCCCTGCGCTCTGTTAGAAGAAACATAACCGAAAGCATCCGTAGCGTCAACAATAAAAGCAAAATCATCTTTGTTACTGTTGATTGGTGCACCGAGGTTTTTTGGCACGGTAAAATTCAATCCCTCAGAAAATTTGCTTTCATAAACATCCAAATCTCCCCAGCCATAATGGCCGTCAGAAGAGAAATACAATATTCCGTTTCGATAATAAGGAAACAATTCATTTCCAATCGTATTGATGGTCGGACCTAAATTCTGTGGTGTACTCATTGTTCCATCATCGGCAATCTGAACCACATACAAATCGGTTTCACCTAATCCGCCAGGCATATCGGAAGCAAAAAACAACCATTTGCCATCTTCGCTCAAAGCAGGATGTCCAACAGAATATTTATCACTATTGAAAAACATTTTTTCGGTTTTGGCCAACTTATCATTTTCAATCGTTCCTTTCATGATTTGAAAATTGTTGGTTCTCGACTGATCCAGAATCAACTTTTTATTTTTCAGAACATTTGTTGTATAATAAATCGTTTTCCAATCCGGGCTAAACGCAGCTGTAGCTTCATGGTATTTGGTCGCCGCATCCGGTAAAAATGGCAATTCGTTAAACAAACTTCCATCAGCGGTGTGTCTTTCGGCAACATAGAGATTCAGAAAAGGCTGCTTGTTCCAACTATAGAGTTTTTCACCAAATTGGGTAGTGTCTTTGCTCGAAGCATAAATAATCTTCTCACCGTAAAAAGCGGTTCCAAAATCTGATTTTGTAGAATTGATGTCAAGATTCTTTACTGCATAAAGCGGCTTGGCTTTGGCCACGCTATCCATGTGTTTCTTTTGATTCATATAACGGGCGATTTCTTTCTCGTCGCCTTTTTTGGTCAAAAATTCTTTGGTCAGCTTATCTGCTTTATCATAGTCCATCACACCTTTTAAGGACTGAATATATCTCAGGAAATATTCATCTGATATGGTTTGTCCCTGGATATCATAAAGCTTTTGATACCATTTGAGTGCATTTCTGTTATCATCGATATAGTAATAACAATCGGCAACGTTTTTTAGGGTTTGCGTTCCCGGCTTTTCTACTTTGGCCAAATACTCTTCATAAGTTTTTGCAGCATCAACAAAAGACAATGCCTTAAAAAGCTGATCTGCTTTCTTCAATTTCGTTTGTGCAAAACCTGATGCCAAACAAAAGAACATAACTAGGGTATATATTTTTTTCATGTTTTCAGGGTTTTAGAAAAATCTAGGCGATTTTATTTGTTGGGTTTTCTTTTGTAATTGGTAACGAAGAATAAACTCATGCGAGCCATCATTGTACTTGTTCAAATCGGTCACCGTATAATCATAGGCATAACCAATGTAAAAGCAGCTCGTGATTTGAAATCCTGCCAAGGCACTTACCGAATCACCCAAACGATGGGAAACGCCTAAGGTTACTTTCTCCTGAATTAAAAAATTAGCAGAAAGATCCGTTGAAATTGGTGCTCCGCTTACTGCTTTCAGCATGAAAGCCGGTTTGAATTTTAAATTATCGGAGAAATTAAAGACATACCCACCAATAAAATAATAATGAAGTCGGTCATAATCAATGGCTTCCTCAACATCATCATAATATTCACCTCTGATAAAAGTCGGAACCGAAGCACCGATATACCATTTATCACTGTAGTAATACAATCCGGCTCCAATAGAGGGCTTCATTTTGTTATCGATGTTTTCATTCAACAAAGGATCAATAGGATTATTGTATCTACCTCTCGACCAATCCACATTTAGGATTCGCATACCGGCTTTTAAACCAAAGGCTAGCTTTCTTTCATTAGGAAAAGCAATGCTATAGGAGAAGTTTCCATCGATATACAGTTCGTTTGAAGGTCCTAGTTTGTCATTGACCAAACTAAATCCTAAGCCAACCTTGTCATTGGCCAAAGGAGAATGAATTCCAAAAGCCTGTGTTTGTGGCGCACCATCGATTCCAATCCATTGGGAACGATGTAAAATAACAGCTTCCAACGTGCCTGTTGAACCAGCATAAGCTGAGTTCACGACCATGGTATTATACATATACTGTGTATATTCCGGATCTTGTTGCGCCTTTATCACAAAAGGGCAAAAGATGTACAGCAATAAAAAGTGTACTTTTTTAATTTTTATATATGGTTCCATACTTATTTCTTTTTAGTTTAAATAATTAAGATATGATAGTCAGTACTATCTGGTGATGGCTAGCCAACCTGTTTTCACAGGTGAATTATCACCAATATCGAGTATGTAGTAATAAGTACCGGTTGGCAGCTTATCATCTCTATTGATTGCTCCGGAAACATTGGCTGTTCCGTCCCAATCATTACTATAGCGCTTTTTATCATAAACTAAAGAACCATATCTGTTATAAACACTCAGTTTGTTGTTTGGATAACTTTCTATACAGTCGATTATAAAAGTATCATTAGCACCATCATTATTTGGGCTAAATTCATTGTAAACAACCAGGCAAATAGGAAGAACTTCTCCGTCATCACTATTGTTTGTACCATCAGAATCTACAGGATCTGAAATGTCAATTGTAGCAATGTTTAGATAATTACCTGTTGATAAAACCGTAACTGTAACCGTCAATACCGCAGTTGTATTCGCCGGTAACACAGGAATATTCCAAATTCCCGTCAGGTTATTATAGGTTCCTGCTGTGGCTGTAAAACTAACGTAGCTGTATCCTGTTGGCAGATTTTCATGAACAATTACATTTAGGAATTGACCCATACCAACATTATTTACGGTAATGGTAAACGTAACGTTATCATCGATACTCGGAGTTGGATTATCAACCTCTTTGTTTATCGTGATATCGGAACAAGTCCGAACATTTAAATCAAATGAAGCATTGTTATTGCCGCTGCAGCTATCCGCGTAAGACACACTCACATTCCCCGGACCGATGGATAACCAACTTATGGTGACAAAGTTATCAGTTGTTTGTCCGCCAGATACAATTGAACCATTAACTACTGACCAAACATAATTGGTCATTCCGGCATTGGTGGTGTAAGTTGCCTGATCCCAGACACAAGTATCATTATCACCTTGGATGGCTGCCAAACCGCTTCCGCTAAAGGTTACGCTTATCGCTAACCGAATTGCGCTTTCACAAGCTGTCGTTGCATCAACCAAAGCGGCATAATAAGTGGTTCCGTTTACCAAAGCGGTAGTTGAAGCTAATGGACTTCCTCCTGTTACATTGGCATACCAAATAACATTACTTTCATTGACTTGCAGATTGGCAATCGTTGGGGCATCAACCAAACAAAACGCCTGAGTGGTATTGTTAGTCGTTGGCGTTCCCGGATCAGAAACAGTTGCATTAACTGCCAATCGAATAGCACTTTCACAACCTGAAGCTGCATCGACCAATGCTGCATAATAAATGTTACCGTTTGCCAACGCAGTTATTGAAGCCAAAGGACTTCCGCCCGTAGCATTGGCATACCAAATGACATTACTTTCATTGACCTGGAGGTTTGCAACTGTTGGTGCATCTTCCAAACAAAATGTCTGATTCGCATTGCTTGTGGTTGGGGTTCCCGGACTTGAAAGCGTAGCACTTACTGCTAAACGTACCGCGCTCTCGCATCCGGTAGTGGCATCCAATATAGCGGCGTAATATATATTTCCATCAACCAATGCTGTGGTTGATGCTAAAGGACTTCCTCCGTTTGGACCGGAATACCAAACCACATTACTTTCATTGACTTGTAAATTGGCAATAGTTGGTGCATTGGCCAAACAAAATGTTTGGACTGCATTAGTTGTGGTTGGCGTTCCCGGATCAGAAACTGTAACATTAACTGCTAATCTCACTGCGCTTTCACAACTTGTAATTGCATCTACTAATGCCGCATAATACGTTGCTCCGTTTACTAAAGCATCAGTTGTGGCCAATTGTGTTCCGTTCGTTGAGGCATCATACCAAACCACATTGATTTCATTCACTTGAAGATTTGCAATAGTTGGCGCGTTGACCAAACAGAATGTTTGATTTGGATTGGTCGTTGTCGGTGTTCCCGGATCGGAAACCGTTACATTTATTGCCAACCTCACCGCACTTTCACAACCAGTCGTTGCATCGGTTAATCCGGCATAATAAATATTTCCATTTACTAAAGCATCGGTTGTAGCCAAAGGAAGTCCACCAGTTGGAAGAGCGTACCAAACAACATTCGTTTCGTTTACCTGTAAATTACCCACAGTTGGTGCATCTTCCAAACAAAATGGTTGGTTTACATTATTTGTGGTTGGTGTTCCAGGATCAGAAATAGTGACATTGATTGCCAATCTGTTGGCACTTTCACAACCCGTGGTTGCATCCAATAATGCGGCATAATAAGTTGTTCCACTTACTAAAACCGTTGTTGGTGACAAAGGACTTCCACCGGTAGCATTGGCATACCAGATAACATTACTTTCATTAATTTGTAAACTGGCAATCTTTGGATCATCAACCAAACAGAAAGTTTGGTTTGGATTAATGGTTGTTGGTGTTCCTGGATCTGAAACCGTAACATTAACCGCTAACCTTACTGTGCTTTCACAACCAGTTGTTGCATCAACTAAAGCAGCATAATAAACGGTTCCATTGACTAATGCATCCGTTGGAAGCAATTGAGTTCCGCCATTTGGACCTGAATACCAAACTACATTACTTTCATTCACTTGTAAATCGGCAACCGTTGGTGCATCAACCAAACAAAATGCTTGATTGGCATTGTTTGTTGTTGGTGTTCCAGGATCATTTACAGTTATTATAACTGGTTTTAATGTACCTGCTAAGTTCAAACAAGTGTTGTCACTTTGCATCGCCACATAATAAGTATAAGGACTATTTGCATTTGATAAACCCGTAGCGGTTAAAGTGCCATTGGCAGCTACTGCAAAAGTCACACCGCCAATAACAGCACCATCCATAATCGGCTGGGTTGTATCATTTCCTAGATACCAGAAAAATTGAGGGTTAAGATGTGCAGTTGTTGGAACAATAACAGCCGCTTCATTGTTACAAATTGAAGCATCGTCGGCGGTTATATCTGAAGCTACTGAGAAAGGCAGAATAGTAAACGTAATCACTTTTCTGTCATCTTCAGCCGTTTCACAAAACTCATCAGAACTCAAACCAACATAATAAGTATAAGTTCCTGGTGTTAATCCTGTTAAGGTTAACAATGATGCTGTTTCACCTGCAATCGGCTCAACTGTAGTTCCATTAAGATAATACCAATGAAATATCGGATTGGTAATGGTCATCGTAGAATTAAGTTCAGCCTGTAAAGCAATTGTTCCAGTTTCGCTACAAATATCAATATTTGCAGCTCCATTAATCAAGACTTGCGTAATGGCGTCTTCAGGAGCAGTAGTACCAACATTCAAAGTAACGATACCTCTGTCATATACTTCACATCCAAATCGGAATGGCTGTACATAATAATTATAAGTACCCGGAGCTAAATTAGACGGAACAGTAAAACTCAAACCGGTTGAAACTACATTGCCTCCGGTTGGTGCATCATACCAAATAAAAGTAGCGCAATCTTCGGGCGTAATGCTTAATTGCACAACCTGATTTGGACAGACGTCTAAAGTATTTGTAGCGTCTGCTCCTATTACCGAAGTGTCAGCACGCCTGTTTACATCGTGGATTCTTAAAAAATCCAAGACATCAACAGTACCACCAAAACGGATGGAAATTCTATCATAAGGCATAGTTTGCGGGTGCAAAACCAAACTATAAACATCACCACTGATGAGTGCTAAACTCAATAAACTCGAGGTATTATCAAGCGGTAATCCTACAGGAGTATTTCCCATATACATTTGAAGCGTAAAGCCACTCAATAGAGACAGGCTTAAAACTGTTGCCGGCTTTGACATTAAGATTTCTAATGTATCACCTGCTAATGTTGGTGTATTGAAAGAAACGGTCAAATCGGCGGCAGCCAAAATCCCAACTCCACTGTACATAGTGGCATAAGAATTCATGCTGTTATCCACTGCATCATATGGATCATCGACACCAACAGTTGCTGTAGCAACACCAACACCTAAATCATAAGCACCATAGAAAACATCTTCTATATCTGATGGATTACAAGTGATTTGAGAAACTTCTTTATCGTAATAAGCTTCATATACATCAACATTTTGAGCCACACTGGCCACAGAACCAACAATGATTCTGATTCCGTCATAATCCTGTGGTCCATTGATATCTGAAGGTACAAAAGTATATTCAAAAACATTTTCTCCAGCCAACAAATCAACTAAGGAACCCGAAATCGGCTGGATAAATCCAATATCAATTGGCACACCCGAACCGTTTCTTTTGGTTCCGACAATTGAATAAGCACCGAGTGCTACTAAGCCGCTATAATCAGAACCTAATTTTACATTTACCGGTGTACCGGCAGGAATTACGTCATCCCATTGCAAGGTCTGCCAAGTCGTTCCAATGCCTAATAATCCTAAACCGGTTACGATGGTTGAATGGGATTGAACATCTTCATCAATAGCGTTGCTTCCATTAAAAACTCCGCCGGTAATTATGGAACCCCAACTTTGGGAATCTGCATATTTTCTTTCGGTGAGCACAGGACAATTGGCCGGGTCAATAACTGCTACAAAAGCATTTCTGGAGGCAAAACAATTTCCGTTGCCAGAAACAGCCGTGAAAGTATAATAGCCCGGAGTTGAAAATGGCCCGGCTACATTTGATGCCAGCGCATTACCATCAGAATCATACCAAGTGATTGGTGCATTTGAAGTGGCACTAAAAGTAACAGAACCTCCAATATTGATCACATTATTAACATTGGTCACAACCAAATTAACCTCCGGATTAACCACAACATTAACCGGCTCTACTAAAGAAGAGCAGCTTCCGCTTAAGCTTGTGGATTGAATATGATATAATCCCGAAGTTTGAATATTGGCTGCTGCATCTGGAGTAATTGGTGTATTGGTGCTATCAAAAAAGCTGTACACAATATCACTTGAACTGTCATAATTCAAGATAGCGTCACGCAAATTAACGCTTCCGCAGCCTTCAATTGTCGGAGAAACATCCAAGCTTAGAGCTGTGGCATAATTAACGGTTACTAACTTTAAAGTATTGGCAGCATTTTCACAAACGCCATTGACCGTTAATGAAATATAATAGCTATAAGGAGAATTGATTGCGGTTAATCCCGAAATAGACAATTCACCATTAGTGTTATTTAAAACATAAGTTACTCCGGGATCACCCGAAAATCCGGTGGTGATTTCCTGAGTTTTTAGTTGGTCTTTATAATACCTGAATGTTGCACCACCAATTGAAGATGAAGGCGAAAGTACAATAACTCCATTACAAGCTTCTAAAGTATCCGGGATTGTAATATCAGCAGCAACCGGTAAATTGATTACGGTCACAGTTACCTTAATTCTTCTCGATTCTTCCGGACAACCAATTCTTTTGGCCGAAACATAATAAGAAGTATTTTGAGTTAAAACCGGTGTTACAAAAGGTTGCCCAGAATTTGAGGTGGCCAATGATGCACCACCTGTCGCCTGACTGTACCAATTTAACTCTGTTCCTGCTCCGGTTTCAGCCACTAAGCTGGCAGTACTGCCCGAACAGATTGTTGGGTTTTGGGTAAACAAATCTGTGATTGTTGGCGCTGCCGGTGCCCGATAGATTTCAAATAAATCCAAGCTTTGCGTTAGCTGAACATTCAACAAAGAATTATACCTAACGGTAATTCTATTCGCCGGTGCATTGGGTGAAAATGGAATGGTTGCAATCTGATTGCCCTGAAGCAATGTCAATAAATCTAAATTCAACAATGAATTCAGGTTTACGGTCATCACATGAGTCGGCCCATTTTCTGCCATAATCTGAATGTTATTAGCCACACCAAGCGCCAACAGCGATGGATCGACTTTCATTCGAATAAAAAACTGATCTGTAGGTTGGGATAATCCATCGTAATAAACTGTTTGTTCAACGGAAGCAGCCACGGCTAAAATCCCGAGACTTAATCTCGAATAATTACTAGTATTGGCATCCAAAACATGTTGCGGGTTGCTCACTCCGGCACCACCGAGTCCTAATAAGTCTAAATTTAAACCTGACCCACTATAAGAAGTATAACTTGCCAATCCGCAGGTATCAGGTGTTCCTATATAAAAGGCTTCATATACATCCAGGCGTTTGGTATTGCCTAAACCGATTAAAGAACCAACCCTGTTGGTCAATCGAATTCTGTCATAAGATTGTGATGGTGTCAGCGCAATAAAATATTCATTATTGGCATTGACAACAATTTTCAACCTTTGAAAGGCAAAATCGTTTATGATCTGACTATGTCCCAGAAGAACTGAAGTCGAGCCATTTTTGGCTTCAACAGTAAATTCCTGGTTACCGATAAGTAAAACGCCTCCAACATCTGCCAATAATCCTCCGAGACTTCCGCCCAGTAGGGATGGCAGAATGTTATCATCGGTTTGAATCTTAAAATAAGAAGTGGTGTTTGCCGGAAGGACAGAATCGAACTTGAGTTCTAAATGTCCGGAATAAGCGCCTATTCCAATTGCGATTCCGGAGCTGGCTCTTATCCTGGCCCTTGTAGATAAATCTCCGTCTGTTGCATTTGCAGAAAAATCAACATTATCCTGACTTGTGATTGTAGTAGCATAAACAGGCAGTGACTGTGCTTCCAATCGCTGTAGGAAGCCAAATACCATAACACAAATTACAAAACAGCTTAGCCTAAGCCTTTTGTTGGGGGTAAAATTTAATTCCATTAGCAGTAATTTAAGTGAATATTTAGGGTAACTATTTCTTAATTAACTTGTTGCTCCTGTGGTATTTTTGGGTGGTATTTTTGGGAGGGTATTTTAGTTGATTTCTTGGTCGTATTTTTTGGTTTTTGGTTTCTGAACTTGTTTAAGATAGGTTTTAATTTATAATTTAATTTTTTTGTAGTCTTTTTTCTAAATATTTGCTATAAATACCTATTTAGATAACTTTATATCGATTAAAAGTGCTACTTATAGGTTTTTCATATCACTTTTAACAATCGTTCTACATTAATTTTTAAGTAATTAATCTATATTTGTTTTTTAAAGTATAATTGAATATTTATAGTTTATAAACTAAATACCATTAAGTAGTTTTTAAAAACCCCAAATTTTAGAGAATACTTAGCTTATAAATTTACAGAGTCATAATAGTGAGATATTGACTTTTGTTTTCATAATAAAAAAAATACCACAATCGTGAATGTTTTTTTATTACTAATTGCCACCTCTATATTTTTTTATAGAGGGATTAATTATTAAAAAAATATTAACCTTTATTTTTATTGTAGGATAAAAGTATAACACATTTTGCGAATATGCAAGAGAAAACATCTCAAAATGCGAATTTAATTTTGCAAAAATTAAAATTTGCCTTAAAAATACGTACCGATATTGAACTTTCCGAGTTTTTGAACGTAAAGCCCAACACTATCTCATCCTGGAAAAAAAGGGACACATTAGACTATAGCAGTATAATCGCCATTTGCGAACTATACGAAATTGATTTGAACGATATTTTTTACAATAAAACAAATTCCAAAGGTTTTGAAAGCGTAGAAGATGGCACTTATTTGGTTTCCCGGGAATCTCAATATCAATATTGTGTCGACAATAAAGGCATTCTCGAAACACTTCCTAAATACACCTTTCCGTTTCTTAGAGGCGATGCCAGCAGGGCATTCCAAGCCATAAGTAACAATATGTTTCCTGTTATCGAGGAGCGATCATATGTGCTTTGTACTGAAACAGACATCAATCAGGTTAAAGACAATGACCTGATTGTCATAGTAAGCCAGAAGAAAGGTATTTTTATTAATCGTTTGAAAATTTTGACCGAAGAGGGCAATAGTATTTTGTTAAAAAATGACCATCCATCCCATCATGATCTTGTTTTTGACAAAGCCGATATCGATGAAATATGGCTAATAAAAGGTGTTGTTTCTTATGACATCAACAGCAATAACAAAATGAAGTTCTTGAATGATAACTTAAAAATTATGGATACGGTATTGTCAAAGATATCTTAATACCGTATCCATATTTTTAGGCTTGGATGATTCCGTTGATTTGAA
The DNA here is from genome assembly GCF_030167905.1 of Flavobacterium terrisoli. Lineage (GTDB taxonomy): Bacteria > Bacteroidota > Bacteroidia > Flavobacteriales > Flavobacteriaceae > Flavobacterium > Flavobacterium terrisoli. The sequence goes on from NZ_JARGNA010000004.1 coordinate 299,099, forward strand.
GATACAACTGACCATCACTCAAAATAGCGCCTTGACTGATCAAATCAAACAAAGCAGTGCTCCGCTCTTCTTCGTATTCTTTTTTGCCTAAGTGAATTTCTACGGTATCGGTAAACAAATTATCGCTCAACCATTGCAGCCCTTCTTTTTCCATAAAATTTACTTCGGGCTCTAGCGCTTTCAAAACGATGGACTGAATTAATTTTTCCTGACAGTGAAAAAGGAAAATATGGTTTTTGGAAAAATGTTCTAAATATTGAGCATTTGATAAAACACCTTCCCAAATCAAATCAGAGAAAACATCCAATTCCTGTTCGGCCACTTCGGGCTTATCTGCCTTAATCGTATCCCATTCTGCTTTATCAATAGATTGAGCCGCCAGAAAATTACTGAACTCCTGGTGCAAGGCTTCGAACTGCTCTTTTGTTAATCTTTTATACTTCATATTATATAAGGAATAAAATAATCTATTCCGGTTTTAATTATTTGCTAAAAAAAAATCCCGATTTGCATCGGGACTTTATATACTGTATATCGAAATATTATTTCTCAGCTACAATTTCGTATGGCAATTCAACCACTACTTCTCTGTGTAATCTCACAGTAGCAGCATATTTACCTGTACGTTTAACAACACCACTAGTGATGAATTTTCTATCGATTGGCTGACCGGCAGCTTCTAGCGCCCCAGCGATATCAATGTTAGTGATAGAACCAAACAATTTCTCTCCACCAGCTTTTGCTGTAATTCTGATTTCTAAAGCTTTCAAAGCCTCAGCTAATTTTTTAGCGTCGTCAACAATTTTCGCTTCTTTGAAAGCTCTTTGTTTTAAATTTTCAGCTAAAACTTTTTTTGCAGATGGTGTTGCCAATTGAGCAAAACCTTGCGGGATTAAATAATTACGACCGTAACCGTTTTTTACTGTTACTACGTCATCTTTAAATCCTAAATTCTGAACGTCTTGTTTTAAGATCAATTCCATGTTGTTGTCCTTTATTAGAGAAGTTAGGTTCCGATTAACGGGAAACCAACAACTATTGTTTAAATATTATTTTAATAAATCGGCCACGTATGGCATTAAAGCTAAGTGACGAGCTCTTTTAACAGCTACTGATACTTTTCTTTGGTATTTCAATGAAGTTCCGGTTAAACGTCTTGGTAAAATCTTACCTTGCTCGTTTACGAATTTCAATAAGAAGTCAGGATCTTTGTAGTCTACATATTTGATTCCTGATTTTTTGAAACGACAATACTTTTTAGTTTTATTGGTTTCAATGTTTAAAGGCGTTAAATATCTGATATCTCCGTCTTTCTTTCCTGAAGCTGATTGTTGCAAATTTGCCATAATGATTAAGCTTTAGATGATTCTTTTAATTTAGCTCTTCTTCTTTCCGCCCAAGAGATAGCGTGTTTGTCTAAACTTACAGTTAAGAAACGCATCACTCTTTCGTCACGTCTGAACTCAGTTTCAAAAGCAATAAGAGCTTCTCCTGATACTTGGAATTCGAATAAGTGGTAAAAACCACTTTTCTTGTTTTGGATTTCATAAGCTAATTTTTTTAAGCCCCAATCCTCTTTAGATACCATCTTTGCTCCTTTTGACGTAAGAAAATCTTCAAATTTGCTTACTGTTTCCTTTACCTGAACTTCAGATAAAACGGGATTTAAGATGAAAACAGTTTCGTAATGATTCATAATAAATTTTGTTAAATTTTAAATTGGGCGCGAAGATAAGAATAACTTTTAAATAAACAATCGACAATAGAGAGAAATCGTCTAAAAGTAAAAAATATCGTTTAAAAGCAAAAAAAATCGATAAAATGTTAGGTAGGTTAAAAAAAAGTATTTATTTTTACATCACCAAATCTATAATAAATAGTATTATGAAACTAAATTGTGTTGTTGTTGATGATAGTTCAATCCAAAGGATGATCATTGCAAAGTTAGTAAATAATCATCCCAATCTACATTTAGTGGGTGATTTTTCTAATGCAATTGAAGCAAAAAATTGCATGTCGGTTCATACTGTTGATTTAATTTTTCTCGATATCGAGATGCCGGTCATCAGTGGATTTGATTTTCTTGACGGTTTAAAAGTTAAACCCCAAATTATTTTTATTACGTCAAAGGCTGAATACGCTATGAAAGCGTTCGATTATGATGCTACGGATTACCTACAAAAACCGATAGCTTTAGATCGTTTTAATGCCTCTGTTCGTAGAGCAATGGATTTCCATATGCTTAAGAAAGAAAATCAGGAAGAAGAAGGAGAACATATCTTTATTAAGAGTAACCTTAAAAAGCTTAAAGTTTATACCAATAAAATTAAGTGGATTGAAGCTTATGGAGATTATGTAAAAGTAGTAACAGAAGAAGATAGCAATCTGGTTCTTTCTACAATGAAATCGTTCGAACAGGATTTATCAAAAGATAAATTCATCAGAGTTCACAAATCCTACATCATCAATATTGATAAGGTAGAACGTTTCAACAGTAAGTTTGCCGAAATTGGAGTGACTAAAATTCCATTGAGTCGAAACAAAAAAGAAGATTTGATTAAAGCTTTAGCTATTGCTTAATAAAAATCAACATTTACAGTAACTTTAATCGTTCTGTATTGTGAAACCAAATCAAAACTGTTCAGTATTTTCTGGACAGTTTTTTTTGTGCCCTGTAATGGCGTTTCACTTGGAATCTTAATCATGATCGTGCGGATATATTCGTTTCGGATACGACTAATTGCCGGTTCTTCCGGACCGAGTACAGGAATCGACAGGTTTTGTTGTAAAACCTGGTACAACCACATCGAACCTTCTTTCAGCTTGTCAAAATCGCGATGCTTCAAAGTAAGCTTTATAAGGCGGTAAAATGGCGGATACTTGTAAATCTGTCTTTCGTACAATTGCTCCTTGTACATGCCTTCATAATCGTTATGGGTGACTTGCTGAATCACATTGTGTAACGGGTTATACGTTTGTATAATTACTTTTCCTCTTTTTTCACTTCTACCCGATCGCCCCGAAACCTGTGTCATCATCTGATAACTTCTTTCAAAAGCCCTGAAATCGGGATGGTATAGCATATTGTCGGCATTCATAATTCCCACCAAAGACACATTATCAAAGTCCAATCCTTTGGCGAGCATTTGCGTTCCAACCAACACATCGATTTCCCGGTTTTTAAATCCGTCAATGATTTTCTCAAAGCTGTATTTGCCACGCGTGGTGTCCTGGTCCATGCGTTTGATATTCTTATTCGGAAATAACTCTGCCAATTCCATTTCGATTTGTTCTGTACCAAAACCTTTGGTTTCCAAATCAACACTCGAACAAACATGACAATTTGAAGGTTTGGCCATATTGTAACCACAGTAATGACAACGCAATTGGTTTTTATATTTGTGATAGGTCAAACTCACATCACATTGCGGACATTGCGGCACATGGCCACAAGTCATGCATTCCAATACCGGTGAAAAACCACGGCGGTTCTGGAATAAAATTACCTGTTCGTTATTCGCAAAAGCTTCGGTGATTGCTTCAATTAAAGTCAGGCTGAAATGTCCTTTCATTTTTTTCCTGAAATAACTGTCTTTCAAATCGACCAATTCAATTTCGGGCATTTGCACTTTCCCAAAGCGTTCTTTCAAAGCAACAAAACCATATTTCCCGTTAATGGCATTGTAATAGGTTTCAATGCTTGGCGTAGCCGAACCCAGTAAAACCTTTGATTGATGGGCATTCGCCAAAACTACGGCAGCATCACGCGTATGGTATCGCGGTGCCGGATCCTGCTGTTTGAAGGTTGGCTCGTGCTCTTCATCAACGATTATTAATCCCAAATTAGAGAACGGTAAAAACAAAGCCGATCTCGCTCCAATAACTATTTGCGCATTTTGAGAATGTTGCAAAACGTTCTGCCATACTTCTACCCTTTCGTTGTTACTGTATTTCGAATGGAATACTGCAACCTTGTTTCCGAAATGTTGTGTCAAACGGGAAACCAATTGTGTGGTCAGCGCTATTTCCGGCAATAAATAAAGCACCTGTTTTCCTTCAGCAATATAGTCCTCAATGAGCTTAGTATAGATCTCCGTCTTACCGCTGGAAGTAACTCCGTGAAGCAGACAAACCTCCTTTTTGTTCAAACAATTGTTAATGCTTTCAAAGGCATTTTGTTGGGCTTCGCTCAATGATAATTCATTGTCCAGCTTGTTTTTATCAAAATTAACTCGGTCTTCCTGAATATAATACTCTTCAAAAACACCTTTATCTGCCAAAGCCTTGACAATCGCCGCAGAAGCCTGGGCTGTTTCTGTCAGTTGTTTCACTGAAATCGGCTTTTGTTCCTGTGCCTGCAACTGAAAATACTGCAACACCAATTCTTTTTGTTTGTTGGCATTCTTATTAAAGTTATCCAACAACGCAATCAGGTTTTCTTCTGATTGGTATTGCTCGTGTAAACGAATATAACGGATAAGCTTTGGTTTATATTCCTCCTGGATTTCCTCTTCAAGTGAAATGATGTTTTTATTTATCAGTTTCTGAATAACCGGCAAAACCGTTTTCTTGTTGAGAATATCAATAATATTTTGAACCTTTAAAGAGGTCTGATGCTGCAAAGCTTCATAAATCAGGAATTCATCATCCGATAATTCGGTTTCATCGACATCGGTTTCTTTTCGTTGTGAAATAATCGTTTCACTTTCCAACAATAAAGCAGAAGGCAAAGCACCGCGATACACATCGCCAATGTTGCACATGTAATATGATGCAATCCAAAACCAATGGTTGATTTGAAACTCGTTTACTATGGGTTTTTCGTCAAGAATCTGGTGGATGTCTTTGGCTTCGTAAAGCGTTGGCGCGTTTTGATGCAAGTCGATTACGAGTGCTGTGTAGATTTTGTTTTTGCCAAATGGCACAGCAATGCGCATTCCTTTGCTGATGAAACCATATTCAGCCTCCGAAACCTTGTACGTAAAAGTTTTAGGAAGAGAAAGCGGAACGATAACTTCAACAAAAAAAGACATTTGATAATGGTTTAAAGAATGCGGATAGTTTGAGTTTAACCCTGACTGAAGCAACTACCACGTAGTGCGAAAGGCAGGAATTACATTTAAAAGAAGTCTATGGTTTGGTTTCCAAAGCTTCCAATTCCTTTTGTTTGGCTCTTTTGACGTGGTTTATTGACGAATTCAAATCAAATCCTAAAAGCAAAATCATACAGTTGATCCAAATGTAAAACATCACGACGAGCAATGTTCCGATGGAACCATAAAGCTCGTTGTATTTGGAAAATTTTACGACCCAAATCCCAAAAAAATAAGACGATATGATAATTAAAACTGTCGTAAATACTGAACCTATCGAGATAAAAGAACGCTTTGCATCTCTTTTGATTCCAAATTTAAACAGCAATGAAGTCGTAATCAAAATCATCAGGATTACAAAAATATACCTTCCCATTTCTATCAAAGGAATGTCTTCTGAAAGCACATCCTGAATTTTGGTTTTTTGGATAAAAACCTCAAAAACCACTATCGCGGCAACGGTTATAATCAATACAAATGATAACAAAATAGAAAGTCCTAGCGATACAAAATACTGCCTGAAAAACTTTCTTTTCATCATGATATCAATGTGATGCGAACTCTCAAATCCGCCCAGAATAGCATTTACACCATTGGTCATCAATAAAATAGCCATGAAGAAACCCGTGGAAATCAAGCCACTGTGACTGTTGTGCAAAATATCATTGATAATCTTGTAAATGGCATCATAGGTTGTTGGCGGTACACTTTGCTGGACAAATCCCATAAAATCTTCCTGGAAACCATCAATTGGAATGTATGGAATAAGGTTCAGAATAAACAGCATAAAGGGAAACAATGCCATAAAGAAACTCCAGGCAATCGCTGCCGCTCTGTAAGAAATGGCGCCTTCAATGATTCCAACAAAGTACAAATCGAGCAATTCATAAAAGGACAAACCGTGAAGCCATGGCAATTTTATCTTATGCAACAAAGCAAATAATTGCTTGACAACAGGAATCTTGCCCAACTTAGATGCTGATGGTTCGCTCATATTAAAAGGCTTTTAGGCTTAAATCCATATTATAAACAGAATGCGTCAACGCGCCCGAAGAAATATAATCCACGCCACATTCTGCATATTGACGAATCGTAGTCTCATTGATATTCCCGGAGGATTCGGTCAGGCATTTATCACCGATAAGCACTACTGCCTTTTCGGTGTCTTCAAAGTTGAAGTTGTCAATCAGGATTCGGTAAACGCCTTCATTCTGAAGAATTTCTTCAATTTCAGCTAAATTTCTGGCTTCGACGATAATCTTTAAATCGAGGTTATTGTGCTTTAAAAATTCTTTGGTTTTGGTAATCGCATGCGTAATGCCTCCGGCAAAATCGTTGTGGTTATCTTTGAGCATAATCATATCGTACAACGCAAAACGATGGTTTTCGCCGCCACCAATTTTCACCGCCCATTTTTCGCAAGCCCTAAATCCGGGAGTCGTTTTTCGGGTATCCAGGATTTTGGTTTTGGTTCCTTCTAAAAGTTGGGCATATTGATTGGTCTTAGTCGCGATCGCTGACATTCGCTGCATTGAGTTCAAAACCAAGCGCTCGGCTTTCAAAATAGATTGAGAACTTCCCGAAACGTGAAATACAATATCACCATGTTTTACGGCTGTTCCGTCTTCTATAAATACTTCTACTTCCAAAGTTGGATCAACATTTTCGAAAACCATTTGGGCAAATTCTACTCCGGCAATGATACCGGTATCTTTAACCAAAAGTTTGGCTTTTCCTTTGGCAGTATCGGGAATACAAGCGAGCGAACTGTAATCGCCTGGGCCAATATCCTCGCGAATTCCGTTTTGAATAATTATATCAAGCTCTGTCTGAAACTGTTTCTCTGAAATCATCGGGCAACTATTGTTTGGCTAAAATAGTAAATATGTTGATTTGGTAATTCGGTTATTTGGTAATTTGTTTATTTAAAATTCTAAAAATATCAATTTTAAGATTTGAAGCCTAAGTTGTTTTATAAACAGTTAGCAATCAATTATAAACCGATGCGTCGAATAACCAAATACCCAGATTACCAAATAAACAACAAAAAAACTATCTTTGCGTCACGACAACAACACAACACATGTACAAACTACTCATTCGCCCAATTCTTTTTTGGTTTGACCCTGAAGAAGTGCATTATTTCACTTTCTCATTGGTTAAATTCATCTCCAAAATTCCTTTTGTTCCCAATATTTTAAAATTGATTTACGAAGTCGAGGACACGCGTTTGGAACGTGAAGTTTTTGGTCTTAAATTTAAAAATCCGGTTGGTTTAGCGGCAGGTTTTGACAAAGATGCTAAGTTGTATAACGAATTGTCACATTTCGGTTTCGGGTTTATTGAAATCGGAACCTTAACCCCAAAACCACAAGACGGCAATCCTAAAAAACGTTTGTTCCGTTTGAGAGAAGACAGTGCAATCATCAATCGCATGGGATTCAACAATGGCGGTGTTGAAGCGGCGGTTTTGAGATTGAAAGATAACAAAGGCGTTTTGATTGGCGGCAACATTGGCAAAAATAAAGTCACTCCGAATGAAAATGCGACTTCAGATTATTTGATTTGTTTTGATGCCTTATTCAAATATGTAGATTATTTTGTGGTGAATGTGAGTTCACCGAATACACCAAACCTGAGAGAACTACAGGAAAAGAAACCGTTGACGGAACTTTTGAATACTTTACAATCACATAATTTATTACACCAAAATCCAAAACCAATCCTGTTGAAAATCGCACCCGATTTGACCAACGAACAGTTATTGGATATTATAGATATTGTAAATGATTCCAAAATTGCGGGTGTCATTGCAACAAACACTACCATTTCCCGCGAAGGTTTGCAATCGGAAAACAAAGTGGAAACCGGTGGATTGTCGGGTAAACCTTTGACAGATCGTTCAACCGAAGTGATTCGTTTCCTTTCGGAGAAAAGCAACAAAGCCTTTCCTATTATTGGTGTTGGCGGAATTCATTCGGCGGAAGATGCCATTGAAAAACTGGAAGCCGGAGCGAGTTTGGTGCAATTGTATACCGGATTTATCTATGAAGGTCCAAATTTAATCAAGGAAATCAACGAAGCAATTCTAAGAAAATCTTCCTAACTTAGCCTCAACAAATCAAACCAGTTGAAATCACCAATCAAAATTATAGAATGTCCACGCGATGCTATGCAAGGCATTAAAACCTTTATTCCTACTGAGAAGAAAGTGGATTATATTCAATCCTTACTTCGCGTAGGTTTTGACACGATTGATTTTGGTAGTTTTGTTTCTCCTAAAGCGATTCCGCAAATGCAGGACACTGCTGAAGTTTTGGCACAACTGGATTTATCACAAACACAAAGCAAGCTCTTAGCTATCATTGCCAATACACAAGGCGCACAATTGGCTTCGGTTCACAAGGAAATTCAATACTTAGGTTTTCCGTTTTCGATTTCAGAAAACTTTCAGATGCGTAATACGCACAAGACCATTGCCGAAAGTTTAATCACACTTCAAGAGATTTTAGATATTGCCAACGCTTCCGATAAAGAAGTCGTAGCTTATCTTTCTATGGGTTTTGGGAATCCGTATGGCGATCCCTGGAATGTGGAAATTGTAGGCGAATGGACAGAAAGACTGGCCAATATGGGCGTAAAAATCTTGTCACTTTCCGATACCATTGGCAGTTCAACGCCTGAAGTGATTGAGTATTTGTTTTCAAATTTGATCCCAAAATATCCCAACATTGAATTTGGCGCACACTTACATACGACTCCTGATAAATGGCACGAGAAGGTTGATGCGGCATACAAAGCCGGCTGTCGTCGTTTTGACGGTGCTATCCAAGGCTTTGGCGGTTGCCCGATGGCGAAAGACGATTTGACAGGCAATATGCCGACAGAAAAGCTCCTATCCTATTTCACTGCGCAAAAGGAAAACACCAATACCAGCCCGATGAGTTTTGAAAGCGCTTATAACGAAGCGTCCAAGATTTTCAATCTGTATCATTAAAAAGTTAAAAACTTCGTAAATCTTACTTCGTACTTCCAACATTTAACGTATATTTGCACGCAATTTAACTACAACTACAAATTGCAATGAATGCACACAACACAAAAATCATCGGTGAAGGCTTAACTTACGATGATGTTCTTTTGGTTCCGAATTTTTCAGAAGTTTTACCAAGAGAAGTGAATATCCAATCTAAATTTTCCAAAAACATAATGCTCAATGTTCCAATAGTTTCCGCTGCCATGGATACTGTTACCGAAAGCGCTATGGCGATTGCTATGGCTCAGGAAGGCGGAATTGGTGTGTTACACAAAAACATGACGATTGAGCAACAGGCTACCAAAGTTCGCAAAGTAAAACGTGCCGAAAGTGGTATGATCATCGATCCGGTGACTTTGCCTTTGACGGCTAAAGTGATTGATGCCAAAGCGGCGATGAAGGAATTTGGTATTGGCGGTATTCCGATTGTAGATGACAACAAAACCTTAAAAGGAATCGTAACCAACCGGGATTTGCGTTTTGAAAAAGACAATTCACGCCCGATTGTGGAAGTGATGACTTCTCAAAATTTGGTTACCGTCGCTGAAGGCACTTCTTTAGAACAAGCCGAAGTCGTTTTACAAGGCAACAAAATTGAAAAACTTCCTGTAGTTAATGCTGATTATAAATTAGTCGGGTTAATTACTTTTAGAGATATTACAAAACTTACTCAAAAACCAATCGCCAACAAAGATAAGTTTGGACGTTTGAGAGTCGCAGCTGCCATTGGCGTTACCGCCGATTCATTGCAAAGAACAGAAGCGTTGGTCAATGCCGGTGTTGATGCCATTATCATCGATACCGCTCACGGACATACCGCAGGCGTTGTCAATGTATTGAAAGAGGTTAAAGCAAAATTCCCTCAGATAGATGTAGTTGTAGGTAATATTGCCACACCTGAAGCAGCTAAATATTTAGTGGAACACGGTGCCGATGGTGTAAAAGTCGGAATTGGTCCGGGTTCCATTTGTACCACACGTGTTGTAGCCGGAGTTGGATTCCCGCAATTCTCAGCCGTTTTAGAAGTTGCCGCAGCTTTAAAAGGAACCGGAATTCCGGTAATTGCAGACGGTGGAATTCGCTATACCGGTGATATTCCTAAAGCCATTGCAGCCGGAGCCAGTTCGGTAATGCTGGGTTCATTATTGGCCGGAACCAAAGAATCTCCGGGAGAAACCATCATTTTTGAAGGCAGAAAATTCAAATCATACCGTGGAATGGGTTCAGTTGAAGCCATGCAGGAAGGTTCAAAAGACCGTTATTTCCAAGACGTAGAAGACGATATCAAAAAGTTAGTTCCGGAAGGAATCGTAGGTCGTGTTCCTTATAAAGGAGAATTGAACGAAAGCATGCAGCAATTCATTGGCGGACTTCGCGCCGGAATGGGTTATTGTGGTTCAAAAGATATTCCGACCTTACAGGAAACCGGAAGATTCGTTAGAATCACTTCTAGCGGAATTACAGAAAGTCATCCACACAATGTGACGATTACTAAGGAAGCTCCGAATTATTCGAGATAAGTTTTAGGGATAAAAAAAAAAGCATAAGTTTAATTCTTATGCCTTTTTTTTTTATCTAACAGCGGAAGACTATTCATTTTTTTTCAGTTCTTCTTTCAAAGCCTCATAAGCTCCCGTACCACTAAAATTTTCGGGCTCAAAAAACAAACTTTCAAGTACATAAACAACATCTAAATCGTCTAGTATTTTTTTCTTAAAAGCCTCTTTGATTACATTTGGCATCTTAAAACTAAGGAAACGATCTATAGCCTTTTCACCCTTTTTATAAATTCTTTCTTCAAATTTTTGATAAAAAAACAGGATTTCATCATTCTTCGGCGCCAGCTCATTTTTCAATTTGGCTAAATGCCCAATGTTTTCTGATGCAAAGAACTTATACTTTATATTGCCATATGTTTTTTCGCAAAACAACACATCTTTATATTGGTTACTATAGCTGTTTTTACAATCATTCTTTTTAACAAATTCATTATTCAACGGTTCGTGATAGTCAAAGTCCTCATTAAATGTTCCTTCTCTGCGCGTAATCGCATAACCATCGCCGTCTTTCTCAACGGATGAACTTTTATAACTAATGCTTGGGCGCTTTGAAACAGTTTTTATATCTTCAGCTTCCCATTTTATATAGTAATAAGGATGCTCATCTTCATAATTAGCACCATCTTTGTTGAAAAAATCAATTCTGATTAGTTCTTTGCATCTGATTTCAAAAAGTTCTCTTTCAATTTCAAAACGATCAGTAAAAGTAAAATACTGTCTAAATTCATCCATTTTTTGAATATTCGATTCGCTGCAATCCGACTTGGAGAAATCTAATGTATAATACAATTTCGAACCGTCGTAGTTATAATACTTCCAAGTGCCAATCATTTTACCATCCTGATAAAAAGATTCGACTATCAATTTACCATCACGATAAATTTTCCAATTTTCAATACCTTTTACCAATTGCATTTTGGAAAAAAAAGTACTGTTGTTCATTTTTGTCTTTTTTTCGTAAAATTGTGGTTTTCCCTCTTTGAATATTCCTTTGGATACAGTATCGCCATCCATTGAAAACCCATAAAAGTATTCTAAAACACGGTTAGACAATTTGTACTTATACTGAATTTTTCCACTTTCGTAATAATTTTTGATTACTTCTCCTTCAGGAAAATCATCCTTCATCATTGCTTTATAAGAAAGGAAACCCTTTTCATAGGTTTCAATAGGCCCATCAAAAACCCCATTCTTAAAATGCATTAATTCCTTGAGGTTGCTTTCGTTTTTGTATTTTATATACCTGCCATTCATTTTCCCGTTAACAAATTCAACTTCTGCCTGCATTTTACCATTTGGAAAATAATTCCTCGAAAAGCCATCTAAAATACCATTATTGTAACCTACTTCACTTTGAAGTTTACCATCTGAATAATAGGTAACCATTCTACCGTTTGGGTTATTGTTTTTGAATTCCGCTCTTCTTTCAACTGCTCCATTATGGTAATACCATTGCGCAACACCTTCGTGAACAAGTGGATCAACAGCTACTTTTGAATAGCCTTCAAACTGTATTTTACCGTCAATAAAATAATCCTTAATCAAATAAAGATCAATCTCTTTTTTGACAATCCTATAATACAAAGCATTTTCCTTACTGGATGGTTTCCAGTCTTTATCGAAATAAACCTTTTCCTGGCTTTGTACTCCAATAAAAAAGAAAAGAAAAAAGGATATAAAAACAGTTTGTTTCATAAAGTAAATTTTAAATCCCCAAATAATTGCTCGGAGAAATCGCCAGCAATTCCGCTTTGATATCATCCGAAACATTCAATGTTCCGATAAAAGCGTGGATGGATTCCTTGTTCATCACTTCATTCGTTCTGGTCAATCCTTTCAAAGCTTCATAAGGATTTGGGTAACCTTCACGACGCAAAATCGTTTGAATGGCTTCAGCAACCACAGCCCAGTTTTTCTCTAAATCTTCGGCGAATTTGGATTCGTTCAACAACAATTTGTTCAACCCTTTTAAGGTCGCTTCAAAAGCAATAATGGTATGTCCAAAAGGAACACCAACGTTCCTCAAAACCGTACTATCGGTCAAATCGCGTTGTAATCTTGAAATCGGCAATTTGGCTGAAAGATGTTCAAAAATCGCATTGGCAATCCCTAAGTTGCCTTCCGAGTTTTCAAAGTCAATCGGGTTTACTTTATGTGGCATAGCCGAAGAACCAATTTCTCCTGCTTTGATTTTTTGTTTGAAATAGTCCATCGAAACATACGTCCAGATGTCACGGTCTAAATCGATGATGATGGTATTGATTCTTTTTAACGCATCAAAGAAAGCCGCAAAATGGTCGTAATGTTCTATTTGAGTTGTCGGGAAAGAATGTTGCAGTCCCAAAGTTTCTTCCACGAATGTGGTTCCGAATTGTTTCCAATCCACATTCGGATAAGCTACGTGATGCGCGTTGAAATTCCCTGTCGCACCGCCAAACTTGGCCGCAAACGGAATATTAAACAACAAACGCATTTGCTCTTCCAAACGTTCAACAAATACCAAAATCTCTTTTCCTAAACGCGTTGGTGATGCCGGCTGACCATGAGTTCTGGCCAACATTGGAATATCCTTCCATTCCATGCTCAACTCTTTTAGTCTTGCGATTAAGGCAATCAGGCTTGGCAGGTATACTTTTTCAAAAGCTTCTTTGGTTGAAAGCGGAATCGCAGTATTATTGATATCTTGGGAAGTCAACCCGAAATGGATGAATTCCTTGAAATCACTCAAACCTAAAACCTCAAACTTATCCTTGATGAAATACTCCACTGCTTTCACATCGTGGTTGGTTGTTTTTTCAGTTTCTTTAATAACCAATGCGTCTTCGGTAGTGAAGTTTTTATAGATATTTCTAAGCGCTTCAAAGCTGCTTTTATTGACTCTGCTTAATTGAGGTAAATCGCTTTCACATAGCGCAATAAAATATTCAACTTCAACTAATACTCGATATTTTATCAAGGCTTCTTCGGAGAAAAAAGCGGCTAAAGGTTTGGTCGCTTTTCTGTATCTTCCGTCAATGGGTGAAATGGCATTTAAAGTAGTTAATGACATGGTTTGTGTGTTGTTTTTGTGTGGTGCAAAAATAGTTATAAGTTATAAGTTATGAGTTATGAGTTATGAGTTTTTTGCTCTAAATCTTGTAATTTTTGTTTTAAAAATGGCACGCCTTCGGTGGCATTCATTGAGATTACTTCTAAAGGATTTTGTAAATCATAAATAATCGCCGGTTTTGGGTCGATATAAAACACCGGGACATTTCGGTTGGCATAATGCATTAAACCCGCAGCGGGATAGACCTGCAGCGACGAACCAATGACCGACAGATAATCTGCCGTTTCAACAATATCAACTGCTTCTTCCAAGGCTGGAACGGCTTCGCCAAACCAAACAATATGTGGCCTCAATTGGTTTCCATTCGAATCAAAATCACCCAAATTCAAATCGGAAACCCAGTCTAAAACCTCAAACCGATAATGATTATCGCTTCGCACTTTGAGTAATTCGCCATGCAAATGCAAAACCTTAGTGCTTCCGGCTTGTTCATGGAGATTGTCCACATTCTGCGTTATGATGTGAACATCAAAATCATTTTCGAGTTCGGCCAAAGTAAGATGCCCGAGATTCGGTTTTACTTCGTGCAATTGTTTTCGGCGTTGGTTGTAGAAATCCAAAACCAGTTCTTTGTTTTTAAGCCAGCCTTCATACGAAGCCACTTCCATCACATCATGTCCTTCCCATAATCCGTCGGCATCGCGAAAGGTTTTGATACCGCTTTCGGCAGAAATTCCGGCACCGGTTAAAACGACTAGTTTTTTCTTCATTATTTACTTATACTATGTTTCAGAACAAACTTGTCATTCCGAGGAACGAGGAATCTCATCAAGTAAGTCAGATTATGTGATTTCTCCTTTGTCGAAATGACAAAAACAAGAGATATCAAAGTTATAAAAGTAATATTTTAAATAAATTCAATTTTCCTATTTTAGCAAAATATTTATATATGATGACCGACCTCGATTACCTAAAATACCTCGAAGAATTTTTATCAGATAACCGCAAAGAGCGATTTCGCAATGTATTGAGCAATCGCACCAATCACTTTACGATTGCTGTGGAAGATGTTTATCAGTTTCACAATACGAGTGCGGTAATGCGCAGCTGTGAAGTTTTTGGGATACAGGAAATCAATATCGTGGAGCAGCGTTTTGGCAAAAACATCGATAAGGAAATTGCCATGGGCGCTCAAAAATGGGTCGACATCAACAAGTTTGACAACATTTCTAATTGCATTCAAACCCTAAAAAACAAAGGTTACCAAATCATCGCTACGACGCCGCACAATGATTCCTGTTTGTTACACGAATTTGATGTGACCAAAAAAAGTGCATTGTTCTTTGGCACTGAAAAAGAAGGACTTTCTGAGGAAGTAATGCAGCAGGCTGATGGTTTTTTGAAAATTCCGATGGTTGGTTTTACGGAAAGCCTGAATATCTCGGTTTCGGCAGCCATTATCATTCAGGACATTACCACTCGCCTACGCCAATCTGACGTCGACTGGAAACTTTCCGAAGATGAAATACTGGAAAAGCGTCTGGCTTGGGCTAAGAATTCAATTAAAGATATTAAGCGTATTGAGGAACGATACTACACCGAAAAATAACTAATCGTTAAGATACTTTTCGTGCTTTTTGGTCAGTACTTTATACTGCTCATAACATTCGCTGATGGCATCCAAAACCTGTAAATCATTCGCGGTTTGGATAAAAGATTCCGAATAATTGCAACGTTGCAGGATTTCGGCGATTTCTTTTTTATCTACGCCTAAAAGTACCGAAATCATTTCCCGGTCAAATTTGGATTCCAACAGATTACGGACCGTATCATCCTTTTTCATTTGTTTTAATTTCTTTAGTTCCTTGGGTTTGTTGCCAAAGAAATTATACAACATATCCGCCGGATTAAAGATAGAACCCAAAACCCTTGTAAAGGCATTTGGAGAGTTTTCACCTGCTTCATAAGCTGTTGGAAGCCCGGAAATACTGTAGCGGTAGTTTTCTTTTTCCGGGATTAACTTGGAATCGATTTCCAGATAACCCGTTAAATCGTATTTTTTGACAATCACTTCTTCCAAAGCAATCGCTTTTTCGGTCATTAAAATTTTAGCCGTACCATTTTTCAACCAGTCATTGGTTACTCTTACGCGTAAAGATTGATAGCCCAATATGGAAATATGCAACGTATCACTCACACTTACTTCCATTTCAAAATATCCGCTGGCATTGGTTACTACGCCTTTCACTTTGTTGACATTAATCACATTGGCATTAGGAATAGGCAACAACGAATTATCATTGACAATTGTTCCGGTAACTTTCTGGCCGGTCGGTATAACCTGAGCGAAAGCACTAAGTGAACAAAGGAAAAGAAGTATAAAGGTAAAATATCTCATAGCTGATTTTGATGGTTTAAAAGTATGAAACTCTTTTAAGATATTTTGCTGTTTGTTGGCAGAATTAGAACAAAATTAACAAAATGGAGTATATACCTTAAAAAACTCCGTTTTCACCTCAATTATTGAGCAAAAACGGAGTTATGAAAATTTATTTTTTTGAAGCTTTAGCTTTTTCTTGGTCTTCTGTTTTTAGCAGCTTCAAAAGAACGACCTGCCGGTCTGTCGCTATTGCCTTCAGAACGTCTTGGCGCTCTTTCTTCTCTTTGGAATGAACCTGGTTCTCTTCTTGAAGCATCATTTCTGTCGCTTCTGAAACCACCTTCACGTCTTGGAGCTGAGCTTCTTTCGCCTCTGTCGCTTCTTGGACCAAAGCTTCCGCCGCCACTTCTTGGAGCAGAACTTCTGCCTCCAAATCCGCCTGAGCTTCTTCTTTCTCCGCCACCACTTCTTCCGTTATGGTCGCGTCTGTCGCGGCTTCCACCTTCATTTTTAGAAATTTCAACGTTGATTCTTCTTCCGTTAAGGTCAAATCCGTTAAGAATAGACATTACTTTATCAGTATGTTCTCCATCAGTGTTAAAGAAAGAGAAACCTTCTTTTACATCTACTTTGAATACGTCATCACGACCTAAGTCTAAAGTTTCCTTTAAGAAATCTTTCAACTGCATCCAATCGAAATCGTCACGCGCACCAATGTTTACGAAATAACGAACAGGATCTCCGGCTCTGATTTCTCTTGGTTCAGAACCTCTTTCGCTTCTTTCGCCTTTTTCACCTGATAAATCGCGTTTCTTTTTGTAGTAAGCAATAAATCTGTTGAATTCAACCGATACCATTTTCTTGATTAATTCCTCTTTTGATAAACCGTCAAGCACTTCGTTAATAGCAGGAAGATAGTTGTCTATCTCGTGATCTACTTCGGTATCCTTGATTTTATTGGCTAAGTGCAACAATTGGATTTCACAGATTTCAATTCCGCTTGGAATCGTTTTCTCCTGGAATTTTTGTTGGATGATTCTTTCGATAGACGAAATTTTACGCAATTCACTTTTAGTAATGATTACGATTGAAGTTCCCAATTTACCGGCACGACCTGTACGGCCAGAACGGTGATTGTAAGTTTCAATTTCATCCGGCAACTGATAGTTTACCACGTGAGTGATGTTATCAACGTCAATTCCACGAGCCGCAACGTCTGTTGCCACAAGCATCTGAATTTGACGGCCACGGAAAGATTTCATTACACCATCACGTTGCGCCTGAGATAAATCTCCGTGCAAAGCTGCGGCATTGTATCCATCTTCGATTAGCTTTTCAGCCACCGCTTGGGTATCTCTTTTGGTTCTACAAAAAACTACCGAGAAGATATCCGGATTAGCATCAGCTAATCTTTTCAAAGCTTCGTAACGGTCACGGGCATTCACACAATAAAATTCGTGTGATACTGTAGCTGAACCTGAGTTTTTGGTTCCAACGGTTACTTCTGCCGGATCGTGCATGAATTTTTTAGCAATTCTTGCTACCTCAGCAGGCATCGTCGCTGAAAACAACCAAGTGTTTTTTTCATCTGGAGTATCTGACAATATCGAAACGATATCTTCATAAAACCCCATGTTTAGCATCTCATCTGCTTCATCAAGAATACAGAAATTGATGTTTTTAATGTTTACAAGACCACGATTGATCATGTCTTGCATTCTACCGGGTGTGGCCACAATAATCTGTGCTCCACGTTTTACTTCTCTGGCTTGCTCCGTAATGCTTGCACCACCATAAACTGCCACTGTATGTAAACCCTTTACATATTTTGAGTATTGTTTAATCTCGTTGGTGATTTGTAAGCATAGCTCACGCGTTGGTGATAAAATTAACGCTTGCGTACTTCTGTCTTCGGCATCAATTTTTTGAATAAGCGGGAAACCAAAAGCGGCGGTTTTCCCTGTTCCTGTTTGCGCTAACGCAACCAAGTCTGTGTTTTGCTCCAATAGTACTGGAATCGCTTTTTCTTGTACTTCTGACGGATTCTCAAATCCTAGATCTTTGATCGCCAGCAGTAACGATTCATTCAGACCTAATTGTTCAAATTTATTCATATAAAGTTTTAAAATTTGGTGCAAAGGTAATCTTTATATACCATATAAACTAATTTGTTAGTTATTGATAATTAATAAGTTACATATTCGCAACAATAAAACAAGATATGATATCTGTCAGCCAGATGGTTTTTACCTTAAAAATTATGTCAAAAAATTAACTAATTGTTTGACTGCCAGTCCGCGATGACTGATAGCAGATTTTTCAGCTATGGTCAACTCCGCAAAGGTTTTATCATAACCATCGGCTACAAAAACCGGATCATATCCAAAACCGTTTGTTCCGATTTTTTCTTCAATGATTTTCCCATTAATGATTCCGGTGAAAAGGTGCTGGTTTCCGTTTAAATTCAGGCAGATTACTGTTTTGAAATTGGCTTTTCTATTGGTTTCACCATCAAGATTAGCCAACAGTTTATCCATATTGTCATTGTCATTTCGTTGTTTTCCGGCATAACGGGCAGAATAAACCCCGGGTTCACCGTTCAATGCATCGACTTCCAAACCAGAATCATCTGCAAAACAATTGTAGCCAAATTTTTCTGTAACATGATTGGCCTTTAAAATCGCATTGCCTTCAATGGCGTCAGCAGTTTCGGGAATATCTTCAAAACAACCGATGTCTTCCAGGCTCAGGATTCGAATAGACGCAGGCAGCAAAAGCTGGATTTCTTTAATTTTATTTTGGTTGTTGGAGGCAAAAACTAATTCCATTTGAAGCGCATTTGTTTAATAAATGCAAAGATGAGAATAATATTTCTATCAATATTCGCAGAACATAAGATTAACGAGTGTAGTAAACTTCGCTAAAAAAATAGTTTTCAATGGCATAAATGCTATAAATTACTACTCATAAGCACTGATTTGGCCTATTTTTTTAAGTTTTAAGAATTGTTGAATCTCATACGGCTCTATATTCGTAAGTAACTCAAAATACCACTAACCCCGATATGAAAAAAGCAATTACTATTAAGAGTAGTAAAAAATGGTTATGCCTTGTCGGCATTTTTCTATTCTCTTTTCAAAATACCTCAGCCCAATTCCATTTAAAGAAAGACAAAACTGAACAAACCATATCAATACACAGCAAAGCTGAATATGTTGATGTTGGTAAGGTTGATGTGACTTTAAATCAAATCCGGAATATCAAAGGGTTCCAATTTTCGCCTATGGAAAAGGAAAATATGGACTTTGGGTTTACCAATCATAATATTTGGGTGCGCTTTCAGTTAAAGAACACAACAAATGAAGAGCTAAATTACTTTTTTGAAACCGCCAGGCCCATCACTGATTTAGCGGAATTGTATGTTATAAAAGACAATGCGTCGATTATAAAATACATTAGCGGAGATGCAATCCCATATTCTGAAAGAAGTTTTAAGCTCCGGAAGACTATTTTCAAGATTAATCTGGCGCCAAATGAATCACAGCAATTTTATTTACACGTCAAAAGCGACGGGGAACAGCTTTCCATGCCGATGGTATTGCATACCACCGAAAGCATATTGGAACAAAGTTCGTTTGAGCAGTTTATTTTTGGGTTTTTCTATGGCATCCTGATTATCGCAGCCATTTTATACCTTTTCTTTTTCTTTGCAATGCGCGACAAAACATTCTTATTTTACAGCATGTATGTTGTCTTTATTGGATTATTACAGTTTTCAATTGATGGCTATTTCTACAAATTTGTAACACCTCAATCGGGCTGGTTTTCATTGCATGCCGTAATTATTTTTGCCTGTTTTGCCAATTTCTTCTTAGGGCGTTATGCTCAGGTATACCTGAAAGTAAAAGAGTATAATCGATTTATAAACAATGCTTTTTACGTTATGTATGGATTGGATTTGCTTTTATTTATTTCCTTATTCATTATTCCAAAAGCACTCCAATACTCCTATCCTATTGCCAATGGTTTGGGATTGGTTTTATTGCTATTGATCATCGCCACCCAAAGCATAATTTTTATCCGTACCAAAAAAATTGATCGCTTTTTTGCAACCGGTATCTTCTTCCTTATCTCGGGTTTTGTGGTTTTTATCCTGAAAAACTTCAGCATATTGCCGCTTACCTTTTTAACAGAAAACAGTTCTAAACTAGGAACCGGAATGGAAGTCATCTTCCTGTCGCTTTCGATGGCCAACTTAATCCGGAATCTCAAAAACGAACGGGAAGAATTGCAAAATTTAGCCTTACAACGTTCAGAAGAAATGAACGAACTGAAGTCCTATTTCTTATCCAATATCAGTCATGAATTGCGAACCCCTTTAAATGCTATTCTAAATACAGCTAAATCTATGGCTAAGGACAGTAATGACAAGCAAATTCAGGATGGAAGCCAAATTATCAAATATTCAACCTATAGCCTGCTGAGTTCTGTGAACGACATTTTAGATTTTTCCAAAATTGAAAAAAATGAAATCAAACTGGAACTTGCTGATTTTGATATCGTCAAAACCGCTGAACATATTGCTAACAATTTTGCTCGTGAAGCCAGTGACAAAGGACTCGATTTCACATTTCAAAAAGGTGACGATTTACCCGAAATGGTCAAAGGTGATTCAGTAAGGTTGAATCAGATTTTACACAATGTTTTGAGCAATGCACTTAAATTTACCCATGAAGGATTTGTCAAATTCAAATTAGAAGCCAAAAAAGGGAAAGACAACAAAGTGCAAATCACCTTTACCATCAGTGACACCGGAGTTGGGATTTCAAAGGAAAAAATCAACAGCATCTATGATTCGTTTTCACAGGAAGGCATCAATAACAAAAGGAAATTTGGCGGTCTTGGCCTTGGTCTTTATATCGTAAAACACTTAGTGGATTTGCACAAAGGCAAAATCAAAATGGAAAGCACACCCGATTTAGGAACTGTTTGCGAAATACAATTGAGTTATGAAATGGTCGAAATGGCCAAGCAAACAACTGTTGATAACGCCTCATCATTTGAATATGACTTGAAAGGTAAATCTATTCTAGTGGTTGAAGACAATGCGATGAACCAGATGGTGATTAAAATGATTACCAAAAAATGGTTGAATACTACAGTTGAATTTGCCAATAACGGACAAGAAGGCGTACAAAAGCTAATCGAAAAAAATTACGACATCATTCTCATGGATTTGCAAATGCCAATTATGGATGGTTATGAAGCTACAATCGCCATCCGGAACGGTGAAGCCGGTGAAGACAAGAAAACCATTCCGATTATTGCTTTGACCGCTGATGTCATGGAAAGCACCAAAACAAGAGTAATTGAAATTGGAATGAACAAATACCTATCAAAACCTGTGGACAAAGACACTCTTTTTGAAATCATTAAATTATTGGTAAGCTAAATCCATTCTGCATTTTTCAACATTTTGCGGTTTATAATTTCTAATTGTAATGATTAGGAGTAAACTAAATTTATAATTACTTTTGCCACGACTAAAACACAAAGTGATTATGGTAAAAGATTTATTCGAAAGAATACAAAACAATAAAGGACCGTTAGGAAAATGGGCTTCTCAAGCCGAAGGTTACTATGTATTTCCAAAACTGGAAGGTGAATTAGGCCCAAGAATGCAATTCCACGGCAAAGAAATATTAAACTGGTCAATCAATGATTATTTAGGTTTAGCCAATCATCCTGAAGTGCGTCAGGCAGATACTGATGCAGCAGCTCAATATGGTGCAGCTTACCCAATGGGCGCCCGTATGATGAGTGGCCACACTGATGTTCACGAACAACTGGAGAATGAATTGGCGGCTTTTGTACAAAAGGAATCAGCTTACTTATTAAACTTCGGTTACCAGGGAATTATGTCATGTATTGATGCATTGGTTACTAAAAATGATATCATTGTTTATGATGTTGATGCTCACGCCTGTATCATTGACGGTGTACGTTTGCACATGGGTAAACGTTTTACCTACAAGCACAATGACTTGGAAAGCATGGAGAAAAATCTTCAACGTGCGACCAAAATGGCGCAGGAAACCGGTGGTGGAATTCTTTTCATTACGGAAGGTGTTTTCGGAATGCGTGGCCAACAAGGAAAACTGAAAGAGATTGTAGAAATGAAAAAGAAATACAATTTCCGTTTATTGGTTGATGACGCTCACGGTTTTGGAACACTTGGTAAAACAGGTGCCGGAGCCGGAGAAGAACAAGGTTGTCAGGATGGAATTGATGTGTATTTCTCTACTTTTGCCAAATCAATGGCGAGTATCGGAGCATTCCTTGCAGCTGATAAAGACATTATTGATTATTTAAAATACAATTTGCGTTCGCAAATGTTTGCCAAAGCTTTACCAATGATTCAAACCGTTGGCGCTTTGAAAAGATTACAGTTGTTGAGAGACAATCCGGGATTGAAAGACAAACTTTGGGAAAACGTAAACGCACTACAAAACGGATTAAAAGCCCACGGATTTAACATTGGTGATACCAATACGTGTGTGACTCCGGTTTATTTGGAAGGTTCTATTCCGGAAGCAATGGTCATGGTGAATGACTTAAGAGAAAACTATGGTATCTTCTTGTCTATCGTGGTTTATCCTGTAATTCCAAAAGGGATTATCTTGTTGAGAATGATTCCAACCGCTTCACACACTTTAGCCGATATTGAAGAAACCTTAACTGCTTTTGATGCTATCCGCGAAAAATTAGTAAACGGAACTTACAAAAAGATTGCAGATGCTACTACAGTAGATGTATCTTAGGTAAAGCCAATTGATATAAAATTAAAAAACCATCCCTTTCAGGATGGTTTTTCTCTTTTTAAAATTAATTAAAAAAACACTTAACACTCTCTTTATAAAGTGCAATCAGATATTACTCTGAAATCACTTTTTTAATGATTGTTCCTTTGTCAGATGATATTTTAACAAAGTACATTTGTGCTTGTTGTTTGGTGAAGTTCACTGGAATTGTAATTTCTTTATTGGCACGAACATCAGTATCTGTTTGTGTTGACAATAAAACACCTCTGATATCATAAACCTCAATAGTTACCGGTACATTGCTTTCAAATCTGTAAGTCATTGTCAGATTGTCTTTGAAAGGAACTGGGTAAATATCTACATCTACAACTTCTGTCAAACCTGCTTTAGCAATAATCAGCGGAGGACAAGCCTGAGTTGTTGGAGAGAATTCTACAAAGAATCTACATTTATCAAATCCTACATTGATTGCTGCTACTGCATCATTAATGTTAGAATGAGTTACTCCAGGAGGCAATAAACCACCTAAGGCATTTTTAGCCAATTGGAATAAATCCCAAACTTTTGGTTGTGCAGGTAATGCTGCAATTACATTCGCTGGAATTGGAAGCTGAGAACTTTGTATAGCGTTTGGTTGCAATAAACAATCTGCCTGAACCGGATCTTCACATGATGAATCAGTAGCTCTGGCTGCAGTTACAAGATACATTCCGCCACTGCCTTCAAGACTAAAGTTTCCTACTGATTCAGACAAATCTGCCGGCATATAAAGATTTAATGCCAATGCAATAGTTTGTCCTAACAATACATTTCTGATTTTACCGTTTTGAAGCGGTTGTACTGTATAAGGTGTGTAATCACCTGTTATAGAAGCTGCAGGACCGTTGCCCGGCATAATTTCTATAATTTTATTTACATCAGCGGGAGTAGCAGTAAATGAGCCTCCCGGATCAGCTGCGCCGGTTCCTCTACCAATATACATGTATTCACCCGGCATATTAAGCAGGCTGTTTAGTATCAAATTATAGGTGGTCGATTGTCCGTCAGGAGTACAAGCAATACCTCCTTTATTACCATAATACCCTTGGGTATAAGTACAGAATGTTCTACAGTTTTGAATGGTTACGTCTGCGGAATCTGATGCTGTACATCCATTGGCAGGATTTGTAACAGTCACTGTATAAGTTCCTGCAGTCACTGTTGGTGTTGCTGTGTCAGCGCCTGAAATAATATTACCCCCGTTACTTGCTACCCAGGCAAATGTTGCTCCAAGTGTAGAAGACGAACCGCTTAAAGAAGTTGAGGAACCACCACAAGGAATGGAGGCATCATCACCTGCTGAAGCGTTTGGTGGTGTATTATTTAAGGTTACTACCGCAAAATCAGAGGCGGTACATCCATTAGCCGGATTAGTAACAGTCAAAGTATAAGTTCCTATTGCATCTACGGTTGGTGTTGCTGTATTGGCGCCTGAAACGATATGACCTCCATTACTCGCTACCCAGGCAAATGTCGCTCCCGGTGTAGAAGAAGAACCGCTCAAGGCTATTGAGCTAACAACACAAGTCAATTCTTTATCAGGACCAGCATTTACATTTGGTGGCGTATTATTCAAAGTTACTAAAGCCACATCAGTAGCAGTACAACCATTAGCCGGATTAGTCACCGTTAAAGTATAAGTTCCTGCAGCATTTACTGTAGGTGTTGCTGTATTGGCTCCTGAAACGATATTTCCTCCGTTACTCGCTACCCAGGCAAAGGTTGCGCCAGGTGTAGAAGATGAACCGCTTAATGCAATTGAAGTAGTAGTACAAGTCAATTCTTTATCAGCTCCAGCATTTACATTTGGTGGTGTATTGTTTAAAGTTACTAAAGCCACATCAGTTGCTGTACAACCATTAGCCGGATTAGTCACCGTTAAAGTATATGTTCCTGCAGCATTTACCGTTGGCGTAGCCGTATTGGCTCCTGAAACAATATTACCTCCGTTACTCGCTACCCAGGCAAAAGTAGCACCTGGTGTAGAAGATGATCCGCTTAAAGCAATAGAAGTAGTAGTACAAGTCAATTCTTTATCAGCTCCAGCATTTACATTTGGTGGTGTATTGTTTAAAGTTACTAAAGCCACATCGGTAGCAGTACAACCATTAGCCGGATTAGTCACCGTTAAAGTATATGTTCCTGCAGCATTTACCGTTGGCGTAGCCGTATTGGCGCCTGAAACAATATTTCCTCCGTTACTCGCTACCCAGGCAAAGGTTGCGCCAGGTGTAGAGGATGATCCGCTTAATGCAATTGAAGTCGTTGTACAAGTCAGTACTTTATCGGCTCCAGCATTTACATTTGGTGGTGTGCCATTTAAAGTAACCAAAGCAACATCGGTTGCAGTACAACCATTAGCCGGATTGGTTACCGTTAAAGTGTATGTGCCTGCGGCATTTACTGTAGGTGTTGCTGTATTGGCGCCTGAAACAATATTACCTCCGTTACTCGCTACCCAGGCAAAGGTTGCGCCAGGTGTAGAAGATGAACCGCTTAATGCAATTGAGGTTGTAGTACAAGTCAGTACTTTATCGGCTCCAGCATTTACATTTGGTGGTGTATTGTTTAAAGTTACTAAAGCCACATCAGTAGCAGTACAACCATTAGCCGGATTAGTAACAGTCAAAGTATAAGTTCCTGCAGCATTTACTGTAGGTGTTGCTGTATTGGCTCCTGAAACGATATTTCCACCGTTACTCGCTACCCAGGCAAAAGTGGCACCAGGTGTAGAAGATGATCCGCTTAATGCAATTGAAGTTGTAGTACAAGTCAATTCTTTATCAGCTCCAGCATTGGCATTTGGTGGCGTATTGTTTAAGGTCACAACAGCAAAATCAGTTGCAGTACAATTCCCTACCGGACTTGTAACTGTCAAGGTATAAGTACCTGCTGCATCTACTGTTGGTGTAGCTGTATCGGCTCCTGAAACGATATTTCCTCCGTTACTCGCAACCCAAGAAAAAGTAGCTCCTACCATCGAGGAAGAACCACTCAATGCAATTGAGGTTGTAGTACAAGTCAGTTCCTTATCAGGACCGGCATTGGCATCCGGAGCATCAATTACAGTCAGATTTCCTGTGGCTGGTTCAGATTCACAGAAATTAGGACCGGCACCTTGAGCGATAACCGTAACCGTGGTACTTGAAGTCGCCGGATCTATTGTAAAGACATTGTTGGCTGTAAATGGCCCACCGTTGAATGAATAAGTTATTGGTTCAATACCTCCATTAACAACAGCGGTAAATGTGGCCTGTCCTCCACTACAAACTGTAACATCATTGATGGTAACTTCAGGCTGAACATTAAAGTTTCCTCCGGCAAAGTCATCCAATGAAGCGGTTACTGATTGTGAAGCTCTGGCTTCTAATAAGAAACTGGAAAAACATGTGTTGGTTAAGTTTAAACTCGACAAATCAACTTGTCCTTCATAAAATTCATTGGTATCATAGGTTGGATTTAAGAAAGTCCAACCGTCAGGTATAGGATAAGCTGAAGCGTTATTTATCGCTACGGTTCCGCTGAGACTAGTGGTATTCAAACGACCATTTGTATTGGGAACATTTCCGCCTGTACCAACCCATTGAAAAATTTGCACTGTGGCTAATGATCCTCCGTTAGTAAAATCAGCAAGAATAAGGATATCACCTACTGCATGTGCGGGAGCAAAATCTCCTCCATCCGGTGACGTCTGTAAGACCCTTGGTGATGTTCCATTTAGGAAAAACCAAAAACCAATTTGGGCATCTCCATTGTTGGATGTTCTGTCACCGGCAAAATACAATACGCCATTATCATCCAGAACAGCGGCGGCATTGGCAATGTCATTTTTGGCCTTGGTTTGCCCTATAACCCAAGTCAAATGTTCATTTGTCGTTCCATCAGCAAAGAAAAAATCTTTGGAACTGGTAAACTGGTTATCAACCTGACCCGTTCCGAAGGCATCAAGTACATAACTTTTTACGCTAAAGAAAGCGAAGTTTTCAGCATCCCAATCTTCGGGATTACCATCAACCGTAATAGTTTGAGCTATCGAAGCATTAGAAAATAAAAAAAGTCCCAACAGCAAAATAAAACTATTGACACTTTTGCCAAGACTACTCAATCTATTTAAGACATTATTACTGTCTCCTACTTCATTCTCAGGAACGGTGTCCCTGCAACCGTGAAAGTCCATGACTTTCGAATGCATAATTTTTTTCATAATGTAGGGTGTTAGAGTTATACCACATCATGAGCAAATTAAAATTTGATAAACCTGAGGAATGAATTTTCTACTTAAAGATAATTTATATCGGCTTCTAAAAAAAAGGAGTGTAAAGTTACTGCATTTCATAAACACTCGTTAAAATTTAATCAAATTATCTATAAAAAGATTAATTTATCCGATTAAATACATTTCTTTAACAAGTATTTTTACAATTTTACAATAAATAAGATTTATCTGTAATCCAATTATTTGCACATTTTATAATCGAATTTATCCTAATATCCCCACTACCAAAAAGACCTTCTGAACAGTGCTTTGTAGCAATAACATCCATAAAAAAAAGCGGACTTTTGGTCCGCTTTACTATTCTTATGCAATTTCTGATTTACTGCACTTTGATAATCTTGCTTTCGTCAATATTGAAGGCTTTTACCACGGCATTGTAATCATTGAAGTTTACTTTTGCGTCTTTTCCAAAATAAGCTGGTATCACTACCACTCTGAAAACTTGGTTTAATCGGTAACTTGAACTTACACCGGCCAAATCAAAGCCTTCCATATAAACTTGGGCATCAAATCGGGTGAAGTCAAAATCATATCTCAAATCTAAAGTACCATCACCGAAAAAATAGGTTTCAGGTAATGGTTTCCAAATATCTTCACCTTGGAATGAACCTGACAGACGATACACTAAAACCATGTCAGAGTTGAAAATCGCATGCGGATATTCCAACACTACACTGTAGTCATTTGGTAAAAAATTCACATTTGTGTATTCAAATACTTCACCAATGGTATCATTATCGATAGCATCTCCATCATTGTCGTTCACTGTACAGCTTTGCAACGTTATCATCCCGATAAAAGCTACAATAAGGGTAATCTTTTTCATAGTATATAGTTTTAAAATGATTAATGATATTTGGCTTTATTCAATATTGATGCCAAACTTTTCTTTTTAACAAAAATTTACAATAGCAAAATATATTTATCTTTGTGAAGCCTTGCCGCCACTTGTAAAACTGAATGTCCAGTGGGCATCCTCCACTTAAATCAAATATGGGAAGAAACAATCCAAAAAACATCAAAGCGCACAATGACAAACTTCACAAAGCGCAAGATAAGGAAAAAGCAAAGAAAGCAGCTCGTGCAGAACAGCTAAAAGCGATAGTAAAAAAGTTTAATGAGAATAAAGACGAAAAATAAAACCTCACATCACTGTGAGGTTTTTATCTATATTCTAAGTCTTCATTACATATTCCTTCTATACTGGCCGCCCACTTCAAACAAAGCTGAAGTAATTTGTCCTAACGAACAATACTTCGTCGCTTCCATCAGTCTTTCAAACAGATTTTTATTACTAATAGCAGCTTCCTGCAACATATTCAAATGTTCTTCTTCCAATCCGGTGTTGGCCTGGTGAAGTGTTTCCAATGTTTTGATTTGGAATTGTTTTTCTTCTTCTGTCGCACGGATTACTTCCATTGGTACAACCGTTGGTGATCCTTTTGAACTCAGGAAAGTGTTCACCCCGATGATTGGGAATTCTCCTGTATGTTTCAAGGTTTCGTAATACAAACTTTCTTCCTGAATTTTACTTCTTTGGTACATCGTTTCCATCGCGCCAAGTACTCCGCCACGTTCAGTGATTCTGTCAAATTCCTGTAATACTGCTTCTTCTACTAAATCGGTTAGTTCTTCAATGATGAACGAACCCTGGATTGGATTTTCATTTTTGGCCAAGCCCAATTCCTTATTTATAATCAACTGGATTGCCATCGCTCTGCGCACTGATTCCTCGGTTGGCGTGGTAATAGCTTCGTCATACGCATTGGTGTGCAATGAATTACAGTTGTCATAAATCGCATACAATGCTTGTAAAGTCGTACGAATATCATTGAAGTCAATTTCCTGTGCGTGTAACGAACGACCTGAGGTCTGGATGTGGTATTTCAACATCTGTGCTCTTTCGTTGGCGTTGTATTTTTGTTTCATGGCTTTCGCCCAAATTTTACGCGCTACTCTTCCGATAACCGCATATTCAGGGTCAATTCCGTTAGAGAAGAAGAATGATAAGTTTGGTCCAAAATCATTAATGTTCATGCCACGGCTTAAATAATATTCCACATAAGTGAAACCATTCGCCAACGTGAACGCCAATTGCGTAATTGGGTTCGCTCCTGCTTCCGCAATGTGATAACCCGAAATCGAAACCGAATAGAAATTACGCACATTCTTTTGGATAAAATATTCCTGAACGTCACCCATCAATCGCAAGGCGAATTCTGTAGAGAAAATACAGGTATTCTGCGCTTGGTCTTCTTTTAAGATATCCGCCTGAACCGTTCCGCGAACCTGAGTAAGCGTTTTGATTTTGATTTCGTCATAGATTTCTTTTGGCAATACCTGATCTCCGGTTACACCTAAAAGCATTAAACCTAAACCATTATTTCCTTTAGGCAATTCACCATTGTATCTCGGACGCGCTACTTTTTTAGCCTTATAAATTTCATTGATTTTCTCTTCGATTTCCACCTGAAGATTGTTTTCAATGATGTATTTTTCACAGTTTTGGTCGATAGCCGCGTTCATAAAGAATCCAAGCAACATCGGTGCCGGACCGTTAATTGTCATCGAAACCGAAGTCATCGCGTGACTCAAATCGAAACCGGAATATAATTTTTTGGCATCATCCAAACAACAAATAGAAACTCCGGCATTTCCGATTTTTCCATAAATATCCGGACGTAAATCAGGGTCGTTTCCGTATAAGGTTACCGAGTCAAAAGCTGTCGACAAACGTTTCGCAGGCATTCCGAGAGAAACATAATGGAAACGACGGTTGGTTCTTTCCGGTCCGCCTTCTCCGGCAAACATACGCGTTGGATCTTCACCCTCACGTTTGAATGGATACAAACCGGAAGCAAACGGGAATTCTCCAGGAACATTCTCTTGTAAATTCCATTTTAAAATATCGCCCCAAGCTTGGTATTTGGGCAACGCTACTTTTGGAATTTGGCTGTGGGACAAACTCTCAGTGTGGGTATCAATCTTAATTTCCTTGTCACGTACTTTAAAGCTATAGACAGGGTTTTTATATTTGTTTACCTTGTCATTCCAGGTCAGAATGATTTCCCAATTGAATGGATCAAGGTTCATTTTTACTCTATCAAATTCCTTAACCAATAAGTTTAGGAAGTCTTTGTTATCTTCATTGAAATTCAAACTATTAACATCAACACCAGCTTTATCAATATCAGCCTGTTTTTTAGCAACGCTTTCAATGGTTTTATAAATACCATATAACTTCTGAGCGACTTCAACCTGCGTTAAAACAGTTTCGTCATATTTGCGGTTGTTCTCGGCAATTTCAGATAAATAACGCGTTCTGTGTGGTGGAATGACAAATATCTTCTCACTCATTTCACGAGTGATTTCGAAAGTGGATTTTAAATCAGCTCCGGTTTTTTCTACAATCTTATCCATGATTTTTTTGTAGAGCGTATTCATCCCCGGATCATTGAATTGTGATGCAATGGTTCCGATAACCGGCATTTCATCAGGATTGGTATCCCAAAGATTGTGATTGCGTTGGTATTGCTTTTTCACATCGCGAATCGCATCCAATGCACCACGTTTATCGAATTTATTAATCGCTACCAAATCCGCAAAGTCAAGCATGTCGATTTTTTCCAATTGGGTTGCGGCACCAAATTCCGGTGTCATTACATATAAGGAAACATCTGAATGTTCTAAAATCTCGGTATCACTTTGACCAATTCCTGAAGTTTCAAGAATAATAATATCGTATTTAGCCGCTTTCAACACCTGAATGGCTTCAGCTACATATTTAGAAAGAGCCAAATTCGATTGACGAGTAGCCAACGAACGCATATAAACTCTAGGATTGTTAATAGCATTCATACGGATTCTGTCTCCCAACAAAGCGCCGCCTGTTTTTCTTTTTGACGGATCAACCGAAATCAATCCGATGGTTTTTTCAGGGAAATCGATTAAGAATCTACGGACCAATTCATCCACTAAAGATGATTTACCCGCACCACCGGTACCGGTAATTCCCAAAACGGGAATTTGTGTTGATTCATTTTTCTTATGAATGGTGTCCAAAGTTTCTTTGGCTACATCAGGGAAATTCTCTGCCGAAGAAATCACGCGGGCAATCGCCGTTGGGTTCTTTTCTTCTAAATGGTTGATTTCTCCATTCAATACATCACCCACAGGAAAATCAGACTGTTTTACCAAATCATTGATCATTCCCTGTAATCCCAAAGCACGTCCGTCATCCGGAGAATAAATACGGGTAATGCCATATTCATGCAATTCAGAAATCTCAGAAGGCAAAATTACACCGCCGCCGCCGCCAAATATTTTGATATGACCGGCGCCTTTTTCCTTTAATAAATCGTGCATGTATTTGAAATACTCATTGTGACCACCTTGGTAAGATGTCATCGCAATGGCATTGGCATCTTCTTGTATGGCTGTGTTCACAACTTCTTCTACACTACGGTCGTGACCAAGGTGAATAACTTCAACACCAGTCGCCTGGATGATGCGGCGCATGATGTTTATCGCGGCATCGTGACCGTCAAAAAGAGAAGCTGCAGTTACAATTCTGACTTTATTTTTTGGAATATACGGGATTTGTGGTTCCATTTTGAGAATATGATAATTTAAGTGCCGCAATTTACGCAATTAATAAAAATTACACTGTAAATCGATGGCATAATTTTTGTCAAGTTTAGACAAATATTAACAGTTGCCAAATAATCTATTTCTAACTTTGACATTCAAATATCTTTTATGAAATCGAAGATTCACGAATTCGGAAAAAACAATTTAAAAAACATGAGTAAAACAATCCTTGCCCTTTTAATTTCTTATAGCTTACTAAGCTGTGCTGAACTACAACAAGTTGCCAATCAATTTCCGGATATAAACTCCAATGGTCAACTCGACATTGCCGGCGGACTCAAAGAAGCGCTCAACAATGGAATTTCCAAACAAGTATCAAAATTAACAGCCATGGATGGTTTCTATAAAAACGAAGCCGTTAAAATCCTGATGCCGGAAGAATTGCAGAAAGTTGACAAAGCTTTGAGAAAAATTGGCTTGAGTTCATTAGCTGATGACGGAATCAAAATGCTGAATCGCGCTGCCGAAGATGCCACAAAAGAAGCTACTCCGATATTTATAGATGCTGTAATGCAGATGAGTTTTACTGATGCCAAAAACATTTTGATGGGTGATGAACGTTCGGCTACGACTTATTTACAAAATACAACCACCACTCCATTGTATGCCAAATTCAATCCGGTAATCAAAAATTCATTTGCCAAAGTTGGTGCCGATAAGGTTTGGAGCAATATAATTACCAAGTACAACGCTATTCCTTTGGTTAAAAAAGTAAATCCTGACTTGACCGATTATACAACCAACAAAGCGTTGGAAGGTGTTTACAAGATGATTGCGGTGGAAGAAAAAAACATCAGAACTGATATCAAATCGAGAACGTCAAACCTACTGCAAAAAGTTTTTGCCTTGCAAGACAAGAAGTAGCAAGGCGTTTCTAAAATTTTAGAAATCAATAACATAAGTATAACATAACCTTAACATAAGAACTCTAAAACGAGCCTTATCTTTGCAGAGTAATAAATTGGTTTTTTATTATATTGGTTAGGTTAGTTAAAAAATCGCCGGTGTCTGGGAAGACATCGGCATTTTTTTTTAAGCTATTTTTTCGTGCAGTTTTTTGAAATAAGCAAAGGCTTTTACCAATCGGCTGCCATACCAGGAAAACATCTCTCCATCCACAAAAACAGTCTTGGCATGATGGGTAAAGCGACCTAATTCAAAAGCATGTTCGTCTTTAAACGGAAATGGCTCTGAAGACAATAGAACCAAATCGGGATCACCTTGAATTCGCATTTTCTGGATAATCACTTCAGGATATCTTCCTTCATACTTCGGATGATTATTGTAAATATTTTCGAATTTATTGAGCTTTAATAATTCATTGATAAAAGTATCGCCGCCGGCTACCATATAAGGATTGGCCCAAATAAAATAAGCCACCTTACTGACTGGTTTGTCTTTAATGAAATGTTGGAAATCGGTGCAGGCAAAATTGATTTTGTCAATCCATTTCTGTGCTTCGGTTCTTTTATTAAAGAGTGCACCAAAATCTTCTATCATTTTCTGATTGTCATCCAGCGTAATGATATTGGTTACCCAAACGGGACAAATTTTGGATAATTCCGCTACGATTTCGAGCGTATTCTCTTCTTTATTGGCAATGATAATATCCGGTTGTAGCTCAAGTATCTTCTCCAAATTCACTTTTTTGGTACCGCCGATAATCTTTTTGGTCGATTTAAAATGAAATGGATGCACACAAAATTTAGTAATCCCAACGATGCTTTCTTCCAAATCCAAATCATACAGCAATTCGGTTTGGGATGGCACAAGCGAAACTATTCTTTTGGGCGTAGTTTCAAAAGTGTGTGTTGTACCGAGTTGGTCTGTGAATGTTTTGGCCACGTTGTTACATAATTATTGGTCTGCAAACTTATTTCTTTTTTGGCAATTTCACAGCGCTTTGCAAAGTCAATTACTCTAGTTTAATTCGCTTTGGTATAGTTTTTATATAGGTACAACAACATCTTTCAATCATTTTAATAGGTTATGTTTGCCAATAATCTTTAAATCAATCCTGATGCGTAATTTCCTTGTCATAGTCTGTCTGCTTATCTTCTTTACACTTCAGGCGCAAGTCATTCAGGATAATTTTGAAGGAAACGGAAATATCGCTACCTGGTTTGGTGACGATTGTGCCATCGAACATCCATTTGCCAATCCGTTTCAAAGTGGTACTAATACTTCGGCTAATGTTTTAAGATATGCCGATACCGGAGATGCCTATGCCAATGTTCGTTTTGACTCCAGTTACAATTTTGATTTAACGCCCAATAGTTCGTTTTCCTTTAAAATATATATTCCTTCCAACAGCATTACAGGAACGCAACCCAATCAGATTTCGCTTAAGCTTCAAAACGGTGATTTAGCCGAACCCTGGACAAGCCAATGTGAAATCATCAAACCGCTTTTGTTGAACCAATGGCAAACAATAACCTTTGATTTTGCCACTAATCCTTATCTTAATTACAACCCCAATTCCGGAAATCCGATAAACCGATATGACTTTAACCGTGTTGTAATTCAAATCAATGGTGAAGGCAATACAGATCAGGTTTTAGCCTATATCGATGATTTTTATCATGCCGGTTCGGTAAATCCGGTATTCAACAATTTAGTCTGGTCGGATGAGTTTGATGTACCCGGCGCTGTAAATTCACTTAAATGGCACCATCAAACCCAATTGCCAAATGGTGACAGTTGGTACAACGGCGAAATACAACATTATACCAATCGCCAGATCAATTCTAATGTCAGCGGTGGCTTTTTGAATATCGTGGCCAGAAAAGAAACCTATACCGATCAGGGCGTAACCAAACAATATACTTCTGCCCGATTGAATTCTAAATTTGCTTTTACTTATGGCCGAATGGAAGTTCGTGCCAAATTGCCTTCGGGTGCCGGAACCTGGCCTGCGATATGGACCTTAGGCAAAAACGTTATTGAACCCGGTGCTTATTGGTCGGCTACAAACGGAACCGTCAATTGGCCGGCTTGCGGTGAAATAGATGTAATGGAACATTGGGGAAACAACCAGAACTTTGTTCAAAGTGCGATGCATACGCCTTCCAGTTTCGGCAATACGGTAAATCTTGGCGGGCAAACCATACCGACAGCCTCAAGCCAATTCCATATTTATGCTTTAGACTGGAATTCAGAAAGAATGATCTTTACGGTAGACGACGTAATTCATTATGTTTACAACCCCGCGGTAAAAAACGCATCGACCTGGCCTTTTAATGCACCGCAATATATATTGTTGAATTTTGCCATTGAAGGCAATATTCCAGCATCTTTTAACCAAGGTACATTCCAGGTTGATTATGTAAGGGTTTATCAGGAAAGTACGTTGTCAAACGCAGAACCAATTGCATTAAGCGAACCTGTTTTATTCCCAAATCCGGTGGAGAACGAACTGACTATTGAAAATATCAATTCAGAAATGCATGGAAAAATATACTCGCTTTTGGGTCAGGAATTACAGTCTTTTATGGTCAACGAAAATCAAAGCACCGTTGATTTTTCGGCTTACGCCAAAGGCATTTATATTGTAAAGATTGAAACGGAAACCGGCACGAAAACCTATAAAATCCTTAAGAATTAGCAATCGATAAAATCGTTTCCATTTCCTGTTGCAATTTTAGGGCTTCTTCCCTCGCCTTTTGGGCAAAATCTGTACCGTTGGAAGCATAAATAATCCCACGTGAAGAGTTGATCAACAAGCCAACATCCTCATTCATTCCGTATTGACAAACTTCTGAAAGACTTCCGCCCTGTGCACCAACACCGGGAACCAGAAAGAAACTGTTTGGAACAATTTTTCGAATTTCGGCAAAATATTCCGCTTTGGTTGCGCCCACAACATACATCAGGTTATGGCTGTTTTTCCAGGTTTTGGAAGCTTTGATAACTGTTTTGTATAATGCTGAACCGTCAACATTTTTCGTCTGAAAATCAAAAGCACCATCATTGGATGTCAGAGCCAGCATAATGGCGTGTTTATTCTCAAAAGCCAAAAACGGTTCGACCGAATCTTTACCCATATAAGGTGCAACGGTTACACTGTCAAAATTGAAATCTTCCAAAAAAGCTTTGGCATACATCGTTGAGGTATTTCCAATGTCACCGCGTTTTGCATCTGCGATAGTGAAGATTTCCGGATGGTTTTCGTTGAGGTAATTGATGGTTTTTTGGAGTGATACCCAACCTTTCAATCCATAAGCTTCATAGAAAGCCATATTGGGTTTATAGGAAACACATAAATCATGTGTGGCATCAATAATCGCTTTGTTGAATTCGAAAATAGGATCTTCTGAGGCTAATAAATGCTGAGGAATCTTGGTTAAATCGACATCCAAACCAATACATAGAAAGGATTTCTTTTGGCTAATTTGCTGAACGAGTTGCTGTGTTGTCATTTTTTGTAGTTGTGGCGCAAAGTTACAAATTGCAAAACAAAATGTGATAATTTTATAACATTAGCTTGAAATTATGTAACGGGCTTTTTTGGTAACTAAAATATCTTTGTAAAGCTAATAATAAGTAATGCCTTATTTTATTATAGCTGATAATAAAAGTTGGGGTTAGAGAGAAAAAAAAGCCGTATTAATTTACGGCTTTTTTGATGCCAAATATTTTTGTTACATTTATGGACAATTATCATCTGAACCCACTTTT
Source organism: Flavobacterium terrisoli (assembly GCF_030167905.1). Taxonomy (GTDB): domain Bacteria; phylum Bacteroidota; class Bacteroidia; order Flavobacteriales; family Flavobacteriaceae; genus Flavobacterium; species Flavobacterium terrisoli. The sequence goes on from NZ_JARGNA010000004.1 coordinate 335,679, forward strand.
ATGAAAATCTTTATCAAATTTGACTTTAATGCCGTTTGCAGGAAAGTCCTGGAAGAAAAACTTTTAAAATATAATATACAACACCGAGTGCTCGGTTTTGGTGAGGTTGAATTTTTGGGGAAGGTTGATACCGAAGATTTTACTGCATTCACCGAGGAACTCAAAGAATATGGCATCGATATCATTGAAAACCAGAAAACTATTTTGGTTCAGAAAATGAAAGACACCATAATAGAAATGATTCACAGTCCGGAATTAGTAAATGTCAAAAGCTCTGTTTATCTTGCAGAAAAATTGAGTCACAGTTATGGCTATTTATCTAATTTGTTTTCTGATGTAACGTATACCTCAATTGAGAATTACATCATTTTGCAAAAAATAGAATATGCCAAACAACTTATCGTAAGCGGTCAGCTGAGTTTAACAGAAATTGCTTTTAAACTCAACTACTCCAGCGTAGCGCATTTGAGTACTCAATTTAAGAATGTCACAGGAATTACACCGTCGGCATTCCAAAGAATAATATCTAAAAGAAGAGAGATAGCTAACAAAAAATAATTTATGGATAAGGAATATATACATATCATTCTGGCTGATGATGACGAAGACGACAGATTGTTTTTTACAGATGCCTTTGATGAATTAAAAATCAATACTAAAGTCAATACATTTAACGATGGCGTTGAATTGATGAATTATTTGAATAAGCCTGATGCCATTTTGCCGAATGTGTTGTTTCTTGATTTGAACATGCCACGAAAAAACGGTATCGAATGCCTTGATGAGATTAAGAGTGACGAACGATTCAGTGATATTGCCATCGCTATCTTTTCAACTTCCTCATCTGAAGAACATATTGAAGAAACCTTTATCAGAGGTGCCAATATTTACATCAAAAAGCCAAGCGATTTTGCAACGCTGAAAAAAGTATTGTCAGATGTGGTTACCATCAATTGGCAGTACCATACCTCAGGGTTAAACAAGGATAATTTTTTATTAAGAATCTAACATAAATGCCATGAAGCTGACTAATACGTTTTATAAATCACCCATTTTTCTCAAAAGCGTTTTTGTAGTTTCCATTTTTGCCATATTCTTCATCTCTGCGGTTACTTTCAAACACCTTAATGCACTCAACGAATCCTCCAAATGGATCAATCATTCCTATGATGTCAATTTGGAATTGGAGCGTTTATTCTCCTATTTGAAAGATTCCGAAACCGGTCAGCGTGGTTTTATGATTACCAAAGACTCTACTTTTTTGGTTCCGTATATTAATTCCAAAGAGAAAATCAATCGTTCGTTTGCACTGGTGGAACGCTATACCAAAAATGTTCCCGGACAGGAAACCAATTTCAGGAAATTACAGTTTTATATCAGCAAAAGGCAAAATTACCTTTCAAAGACTTTACACAGATCACTATACAAAGGATTGAATGATAAAGAACTAAGGCACCAAATGCTCGTTGGCAAAGAAACAATGGATAGCGTGCGGAGCCAGATGGACAAGATGATTCTTTTGGAGAAAAAAACCTTAATCGCAAGAGAATTAAATTATAAAGACACCATAAAGGTCACGCCAATCTTTATCTATATAACACTATTGATAACGCTGGTCTTGATTTCCATTTCCTATATCCGGATCAATCGCGATTTAGAAAAAATGCAAGTCGCAAATAACCGTTTGACGGTGCTCAATGAGACCAACAATCTCGCAGAAATTGTGGGTAATTTTGGAAGCTGGCAAATGAATATTCACACCAATGAATATGCTTTCTCGGATAATATTTACCGATTACTCGGTCGCGAACCCCAATCGTTTAAGCATGGACAGGATGATTTTCTGAAACATGTACATCCCGAAGACAAAACCCATTTTGAAGCCATCAACTCTGAAAGATTAGAAAAAGAAAACCTTCCGACGTTTACGTACAGAGTCATCAGAAAAGACAAAAAGCTGCGTTATTTCAGAACGACAGGCAGAATTGTAACCAACAAATCGGGAACTGATATTTTAATTGGAACGACCAGTGATGTAACCGAAGAAGTTTTGGCCTCATTGTCACTAGAACAACAAAACCTGGAACTGGAAGCCAGCAACAAAGAGCTGTTGGCTTTTAACTATGTAGCGAGCCATGATTTGCAGGAACCATTGCGCAAAATCCAGACTTTCATTTCAAGGCTTTCCGAAAAAGAATCGGATACCCTTTCTAACAACGGAAAAGAATTCATCGCCCGTATACATTCTTCAGCAGAGCGAATGAGAATCCTGATAGACGATCTGCTTCAGTATTCGAGAGCCAATAAAACCGAGAAGGTTTTTGAAAAAGTGGAACTCAATGACTTATTGGAGAACGCCAAATCTGATTTAGCGGAAGTTATCGAAGAGAAAAAAGCCGAAATAAAAAATAATGCCCTGCCAAAAATGAAAGTAATTCCATTTCAGATTCAGCAGTTGTTTATCAACCTGATTGGAAATTCATTAAAGTACAGCAAAGAAGGTGTGGCACCAAAAATCAAAATTACGGCCGAAAGAGTAACGGCTTTTGAAGAGGAAATGATACCAAAGAACACCAAGAATAAATTCTATAAAATCACCTTTGAAGATAATGGAATTGGCTTTGAACAGGAATATGCCGAAAAAATATTTGTGTTGTTCAACCGATTGCACAATAAAACAGAATATGCCGGAACCGGAATTGGCTTAGCCATTTGCAAGAAAATAGTCGAAAATCACAAAGGCTACATTTTTGCAGAAGGCAAGCCCAATAAAGGCTCAATCTTCACCATTTATCTTTCGGAAGACTGCTAAAAAGATTTGTTGGTAAAAAAATGAAATCCTATGTTTTACATAGGATTTTTTTATGCCCATAATGGAAATTCTATAACAATTAAAAAAATTGTTGTAACGCAAAAACGGGTGACTCATTGCAACTTTGTAGTATAATAAATCATACAAATTTATTGTTAAACAAAAAAATCTGTCCCATGAGAAATTTTGTCCTACTATTTACAGCATTATCACTACTACAAGTGAATGCTCAAGTCACAGAAGAAAAAAAACTAACTGTTGACCCGCAAACCAATTGTGAATTGCGTTACTACTATTTCCCTAATATGCAGGCTTATTACGATATGAAAAATGAAGTATTCCATTATCAGGAAAATAACACCTGGGTAATTAGTCCTGAACTTCCTAAAAATTATTGCGGTTACTCGCTTTACAAAAAAGAAAGAGTAGTCATTACCGATTTTGAAGGTGATAATCCGGAACAATTTATCAAAATCCACAAAGAAATGTATCCGTTTAATCCTAAAGGAAGAGCTAAAAGACCAGCACAACCAATCATAACAGGAGAACCTGTCGTTGTTTTTTAATAAACACCAAAAAAACGGCTATGAAAAAAAACAGCATCCTAAGTTTATGCTTGGCCGTGAAATCACAAAAATAAAACTGTCAAAATAATAGCAAAATTAAATAACAATATCATGCAAAATTTATTATACACAATCGCCGTGGTGTTAATAGTACTCTGGGTTTTCGGATTCCTGGTATACAATGTAGGCGCCATAATCCATATTCTATTGTTAATTGCAGTAGTTGCTGTACTGCTGAAGGTCATTAAAGGAAAAGAGATATAGATGGTAGAAAACGACATAACAATCTTTTAAAATCAATACCATGAAAACTATTTTTAGAAATTCCGTGAAATTAGTTGCGGTGTTATGTCTGTTCATTTCGACTGCAACATTTGCTCAAGAAGCAGAAAAGAAAAATTACGATCAAGGTTTCCGTTTAGGATTTGGACTAAGTGGTGGTTTGCCACTTCAGGATCCATACGAATTTAATATAGGTGGAGATATTCGACTTCAATATGATTTATCCACAAAATACTCTTTGACTTTTACAACAGGATTTAATAATTTTTTCGTTAACGGAGACGATAATGATTTAGGTTATATTCCGGTAAAAGGTGGATTTAAAGCTTTCGTCCTAAAAGACAAACTTTATTTACTAGCTGAAGTTGGTGCCGCTTTTGCCGTAACCAATGATTATGATGACACTTCATTCTTATTAAGTCCCGGCATAGGTTACGCAAATGAATACTTTGACGCCAGTTTGCGTTACGAACACTATACCGACTTTCCGATAGTCAACGATAATGGAACCGCCGATAAAGGTTTGGGACAAATTGCTTTGAGATTTGCTTACGGATTTAGGCTCTAGCATTTTGAGTCTACTGCTAATAAGCAAGAAAAAGGGCTAACGTTTTATGTTAGCCCTTTTTATATTAGAAAACTTCGCTTTCTTTTAGTTTCTCAGTATTGGCAACCAATTGAAGTTCATCAATCATCTTCTGAAGGTTACCATTCATAAAACCATCTAAATCAAAAATACTCAATCCAATTCGGTGATCGGTAATTCTTCCCTGAGCATAATTATAGGTTCTAATCTTAGCCGAACGGTCACCGCTACTCACCTGAGACGAACGCTTGGTTGCATCTTCGGCTTGTTTTTTGGCCAATTCCATTTCGTATAAACGCGAACGCAAAACCGTTAAGGCTTTGTCTTTATTTTTATGTTGTGATTTCTCATCCTGACATTGCGCAACTAAACCAGTTGGAATGTGTGTCATACGCACCGCCGATTTGGTTGTATTTACCGATTGTCCTCCCGGACCTGATGAACAGAAGAAATCAATACGAACATCATTCATGTCAATTTGCACATCAAACTCTTCCGCTTCCGGTAAAACCATTACCGTTGCTGCCGAAGTATGAACTCTACCTTGTGTTTCCGTTTGCGGTACACGTTGTACACGGTGAACACCCGCTTCAAATTTCAGGGTTCCGTAAACATCTTCTCCGGTTACTTCAAAAATCACCTCTTTAAAACCACCGGCAGTTCCTTCGTTCATGTCAACTACCGAAGTCCTCCAACCTCTGCCCTCACAATATTTGGTATACATTCTGTATAAATCACCAGCAAAAATAGAGGCTTCATCACCACCGGTTCCGGCACGGATTTCCACCATTACATTTTTAGCATCTTCAGGATCTTTCGGAATCAAAAGGAATTTGATTTCCTCTTCCAATTGTGGCAAACGATCTTTGGCTTCATCCATTTGCATCTTGGCCATTTCCACCATTTCAGCATCAGAACCATCATCCAAAATCTCGTTGGCTTCAGCAATATTATCAGTTAGGCGTACATATTCCTCACGCTTATCCATTAATGCTTTTAATCCTTTGTATTCCTGATTTAACTGTACATAACGCTTTTGGTCGGCGATTACATCAGGCTGAATAATCAAATCTGATATCTCGTCGAAGCGTTGTTTTACATATTGTAATCTGTCTAACATTTGTTTTTCTTTCTATTTTGGAGTGCAAAAATAGTGAAAAGTGTTCATTTATAGGTTGGGCGTTAACAGATTTTTTATAGTATTGCTAAAAAAACAGATCCTAATGGAATATAATGTTTACGAACCGAAATCAAGTCTTTCCGGCAAGGTAAAATGTTATTGGAGCCTGGAAGATTCCGAAAACAAGGACCAAAACAAAAAAGACCGGGTTTTTCCCGATGGCTGCGTCGAACTACTATTTCATTATGGTGACTTTTTCAAAAAATATGAAGACAACGGCACTTCAGAAATTCAGCCCAAGAGCTTTGTTTATGGCCAGATTACCAAATTCATTGACCTTGAACCAACCGGAAGAATCGGCATTTTCAGCGTGCGCTTTCAACCAAACGGGTTGCAGAATTTCATTGATGTAAAAGTTTCTGACTTAACAGACCGAATCATTTCATTAAAGGATTTATGGGGCAATGAAGGTAAGATGCTTGAAACCCAAATGCTTTCCGCAGCGAATAATGAAGAACGGTTAACCATCATTGAACGTTTTCTGGAAAGCCAACAAAGACCAATCACAGAGAAAGACATCCAGATTGAAAAATGCGTCACTGCCATAATGGAATCAAACGGCATTATTTCGATTGAAAAACTGATTGAGGAATTTCAAATCAGCAAACGCCATCTGGAAAGAAGTTTTATTTCCAATGTTGGTGTTAGCCTAAAGTTCTTTTCGCGGATTATTCGCTTTAATTATGCTTTGCAGTTAATCAACGACAAAGATTTCAGTAGTTTTACCAATGTGGCGCTGGATGGCGGATTTTATGATCAGGCACATTTTATAAAAGACTTCAAAGAAATCACCGGATTGAATCCAAAACAATACTTTTGTGAAAATCTTGAAATGGTAAAATTCTTTAATCTTTAGAAGATGTCGCTTTTTTACAATTATGAGGATTAAAAATAATCGAGTTTTGTATCGAAATATAACTTAAAAAAAAAATGAAACAGAAAAACTACATCGCTATTGGGATTATCACTGCTGCCCTATTCATTTGCTGTCAAAAGCCAAAGGAAAACAAATATGCTAAATTGGAAAAAATGAATTGGCTGATTGGTCAATGGGAAAACAAAATGCCTTATGGTGTTTTAACCGAAACCTGGATTAAAGACAACGACAGTACGTTTTCGGGTAAAAGCTATTTTATCAAAAATGAAAAAGATACGGTTCATTCTGAAAGCATAATTTTAACACAAGTCAATGACCAACTGATTTACAGACCAACGGTAAAAGGACAAAACAATGATGAAGCAGTTGATTTCAAACTGACTTCAGATACAGATAACAGTTTTGCCTTTGAAAATCCAAAACACGATTTCCCACAAAAAATTGTCTACAAAAAAATAAACGATAAATCATTAATGGCTACAATTTCAGGAAACCAAGGTGGAAAACCGGTTTCAGAAAGCTATCCGATGTCCAAAAAATAAGCCGGAAATTACCTTTTTCATCTATAAACCTCACCATTGCGTGAGGTTTTTCATTTGTAAACCAAAGTAAATCAATCCCATAAAAATATTATTTATATTTAGTCTAAATAAGTTTTGCAAATTAATTTCGTCCGTATATATTTGCATTATTATTTTTAATTAATCTAAATAAAGATGAAAAACATAATTATCCTATCCACTTCACTTCTATTTACAATGACGGTTTTAGCTCAAGAAACTAAAAAAGACAGCATCACCACATTGAAAGAAGTTGAAATCAACACCAACAAATACAAATACAAAAGAGAAAAGAGCACCACAGTTGCTAAGATGCCACTAAACAATATTGAAAACCCACAAGTTTACAGTACGGTCACCAGCGAACTATTAAAAGAACAAGTAGTTACTACTTTCAATGATGCTTTAAAAAATGCCACCGGTGTTGCCCGACTTTGGGAATCAACCGGTCGTGGCGGTGATGGGGCAGAATTTTACATCATCAGAGGATTTGCCACGCAACCAACCATGATTAATGGTTTGCCTGGGATCAACAACGGAACAATTGACCCTATAAACATTGATAACATTGAGGTTATTAAAGGTCCATCAGGAACTTTGTATGGCAGCAGCCTGATTTCTTATGGTGGATTAATTAACATCGTGACCAAAAAACCATACTCTAAATTTGGTGGCGAAATCGGGTACAATGCCGGAACCTACGGCATGGACAGAGTCAGCGCTGACATTAATGTTCCTTTAAGTGCCGATGTTGACATCAGAGTAAATACAGCCTACCAGAAAGAAAACTCCTTTCAGGATGCCGGTTTTGCCAAATCATTCTTTTTTGCCCCATCGTTGACTTACAGGGTTAACAACAAGCTGACATTTTTAATCAATACTGAATTTACCCAAAGGTCATCAGCCAATGCGCCGATGATATTCCTAAGCAGGTATTCAGCGTTGTCGTTTGATTCCATGGATTTATTTGAAAAAAGTTATAAAAAATCATACACCTCAAATGAGTTGGCCATCAACAATCCTACATACAATATGCAGGCGCAAATGATTTATAAATTATCAGACCAATGGACCTCACAAACTGCCTTATCAAGAAGCAGCAGTAAAACAGGTGGCTATTACTCCTATTTATGGGATTCAGCCAATGGCGATGAGTTTACCCGATTTATCTCCAAAAGAAACGGAGAAACATTCGCTACAGATATCCAGCAAAATTTCATTGGAGATTTCAAAATCGGAGAAATGAGAAATCGTTTGGTTGCCGGAGTCGATTATTACAAATCTAATATTGATAATGGAAGTACCGGATGGGTTGGCAACGGAATTGTTTCATTAGTAAACCAAACGGATACCGGAGATTTAACCCAAGCCGGAGTGGATAATCTTTTGGTTGGTTCTTTCGAAGGAAACTCAACAGCAGAAACCGAAGTTTTGAGTGCCTATTTTTCGAATGTTTTGAATGTAACCAATAAACTTTCGGTAATGGCCAGTTTGCGTGTTGATAATTTCAAAGGAAAAACTGCTTATTGGTCAACTGACGAAGTCAAAAGCCAAACCAGTCTTTCACCAAAATTCGGTGCGGTTTACCAACTAATTGAAAACAAAGTCTCCGTTTTTAGTAATTATACAAACGGATTTATCAATGTAGCACCACGACTAGTGTCGGATGCCGATGGTTCTAATCAGAGAATGAAAGCTTTTGATCCTGAATATGCCAATCAATATGAATTTGGTTTAAAAACAAACCTTTATAAAGACATTATTTCAGCTTCCATCAGCTATTACAATATTGATGTAAAAGACAGATTGATGACAGATCCAACCAACATCAACAATTCTATTCAAGGCGGTGAAGTAAACAGTAAAGGTGTTGAAGTAAGCTTTACAGCCAACCCAATGAAAGGATTTAACATCATTGCGGGTTATGGCTATAACGACAACGAAGTAACAAAAGACAATCCCGGTGACGGTTACCTAGGTCATCGTTCTGAAGAAGCAGGACCACAAAATTTAGTGAACTTATGGGCCAATTATACTTTCTTAGTCGGTGATTTAAAAGGATTCGGATTTGGTTTTGGCGGAAATTATGCCAGCGAATATAAAACATTACACAGAGCCAACATCGGGACATTTGAATTACCATCTTTCACTGTTCTGAACTCTGCTTTATCCTACAACAACGATAAATTCAACCTTACTTTAAAAGTAAATAATTTATTAAACGAAAAATATTATTCCGGTTGGTCAACCGTAACGCCTCAAAAATTGAGAAGTCTGACTGCCGCATTAACGTATAAATTTTAATTCCATATTAGAATTTGGTTACCTGTTTGTTTAATTAAACTCCTCATTTCGGTGAGGAGTTTTCACACTTAATAAATGAAGAATATCACATTTAAAAAAGCAATCCGAAATGTTCACCTTTGGTTGGGATTAAGTTCCGGGATTATCGTATTCATTATAGCGATTACAGGCTGTTTGTATGCTTTTCAGGAAGAAATTCAGAACATTACTGAAGAATACCGTTTTGTAGAAAAACAGCATGCACGATTCCTATTACCATCACAATTAGAAAAAATAGCCCGAGCTGAATTCCCAAATAAAGTACTTCATGCCATTAAATATAATGGCTCAGTCAAATCGGCTGAAGCGATTTTCTATAGTCATGATGATACTGTTGCGGCCAATGACTACTATAATATCATCTACATAAATCCGTATACCGGAGAAGTTTTGGAAGTAGCCAATATGTATTCCGGCTTCTTCAGATGGGTTTTGGATGGCCATTTTTATCTTTGGTTACCACACGAAATTGGGCAAACAGTTTGCGCTTCGGCAACATTGATTTTCTTATTCATGCTCATAACCGGATTGATTCTTTGGTTCCCCAAAAATAAAAAAGCAGCCAAACAACGCTTTTGGTTTCGATGGAAAGAAGGTTTGAAATGGAAACGAAAAAACTACGACTTGCACAATATCACCGGATTTTATGTGATGTCAATCGCTTTAATCTTCGCGGCAACCGGCTTGGTTTGGGGTTTTCCTTGGTTTGCTTATGGCTATTACACCATTACCGGCGGTAAAAAATCATTGCTTTATGAAGATCCAAGTTCCAAAAAAGAAATGGCTGTTGCAACTGTTGAAAAGCCTTTAGATAAAGTTTGGTTACTGATGCAAAAGGAATATCCGGATGCCAAATCAATCGAAGTTCATCCACCGGAAACAAAAACTTCCTCTATTGCTGCAAACGCCAACTTGGATGAAGGAACTTATTGGAAAACGGATTATCGCTATTTTGAACAATACACTTTGAAAGAGAAAAATGTAAATCACCTCTTTGGAAAGTTACAAGATGCTAAAACAGCCGATAAACTGATACGAATGAATTATGATATTCACACCGGAGCCATATTGGGTTTACCTGGAAAAGTATTCGCTTTTTTAATTAGTTTGTTGATTGCCAGCTTGCCTATTACAGGATTCCTTATTTGGTATGGAAGGAGAAACAAAAAGTCTCAAAAATAATTGAGTCATTTTTTCATGTATAGCTTTCAGAAAATCAAAAGCTTACAAAATTCTTGTTAATAACTATTTATATTTAATCTAAATAAACTTTTTTATTCCCATTCTCGTATTTATATTTGCACTCGAATCACAACACTATTTTTAATTATTCTAAATAAATGAACAAGTATATCTCAATTCTCGCCTTTACACTTACTACTAGTGCCATTGGTTTCTCTCAGGAAACTCAAAACAATTTCAACGAAGAACTCTATGCAGTAAACGATACTGTAAAGAACAAAAAAGGACAAACCCTTCAGGAAGTAGTCATCATTTCCCAACAACAAAAAACTATCGTTAAAGGTGGTAAAGCCAACATTAAGCCTTTAGATTTGCCACAAGCTACTTTTGTAATCGGAAAAGAAACCATCAAACAACAACAAATTTTAAGACTTTCTGACGCTTTGAAAAATGCCAATGGTGTTTATGTTTCCGGTGCCAGCAACGCTTCGGGAAATAACCAGGAAGAATTAGGATCAAGAGGTTTTACCTTTAGTGGTGGAAACACTTTTAAAAATGGTGTTCGTTTCAACGGTTCCTTAATCCCTGAAACCAGTTCCTTGGAAAGCATTGAAATCTTAAAAGGAAGTGCGGCGCTTTTATACGGAAACGTAGCTCCGGGCGGTATTTTAAATTTGGTTACCAAAAAACCAAGATTTGACCATGGTGGCGAATTGAGTTTCAGAGCTACTGAATATAATTTTTTCAAACCAACCGTTGATGTTTACGGCGCGGTAAACAATAGTAATACGGTGGCTTATCGATTCATTACCAGTTACGAAAAAGGAAATAGTTTTAGAGATGAAGTACAAACGGAACGCATATATTTCAATCCGTCATTCCTATTTGATATTTCTGCAAAAACTAATATCATTGTAGAAGCTGATTATACCAAAGACAACAGAACACCCGATTTTGGTCTGGCTGCCATTGACTACAAAGTAGTTGAATTGCCAATAAACTCTTATTTAGGCTTCAATTGGGGCAGATTTAACTCAGAACAATTGGGCTTGACTTCAACCATCTACCACGATTTGAATAAAAACTGGCAGTTAAAAGGAATCTTTTCTTACCAAGGTTACAGCACCAATTTGCTCTCAAGTTTGAGACCAAATGCCGGAGTGAATGATCCTACTGTGAGTCCAAACAATTTGGTTCAAGCCAATGGGGATTGGAGAAGAGGTGTTCAAAAAAACGACTCTGAGCAGGAATACAGCTTGGTTGAAGTAGATTTAACAGGAACTTTCAAAACCTGGAAATTAAAGCACAGTCTGCTTTTTGGAGCCGATGCCGATCAAAGCAACACTACAACTTTGGCTTATAAAAACATCAATCATTACGATTATATAAACATCTATAATCCTAAAGTAACTTTTAACAGAAATTCAGCTTATGCCAATACCATTGTGCCAATAATGGATAAAAATACCAACACTTTAGCTAATGTAAAAAGGGCTGGTTTTTATTTCCAGGATTTGATTGAAGTTACCCAAAAAGTAAAAGTTTTGGCCGGTTTGCGCTATAGTTATCTGGAAAACACTACCAGCGCATTTACTTTTTCGGCAACGCCAGCACCAGCCAATGTTACAGAAACACACGACAATATTTTTTCTCCTAAAGTAGGTTTGGTATTCCAACCCATAAAAACAAGTTCTATTTTTGCCAGCTATTCTGATTCATTCGTATTGAATACCGGAACCGACAGAAACCTAAAGGCGCTGCCACATTCCACTATTGATCAATACGAAGTTGGGGTTAAAAATGAATTCTTCAAAGGTCATTTGGTAGCCAATCTTACTACTTATATAATTGACTATGGAAACCTGGCGCAACAAGATTTAGGTGCTCCAAATCCTAATGCAAACATCAAAGAATTGGCAGGTTCTTACCAAAGTAAAGGAGTTGAATTAGACATTACCGCTCACCACAAAGGCTTGAGAATGATTGCAGGTTACAGTTTTAATGAAACCAAATATACCAAGAGCAACATCTATAATCCGGGAACGTATTTAAGATTTTCGCCAAAACACACCGCTAATGCCAGTGCCTTCTACACCTTTGAAAATTCTAAATTTAAAGGATTGGAATTAGGTTTGCAATCAACATATATCGGAGAAAGATTAGGAGGAAGATTGAGTCCTATCAACCCTGCTACACCTGCAGAAGCCGCCAGAAAGCCAATTCCGGTAGAAGGATTTCTACAATTCGATGCCTCAATCGGTTATTCCATCAAAAATTTCTCTATCAGAGCCCGATTAGCTAACTTAGGAAATGTAGTGAGTTATTACGTTTACGATGACAATACGGTAACCCCGATTGCCCCGAGAATGCTTTCAACAACATTGTCTTATAAATTCTAACAAAATGAAGCAAGCCACCATCAGAAATTTACACCGTGACTTAGGTTATTTTTACATCGGTTTAATCATTTCATTTGCCTTTTCGGGTATTATGATGAACCACAGAGAAAATTGGCATCCCGAAAAATATACCGTGGAAACCAAAGCCATCGAAGTAAAATTGCCTGCCGAAGAAAAAATCAACGAACCATTTGCCGATTCATTAGGTAAAGCTTTGGGCATCGATGACAAAATTCGCCGCCACAATGTAAAGAAAGGAACGCTGAAGATTTCATTTGAAAAACACGATGTGGAAATTGACATGAAAACCGGTAAGGGAGAAATTGTTTCTTTTAGCAAAACACCGCTAATCAGTCACATGATGAAATTGCACAAAAACACTTCTAACTGGTGGATATATTACTCAGACATCTTTGGAATATCTTTAATAACCATAGCGATTACGGGAGCAATCATGATTCCTGCCGGAAAGTTTACCTTTAAACGCAGGGGCTGGAAACTGGCCATCGCCGGATTGCTTTTTCCTCTGTTGTTTTTGTTCTTATTGGGTTAATAAGAATACAAAAAGCTCCCAAATTGGGAGCTTTTTTATTATTAACGAGCGTTGAAATAAACAGAGAAAACCTCACAATTAGACATCATTTCATCATATTCACTTGGATACTTGGTTTTAAAATTGGAGAAAGCCTCTCGATTAACTTTTTGCAATTGTTCCCTTTCTACATAATAGTACTTTTCATATTGCTTTAATAAAAAGTATTCTTTTTCTCGAGCATCACATTTGCTAATCATATACATGCAAAGCGCTTTAAACTTTTTAGAATTAGAGTTTTGTTCCGCTTTTTGATAATACTCCTTTGCCTTGTGACAACGGTAATATTCTATGTCATCATCGTAATTGTTATCGCGGTTGGCCGTTTGGGTGATACGCTTCATCATCCAGGAATTGCCATAATAACTCATGTTGTAATAACAATTGGCTATCAAAAAACAATCCTGATTTTTGGTGCTGTATTGCCCACGATTTACCTTTTCTTTCAATTTCATCAAGGTATGGACTACTTTGGCTTTCGTAAGATGGACTGCCGATTTTGACGGATTAAAACTCATATAACCTTTGATCCTGTAAAACGGACTTTCATTAAATAATGGTGCATTGGTGTAATGATTCTTATCGACTTTGGAAAAATAATGATAGGCCAGCTTCAAATTATCATCACGCATGTATTTAATCCCCATTAAATCGTTAACCTTGTTTGATTCCCTTTGTAAATCACTAATCTTCCATTGGTCAAAAGATGACAATTGCTTTCCATGAATGGTATTAACCAAAGTTTGTAAATCGGTGGTAGACAATTCTGCGTCAATATACCCGTACCAATCGTAATAGAAATCATCAAACAGGGTTATTTTATTACTTCTGGATTTAAAATAAATACCGCCATCACCTTCTATTCCTTCTTTGATTTTTGAAATCAAAAAAGCAGCATCAACTCTGTCTCCCAAAATTTCCAACTCTTTGGCTATACCAAAAAGAAAAGCATCGTTTTTCTGATGGTATTCATTGGTAATAACAGACTCAACCGATTTTAAAATTGTGGCTTTACCTTTAACTTGGTTTGCCGTCAAAACCAAGGCTTTTACTATATCGCATTGGCGTTTTACTTTTTCATCTTTGATTTTATTTTCAAAAGAATTGATGGTTTTCAAGGCATTGGGATAATCTTTGGTCAAAAATTCCAAATAGGATTTTGATAGCAGCCAAAACTCCTTATCATCGACAATATTAATGTTGACCGAGTTAACAAACTGAAGCAGTTTAGAAGCATAGAGTCTGTCCACTTCTACTCTATTCAGAATCCTTTCCCCATTGCTGTTTTCCCAATAGTCTTCTCTTAACGTGGGCAAATACATGGTATATGTTGGTGTCAAAATCCAATCTTCTAACTTATTGATTTCTCTTAAAAGCAAAAAACTCAAACCCGGATTCTTGGCATCATATTGATGCACTTTGATTATATTTTCAAGGTTTTGATCAATTCGCCGGAAAGAATACAACACGTGAATATTGGCTTTTTCTTCATCGTTTCGGGCAAATTTTAAAACATTGTCAATCGGAATATTTTTATTGAAATACCATTTGATATCAAACTTATTATCTGTTCCTCTGGCAAAAACCTGAGCTGCCAAATAATTCATCTTTACATTATCCGGTTCGGCATTCATTCGGTAAAAAAGTGCCCAATCATCCAGAAAATCTGTCGCTTTGAATAATTTAGTGTAGGAATCATATAAGGTTATTGTTCTTTCAGATTTACCCATATAAGACAGCAATTTGAATATCTGATAGTAATATCTTTTCTTAATCGTCGTATTTTTTACGGTTTTGATTCTTTTGTAAGCTTCTTCAATTTTGATATCTCTCAGCTTATCTTTCACATCCGTATTGTTTTCCCATAAATCATCACTTTGCGGATTCAGTTTTTCTACTTCTTTGGCAAATAACAGATAATTGATGGTTTGGTAATCTTTCTTTTGGTATAAATACTGAATGAAACGATTCTTAGAATTGGGCGAAACCTGACTGATGTCAATCTCAAAAATCGCTTGTTTTATTTCGGTTATAGGAATTCTTTTTTGACAATGGTTGTACCACATCAAATCATTTTCGGTAACATGGTTAAGATTCGTGGTGTAATTTTCATCATAAAAGAAAGTCGAAGTATAATTGTATATCCTAAATCCATTATACCTGAAGTTTTCCGGATTAAAAATACTATATCGAATATCTTCACCATAAGGGTAAAAATAGCAGGCAAATCCTTTGTATGGAAGGCTACTTACTAAAAGAAGTATAAAAACGAGTGAGCGTTTCATAGTTGTATTTTTTTGTAATGGTTGAGTCTAAATGAAAAAGGGTTACTGTGGTTTTGGCATCAAATTTCACCTTCTTTTTTAATTCGGAAATAGCATCGTTCACCTGATTTTGGGTTACATTTTCATATTTTATCTTATCGCCCACTCGGAAATAGACATCATTAAACGAAGTGTCTTTTTTGATTTCAAACCACAAACCGCTTTTGCGTTCACAAGCTGCTTTTATAAAATCTTCGCTTATATTCACAAAGCTTTTAAATTCATCATACTGATAATGATGCGCCCAGGAAAATATGGGCAAGGCAACATCTAAATGAATCGGATATTGGCCATCAACATTCAGGTAAGATTCTAATTCTTTGTTATCCAGAATAGAGTTTTTAGTCTTATCGGCAAAAGGTTGTATTAGATTATAACACATCAAAGTTGCCCGTTTTACCGGTGGAATACCCATTTTGGTTCTGTATTTATAAGGATACAAACGCAAAGTGCAACTCAACTCTTTCTTTGATAATTTGGTCAATTCTTTGAGGAAATAAAAGTAATTGTCTTTTGATTTTAAAGTCCAGTCACAATCAATCTGAATTTCAGTAAAGGCCGGATATCTGTTGAATCGGTCTTTATAATATTTTGAAACCAAATGATTGACGTTGCTGACTAAAGTGTCTATTTCTTGTCTGCTGCTTTTTATAAAAACATCATTTTTGATAAACACGGTCGGGACAATTGCCACACTGTCAATTTTCTTTCTTTCACCATACCAACTGACATCATAAAATTGATTTTTTGAAATCGGGATATTGCCCAGCGTTTCATCGTGTTTAACTTCAAAAAACTTAAGATATATTTTCCTGATCTTGAGCGAATCCATCATTTCCATTTCTTTGGCATTAAACCAATTTTCACTACTCTTCCAATAATAAAAAGCACGCTCAACCTTTTCAATTTTATGTTCCTTTTCACAGGACAAAAACAAACAGGAAATCAAGCCTAAAAGAAACAATTTTTTCATAAAATCGAAGTTTTCAGTATAACGTAAAATTCGTATTAAAATTATATAATTTCTTTACATATTTTGAATAAAAAAAACCGCCCAAAAAGGAGCGGTTTTTAATAGATTATAATTTGAATTACATCGAATATTTTTTGAACATATAAATCCAAATCATCCTCGAAAGCCGAATATTAAAACAACTCAACAGCACAATCACCACACCGATAATTGGGATGATTCTCAAGTCGAAAGTTTTGTCAAAAAAAAGACTCGCAATCAAATAGGTAATGATGCCCTGACCCACAGTCAATCCATAATTGACAAACATAGCGCCAAAGAAATAACCCGGTTCTTTTTCGAACTTGAAATTACAATGACTGCAATGCTCGTGCATTTTGGGAAACCCAAAGCTGAAAAAGAAACTCTTATCGGCAAACACTTTGCCTTTGTGACAATTGGGACATTCGTTGCGGAAAATATGGTATAAGCTACTTAACATGATTAATTTTTATACAAAGGTAAAAGGATTATGGTAATCAATTGTTTAGTATCTTCGCCAATAATAGCACAATAAAGACATTTTGAAAAAAGAACCTATTTATAATATTGACAATTTTAAAGCTGATTTTGGCAAAAAAGAGTTGTACATCAACACTTTTAAAAACCATTTGAAAGCACACAGTTTTATTGAAAAGCCGCACCGGCACAACTTCTATCTGTTGGTTTTGTTTACCAATGGCAGCGGCACACACGAAATTGATTTTACGAAATACAACATTAAACCCGGAAGTTTGTTTGTGCTCCAACCGGGACAAATCCACCATTGGCAATTATCCGAAGACATTGAAGGTTATATTTTCTTTTACTCTTCGGCAATTTACAATCTCTATTTTGGCCACAAAAAACTCGAAGATTATCCATTCTACCAATCGGTGATGAACCAACCTGAGATTGTTTTTGAACCCAATGAATTAACTGCACTTCTTCCCTATTTTGATTTGATGATTTATGAAAGCCAAACCAACACACCAAGAAAAGAAGAAAAGCTGCTGAATTTACTCGATTGCATTCATATCGAAATTGCCCAAAAATACCTTTCCACTACAAATCATAAAACGCATTCCTATAACTACAAAATCCACCAACTAGAACACTTATTGGAACAGTATTTCCAAACCGAAAAATCACCTTCGTTTTATGCCGGTAAAATGAATATCACACTCAAACATTTAAACAGAATCTGCAAAGACATCTTGAACCAAACTGTGACTGAATTGATTACCAATCGTGTGATTCTGGAAGCCAAAAAACTTTTAACCAATGCTTCAAAAACTGTAAATCAAATCGCTGATACATTGGGGTTTGAGAATTATTCATATTTCACCAGACTGTTCAAAAAACAAACCGGAATAACGCCGAGTGAATTTCGGAAAAGCCTAAACTAAAAAACCTCGTCTATTGCTAAACGAGGCTTCTATATTCTATTTTCTATTTTCTCTCCGGAATACTAGCCAAAATCTCCAAATAAAACTTCCAAAACTTCTGAGAAGATTTAATCGAAGCTCTTTCGTCGGGACTGTGCGCGCCATGAATCATTGGCCCAAAAGAAATCATATCCATACCTGGATAATTCGTTCCCAAGATACCACATTCCAATCCGGCGTGACAAGCGACAACGCTTGGCTTTTCGCCGCCATTTTGTTTTTCATAAATATTAACCAAAACGTCTAATATTTCAGAGTTGACGTTTGGTGTCCAACCCGGATAACTGCCCGAGAATTCCACTTCGCAACCAAACAATTCATAGGCCGAACGCAAACCGTTAGCCAAATCCATTTTTGAACTTTCTACTGAAGAACGCGTTAAGTTTTGGATTGAGATTTCGCCATCCTTAACAATCACACGGGCAATATTATTCGAAGTTTCCACCAAGTCGGCCATATCAGCTGACATACGGTAAACGCCATTATGCGCAGCATAAACCGAACGCAACAAACCTTCCTGAACACCTAAATCCATTACTTTTGAAGGCAAATCGCTTTTTACGATTTCAATCTCCAGCTTCGGTTCCATTGTTTTGTATTCGGTTTTGATGTCGGTAATGATTTCCTGCATGTCAAACACAAACGCTTCGTCATACATTCCGGCTACAATTACTTTGGCAACGCTTTCCCTTGGAATCGCATTGCGCAAACTTCCACCACTGATTTCGGCTATCTGCAAACCAAAGTTCTCAAATCCGTCAAATAACAAACGGTTCATAATTTTGTTGGCATTCCCCAACCCTTTGTTGATATCCATTCCCGAGTGTCCGCCATTCAGGCCTTTTACGGTAATCGTATAACCCACAGAACCTTCCGGAGTTTCTTCTTCATTATAACTTCTGGTCGCCGTTACGTCAATTCCACCAGCACAACCGATATCTATTTCGTCATCTTCTTCCGTATCCAAATTCAACAGGATTTCACCTTTCAAAATACCACCTTTTAAGTTCAAAGCTCCGGTCATTCCGGTTTCTTCATCTATCGTAAACAACGCGTCAATCGCAGGATGCGGAATATCTTTGCTTTCCAGAACCGCCATAATCGCCGCTACACCTAAGCCGTTATCAGCACCAAGCGTTGTTCCTTTCGCACGAACCCAGTCGCCATCCACATACATGTCGATGCCTTGGGTTAAAAAGTCAAAATCAGTATCATTATTTTTTTGGTGCACCATATCCAAATGGCCTTGCAGCACAACGGTTTTACGGTTTTCCATGCCCGGAGTGGCCGGTTTGCGGATGATTACGTTTCGGATGTCGTCTTCAAAAGTTTCCAATCCCAAACTTTTTCCGAAGTTTTTCATGAATTCAATCACGCGTTCCTCTTTTTTGGACGGACGAGGCACCGCATTTAAATCGGCGAATTTGTTCCAAAGTGCTTTTGGTTCAAGATTTCTAATTTCCTGGCTCATTATAGTTGTATTTTTAAATGTCGAGGCACAAAGTTACAAAGTTAGCCCGTCAGTTCGAGTGATTTTTATGAAATAAAAATTGTATCGAGAACAAGCTAATAAATTCCTTTCCAAATTGAATTGTGATTATATTTACATTTTAAAAATTGACCTTGAAACGCAAATACATACTTCCTTTATTTCTCTTGATTCAGATTGTATTTCTGAAAATCCTCGCCTTTTTCCCCGAAACGGTGGAACGTTTTTACAGCAACGGATTGTATCTTGGAATTTCACATATTGCGCGGACAGCATTTGGCAAACTTCCATTTTCACTTGGGGATATTATTTATGGGACAGCCATTGCATACTGCATTTACTGGCTTATCAAGAACCGAAAGCTCCACTGGAAAGATAAAGTCTGGGCATCGCTAAGCTTTATCTCTGTGGCTTATTTTGCTTTTCATTTACTATGGGCGTTCAATTATTACCGCGTGCCGCTTTTTGAAAAGATGAACATCCAAAGGGAATATACCGATGCAGATTTGATTGCTTTCACCAAAAAACTGATTGTCAAAACCAACGAAGTGCAATTGGCCATCACTAAAGACAGCACTAAGAAAGTAATCAATCCTTATTCGCAGGACAGCATTTTCAAACTGACGCAGAACGGTTATGACAATTTGGCCCAACAATATCCCGATTTCAAATACAGTACTCCAAGCCGAAAGAAATCATTGATTAGCTTACCGCTGACTTATATGGGTTTTGGCGGTTATCTGAATCCGTTTACCAATGAAGCACAGGTCAATGATAAATTACCAATGTATGGCTTCCCAAATGTCGTTTGCCATGAAATGGCGCACCAGATAGGCTTTGGCAGCGAAAGTGAATGCAATTTTATTGGCTTTTTGGCCTGCCTCAAAAATGATGATTTGTATTTTCAGTATTCAACACTCACAACTGCACTGCGCTATTGCATGTTGAATATCAAAATGAAAGATGAAAAACAATTTGACCTTTTAAAAAAGAAAATCAATCCCGGCATCCTAGAAAACTACAAGGAAAGTGAAGCTTTTTGGAAGCAATATGACACTTTTATCGATAAGGCCTTTCATGCTTTTTATGACCAATACTTAAAGTCAAACCAACAGGAAGACGGCATTGACAGCTACAGCAAGTTTGTGGATTTACTGATCAATTACTACAAGGACAAGGAGATAAAGTAATATAAAACAAAAAAACCACCTGATTAGGTGGTTTTTCTTTTTTTTGTTGATCTAAGGCGAAAAACCGAATGTCCACAGGACATTCTCCTCTTAATATCAAATGCTTTGATAATACCTTAAAACAAAAAAAATGATCAAGTAAACTTGTCATTTTTTCTGTTTGAATGAATTCATTCGTGACCCAGTCAGGATTCGAACCTGAGACCTACTGCTTAGAAGGCAGTTGCTCTATCCAGCTGAGCTACTGGGCCATGCAAAGAAAATGTCTTGAAAATTGTCGGGGTGGCAGGATTCGAACCTGCGACCTCCTGGTCCCAAACCAGGCGCGATAACCGGGCTACGCTACACCCCGAGAGCGGAGAGACAGGGACTCGAACCCTGGCGACGGTTACCCGTCGACAGATTAGCAATCTGCTCCGTTACCACTCCGGCACCTCTCCTAAATTTCCAATTTTGTAAAAGAACATTTTCTTTAAGCGGTTGCAAATGTAATTTATCATTCTATAATTTACAACTATTTCATTTCTTTTTTTAAATTTTAATTAAAACGGCTTCTCTATCAATTAAGTAGCTTTGCGGAATTTTCTATTTATCTGCAAATCGAGATTTATTATGATTCAAATTCATTAATTTTCCAAGAAAAGATTAGTTTTGCATAACATTTGATATTAAGAGGAGACCCGAGACCAAAGGTAGAACAGTATGTAGCGATAGTGGAATAAATGTCCTGTGGACATTCGGAAAAACAGACTTAACATTAATATCAAAACAATAAACAAACAACAAAACAACATAGAATCATGAGCAAAAAAGTAGTTATTGTATCAGCAGTCAGAACGCCTATCGGAAGTTTTATGGGAAGTTTATCTACTGTTACTGCAACACAATTGGGTGCCGTTGCCATCAAAGGTGCCTTGAATAAAATCAATTTAGATCCAAATTTAGTTGACGAAGTATTAATGGGTAATGTAGTTCAGGCTGGCGTTGGTCAGGCTCCGGCTACTCAGGCGGCAATTTTTGCAGGCTTACCTAATACTGTTCCAACGACCACCGTAAATAAAGTATGTGCTTCAGGAATGAAAGCCGTAATGCAGGGCGCACAAGCCATCATGAGCGGTGATGCCGAAATCGTAGTGGCCGGTGGTATGGAAAATATGAGTTTGATTCCACATTATGTTCACATGAGAAATGGTGTAAAATTTGGCCCAACTTCTCTAGTTGACGGAATGCAGAAAGATGGGTTGACCGACGCTTATGACGGAAACGCTATGGGTGTTTGTGCCGATTTGTGTGCCACAGAATATAAAATCACCAGAGAAGAACAAGACGCTTTCGCCATTCAATCTTACGAGCGTTCGGCTAAAGCCTGGTCTGAAGGGAAATTTGACAACGAAGTAGTTCCTGTGGAAATTCCACAAAGACGTGGTGAGCCGGTTATCTTTTCAAAAGACGAAGAATATACTAATGTAAAATTAGATAAGATTCCAGCCTTAAATGCTGTATTTACCAAAGACGGAACCGTAACAGCGGCCAATGCTTCAACCATCAATGATGGTGCAGCAGCTTTGGTTTTAATGAGCGAAGAAAAAGCACAGGCCTTAGGATTAAAACCATTAGCTTATATCAAATCTTATGCAGATGCGGCTCAAGAGCCAAAATGGTTTACCACTACTCCGGCTAAAGCATTGCCGATAGCCTTAGACAAAGCCGGTTTATCCATTGCGGATGTGGATTACTTCGAATTCAACGAAGCTTTCTCGGTTGTTGGATTGGCCAATGCCAAAATCTTAGGATTAGACAATGATAAAGTGAATGTAAACGGTGGCGCGGTTTCTTTAGGGCATCCTCTTGGCTGTTCAGGAGCCAGAATCATTGTGACCTTGATTAACGTTTTAGAACAAAATAATGCCAAAATCGGAGCTGCAGCGATCTGTAATGGTGGCGGTGGAGCTTCAGCCATAGTAATAGAAAGAGCCTAATAAATTTATTCTAAATGCTAAATTTTGAATTTTAAATTAATTTAGAATTTAGCATTTAAAATTTAAAATAATTTGAATGTTTGCCATTTGTAATCTAGCCATAATTCCTTTACGAGCCGAACCAAGTGATCGAAGCGAAATCGTTTCGCAAGTATTGTTTGGTGAGCATTTTGAAGTTTTGGAAACACAAAACCAATGGGCAAAAATCAAATTGCAATACGATGATTATGAAGGTTGGGTTGACTCCAAACAGTATCAGCCAATCTCTGAAAAGAGCTTTAAAGGCTTATCCAAAGATGCTATTATCCTGAATTCTGATTTGGTGGAATATGTGACCAATGCCAAAAACATGCTGTTACCCATTCCCCTAGGCGCTTCACTTTCGTTTTTAAACCACAGCGAAATCAATACCGAAGGATTTGAATTTGAAGGCATGAGAGTCAGCGGTGTCAAAGCAAAATCTGATTTGATTGCCACAGCTTATATGTACTTGAATGCACCTTATCTTTGGGGTGGCAAAACGCCTTTTGGGATTGACTGTTCGGGTTTTACCCAAATGGTTTATAAACTGAATGGCTATTCTTTGCTGCGTGATGCTTCACAACAATCGACTCAAGGCGAAGCGCTGAGTTTTATTGAAGAAAGCGAACCCGGTGATTTGGCCTTCTTTGACAACGAAGAAGGGAAAATCATCCACGTAGGCATTATGATGGAAAACAATTACATCATTCATGCCAGCGGGAAAGTCAGAATTGACCGTTTAGACCATTTAGGAATTTACAATGCGGAGCAAAACAGGCATACACACCGACTGAGAGTCATCAAGAAAATAATCTAAACCGAAGCTTTTGCATCGGTTTTTTTTTATTAAATTTAAATTCTAATTCCTTCAAAATGAAAACTATCAGCAAAATTTTATTACTCGCTTTAGGCTTCCTCTCGGTGAGCTGTATCAAAGAAAAAGAAGCAGAAACAACAGATTCCCGCTACCAACCCAAAGAATTCGTTGAAGTAAAACATCCAGACTGGAGCAAAAATGCGACTATCTACGAAGTCAACGTTCGTCAGTTCACACCGGAAGGTACATTCAAGGCTTTTGAGAGCCATTTACCTCGCATTAAAGCGATGGGTATTGATATCGTATGGCTGATGCCTATTCATCCCATAGGAGTCGAAAAACGAAAAGGAACATTGGGCAGCGAATATTCGGTGAAGGATTATTATGGTATCAATCCTGAATTTGGCACCAAAGAAGATTTCAAACATTTGGTTGACAAAATTCATAGTATGGGCATGTATGTGATTGTGGATTGGGTGGCTAATCATTCTTCCTGGGACAACCAATTGGCAAAAGACCATCCTGATTGGTATACCAAAACCGAAGAAGGCAATTTCCAGCCAACACCTTGGTATGACTGGGATGATGTAATCGACTTTGATTATGACAAACCGGGCATTAGAAAATACATGACTGAAGCGTTGGTGTATTGGGTTAAGGATTTCAATATTGACGGTTACCGCTGTGACACTGCTGGCTTTATTCCGACTGATTTCTGGGACAACGCCAGGGTTGAAATGGATGCGGTTAAGCCTGTTTTTATGTTGGCTGAATGGGAAGCAAGGGATTTGCACAAGAATGCATTCGACATGACCTATTCCTGGACCTTATTTGACAAAATGGTTGCCGTAACCCGTGATAAGAAAAGCATTGCCGGTTTGGTGGAATATATGGCACACGATGTGAGCACTTTTCCGCGTGGTGGTTACCGAATGCTCTTTACCGACAACCATGATATGAATTCCTGGAACCACAATATGTTTTACAACTTCGGTGACGGATTGGAAGCATCAATGGTTTTGTGTGGTACCATCAATGGAATGCCGTTGGTTTATGGCGGACAAGAAGCCGGTTTAGGTCGTTCGCTTAAATTTTTCGACAAAGATTTGATTGACTGGAGTAAGATGCCTTATGAAGGATTGTTCAAAAAATTATTTGATCTGAAACACAAAAACAAAGCTTTGTGGAATGGCGAACATGGCGGCGTAATGGTAAGGATTTATAGTGATAAAATGGAACAGGTGATTTCGTTTTCACGAACAAAAGACAACGACAAAGTCATTCCGATTGTCAATTACAGCGACAAACCGGTGACTGTGACACTAAAGTCCAATCATCAGAAAGGTCAATATACCGAACTGTTTTCGGGTGAAAAGATAACGCTCAAAGGCGACGATGTTTTTGAATTAAAACCTTGGCAGTACTTGGTTTTAGTTAAATAAAAAAAGCCCCGATAAATCGGGGCTTTTTTTATACTTGTTTTTATTTTAACAGAAAATTCAAACCAACATTAAAACTGGAACGGCTATTGGTTAACGATGGATAACCGCTTACAGCATTAATATCAGATATACCTCCTTGCCCATCATATTCAAAGAAAAGTTTAAGCTTATCAGAAACAGGAATTTTAACTCCTACATTAACAGCAAAACCAAAATCATTGTCATTGAAGTACTCTGACATGTCAGCATCAAAAGTAGTATCCTTAGCATCTAAAAGAAACCCAAAGTAAGGCCCGAAACTAAGATACCAATTTCTTTTATTTCCAAAATGCCAACTGGCCATTATAGGCACAGTCAAATAATTCAGGTTATAATCCGTATAATAAATATTACCATCATTACTATTCTCGATTATATCATTGTCCCATCCTTTTTGATCATAAATCAATTTTCCTTTGATGCTCCAATCTTTTAGAAAATAATAATCAAGTGAACCTCCAACGTTATACCCACTTCCTGAATCAAATGATCCGTATCTATCTGAAGCCGAAGAACTATTATATCCTACATTGATTCCAAACTCAACATCACCTTTTTTTTGTGCTGAAATCGAAGCAGAAAATCCCAATAAAACGATAATTGCTAATACAGTGTTTTTCATAATCAAAGTTTTTTATATATCAAAAGTACACTTTTGCCCTCAATTATGATGCCAACTTAAATTTATTTTAAGACTTAATCCCGCTGAGCAAATAAAAAAGCCCTGATTTCTCAAGGCTTTATTTTTTAATTCATTATTGCAACAAATAGTTCACACCAACATTGAAACTGGTTCGTTGGTTTCTTATGGCTGTTGAAGCATGATTAAAGATATTCGTAAAACCTCTTTGCCATTCCAGCTCAAAAAACATATTAAATTTATCCATAACCGGAATTTTAACACCGGCGCCAAGCGTCAATCCAAAATCATTCTTATAGAATGATTCTTTTATATCCGTCCCAAAACGATTCTCTTTAGCACTAAGCAAAAAACCTGCATATGGTCCAAACTCTATAAACCAGTTCTTCTTGTCTTTTTCATCGTCGCCAAAATAATAATTGGCCATAATCGGCACGGTCAGATAATTTAAATTATAGTCTGAATTATATGAAGTCCCTTGGTCGTCCTCAATCCTGTCATTGTCCCAACCTTTTTGATCGTAAATCAATTTCCCTTCGATGCTCCAGGATCTTGTAAAATAATAATTCAATGATCCGCCAATATTAAATCCTTTTCCCCGTTCAGTAGACACATAATAACTTGTAGCAGATGAAATGTTGTAACCGGCATTGAATCCCAATTCAAAATCTCCTTTTTTTTGGGCTGAAAGAAATGATGGTATGCCTAGGGCAATGATAGCAGTCAAAATGATTTTTTTCATGTTTCGCATTTGGTTCAATACAAATATATTCTTTTAAAGAATAGCAATGTATCTTTCTAAATTTCTTTCAGCGTTGAAATCAAATAATCAATCTCTTCTTTGGCATTGTAATGGCTGAATGAAATGCGCAAACTGGGCTTCTTTAAGTCTTCCTCAGCCAGCATTTCCGCCAATACATGCGATGGCTTGGTGCTTCCGCTCTGGCAAGCGCTTCCGCGGGAAACGGCAATGCCTTTCATATCGAGGTTAAATAAAATCATCGTTGTCTTCTCAGGAGAAAAAGGCAGTAAAACATTCAAAATATTATAAAAGGTAAACGCTCCGTTTTGTTTGACCTCTGGAAAAGCGGCTTGTAGTTGAGTAAAACAATATGCTTTCAGATCGGTTATATAGTCGCGTTCAGTGTTCAAATGTTCATAAGAAAGTTCCATAGCCTTCGCCATTCCTGCAATTTGATGCACAGATTCTGTTCCGGCACGCCAGCCTTTTTCCTGTTCACCACCAAAAAGCATCGGTTGCAACACCAGATTTTTGCGGACAAAAGCAAAACCAATTCCTTTTGGTCCATGAAATTTATGGGCGCTGGCTACCAGAAAATCAATCGGTAACTGTTGTAAATCCAATTCGGTTTTACCAATAGACTGAACCGTATCGCAATGGAATAAAGCTTTATTTTGGTGACACATCACTCCTATTTTCTCAATATCGTGAATGACTCCGGTTTCGTTATTAATATGCATTAAGGAAACGATGGTTTTAACTTCATCCGAAAGCAAATCAGCCAACTGATTATAGTCTAAATTCCCTTCGGGAAATGTATTTACAAAATCCACCTTAATCCCAAATTCTTCCTGTAGTGCTTGCACAGTATACAAAGTGGCATGATGTTCCACCTTGGAAGTGATGATTCTTTTCACTCCAAAGTCTTTGACAGCACTTCTTAAAATCCAGTTTGTTGCCTCAGTTGCATTCGAAGTAAAAATGATTTCCTGTGCATTGCAATGCAGATATTTAGCTATCGTTTTTCGGGAAGTTTCAATCACGGCTTTAGCACTTCTGCCGATGCTGTGTGTTGAGGAAGGATTGCCAAAATCGGATTGCATAACGCTTACCATTTCGTCAATAACCTCTTGACGAATGGGAGTTGTAGCGGCATTATCGAGATATACTTTTTGCATGGTGCAAATATAAAAAAGTACTATCCTAATTAAATGATAAAAGATAAATTTAATAGTATAAAAAACTTATTTTTGCTAAAAATTACTAAACTGATGAAAAGAATTCTGGGGTTATTAACCGTACTTTTATTTATCAATGCCTGTGACGATGGCGACTTAACTGTTGACACGATTAACTTCGATGACGTAACGGTTCAAAAGTGTACCGAAAAAGATATCCTTTATAAAATAAGCGGCCCGAAAATGTTGATTTTGGCTATTCCTGATGAAACATTCGCAAATAATGAAACCCCGGATAATGATCCCATCGAAATTGAAATCGGTGGTGATATTGAGTTGATTTACAGACAATATAATGCAGAACCTAGTTCGCATAATGTTTGTGATCTTATCACTGCTGCTACACCTAATTTAATTGAAGAATGGAATGCCATTTCCGGAACGATTGTCATCACAACAAATGCCATAACATCAGTAAATCAAACAACCGGAATTACACAAATTACAGGTTACCAACATTATATAGTTGTTCAGAATCTTGTTTTTGAAAGACCTGATGGTACCACTCAAAATTATTCCGGAGTTGATTTTGTGTTCGGAAACTATAACGAATCTGTGAGTCCATTGGCTTTTGGATTTGATGAATTAGCCGATAAAAGTACTTGTGACGACAGGATTTTCAATCTAAACAGCAGCGAAGCGTTTGTTTTAGACTTGGCCGATTATGCGACTTTATTCCAAAATGCAGAAACGACAACGCCTAGAATTGCTTATATCAGTGCTACCAACAAAGTAAACTATCTTTTATATACAGGTACGGTAGATGATGAAATTCTTTGTACAGTACCTGCACCCGCAACACCTACGATTTCGCAAAACTGGGCAGCCAATAACGGCGATGAAGCCAATGGAACCGGTAAAATTGAAGTAACGACTATTGAATCTTCACCAGGATTTTTCCAACATACCATCCATTTGAAAAAGGTAACAATGACTCAGGGAAATACCAGCTTTTATTTAGGTGATGATTATATATACGGATCATTCATAACGCCTTAATTCAAAGTTAAAACCATTTCTAGTGTCTTAGTTTTTCTTATTTTCATAAAAAAATAAAACATGCCAAACGACTGTATCAGCTATCAAAAATCGGGTTATTTCTCTAAATTAATTGTAGATTATTTAGACCAAAAACCTGAATTGAACACCTTGTACAATCGTTTCCCAAAGCTGGAAAACTTCAAACCACAATTGGAAGAGAAGACCGTAAATTTTCCGGCTGACCATAGAAAAACCTTGGTTACCGCTTTGGAAAATCAATACAAAGGATTTCAGGTTTCTGAAGCGACCCAAAACAATATCACACTTCTTTCCAATACTAAAACGTTTACCATAACCACAGGCCATCAGCTGAATTTATTCACCGGTCCGTTGTACTTTTTGTATAAAATCATTTCTGTTATCAATCTCTGCACAACGTTGAAACAAGCTTATCCGGAGTACAATTTTGTTCCGATTTATTGGATGGCGACAGAGGATCATGATTTTGAGGAAATCAATTATTTTCATTTCAAAAATGTAAAAATCAAATGGGACAGGGAAAGCTTTGGCCCGGTTGGCCGATTGTCAACAGCCGGTTTGGAAGAAGTTTATGAAGTTTTTGCTCAGGATTTAGGTTTGGGTGAAAATGCCAACGAATTAAAATCCCTGTTTGACAATAGTTACTTGAAGCATTCCAATTTGGCGGATGCCACCAGATATTTAGCCAATGAATTGTTTGGAGATAAAGGTCTGGTGATTCTTGATGGCGATGATATTTCGCTGAAACAATTATTCGTTCCGTTTGTAAAAGATGAATTGCTGCACCAAACTTCCTTTCAAAAAGTAACCGCAACAAACACTATACTGGGTGATTATGATATTCAGGTGAATCCGAGAGAAATTAATCTTTTCTATATTGAAGATCATATTCGCGAGCGCATCATTCTTGAGGACAACCAATACAAAGTCAACAATACCAATCTTGTTTTTTCACAAAAGGAAATATTGGAACTATTAGAAAATCATCCGGAGCAATTCAGCCCGAATGTGATTCTGCGACCGTTGTATCAGGAAGTGATTCTGCCTAATTTATGCTATATCGGCGGTGGCGGAGAGATTGCTTATTGGTTGCAGTTAAAATCAAACTTCGAAGCCAATAAGATTACTTTTCCGATACTATTGGTCAGGAATTCTGTCTTATTATCCACCGAAAAACAAAACCAGAAAGCTGACAAACTGAATCTTTCCTGGGCCGATTTGTTTTCAAACCAACAGAACTTATTCAATAAAAAGACCCAGGAATTCTCTCAATTCAATTTGGATTTTACCGAACAAAAAGAGCATTTGAGAAAACAATTTGATGCGCTAAATAAAATTGCGGAACAAACAGACAAATCGTTCACCGGTGCGGTAAAAGCGCAGGAAACAAAACAAATCAAAGGACTGGAAAATCTTGAAAAGCGCTTACTCAAAGCCGAGAAAAGAATCTATACTGAAAAATTGGAACGCATCATTCTGCTTCAAAACGAACTGTTTCCCAATCAGTCGCTACAGGAAAGAAGAAACAATTTTGCTGAATTCTATCTCGATGTAAATGGAAGACTCATTGAAAAATTGTTTCAGGAACTAAAGCCATTGGAGCCTAACTTTACTATTATTCAGCTCTAAATCAGTAAGTTTTCAACACGAAAACGTTTTCGTGAAATTGATTTTAACATTTTCATATCGTTTTGGTTTAACTTAGTATAGTCAATTAAATCAAACTTTATGAAAAAACGATTACTATTAGGATTCCTACTATTAGCCCAAATCAATTACGCTCAGGTTATTTCAATTATCGGTTCAACCTCACCCGCCGGAAACTGGACCACAGATATTGATATGACAACAACAGATAACATCACGTATACACTCAACAACGTCAATCTGACTTCGGCGACGGATGCCGGGACAACCGGATTGAAATTCAGGCAAGATCACGATTGGGCTGTCAATTGGGGCTCGGCCAATTTTCCGATGGGCACAGCAGTTTCAAATGGTGCCAACATTATGACTGTTGCCGGGACTTATGATATCACTTTTAACAGAACCAATGGAACTTACACCTTTGTTTCTGCGGCTTTTCCAAGAGTTGGGATTTGGGGTCCGGCAGTAGATTCTCAAAACGGTTTCGCCGGTCCGGATGTAGATATGGTGTCAACGGATGGAATCCATTATAGCTTATCCGGATTCTATTTTAGCAGTGGCACGGCTTATTTTAGAATCAATGACAATAACACCCTGACTTATGGAAGCGTATCATTCCCAACCGGAATTGCAGTTGAACAAGGTCCTTCCATACAAGTTACCGGCGGCGAATGGTTTGTGACCTTTGACCGAAATACCGGCGCCTATAGTTTTGCTTATCCCAGCATTGGAATTTTAGGAAGTGCCACTTCTGTGGGTTGGCTGGCCGATGATATTGATTTAGCCACTACAGATGGTTTTGAATATACAATCAACAATTTGGCTTTGACTGATGGTGAAGCCAAATTCAGGAAAGACAATTCATGGACAACCAATTGGGGTTCCTTGGGTTTTCCTTCAGCAACCGGAATTCAGGACGGTCCAAATATCCCAATAACGGCCGGAACTTATGATGTTGTTTTCCAAAAAAGCACCGGGCATTATTTGTTTACCAATACCTTATCCAATCCGGAAAATGCATTGAACAATCTTAGGGTTTATCCAAATCCAACACAAAACGTTTGGAATCTTTCGCATACTGTAAATATCGACAGCGTTGAACTCTTTGACCTTACCGGTAAATTCATCTTAAATGTTATGCCTAATGCGACCCAATTCCAATTGGATGCAAGCACTTTAAGCGCCGGAGTTTATTTTGTCAAAATTAAATCGGGCTTGGATTTTGCCGTTCAGAAAATTATCAAAAATTGATAACCGTTGTATTTTTTATAATGATTTAAAAACGTTACTTTTGCACCCGAATTTAAACTCATTTATATCAAAATGGCAACAAACAGAACTTTTACCATGATTAAACCGGATGCTGTTGAAAACGGACACATCGGTGGAATATTAAATATGATTACTGAAGGTGGTTTCAGAATTGTATCTTTAAAATTAACGCAATTGACTGTAGCTGACGCTCAAAAATTCTACGCTGTTCACTCGGCTCGTCCTTTCTTCGGAGAATTGGTTGAATTCATGACTCGTGGTCCAATCGTTGCGGCTATCTTAGAAAAAGACAACGCTGTAGAAGATTTCAGAACATTAATTGGTGCTACAAACCCTGCTGATGCTGCTGAAGGAACTATCCGTAAAAAATATGCCACTTCAATCGGTGAAAACGCTGTTCACGGTTCAGATTCTGATGAGAATGCTGCTATCGAAGGTGCTTTCCACTTTGCAGGAAGAGAGCAATTCTAATATCTGGAAGACAAAACGCAGTTTGCAGTAAGCAGATTGTGCAACATATAAAATCCCGTTTCAAATGAAGCGGGATTTTTTTTGTTGAGAGAATAAGTTTTTGCTTATTTTTACTTACAACCTATCAATTTAAACCTTACCTATGAATCAGGAATTGTGGCAAAAAATTGAAGCGTTCGACCTTGACGCTCCATCCGGTGAATATGGATTTTCCATACGCTTGGCCAAAGAAAATTATTGGACCAAAAATTTTACCACCAAAGCTATTACTGAATATAAAAAATTCATGTATTTGGCTGCAACCTCCGATCAGATGGTTTCGCCCTCGCCTATCATTGATGCGGTTTGGCATCAGCATTTGATTTTTACCCAATCCTATCAGGCATTTTGTGACAAGATCGGCAAACAAATTCAGCACGTTCCGTCAACACATAACCCGTCCGAATTTGAAAAATTCAAACAAGCCAAAGAACGCACTGCCAAATTGTATGAAAGTGAGTTTGGCCATCAACCTCAAAGCATCTGGGGTTTTCACGACATGTACGAAAGCCTTAACCTGGAAAAATCAAACCTAAAAATCAGGGCATTTCTGGTGATGGGCATTTTGGCAGTTATATTCCTCACGATTCCCTTTTATTATGCGCTGAAACCAGTCTATGTAAACATTGACAATCCTGATTTTTTAATTGGGTTAATTGGCTTAATCATAGCAGTTGCTATCTCTCTTGAACTCTTCAACGTTAAGAAACAAAAGGAAATCACTTCACGTTTTAACCGAGATTCGTTTGTTTTTAACCTTAGCCCGGTTGAATTGATTTACCTAAAGACACAAAGGCTTCCCGATGCAATCAACAGCATTCTAAACGAATTCATCGTCAATAAAACGATTGTCATCAATCATGATAATTCAATCCACCTGGTTAAAAATAAACCTGTAAAAGAAACAGAACATGCTCAAATCATCAATTATTTGAATGATTTTGAAAAAGTTCCCTATCCTTACTTAATGAAAGTCCTGACCAGCAAAGCCATTTTCAGGAACATCGAAAACTGCATGGATGCTTTCAAGAAATACTGCAACAAGTCAAAGGCATTCGCCAAGATCTTTTACATCAACTTTGGTGTTCTTTCTTTTATGCTGTTATTAACCTTTACCCGGTTTGCTACTGGAGTTTCCAGAAACAGGCCTATTTTATTTATTGGTCTTCTAACCGTTTTCCTGATTGTTTTTATGGTCTACTTTCTGAATAGGCTGACCAAACAAATCAGTGTCAAAACCATTCCCGAATTATATCACGAGGAAATCCTCACAAAAAAAGACATACAGGAGAATTGGCAGTGGCAATATTTTTTGCTGGGTTACACAGTTCTTACTCCTTCTTTTGTTCCTCTGGTTGACGATTACAAAAAAAATCACCCCGATGGCTATTCGGGCGGAACAAGCTGTGGCAGTGGCTGCGGAAGCTCTTGCGGTGGCGGAGGTTGTGGAGGTGGCTGTGGTGGTTGTGGTGGCAGTTAATCAATTGCAGATAATATATAAAATCCCGTTTCTTTTGAGACGGGATTTTTTTATATTTGAAAGTACTTACACAATCAAAATAATTATGAAAAGCACCTTTCAAATAGCCAGCCGTTTCAGGGAAATCATGCTCAATGGCACTTGGGTGGCCAATACCAATTATAAGGATCAATTGGCCAATACACCTTGGGAATTAGCCACTTCAAAAGTTGTTGATTTAAACACCATTGCGGTATTGGCACAGCACATTCATTATTATATCAACGGCATCAACAATGTCTTTAAAGGCGGAACGCTCGACATCAGGGACAAATACAGTTTTGACTTTCCTCCTATTGATTCCCAAAGTAAATGGGACGATTTCCTGATGAAATTTTGGCATGCGTCAGAAGAGTTTGCTGCGCTGATTGAACAAATGCCCGAAGAAAAATTAAATGAAGGTTTTGTTGATGAAAAATATGGCACTTACCAAAGAAACATAGACGCCATGATTGAGCATGCTTATTACCATTTAGGTCAAATTGTTTTACTAAAGAAAATGATTCGTTTGTAACAATTTTCGTCTTATTTATACCAAAAGACAATATTCATCGTTATACTATCATCTCTAATCAAAATTTTAATTTTATGAAAAAACAACTGTTCGCAGCATTAGTAATTTTAACCTCTTACGCCGCTATTGCGCAGGAAACGCCTAAAACAAACGAAAGTAAATTGGAATTTTCAGCCACCGGAAAACTGGGTTTTGCCCGATTAAAACAAACCGGCAATGTGCCTTTGAACGGTAACCTTACCGGAAGCGATGTTTTGTTGTCCTACCAGATAAGCCCAAAATGTGACATTTCAACCGGTTTGGGATTATATGAATTCAATGCCAATACAACCATTAATGGCGCCAATGCCAGTCTGAAAAACTCTTATTTGCATATCCCGGTTCAATTTAGCGGGGATTTTGGTTTATTTAAAAATGTAAAGCCCGAGAACCAAACCGTATTCTTCACCCTTGGCATCGGTTTGTATGCCAATACTTTGCTCAAGCAAAAACTGGAAACGCCAACCGGGAATAACGAAGAAAAAAACATGGGTTGGAATTTTGGTATCTCAAGTCAGATTGGTGCCAAGTTCCTGCTAACCGATGTGCTCAAAATTGGGATTGGTATAGAAAGCCAAAGCGATTTGACCAAAATGGAAAAAGATGGTGTCAAACAAAAAATAGAACAGTACAACGGAATGTATTTTAAACTTGGGTTTAAGTTTTAGTATTTATGTTGTTTCAAAAATAAAAAGTCCCGAGTAATCGGGACTTTTGCTTTGCATTACTTTCTTATTTCGGTAATGATGAGCTTTATGGTTGTTTTTCCGGTATTTTTCCCTGTATGGGTAACCGCAGGCAGAAACAGCGCTTCTCCCGCCTTAACGTCAAAAGTAACCGGTGCTTCACCTTTGTTTGTGATTTCAATTTTACCGGGTGCCACAACATAAGCCACGTGGTTTGGATGGCTGTGCCAAGGGATGACATCGCCCGGTGCCATTTCAAATTGCAACACTCTGACAAATTCATTTTCCAGCAATACTTTTGGGTAATTTTTTGGTGAAATAGCCACCGGATCCTGTGCATACATTTGAACACTCAACAGCAGGAAAAAGACAGTGAGCATATTCATTGATTTTTTAATAGTAGTTTTCATTTTTTTTGCTTTTAAATGATTATGCCTTTCCAGGACATTGAAACAAGGCCTGCAAAAACAATAAATTAGTTAAATGATGTGGTTTTCTACCCTAATGGCTTTTTGGTAAGTCCTTATTTTTGGGTAGTAATGAGAAGTTAATTTGTTTAAGAAATCAAAGCCGCATACCAACTAAATGGCAATCGTTTTCATCGTCCCGGCTATGCCCGTGCAACGGAAACATAGCTTTTACATTATCCATAAAATCAGTAGGCCTTGAACACTTGTTAAATTAAGGACTACTAATTTACGAAATATTGATACATCAAGCCGTAAACTATGCCATTATTTGTTATAGCCATCAGAATGCAAAACCGATAAAAGCAGTTAAAAACCGATGAAAGGCTTATTTGGAGCAAGATTGTCAATGGATTGTTTGCAGCTATGGCTGGTTTAGATTTTCCTAGCCGAAAATACTCCACCAGAAATTTACATATCTTTACAACTAAACTTTAAAAACTTCGCCACAGCTGCAAGCCGCGGAACATTATCACTAATTTTATAAAGATGAAAGAACATATTATTATAATAATTTCTCTGATTTTGTTTTCTTGCAATGGTCAGCAAGGGAAAAATCAAAACACAATTGTAACCCAAGAACAATTAAAAAATGAGAAAATGAAAAATTATGCTTATTTAAAAGATATGTATGCTGATGCCTATTTTCCAAAATTTCTCGTTGACAAAGTGAAAACAATTCTTGTTGAACTATGCTTTGATATTGAAAAAACATCGCCCAAAAATCTTGATGAACTATATAAGCTAACACATACAGCAACTATAAAAATAAATGATTTACAAGACGAATTCTCAGAACATAACAGCGAGATTGAAACTGGTGCCAGAGAATCAATTGGGGCAGATTTTGACTTTATAGCCAAAGCATATGGATTCAATGCTGATGTAGAAGAGTTGATTGCTCCAAGAGAATGGTAGAAAATTACTGCTAACAGCAGTTTGGCACTATAACAATCTAAGGTAAATACTCTGAATCCAAATTCAAAAAGCGCGTAACTAACAGCTATAAAAAAACAGCAAGCCAAATATTCAGCTTGCTGTTTTAGGTAATGAACTAAACTTTATTGTATTGCAATCAATCTTCTTGATTTTTGTAATGTTTCCTCACGTTTCGGTAGAGAAACATTTAAAACACCATTTTCATAGTTGGCTTCAATAGCATCCAAATCAACGCTCTCAGGAAGGTTAAAAGTTCTTTTAAAAGAAGCGTAACTGTATTCTTTGAGAGAATATTTTTCATTGCTATTGTCATTTTCGACTTGTTTTTCCGAGGAAATGATCAATGTTTTTTGGTCAACTTCTATATTAAATTCTTCTTTTTTGTATCCGGGAGCGTAAAACTCTAACTTATAATTAGTTTCACTTTCCTTAATGTTAACGGCGGGTATGGTGGAATTAAAATTTTGAACGCCACCATTCCAATCTGGTCTAAAAAACTCATCTAATAAAGATGGAAAAACTAAACTGCTGTTTCTTTTAATTAAGTTCATGACAAATAAAATTTAAAGTTAAACATGACTTCACCATGACAAAAAAAATACCAATTGAAAATTTATTAAATGAAATGGCATTTGTAATTTCTAAAAAGTCAAATTGACATTTTTCATTAACTTTTTGATAACAAAAACCTGAAATATTTTCATATTGATCAAGCATTTTGTCAGATACTAAAAGGAGAATGGCTTCCGACAAACGAAACTGTAAAACAAAGCATAAAGACAATTTACCTTCGCTCAATATCTAGCACTCATGTGCATCTCCAAAACATCATAAAACAAAATCCCAATTGCTCGGGATTTTCTATTATTGTAAACTCGCTAAACTCTGCTCTATCGTGGCAATCTTGGCCAAAGCATCGGCTTCTTTTTTGCGTTCGTTGTCAATGACCTGAACCGGTGCGCCGGAAACGAATTTCTCGTTGGCCAATTTGCCCTGTACACTGCGTAAGAAACCTTGAGTGTATTTCAACTCTTCGGTGAGTTTGGCAATTTCAGCCGCGATATCAATATTCCCGGAAACGGGGATAAAGTATTCGTTTGATTTTACGCGGTAAGTCAGTGCGCCATCCACTTTGTCATTGGTATATTCCAAGGACGTGATGTTGCCCAATTTGGTGATTATGCTGTCAAAATAAGCCGAAGCCTTTTCATTGTTCACGACTTTCAAATCTACCGCATCTTTCATCGCGATGTTTTTCTCTTTACGGATCGTTCTCACCCCGGCGATTACTTCGGCTGCGAAATCAAAATCGGCGATTAGTTTTTCGTTAAACGAAGTCACTTTTGGATATTCCGCCACTATCAAGGCTTGCTCCGGAGTTCTTTCAGCGATGTGTTGCCAAATTTCCTCAGTTAGGAATGGCATAAACGGATGTAATAGTTTTAAATTGGCTTCCAGCATTTCGATCGCTTTATCAAACGTAGCGCGGTCAATCGGCTGTTGGTAGGCCGGTTTTATCATTTCCAGGAACCACGAACAGAAATCATCCCAAACCAATTTGTAAATACCCATCAACGCATCAGACAAACGGTATTTTGAATA
The DNA here is from genome assembly GCF_030167905.1 of Flavobacterium terrisoli. Classification (GTDB taxonomy): domain Bacteria; phylum Bacteroidota; class Bacteroidia; order Flavobacteriales; family Flavobacteriaceae; genus Flavobacterium; species Flavobacterium terrisoli. The sequence continues at coordinate 373,633 of NZ_JARGNA010000004.1, forward strand.
GTGATCTTCAATTTCTACTAAAGCTTGCTGCAATTTGGCTTCATACCATTCGATGGCTACTTTAGAGCTTTCAGGTTGCGCTATATTGGCAACTTCCCAGCCTTTGATGAGTCGGAAAGCATTCCAGATTTTGTTTCCAAAAGCCTTACCGTTGTTACACAGTTCTTCATCGAACATGATGTCGTTTCCGGCAGAAGCGCTCAATAACAATCCTACCCTAACCCCATCAGCACCAAATTTTTCAATCAATCCAAGCGGTTCAGGAGAATTGCCCAATTGCTTTGACATTTTTCTACCTTGCTTGTCACGTACTAATCCTGTCAAATACACATTCGTAAATGGTTTTTGGCCGGTATATTCATAACCCGCGATAATCATACGTGCCACCCAGAAGAACAAAATGTCCGGTCCGGTAACCAAATCGTTGGTTGGGTAATAATATTTGAAATCTTCATTTTCAGGTTCCATGATGCCACCAAAAACCGCCATTGGCCATAACCATGACGAGAACCAGGTATCCAAGGCATCGGCATCCTGTGTTAAATCGGCAGCGGACAAATTCGGATTGTTGGTCCTGGCCTTTGCCAATTCAACTGCGTCGCTGATATTTTCAGCGACTACGAAATCTTCTTTTCCGTCCCCATAATAGTAAGCCGGAATCTGTTGTCCCCACCACAATTGACGGGAAATATTCCAATCGCGGATGTTTTCCAACCAATGACGGTAGGTATTGTTAAAACGCGATGGATATAATTTTACTTCTTCCGTTTCTAAAACCGCTTTGATGGCAGGCTTTACCAAATCTTCCATACGAAGGAACCATTGGTCAGACAAACGCGGCTCGATAACGGCTTTGGTTCTTTCTGATGTTCCTACTTTGTTGATGTGGTTTTCGGTTTTGGCTAACGAACCGATAGTCTCTAATTCTTTCGCGATTTCTTCACGAACCACAAAACGGTCTCTACCTTGGTAGTGCAAACCAAAAGAATTCAAGGTCGCGTCTTCATTAAAGATATCGATGATTTCCAAATTGTGTTTTTCACCTAAAGCCTTATCGTTGATATCGTGTGCCGGTGTTACTTTCAAACAACCGGTTCCAAATTCCATATCCACATACTCATCGAAAATGATTGGAATTACGCGGTTACAAATAGGAACGATTGCGTTCTTACCTTTCAGATGTGCATAACGCTCATCATCGGGGTGAATACAAATAGCAGTATCACCTAAAATAGTTTCAGGACGTGTGGTGGCGATGGTTACAAACTCATTTGAACCTTCTATTTGGTATTTTAAATGGTATAACTTGCCTTGCCTTTCTTCGTAAATCACTTCTTCATCAGACAAAGTGGTTTTAGCCTCCGGATCCCAGTTGACCATACGGTAGCCGCGATAGATTTGCCCTTTGTTGTATAAATCGACAAACGAACGGATTACAGAGGCCGACATATCCGGATCCATAGTAAACTTGGTTCTGTCCCAATCGCATGAACAACCCAATTGTTTTAACTGCTCCAGAATGGTTCCTCCATATTTTTCGGTCCAGTCCCAAGCGTGTTTTAGGAATTCCTCACGCGTCAAATCGTTTTTGTTGATGCCTTCGCTTTTCAACTTCGCTACAACTTTTGCCTCAGTCGCAATCGATGCGTGATCGGTTCCGGGAACCCAACAGGCATTAAAACCTTTTAAACGTGCACGACGGATCAATACATCCTGAATCGTATTGTTCAACATGTGTCCCATGTGCAGCACTCCGGTCACGTTTGGTGGTGGAATGGTTATCGTATAAGGCGTTCTATGGTCGGGCTTAGAATGAAAATACTTGTTTTCCATCCAGTAGTCGTACCATTTTTTTTCGGCTTCTTTGGCGTTGAATTGAGCTGGAATCATATAATGAATTATGAATTTTGAATTATAAATTATGAGTTGCAAATGTACAAAGCGAAACCCTTTTAGCCCTGATGGACGCGACTACCTTGTAGTGCAAACAGCAGGAATATGGATGGCTGATAATCACTGGCCACTCGCTCCTAAATGTTGTGGCACGCATTTTGTAAATTCAACTGCAAAAGTAATTAATAAAGACTTTAGAAAAAATTAAGAATTAAATTTTTGTGTATTAATTTAAACGAAGTATTTTTACTAACCAAATATTAAATTTTGACCTATGAAAAAAGTTATACTTATCGCGATAGTCCTTGTAAATGCTACGATTTTTGCCCAGAGCGGTCCAAAAATTGAGTTTAAGGATAAAGACAATACCATAGATTATGGTAAGGTAACTAAAGACGAAGACAGTGGTATAAGAGTATTTGAGTTTACCAATACCGGTACGGCTCCGCTTATTATCACCGATGTTAAATCGAGTTGTGGTTGTACAGTTCCGTCTAAGCCAACCGAACCAATTGCTCCGGGAAAAATCGGAAAGATTGAGGTGAAATACAATATGAATCCGGGGCCAATCCGAAAAACCATTACGGTGGAAACCAACGCCGTAAATGCGGAAGAAGGTCGTGTGATCCTGAAAATAAAAGGGGAAGTAGTTGTAAAACCTGTTGAAAACCTCTTAGAAAAGAAGACTAAAAGTCCGATGATGCAATAAAAAAAGTCCCGATAAATCGGGACTTTTTTTTATATGATACTTTTGAGCTGGAACCTATAAGTAAACTGTTTTCCGTTTCTTTCGATAACCACTTCTATATGCTTCCCATCTTCGGATTTGAGCAACTCGTTTATTTTTTCGATGGTTAAATCGTGAGTGCTTCGGCCTTCAATTCTGATCAGACGATCGTTTTTCCTGAGTCCGGCCAATTCTGCAGGCGAATCTTTTCTGACACTGTAAATGGTAAAAATAGGTTTTAATTCAAATTTAATCTTGAGATTATCCTGAACACGGGATTCATTAGGCTGCGTTGTATATACTCTGACGCCGGCATTATTTTTCTCATGATAGGCTTCCTTAACCCATTCCAAACCATCATGTTGTACTTCAATACCGCTCATATTGAAATTAAAAGGCACATTTATTCTGTGATTTGGTTTTGAATACAATATTCTATTGGGATAATCCAAAAAAATTGAAAACCTGGAAAGCACTTCACCACCGAGTGAACCAATCCTGTCTTTGACAAAATTCACGCTTTTAATTGAAGTGGAATCCGGGAATGTACCTATTGGGTTTTTGAAGGTTTTTGCTCCAAACGTAAAGCTCTCAATTCTTCCTCTGGAACCGTAAACGTTTCCACTAAATCCTCTTCCCAGATAATCGGCTATATGCTTTTGAGGCAGCTTAATATCATCTGTTTTGTTTAAGAAAAGCCAGATGGCATCACTGTTTCCGGTGTCAATCAGCATTTTGGACGGAAAGGTTTTCCCTTCTGAGGTTATATTGGAAATATAATAAGGTTTATTTTCGTCTATTAAAATATTTTCCTGCTTGAAACCTTTGCTGAGTTTTTTTTGAACTTTAACATTCGCTTTGTTAAAAATAACAATCTTCTTTCTTTGGTAGTCGATTTCAATCAAATGGTCTTTAAAAAAATGATAGCCAATGATACCGTTTACGGGTATGCCAACCTGAGAAGAAAAATTGAATTCCTGATCTAAAACCAAATAGATTTCGTGGTTGTTATCGGCATAACCATTGATTTCAAATCTATTTTTAGAAGATTTGTAAGCTTCAACCGCATTATTGCTGCCAAGACCTTTGAGCATAATTTTTTCCAAGTGAAAAAATTCAACCTGTTCCTTATCATCTAAGCTGAAAAGTACGGTTTCCTCAACACCGGTATCCAAAAGGAATGTCAATTCCTGACCGTTAACATTGATCGGTATAAACAGTAGGTTATTGATAAGTTGGAAAGGGATTGTTATTTTGCTTTTATTTTTTTCAAATTGAAAGCCCGATTGGCAAAAACACGTGAAAGAAGTTAGAAAAAAGAAACAAAACGTAAAAACGAATCTCATTGGTTGTGATTTTTGTTAAATTTAATAAAAAACCTTTGCTCCAACTATTTTTTAACAATTTATAATACAAAAAATGAATTGTTTTCAAGCTAAAAAAATCGCAAATTTGCACCACTAAAACAAACAACATGCCTAAGATATCATTAAAAGGTCAGCAAATGCCTGAATCGCCAATCAGAAAATTGGTTCCGTATTCCGAAATTGCTAAAAAGAAAGGTCATAAAGTATATCATTTAAACATTGGCCAACCCGATATTAAAACGCCAGACGTAGCCCTTAATGCCGTAAAAAATGCCGACATCAGGGTATTGGAATACAGCCATTCTGCGGGGTTTGAAAGTTACAGAACAAAATTGTCTGCCTACTATAAATCTCATGGCCTGCCTATTGATGTGGCCGATATCATCATTACGACCGGTGGTTCAGAAGCTTTGCTTTTTGCGATGGGAAGCACCATTGATCAAGGTGATGAAATCATTATTCCAGAGCCTTTTTATGCCAATTATAATGGATTTTCAACGGCTTCAGGTGTAAAAGTAATTCCGGTAATTTCTACTATTGATGAAGGATTTGCTTTGCCACCGATTGCGGCTTTTGAAGAACATATCACACCAAAAACCAAAGCGATTTTAATTTGTAACCCAGGAAACCCAACCGGTTATTTATATTCAAAAGAAGAAATCATGCAATTGGCTGCCATCGTAAAAAAACACGATTTGTTTTTAATCGCCGATGAAGTGTACAGAGAGTTTATCTATGATGAAAACGACAAACATTTTTCGGTGATGAATGTTCCCGGATTGGAAGAAAACGCCATTATGATTGATTCGGTTTCAAAAAGATACAGCATGTGTGGCGCCCGAATTGGTTGCATTGTTTCTAAAAACAAAGATGTTATGGCCACAGCGATGAAGTTTGCTCAAGCCAGATTGAGCCCGCCAACCTATGCCCAAATTGCCAGCGAGGCGGCTTTGGAAACCCCACAAAGTTATTTTGACGATGTGATTACCGAATACAAAGAAAGAAGAGATACTTTGATTGCTGAATTGCAAAAAATTGACGGTGTAAAAGTAGCTACACCAAAAGGCGCTTTCTATTGCATCGCTAAATTGCCGGTAAAGAATGCAGATGACTTTGCACAATGGCTATTGGAATCTTATGACAACAATGGAGAAACTGTTATGGTTGCTCCTGCCGCAGGCTTCTACTCTACGCCAAATGTTGGTTTGGACGAAGTGAGAATTGCTTACGTGCTTAAAAAAGATGATTTGATTCGCTCAGTGGCGATCTTAAAAGAGGCCTTGAAAGTGTACAATCAGAAGTAATATTTTCAAATACTATCTATAAACTCCGCTAGCGATAGTGGAGTTTTTTATTTTTTAGAAGCAGAACATTGTGCATTCTTTCACTTCTGCTCCCGCTGTCCGCGCTACATTTGATATTAAGAGGAGAATGCCCAGTGGACATTCGGATTTTATAAATTTGCTAAAGCAAAATACCTGACAGCCACTGGCTGTCCTTCTTTTAATTTCAAATCATCGGGGCTA
>NZ_JARGNA010000005.1 GCF_030167905.1 Flavobacterium terrisoli
GTTGCAAACCAGCTTAAGGTGGTTATTGCGTCGGGGCTCACCTCTTCCCATTCCGAACAGAGAAGTTAAGCCCGACTGCGCAGATGGTACTGCAGTTATGTGGGAGAGTATGTCGCCGCCTTTTTTTAGTAACCCCTTCACAAAAGTGAAGGGGTTATTTTTTTATAGGTGCGGCGTGTCGCTTCGCTCGATCCGACGCCTTTTTTTATAAAACCCTGTTCATTTATTTGGATAGGTTTTTTTGTTTTATATGGTTTTTAACGGATACTGACAATCATTTTGGATTGGGCACTGTGGGCATTTTGGATTCGTTGGCCGACAGGTTTCCCTTCCCAGAAAGGATATCGCCATCCCGACTTCACCCCATATTTCTTTTGGCAATGTTTCCATTAATAATTTTTCGACTTTATTGCCGTCTTTGGCTTCAGGAATGACACCAATTCTTGGGGCAACCCTAATCACATGCAAATCGGCGATGATGCCTTCCGCAGGAACTTTCATTTCACGCATAATTACATTGGCTGATTTTCGCCCCACGCCTTTTAACGCCACCAATTCTGGTAAAGAGGTTGGAATATTACTGTCTTTTTTTAAGGTTTGCGCAATCTCAATCAGCCAACTGGCTTTCGTATTGAAGTTACGTACTTTGGTCACAAACGGTATCAAAGTGTCCATTGAAGCCGTTGACAATGCTTCTAAATTGGGATATTCCTTGAACAATGCCGGTGCTACTTTGTTGATATTCGCATCAGAATCCTGTGCCGACAAAATCACCATAACCATCAGTTGGTAAAGGTTTTCATAGTCCAAAGGATGTTTTTTGTTTTTGTATAAATCGATAATAGGCTGTAGTTTTTGAGCCCAATCGGAATTTGTTTCAAATAAACTCATGACTTATGTTTTTAAAAATTCTTTAATTCGGTTAATAACTGTTTCATTGCCTAATATTTTTCGATGGCCTAATCCTTCGGTAATCATCAACTCACTTTTCTCCAAATATTTGACGATGTTATATGCTGCTTTTACCGAGACATCATGGTCGTCTTTATCGTGTATGACCAAAACCGGAATCTTAACGGCTTCGGCAGCCAAATGACTCGAATAATCTTCCATTGGTTCGCCAAATTTCTTTTCGAAATGCTGCTTTAGCATTACACCAATTTTGGGTTGCAGTTTTAAATTGGCTACAAAATCGGCTATGATGTCCTGAATAATATCACCGCTACCAATGGTGACGGCTTTTTTGACTTTGAAATTTTGTTTGATGGCATTCAAAATCGACATACCGCCAAGTGAATGACCAATCGCAAATTCAAATGGGCCAAATTGTTTTTCAATTTCCAATATCGAAGCAATAAACTCGGGCATTAGCGTCATTTTTCCTTCTGATTTTCCATGAGCCGGTGCATCAAAACTAATCACCTGATAACCCAATTTTAAAAATTCATCCGCGATTTTGACCAATTGTGTGCCTCGTCCTGACCAACCGTGAACCAACAAGATTTTCTTTTCACCTTGGCCATATTCATAAACTGTAATCTCTTTTTTGATGCTGGAAACCAACAATTTACTTTGACGGCTATTTTGTTCCATATGTAATTCCCTCTTGGGAATTTTGTGTTTTATAGGCGTTGTAAACAATTTAGCGGCGAATAGTGTAGCCAATTTTGGAGAAATTGCCTCTAATAATTTAGCCGTAAGTAGAATTGGCTTAGGAATTTGCAATGATTGGTTACTTATTTGGGATTTTTTTGTCATTTCAATAAATTTTGTCGCTAACCAAAAGTTAAAATATTTTTTTTTTAAATTTCAACATCATAAATATAAGTCAAAATGCAAAATCAAACCCGAATAATTATTGAAAATGTCACACCTCAATTAGACGGAGGCGCTTTTTATATCAAGCGAATTGTTGGACAATCTGTTGTCGTGAAAGCGAATGTATTTGCCGATGGCCATGATGTGATTGCGTGTTGCGTGAAATTCAAGCATGAGAAGGATAAAAAATGGCAGGAAGTGAGATTGAGCGCTTTGGGTAATGATGAATGGACCGCACAATTTACTGTTGATAAACAAGGTCATTATGCTTATTTCGTGGAAGGTTGGGTTGATTATGCGCTCAATTGGCAGCACGGAACCGAAAGAAAAATCAATGACAATCAATATGTAAAATCAGAATTGTTAGAAGGTGCCGAATATTGCCAGGCGATTTTAAAAGAAGTCGATAAGGAAGAAAAAGCTTATTTAACCGCTGCCATCAAAGCGTTTCAAGATGAAAAGCAATATGACAAAGCCACTGAAATTGCCTTATCAAAGGAGCTACATCACATTTTCGAGAAATATCCAACACGAACTTTAGCCAATACTTCTGCCGAATTAAAAATTTATGTAGACCGTAAAAAAGCCTTGTTCAGTACGTGGTACGAATTTTTTCCACGCTCAGCTTCACAAGAAAAAGGCAAGCACGGAACGTTCAAAGACTGTGAAAAATTGTTGCCAAGAGTAGCCGCGATGGGATTTGATACTTTGTATTTCCCACCAATCCATCCGATTGGGGAAGTCAACCGAAAAGGGAAAAACAATGCAACGACAGCCCAACCGGGAGATGTTGGTTCGCCTTGGGGAATTGGTTCCAGGCATGGCGGACACAAGTCAACGCATCCTGAATTAGGAACGATTGACGAATTCAAGTCATTGGTAAAAGCCGCAAAAAGTCTGGGAATTGAAGTTGCAATGGATTATGCCTTGCAAGCAGCACCTGATCATCCTTATGTAAAAGATTTTCCACAATGGTTCAAATGGCGTCCGGACGGAACGGTACAATATGCAGAAAATCCACCCAAAAAATACCAGGACATTCAGCCGATTTACTTCGAAAGCGCTGATTGGAAAAACCTCTGGAAGGAGTTGCTCGACGTAGCTTTGTTCTGGGTGGAAGAATGTGATATCAAAGTATTCAGAGTCGATAATCCACATACCAAACCATTTTATTTTTGGGGTTGGCTCATCGCCGAAATCAAGAAAAAACATCCGGATGTGCTCTTTTTAGCGGAAGCCTTTACCGCTCCAAAAGTGATGCACGAGTTGGCCAAACAAGGTTTCTCGCAATCCTATACCTATTTCACCTGGCGCAATACCAAAGCCGAACTTATTGAGTATGTTGAAGAACTAACCAAAACCAACCAAGCCGATTTCTACCGACCAAATTTCTGGCCCAATACACCCGATATTTTGCCTTATGCACTACAAAGTGGCAACGAAAGTGTGTACCTTCACAAATATTTCTTAGCCGCAACTTTGAGTTCCAGTATTGGGATTTACGGTCCGGTCTATGAATACATGATTTCCGAAGCCATGCCGGGCAAAGAGGAATATTTCAATTCGGAGAAATACGAATTTTACAATTGGGATTGGTCAATACAAAACAAACTGATTACCATCATTACCCGTTTGAACAGAATCCGCCACGAACAACCTTCATTGCAGCAAACGAATAACATTCAGTTTTGCAATACCGATAATGACCAGGTTTTGGCCTACTACAAATACGACGATGCGCGATTAGACGAAACGCTGATGATTTGCAGCATCGATCCCTACTATATGAAACAGGCTTGGGTGCAATTGCCTTTACAGGCACTCGGAATTCAGCCTGGACAACCGATACGCGTAATTGAATTGATTACCGGCAACAGTTATATTTGGGACAAAGAGTGGAACTATGTTGAACTGCATCCGTCCCTGCCATTTCATTTATTTAAAATTCAGAAATAATGATTGATGCAAAAATTAATGAAGATGAATTTGTAAATCCGTATGTTTTTAAAACAGATTGGAAAACAGCCTTTGAAGATGAAGAATTTGTAAAGGTTTTTTCCTCGGATATTCTGGAAAACTATATCATCAACAAACGATGGTATGGCGGAAAAGCCAGCACACTCAAGTATATCGAAGTTGTGGATTGGTTTAAAATCACTTCGAAGAAGAATACCTATTATGGTGTTTTGCTCGAAGTGAATTTCAAAGAGGCATTTTATCAGCATTATTTTATGCCGATTTCGTTTATGGCAGAAGAAGAACTCGATACCAATACCATCATTGCGCCTGTAAAAATGGGTGGTCAGGAAGGTTTTTTGGTCGATGCTTTACACCAGGAAGATTTCAGAAAATTATTATTCGATAAGATAGTAACCTCCGCCGGAAAAGACGAAAAAGTCAAATTCCACAAAGGCGAAAAACTCGAAGACAAGGAATACAAATCGTCCAAATTCATGGGTGTAGAGCAAAGCAATACTTCCATTATTTACAACGGAACTTTGGTACTCAAAATCTTCAGACGCATCTATATCAGCATGAATCCCGATTATGAAATCAGTCGCTTCTTAACCGAAACGATGGATTTTCAACATTCACCGGCTTATACCGGAAGTATCAGTGTCGTTTTATCCGAAGGGAATATTACACTGGGATTGATGCAGGAATTGGTGCCCAATCAAGGCGATGCCTGGCAGTTTATGCTCGAAGAGGTCGACCGGATTTTTGACAATCTGAAACATAAAAAAATCAAAATAGCCAAGCTTCCCGATATCGAATTGTTCAAGCGCTTAAAGATCAACGAAGTGCCACACGAAATCATCGATTGGGCCGGATTAAGCATTTTTCTGCGCATTCATACGCTGGCAACCCGAACCGCTGAAATGCACATTGCGCTTGGTGGCGATATCCGCCAAACCGCTTTTACGCCAACGACCTACAACGGCGATTACACCGTTTGGCTCAAAAATCGTCTGACGTATCAGTTCCAAAACAGATTGAATATTTTAGAAAATAATTTGCACAAACTCGACGGTTTGGCGCTCGAACTAGCCAATCAATTCCTCGACAACAAAAAAGACATCCGTAAGCTGTTCCTCGATTTCGACTGGACGAAAATGAAATCAGAACGCATCAGAATCCACGGTGACTACCATCTCGGACAGGTTTTGGTCAACGGTGACGATTTCTATTTGCTCGATTTTGAAGGCGAACCCGAAAGTACCATTCGTGACCGAAAAGTAAAACAACCGCCGCTCAAAGACGTCGCCGGCATGTTCCGCTCGTTTCATTACTCGATTTATGCGACCATTTTCAACAACAAGGACAAATATCCGTTTGAACAAAAAGAGTTATTTCAGGCAGGTGAAATCCTGTTCAAATATTTCGTGGGCGTGTTTTTGCAAACCTACACCGAAGTTGCGCAAGGTGGCAATTTAAATATAGGATACCGAAAAGAAATCGACTTTCTGCTCAAATATTGCATCCTCGAAAAAGCGGTTTACGAACTGGGCTACGAACTCAACTCACGTCCACGCTGGGCAGTGATTCCATTAACGGGAATTGCCAGTATTATGGAATTTGAAGCGAAAGTGTAAAAGGGAAACAAAAGACAATAACTAACCAGCCCCGATTGCAGCCAGCTGCCATGCAGCGCGAAAAGCGGGAAAATGGAGCGCAAGAAAGCACAAGCTATACGCTCAAAAAAATAAAAAACAACACATGAACCAAGTACAAGTACATTCGCTTTTTACCGATTTTGACATCGATTTATTCAAAGCCGGAAAACATTTCAGACTCTATGAAAAACTCGGCGCACATCTCACCGAAGTGAATGGTGTAAAAGGCGTTTACTTTGCCGTTTGGGCACCATCAGCACGTTCGGTTTCGGTCGTGGGCGATTTCAATTATTGGATACAAGGCGAGCACCAACTCAACGTGCGCTGGGACAGCTCGGGCATTTGGGAAGGATTTATTCCCGGTGTAGATAAAGGCACAGCTTACAAATACAAAATACAATCCAACAACAACGGTATCATCACCGAAAAAGCCGATCCGTTTGCGCTTTACTGCGAACATCCGCCACAAACGGCTTCCGTCATTTGGGACTTGGATTACAAATGGAAAGACAAAAAATGGATGGACACGCGCAAGGACAAAAACGGTTTAGACAAACCGTATTCTGTGTACGAAGTACACTTAGGTTCCTGGCGCAGGAACAGCGAAGGAAAGTTCCTCACTTATCTTGAAATGGCAGACCAATTGGTTGATTATGTCAAAGAAACCGGTTTCACCCACGTAGAGTTTATGCCGGTCATGGAATATCCGTATGATCCTTCTTGGGGTTATCAGTTGGTTGGGTATTTTGCTCCAACATCGCGTTTTGGGAAACCACAGGATTTTATGGTTTTGGTTGATAAACTGCACCAAGCCGGTATTGGAGTGATCTTGGATTGGGTACCGTCGCATTTCCCTGATGACGCACACGGACTAGGATTTTTCGATGGTTCCAACTTATACGAACACCCGGACAGAAGGAAAGGCTATCATCCCGATTGGAAAAGTTTGGTGTTTAATTATGGCCGCAATGAAGTGCGCTCGTTCTTAATCAGCAACGCGATTTTCTGGTTACAACAATACCATGTTGATGGTTTGCGCGTTGATGCCGTAGCGTCAATGCTCTATTTGGATTATTCCAGAGAAGAAGGCGAATGGGAGCCAAATATTTATGGAGGAAGAGAAAATTTAGACACCATCAGTTTCCTAAAAGATTTCAACGAAGCCGTTTACAGCGCTTTCCCTGATGTGCAAACCATAGCCGAAGAAAGTACCAGTTTCCCGATGGTGTCGCGACCAACGTTTATCGGCGGTTTAGGCTTTGGCATGAAATGGATGATGGGTTGGATGCACGATACCTTACAATATTTCAAAAAAGAACCAATTTATAGAAGATTCCACCAAAACGATTTGACTTTTTCGATGACATACGCGTTTACCGAAAACTTTATGCTGCCGTTATCACATGATGAAGTGGTTTATGGTAAACATTCCATCTTAGGCAGAATGCCGGGAGATGAATGGCAGAAATTTGCCAATCTTCGTTTGTTGTATGGCTATATGTTTACGCATCCGGGTGGAAAATTATTGTTTCAGGGTGCCGAATTCGGGCAAAGCAGCGAATGGAATTTCGAAGGTAGTTTAGATTGGCATTTGCTCCAATACGGTTACCACGATGGCATCAAAAAATGCATCACCGATTTGAATGCGTTGTACAAGAACAATCCGGCGATGTACGAAAAACAATTCCACGTAGACGGTTTTGAATGGATCAATTACACCGATAGTGAAAATGCGGTTTTGAGTTATATCCGCAAAGGATTAAATCCAAAGGATGATTTGATTATAGTGGCCAATTTTACACCGGTCGTGAGAGACAATTACAGAATCGGATTGCCAGCCAAAGGAAAACTGACTCAGATTTTCAATTCAGACAGTGTCGAATACGGCGGAAGTGGTGTAGTAGCAACCAAGCCTATAAAAATAGATAAAACAGCATGGAATTACAGAGGTTATTCGGCCGAATTGGTATTGCCGCCATTAGGGGTTGCCGTATATAAAATTTCGTAAATAATTTGGTTAAATATTAAGCAAACTAGAGTTTACATACCTGAAGCCCACTGGGCTTCCTCCTCTTAATATCAAATTTTTTAGTTATTCTTATCCGCAAACGTTGTAGTTAAAAACTACTTTGCCTATATGTAAAATTATCGTTGTCATCTTTGTAAATTTGGCACTCGACACAAATACAATCTTATGATTACCAATCAAGAACTTGAGCATAAAGGCGATCAATTCCCTTCGAAAATAGTTTCTTTTGAAAAAGACGTTGACAGTATTTATTTCCATACCAACAACAATGTTATTTTAAAAATTACGATTCTAAGAGACAGTTTAATCCGTTTTCGCTATACGACCAAAGGTTACTTCAGCAACGATTTCTCTTATGCGATTGACAAAACACAATCACATGGTTACAACCAACTGGAGGTTGTGGAAGAAAGTCATTTCTACTTAATCAAAACCAGCAAGGTTTTTTGCAAAATCAACAAAAAGGATTTAAAGGTTTCGATTCACGACATTGACGGATTCACCATCCTTGAAGACGAAATCGGTTTCCATTGGGAAGAATGTTACGAACACGGCGGCAACATCGTAAAGATGAGTAAAGTCTCTAAAGACGGCGAAAGTTTTTACGGTTTGGGCGATAAGCCGACACATTTGAATCTGAAAGGAAAGCGTGTAGAGAATTGGGCAACCGACCAGTATGCCTTCCACAAAGACCAGGAACCATTGTACAAAGTCGTGCCGTTTTACATCGGTTTGCACCACAATAAAGCTTACGGGATTTTCTTTGATAATACCTTTAGAACTTATTTCGATTTTTGTCACGAACGAAGAAATGTAACCAGTTTTTGGGCTGAAGGCGGAGAAATGAATTATTATTTCTTCTACGGTCCGAAAATGAGCGACGTAGTCATCAATTATACCCATTTAACAGGAAAGCCGGAATTACCGCCGATGTGGACTTTGGGTTACCACCAATGCAAATGGAGTTATTATCCCGAGAGCAAAGTAAAAGAAGTCACCAGTAAATTCCGTGAACTTAAAATTCCATGCGATGCGATTTATTTAGACATCGATTATATGGAAGGTTTTCGCTGTTTTACCTGGAGCAAAGAATATTTCCCTGAACCTAAGCGAATGGTAGCCGAATTGGCCAAAGATGGCTTCAAAACGGTCGTTATCATCGACCCGGGAATTAAAATAGATAAGGATTATTGGGTTTACCAAGAGGCTTTAAAGAATGAATATTTCTGTAAACGAGCCGATGGTCCGTATATGAAAGGAAAAGTATGGCCGGGCGAATGCAACTTCCCCGATTATACCAATCCGGAAGTGCGCGAATGGTGGGCTGGACTATTTAAGGAATTGATTTCGGAAATTGGTGTAAAAGGCGTTTGGAATGATATGAACGAACCTGCAGTCATGGACGTTCCGGGGAAAACTTTCCCAAATGACGTACGTCACGATTACGACGGAAATCCTTGCAGCCACAGAAAAGCACACAATATTTACGGAACGCAAATGGCGCGCGCAACCTATGAAGGCGTAAAGCGATTTGCTTATCCGAAAAGACCATTTATCATCACACGTTCGGCTTACTCAGGAGCCCAACGCTATACTTCGTCCTGGACAGGTGACAACGTGGCGAGTTGGGAACATTTATGGATTGCCAATATCCAAATGCAGCGCATGTCGATTTCAGGAATGGGCTTTACCGGTTCTGATATCGGTGGTTTTGCCGAGCAGCCTTCGGGTGAATTGTATGCCCGTTGGATTCAGTTGGGTGTTTTTCATCCATTCTGCAGAACGCATTCTTCGGGTGATCACGGCGAACAGGAACCATGGTCATTTGGCGAAGAAGTAATCGATATCACGCGTAAATTCGTTGAATTGCGTTACCAATTGTTGCCTTATTTGTACACCATGTTCTGGCAATATGTCAACGAAGGCACACCGATGTTGAAACCTTTGGTGTATTTCGACCAAGACGATTTCCATACGCATTACCGAACGGATGAGTTTATTTTTGGAAACCAGATTTTGGTCTGCCCAATTTTGGAACCAAACGCACAAGGTAGAAGAATGTATTTGCCAAAAGGCAATTGGTACAACTTCTGGAACAATGAATTGATAGAAGGAAAGAAAGAGCTTTGGATTAAAACCAGTTTTGACGAAATTCCGATTTTTATCAAGGAAGGCGCGATTATTCCGAAATATCCGGTACAGCAATATGTTGGCGAATTACAGTTTGACGAATTGGTTTTGGATGCCTATTACAAATTGGGCAAAGAAAAATCAACCGTATATGAAGATGCACAAGATGGCTATGATTACAACAAAGGTCGTTTTTCACTTCGTACTTTCACCTTAAACGGAAAAGAGAAAGAGCTTATCATTCAGCAACATACAGAAGGTACTTTTGAAACGCAGTATTCCAAATTCAAAATCAACTTAAAAGGATTGCCTTTTAAAGTAAAAAAAATCGAATTGGATAATGAGAAAATCACCTTAGATCAGGTTCAGTTGAATGGTGATAACTCTCTGATTATTGTAAAAGATTTTACCGAGATACATTTGTTTGGAGCTTAAATTATGTAAATTTATTACCCAAATTATATAAACATTTGGCGAATAGATTATGTAAATTTGTATTTCAAATTATATCATTATGAAAAAAGGAATTTTATTTTGTGTGTCGTTAATGGTTCTAATTGTGGCATCTTGTGCTACCAATCCCGTAACAGGAAAACAAACATTAGCATTAGTGCCTAATTCTGAAATTTTTGCCTCATCATTTAACCAATACGGAGAATTTCTGAAAACCAATAAAGTAATCATCGGAACTGCTGATGCCAAAAGAGTAGAAGCTGTCGGTATGAAAATCAAGGCAGCAGCCGAGAAACTATTGAAATCCAGAGGAACACAAGATGAATTGAAAGGCTATGCCTGGGAGTATAAACTGGTTGACAGTAAAGAAGTAAATGCCTGGTGTATGCCTGGTGGTAAAATTGTAGTGTATTCCGGAATTTTACCAATTACCCAGGACGAAGCCGGTTTGGCCACCGTTATGGGGCATGAAGTAGCTCACGCATTGGCCAATCACGGACAACAGCGTATGAGTGCAGGATTAGCGCAACAATTAGGCGCTGCGGGTGTTGCCGCAGCTACCGGAACAAAAAGTGCTGAAACACAAGCTTTAGTCATGCAGGCTTATGGCATTGGCACCGCTGTTGGAGGAATGCTGCCTTTTAGCAGAAGCCATGAATCTGAAGCGGATGATATTGGACTTACCCTAATGGCAATGGCAGGTTACAACCCTGACAAAGCAGTCGGTTTTTGGGAAAGAATGTCAGCCAAATCAGGAGGCGGAGCACCACCGGAAATTTTGAGCACACACCCTTCTGATGCTACCAGAATTGCGAATATCAAAAAACAAATTCCAAAAGCAAAAGCAACAGCGGCAAAATTTGGCGTAACGTTTAAATAATATACCGATACCAAAAAAAGACTATATTTAATCCCGATTTATATCGGGATTTTTTATTTAAAAAAAGCTTTATGTCAGTACTTCCTAAAGGTCACCCAAAATTACTTAACGCCTGGGCTTTCTATGATTGGGCCAATTCGGTTTATAGTTTGGTCATTGCTTCGGCGGTTTTCCCAATTTTTTATAATGCATTATTTGATGAAAACAACCCTTATGTGAATTTGTTCGGGTATCATTTTAAAAACTCAGCGCTGATTAGTTTTGTAACCGCTGCCGCTTTTTTGTGTGTGGCGATTTTTTCACCGTTGTTGTCAGGTATTGCAGATTATACCGGGAACAAAAAAATCTTCATGAGAATCTTCAACTATATTGGAGCTTTGTCTTGCATTGGATTGTACTTTTTTGATTTGAATAATATTCTTGTTGGATTGGTGTTTTTCTTTTTTGGGCTGATTGGTTTTTGGGGAAGTTTGGTGTTTTATAATTCTTATTTACCCGATATTGCTTTTGAAGAACAACAGGACAAAATAAGTGCCCGTGGTTATTCTATGGGATACATTGGCAGCGTTTTGCTTTTGGTTATCAATTTGGCCATGATTATGACCGCTGATAAAGCCGATAAAATTGACATGATGAAATATTCTTTTGTTATGGTTGGGGTTTGGTGGATTCTCTTTAGTCAATACACGTATTATTATTTGCCAAAAGGAAACTCAAACCAGCAAAAAGTAACGCGTTCAGTCATTTTTAATGGTTTCAAAGAATTGAGAAAAGTGTGGAGCAAACTGCAAACCGAAGTGCCGCTGAAAAGATATTTATTGAGTTTTTTTGTTTTTAGTATGGCGGTGCAAACAGTAATGCTGGTGGCTACTTATTTTGGTGCACAGGAAATAGAATGGGCCAGTGCCGAAGAAAGCCAAACCGGTCTGATTACCTGCATTCTTTTGATTCAGTTGATTGCGGTATTAGGTGCTTTTTTAACGTCAAGAGCTTCGGGTAAATACGGAAATGTTAAAGTGCTGATAGTGTTGAACTCGTTTTGGGTTTTACTTTGTGGATTTGCTTATTTCATTACAACGCCAATGGAGTTTTATATTATGGCGAGTTTGGTTGGATTGGTGATGGGCGGAATCCAGTCCTTGGCACGTTCCACTTATTCCAAATTTTTGCCAAAGACGGAAGACACCACTTCGTTTTTTAGTTTTTATGATGTTTCCGAAAAAATAGGAATAGTTATTGGGATGATGGTTTATGGCCTGATTGACCAAATTACAGGCAGTCCGAGATTTGCAATCGTTTTTTTAGGATTATTTTTCCTATGTGGACTGTTATTATTGTTGAGAATACCAAAAAAACACTTGTCATAAATCTAAAAAAAATTATATTTGAACAAATTTTATAAAAATAGTCATGAAAAACATAAAGATTTTATTTGGAATATTTTTAATTCTTACTGCTTTTACCTTTACATCATGTGAAAATGAGCCTATTGATTCTCAAATCAACCTGGATAACGGAGGTAACAATGGCGGAAATAATGGTGGAAATAATGGCGGCAACGGAGGAACTTCTTCGGGAGATTATTGGCCGACAGCTCTTAACAATCAATGGGTTTTTAAACAAGATGGTGTGGTTCAGCCACCAATGAAAATGATTTCAGTGAACAGTATTAACAACTATACTTATTACACATTCGATTCAATGTTTGGAATGTCAAGCGGAGGAACCGGTGCTGATGTTGTAACACGATTAAGAAAAAATGGTGGTGAATACTATATCAAAGTGGAAGGTTTTACTTTTGATACAGGCTTAGGAATTACCGGTACGATTACCGGATATGAAATGATTATCTTGAAGGACAATATCAATGTGGGACAAACCTGGAGCGGTACTTTCTCGCAAACAACCACTTTTACAGGAATGCCATCGATTACACAGGAAACGGCTTATTCCGGAATTGTTCTGGAAAAAGATGCTTCTGCTAATGTTAACGGAACTAACTATACCAATGTTATCAAGGTAAAAGTTACGCAGAATGTTGAAATGATGGGTACGCCTGCGGGCAATGTAGTTACCGAATATTGGTTCTCCAAAAATATCGGTCCAATCAAAGCAGTGACTGTTTCAAATGATGGATCAGGAACACCTCCGGAAACCATTACTAACGAGTTAAACTCTTATATAGTGAACTAATCCAACAGTAAACTAATCAAATCCGCCAAATTGGCGGATTTTTTTTTCGGCACAATCCTTGTCTTACCATTGCGTTTGTCGATGTAAAATTTTTATGTCGGTTAAACCTAAATCATTTGTAATACGTCGATTATAATTTATTTCTATTAAAAGATGTTCTACTTTTGTTTAGCATTATATAATTTTTAATGTCAATTTGACTAAATCAAACGCCACATGTCAAACCATAATATTTTAACCCTTGACACTCTGTCACTTCAGGAATTTGATGAACAAACCGATTTAATTCCGCTTTTAACGCCCGAAGACGAGGAGGAAATGAATAAGGAAGAATTACCCAATTCACTGCCTATTTTACCTTTACGCAATACCGTTTTATTTCCCGGAGTTGTTATCCCGATTACTGCCGGAAGAGATAAATCGATTAAATTAATCAACGATGCCAATGCCGGAAATAAAATCATCGGTGTGGTAGCCCAAAAAAATGAAGAGGACGAAGACCCAACCAAGAATGATATCCATACTGTTGGAACCGTAGCACAAATCCTTAGGGTTTTGAAAATGCCCGATGGGAATGTGACCGTAATCCTGCAAGGGAAAAAGCGTTTCGAAATTGATGCCGTAATTGCGGAAAGTCCTTATTTAAAAGCATCAATCAAAGAAGTAGAAGAAAAACGCCCGACAAAAAAAGATACCGAATTTCAAGCCATAGTTGATTCCATCAGGGAATTGGCCATTGAAATCATCAAGGAAAGTCCAAACATTCCAACTGAAGCGACATTTGCCATCAAAAACATAGAAAGCCAGTCTTTCCTCATCAATTTTGTTTCTTCCAATATGAACCTGACGGTGAAAGAGAAGCAGGATTTGCTTATGGTCAATGTTCTGAAGGAAAGAGCTTTGGCAACTTTGCGCTATATGAATGTGGAATTGCAGAAGCTGGAATTGAAAAATGACATTCAGTCTAAAGTCCGTTTCGACTTAGACCAACAACAACGCGAATATTTCCTCCACCAGCAAATGAAAACCATCCAGGAAGAATTGGGTGGTGTTTCTTATGAACAGGAAATTGAAGAAATGCGCGTCAAAGCCAAAACCAAAATTTGGGATACCAAAACCGCAGCTCATTTTGAGAAAGAGATTTCCAAGTTGCAGCGCATGAATCCTCAGGCACCCGATTTTGGAATTCAAAGAAATTACTTAGAGCTGTTTTTGGAATTGCCATGGAATAATTTTACCAAGGATAATTTCGATTTAAAACGCGCTCAGAAAATATTAGACCGCGACCATTTTGGACTTGAAGATGTAAAGAAAAGAATAGTCGAACATTTGGCAGTTTTGAAATTGCGAAATGACATGAAATCACCAATCATTTGTTTGACCGGACCTCCGGGAGTTGGTAAAACCTCAATTGGGAAATCAATAGCCGAGGCCTTAGGCAGGGAATATGTTCGTATTTCCTTAGGAGGTTTGCGTGATGAAGCGGAAATCCGTGGTCACCGTAAAACCTATATCGGCGCGATGCCGGGAAGAATTATCCAGAGTTTGAAAAAAGCAGGAACTTCCAATCCGGTGTTTGTTTTGGATGAAATCGATAAACTGTCGAGCAGCCATCAAGGCGATCCGTCTTCGGCATTGTTGGAAGTTTTAGATCCGGAGCAAAACAACGAGTTCTACGACAATTTCCTTGAAATGGGTTATGACTTGTCCAAAGTAATGTTTATTGCGACTTCTAACAACATGTCAGCCATCCAACCGGCATTAAAAGACAGAATGGAAGTCATCAAGATGACTGGTTATACGATTGAAGAGAAAACCGAAATCGCCCGCCAGCATTTGTTGCCAAAACAATTAAAGGAACACGGTTTATCCGTAAAAGATTTGACCATTGGCAAAAAGCAATTGGAAAAAATTGTGGAAGGCTATACCCGTGAATCGGGTGTTCGTGGTTTGGAAGCCAAAATTGCTCAGGTAATCAGGAATGCAGCCAAATCGGTAGCGATGGAAGAAGAATACAATAAAAAAGTAACCGATGAAGATATCGTTTCGATTTTGGGTTCACCAAAATTAGCCCGAGACAAATCAGAGAGCAATGATGTGGCCGGAGTAGTAACAGGTTTGGCCTGGACATCTGTCGGAGGTGATATTTTATTCATAGAATCCTTAATTTCTGCCGGAAAAGGAACTTTAACCTTAACCGGAAATTTGGGAACGGTAATGAAAGAATCGGCGACGATTGCTTTAGAATATATCAAAGCCAACGCAGCCATTTTTGGGCTCGACCCGGAAATGATTTCCAAATACAACATTCACCTGCACGTTCCGGAAGGCGCCACACCAAAAGACGGACCAAGTGCGGGAATCGCGATGTTGACTTCTTTGGTTTCCTTGTACACCCAAAGAAAAGTAAAGAAAAATTTGGCCATGACAGGAGAAATCACGCTTCGCGGAAAAGTTTTACCGGTTGGCGGCATCAAGGAAAAAATATTGGCAGCCAAAAGAGCTAACATCAAAGAAATTATTTTGTGTCATGAAAACAAAAGCGATATCGATGAAATCAAACCGGAATATATTGCAGGTTTGACGTTCCATTATGTAAAGGAAATGAGTGAAGTAATTGATGTTGCTTTGACCAATCAAAAGGTAAAAAATGCTAAAACACTGAAATAAATTTCAAAATAAAAGGTTGAAAAGGCATGAGTGAAAATATCGCTGATGCCTTTTTTTATTAACTTTTTTCCTCCGATATAAAATAATATCTTCGCATTTCCGTTATAGTATATAGCCATAAGTCCTTTTTAATGTTTAGAACAACAGTTTGTATTGTATTTTGCCTCGCCAATTTAGTCTCATTCGGACAAGTTGGAGGTAAGTCGGTATACCAATTTCTAAACTTAGTAACCTCGCCAAGACAAGCGGCGATTGGTGGAAAAGTCATTACTTTCTATGATCAGGATGTCAATCAGGCGCATTTTAATCCGGCGTGTATCAATGCGGAAATGGACAATAAACTGTCGTTGAATTACGGGAGTTATTTTGGAGAAGTAACTTATGGAACGGGTTCGTATGCCTATACTTATGATCGCCACGTGCAGACTTTTTTTGGTGGTGTGAATTATGTGAATTATGGAAAGTTTGACGGTTATGACGAAAACGGTCAACGAACATCAAGCTTTACCGGAAGCGAAATCGCCTTGTCTTTTGGATATGCCTATAATATTCCGTTTACTGATTTTTATGTCGGCGCGAATGCCAAATTGATTTCTTCCACTTTGGAAAGCTATAATTCTTTTGGTGCCGCTTTTGATATTGGTGGTATGTATATCGATACCCAAAATGATATCAATTGGGCCATTTCCATCAGAAACATAGGAATGCAGATTACACCTTATGAAGAAACCCGGGAAAAATTACCGCTGGAAGTTTTGCTTGGTGTTTCCCAATTGATGGAAAATGTACCGATTCGTTGGCATATAACTTTGGAAAACATGCAGCAATGGCAGGTTGCTTTTTCCAATCCGAATAGGGCAGAAGGCAATCTGGATGGTGGCTCAACACCCGAAAAAGTATCATTTTTCAACAATGCTTTGCGTCACTTGATTGTAGGAGCAGAATTATTCCCCGAAAAAGGATTCAACATCAGATTGGGTTATAATTTCAGAAGAGCAGAAGAATTACGTATCTTAGAGCAGCGAAATTTCTCCGGACTTTCGGTTGGTTTCGGATTAAAAATCAACAATTTAAAATTCAATTATTCCTACTCCAGATATACTTTGGCGGCCAATACCAGTTTGTTTGGCCTAACCATCGATTTTTCAGGGGATAGATATTAAAAATATTCATAGTTTGAAAAAAATTACCATTGCCATTGACGGATTTTCTTCCACCGGGAAAAGCACTTTAGCCAAACAGTTAGCCAAACATTTAGGCTATGTTTATGTCGATTCCGGTGCCATGTATCGCGCAGTGACTTACTTCGCTATGCAAAATGGTTGTATCACCAACGAGTTTTTCGATAAGGAAACCTTAATCAACAGTTTGCCGTTTATCAAATTGCATTTCGAATTCAATCCTGAACTGGGTTTTGCCGAAATGTACCTCAATGGAGTGAATGTCGAAGCAGCCATCAGAACCATCGAAGTATCGAGTTTTGTGAGCAAAGTAGCGGAAGTTTCCGAAGTGCGTGCCAAATTGGTGGAGCAACAGCAATCCATGGGCAAAAAGAAAGGCATCGTTATGGATGGACGTGACATTGGAACGGTTGTTTTTCCTGATGCTGAGCTTAAAATATTCATGACCGCCAGTCCCGAAACCAGAGCACGTCGTCGTTATGACGAGCTACAGGCCAAAGGACAAAACGTTACTTTTGAAGCGGTTTTAAAAAACGTGGAAGAGCGCGACCATATTGATACCCACAGAGAAGATTCTCCTTTAGTTATGGCAGATGGTGCCATCGAAATCGATAATTCCGCTTTGACTCGTGAAGAGCAGTTTGCAGAAGTCCTGACCTTGGTCGATAAAGTTTCGAAATCGTTGTAAATATTTGTTTATCTCAATTTTAATAGTAGATTTACGGGCTATTTTCTTTAAACCAAAAACTATTATTTATGAGTATTAAATTGAGATTGACATTGATGAGCTTCCTCCAGTTCTTTGTTTGGGGCGCGTGGTTGATTACGGTAGGAAACTATTGGTTTGGCACCAAGCAATGGAGCGGAGAACAATTTGGAGCCATCTTTTCTACTTTAGGGCTTTCTTCCATCGTAATGCCTGCCATTACCGGAATTATTGCCGATAAATGGATTAATGCAGAGAAACTCTACGGAGTGTTGCATATTCTTGGTGGTTTGGCTTTGTTGTACATTCCGCAGGTCAATGATCCAACTACTTTTTATTATGTGATTTTTGCCGCGATGTTGTGCTATATGCCAACCATTTCGTTATCCAATTCGGTGGCCTACAATATTTTAAAAAGCAATGATTTTGATGTCGTTAAAGTCTTTCCGCCCATCAGGGTTTGGGGAACGATAGGTTTTATTGCCGCGATGTGGATAACCAATCTGACCGGTAATAAAGCTTCTTTCAATATGTTTTACCTGTCGGCTTTTGCCGCATTTGCATTAGGTTTTTATTCATTTACTTTACCAAAATGTCCGCCGCAAAGACTGATATCTGAGAATGCTTCGTTAACCGAAAAATTAGGCTTAAATGCTTTCAAATTATTCGGGACTTATAAAATGGCATTGTTCTTTATCTTCTCAATGTTTTTGGGTGGTGCTTTGCAGTTGACCAATATGTATGGCGATGTGTATTTATCTGAATTTGCCAATGTCCCTGAATATGCGGATTCATTCGTGGTTAAATATTCTACCATCATCATGTCGATTTCACAGATATCGGAAACCTTATTCATCTTGGCTATTCCATTTTTTCTAAAGCGTTTCGGAATAAAACAGGTCATGTTGATTTCGATGTTGGCGTGGGTATTGCGTTTTGGTTTGTTTGCTTACGGAAATCCGGTTGACGGTTTGTGGATGATTATCATGTCGTGTGTTGTTTACGGAATGGCATTTGACTTCTTTAATATTTCAGGTTCGCTTTTCGTAGAAACGACTACCGATTCGAAGATTCGATCGTCAGCCCAAGGATTGTTTATGATGATGTCCAACGGATTTGGTGCTTTCTTTGGCGGATTAATCAGTGGATATGTAATCGATGAATTCTTTACGCATGATGGTACTCGTGACTGGCACAACATCTGGCTGGCTTTTGCCGGTTATGCCTTAGTCATCGCGATTGCCTTTGCGGTAATGTTCAAACACAAACACAACCCGAAAGATGTAGTGAATGTGAGTCATTAAAATAAAAAAGCCTTTCAAATCTGAAAGGCTTTTTTATTCTAAATCCATCGGATGTTCCGGATCTACAAATTCATTTTCGTTTTTGGAAATGACAATCGCCGCCACGCCGTTTCCGATAAAATTGGTAATGGCTCTGGCTTCGCTCATGAATTTATCTACTCCCAAAAGGAACGCTAAGCCTTCTAACGGGATTTTGTGAATGGCAGTTAAGGTCGAAGCCAAAATGATAAAACCGCTTCCGGTAATGCCTGCTGCACCTTTGGAGGTAATCATCAATAGTCCTAAAATTGTCAGGATTTCACCGAATGAAAGATGGACATTATACAATTGTGCCAAAAAAATAACCGCCATCGAAAGATAAATTGAAGTGCCGTCAAGGTTAAAGGAATAACCCGTTGGCACGACCAATCCCACAACCGATTTGCTGCAACCCATGCTTTCGAGTTTAGTCATTAAATTAGGTAAAGCCGGTTCGGAGGAAGAAGTTCCGAGAACGATTAGCAATTCAGCTTTTAAATATTTGATAAAATCCCAAATGCTGATTTTGTAATAACGGAGAATGCTTCCCAGGACCAGAAAGATAAAAATCGCCATCGTAACATAAACGGTCAGCATCAATTTCCCTAAAGGAATCAGCGTATGCAACCCGAATTTCCCAACGGTGTACGCCATGCCGCCGAAGGCACCCAGTGGAGCCAGATGCATCACAATTTTCAACGCCCTGAAAACGAATTTGGAGCATTTGTATAAAACATCGACAACTGCTTGTCTTTTGCTGTAATAATTCAACAGTACGCCGCAGATTATGGCAACTACCAAAACCTGAAGTGTGAAGTTACTGAGAAAAAAATCAAGCCAATTGAAGTCACTCGTCGCTCTCGAAGTATACTGACTTGCATCCTGAATATCCAAACCGGTTTTGTCTATTTTCCCCGGTTGAATTATATAAGCCGCAGCAACGCCGATGACCAGGGCAAATGTGGTTACGACTTCAAAATAAATGAGTGATTTGATTCCGATGCGCCCGACTTTCTTTAAATCGCCCATACCGGCAATGCCCAGAACAATGGTAAGGAAAATGATTGGTCCGATAAAAATTTTGACCAATTGGATAAATGAATCGCCAACGATTTTCATTTGCTGCCCGGTTTCGGGTTGGTAATGCCCAAGCAAAACCCCGCAGACAATGGCGATTAAGACCCAAAACGTGAGGTTGGTCGTGATTTTGAATAATAAAGATTCGTTGGCTTTCATACGATGACAAGATAACATTTATTCAATACAATTCCCAATTTAGCCCCGATGGAAGGAAGCTGCCATGCAGCCCGGACAGCGGGAACATGGAATGCTTTGAAAACCAATCTATTCGCTTCAGAAAAATAAAATCTTTTCTCTTTTTCTTGACTCTATTTTCTGCTCTAAATGTTTTGTAATTAAGAAATTATGCTTACTTTTGCAGTCCTTTTGGCGGAGTAGAGTTTACAAAAGGGTTAAACAACTTATAACTAACACTGCTGTGTTTTTATTCGCATCAAAGAAACTCAAGAAGCATAGCATACAAATTTTTTATCAGCATGTCTGAATTAAATAAAGAACAACAAGCGTTTTTAAACGAATTTAACTGGCACAATTACGCAGAAGGAATTGACGCAGTAGACGCGAAAAACTTACAAGAGTTTGAAGATTTAGTTACTAAAACTTTCATTTCTACCGATCAGGAAGAAGTTGTAGAAGGTGTTGTAGTTAGAATCACTGACAGAGACGCAATCGTTGACATTAACGCGAAATCGGAAGGAGTTATCTCTTTGAATGAGTTCCGTTACAACCCAAACTTAAAAGTGGGTGACAAAGTTGAAGTATTAATTGACGTTCGTGAGGACAAAACAGGTCAATTGGTATTATCACACAGAAAAGCAAGAACTATCAAATCATGGGATAGAGTTATTGCAGCTAATGAAACCGGAGAAATCGTTAACGGTTTTGTTAAATGTAGAACTAAAGGTGGTATGATCGTTGACGTATTCGGTATCGAAGCGTTCTTACCGGGATCACAAATTGATGTGAAACCAATCCGTGACTATGATGTATACGTAAACAAAATGATGGAGTTCAAAGTAGTGAAAATCAACCACGAATTCAAAAACGTTGTTGTTTCACACAAAGCGCTTATCGAAGCTGACATCGAAGTTCAGAAAAAAGAAATCATTGGTCAATTAGAAAAAGGACAAGTATTAGAAGGTGTTGTTAAAAACATTACTTCTTACGGTGTGTTTATTGATTTAGGTGGTGTAGATGGATTAATCCACATTACTGACCTTTCTTGGTCAAGAATCAATCACCCAAGCGAAGTTCTTGAATTAGACCAAAAATTAAACGTTGTAATCCTTGATTTCGATGATGAGAAAACAAGAATTCAATTAGGTTTAAAACAATTAAACGCTCACCCATGGGATGCTTTAGACTCTAAATTAACTATTGGAGATAAAGTTAAAGGTAAAGTAGTAGTAATCGCGGATTACGGTGCATTTATCGAAGTTGCTGAAGGTGTTGAAGGTTTAATCCACGTTTCTGAAATGTCTTGGTCAACTCACTTAAGAAGTGCTCAGGATTTCGTAAAAGTTGGTGACACTGTTGAGGCAGTTATCTTAACTTTAGACAGAGATGATCGTAAAATGTCTTTAGGTATCAAACAATTAACGCAAGATCCTTGGACAGATATTACTTCTAAATACCCTGTAGGTTCTAAACATACAGGTATCGTTAGAAACTTTACTAACTTCGGTATTTTCGTTGAGTTAGAAGAAGGAATCGACGGTTTAGTATACATCTCTGATTTATCTTGGACTAAGAAAATCAAACACCCATCAGAATTTGTTAACGTAGGTGATAAATTAGATGTAGTAGTATTAGAGTTGGATGTTGAAGGACGTAAATTATCTTTAGGTCACAAACAAACTACTGCTAACCCTTGGGACAAACATGAAGATGCTTTCGCTGTAGGAACTGTTCACACAGGAACTATCGCTGAGATTGTTGACAAAGGTGCTACTGTAGATTTCGGAGATGATGTTGTTGCGTTTATCCCAACACGTCACTTGGAAAAAGAAGATGGTAAGAAATTGAAAAAAGGTGAAGAAGCTGAATTCAAAGTAATTGAGTTCAACAAAGAATTCAAAAGAGTTGTTGCTTCTCACACGGCTATTTTCAGAGAAGAAGAAGAGAAAAATGTTAAAGCGGTTGCTGAATCAGTAGCTTCTAATAACAATGCTCCGGCTTCAACTTTAGGAGATAACAATGATATCCTTGCCGGATTGAAAGCAAAAATGGAAAAAAGCGAGAAAAAGAAATAATTCTTGTTTTTGATAAATAGAAAGCCTCGAGTCATCGGGGCTTTTTTGTTTAGTTATTATAGTATTCGCGTTGCCAAATCTCTTCGTTGAAGTTTTTGCCCATCATAAAAAAGTAATAGGCAAAAACCGCAAAGATGGATTTAAAGGCAAACAAAAATATGATTACAGAAGCCAACGGAACTGATTTGCTCAGGTTGTTTTCGGGAATCAAAAACGTAATAATGATACTGACAATAACGCTCGTAATCGTAAAATTCCCCAGGTTTTTAACCGGTAATACCAATAACTTTCGCAGCGGATTCATTTCGTTTCCCCATTGGTGAACCAAATAATAATAATCATTCCCAATAGGAATAAAAAGCAAAGGATCATCATAATTCAACAGGTGAAAGGATTTGCTTGGCGCTACAATTTTAAATCCTTCCAAAGAAGTACTGTGTTCTTTTTCTAACACTCTGATTTTAGAAATGGCTTCTTCCGGAATATTGTTTTTAAAGATATTGCTGTCCAAAAACCGCAAACGGTAATCGATGCAAAGGGTTTTGATTTGTTCTAAATGGAAAATCTTATCGGTTTCCAATAAATCAAACTTTAGCTGATTAGGTTTTGTTGAACTTTCTTTTAAAAGCTTATGAGTAATTTGTTCCCGTGCCAAATTATTTTCGGCAAAAATCGCTTTTACTTCTGCTAAAATGGCTGCTTCCGATTTGAATTTTCTTCTTTGGGTAAGCAATTCTTTTTCGAGGTTCAATTT
The DNA here is from genome assembly GCF_030167905.1 of Flavobacterium terrisoli. Lineage (GTDB taxonomy): Bacteria > Bacteroidota > Bacteroidia > Flavobacteriales > Flavobacteriaceae > Flavobacterium > Flavobacterium terrisoli. The sequence continues at coordinate 23,083 of NZ_JARGNA010000005.1, forward strand.
GTTGACAAGCATTTTTATTATCCTTTTTAAATATTTGATAATGCGAATATTATGAATTCTAAGATACAAAAATTAATTTTCGATACAACGCAGACAATGGAATTAATTGTGTTGTAACAGTTGTTAAAGTTTTCAGAAAAATGGAATCGGGCAAAACCATAAACGATTTTGCGGCGTAAATGAGCCTATAACTTTAAACAACGAATTGCTATGAAAACTAGACATTTTTTTACAACCACATTTTTTGCTTTGACACTATTTGTTAGTACAGTTGCTTTGGCACAAAAAGAAAAAACAGTAACCGTTGGCGGCGCGCCAATGTATCCTTTTAAAAACATTATTGAAAATGCTGTAAACTCAAAAGACCACACCACTTTAGTGGCTGCCGTAAAAGCAGCCGATTTGGTAGCGACCCTACAAACTAAAGGGCCATTCACTGTTTTTGCGCCAACCAATGCCGCTTTTGATAATCTGCCAAAAGGAACAGTAGAAACTTTATTAAAACCCGAAAACAAAAAACTATTGCAAACCATCCTGACTTATCATGTTGTAGCCGGAAAAATGAATGCTTCCGATATCGCCACAGCCATTAAAAAAGGAAATGGTAAAGCGACTTTGAAAACGGTAAGCGGTGGCACACTGACTGCCTGGGCCAAAGGAAATGAGGTTTACCTGACTGATGAAAATGGGAAAAGTGCCAAAGTAACCATTGCCGATGTCAACCAATCTAACGGTGTGATTCATGTCATTGATGCGGTTGTAACACCTAAATCATAACTTATACTCAATTACTTCGAAAACGTTTTGTGTAAAAGAAAAGTCCCGAGCTATCGGGACTTTTTGTTTTCATAAGTAATTTGCTATATTTGAGCAAAATGAGGACAATCCATGCTTTTTAACTCCTTAAGCTTTGCCATATTCTTACCGATAGTTTTTATATTGTATTGGTTTGTATGCAACAAAAACTTACGCCTGCAAAATATATTACTGGTTGTCGCGAGTTATTTCTTTTATGCTTGTTGGGATTGGCGATTTCTGTTCCTGTTGGTTTTCTCTATTTTACTGGATTATTTTACCGCAATCAAAATGGCGGAAGCCAAAAATCAAAGCATCAAGACTTTCTGGCTTTGGTTGAGCATTTCAGTGAACTTAGGATTTTTAGGATTCTTTAAATATTACAATTTCTTTATTACGGAGTTTGCAGAAGCCATTTCCAATTTTGGGTTGCAGGTAAATCCCTGGACGTTGAAAGTCATTTTACCGGTCGGGATTTCATTCTACACTTTTCACGGATTATCCTATGTGATTGATATTTATAATGACCGAATAAAAGTGGAGCGAAACTTTATTGATTACTCGGTTTTTGTGAGCTTCTTTCCGCTCCTAGTGGCCGGACCAATAGAAAGAGCAACCCATTTATTACCCCAAATACAAAAAAAGAGAACCTTTGATTATGCCATGGCGGCAGATGGACTGCGGCAAATCCTTTGGGGATTATTCAAAAAGATAGTAATCGCTGATAAATGCGCACTCTATGCCAATGAGATATTCAACAATTCAGCCGAACATTCGGGAAGTACACTTTTTCTCGGCGCGGTTTATTTTGCGTTTCAAATCTATGGGGATTTTTCCGGTTACTCCGACATTGCTTTAGGAACAGCCAAACTCTTCGGAATCGATTTATTGCGCAATTTTGCCTTTCCTTATTTTTCAAGAGATATTGCCGAATTCTGGAGACGTTGGCATATTTCACTGTCTTCCTGGTTTAGGGATTATTTGTATATCCCGCTTGGTGGCAGTAAAGGCGGCATGTGGATGAGCATCAGAAATACATTTATCATCTTTTTGGTCAGTGGTTTTTGGCATGGCGCCAATTGGACTTATATCATTTGGGGACTGTTGAACGCTTTATACATCATGCCTTCGATTATTTTTAAAACCAATAGAAACAACCTCGACATTGTGGCGCAAGGCAAATATTTGCCTTCAGTAAAGGAGTTTTTCCAAATGGCACTTACATTCTGCCTGGCGGTTTTTGCCTGGATATTTTTTAGATCAGCCAACTTAACGCAGGCGATGGATTATGTTTCAGATATGTTTTCATGGAGTTTGTTTGCGATGCCAACCAAAATGCCCGACAACAACAATACTTTTATCATGCTGGCTTTCTTTCTTATTATAGAATGGCTGGGCAGAGAACAACAATTTGCCATTTCAAAATTAGGATTGAATTGGAAAAGGCCAATCCGTTGGGCTTTTTATTACGCCCTTATCGTTATCATTTTTTATTGCGTAGATTCCAAAGAGCAACAATTTATCTACTTTCAATTTTAAGCGGCATGAAAAAATTTATTAAATACCTGATTTATTTTGCCTTGCCCTTTATTGCTATTGTGGCTTTCTTTGAAATTTACCTAAGGCAGATTGATACCACTTATACCGAAAAAGAAAAAGAAATTCTTCAGGACCAAAAGAAAATCGAAGTGTTGATATTGGGAAATTCCCGAGCTACTTTGGGTATTGATCCAAATCAATTTGAAGTGCATGCTTTTAATTTGGCCAATGTAGCCCAACCTTTGTATTACGACAAACGCATTGCTTTAAAACATTTGGACAAACTCACAAACCTAAAATATGTCTTTATCACAGTAGACGCCACCTCGTTAAATTATTCCAGAATGGACAGCAGAGCCATTTGGTCCTATTATGGCAACGGCGTTGAATATGAGAACGAAATGCCTTTCCTGTCAAAATGGTCTTATCTGGAAGGATATTCAGCCAGTATTGCCATTCATTTATTAAAAAATGATATCAGCGGCAAGTTCAAAACAATTAAGGCTATTGACCTGGATGACGAACATAAATTAGACATGCCAATAAAAAAAGGATTTTTCACTTATAAAAACAGCAGGGAGGAAGGCATGTCACCCGAACATATTTTGGTTAGGGCAAATCAAGGAAAAGACGATGGCGATTCTCCTGAAAAAAAGGAAATCGTAAATGATCTGGAAGATTTTATCAAAACCTTAAAAGCAAAGAACATTACTCCGATATTGATCACCATGCCATGCTACGAAGACTATGTAAAAATGCTCCACAAAAATGTCATAAAAAGATCGGAATCGGATTTTAAAAATTTAGCCGAAAAATTCAATCTTGAATACTGGAATTATTTGAACCATCCGATGAAACGAACTGATTTTCACGACTGTGATCACTTGAATATAAACGGTGCTGTAAAATTTTCCAAAGTGCTTAATGATAGACTTAAGGAAAAGATGAAAGCAGATAAACTCCTTTCCGGAAACAAATAAAAATGCCCGAAGAAATTCGGGCATTTTTTATATTATATAAAAGTGAAGTGATTATCTCAAACTCGCACCCAATTCGCTTTCCATGTTCTTTTGCAACTTGCTCATGATTTTGTCAATTTGCTCGTCGGTTAGGGTTTTCGAATTATCCTGTAAAGTGAAACTCACCGCATAAGACTTTTTGCCTTCCGGAAGATTTTTCCCTTGATACACATCAAACAAGTTCACGTCTTTTAAGAGCGATTTCTCGGTTTGGCGTGCAATATTATAAATCGCATCAAAAGCCACTGAATCGTCCACCAAAAGCGCTAAATCCCTACGTACTTCAGGGTATTTAGGAATGTCGGTAAATTTGATTTTGCTTCCGATTAGTTTCAGGACTAAGTTCCAGTTGAAATCAGCATAGAATACTTCCTGCTTGATGTCAAAATGTTTCAAAATCGATTTCTTCACAGTACCGAATTCCACCAAAATGTCATTGCCCTGAGCCATCGCCAATCCTTCAGCAAATACATCCGAAGCAACCGGTTTGTTTTGTACTTTGGTAATACCCAAACGGTCTAAAACCGAACTCACATAACCCTTGAACAAAAAGAAATCTGAAGGTTTTTGCGGATTTGTCCAGCTTTCTTCATTTCTGTTTCCGGAAACAAATAAAGTCAGGTGCTTTGGTTCGTTATAACCATTAAGCTCTTTATGATAGGTTTTTCCAAATTCAAATAATTTCAAATCACCATTTCTGCGGTTGATGTTATATGAAACCGCTTCTAGTCCTGAGAACAACAACGACTGACGCATTGCCGACAAATCATTGCTCAACGGATTCAACATCATGACATTGTATTCTTCTTTCAGCATTTCGGATAAACCAACATATTCCGGCGTAGTCAATGAATTCGCCATCATTTCGTGGAAACCAACGCCGTTCAATTGTGCGGCTACAATATTCTGTACTTTATAGTCTTCGGTTCGTGCCGAATTGGAAACGGTAGCATTCAGTTTTTTGGTAAAATTGATGTTGTTGTAACCATATACACGAAGGATTTCCTCAATCACATCCACTTCACGTTGTACATCGACACGGTAAGACGGAATGATTAATCCCAAACCGGCATCAGAAACGGTATTGACTTTAATATCCAACGAAGCCAAAATTTTCTTGATGGTTTCTTTTGGCAATTCCTGCCCGATTAATTTATAAGCCTTGTCAAAATGAAGAAAAACAGGGAAGTCTTCAATCTTTTTCGGATAAATGTCAATAATGTCCGAAGTGATTTCGCCACCGGCAACTTCCTTAATCAAAAGTGCGGCACGTTTCAACGCAAACTCGGTAATCGTTGGGTCGATTCCTCTTTCAAAACGGAAAGAAGCATCGGTATTCAAAGCATGTCTTTTGGCTGATTTTCTAACAGAAACCGGATTGAAATAAGCACTTTCCAGGAAAATTGAATTCGTTGTTTCAGTAACTCCCGAACCTTTTCCGCCAAAAACTCCGGCGATACACAATGGTCCTTTTTCGTCACAAATCATCAAATCTTCTTCGTGTAATGTTCTTTCCACATCATCCAAAGTCGTGAACTTGGTTCCGGCTGCAGCTGTTTTTACAATGATTTTTCCGTTGATTTTTGCCGCATCAAAAGCATGAAGCGGTTGGCCTAAATCGTGTAGGATATAATTGGTAACGTCAACGATGTTGTTTTTTGGGGTCAGCCCAATCGCTTTCAAACGGTTTTGCAACCATTCCGGAGAAGGTTTTACCGTTAAGCCCGAAAGCGTAACACCGCAATATCTTGGGGCCAACTTGCTGTCCTTAACGTCAACGTCAATTTTTAAAGTTCTTTTGTCAATTCTGAAAGTACTAACAGATGGTGTAATCAACTCGATGTTGCTGTTTTTTTGCAACAGGCTCGCACGCAAATCACGCGCTACTCCATAATGTGACATTGCATCGGCGCGGTTTGGCGTTAAGCCAATTTCGAATACTTCATCATTTTCTATATTGAAAACCTTGGCACAAGGCGTTCCTGGTTTTAGATTGGCATCCAAAACCATAATCCCGTCATGGCTTGTTCCCAGACCTAATTCATCTTCAGCGCATATCATCCCATGGCTTTCCTGTCCGCGGATTTTTCCTTTTTTGATCTCAAATTCTACACCTTCGGCATCAAACAATTTGGTTCCGATAGTAGCCACAGGTACTTTTTGTCCGGCGGCCACATTCGCCGCACCGCAAACAATCTGCACCGGAGCGCCTTCACCTAAATCAACGGTTGTCACTTTCAAACGGTCGGCATCAGGGTGTTTTTCACAAGTTAGCACATGACCAACAACCACACCTTCCAATCCGCCACGAACCGATTGGTATTTTTCAACCACTTCGACTTCCAAACCTAAATCGGTCAGAATCGCTGAGGTTTCTTCTGATTTTAAATCTATTTTAATGAATTGTTTTAACCAATTGTAAGATATTCTCATGTATTGTACTTTAAGGCCGCAAATATAAGGATTGCTGATGAGAGATAAAACAAAATGTGCCGTTTATCGATGATTGTTTTGAACAAAAAGACGAAATGCAGTTTACAGAATTTCTTCTACGTGCTTTTTGATGTTTGAGGCTATCTTTTCGGTAGGCAAATCATTTTCATCACCACCAAACGGATCTTCGATTTCTTCTGCAATGAGTTCCAATGAAGCTAAAACATAAAAGATGAAAACCACAATCGGTGCAGTGTAATAACCTAGACTAAAGGAATAGCCAAAAGGCAATGTCATTACGTAAAAGAAGATGAACTTCTTTATAAACGCGCTGTAAGAGTAGGGAATAGGTGTGTTTTTGATGCGTTCACAAGCACCACAAATATCGGTCAGCGATTGAAATTCGGTGTTAAGGATAATCAGTTGATCTCCCGAAATTTTCTTTTGCTGGTATAAATCGTGAATTTTGGCAAATATCTTTCTGGCCACCTGATTGGGTTTGTGTTTGTGATGGTCTATTTCCAAATCTACATCGTCAAACAATTGCTTTGAAGTATCATTGTTATTCAGGTGTTTGTGTAAAACTGATGCATAATTGGGAATCATTTTCCTGAAATAACTTTTGTCCTTTTCATCATCCAGAATCACTGCTAATTTGATGGCAAAATTACGACTGTTATTGACCAAACTTCCCCATTGTCTTCGACCTTCCCACCAACGGTCATATGCCGTATTAGTCCTGAAAACGAGCAATAACGAAATTACAAAACCCAACATGCCATGCATGATGGTGATGTTTTTTACATAGCTTTTTTCAGAAAGTTGCCAAATTTCAACTTCTGCATAACTAATAATCGCTGAATAAACTCCGATGGCAAGCATTATCGGTAAAAGTGTTCTGAAAGTATCCGCTTTGTGAAAACGGAAGATAAAAGTAAACCAGTCTTTGGTGTTGTATTGTATCATCGGGATGCGCTATTTGACGTCAAAAATACATTAAAAAGTCAAATTTCCAGCCAATTCTTTTAACGCGATTTCATAAATTTTGGTCAAATACAACGCATTGCTGTAACGTACTTTGGCATCGAGAAAATTTTGCTGTGCCGTTCTGAATTCGATAGGCGTGATAGTTCCAATTTTGAATTTTGCCAACGTAATGTCTAAGTTTTGTTCGGCAATCTGCAGGTTTTTGACCTCGACTTTGGTGAGTTCCAAATTGGTTACATAACTCATATAAGCCGAATTCAATTGGCTTTCCAAACTCCTTTTTTGTTGTTCCAAAGTAACGCTGGCGTTTTCGAGTTCTATTTTGGCAATTTTTTCATTACGGTTTTGCTGGTTACCGTTAAAGATTGGCATCGAAGCATTAATGCCATAAACCAAACCTCTACCGGAAGATTGGGTCACAAATCCCAATGATGCTTCGGAGCGTGTGAAGTTATAACCCGAATTAATTCTAACCGTCGGATAACGACCGGCTTTGACTTGTTTTAATTGTTGTTCCGCACTGTTTTTAGCCAATAATTGGGCTTGTATTTGTGGGTTTTGCTTGTCCGCCAAGGTTGTAAGTTCGTCGAGTTTGAGTTGCTCATCGACAGTAATTTCATTGCTTACGGTAAAATCGGTTTGAACATCACGGGCTAAAATTTCGTTCAGGCGAATCTTAGTAGTTTTGATTAATTCCTGTTGTTTCAACTGCATACTTATATCCGAATTCAAATCAACTTGTGCATTCAAAACTTCCAATTTTGCAGCTTTGCCAATACTGAAACGGTTTTGGGCTGTGTTGACTCTTTCATTCGAAATTACAATAGCCGTATCAATCGCAGCCAATTGTTGCTGTTGCTGAACCAAATCGAAATAGCTCAAATACACATCACTGATTTTAGTCAGTATCGCCAATTTCAGTTCGGCTTCGCCTTGTTTTTGCAGAATGTTCAATTGTTCTTTTCTGGCAAACATTCGCATCCCGTCAAAAATGGTCCAATCCAAACCAACACCATAAGTCAGGTTCATGTTTTTGGCATTGTTTAAGGTTCGTTCCGAGCCATCAGATTGTGTTTGTGTAGTGTTTAAAATGCTGTTGTTATTGACTACGGTAGCATTTACAGAAGGCAGCATCCCGGCGTTGCCGATACTGTTGTTGAGTTCGTCAATCTTGAGCTCGTTTTTAGCCAACTTGATATCATAGTTATTTTCCAAAGCTATTTTTACTGCATCTTCCAGTTTCAATAGTTCCTGTGCTTTGATTATTTGTGCAAAGCCTAATAATACTATGACGATATATAATTTAATTTTCATAACTTATTTCTCTAAAGCTTCTACATTGTCAAATTCAGGTCGGTGTTTCTTGGCTCTCGACCACATTAAATAGAAAGACGGAATGACAAATAAAGTCAGGATCAAAGAAAAGATTGTTCCGCCGACAATCACAACGCCCATTCCGATTCTGCTCGTTGAAGCAGCACCCAGTGACAACGCAATAGGTAACGCACCTAAGGCAATTGCCAAACTCGTCATTAAAATAGGTCTAAGCCTTGCTTCAGAAGCCTGAACAATCGCATCGTATTTCTCAATGCCCTGTTCCCGCAGCTGATTGGCAAATTCGACAATCAGGATTCCATTCTTCGTCACCAGTCCAATCAACATCACTGTTCCGATTTGGCTAAAGATATTCCACGTTTGGCCAAACAACCAAAGTGAAAATAAAGCGCCGGCAACCGCCATTGGTACGGTTAAAATGATGATAAACGGATCGATGAAACTTTCAAATTGCGCCGCCAAAATCAAATAAATCAGCAGCAAAGCCAGTCCGAAAGCAAAGGCTGTATTGGAACTACTTTCAACGAAATCACGGGATTCACCGCCTAAGTCGGTGGTGAAACTGTCATCCAACACTTTTTCCTTGATTTGATCCATCGTTTCGATACCATCAACCATACTTTTTCCAGGCGCCAAACCGGCAGAAACTGTGGCCGACATATAACGATTGTTGTGGTACAATTGCGGCGGATTGCTTTGTTCATCTACTTTTACGACATTGTCTAACTGAATGAGTTCACCTTTGTTGTTTTTGACAAACATCGAAGTCAAATCCAATGGCGCATCACGGTCTTTTTTGTCAAATTGTCCAATGACCTGGTATTGTTTTCCGTTTCGCATGAAATAGCCAAAACGCTGTCCACTCAAAGACAATTGCAATGTTTGCGCGACATCTAAAACCGAAATCCCTAAGCTTTCCGCTTTTTCACGGTCGATGGTTACATTGATTTCGGGTTTGTTGAATTTCAAGTTCACATCCACATTGGAGAAAGTCTCACTTTTGTTGGCTTCATCCATAAACTGCGGAATCTTTTCACGCAATTTCTCGAAATTCGGCGCTTGAATAATATATTGAATCGGCAAACCACCGCGACGGTTTACAGCAATAGTTGGCTGTTCGGAAACGGTTACTTTGGCCTGCGAATATTTTTTGGTCCACTTGGTAAAATCATCGGCCACTTCTTTTTGGGAACGCTCCCGGTCTTCCGGATCTTTTAACGCCATTCTGATTCTTCCGGTATTGACCGAAGATGTCATGAATCCTGGTGATGTAATCACCAAAGCAATTTTTTTCTCAGGAATGCTGTCGTTAATCAGTTTGGACATATCCTGCATAAAACGGTCTGTATAGTCATAAGTTGCGCCTTCCGGAGTCGTTACACCAACAATGACCAAACTTCGGTCATCGTAAGGTGCGGTTTCTTTAGGTAGAATAGAGAAAAACAACCAAATCAATCCGATACAAACAATGACAATCGGGAAACTCAGCCATTTCTTTTTCATGAAATTTTCAAGCGAATTGGCATAACCTTTATTCAATGCTTCAAAATAAGGTTCGGTAAACGTATAGAATTTGGTTTTCTTTTGTTCGCCACCTTTCATCAAGTAAGCGTTCAACATTGGCGTAAGCGTTAAGGAAACAAAGGCCGAAACCAAAACTGCCGCCCCGATGACGACGCCAAATTCCCGGAACAATCGCCCGACAAAACCTTCCAGAAATATAATCGGTAAAAATACGGCTGCCAAAGTGATGGAAATTGAGATAACGGCGAAGAAAATTTCGTTGGAACCTTTAATCGCGGCTTCAATTGGCGTCATGCCTTCTTCGACTTTCTTAAAGATATTTTCTGTAACTACAATTCCGTCATCCACGACCAATCCTGTTGCGAGAACAATGGCTAAAAGCGTTAGTACGTTCACCGAGAAACCACACAAATACATGATAAAAAACGTTGCAATCAACGACACGGGAATATCAATCAACGGTCGGAATGCAATCGCCCAGTTTCTAAAGAATAAGTAGATAATCAGAATTACCAGTATAATCGAAATCAATAGCGTTTCGGCTACTTCTACAATTGATTTTTTGATGAATATGGTATTGTCTAAAGCGACATTGAGTTTGATGTCTTTGGGCAAATCTTTTTGAAAACCTTCAAATTGTTTGTAAAACTGCTCGGAAATGTCCAGATAATTGGTTCCAGGTTGAGGTACTATGGCCAAAGCCACCATCGATTGGTCATTGGCTTTGAATCCGGTTTCAAGATTTTCCGAGTTTAATTCGGCTTTCCCGATATCACTCAAACGGACAATCTTATCACCTTCTGCAACAATAATGATGTTATTGAATTCTTTCTCATCGGAAAGATTCCCCATGGTTTTTACCGTCAATTCGGTATTGGCACCGGTTAATTTTCCCGAAGGCAATTCGACATTTTGTTTTTCCAATGCGGCTCTGACCTCTGAAACGGTAACACCATAAGAAGTCAGTTTTACCGGATCAATCCAAATTCGCATCGCATATCTTTTTTGACCCCAAATCTGAACAGTACTCACGCCCGGAATGGTTTGCAAACGCTCGGCGATTACATTTTCGGCATAATCACTCAGTTCCAATACGTTTTTGGTGTCACTCTGAACCGTCATCGAAATAATCGCATCAGAATCGGCATCAGCTTTTGAAACTACCGGTGGTGCATCGATATCCTGTGGCAAACTGCGAACGGCTTGTGATACTTTATCACGAACGTCATTGGCCGCTTCTTCTAAGTTTTTTTCAAGCTTGAATTCGATATTGATATTGCTCGAACCCTGGTTGCTCGAAGAAGTAATATTTCGGATTCCATCAATGGAATTAATCGCTTTTTCTAAAGGTTCGGTGATTTGGGATTCAATGATATCAGCATTCGCACCAGTGTAATTAGTCCGCACCGAAATTTGCGCCGGGTCAATTGAAGGAAATTCGCGGACGCCCAAATAGCTGTAACCAATAATTCCAAAAAGAATAATGGTCAGATTGATTACAATCGTAAAAACCGGTCGTTTGATACTTAAAGTGGATAAACTCATGGTCTTATTTCAGTTTTACTTTTACAGCATCATCTTCTTTTAAGGACATCACACCCGAAGTCAAAACCGTATCACCGATTTTCAATCCGGAAGTAATTACAACATCTTTGTCGGTTCGGGTCAATGTTTCTACGATCACTTCTTTGGCCTTGCCATTGCTGGAAATAAATACTTTTTTGCCTTCCTGAATTGGGATGATGGCTTCGGTTGGAACGATGATAGCGTCTTTGATGTTTTTTAACGGAAGCTCAATATTGGCGAAAGTTCCTGGTAACAAATTGCCTTTAGCATTATCGGTCAGCGCTCTGATTTGTAATGTTCTGGTAGTGGCTTCAATGCCCGGTTCCATGGCATAAATCTTGGCGGTGAATTTATCACTCACATTGGGAACCGTAAAAGTGATTTGGGCATTTTTGGTAATTTCCGTAGCGTATTTTTCAGGAATAGAGAAAGTAATTTTTAGTGGATTGGTACTGACTAATTTGGCAATCAAAGTTGCCGGTGTGACATAGGTTCCGGGAGAAATGCTTCTTAAACCAATTTTTCCCGAGAATGGCGCTCTGACGGTTGTTTTGCCAATTTGTGCCTGAATCAGTTGGGTTTGTGCTTTTGCGGTTCTGAAATCAGCACTGGCGATGTCATATTCTTCCTGGCTGATGGCTTCTTTTTGCAACAGTAATTTGGCTCTTCTTTCGTTTTCGGAAGCCAGACTTTCTCTGGTTTTGGCTTGTGTCAATTGTGCTCTGAGTTCGATATCATTCACCTTAAACAAAACCTGTCCTTTGCTGACGTTGCTTCCTTCTGTAAAAGAAATGGTTTCCACAATGCCTGAGACTTCACTTCTGATTTCAATCTGTTCATTGGCATCAATCGAACCCGAAAGTGAAATGGTATTCGAAAATTCCTGTGGCGTTACCACAACAGCACTGACACTAACAGGAGGCTTTTTCCCGTTTTTGTCATTTCCTTTTTCGTTTTCAGATTTGTTTTTGGTGATTCTGTAGACAATCATTCCTCCAAGGGCAATGACTAATATGGCGATTACAATATTTTTTACTTTCATTGAATTCTTGGGTCTAAATTAGATGACAGTTGCTATTGCAAAGCTAATTCTTACCAATGAAAGCGGTGGTACAGTTAATCTTTATTTAACACTTGTAGGTACAAATATCTACTAACTGATGTAATTCCAGATGTTTTTCTTTTTGGTGAGCTCAATAAAAACCGCGCGAAGTGTTTGATGTTCGGGTAAAGTCATCGAAGCATCTTTCTTCAACAATTTTAGAGCTTCGTGTCGCGCCAATAATAGAATGTCTTTGTCTTTGACCAAATCGGCAATCTGCAGGTTCAGTACGCCGCTTTGTTGCTTGCCCATGATGTCACCCGGACCGCGGAGTTTCAAATCGACTTCGGCAATTTCGAAACCGTCATTGGTTTTGACCATCGTTTCCAAACGGATTTTGCTGTCATTGGACAATTTGAAAGAAGTCATCAGTATGCAATAACTCTGTTCGGCACCACGACCCACGCGGCCACGCAATTGGTGTAATTGCGACAGACCAAAACGTTCTGCACTTTCGATAATCATTACACTGGCATTTGGAATATTGACACCAACTTCAATTACCGTCGTAGCGACCATAATATTGGTTTTGCCTTCGGCGAAGCGCTTCATTTCGGCATCCTTATCGGCTGGTTTCATTTTGCCGTGAACAATCGAAATACTGTATTGCGGCAGCGGAAAATCTCTTGAGATACTTTCGTAGCCATCCATCAAATCTTTGTAATCCATCGTTTCGCTTTCCTGAATCAACGGATAAACAATATAAATTTGGCGGCCTTTGGCAATTTCGTCTTTGATGAATTTCCAAACTTTCAGTCGGTTGCTGTCATAACGATGTACGGTTTGAATCGGTTTTCTTCCCGGTGGCAATTCGTCAATCACCGAAATGTCCAAATCACCATACAAACTCATCGCCAACGTACGTGGAATAGGCGTTGCCGTCATTACTAAAACATGTGGCGGAATATCATTTTTTTGCCAAAGTTTCGAGCGTTGCTCCACGCCAAAACGATGTTGCTCGTCAATAATCGCCAAACCGAGATTGTGGAATTGCACTTTGTCTTCCAACAAGGCATGCGTTCCGATGAGAATGTTTAAAGTTCCGTTTTCGAGTTCTTCGTGGATGATTCTGCGTTCGGCAGTTTTGGTCGAACCGGTTAGTATTTTGATGTTGATATTGAGGTCTTTTGCCAATTGGGTCAAACCGTTGAAATGTTGGTTGGCCAAAATTTCCGTTGGTGCCATCAGGCAACTTTGGAAACCATTATCCAACGCAATCAGCATCGCCATTAAAGCCACGATGGTTTTGCCCGAACCGACATCACCTTGTAACAAACGGTTCATTTGGGCATTCGTACCCATATCGTTTCGGATTTCCTTAAGTACTTTTTTCTGCGCATTGGTCAGTTCAAACGGCAAATGGTTTTGGTAGAAATCATTAAAATGATTCCCGACAATCGTAAACGGATGGCCTTTGATTTTGTGTTTGCGCACCAGGTTTTTGGTAATCAATTGCAATTGGATAAAGAACAATTCTTCAAACTTCAATCGGAATTGCGCTTTCGCCAAAAGCTCGGGGCTTTTCGGAAAATGGATGTTGAATAGCGCCGCGTTTTTCGGAATCAATTTGAGTTCGTCAACCAAATATTGTGGCAGCGTTTCGGCAAACTTGGCTTGGGTTTCCAGAAAAACCTGTTGCATCATTTTATTGACCACACGGTTTGAAATCCCGCGATTGGTCAAGGTTTCCGTCGATGGATAAACCGGTTGCATTGCCGAGCGCAGGCTTTGTTCGTGTTCATTGAGCAATTCCATTTCGGGATGCGCCATGCTGTATTGGCCATTGAAATGGGTCACTTTTCCAAAAATCACATAGGGCGTATTGAGTTTGAGTGTATCGCGAATCCATTTGTGGCCTTGGAACCACGTGAGTTCCATTTGTCCGGTTTCGTCAACGAAAACAGCGACCAAACGTTTTTTGGCTTTGCCAAATTCTACCGTTTTGATGTTGATGATTTTGCCGATAACCTGAACTTCTGCAACATTGTTATTGAGCTCATTGATCTTATAATAACGCGTTCGGTCGATGTAGCGATTTGGGTAAAAATTGAGTAAATCTTCATATTTATGGATGCCAACTTCCTTGCGCAGCAATTCGCCACGTTGCGGGCCAACGCCTTTGAGGTATTCGATAGGAGTTTGCAGAAGATTGTTTGACATTTTTTTAGAGAATAGAATATAGAGCATAGAAAATAGAAACGTTTTTGTCTATATTCTTTATTCTATGTTCTTACTAAAGCGAAGATAGTTTTTTAATTTGAAAATTTGAAAATGAGTGAATTTGAAAATGATTATATTCGTGTCAAATAATTGATACCAAATGCGCCTACTATTTTTCCTTTTATTTACCGCTTTCACTTTTGCTCAGCAAACAACTAAAGTTGATTTTATCCAACTCAACGCTACAGTTACTCCTGTGCATGAAAATAAATCAATTGGCGGCGCGGTTTATTACCAATTTAACGTGCTTTCGGATATAGATACCATCAGGATTGATGCGAAGAATATGGATTTTACTGAAATGCGGATCAATGACAAACCGGTTAATTATAAAAACAACACTAAGGAATTATTGCTCTTCGAAGGATTTCATAAAGGGCTGAATGGCCTAAAATTTAATTATAAGGCCACGCCAAAGCAAACCTTATACTTTAACGGCGAAGGCGATGATTTGCAGATTTGGACACAAGGACAGGGAAAATATACCAGTCATTGGCTGCCAAGTTTTGATGACGTCAATGAGAAAGTGACTTTTAAGATCAGTATTGAGCATGATAAAAAATTCAATGCGCTTTCAAATGGTGTTTTGGAATATCACAATACGAGAAAAGGAAATTTCTATATTTATAGCGCATTGCCCAACATGAAAGTATCTCACTATACGATGGAAAAACCAATGAGTTCTTACTTATTGGCGCTGGTCATCGGCGATTTCAGGAATAAAGTCATCGCGTCCAAATCAGGGATTCCGCTGCAGTTTTTTATCCAGCCGAAAGACACTTTGAAGTTTGAATCGACCTATAAGCATTCCAAAAAGATGTTTGACTATTTAGAAAAGGAAATCGGCTTTAAATATCCATGGCAGGTTTACAAGCAAATTCCGATTGAGGATTTTCTTTACGCCGGAATGGAGAACACCAGCTGTACCATTTTTGCGCAGGATTATGTCGTGGACGAGATTGGTTTCAACGACCGGAATTATGTAAATGTCAACGCGCATGAGTTGGCACACCAATGGTTTGGCGATTTGGTTACAGCAAAATCAGGAAAACATCATTGGTTGCAGGAAGGATTTGCTACTTATTACGCGTTGTTGGCGGAGCGTGAAGTTTTTGGTGATGATTATTTTTACCATCAGTTGTACCGAACTTCTTTACAGTTGAGAAATGCCGCTAAAACCGATACGATTCCGGTGATGCATGAAAAGGCAAGTTCGTTGTCATTTTACCAAAAAGGAGCATGGGCATTGCATACCATTCGCGAAGCGATTGGACCAAAATTGTTCCAAAAAGCCGTAAAAGCTTATCTGAAAAAGTACCAATATAGAAATGTAGAAACCAACGATTTTTTGGCAGAAATTAGGAAAGTAGCACCAACATTTGACACGGAGAAATTCAAGAAAAACTGGCTGGAAGATTACCGTTTTCAAACCGAAGAAGCCAATGCTTTGCTCAAGAAAAATCCTTTTATGCAAACGCTGTTTGAAACCCAGCAATTGCGCAAGAAATCATTGGCAGAAAACAAACAAAAATTCACAGAATTATTGCAATCCAATGTGTTTTATCCGGTGAAGACAGAGATTTTGTACCAATTAAAAGAAGTTCCATTTGCTGATAAGGCTGCGTTTTTGACCTTAGCGATGCAAACCAATGATATCGAAGTGCGTCAGGCCGTGGCTGAGTTTACCGAAGAAATTCCGGTAGAATTTAAAACGCAATACGAATCGTTGTTGGATGACCAATCTTATGATACCAGAGAAATTGCCTTTATGAATCTGTGGAAAAATTTTCCGGAAAGCAGAAGCGTTTATTTGGCGAAAGCCAAAGATTGGATAGGAGGAAACGATAAAAGTTTGCGAATTTTATTCTTGACTTTTTCCATAAGTTCGGCAGAAAATGAGAATGCCAAAAAACAGGATTATTACAATGAGTTGGTTGATTATACTTCAGCAAAATATGAAAGCTCGGTGCGTCAAAATGCACTTCAAAATGCGCTGGCGATTAATAACAAAGACACCACTGTTTTGAAAAACCTGGTCAATGCCACTACGCATCACAAATGGCAGTTCAGCAAATATGGCCGCGACAAGATCAGGGAATTGTTGGCGCAAGATGGGCAACACGCGCTATTTGAATCGTTGTTGCCAACCTTACCCGAAGCTGAGAAAAACCAGTTGCAAAAATTGTTAAGCGAGAAACCATGAGAGCGTTAGTGATTTCTGGAGGTGGAAGTAAAGGTGCTTTTGCCGGTGGTGTTGCGCAGTATCTGATGCAGGAAAACGGTTGTGAGTATGATATTCTCATCGGTAGTTCGACCGGAAGTTTGCTGATTCCGCATTTGGCTTTGGGCGAAGTTGAAAAGATTTATGGCATTTATTCTAACGTCAATATGCGGAGCATTTTTGATCTCAGTCCGTTTGTCGTTAAAAATAAAAATACAGCCCAAGAAACGGTTACCATTAACCACTGGAATGTGTTGAAACAGTTTTTGAAAGGGAAACGAACTTTTGGCGAAAGCCATAAACTATTGGCCTATATCAAAGAAAATTTCACCAAAATAGAATTTACGCTTTTAAAAGCCAAAAACTGTGAAGTGGTTGTTACCGTGACCAATCTTTCCAAAAATGAAGTCGAATACAAATCGATTAAGGATTATGATTATGACGAGTTTTGCGAGTGGATTTGGATTTCCTGTAATTACATTCCGTTTATGAGTTTGGCGACCAAAAATGGCTACGAATATGGCGATGGAGGATTTTCGAGTTTGGTTCCGATACGCGAAGCCATCAATCGCGGCGCGACAGAAGTGGATGTGGTTATTTTGGAAACTGAGGTGCAAACCAGACCAAAAAAGATTGGACGAAATCCGTTTTCACTGATGATTGATTTGTTTCAAACGCTGTTAACTCAAGTAGAAAAGCATGATATCACTATTGGGAAATTGGCTGCCAAAAACAAAAATGCCAAACTCAATTTATACTATACGCCAACGCAGCTCACTGATAATGCCTTGATTTTTGACAAAGACAAAATGAAGGATTGGTGGCAAAGAGGTTATCTGTACGCTAAAAATAAGAGCGAATTGATGAGTGATAATGTCCAGTAATTAAGGCTTGAATTTTAAAACAAATTCAGTTCCGACACCAACAGTTGAAGTAACACTGATTTCGCCACCGGTTCTTTGGGCCAATGTCTTTACTGTAGAAAGTCCGATTCCAGTTCCCATATTGTTGAAACGATCTGTTTTTTCCAAAGTATAAAACATTTCAAAAATCAAATCCAATTTATCAGTTTCAATCCCAATCCCATTGTCTTTAACCTTAATGGTATAAAAATCATTTCCTGGAGTAACTTTGATGTCAACAATGACTTTTGGTTTGTCATTGTATTTGATAGCATTACTGATGAGATTCATGAATATTTGCTCAAAGTAGGATTTGTAATTGAAGATTTCAAGGTTTTCAGGAAGGTTGATTTCGAACTCATTTTTTGGATTCAATAGCTTAATGGATTCTTTCAAGATGCTGTTTAAATGGAAGAATTCCTTTTCATCTGAAGCCAAAGTGCCATTTTTATAAGCTCTCAATGTTGCATCGATATATTCTTTTAGCTTTTCGGAAGATTCTTTTATCAGGTCGATATACAAATTGGCTTCCGTATTGGTCACTTGGCAATGATCTTCTCTGAGCAAATCTGTAAGTCCTAAAATGTTGTTCAACGGCGATTTGATGTCATGAGAAACCACATGAGAGAAACGCTCTAGTTCGCTGTAACTTTCTTTTAAAAGATTGTTTTTGGCATTCAATTTATAGTTTGCCTTTTTAAGTTCCATCAATTTCAAAACCTGATGGCTAAGTGTTTTCAGGGCTTTCTCCTGAAACGGATTTAGTTTCTTGGTTTTATTGTCAATAACGCATAGTGTTCCTAATGCATAACCTTCTTTATCAATCAATGGAACTCCTGCATAAAATACAATGTTGGGGTCGCTTGTTACCAAAGGTGAATCATGAAAGCGAATGTCTTTTCGGGCATCTTCAACTACAAACATCTCATCGCCATGGATAGCATGAGCACAAAAAGACAAACTTCTCGGTGTTTCTTTACTCGCCAGTCCGTGAGATGATTTGAACCATTGTCTGTTGGTATCAATTAATGTTATTTGAGATATAGGGCTATCACATATTTCAGAAGCTAATTTTGTAATCTCATCAAAATCATTTTCATTTTCAGTATCTAAAATATGGTATTCTTCTAATATTCTTAAACGTCGTGCCTCATTCAAAGGCAATTTGGCTTCAATCATATTGTGGTATTTATAGCGCAAAGTTATTAATTGTCTTTTATTTACTTTATTCTAATCGTAAATGTTTTATCAACATTTACGGGATAAATCAATCTTCGGTTTCTAAACTAAAGATTTCCTCAACGGGTTTTTCAAAATAGCGCGCTAATTTTAAAGCCAATACAGTTGAAGGAACATATTTTCCTTTTTCCATTGCATTGATGGTTTGACGACTTACCTGTATTTGTTTGGCCAATTCTTCTTGCGAGATATTCTTAATCGCCCGCAAAACCCTTAAATTATTCGTCATCTTTAGTGGCTTTATTTAGTTTGTAAATAGAATAGTGGAATCGGATAATAAAAAACAACAAGGCTGTAAAAGTATTATAAAATAGCACATTCAGATAGGACAATCCATAGAGGAACACTGTAAAAAACAAAATCAAACCATAGTTGACATAGGTTGCCCAAACCAAGCTTTCATAGCGAATCTTGGTCGTAAATTCATCTTCTATTTTTAATTTGGAAAAACCAATTAAAATGCCACCAATGACTAAGCAAAAAAGCATTACTTCGTCTACAATGCTGTTTTTTGTAACCGCGAAGTATTGGTTGTCTTTGAGTACAAAATCATCTGCAAAAGCAAATACTTTAACAACCCAATAATTGTCTATGTTAATGTCAAAAAAAGAAACAATTAAAGAAAAAAGTAAGGCCGGAACAAACAAAATCCAACCAAGAATTTTAAACTTGTTTGGAAATAAAAATAGATTTTTCATAATGAATGCTGTTTTAAATTCATTTCAAAAGTATATAATATTTTACAAATAGACAAATATACTTTACATTTTGTTTGCTTTATTTTACTTATTGTTGATTTTTCTTTCAATTGATGTTTATTTTGTAACTATTTTATTATTTTTATTAGATTAAAAAATAGGATATGTTGGTAAAAGTCTTTGGAAGTGCAGTTTTTGGAGTAGAAGCGACGAGTATAACGGTTGAAGTCAATATTGATAAAGGTGTTGGCTATCATTTGGTCGGTTTGCCCGATAATGCCATTAAGGAAAGCAGTTATCGCATTGCGGCGGCATTAAAAAACAATGGTTATCAATTACCAGTCAAAAAAATCACCATCAATATGGCGCCGGCCGATTTACGCAAAGAAGGCTCGGCTTATGATTTGACTTTGGCGATTGGGATTTTAGCGGCTTCAGGACAAATCAAAGCGGATGAAGTTGATCAATATATCATTATGGGTGAATTGTCTTTGGATGGCGGTTTGCAACCCATAAAAGGCGCTTTGTCGATTGCGATTAAAGCAAAAGAAGAAGGATTCAAAGGTTTTTTTCTCCCGATTCAGAATGTCAAGGAAGCAGCAATAGTAGAAGGACTGGAAGTTTATGGCGTTGAAAATGTACTGCAGGTCATTGATTTTTTTGAAGGCAACGGAACCATTGAACCCACAGTCATCAATACGCGCGATGAGTTTTACAAAACCCTGGACTTTCCCGAATTTGATTTCTCCGATGTCAAAGGTCAGGAAAGTATAAAGCGTTGTATGGAAATCGCCGCAGCCGGTGGCCACAATATTATTTTAATTGGTCCGCCGGGTTCGGGGAAAACGATGTTGGCCAAAAGATTGCCCAGTATTTTACCGCCAATGACGTTAAAAGAAGCTTTGGAAACGACCAAAATCCACAGCGTTGCCGGAAAAATAAAAGATGCCGGTTTGATGAACCAAAGACCTTTCCGGAGTCCGCATCACACGGCGAGTTCGGTTTCACTCGTTGGCGGCGGCAGTTATCCGCAACCGGGAGAAATTTCGCTGGCACACAATGGCGTTTTGTTTTTGGATGAATTACCCGAATTCAAAAGAGAAGTTTTGGAAGTGATGCGCCAACCGTTGGAAGACCGCGAAGTAACAATTTCGAGAGCCAAATTTACGATTACTTATCCTTCGTCATTTATGTTGGTTGCGAGTATGAATCCGAGTCCGGGTGGTTATTTCAATGATCCCGATGCGCCGGTGAGTTCGTCACCAGCAGAAATGCAGCGTTATCTGAGCAAAATTTCCGGACCGTTATTGGACCGAATTGATATTCATATTGAAGTCACTCCGGTGCCATTTGAAAAACTCACCGAAACCCGTCCTGCAGAAAGCAGTGTGTCGATTCGGGAACGCGTGACCAAAGCCAGGGAAATACAGTCGCAACGTTTTGAGGAATTTGATAATATCCATTACAACGCCCAAATGAGCACCAAGCAAATCAAGACGTATTGCGCTTTGGATGAAGTTTCATTACAGTTATTAAAGACTGCTATGGAAAGACTAAACCTTTCAGCTCGTGCGTATGACCGAATTCTCAAAGTCTCAAGAACTATAGCCGATTTGGAACAGGCTGAAACCGTGAGTTCCAATCATATTGCAGAAGCAATTCAATATCGAAGTTTGGATCGTGATGGTTGGTTGGGTTAATTGCGACTACGGATTTAAGGTAAATTTAAATTGTAGTATTTACTTTTGGAAAATTGTAAAAAAATGACCTTTGAGAATTAAAAATGTAGTATTTATTTCCTTATGATTGTTAAATTGTGGTTTTACAACGATTTTTTTTTGTTTTTTATAGACTCAATATCGTAATGTCCGAACTTTGTTAATGTCAAAATTAAGGAATGAAATAATATATACTTGAATCAAACTATTTCAGAAAGTGTTGTAAAATTTGTAAGACGTTACAACCACTGTGATACATTTTCATATTTGAAACCCAAGAATTATATTGTAAGATTAATTGTGATTTGTAACGTTTTGTAATTATTACGTTATCTTATTGGACGAAATGTTATCGGATGATAACGGAGTTATTAACATTCGAAGCAAAGAAGTTGAATTGCCTATTCCGTATCTGTACGGAACCAAATGTATCACTATAAAAAAAACGCTATTTATAGGGGGATATATAGTAATACGAGTATATACATTGAAATTTGCGCAAGCGCAAATACAGCAAGTAATGTTAATAAAAAACTTTTTGAAATCTACATCTATTACCTAACTTTGACCAATACAGAATTAGGAAATGTTTTAGCAAAACTGCTGCACTGAATAAAGAATTATCTTTGTATTGAGTTTTTATAGAAGCCAACGTTTTATAAAAACAAAAAACCAGAGTTCTGACCTCTGGTTCTTGACACAGTTGGAAACTGTATATAAATTTAAATCCTTGAGAGATGAAAATTATCTATTTTCTGGTCAGTTGGTTAGCTGTTGGACAGCTTACCTTACTGTTAAAAGAAATAAGAAAGTTAATCATTGCGATTAAATCTTAATCCTTTTAGAACCTTCTGCTGATGCAGGAGGTTTTTTATTACTTCTATTTTGTATAATACTTCTATTTCTTGTACTATATTTATTTTGTGTAATACGATTACAAATATAGTTATTGTTTCGAATATGAAACAACTTTTGTTTTATTTTAATAAACAATTGTGTGTGTATAAACAACTTTTATTTGATTTTACAATTTCTATTCTATCTTAAAATAGTTTTTTTAACTGTTTATTCATCAAAAAAAACATAGCAACAACCCATATTTGTTTCCCTTAAAAAAAGAACCCTGATTTTGGCCTTATTTTGACTGCTCCAACCCATCAACTTGGAATATAAAATGATTTATGCGAAATATGGGTATATCCATATTTCGCATGATTACTCATCAAACTTATAATACCTCGCACCAACCAAAATCGGATTTTCCTTTTCAATCGAATCTAAATAGAATTCGTTCTTCGGAGCGATAACCGATTGTTTTAATTCTTTTTTGTGGAGTTTCTCATAAGTTGGGAAATCAATCGCAGTGCATTGTTCCAAGGTTTCAAAAAGTTTTACTTTTTCGAGGACTGATTGCCATTCAGGAACAACTTCTGCTTCAAATACTTTTGATTTGGAACCGCTTCCGTAAGCAATGAAACCAAATTTTTTGTTGGTCAAATCTGATTTTTGTTGGAAGTGATAACACAAGGTTGACAGCAATCCCAAGAAAATAGAACCGGTATAAATATTCCCGATTTGCCCTGAAGCAATTTCGGAAGGCAAGATTTTTTCATTGACCAAAGCCAAATATTCCGGGCTTTTGGCTAAGGCTTTGATCTTGTCTTTGGCTGTTTCACCCATTTGAGTGTCTAACAGTTCCCGGTTTTCAGCCGCAAAAATTTCGATAAAGGTGCGTCGGCCTTGAAAACAATAGGGAAGATGCATTAAGATATTGGCCCAGTTTTCATAGACTTTTCCGCTTTGGTTGCTTTCGGTTTTGTAATGCTCGTAAGCTTCGGTAATTCGGTTGATATAACACTGATTGGAATACTGTCCGTCAAAAACCGGTTGTTCTTTGTAGATCGCCAATTCGGTTTCTAAAACACCATGCCATTCCGGATTGTTGTCTAATTGCAACACTTCCTGTTTGCTGACATAACGACGCGGTTTAAAGAAATCAAACACGCCTTGGGTTGAAATACCAACTTCATTTGAAAAACTCAAAATCCTTGGTTCAGAAGTGATTAGCATTGCAACAGCGCCTGCGCCTTGTGTGTATTCACCGGTCGAATTCAAATCGTATTTGGCATTGTCTGAAGCGATTACGATGGCTTTTTTGCTTGGATTCAACCGAATGTAATCGAGGCAATTCTGCAACGCATCAATCGCACCAATACAGGCAAAAGTCAAATCGACGACATCGCAATTCCTGAAACTCTTTTCGCCCAAAACATTTTCCAGATTGGATAAAACATAAGAAGCAACGGGTTTCGAACTGTCAACGCCGCTTTCGGTTCCCACATAAATTCGATTAATTTCTGAAGGATTTAAATCTTCTTGTTGGATCAATTTCAAAGCGGCATTCGAAGCCATCGTTACCACATCCTGATGCACATCAAGAAAACTCATTTTATGTAAGCCCAAACCTTTAATTAGCTTGTCGGCTTCAATGTTACGGTTTTCGGCTAAAGTGGTTATAGGAAGATAAATTTGTGGAATATCAAATGCGATACTGTCGATGCCTGCTTTCATTTACTTTTTGATTTTTTGCATTGCAAAATTAAAAAAGACAACCTCAAAACGAATTGAAATTGTCTTCAAAATTAGTGTATAGCGCAAGATTTATGATTAATTCAATAAATGACAGCTTTAATTTTTGAATTGTGATTTTTGCTGCAACTTACTGATTTTTTTTAATCCAAAAGAGCCGAGAACGTATCGCCTTGTTTGATGTCGCCCGAGTTGTAACCTTTTTTAAACCAATACATTCTTTGTTCGGAAGTTCCGTGTGTAAAACTATCGGGTGTGACATGACCCTGCATTTTGCTTTGGATGGCATCGTCGCCTACAGCATTGGCCGCACTCAAAGCTTCTTCAATATCGCCTTCTTCCAAAAGATTTTTGTTGTAATGCGCCCAAACACCGGCATAGAAATCGGCCTGCAATTCGAGGCAAACAGACAATTTGTTGGCTTCGGTTTCACTTTTCCCCTGTTGGAGTTGGCGTACTTTTCCCGAGGTTCCCAAAATGGTTTGCAGGTGATGGCCCATTTCATGCGCAATCACATAGGCAATGGCAAAATCGCCGCCTTCAGCACCAAAACGGGTTTTCAGTTCTTCGAAGAAACGCAAATCCATATAGACTTTTTTATCGCCCGGACAATAAAACGGACCCGAAGCTGAAGTCGCATTACCACAAGCCGTATTTACGCCGTCATCAAACAAAACCATTCCGGGTTCTTCATAATCCATATTGTTTTCCTGAAATACTTTGGCCCAGGTTTCATTGTTGTATACAAAACATGATTCTGCAAAAGCGCCTAATTCCTTTTCTTCTGCGGATAATTCCCTGGTTTGTCCGCCTTCTGTTTGTTCTTGTGTTCCTTGTGTTTGCTCCAGGATATTACCGATGGTCTGACCGGTTTCACCACCAAACATATTCAGCAACAAAACTACAATTCCAATAACACCACCGCCAATAAGTGCTTTTCCACCGCCGGACATGCCTCTGCGATCTTCAAAATTACCGCTTTCTTTTCTTTGCCATTTCATGATATTTTGATTTTAGTTAAACTTCATCACATCTCGTATGATTTTCTCCAATAGTTCTTTGTCTATTGGTTTTGGAATATAATCGTTCATACCGTTTTCAATGCATTTTTCCTTTTCCCCAACTACTGTTCCGGCTGTTAATGCGATAATCGGAATATCAACCGCATTAGGCAATTGTCTGATGGCTAAAGTTGATTCATAACCATTCATTATAGGCATTTGTATATCCATCAAAATCAAATCAGGGACAATATCCTGTACTTTATCTAAAGCCTGTTTGCCGTTCTCAAGTTCGATGATTTGGGCATTTGGCAAAATTTGTTTGACCAATGTCCTAGCCAAAAGCATGTTGATTTTATTGTCTTCTACAATGAAAATAACTTTATCATCCGTCGTTACGACATTACTTTTTTGACTTGATTTTGGCGTTTTATCAATTGATTTATTGTTCTCTGTTGACTGATTCGAATAGGTAACATCCAAAACAAAACTAAATTCACTTCCTTTATTAGGTTCGCTAACCAATTCGAGTTTGCTGTCCATCAACTCCAAAAGTTGGTTTGAAATGGAAAGCCCTAAACCTGTGCCGCCAAATTTCTTGGAAGTCGAATTGTCTTCCTGTGAAAACGCTTCAAATATTTTTAGCTGATTGGTTTTCTTGATTCCGATTCCGGTGTCTTTGACTGCAAATTGCAATTGAATGCTATCCTCATCAATATTTTTAAAGACATTCAAAGTTACGTCAATACTTCCTTTTTCGGTAAATTTAATTGCATTACTCAAGAGATTGATCAAGATTTGTTTCAGGCGGATATAATCGACCCAAATGTAGGTTGGAATCTCTTTTTCAATAATCAGGTTAAGCTCTAATTTTTTGTGATTGGCTTCATATTGAATCAAATCGACCACTTGATTGAGCAGTTCCCGGATGTTGATTTTTTCTACATTGAGTTCGAGTTTACCCGATTCAATTTTGGAGAAATCAAGGATGTTATTGATGACTTCCATCAATGAATTGGCCGATTGGTTGATGGTATCCATGTATTTTTTCTGGATGCTTTCCAGATTGGTATTCATTAGGAGTTCGGTGAAACCGATAATACCATTCAAAGGTGTTCTGATTTCGTGACTCATATTGGCCAGAAATTCCGATTTGGCCCTGTTCGCGGCTTCAGCATAATTTTTAGCCTTAATGGCTTCTTCCGCTTCCATTCGGGTCGTGATATCGATGAAAATCCCAACGATGTAAACAATTTCATTGCCTTTGAAAATAGGTTCGCCAAATTCTTCTACCCAAATTGATTGTCCGGCTTTGTTGACTATTCGATAGATTAAATGGATTTTTTGTTTGCCTTTAAACAACTCATCGGCTTTCTCCCTGACAATCTTGATGTCATCAGGATGTACCAAATCGATATAGTATATTTTATTCAGCAGAAAATCTTCTTTTGGATAACCGGTTAGCTTTTCAATTTCATCATTGAGGTAAATTTTAGACCATTTCTCATCATATCTTGACAGATGAACGGTTCCCGGAATATTGTTGGCCAAAAGCCTGAATTTTTCTTCGCTTTCCTGGATGATTCCTTCGTTGATGTTTCTTTCAAAGGCAGAAGAGATATTATTGGACAGCGATTGTAGTATCGTGATTTCATCAATTGACCAGGCTCTTTCCAGGGTTGAGTCATCAAAAACCAGGAAGCCGTTCAATTCATTTTTGACAAAAATAGGCAGGAATAACACCGATTTAATTTCAAAAGCTTCCAAGAACTTTCGGGTGATGTCATCTTTGATTTTTTTGACGATTGCGGCATAATAATAATTCTCCTCCATGTGTTTCATCACAAATGAAAGCATTTCCGGAGTGATGTTTTGTAAAGCTTCCCTTGGTTCAGCAAATCCTTTTTCAGCGGCAAGCCAACGGTGTTTTTGATAAAAGACGTTTTCCTTTTCATTTTTGGCAAAGAAGGAAATTCGATCCACTTTTAAAACCTCACCAATTTCATTTACAATGCCTTTGAGTGTTTCATCGGTATTTTTATTAAGCAAGAATTTGTCGATGTTTTTACTGATTACCGTTAGGATTTCGCTTTTATAGGATAGTTTTTTGTCTGATTCGAGCAATAATTGGGCTTCAATGGCTATCGCAATTAAATCGGCTATTGAACGTGCAAAATTGATGTCTTCATTGTCCCATTCAAAAGAAGATTCGGTTTTTTCAAAACACAGGATTCCGATAATTTTACCATTGATAAATATCGGTGTATCGAGCAATGACATGATATGGTTTTTTGGAACATAATCATAGCAAAGCTCTTGCGTGATGCTGTTGTTGTAAACATTGGAAGCCACAATCTGCATACCGGTTTCGATGTTTTCGAAATAGTTCGGATAATTTTCTTTTCCAAGGAAAAAGTTCTTTTCAAATCGATCGCTTTTCAGGTAATAAATACTTTCGCAACGCAATCCTTCCGGTAAATACGACCAATAACCAGCCCTGTCAATGGTACAATTGTTAGAGGCTACTTTGAGTATGTTTTTGAGAATGCCATTGAAAGTATCTTTGTTGGAATAACTTTGTGAGGTTAATATTTTCAGTGTTTCATTGTGAACCCTAACTTTTTTGCTTCGGTTGTAATGTTCGATTTCGAGGTTCTTAACTAAAGTAATATCTCTGGCAATGGCCGAATAACCTATCACTTCTCCAAAATCATTTTTCTTTAAGGTTACTTTTTGGGAAACCCAGATGGTGTCACCGTCTTTTTTGAGTAACGGAAAAACCAAGTCATTGTATTCCTGAGATTCTTTTGGGATTTCTTTGTAAAAATCGGTTACATAGTCTAGATAATCAGTTCGGATGAATTTAGAAAAATGTCTGCCTAAAATATCTTCCTTTTCATAATGAAGAGTTTTTACGGCAAATTGGTTTACATAAGTAACGGTAGAATTGAAGTCGATTTCATAAATCAAATCGGCAGCCGACTCAATCAGACTGCGGTATTGGTCTTTGATTTTTATTTGTTCGGTTACATCCTGTCCGATCCCGATAATGATATTTTCGGAGTATTTTTTGTCTTTCCACTGGATGAATTTATGGTCTCCGTTTTTGCATTTCAGTTTTCGTATATAACTTCGGTCATCCACAAAGTCATTGTGGTATTCTTCCCCGATGAATTCAGGATCTTCAGTTACTTTCCAGAAACCCATTCCCAATACTTCTTCAACTTTATATCCTAAAATGTCTTCCACTGATTCACTACAGAAAGACACTTCTCCTTTGGTATTGGTGGTCATAATCAGCGAATTCCCGTTGTTGACAATAATGTCTGAAAAAAGGAATTTGTTTTTGGTTTCCAATAAAGCCAAATGCCTTGAAATATGAATGGCAACTGTTGAAATGAAAGTACAAACGAGCAATACGGTCAACTTTTGATCAATCAATTCGGCCTGATAAGCATAGAACAAAAAAATCAATATACATAGTACAAAACTCCAGTAGTGGAGTATGTTTTTCATAACAAAATAGGAAAGAAAAAAGGCAATAATAAAGCCAACAAAGGATAATAATTCGAATGGCATGAAGAACAAATTATACCCGATATAACAGAAATAGCCAAAATAAAATATGGGAAAAATGATGGTAATGTTCTTATAGAAAAAATCATATTTGCTGCATAAGAAGTAGAAGAGCAACAATAAAGCACCAACACCAAAATTGATGGCTATATGTTCTGAATTACGCAAGTCAAAAACATCAACTATAGTCTCTATAAGAGGAATCGTGATGCCATAAAAGAGAAAATAGATTCTGAACTGTTCTTCCTTGGGCTCAAAGTCAGAATATTTTTTGCTGAGATTTAGTCTTTTTTGTAAAGTTTTGTGTATCGCAACGTAGAACAGCAAAGAAATAATCAATAATAAGCAGATTATTATATAGCTGTTAATATTGGTGAATGAAAAAAGAAAACTCAAAGTATAGTAGATTTTTAACCAATTAAACAATTTATATTTATGATTTTATAACTTTCGCACGACAATATACATAAAAATAAAAAAAAATGCCTCACTTTTTGTAGGGCATATTCAAGAAAACCATTTTAATAGTTTTTTCATATTGTTTAATTTCCCTTTATAGGGTGCATATCGTGTTGGAATGTCAAGCCAATTCCCTTTTTTTACAATCGATTTGTGGTGCGAAAAAAGGTCAAAGCTCAACTTTCCGTGATAAGCACCAATGCCGCTGTGTCCCACACCGCCAAAGGGTAAGCGCTTGTTGGCAAAGTGAATTACAGTGTCATTGATACAGCCACCGCCAAAGGAATATTTTGTTATAATTTTTTTGGCAAGACCATTATTCTCTGTGAAAACATACAAAGACAGTGGCTTTTCATATCGGGTAATGATTTGGTCCAAATCGGCTTCGGTTTCATAACCCAGAATAGGCAATATAGGTCCGAAAATTTCTTCTTTCATCACTAAGCTTTCGGATTCGGGTTCGTTGAGCAGCGTTGGAGCGATGTAAAAATCTTTAGCCGTACTTTTTCCGCCAAAAAGAATATGTCCGTTTTGAAGCATGGCTACTTGTCTTTGCCAATTTTTCTCATTGATGATGCGTGCGAAATCAGCTGATTCTTCCGGGTTTTCACCATAAGCATTGGTGATTTCCTCTTTCAGATAATCAATCAATTGGGTTTTGACATTTTGGTGAACCAAAAGATAATCGGGTGCAATGCATGTTTGTCCCGCATTAAGGAATTTGCCCCAAACGATTTTCTTGGCGGTCAGTTTCAGATTGGCACTTTGGTCAATAATACATGGATTTTTCCCGCCCAATTCCAAAGTAACCGGAGTCAAGTGCTCGGCAGCTGCTTTGGCCACTATTTTGCCCACGCCAACACTGCCGGTAAAAAAGATGTAATCCCAACGCTCTGCCAATAATTCCTGGGCAACCTGAGTTCCACCTTCAATGCATTCCACATGGTTTTTGTCAAAGGTTTCGTGAATGATTTTGGCGATGATTCTGGATGTGCTCGGAGTCAGTTCTGACGGTTTAAGAACCACCTGGTTTCCTGCGGCAACAGCCGAAATTAGCGGTGCCAAAGCCAATTGGTAAGGATAATTCCATGGTGCAATAATCAGCACTTTTCCAAAAGGTTCTTTGTAAATGTAATCGCTGGAAGGAAAATTTAAAAGAGAAGGCAAAACCGATTTTGGTTTTGCCCACTTATTGATGTTTTTGATCGTATGTTTTAATTCGGCTAAGACATAGCTGGTTTCTGTGATAACCGCTTCAAACGCCGGTTTTTTAAAATCATCCTGCAAAGCCTGAACAATGGCTTCTTCATGCTGTTCAACGGCAGTTAATAATTTCAGTAACGACTGTTTTCTGTAATTGATATCCGTTTTAAAAATCATGTCAGGTTGTATAATTAGCAAGGCTAATATACCAATTTTTAGCAGACAATTTTAATTTTTGTTATAGAAAAGCCCAACGGAAACCGGTGTAAAGATCGCCTTGTTTGCTGTCGCTGATCAAAGCCGTAATCAATGAACTGGTACCGATATAGAAACCGCCTAAACGAACACCCAAGCCCACATTTGTTCCTGAAATCTCATTAAAAGTCAAAGGAAGATAACCTTCAAAGAAACCTAAATTTATTCTTGGCGTAATGCTGAAAATATTCGGAACCGTGATTTGATTGTTGCTTTCGTCCTTATTGAGTTTTTGCTGTAAATAAGCCGTTACATAAATTTTTGGAATAATCCTGAAATCAGCATAAGTAGAAAGCACTGTTGGCAATTTTACCTTGAAGGCTTTTTCCTGAGGCATCTCGGTCAGATAGCCATTATCCCTTAAAATGGTTTCCACTTCACTCAAATTGTCGACATCTTCAAACAGGCTTAAATCCAGCGGATCGGATTGTGGAATGTTCAGGATGTAATTGGTCGACGCATTATTGTTGTCTTTAAACGTCATACTGCCAATGTTTCTGATGGCCAAGCCTGCATTCAGTTTATAGTCTTTGCCTTTTTTTAATTGGTAATTTACCCCAATGTCACCTGAAAAACCATTCAAACCGCCAAAAATAGATTTGCTGTAATCATTAAAATTGGTAAAGCTTTCCGCCAAATTTCCCGAATAAGCAATATTCAAATAGGCCGGCTGATTGGTATGCAGATAAGCACCGGTAAGATTCTCATTGATTTCACCGTCTAATTGGCTCAAGCCAAAGTTGGAGTAGGAACCTGGAAATAATATTTTCAAAGTTACACCCGCACTGATTCTTTGGTCGTCATCTTCAAAAACGGTTCTTGCAGCAGAAAGCCCAACTTCACCATAAGATGTTCCACTTAGTCTTTGATTGTTTGGATTGTTTAAAATGGTTGTGTTTAGAATCAGATTGTCATTGGTAATGGCGTCTCCAATCGTTGGGTCAATATCTACCATATCGAATTTAGCATAGGCTTTTGTGGTGATGGCAAAACCCCATTTCATCCATCGCATCGACACTCCGGGACCCAAGATTTCAGTATCAATTCGGGCATTCACCGGTTTGGAACCCTGAAAAAGCAGTTCTTCAAAATCGGCATCCGAATTGAAATCACTAAAAGCAATTTTGTTATTCGCCACATTAAAGCTGATGCCATAAATGTTGACTTCAAATTTCTTAGCCAGATTGGCCAATTCAGCGGGATTGACATTGGCATTCAAAATGCCAACTCTGTTAGACGTACTAATACCGGAATAATGTTCTTGTGCAAAAACGCTCTGCCCAAGAAGCAGACTTAAGGTTAAAATGATTTTCTTCATAAGTAGGATTGGTTTAGATTTATGGTATATAACATTTGGGTTTGCACAAACCCTCATTATATATAACGTAAATTTACGGTTTTTAGTTTAAAATGCCTTCCAAATTACTTCATTTGGCACCGGAGCCGTGATTTCCAGCGGCTCTTTCGAAACGGGATGGGTGAAGACTAATTTTCGGGCATGAAGATGGATGCCGCCATCAGGATTACTGCGGTCAAAGCCATATTTCAAATCGCCTTTGATTGGGCAGCCAATGGCTGATAATTGCGCCCTGATTTGGTGATGCCTTCCCGTATGCAGGTTGATTTCCAACACAAAATAATTGTCCAACGTTGCGATAATTTTATAATCGAGGCTCGCTTTTTTGCTTTCAGGGACTTCTTTCAGATGGGCTTTGGAAGTATTGTTCTTTTCATTTCGCTTTAGAAAATGAACCAAATTATCTTCGTTTTTGGGTGGCTTGTTTTTAACAACAGCCCAATAAGTTTTCTGGGTTTCCCTGTTGCTGAACAATTCGTTTAAACGGGTTAACGCTTTGCTTGTTCTGGCAAAAACAACAATGCCGGTCGTCGGTCTGTCCAATCTATGTACTACGCCAAGAAAGACTTCTCCGGGTTTGTTGTATTTTTCCTTGATGTATTCCTTAACGACTTCCGATAGCGGTTTGTCTCCGGTTTTATCGCCCTGGACAATATCGCCGACGCGTTTGTTAACCACAATGATGTGGTTATCTTCGTGAAGAATTTGGAGGTTATTTTTAGTAGAAATTACTTTTTCTGCCATCTGCGTTCTGCTGCCTGCTTTCTAGTACTGCTCTGATTTATTTGGGAAATCCTGTGATTTCACATCGTTTACATACTGGCCAATAGCTGTAGTCATGCCTTCATAAAGATTCATATAACGACGCAAAAATCTCGGGCTGAACTCATTGTTCATCCCCAACATATCGTGGATTACCAATACTTGTCCGTCCACACCGCCGCCGGCGCCAATCCCAATTACCGGAATCGAAATCGTCTTGGCTACTTTTTCGGCTAAAGACGCCGGAATTTTTTCCAACACTAAAGCAAAACAGCCAATTCTTTCCAGCAGTTTAGCATCTTCAATCAGTTTTTCCGCTTCGGCTTCTTCCTTGGCACGAACGGTATAAGTCCCAAATTTGTATATCGATTGTGGTGTAAGACCCAAATGTCCCATTACCGGAATTCCGGCATTCAGGATGCGTTTGATGCTTTCCTTGATTTCGCTTCCACCTTCCAGTTTTACGGCATGTCCGCCACTTTCTTTCATGATTCTGATGGCCGAACGCAAGGCTTCTTTCGGATCCGATTGGTAACTTCCAAAAGGCAAATCCACTACTACCAAAGCTCTTTCAATGGCTCTTACCACCGAAGAAGCGTGATAAATCATTTGGTCCAAAGTAATCGGCAAAGTCGTTTCGTGACCCGCCATAACATTACTGGCAGAATCGCCAACCAATATCACATCAACGCCGGCGGTATCTACAATTTTAGCCATCGTAAAATCATAAGCGGTCAGCATCGATATTTTTTCGCCATTGGTTTTCATGTCAAACAATGACTTGGTCGTAATTCTTTTGTAATCTTTTTTTGCAGTAGACATAGTTGTGTTTTTGTAAAGTAAAGGTAATAAAAAGGAATTGTAAAATTATTGCTAATTCTCCTTCTTACAGTTAGCAAAGGTGTAACTATTTTTTTTAGTGTAATACTAATTTGAAAAAAAAGTAATCATGGAAACTAACAGAAATTGGAAAAAGACAACCGAAAAGAAATACCTTTTTTTAGTTGGAGAAAAGAAGATAGGAGAATTAGAACTTCAGTCTTCCAGGTGGAATCGGTCTGCGATTATTAATCTCGAAGGGCAACTTTATACTATTGCATACACGGGTTTTTGGAAAAGTAAATTACTGCTATTTGATTATAAAGGGGATGTAGTTTTAAAAGCCTATCCTGAAAAATGGTTTTCAAACCATACTACGATTGAATATAAAAACATCAAACTAAACCTCAAAATCAGGAACAATCCTTTGGTAGAATTTGTGATTACTAATGATACTTCGGAATTGCTTTCTTATAGTTTGGAAAACAATGGAGGAACGCTTGTCACAAAGATAATTTCTTTGCCAGAAAACGAAGATTACTTTTTGGATTTCCTGCTTTGGTATTTATTCCAACCGATTGCTCAGGAAAACACCGGTGACAACCTTATTTTTCAAAGTTTGCTAATGTCTTTATAATCAAATAAAATTACTTGATTCTTGCATTTATATAGTGATAAAACGCTTTACATGATTAACTTTGCAATCTTATAAATTAATCAAAAATGCCAAAAATATTAATCATCGAAGACGAAGACGCTATCCGAAGAGTATTAATCAAAATACTAACTGAAGAAAGCGACAACAATATAGTTGAAGAAGCCCAAGACGGAAAAATTGGTTTTGAAAAAATCAAAAATGAAGATTATGACTTAGTGCTTTGTGATATCAAAATGCCCAAAATGAGCGGCGAAGAAGTACTCGTAGCGGTCAAAAAAATCAAGCCGGAAATTCCGATAGTTATGATTTCAGGTCATGGTGATTTAGAAACAGCCGTCAATACTATGCGTTTAGGTGCTTTTGATTACATCTCAAAACCACCCGATTTGAATAGATTACTAAACACTGTTCGCAATGCTTTAGACAGAAAACAATTGGTCGTAGAGAATAAAATCCTAAAGAAAAAAGTTTCCAAAAGCTACGAAATCATTGGCGAAAGCGAACCAATCAATCAAATCAAGCAGATGATTGACAAAGTGGCGTTGACCGATGCCCGTGTTTTAATCACAGGTCCAAACGGCACCGGAAAAGAATTGGTAGCACACCAACTTCACGAGAAAAGTGAAAGAGCAGCCGCACCGATGATTGAAGTCAACTGTGCCGCAATTCCGTCTGAATTGATTGAAAGTGAATTGTTTGGTCACGTAAAAGGCGCCTTTACTTCTGCAGTGAAAGACCGCGCCGGAAAATTTGAAGCTGCCGATGGCGGAACGATTTTTTTGGATGAAATCGGGGATATGAGTTTATCGGCCCAAGCCAAAGTGTTACGCGCTTTACAGGAAAGCCTCATTCAAAGAGTCGGCGCCGATAAAGATATTAAAATCAATGTGCGTGTCGTAGCGGCAACCAACAAAGATTTGAAAAAGGAAATTGCCGAAGGTCGTTTCCGCGAAGATTTATATCACAGATTGGCAGTAATCCTGATTAAGGTTCCGGCATTGAATGACCGACGCGATGACATTCCGTTATTGATAGAACATTTTGCCGTAAAAATTGCGGAAGAACAAGGAAATGCGACCAAATCCTTTTCCAAGGACGCCATCAAATTATTACAGGAATACGATTGGACCGGAAACATCCGTGAGCTGAGAAACGTAGTGGAAAGACTTATTATTCTTGGCGGAAGCGAGATTTCTGAAATGGATGTGAAATTGTTTGCCTCTAAATAGCAGTTAGCTGTCAGCGATTAGCGAGTTTCTTTTGCTAAAAGCTAAAAGCTAAAAGCTAAAAGCTAAAAAAATGAATTTAAAAAAAATACACCCACAACTCCAGCAAGCACTCATCGAACACGGTTTGACCGAAGCCAATGAGATGCAGCAGGAAACTTTTTCAACCATTAAAAGCGGTGCTGATGCCGTAATACAATCGCCGGAAGGAACCGGAAAAAGCACGACCATTGTCTTAAATGTTATCCAGCGAATGGAGAAATCCATTGGGGAAAGCACTCGAGTTTTGATTTTGGTCGAGAACAAAGAGCGTGTTTTGGAAATGGAAGAAATGTTTTTGAAATATGGCACCTATCATGATTTAAGTATTCTTGGCGTGCACGACAAAGGCGACATCGACTATGACAAAAACGTAATTTCAATGGGCTTGGACATACTGATTGGAACACCAAACCGAATCAATGCGATGTTTTCTTCTGCCGGATTTAACATCAACACCATCAAAATGTTTGTCGTAGACGATGCCGATATTTTGTTCAGGAACCGAATGGATGCCGTTGTTTTGAGATTGTCCAACAGCATTGAGAAGACCCAGCGTTTGTTCTTCTGTTCACAAATCACCGAAAGGGTAGAAGTACTGGCCGATAAAGTCATGATTGAACCGATTTTCTTTGAGATGGAGGACGAAGAATAGACGGCAGAAGACAGAAAAGAGACAGCAGTTTTACTTAACTCATAACTAACAGAAATGGGACTTATCAAAATATTTTCAGGAAGTGAAATTTTAGCCTTGGGCTTAAAAGAAAAATTAGAAGCCATCGACTTAATCGTGGTGATGAAAGACAATATCCAATCGGCTAAACTGGCTGGGTTTGGTAATGCCGACCTGGCCGTGGAATTGTTTATACAGGAAGTGGATTTTGGCAAAGCCAATCCGGTGATAGAAGAATTTCGATTGAGTATTTAGATTGAAAAGAATATTTCGAATATTACTCTTTCTCATTGCACTATTGGTTTTCGATAGATTTTTATTCTTGCCGGCTAGAATGGCCGGTACATGGGAATATGAAAAAGGAACTCACATCGGAGATGAAATCACCTTTGATCAAAATATTGATATCATCAATAATTTTGAAATAAAAATAAGTGGAAATAGGCAGTTGGACTCGTTTTATCTTTTGGGTTGCTATTTTGGGACATTATATTTGTTAGATAAGGATACATTCGAATATACTACCTATCTCAAATCAGAAGAAATGGAATTTCTGGACTGATGTTAAACAGTTATTTAAATATCTTCAATCGACTGACCAAAATCGAAATAAAAACCCCGAAAATCCCGATTATAGCAAACGAATATTTCAGGTTTGTCAGTTCAGCAATAAAACCAATCAACGGCGGACCGATTAAAAAGCCCAGGAAACTAATACTCGTTACGATGGTTAAGGCAATTCCGGTTGGGACTTTTTCATTGTTTCCGGCCACATTAAAGATAATCGGCACCACATTGGAAACGCCAAAACCCACCAGCATAAACGCAATCGTACACGGAATCAGATAAGGCAATAAAACTGCCAGATACAATCCGCAAGAGATGACCAATCCGCTAATGATAAGGACTTTTTTGGCACCATATTTACCCACTAAAACATCACTCAAAAATCTACCTGAAGCCATACTAATCATAAAAGTGGTATAACCCAAAACCACCAATGCACCCGGTGCTTTGATAATTTCCTTGAAATACACGCCGCTCCAGTCAAACATAATGCCTTCGCTTGCCATGCCGCAAAAACAAATCACGCCCAGCCAGAGTAAGGTCGCATCCGGATTTTTCCAAAAAGAATAACTTGATTTTTCTGCTTCCTGCTTGGATTTGGCTTTGATAATGAATTTGTAATTGGTCAGGAGAATTAAGGCCACAAAACCAAATGCCACCAGGAAATGCTTGATTGGACTCAATTCAAAAGTCAGCATCAGCAAGCCAACCAAAGCACCACAGAATCCGGCCAGACTCCACGAACCGTGAAACGAACCGATAATGGGTTTGTCAAATAACTGTTGGGTATAAACACCTTGCGTATTGACCGCAATATTGCAGAAGTTGCCAAAAAAACCAAACAGGAATAAACCTAAAGCCAATTGCCAACTTTCAGTAGCCAAGCCCAATAAAGTAAGGCAAAGTGCATACAGCAGTAATCCTAAAATCGAGATATTCCGGCTGCCATATTTGGTCACAATCTTCCCCGAAAATGGCATGGCTACCAATTGGCCAATCGGCAAGGCAAATAGCATAGTTCCCAATTCGGCTTCGCTCAGTTGCAGCATCGATTTGATATCCGGAATCCGGCTCGCCCAAGTGGAAAAACAAAATCCCATGCCAAAGAAAAACAGCGACGTAGCCAATCGAACCCTATTGAGATAAGATTTTTTGGCTTTTTTAAAGCTTTTTTTAATCTTGGCTTTGGGTAAAATTTTATTGAGAAAACTGTAGTCAAATAAAGGCATGGCTGTAAATCTTACCTTAAAAGTAGCCAAATCCTTTTGGATAATAAAGCTTTATGGCAAAGAGTTTTACTTATAAACAAATTACAACGTTGTCGTTATTAAATTGTCTTCAAATGATAAAAGAAAAGGCTGCCCAATGGCAGCCTTTTTATGTTAAATGGTTTCCTTCCGATATTAGTTTATCATGAATTTTTTAACTGCTTTTGCTCCGTTGCCTGATAGTTCAATAAGGTACATTCCGGCTTGTGCTTCCAACTGAATATTTTCTACCCAATTGCCACCGTTTGAAACCGGTTGGCGTTGGTAAATTTTGCGTCCGCGCATATCATAAACGGTTAATTCATATTGTCCGGTTAGATTGCTGCCCTGAACGGTAAACGAACCGCTATTTGGGTTTGGATAAATAACAAAATCAGCTGCAGCAAAAGTTGGTGTTGACAAAGCCGGCACTACACGGCAAAGATTCAAGCTCCATGAATTAATAAAACCGCCGTCAAGAGGAAATTCATCATACACTTCAAGCTGCCAATCTCCTAAAGCTGATTCTCCGGCCAGTGTGCTCAATAGCGTTTCCGGTTTGATTGTTCCGGAAAGTACCGGTGTTCCGTTGCAGGTGAGAATGACTCCATTATCGGCGAAAGTTGCCACAGCATCATCTGCGTCTCCACATTTATGGCTAAACAGATTGATGATTGTTCCGGATGGGCTAATCAGTTTAACCGCAATATCGGTTAGCCAGGTATGAGAAATATCAAGTGTTACGGTAGCTCTTTCGATCTCAAAATTTTCAGCAATGTTTAAAGTAGAACTGACAGTTGCCACAGCTTCTGCCGGAATTACCACTGGAACATTGGCTGAATTAAAACTGGAGCAGGTAAATGCACCGGTCGTAAATTGGGAAACAGCACTTAAATTGCCATTACAGGCAGCGTTTTCAGGGCGTACACGCCAATAATATATTGTGGCTTCACTCAATCCCGATGCGGTATAAGCGTTTGTCATTGTAAGTGCCGTAGCAACAATATTGGTAAATGCTGAATCGGTGGCAATTTCAATAGTGTATTGGGAAGCATTGGCATCAGCAGACCAGGCAAAATCAGGAGAAAATCCAATTCCGACAGCATTGTTGGCCGGACTTGTCAAAGCCAATGTACCAAAAGAGTTGCTTAGCAGATTCAAATAGACCGAAGCTGTTTTGGTGATGGAACCTGAAATCGCATTAACGGTCAGTGGATAAAAACCAACAGCGGCATTTTGTGTATTGGTCAAAGTCAAAGTAACCGTTCCATTCGCACTAATAGTAGTTGGATTAAAAGAAACATTGATTCCGGCTGGTAAACCCGAAATTGAAAAATTGGTTGTCCCTGTAAATCCTGAAATAGTTTCGTAATCAAAAGTATAATTTACCACTGCTCCTAAGCAGGCATCAACATTTTGCACACCACTGGTTTCAAATAAGAAGGTTGCTGTTGGTGTTAAAATGGTAAAATTTTGGTTCGATACATCATAGAAAATATTGCCGTGGCCGCGTACCATGATTCGGTTAGTTGAACCGGGTAAATTGGGTACAGTAATTGTTTGGCTGCCATCATTTGGAACATTCATAGCCAACGGGACTGAAAAATCGAGCCCGCCATTGGTCGACAATAAAATATCGACATTCGCTGTATTGACACCATTTGTTGTGGTTCCTGCTACGTTCCAGGTAACGTTTTGATTGGAAGCAGCAACCCAATTCACAGCAGTGCTTGGTACTGTGATTACAAATGGACCGGCAGTATTGGAAGCCGTAACTTTCATAAAATCGGTTACTGATTCGCCACCATTAATGTTGTTGTCACGTACGGTAAATGCAAAATTATATTCGCGTCCCACAGTTGAAATCACTTCCCAGGTTGGCGCCAGATTGTTGGCCAAAACATCAGAAAGTTGCGGCATATAACGCACCGGAACATCCGTAATGACCTGCGGTTTGAAATTCGGGCCTTCAGTTGAGGTGGCTACCGGTGGCTGTACAGAAATTTGGCGGTCATATTGTTCCCACATATAGGTTAAAGCATCGTTATTAGCATCCGTGGCTGTTCCGGTTAGGATAAAAGCAGTTCCTTTTGGAATGGTATAATCAGTTCCCGCACTGATTACGGGCGCCGTATTCATGTTTGAAGTGATTGCGGCACAACTGCCTCCGCCGCCATTGATGGTATTTCTGATTTGGGCAATGCTGCCGGCAAAAAATTGAGCATTTGAATTACTTTGGATGTTCGGGTCACAAATTCCGGCGTAGGCCATAATAGAGCTTCCGCTTCCCGGTTCATAAGACCAGTTGCTGTCGCGATTGCCGCCACATTCGTTGTTAAAAGTATGGGCGGCACCAAACTGATGTCCCATTTCGTGTGCCACATAATCAATGTCAAAAGGATCACCTACAGGCGAGCCCAAACCAGTCGCGCCAAAGGCTTTTCCACCTTCAGAACAAGGTTGTCCACCACCCAATCCGCCGCCGGATGTTCCTACGCCGTGTCCGAAATCATAATTAGCCGTACCAATGACATTGTCAAGGGTTTCCTGTGTTTCTCCGATAAGCGCACCAACATCATCATTGGTTAAATCATCGGCATCGATATAAATTACTTCATCTTCATTGGGAATCAATTGCAGAAAAACCGAAAGATCGCGTTCAAACATCGAGTTGACACGGGTAACAGTAATGGTTACTGCGGCTAAAACCGCGGCTTTTTTTTGTGCCAATGTACCTGCCTGAAGACCGGCCGCCGCAATGTGAAATGCCGAATATTCAACGGTGGTTACTATACCGGTTCGATAGGTTCTGTAAGCACCATTGTCTTGTGGCAAAGCGTTGATTTCATTGATGTCCAATTTAGATTCTATATCAGCAGTATGGCATTGGAATGAGCGATTGGTTGTCAATCCTTCGCGGAGATAGCTCACATAATACTTGCCGTCTTTTGAATAGGGTTCGATATACGAAGTACCATTATTGACTGCCAGTGTCATCGTGTGAAGCCCAAATAAAGTTACGCTGAAGCGAATAACAACCGAACGGTTTTCAACGCCTTGCCCGACATACGATTTATTGTCAGGATAACGGGCAGCCAAATCAGGATGCATTACCGGTGCTTCGTAGATGTGAAAATTTTGCATTTTTCCATTGCCATCGGGAAAAGGTAAAATGAGTGTTGAGGTTTGGCCTCGCATTGGGGCATTTTGAAGCGCTTGTTTGAAAGCAGCAAGATCAAGTTTGTAGTAGTGTTCCGTTTTCGGAATGGAAGTCCGGTCCTTTTGACCTGAAGTAGCCGCTTCGGTTTGCGAAACGTTGCGCCATATTTCCTGGGCATTGGCACTCAATATGGAAAGAAAGCATAGTAGTGTTAGTAGTTTTTTTGTCATCGTAGATTTTTTTGAAGCAACTAAGATAAGAATTTATGTTGGCTTTCCTACTTAAATAAATCATTGTCAATACCAGTTTGTATACTATCTTTGCCGCTTCAAAATTCAACAATCCACATGATTACAGTTAACGACATAGCCGTGGAATTTGGCGGCACAACATTATTTAGCGATGTAACTTTTGCTATCAATGAAACCGACAAAATTGCCTTGATGGGTAAAAATGGCGCCGGAAAATCAACTTTACTTAAAATTGTAGCCGGAGAAAACAAGCCAACGCGCGGTGCTATAACCGGTCCGAAAGAAGCCGTAATTGCCTATTTGCCTCAGCATTTGTTGGCTGCCGATAATTGTACCGTGATGGAAGAAGCTTCCAAAGCTTTTGCTGAGGTTTTCAAAATGAGAGATGAGATTGACGCAATCAATGAGCAGTTGACCATTCGCACCGATTATGAAAGTGATGACTATATGAAGTTGATTGAACGTGTTTCCGAGTTGAGTGAGAAATATTATTCGATTGAAGAAGTCAACTATGAAGCGGAAGTAGAGAAAGTTTTGAAAGGATTGGGATTTGTCAGAGAAGATTTTGACCGTTCTACATCAGAGTTTTCCGGAGGCTGGAGAATGCGTATTGAATTGGCGAAAATCCTTTTAAAGCAACCTGATTTGATTTTATTGGATGAGCCGACAAACCACTTGGATATGGACAGTATTCAATGGTTAGAAGATTTCTTAATCAATCAGGCGAAAGCGGTTATGGTAATTTCCCACGACAGGGCTTTTGTAGATAACATAACCAATCGTACCATTGAAGTAACAATGGGAAGAATTTACGATTACAAAGCTAAATATTCGCATTATCTGGAGTTGAGAAAAGACAGAAGAGTCCACCAGCAAAAAGCCTACGATGAGCAACAGAAATTCATTGCCGATAATCAGGCTTTTATTGATCGTTTCCGAGGTACTTTTTCTAAAACAGATGCCGTTCAATCGCGGGTTCGAATGTTAGAAAAAATTGTTCCGATTGAAGTGGACGAAATTGATACATCAGCCTTAAAACTGAAGTTTCCACCATCGGCTCGTTCAGGGCAGTATCCTGTAATCGTTCGCGATTTGGAGAAATCGTATGGCGACCATTTGATTTTTAAGGATGCCAATATGGTGATTGAACGCGGACAAAAAGTCGCTTTCGTTGGGAAAAACGGAGAAGGAAAATCAACCATGATCAAAGCCATCATGAAGGAAATCGAAATCAACAGCGGTAATGTTGAGGTAGGCCACAATTGCCAGATTGGTTATTTTGCCCAAAACCAGGCTGCATTATTGGATGGAGATGCTACCATTTTTGAAACCATTGACAATATTGCTGTTGGTGATGTCAGAACGCAAATCAAGAATATTTTAGGCGCCTTCATGTTCCATGGCGATGACATTCAGAAGAAAGTAAAAGTGCTTTCGGGTGGTGAAAAAACGCGATTGGCGATGATCAAATTGTTGTTGGAACCCGTAAACTTATTGATTCTCGATGAGCCATCGAATCACTTGGATATGAAAACCAAAGACATCATCAAGGATGCCTTGAAAGACTTTGACGGAACGCTAATTTTAGTTTCTCACGACCGTGATTTCTTGGACGGTTTGGCCGAAAAAGTTTTCGAATTTGGGAACAAACGAGTAAAAGAACATTTTGAAGACATCAAAGGTTTCTTAGCTCATAAAAAAATGGAAAGCTTAAAAGAAATAGAAAAATAGAACGCAGACTGCAGAACGCAGACTTCAGCTATAAACCAGAAACCCTGTTCGTGTGCATCCGGACAGGGTTTCTTCATCAATCAAAACACTCAACATCACTAATTTTTTTTCTTTTTCATTTAACTTTTATCATTCTGCCACTATTGACTGATATATCTAAATAATTCATAGGTGTCGCTTTTTTATCGTGAACCAAAAAATATATAGTGTCTTTTCCAATCTCATTTGTTTTAAAATCAATTATAATATCAGAATTAAATTCACTTGAAATTGAAGTTAATCTTTCGCTATAAGATATTGTTCCGGTATACGGTAAGAAACGGCTATCTCTCATTGTAAAAGCATTACCGTTGAAGGTTATATTGCAGTCTTTTTGATAAGACTTTTGGGTAAATTCAATTTTGTAGGTTCCTTCTAATTTCACTTCTTGAATGTCCAATTTCAGACATGATAAAAAGCAATACAAAGCAATAAAAAATTTCATTATTTCCCCTTTTTGGCTTTCGGCTTTCCGTTTTTAGTTGAGATAATCACGACGCCTTTTTTGCCTTTTTCACCATAAATCGAAATGGCTTTTTCATTCTGCAGGACTGAAATAGAATCGATGTCCTGTTCGGTTAGCGGTGCATAAGGACTGGTTGGTTTTGGTCCGAATAATTCCTGTTCGGTATATTCAATCCCATTGATGATATAAAGCGGATCCGGAAGTTCTATGATAGATTCAATTTCATCCATTTCCACTTCTTTCACAGTTTGTTTATTGGTTGAGAGATTGTCATAAACCAGCAAAGGTTTTTCTTTTCTGGCACTCGAGACTTTATTTTCTTTGTTCATAAAGACTTCCAAATCTTTTGATTTATCATCTCCACGATGGCTAATTTCTTCTGCAGGTGATATAACCGGTGCCTTTTCTACGGTCATATTATAATTGACATCATCCGCTTTTAAATTTTCAGAAACGGTGATTTCTTCCGAATCTGCCCACGCAACCTGACTGTTGGTGTTGATTTGTACTTTCAGAATGTCACCTGCTTCTTTTTTGATATCGGGATGGACCGTTTCCGTGCTCACAACTGCTTCTTTTGGCGTTAAGCCTTTTTGAAGTGTATCATTTTCGGTAACAATTTTATCAGTGTTGGTTGTTGGCTCTCCATTGTTTAAAAACTGATAACCGATTGATATTCCCAGAAGAATCGACGCGGCAACGGCCCATTTTTTCCAAAGTTGGGATGCTTTTTTCAATTCTTTTTTATCCAGTTTTTCCTCCACGCGGCTCCAGACTTTTTCCATTGAAGCAAAATCGGGCGACTCAGCGTTATCAGCTGCCTTTTTGAATTGATTAAAAATATCTTGATTTTCCATGATTACTTTGCTTTTTGATAATAAAGATTGTTGACTAAATCTTTTAATTTGGTCTTCGCTACATTCAATTGTGATTTCGATGTGCCTTCGGAAATATTGAGCATCATTGCTATTTCTTTATGCCCATAACCTTCTATGACAAAAAGGTTAAAAATAGTTTTGCAACCTTCCGGAATCAAATTGAGCAAGTTGAGTAAATCTTCTTCCTCCAACGGCGTTTCTTCCGCACTTTTGGGCTGAATGCTAAACGAGGTTTCTTCCAGATACAAATTGAAATTCACGTTGCGTTTCAACTGTAACAAACATTGATTCACGGTTATTTTTCGTGCCCAGGCTTCAAATGCGCCCACTTCTTTCAACTGATCCAGCTTGGTGAAAATGGTATAAAATGCATCGGCTAATACTTCTTCTATTTCTTCTTCTTTTTTTAAATACCGTTTGCACGTCCGATAAAGCTTGGGTGACAAGTATTCATACACTTGACGCTGCGCTTCACGTTGCATTTTTTTACAGGCTGATATTTGCGTTTCGTTGATCACTATGGATGTCTTTATAACTAAAGAGTATTATTTGCTTGAAAAGGTTGGGACGAGGTTGAAAAAAAGTTTTAATAATCAGTTTTATTTTGTTTTATCGATAACCAACTTATAAATATCCGACTCCAAAACTTCAGAATCGGTGTCTTCACAAAGCAGG
This sequence comes from Flavobacterium terrisoli, assembly GCF_030167905.1. Classification (GTDB taxonomy): domain Bacteria; phylum Bacteroidota; class Bacteroidia; order Flavobacteriales; family Flavobacteriaceae; genus Flavobacterium; species Flavobacterium terrisoli. The sequence goes on from NZ_JARGNA010000005.1 coordinate 68,012, forward strand.
AATTCAATTTTATCTGCAGATTGTTTATACAAAGTCAGTCCTTCAAATTTATTGGTTGCCGAAATCTGTTGGGTAAATTCTACTTTTAAAGTTTTAGCATCGATGCGTCCGATGATGCTTCCCAAAACTTCTCCGTCGAGATAAGTGGAAGCGGTATCTTCGGCGGAAGCCAAAAACCAGATTTTATCTTCTACTAAAATGGCATCGGTGAAAGTGGCCGCTACATTTTTGATTTTGGGTAAGTCAAAAGGAATAAAAGTTAGCGGAGAATCCGGATGGTTTCCTTTTGAATGAATAATTCCGTTTTTACCATCGATTCCGTTGCCGCGTTGGAAGAAATAGACGTTTTTATCTTGGTCAATCAAACCTTCGATATTCAGTTCGTCGGCTGTGATTTTGAGTTCTGTTTTGAATCTTTGATAATAGTCGGTTAAATCGCTTTCCTTTATGGTTCCCGATATTGGTCTGTATTTAAAAAGGCGATTTCTTTTTTCGGTTGAGCCCGAACCGATGATTACGATACTATTTCCTTTTAAAGCGATCGCTTCAAAATCGGGTTTGTCTTTTTTGGCGACATTATCCTGAGCGTTTTTGACCAGTGCAATTTTGTTCAGCTTTTCCGTTGGAATAGTATATTCGTAAAGAAAAGTGCTGCTGTCTGAGATGAGATAAAGTTTGTCATCGTGATACACCAAGCCGGAAGCCGAACCGATTCCGATGATTTTAAACAATAGTGAAAGTTGAAATTTTTCCATGTTTGAAATTAAAAGGAGGACAGCCTGTGGCTGTCAGGTATTTTGCTTTAACAAAACTAATTAATAGCCCCGATTGAAACGACATCCTTTTTGAAGGATTGGCCGTAGCGATAGCGAAGGCACATCATTCTAAAAGATAGAGTGTAAAGCGGGAACCAGCTCCTAAATTATTATATTTACAAATATAAACACTTGACTTATGAAAAACATCAATCCGGAAGATTTTAAGGTAAAAGGGAAAATCGATTTGTCAAAAACACCGACGCGTCTTGATATTGATACCAGTAAGAAGGATGAAGAAACTGCATTGGATGAAATTCAGGTTAAGTTGAGCAGGAAACAAGATGCCATGTATGCGCACAATCGGCATGCCATTTTAATCTGTTTACAAGGCATGGATACCAGTGGAAAAGACAGTCTGATACGCGAAGTGTTTAAGGAATTCAATCCGCGTGGCGTTGTAGTGCATAGTTTTAAAACGCCCAATTCGACCGAGTTGGAACACGATTATTTGTGGCGCCATTATTTGGCTTTGCCCGAAAAAGGGAAATTTGCCGTGTTCAACCGAACACATTATGAAAACGTTTTGGTGACACGTGTGCATCCCGAATATATTTTATTTGAAAATTTACCCGGAATTGAGAAAGTGGAAGACATTACGCCACAATTTTGGGCCAACCGCATGGAGCAAATCAATAGTTTTGAAAAGCATATTGCCCAAAACGGAACAACCATTTTGAAGTTTTATTTTCATATGAGCAAAGACGAGCAAAGAGAGCGTTTGCTGAAGCGTTTGGAAACTCCCGAGGACAATTGGAAGTTTTCTCCCGGCGATTTGAAGGAGCGCGAACGTTGGGATGATTACATGAAATATTATGAAGAAGCAATCAACTATACTTCTAAAGACCATGCACCATGGTATGTAGTTCCGGCGGATGACAAAGGTGTAGCGCGTTATATTGTGGCCCAAACCATTTGGGAAACATTGAAAAAACTGACGGATATCAGTGAACCTGCATTGGATCCAAAAGTAAAAGCCAATATTGAGGTTTACCGGGAGCAATTGAAAGGATAAAACCAACAATCGCTTATAAAATTATTTTTTCATTGCCTTTTGGCGGATAATTGAAAGTATAAAACCTCCTATCTTTGCATTCCGAAATTTCGGTATTAAAAAAAGCAAAGTGAGTTTAGCACAATACACTAAAGAATTCCGATACAATCTTCAACTGGCTTACCCTGTGATTTTGGGTATGCTTGGCCATACTTTGATTGGTATTGTCGACAATATCATGGTTGGAAAATTGGGCAGTACCGAATTGGCAGCAGTGTCATTAGGGAACAGTTTGATTTTTGTGGCGATGTCCATCGGAATTGGGTTTTCTACGGCAATTACGCCGATTGTTGCCGAAGCTGATGCTGAAAAAGACACCGGAAAAATCCGTTCGGCTTTTCACCACGGACTGTTTTTGTGTATTATACTGGGCTTTATGCTTTTTGGTTTGGTGGTTTTAGCCAAACCGATTATGGAATTGTTGCACCAGCCCAAAGAAGTGATTGCTTTGGCCAAACCTTTCTTAACTTGGGTAGCATTCTCATTAGTTCCATTGATTATTTATCAGGGATACAAGCAATTCGCAGACGGTTTGTCGATGACCAAAATCTCGATGTATGCGATTGTAATGGCAAATGTATTGCATGTTATTATCAACTATCTTTTGATTTACGGGATTTGGTTTTTTCCAAAAATGGGCATCATCGGTGCGGCATTGGGAACCGTAATCTCGCGAATTGCAATGGTGGTATTTATGCACATCATTTTATCCCGAAAAGAAAAATTGAAGCCTTATTTTCAGGACTTTAGTTTTGACGAAATCAAAAAAGCTACGATTAGAAAAATAATCAACTTAGGTTTGCCTTCAGCCATGCAAATGTTGTTTGAAGTGGTCTTGTTTACCGCTGCAATCTGGCTTTGCGGAAGCATTGGCAAAACGAGTCAGGCCGCCAATCAGATTGCGTTGAGTATGGCGTCGATGACCTTTATGTTTGCTATGGGATTGAGTGTGGTTTCAATGATTCGCGTCAGCAACCAAAAAGGCTTAAACGATTACAAACAGCTGATAGTGGTGGCACGTTCCATTTTTTTATTGGCGATTATCATTGAAATTATTTTCGCCTTCATGTTTGTGGCTTTGCATCAGGTTTTGCCTTATTTGTTCCTGAACATGGAAAATGAAACCCAATTGCTGGACAATGCTGAAGTGATTTCGATTGCGACCAAATTGCTTTTGGTAGCCGCAGTGTTCCAAATTTCAGATGGAATACAGGTTGTAGTGCTTGGCGCATTGCGTGGCCTGCAGGATGTGAAGATTCCGATGTATATTACTTTTGTGGCTTATTGGGTTATTGGCTTCCCGATTTCCTATTATTTGGGTCTGAAAACCGATTTAGGTGCTGTTGGTGTTTGGATTGGATTGATTGGCGGATTAACAGCGGCCGCAATATTTTTGTATCTTCGTTTTCATTATTTAACCAAGAAGCTATTGAGACAAAACTCATAATTTGAAGAAAAAAGAATATAGAAAATAGATAATAGACGCTATTGTTATGTATTTTTGTCTTTATTCTTTTCTCTATTTTCTATAATCTAAAATAACATGGAATTACCAAAATTCGTACTCGCAGATAACTCAGATTACCCGGATGATATTTTTGTCATTCACCTTGATTTTCCTCGTTTTATCATCAATTTAAAAGACGATGAAGTAGAATTTATGGAAGACCTGGAAGGGGAAGATGAAACCGAATTAGAAGCCGAAATGGAGCATCTGATTACGCTCGCCGGAGAGTTCTACGACAAAGAAATGGAAGCTTACGAGGAATAGTACTCAGTGTTCAGTTGGCAGTGTTCAGTAAGAAACGGCGACTGAAAACTATTTAAAGTATTTCTCTAACAAAATCATAGCCGCTGCAAAGGGTGACAACTCATCGTTTTGCACGGCTTTTTTGTTTTCTTCCAAAAGCTTTGCAATTTCGGGATGATTGTAGAAGTTGTTTTTCAACTGCTCGTTGATGGTTTCCATCATCCAATATTGGTTTTGTTCCTTGCGTTTTTCCGCAAAATAATTGTTGGATTTCACCAAGTCAAAATAGCCGGAAATCGTTTGCCAAACGTCATCAATGCCTGTTTTTTCATAAGCGCTGCAAGTCGAAACTGTTGGAATCCAACCAGAACTTTTAGCAGGGAATAAATGCAACGCACGGTTGAATTCGGTTTTAGCCAACTTGGCTTTGGCGACATTATCACCATCGGCTTTGTTGATGACAATCGCATCGGCCATTTCCATAATCCCGCGTTTGATGCCTTGTAATTCATCGCCGGCACCGGAAATTTTAAGCAGTAAAAAGAAATCAACCATGCTGTGAACAGCAGTTTCGCTTTGGCCAACGCCCACGGTTTCAATCACAATCGTGTCAAATCCGGCGGCTTCGCAAAGGATAATGGTTTCCCTGGTTTTTCGGGCTACGCCGCCAAGCGTTTCACCCGAAGCACTCGGTCGGATATAAGCGTTTTTGTCTTTGACCAATTCTTCCATACGGGTTTTGTCACCCAAAATACTGCCATGAGAAATTGTGCTGCTTGGATCAACTGCCAAGACCGCGACTTTTTTGCCTAAGGAAGTCAGGTGTTTTCCAAAAGCTTCGATAAACGTACTTTTTCCAACACCCGGAACGCCGGTTATCCCAATTCGAACCGATTTATTGGCATGAGGCAGACAAGCACTAATGATTTCATTGGCTTTTGCCAAATGCGCCACATTGGTACTTTCCACCAAAGTAATCGCACGACTCAAAGCCGAAATATCGCCTTCCAAAATGCCTTTGACCAATGCTGCAGGACTGGGTTGGATTTTACGGCTGCGGACTACTTTGGCCAAAGAAGACTGGCTGAAACTTTCCGGTTGCGGAATGCCATCTTTTTCGTGTAAGGCGCTTTTTTTATGGGATTGATTGCTCAAAGGAAAATCGTTTGGGTAAATTTAGTAAAATAATATTGGACCAAAAATGGAAAAGCCGCAATTTTTAAGAAACCTTTAGCGCTCAATTTTCGGCGGTTTGTTTTTTTTGCCGTTCCTTTGCAAAATAATTCAATACCTCGAATGGATAACATTCTACTAGTTTTTCTCTGCCTAATCATGGGTTTGGCGATGCAAAGAGTTGCCGCTTTCCCTAAAAACGGACATTTAGCCCTAAACCAATTCGTAATCTATATCGCTTTGCCGGCTTTGGCATTGTATTATATTCCCAAAGTTTCGATTTCAACCGACTTGTTGTATCCGCTTGGCATTGCCTGGATTGGATTCTTGTTGTCGTTTGTTTTTTTCTATGTCATCGGAAAGAGAATGGGTTGGCCCAATCGATTAATTGGCTGTTTGGTCATAACGGCAGGTTTGGGAAATACGTCATTCGTTGGCTTCCCTATCATTCAGGCGTTGTATGGAGAAGAAGGTTTGAAAACAGCGATTATTGTAGACCAACCGGGTTCGTTTGTCGTCATGGCAACACTTGGGATTATCACCGCCGGAATTTTTTCCAAAGGTGAACCGAGCCGAAACGAAATCATCAAAAAAATATTGTTCTTTCCACCGTTTATTGCGTTTGCTTTGGCTTGTTTGATGAATGTGCTGAAACTGGATTTTAATGACCATTTCCAAACGGTTTTTCAAAAATTAGGGGCAACGGTTACACCTGTAGCTTTGTTGGCTGTTGGTTTGCAATTGAAAATCGACAAAGAAAGCCAGCACTGGAAATTCCTCCGATTGGGATTGTTGTTCAAGCTGATTATCACACCGGCCGTTTTCTTTTTGTTGTATAAAATTATCTTAGGCGGAAAAGGCGTAGCTGTCGATGTTTCCATTATGGAATCGGCGATGGCACCAATGATTACGGGAGCGATTTTGGCTTCCAATTACGGATTAAAACCCAAATTGAGCAGCATGATGGTCGGCATCGGAATTCCGTTGTCGTTTATATCGCTGGCTTTTTGGTATTTTATTTTAAATGCTTTTTAAATGGACACTATTGTAAATGTATCGTCTAAAAATAAGGATTTGGCCCAAAAAACGGTCTATTCGATTCTTTTTTCCATCAGTTTTGCGCATTTGCTTAACGATTTAATCCAGGCGATTATTCCGTCAGTGTATCCCATTTTAAAGCAGAATTACAATTTGTCTTTTTCCCAAATTGGTTTAATCACCTTTGCATTCCAATTAACTGCTTCCATATTCCAGCCGTTTGTGGGTTATTATACCGACAAACACCCAAAACCATTTTCCCAGATTTATGGGATGTTGTTTTCGTTAGCCGGAATTATCTCCATTTCATTCGCCAATAATTTTTATTGGATATTGCTTTCGGTAATGTTGATTGGAACCGGCTCCTCCATTTTCCATCCCGAATCGGCTCGTATTTCCAATATGGCTGCCGGTGGAAGACGTGGTTTGGCACAGTCTATTTTTCAGGTTGGCGGTAATTTTGGAACCGCACTCGGACCTTTATTAGTGGCTCTGATTGTGGTGCCGCATTCCCAAAAGTACATTCTTTGGTTTATCATAGCCGCTACGTTAGGATTGGCCATTATCAGTAAAATTTCGTTTTGGTATCGTGACAGATTGATTAACAGACAGCAGAAAAAAGTCGTCTTTGCCGATTTTCAAAGGTTAACCAAAAGCAAAGTGAAATGGGCCATTGCGATTTTGTTGATTGTTATTTTTTCCAAATTTTTCTACTCGGCGAGTTTGTCCACCTATTATACTTTTTATGTGATTGACAAGTTCCATCTTTCTATCAGGGAAGCGCAATACCACATGTTCATTTATCTGATTGCCTATGCTGCCGGAACCATATTGGGCGGACCTTTAGGAGATAAAATCGGGCGTAAATATGTGATTTGGCTGTCGGTTTTTGGGGCAGCGCCATTTGCGTTATTATTGCCTTATGTGAATTTATTCTGGACCGATGTTTTGATGGTCATCATCGGAATTATTATTTCTTCGGCTTTCCCGGCGATATTGGTTTATGCCCAGGAATTACTACCTAGAAAACTCGGAATGGTTTCCGGCTTGTTCTATGGTTTTGCTTTCGGAATGGGCGCGTTGGGCTCGGCTTTGCTGGGCACTTTAGCCGATTACACTTCAATTCAATACGTGTACCACGTTTGTTCGTTTTTGCCGTTAATCGGGATCATTTGTTATTTCCTTCCGAATCTGAAGAAACGATAGTAATAAAATTAATGGCCGAAATTATACTATTTATAAATTTGGTTGGCCTTTTTTACTAATTTTACAATTAACAACTGATTCACAAAACTTTAACGCTGTTGTTAAGCTCCAATTCTTTATCGATTCCTACATTTGATTTTAAAATATAAGATATGGGAACATTACGTTTAGGAGATGTCGCTCCAAATTTTGATGCCAAAACTTCTTTAGGCGATTTGAATTTTTATGATTATTTAGGCGATGGCTGGGGAATTCTGTTTTCGCATCCTGCCGATTTCACACCGGTTTGTACCACCGAATTGGGTACAGTAGCCAATTATTTGCCCGAATTTCAAAAGAGGAATGTTAAAGTATTGGCACTAAGTGTTGACAGTTTGGCCAAACATACCGATTGGATTAAGGATATTGAAGAAACCCAAAATGTAACGCTGACGTATCCGATTATTGCCGATGAGAACAAGGAAATTGCCAACTTGTACGATATGATTCATCCCAATGCGAGTGAGACTTTTACCGTGCGTTCGGTGTTTGTCATTGGAGCAGATAAAAAAGTAAAACTGACACTGACGTATCCGGCATCTACCGGAAGAAATTTTGAGGAATTACTTAGAGTTATAGACAGCTTGCAACTGACTGCCAATTACAGCGTAGCAACACCAGCCAACTGGAAAGACGGTGAAGATGTAGTGATTGTGCCAGCGATAAAAGATGAAGACATTCCGGCCAAATTCCCAAAAGGGTTTACCCGAATAAAATATTATTTGAGAATGACGCCGCAACCAAATAAATAGTATTTTTGAGGAATAGATTTAGCTATTTTTCAACATGAATTCTACATACCAATTACCACAAAGTTTGATTGACCAACTCCAAGCAGTTGTCGGTCAGGCTTTTCTTTTTTTAGACCAGGAAACCAGAAACCATTATGGTCACGATGAAACGGAAGACTATGTTTTTCCGCCAAGCGTGGTTGTAAAACCGGCAAATGCAAAGGAAGTTTCGGCCATCTTAAAATTGGCCAACGATTATAAAATCCCAACGACACCAATTGGTGCACGAACCGGTTTGAGCGGTGGCGCTTTGAGCATTTACCAAGGCATTGGTTTGTCGATGGAACGACTGGATAAAATCCTGGAAATCGATGAGCAAAATCTACAGGTAACTGTTGAACCCGCTGTGATTACCCAAGTGTTACGGGAAGCAGTTTCTGAAAAAGGATTGTTTTATCCTGTCGACCCAAGCAGTATGGGAAGTTGCTGGATTGGTGGTAACATTGCCGAAAATTCAGGTGGTGCAAGAGCCGTGAAATATGGTGTTACTAAAGATTATGTGTTGAACCTGGAAGTGGTTTTGCCCAATGGTGAAATCATTTGGACAGGAGCAAATACTTTAAAGAACTCTACCGGTTATAATCTGACCCAATTGATGGTAGGCAGCGAAGGAACGCTTGGTGTAATCACCAAAGCCGTTTTAAAGCTGTTGCCGCAGCACAATCACAACGTTTTAATGTTGGTTCCGTTTTACAAAGCCAACGAAGCCTGTGAAGCGGTTTCTGCTATTTTCAGGGCCGGAATTGTACCGAGTGCTTTGGAGTTTATGGAGCGCGATGCGATTGACTGGTCGTTGCAATATGTGGAAGGGATTAGTGTGCCGATTAAACCTGAACACCAAGCGCATTTGCTGATTGAAGTCGATGGGAATTATCCTGAGGTTTTAATGCAGGAAGCCGAGAAAATTTTATCAGTGGTGGAACAATTTGAAATCGATGAAGTTTTGTTTGCCGATACTGAAGACGAAAAGAATGCCTTGTGGAAAATGCGTCGTTCGGTTGCGGAAGCAGTGAAATCGAATTCTATTTACAAAGAAGAAGACACGGTTGTGCCAAGATATATGCTACCCGAATTGCTTTCGGGAATCAAAAGGATAGGAGCGAAGCATGGCTTTAAATCGGTGTGCTATGGTCATGCCGGCGATGGCAATCTGCACGTCAACATCATCAAAGGCGATATGAGCGATGACAATTGGAAAACCCAGGTTCCGGTTGGTATCCGTGAAATATTTGAATTGACGGTTTCCTTAAAAGGCACATTGTCGGGTGAACACGGCATCGGTTTTGTGCAGAAGAACTTTATGGATATTGCTTTTTCGCGAACGCATTTGGAATTAATGGAAAGCATCAAACGTGTGTTTGACCCAAACAACATCTTAAATCCCGGGAAGATTTTCCCAGACGAATTATAAAATAAAAGTCCCGATTGCTCGGGACTTTTTTTAATCTCTTTTCGGATTTTGTTTTTTGTTTCTTTTCTCCTCTTTTTTTTCTTTTGCAGTCTTCAGAGGTTCTTTTTTGACCGCTTTCTGCACGTCTTTTCCTTTTGCCATGGTATATAGTTTTTAGGTTGGTATAATGATTTAAGTAAAGATAAAACTATTTATTTAATCCTAAAGCTGTTTTTGTTTTTTCATCAAATAACGAATTGAAAGTAGCCAATTGTTCGGGATTGTCGAAATTAAAAAACTTCCATTCGCCATTGGTCGTTTCGTCTGAAATCGCCACGTAAGTGGAAATCTTCTTTACATTAAAACTATTTCGTGTTGGTTCAAAAGTGACATCTTTGGTGTTGTTGATTTCCTGAAGCCATGCTTTCTTTTCTGCTGCTTGTTCGGAAGTCAGTTTGTTTTCAAAAAAATACCTTTTCGGAATGCGAATGGTAATGACACAAAATGATTTACCGCCGACTTGTTTGACCGGTCCGAATTGAAGCGGAACTGTTTGCAATTGGTAGCGCAAACGGTATTCTTCATTTTCATAATGCAGCTCCGTTTTTTCAAGGAAAACAGTTTTGCCCATATTCTCCACCATTTTAGGATAGGAAAGTTGTGCAATGCCTTCAAAATCCATCAGAAAATTAGCCTCGTAAAGTTTTTGAGCCGAAGTTTTTAAGGCTTCTGTACTTTGCGAAAAGCAATTGAAGGTGAGGAAGAAAAATAGAAATGAAAAATGTTTTAGTCTCATCGTGTTACATGCCAAGTTCTTTGATTACTTTTTCGCTGAATAGTTTGGTAACCAATACATTTTTTTTATCGCGGTTGATGAATTTCCATTCGTTCTTAGTCAAAGCATCGGAAATGCCAATCATTGTAGCTTTTTTGGAAATGGTAAAAGTATTTGTTTCCGGTTTGAAGGTCACGTTGTCAGATTCCATGGCTTCTTTCATCAGGTCAATCATCATTTGAATTTCTTCTCCTTCTACTTTTTCAGTAAGCGTTAACTCCATTCCAAGATTATGGTCAATCAGGCAAAAGGTTTGACCATCTATTTTCTTGATTTCGCCAAATTTAAAATCGGGTTCAAGATTCAACAGTTTTATTTTCATTTGCTCATTGCCACTAAAAGTCTGGGCGAGCATTTCACTCATTTGTTCTCTGGAAACGATGTCAAAAAGTTTTGGATAAGTACTGTCCAATATGGCATCATAATCCAATGTGGTTGTTGCGATATAAATCTTTTGTGCGCCATTCTTTAAAGCCGTTAAATCCTGAGCGAATGTCAGTTGGACAAACAGTAAAGCGATGACGATAGTTAGTTTTAATTTCATGATTTTGTTTTTGGTTTATTCAAATATATAAAAAATCCCCAACAGCCTGAACCGTTGAGGATTGTATTTATCTGTAACAGATTTTATAATTCTTCCAATTGAATACGTTTTTTGTACTGTTTGATTTGTTTAAAATAACTTGGCGTTAGTCCCGTCACTTTTTTAAATTGGTTTGACAAATGAGAAACACTGCTGTATTCCATTAGATAGCTGATTTCAGTAAGTGACAATTCATCATACAAAAGCAATTCTTTTACACGCTCTATTTTGTTCAGTATGATGTAATTGACAATGGTGGTTCCTGTAACTTCTGAAAAAAGATTCGACAGATGGGTATAATTATAGTCTAATTCTTTACTCAAATAATCTGAAAAATTCACTTTAGGGTATTTTTCGGAATAATGAACCAATTCTACAATGACATTTTTGGTTCTTTCGATAAGCAATGATTTTTTATCATCTATCAGTTCGAGCCCTTTTTTTAATAATGCTTTGCGGAGTGATTCTCTATCCTCGGCATGAATGTTTTTTTTGAGGTTAACTTCGCCTAAATCAATGGTAGTGTGCTTCAATTTTAATTTGTCCAATTCCTCTTTCACTGCCATTTTGCAACGAAGCGAAACCATGTATTTAATGTGTATTTTCAAGGTAGTTGAATAAATGGAAGAATAATTCTTTCCGATTCTTGTAAAGATACTCTATTTAAGCGCGCAAAGGTAATTTACTTTATAATAGGCACTTTGCATATTCCTGACTTTGATTTATACATTTCACAGTATTTTGATAAACAAAAATCCCCAACAGTTCGAATTGTTGGGGATTGTATTATTTATGAGACACTTCGACTGCGCTCAGTGTGACAAATGCTTAGTCATGTACCAAAACCCATTCGCCTGAAGCTAACATGCTTTCGGCTTTTTTGTATTTGGTCGTTTCCGTTTTGCCACTCATCACATGTTTAATCGTCACAGTGTCGTTACGGTTGATTTTCGGAGTTTCTCTCACGATGGTTTCCGTTACTTGTGGTCTGTGTTGTGCTGCCTGACTGGCTTCACGGTTGGCACTTTCACTACTTTCGATTTCGTCTTTGCTTTCGGTGTAATTTTGTTTTTCACGAACCTGACGCGCTTCCTGAATGTTTTGGTTTTGCTGTGGCAAATCACCTTTAAACAAGAATGAAATCACTTCTTTATTCACGCCGTCTAACATGGTGCTAAACAATTTGAACGCTTCCAATTTGTAAATCAACAACGGATCTTTTTGTTCGTGAACCGCTAACTGTACCGATTGTTTTAACTCATCCATTTTGCGTAAGTGCTTTTTCCAGGCTTCATCGACAATGGCTAAGGTGATATTTTTTTCGAAATCGGCTACCAATTGGGCACCATTTGAATCAAATGCTTTTTTCAAATCGGTTACCACATTCAGTGTTTTGATTCCATCTGAAAACGGCACAATGATGCGTTCAAATTTGTTGCCTTCTTTTTGGTATACATCCGCAATGATTGGGAAAGCTTCACGGGCACTTCTTTCTGTTTTCTCGGTATAATAAGCCAAAGCTGCTTTATAAACCTTACCCGTAATTTCCATTTCGGATAATTTCTCAAATTCAGTTGCCGAAATTGGCGAGGTAATCGAGAAGTAACGGATTAATTCAAATTCGAAGTTTTTGAAATCATTTTTGCTTTTGTTTTCGCTTACGATCAATTCGCAGGTGTCATACATCATATTGGCAATATCCAATTTCAAACGTTCTCCGAATAAGGCATGGCGACGACGTTTGTAAACTACTTCACGTTGGGCATTCATAACGTCATCATATTCCAATAAACGTTTACGGGTACCAAAGTTGTTTTCCTCTACTTTTTTCTGAGCACGCTCAATAGACTTGGTCATCATTGAATGCTGAATCACTTCACCTTCTTTCAATCCCATTCTGTCCATGATTTTCGCTACTCTGTCTGAACCGAACAAACGCATCAGGTTATCTTCCAAAGACACATAAAACTGTGAGCTTCCCGGATCTCCCTGACGACCGGCACGACCACGCAACTGACGGTCAACACGACGCGAATCGTGACGTTCCGTACCGATGATGGCCAAACCTCCGGCAGCTTTAACTTCAGGCGTTAACTTGATATCGGTACCACGACCTGCCATATTCGTTGCGATTGTAACTACACCGGGTTTTCCTGCTTCGGCTACAATTTCGGCTTCTTTTTTGTGCATTTTTGCGTTCAATACGTTGTGGGCTACACCGCGCATTTTCAACATACGGCTTAATAATTCTGAAATCTCTACCGAGGTTGTTCCAATCAATACCGGACGACCGGCTTGTGATAATTGGGTTACATCTTCGATTACCGCATTGAATTTCTCGCGAACTGAGCGGTAAATCAAATCTTCTTTGTCTATTCTTGAAATGCCTTTATTGGTTGGGATTTCCACTACGTCTAATTTGTAAATCTGCCATAACTCACCAGCTTCAGTCACCGCGGTTCCGGTCATACCGGCCAATTTGCTGTACATACGGAAATAGTTCTGTAATGTAATGGTCGCAAAGGTTTGGGTTGCGGCTTCAATCGTAACCTGCTCTTTGGCTTCAATCGCCTGGTGTAATCCGTCAGAATAACGACGGCCATCCATAATACGACCGGTTTGCTCGTCAACGATTAGGATTTTGTTGTCCATGATTACATATTCCACGTCTTTTTCAAACAAGGTATACGCTTTCAATAATTGCGTCAAAGTGTGGATTCTTTCTGATTTTACGCCGAAATCCTGGAATAATTTCTCTTTGGCTTCCGCTTCTTTGTCTTTGCCTAAGTCTTGCTTTTCGATGTTGGCGATTTCAGTTCCAATATCCGGTAAAATAAAGAAATCGTCTGAAGTATCTTTTGACAGGAATTTGATTCCGTTATCGGTTAATTCTACCTGATTGTTTTTCTCTTCGATTACAAAATACATGGCTTCGTCCACTTCCGGCATTTTGCGGTTGTTGTCCTGCATGTATTCGTTTTCGGTTTTTTGAAGCAGTTGTTTGATTCCTTCTTCACTCAAAAACTTGATTAAAGCTTTGTTTTTTGGTAACGAACGGTAAGCTCTCAACAATTGGAATCCACCGTCTTTAGTATTGCCTTCCTTGATTAAACGTTTGGCTTCGGTTAAAAATCCGTTAGACAATTGACGTTGTAAGTTATAAAGGTTTTCGATTTTTGGTTTTAGTTCGTTGAACTCATGACGGTCACCATCGGGCACCGGACCAGAGATAATCAATGGTGTTCTCGCATCATCAATCAATACCGAATCCACCTCATCGACAATCGCATAATTGTGTTTTCTCTGTACCAAATCTTCAGGAGAATGCGCCATATTATCACGCAGGTAATCAAAACCAAATTCGTTATTGGTTCCATAAGTAATATCCGCTTCGTAGGCTTTTCTACGGGCATCTGAGTTAGGTGAGTGATTATCGATACAATCCACAGTCAATCCGTGGAATTCGAATAATGGCGCTTTCCACGTGCTGTCACGTTTGGCCAAATAATCATTCACGGTTACCAGGTGAACCCCGTTTCCGGTTAAGGCATTTAAGTAAAGTGGCAAGGTAGCCACCAATGTTTTTCCTTCACCCGTTTGCATCTCGGCAATTTTACCTTCGTGCAATACGATACCACCAATCAACTGTACGTCGTAGTGAATCATGTCCCAGGTGATTTCTTTTCCGGCAGCATTCCATTGGTTGGCCCAAACAGCTTGATCACCCTCTAAAGTGATATAGGATTTAGTAGCGGAAAGCTCTCTGTCTCTTGGTGTAGCCGAAACGGTAATTGTGGAATTTTCTTTGAAACGGCGTGCGGTTTCTTTGATAACGGCAAAAGCATCCGGAAGGATTTCAGCCAATACTTTTTCTGAGATTTCGTAAGCTTCTTTTTCCAAAGCGTCAATAGCGTTGTAGATATCTTCCCTTAAGTCGATATCGGCGGTGTTTTCAGCTTCTGCTTTTTTGGCTTCAATCTCCGCGTCTTGTTTGGCGCGGGCTTGCTTTATTTTTTCTTTGAACTCAGCAGTTTTGGCTCTCAGTTCATCATGTGACAAAGCTGCTAAAACAGGTTCTAAGGCTTTTATTTTATTGATATAAGGCTGTGTCGCTTTGACATCTTTCTGTGATTTATCGCCTATAAATGCCTTGATAATGCTATTAATGAAACTCATAATGGGTTTGTGTTTATTTTATGTTTTATTTCCCCTGTTTAAGGAGTGCAAATTTAAACAAAAAAAAAGCCCTAAATGGACTTTTTTTCTGGTGTAATCGTTTATTTTTTAATATTCATCCTCGTTCCAAAGGTAATCTTCGTCTGTTGGATAATCCGGCCAAATTTCTTCCATAGATTCATAAATTTCACCTTCGTCTTCTATAGATTGTAAATTCTCCACTACTTCAAGCGGAGCACCGGTTCTGATAGCATAATCAATAAGTTCATCTTTGGTAGCTGGCCAAGGTGCATCACTTAAATAGGATGCTAATTCTAATGTCCAATACATCTTCTGTCGATTTTAGTTTATGCAAAAATAAATTTTATACTGAAAAAGTCAAGTAAAAATCAATTTATTTTAAAAAAAAGTTAAGAACGTCTTTTTAGACCACAGATTTTAGACCTCAGATGTCAGATTGTATTAAAAATACATCATTAAAATTTCTGCTTTCTGCCTTCTGAAATCTGCCTTCTATTTCCTCGGAATCCATTTTACTTCATCCGCTTGAAGGTCAAAAGACAACTTCCGTGCCAAGACAAAAAGGTAGTCAGAAAGTCGGTTCAGGTACTTGATAACCTGCTCATCGGTAGGCTCAATTTCATGTAAATGTACCGCCAAACGCTCGGCTCTGCGGCACACACAGCGCGCAATGTGACAATATGACACGGTAGTATGACCGCCTGGCAAGACAAAGTGTGTCATAGGTGGTAGCGCGGTTTCCATACTGTCAATTTCATTTTCCAAAAGAACAATGTCTTCTTCGGAAATGCGGTTGATGTTTAATCGCGGTTGACCGTTCTTTAGGGTTTCTTTTTCGGGTGGTGTGGCCAAAATGGCACCAACGGTAAACAAGCGGTCCTGGACTTCAATCAGAATGTTTTTATACAATGGATTGATGTCTTGGTCGCGTATCAGTCCGATATGGGAATTGAGTTCGTCAACAGTGCCGTAACTTTCGATACGGATATGGTGTTTTGGGACACGGGTTCCGCCAAAAAGTGCGGTGGTTCCTTTGTCGCCGGTTTTGGTGTAGACTTTCATCTCATTAGATTTTATTTGTCATTGGTATTCGATGCAACTCGCCATTGAGGCTCGTTTCGTTTTTTAATGGTACTAAGGCGCTAAGGTACTGAGATTTTTTTATTTTGAGATTAAATCTAAAATAGCATTAACAAAGCGTTGTTGTGAACCTTTGCTGTGGTTAAAATACAAATCGGGCTCGATGCATTCCACTTCCATCAGGTAAAGTTGATTGTCAATGACAATGCCATCAACACGGGCGTACAGTAGTTTTTCTTTAAATGTATTAACCACTTTTTGTGCCTGATGAATTAAATCCTGTGTTGGCTGAATGGCTGAATAATTTCCGCCAAATTGGATTTGCACCCTGAAATCACCATTGGCAGGTTTTTTATTGACACAGTGCGAGAATTTTTTATTGAAGAAAATAAAAGAAGTTTCTCCTTCAGTCACTATTTCGGGCATGAATTTTTGCAGCAGTAATTCTTTTTCAGCGGCTATTGGCTGGTATAGCGTGTTGATTTGTTCCAGTTGCGCTATTTCAAAAACCTCCGTAAGATAAGAACCGCCTGAATAAGCCGGTTTCAGGACTGCTTTTGACCAGTTTTCAGGAATGATGTTGGCTAAATCTAAACTCGTGGTCCTGTCTATAAAAACAGTCGGAAGTATTTTAATGCCTTGGTTTTCTAAATCCCGAAGATAAAATTTGTGTTTGTTCTTTTGAATGATTTCAATGGCATTCAGGGTTTTAATTTCCGAAGACTGAATGTAATCAAGCCAGGCATTGAATTGTTCTTCTTTTTCAAAATAATCCCAGGTATTCCTGAAAATCAGATAATCAAAATCGGTCCAAATGATGGTTGGATTATCCCAAACAGTAGCAGTAGCAATAACACCGTGTTTGGCTAATTCCGGAATTAAAAGCTGATCGGTATCGTATAAATCAGGGAACTTTTTACAAGTTAATAAGGCAATTTTCATTTTTACAAATGATCCGGATTTGGATTATCGCTTTCGATGATACCATCGCGCAAACGGATAATACGGTGGGCATATTTGGCGATGTCTTCTTCGTGGGTTACCAAAATCACCGTGTTACCATTTTTGTGGATGTCATTGAACAGGTTCATGATTTCGACAGAGGTTTTGCTGTCGAGGTTACCGGTTGGCTCATCGGCCAAAATGATAGAAGGTTTGTTGACCAAAGCTCTGGCAATAGCCACACGCTGGCGTTGTCCACCCGAAAGTTGATTCGGTTGGTGGTCCATACGGTCGGCTAAACTGACTTGTGTTAGTACTTCAGTAGCGCGTACATTTCTTTCGCTTTTGGAATATCCGGCATAAATCATCGGCAAGGCTACATTGTCTAATGCGGTTGTTCTTGGCAAAAGATTAAAGGTTTGGAATACAAAACCAATTTCCCGGTTTCGGATATCGGCCAAATCATCGTCATGCATTTGACTGACATCTTTGCCATTTAAAACATAAGTTCCTGAAGTAGGCGTGTCCAAACAACCCAAAAGGTTCATCAGTGTGGATTTTCCCGAACCTGATGGTCCCATAAGTGCGACATATTCGCCTTTGTTGATTTGTAAATCAATGCCTCTTAAAACGTAAATGGTTTCACTGCCTAATTGAAAATCGCGTTTGAGGTTCTTTATGTTGATTAATGGATTTGCCATTTTTGATGTTCGATTTTTGGAGAGTTTATTTCAGAATTTAAAAGTAGGATAATTATTTTAATTGATAGCCAAGTAAAGCCATTTTCCAAATTGGTATCCGGATTTCGCAATATAAAAGACTAACAGCAAAATGATCATCGGTAATAATACCTTAAAGAATTTCGATTTTAAAAAGCCCTGAATTTCCATAACGGTTAAATTTAAGTATAGCTATGAGTAGGCTCGAATAGCCTTTTGTTACATTGTTTCGGGACTAAATGCAAAGAAGCTGCAAGTGAAGCGATGGAATTATATAATTTTTCCTGATAAATGTGTAACCCGTCAATTCTAGAAGTGATGTAAATTTACACAAACATTAAAACTTATGTTATTATGAAAAAATATGCAATAAGATTAGGATTGCTTTCGATGGTTGTTTTGGGATTTGTTTCCTGTAAAAACGAAGAAAGTGAATTGGCAGAGCAAAAAGTAAAAGCTCTGGAAAGTTATATCGATTCTTTGAAAACGGTAAATGAAGCCGAAATGGAAGCCAACTGGGATAAAATTTCCGAAGATTATGACCGAAAAATTGCAGAAGCTAATGAAGCTGTAACCAATTTGAAAGAAGAGGAAGCCAAAGAAAAAACACAAGCGAGAGTTGATGTTGCTTCTGTAACCTATGTTGGTTTTAAAGATGCTGTTGTGGCCAAACAAGAAACTAGTAAAGTCACAGTCAATCCAAATCAGTTGTTGAGAGACAGATTATTCGGTGCAGGTAAATTGGGCGAAGACATGAATTTCAGTTGGGTAAATAAAGACAATATCTTAGACGTTTACCAACAGTTCTATGATTCTTATAAAGCCAATAAAGAAGATTTTACCAGAGAAGATTATGATGAAATAAAATTGTTGTATGAAGCTTTGGATAGTAGAAAAAATACCGTTGAAAAAGAAGGATTATCTTCAGAGGACAATGGTAAAATTGCTTCTATTAAGTTTAAATTTTCTCCAATGTTTAAAACCAACAGAATCGGAGCGAAAGCAAGAGAAAATGAAGAAGCTAAAGAATAATTATTTGAATTAAATTGTTGATTCGGAAGAAATGACAATCAGGGATGGTTGTCATTTTTTTTATGCCCTAATCACAAAATGTTCTTTCTCCTGTTCGGCTCTGAAGAACACCAATCCCCATTGAAAAGTATCAATCGTGACGGTCACTTTCGGATGGTTTTTTATGATTTCCCAAGCATCTTTCATATCTGCTGACCAATGAATGTCATCAAAAATCCAAACAGTTTCGTTAGTAATCGTTGGCAATAACAATTCGAAATACTCCAGCGTGGCTTGTTTTGAATGATTGCCGTCGAAATAAATAAGTTTCCACTTGTCAGTCGCAGTTTTCAGATAGTTTGAAAATTCAGTATTTACCGAATTTATATTTTCAAATTCAAATTCCTCAAATTGTTTTTTGGCCACAGCCAAAGTGGTTGAACAACCTTCCAATGTTGTGATTTGACCATTTTTATTTCCTAGTGAAAGGGCAGCAGTCGCCAATCCTAATGAAGTTCCAATTTCGAGAATGCTGCCAGGTTGAAAATAGTTGGTAATTCTAAACAATAATTCCGCTCGCTTCACCGTAATTCCCGCAGTTTTGGCAATTTGATTGATGGCTCTGGTGTTGCTTTTGAAAACTTTGGAACCGGCACCAAAGTCGGTTACTTCAATTGTGTTGCTATTTTCTAAAAGTGATTTCCTGTACTTTTTCAGAATAAAATATTCAGGATATAGTTTCTTGTCATAAAGACATTTGGTCACCAAATCAAACACAAATGGCGAATGGACTCCATGTTCGTTTTTGGAGTGCCAAAGGAAGTTGAGATATGATTTAATGAGTTGTAACATCTTAATAATCTATGTCATTTCGAATGTAATGAGAAATCTCATTATGAGATTCCTCGACTGCGCTCGGATTGACAATTAAAGTTCCATTTTTGATGAAAGTTCAAACCAACGTTCTTCTTTTTCCTCTAATTTATTGATAATCGCCTGCAGTTCGTTGGCTTTCTTCGTGATATCAGCATCAGCTACTTTACCTTCGGCGAAGAGGTTTTCGATTTGCTTTTTCTCGTATTCCAAATCCTTGATTTCGCGTTCGATTTTGTTGAATTCTTTCTGCTCGTTGAAATTCAAGCCCGAAGTTGTTGGGTTGTTTTGTTTCCAATTGACCTTTTCTGTAGAAACGTTTGACAAACCTTTTGGCTCAGCCGAATCTTCATACGCCCTGAAATCGGAATAATTTCCGGGGAAATCCTCAATCTGTCCTTCGCCTCTGAAGATGAATAAATGGTCCACAATTTTATCCATAAAATAACGGTCGTGAGAAACCACCAATAAACAGCCCGGATAATCCAATAGGAAGCTTTCCAAAACATTCAACGTCACAATGTCCAAATCATTCGTCGGCTCATCGAGAATCAAAAAGTTTGGATTTTGAATTAGCACCGTGCACAAATACAGTCGTTTCAATTCGCCACCGCTTAATTTTTCTACGAAGTCGTATTGTTTTTTGGCATCGAATAAGAAACGTTCCAACAATTGCGAAGCCGAAATGATTTTCCCTTTCGTCAGCGGAATGTATTCGCCATATTCTTTGATGATGTCAATGACTTTTTGTCCCGGTTTCGGATTGATACCGCTTTGCGTATAATAGCCCACTTTTATGGTGTCGCCAATGACTACTTTTCCGGCATCGGGAACCATGGTTTTGGTTAAGATATTCAGGAAAGTCGATTTTCCGGTACCGTTTTTACCAATGATACCTATGCGTTCACCACGTTGGAAGTCATAGGTGAAGTTGTCCAAAATAACCTTGTCCTTGAATTTTTTGTAGAGTTTGTGCAGCTCGATAATCTTGCTGCCCATGCGCTCCATGTTGATTTCAAGCTCGACTACGTTTTCTTTTCTTCGGCTTTCGGCAACTTCCTTGATTTTGTAGAAGTCATCCTGACGCGATTTTGATTTGGTCGTTCTCGCTTTCGGTTGGCGGCGCATCCAAGCCAATTCTTTGACAAAAAGGTTTTGTGCCTTGTCAATCGTAGAGTTTTCCATGGCGATGCGTTCCTCTTTTTTTTGCAAATAATAAGAGTAATTACCTTTGTATTGGTATAATTTTCCGTTGTCGAGTTCTATGATTTCATTACACACGCGTTCCAAAAAGAAACGGTCGTGCGTTACCATAAACAACGTGATGTTTTCTTTGGCAAAATAACTTTCCAGCCATTCAATCATTTCCAAATCCAAGTGATTCGTCGGCTCATCCAATATCAGTAAATCAGGGCGATTGATCAGGATAATGGCCAAAGACAGACGTTTTTTTTGTCCACCCGAAAGTGATTTTACTTTCAGTTTTAAATCGTCTAGTTTTAATTTGGAAAGAATTTGTTTGAATTGCGTTTCAAAATCCCAGGCATTGTGGCGGTCCATTTCGTCAAAAGCCAATTGGTATTTCTCTTCATCTTCGGGGTTTTCCAACGCTTTTTCGTATTGCTCAATCACATGCAGGATTTCGTTGTCCGAAGCAAAAATACTTTCTTCAATCGTCAGTTCTTCCTGAAGCATATTGTTTTGAGACAGAAACGCCATTTTCAACCCTTTTCGAAGCACGATTTGTCCCGTATCAGGCTCATCATCGCCATTGATCATTCTCATGATTTGGGTTTTTCCCGAACCATTTTTGGCAATAAAGGCAATTTTCTGGTCTTTGTTGATGCCAAAGGAAAGGTTAGCAAACAAGGTTCTTTCGCCAAAGGACTTCGATATATTTTCTACTGAAAGGTAATTCACTTTTGAGGTATAAGTTATAAGTTATGAGTTATGAGTTAAATGGAAACCATAACTTTTCGGCAAAAGTAACTCAAATTTCTAACAATCTAAAGGCGCAGCCGCATCTAATAATCTAACAATCTATTATATTTGCCCAATGCAACTATCGGTCATCATCCTTAATTATAATGTGCGCTTCTTTTTGGAGCAGTGTGTTTTGAGTGTGCAAAAAGCCATTCAAAACCTGGAGGCCGAAATCATTGTCATCGACAACAATTCTTCCGATGACAGTTGCGCGATGATGAAGCAGCGTTTTCCTCATATAAAATTGATTGAGAACAAAGAAAATTCTGGTTTCCCCAAAGGCAATAACATTGCGGTTAAAGAAGCCAAAGGTGCGTATTTGTGCATCTTAAATCCCGATACTGTTGTAAGCGAAGATACTTTTGAAAAAGTCTTGGCTTTCGCCAAAAACCAAACCGATTTAGGAATTGTTGGCTGTAAGCTTATTGACGGAACCGGAAACTTTCTGCCGGAAAGCAAACGCGGCATTCCAACACCTTGGGTGGCGTTTACCAAGATTTTCGGACTGTATAAAATCTTCCCAAACTCATTGCTGTTTAATAAATATTATGCCCAGCATCTAACCGAAAATCAAACCGGAAAAGTGGATATTCTGGTCGGTGCTTTTATGGTCATGAAACGCGAATTGTATAATGCCTTGGAAGGTTTTGACGAAAACTGTTTTATGTATGCCGACGATATCGATTTGTCGTATCGGGCTTTGTTATTGCAAAAGCAGAACTTTTATTTCCACGAAACAACCGTGATTCATTACAAAGGTGAAAGCACCATAAAGGATGCGACCTATATGAAGCATTTCCGAGAGTTTATGAATTTTTTCTACCAAAAACATTTCAAACAATCGGTATTCTTTAACCTGATGGCGCGATTTGGTGCGTTTTATTTTTCGATAGTCAAGCTTTTTAAAGGAAAAGCCAAAGTCAAAGCCAAACCCAATCAATACATTTTAGTTTCTGATAATGAAGCGGTAAAGGAAAAATTAGCCCTTAAATTGCAAAAAAGTATCGAAAGAACGCAATTGGAAAACGGGAAAATAGTAATTTCGCAAACGATTTCGAAGTACAGAAATGCGGAGGTAATTTTAGATACCAATTATACCGGTTTTAAACAGGCCATCGCTTTTTTGGAAGAGAATAACAATAACTCGCTTACTTTTAAATTGTTACCCATCGAAAGCAATTTCATCATAGGAAGCAACAGCAGTAACGATAGAGGAGAAGTAATTAATTTATAGAAAAACACGAAAATCGCTTTTTCTTTTATTAATTTTGCAGTCGAAACAACAAAATACAACTTTAGATTATCAATATGGCAAAGTTTGAATTGAAATTACCCAAAATGGGAGAAAGCGTTGCAGAAGCAACAATTACCAATTGGTTGAAAAGCGTTGGCGAAAAAATTGAGGCCGATGAAGCTGTTTTGGAAATCGCTACCGACAAAGTAGATAGCGAAGTACCAAGTGAAGTTTCGGGTGTTTTAACCGAGATTTTATTCCAGGTAAATGATGTGGTAAAAGTTGGTCAGACCATTGCGATTATCGAAACAGAAGGCGGAGCTGTTGAAGCGCCAAAGGCTGAGGCTGTTGCCGCACCGGTTGCAGAAGTTGCCAAAACAGTTGAAGTTGCCGCAGCCACTGCCGCACCTGCCGATTTCAAATCATCGGATAAATTCTTCTCGCCATTGGTCAAAAACATTGCTACGGCTGAAGGGATTTCGCTTACGGAATTGGAAAACATTGCCGGTTCAGGAAAAGACGGAAGAGTAACCAAAGAAGACATTTTAAATTATATCAAGAATAGAGGAAGCCAACCAGCTGCTGCTCCGGTTGCTGCTCCAAAACCAGCTTCAGCTCCTGTTGCTGCACAAGCCGTTCCGGTTTCTGTAAACGGCGGAGACGAGATTGTGGAAATGGACAGAATGCGCAAGCTGATTTCCGGTTATATGGTCGCTTCGGTACAAACCTCGGCGCACGTGCAATCGTTTATCGAAGTGGATGTGACCAATATTGTAAAATGGAGAGATCGCGTTAAAAATGCCTTTGAGAAAAGAGAAGGTGAGAAGTTAACTTTTACGCCAATCTTTATGGAAGCGGTTGCAAAAGCGCTGAAAGATTTCCCTGGAATGAATATTTCGGTAGATGGTGATTTTATTATAAAAAGAAAAAATATAAACTTGGGTATGGCGGCTGCATTGCCAAATGGAAACTTAATCGTTCCGGTAATTAAAAATGCAGACCAGCTGAACTTGGTTGGCATGGCCAAAGCCGTAAACGATTTAGGAAATCGCGCGAAAGCCGGAAAACTAAAACCAGACGATACGCAAGGCGGAACTTATACGGTGACAAACGTTGGAACTTTCGGTTCGGTGTTTGGAACGCCAATTATCAACCAGCCACAAGTAGGAATCTTAGCTTTGGGTGCCATCAGAAAAGTGCCTGCGGTAATTGAAACTCCGGAAGGTGATTTTATCGGAATCCGTCAAAAAATGTTCCTGTCGCACAGTTATGACCACAGGGTTGTAGATGGTGCATTGGGCGGAAGCTTTGTAAAACGAGTAGCTGAATATCTGGAAGCGTTTGATACCAACAGAGAATATTAAAATAGAAAACCCCGACTAACCAGTCGGGGTTTTTGCTTCTGTTACTGCAGGCTCTTCTTTTGGTTCGGTTTCTTTTGGTTCGGTTTCTTTTGGCTCCTCTTTGGGAACTTCTTTTACTTCATCTTTTAAGGTAATCACGGTTTTGTCCTTAAACAGGTATTCACCTTTCTTATAGACTTCTTCATTGGCCAAAATGATCTCATAGGAGTAAACGCCTTTGGGCAACTGATAGAAGCATTCTTTACTGTCTTTTTGGATCACCAATTCTTTTTTGATTTCTTCTCCTTCTTCGGTTTGGCGCGTAATGACAATGGTAATTTTCTCCGACATCTTGTTTTTGATGCAAACACTCTCCACGGTCATAGCGTTGGTGTGTTTTTTGGAAGAAGAGAAAATGGTGATTAGGCCGCTGACTAATATTTCGCTGCCCTTAACTATGGCAGTAAGGTCGGATTGGGCAAAAGACATCATAGGGAATGCTAATAATACTGTCAATGCCGATTTGAATTTGTTTGGTGCTTTACGTTTTACAATTGGGTTCATTATACAAGTGGTTTTGAGATTACGTAAAGCTGTCCATCCTTTTTTAGTTTAAGATTAGTAGCGTAAAGTTGCGATGAATAGGCCTAAATTCCTAAAAGAAAAGTGGTAATCTCCAAAAGAGAACCGCTAATTGTTAAAAGTTTTATTATTAAAATAACAGGACAAATCATATACTAAAATGGTAAATCTCTCGTTATTATATAGTTGTCACGCAACACCGACCATTCTCAACCACTTTTAACCACTTATTATTGCACTATGACGACCGGAACCAAAATCAGATACCTTAGAGAAAAGAAAAAAATATCACAGGAAGCATTGGCTTATGCTGTTGGTGTCAGCCAGGTGACCATTGGCAACTGGGAACAAGGCAAAAGCATCAAGCATGAATATATCAAAAAACTGGCCGATGCGCTCGAGATTTCTATTGATTATTTATTCGAAGAAAACCAAAGCAACAGTATTGAAGTGGTTTCTAAAGCTGAACCGCAAAATGATGGTTTCGAAATCATTATCAAAGCGCCCAATCATTTCTTTGAAGACCTTCACAAAAAAATGGATTTGCTGATTAATAAATTTGATTCGCCCAAATAGTTTTGAGTTCAAATAATTATAAATCAACCCTTTCGAAAACAGAAAGGGTTTTTTTATAGTCAAATCATAAATCTTTATTAAAATATCGATAAACGGTAACTTCAATATTTTATATTTGTGAGCATAAATTTTAAAAATGGAATTAAAACTCAACAGACCTATTTGCTTTTTCGATCTTGAAACCACCGGAATTGATGTCGCCAAAGACAGAATCGTAGAAATTTCGATTTTCAAAGTCTATCCTAACGGAAATAAAGAAAGCAAAACCTGGCTGGTGAATCCTACCATTCCAATTCCGCCTCAAGCCACAGCAGTACACGGTATTTCTAATGAAAAAGTGGCTAATGAGCCAACCTTCAGGGAACTTGCAGGCCAAATCCACAACATGATTAAGGATTCAGATTTGGCCGGATTTAATTCTGACCGATTTGATATACCATTGTTGGCAGAAGAACTGTTACGCGCCGAAGTCGACTTTGATATGAAGAATCGCGTTTCGGTTGATGTACAGACGATCTTCCACAAAAAGGAAGAGCGAACGTTGAGTGCGGCCTATAAATTTTATTGCAATGGCAGCCTTGAAAATGCACACAGTGCGGAAGCAGATACGATGGCGACTTACGAAATCCTGAAAGCACAATTAGACCGATATGAAGATTTGGAGAATGACATGAAAACACTTTCCGAATTTACAACCCGTAAAAAATCAGTTGATTTTGCCGGTTTTATTGCACTCAATGCGGAAGGCCAGGAGATATTTACTTTTGGCAAACACAAAGGCGCTTTGGTGGATGAGGTTTTAGACAAAGAACCGGGTTATTTTGGTTGGATTCAAAATGCCGAGTTTCCATTGTACACTAAAAAGGTTTTGACCGGAATTAAATTAAGAAAATTAAACACAAAATAAAGCTCTGCCACTCAGTGACTCAGCTGCTCAGTTACTTTAAAAATGAAGATTATCTGTGTCGGAAGAAATTATGTCAAACACATAGAGGAACTCAATAATGAGCGCCCCGATGAACCTGTCA
The DNA here is from genome assembly GCF_030167905.1 of Flavobacterium terrisoli. Lineage (GTDB taxonomy): Bacteria > Bacteroidota > Bacteroidia > Flavobacteriales > Flavobacteriaceae > Flavobacterium > Flavobacterium terrisoli. The sequence goes on from NZ_JARGNA010000005.1 coordinate 94,254, forward strand.
TCTTTTTAAAACCGGATACGGCTGTTTTACCGGCGAAATCACCGTTTGTAATTCCCGAATTCAGCAATGACATTCACCATGAAGTAGAGATTTTGGTCAAGATCAATAAAGTAGGTAAATACATAGACACCAAGTACGCGCACAAGTATTATGATGAGATAGGATTGGGTATCGATTTTACGGCCAGAGATTTGCAGAACAGGCTGAAAGAGAAGGGTTTACCTTGGGAAATTGCCAAAGGATTTGACGGTTCAGCGATGATTGGTGACTTTACACCGATAAATAATTTTAATTCGGTGGAAAATATTACTTTTGAACTGACCAATAACGGAATAACCGTTCAAAAAGGAAATACAAGCCACATGTTGTGGAAGATTGATGAAATTATCTCACATATTTCACAGTATTTCACCCTGAAAAAAGGAGATATTATTTTTACAGGAACGCCCGAAGGAGTAGCCAAAGTGGCACCAAACGATATCCTCGAAGGATTTATAGACAATAAAAAAGTATTAAGATTACACATTAAATAATGGCAATAAACTACAACCTTGCGAAAGTCTATGCACTTTCAGACAATGATCCCGAATTTGTGATGCAAATTATCAATTTGTTCGTCACCGAAGTGCCGGAAGACATGAAACAAATTGATTTAGGAATCAAAGAAAAAGATCATAAATTGGCTTATGCCTATGCACACAAGATAAAGCCAACGCTTGATTTATTGGGCATGTCAGTGGCTTTTGAAGAAATTCTTCAAGTCGAGGCCTGGACCAAAAGAGAAGGAAAACGCAAAGAAATCAACGACACGTTTGCCAGCATTCAGAGTCAGGTTGAAAAAGCGATTAAAGAAATCAAGAAAGATTTCGAAGTTTAAAATTTAGAAGCGAACAGTTCGGGAATTATCGGCAATGGTAATTCCCGCTTTTCGTTACAATCCTTTTAAAAGGATTTTCTCTACAATCGGGGCTAGATTTGGATTCCATAAATCCTAAATCAAAATTCCTAAATCCTTAATCGAGATGAAAGCAACCATAGTCACCATCGGCGACGAAATACTCATCGGGCAAATTGTTGACACCAATTCGGGTTATATCGCCAAAGCATTAGATAAAATTGGGGTACAAACCCACGAAATGCTTTCCATATCCGATGATAAACAGCACATTTTAGATACTTTCGCAGCCTTACAGGACAAAGTTGACTTTGTCATCATTACCGGCGGCTTGGGACCAACAAAAGACGATATCACCAAACTCACTTTCTGTGATTATTTCGAAGACGAATTCGTTAGAAATCAAGCTGTCGAAGACCATATCGTGGCGTTGTTTGCCAAGCTGAATTTCAATCCGACGCAAATCAACAAAGACCAGGCGTTGTTGCCTTCCAAAGCGCAGGTTTTAAAAAATAATTATGGCACGGCTTCAGGCATGTGGATGCAAAAAGGCAAAACGGTTTTTGTTTCGATGCCCGGCGTTCCTTATGAAATGAAAGGCATTGTCAATGAAGAATTGATTCCGAAAATCGTTGCCGAATTTAAAAGGCCATACATCGTTCACAAGACCATTTTAACTTATGGACAAGGCGAAAGTTTGGTCGCCGAACGCATCGAAGACTGGGAAAATAATTTACCTGATTTTATCAAATTGGCCTATTTGCCCAGCCCGGGAAGAGTGCGTTTAAGATTAACTGCTCGTGGAGAAAATAAAGCCATTTTGGAAAGCGCCATTCAGGAAAATGTAACGGCTTTGACCAAAATCATTGGCGATATCATCGTTGGTTTTGATGATGACGAAACCATCGAGGTTTTAATCGGAAAAATGCTTACCGAACAAGGAAAAACCATCGCTACAGCCGAAAGCTGTACCGGTGGAAAAATAGCGCAAATGTTGACCTCAGTAGCCGGTGCTTCCAACTATTTCCGAGGAAGTGTGGTCAGTTATTCCAAGGAAGCCAAGATAAACGTGCTAGGCATTGACTCTGAGCTGATTAAGGCGCATGATGTGGTCAGTGCGGAAGTGGCTTCGGCTATGGCGCTCAACATTCAGAAAATCATGAAAACGGACTATGCTTTGGCCACAACCGGTAACGCCGGACCAGCTTCTGAACCGGGAAAAGCGGAAGTGGGCACAGTTTTTATTGCTTTGGCCACACCGAGTGAAGTATTGGTGTCCGAATTTAATTTTGGCCAACCCCGTGAAAAAGTGATAGATAGAACGGCAAACAAAGCGCTGGAATTGTTGCAAAAAGAAATTTTAAAAAATCTGCAATAATTTTTTTGTTACAATGATTTATTTTGCGTAAGTTTGCACCCTGATTTTGAATAACGATAAAAGAAAAGCATAATGTCAAGAGTTTGTGACCTTACAGGTAAAAGAGCGATGGTAGGAAATAACGTTTCTCACGCTATGAACAAAACTAAGAGAAAATTTTCTGTTAACTTAGTTAAAAAACGTTTCTATCTTGCTGAAGAAGACAGATGGGTTACGTTAAGAGTAGCTGCGTCTACAATTAAAACAATCAATAAAAATGGATTGGCTGCTGTTTTGAAAAAAGCAAAAGTTGAAGGATTTATTAAATAATCTATCCAAATAAAAAATAAGTAAGATGGCAAAGAAAGGTAATAGAATACAAGTTATTTTAGAGTGTACTGAGCACAAAGGAACAGGTCTTCCTGGAACTTCTCGTTACATTACAAACAAAAACAAAAAGAATACTCCGGACAGATTAGAGATTAAAAAATTTAATCCAATCTTAAAAAGAATGACTGTTCACAAAGAGATTAAATAATTAGAGGTTTTAATATTTAAAATTTCATAATAAACAATATAAGTCATGGCAAAGAAAACCGTTGCAACGTTACAAACAGCTTCAAAAAGATTAACCAAAGCTATTAAAATGGTTAGATCTCCAAAAACAGGTGCATATACTTTCCAGGAAAGCATTATGACACCGGAAGAAGTAGATAGTTTCCTTAACAAGAAATAATTCAACAAACGCTATATATCAAAGCTACTTTCATTCGGAAGTAGCTTTTTTATTTTTATATTTGCCGAACAAATTCGAATTTACAACCCACTATAATGAGTTTTTTCAAAAGAATATTCTCCTCCGAAAAAAAAGAAACCCTGGACAAAGGTTTAGAGCAAACTAAAACTTCCTTTTTTTCCAAATTAACCAAAGCCGTTGCCGGAAAATCTAAAGTTGATGATGAGGTTTTAGACAACTTGGAAGAAGTGCTTGTGTCTTCTGATGTAGGTGTGAATACCACGCTTAAAATCATCGAAAGAATCGAAGCGCGTGTGGCTCAAGATAAGTATTTAGGAACTGATGAACTGAATTTGATTCTTCGCGAGGAAATCGCCGGTTTATTATCGGAAACCAAATCAGGTGAAGAAAGTGAATTTACCATTCCGGCCAATAAAAAACCTTATGTTTTGATGGTCGTTGGCGTTAATGGTGTTGGTAAAACAACTACGATTGGAAAACTGGCACACCAATTCAACAAAGCAGGTTATAAAGTGGTTTTGGGTGCAGCCGATACTTTTCGTGCAGCAGCGATTGACCAATTGCAAATATGGGCTGACAGAGTTGGCGTTCCATTGGTAAAACAACAAATGGGAAGCGATCCTGCTTCGGTGGCTTTTGATACGCTGCAAAGTGCGGTAACGCAAAACGCCGATGTTGTAATAATTGACACTGCGGGTCGTTTACACAATAAAGTGAATCTGATGGCTGAGTTGACCAAAGTAAAGCGTGTGATGCAAAAAGTGGTTGAAGATGCGCCACATGATGTAATGTTGGTTTTGGATGGTTCAACCGGTCAAAATGCTTTTGAACAAGCCAAGCAGTTTACAGCGGCAACAGAAGTTTCCTGTCTTGCGGTAACCAAGTTAGACGGAACTGCCAAAGGCGGAGTCGTTATCGGGATATCAGACCAGTTTCAGATACCGGTAAAATACATTGGAGTAGGTGAAGGTATTGAAGATTTGCAGGTTTTTAATAAATTTGAATTCGTAGATTCGTTTTTTAAATAAAAAGTATGAATAAAGTTTTATCTTTCTTTAGAGAAACAGCCCCAATAAAATTAATCGCCATCAGCCTTGGGATTGCGGCATTGAGTTATTTTATAGAAAAACCACTTCCCAATATCTTTATGGGATTGCGTCTTATCGCTTTTCTGTTGTTTGTATATGGTGTTATCCGTTTGCTCAACAAAAAATAGTTTACTCATATAAATCATTGATTTTATCCCATAGTTCATTATCAAATCCTGATAAAGCAAAAGTTGGATTATCAGGGTTCGCGACATCACCCATCCGGATAATAACCATTTTTTTGCTTGGAATCACATAGATTTTCTGATCATTTTTCCCCAAAGCGCAATACATATCACTTGGCGCATTTGGAATCAATGTTCCAGGAAATTGCAATTGCAATCCCGGCAAATGATAACTTGCTTTACCGTTTAGCCACCACAAATAGCCATAACCCAAATTAATATTCTGAGAAGTATTCGAGGCTTGGTTAAAGTAAGTTTCACTAACTACTGTAGTTCCGTTCCATTTTCCTTTATTCAAAGCCATCAGGCCAAAACGAGCCATGTTTCTGCTGGTACTCCAATAGACGCTTAAACCGTCACCACTGTCAATCCATGCGCCACCGGTCATGCCTAATTTGTCTCTTAATTTGATGTTGAAATAATTGACCCAGGTTTGTCCGCTGGCCTGTGCCACTACATCCTGTAATTTGACATACACATTATGGTAAGCCCAACGCGTTCCGGCATCGGCGACATATTGCAGGTTGGCAGGCTCAACATTATCTCCCAAAGCATCATTCAATCCCGAATTCATCGACAATAGATTTTTACAGGTGATCATGTTTTCCTTTGCTAATGGTGCACTGGTCCAACCGGTTCCTAAATAATCCGAAACTTTATTATTGATGTTTAAGATTCCTTCATCCTGAGCAATTCCGGTTACGGTGGAAGTCAGGGTTTTTCCGGCGCTTGCCCAATACCATGGAGATGTTGCAGTATGTCCGTTGAAATAGTTTTCCATCACAATCCTTCCGTTTACCAAAATGATAAATGATTTGGAATGTTTCAGTTCCAGATAATCCAATAGTGGTTGAACCTGACTCTGATTCCAGCCCAAACTGGCAATAGATTTGGTTTCCCAGGTATTGCTTCCGTCATTTGGAGGAAAGTACATTTGCTCAACAACCGGTTCACCTTCTGAGGAATCTGAACTGCAACTAACCATAATGGGTAAAACAAAGGCAAGTAAGAATATCTTTTTCATATTTTGGAATTTGACTTAGGACTTTAAATATACAGAAAGGTTTAATGGGAATAAGAATTATCTTTTTTATTTAGAATAATTTTAAACATAAAAATATTACATTTAACTTTAAATTTAAATATCATTGTATGAAGAACATTTTATGTTGCGCGTTTTTTTTCTTGATGACTTCCATAAGTTTTGCTCAGGATGCATTCGAAAAAGGTTATTACATTAACAGTAAAGGAGTAAAAGTTGAGGGTTATCTGCAGATTGTAAATTTTGAAAATATAAATGCAACAGAAAAATTAACTTTCAAAAAAGATCTAAAAGAGGAAGTTGTTAAATTGAGCACGGACGAAATTGTTGAATTTGGCGTAGGCGAAGAGTTAAAGTTTCAAAAAGCTACTTTTCAGATGGACGACATGAGTTTTCATAAAGACTTTACCTATCAGAAAGAACTTCAGTTAAAAACCGTTACTCTGTTCCTGAACGTATTAATAGAAGGTGAAGCTACGCTTTACTCCTATGATGGAGGCAATGACCTTAAATATTTTTATAGCCTAAAAAGCAAAGGCAGCAGTATATCACAATTGACATATAAGAAATATATCAGTGGTGAAACAATAAAAGAGAATAATGATTACAAAGAGACACTCTTTAAGGAAGTAAAATGTGAAAGCCAGACTTTTAATGAATATGTAAGTTTAAAATACGAAAAAGAAAAATTACTGCCAATTTTTGAAAAATTCAATAAGTGCAACAACAGTGACTTTAAAGTGTATAAAAATAAATTTGAAAAGAAAGTTGATATTAATATAATTGCAATGGTTGGTGTCAACCGATTTGATTCCGAGTTTTTTGGTTTTGGTTTTGGTGGCGAATTTGAAGTCGTTACACCTTCGGAGAAACTGTCTTTTTTCGGCAAATTAAAATTTGAATCAGTGAATGCCGAATTCAGGGATAGCCATTATTCAGCGATGGATTTTAATTTAAACGAAAACATCTATGATGCCAATTACAAAGCATTTGATTTGATTTTCGGAATAAGATATACTTTCAAAATCAATAATAATCATAAAATATTTGTAAGCGGCGCCGGAGGAGTAAACAGCCCAAAAGTAACAGGTACACTCATTAAAAGAGTAACCAATGGTTCGGGTTCATACGAAACCAAATACAACATTAATTATAGTGAAATTGATTTTTTTCCAAGTTTGGGTCTGGGCTATTTATACAAAGGCAAATATGGAATTGATTTAGAATTTGACATTCAAAAGACTGTTTTTAGAGAGTTAGGATACGACTTCACTGTAAAATATAATAAAATCGGACTCAACTTGAGATACATTTTTAATTAGTAAATTAGCAGTCCCAAACTTGTAATTACTAAATATAGGGTTGATGAAAAGAATCTTTTTTTTGCTGTTGGTTTGCTTCGCCGGTTCGCTTACGCTTGTGTCCTGTAATGGCGATGTCAAAAAGGAAAATTTGTCAAAACTCAACGGTTATTGGGAAATCAAGCAAGTGACTTTGGCTAATGGTGAAACCAAAGATTACAAAGTCAATGAAACCATCGATTTCTTTGAACTCAAAGATAAAGTTGGCTTTCGCCAAAAAGTAATGCCGCAATTTGACGGGACTTTTAAAACCAACGGGATCAAAGAAAAGTTAAAGGTTTTTGAAGTTGACAATGCCTATTTCATAGAATGCAAAACCGATTATGGCCAATGGAACGAAGAGATTCTTAGGTTGGAAGATTCGACTTTGGTTTTAAAAAACAAACAGAACCTAATTTACACTTATAAAAAGTTCAAACCTTTTTCTATACACTAATGGCAAAACGACTCAGCAACGAAAGTTCGATAAGCGACGTTTTAAAAGCGTTTATTGAAACCAACAAACTCCAAGCCGGAATAGACAAAATAGATGTTCAGGAAGCCTGGAAATCGCTGATGGGCAATGGTGTTAACAGTTATACCAAAGAAGTGGCGCTAAAAGGTTCGACACTTTATGTTTCGCTGACTTCAGCCGTTTTGCGCGAAGAGTTGAGTTATGGCAAACAGAAAATCATTACGATGATTAATGAAGAACTCCGCAAGGAAGTTGTAAAGGATATAATCCTTCGCTAAGTATTGGTTTCCAAGTCTTTAATGTAGTCTTCATATTCGTAGAAGAAAATCTCAAATTGTGACATGGTTTCGTTGAAAAATTCAAATATTTCAGGCCAGTAACTTCGGTTGTTGAGGCTTACGCCCAATTTTTCAACCCAAATCCTACTGATTACTTTCCCGCTTTCCAAATAGAAATTGCGCTCCAAAATGGCTTCCGGAAGGTATTCTTCTTCTAAAATTGTCTTGAGTGATTCTATTTTTTCAAAATAAATTTTGCGCTTTTCTTCATCTTTTGGTTCAATATCCAATAGCACTTGTGCTTTCTTATTATCGATATAGAATTTGAAAGTAACGTCTTTAATCTTAGTGTCATACAGCAACCATTTTCTCGGATATGCTTCTGCAAATGCGGTCCAGAATTCTTTTTTGATGCGTTGGGCTTCTTCTTTGCTGTACATTTTATTGGAGTAAAAATTGGTATTCGTTGTTTTTTTAAGGTAACTTTATATTTCTAAACTATGTGTCATGCACTTTGAAGAGTTCCTAAAATACACGCCAAAAATACAAAATGTCGAGCTACCGGCAACGAATGCTCATGCAAAAATGGCTCCTGCCAACCGATTGGATTTAATCAAAGCTATAGATTTTAGTAAAGTCACTCCAAAACAGGCCGCGGTGATGATGCTCTTTTATCCAAAGAACAGTCAAGCCCATTTGGCACTAATTCTTCGCACCAGTTACAATGGAGTACATTCGTCCCAAATAGCATTCCCAGGAGGAAAAGTAGAAGACATTGATCTTGATTTAAAGGAAACCGCATTGAGGGAAACGCATGAGGAAATTGGCGTTCATCCCGAGCATATCAAAGTGATCCGCCCATTTACCGAAGTGTATATTCCGCCGAGTAATTTTATGGTTTATCCTTATTTGGGTTACAGTGAAAGCGAATTGGAGTTTGTGCTTCAGGACGATGAAGTGGCCGGTTTGGTTGAATTTCCTTTTGCCGATTTTATGGATGACAGCATTGTGGTCAATATGACTATGGTTACCTCTTATGCCGGTTCCATAAAAGTTCCCGGTTTTCAGGTGAAGGAACATTTTGTTTGGGGCGCAACCGCTATGATGTTGAGCGAGTTGAAAGAAACCCTCAAAATGGTTTTATAAGTTTTTGTTTTTGTAGATTTGCAACCCGAATAGTCGGGATTAAAAAATGAATTTATGGGATTATTTAAAAGAAATCCTTTTGGTCATATACTCTTTATCAAAAAATGGTTAATCCGCATCTTCGGAGTACTCACACACCGTCGTTACCGTGGTTTTAACGAATTGCATATTGATGGATCGGAAATCATCAAAGGCTTACCCGATAAAAATGTTTTGTTTATTTCCAATCACCAGACCTATTTCGCCGATGTAGTAGCCATGTTTCACGTGTTCAATGCCAGCCTTTCTGGCCGCGTGGACAGTATTAAAAACGTAGGCTATCTATGGCAACCCAAAATGAATATCTATTATGTAGCTGCCAGCGAAACCATGAAAGCCGGTTTGCTGCCCAGGATTTTGGCTTATGTTGGAGCCATTACTGTAGAAAGAACTTGGCGTTCGGGAGGAAAAGATGTCACAGAAAAGCGCGAAGTCAATCCTAATGATACTGAAAATATCCGCATAGCCCTTGAAGATGGTTGGGTGATTACCTTTCCGCAAGGCACAACCAAATCCTTTAAACCCGTTCGCAAAGGAACAGCACATATCATCAAACAACACAAACCTATCGTAGTGCCTATCGTTATTGACGGTTTCCGCAGGGCGTATGACAAAAAAGGACTGCGTGTCAAAAAGAAGAACATTCTGCAATCGTTTATCATCAAGGAACCTTTGGTGATTGATTATGAAAATGAAACCATCGAACAAATCGTGGAAAAAGTAGAATATGCCATCGAGCAGCATCCGTCATTCTTAAAAGTAATTCCGGCCGAGGAAATTGAAGAACAGGAACGACTGAATAAACTCAGAGAATGGCAAGTCGATAAAAATCAAATCTCTCAATAACGAGGGTTTTTTTTGTTTGCAAATTATTGGGCAAAAGCAATGATATGTCCATCAAAATCCATGACATAGCCAACAGTATGTCCCCAATCCCTATCTGAAAATTCGCTGACTAAAACAGCCCCGGCATTCAAAGCGGTGGTAAACAAACTAAAGGCATTTTCACTGCGAATGTATAATTCACATCGTGGTATGCCGTTTCCAATATTGGGATGTGGTGTTTTAGGCACAATAATTTTGGCAATACCGGTTTCAGGCATAATTCCCAGTTTTAAATTGGCACCCAAATCAAATTCGGTCATGCCCGGAACATCAAGGCTTGGTGATTTGAAAAGCCGGGCATAAAAAGTTTTACTTTTTTCCTGATCTGCTACATACAAAATGATCTCAAATTGGTCTGGTATCATGGGTTGAAATGGATTTTATTTTTCAAGTATGTTTTTCAAATTGTCCAAACTGTTATCCATGTCTTTGGCCAGCATTTTTTCTATCATCGGGAGCATGATGTTCATTGGATATTTGATGGTGCTACTATTGCTCCAGGTGACTTTGGTTTGATTTTCGGAAATAGGCTCAATAATCATATTGGCATAAGCGATGCCTGCAAAAGGCCTTACGAAGCGAATCTCTGTTTCAATATTTTTTCCTTCTGTGATGGTTTTGATTTCCTGTTCGCCTTCACCGGCTTTTTTTCCATTCCAGCCATAAATAAACCCAACGGTTCCGTCTGTTCCTTTGAATTCCCGTTGCATATCGGGTTCAACCATGACCCATTTGTTGAAATTGTCCTGATTCTTGAGCAGTTTGACATAGTCAAAAACTGTTTGCAACGGCGCGTTGATGATTATGTTTCGATTAATGTTATAGTCCTTTCTACTGAAAAGTGCTATGATTAAGAGCAAGACGATTAGGCCTGTCACAACGAATAAAATGATGATTAATGTGTTCATTTTTGATTGTTTTTATGATTGATAATAAAGAATTTATTTTTGGTTTGACATTGAGTTGTCCGGGTATAATTTTATGGTGTGATTTATCGAATTTTTAGTCATCGTAATCATAACATCGAGGTCAATATCGTCCAGTTTTTTGGCATAAACACAAGCTTTAGAACTTTTGTGTTTACCAAGTTGCGAAAGCAACTCATCACGGTTTTCAAATTCGGTGGCAAAATACAGTACCAATGAATCTTTTCGTGGTGAAAATGCAGCCAGAGGCATATCACCTTCATGACCGCTGGCATATTTGTAATGACAATTGCCAAAGCCAATGATGGTTGGCCCCCACATTTTGGGTTCGCTTCCGGTGATGGCTTTAAAAATTTCGATAAGCCTGAAACTGTCTTTGCGTTTGATTTCGTTTTCAACCTTGTTGACAAATTCAGTAACGTTTACGTCGGTTTCTGTGGTTTTGTTTTTGGCCATGCTTTTTAATCTTAATGGGTATTTTGCTCCTAGTAAATGTATTAAAAATGTTTAAATGCTAAATGCCCAACGAGAACAATAAGCTGATAAAACAACAATTTAACCCAACTCAAAAATAATTATGCAAGTTATATTCATAATTCTACAACACTGCTCCGGAGTGTATGGTCTAATTTCGCCTCTAACATTATAAATAAATTAAAATGAAAAATCGAAGTGTATTACTCGCCCTAGTATTAAGCATCGGACTATTTGCCACTTCTTGTAGCAAAGATAATGACGGCGAAACCCTCGCGCCTTTACCGGCAAAATGGAATCTTACTAAGGTAGGCACAACTTTAAACGGACAAGAAACACTGATTGATGCGCCACAAAATGAAGACGGCTGCAACAAAGATTATCTGGATCTGAATATTGACAATACGGCTAGCAAAGGTGATTATGATTCTACCGTTTCGGCCTGTGCGTTAGATGCTAATCCCGGAATTTATTCGAGATCACATAACAATTTGACTACTGTTTTTGATGGTGTGACTAAAGTGCAGGACATTGTTAACCTGACGCTTACTGAGTTAAAATTGAAAGATGCCAATGGTGTTATTGAAGTCTATGTCAAAGACTAATTAAGTTAGTGTATAAAAGAGAATCCCCTTCGAAAGTTGGGGATTTTTGTTTTGTGTTATGCGGTGTAGTTGTTGCACAAGAGGGGAGCGAACTGCTGTTATAAGTGGTGTTTGTTTCTTTGTATTTTTAAGTTATTCCTGAGATTGTTATTTTTCACAAAGTTCTTTCAGCTTATCGAGTGCTTTTGGATAGGCCTCGTTCATATAATCCAAAAAATCCTCAGTGGTGTCTAAGTCAACAGTAACGGTTGTGGTTCCGTTGTTTTCTTCGAAGGTATAGTTTTCAAATCCGTTGGCCCATTTTTCCACTTCCGGTCCTTCAGTAATTTCCTTATCCGCTTGAACAAGGCCATAATGTTGGATCGAAACAAATCGGTTGGCAATGTTATCCGCTATCCTCGAAACCATGCCTCCTTTTTCTCCTTTTTCATCTACTCCAATGAATTGAATTTTATTTCCCTTGTCCCAATTTCCTTCATAGGTTGATGTTGGGTTAAACGCAGCTGTCCATTGTTCATAAGTAGATTTACTGCTGATGCCAAGCATAAAATCATAAACTTTGGTCACAGGAGCATTGATGTTTACGGTGAATTGTAACTTTTTCATACTATTACTATTTGTTTAAATTAATCTTTTGAGTTCTTATTTCAGTTGCTTAATACAGTTTATAAAGTTCTGTGAATTTGCGTAGTAGCAATAAATTTAATATTAATTATTCAGTTACAAAATGTTTTTTTTGGACCTTGGAACGAAGCGAGAACAAGATAGCAAACCACGGTTAGCATGAGACTTAATACAAATTAATGCCTTTATAGTTAAATTTATATTTTTTCCTTCCAGTGTTTTTAATTGTGTAGATAAGCTTTATTCGGCTGTTTTGAAGTTAATTTCATAAGGTTTTAACTGAATGGCACTTTTATTTCTATAACCGTCTGTCACTAACATCTGATACTGTTTATTTGGCTCTAATTTCACAATGTATGTTACAGATTTTCCATTATCTGAAAAATTAGCAGAAATGATTTTTGGATAAAATTCTTTTCCTAATTTTCCAAAATCCATACTCCTGAATCGAGTATCCATTTCTTGAGAAAAATTTATGGTAATCTCTGTAAGGGTTGGATTTACATTTTGCTGCCCATTTTTGAATTCTTTGATGCTTGTAACAAAAGGTCTTGAATTTTCAAAGTTCCTTTTTAATTCATCTATAGATTTCGAAAAGTACTCAGTTTTATCGACAAATTTCTCTATTTCATCTTGCTTGTTAAAGTCCAGTTCAATTAACTTTCTGATTGCTTCTTTTTTATCTTTTGATTGATTGTAATATTTCTCAGCAATTGCATAACCCACATAATATCCTAAATCTCTCGTTTTAAACTGATTTTCCAAATCATTCCAAATCCAATTGTAATGCCAATAAGAAAACATTTCATTTTCAAAGGCATTCCTTATTTTTTTATCATTTACTTTTCCAAATTCAATTGCCGGTGTTGGAGATTTTGTTGAAAGTGCTATTACAGGAATAAATTCAGCAATTCCTTCAAATAAACTTTGGGATAATAAATCATAGCCTCCTTCTGTCTTTTGTTGTGTATGAACATATTCGTGAATATTTAAGAACACAACATTTTTAATCGGATTTTGTTTTAAATAATTTGTAAAGTAATCAAGTTTTTTTGGAAATTCATGTGAAACAATGTTTTCATCTCCAAGTGCCATTTCACTACCTATTAATACTGAACCATCCATAATTGTTCCGGGTGTTCTAAACGCTCCAATTGTGAAATATATTTTAGCGGGTTTTAAGTTTGGATATATTGCCTTTAATTTATCAATTCCTAATTCAAGCTCTTTTGATAACGATTTAGATTTAAAGGTGTTTTCCCTAATTGAGTTCCAAAACAATGGATAGTTATTTATTACATCAACATATGATTTTGAATCATATCTCCTTGCAATCATGATGTTTGTTAAGCCGGAAGTTCCTTTTTCAATATATAGTTTTGTTATGTATTCTTTTTGTAGGGTTGTATCTTTTGTTGTTACGATTTTATCGTATGCAACCCAAAAGTTATCAATGTCTGATGTGATAATGTTTTGATTTTGTGCTTGTATTTTTCCTATTGATATTGAAAAAACACATATTGCTAAGATTATTTTATATTTCATAAGATGTTGTTTTGCACAATTTAGGCGGGTATAGTCACTAACGTTCCGCCGCTTGTAATAGTTGCGACGATTTATTACTGATGATTCCAAATATAAAATTCCTTTTTGATTTCCTCTAGGAAATCGGGGAGAAGCCCAAGCCACGCAGTTGCTACAAACTGCTGTTAGCAGACGGTTTTTTATTTTTCTGAGTATAATAATCCCCAGTATCCAACTTTCATTTTTTTGTTGAACTTTTCACCAATTAAATATGGTTTATTTACTTTCAATTTAACACTCCGATTTAATTTTGGATCTTGTATTTTAATATAATGTCTTATCGTTCCACTACTTTCCATTGAATAATAATCTACAATCTTGGCATTCAAAACAATTGTTTCATTTTCTCCCAAAGAGTCATTTGTCAACATTATAATTGAAAGCGTTGTTGCATATAAAACGACTGTCATTCCAATAGTTAATGTAATAATGCGAAAAATAGTTCTAACGTTTGTCCATATTTTTTTTGTATACTTTTTCCCTTCATGCTGAACAAGAAACTTTAAATATATAATTAAACAAACAGGAAACATAATTAGGAGAATTGGTAATGAAAAGTATTTCATTGTTATCTCATGGGCAAGATTAGTTTCAACGTAATCAAATGAATTAAAAGCAACAATAACTGTCAAAATACAAATAGTCAAAAGAGTAAAAAATAATATTTTGAATTTGTTCATTGTCATTTATGATGATAGTTGTGTAAATTGGCTATAACGTTCCGCAGATTGTAGCAGCTGCATAAATTTATAACTAAAGTTTCCAAGTACAAAATAACTTTTGGAAATCCGCTAGGATTTCCGGCAAACCCAAACCTAGCAGTTGCTACAAACTGCTGTTATAGCCAGTTTTTATCTCACTAGACTGTCAATTATTACTATCAAAATCATTATTCCAACTACTATTCCGCCAACTTTTAGATACAACTTCATCGCTTTCTTTTCGTCTCGATAATCCGCTGTTGGGATTGTTTCGGTATGCGCAATTATTCCGTTTTCTGTGAAAATTTTATCAAGCTTTATTCTGTCTGCGTCTAATATGAAATATCTAATTCCATTTTCAAACATTGGCTGATTTTCAACGTCACAATAATATTCAACGTTTTGCTTTTCCATTTCGTTTTCAAACGTTATTTTATCTTTCGGTAAAACATAAATTTTGAAATGGCTTTTGAATAATATTTCCGGCTTTTCCATTTGCATTTAGTTTCTAATAAAATTGGCTATAACGTTTCGCGGCTAGTGGTTTTTTGCGAAGCCAGCGAACTGCGTACTGTCAGCTAAGATAGAATTTTTACGTGAAAAACCAACGTGAAACCACGAAAATCCAGCAATGGCCACTAACCGCTGTTAGTAGCTGGTTTTTTGAGTTATTATTTTTTAATCCATTGCGAATTCCATAATCTTTGACAGCGCTAATGTCAATGCAATTATATAAATGAAAAAAGTAATCAACAAAGATTTCCATTCAATTCCGTTCTCTCTTTTTATAAAGTAAGTTAATGCTATAATTATCCAAGCTAAAAAGCTAAAAACTGTTCCAGTCCAACTGTAAATTATGCAATATTGGTAAACGTCATAAAACTTAAATTCGAACGGATTAATTCCTGAAATGTTTCTATATCCATTAATTAATCCAGCATGTGTGTAAAAAGTAAGTAATGAAACAATAAAAAGTGCCGGGAAAAATACTAAAACATAAAAAGTCAACTTCCAAAACTTTCGAGTTTTCCATTTTCTATTTTCTATGTTGATAGTATGTTCCATTTTAAGATATAAGCTGTTAGGATAGGAAAACTAGCTACTAACGTGCCGCAGATTGTGATAGTTGCGACGATTTATTACTGATGATTACAAATATAAAATTCCTTTTTGAGTTTTCAGAGAAAACTCGGGATAATCCCAAGCTTCGCAATTATCACAAACTGCTGTTAGCAACCGTTTTTCCGTTTAAATTGCTTATATCCAATAACATCTTTTCGGATTTCTTTTTTCCACTTTTTGCCATATGTTGAGCATAAATGTTTTAGAATGACATTATTGTATGCTGTTGATATTTTCTCGTCAGTTCCGCTGCAACCAAAATCATAATAACTTACACCATATAATTTTCTAAACGGTTCATCACCAATATATACAATTGGAGCAATTCCGCTTTGTAATAGAAGAAATGGTGTTTTAGCTTTTATATCATCATTTGCTAGATTTTCCGCTTCCACTACAGTTTGCGCAAAATGAATTTTTGCGGCGCCACTTTCATTATATTGTTTATCAGTCAATCTTTCATTTTGGGCTAAACAATTTAATCCGAAAAGGAACAGAAATATAGACATTGTCGTTTTCATAAATATGTTCTAAATGGTTGCTAACGTTCCGCGGCTTTGCGCTGTAGCGGCAATTTAAGAAAAAATATAAAGCGAAAGACAAGGTTTCAGGAATCCGTTAGGATTCCGGCGCAATGCTAACGAGCTATTGCGCGAAACCGCTGTTATATGTAGTGCCAGCTATATTTTTTTTGCCTTTGATGAGTTTTCATTACCAATCCAAATATAACTCTCTGAGAATTTATTCTTTTCAAAAAAGAATTGAAAGTATGGAAACTCAGTTTTACCAGTTGAAAATTGAATATAAAAATACTCGGAATTAAATGCTTGGGGTTTGTCACCAGACCATAACAGGTTAACACTTAGTAAATTTATTCCAGTTATCTTTTCAACTTTATTTTTAGGAACAAATAGACTTCTTTTCATATATTCAATTTCTATTTTCTGACATTTGTAGTTTACAAATTCAAAGGAAACCACTTCTCCTGTTTCGAATACTAAATCAGCATTGGTTAATTTTTTTTTCTTGGTTGCTATTAATTCACCGTACTTTTCAAGTTTAACTTTCTCTGAGTTTTTAATTTCAATTCTTTCTTTAGCAAAATACAATACGTAGATCTTTGGTCTTTCAATTCTGTCTTTGTGTGCATAAATTGAGTTGCAATTCAATGCGAATATTAAAGCGATTATGATTTTTAGATGTTTCATGTGAGGCATTGCATATAACGTCCCGCGGCTTGCCGCAGTGGCGGTGATATTAATGTATAGTTGTAAAGATATCAAAATTTCCGGCTGTCGATTTTCCGGCTGAGGAAAATCGGAACCAGCCATTGTTGCAAACCGCTGTTATGAGCAGTTATTTTGCCCAATTGAATAACTTGGTAACAGCCCAACTTATTTCATCTTGTTCGCAACGATATTCACTAATTTCTCCAAACTTTTCAAACTCTGATATATTAAATCCATCTTCAATGTCATTATACCAAATCACTTTGTTTTTATAAACTGCAACTACCCAAAATCCACCGCATTCATCACCCAGTTCTTTTTCGGCCCATTTTTTCGGCTCAACTTTAATTGATTTCCAAAACTCCATAATTTCTCCTTCCAAATCATTTTCGGTTCTTTGAATTTCGATATTAAGTTCACTTAATGAAATCGGTGTCCATTCTGCCATAGCGTGATTAATAATTGCTCATAACGTTCCCCAGATTGTAGCAGCTGCATAAATTTATTACTAATGTTTCCAAGTACAAAATAACTTTTTGGAAATCCGGTAGGATTTCCGGCTAACCCAAACCTTGCAGTTGCTACAAACTGCTGTTATAAGTAGGCCGCGTACTCCTATATTATTGCGGTAATTTTACACCAATCAATTATTTTTAAATCACTTATAATTAAAACATAATACCAAATATGTTCATGTTTCTCTAAAAGATATATAACCACAACCTTTTTCTTTGGTGTTAATTCAAAAGATTGGTAAATATGCATTGAAAGTTTTGATTTTCCAGAGCCAAATTTTCTGTTTTCTGTGTTGAGTTTGATGGCTTCTTCTGTTTCTGCGAAGCCATTAGACTGAATAGTTATATTTTCTTCGTTATTCAAGCAACTAGCATTAAAAATCAACCCTGAAGTTTGTTTTTCTGTCGAACCTGAAAATTTAATTTTACGGTACTTTAATTCTTCTTTTTTCAAAATGTTTTCAAAAAAATAATCCGCTGCAATCTGTTCATCTTTTTTCTGTGAAAAACAAGTTTCAAATGATAATAGTAATAAAAGCAAAAATGTGATTTTCATTTCAAAAGTTCTTTTAAAGATAATCGTCGAGCGGCTTACTTATAACGTGCCGCAGATTGCTACAGTTGCGACGATTTATTACTGTTGATTCCAAATATAAAACTCCTTTTTGAATTTTCGGAGAAAATTCGGGAAGAACCCAAGCCTAGCAATTGTAGCAAACTGCTGTTAGCAACGGTTTATAAAACTTTTAAGCAACTCAAGATTACTTTTTGAATATCCTGCAAAGTATATGTTTTCCGTTTTCTCAAGTTTCTCAATTTTTAATACACCATGATTTTTATCCCATTTTGATATTTTTATATCTCTAATAGATTTCAATGAAATTTTTTCGGCATCAAAGTAAAGATGATTTTCATCAAAATAGATTCTTTTATAGTTCTGTTTTTTTACGAAAACAAAGAATCCAGTTATTAAAAATCCTAGTGCGGCGATTGAAGCCTGTATATAATTTTTGCCTATTAAAAATATTATGGAAATCACTGCGAAAAACAAAACTCCAAAGTGGACATAAAATTGGATTTGGTTTTTGGAATCAGTGAGTTCTATTTGTTTGTTCATTTTTTGCAAAATATTTCTGTAAATCGTTGCTAACGTGCCGCCGCTTGGCGTAGTAGCAGCAAGTTAAAGAAAAATGTAATAAGAAATGCAGAAGTTCAGAGTATTTTCCAAGAAAGACAAACGAGCTATTGCGCCAAACGGCTGTTAGCAAACGTTTTTTTTATTCAGTCAATTCATAAAATTTAAATCGACCGTTTTTTTTATTTTCTTTTTCAAGACCTCTAGAATCCTTATGCTTTGGAATACTAAAAATGCTGTTTTCGATTTCCTTATTCTTTATTTCAACTAACTTATATTCTGAGTATAATTCTGTATTTTTAACTTGCAATTTGTAATAGTAAATTATTGAGTTATTTAATTCAGTTGCTATTTCTTTTGGGTGTATTTGCTCTCCCATGGCCCGTAATATATTACGATTGTCAGCTAGTTTATATTGATTGGCGTCAGAATATACATAAGTTTCTTTTCCATATTCTCTCTTTACGAAAAGCTTCTTCAATTCATGATCTTTCTTGTCGAAATTAATAATTGTATCAGACTTTGATAAAGAAATTATTTTTCCAAAATGAGAGTTTTCTTGATTATATAGTTTTCCAAAATTCAAATTATCTTCATTCATGGATAGTTTTTTTGATTTACTCCAGTTGTCTTTATAGATTACATAGATTTTCTTTAAGGAATCAATAAAAATTGATTTTTCATAATCTTTTTGGTTAGTTAGTTTTATGTAATTCTTGTTCTTATATGTTATTTTGAGAGTATCGAAATATTTATTAGAATCAGAAAAATTCTTCTCGTTCATTCTCATATTATAATGATAAATCAATTCACCCTCAAATATTTTTTCAGGCGATAAAATATTAATTAATAATATAAAAACTATAGTTGTAAATATTCTCATTTCCAAAATGTTTGCTAACGTGCCGCCGCTTGGCGTAGTAGCGAAGTCAGCGAGCTGATTATTTTCGGTTAAAGTTAAACATTTTCGTGAAGAATAGAAGTGAAGTTAAAACAAAACAAGCTATTATGCCAAACGGCTGTTAGCGCGCGTTTAATTTTCAAACTTGGTTTCTAACCTTGGTTTACATAAACTCCTTCTTCTCCAGTTTCTATATTTTTTATCAAAAGTCTGAAACCAAAACAGAAAACTACCTTTGCTTTTCCGCTGCTACCATAAACTATTCCGTCTTCCATTTTCATGTTACCTTGATCAAACCAATCTCCAATGTGCATTCCACTGCTATATTTCCATGTCTGACTTTGAATATAATATGATGAATTAAGGTAAAGAATGATACCTAGAACAATTGCAGTTAAAGCTAAACTTATTTTAAAAATTCGTGTTTTCATTTTCAGACTTTTTGTGCAAACGTGGGAATTAAATGAGCGCTAACGTTCCGCGGCTTCGCGACAGTTGTGAAGCCAGCGAACGAATTATTTTCTGTTAAAGATAAATGTTTTTCGTGAACACGTAAAAGTAAAAACCAACAATTGCGCGAAACCGCTGTTATAGGCCGTTTTTATTTTTTTCCACTCCTTTTTGTCATTTCAGGAACTCCATCACCAGGCGAAATATGTGTAATTACCTGAGCATCTTTTACAAGTCTTTGGATTATTTTGGAAATCGGCTCTTTTGTTCTTATACTCTCATCATATGCTTGCTGTATAATTTCTCCGCTTATCGTCTGTCCTTCTGGTGCGATGACTATAGTTTGTCTATTAAATGGAGCTGTTGCACTATCGTCAGCTCTAATCATTTCCTTATCTAATTCTTCAAGAAATTCTTCATTTTCAAGCACACTCATTCCTGCATTAAGTGAACCTTGATTAATAAGTAATTCATTTCCCATTTGTTTTTGAAGTTCTATCATAAATAGATCTTGATCACTAAAAGGAATATGAAAATCGTTGAATCTTAAAAAAATTTGGTTATCAACTTTCATTTGAATGTGAAAATGAGGTTCAGCACCAACTTTTGCAGCGGCGTGACCTTCTAAATCAGTATTTCCAACACTAAATGACCATTCAAGATTTTTATAACGAAATGTAGACTCTAAATATGAAGTTGATGAAGTTTCATCTTTCAAATCGTTTATATTAGTTAAGAAAACTTCACTGTTTGCTAACCAACGAAAATAGCTGTCAAGTTGAAAAAATCCAATTGGTTTTTTTAGATAAGATTCAAAGTGTTTTTTTCGAATACCTTTTGGATATGTGAACCAATGGAAGCAATGCACAGAATCTTTAAAAGAATTCATGTTCATTCCACAAAGAAAGCACTTTCCTTTTTTTAAGTTGTTAATGAAGTCTTCATGGACACGTTTGTTTTCTTCATCTTGCTGTCTGTTCTTTTCGGCAATGTAATCTTCTCCAAGATTATTGAAGTATGTTTTTAAATCTTGATTTTTATATCGATTCATGTCGTTCGGTTAAAATGGCCTATAACGTGCCGCGGCTTGGCGGCAGTTGCGATGCCAGCGGACTGATAATTTTCTGTTAAAGATAAACGTTTTTCGTGAACACATAAAAATTAAAACCAGCAATTGCGCCAAACCGCTGTTACTGGCTGGCATTTTATTCCTGCTGAATCCACTCAAACTCTCCATTTTTCATATAGATAATTCCTCCGCCACAACTTTCCTCTGCGTGAATAAAAATGCCGTCATTAATTAATTTTATTTTGTCTTGTTCTTTTATTTGATCTTCAGCCAAAATATCTCCATTTTCATCAACGTTATTTGCATAAACTTCGCCTTTTGGTGCTTTCTCAAAAATCCCAACCCAATCCAGTTCATCAAATCCTTGCCCCAAAATATCATTTCCCATTCCGAAATATTTGGTTTCTTTTCCATTTCCAAATATTATTCGCAAGCCAGATTTTTTATTTCGTGTGCTTTGAACAATTTCTACAATGTCATTCTTTTTGTCTCCATCCAAATCGCAAATAATTTTATTGACCTTATGCGTTTTAGAAATAGAAATAGTATCAATTTTTTTATTAGCAATTTTTTTTGCCGCTAAGTTTTCAGTTTTTACTTCTCTTTTACATGAAAAGAAAAGTAAAATGAAAATTAAAAGAAGAATGTCTTTCATGAAGATAGGTTTAATGCTTGCCAGTAACTAGTTTATAGGCGCTACAAAGTAGCGGGTTTACATCCTAATTTGGGTTGATAGGCGCTATTTTGTGGCGCTTTATGTTCAAATATAATTGTTTTTTTACAAATCATCAAACGGGCTCTTGATTTGTTGAAGACTCTTCGTGCTCACATGGGTATAAATCTCTGTCGTTTTACTGCTGCTGTGACCTAACAGTTCCTGTATATATCTTAAATCAGTGCCGCTTTCCAACAAATGGGTCGCGTAGCTGTGGCGCAACCAATGCAAAGTCACCGGCTTATCAATTTTGGCCTTTTCCACTGCATTCTTTAGTACCTGTTGCAAACTACGGGCATCATAGGGTTGGCCTATTTTTTGTCCCTCAAAAAGATAAGTCTTCGGTTTGTAAATCCTAAAATAACTTCGTAGCATTTCCAATATTTTAGGGCTCAATGGCGCTATCCTGTCTTTCTTGCCTTTCGCATTTTTAATCAATACTATATTCCTCTTGGAATCTATGTCTTGTGGTTTCAGTGCCAATAATTCACCACACCGCAATCCGCAACTGTAAATCAAACTCAGCATCGCTTTGTGCTTTATATTGCTATGGGCTTCCAGAATTAATTTCACTTCTTCTTTGCTCAGAACATTAGGCAATACCTTGGCGCGTTTGGGCCGATGAATCCTTTCAATATCCACTTTTCGATTGCCGATGGTCGTAAAAAACAGTTTGATGGCATTAACGATTTGATTTTGATACGAAGCCGATAACTGCTTTTTTAAAATGTAATCATTGTTGTAAAGGATTAAATCGTCATTGTCAATTTCACTAATGGCTTTTTGATTGTAAAAAGCCAATAAGGATTTGGCAGCATCCAAATAAGTTGCGATGGTATTTTCGCTATACCTTTTGGAACGAAGCCAACGCCTGAAATTCTCCAAACCTCTCAACCCTTCTTCATTGGGCATGGTGTCAGCGAGTAGGGGCAGCCCAAATCGCTTTCGGTTCTCATCAGTATCGGGCACATGCCACACCTTTAATGACTGACTCCATCTTGAACCGGCTATGGCTTTTATTCTGGCAATCAGTACTTCATCTTTGTCAAATGACACGGCAATTCGTTTCTCACCACCATGGGTTATCATTTTAGCACTCCATTGCATCTTGTTAATCTTTTTATAAAAGTAAGAAAAATAACCTTTAATATTATAAAAGAGCCATTAATAATGGTTTGTTTCTTTTTATACTGTTTATATCTTTTCTATGCCCTTATCCCTAAAACAAACTCACTTTAACTTTATTTTACCAAGCTCCCGTTTTAATATTGTTATTTTTGCCCTATGTCTGCAAAGCAATTCATAGTATTGGGTAAGTTATGGGTACTATTACTGTTTGGTAATAGCGCCTTTGCCAATACTGTGATGCCGTTTGGAGAGCAGCAGGAATCCAAAGCCGTAACGCTGTATAAAGCCGTAGAGACGCTTCACAAAGATGGTTTGCAACCTCAGGTGCCGTCGGTAAGAATAATCTCTGAGCAACAAGCCAAATCTTTTAGTCTTGGTTATCCGGTAATCGGGCTTTATGAAAGCGTCCGTTTGGTTCCGGGCTATGTGGGCCCAACCGTAGTCTTACTTCAGGATGCGGATCGCTGTAAAAGTGTTTCCCGTTTCTTGTTTCCCTATCATTTTTTCTGGTAAAGCTGTAATCGTTTAATCGACAGTATTACAATTCATCGTTTCCCTTTTGGGATAACGATACAACTTTATTTTAAAAATGATACCCATGGAAACATCAGTAATTATTATTGGTCTGGTCTTTATTTTGATCATAGCCATACCGCTCTATTTTGTCTTGAAATCCAAGAAAATAGACCAAAATCAAATTGACTCCCTTTTTGCCCAATACAGTCAGAACAACCGTTACCGCTTTCAGTTGGTAGCCTCACACGAACGCAAAGCCTTAGCGCTTGACCCTCAAAACCGAGGGCTGCTTTTTATGGATTTTAACCTTAACGAACCTTATGTCGCTTTCCGCGATTTGACTAACATTCAGAATTGCGCCATAGCCATCGGGAACCCGCAGGGCAGAAGCAATGTGTTGAAAAAGGTAGAATGGATTTTTATGTCCAATAAAGGAACCGCGCAGGATGATGGTGTTCTTTTCCATGATGGAGACAAGCCTTATATCGTTCCGGTGTATCCGCATGAAGAACTCAAATTGGCGGAGCAATGGCAGGAAGTGATTAATAAGCATCTTTAAAAGAAAAAGCCCTGAGAAATCAGGGCTTTTATTATCTTTAATTCACAGGCTCTACTTTAAACCCGGCTTTTCGGAGCAGCGCAATCACACCCTTTTCTCCACCTAAGTGCGCAGCACCAACACCAAAGAATGTTGATTTCTCTTTTGCGATTTTATCAATTCGGCTAATCCAGTTTTGGTTTCGGTTGTTGAGCAATTCATCAACATATTTGGAAGTCATCACATTATCCGATTTTTTAGTAAAATCAACCATCGCTTCAATGTTCTCCGATTTGTACATATCGAGCATGGCATTCATTTCTGTAGTGTCTCTTTTCAGATTGCTTTTGGCGGTTTTTACCAATTCGTCCATTTGGTCTTTATACGAAATGGCATCAAACACATCGAGTTGCTCAGAAACGGTTTCCAATCCAATGACTTCTTCATTCTGGGCTTTGCTTATTTTTTGCAGCTCTGTCTCTACCGATTGCATTTCGCAAGGCAGCATTTTTGGATACAACATCGCCGAAACCATAAAAGGCTTTACGGTATTAAGCATTTCGGCAGAAAAGCCCACTTCGGCTTTCAAAAAATCATCCACAATTTTAAAGTCTTCTGCTGAAGCCAATGATTTCATCGTAACGCCGTCTTTCATCATCATTTTCATCATCATTTCGCCCTGCATATTGGGATCATCCATATCCAGTTCCAAACACAATTGCTGGGTATTATCGAGTGCAGTTTTAACTTTCGCAGACAATGTAGCATCACAAGTGATGTGAATGGTTCCAAATAAATAAGACGGTTTGGAAAGGCCATTGCCTGATATTTTCCACAACAAGGTGTTATTCTTGTTGGTTTGGGCATTAGCAAAACCAGCCAATAAGGCGAGTAGAAGCAGGGCTATTTTTTTCATGTTATAAGTCGATTTTTTTAAGCTCTTTGTAATTGCCTTGTAATTTACGCAACAGTATGCCGTAAAGTAAGCGGTAGAACAACCAGAAGATTCCAACAAAGACCACTGTGGTTAAGATAATGATGCAAATCGTAATCGATAAGGTACGATAACTGTCTTCGTGGGCAATCTTGTCTTTTAGCGCATTCATTTTAGGATTGTAAACAAAAGCCATCACAAAGCCCATAATGGTACTGACAAATATCATGCTCAGATTATACCAAACATAGTATTGTACGGTCTTACGCGTTCTTAAAATATCCTGCATCAACTGTTTGGTTGAGGTTATCGTAGAGATTTTAGTGTAGTTTTTATAAAAACAATAAATAAACCCAACAACAACAACATAATTGAGATAGGTGAACGCTTTCAAATAAATTGAAAAGTTCTCGGCGTGCAGACTCTTAATGGCCTCATCAGTATTAAACAATATGTTGACCAAGGCCCATGCCGCAAATTCCAATACGCTAATAACCAATATCCATTTTACAATAGATGATGATTTCTTATGCAGCATGTTGTAAATCTCACTTTCCGTAACCTGCTCAAAAGAATGGGTATCCTTTTTCCAGGCTTTTTTTAATAAATCCAACTCATCCATATTCCTTAGGGATTTAATATTTTTTTTAATTTTCCTTTGATTCTGTTCATTTTCACTCGTGCATTGACTTCACTGATCCCCAATGTCTCCGATATTTCGGTGTAATCCTTATCTTCAAGATAGAGAAACACCAAAGCTTTTTCAATATCATTCAACTGTTGCACCGCCTGGTACATCAACTTGATTTGTTCTTCTTCTTCTAAATTGTAATCTTCCTGACTTAAGAAATGTTTTTGTCCTTCGTAAGTAACCGTTGCTACGGTTCTGGTATTTTTTCTGTAGAGTGTAATTGCAGTATTCAGCGCTACGCGATAAGCCCAGGTCGAAAATTTAGATTCACCTCTAAATTTTGGGAACGCTTTCCAAAGCTGAATGGTAATTTCCTGAAACAAGTCATTGTGTGCATCTTCGCCATTGGTGTATAACCGACATATCTTGTGGATAATGTTCTGGTTTTCCTTTAGCTGTTTTACAAATGATTGTTCTAAGTTGTCACTCATAGCTCGTTAGTAGTGCAAGCGGTTGTTTTGTTACACTTAGTAAAACTACATTTTTTATTATACAAATTCAAGTTTCTAATTTCCTTATCTTTGTAACCTAAATTACAAGCACAAAAATGAAAATAGGGCACTACAATACACTTACGATTGCACGCGAAACCAAAGTTGGACTTTTTTTAACCGATGGTACTGCCGATGTATTGCTTCCGGTGAAATATGTTCCAAAGGAGTATACTATCGGGGATGAAATCATAGTGTTTGTTTACCTTGACCATGAAGAAAGACCGGTGGCTACGACATTGGAACCTTATATACTGATGGATGAATTTGGCTTATTGCGCGTCAACTTTGTCAATAAGTTTGGTGCTTTTTTGGATTGGGGATTGGAAAAAGATTTGTTTGTTCCATTTAAGGAACAAGCGCGCCCAATGGAAAAAGGAAAACGTTATTTGGTCTTTGCCTATATCGATGAGAAAACCAACAGGATTGTGGCATCGAGTAAAACCAATCAGTTTTTGAGCAATGAGAATCTGACCGTTGCCGTTGGTGATGAAGTTGATTTAATCATTTCGCATATTACCGAAGTTGGGATTAATGTTATCATCAATGACCAACACAAAGGTTTGCTCTATAAAGATCAGGTGTATGACGATATCCGAACCGGAGACCGAATGACCGGTTATATCAAAAACATCCGCCCTGATAATAAGATTGATGTTACGCTGCACAAATTCGGTTACAGCAATGTGGAACCCAATGCCGAGAAAATCCTGTATGAACTGAGAGCCAGCCGCGGCTTTTTAAGATTGACGGACAACAGTCATCCAGAAGACATCAAAACCGTACTAAAGATGAGTAAAAAGACCTTTAAGAAAGCCATTGGAGCGCTTTACAAGGAAAAGCGCATCGAGATTAAGGAAGACGGGATTTACCTGGTAAAGGAAATAACCATCTAAAGTTTATTCTCCCAGTTCGAGTTCCGTTGGCACCGGAGTTTCTATTTCAGTTTTCTTTTTATAAAAAAGGCTGCTTACCATACTCAAGGTAGCATAAGGCCTGTTGGAGTATTTATTCCCCAAACAAATAACCGTTACGGTATCTTTTTTTACCGGTATAAAGGAAGTATTATTGCCATGCCACCAGCCGTTGTGGTACACCATTTTTTCGCCGTTTGGTGGTAAAAAACGCATGCGCATTCCCAAACCATAATCCTTAATTGGCTTGGCAACTTTGCCGGCGCTATAACCAAAGTAGGCTTCCTGCAATAATTCGGGTTTGATAAAATCAGGAGAATAAGTGGCTAAGTCAAACTTCACCAAATCTCTCGGTGTGGAATAGATGTTTTTATCACCATACAAATTATCATATTGATCCCAAGGGAAAATAGTACTCGATCGGTATGATTTGCAAACGGTGTCCCTGTCGGTTTCATAATTGAACACAAAAGTATTTTTCATGCCAAGCGGTTTGAAAATCAGGGTTTGCATGGCATCGCGATAGTTCTGGCCGGTGGCTCTTTCAATGATGAGTGCCAAAATCACATAATTGGTGTTGCAATAATCAAATCGGGCATTGTCGGCAAATATCGGTCTGAATTTTTGCTTGACCATCAAATCCAAAATATCCTGATTGGTCAAAACCTTTTTTCGGTTCCAGCCTTTTTTCATAATGCCCGGAAAGTTGGAGTAATGTGGCAAACCGCTTCTGTGATTGAGCAGCGTTCTGATGGTGGTGTTCTTATAGGGGAATTTCGGAATCCAATCGGTGACTTTCTGGTCGAGCATGATGTTGTCACCCTGAACCAGTTTCAGGATGGCAGTTGCGGTTAATACCTTACTCACAGAAGCCAGGTGAATCGAAGTATTAGCATCAATTTTTCTGCCGGTTTTGGTGTTAGCCAAACCTTTATAATCTTCATAAATGATGCGGCCGTTTTTGGCCACAATAAAACTTCCGCTATAGTAAAGTGAATTAATGTTTTTTTGATAAAACGAATCAATTTTTGATTTTTTTTCGTTGATGTATTCTTCTGAAACCTTACCAAATTTGATGTTAAACGGAATGGTAATCAGTGTACTGTCATGGCTTTGACTGCCATCCGAATACGAATATCGGTTTCCGGTTGTCGGACCGGAAAAGTAGAGTAGTGTGGTTAGAAAAATGGAAATCAGCGTAATCTTCATGATTGCAATAATACCAATATTTAGCCGAAATTAAAACCCAAAAAATCTAAATCCGTGTTAATCTTTTACAACTTTTGTTAACAAAAAACCGCCTCTGGATTGAGGCGGTTTTAAGGAATTAAATTTTAACTTTTATTGGTAACATAAATAAGGTTCTCACCGGTTCTCCGTCTTTCATGCCGGGAGTCCATTTTACTTTTAAAGCTCTCAGGATTCTGATGGCTTCTTTTTCCATATTTGGGTCAGTACTGCGGATGGCTTTGATATCGGTTAGTGTTCCGTCTTTTTCAATCACAAATGACATGATAACACTCATCGATATTTCTCCGCTGTCATCAATTTCAGGACGTGTAAAGGTTCGTTGTACATATTTATAGAATGCTGGCATTCCACCTGGGTATTCAGGAAGTACATCTAAATTGTTGGTAGTTACCACAGGGCCAGGACCTTTTCCTTTACCATCACCACCTTCTTTACCTGTACCGGTTGGACTACCGCCTGTATTTACAGGGGTAAGGTTTCCTTTTGAATCGCCGCCATTAGGATTTGGATCATCATTTCTTTTGCCCAGGTCTACATTTTTGGTAATGTCATCAGGATTGTCTGTTGATTTTACAATAACAGGATCAACTAAATCCTTGGAAGTTACCTTTTCTGTTGGTTCGTCTTCTACCGGTGGCACTACAATGTCGCTTTTAGGTTCTTCGTTTTTCTCCGGCGGATAATTATAGGCATCAACCTGGATGATAACATCCGGATTACCGGGAAGCTCTTTTGCGGCATCGCCAAAAGAAGTTAGAAATAGGCCGAGACCAATGGCACCGCAAAAAAAGGTGATGCCACTTATTAGGGCTATTAAAGAAGTTTTAGAATTTTCCTGACGCAATTGATACGCGCCATAGGCTTTGTTTTTGCCATCAAAAACCAGATCTATCCAGTTTTTTTCATAAATACTAACGTTTGACATAATTTATATGGTTTTAGAGTTAAGTATTTATACTACATAAGCAAGGTGTTTAATTATATAACGCAGCAAACATCAAAATAGTATAAATAATGTTAAATATTTATTATATAGATGATGTTTTCCCTTAAAAGGTTGGGAAGGTTCAGATAAATTTTGAAAAAAAAAAAATCAGAATTATTTTTTGCTCTCGATGATTTCTGCCAAGAGTTTTTTGGCGCGAAGCAATTTGATTTTAACGTTGCTCAACGGTTCGTTCAACTGTTCGGCAATTTCCTGATAACTCATTTCCTGAAAATAGCGAAGCTGAATCACTTCCTGATAGTGCGGTTTCAATTCTTTGATGAATTGGAGTAGGCGGGATAAGTTTTGTTCGGTAATCAATTCATCTTCGGCAGATGGAGAACTATCGGCAACATTATAAGCCTGTTGATCTTCCTCATCGGTGATTTCAACAAAAAGCGTTGATTTCTTTTTGCGAAGCAAATCAATATGGACATTTTTGGCAATGGCAATCAGCCAGGTGTTGAATTGGAATTCGGGATTGTAAGTGGCGATTTTGTCAAAGGCTTTAGAGAAGGTTTCGATGGTAATGTCTTCCGAATCGGTTTCGTTTTCGGTGCGTTTAAGCATAAAGCCATACACTTCGTTCCAGTAATGGTCGAGCAAATAAGTAAAGGCAACCTGGTCGCCTTTCTTAGCCATCTCTATGTATTTGTTTATTTCCAATGTACCGGTTTTGAGAACGTATTGGTGATGAATACGTTCAATTGGGTGAAAATTAAAACAATTTCTATTATTGGGAACCAATACATCACATCTTTTTCTTTTAATTTACCCGCTGCAAATCCCATGGCTAACCACGCAAATAAATATCGGAAACCGATAATGCTGACTACAGCAATCCATTGAAACTGGAATGCTAAAAGCACAATCGGCAGCAACAAAAACAACAATTGAGAAGCATAGAAGATGCTCAACTGGTTTCTGTCGAACATTTTATAATGCTTGGCAGTCGATACATGACGGCGTTTTTGGGTAAACCATTCTTTAAAGGAAGTTTTTGGTTCCGAATAGGTAAAGCTGTCCTGCATATAACAAACCGCAGTGTTGTCGGAGGTCGCAGCTTGGTTGATAAACAAATCGTCATCTCCGGAACGCAATTTCATATGATCCATAAATCCTCTTACCTTGAAAAATTCCTCGCGTTTGTAAGCCATATTGCGTCCTACGCCCATATACGGTTTCCCGATTTTGGCCCAGGCAAAAAATTGGGTTGCTGTCAATAAAGTTTCAAAGCGGATGATTTTATTCAAAAAGGAATTGGCTATTTTTTCATATGCACCATAACCCAGAACAATGTTCTTCTGAGGCGTGAACTGGGCGCTCATATTGGCAATCCATTCTTTTGAGTTTGGATAACAATCGGCATCGGTGAACAATAGGTATTCATATTTGGCGGCTTTGATTCCAAGAGTTAAGGCGAATTTTTTATTACCCCAAAAGGCTTCGTTGTTTTCAACCTTAACCAATTTGACATTGGAATACTGCTTTTCAAATTCTTCAAAAAGTTCCAAAGTGTTATCACTTGAAGCATCGTCAATCAAAACAATTTCAAAAGTATGGTAGTTTTGTTCGGCCAAAAGCGGCACAAACTTTTTTACGTTTTCTTCTTCATTTTTGGCGCAAACAATTACTGAAATAGGGATTCTATTTGGCGTTGCCGTTTGTGGTTTAGCAAATGAAAATTTGCCAAAAACTACAATATAATAGATGAATTGAACAACAACAACCGCAATGAACAGACAGAATAGAGTTAATAACATAGGCTTTTTTCGACATTAAAAAGGATTGCAAATGTAGGTATTCTAACGCCAATAGTCAAGGGATTTTGAACAAATTCCTAACGGTTTTTTTTCATTTCTTCGGCTATGGCAATTGCCTGACTGTCATTGGTTTTTTCCAGTTCGGTGATGATGTTTTGGTAGTTTTTGTCATCGCGGTTTTGGGACAGCTTTTTCTTGGCTTCAATACCGGTAATTTCAATTTCGAAAGCAACAATGCCTCGGGCTTCGCGCATCGTTTTTTCGGATAGATTTTCGACACGAACGGGTTTTTCCGATTTGGCTTCGTATTTATCAACCAACTTTTTAAGCGAATTGACCGCTTGCTCATGATTGTAAAGCGTCACTTTCCCGTAAACATGAACAGCCAGGTAATTCCACGTTGGCACATTTTCATGGTCATACCAGGAAGAGGAAATGTAGGTATGCACACCTTGAAAAATGGCCAGCACTTCGTCATTGGTTTTAAAACTTTCCGCCTGTGGATTGGCTTTGGAAATATGCCCGACCAAAATTTGTTTTCCGTCGGCATTGGTGTCTAAAATCAGCGGTGTATGCGTTGCCCACAATTTTCCATTGGTTTGATTGACCAAAATCGCAAAGCCGTTTTGATGCAGAAAGTTTTGAATGTCTTCCTGATTTTCGTTTTTATATAGTTCGGGTATATACATCGTTATTTTTTATTTTCAATTTGGTATAAAACGCCGTCGTGTAAATGAAATTCAAATTTGCCGACGAATGTCATGCCTATTTTTTCTAATACTTTTATCGAACCAACATTCAGTTCCATGGCTCTTCCGACAATTTTGGAAAGCTGCAACTGATTAAAGCCATAATCAATGCAGGCTTTGGCTGTTTCGGTAGCGTAACCTTGGGTCCAATATTTTCTGAAGAAACGAAAACCCAGGTCAACTTCATCCAAATCGGGTGAGTATTTCAAACCACACCAACCTAAAAACGCATCACTTTTTTTGTCAATCACCATCCAACGACCATAACCGTATTGCTCATATTGGCTGTAATTTTCCAGAAATGATCTGGCTTCGGCTACTGTTGAGAAAGCTTTGTCACCGGTAAATTTGATAACTTCTGGGTCGGCATTTAAATCATAAAAATGTTGTGCATCACCAACGGATAATTCACGGAGGTAACAGCGTTCGGTTTCTATGATAGGTTTCATTTTATTAATTTAAAGTGCTGTATTCTGACCAATTGAGATTCTCTGGTAATGCCATATTTGAAAATTCAATATGAATTACTCTTCGTTTCTTATTGTTTTGCGTTCTGTTTGAACCATGTAAAAGTAATGGTTTCATCAACATTATGCCACCGGAATTTACACTGCAAATCGTTTCCTTTTCAAGGTTCCAATTGATGGTTTCCGGTCTGTAAATTGATTTGGCGTGTGATTTATCAATCACTTTCAAGGCACCATTATTTTCATCTGTATCATCTAAATGAATCCGGATAGTAAAAATATTTTCCAGAATGGCCAAAGTAGGTTGAACAGCAAACTGATTCTGTTTAACGGTCCACGGACCAAAACCTTCGGTTTCTGTTTTTTTATCGACAGAAATAGTTAAATCCTGATGATAAGCAACAAACCAATTTGATTTTTCGGGTTTATCAAAATAGATTGACTTTACTACAAAACAATTGTCACCGCCAACTTCCTCAATGATTTTTTTCAAATTATTATTGAATAGAAGCGATTTGATTTCAGGGAATTCCTTAACGAATTGCCGAATGGCAAATAAGTCGTCTGTCTTTCTGAAAATAGGATTTGATGTGTCTAAACCATTTATAAAATTAGCAATCGATTGAATTTCAGTTTCACTATAGACATTGTCGACTATTGAAAATCCTAATTCGTTTAATTCGGTTTTGACTTTATCAAGTATAGTTATCATCTTAAATCACATTCACTTCAGCTTCAATCGCGATGCCAAATTCTCTTAAAATGGTTGCCTGTATGTCTTTGGAAACCGCTAAAATTTCCTGTCCGGTGGCGTTGCCGTAATTCACCAAAACTAAGGCTTGATTCTTATGGATTCCCGCATCACCAAAACGTTTTCCTTTAAATCCGGCGCGCTCAATCAGCCAGCCGGCCGGCACTTTGACTTCGGTTTCCGAAACCACATAATGCGGCATTTCGGGATGCAAAGCATGTGCTTTTTCATATTGTGCTTTTGGGATAATCGGGTTTTTGAAAAAACTGCCGCTGTTGCCCAGTTCTTTTGGATCGGGTAATTTACTCTGGCGAATGGCAATCACGGCATTGGAAACATCTTTCAGCGTAGGCGTAACGACGTTTTGTTTTTCCAGTTCCTTGGTAATATCGCCATAGGATGTATTGATTTTATGATTGCGTTTGGTTAGTTTAAACACCACCGAAGTAATCACAAATTGGTCTTTGACTCCGTGTTTGAAAACACTTTCGCGGTAACCAAACTGGCAATCTTCTTTGCTGAAAGTTTTGATATTTTGCGTAGCAATATTCACCGCTTCACACGACACAAAAGTATCCTTGATTTCGGTACCGTAAGCACCGATATTCTGCACCGGTGTGGTTCCTACATTCCCCGGAATTAAGGACATGTTTTCCAATCCGCCAAAGTTTTGGTCAATCGTCCAAAGGACAAATTCGTGCCAGTTTTCTCCGGCCATGCTTTCTACCCAGACAAAATCGTCATCTTCTTTCAATATTCTTCTGCCTTTTAAATCGATATGAATCACCAAGGCTTCTATATCTTGGGTTAACAACATATTGCTGCCGCCGCCAAGAATGAATTTTTTCTCGTTTGCGTTTTCCTGTAAAACAATTTTCAATTCTTCAACCGTGTGAACCGCTACAAATTGTCGGGCTTTGGCTTCGATACCAAAAGTATTGTATTTTTTTAGGGAGAAATTGGTTTGGATAGTCATCATTTAAAATTGGGCTTAATGGTTTACAAAAGTAAACAATCCTTTTAAATGAATTTGGTGTAGTAATGTTTTTGCCATTTGTGAAGCATAAATAAAGGCATCACATAAGGTAATATTTTGGTATTGCCTTTTCTGATTTCGGCTACCAATTTTTGACCGTCAATGTTTTCCATAAACGGCATATTGAAAATATCGCTTTTGGCAAAATTTTCCAGTTCGTCATTAAACCTTGGGAATTTCAGCAGATAACTTCCCCAGGGCGCACTCAATCCAATCTTTCTGAAATCGATGATTTCCTGCGGCAGTTTGTTCTCCATCGTGGTTTTGAGGATGAATTTTCCTTTCTTTCCGGTAAACATCCATTTGTCCTCCAAAGTGCCCAATCCGGCAACCAATCGCTGGTCTAAAAATGGCTCACGGCATTCGATGGAAGTTCCCATGGTACAACGATCATTTCGGTCTAACAGCGAACACAAATAAGTGTGTTGGTCAAAATAGAGTGCCTGGCGTTGCAAATTTTTCGGATACAATTCCTGTGCTTCCTTTAAAATCTGATGGCGGTATTCGTTTTCCGGTTTTTTCTTGTTGCCGTAAAACAAGTTAATGTCTTCCGGATATACATTGGAGCCGTTAAAAATAACCAAATCCGCATCGCTGTTGATTTTTGAATAACGGAATAATTTATCGTAACGCGGTCTTTTATTAAAGGTTTCAAATTTGGAGATTTGTGAAATTACCTTTAGTAATGTTGGATTTTTCAAGGCTTTGTAACGAACATAGCCACCCATCAATTCATCGGCACCTTCACCGGAAAGCAGCACTTTTACTTTTGGCTTGGCCAATTTAGCAATAGCCAACAAATGCGGTTCGTTGAGATGCATTAAAGGTTCGTCCTGAAAATAGGAAGTCTCAATTAAAGTTTGGTACAAATTATCATTCTCCAATTGGGTATGATTGAGAATATAATTATACTCTTCGGTTATTTTTTTGGCCAAATGGTATTCATTGTGTTCGGCTTCTGAAAAACTGATGTTGAATGTTTCTATATTCTTAAAGTCCTGATGGTACAAAGCTGACAGTATAGAACAGGAATCCAATCCACCGCTGAGTAAAACACCAACAGGAACATCACTCACCATGCGCAGTTTCACCGAGTCAAAGAAGGTTTCCTCAAACCATTTTTTCGGATTGACAATCGGGCTGTGGTTTTGAATTTGTTCTTTCAGATTCCACCATCTGGTAATACTGCTTTTTCCGTTTTCATCAATGACCATATAATGTCCCGGTAGCAGTTTTTTGATATGATTGTACAAAGTGTTTTCACCCGCTACAAAACGGTTGAAAATGTATTCTTCCATACCGTTTTCCGAGATTTCCAATGGAACTCCGGCGCCAAAAATGGCTTTTTGTTCTGAAGCAAAGTATAAAGTGTTTTGATAAATCGAATAATACAAAGGTTTTACGCCCATTCTGTCACGGCAAAGCGTCAGTTTCTTTTCGACAGTATCCCAAATAGCAAAGGCAAACATGCCGTTCAGGCGATGCAGCATTTCCATACCGTACAATTCAAAAAGATAGAGCAATACTTCAGTGTCGGAACCCGATTTCAAAGTGATTCCTTTGCTTTTTAATTCGGGATAAAAAGATTGGTAATTGTAAATTTCACCATTGAAAACGATGATATACCGTCCGTTTTCAGAAATAAATGGTTGGTGACCGGCTGCAGAAGTATCAATAATAGATAATCGCCTGTGTCCTAAACCGATATTGTCGTTGAGGAAAATGCCTTTGTCATCCGGACCACGATGCTCGAGTAAATCGCGCATTTTTACCAATTGACTTTGATCAACCGGTTTGTAATCCAAATTTAAAATTCCATTTATGCCACACATATAACTATAGAGACGTTGATTTATCTGAGATTAAATCGTGATATTTGAGGGCAATTTTTTTCATATTGATTTCATAGTTGGCATTATCTTCTACAAATTTCCTGTTGGCTATAATTACCTTTTGGGTAAAATCTGTATTCTGAAAAGCCCACTCCAATTCTCCGGCTAAATTAAACTCATTTTCGAAAGTTGCAAGTATTCCGTTAACTTTTTGTTCTATCCAATGACGATTTCCGGGTAAATCACTTACAATTGGGAAACAGCCACAAGCCATAGCTTCAAAAAGTGATGCCGAAACGCCTTCAGTGGAAGGCATGCTGATGTAAAAATTAGACTTTTGCAAATAAGCCGGAATATCATTATTATCAATCCTTCCGACAAAATCAACTTCGGTTGAGATGTTTAATGCTGCCGCCAGAGACTGTAATTTTTTCAATTCGATTCCATCACCGATAATCGTAAGATTGAAAGGAATATTCTTTTGTTTGAGAAGCGCAAATGACTTTAAAATCAAATCGTGCTGGTATTCAGGATTAAGGGAACGGGTTACGATGGCATTGATTTTTTTGTTATCAGTCGCGTCGTTAAATTGAAAGAAATCCAGGTTGATGCCTTTGGGTAAAATCATCACCTTATTCATATCAACACCGCTTGCTTCCATATGATCTGACATTACTTTTCCCCAGGCATGGATCAAATCGGCTTTGTCATAAGCATATTTTTGGATGATTTTTTTAAAGGGATAGGAAAGCGAATTCAAAGGCCACAAATCGGTAATGCCTTGTTGGGCAATCGCAATCGGTCTGATTCCGGATAAAGCTGCTAAACACCCATAACTGGTTGTGCGCTCGGCAATGACCATATCGGCATTGAATTTTTTGGCTATGCTTTTTATCGTTAAAAAGGCTTTGGTCAGTTCGAGGATTCGAATAAGCCTGTAAAATCCATGACTTTTGGTTTGCAGTTCCCAGGAAACGATTTCAAAATCGCCAAAATCCCTGAGACCATTCATCCAAGTGACAGCATCAGCGCGGTAGGTTTCGCCCAAAAACAGTATTCTTTTTTTTGCCATTTGGAGTTAGTCTTCGGTTTCCAGCGCTCTGTTTAAAAAATCATTTAAAGGTTTTAAAGCCATTAATTTTTGAGCTACTATTTTACTAAAATCTTTGTCAGTAAAAAGTGCATCCTCAATTTTGTTGGATGCCGTAAAACTTTTCAGTTTTAAAAATTCAATAGCAGGGTGATTGGGTTCGAAATCTTTGGGTGCTTTTTTCAAAGTGTTATTTTCGTCACGAGTCATTGCTACAAACTCTTTTTTGAACGTTTTGTCGTTGACAATCGCGTCTAAATCATCATGGAAAAAGGCTATTTCTTTACGTATTTTTTTTAATTCTTCGGGTTCCGGACACCAAACGCCACCTGCGATAAAGGAATTCCCTTTTTCGAAGTGAACATAGTATCCCGGACTGTTTTTCCTGAATTTATTTTGGGTAAACCAAACACCCATATTGGTTTTATAAGGCGATTTGTCTTTGGAAAAACGGATGTCGCGATTGATTCGGAATGTACAGTTTTTGACTTCCAATGGCTCTAAACTTTTATCCAATGGTTTCATTTCTGCCAAAAGCGAGGCAATGAAATTATGATAGTCCTTTTTATAGTTTTCATACCTTTTTTTATTGGCATGCATCCAATCAGTATTGTTATTGGCGATTAAATCTTCGAGAAACTGAAGTGCTTCTTTGGTTATCATAATGCTACAGGTGTTTTCTTAATTCTTCTTCCGAGATATAGCCCAAATTGCGCCAAACTTCTTTCCCTTTTTCATATACGATGATTACCGGCAAACTGTCTAATTTCATTTGCTTTACTAAGGTTTTATTCTCATCGGCATCGAGTTGGACAATCTTAATTTGGTCTTTCATTTCGGTTTGAAGCTTTACAATATAAGGCTTCATTTTTTTACAGGGTTCACACCATTTGGCACCGAAATCAATCATAACCTTATCACTGGATTGCAATAATTCGTTGTATTCCTGATCGCACATGCCAATGATTTTGTCATCTGGTTTGTTTTCTCCTGAAGCGTTCCATTTCATGATACCGCCATCCAGATTGTAAATTTCCGTAAAACCGAGTTCGGCTAATTTATTAGCGGCTTTGGCACCACGGCCACCAATTTTGCAATACACAAAAACCGGCTTGGATTTGTCCAATTGATTGGCTTTGTCCACAAAATTATCACCATTCCAATCCACGTTAACAGCATTGTCAATATGGCCGTCGCTGAATTCTTCTGGTGTTCTGACGTCTAATAATTGCGCATTAGTAGTGGCGTGAAGTTTCTCTGCAAAGACTTTTACATCAACGGTTTTTACTTCTTTTGCAGGTTGTCCCTGACAACTTAAGAATAAGAAACTCAATAATAGCAGGGGAAATAATCTGGATTGCATATCTTTTGGATTTTTAGCTAAATTACAAAATAGAATAACATTACAAATTAAATATTTTGTAGCTCTGATGTGTTGTTTTTACTATGTTTTCCGTGCGTTCCGGATGGGTGTCTGTGATAAATAATTGACCGAATTCTTCGTTGTTAACCATTTCGACAATCTTGCTGACACGAAATTCATCGAGCTTATCAAAAATATCATCAAAAAGCAGAATTGGTTTTTCACCGCTTTGTTTTTTGACAAAATCGAACTGTGCCAATTTCAACGCAATCAAAAAGGATTTCTGTTGGCCTTGGGAGCCAAACTTCTTAATCGGGTGATGGTCAATTTCAAACGACAAATCATCTTTATGAACACCAACCGAAGTATATTGCAATGCTCTGTCCTTACTCAGGTTTTCTTCCAACAGGGCTAAAGTGTCTTTTTCAAACAGATCACTTTGATATACCAATTGCACCGTTTCGGCGGAGTTGGTAATATCCTGATGGTATTTGTTGAAAATCGGAATGAATTCAGAAAGGAATTTTTGCCTTTTGTCAAAAATCGAATTCCCCAGATGGTGCAGTTGCTCATTATAAATGCCTAACGTGTCTTTTTCGAAGACATGATTCAGCGCAAAATATTTCAGTAAGGCATTGCGCTGACTGATGATTTTTTGGTATTGGATGAGTTGCTGTAAATAGGTGTTGTCCAACTGCGAAATTACACTGTCCATAAATTTACGGCGCGTTTCACTGCCTTCAATGATTAAATCCCGGTCGGCAGGGGAAATAATGACCAAAGGAATAAACCCGATGTGGTCTGAGAATTTTTCGTAGAGTTTACCGTTGCGCTTCAGCATTTTCTTTTGACCTTTCTTTAGGCTGCAGAGAATTTGCTCGGAGCGGTCATTTTTTTCGAATTCGCCATCCACTACAAAAAACTCTTCGCCGTGCTTGATGTTTTGCACCGCCAACGGATTGAAATAACTTTTCCCGTTGGCCAAATGGTAAATAGCATCAAGTATATTGGTTTTTCCAATACCGTTTTTACCCACGAAACAATTGATTTTGGCATCAAATTCGAAGGTGGTATCTGAAAAATTTTTGTAATTGAGTATTGAAATTCGCTTTAAAAACAATTTGGTTTTTGTTTGAAATTAGTGTCTAAACTCCTTATTTATAAGAGTAAAAGGTTAATTTATTGCAGTTATTCCCAACCCTTAAAGTAAAGAGGTGCAAAATATTCAAAAATATCGACAAAAATAGCTTTTAAATATGAATAAAAATTTTATTTTTGCGCACACTAAATTAAAAATAGATGGCAACTTTTAACAAAAGAGGATATAAAGCACCGAAAGAAAAAGCAGAAAAATTAGATAACAATTTTATCGAAGACGTTAACGTTGATGAGAAAGACAGTGCGACTGCAAAAGCATTTGACACGTTGGATCAATCGGCTTCAAGAGCGGAAGATTTTATTGCAAAAAACCAAAAAGTTATTTTAGGTTTCCTTGGCGCAATTGTATTGGCTGTTGTTGGATACTTTGCTTATGATAAATTTATTGCTGAGCCAAACCAACAAGATGGCGCTGAGCAGTTATTCGTAGCACAACAAAACTTCCAAAAAGCGGTTGATGGCGATGTAAAAGCCGATTCATTATTCAATTTGGTATTAAATGGTTCTGAAGGAAAATACGGTGTTGTGAAAATCGCTGAAGAATATTCAGGAACTGCAGCCGGTAACCTGGCTAACTATTATGCCGGTATCGCTTACCTAAACACAGGTAAATATGCTGAAGCTGTAAGCAGCTTAGAGAAATTCTCTTCAAAAGACATTATGCTGAGTACTTTGGCTCAAGGGGCGATAGGTGATGCTTATGCACAACAAAACAAACAAAAAGAGGCTTTGGAATTTTATTTGAAAGCAGCTGATGCAAGTCAGAATGATTTCACCAGACCAAGATATTTAATGAAAGCCGGAAAAACAGCTTTGGCTTTAGGAAACAAAGCAGACGCTTTGAAATATTTCACTGAAATCAAAGAAAGCTTTGATGGAACTCCGGAAGCACAAAACATCGATGGTTTGATTGGTTTAGCGCAATAAATCAAAAAATAATATTTTAAAAAGGATTAAGGATTGTATCTTTAATCCTTTTTTATTTTAAACAATAAAACTATGGCAACTGCAAATAAAAATTTGTCCAACTATGATAAAAATACACTTCCAAATGCAAAGGACTTTCGTTTTGGGGTTGTGGTTTCAGAATGGAATGATACAATCACCAATGGTTTGTATAATGGGGCAGAAGCGGCTTTATTAGACTGTGGCGCTTTACCGGAAAACATTATCCGTTGGAATGTGCCTGGAAGTTTTGAGCTGGTTTATGGTGCACAACGCATGATTGTCACTCAGGAAGTAGATGTGGTGATTACAATAGGTTGTGTGATCAAAGGCGAAACCATGCATTTCGAATTTGTATGCGAAGGCGTAACCCAGGGCATCAAAGATCTGAATGTACAAACCGATGTGCCGGTTATCTTTTGTTTATTGACCGATAACAACGAGCAGCAATCCATCGACAGAAGCGGTGGCAAACATGGCAACAAAGGAACCGAAGCCGCAATCGCAGCGATAAAAATGGCCGATTTGAGAAGAAGAACAATGTAACATCGCTATATTTTCAGTCTAAAATAAGAGCCTATTCCATTGTGAATAGGTTTTTTATTTTTAGCCAATTATTAACTATAAATCCCAATACTTTTTCCTTAAATTTGCTTTCTTCGGTTACCCAAAAACTGATGCCATAACAAAACACTGAATACTAAAAAAGAATGTCGAGTATAATTCAATTACTTCCTGATCACGTTGCCAATCAGATTGCTGCCGGCGAAGTGGTGCAAAGGCCGGCTTCGGTAGTCAAAGAACTATTGGAGAATGCCGTTGATGCCAAAGCCACTGACATCAAACTCATCATCAAAGATGCCGGGAAATCATTGATTCAGGTTATTGACAACGGACTCGGAATGAGTGTCACCGATTCGCGTTTGTGTTTTGAGCGTCATGCGACTTCCAAAATCCGTCAGGCGGAAGATTTATTCTCTTTGCACACCAAAGGTTTTCGCGGTGAAGCTTTGGCTTCGATAGCGGCGATTGCCCATGTGGAAATGAAAACCAAGCAGGAACAGGAAGAACTCGGAATTCACATTATCATCGAAGGCAGTAAATTCGTTTCCCAGGAACCGGCGGTTTTACCTAAAGGCACTTCGTTTGCGGTCAAGAATTTGTTTTTTAATATTCCGGCACGCCGTAACTTCTTAAAGTCGGAAACCGTAGAACAACGCCATATCGTGGATGAATTCCAACGTGTAGCGATGGCACATCCGAACATTCATTTTACGATGTACCACAACGGCAGTGAAATGTTCAATTTGCCGGTATCCAATTTCAGACAACGCATCGTCAATATATTTTCCGGTAAAACCAATGAGAAATTGGTTCCGGTAAAAGAAGATACCGAAATCGTCAACCTGCAGGGATTTATCGGCAAGCCCGAATTTTCGAAGAAAAACAGAGGCGAACAATTCTTTTTTGTCAATGACCGTTTTATCAAAAGCGGTTATCTGCATCATGCCGTGATGGCAGCTTATGAAGGTTTGCTCAAAGACGGTGCGCAGCCGAGTTATTTTTTATACCTGGAAGTTCCGCCACACACGATTGATATCAATATCCATCCGACCAAAACCGAAATTAAATTTGACGATGAGCACGCGTTGTACGCCATTTTACGTTCGGCCATCAAACACAGTTTGGGACAATTCAATGTAGCGCCAGTGCTGGATTTTGATCGCGACCCGAATTTGGATACGCCTTATCAATACCAAAATAAAGAAGCGGAATACCCAACCATACAAGTCGACAGAAGTTATAATCCTTTTTCTGAGGATAAGCCGAGTAAATCATCAGCGTCTAATTTCAGTTATAAAAAACCCGAAGCGCAACCGAGTTGGGAAAGTTTATATGTGGGTTTAAAGCAAGCCGGACAAGAGATAGCCGAAATGACTTTTGAAAATGAAGCAGTAACTTCTTCCTTATTCGAAGAAAATGAAATAGAACAGGAAGTTAAACGCACGTACCAAATCCATAAAAAATACATCGTCAGCCCAATCAAATCGGGCATGGTGATTATCAATCAGAAACGAGCGCACGAACGCGTTTTATACGAAGAGTTTTTGACGAGCATGACGGTTTATCAGGCATCGAGTCAGCAGTTGCTGTTTCCGTTGCAGTTGCATTTTTCTTCAGGAGAAATTGAGTTGTTGGCCGAATTAAAAACGTCGCTGGAAAATACCGGTTTTGTCTTTGAATCGATGAATGAGGATAACATCATGATTTCGGGTTTACCTGTCAATGTGACCGAAAGTGAGATTTCTATCGTTTTGGAAGAGTTATTGAGTGATTTACAGGACGGCATTCCGGACAACAGTTTTTCCCAAAATGACACCATCGCCAAGTCGATGGCACGAAGTTTGGCCATTAAAACCGGAACCTATTTAACCGAAAAAGAACAAGAAAATCTGGTGCACAATCTGTTTGCTTGTAAAGAACCGAATGTGTCACCGTTTCAAAAACCAACTTTCATCACCATGAGTG
Organism: Flavobacterium terrisoli; assembly: GCF_030167905.1. Lineage (GTDB taxonomy): Bacteria > Bacteroidota > Bacteroidia > Flavobacteriales > Flavobacteriaceae > Flavobacterium > Flavobacterium terrisoli. The sequence goes on from NZ_JARGNA010000005.1 coordinate 136,922, forward strand.
TGGAAGATTTAGATAAAAAATTCAGCGTATGATGCGAATGACCGAGACTGTTAAGCAGTTACTGATTATTAATGTTATATTTTTCATTGGTTCCAATATTGTGGGCGATGTGGCTTACCAATTGTTTTCAGAATATTATCCGGAAAATCCAAATTTCAGATTTTGGCAGCCTTTGACCAGTATGTTTATGCACGCGCCGGTTTACAACGGTTCGGGCGGTATGGGGATTAGCCATATTCTTTTCAATATGATTGCCTTAATCTCTTTTGGGAGTGCTTTGGAGCATTTTTGGGGCGCCAGAAAATTTATATTTTTCTATATATCCTGCGGATTGGGCGCCGCTTTATTACATGTTGGATTTAATTATTATGAATACCATCAAGCCCTGAATTTATTTCATGAGGCCAATATTTCCCAATCACAAATCAATTCATTTTTGGCTACCGGAAATTATGATAGTTTTCAAAATCTATTGCCATTAGGTACTATTGAGCAATTGTTCTTTTCGTATAATGGTACTTCAGTGGGAGCATCGGGAGCCATTTATGGTTTGTTGACTGCTTTTGCTTTTATGTTCCCAATGGCTGAATTGGGGATTATGTTTATTCCAATTCCGATTAAAGCCAAATATTTTGTACCGGGATTGATTGCGGTGGATTTATTTTTAGGATTTAAGGGAAGCTCTATTTTTGGAAGCGGAGGAAGTGGAATTGCCCACTTTGCCCATATTGGCGGCGCCTTGACCGGTTTTATCATGATGTGGTATTGGAAGAAAAATTCGTTCAATAAAAATCGCTGGAACTAAGTATGAACTTACTGCAAGATTTAAAATTTCAATATAAGATTGGCGACGTTGGTGTCCGATTGGTCTTTTGGAACCTGCTTTTTTTTGCGGTTCCTGAGATTGTTTTCGCGGTCATCAAGCTGTTGAATATTCATATTGACTATTTGAGTTTTGTGAGTTTGTCCACTAATTTTGGTGACCTCACCTGGAAACCCTGGTCGATTTTATCCTATGCGTTCTTTCATTTTGGAATCATTCATTTGATATTTAACATGCTGATGTTGCATTACACCAGCCGCTTGTTCCTGACTTTTTTCACCCAAAAACAATTGTTAGGCGCTTATATTTTGGGTGCTATTTTCTCAGGATTGATCTTTTTATTGGGCTACAATTATTTGCCGGCTTTATCACAGGTACAGACTTCAATGGTTGGCGCTTCCGGAGCGATTATGGCAATATTGTTGGCCACCACCACTTACCAACCGTTTATGGACGTTAGGTTGATGTTCTTTGGGAAGGTTAAGTTGTGGCAGATTACTATAGTTTTATTGTTTTTGGATTTGATTCAGTTGCCGATGAACAATACCGGCGGACATATTGCGCATTTGAGCGGCGCTTTTTTTGGTTATATTTACATCAAGCTGTTGCAGAACGGAACCGACTTGAGTAAAATAGTAACCGGGATCATTAATTTTTTTGCTGATTTGTTCAGCACAAAGAAAGCAACGCCTTTTAAAAAAGTACACGTTAACCCCAAAAAACCTGCTGTAAAAAAAGAGAGTAAAATTGTTGCCAAAGACAAAACCCAGCAACAAATTGACGAGATTTTGGATAAAATCAGTCAATCGGGTTATGACAGCCTGACAGCCGAAGAGAAGGAATTTCTCTTCAAAGCCGGGAAATAAATTGCAAATGAAAAAACTATCGTGGTTTAACAAAGTGGTTTTCGGATTCAATATAGTGGTAACTGTATTGACCTTTATTGCTTATGTATTGCCTTTTCTGGCGCCAAAGTTATTTCCGCTGCTTTCGGTACTGACCTTGATTTTGCCCTTGTTTTTAATCCTAAATGCGTTGTTTTTTGTGTATTGGTTAATCCAATTGAAACGACAGGTCATTCTTTCCGGTTTAGTCTTACTGCTCGGCATTACATTTATCAATAAATTTTATAAATTTTCCGCTAATGATTTGCCCGAAGAAGAGAAAGACTTCACGGTGATGAGTTATAATGTGCGGCTGTTTAATCTTTTTGACTGGCTTCCGAATGAGCATGTAGGCGATACTATTTTGTCATTTATCAACGAACAAAACCCGGATATTTTGTGCATACAGGAGTATTCGGAAAATGCCAAAGTGGATTTGAGGATTTACAAGTACAAGGCTGTTTTTATGGAAGGTAAGCAAATCAGGACCGGACAGGCTATTTTTTCCAAATTCCCGATATTCAATCAAGGTGATTTTAAAATTCCCGAAGCCGGAAACAACATCATTTATGCCGATATCAAAAAAGGAAAAGACACTATTCGGGTGTATAATATCCATTTGCAGTCGATAAAAATTTCACCGGATGTCAATGAAATTGAAGAACACGTTGACGCGATCGACCAAAACAAATCCCAAGAGGTTTTCAGCCGAATCAGGGATGCTTTTAAAAAACAGGAACAGCAAACGGCCATTTTAGTCAATCACAGAAACGACTGCAAGTATCCGGTAATTATTTGCGGAGATATGAATAACAGTGCGTTTTCCTATGTTTACCGAAACATCAAAGGCGATTTGAACGATTGTTTTGAAGAAGCCGGAAATGGTTTTGGGCAAACCTATAAATTCAAATATTATCCGGCGCGAATTGATTATATTTTTGCCAATAAAAAGATGCAGGTGAAGAGTTTTAAAAGCTTCTCCAAATTTGAAAATTCAGATCACTTTCCGGTGATGTCAAGGCTTTCTTTTACGGAGTAGTTATAGTTTTTGTTTCTTCAGATAATCCAACGCATATCTTCCTTCATTGAACAATAAATCCAATATGCTTAAATTGTTCAGATAACCATGCTTTTCGCCGAAAACCTGCGTGTACGAGTCAAATTGGGCTGTGTCTTTTTTACCGTTGATTAAATTTCTGAAATCTGTTTTATCGGTGACTTCATGAAAGTATTCTTCGGTTTCATTATAATCAAATTCCAATCCGAGACATTGTGATACAATCGACATGGTTTCCAGATTTAAATCCATCAGGAATTCGTGTTTCTTTTCGAATATCGGGTGAATGTCATCTTCAAAATACTCGAAGAAAGGCGAAGCCCTGTAAGCAGCTTCAAGCGATTTAAAATGCTGCTTCTGCCAATCGAAAGCGGTTTCCAAACGCACGTCTTTGGTTTTTTGATGGGCGGTTTTAGAATGTTTGATGGGAATATTGAGCAACTGAATGCCATTCGGACTGTAAATGTACATTCGGTTGCGGTTGGTTTGCTTTTGGAAGTTGTCCTCTATTTCAAAGGTTACCAAATCACTTTGGGCAATCGCTGCAAAATGACTGATCGATGGAAAATAACCCGGATGAATGAGAATGTTGGTCATTTGGTTATTCGGTAATTTGGTTATTTGATTTCGTTGGATTTATCAATTTGATAATTTCTAAGAGAATTTAGTTTGTTAGTTATGCTTTCTAATTTTTCTCTTAAAGTAATATAATCTGATTCCGAAATAAAATTTAACTCAAATGAAATTATTAATTGATTTAATACTTCAACGGCAGAACTGAATGCTATAGAAGTAAAATGAGCTTTATCTTTGTAGCTTTTTCTAGCAGAACCTTCTGCAATATTTGAACCTACTGATATTGAAGCTCTCCTTAGCTGGGAGATTAGGCCAAATTTTTCAGCTTCAGGGAAATTTGAGGTTACTTCATATATCGATTTGGAAAACTCTTTTGATTCAACCCAAACATCTAATTTTTCAAATGAAAAAGTGTACATATCTTATTAGTTTATTCTGTTATTTGTGGATTTGGTTATTCGAAACTTTGGAAACGAATTAACGAATTACCACATGAACAAATTAACCTTTCACCGCTTTTCTCTTTTTCCAGAAATAATCACCCACAACATATAAGGCTACCAATCCAAGGAAATATTTAAGATAAGATTGTGGTTGGCCTTCACCGCTCACTGTGGTAAACATTCTTTCCCAACGTATTTTATCAAGTCCTTGACCGTTACCATCATAACTTAACCAGATAAACACCGGTTTTCCAACGATATGATCTTCCGGTACAAATCCCCAATAACGGCTGTCTTCAGAGTTGTTGCGGTTGTCTCCCATCATCCAGTAATAATTTTGTCCAAAAGTATAGGAAGTCACTTTTTTGTCATCGATATAGATATCATCTCCGGCTACTTTTAAATTATGTTTTTCATAAACGGTGATTACCCTTTTGTAAAGCGGAAGATTTTCTTTGGTTAATGTGATGGTTTTGCCCGCTTCCGGAATATAGAAAGGTCCCATATTATCGGAACTCCAATTTGGATTGTGGCTGAAAATGGTGCCTTCAGGTTTTTTAATGATGATTTTGGTTACCGATTTTATGCCAGGTACTTTCTTCAAAGTAGCTACCGCTTCATCCGTTAATGCTTTAATGATAACTGTGTCTCTGGCTTCGTTCTTAAATCCGGCGCCATCAGTAGAACCTACATTTTTTATAACATAATCTAAGTCGACATTGGCATTTGGATCATAAGTCAGGAAATAAGCATGCTGAGGTTTGGCTCTTTCCGGTAAAATCAATTCCTTTCCGTTGATATAAACCACTCCGTCTTTGATTTGTAAATTATCACCAGGCGTTCCCTGACAACGTTTTACATAGTTAGATTTTTTGTCAATAGGCTTTACAATGCTTCTGCCCGAAGTATCGAAAAATTTGTATACGGTATCTGCCGGCCAGTTGAAAACCACGATATCATTTTTCTCAATTTTCTGGAATCCCGGAAATCTAAAGTAAGGCAATTGTGGCCAACTCAAATAAGATTTGGTTTTTACGAATGGTAAAGTATCGTGAACCATTGGTGCGGCAACTGCAGTCATTGGCGTTCTGGCACCGTAATGAAATTTACTTACGAATAAAAAGTCTCCAATCAACAATGATTTTTCCAAAGACGAGGTTGGAATTGTAAACGGCTGCATCACATAAGTATGCACCAAAGTAGCGACTACAATCGCAAAAAGAATCGAACTCACAGTATCACCGGCTTTGGTGGAAGCTACTAAACTCCTGTCGGAGATGTGTTGTACGTCTTGCGTATAATTGATATAGTAGATGTATAAGCCGAAGGTGAAAATCCCTAACCAGGTGTCAGCGGTTGATTTTCTGCCAAAACTTCTCAAAGTTTCTACCCAAACCACAGGGAACATAATCAGATTGATGATTGGGATGAATAAGAGCAACGTCCATAAGGTTGGACGACCGATAATGCGCATTAAAACAATGGCGTTATACACCGGTACAAAGGCTTCCCATCTTTTTCTTCCTGCTTTTTCATAAAGTTTCCAGGTTCCTAAACCGTGAATGACCTGAACAATCAGAAAAAATACAATCCATTGATATGTTGACATAATGTTGAGTTTAAAAGTTTTTTATTTGTTATCCAAAAGTTGAATTCGTTACAGTTCTTGGATGGATTAGTTTAAATCCAGGACATCTTTCATTGAAAACACGCCCTTTTTACCCTGAATCCATTCGGCTGCCAAGACAGCGCCCAAAGCAAATCCTTCGCGACTGTGTGCATGGTGTTTGATTTCGATAAAATCTACGTCTGAACGGTAGTAAACACTGTGTGTTCCGGGAACATTCTCTATTCTTTTTGCTTCGATGTGAATCTGATTTTCGGCAGCAGTTTCTTCTGTCCAGGAAGTATAAGCCGAATTTTCGATAACGCCTTTGGCTAAAGAAATAGCGGTTCCGCTTGGAGAATCCAGTTTTTGGGTATGGTGGATTTCTTCCATGGATACTTTATAAATCGAAGAGAATCGCGCCATCATTTTGGCCAAATAAGTATTCAGTTCAAAAAATAAGTTTACGCCTAAACTAAAATTGGAACCATATAAAAAAGCACCATTTTTTTCGTGGCATAATTTGACTACATCATCATAATGTTCCAACCAGCCTGTTGTGCCGCAAACTACGGGAATTCCATGGTTAAAAGCAGTCGAAATGTTTTCAACAGCGACCATTGGCACGCTAAAATCGATAGCGACATCGGCTTTTTCTAAACCTTCGTAAGTATTGGATTCATCCTTTCTGAGTACAATTTCGTGTCCTCTTTCCAAAGCGATTCTTTCGATCACTTTTCCCATTTTTCCGTATCCCAGAAGTGCAATTTTCATTAGAATTTGTAATTAAAAGTTAGGCCGATATTGGGTTTGGCCGTAAAATCATTTTGATAAACATCCGGTACAACCGAAAGTTTGTCATTGACGTTGAATTGTATCAAATGCGCGTCAACGTTGGCATCCACAATATTCAAAATGTAGAAACCTACGGTTATCATCAGCGATAAATCCCTGTTTCTTTGGTAAAACCGTTGCGCCTGAATCAGTCGGGAATCATCCAGATAATCATATTGATCATCGTTAAATCCGGCCAATCTTCTTTTATAAGCGTCGCGATAGCTGTGGTATTTTTTGTTGTTGTCAAGGTAAAAATACATGCTCGTTCCAATGGCTCCGTAAACGATTGGAATTTTCCAGTATTTCTTATTGTAAGCTTGTCCCAATCCGGGTAGAATAGCCGAATAGAAGGCAGCTTTTGCCGGAGTCAAAGGATCTATTTCTTTCATTTTAGTGGTATCGGTAACCACCAAACCTTTGATTTCATCTTGCGCAAAAAGCGATTGATTTCCAAACAGGCAGCAAAGAACAATTATGTAGAGAAACCTATTCACTAACCTTTGATTAATTTGATAATGCGGTTGAAATCTTCCTCAGAGTGGAAAGGAATGGTAATTTTGCCTTTGCCGTTTCCGGCCACTTTTACGTCGATTTTGGTTCCGAAGAAATTCACAAAAGCCTTTTTTTGCTCTTCGGCCACAGTGAAATTCTCTCCTTTTTTGGCTTTCGCCGGAGCTGGTTTTAAACTATCCTGGTAGTTTTTTACCAAAGCTTCAGTTTCACGAACGGAAAGATTTTGGCTTACGATTTTTTGGTAAATATCGGTTTGTACGTCTTGGTTTTCGATATTGATGATGGCACGGCCGTGACCCATGCTAATGAATCCATCTCTGATTCCGGTTTGGATAATCGGGTCTAATTTCAACAAACGCAGGTAGTTAGCGATGGTAGAACGTTTCTTGCCTACTCGCTCACTCATTTGCTCCTGAGTCAATTGGATTTCGTCAATCAATCTTTGGTATGACAAGGCAATCTCAATTGGGTCTAAGTCATGACGCTGGATGTTTTCCACCAAAGCCATAATCAACGACTCATTGTCATTGGCAATTCGGATGTAAGCCGGAACAGTAGTTAGTCCAACCAATCTCGAAGCGCGCAAACGACGCTCTCCCGAAATCAACTGGTATTTATTGAAGTCTAATTTGCGAACGGTAATCGGCTGGATAAGCCCTAATTCCTTGATGGAAGACGCCAATTCCTGAAGTTGCTCTTCGTTGAAATTGGTTCTCGGCTGAAACGGGTTGATTTCAATCGCTTCGATATCCAATTCGATAATATTCCCTACAACCTTGTCGGCATTCTTGTCGCCGATAGATTTGATATCATTTTCAGGGTCTTTTAATAGGGCAGATAATCCTCTTCCTAAGGCTTGTTTTTTTATCGCTTTTGCCATGGCTTAATTGCTGTTTTTCTTGATAATTTCCTGTGCCAAACTCAAGTAGTTTGTGGCACCTCTGCTCGTAGCGTCAAAGTTAATGATACTTTCACCAAAACTTGGCGCTTCACTCAATTTTACATTACGCTGGATGATGGTTTTGAAAACCATATCGTTGAAATGCTTTTGCACTTCTTCCACCACCTGATTGGACAAACGCAAACGCGAGTCATACATGGTTAGTAAAAGGCCTTCTATATCTAAGTTGGGATTGTGTATTTTTTGTACGCTTTTAATCGTATTCAGTAATTTTCCTAAACCTTCCAAGGCAAAATACTCACACTGAATCGGAATCACAACGCTATCGGCAGCGGTTAACGCATTTAACGTCAACAAACCCAATGATGGCGCGCAATCAATCAAAATGTAATCGTATTGGTCTTTTACGCTTTCCAAAGCTTGCTTGAGCATGTATTCGCGGTTTTCTTTGTCTACCAATTCGATTTCAATAGCTACCAAGTCAATATGTGCCGGAACTACCCAAACATTTGGCGCGGTACAAGCTATGATTGCCTCTTCGGGTGTATTGCTGTGTTCTAAGATTTGGTAAGTACCAATTTCAATACTTTCGACGTCTATTCCCAAACCTGAACTTGCGTTGGCCTGAGGATCGGCATCAATCAATAACACTTTTTTTTCTAAAACACCCAGTGATGCTGCAAGATTTACAGAAGTTGTCGTTTTCCCGACACCACCTTTTTGATTGGCAATTGCAATGATTTTACCCATTTATATATGATCAATTTTGAGCCGTAAAAATACGATTAATTATGGGTTTGTCAAGGCTTATTTGTTAACATTCTGGTAAAGTTTTGAAGATGAGAAAAGAAGAAAGATAAAAGAGAAAAGACTTAAGATTTTCACTGTTTAAATCGATAAAATTCACAATTCACAATTTTTATTTGTTCCCTTTGTTTTTAATCATCATCTCCAGCATATCCCACATTTCCTGCGGAATTTTTTCTAAGATGTTGAATTGTCCCGCGCCTTGCAACCATTCGCCACCATCGATAGTCACTACTTCTCCGTTGATATAAGCCGAGAAGTCCGAAACCATATAGGCTGCCAGATTGGCCAATTCCTGATGATCGCCCACTCTTTTCAAAGGCACTTTTTTAGCCATATCAAACTTTTCAGCCAAATCTCCAGGAAGCAATCTGTCCCAAGCGCCTTTGGTTGGAAATGGCCCCGGAGCAATCGCATTCATACGGATGCCGTATTTGGCCCATTCGACAGCCAAACTTCTGGTCATGGCTAAAACGCCGGCTTTAGCGGTAGCGCTCGGCACTACATAACCCGAGCCTGTCCAGGCATAAGTGGTGACAATGTTCAGAACATTACAGTTGGTTTGTTTGGTATTGATCCAATGTTTTCCAAAGGCAAGTGTACAGTTTTTGGAACCTTTTAGCACTATATCGATGATGGTATCAAAAGCATTGGCCGATAATCTTTCAGTAGGAGAGATGAAGTTTCCTGCTGCATTGTTGAGTAAAACATCCACTTTGCCAAAGGTTTTGAGTACTTCAGCGAGCATCGCTTCCACTTGGTCGTAATGACGCACATCACATTGCAGCGGTAAACATTTTCCGCCAGTTTCTGTTTCCAATTCGGTTGCGGTGGTTTGAAGTTTTTCAATATCTCTTGAAGTGATGGCGACTTTAGCACCCAGTTCCAGAAAATATTTGGTCATGGCTTTGCCTAAGCCGCTTCCGCCACCGGTTACCACAATTACTTTGTCTGAAAGCGCATTATCGCGAAGCATTTTTGCAGAAAAATCCATAAAGTTTATTTTTTAGTAAATATATAAACTTCGGCTTCAGAAAAAAAATAAACCGGATTGAAGTGATTACTTTCAATCCGGCTTTTTCACATTACACTTATTAACCTAACATTTATTTTTTGATGAACTTTTTGATAATGCTACCGGCATTTGATTCGACGTGAATAAAATACATTCCGGCATTTAACGGACTTACATCCATGGTATAGACATAATTTGACATTTCTGTGGTCGTATTTTGTTTTACGACTTTGCCTTGCATGTCTATAATTTTATAAGTTACCAGATCACTTTTTAAGCGTCCCGGAATGATGTTTAATTCATTGTCCGCCGATGTAGGATAGACGACGAACTCGTTGTCGATAATACTTGCTTCCTGTCCTAAAGCAGCAAAATTGGTGACCACATTGTCTATGAGCAAACGGCTTCCAAATGTCGGAGTTGAGCCTTCTTTTGCCATGCTGAATGAGATGTTCATAAACGCTCTGGGCGCATTGCTGGTATACGTAATAGGAATGTAGACATACTGGAATTGGCTATTTGTTCCCGAAATATCTAAGGACGCATTTCCGATTATGTTTCCTTGGTCGTCAGCCACTTCAATGACTGCTGTAGCTATGTCATTTCCGGCAGGAAGGAATTTATAGTAAAATCCGAGCATATCAATATGATCTCCGGGAACTACAGGAATACCTGGATTCCAACCCGGACTGTCTTGTTCAGGATCATTGAAAATCATAGCCATTCCCGGAATCACAAAATCTTGTGTTGCGTTATAGGCATTTGAAATTTCCATGGCATATTGCCCGGTTTGTGCTTCAGTTGTAGCATAAACCATTGACGGAACACACCAAGTGAACTGAATTTGGTCACCAACAGATTCTCCGGTTTCGGCATCAATGACAACTTGTTGTAAAAAGGTCATTCCCCAATTGCTTGGCAGAAAATTTGGTTTTACATTTTCAAAATTCCCGTTTGTCACCTGCGCATTTGCACCTGAAGTGAAAACGAGTAAAACCATACTTAAGAAAAGATAATGCTGTTTCATAATGATATTGTTTTGATTGATTATAGGAAACTTTTTCATAGCAATTTCCAAAACCAAAATTAGATATAAGATTTCATTTTCATTCAAAATGAAGGTGAACAATAGGTGAACATGATTGAGATTTTTGCTAAATCCCAGCAATGCTAGCTATTTTAGAATCAATTTTTTATGGGTTGATTTGTCTCCGGATGTCAACTCAATAATGTAAAGACCGCTATTGAGGTTTCCTAAATTGATCGTTGACTCTTCATTTTCTATAATCCCTGAAAAAACTTTTTTGCCTGAAATATCGAATACGGTCAGTGTAGTATTTGATTCCAAATCTTTGATCGAAATATTGACCAAACCATCGGATGGATTTGGATAGATTTCAAATCTTTTCTCCTCCGGAGTAGGATTGCCCAATACAATACAAGTTGATTCAATATTATATTTGGCGATAAACAAACCGGCATTATTTGGAATTCCGTTATTGTTGGAATTCAGCAAAAATTCATTGGCAGAAGGATCAAAATCGAGTTGGCCTCTGTAAGTTCCCGTGATGATAATGTCATTGTTCGGATCTAAGGCAATAGGCAGATAACCGTTGAAATCCACAAAAGTGACATTCCCCAATTTGCCAATATCCATGGACCATAAATGTTCACCAGTCGGGGAATAGGAAGCGATGAAGGCATCGACAGTGTTGTTTAAAGTGCTCAATATATTTTCCTCAGTATCTGGATTGAAATCACAATTCCCCTGAAATTCACCGGAAACATAGATGTTGTCGCAACTGTCCAGAATGATATTAGCATTAAAGGACGAAGGAAAGAAAGTAGTTTGTGTACTAGTAGGTGTTGCAAATTGCTTGTTCCAGCCTAAGTCACCATTATTATTGTATTTAACTAAAACAGAGCTGTAAAAATCATTGGTATCTAAAGTAGTAGCCGTAGGCAAAAAAGTGGCATTGCCTTTAAAGGAATAAGTCATGATAATGTCATTATTGCTGTCTTTTTTGATAAAAGTCATGAATATGTCTGTCGGCGCTGTGCCACGGATATGCCTGTTCCAAAGAAGATCACCGGTAGAGCTGAATTTGGCAATAAAAGCAGAACTGAATGCCCCGAAGGAAACCGATTGTGAGGTAATAAAAGCATTGGCTGCCTCACTCGGATTCAAATCAACGGTTCCGACAAAATTGCCACTCATGAAAATATTATTGTCGTCATCCACTTCCAAACCGCTGAGGATTACAGCGCCATTGCATCTGAACTGCTTTACCCATTGAAAATTTCCCGTATCCGAAAGAGACAAAAGGAAACCATCATTGTTAAATGCGCTTAGTTCAGCAGTTTCGGAAACCGAAGGATTAAAATCCATTGTTCCAAAAAATAAACCGGAAATCAATAGAGCGTTGTTTTGTTTCTTCAGGGCAAAAGTGGATACAAAATTCTCCTCGACATCATCAAAATATTGGGTCCAGAGTTCGGTTCCATCTGTATTCCATTTGGACACAAAAAAACCGCGTGTGCTGGTAAAGCCAGTCAGATACAGATTGTTTCCATCAATAATCATCGAAGAAGCGCGCTCTTCATTCATATTGGCAAAAGTGGGTTCGATAAGATTATGCGCCCAAATGAATTCTCCGGCCGAATTGTATTTGGCCACATAAACATCGGCTTCTCCATCAGTCACATTGACGGTTCCTCCTTGGTAAACCAATGGGAAACTTCCGGATGTACTGGTATCAAAATCCACGGTTCCATGGTACAATCCGGTGATGTAAAAGTTTCCGTTACTATCGGTAACCGTGGCACGCGACCAAACGCCGTGTTCGTGCTGGGTTTCGAGTGATTGGGCAAAAAGAAGTGTTGGTGTTTGAGAATAACTGAACAAAGTCGTCAGTAGTAACAATAAGGTAATCTTTGTTGAGAAATTTTTTTTCATAGCTTTTAATTTTTTTGATTTAGTCAAATTTAAAAAGCCGGTTTATCTCTTCTTGTTTTTTAAGGTTTACATAAGGTAAACAACGGTGTAAATAATTGAAATTCAGTAGTTTTTACACGCTAAGAATGAAATCGGTAAGGTTTTCTTCGGTGTTTAACAGCAGTTTTTTTCTCAAACGGTGACGTGCGGTTTTCACACTGTCGGGCGAAATGTTGAGAATAGATGCCATTTCCTTGATGGAAAGGTTTAATTTGATCAGGGCGCAGATTTTCAGGTCATTGGCACTGATGTCGGGGTATTTTTGTTTTAACCTAGTGTAGAAATTTTTGTTGACACTTTCAAAATAGTTGTCAAAGTCGCGCCAGTTGTTGTCCTGGATGGTGTACTTGCTCACGAGTTTTTTAAGTTCGCCTTCCGAGTTAGGTTCTTTCCTGTTGATGATGCTTTTGATTTCATCGAGAATCTCATTCTTTTCAATCATCTGAATGGTCACGGCGCTCAACTGACTTTCTTTGTGTTCGATGTCGTTTTGGAATTGTTGCTCTTTCAGGTGTTTTTGCTCTTCCATCAAGGCTACTAATTCCTCTTTGGTTTTGAGTAATTGCTTGTCGCGTTTGTTGATTCGTTTCAAAAAGAAAAATCCGATTGTAAAGATTAAAATCAATAAGCCCAACAGCGTAATCAGTAAATAGTTGGTCAGTTTGGACACTTCCTGCTCTTTGGAAATCAATTCGAGCTTTCTGTTTTTTTCAGAAACTTCAAACTGGACTTCGAGGCTTTTTACGATTTGTTCTCTTTCAAATGAATAAAAACTGTCTTTGATTTGAATGACTTCTTCCTGAAGCTGACTCACTTTAAGGAAATCATCCTGTTTCTTTTTCAGTTCAATTAAAGCTTCTATGGTTCTAATTTCAAAGGTCTTATCGCTTAATGGCATAGCGATGATTCTCGCTTTGTCAAAATAATTCTCCGCGACGATAAAGTTGTTTTCAAACCGCAGATGCCATTTGCCCAAAGCAATAAGTGAATAAACCTGCGCTTGCTTGTTTTCGGTTTTTTCGGCCAGTTCAAATGCTTTTTTGAAATAATTCAGGCTGCTTTCTTTCTGATTGTTCTTTTGGGCTATTTCTCCGAATTTCATATAAGACGTAGGCAAATAAGCCAAATTATTGAGCTTTTCAAATTCGGAAAGTGCCAATCTGAAATACTTTTCAGCATCTTCAGCTTCATTTTTCATCTCGTATAAATTGCCCAAGCTATTATAGGCCAAGCCCAAAGTTCCGGTGCTGTCTTTTTTATCCTTGAGTTCGTCAGCGACTTCCATACTCAATCGCATGGCGTCTTCATACTTTTTTTGGCGGCTGTAAATGGTGCTAATGAGTTGCAGGCATTTGTATCTTCCGATTTTGGCTTGCTCAGCATCGGTTTTTTCCAGTTTCTTGTATTGGTCCAGCGATTGTGTGGCAAATTGAAGTCCTTTTTCTAAACTCGAACCATAGGTACAAATTCCAAGATAGAATAAGGCGTCTGCTTTGTCTTTGGTGTTTTTTTCTTTGGTTGCTATTTCATTGGCTTCCCAAAATAGCTTGAAAGCTTCGGTATCGTTGTCTTTGATGAGTTCGGCCCAACCTTTTTGCAGTAATTTATTTCCTGATGTTTGGGCATGGCCAACACCAATGATGGAAAAAATAAGGATTAGACAGAAGTACTTCAATAAATTCATGCCTCAAAAATAGATTTTTTTGAGTTTACTTAGTAAAAATCAGGTTGACATATAGTATACATGTCCGGATTTTTTAGAGTTTCATCAATCGTTCGGCTGCTTTTTGAAGGGTGACATCATCTTTGGCAAAACAAAATCGAATGCATTGGTTATCATTGCCATTGGCATAGAATATTGAAATCGGAATGGTGGCTACGCCCAATTCGGTCACCAGTCTTTTGGTAAAATCCAAATCGTTTTCATCACTGATATTAGCATAGGAAGCCACTTGGAAATAAGTGCCTTCACAGGGTAGAAGTTCTAATTTGGTGTCTTTAATTAAACTTTGGAAAAAGTCTCTTTTCTGTTGGTAAAATTGTCCCAAAGCCTTTACATCAACCAAATCTATATATTCATTGAGCGCATGTTGGGCAATGCTGCTCACACTAAACACCAAAAACTGATGCACTTTTTTAATTTCCCTCATGAGGTGTTCCGGCGCAATCACATAACCGATTTTCCAGCCTGTAATATGAAATGACTTCCCGAAGGAAGAAACCGAAATGCTACGGTTCCAAAGTTTGGTATGGTGATGCACCGAAATATGGGGTTGCTCAAAAGTAATGTATTCATACACTTCGTCTGAAAGTACCAAAAGGTTTGGATAGGAATCTAGCAGTTTTTCCAATTGGTCAAAATCAGTTGGAGTCCACATTTTTCCGGTTGGATTGTGCGGATTGTTGATGATGATAAGTTTGGTTTTTTCATTGGTTGCTGCGAAAATCACTTCCCAATTGGGTGTAAAATCATTGTTGAGTGAAACCCTTATCGGTTTGGCATTGCTTAATAAAATAGGCGCTTCATAACAATCGTAACTTGGGTCGAGGATGATGACTTCTTCGTTGGCTTTGACCAATGCCTGAATCGTAGCGAAAATGCCTTCGGTAGCACCGGCTGTGATGAGGATTTCAGTTGTAGGAGTAATGGTTCTTCCATAGGATTGCCGGGTCAAAACTGCAATTTTTTCCAATAATGAAGGCAAACCGCTCATCGGCGTATATTGGTGGACATTTTCTTTGGTAAGCCTCGAAAGTATCGCAGTCAATCGTTCGTCAACCGGGAAATTGGGAAAGCCCTGAGATAAATTAATGGCCTGGTGTTCGGTTGCCATTTGTGACATTACCGTAAAAATGCTTGTGCCAATATGTGGAAGTTTGGACATCAATTAAGCTGATTTTAAAAATAAGGTGGTTAATGTTCTGGCCCAATACCGAGGAACACTGTAGTCGTTTTGCAAATGGGCAACAACATCGTTTGATTTTTTGTTTTTGGCATCAAAAGCAGTCAGAATTTGAATCCAATCGTCAATTTTTTTGCCGGTTTTTTCGATGACCTGTTCGTCAGACACGTCCCAATATTCCTTTTTCATTGTGTTTTTTTGTAAAAGTATAAAAAAAGCACTTCGATTGGAAGTGCTTTTTAAACCTATATAAATTTTGTTGTTATTCTTTTTTTTCTGTTTCGGCTGCCAATTCTTTTTTGCTTTCTAATCTTGGTCTGTCTGAAGCCGACATGTCGCGGATACAAACATATTTTCCATCTCTTTTTTCAAAAACAGCAATGTAGTTTCCGGTATAAAGTGCGTTACCACCAGCATCTGACACTCTGTAGTTTCCAATTTCCACAACCTGATTGGCATTGTCAGAAGGGAATATTTCATTCACTACAAAAGCAATTTGATATCCTTCCGGGAAATTAGCCAAGTCATCCTTAATCGACTTTTCTATAGCTGCTTTACCAACTAAAGGTGGTTTGTTTTGAGAGAAACTAGTTGCGTCATCGGCATAATATTCTGAAGCGTTTACGTTACGATCGTTAAACAATTCTGCCATTTTGTTTTCAATGCTTTGAATTTCATTTTTAATTTGTTCTTTATCCACAACTACTTCTTCTGTTTTGGGCTTACAAGCAAAAAAAAGTAGTGATACCATACTAAGAACGATACCTTTTAACATCTTGTTTTTCATAAATTATTGGTTTTGGTTACTAAATTTTGTTAGAGAGCGTGACTGGGGTGTTATAAAAGTAGTGATAATTTGCATAATTCTGAAAATTTTGCATCTTTTTTTATTTGATTAACATAAAAAAAGCACCTCTTTGCAGAAGTGCTCTAATTCCCTAAATGAGTATTGTCTATTTTTTTTCTTCTTTGGGCATATCGGAAGCACCCATATCGCGAACACAAACATATTTGCCATCTCTTTTTTCGAATAGCGCCATGTAATTTCCGCTGTATTTAGTTGTATTGGTTGTATCTGCTACTTTATAGCTTCCCAGTTCAACTACCAGATTTCCATCGCTGGAAGGAAATACTTCATTGGCTGTAAAAGTCACTTTGGTTCCTTTTGGACCTTCGCTTACCTCTTTCGCTAATTTGGCATCAATGGCGGCTTTCCCAACCAATGGCTTTTCGTTTTGCTCAAAACTTTTCGCATCGTCTGCATAATAGACTATGCTTTCGGGTTTGCCTGCATTCATGGCGTCAGCAAAAGCAGTTTCCATGGCTTGTAATTCGGTTTTGATTTGTTCTTTGTCAACTGCAACAGGTTCGGCAGCCGGTGCTTCTTCTTTTTTTGGATTACAGGCAATGGCCAATGCCACGATAATTCCTAAAGTAATTCCTTTTAAAATCTTGTTTTTCATAAAATTATTGGTTTAAAGATTTATAATTTTAGGTTACTCCACAAGATTTAGGGTAGATAAATGTACTTATAATTTATTGAAAATCAGAATCGTGTAATTATTATTTTTTTCCTTTCCAACCATTTTATAAAATAGATGCTCTATACACTTATAACAGTTTTTGCGAGGACACTAAAAATACTATTTTATGAAAAATCTAACCCTAGTCTTATTGTTGTGCATCAGTAGTTTGATGCAGGCCCAAAATCCACAATTGAATGTAAAAGGCAAAGACTCATTACTGGTGCGAATGAGTCAGATGAAAGTGAATGTGAAAGTCGTAGGCAATATTACTTATACCACTTCGGAAATGCACTTTTTTAATGGTACTAATCGCCAAATGGAAGCCGAATTATTGTTCCCTTTGCCCGAAGGTGTTTCTGTTTCGCGTTATGCCATTGATATCAACGGAAAGATGCGCGAAGCCGTTCCGGTAAATAAAAACAAAGGCAAACAGGTTTTTGAAGCCATTGAACACCGAAGAGTCGATCCGGGATTGCTGGAAAAAGTGGAAGGCAATAATTTCAGAACCCGAATTTATCCTTTGATGCCGGGCAAAGAGCGCATTGTGATTATTGGGTACGAACAGGAATTAAGTAGTTTGGATGCCACTCATTTGGGTTACCAAATGGTGAGCAGTGCTTCACGCGAGTTGGATGTTTTTGAACTGAATGTATCCATTGTTGGTGCTGCGATGACACCGACGGTTACTACCGATGAAGGCACTTTGGCTTTAGAAAACATGAACCAGGATTATCAGGCATCGATAAAAAGAAACCAGTATAAACCAAAAGGCAAACTGATGATTTCAATACCAATCCGAACAGAAATTCCAAGTGTGGTTGTGCAGTCTAAGGGAAGCGAACATTATTTTTATGCCAATACCATCATTGACGGAGAAAAAAGGCACAAGAAAAATCCAAATTCCATCGGACTGATTTGGGATGTGTCTTTGAGCTGCAGGCATCGCGATTTGAAAAAGGAACTGGAACTGATGGATGCCTATTTCAGAGGATTGAATAATGTAGAAATCACGCTTTATTTTTCGGGTTATAACTTTGATAAAAAAGCCGTCTTCGATATTAAAAATGGCGAATGGGAAGCTTTGAAAACAGTTTTAAAAGCCACTAAATATGATGGAGGAACACGTTATTCCAAAATCAAATGGGCTTCTCATGATGAGTATCTGTTTTTTACTGATGGTTTGTCGTCTTTGAGTGCCAACACTTTGGCCGCAACCAAAAAACCTATTTATACGATTACCTCACTGGTTTCTTCAGATTATGCTTTTCTGAATTACAATGCGATAAAAACCGGTGGCGCTTTTATCAATCTGAACGAAATGAAAGTAGAAGATGCCTTGAGCAAATTGGTTTTCCAACGCCTGAAATTCCTTGGGACAAAAGACAATTATATGGTCATTGAAATGTATCCTATGGTTGATACGCCGGTTTCCGGAAGTTTCAGTTTGGCAGGTATTTCATTAAAAGAAGAACAGGAAGTAACCTTGCTTTTTGGATATGATGAAACACCAATTTTGGAGAAAACCATAGTGATTAATGCCAACAGGCAAGCAGCCGATGACGTAAGCATTGAGAAACTTTGGGCACAGAAAAAAATAGCCGATCTGGGATTGCAATACAAGCAGCATGCAGAAGAAATTGAAACTTTAGGAAAGAAATACGGCATAGTTACTGAAAACACTTCGTTAATTGTTTTGGAGAATCTAAATGATTATATCCAATATGATATCGTGCCACCGGCAGAGTTGCGTCCCGAGTTTGATCGATTGGTAAAACAACAAATTGCCAACGCTCAGGCTAAGAAATACAGCAATTGGGAAAATGTAGCCAACTATTATGAAACCCTTTTGGCTTGGTGGAATAAAGACGTAAAATTTAGTCCGCCGAAACCAAAACCAGTTCAAAACCCAAAAACTGCTGGTGTACAAAGCGGAAATATCCGAGGTGTAGTTTCAGACAGAACCGGTCCTTTACCAGGTGCAAGCATAGTGGTTAAAGGTACTACCAGAAGCGCACAAACCGATTTTGACGGCAGGTACAGCATTAATGCGAGTCGTGGAGAAAAATTAGTGGTTTCATTTACAGGATATGAAAAGTCAGAGGTAAGAGTTGGCAATAGTAATGTGGTCAATGTTCAACTAAAAGATGGTGTGCATTTAGAGGAAGTTGTAATTGATGGTTATAGAAGTAGTGTCGATAGAAAAGATGAGGACGATGAAGAAATGGTAAAAGAAAAAAGAAGTCTTGCTTTTTCTACAACGGTTGTTAAAACCGAAGAAATATCTACATCAGTAAACGGTCAGGTTTCGGGTTTAAAGATATCAGCAAATGCACAAGCGCCTGGAGCACAGAGATTAACCCAAAATAATGTGATTGCCGACACTGTTGTTACTGAATGGTCTAACGGTGCAAAAGCCAACCGTTGGAGTCCGGACAGAGTGTATCTGAAAGCTTTGGGCGTCGCACCGGCAGACAAAAAGTATGGCCTGTATTTGGATTTGCGCGAAGGTCAGGAGGACAATCCTAGTTTTTATTTTGATGTTGCCAATTATTTTTATGACAATGACAACGAAGCGATGGCCTTATTGGTGTTGAGCAACATAGCCGATTTAGGTTTGGAGAACCACCAGTTGTATAAATCACTGACTTATGTATTGCGTCAATGGGAAGCTTATGAGGATGCCTTGTATACCGCCAATCAAGTCGCCAAATGGAGAATTCAGGAGCCACAGGCGCATCGCGATTTGGCTTTGACTTTGGAAGATAACAAACAGTATCAAGCCGCTTTTGACGAATTGATCAAAGGATTGGAAGTGAATTATTATGGTGAAATGCGTGGGCAGTATGAAGGTGTGGAAGACATTATTCTGATGGACATCAACCGAATGATTTCGGAGCACAAAGGCATTGATATTGGCAAATTGGACAAAAAATATGTCACCAAAATGCCGGTAGCTGTTCGCATCATTTTGAACTGGAACCAAATGGATACCGATATCGATTTGCATGTGGTGGAACCAACAGGTGAGGAGTGTTATTATGCCCATCGGGATACCGAAGCCGGTGCGAGATTCTCCAAAGATTTTACACAAGGTTACGGTCCGGAACAATATTTATTAAGAAATCCCGTTAAAGGTAAATACACTATTAAAACCAATTATTTTGGCGAAAGCGCCTTAACCGAAAACGGTCCGGCGACAGTGATGGTTGAAATATACACAACCAAAGCCGGTGTAACCGAAAGAACTTTGCAAACCATCCAATTGGGTAAAGTAAAAGAGCATCAGAATTTGGCAGAAATAACGATAGAATAGTTAAGTAATTGTGGTTAAATGATGAAAGCAGTCCCGGATTTTTTCGGGGCTGTTTTTGTTTTTTAAAATAAATTTTGTCAGAAATTAGGTTTTTTAAAAAATTAAATTAAATATTTGCAAACGAAAATTAATAATCATTTAAAACGAAGAAAAATGTTTGCATTCAAATCATTAAAACAAAGCTTCACACCGGTAGGAACTGGTGCAGCGCATCTTCGTGGCTTATATCTATCTTAGAGATTAACTTCAACAATATATGAAAAAGCCCGAAGACATTTAGTTTCGGGCTTTTTTGTATTTATTCTAGACCCTACACAAAAATTTCCCGAACACCGTTCATTACTCAGCCCAAATCGGGAGGAGAGACGCTATCGTTATTTATGCCTTGTCGTTACAGATTGGAGCTAAGTGGCGTTGCAAAATTTTAATAAACAATTATAAAATTTATGGGAAATAAATTAACCGGGAGAGACCTGATCAAATTGGGCTTCCCAAAGAATAACAGTATCAATATTGCTTTAGGGCAAATCAGCAGATACCGTAAAAAAGAAAAAAAAGACAGTATTATCAATGAGGCCAAAGATGTTTTACTACATCCTGAGAACTATAAAAACAATGGAACCTGGGGCAAAGTAGCAGAAGGTTTAATCAATCCGGTTCAGGTGAGAATGCACCAGTTGCAAACCACCAGAGCGCCGTTCTCCATATTTGGGGAAAACGAAATTGACCAACAGGCAAAGTTTCAATTGTATGACGCTTTAAAGTTGCCGATTTCTGTGGCTGGTGCTTTGATGCCCGATGCACATTCGGGTTATGGGTTGCCCATCGGTGGTGTTTTAGCGACAGAAAACGCAGTGATTCCGTATGGTGTTGGCGTAGATATCGGTTGCCGAATGAGCTTGTCGATTTTCGATTTGCCGGCATCTTTTATCAAAGGAAAAGACCATCAATTGCAGGCGATTTTGAAAGAGCACACCAAGTTCGGGATGACTGAAGTGCATGCGGTAAAAGCCGATCACGAAATCTTCAGCCGAAGTGAGTTTCAGAACATTCCGCTGTTAAAAGCATTGTTGCCAAAAGCCTATAAGCAATTGGGAACTTCAGGCGGCGGAAACCATTTTGTGGAATTTGGGATTGTAGAACTGGAAACCGTTCTGCCGGAATGGAAATTGGAACCGGGAAGTTATTTCTGTGTGTTATCACACAGTGGTTCCCGTGGATTGGGCGCCAATATAGCGAAGCATTATACGTATTTGGCAACCAAACAATGTCCGTTGCCAAAACACGTTCAGCAATTGGCTTGGCTCGATTTGAATACCCATGACGGTCAGGAATATTGGTTGGCTATGAATTTGGCCGGAGATTATGCCAAAGCCTGTCATGATGATATCCATCGTCGTGTGGCCAAAGCTCTCGGAAAGCGAATCGTGGTAACGATAGAAAACCACCACAATTTTGCCTGGAAAGAAATGGTCAACGGTAAAGAATGCATTGTGCACCGAAAAGGCGCAACACCGGCTTATCAAGGACAACTCGGAATCATTCCGGGTTCGATGACAACACCCGGTTTTGTGGTGATGGGCAAAGGAAATGGGCAATCGCTGAATTCTGCTTCTCACGGTGCCGGACGTTTGTTCTCGCGCGCCAAGTGCAAAGCCAATTTTACGCCAAGCCAAATCAAGAAAGAATTGGCGGCTAATGATGTACAATTGATAGGCGGCAATGTGGATGAAGCACCGATGGCTTACAAAGACATTCGTAAAGTGATGGCCTTGCAAACAGAATTGGTTACTGTCTTAGGAACATTTACACCAAAAATTGTCCGAATGGACAAGTAAAGTCTTAAGAGTATGGAAAAAATAATTCAGATAACTGCCGGTCGCGGACCGGCAGAATGCACTTGGGTTGCGGCCCAGGTACTTAAGAAAGTGTTGGAAGAAGCGCAAGAGAGTCAATTGGATGCAACGGTTTTGCAACGCGAAACCGGAAGTGAAAATGGGACTGTAGCTTCGGCTCTGGTTTTATTGAAAGGAAAATCAGTGGATTCTTTTATAGCATCGTGGACAGGAACCATCCAATGGATAGGCCAGAGTACCTTTAGGAAAATGCACAAAAGAAAGAATTGGTTTATCGGTGTTTTTGAAACGGATACTTTACAGTTAAAGATCCTTTCGGAAAAAGACATTCAATACCAAGCCATGCGAAGTTCGGGAGCTGGCGGACAACATGTGAATAAAGTAAGTTCGGCGATAAGAGCGATACATGTGCCGACAGGCTTGAGCGTAGTTTCGATGGATTCGCGTTCGCAGCACCAAAACAAAAAGTTGGCGACGGAACGTTTGCTTGAAAAATTCAAGGAATTTGAATTGGAACAAGTCAAGCAGCAGGTCAATAACCAATGGGAAAACCAGTTGAATGTGGAGCGTGGCAATCCAACACGAATCTTTAAAGGTTCCGATTTCAAGAAAGAAAAAGTAGTCAAGGGCTACAAATCGGAACGGCAAAAATTAAAACAACAATTGGGCGATTATGACGAATGATTGCCTGAATAATAAATTACAGTTATGAAAGCAGTAGATAAATACCTTTTTCAGGCTTTGGACAACTATCCATATTCTTTGGTGGAAACCATAGAATCTTTGGATTATGCTTTGGCCTATAATGAAAAAAGCACCATGGCTTTGTGTTTGTACGGAAGAGTACACGCCGAGCAATTGCAGGACTATGAAGAAGCGAAGCGTTTCTTTCAGGAGGCGTTGGCTATCAATGTCTATGCTGTTGTGGTGTATCCTTACTTTATCGAGACTTTGCTTTTGAATGAAGATTTGGACGAAGCGATGAAGTTAATTGACTTTGCGTTGACTTTGAAAGGAATCGACAAAGCAGTAATTATGCTTAAAAAAGTGACCCTTTTGGAAAAACAAAAAGAGATTAAAGCTGCTTTGGAGTTGTTGAAGGAAGTTAAATTGTTGGCGACCAATAATGATAATGACTATCAGATTGAGGAAACTGAAAAACGTTTGAAAGCCAAAGAGGAATTGTTGGAACCAAAGAAAAAAGACAAGTCTAAAAAGGATAAGGATGAAAAAGCGAAAAGAAAGAAGAATAAGTAATTCAGTTTGCTTAAAAGAAAGAGCGACAAGTGAATTGTCGCTCTTTTGTTTTTTATCGTTTCAGCGTAAAATGGCCTTTGTGCGTTCTGCCATCTTCCCGGTGTACCACAAACCAATAGTCGTCGGAAAATAACATTTTTCCATTGAGTGTTCCATCCCAGCCTTCAGTTCCTGAAGGGAAGCCAGTGATGAGTTTTCCATATCGGTCAAAAATATAAACCTGAAAATGAGGTTCGTTTTCCGAATTTTTTATATACCAGGTTTCATGAACACCATCTCCGTTAGGCGTGAAATAATGCGGGTAATTAAGCAACCAAATAATCTGAGTTACAAGTCTGCAACCTCCCGGATCACGAACATAAACGGTGTAAAGTCCGGGCCTTAAATTGGTAAAGGAAGGACTGTCCTGAAAAGTGATGCCATCAATGGAATATTCAAAAACTCCCTGTGTAGTTGTGACTACCGTAATGCTGTTTTCATCATCGGTCCAATCGTGTGATTCTATATGGTCAATTTCGGGTACTTCGGCGATGTTTACCGTAATATCTTTTGTGGTAACACAGCTTAAGGGCGTTGTATTACAATTACCATAAGTATTGGTTGCTGTTACATTTACTGTTGTGGTACCAACGTCGCCAATGGTTATGCTTGGTAAGGTTGTACCGTCTGACCAAGCGTAGGTAGTAATCGGAAGATTGCCATTGGCAGCATTAAGGACTACGGGTTGTCCGGCACAAGAGACATAATCCGATAACAGGTTAATTCGTGGGTTTTGTCCCGTAATCAAGTCAAAAGAACCAGTTTGGTAACAATTTGGCAATTGGTTAAAAATAAGCCTGATGTAAATGGTTTGCGTACTGCTAACCGGATTGAAAGCCGTTATGTTGGTGATTGGGTTGCTGTTGCTGTTGGCATCTGCCTGAGAAGTATGATAGGACAGGGTATAGTCCGCCGTTGATTGTGGTCCTAATATACCGGCGTTCTGGGATGACAAATCAAAAGTCTCATTGCCGGTTATGGTTGGCGTACAATAAAGCATATCACATGCCGGGAATACGGTAACCAATTCTTCCAAATCAGAAAGGTCGAAAGATCGGGTAATGCTATTACCACAAGCGTCTTCTACCTTAAACTTATAAATGCCTGTGGTTAAATTTAGGAACACATTTGAGTTTCCGTTGTCTATTACAAATGGAGCGCCGTCTTTTTCAATTATCCAATAATGCAGCGGTGGCTGACCTGTAGTAGTGACCAGTACATCAAAATTACCCGAAGTGGAGCAGGGAATACGATATACCTCGTCTATGGATAAAACATCAGTATAAGTAAGGTAAGGCGATAATATTTCGACGCATTTTTTTTCAAAAGTCACCAGCCCGCCATTGATGTCTACTCCATTGTTATACGAGGTGAAGAGATGCACTATCCTGAACACACCGGTAAAAGTAAGATCAGGATTGATGGCGTTATTTACCAATATATAGGAATTGGCAGTATTAGGGATGGTTCCATTGGGATAAACAACATCTGTAATCGGATGTCCCCAAGTGTCTGTGGCTTCATCCAATAATTTTTGGAGTACAAAGGTTTCGCTTCCGGTCAGATTGGAGTTAAATTGAAGCGGTATATTAAACACTCCGCAATCGGCTACCAATGAATAAGAACTGGAGTTTACCGTATAGCCGTTAATCATTTGTGATTTATTTGAAGTAAAATTACAAATGTCAGTTGTTGTGAAAGTGTAATTCCCTTCCGGTAAATCGGAGAGGTATAGTTCACCAGTAGCCAAAATGTTATTAGAAATATCATGTGGTAGCGGAAATGGATATGCTGCCGGTGCCGCTGTAATTTTTGCGGTTAAAAGCCTACCGTTATTACCAATTATCTTTAGGGAAGCAAAACCTCTGGCACAACCCGGCAATACATCAATCGTGATTCCCATATTTTCATAGGGAGGAACGTTTACCGGAAGTGGGTCGTAAACATTACCGCATATATCAGTAGCATAGAGGATGTAATCGCCCTGTGGTACCGGGGCTAAACTCAAGGCACCGGCACTGTTTATAGAAGCGGTTACATCATGTGGCAAGGGAAAAGGATAGCCGGCCGGGGCAGACATCACGATGACTGTAGCGAGTTCCGTATTAGAAACAGAGATTGATATTTGACCATCATTGCTTAAACAGCCATTACTGCTTCCGGTAGCACTAACTATGGGAGGCGTATCTTCAACTGTAAACTCTAAGTCAAATGTTTTACCACAAGGGTCAGTTATCGTAACCACATAATCACCAATGGGCATAGGATTAGCTTCGCTTCCATATACAAGTGTAGATTGGGTATAAGGTCCCGGATAATTACTGTCAAAAGTCACAGGATCAAAACCAGCTGGTGCGCTTGTAAACTGCATTGAAAAGGTGCCGACAAAATTTTGGATAGCAAAATTTACATAATGTTTGTTGCAGGGCAATGGGATTACCTCTGCGGAGGCAAAAATATCGTTGTTTACAATAAAGTTGTTTGGCGGATAAGTTATGCCGCAGGCATCAGTCAGTGTGATACTATAGATATAATCATTATCGACATCATAAGGAATTGTTAGTGAGATTTCCTGTGATGTTGGGTTTCCCGAATTTAAAACCATATTGACAGTTGTGGTATTTCCAGGAAGGTATAAAGTGTAAAGGACCTGTAAAGGATAGGCGATTACCGTACCCGTTCCAGCCAATATGGTATTGGTAGCCACCAGAAAATTACATGATGGAGGTGCAGTGTCACTAAAAACCGGACCGCCGGCAGTCAGAGGTGGCGGAGTAAGTGGTACCGTAAATGCCTGTACCAAAGCATTTCCGCAACTGTCGGTGACAGACATTCGGTAAACTCCGGGTGCCAAGCCTGAAAAGGTATTGGATGCCTGTGGCGGATAGGTCGCAGGTCCTGAAATTATGGCATAAGAGACAGGATTTCCTTCGGTTACTACAGCAGTAACAATACTGGTACTGGAGCAGGGCGGATAAGTAGTCTCTACGGTATAGACAAGCGGTTCAAACGAACTGGTTATGGTAATGTCCTGTTGCTGTGTTGTGACAGTTGAACCTACGGTTTCTCTGGCAATGATGCGGTAAGTACCGGCAGTCAGTCCGTTTACGATGTTACTCGGTCCCGAAGCGAAAGGCGTAACCAGCTCAGGGAGTTTGTAAACGAAATAGGTGATGGAGCCACCGGGATCCGCACCTGAAACGGTCATGGTTACCGAGCCGTTTCCGGGACAGGTTTCATGGGTTACGGCCACAGAAAAGGAGAAGCTAAAACCTGCCATCGGGCAAAGCCAAAGCAATACAAGGATTAGTCTGTAGCACCATTTTTTCATATCATTCAGAAATGTCTGAGATTCAGTCCAATGCTAATTTTCTTTCAATTGGAAGCCTAAAAGTATGAAATTTAGATGAATAAGTGAAGCTGTTGTGTTTTTTTATACTCAGAAGGATAATGGTTTGTGTGGCAAACAGGGGGCTTTTGTTACTTGAAAGGTTAAAAAAAGTAAGCCGAAAACCGTTTTGTTGATTTTGCTGCTGAGGTAGCGTGGTCTGATAAAGTTTTTTTTAATTCGCGGTCTACAATAGACTTCATGCGAAGGGCTTTCATTGAGGGCTTGATGATGTGATGTCTCCAGCGGTGCCCAAGATAATCTAGTTTTTTACCACGGATAATGGAATACACCACGATACTCGTCACGATAATCAGTACAATAGGCTCGTTATTTTTTCCGTTGATCATCATGGTATGGCAGTGATTGTTTAAGGCTTACCAAGTTACGATAAATCTTGAGACAATGCTCGCTTTTTTTAATAAAAATTGAATTTGAATAATGATTACCGGACATTCGGTATCTCTGTTCATTTTCTTTGCTTGTCCAAAGAAAACGAACCAAAAGAAAGGACCCTTTTCGGAGGAATTTTTAAGCTGCGCTTAAAACCGTCTGGCAAACTTCGCGATCCTTTGGACCTGAATCTCGAAGCTTTGCTCAGACCTATTCTCCCGAAAAGTTTTTTTTTTCTAAGAACTTATTGTTTATAGACACTGTATCAGGATATTCCAAAACTGCGAGCGGAGGCTTCAACACTCTGTGCGGGTGGTCTAACACTCTTGACGGGTTCTTCAACACTGCGTGCAGATGGCTTAACACTGTGTGCGGAGGCTTCAACACTCTTGGCGGGTATCTCAACACTGCGTGCGGGTACTTCAACACTCATGGCGGGTGGTTCAACACTGCGTGCGGATTCTTCAACACTGCGTGCGGATGCTCTAACACTGTGTGCGGGTGCTCTAACACTCTTGGCGGGTTCTTCAACACTATCAGCAGGTTGTTCAATATTAATTTCTGTTCATTTTCTTTGCTTGTCCAAAGAAAACGAACCAAAAGAAAGGACACTTTTACGAGGTGTTTCCGATAAATTGGAACCGATTTTAAAAGCCTAAAATTTCTACAAGGATTCGCAATTTTTTAACGGCTTTTAAAATCTACACTGCGTAAAAGGGGCTTACTAACATGTTTTTTTTATTCATGGACAATAAAAAAAAGCTTTCGGGAGAAAGCTTTTTGGTGGTATTTGATTGATATAAAGTAAAGCAAAATGAAGTCTAGTGCCTGAATACCGCCACTTAAAACCGAATGTCCACTGGACATTCTCCTCTTAATATCAAAGGCATTTGATTTTGATGATTATTCTTTTGGGCGTTTGAAGACGAGGCTACTGATTTGTCGGTATTGGGGTGACGTTGCGCCGAAGAGTGCTTTGATATAATTTTTGACATCGAAGGCTTTGTTTACTAAGGCGGTGTCTCCTTCATAGAAATGATCATTTCGGCTGATGATGGCGTTGCTGTAGGGCACATAGGCATTTCTTACGGCGGTGTTTGATGCGGACAGTTGGGTTAGTAGGTCCTGCAGGGTAGCGACTTTTAGTTCGTTTTCATTGGGGTTGTAGTTAGGTTCGTTTTGAGTGACTACAATTAATTCTTCGAAGCTGTCGACCAAACGGTCATAACTTTGTTGGGATACTGATATTTGATTTTCTTCGGGTGTGGTGATTGTGGTTTCTCCGGCTCTTTTGCCTGTGAGTTTGCGGATGATGGTTCGGGCGTCTTTGACATTGGGCGCTGCTGCGTTTTGGGCAATCATCACATTGATTATACGAGTTGCTAATGGTTTTAGCGGTTTGAACAGCAATTGTCTTTCGCCGGTAGCCATATCAAACGGGCCTTTGCTGTCTTTGACGGCTTTGAGTTTTAGTTTGGCCTCATCAAAAGTGCTTTGAAGTGAGCTGATTTTGAGTTCATTGTTGGTTGGGTTATAGGTTGCGCCATAACCTGTGCAAAAGGTTATTAGGGTTTCAAAGTTGGCCACGTTCTTTGCGTGACCGGTTTCAGAAGTTGATGCCATGGTTTTTAAAGTTAGGAGTTATGAATTATGAGTTATGAGTTTTTGGTTCTGGAAATAGTTCGGTGGGATGTACGTTGAGGATAATTGCGATATCGAGTACCGTTTTTAAGTTGGGCATTTTTTTACCGTTTTCGATTTTGCTGTAATAGCCTTGTGTGATTTTTAGTTGTTCAGCCATGTAGTATTGGGATAGGTTCTTTTCTACACGTTTGATGATGATTTTTTTGAGGATTGTTTCTACCATATGCAATAATTGGAAGGGCTATTATAAATGCCATTTGTGGTTAATAAATAAATAAATTGCTTGTGGTATTTAAAGCCAAGTTAAGAAAGGTGATTTATACTACAAAATAAATTGTAGGAAAATATATTCCTTATTGGAATGGATTTTTAAGGGGGGTTTGGAAAGGAGATTTAGCGTGGTAGGAGCAGGCTTAAAGCGATTGACCTTTGGCTGCGGCTAGGGCGGTTTCAATGGTATATATTACTTTGGGGAGGTTTTTATGGATTTCTGTTGGCCAGAACCAGAGAAATTTTACTCGCCTAAAATGTCAGTGATATAATCATAGATATTATCCTCTACAGGATTATTCATTGAATAAACAACTGTGACTGCTGAAACGTCTTTATTATTGTCATCCTTTAGTGTTGTTTGTTTGAAGGTATTGTCGATTGGGACCATGTCTCCCATGTAATAATGATCATCACCTTCATCATTACTTTTTTTAACAAATAATGGAATTCTGAGGTTTTTATTATCCCTGATGGTTTGAATATCAGGGCTATTTAATGTTCTTTTTGATTTAGAAACCCATTCAAACTCAAATTTATTGAGGAATCTATCCTCATATTTTGTCGAATTAGAAATGTGTTCACTTTTATGATAGTTCACAAAAATAGGGCAGTGTGTTCGGTCTGGGCTTATTATAGAACCACCTACATTTTGAGCTAATGGGTTTGTTTGCCAATTTAAAATTCTGAAAACATCCTTACGTGAATATTTTTTATACAATATAAAACCGTCAATGAATTTGTCAATTTGAAATGCTTTATTAAAAGTTTCAATTGAGTAGATTACATTGTCATTTAAAAAATTGAGAAAAGTTTCATTTAGGAGTGATAATTGAAATTCAGGATGAAAAGTCAATTTACCACTTTCAACATTTATAACTTTTAAATTGTAAACTTCGTTAACAGGTGTAAGTTTTTTGTTTTTATTTTCGGTTACAAATTTGAAATTTAAGTTGTTGATAGCTGACCTTATTGTTTCATCAGTTGGAGTATATTCGTAATTATTTTCAATTAACTGTCTAACTTTAATTATTGAAGTTTCTTTATTTTCAATTAATAATTTTAAAATGATGTTTTCTTCAACCCTTACACCATTGTTTATTTCTTTTGAGAATAGTTCAAGAAGTTTAATTTCATTAGGTTTCAATTTATCTTTCAGTTCATCTTCTTGACTTTCAACGAAATTGTAAAATGATCTTGAGTATTTAGAGTAAAGAAAAGGTTCTCTTGAACCATGTTCAATAAAGTCCATCATCATTGGTATTCTACCTAGTTTGTTTTTTAAAACAACATAATCATTCACGAGGTCTTTTTTCAATTTCATATTTGCAGAATCGATGGCTTCAAAAATTCTGTTTTTAGAAATTTCGTCAAAATTAATTGTTGAACTACCTGGAATTAAGCTACTGCCACTTGCCATCAATTTGCGTAAAGTATCTTTGTTGTATGAAGTGTCACCATACAGAGCTATGGGAACGAGGAAGGAATTGGCATAATTACCAATAAAATCAATAACTGTAAGATATTCTTTGTTTGCATTTTTTCTCAAACCACGTCCTAATTGTTGAACAAAAACAATAGCCGATTGAGTGGGTCTAAGCATTATTATTTGATTAACGCAAGGAATATCTATTCCTTCGTTAAAGATGTCCCTTGTGAAAATATAGTCTAATTTTTCAATTTCAGAATCAGTTTCAAGTCTCCTGATTGCTTCACTTCTTTCTTCGTCAGAATTGTCGCCAGTCAGAGCTACTGTTTTGTAATTCCTTTTATTAAATTCATTAGAAAGTTGTTTACACTCATCAACACTTGAACAAAATATTAATCCACGAACTTTTCCATTATCGCAGTTATATAGCTTAGCCTTTTCAATAATTCTTTCAACTCTTTCGATAGAAGTTAAAAGTCTAAAATCAGCATTTTCTTCTAAGACTTTTCCATTTACAGTAATGTCCGTAATACCATAATAGTGAAAAGGGCTTAACATATCTTCCTCGAGAGCTTTGTGTAATCTGATTTCGTAAGCAATATTATAATCAAAGGATTTAAAAATATCGAAATTATCACCTCTTTCTGGAGTTGCGGTCATGCCTAATAAGAAATTAGGTTTAAGATAATCTAATATTCTTTGATATGAAGCAGCACCAGCTCTATGAGTTTCATCGATTACTATATAATCAAAAAAGTTACTTTCAAATTGTTCAAGATTTTCTTGTTTCGAAATAGTTTGCACGGTTGAAAAGATAAAATCAGCATTTAAATCTTTTTGATTTCCTGTATAAAGTCCCATTGTTTTGGAATCATCAAAAATACTTTTGAAAGTTTTTAATGCAGCCCTTGCAATGTTTTCTCGATGGACAATGAATAAGAATTTTTTAGGATTATATTTTTTTACATCAAAAGCAGATAAAAAGGTTTTGCCGGTTCCTGTTGCAGATATTAATAAAGCTTTGTCCTTATTATTTGCTCTTAATTCTTCGATATTGGCTAATGCTTCAACTTGCATTTGATTGGGAACAATAGGCTTTGAATGAAATAATTCTTCTTTTAATTCAAAGTTTAGTGCAATTTGTCTTTGATATAATTTTTCATATTCTTTGATAAATGTTGTATTAACTGGAACTGCATTTTCGAACTCAAACGTAAACAACTTGATAGCCTCAAAAATAATGTGGCTTATAGGAGTAGCAGAAATTTTTAAGTTCCATTCCTTATTAGAACAAAGAGCCGTTGCAGTTAGATTACTACTACCAATAATTAAATTATAAATGTTTTCTTTTTTAAAAAGATATCCTTTAGAGTGGAAATCACCATCCGTTACAATTCTCAGTTCAATATTATCGAATTGTAATAGCCTTTTTAGAGCTTCTGGTTGGGTAAAGTTTAAGTATTGAGAAACTAAAATTTTTCCTTTGATGCCTCTTTTTTCTAAATCTACCAGAGAATCAATTAAGGTTGCGACACCACTAGTAGTAACAAAAGCTACAGAAAACCAAAATTCATCTCCATTTTTTAATTCTTTTAACTCTCTTAATATGGTGGTTAAAACTTTAACACCAATTGATTTGTCGTTGGTTACTAATTGAGGAAGGTATTCTTTTTTTGAATGTAAGCTTCTATCGATAAAACCCGTAGTAAAGCTCTGCAGTAAATGTTCTCTGATTAAATCCATAGATTATGACATTATTAGTTTGTCGACAATCGGAACATCAGCTGCAGCCCAATCCAATGACTTAAGGTCAGTATTTTTTAACCACTTATAATCTATATGTTCAGTGAGTTGCAATTCAGGATTATTACATGAACACAAAAAACTATGCATTATTAATGTAAAGTCAGGATATTCGTGATTAACAGTTAGGTATTTTGAGTCTATTTTTATATCAATGCTTAACTCTTCACGAATCTCTCTAAGTAAAGCTTCCTCGTTGGTTTCGTTTTCTTCAACTTTTCCTCCGGGGAATTCATATTTAAAAGCAATGTAATCATATTTACTATCTCCGCGTTGAACACAGAGTATTTTATTATTATGCGATATAACCGCAGCAACAACTTCTATTTTTTTCATTTGGACGACAGGTAATATTCAAATATATACAAATAATTGGAGAAATTTTAATAAATCGAATTTATGGAATAGAACAAAAAAAACACCCACTGAAAGTGAGTGCTTGTTTTTATGAATACTAATGCTATTAATCCCGATAGGGATTTGATTTGGGTACAAAGAATAATTATGTTTTTAGAAAAATCCCTTTAGGGATGATATAATATCTATATTGGATTTGTGAAATATAACATCCCTGGCGGGATTTTTTTGTTATATTTATTTTCCAATGGGTTGAAACCCATTGCTACGCGTATTTAACCCCTAGCGGGGTTGTGTGTTTTCACATCTAGCTAATGTAATTAAATAATTTCATGACAGATGAATTCTGCAATATTAAATTGGGTATCGATTATCCAATCATTTTCTAACAATAATTTTTTCAGTGCTTCATCTTGATTGATTACCTCTTCAACAATACCTATGACCTGCATGTTTTCTACTTCATCACCATTGGGAGATGTTGTATTTCCTTCGAGTGTTATAAATATGTATTTTTTCATTATCCTAGCTTCTTATATGTTCCTCTACCATTAAACTCTATGATTCCTTTATCTCTTAAAAATTGCAGTTGCTGTCTGATTTTATCTTTAATAAAGTTATTGTTTGGGTGTTTTAATTTTAAATCTTTTTCAAAATTATAAATATCTTCAAGTTTAAAGTCTTTACTTGGTATTTTTTCAACGCAATGTAATATATCTAAAATCCATCCCTTGGCATCAACACTTTGATGCCTTAAGAATGTTGTTTTATTATAGGCTATTTGAACTATTTCAGGTTTAATGATTTTAGACTTTTCAACTAAAAATATTTTTCCAAGTTCTGATACTTTAGATATATCAATATTACAGCCAGTCCAACCTGCTCTTTTTGCAGTTTCAGATAAAGGTTTTCTTTTTATAATAATTTCGGGGGTAAAAAATTGTTTTGGAATTATTAAAAAGTTATCTACTGCAAAGTCTTTATTGTAGGTTAAAAAGAAAAAATTTGGATTTGTATCAGAAGTAATCCTCTGTATCATTGTATCATAGGCGCCATCTGTAATGGTATTGCTAAATTTTCCACTTTTGCTTTTTAACTCAAATACTTCTGTACATTTTGTACAATAAAAATCAGCAACCGGCTTATTGTTTGCAAAATCGTTTAATGGTTTTTCTCCACAGCCAGGACAATACGAATTAAGTTTTACCCAATCTTCTGTTAGGACTCTTGC
Organism: Flavobacterium terrisoli; assembly: GCF_030167905.1. Lineage (GTDB taxonomy): Bacteria > Bacteroidota > Bacteroidia > Flavobacteriales > Flavobacteriaceae > Flavobacterium > Flavobacterium terrisoli. The sequence goes on from NZ_JARGNA010000005.1 coordinate 170,788, forward strand.
AATTTGTGAATTACTACTATATCCTTTTGCTAATTCAATATTAAAATTTAAGTCCATTTTACTGTTTTAAAAAAGGTTTTGCATGCATGAAATTGTAGCTTTTTGCTAAAATAATAAATGCAAAACTAATGTGATTACACTTTTAGTATACTTTTCAACAAAAAAACACCCACTAAAAGTGAGTGCTATTGTTTTATGTAATGAGATTGCTTCGCCAGTTCGAGTTTCACTCTCGGGTCCTCCTTCGTCGGAATGACAAGGTTGTGGAGGTTATTATTCTTCCAACAAAACCTCCAGAATCTGAATCGCGGCATCGCTAATCTTAGTCCCGGGACCAAAAACCGCCACGGCTCCGGCATCAAACAAATATTGGTAATCCTGTGCAGGGATTACACCACCTACGATGACCATAATGTCTTCGCGACCGTATTTTTTGAGTTCTTCGATTACTTGAGGAACGAGGGTTTTATGTCCGGCGGCTAAAGAGGAAACGCCTAAGATATGCACATCGTTTTCTACCGCTTGTTTGGCAGCTTCTTCCGGGGTTTGGAATAACGGACCAATGTCCACGTCAAAGCCCACATCAGCGTATCCTGTTGCGACTACCTTGGCACCACGGTCGTGACCGTCCTGTCCCATTTTGGCAATCATAATACGTGGTCGGCGACCTTCTTTCTTGGCGAAAGCGTCGGCTAATTGTTTGGCTTTTTCAAAGCTCTCGTCGTTTTTGATTTCTTTGCTATACACGCCGCTAAAACTTCTGATTTGTGCTTTATAGCGTCCGAAAACCGTTTCGAGTGCCTCACTGATTTCTCCCAGCGTGGCGCGATTTCGGGCTGCTTCTACGGCTAAAGATAATAAATTATCATTTCCGTTGATGGCACATTCGGTTAATTTGGCCAAAGACGCTTTGACTTTTGCGTCATCGCGCGTGGCTTTTATTTGTTGGAGTTGTTCAATTTGTTGTTTGCGCACCATTTGGTTATCGACATCCAAAATATGCAACGGATCTTCCTTGTCGAGACGGTATTTGTTGACCCCAACGATGATATCCTGTGCACTGTCGATACGCGCCTGTTTTCGTGCGGCGGCTTCTTCGATACGCAACTTCGGAATTCCGGCTTCGATGGCTTTGGTCATGCCGCCTAAACTTTCCACTTCTTCAATCAACGCCCAAGCTTTCTCCGCGATTTCAGCGGTTAAACTTTCCACATAATAACTACCGGCCCAAGGGTCAACGGTTTTGCAGATTTTGGTTTCTTCCTGTAAAAATATCTGGGTGTTTCGGGCAATTCGTGCTGAGAAATCGGTGGGTAATGCAATCGCTTCGTCTAACGCGTTGGTGTGCAAAGATTGTGTTCCGCCAAAAGCGGCAGCGGCAGCTTCAATGGCCGTACGTGCCACATTGTTAAACGGATCCTGTTCGGTTAAACTCCAGCCTGATGTTTGGCAATGGGTTCTGAGTGCCAATGATTTTTCGTCCTGCGGACTAAATTGTTTCAGGAGTTTGGCCCATAACATTCGTCCCGCACGCATTTTGGCAATCTCCATAAAATGGTTCATCCCAATCGCCCAAAAGAACGAAAGGCGAGGAGCGAACTCATCGATTTTCATTCCGGTAGCCAGTCCGGTTCTGATGTATTCCAAGCCATCGGCTAAAGTGTATGCCAACTCAATATCGGCGGTCGCTCCGGCTTCCTGCATGTGGTAACCCGAAATGGAAATCGAGTTGAATTTCGGCATTTTTTTGCTGGTATATTCAAAGATATCCGCAATGATTTTCATCGAAGGCGTTGGTGGATAAATATAGGTGTTACGCACCATAAACTCCTTCAGGATATCGTTTTGTATCGTCCCTGAAAGTTGCTCTGGCAATACGCCCTGTTCTTCAGCAGCGACAATGTAGAAAGCCATAATAGGTAAAACGGCACCGTTCATGGTCATGGAAACCGACATTTCATTTAACGGAATCTGGTCAAACAAAACCTTCATGTCTTCCACCGAATCAATTGCTACACCGGCTTTTCCCACATCACCAACCACACGGTCGTGATCTGAATCATAACCTCTGTGTGTAGCCAAGTCGAAAGCAACAGACAAACCTTTTTGTCCAGCGGCTAAGTTTCGGCGGTAAAACGCATTACTTTCTTCTGCAGTCGAAAATCCGGCGTATTGGCGAATTGTCCAAGGACGGCGCACATACATCGTTGCATAAGGTCCGCGTAGGTTGGGCGCAAAGCCGGCTCCGAATTCCAGATGCTCTAAATCGGTTATGTCTTCCTTCGAATAAGTCGGTTTTACTTCGATGTTTTCGGCGGTTGTAAAGCTGTCAGCTTTTAGCGGTTGGCTGTTAGCTAATTGCGGACTGCTAACGGCTGCCTGCTCTAATTTTATATGTTGGATGTTCTTTCTCGACATGCTTATTTTTTTTGAGGAGTAATTGTATTGCCAAATTCAAATGGCAGGGCGAAAGTGCAGCGAACCATTTTAATTGTCTGGTCGTACTTTTTACCCGGAATCCATTTGGGTGACAGCTTTAGTACTCGATTGACTTCTTGAGTGACTGCAGAGCCAAAATTGCCATTCACAACTCCTTCTGAAAGCGAACCGTCCTTTTCTACAATGAAAGACACGTAAAGTTTCGTTATCGATAGGCCTTCGGGAATTTTGAAATTAGCATAAAAGAACTGATAGAATTTTTCTACGCCACCCTCGAACCGTGGTAGGACATTGATATTGTCCCGACTGTAAATGTGGTTGTCAACTTCGTTTGTTGCAATTGTTGGCGGTTCAACAAGGTCGATGATTTGCTGTTGGGCAAAAATGCTTTGAATACTTAAAATAGCTATAAATACAATAATCTTCTTCATAATATCATTCTTCGGTTGCCAAACGTTCCTGTTCCAGTTTCTCAGCTAATCTTTTTTCGATAATCGGTGTGATTAAGGTTTTGCGCGGATTTTGTTTGACGAATGGGTACAATTCCAAATCGTGTTTCATTTTGTCGTTCTTGTTGGGGTATTTGTTTGTGCCCAATAAAACTTCTTTGCCGCTGTCGAACAATTCCTGTTCCTTGGCAGCGCTTTCGCTGATTTTCTTTTGGATATTGCCTTCGATGAGTTGGGTAATCAAACCGCCATTGGCTTCAATGTCTTTGAACAGGAGCAAGGCTTTTTCGGCCAATTGTTCGGTCAACGATTCGATATAGTAAGCACCATCGGCGGCATTATTGACTTTGTCGAAATAGCTTTCGTGTTTTAAGACTAACAATTGATTGCGCGCAATGCGGTCGCCAAATTCATTGTCTTTATGGTACAACGCATCGTAAGGTAAATTGGCAATGGCATCTGCTCCGCCTAAAATCGCCGACATGCATTCGGTTGTCGTGCGCAGCATATTAACGTTGTAATCGTATAAGGTTTTGTTGCGTTTCGTTGGTGTCACAACAATATGGCAATCTAAATTGTGGTTGTATTCCTTGGCTAAGGTTTGGAACAATAATCGCAGCGTACGCAATTTGGCGATTTCAAAAAAGTAATTGGTGCCTACTGATACTTCAATAGTAATAGGTTGTCCAATGCTTGGAATTCGATTGAAATATTCATTGATATGTGCCAATGTATAAGCCAATTGCTGTACCATATTGGCTCCAGCATTCTGATAGATGCCTGACTGAATATTTATGAAAGGAACTATTGGCATGTCGTTGTCCGGGTCACTAGCGGATGGTGCAAATCCTTTTACGATATTTAACTCTTTAAAATCGCTTTCAAGATTAACAAACCAATTACCATCTTTTGCCAACTGACCGATTGGATCAACCTGGATTATGAATTTTGACTCATCATTTCTGTAAGCATAATTCATAATCTTAATCTGCATGTAATCGATATCCAAAAACGGCAGATTAAAATAATAGAGGGTATTTTCTATCGGAAGGTCTTTCATTAATTCTTCAATAGAAACAGTGTCATTCTCAATGGTAAAACGAATGCTTTCGGCACCGCGGTTTAAGGCCTCTAATGCTCTTTTATTGGATAAGGCCACATCGTGGACAAAGATGTTTTGCAGTATGGAAAAACTGTGGTCGGTTGCGATTCCACCATATTTTTTTACGTCTTCGTCAATATGATAGAAAGGCTTTACTTTGATGCCTTCCGGGCTTTCCCACACTAAAGTTTCGTTATAATCGGCGCCTTTGAGTTCGTACTGGATTTGTTGTTTCCATTGCTTGGAAGACACCGGTTCGAACCCATTGAATAAATTGTCAGCCATGATTAAGCAGTTATAAGGATTTTGATTTGGATTGCTCTTCTTTTAGGGAATCCTCTTCAAATTCGATGATGTAAACGTCTTCGCTGTCGCGTTTCATATAGTATTTTTCGCGGGCGTATTTTTCGATTTGATCAGGATTTTTGAGGAGTTTGATATTCTCCTGGTCTTTTCTGATTTCTTCCTGATAGTATTTTTTATTGTCTTCCAATTCATCAAGTTGCTTGTTCAAAACACGTTGTTCCATATAGGAAGTATTGTCGATGAAAAGCATCCAAACGGTGAAAAAACACAACACAATAACATATCTGTTTCCGAGAATTTTCAGAATGGGATATTTATCGGTTAAGTTTTTAAAGAAGCTCATAAATGGATTTTAGGTAATTCTTTGGTTGATTACGGCTCTTACGACGTCAATCGCCACGGTATTGTATTTGTCATTCGGGATGATGATATCGGCAAAAGCTTTTGTTGGTTCGATGAACTGTTGGTGCATTGGTTTCAAAGTCGTTTGGTAACGGTTGAGCACTTCTTCCATGTCACGGCCACGCTCGGCAATGTCTCTTTTTAATCGTCTGATCAAACGTTCGTCAGAATCGGCAGTCACAAAAATCTTTACATCAAACAAATCACGTAGTTCCGGGCTGGTTAGGATTAAAATACCTTCAACAATCATTACTTTTCTCGGATGGGTTACAATGCAGTCATCGGTCCTGTTGTGTGTGATGAACGAATAAACCGGTTGCTCAATGGTTTTGCCTTCTTTCAAATCTTTGAGGTGCTGTACCAAAAGATCAAAATCAATGGCGCGAGGATGGTCAAAGTTGATTAAGGCTCTTTCTTCAAAACTCAGATTATTGTTTTCTTTATAATAAGAGTCTTGCGAAATCACGCCCACTTCTGTCTCGGGCAATTCATTCATGATTTGGTGCACTACGGTTGTTTTTCCACTTCCTGTTCCACCGGCAATTCCAATGATAAGCATATATAGTTGTGTTATTTTTACTGAGAACAAAAATAGAAATTATATCGGAAGAGAATTTTATTTTTTAGAGAAAAGAGAAAAGAAAATAGAGAAAAGAAAAATGTAACGCGGAGCTTTGACGAGTTGGGTTCTTTTTGGCAGGATTAGATATCCTGATTAGAGCTTTATTACAAGTAAATCCATTTGAATGTTCCATTCAATGTATTTTTCATTTTTAAAATACCTTCAACGAGTTGGGGTGTTTTATAAAATAAAAAATCCCTTCTGTTACACAGAAAGGATTTACTCGGTCGGGGTGGCAGGATTCGAACCTGCGACCTCCTGGTCCCAAACCAGGCGCGATAACCGGGCTACGCTACACCCCGAATTCCCTTAAAAAGGGAGTGCAAATATAAAGCTATTATTTATTTTTCAAAGCATAATATAAAATTATTTTTTCATAGCTTTTTCTGATTTAAGGAGATTAATTTTTTCATTTTAAACAGTTACATTTGCAACCGAAATAAAACACAAATCATGTCAGATACTATAGAAAAAATTAAATGCCTTATAATAGGTTCAGGACCTGCGGGCTATACAGCAGCCATTTATGCAGCCAGAGCCAATATGAATCCAGTGCTTTACCAGGGAACACAACCGGGTGGACAATTGACCACGACCAATGAAGTAGAAAATTTCCCGGGTTATCCTGATGGGGTTACCGGACCGGAAATGATGGTACAACTACAGGAACAAGCCAAGCGTTTCGGAACTGATGTTCGCGATGGTTGGGCCACCAAAGTTGATTTTTCAGGACCAGTTCATAAAGTTTGGATTAATGATAGCATCGAACTTCATGCAGAAACGGTAATTATTTCTACCGGTGCTTCAGCAAAATATTTAGGTTTGGCGTCTGAGCAACATTATCTGCAAATGGGTGGTGGTGTTTCGGCTTGTGCCGTATGTGACGGATTCTTTTACAGAAACCAGGAAGTAGTAATTGTTGGTGCCGGAGATTCAGCTTGTGAAGAAGCCCATTACTTATCTAAATTGTGTAAAAAAGTAACCATGTTGGTAAGAAGCGAGAAATTCAGAGCTTCTAAAATCATGGAAGAACGCGTACGCAAAACGGAGAACATTGAGATTTTAATGAACCATGACACGGTTGAGGTAATTGGTGATGGACAAGTAGTGACTGAAGTGAAAGCGTTGAACAAAACGACAGGAACAGAAATTACGATTCCGGCGACCGGTTTCTTTGTAGCGATTGGCCACAAACCAAACACCGATATTTTTGCCGATTATATCACGTTGGATGAAACCGGATATATCATTAATGTTCCGGGGACTTCTAAAACCAATGTAGCCGGAGTATTTGTTGCCGGTGATGCTGCCGATCATGTGTACCGTCAAGCGATTACTGCTGCGGGAACCGGTTGTATGGCGGCTTTGGATGCTGAAAGGTATTTGGCGGCTTTGGATTAAATTTTCAATATTATACCATAAAAAAATCCCTTCTGATTCAGAAGGGATTTTTTAGTCTTATTACTTTTTTCCTTGATGAAAAAAGTAATCAAAAAAATCAAGCCTGCATAGTCTTATCTTGAAAACTAACCTCGAATGTCATTCCGAGCCCCAAGCCGCTCGCTGTGATCGTCTCGTGGAATTCTGCCACTCCATTCATCGTTGTTTTGCTGCGCCTGTTCGCTTCGCTCGAGTCTACGCTAATTCTATGAGGGCGGTTTCTTTCTTACGCTATTGTGCTTAGAAAGCTCCTTTTACGCCAGTGTAGATTTCAAAATCCGTTTAGAATTTTCGAAGCCTTGGAAAAAATTTAGGATTTTGAAATTGGTTTTGCGAAGCAAAAACACCTTCGTAAAAGTGCCCTTTCTTTTGGTTCGTTTTCTTTGGGCAAGCAAAGAAAAGGAACAGAAAATCACATAAAAAATCCCGCTCAAAGACGGGATTTTATTTTATTTGGATGGCTTCTTTCTGAGTTCGGCACTATCGGCAAAGCGTTTCATGTCTATTTTCACCGGTTCGCCATACAATTGGATTTCGCTGTTTCCTGAGGCATCAATAGTAACAACGTTACTGACACCAATACTGCCTTTGGCATAACTACCGGTTTCGAGTAAGGCATTTTTAGCGGTTAGTTTTTTTCCGATGAAATCGGAGTTATTGTCTAAGCGTAATTTTAATTCTAGGATGTCGCCTTCAATTTCGGCGGATGATTTTTGATACATGTCAAATCGCATTTCACTTGACGAAATCAACGCTTTTACATAGGCACTTTTGCTGAGGTCAATGGCAGTTTTAACCGATTTTAAATTGAGTTCCACTTTTGATTTATCATTGGCCATCAAAGTGAAGTTTTTGGTATTGGCGTTGAGGAATAATTTGGCATAATCATAACTTTTAAAAGTCACATTGTCCAAAACCACATCGGAAAGCGCAGTTACATTGGTTTCATCTTTGGCAATGACCATATTGAATTGGTCATTGTAGGTCACGCGAACACTCAGTTTTTTATAACTTGAAATGTCTCTTGTGGTTGAAATTCTGAGTGTGCTTCCGGCCAGTTTGTATTCTACGAATTCAATCAGGTTATCGTCGGCTTCGACTTCAAGGGCACATTCATTTCCTTTTACTAAAAAAACTTCGAGATTGTCTTCCACTTCCAGGCTGACAAAATCGCCAACTTGTTTCTGTTCGAGTTTGACAATTTTAGATCCTTTCACTTTCTCCTTTTTTTGGGCAAAAGAAAGAGCAGTGAGTAAAAGAAAGCTAAATAGTATAATTTTTTTCATAAAAGTAGGTGGTTAGGTTGTTACTTCGTACAGTTCGGCCTTGCGGCCTCGAGTGTCAAAAATAGAAAAAAAAACATCCCAATTTTCATTGAGATGTTTTATTAACTTATTCTTTCGAAACACTTCCGCCGGAGCTTTCTTCCTTTCGGACTTCCTTGGCTTGTCCGACGTAGTTTATTGAGCTGCCACTTGAGGCTTTGGCATCTAATAATACGGCTGCATTTACTGATGATGAACTTCCGCTTGAGGATTGTGCAAACACTTCGTTGGCAATTAATCCGGTGGCGTCAATGGTACTTCCGCTGGAAGAAGCAGTGTTTAATTTCAATGCTTTTCCTTTGACTCTTTGTTCACTTCCGCTGGAAGTTTCCAAAGTAATATTATCGGCTTCCACATCGGCTTCTAAGGTACTTCCGCTGCTTGATTTGATTAAGATATCAAATGCAGTCAGTGTATTTCCTGATTTCAGCGTTGAACCACTGGTACTTTCCAGGCTCACAATTTTTGGCATGTGAACGATGATTTTTTTTGACTTTACATTGATGTAGTTGTCATACTCAGAACTGATATCCAAAGTACCATTTTGAATGGTAGTGTGGATTCCGTTGATCAGATTGTCATCGGCTTCTACCGTTACTTCCAGCTTGTCTGAAATGAATACTTCACACTCCAAGCCTTGGCTTACGGTAACTTTATCAAAGTTGGATACATTTCTTTTTTCGGTTACTACATTACCGCTTCCGGTGATGCTGTTGGCAAAATCAATATTGTGATTACATGAGGTAAGCGATAATGCTACCAGTGTAGCGGCTACCAATTTTGAAATGAAAATTGCAAATTTTGTCATGATTATTCAGTTTTAATGATTACTCCGTCACTTCCTACTGTTAATTTTCCTTTTTTATCTGACTTATCTGATTTACCTGTTTTGGTTTCGGTAACTACTTTTCCATTTACTTTTACCGTAACTACATCAGTTGAGTCATTTTCGTTTGTTATATTGATTTCTTCACCTTCTACATCTCCATATTCGTTTTCTTCAGGTGGACAATCCAAACATTTTATTTGGTTTTCCTCTACTTTATAAGTGTATTTTCCTGAACTGTAGTGCAGATTGAAATACTGATTATTTGATCTGTCAAAGTGTTGTACAGTTTCATCTGCTACAAACACAGTTCCTTTTGGAAGATACAAGAACAATTCTACATGTTGGTTTCTGTATTTGCTCGCCATTTCGGTTACCAAATAATTGTCTAATAACAATTGGTTGCCTACGACTTTGAAGCCATATTTGATTTTTTCTGCTCTAACATTGGCTTCTTTAAACGATTTCCCATCAGCTAATCTTTCAATTTGAAGATAAGGTTGTGGTTTATCGGTGCTTTTGATTTCAAAACTGATTTCATTTGAATAAATCACTTCGTTTTTAGAAGAATCCTGTGTGAAAGAAAAACTTTCACGGTCATAAACATTTTTAGAGAAGAAATCATTGTTTACAAATTTGATTTGCAAAGTGTCAGTCGGCTGAACGTTGATTACTTCTTTTTGTACTGTTTTACCTTCGAAAGCAGATTCAGTAGATTGTTTGATGCCAATGATTACTAAAGCACCTACGGCAAAAATCCAAATGCCTAATAAACTGTATTTAGCGGCTGCACCCAGCGATTTCATATTGGCTACCAATAATTTCAATCCTAATAATAAGAAGAAGAAGAAAGGAATACCGATGGCTAAGAAACCTAACAATCCAAAAATCCATAACGGAACATCAGTATAGTTTACCGCGTCAACATAACGTTGCCATGGCGCATCAATAAAAGAAGTAGTTCCGAAAGTAAAAAGGGCGATAAACAACCCGGCCAAACTCATTGCTGAGAATACTAAGATTATAGCTCCTAATACTTTAGCGAATACACCGAATATTTTCATGATAACATCTCCGATTCCGCCGGCTACTCTCTCAGCACCCGACTTTACCTGGTTTCCCATTTCGTCGTAGTTGGCATTTTTGAATTTGTTGGCCATACTGTCAAACTCTTCTCTTACTTTTTTCTCGATATTAGAGATGGTTACCGGTTCGCCGGTCATTTCTAATTTTTCAGTAGTGGTTATTGCTTTAGGAGTCGCAATCCAAAGGATGATATAAGCGATGATACCAAAGCTGGTGAAAGCCAACAATAAGAAGATGATTTTAATCCAAACGGAATCAACTCCAAAGTAGTGTGCCAAACCGGTACAAACACCACCAATTAAACCTCTGTCTTTGTCTCTGTACAGTTTTTTTCTTGGAGGAAAATTGTAGTAAGGCTCTGATTTGGTTTCTTTAGCCTCTTCATCGTCCAATCTGTAGTCTTCCGGTTGTCCCATTACTACAATCACTTCGTCAACATCTTTATTATTGATTACGTGTTTGTCTGTTTTTTGTTTTTCAGTCAAAAGCTCGGCAACGCGCATTTCAATGTCTTTCATGATTTCGTCCTTACCGGAAGAATTAGAAAGAGAACGTTTTATAGCATCAAAATATCTTGATAATTTTTGGTATGCATCTTCATCGATATGGAAGAATAAACCACCTATATTAATATTTACTGTTTTGTTCATGATTGTTATTTTTGATTGGTTATGATGTTCACAGCGTCAGACAACTCTGTCCATGTGCCGTTCAATTCAGTTAAAAATGTTTTTCCTAATTCGGTCAAACCATAATATTTTCTTGGTGGTCCCGATGTTGATTCTTCCCAACGATAGTTGAGCAATCCGTCGTTTTTCAGTCTTGTCAATAGCGGATAAACTGTTCCCTCTACTACAAGCAATTTGGCGTTTTTTAAAGTGTCTAATATTTCAGAGGTATACGCGTCTTTTTCTTTTAGGACAGACAAGATACAAAATTCTAAAACACCTTTACGCATCTGGGCTTTTGTGTTTTCAATGTTCATAATACATGATTTAATTTTTTGTGATTAACATTCGCTTTTTGGTTGATGATTGAAACCCTTGATGATGATTGATGATTTTTTTTTAATCTTCGGAAACACAAACAATTAGATTAGATTGTTTTTCTCCGGCTAATTTGACAACATATTTTTCGTTTTGGCTCATGGAAAAGGTCAATCGGTTGTCACCTTCTTTTTGAAACTTTCTTGTCAAAATAACCCTGTCTCTCTGGTCTGTTACAACAATGTTGAGGTTGTCTTCTTTTTTGAGGCTGAATTTTAGATTAACATCCAGTTCATCTTTGGCCACAATTTCGAATTGATGATTTTCTTTTTGTGCTGAAGCTTTAATTCCGGCAGACTTTTGCGGCAGTTGATTAATTCTGATTGCATTTTGGTCCTGAGCCATTAATTTAGTTGTCATTGCAACTGTAAATACTGTGATTAAGAGTAAATGTTTCATTTTGATTGATTTTTAGTGATTGATGATTGATTGATTTTTAGTGATTGATGATTGATTGATTGATTGATTGATTGATTGATTGATTGATTGATTGATTGATTGATTGATTGATTGATTGATGATGTTCTTTAGTGATTACTTAAAGAATGTTATGCTTAACGGATATTTATAGGCTTCTCCATTGGAAGCTTTTACTGCGGCATATATAGTTAAAATAAATTCTATCACTTTTAGGAAACAAAATAGGAGCACAGCTACGATTCCCAGGATGGCTAATCCGGTAATGTTTTCGCCACTCAAATGATTAATGATAAAATCGTCATTGAAGTGGATGTCGTGGAGAGGAACATTTTTAAAAATCGAATAAATTAAAATCGGGATGGCAATTAAACACAATACAACAGTATATAAAAACAGACTCAATTGAAAATTCAAGACATTTTTACCGTTGGCATTCACAAATTCTGATTCGTTTTTCTTGGCGCTCCAAATTACAATTGGGAAAATATAATTTCCCAAAGGAATAAAATACTGTATCAAAACACTGAGGTGTAGTAATGTAGCAATGCTTTTTTCGTTGTTAGTTGTCATTTTATTTGATTTTAAGTTGATGATTAGAATTGATTCTTAATAATACTATTGATAGGCTATTAATTTCTTATACAAAGATAAGTCTAAAAAAAGGTATTATGCAATACAAAGTACTTAAAATTAACAAAATATTAACAATTGAATAATCAGTGAATGCCAAGTCTTTTTTTGTACTTTTATAGCAAAATCAAGCACTTATGGAATTTTCACCTTCAAAATTAAATACTTTTTTATTTTTCAAATTACCGTCCGCTTTTTGGTCTGGTGTCAGGGTGAAGTCCATTTCGAATGACCAATGTGTCGTAACGGTAAAGCATCGCTGGTTCAACCAAAATCCTTTTAAATCCATGTATTTTGCAGTGCAGGCGATGGCTGCCGAGTTGACTACCGGTGCTTTAGTCATGATGCAAATCAAAAACTCTAAAAGGAATATCTCTATGCTGGTCGCCAATAATAACGCCAACTTTACTAAAAAAGCCACCGGAAGGATCACTTTTACCTGTAATGATGGTCATTTGATAGCAGAAGCGATTCAAAGAACTATAGCCACAGGTGAAGGACAAACCTTCTGGATGAAATCAATCGGCGTCAACGAAAAAGGCGAACAGGTTTCCGAGTTGAACTTTGAATGGAGCATCAAATTGAAGTAAGGAACAAACGTTAAACCCTTTATAATTAGGGTTTTTTTATGATTGTTTGGTTGTAAATTTGGTAAAAATCACTAAGATGACGATTCTAATTACAGGCGCGACGGGTTTGATTGGCCATGAATTGGTACAATTCTTATTAGCAAAAAGCCACATTATTCATTATTTAACGACTTCAAAAGAAAAGATTGAAGCGGAATCCAATTATATAGGTTTCTATTGGAATCCGCAGGAAGGGAAAATAGACGAGAATTGTATTTTTGGTGTGGATGTGATTGTTCACCTGGCCGGAGCCAATATTGCCAAACGTTGGACAGATACTTATAAGCAGGAAATCATCGAGAGTCGTATTTTATCCAGCGAACTTCTTTTTAATCTGGTTAAGAAAACTCCAAATCAGATTAAGCAAATTATCTCCGCTTCGGGAACGGCCATTTATCCTGACAGTATTTCCAAAGTATATGACGAAAGCACCGCAGAAACTGAAGACAGCTTTTTGTCGAATGTGGTCAAAAAATGGGAGGAGAGTGTCAACGTTTTTCAGGTATTGGGCATCAGAGTCTGTAAGCTGAGAACCGGAATCGTATTGTCCAATAAAGGCGGCGCTTTACCTGAAATGGCAAAGCCAATTAAATTAGGTCTTGGTTCGGTTATGGGTTCGGGAAAACAAATGCAATCCTGGATACATATTAATGACTTGGTAGCATTGTACACTTTTGCGATTGAAAACCAACTTGAAGGGGTTTACAATGCGGTTACACCCAATCCGATAAGCAATAAAGTATTGACTAAAGTCATTGCGAAAGCACTAAAGAAACCATTGTGGCTGCCCAATACCCCAGAGTTTGTAATGAAACTGATCTTAGGAGAAATGGCTTACCTGCTTTTTTCCAGCAAAAACCTTAGCGCTGATAAGATATTGGAAACGGGTTTCCAATTTCAGTTCCTTGATATAGAAAAGGCTATTCCCGATTTATATCCATAAAAAAAGCGCTGTCATCTGACAGCGCTTTTTTTACTATAAAGATTGTTGAATTAATAATTTATGCTAACCTAAAATGTATGATTCTTATTAATATGCTAACAAATTTAGTCAAAACGAAAACGTAATAGTCTTAAAATTATATTAAAATTAGGTTAAATGATTTAGCCCAATTCGAATTAAATCAAACAAAAAGCAATGACAATTTGACATTTTAAAAGAAATGGCAGTACTTTTGCATTCCGAATTCCCGGAGAAAATTCCGAAAATGAAAATCAAGAAATTTTTTAAAAATACACCAACAATGAATAAGGATAAGACGGAAAAAGAGCCTATTGAAAACCCAATTGAAAATGGGACCAATGAAATTGAAACGGCAGAAGAACTGAGTGTTGAAGCGCAACTTCAGGAAGAATTAGCCAAAGAGAAAGACAAATTTTTACGCCTTTTTGCTGAATTTGAAAACTTCAAAAAAAGAACAGCCAAAGAACGCATTGATTTATTCAAAACTGCCAATCAGGAAGTATTGCAGGCGATGTTGCCGGTTTTAGACGATTTTGACAGAGCGATGGTGCAAATTGCCAAAAGCGATGATGAACTATTGTTAAAAGGTGTCGAATTGATTCACGAAAAGCTAAAAAGCACTCTGGTTTCAAAAGGTTTGGAACAAGTTGAGCTTAATGCAGGCGATGATTTCAATGCCGATTTTGCAGAAGCGATTACCCAAATTCCTGCACCAAGTGCGGATTTGAAAGGTAAAATTGTTGATGTTGTAGAAAAAGGATATAAATTGGGCGACAAAATTATTCGTTTTCCAAAAGTGGTAATCGGACAATAACATAGAGTATGAGCAAAAAAGATTTTTACGAGATATTGGGCGTTTCCAAAGATGCTACTCAAGAACAAATAAAGAAAGCTTACCGAAAAAAAGCCATCGAGTTTCACCCTGATAAAAATCCGGGGAATAAAGAAGCGGAAGAGAACTTTAAAACGGCAGCTGAAGCTTACGAAGTGTTGGGTGATCCGGACAAAAAAGCCAAATATGATCAATATGGTCACGCAGCCTTTGACGGTGCAGGCGGTTTTGGCGGTGGTCATCACATGAACATGGATGATATTTTCAGCCAGTTTGGAGATATCTTCGGTGGTGCTTTTGGCGGCGGCGGATTTGGCGGATTTGGTGGTAACTCAGGTGGTCAGCGTCGTGCCAAAGGAAGCAATCTTCGTATTAAAGTTAAAATGACCTTGGAAGAAATTGCCAATGGTGTAGAGAAAAAAGTAAAAGTAAAACGCAAGGTGCAGGCACCAGGCGTAAAATATAAAACCTGTACCACTTGTAATGGGCAGGGACAAGTATTGCGTGTAACCAATACAATTTTGGGCCGCATGCAGTCGGCCACGACCTGTCACACTTGTGGTGGTGTTGGCCAAATCATTGACAGCAAACCTAACAATGCCGATGCACACGGAATGATATTGGAGGACGAAACTGTTTCTATCAAAATCCCGGCAGGTGTTGTTGATGGAATGCAGCTGAAAGTATCAAGCAAAGGAAACGATGCTCCGGGTAACGGAATCCCTGGAGATTTGATTGTGGTGATTGAGGAGTTAGAGCACGAATTCTTAAAGCGTGAAGGTGAAAATCTTCATTATGATTTATACATCAGCTTTGCCGAAGCCGCTTTGGGTGTTTCCAAAGAGATTGAAGCCGTTAACGGAAAGGTCAGAATCAAGCTGGAAGACGGAATCCAATCGGGTAAGATTTTACGTTTGAAAGGCAAAGGAATTCCAAGTCTTAATAGTTATGGTAGCGGCGATTTGTTGGTGCATGTAAATGTTTGGACGCCAAAGAGTTTGACTAAAGAGCAACGTCAGTTTTTTGAAAAATCATTAACAGATGTCAACTTTATTCCGAAACCTGAAAAGAGCGACAAATCTTTTTTTGAAAAAGTAAAAGATATGTTTTCATAATTAAAAAAATAGTTTTACATTTGGTTATTACTTGGAAACAAGTAATTTCTTTTTCATAGCAATTTTTCCCATCCTTTTGTAAAAATTAGGGTGGGTTTTTTTTGTAACAAACATTTCCATTTCCCTACTTATTGTTACTTTTACCAACCCGAGACCAGAATGGTCGAACTGATGAAATAAACAAAAAATAAGTATGAGCAATATACTTGAAGTAAACAAAGTCGTTAAGCAATATGGTGATTATACCGCGCTCAACGAAGTTTCTTTAACCGTTCCAAAAGGCAGCATCTACGGACTTCTCGGTCCAAACGGCGCCGGAAAAACTTCCTTAATCAGAATCATCAACCAAATCACCATGCCCGATAGTGGTGAAATCATACTCGATGGGGAAAAACTCAATCCGTCACACGTGCATACGATAGGCTATATGCCTGAAGAACGCGGTTTGTACAAAACCATGCGGGTAGGTGAGCAGTGTCTTTATCTGGCCCAATTAAAAGGATTGTCTAAGGCTGATGCCCAAAGAGAACTGGACTATTGGTTTGACCGATTGGAAATACAAGGTTGGTGGAACAAGAAAATCCAGGAATTGTCCAAAGGAATGGCGCAAAAGATTCAGTTTGTGGTCACCATTTTGCACAAGCCAAAGTTGCTCATCCTGGACGAACCATTTTCGGGATTTGATCCGGTAAATGCCAATTTGATCAAAGACGAAATCATAGAACTAAACAAACAAGGGACATCGGTTATTTTTTCAACACACCGAATGGAAAGCGTGGAAGAAATGTGTGATCATATTGCCTTAATCCATAAATCCAACAAACTGATCGAAGGCAAATTGTCGGATGTGAAAAAGCAATTCAGAACCAATAATTATGAAGTAGGCATACTGTCTGATAATATCGAAGGTTTGATGTATGATTTGTCACAAAAATTTACTTTGTCACAAACCGATTTCAAATCGTTGAATGACGAACTGAAACTGGAAATTAATTTGGGCAAAGCGACACCAAACGAATTGCTCAATACTTTAACGCAACGCGGTCAGGTAACCCATTTTGTAGAGAAAATTCCAAGTGTGAATGATATTTTTATTAAAACAGTAAGCGAGAAATAATGAGCAAGATAAGTCTAATCATCAAAAGGGAATTTGTGGCCAAAGTGCGCAACAAATCATTTATTGTCATGACTTTTTTAAGTCCGCTATTGTTTGTCGGGATTGCTGTTTTTGTGGGCTTTTTGAGCACAATGAAAGCCGATCAGAAAACGATTGCCATTCATGACGAAAGCGGTTTATTTGTCAAGGAATTTAAAAACAATGAGGAATTCAGATATGTCGATTTGTCTTTGGTGGATTCCAAAATTTTAAAAGACAGTATTATTAGCGAAAGCTATGACGGCTTATTGGTCATTCCAAAAGCCACTGACAGTCAATCACTCGCGAAAGGAATTCAATATATTTCTAATGACAGCCCCAATAATTCTTTCATTGAAAAAATGCAGGATAAGATTGCGAAAGTAATCACTGCTCAAAATTTCAAGGTAGCTAATTTAGATACAATTGCCTATAAAAAAGCAGAGGCTAAAGTTGAAATCAATCTAGCAAAAGCTTCGGGAGAAGAAGCTTTGAAAGGAATTAACGAAGTCAAAATTGTAATCGGTGGCGCTTTCGGTTATTTGATTATGATGTTTATTGTGATTTATGGCAATATGGTCATGCGAAGTGTGATTGAGGAAAAAGTATCCCGAATCATTGAAGTGATTATTTCTTCAGTAAAACCATTCCAATTGATGATGGGCAAAATTATAGGAACATCACTGGCTGGTGTTTTACAATTCCTGATTTGGGCGATTATTGCCTTTCTACTTTATTTTGGCGCTTCAATGATTCTTGGTGTTCAAATGGGCAGTAAGGTTCCAGCTTTAACGGCAGAGCAAGCAGAGATGGCCAAAGCCTTTAATTGGAATACACTTCAATTATACATGAATGAAATTCCATTTGTATTGATGGGAATTTGTTTCATCTTTTACTTTATTGGCGGTTATTTTCTTTACAGTTCGTTTTATGCTTCTATCGGCGCCGCAGTAGATAATGAAACCGATTCACAACAATTCCTGTTGCCTATTATTATGCCGCTGATTTTGGGCGTTTACATAGGTTTTGCAACAGTAATCAATGATCCGCACGGAACAGTTGCCACCGTTTTCTCTATGGTTCCGCTAACATCACCCATCGTAATGATGATGCGTATTCCGTTTGGCGTGCCGTTATGGCAGATTGCCGTGTCCATGATTTTATTGTTTGGCACCTTCTTCCTGGTGGTTTGGTTTGCAGCCAAAATCTATCGGGTAGGGATTTTAATGTATGGCAAAAAACCAACCTGGAAAGAACTCTACAAATGGTCTAAATACTAAAAGATGAAAAAACTAAGTCTTATTATTGCCTTGTTATTGGTGACTGTGGCCAATGCCCAAAAAGAAGAAGTGCAAAAAACCATCGAAACATTCTTTGAAGGTTTTCACGCCAAAGATACAGTCAAAATCAAATCGACCTGCAGCGACAAATTGATTCTACAATCAATTGCAGAAAGCGCTAAAGGCAACAAATTTTCAGAAGAAAGCCCAGAGAAATTCTATACTTCTATGGCAACCATTCCGGCAGAAATGAAATTTGAAGAGCGAATTTTAAGCTACAATATTCAAGTCGATGGCACGATGGCACATGCCTGGACGCCTTATGAATTCTATATCAACGGCAAACTCAGCCATAAAGGTGTGAATGCCTTTACACTGTATAAAGACAATGGCCAATGGAAAATCATTCACCTCATTGATACCCGCAGGAGATAATCTTTATAAAATCTTTATGCTTTCCCGAGTTTACTTTATATCCTGCTTATAAGTATTGCCGTAACTTTGTCAAAAATTAATGCGATGGACAAGTTATCGTTAAAGAGTACTAAGAACCAATATCTTATCAGCTTCTTATCAGTGGCTGTTCTTTCTTTTTCCTGTTTGACCATCAGAGATATCATCGATTACAGAATCGTCGGTTATCTGTTATTGGTTGTCGTGTCATTGCTCGCCATTTTTCTCGAAATAAAACCCGTTTTACTCGGTGCCGTTTTGAGTGCATTAGCGCTGGATTTCTTTTTTATCAAACCCTATTACACACTTCATGTGGATAGCGCAGAAGATGGACTGTTATTAATTTTATTTTTTATTATAGTATTGATTAATGCTGTGCTGACAATTAATTTCAAACGGATGCAACGCGCCATTCAGGCCAAACAAACCCGAGCTAGTACCTTAAAACTATACAACACTTTACTCGATTCGCTTTCGCATGAATTGCGCACGCCAATTGCCGCTATTTTAGGCTCGATTGATACACTTCAACAAAAGAATGTCAACTTATCTCCTGAAACCCAGCAAAAACTGCAGAACGAGATTGAAAAAGCGACGATGAAGCTGAACTATCAGGTGGAAAACTTATTGAACATGTCGCGCTTGGAATCGGGTTATATTCATCCTAAATTGGATTGGTGCGATGTAAAGGAAATCATTTATAATGTTTGTGACCGGTTAAAGGAAGAAACGCGTGACCATAAAATCACTTATAGCATCGATGAAAATTTACCGCTGTTCAAACTCGATTATGGTCTGATGGAGCAGATTGTCTATAATTTGGTTTACAATTGTGCTCAGCATACGCCAAAGGGTGCCAATATTTTCATTAGTGCCCAATATGAAGTCGATGCCGATTACGAATCCCATATCGATTTAATCAAAAAATGCGTTATTACGATTTCCGACGATGGATATGGATTTCCACCCGAAGAAATAGACAAAGCGTTTGACAAGTTTTACCGATTCAAAGAAGCCAAAACCGGCGGAACCGGATTAGGATTATCAATCGTAAAAGGTTTTGTTGAAGCGCAAAACGGAGCCATTCAATTGAGCAATGCTGAAGAAGGCGGCGCTGTTTTCAAATTGAGTTTTGCAGTGGATTGTTTACCCATAAATGCTGTAGCCAATGAGTAACGGATTCTCCATATTGGTCATTGATGATGAAGTCCAAATCAGAAAGCTACTCGAGATTTCTCTGGAAGCCAATGATTATAAAGTCCTTTTCGCGGTCAACGGAAAAGAAGGCATCACCATGTCGGCCAGTCACCAACCCGATTTGATCTTATTGGATTTGGGTTTACCCGATGAAGACGGACAAGTGATTCTGAAAAAACTGCGTGAATGGTATCAAAATCCGATTATCATTTTATCGGTAAAAAGCGGCGAGGAAGAAATCGTAAAAGCCCTGGACAGCGGTGCCAATGATTATTTAACCAAACCTTTCCGTACACAGGAATTATTGGCCCGAATCAGAACCGCTCTGCGAAATAAAACCAGCGTGAACAATGAGTCAATAGTTACTTTTGGGAACTGCTCAGTCGATTTTACGTCCCGAATCGTCAAAGCCAATGATGAAATGATCAAACTCACGGCAACCGAATACAACTTGTTGACGTTGTTAATCAAAAATGATGGCCGCGTGTTGACCCATCAATACATTTTAAAGGAAATTTGGGGCCAAAGCTATGCAGATCAAACACAATATTTGCGTGTTTTTGTAGCGCAGCTCCGTAAAAAAATAGAAGAAGATGCCAACCGTCCGAAGTTCATCATCACCGAATCGGGCGTAGGCTATCGATTTAATTCCGGCTAAATAATCTAAAAAAAATCATCTGAAATGCATTTTGTGAAAACCACTTTTGGTCTTCGCCTGGGCATTCGCATGCCAAAAAATAATTAAAATTTAAACAAAAATGAATACAACTGTAAAGCAAAAAATCACCGCAGCCTCACTGTTAGTCGCACTCGGAATCATTTATGGCGACATCGGAACCAGTCCGTTATACGTAATGAAATCCATTATTGGTGACAGAAGCATCACCGAATTACTAGTCTATGGCGGAATTTCCTGCGTGTTTTGGACGCTAACCTTTCAAACGACTTTTAAATACGTTTTGCTGACGCTTTCAGCCGATAACCATGGTGAAGGTGGTGTTTTCTCATTGTATGCTTTGGTCAAAAGATTTGGTAAGGGGAAATTAGTCATTCCGACGATACTCGGCGCCACAACGTTATTAGCCGATGGCATTATTACACCGCCAATCTCTGTAGCTTCGGCAGTTGAAGGATTGGAAGCGTTGGTGCCGCATTTGCCAACGATACCAATCGTAATTGCGATACTTTCCGGTTTGTTTATTTTTCAACGTTTTGGTACGCAAAAAGTGGGTTACATTTTTGGACCGGCCATGGTGGTTTGGTTTACGATGCTGATGGTTTTAGGTTTGTCGCAAATCATTCACCATCCCGATATTTTAAAAGCACTAAATCCTGTTTATGCTTATCGTTTGTTGGTCGAATATCCTCATGGGTTTTGGCTGCTTGGAGCTGTTTTCCTTTGTACGACAGGAGCTGAAGCCTTGTATTCTGACCTTGGGCATTGCGGTAGAAAAAATATTCGCATCACCTGGATATTTGTAAAGTCGGCTTTGTTGATCAATTATTTGGGTCAAGGCGCTTGGTTAATGCACCAACCTAATCAGTTTTTAAACGGTCAAAATCCGTTCTACACGATTATGCCGCAATGGTTTCTACTCATCGGAATTGTCATAGCCACTTTGGCCGCTATTATTGCGTCACAAGCCTTAATCAGCGGTTCGTTTACATTAATTAATGAAGCGATATCGCTCAACTTTTGGCCGCGTGTAGCCTTAAAAAATCCAACCAATTTAAAAGGACAGATTTATATTCCATCAGTCAATACTATACTTTGGATCGGTTGTGTTTTAATGATTTTATACTTTAAAAATTCTGCGCATATGGAAGCTGCCTATGGTTTCTCCATTACGATTGCCATGCTGATGACCACAGTTTTATTGTCTTATTATTTGATTTTTATCAAAAAAGTAAAAATGAGTTGGGTGATTTTAATGCTTATGGTTTTTTCTGTTATTGAAGTTTCCTTTTTTGTGGCCAATATTGTCAAAATCAAGGAGCGATGGATGTTTCTTTTCTTTGAGTTGTTCATTTTTATGGTGATGTATGTTTGGTACTATTCCCGAAAAATCAACAACCGTTTTCTGAAGTTCACCAATTTAGTCGAGCAAACGCCAATGCTTCAAGAACTCAGTACTGACGATGGGATTTCGAAGTACGCCACACATTTGATTTACTTGTCAAAAGCCAATAAAACCTATGAAATAGAGGAAAAAATCATCAAATCCATTTTTGCCAAAAAGCCAAAAAGAGCCGATGTCTATTGGTTTCTCCATATCAATCGTACGAACGAACCGTTTACGCTCAATTATGAAGTCGTCGAATTATTGGATGATAAAGTGATTAAGGTTGTACTCAATGTTGGCTTCCGTGTACAGCCGAAAGTCGAGTTGTACTTCAAAAAAATTGTACAGGAACTGGTCGAACGCAAAGAACTCAACTTGCATATTCGCCCCGATGGTTCTACAAAATACAATGCCGAACCCGATTATAAATTTGTCATTATCGAGAAATTCATCTCTGTTGAAAACGAATTTGCCCTGAAAGAAGGTTGGTTGCTGACATCCTATTTCTGGCTCAAAAAATTATCCCTTTCCGATGAAAAAGCTTTCGGCCTAGACCGAACTGATGTCGAAATCGAAGAATACCCAATGGTGTATTCACCCGTAACTAATTTAGAACTAAACAGAAAATAAAAATGAAGAACACATTAATTACTCTTGCCGCTTTAACAACCATCAATTGCTTTGCGCAAAAAGACACCATTACTTCCGGGATTCCGTTTGACGGTATGGATTTGACTTGGATCAATGGTCAGAATCGTCAAAAGCATTTTCCGCTGACATTTAAAGATAAAGAAGAAACCATACTCACAGGTGTTGCTTATTTGGACACTTATTACAACTATAATTTTGCCAACCCGATTGACAATACCCAAACTATTTCCTCCACGATTGGTCGTCACAATGAATTTACGGTAAACCTTGCCAGCATTGGCATAGAAACCAATTATAAGAATGTTATTGGGCGACTTTGGCTGCAATATGGACAAATGGGTTCAATTATTCAGGATTTGGATGGTTCGGTGAATCATGGCAGAAATACCAGTATAAATAATCTGAAAAACATCCGTGAAGCCGCAGCCGGTTATCATTTTGATGTCTTGTATGGTTTGAATGTTGAAATGGGAATCTTTATGAGTTATATTGGTTTAGAAAGTTATATCACGCAGGAAAACTGGAGTTACCAACGAAGCATGGTTTGCGACTTTACGCCGTTTTATTTCTCCGGCGCGCGTGTTCAATTGTATCCATCACAAAAATTCAAAACCGAATTATGGCTGCTCAACGGTTGGCAAACCTACAACAGTTCGAGTAACGGCCTGGGTATCGGTAATTCCAATTATTATCGCCCGAATGAAAATTTGCAGTTGGTAGCCAATTTTTATTATGGCAAAGACACTCAAAATCCCGATGCGTTTGGCAATCAATCCAATCGCAAACGGTTTCATCACGACAATAGTGTCGTAGCTCGTTATTATAAGAATCCAAAGGCGAAAGGCATTTCGCAGGCGGCTTTTAGTATCAATTCCCATTATGGTTTTCAGAGCAATAATGAAACCAATGATAGGGTAAAAGCTTCAGAAAATTTCATGATTGGAACTTCGGTAGCGAATAGGGTTTGGTTTCGCCAAAACAAATTAGCGCTGACTTTACGCGGAGATTATCTGACCAATCAATCGGTGGTGAATGGAGTGAATGTAGCGCCCTATCTAGCATTTACACCGGCTATTTCAGGTGATGTACCCAATAATTTTGATTTGGCTATAGCCAATGATGAAAAGTTGAGGTTATTCCAGTTTACCGCTACTTTTGATGTAATGCCAAATGATTATGTAACGTTCCGATTGGAATATGGTTATCGCAATAGTTCGATTCCTTATTTTACATCTTCCGGTGGTACGACTTCACCAAGCGGTTATGTAAACGGACCTGAAGGTGCAACGCCTTGGGCAGCTGAGTTGCAGAAAAATGAACACAGGATAACTTTAGCCGTTAATTTTAGATTATAAGCATAATTACGCAAACTTCATTTCCAGCACTTCTTTAAAAGCGACACTATAATCTTCAGGATGGGTTCGTTTCATAATATGCTTTATTCCTGCATCTGCATAACTTTTCATTAATTTTCTAGGTAATGCGCTTGTGATGATTATCACAGGAATGTGGTTTAATTCTTTTGAATTTTTTAATATCATAATCAATTCTTTGCCCTGCAAAATAGGCATGTTGCTACCCAAAAAAAGAATATCAGGTTTGGTTTCCGATTTGCTCAAGTCCTGCATCATTTTATGACCATCTCTATAAATAGAAATCTTATGTCCTAAACCTTCTATGGCATGTTTGAAGAAATACAAATCTTCATTTTCAACATCAAGATAATATATGTATTTGGATTTTTTCATGGTATCTTTTGAGTGAACGAAGATACCGGCACAATTGTATAATTGCATTATACAATTCTTGAAGAAAATTGCATAATTCTTTCATTTATAAAAAAACGTATTGAGATTGAAAGGAATTTAACAATCTGCCATATTCACAGCTACAGCGAGACCTCCTTCGGAGGTTTCTTTGTATTTGGAATTCATGTCCTTAGCCGTTTGCCACATGGTATCGATTACTTTGTCCAATGGTACTTTGGCATTTTTGGCATCGGTTTCCATCGCGAGTTCAGCGGCGTTGATGGCTTTGATAGCACCCATCGTATTGCGTTCGATGCACGGAATTTGGACCAATCCGCCAATTGGATCACAAGTTAAACCTAAGTGATGCTCCATGGCAATTTCGGCAGCCATTAAAACCTGTTCAGGTGTTCCGCCCATGACTTCGCATAAGGCACCCGCAGCCATCGCCGAGGAAACGCCGATTTCGGCCTGGCAACCACCCATGGCAGCAGATATGGTTGAACCTTTCTTGAAGATGCTTCCGATTTCTCCGGCCACCATCAGGAATTGTTTGATTTGTTTTTCGTCGGCTTTGTGGTTTTCAATCACCATATAATACATCAATACCGATGGAATAACGCCGGCACTACCATTGGTTGGCGCTGTTACAACTCTTCCTAAAGCCGCATTGACTTCATTGACAGCCAAAGCAAAACAGCTTACCCATTTGAGGATTTGCCTGAACTTTACTTCAGTTTTGCGAATGGTTTCAAGCCATTCCTGAGGATTGGAATAATTGGCCAAACCAATCAAGCCCTGGTGCATGTCAAACGCACGACGACGTACATTTAAACCACCCGGAAGGATTCCTTCGGAATGACAACCAATGTACATGCATTCCAACATGGTGTTCCAAATGCGCATCAGTTCGCTGTGGACTTCTGCTTCGGGACGCATGGAAATTTCATTGGCATAAACAATTTCCGAAATGGATTTCTTTTGACTGATGGTATATTGAAGTAACTCTTCCGCATTCTGAATCGGAAAAGGAAATGCACATTTAATCTGGTGTTTTTTTCTGGCGTTGATGCGCTCTTCTTTGACCACAAATCCACCACCGATAGAGTAGAAGGTGGAAATGATGGTTTTGCCTTCGCTGGTTTCAACCGTAAAAGTCATTCCATTGGCATGAAACGGCAAAAAGTTTTTATTGAAGACAATATCAGTTTCAGGATCGAAAGGAATCGGAAACTGATTGGCCAAATTGATTTGGTGGGTTTTTTTAATCGTTTTTATAATGGAGTCGATGTTTTGCACGGGGATATATTCGGGATCCTGACCACTTAATCCCAACATCACCGCATAATCAGTCGCGTGGCCTTTGCCGGTAAGCGATAACGAGCCGTATAAGTCAACCTGAATGGCTTTTACTTTATCTAAGTGATTATCAGCTTGTAGTTCGTTTAAAAAGCGTTCTGCGGCACGCCAAGGGCCAAGAGTATGGGAGCTGGACGGTCCAACGCCTATTTTGAGCATATCAAATACCGAAATGCATTCTTCCATTACTATATCGATTTAGTTAGGGCAAAGATAGAGAAGAATTGTGGATTTAGAAAGGAGTTTTAATCCCAAAGTGTACTGTCTAATCCCAAGACAATTCCCATCCAAATCCCGATTAAAAATACTATAACGCTTAATATGTTAGCGGCAAATCTGTTTGCACTGCCTTTAGTTGTTATGTGATTCATATAGTAACTGAATGCACCACCTGTTGCTCCGGCTAATGGAGTTATGATTAATGGTCTGATCATCCAAAATTTTCCCCATTCAGGTTTAGGTTCAGTAGGAAACACAAAAATGGAGATTACAATCAATCCAATTCCGGCACCTAAGAACATTCTTTTAAGAAGTAATGCTTTGTCAATAGGCTTTGCGTTTAAATTATTCTGTGTCATAATCATTTGGTTTTTAAAGTTATAAATAAATTTTACAGTTCAATTTATTGCAAATGTAAAAATAACTTTGAAATACAAAGTACTTTTAATTAATTTTTTTACATTTGTTGAAAATTAGTTTGAAGTCATGGAATTATTTGTTGAAGAACATTCGATTGTTAGAAAAATTTGGGGTAAGAGCGACACCATCCTTTTTATTTTTGGAGGTGCAGCAGCTGAATTTGCGCTGAATAAAGCAGTGGATTGGCTGTATTTTACCGGTAGATTGCCTTCAGATCCTTTAGGAAGATTATTTTCTACTGTCAGATATGCCCGAATGATTGTTTTCGCTCCGATGGAAGAGGCTAATAAAGCGATTGACACGATGCGTAAAATTCATGCAGCCGTAGAAGAAAATCGTGGTGCTACCATACCCGATTGGGCTTATCGCGATGTACTGTTTATGCTGATTCATTATTCTATTGCAGCTTATGAATTACTCGAAAAGAAATTGACTGAAGCAGAAAAGGAAGAAGTTTACAATGTCTTTTACCGAGTTGGTGTCAGAATGGGATTGAAAGAATTGCCACCAACCTATATTGAATGGTTACCGGTAAGAGAAGCCCATTTAATAGCCGATTTACAAAAGAGCGAATATACAGCCGATCTCTTTAAGCAATACAAAAAACACCTTGGCGCTATGCGTTTTAAGGTACTCGTTGAAGGTCAGAAATTAGTTTGTCCCGACAGGGTAAAAACGATGCTGCAGTTTAGTGAATTTTCATTGCTGATACCGGTTGTTCCTGTGTATAAAGTAAGCCGACTGATGAAAATGGATTGGCTACTCAAGAGTGTACTTTTGCCTTCCGATTATAAAGACCAGATCAATGAATTGGATATTTATAAGGGTAAAAAGTAAGGTTTGCAATCTTTATTTCGATAGGATTTTATCGAGCTTCATTTTGATTACTAAAATAGAATCAGGGGAAACATTTGGCGGATAGCTTTTTCGTTTGACTAAGTTGGGCGCCGCAATAAGTTCACGCACTTCTCCAACGCGCATGCCTCTCAAACCTTCATCAACCGCTTGAGTCGCCTGATTACCGCCAATCAGAACTTTCACAGGTGAAGTTGAATTGTAATTGGAATACAAAACGGTTCCGTTGCGGTAACTGGTTGTTTCGTAAATCAGGACTTCGTCACCGGCTTTGGCTTGTGGCCCGGTACCTTTTTCCAAAATGCGGTACCGCAAACCCGATTGGGTTTCAGTGAATTTTGCCGCACAACCGATTAGAAGTACAGCTGCAATAAGTAAGTAAATTGTTTTCATGTGATTTTGATTTTTGATTAATGATTAAGGTATGAATTTTTCAAAAGATTTTCCATTGAATTTGTAAATCCCATTTTGATCGGTGCCAAACCAAAGTTCGCCTTTTCTATCTTTGTAAATGATATTGACTGCATTACTGCTTAGTCCGTCTTTTGTATTGTAATTCGTAAGTTTGTTTCCATCATATTGCCAAACACCTGCATCAACAGTTCCTATCCAAAGGTTGCCGTTGTTATCTTCGTTTATCGAATAG
The DNA here is from genome assembly GCF_030167905.1 of Flavobacterium terrisoli. Lineage (GTDB taxonomy): Bacteria > Bacteroidota > Bacteroidia > Flavobacteriales > Flavobacteriaceae > Flavobacterium > Flavobacterium terrisoli. Next base: position 198,447 of record NZ_JARGNA010000005.1, read on the forward strand.
ACACGTGCAAGAGAGTTTGGATTTGACTTTCCGGAAGCTTTGAATTCGGCATTACCCAGCCCTTTTTCTGTGGTGAAATTGGTCAACTCTTTTCCATCATATTTGAATAAACCGCCGCCATTATTTCCAAACCAAATGTTACCCTTACTGTCTTCGAATATGCCCAACACAGCCGGACCAGCCAAACCTTTTTCAGTAAACCAGGTAAACGATTTTCCATCATAACGGCAAACGCCCTGAGATTGTGTACCAAACCAGAGATTTCCTTTTTTATCTTTCAGGATGCTATAAACCGCATAAGGGCTGAGATTGTAAGGATTGTTTTGTGAGTTTTTTGAATCAGCAATATTTTGGGCTAATGGCAAATAGGCAAATGAAGTAGAGCCATAATGATAAACGCCGCCACCGGCATAGAACCACAAATCGTTGGCTTCAATTTTCCATTTGTTTTCATTCGTATTGTCTAATCCCAAATTGTTTTCATTGGTGAATGTGGTAAAAATCTGCCCGTCAAATTTGCTGACACCAAACAAACCGGTGCCAAACCAAAGATTACCAAACTTGTCCTCCTGAATATGCTGCACTTGATTATTAAACAAACCGTCTTTATCTGTGAACTGAATTATGGTTTTTCCATCATAGCAATATACACCTGAACCATTGGTGCCAAACCAATAATTGCCTTTACTATCCTGAAAAATACTGCAGATGTTTGGGTCAATTTCGGTTACTTTATTGGCTTCGAAAGTATTACTGTTGGCTTCTGTCTTCTGGGTTGTGCTTTCGGCTAAATTATCGGCTCTCTTTTGCTTGTTGCAGGAAGTGATTAAAAGTGAAAGAAAAAGTAATGAACAATTGATAATTAGCTTTGCCATTAGTTTTGTTGTTTTATTTATACTTTTCGATTCCTTTCTTCTGTAATATAGCTCTTATAACACTATATAAAACACTAGTATTCCAGTCGTCTTTGTAATTATAACCTCTATTTATTTCCGCTGCATTCTCAGTTGAATATATTGAAAAATAAGTATGATAATTTTTTGTTCTAACTTTTTCCCAAGGAATAATAATCCTTTTTTGATTAAAAAATCCACTTACATTTAATTCAATAAAATCTTTGCTAAATAAAACATCCCCAATCGAAAATTCTTCATCAGCGTTATGTTTTTCAATGCAATCATTAATAATATGGACAAAATAATAATCCCATAAACCATCAACAATTTCTGCGTATAACTTATGAAGAGTTTCTCTTTTGCGACCTAAATATGATTTGAAACTAATTTTTATAATCTTATTTTCTTTACTACGAATGAATATCTGATATTCTCTTCCATATGTAAGTTCAAATCGAATCCAACGAATTCCATATCTATAATCTTTAATTTCATCTTTTGTGAAAATCGTGTATGGGTTTTCAGAATCTTTGTCTTCAATTTTCAAAAAGTTCTCGTTAAAAATCAATTCTCTGGAATGACCATCGCTAAATCCTCTCTTAAAAACGAATTTCTTTTCTTCCATCTGAATTTTCAATTTGAATATTAGCCATCATAAATCGCTTAGCTAATATATAAAAAAGATTACAAAAAGTTAATAAATCAAATTTTGCCACGCTATCAATTATCATTATCTTTAAAAGATAAATTCACAATCAAACAACAACTATAAAAAATGGCAACAACAAATGTAAAAGCTTATGCAGCAGGCGCACCGGATGCACCTTTAGCCCAAATGAATATCGAGCGCAGAGACGTTTTGGCAAACGATATTGAAATTGAAGTTATGTATTGTGGCGTTTGCCACTCCGATTTGCACTTTGCAAGAAACGATTGGGGAATGACCACTTATCCGGTAGTTCCGGGTCACGAAATTGTGGGTAAAGTAACCAGAGTTGGCAGCGGCGTCAGCAAATTAAAAGTAGGCGATTTTGCAGCCGTGGGTTGCTTGGTCGATTCCTGCCGCACCTGTAAAAGCTGCGAAAAAGACCTGGAGCAATATTGCTTAAATGGCTGGGTTGGCACTTATGGCGGTTATGACAAACATTTAAATCAACCAACGCATGGCGGTTATTCCCAGAAAATTGTGGTTGATGAGCATTTTGTTTTGAGTATACCGGCCAATTTGGATTTGGCTGCCGTAGCACCCTTACTTTGTGCAGGCATCACGACTTGGTCACCATTACGCCACTGGAATGTGGGCAAAGGAACCAAAGTAGCCGTAGTAGGTTTAGGCGGATTAGGACATATGGCCATTAAGCTCGCCAAAGGGTTAGGGGCAGAAGTAACGCTTTTCTCCAGAACACCGGGCAAAGAAAAAGATGCTTTAGACTTAGGTGCAGATGCCGTAATCATTTCTACAGATGATGCCCAAATGGCTTCCGTAGCCGGAAAGTTTGATGTGATTATTGATACCGTTCCTTATGTACACGATGTGAATCCATACGTTGGGACTTTAGGCATCAGCGGAACTTTAGTTTTGGTGGGTTATCTTGGCGGATTAGAGCCCATTTTAAATACGGTTCCAATGATCATGGGCAGAAAATCAGTCGCTGCTTCTTTGATTGGAGGAATAGCTGAAACTCAGGAAATGCTTGATTTCTGTGGGAAACACAATATTGTTTCCGAAATAGAAATCATCAAAATGCAGGATATTAACGATGCCTATGAAAGAATGCTGAAAAGTGACGTTCGTTATCGTTTTGTTATTGATATGGCTTCTTTGAAAGACTAAAAGCAAAAATATACAGTATAAAAAAAGCAGCTTAACGCTGCTTTTTTGTTTTTATGAATAATAGCTTGTTATTCGATTATTATTGCTTTTGCCGATTTTCCTTTATTGGTTAACACTTCAGCATAATAAGTGCCTTGCGCTAAAGACGAAACATCAATCGTGTTTGATTTGGCTTCCTTAACAACTTGTCCCAGATTGCTGTATAATGTTACCTTTTCCAAGGTTAAGCCATCGGATAACTGAATATTTAAAATGTTCGGGGCCGGATTTGGATAGACATTGAAATGAGACAACACAAAACTATCAGAGGATAAAAGTGGAGCGATATCATAAACACGTGCCACACCCGAACTTGTGCCATTAGTGCTGTTGTATGGAGCACCAACGATAACCGTATTGCCGTCAGCGGCCAGTGCAATGCTAAACCCTGAATTTTCATCGGCAGTTTCACCATCGATATCAATTCCAACTTGTGTCCAAACCCCGGCTGTTTTTTTATAAACTCTGGCATGACCCGATCCGGTTCCGTTGCCATCATTTCCGTCAGCACCTACGACAACCACTGTTCCATCAGCAGATATGGAAACACTCCTTCCGGCAGTGTCATTCGTAGCTTCACCATTAATGTTATTGCCATCCTGTATCCATTCGCCTGCTATATTTTTAAATACTCTTACCTGACCTGAATTGTTCCCGGTGCCAATAGCGCCAATGGCTATAGTAGTGCCATCCGAAGACATCGAAATATTAAAACCTGAAATATTGTTGGCACTCACACCTCGGATATCTAATCCTTCCTGAGTCCAAACCCCGGCTATGTTTTTATACACCCGAACACGACCAGAATAACCTCCGTTTAAAGAATTATAAGGTGCGCCAATAGCGACAACTGTTCCGTCTGATGAAATAACAACACTTCTCCCGGAAGCATCATAAAAATTACCGCTGTTGATATCGGTTCCCTGTTGTGTCCAGGTTCCTGCTATATTTTTATAAACACGCACCAATCCTGAGTCGTTCCCATTATTGGTATTATAAGGAGAACCAATGGCTACTGTGGTCGCATCTGCCGATAAAGCAACACTAAACCCCGATTGGTCACCGGCAGTTTGTCCGTCGATGTCATTCCCTATTTGTGTCCAAACCCCGGCTATGTTTTTATAGATGCGCACATGACCCGAATTGGTTCCATTGGTATTATTTTTTGGCGCACCAATCGCAATTGTGGTTCCGTCTGAAGATAGTGAAACACTATAACCGGATTGGTTTCCGGTGGCTTCTCCATTGATATCAGCTCCTTGTTGGATCCAAGATCCTGAAATGTTTTTATAGACACGTACACAACCTGAATCGGTTCCGTTATTGTCATTCAGATGGGCGCCAACAGCTACGATGGTGCCATCTGCCGAAATCGAAACACTTCTGCCGTTATTTTCACCTTCAGTTAGACCATTGATATCTGAGCCTATTTTGGTTTGGCCCATTCCCAAAAAAGGAAGCAAAATAAAAAATAATGTTATTCTCATATTGATATGTTTTATCCAAATATAGAAAATTTAATAGTTTAAAAATCAATTATTTATAAATTTTATGAGATTACCACTGTTGTTTTATAGCAAACAAAAAACTCCTGTCCCAAATAAGGGAAAAGAGTTTTAGTTGTTATGCTGACAGAATTACAGCACTATCTTTCGTTGTTCAATTCGTCTTCTTCAATAAATTCAGAAGCATCGGCATTAAAATGTTCTGTGACGTCTTCTTTGTCTTTTTGATTTTGGCGAATCAGATAGGCTATCAATCCAAAAGCAACAATCAATACAGTGACTATTATGATCCAGTTGGTTTCCATTGTTCCGGAGTTTACATAAAGATAAAGTATTTTAGCCTCATTTGGCTGTTTTCCGGATTATGAAATTGTTAATAAGCGTATTGGATTTGCATAAATGCTAAAATTGTCGTGCTGCTGTCATAGCATTAATGCTTATTTTGGGATACTTCTTTTTGGTTCTTTCGAATATCATACTCCGGATAAAAGCTTTTATAACCTGCAAGTCTGATGGCCGGTGTAAGTAAAAATCCGGTTGCCTTTTGCACACCAACCGGCGGTCCGTCGGCCAAATAGGAATCAAAACCTGCCGAACTAAACAAGGCCATCTGAAAAGCGGTTTCAGGAGTTTTGCCAAAATTAGGCTCGTTATCCATTACACCATAAACTTGTGTCAAGTAGTAAGCAAATTTTTCAGGAAACGCAATGGTTCCTTTTGTTACTATCGTTTCATTGGTTTCATTGAATGGCTTGTGTGGTGTACCTCGAGGAACAAATAAGGAATCGCCCGGTTTTAATTTGACCACTTTTCCATCAACCCAAACTGATAATTCCCCGTTGGTCACCTCAAAGCGTTCGTCAAAATCGGTGTGGACGTGTTTTGGCGGGCCATCGGCAAAAGGATCAATAATGGTAGAGCAATAAACCATTCCGTTTTCTTGTTTGACCACAGTTTGATGAACTCCTTCCGTTTTACTGAAAAAGGTTTGTCCGGGTTGGAAGTAGGTTGTAACATCGGGTTTACTTTCGGGAAAAATAACCAGATGGAACAAATAACCAATGGCTAAGTAGGCGAAAAGGGCAATAACAAAATACATAGCTGATTTTTTAATGATTTTTTTTAACATTTTTTCTTGATTTAATGATTAAACTCGGTGCAAATGTCGGAAGTAGGTCAAATCAAAAATTGTATATATCGGACATCTTTCAGGATGCGATATAAAGTCAGTAGAAAACAGAGGAAAAATTAGCTAAACAAGTGGAATGGCAGTTCGCCTTTTTGGTTTTGGTAAGCTTTGGCGGTTATTCCGGAGTAGTTTTTAAAAACACGGCTGAAATGCGATTGGTCATAAAATCCGGAACGGTAAGCAATATCGGTGAGTGTCGTTTTTTCGCCATGCATCAGATTTACAGAGTGCAAAAACTTCTTGTAGATCACCAGTTCCTCAGCCGACATACCGAAGATACTGTGCACTTTTCGGTTGAGGTGACGGGATGAATAATAAACCTGTTCGGTGAGTCGGTCTACAGATTGGAAGTTCTCAATCGAATTGGATAAGAAAAGAGTGGATAATTTTTTGGTTCGAATAGAATCTGTTTCTTCCAATATGGGAAATAGCGTTTCGATGATTCTAACCCGTTCTTCAAATGATTGCGCTTCGATTAGTTGTTCCCAAATGAGATTAAATTCGGGTTTGATTAGGGTCAGATCAACAATGATGTTATTCAGTTCAGAAGGCATAATCCCCAATAAACTCTGAACCATATGCGGTTGCAGGCGAATGCCAAACAAATGCTGTTGCCCATGATAATTGGCGTTGATTACCTGTGTATTAATGCCCTGTATAAAGCATTTTGGCGTGCGTATCAATTGGTGTGCAAACGGCAAAATACCGTCCATATCATCGGCTAGGTTAAAAACCATTTCAAAAATGCCTTTGGGTAATATGGTTTCCGTAAGATAGCGCTGTCCATACACTTCCCAAATGGCGGTAATGTATTCTTTTAGCGGAGAACTAACGGGAATGTGCAGGTCTGCCTTCATTCTTTATGGTTTTGCCAAGTGTTGGTTGGATTTTTTCGCAACATTTTGGGGTATAGGTAGTTGCAGCATGCATTTTGTTACAATGACAAAGTTAGAAAAATAAAATTAGTCGATTACTTAAAATATTTTTATCCATATAATTAAGCCGAAAATCATAAAAAAAGCCACTCTCACAACTTAGTTATAGGTGTTTTAATATTGATTTATATTACCCTTTTTCGGGTTCTTATGAATTTTGATAATTCTTCGGTGGCTTTGTTCAACGATTCAGCAGAGGTAATAATGATGGTAAGCATTTCTTTTAGTTCATTCGTTTCAATAGTCACATCCTCATTAATTAAAGTTGAAATGGCTAAAATATTAGCCACCGAACTTCTTACTCTGTGTGAGATAGTGAACATAATTTGTTCCAAATCGCTGTTTAAGGCGATAGAAACTTTTTCCTTATCAATGATACTTTTGTCTACTTTTTCATTGGCAATAAATAAATCTTCATTACATTTTTCTAATGCTTTTTGATTTAAATTTACTTCTTGACGAACTTCTTTTAATTGTTCTTGTGTAGTTTTCTCAGCCATAATTATAGTAGTGTTAAGTGAAACTTTTAATTATGGTTATAATCAGTTTAAAGGGTTCATTGGCAATAAAACAGTACATTGTGTTTTGCGGAATAATAATGCTTTCTCCTAAGTTGAGTTTAAAATCTTTTTTTCCGATGGTCACTTCGGCTTTGCCATCAATTACTTGAACATAAGTATCCTCTTCCGTAGTTTTTTCACAAAATATTTCACCTTCATCAAAAGAGACAGCGGTCAAGCTATTGTCTGCTTTTTTAATGATGGTTTTGCGCGCTATGGTATGAGGCACATATTCAACAATTTCAAGGATGATATGAGCAACAGATTTTGGGAGTTCTTTTTCGCTCTCCAATTTTTTCGCTGTATTGGCATCGGTTTGCATCTTATTTTTGAGCAAAGTTCCGAAATTCAATCAGTTATGTTGTTGTAGAATTCTTAAGGTTATTTTTATAATTCCTATATTAATGTAAAAATGGGTTGTGTGAAAATTACCATAATCCTGAGCCTAAGCCTATGGAAATAATAATAAGTAAGATGGCAACCGTTATTTTTACAAAATGTAAGGTAACCTTTTTTAATAATTGGTTACCAATGTAAGCGCCAGCAATAGCCGACAAGGTGGCACAGCTAATTAAAGTCAAGTTGTCGGTCAATCCGGCCTTGTCGAATCGTGTAGTGTAGACACTTAATCGAGTAATATCCACAAAGGTAGAAACTACCACAGTCGTGGCTATAAAAGATTCTTTAGACAATCCGGCTCTGATGAGAAAAGCACTTCGCAATGCGCCTTGAACGCCAGCCAATCCACCAAAAAAACCACTTAAAATACCGCCAAGCGGTAGTTTTTCTTTGCCAAATTCCAATTTACTGAAATAAGGAATAAGGTCAAGACAAGCAAATAGAATTAGCAATAAAGCTATGGTAAACTTAACAGGAAAGACTTCAATGGTTTTGTCAAAAAGATTGTAGGTAAAAAGCGGTTCCATAGCTGAAATATTCAAAAGCAACCACGAACCTAAAACCGCAGCGATTATGGCAGGAATTCCAAAACGCAGTACAACATTTCTATCGGCTTTTTTGCCCACTAAAATCAGTTTGAAGATATTATTGAAGAAATGAACAACACCCGTCAGTCCGATAGCAATATTCACCGGAAAGAACATCATAAATACCGGTGTTAAAATGGTTCCTAAACCAAACCCTGAAAAAAAGGTGAGAATGGCAACAATAAAAGCGACAATTGAAATGATAAATATTTCCATAGAAAATTAAAGACTTTTGCAGATGGCCACAAAATGAAGGACAGTGCCTAATAATACAAAGCCGTGCCAAATGGTGTGAAAATAGAGTTTATAACTTTTGACATAAAAATAAACACCAATAGTATAACTTAAACCACCTGACAATATCCACCAAAATACTTCCAACGGAACTGAATTTATCAAAGGTTTAATCACAAAAACAATCATCCAACCCATTACCAAATACAACACCACGGATAACCATTCAAATCGATTGATAAAAAAGATTTTGAAAAACATACCCAAGAAAACTATAGTCCACATGGTCGTCAGAAATACAAAACCCGTTTCTGCCGGTAAATATTTTATCATCAAAGGCGTGTAAGTTCCGGCAATTAGAAAATATATACTAATGTGATCCGCAATTTTGAGAAGGCTTTTAGATTTTTCTTTTTGGGTAAAATGATAGAAGGTAGAACAACTGTAAACTAAAAACATCCCAACGGCAAAAGCAGCCACGGAATAAAAAGTGGTTAAGTCTTTATTGTCATAAGTGATAGCCAATACAATGGGCATCGCAATAATACAAAACAGCACACCTAATCCATGCGAAATAGCATTGGCCAGTTCTTCTTTGAGGGTTTGATCACGTTGTTTCATTGGAGTTGTAATGTGGTTGCGTAAAAATAGTCAAAAAGCAAAAAGGATTTTTATTGGGATTGTAATAAATTCTTCTTTTATGCGTCAAACGGTTATCGGCCTTAAATTCATCACTATGAGACAATATTTATACTTGCTGTCAATTTTTATAAGTGCTTTGGTTTCGGCACAATCCCAAAGAGAATTGTACAATAACAGTATCAAAGCTTATGAAGCCAAAGACTACGCAACTTTTCTAAAACTGACCAAAACGCTCGACAGCATCAGGCCATTTCACCCAACATTTACCTATAATCTGGCTTCAGCCTATGCGTTGAATGGCAAAACCGATGAATCTTTAGCAGTATTGAAAAAAGTGGTTTTGATGAACAATGCCAATGATTTTGAAAAAGACGCCGATTTTAATTCGCTCCAAAATACCGAAGGTTTCAAAGCCGTTTTGCAGCTCAAAGCAAACCAAAGTATTTTGGTTGCCCATTCCAAAAAAGCAGTGACTTTATCCGAAAAGGATCTGCATACCGAAGGTTTGACTTATCTATCCAAATCAAAAACCTGGCTGGCATCGAGTATTCATAAAAGAAAGATTGTCTCGTTTGATCTCAAAACCGGCATTTGCAGCGATTGGTTAAAAACCGAAGATATGTTGGCTGTGTTTGCCATGAAAGCCGATGCCAAAGAACAATATTTATGGGTGGCCACTTCGGCGATGCCGGAAATGGAAAATTATTCGGCAGCACTTGATGTTAAAGGAGAAATCCTGAAAATAGATATAAAAACCAAGCAAATTGTCAAGCGTTTTAATGTGGATGGCAATCACGTTTTTGGGGATATTTATGTGGCCAAAAACAATGTAGTTTATATTTCTGATAGTGCCAAACCAATGCTTTACAAAATCGAAAATGATAAAATGGAAATGTTTTTGTCTTTTGAAAACGAAGGCTTCAATTTGCAGGGCATTGCAATGAATGACAAAGAAGACCAACTCTTTATTGCCGATTATTTGAAAGGAATTGCAGTAGTCGATATGAAAACCCAATCCAAAACCTGGTTGACCCTTCCCGAAGGAACCATTGGAAAAGGAATAGATGGATTAGTATTTTACAAAAACAAATTGATAGCCGTGCAAAATGGCGTTACACCAATAAGACTGACGCAATTTAATTTGAATGCCGCTCAAAACGAAATTGAAAGTTTCAGTATTCTTGACAATAGCCGTCCTGAATTTGACGAACCGGCGCTGGCAACGATGGTTGGAAACCGATTGTATTTCTTTTCCAATGCACCATGGAAGGCGTACGACAAAAATGCGGTTTTGGATATAACCAAGGTTAAGAATCCGGAGCTGTATTATTTTGAGTTTTAGGCTTGCTGATTGATTTTCCGATGGCGACAAACAAGATAGCCAATACTACAAAAGCCAATAATAAAACACCACTGTTGACCAATACTTTTTCCATTCCAAATTCATAAACATTCACAAAAGGATAAGGATAAAACCCAGAAATGTCTCCTCGTAAAAGAATATAAATCAAATAGAGTAAAGGGAAAACCAACCAACCAGGAACAGATCTCCAGAAAACGTCTTTTTTGTTCTCGTAAGCTAACCAATAGGCAATCACATACAAAGGCATGAATGAGTGGAGCAATTCATCTACTAATCGTTGCATGCCGGTTGGTTCCCAAATGCCACGCAAAATGAATTGATACACACAGAAAACCGTGGTAATGTAAAGTGTTATTGCAGTTAAGAAACCGGGTTTCTCAAACCGGGTTAGGAGGAAAGCAGGTTTTTTGTGCCAGATTACGGTAAAATAAAGGATAACCAAACAATTCGTCAGTATGGTAAAATAGCTAAAAAAACGAATGGTGGTTTCGGTTAAGGATTCTACCCGGTTTTGCATCATCAGCACAAATTGCATGATTACGGCAAACCAACCTATTGCGGCGCCAAAGAAAATGGCTTTGTCTTTTAAGGAATCTGTCATCGGAACCAATTATTTAGGACAATCTGTTTTGCTCAACGGCATCGTTGGGCTAAATTTCAATTGGGAAATATCTTTGAATTCGGTTCCGTCTTCATTCATTTCCCCGAAACCTTCTATCAGTTGGCCGTCTTTTAATTCAAAGGCAACCTGACGCTTGCTTTGTGTTCCTTCCGATTGGAAAGTATAATCCAACAAAAGAATATTGTTTTTCCATTTGCCTTTTAAAAGTCCGGCACTTTTGTCTTTTTCAGCCAAACTATAAGCCATTGCCCCAAAAACATCTTCTCCGGAAGTTTCTATTTGTATTGAAATAGAATTACCGTCTTTCTCATAGGAATAACATTCTTCGTTGCCTTTCGGTGTAGGTTCGACTGTTACCGGTTTACCTAAAATTTCAACATTGTCAACTTTTTTACAGCCAATAAGCAGCAAGGGAAAGACCAGCAAAAGAAATACACTTTTTTTCATGAGATATTATTGTTGAGGTTTGGAAATTTTTTTAAAACGCATCATCGGAACGTCATCGGTAAGTAATAGTAATTTTCCATCGTTGTCAAAGGCCAACTTATTGACTTTACCCAACATTTTCAAAAAAGTTTCTTCACCGCCGCCTTCGCAGAATATCATCGTTTTGATGGCATCGCCGAATTTAATGGTATTTTCTTTTTTGGTATAGGTTCCGCTGTAGCCATTGCAACTGGTATTCCCGCTGAATTGGTTATCGCCATCTTTGAACATGATGTATGGTTTTTTATCAGGATACAATCCGTTAAAGGTGATGCGTGGTCCGGAGATGTATTCCAGTTCCCAGGCATTGTCATATAAAGCAGTTTTGCTATCGTTGGTTTTTGCTTGGTTTGTTTTGGTGGTACAACAAGCCGAAACCAAAATCGAGAATAATGTTAACAATAAAAGCGTGTTTTTTTTCATGATGAATACTTTTAAAAACACTCAAATTTAGTAAAAAGTATTTACTTCATTGTTAATGTTTTAGCGGTCTTTTCTTAATCATACCGCCTTTGGTGTCTTTTACGCTGTTCATCACGACAAAAGCTGTCGGCTCAATTTTTTCAATTTCGGTGTTGAGTTTGTTGAGTTCCAATCGGGTGATTACGGTATAGATAATGTCAACTTCTTTGGTTTCACCGCGTTTTCCATAGCCGTGTTTTCCACTGTAAACGGTTACACCACGACCCATAACCTCAATAATCATCTGTTTGATTTCGTTGTTTTTGGGAGAAACAATAGTCACTCCGATATATTCTTCAATACCTTCAACGATAAAGTCGAGTGTTCTGGAGGCTGCCAAATAAGTTATCATGGAATAAAGTGCCACTTCAATTCCCAGAAAGTAAGCTGCTGCGGAGAAAATAATCACATTGATTACCACAATGATATCGCCTATGGTGGTTCCTAATTTTCGACTGAGATAAATCGCCAGGACTTCGGTTCCGTCAATCACAGCGCCACCACGAACGGAAAGCCCAATTCCTGCACCGAGAAAGAAACCGCCAAACACAGCGACCAATAAATTGTCATTGGTCACATTCGGAAATGTAACAGTTGCAAGGCAAATAGCCAATCCGGCGATGGCCAATGAAGTTTTGATGGCAAAGGCTTTGCCCATGACTGAATAGCCCAGAATGATAAAAGGAATATTGATACAAATGATGAGAAGCCAAAGCGGGACATCGGTTAAAATGGAAATCAGAAGCGAAATCCCGGTCGCACCGCCATCGATGAAATTGTTGGTAAGCAGGAAGCCTTTAAAACCAAAAGAAGCAGAGAAAATCCCTAGCAAAATCAATACAAAATCCTTGCTGTTGCGTTTGGCTAAAATGCTGAACTCGCGATAGCCTTTGGCCAATTCATATTTTGTATAGTGCTTTTCCTTGCCGGATTTCGTCCTTGCTTTTTTAAGGATGGTTCGGATGATTATTTTTTCCCAGAATGAATTCATAAAATTGTTGTTTTAAGGCTTGTACTTTTACTTTATGTCTTGGGTCAAGATACAACAATTTAGCGGAATTTCATCACTTTAACATCATTTTCACAATGGTTTGGGTTCAATTTCTTTAGTGGAAATGGCAGAAACCTTATTCTCAGCATTCACCGTTACAAACAGTTCGCGTTTATAATATTTCTTTTCATAATTGATACTGTAACGAAATACATATTCTTCGGTATTCCGGTAGTAGGTGATATCGATGAGGGCAATCCCTAAGAATCTTCCGTTTCTTTGGTTTATTTTTTTGCAGACCGCCGAAATTTTTTCCTTGGTGGCATTTTGTCTCACTTTCTCCGTGGCTTCCGCACTGGTAAAAGCCCTGAAACGTGAAGTGTTACAGGTTTCCAATAGTCTTTCACCCAAGTCATCGGCTCTTTTCTTTTTGATGACTTCTACTGCAACTGGCTTTACAATTTCTGAAGATTTGTTAACCACTGCTGCATTTTTACTTTTACAGGATACCAAAAGCAGGACAAAGCAAAATAAAATAATTCTTTTCATGACGCATGAAGATTTAAAGATTGTAATTGTTCCTTAGGGATATAGCAAATGTATAATGATAACACAGCTAAGGTGTTATAAAATTTTGTAGAAGATTTATAAGATTTGCCAATGGTTCAATCCAATTTGAAAATTTGATGCATCGAATTTAACAATCGATGCATCGAAACAATTCATTTTACCGTATATGGTTTTCAATGTCGAATTTGTATTTTTGGGTCACTTAAAGAATAAAACATGAAAATCGTAATATCTCCTGCCAAATCACTGAATTTTGAAAAAGAGGTGCCAACACTCATCTGTACGGAACCACAATTTTTGAAGCAGGCCACCACCATTCAGCGAACACTGAAAAAGAAAAAACCAAAACAGCTTTCGGCTCTGATGGACATTTCAGAAAAATTGGCCGAACTCAACTGGCAGCGCAATCAGGAATGGCACACGCCGTTTACGCCTGAAAATGCACGACCGGCGGTGTATACTTTTGATGGTGATGTGTATCTAGGTTTGGATGTTTACAGTTTGCCTGTCGAAAAACTGGATGTGATGCAGGACAAACTCCGAATCCTATCAGGATTGTACGGTTTGCTCAAACCCTTGGATTTGATGCAGGCCTACCGATTGGAAATGGGCACATCAATTCCAATAGGAAAAAGTAAAAACTTATATGAATTCTGGAAAAAGACCATTACCAAAACGCTGAACAGCGAATTGCAGAAAGGCGAATTGTTTATCAACCTGGCGAGTAATGAATATTTTGGCTCGGTAGATACCAAAACTTTAAAAGTGCCTGTGATTACACCTGAATTCAAGGATTATAAAGATGGCCAACTCAAGATGATCAGTTTTTTTGCCAAAAAGGCGAGAGGCATGATGGTGCGTTATATTTTGGATACTAATGCTGAAACAATTGACGATTTAAAAGGATTCAATTACGAAGGCTATGCTTTTGATGCCAATCTGAGTAAGGGAAATACTTTGGTTTTTACGAGATAGTCATAAAAAAAAGCTCCCAATCAGGAGCTTTTTGTTTTTTATTTCAGATAGATATATTCTTCATATTCCATACTCGTCTCGCGAGTGATTTTGCGTTGGTCACGTGCCAATTCCCGCATGGCTTCCACGCCTTTTTTGGCACAACGCTTTATTTTGGTTAGCCTGGAAGAGAAATCCACCAGTTTCTTGGCATCTTCCGGACTCAGTTTTGTTTTTAATTCATCCACAAAGGAAGAAAATTCACGAACGACTTCTCGATTTTCATCATAATCGCTTTTCAAATCATCTAACAATTCATCGATTTCTTTACTGATTTCTTTGAAATGGTCTTCGCTTTTTTTGTGAAGTTCTTCAATAATCTTCTTTTCTCTGTTACCAAAAAGTCCCATAGCAGTTTGATTTAAGTTAGTTGTTTTTGACAGTGCTAAACCAAATTTAGGAAATTGTTTTTAAAAACAATGCAAATTGTTAATAACTAAGTAATTAGCCTTATAAGCACTTCAAAATCACCTTCAGATTAGTCACTATAAGTAAAATCTATATTGAATATTTAAAAAATTGTTTTTCAGATATATATGCTATTTTACATGAAGTATATTTTGGATAAAACTTTGAATATTCTCCAATCCGTTTTTGGAAATAAATTGGATAAAACTACTACCGATAATGGCTCCTTTTTGGTGTTTTGTGGCTTGTTTAAATGTTGTTTTATTACTGATTCCAAAGCCAATTATCTGTGGATTTTTAAGATTCATGCCCGCAATTCTTTCAAAATATCCCAGCTGATTGTCGTCAAAACTATCCTTGCTCCCTGTTACGCCCGCACTGCTGACCATGTAAATAAATGAATCGGAATTGGCATCAATCAACCGGATTCTCTCTTCTGAAGTCTGTGGTGTAATCAGGAAAATCATCGCAATGCCATATTTTTCAAATAGTTCTTTGTATTCGGAAAGGTAGATTTCTAGAGGTAAATCGGGGATTATTAAGCCATCAATACCGGTTTCCCGGCATTGCTTGAGGAAGTTTTCTATGCCAAACTGCAGCATCGGATTGAAATACCCCATAATGATTAACGGGATATTTACCGTGGTTCGAATGGCAGTCAATTGGTCAAAAAGCACAGCGGTCGTCATGCCGTTTTTTAAGGCGCGCGTAGAGCTCGTCTGTATGGTTGGTCCATCGGCCAAAGGATCGCTAAACGGCAATCCGATTTCTATCATATCGACATTGTTTTGAGCTAAATTTTCTATTAAACTTTTAGTGTCGTTCAGGTTAGTAAAACCCGCTGTAAAATAAATAGATAGTATTTTATTTTTATTTGATAATGTATGTTGGATTCGATTCATGATTACAGTTTAAAATAGTTAATATAAGTATTCAAATCTTTGTCGCCGCGACCGGATAAATTGATTACCACAATGTCGTTAGGCAGGAAGTTTTTGTGCTTCAAAACGGCAAAGGCATGTGCGCTTTCTATCGCCGGAATGATGCCTTCGGCTTGGGCTAATTCCATTCCGGCCTGCATGGCGTCGTTGTCAGTGATGGCGATGAATTCGGCTCTTTGGGTTTGGTGTAAATGAGCATGCATCGGCCCAACGCCTGGATAGTCCAAGCCTGCGGAAATAGAGTAAGGTTCGGTGATTTGACCGTCATCGCTTTGCATCAAAAGGGTTTTACTTCCGTGAATAATCCCGATTTTCCCCAAAACAGAGGTTGCCGCACTTTCCCCGGAATTAATGCCTTTTCCTGCGGCTTCAACGGCAATCAGTTTTACATTTTCATTATCCAAAAAATGGTAGAAAGCACCGGCTGCGTTGCTTCCACCGCCAACGCAGGCAATCACATAATCGGGATTTTCCCTGCTTTCCTTTTCTGATAACTGGCTTTTTATTTCTTCAGAAATCACACTTTGAAACTTGGCCACCATGTCAGGGTAAGGATGAGGTCCAACGACCGAGCCAATGATATAAAAAGTATCTTCAGGGTTACTGATCCAATCGCGAATCGCTTCATTAGTGGCATCTTTCAGGGTTTTTGAACCGGAACTTGCCGGGCGAACTTCGGCACCGAGCATTTTCATTCGGGCAACATTCGGTGCCTGGCGTTCAATATCGACTTCACCCATATACACAATGCATTGTAAGTCCATTAAGGCACAAACAGTTGCGGTGGCCACGCCGTGTTGACCTGCGCCGGTTTCGGCTATGATTCTGGTTTTGCCCAATCGCTTGGCTAAAAGGATTTGTCCAATGGTGTTATTGATTTTATGTGCGCCGGTATGACACAAGTCTTCGCGTTTTAAATAGATTTTGGCATTGAATTGCTTCGAAAGTCGTTCTGCGTAGTATAATGGCGTCGGACGGCCAACATAATCCTTTAAAAGCGCTTTAAATTCGTCTTGAAACTCAGGTTCGGCAGTGATGGATAAATATTGTTGACGCAGTTCTTCCACATTCGGATAAAGCATTTCTGGGATGAAAGCACCGCCAAATTCGCCGTAAAAGCCTTTTTCGTTGACGTTGTATTTTGATTTCATGGCTGTTGTTTTAGGTTTTGAATAAATTTCTTTAATGTTTCCGGGTTCTTCAATCCGGGCTCAATTTCAAACTGACTGTTGCCGTCGATGGCGATGCAGTTTTTAGCATAGTCTTTTTGAAGAAAAGTTTTTAAATCGGTTAGGTTGTTTGGTCCGATTCCACCACTCAGAAAGTAGGGTTTGCTTAAATAATACCGTTCTAAAATCCGCCAATCGAATGCTGTTCCGTTGCCGCCATAATGAGTTCCTTTGGTGTCAAAAAGAAAGCAACTGCAATAATCATTATAAGTATTTAAATTATTAAAAATAAATTTGTTATCAATACTGAATGACTTTATTACTTTAAGTCTGTGAAGTTGTAGTAAAAAACAAAACTCCGGACTTTCATCACCGTGTAATTGCACCAAATCCAATTGGTGCTGATTGACTTTCTCCAAAATATATTCCAGAGAAGCATTGACAAAAACCCCAACTTTTTTGATTGATTTGTCCAGTTGCGGAATCTCGTTTTCGAAATATCTCGGTGATTTTTCGTAGAAAATAAACCCCAAATAATCAGGTTTCAAAGCCGCTATTTCCTGAATATTATCCGGGAATTTCATACCACATATTTTGATTTTGGTTTCCATTAGGATTTCAATTGATTGATGAATTGTTCCAAAGCTGCTCCCGGATTATCCGTTTTCATAAAGTTTTCACCGATTAGAAAGCCTTGAAATCCATGAGTTCTTAGCAATTTTATGTCTTCAGGTTTGCTCAAGCCGCTTTCTGAAATCGTGACAAAGTCATTCGGAATTTGGGTAACCAAATCCATGCTGTACTGCAAATTCACTTCAAAGGTTTTGAGATTTCTATTGTTCACGCCAATGATATCAAGACTTGGCATAATGCTTTTTTCCAGTTCTTCTAAATTATGAACTTCCAATAATACTTCCAAAGCAATAGAATGTGCAAATTCTGAAAGTGATTTGATTTCTGCTGCAGTCAAAACCGCTGCAATCAATAGTATAACATCGGCACCATTGGCTTTAGCTTCCAAAATTTGATACTCATCAATGATGAATTCTTTGCGCAGTAATGGTGTGTTTACCGAGGCTTTCGTCAAAATTAAATCATCAAGCGAACCGCCAAAATACTGACTGTCCGTCAAAACTGAAATACCACTCGCACCGGCATTTTCGTAACCTTTTGTGACTTCTTCGACTGATAAACTATGATTGATGGTCGCTTTTGAAGGCGAACGGCGTTTGTACTCAGCAATGATTCCAAAAGGTGAATTGATAATCGATTTGCTCAGCGAATTGGTTTTAGTGTTGAATAAATCGCTGTTTTCCAATTGATTTATAGAAATAATACGCTTCTTTAAAGCCACTTCCCGTTTTTTACTAGCTATGATTTGGTCTAAGATGTTCATGATGTTTGGCTGATTTGTTGTAGTTTTTGTAATTTCTCTAAGGCTTTCCCCGATTGTAAACTTTCTTTGGCTTTGGCAAAAGCTTCCAGCACAGGAGTATTTTCAACGGTTGCTATCGCCATCGCGGCATTTGCACAAACCACATTTTGCTGTGCTTCGGAGCCGTTTCCGGAAATGATTTTGATAAAGATATTAGCCGATTCTTCGATAGTCGTTCCGCCTTTAATGTCTTCAAATGTCAATTTGGCGAGATTGAAATCATTAGCATTAACAATGCTTTCCGAAGATTTGGTAATGATTTTGGCATCTGCAGTCAGCGAAATTTCATCATAGCCGTCCAAAGCGTGGAGAATTGAATAGTTAACAGTGGTGTTTTGATACAAATAAGCATACATCCGCGCCAATTCGAGACTGAAAACACCAACCAATTGGTTCTTTGGAAACGAAGGATTGACCATTGGTCCAAGCATGTTGAAGAAGGTTTTGACGCCCAATTCTTTTCGGATTGGTCCAACATTTTTCATCGCCGGATGGAATAACGGTGCGTGAAGTATGGCGATATTGGCTTCTTCCAGGCATTTGGTTAAAAAATCTTTGTCGTTGCTAAATTTCACACCCAAAGTTTCCATCACATTACTCGATCCCGAAATGGATGAAACGCCATAATTTCCATGCTTGGCAACCTGAATTCCCGCGCCGGCTGTGACAAAGGAAGCTAAAGTTGAAATATTGAATGTGTCTTTGCCATCGCCGCCGGTTCCGCATAAATCGATGGTATTGTAGGCAGAAAAATCGATGGCAATGCAAAGCTCCAATAGCGCTTCACGAAAGCCCGAAAGCTCTTCGATAGTGATATTTCGCATCATATAGACTGTGAGGAATGACGCGATTTGACTCGGATTGTATTGCCCTGAAGAGATATTAACCAAAACAGCTTTGGCTTCTGCTTTACTCAGGGTTTCGTGATTGATTAATCGATTTAAGATAGTTTTCATGATACTTAGTTTTAGTGAACTGCCGAGAATCGACAGCGTAAAAAGTTTACCGTCGACGTTAAGCAGACAGCAAACTAAGCGTTAAGCCAGTTTTTTAAAATGGTTTTTCCGTGTGGCGTGAGCACGCTTTCAGGATGGAATTGAACACCTTTGATGTCAAAGGTTTTGTGTCGGAGTGACATGATTTCGCCGTTTTCATCGGTAGAAGTGATTTCCAAAACTTCGGGAAAATTATTGGCATTGACTACCCAGGAATGATAGCGCCCAACTTCAAACTCATTGGGCAAATCAGTAAAAAGCGATTCATCAGTTACTGTTTGATTTACTTTGGTGGCCACGCCGTGGTAGACTTTGTCAAGATTGGTCAGGCTTCCGCCAAAAACTTCGCCGATGGCTTGCTGTCCCAAACAAACACCTAAAATGCTTTTGCTGGCGGCGTATTTGGTAATAATGGATTTTAATAATCCTGCTTCATCGGGAATTCCCGGTCCAGGCGATAATAGGATTTTATCGAAAGACTCGAGTTCGTCTAATTCCAACTCGTCGTTGCGAAAAACAGTCACCTTTCCGTCCAAATCTTCGAGATAATGAACAAGATTATAAGTAAAACTGTCGTAATTGTCGATAACGGCTATCTTCATGATGGTGTAAAGTTAAATGGTTTCTGCTAATTCCAAAGCATTATTCAATGCTCTTAATTTGTTATATACTTCCTGCATTTCGTTTTCTTCAGATGAACTTTCTACGATTCCGGCACCAGCCTGGTAATGCAGTTGGTGGTTTTTGGATAAAAATGTTCTAATCATAATCGCGTGATTAAAGTTGCCTTCAAAGTCCATAAACCCAATCGCACCGCCGTAGAATGTACGGTTGGTGTTCTCAATACTTTCGATCAATTGCATTGCTTTGTGTTTTGGAGCGCCGCTTAAAGTACCTGCCGGAAAGGTATTGGCCACCAATTTCATGGAACTTCCTGTTAATTTGCCGGTGACTTTAGAAACGAGATGGATGACGTGCGAAAAGAATTGGACTTCTTTGTATTTCTCGACTTTGACTTCGGTACAATTGCGGCTTAAATCATTTCGGGCCAAATCGACCAGCATCACATGTTCGCTGTTTTCCTTTTTGTCTTCGGATAGTTTTTTGGCCAAATCGGCGTCTTGTTCATCATTACCGGTGCGTTTAAAAGTTCCGGCAATCGGATGGATTTCAGCATGATTGTTATGGATGACGAGTTGTGCTTCGGGCGATGATCCAAAGATTTTGAAGTTGCCGTAATCAAAAAAGAACAAATAGGGTGAAGGATTGATATTGCGCAATGCCCGGTAAACATTGAACTCATCGCCTTTAAAGGTTTGCGAGAATCTACGAGATAACACCAATTGGAACACATCACCGCGATGGCAGTGTTTTTTGGCTAAAGCCACATTGGTTTTAAATTCGGAATCGGATAAATTAGAAACTGCATTGCCTGCTTTGGTAAAAGTATAACTCGCGAAGGTTTTGGTTTGCAACAATTGTTCAATTTCCTTAATGTTATTGGTATTGTCAATGCTGTGGCAGAAAATATAGGCTTCGTTTTTGAAATGATTAATCGCGATGATATTCTGGTAAACAGCATAAAACAGTTCTGGAATTGCTAAATCATTAGCCTTTTTGTTAATCTCAATTTTTTCGAAATATTGTACTGCATCGTAACAGATATAGCCAAACAAACCGTTATTGATGAACTTGAAATTGTTTTTCTGTGGTTTGAATTGCGAAGCAAAATCTTCGATGACTTTTGGCACATTGGTATTGGCTGAAATTTCGATTACTTCTGAAGTTCCATCCGGGAAAGACTTTACAATGTTATTATTTTCCAGCTTGATGGAAGCAATAGGATTGCAGCAGATATAAGAGAAACTGTTATCTGCGGTATGATAATCGCTGCTTTCGAGCAAAATGCTGTTGGGGAATTTGTCCCTGATTTTCAGGTAAATACTCACCGGTGTAATGGTATCGGCCAGGATTTGTTTGAAGTGCGTATGGAGTTGATAGGTTTTCATATTTCGATTTTTTGCATAAAAAAAAGGCTTGTCGTGATTGACAAGCCTTTTTCGGATATTTAGATTTTAAAATATACTCATAGCGGACAAGTTCACGACGTTCGACGTAAAGTATTCCACCACCAAGTATTGTTTAAAATGTTGTTCATTTTCTTTTTTGTATGAAACAAATGTAGCTAAGTGTTTTTAATTTCCAAGCAAAAAATAAAAAAAACCTCGAAAATATTTTCGAGGTTTTGAGATTCATAGCAATGATTCCCTGTTTAGAACTGTAAGTTTACAGCTAATTCGAAATCGTCGTAGATTGCTTTGTCACCTACATCGAAGAAGCTTTTTGAACCGTATTTGATACCGTATTTGGTTCTGTCGATGGTCAACTTAGTTGAAGCGGTATTTCCGTTTACAGTCAAATCAAAAGTTGTTGGGTTTGTAACACCTTTGATGGTTAAATCAGCGGTTACAGTATATACACCGTTTCCTTTGTCAGCAATTTTAGTAAATTTCAAAGTAGCTGTTTTAAATTTGTCAGTACCAAAAAAATCATCCGCTTTCAAGTGTCCGTCTAATTTTTGTTTCCATTCTCCGGTTAAATCAGTAGCAGTCAGCGAAGTCATGTCAACGGTAAAGTTACCACCAGTTACTTTTTTACCTTTGAAAATCAACATTCCTTCTTGGAAATTTACTGTCCCACTGTGTTCTCCGGTTACTTTTTTACCAACCCAGTTGATCGTGCTTTTTGAAGCATCAATCTTTTTTGTTTGTGCTGTAGCCACTGTTGTTCCGAAAGCTACTAATAATGCAATTGCAATTGTTTTTAAGTTTTTCATTGTAAATTAATTTAGTTTTAGATTATAAATTTTTCTCTTTTTAGGTGTGTACTTTTTAGTACGGATTAATTAATATTTCTGTATTTCTCTAATAATGCATTCAATTGTTCTAATTCTGCAGTGCTAAGATTAGCAGCGAAAATTTGTTCGTGTTCGGTTACTTTCGGATCTAATTCGGCTAAAACAGCCAATCCTTTAGCGGTAATCAGCACCTCAATCTTTCTGCGGTTGTCCGGACAAACTTTACGCGTAACAAAATCCTTTAACAGCAATTTGTCAATCAATCGGGTAGTGTTGCTGTTTTTGGCTAACATGCGTTCCTGTATGACACACATATTGGCAGGCGAACCTTTTTGACCACGAAGAATTCTCAAAACATTGTATTGTTCCCCTGATAAGTCATAAGGTTTCAGTATTTCGCTGAA
This sequence comes from Flavobacterium terrisoli, assembly GCF_030167905.1. Classification (GTDB taxonomy): domain Bacteria; phylum Bacteroidota; class Bacteroidia; order Flavobacteriales; family Flavobacteriaceae; genus Flavobacterium; species Flavobacterium terrisoli. Next base: position 220,984 of record NZ_JARGNA010000005.1, read on the forward strand.
TTTATCACTAATTACGTTTTGGGTATACATAATGTTAAGGATGACTTTCTTTGCATTATCCATAGCAACCGTCGACTTTATGATTTCTTCAATTTTCATTATTACCTTTACAATATTTGTATGTACAAATGTAATGCAAATTTATTGTTTGTATATACAAATGTTCTGTTATTTTTTTGTTAAACTTTAAAATAGGGTGTTAGTTTAGTGTTTTCCTATTGGGTTTTAAAACATTAAATAAAGTATATTTGTTATACAAAATATTATTAGATGAATTTATCACAACAAGACTGGAAATCGCAATTCGACAGAGATCAGAATGCTGTAATTTTAGACGTAAGAACGGCTGATGAATACAGTGATGGCTTTATTCCCAATGCGATTAATATCGATATTTATAAAGGTCAGGGATTTATTTACGCCATAGATGAATTGGACAAGACCAAAAACTATTATGTGTATTGCAAAGCCGGAGCCAGAAGTGCTCAAGCCTGTCAGATTATGAACCAAATGGGTTTTGAAAACACCTATAACCTTGAAGGCGGTTTTATGAATTGGAAAGGCGATGTGGCCTTTTATTCTGAAGGCTAACCAATTATGAATATTCCAGCGTCAAATAAACCCCGTGTGGTTATTATCGGTGGCGGTTTTGCCGGTATTGCTTTGGCCAAGAAACTAAAGAACAAAAATGTTCAGGTGGTTTTATTGGACAAACACAATTACCATACATTTCAACCTTTGCTGTATCAAGTTGCGACCGGCGGACTCGAAGCCGGTTCGATTGCGTATCCCATCCGGAAAGTGATCCAGGAATACAACGACTTCTATTTTCGGTTGACCTCGGTCAAGGAAATTGACACGGCCAATCAGAAAATTATCTCCGAGATTGGTGATTTGCATTATGATTATCTGGTCATTGCCACCGGTTCTAAAACCAATTTCTTTGGCAACAAGGAAATCGAGCGCAATTCGATGTCGATGAAAACCATTCCTCAGTCCTTGAATATCCGCAGTTTGATTTTGGAAAATTTTGAACAGGCTGTTTTAATCAAGGAGGAAGCCGAAAGGAATCTGTTAATCAATTTTGTTCTCGTTGGTGCCGGACCTACAGGCGTTGAGCTTGCTGGAGCTTTGGCAGAAATGAAAAAAGCCATTCTTCAGAAAGATTATCCCGATCTGGATATTTCCAAAATGCAAATCAATCTGATTCAAAGCAACGACAGGGTTTTAAACACGATGAGTGAGAAATCTTCGGCCGAGGCTGAAAAATTCCTGACTGATTTGGGTGTCAAAATCTGGAAAAACATTCGGGTGACCAATTATGACGGAAGAACCATCACTACCAACACCGATTTGACTTTTGAAACGGCGACTGTGATTTGGACTGCCGGAGTTCAGGGCGTTAAGATTGTAGGTTTGGATCCCAAATCCTTAGTCGAAAAAGTAGAGCGCATCCGCGTGAACGAATTCAATCAGGTGAAAGGGTATGACAATATTTTTGCCATAGGCGATATCGCTTCGATGGAAAGTCCGCAATTTCCGCAAGGTCATCCCATGATGGCGCAACCGGCGATGCAGCAAGGGAAATTATTAGGAGAGAATTTGGTAAAATTAATCGCTGGTACAATTATGACGCCTTTTGAATACAATGATAAAGGTTCGATGGCCACCATCGGAAGGAACAGGGCAGTAGTTGATTTGCCCAAATACCATTTCAGTGGTGTGTTTGCTTGGTTTGTCTGGATGTTTGTCCATTTGTTCTCCTTAATCGGATTCAAAAACAAAGCCGTGGTTTTTACCAATTGGGTTTACAATTATATTCGTTTTGACCGCGAAGGGCGATTGATTGTTCGTCCGTATAAAAAGAAAAGTTTTACCACGTTTACCAGTGATGAAGTATAGCTTATGAAAAAAATCTCCTTTTTGTTGATGGTTTGCTTGCTTATATCCTGTAAATCCACCTATCTCGATACTAAAAAATCACCTGTTTTATTGGATATCAACAAAGAAGCAGATGACAACGCCTTTGTCAACCTGAAGAACTACAGCAACAATTTTGTGTTTGACATGAAATACGCCACAGCGGATAATTTCCTCAAGGAAAAAGTCTATCCGTGTGCCGAATGTTTCCTTCGGGTGAAAACGGTTAAATCATTATTGGAAGCCAATAAATCATTTCTCGAAAAAGGGTACAGGATAAAATTATACGATTGTTATCGACCATTGGCAATTCAAAAGCAGATGTGGAAAATCGTTCCCGATGCCAATTATGTGGCCAATCCTAAAAAAGGTTCGATTCACAATAAAGGCGGCGCGGTGGATATCACTTTGGTGGATTCGCTTGGCGTAGAATTGAATATGGGGACAAAATTTGACTTTTTTGGTGAAGAAGCGAGCCATAATTATCTCAATCTTTCGGAGGAAGTTTTGGCGAACCGTAAGTTTCTTAAGGAAATAATGCTCCAGCACAATTTCAAGTCTTTTGATTCAGAATGGTGGCATTACAATTTGAATAACAGCTCAGCCGATAAAGTGTCCAACCAGAAATGGCGTTGCGACAATTAGTTTTCGATACACTTTAAAAAATCAATAAAGTAGGTTTCGGGTTCGTATACTTTTTTGTCCATTTCAGAAACAAATGCCGTTCTAAAAGGATAATCAATGATTTCTCCTGAAAATTTTATTCGCATAAAAGTGACTGGTGACGTTTTTAAATCTTCGTAATTATCAGTCGAAAACACAAAAGTTCCCGAAAGCAGTCTGTTATTGCCATTTTTATCATCACGCAGCAGATTGCCACAGTTTTCTGTACCGGCAAAAAGTAAGGTTACAATCTTACCATTATTCAACTGCAAATAAATCTTGGAAGTGCTGTCAAAACACATGGCTTTTATAAAATCGGGGCTGCGCTGCAGGATTTGGGTTTCGAGTGCCAATAAACCATTGCTGTTGGATAACGCAAAGAAAATGTCTGTTGAATTACCGGCAAAGCTTCTTTCAAAAACGGTGTATTGTTTGGTCGATTTATAAGTACCTAAACTGTCTTTGATGTCATTGTCAATTTCGCAGGGTTTCTGGGCAAATGCGGTTAAATTCAGGATAAGAAATAATGCTGAAAACAGATTCTTCATATTGTCATTGTAATTTGCTGCAAAGTAAAACTATTTTATTATTATTTGCATCGGTTGTGAAAAAACAATACAGATTTCCGCCGTCTTTGATTTTCCATTTTTTACGGATGACTTCTACCGAATCAGGGAAATTTCGGGTTGTGATATTGGCTTTCTGGTTTTCGAGTGATTGTTTGAGGTCATTTTTATGGTAACCAATGACTTTTACAATTTCGAAACTGCGTCCGGGAAAATCAATTAAGGTATCTGAAGTATATAAATGCGAGTGCTGATGCAATTTATTAATCCCAAACCCGCTAGAAACCACATCAAATCCACCTGATTTCATAATCGCAGCGTTGGGTTCGTATAAATATTTTTTAGGCAAACCATAAGTTGGATTGTGCTCTGCATCAAGTGTAAAGCTAAATTCTTCTGTTTTATCCTTTAAAAGATTTACCGCAATGATTTTGACGACCGAAGTATAATTTTTTTCCAAAATCCACAGCAGTTCCTTAACCTCGTTTTCCAAAGCTACAATATGAATGGCTTTTACATTCTTCAATTCAGACAATCCGGCGGTAATATCCAATAAGGGTGCGGTTTTAATCATTACATTCGGTGCAAATCCAAAATAAAAATCGAGATTCTCAGGAACATTTGGCAAACAATCCTTGAGCATGAAAACTTTGCCTTTGGCTTCGTTTCTTCGCGATGGATCAATATAAATCCAGTCGAGTGCTGCGTTTCTGTTTTGAAGTACATCATAACTATCGCCTGAAAAACACTGAATATTATCGGCTTTCAATTGCTCAAAGTTGTGTTTTACAATTTCAGAAAGTTCAGTGTTGATTTCGCAATGCATCAACTGTTTTACTTTTTTGGCAAAATAAAAATCATCAACCCCAAAACCACCGCTCAAATCCATCAGGCTTTCACCTGAAACCAATTGTGATTTGTATTCCGCTGTTTTTTCGGAAGAAGTTTGCTCTACAGAAATCTTTGAAGGATAAATGATGTTCCTGGTGCTGAACCAGGTTGGCAACTTGGTTTTGGCTCTTTGTTTGGCCGAAATTTGGTTCAAAATAGCATTCCAATCCGAATTGGGAAATTTATTTTTTTGCAGGGCCAATTGATTGACGTCAGTATTGATGTTTTCGTTTATGAAATCCTGAATCGCGACAGACAATATGGATTGATCCATACTAAATGTTTTTGGTTAACAGTTTAACGATTTTGTTGTCGGGGAAAAATTCTTTACCAAATACCTTTAGAATAGTGTAAAAAGGAATGGCTATAATCATTCCGACAATCCCAAAAAGATAGCCCGCGATTAACACGACCAGAAAAATTTCCAGTGGATGTGAACTCACGCTTTTAGAGAATATGATTGGTGAAGAAACATTGTTGTCGATTAATTGAACAATCCAAAAACCAATCATTACATAAATGGTCAACGGCAATATTTCAGTTTGAAAGTCACCGCCTAAATTCCCCAACATCGTTAAAATAGCAGCCACTACAGAGGCAATCAGTGGTCCGATGTAGGGAACTATGTTCAGTACCGCACATAAAAAAGCAATAAGCAATGCGTTTTCGACTCCAAAAATAAGTAAGACTATCAGATACAAAACAAATACAATCAACAACTGAATCAATAAGCCAATAAAATAGCGGGAAAGTAAAAGGTTGATTTTGCGAAATGAATGTAAAATTTTGTCTTCTTGTGCATCTGGAATCAAATCTTTAGCGCTGATGATGAAGATCAATCGGTCTTTCAAAAAGAAAAAGGTAATGAATAGGACAGAAGCCAATCCGATTCCGAAACTGCTTACGGTATCTAAGACGCCATTCAATAAATCGGGTATAAAACTGAAGTTTAATTTTGAGCTGACATTGGCTTCTTTGAACATGCGCTCAGAATCAATACCATGGCTTTCTAAAAACAGGGCTATTTTATTGATTAATTCGAGGGTGCTTTTTTCAATTTCTGCAGTATTTAGCAATGATAAATTTTCGCCCTGCGCCATGATTAAAGGGATAAACATCGAAAGAATACCAAAGATGATTAAGGTGAAGATGGTTAATGTGGCTATGGTTGCAAAAATGTGATTGAACTTTAGTTTTCTTTTAAAAAAGTCAAGGATTGGATTACCGATTAAGGTCAAAACAAACGCCACAACCAAATAGACAATCACTGCTTTAATTTGATAAATAAAATATAAAGCTAAGGCTGCCAATGTAATAATTCCGACTCCTTTAACTATTCCTAAAGCAATCGTTTTTGAAGTTATAATTGAAGTGGTCTTTGAACTCGCCATAGTTTTAATTTTGACTAAAAGTAAAAAAAAACTCGTCTAGTTAATCATAACAAGACGAGTTTTTCCAAATTTATATAAACAATTATTATGGCTGTCCAAAAGAGAATCTTGGTCCGCCAGAAAGGAAGATTGCATCCATTCTTGATTTTTGACCTGACGTAAACATGTACATTCCTCTGTCATCAGTATAGTCCATATAGTTCATGGTCATTTCCACCGGAGTACCTGAACAAGTGCTGTAATGAGGATAAGCTGGTACACCATAGTTTGCTGTATTGTGAGAAGGTGTATCTGCTACTAAGTCGTTTCCGCAAGTGGCATCACCCCAAATGTGACGTAAGTTCATCCAGTGTCCTACTTCGTGAGTAGCCGTTCTTCCTAAGTTGTAAGGATAAGCCGGACCACTGTTCGGCGTTACACCAAAATATCTTGAATCAACTACAACTCCGTCAGTAGCTGATGCACCACCAGGGAATTGCGCATAACCTAAGATTCCGCCACCAATGGTACAAACCCATAAGTTTAGTTTTGTTGTTGGTGATACTGCTGCCATTCCACCCTGAGCGGTTTTTTTCATCGCATCGTTTGTTCCCCAGGATTTTTTGGTGGTTGACTTTCTGTTTACCTGATCAAGTACGAATGTGATTCCCACATTGGCTTTTACTCCGGCAAATAAAGCTGGAACTTGGTTATAATCTGAGTTTTGTGCGTTGAAATCCGCATTCAAAACATCAATTTGTGATTGGATTTGTGCTAACGAAATGTTTTCAGCAGCGGTTTTGTACAATACATTCACTACTACCGGAATTTCAATGTGACCATTTACCAAGCGGCTTTCGTGTAGCAATGCATTTTCGGTAAAGGCTTCGATTTGGTTCATTCTGGCTGCCAACTCCGGATTTTCTTTTAATTGTCTTTCAAAGACTTCTTGTGTGTGACAAGCTCTTTTAGTAATTCTGGCTTCAGTGTTGGTAGATTTTTCATCCTCCTGACAAGAGAACAGCATTAGCAGGGCTGCTAATGATAAACAGATTTTTTTCATAAATATTTAAAATTTTGGTTAATTAGTTACTGCAATTTTAAAGAATAAGAACTTACTGTGAAAATAAAATAATGTGAGTTTTCAACAAATCGATGAACAACACCAAACTTTAAGAGTTTAGTGAACACAATCGGAATTAATGAAAGGGATAAACTACAATGAATTAGTTGTTGAAAATGTAGTTTAGGATGTTAGCGCCCATCTTTAGCGCTTTTTCGCGAACATCCTTAGGATCGTTGTGGACTTCAGGATCTTCCCATCCGTCGCCTAAGTCACATTCATAAGTGTATAAAAGCACCAATCTGTTTTCGATAAAAATACCGAAAGCCTGTGGGCGTTTCTTATCGTGCTCGTGGATTTTAGGCAAACCGTTGGCAAACACGTACGGTTTTTGAAAAATCGGATGATTGCCAGGAATCTCAACCAAATCATTGTTAGGGAAAATACGCTTGATTTCCCTACGGATGTATTGGTCCATGCCATAATTGTCATCAGCATGTAAAAATCCACCCGAAAGCATATAGTTTCTCAGGTTTACAATCTCCGCATCGCTAAAAACAACATTCCCATGACCGGTCATGTGTACAAACGGATATCCAAAAATATCCAGGCTTCCCGGTTCTACAGTTGCCGGTTTGGCTTTGATATTGGTGTTGATGGTTTGATTGGCATATTTAATCAAATTGGGTAACGAAGTAGGATTGGCATACCAATCGCCGCCGCCATTGTATTTTAAAAGGGCAATTTCCTGGGAAAAGCCGATTGATGTAATCAGTAAAAACAGAAAAACAATTCTTTTCATAAACTCTCGTTATGCTTCATTTTTAAAAACAACACTATGACAAGCGACTATCGCCGCGGTTTCTGTTCGCAAGCGTGTCTGACCCAAAGATACAGGAATATAGTTGTGCTCAAGCGCTGATTGGATTTCTTTAACAGAAAAATCGCCTTCGGGACCGATTAAGATGGTTGCGTCTTCGTTGGCTTTCAATTCATTTTTCAATGATTTTTTATCGGTTTCCTCACAATGGGCAATGAATTTCTGTCCGTTATTTTCTTTTTTCAGAAAATCTTTGAAGGCAATTGGCTCGTTTAATTTGGGCAAATAATAATGCAAAGATTGTTTCATGGCCGATTCCAAAATCTTCTGAAACCGATCAGTTTTGATTACTTTTCGTTCCGAATGTTCGCAGATAATCGGTGTGATTTCCTGTATGCCAATTTCGGTGGCCTTTTCCAAAAACCACTCATAGCGTTCGTTCATTTTGGTTGGCGCAACTGCCAGGTGCAAACTGAATTTAGGCTTTTCCTGTTGCTCAAACGAATTGATTTTGACCGTACATTTATTATCCGAAGCAATGGTGATTTCTGTTTTAAATAAAAATCCTAATCCATTTGTTACAAATAAAGTATCACCTTCTTTTTTACGCAAAACTTTAATAATGTGCTTGCTTTCTTCTTTGTCAAAAACAAAGGAAGCAACGGCTTCATTAATCGATGGATTGTAGAATAATTGCATGGCTTAAAATTCGATTCGCGCTTTGGAAACCACAGACGAATCTGTGAATTTGTCGTGTAAATATTTCTGATAACCTACGATGCCAATCATCGCGGCATTGTCGGTGGTGTATTCAAATTTCGGTATAAAAGTTTTCCAACCATATTTTCCTTCGGCTGCTTTCAAAGTGGTTCTGATTCCGGTATTGGCCGAAACACCACCGCCAATGGCAATTTGCTTGATTCCGGTTTCAGCGACAGCCAATTTCAATTTGTCCATCAAAATTTCGATGATGGTATGTTGTACCGAAGCACAAATGTCATGTTTGTTTTCCTCAATAAAATTTGGGTTTTCCAAGACATTCTTCTGAACAAAATAAAGTATCTGTGTTTTTAAACCCGAAAAACTGAAGTCCAGGCCATCCACTTTTGGTTTGGTGAACTGGTATTTTTTTGGATTGCCTTCTTTGGCAAATTGGTCTATTAATGGTCCGCCCGGATAAGGGAAACCTAATATTTTAGCAGTTTTGTCAAAAGCTTCTCCAACCGCGTCATCTGTGGTTTCGCCAATGATTTCCATGTTGAAAAAGTCGTTCACTTTTACAATTTGGGTATGGCCACCGGAAATCGTCAGCGCCAAGAAAGGAAAGGTTGGTTTGTCAAAACCTTCTTCGTCAATAAAATGCGCCAAAATATGAGCATGCATGTGATTTACGGCAATCAACGGAATGTCCAATGCCATCGATAAAGATTTGGCAAAAGACGAACCGACCAATAGCGAACCCATCAAGCCCGGACCTTGCGTAAACGCTATGGCAGAAAGCTGTTCTTTGGTGACGTTGGCTTTCTTCAAAGCGACATCAATCACCGGAACGATGTTTTGCTGGTGCGCACGCGAAGCCAATTCAGGAACGACACCACCATATTCTTCATGGATGCTTTGTCGGGCAACGACATTGGAAAGTACTTTGTCTGAGCGCAAAACAGCAGCAGCTGTATCGTCGCACGAACTTTCAATAGCCAGAATAAAAACTTCCTCAGGATGCATAAAAGGCACAAATTTTGATTTATATTTGACAAGCCTACAAAAAGTCAAAAATAAAAATTTTTTGCAAAGGTAATTTTCTTTCCTAAGTCACACACCATTTGGAAAAAAATAAAAAAAATAGCAAGTTAAAAAGAGTCAGAAAGTTTGTTTTGCGCACCATAGCGGTGTTGCTATTGCTTTTGCTATTGACTGTTATTTCACTTTCATTACCTTACGTACAGACTAAAATTGCCCATTATGCGACTGATAGGCTAAACGAAGATTATGGTACCAACATCAACATCGACCAAGTAGCCATTACTTTTTTTGGCGGTGTTAAACTGAAAACCGTCCTCGTTTTAGACCATCATAATGATACTTTGATTTATTCAGACCGTATTAAAACCAGCATATTAGATTTTAAAAACTTGGTTGATGGCAAATTGAAGTTTGGCGATTTGCGATTTGACAGTTTGACTTTAAACATTGTCAATTACAAAAAAGAAAAAGAAACCAATTTAGATTTGTTTATCGCAGCTTTCGATGATGGTAAAAAAGGTTCGGGAAAATTTTTGATGACTTCTTCCAATGTGTATGTTAAGGATTCTCATTTTACGATGATGGATTATAACAGAACAAATCCCAAAGATGTTGATTTTACCAAACTCAATGCCCATCTAAAGAATTTCAGAATACAAGGGCCAAATGTAATGGCCAATATCGCCGAAATGTCTTTTAAAGACCACAGAGGTTTGTTTGTAAAAGAACTGACTTCGGATTTCACTTACACCAAGAAAAACATCAACCTTGAAAACCTCCGACTTGAAACCGATGAATCCTCTCTGAAAGGAAAGGTTTTGCTCTCGTATAGCAGAGAAAATAAAGATTTCAGCGACTTTAATAACAAAGTTGTGTTTGATGTTGAGCTTGACAGCGCCACTTTGTCCACCAATGATATCCGTTATTTTTATGCAGAATTAGGCAAAAACAAAAAGTTCTTTTTGAAAACCAAAGTCAGAGGAACACTCAACGATTTTTATGCGACCAATCTTTATTTGAGAGATGATAAGAATTCCATTATCAAAGGGGATGTGAATTTTAAAAACCTGTTTCCAAGAAGTCCGGCTGCTTTTTACATGAAAGGTGATTTTGATAAAATCACTTCTAATTACACCGATTTGACGAAGCTTTTGCCCAATATACTTGGTAAAAAACTGCCAACTTCTTTGAGCAAATTAGGCCAATTCAATTTTGTGGGAACTGCCGAAGTAACCCAAAAGTTTATCAATGCCAATTTTGTGATGAACACGGCTTTAGGTCTTGTAGAATCTGATTTAAGCATGTCAGAAATCAATAATATTGACAACGCCAGATACAAAGGATATGTCATATTGGACAATTTTGATGTTGGCGCCATGATTAATGACAAAACCATTGGTAAGGTAAGCCTCGATTTGGATGTGGACGGAAAAGGATTTACCCAAAAATACCTCAATACCTCTTTTGTAGGTGATATTTATAAAGTGTATTATAATGGTTATAACTACAGTGAAATTATAGTCGATGGTTCGTTCAAACAGCCCATCTTTAAAGGAAAATTTATCGCCAACGATCCGAATTTGTTCATGGATTTTGACGGTACGGTTGATTTGTCCAAAAAGGAAAATGTGTATGATTTCCATTCTAAAATCGATTACGCCAATTTAGTAGCACTTAATTTTATCAAAGATTCCATTTCGGTTTTCAAAGGTGATATAGTGGTCAAAGCCACCGGAAATTCGTTTGATAATCTCCAAGGGAATTTGGTCATGACCAATGCTTCCTATCAAAATAAAAAAGACATTTACTTTTTGGATTATCTTGAAGCCAATTCAACTTTTGACAGTGCCGGAGAACGGGCTATAACCATCAATTCCCCTGATGCGGTTAATGGTTCGGTTGTTGGTAAATACAAATTCAATCAGGTGCAAAAAATGGTGGAGAACTCGTTGGGTACTTTTTATTCGAATTATAAGCCCAATAAAGTTCTGCCCAACCAGTATTTGAAGTTCAACTTTGCCATCAACAGTAAGATCATTGAGATTTTCAATCCCGAAATTACTTTGGCGCCCAATACACTTTTAAAAGGAAACATAGGTTCGGATACCGAGAATTTCAACCTGAATTTCAGTTCGCCCAAAATCAACGCCTACAACAATACGTTTGACAATGTATTGGTTCAGGTAGACAATAAAAATCCGCTGTATAATGCCTATGTGCAAATGGATTCCATCAAAACGAAGCACTATAAGATTAGGGATTTCAGTATGATTAATACGGTTTCCAATGATACGCTGCGTTTCAGAACGGAGTTTCGCGGTGGCAATAAAGGACTGGATTTTTACAATCTGAATTTTTACCACACCATCAATGCTGACAATAATAATGTGGTTGGTTTTGACAAATCGGAGTTGCAATTCAAGGATTATTTGTGGTATCTGAATGAGAAAGAAGATCCAATGGCCAGCAGGATTGTCTTTGACAAAAAGCTAAAAAACTTTTCTTTTGAAAATTTAATGGTTTCCCACGAGAACCAAAGCATCAACTTTGTTGGTGTCATCAAGGAAAGCCTGACGAAGGATTTACAACTCACGTTTAACAATGTCAATCTGAATAAGGTCACGCCCGATGTGGAGAAATTCAGGTTTGACGGAAACCTGAACGGAAAAGTAAACTTCAAGCAAAGCAGTACGGCTTTCCAGCCAACGTCTGAGTTGAGGATAGAGAAATTATCGGTTAACGATTTGGCTTTGGGTGACTTAAATCTGAACATTGAAGGCGATGAGACGCTGAGAAAGTTCCATATTGCGTCCAATCTGGAAAACGAGAACGTAGATGCTTTCACCGCTGACGGTAATATCGAAATAGTAGACAATCAGACTTTCCTGGATGTGGATTTGAATTTTGATAAATTTAATTTAGGCGTTTTGCGAAAAATTGGTGGCGACGTGATTACCAATATCCGTGGTTTTGCCACCGGAAATGCCCGGATAGATGGCAACATCAATAGTTTGGACTATAACGGCCGATTGTATATCAACGAGGCCGGATTGACCATTCCATATCTTAATACCGATTATGAATTTGTCAATAATTCGATTGTTGATGTCACCGAAAACAAATTTATCATCAGGGAAACGACCATAAAAGATACTGAGTTTGACACCAAAGGATCTTTGAGCGGTTATATCAAGCACAAGCAATTTGGGGATTGGCAATTGGATTTGGCCATCAATTCAGACCGACTTTTGGCTTTGAATACCAAAGACCATGAAGATGCGGCTTATTACGGAAAAGCTTTTATGGATGGCTCGGCTTCGATTACCGGACCAACCGACGCTTTGATGATCAGGGTGAATGCTGAATCCGCCAAAGGAACCGATATCAAGATTCCTATCAATGATGCTGAATCTATTACAGAGAACAGTTCTATCCACTTTTTGACACAACTAGAGAAAGACAATGCCAACCGACCAAAGTTTGTACAGGAAAAGAGATTTAACGGACTCGAATTGGATTTCAATTTTGAGATCAACAAAAATGCAGACATCGAGGTAATTCTCGACAGGGATTCCGGACACGGAATGAAAGGAAGAGGTTATGGTACGCTCTTGTTCAGGATTAATACACTCGGAAAATTTGAAATGTTTGGAGATTTTATCGCTTTGGAAGGTTCGTATAACTTCAAGTATGGCGGTCTGATTGATAAAAAGTTTGATGTAAAAAAAGGCGGATCCATCAACTGGCAGGGCGATCCTATGGCAGCAACGCTGAATTTGGAAGCCGTTTATAAAACCACAGCCAACCCGGCGGTTCTGATTGACAATCCATCGTTCAATAAAAAAGTGGACGTTGAAGTGGTCATAGCCGTGAAAGGAAACCTGGCGAATCCGGAACCCGATTTCAATATCAATTTCCCAACTGTTGGTAGTTCGCTTAAATCGGAAATACAATACCAGTTAGATGACAAGGACAAACGCCAAACGCAGGCTTTGTATTTGCTTTCTACGGGTAGTTTCTTGAGTCAGGAAGGTGTTGACCAAAATCAGTTGTCTAACAATTTATACGAAAAGGCGAGTAGCCTTTTCAAAGATATTTTTTCGAGTGAAGGCGATAAAATCTCTTTTGCACCTGAGTATGTTGTTGCCGACAGATTACAAACCGGTCAGCAATCTGATGCGAGAGTAAATGTAAATGTATCTTCCAAAATCAATGACCGTATTACCGTGAATGGAAAAGTCGGAGTTCCGGTTGGCGGGATTTCCGAAACCGCGATTGTAGGTGATGTGGAAGTACAATACAGGGTTAATGAAGACGGAACGCTTAACCTGAGAGTATTCAATAAGGAAAATGATATTACCTATATTGGTCAGGGAATCGGCTATACTCAAGGAATCGGGATGTCTTATGAGGTTGACTTTGATACGATGAAAGAGTTGATCAATAAGATCTTTAAAAATGCCAAAATAGACAGGGCCAAAACCGAAAACCATGACGACCATGATTCTGATATGCTTCCAAACGATGTCAAAATGAGAGGTAAAAAAGACTCAGAAAAAGACAAGAAAAAATCGGATCCTGTCCAAAATAAAGAAGCTGCTCCCGCAGAGGATTAAGCTTTGACTTCCTTATCCTGTCTGTGATAATTAAAAACTTATCAACGAAAACGATTGAATTTCATCTATTTTATTAATATATTAATAATATGGACGAAAAACTACTTCATCTTTGCTAATTTTACATTTTAATCCAAGAAAAATGTCTAAAAGCATAAAAAAAATTGGCGTACTAACTTCTGGTGGAGATTCTCCCGGAATGAATGCCGCCATCCGTTCTGTGGTCAGAACATGTGCCTATCACCATATTGAGTGTATAGGGATTTACAGAGGTTATCAGGGAATGATTGAAGGCGATTTTAAGGAAATGGGTCCGCGTAGTGTAAACAATATTGTAAACAAAGGCGGAACGATTTTGAAATCAGCCCGTTCTAAAGAATTCATGACGCCTGAAGGCCGAAAAAAAGCCCATCAAAATTTAGTGAATGCAGGCGTTGATGCCTTAGTAGTCATCGGCGGAGATGGTTCTTTTACCGGTGCCGAAGTCTTTAATGATGAATATGGTTTTCCGGTAATGGGAATTCCGGGTACGATTGATAATGATATTTTTGGTACAAGCCACACTTTAGGGTATGATACCGCTTTAAATACCGTAGTGGAAGTAATCGATAAAATCCGTGATACTGCGAGTTCGCATAACCGATTGTTCTTTGTGGAAGTTATGGGAAGAGATGCCGGGCACATTGCTTTGAATGCCGGAATTGGTGCAGGAGCAGAGGAAATCCTTATTCCTGAAGAAGATTTAGGTTTGGAGCGCTTATTAGATTCCTTAAAGAAAAGCAAGGCTTCAGGAAAATCATCCAGTATTGTTGTGATTGCCGAAGGCGATAAAATAGGAAAGAACGTATTCGAACTCAAAGATTACGTGGAAGCCAACTTACCTGAATATGACGTTCGTGTTTCTGTTTTAGGTCATATGCAGCGCGGTGGTGCACCTTCTTGTTTTGACCGTGTTTTAGCGTCAAGATTAGGGGTAAAAGCAGTGGAATCTTTATTGGAAGGCAAAACCAATTTTATGGTTGGACTATTGTCTGATAAAGTAGCCTTAACGCCATTGGAACAAGCCATCAAAGGACGTTCAGAAATTGACAGGGAATTGTTGAGAGTATCAGATATCATGACCACATAAAAAGTGTATTCGGTTATTTTGTTATTCGGTAATTCGATAACAAATAACCAAATCAACATATTAACAAATTAACAAGTAAAAGAAAAATGTCAAAAGTAAAATTAGGAATTAACGGTTTCGGTAGAATTGGTAGAATTGTTTTTAGAGAAACCTTTAATCGAGATAATGTAGAAGTTGTAGCCATCAACGATTTATTAGATGTTGACCATTTGGCTTATTTATTAAAATACGATTCAGTTCACGGTCGTTTCAACGGAAAAGTTGAAGTAAAAGACGGCAAATTATATGTAAACGACAAATTCATCAGAGTGACGGCCGAAAGAGATCCAAAATTGGTGAAATGGGATGACAAGGATGTTGATGTTGATGTAGTTGCAGAATGTACAGGTTTCTTTACCACAATTGATACTGCAAAAGCACACCTAGATGGTGGAGCCAAAAAAGTAATCATTTCAGCGCCATCCGCTGATGCTCCGATGTTTGTAATGGGAGTGAACCATACGGAGGCTAAAGCTACGGATACTGTAGTGTCTAACGCTTCTTGTACAACCAACTGTTTGGCGCCATTGGCCAAAGTAATCAACGACAATTTCGGAATTGTGGAAGGTTTAATGACCACGGTTCACGCCACGACTTCAACGCAAATGACGGCTGACGGTCCATCAAGAAAAGACTGGAGAGGCGGACGTGCAGCCAGTGTAAATATCATTCCATCTTCTACCGGTGCGGCGAAAGCAGTAGGAAAAGTGATTCCTGCCTTGAACGGAAAATTAACCGGTATGTCTTTCCGTGTGCCAACGGTTGACGTTTCTGTAGTTGATTTAACGGTAAAGGTGGCCAAAGAAACTTCGTATGAAGAAATCATGGCGGTATTGAAAAAAGCCTCTGAAAATGAACTAAAAGGGATTTTAGGATTTACAGAAGATGACGTAGTGTCCCAAGACTTCGTGGGTGATTCAAGAACGTCTATTATTGATGCTAAAGCCGGAATCGGTTTGAACTCAACGTTCTTCAAATTGGTTTCCTGGTATGATAACGAATATGGTTATTCAAGTAAATTAATCGATTTGTCAGTTCACATTGCAAACTTAAAATAAGAACATAGAGAATAGAGTAAAGAGAATAGATTAAAATCTGAATCTTTACTCTATTTTTGTTTCAAACAAACTAACCAATAGTAAAAAGTAATTATCTGTATTCTTTTTTCTATTTTCCATACTCTAAAAATATATGAAATTATTAGTTGATAGTGGTTCTACCAAAGCCGATTGGATAGCGATTGATGACAACGGAAAAGTGCTTTTTACCACACAAACTTTAGGCCTCAACCCTGAAGTATTAGACAAAGATGCGGTGATTGAACGTCTTAACGATAAATTTGATATCGAGCACAACAAAGACAAAGCCACACACCTGTTCTTTTATGGCGCCGGTTGCGGTACCGACAGAATGAAAATTTTCCTGACCAAAGTGTTTGAAGAGTATTTCAAAAACGCAGTGGTTTCGGTGCATGAAGATACTTATGCAGCAGTTTACGCTACAACACCAAAAGACGAGCAAGCGATTGTTTGTATTTTAGGAACCGGTTCGAATTGCAGTTATTTTGACGGTAAAGTGTTGCACCAAAAAGTGCAATCGTTAGGCTATATCGCCATGGATGACGGTTCCGGAAATCGTTTCGGAAGACATTTGATTCGTGGGTATTATTTTAACAATATGCCTAAGGAATTGGCCAAAGAATTCGAAGAAGAATACAACCTGGATGCCGATTATATCAAAGCTAATTTGTATAAAGAAGACAATCCGAATGCGTACTTAGCGACTTTTGCCAAGTTTATCATCAAACACAAAGACAATGAGTTTTGCAAAAAAATCATCAAAAAAGAATTGAAATCTTTTGTCAAAAACTACATCATGCAGTTTGACAATTGCAAAGAAGTTCCGGTGCATTTCGTAGGTTCGATTGCGTTTTATCTGAAAGAGGAGTTGGAGCAAATCTTAGCCAAATACGATATCAAAATAGGCAACGTACTCCGCAGGCCAATCGATGGACTGATAGCGTACCACATTTTAAATAAATAATAAAAAAACCTAACAGCGATGTTGGGTTTTTTGTTTTTCAACGGTGTGTTTTTATAATGACTAATAAAACCAACAGCGATTTTTATTCTGATTTTCGGGAGGCTAATTCCCGTTGCATTTCTTTTTGCAGGATTTTATTATTAGCCGAATTTCTAACGATGACATAGGTCAAGAGTAAGGGAAAGAAGGTAAAAAAGCCAAGACCGTTTTTCGCCGCACTGTAAATTACAATTCCAATGGTGAACCCAACAATGGCTGCATCAATTATTGCATTGGTTTTCAATGTTTTTATTTTCTGCATAAGTTCCTGATCGCTAAATCCAGTCAGGTTTTCGGGTTTCATTTTTTCAGTTTTTTATAATTACTCAAATATAAAAAAAATCCTTCATCGTTTTACACAATAAAGGATTTCATTAAAATCGGGTAGTGGTGTATTGTTATTGCTGAACTACAATTTTCTTGTAAACCGAGCTATTTTCAGTGTCGAATTTAACAAAATAGATGCCGTTTGCGATTGTGCCAATGTTGATTGTATTTGATTGGATTGTAGGTGTGGTAACTTGTTTACCGCTTAAATCATAAAGAGAAACCGTTGAGACCACAACATTGGATACAAAAGTAAGGGTGCCGTTGGTCACCGGATTTGGATATATCGTTAGGGAAACAGTGCTAATCTCATTCAGCGACAGATTGTTTACAGTATCCTTCAGGTTGATAGTACCGTCATTGTCATCGTCATCATCCATCAAATTCAGGTTGTTGTTGGTGTCTTCGGCTGCGTTCGTGATACCGTCTCCATCCATATCCTGATTGAAAGGAACCGGTACTAAATAAACATTGATATTGGTATTAAGTGGCCAATAGCATGGAGGTTGTGGTTCAAACATTGGACCACTGCCTGAATAAGTAGCCACAACAAAGTGATCTTCATTGGCCGTAACGTTGGTGTACTGCAAAGGCAAAACAGGGCCAAATAAGTCCTGAAAAGTTAAATTATAGCCCGAAGAGCTCACACCGTAAATATTTTCCAATCTTGGTCTTTGTACGTTTGTGATGTAATAATCCATGTCAAAAGTGGCATGACCATCATTGTCTGTGTCGAGGGCATACACATAATCAGCTCCCGGCGGCGGCGGAGTACCACCACATTGGCCGTTACTCTTTACCATACAGCATATCGAAAAGAAAAGAAGTAGTTTTATTTTCATTTTATCTAATTAAGATTTAATCGCCGTCATCGAAATCTCGACATTGACGCCTTTGGGCAAACCTGCTACCTGAACCGTTTCCCTCGCCGGAGCCGTAGCTTCGTCAAAATAAGAGGCATAAACCGAATTGATTCGAGCAAAATCGCCCATATTCATGATAAAGATAGTCGTTTTAACCACATGGTCAAATGTCATATCTGCTGCTTCAAGAACCGCTTTCATATTTTCCATGACTTGTCTGGTTTCGGTTTCGATATCATCTAAAACCAATTCCATGGTGACCGGATTCAAAGCAATCTGTCCCGAAGTGTATAATGTATTGCCTACTAAAACCGCTTGATTATAAGGTCCAATCGGGGCTGGTGCTTTGTCTGTAAAGATTATTTTTTTCATCAGTATTCTTTTTCTATTATCTCAAACTTCTGTCGGGAAGTGAACGTTTATCCCATTTGATATCGCTCAACACACCCGATTTGATTCCAATAAAGAATCCCCAATAGGCATTGTCGCCAAAAGGAACCCAGTTGAAATCCATTCGCCAGCTCAACAAATCACGCTCAAAACGGAACTGTGTAAACGTTACGCCGTTCTGTACAAAGTCATAACCGGTTGAAACTCCAATTTTCCACTTCGGCGTCAAATCGGTATTCATCGAAATCATAACGGTATTTCCGGTGATTTTCTGCTCGCGGTTTCTGTTGGAGTAGGTTAAGGAATAAGCCAAAGTCATGTCCCATGGCAATTCATATTTGAAAAACTCCGTAGGTTTTTCTTTTTCGCCTTCCCCATCTACTGCAAACTGGCTTTGTCGTCGGTCACTCAAATCGGTATTGGTTCCGAATAAATCATCTTCACGGCCACCATTTCGCTTGCCCTGTTCATTTTTCTTGTCCTCATCGCCATCTTTGCTCGAGAAAGAATAATTCAGCGTCATATTGGCACTGGTCATTCTGAACAAACTTCCGCCGTTATCAATGTTCCAGGTATTGATTCTGCCACCGCTGTTGTTTATCGCATAAGGGTCAAGCGTAGTGGCAAAGTTGATATTCATTTTTTCCTTGAACAATAAGGTTCCACCGCTAACGCGCAATGGTTCCCATCGCAATGAATCGGCAGTCATATCATAACTGGTTCTGAAATTCAAACTGTTTAATAATTTGATTTTCTTTGGTTCTGTCTTGGTCGAATCTTTGTCGGTTACTTTGGCCTCAAAGGAGTTGGACAAATCGAATGACATGATATTTGACATCGTTTTGCCCGGTGCACCAAAAATACCGCCTTCAAAACGCGTATAATCTTTGACCATAGCACCACTGCCATTAGGATCATAAGTATCATAATAGTTGGAAAAACTCGGCGTATAGGCATAACTGATTGTTGGTCTCATGACATGTCTGATGCCCTGAATTTTCTTCTTGTCGCCAAAATTAAATGTTCCGTAAATGGTCGTTCCCAAACTGGCATTGAAATTATAGGTTCTAAAAGCATCAAAGCCCTGAACATCAGTATCGATTACCTGGTTTAGAGTGGCGTCATATTGTTTTTTGATGGTCTTTAAATACCAAACCTCATTATAATTTACCGCTGTTGAAGCGCTGAAGTATTTGAAGATTTTAAAATTGGTCGTCAACGGAACGCTGTGTTGGAAACCAACCTTAGCCGCTTTAAACATCTCCGATTTGAAGAAGAGCGAATCGGTTGTCTGAATCCTGTTTTCGCCTTTTAGGTTATACTGAAAGTTGATATTTTTAAAAAAACCTTTTTTGATTCCGTCTTTTGGGGCAAACGGATACATTCTGTCAACACTCAACTGCAGCGTAGGCAGTGTCATGCTGATTTGCTCAGTATTGGTGTTTTGCGAATGCGTTGCCGTCAGGGAAAAGTTAACCTGTGGTGTCGAATTGAATGTTTTTGAATAGGAAATCGAAGAACTAAGAGAGTTGTTCAGCCCCGAACTCACATTCGACTGGTTAAGCGATTGACGGAAGTACTGGCTGCTTCCTAAGTTTACCGAGGCAGAGAATCGCGAGTTGGGATTTGATTTGCCGTCTTTCTGGTGCGACCATTGGATGTTATAGTTATTGGCTCTGGAATAATCGGGATAACCTCTTTCACTTTGAATCAGGTTTTCAAAACGGATGTTGACATTTCCCGAGAATTTATAGCGTTTGGCATAAGAAGATTCAAAGCGCATACCGTAACTTCCATTGGTATAATAATCGCCCAAAACCGCCAGATCATAGTTGTCACTCAAGGCAAAATAATAACCTCCGTTTTGCAACGAAAAACCTCGGGTATTACTGTCGGTGTAGGTTGGAATAATCAAACCGGATTTTGCTTTTTCCGACATCGGAAAGAAAGCAAACGGTAAAGATAAAGGCGTTGGCACATCGGCAATGACCATATGGGTGAAACCAACAACCACTTTTTTTCCGGGAACAAATTTTACTTTGTTGGTATAAAAATAATATTCCGGGTCTTCGATGTCTTTGGCAGTGGTAAAACGTGCACCTTTCATAAAATAAACGGAGTCATTTTCCTTTTTGGTCACTTCAGATTTAAAATTCATTTCGCCTTGCTGGCTTCTCGAATTCCAAACCAATGCTTTTTTGGTTTTGAGGTTAAATCGAATCGAATCGGGTTCAACCACATTGGCACCTTGTTTAAAAACAGGTCTTTGGGTATATTTTCCGGTAGAATCCTTAATTCTTCCGGCATAAACTTCACTTTTTTGGTAATCAATGACAATGATGCCCGACTTCAGTTCCATGTCCTGATAATACACTTCCGCCTGATTGTAGAGCGTGATGAGCTTTTTCTTTTGGTCTAATTTTTCGTAATCGACCGCTTTTCTTTTGATTTTAGCTTCCAACAAAGGCTTTTTTGGCTTTATGCTGTCGACCTTGGAAGAATCAATCACTTTGGTCAAATCCTTAAGCTCAACTTTAGTGCTATCTGGCTGGTTTTTAGAAGGAAGCAGAATGCTTTTTTGAGGTATCTCTTGTGAATATATTTTTACGTTTCCCAATGTTAGGAAAATTGTTAAAAAAACGATATTAAATAAGTTTCTTTGCAAAGGTTTAATGCTATTTTTGTAGAAATATGGCTTGGTTTTTGACGTGGCAAACTTAAACAATATTTCTGGTCAAAAATAGCTAAATATTACATTTATGACCGTTGGGTTTTAATTAAAATTAACTTTTACAGATGAAATTAAAAAATAAGAACATTCTTTTCACGTTGGTTTCGATGTTGTTCGTTTGTATTACAACATGGTCACAAAACGCTAAAGCATTCACAGTGATACTTGATGCAGGACATGGTGGAAAAGATCCCGGGAATTCTTATCATGGTTTTGTTGAGAAAGAAATTGCGCTCGCAACCACACTCAAAGTCGGGAAGCTGTTAGAAAATCACAGTGATATAAAAGTCATTTATACTCGAACTTCAGATGTTTTTATTGAATTAGCCAATAGACCAAAAGTAGCGAATAAAGCCAATGCAGATTTGTTTGTTTCGATTCACTGTAATTCGGTTACCAATCAAACTCCGGCCGGTACAGAGACTTTTGTGATGGGATTGTCGCGAAGTGATATGAATTTAGAGGTGGCTAAAAATGAGAACTCGGTAATCTTATTGGAAGACAATTATAAAAAAACCTATAAAGGTTTTGATCCTAATAAGCCAGAAAGTATGATTGGCCGTGTAATCATACAGGAAGAAAATTTAAACAGCAGTATTGCTTTGGCTTCGGTGATTCAAGATAATTTCACACACAATTTAAACCGAAAAACACGTGGTGTGAAGCAGCAACCGTTATGGGTTTTGGATGCAGCAACCATGCCGGGCGTTTTGATTGAATTGGGCTTTTTATCCAACAAAGAAGAAGGCGAATTTTTGAATTCGGATGAAGGACAGGATAAAATGGCACATCAAATAGCGGATGCCATTGTGAAGTATAAAAGAGAGTATTACAATGATGGTTACAGTAATGATGAAGTAACTTATGTTGAGAAGGTCGAGAAAAAAGAAGCGCCGGATACCACTGTGGTAAAAGTTGATGAAAGCACAGCTTCGGAAATAAACGGGATGTATAAAATTCAATTGTTTGCCAGTTCCAAGAGAAGAGCGTTGACATCCCCTGATTTTAAAGGATTGGGGAATATATCGTACTCTTTTGAAAATAACCTGTATAAATATTATTACGGTAAATCATCAGATTTAAATGAAGCCAAAAAAATGTATCAGGAAGCCAAAAGTCACGGTTTTAAAGATGCTTTTATTGTCACTACCATAAACGGAAAAACTTCCGCAATAAAATAATTAAATTGTTAAGAATACATTGAAATTGATAAGACAAATGAAAGGAGTTACACTAGCGGTCGGTACGATTTTATTATTTATTTCTAATTTGACCTATGCCCAATCGGATAAGTTTAAGGTTGCGCTTGACGCCGGTCATGGAGATCATGATTTTGGTGCCGTTTACAATGGACATATCGAAAAGAAAATCGCTTTGGCAGTGGTGCTGAAGGTTGGGAAGATTTTGGAAAGCAAATCGGGTGTAGAAGTCATTTACACCAGAAAATCAGACACTTTTATCGATTTGATTGAGCGCGCCAATATCGCCAACAGAGCCGATGCCAATATTTTTGTTTCGATTCATTGTAATGCCAATAAAAATTCGGCTGCCTGTGGATCAGAAACCTATGTAATGGGTATGTCTAAAAACGCATCCAATCTTGAAGCGGCGAAAAAAGAGAACGAGGTAATCACGATGGAGAAAGATTACCAACAAAAGTATAAAGGCTATGATCCAAAATCGCCTGAGAGTATGATTGGCCTAACGATGATGCAGGAAGAATATCTGGACAACAGTATTGCTTTGGCCGGAAAAATCCAGAATCACTTTATTGATGATTTAAAGGTGAAAAGCCGTGGGGTAAAACAAGCGCCATTTATGGTATTGCACAAAGCTTATATGCCGAGAGTATTAATCGAAATGGGTTTTATCTCAAACCTTGAAGAAGGCGCAAGATTAGACTCTGAAGCCGGGCAGCAAGCCGCTGCCGAGGCTATTGCGAATGCCATTTTAAGCTATAAAAAAGAGTTCTATGGCGCTGGTAAAGATGATGAAGTAAAGCCATCACAAAAAGTTGAAACGATAAAAATCGATTCACCGGCAACGACCAAACCGGTAGTGAAAATGCCGGAAGTTAAAAAGCCGGCAACCAATACCGAACCAAAACCGGAACCTGTGAGTTCAGGAGTGGCTACCTTTAAAATCCAACTTTCAGCCAGTGGCAAGAAGTTAGAGACTGTGCCAAGTAATTTCAAAGGACTGAACAATATTTCAGTGTCGTCTGAAGGAACCTTATATAAATACATGTACGGAGAAACCACAAACTATGAAGAAGCCAAAAGATTATTGGCTGAAGCCAAAGCCAAAGGTTATACATCAGCATTTGTGATTGCATTCAAAAACGGAAAAAAAGTTTCAGTTCAGGAAGCATTAAAGCAATAATAATAAAGAGTTTTATTATTTTATTTTAACTTTGCCACACGAGACCGTAGGTCGACTGTATTTTAATAAAAAAACAATTAGCATTGAAAATCACCAGAGAAATTAAGACTGCAATTTTAGTGATTGCTTCTATTTTATTGTTCATTTGGGGTTATAGTTTCTTAAAAGGAAGAGACTTGCTTTCGGGTTACAATAAATTTTACGTAAAGTACAGTAATGTTGATGGGCTAGCGCTCTCTGCACCGGTCACCATAAACGGTTTGGTGGTTGGAAAAGTGAATTCAATTACTTTGGAAAAAGATTGGTCTTCACTGGTTGAATTGCAAATCAACGAAGACTTTAAGATTCCAAAAAACAGTGTGGCCGAATTGTATTCTCCGGGACCAATCGGTGGAAAGCAAATTGCTATTTTGCCCAATGTTGAAACACAGGAAATTGCAAAATCAGGGGAGTTTTTGACATCAGCCAATAAATTGGGCCTGACCGAAGAAGTTTCTAAAGAAATTAAGCCAATTAAGGAAAAACTGGACAAGGTTTTGGCAAATGCCAATACGATGCTGGTCAATATCAATCAGGTATTGGATGAAAAAACCAAACAGAACCTAAGAAACAGCTTGGAAAATCTGAACGCCACTTTGGCCGAATTCAAACAAGCTTCTCAGAGTGTCAACACTATGTTGGCGGATAACAAAACCAAAATATCTTCTACGGTATCCAATTTTGATAAAACATCAGGCAACTTAAAAACGTTTTCAGATTCTTTGGCTAAAGTCAATATCGGACAAACAGTTAAGAATTTAGAGAAAACATTAGCCAGCGTTGATAAGATTATGGCCGATATGGAATCAGGAAAAGGCACTTTGGGCAAATTGGCCAAAGACGATGCGCTTTATACTAATTTTGCCAAAAGCTCTAAAGAATTGGAATTGCTGTTACAGGATTTACGTCTGAATCCAACACGTTATGTCAATGTTTCGTTGTTTGGAAAGAAAAACAAACCTTATGTAGCACCAGCGCAGGTTAAAGACACCATCACTAAAAAGTAAACTATAAGCCATGATGTATATTGACAACATACTTTTTGCTATCATTCTCATTGCGGGAATTGGTTTTTTTGCTCAAAACGTAAAGAAACTAACCCGTAATATCAAATTAGGACATGATGTTGATCGTACTGATAATCCATCAGCGCGCTGGAAAAACATGGCGATGATTGCTTTAGGTCAGTCCAAAATGGTCAAAAGACCCGTTGCCGGATTTTTACACATCATTGTGTATGCCGGTTTTGTCATCATCAACTTAGAAGTATTGGAAATCATCATCGATGGTTTGTTTGGAACACACCGTATATTTTCCGGTTTAGGCGGATTTTATACTTTCCTGATTGGCTCGTTTGAAATATTGGCCTTATTGGTTTTGGTTTCGGTTATTATTTTCTGGATCAGAAGAAATGTAATCAGGCTCAAAAGATTTGCAAGTTCTGATTTAAAAGGTGCGCCAAAGAAAGATGCCGATACGATTTTATATTTTGAAATGATTTTAATGTCGTTGTTCCTGATCATGAACGCAACCGACTTGCATTTCCAGGCGATGAATTCCGGAAATGTGATTTCACAATACATCAACCCTTGGTTTAGCTCATTGGATTTAGTGCAGGTGGAAATCATAGAAAGAACAGCCTGGTGGTTCCATATTATTGGGATTTTAGTGTTCCTGAATTATCTGTACTATTCTAAACATCTGCATATTTTATTGGCTTTTCCAAATACCTATTTCGCCGATTTGAATGCCAAAGGCAAATTTGACAACCTGGAAAGCGTTACCAAAGAAGTAAAACTGATGATGGATCCCAATGCCGATCCGTTTGCAGCACCACCGGCAGATGCAGATGCAGATGCAGCTCCAACTAAGTTTGGTGCTTCAGATGTACAGGATTTGAATTGGGTGCAATTATTAAATGCCTATACTTGTACGGAATGTGGTCGTTGTACTTCATCTTGTCCGGCGAATAATACAGGGAAAAAATTATCACCGCGTAAAATCATGATGGATACGCGTGACAGAATGGAAGAAGTAGGCCGAAATATCGATGCGAATAAAGGTGTTTTTGTACCGGATAATAAATCGTTATTGAATGATTATATCACCGCAGAAGAACTTTGGGCTTGTACATCCTGTAACGCTTGTGTGGAAGAATGCCCGGTCAACATCAGCCCGTTATCGATTATCATGGATATGAGAAGGTATTTGGTAATGGAACAAAGTGCGGCACCACAATCGTTAAATGCGATGATGACCAATATTGAAAACAACGGTGCGCCATGGCAGTACAACCAACAAGACAGATTAAACTGGAAAGACGAAAATTAATTATATAAGATTGATGAATTCTCATAATTGTGAGGCTTGAGGATTTGTTGAATGAATTTGAAAAACTGTAAATAGTAAAAAAATGAAAGCGGAAGACATTGAAAAAAACTTGCAAAGCATCACAGAAAACGGCCAACATTTAAGCCCGATTTTACCCGAAGGAATCAAGAATTACCTAATCGACATTGACGGAACTGTTTGTGATGATATCCCAAACGAAGAACCGGAAAGAATGCTGACCGCAGAGGTTTATCCTGATGCGTTAGTGACGTTGAACAAATGGTATGACGAAGGCCACATTATATTTTTCTTCACTTCTCGAACAGAAGCACACAGAGAATATACTGAGATTTGGTTGAAAAAACACGGGTTCAAATACCACGGAATCCTTTTTGGAAAACCACGTGGCGGAAATTACCACTGGATTGACAATCACTTGGTGAAAGCCACACGTTACCGAGGTAAATTCACCGATTTGGTAGACAAAGAAGTAACCATTCAGGTGTTTGACGACGAACACCACGAGTAGATGATTCGGTTGTTTGTGGATTCGGTTATTTGTAAACCGAATCACCGAATGACCAAATAAACAAATAAACATAAAGAAATGTCAGAAGTATTAAATGTGCCAACGATGGCAGAAATGATGGCTCAAGGCAAGCAACCCGAAGTATTGTTTTGGGTAGGCTGCGCCGGAAGTTTTGATGACAGGGCAAAAAAAATCACCAAAGCATTTGTGCGTATTTTAAATCGTGCCAATGTGGAGTTTGCCGTTTTGGGTACGGAAGAAAGCTGTACAGGCGATCCGGCAAAACGCGCGGGAAATGAGTTTTTGTTCCAAATGCAGGCCATGATGAACATTGAGGTTTTGAATGCCTACGAAGCCAAAAAAATTGTAACGGCTTGTCCTCATTGCTTTAATACTTTGAAAAACGAATATCCTGAATTGGGTGGCACTTACGAAGTAATTCACCATACAGAGTTTCTAAAATCATTATTGGACACAGGAAGATTAACCATCGAAGGCGGACAATTCAAAGGCAAACGCATCACATTCCACGATCCTTGTTATTTAGGTCGTGCCAACAATGTGTATGAAGCACCAAGAGATTTAATCCAGAAACTGGATGCCGAATTGGTGGAAATGAAACGTTCGCGTGCCAATGGGTTGTGTTGTGGTGCCGGTGGTGCCCAAATGTTCAAAGAACCTGAACCTGGAAACAAAGACATCAATGTAGAAAGAACCGAAGATGCTTTGGAAACCCAACCGGAAATCATTGCGGCCGGTTGTCCTTTCTGCAACACGATGATGACCGATGGTGTGAAAGCCAAAGAAAAAGAAAGCAGCGTCAAAGTCATGGATGTTGCCGAATTGATTGCTAATGCTCAAGATTTATAACTCATAACTCATAATTCCAATGTACGTTCCTTTTGAAAATTTACCCGAAGATTCCAGAATTTGGATTTACCAATCCAATCGCAAATTTTCAGATGATGAGATGACCGAAATCGAAAATGACCTAAAGGCATTTGTCGAAAATTGGGCAGCTCACGGAACCGGTTTGGAAGCCTCTTATCTGTTGAAATACAACCGATTTATCATTTTGGCTGTCAATCAGGAAGTCCAACAAGCTACAGGTTGTTCCATCGATTCCTCAGTGGCCTTTATTCAAAATTTAGAACAAAAATATGAAGTAGATTTACTCGATAAAATGAACGTTACGTTCAAAAATGGCGAACATATCGCCCACAAATCGTTGATTGATTTCAAACGAATGGCCAAAGAAAAAGCAGTGACTGCGAATACTATTGTGTTCAATAATTTGGTCAATTCTATTGAAGAATTCAACGACAACTGGGAAGTGCCGGCCGGCGAAAGTTGGCATAGTCGTTTCTTTTAAATCTTATTTTAATGAAGTATTTTTTGTTCAGAATTGGTCTATTCACCGCATTGCTGTTTTTGGTAACGAATTGTTCGTCAACCAAAAAAAAGAAGACAACTGCCGTTGTCAAACCGGTTACTCCTGAAGTGGTTGAAGACAACAGCCCATACATAAAGACCGAACGAAAAATTTTTTTCCCCGAAACAGAAGCCGAAACCAAATGGGTTGACAGCATTTATGGCCAAATGACTTTTGATGAAAAAGTCGGGCAGTTGTTTATGATTGCCGCTTATTCCAATAAAGATACTGTTCACACCAATGCCGTTGAAAAGTTAGTCCGTGATTATAAAATCGGTGGCCTGATTTTCTTTCAGGGCGGACCAAAACGCCAGGCACGTTTAACCAATAAATACCAATCGTTAGCCAAAGTGCCATTGTTTATAGGAATCGACGCCGAATGGGGCATGAGCATGCGTTTGGATTCTACTTTCCGTTATCCTTTCAACATGACTTTGGGTGCCATTAAAGATTTAAAATTGGTGGAAAAAGTGGGTACAGCCATGGGTTCCGAAAGCAAAAGAATGGGTGTTCACTTCAACTTTGCACCGGTTTTAGACATCAATACCAATCCGAAAAACCCAATTATCGGTTACCGTTCTTTTGGGGAAAATAAAGTCAATGTTACCGAACATGCAATTGCCTTAATGAACGGTTCGCAGGGACAAGGCGTTTTTTCAACCGGAAAACATTTCCCGGGACATGGCGACACTTCAACCGATTCCCACAGTACATTGCCTGTGGTGAATGCGTCTTTGGCGCACCTTGACAGTGTGGAATTGTATCCGTATAAAAGAATGTTTGACCAAGGATTGGTTTCCGTGATGGTAGCGCATTTGAATGTGCCGAGTCTGGAACCAAGAGCAGGTTTTCCAACGTCAATCTCACCTGCAGTCGTAACCAATTTGCTGAAAAAAGAGCTCGCTTTTGACGGTTTGATTTTTACCGATGCGTTGAATATGAAAGGCGCAGCCAATTTCCTTAAGCCCGGAGAT
Source organism: Flavobacterium terrisoli (assembly GCF_030167905.1). Taxonomy (GTDB): domain Bacteria; phylum Bacteroidota; class Bacteroidia; order Flavobacteriales; family Flavobacteriaceae; genus Flavobacterium; species Flavobacterium terrisoli. The sequence continues at coordinate 249,884 of NZ_JARGNA010000005.1, forward strand.
ATTGACTTGGAAGCGTTTTTGGCCGGAAATGACATTTTGCTTTTTGCCGAAAACGTACCGTTGGCCATGGAGAAAATCTGTGTTGCTTATCAGGACAGTGTTTTTACCGAAAGCCGTTTGGCAGAATCGGTGAAGAAGATTTTGCGCTACAAATACAAAGCCGGTCTGAACAAATACCATCCAATTGAAGGCATCAATCTGTTTAATGATTTGAATCCGAAGTCGAATGAAACGCTGCAGTACGAACTGTATGAAAATGCGGTTACGGTCGTAAAAAATGAAGGCGAGATATTACCGATTAAAAATCTGAACCAAAAGATTGCCTATGTAAAATTGGGCGATGACAGCAACAGTTCTTTTGTCAATACCTTGAAGAAATACACCGAAGTGACTGAAGTTGCGGATGCCAATTTAGATTCACTAATGACCAAATTGACCGATTTTGAAACCGTAATTATTGGTTACCACAAATCGGATAAATCCTGGTGGAGATCACCGGAATTGATGGTGAATGAATTGCAGTTGATTGATTCGATTGCTCAAAAGAAGAAAGTAATCATTGATTGTTTTGCCAAACCGTATTCACTTTCCAAAATTTTAAATTTTGACGCGATTGAAGGCATCGTAGTTTCTTATCAAAACGGCGATATCGCTCAGCAAGTTTCAGCTGAATTGATTTTTGGTGCGGTTGATGCCAAAGGATTGCTACCGGTTTCCATCAATAGTTTTTTCAAAGCCGGCGATGGTATAACTACGCGTAAATTGAATCGTTTGGGATTCAGTACACCGGAAAGCGTCGGGATGAGTTCGGAGAAATTAAGCCAAATAGAAAAGCTCGCTCAAAAAGCCATCGATGGCAAAATGACTCCCGGAATGCAGGTTTTGGTGGCCCGAAAAGGAAAAGTAATTTACCAGAAATCTTTTGGGAAACAAACCTATGATGGTGACGTGAAAGTGAAAAATTCCGATTTGTATGATGTGGCTTCGTTGACCAAAATGGTGGCAACCTTGCCCAATGTGATGCAACAGTATGACCAAAAGAAAGTGACTTTAGATACAAAGCTTGATGAAATGCTGCCCATTTTCAGAGGTTCCAACAAGCAACACATGACTTTTAAAGAATTGATGTCACACTACGGCAGAATGCAGGCGTGGATTCCGTTTTACAAAGCGACTGTTGATTCGGCTAAAGTGCCGATGGAAAAATACTACCGAAAAATAAACACCGAAGGCTTTAGCAAACGCGTTTCGGATAGTTTGTACCTGCGCGATGATTACCACGACAGCATCATGAAGCAAATCATCAACAGTCCGTTGATTGAGAAAAAAGAATACAAATACAGTGATTTTACGTTTATCATCCTCAAACAATATTTGGAAAGAACCACAAACAAATCGTTGGACGAATTGACCTATGAGAATTTCTACAAGACTTTGGGGATGAACAATACCCTGTACAATCCGTTGTCAAGATTTGACAAAAGTGTGATTGCGCCAACCGAAATCGACACCTATTTCCGTCACGATACCATTCAGGGTTATGTGCACGATATGGAAGCCGCGATGGAAGCCGGAGTAGGCGGGCATGCCGGGATTTTCTCCAATGCGATGGATGTGGCCAAAATGATGCAGTTGTACCTGCAAAAAGGAAATTATGGCGGTATTCAATATTTTGCTCCTGAAACTTTTGATACGTTCAATACCTGTCATTTCTGCGCCGAAGGCAACCGTCGTGGTTTAGGCTTTGACAAACCGCAGATTAGCGGCGCCGGACCAACGTGTGGTTGTGTTTCGATGTCGAGTTTTGGACATACCGGTTTTACGGGAACCATTGCCTGGGCTGATCCTGAAACCGAAATTGTTTATATTTTCTTATCGAACAGGACTTATCCTGATTCTAATTTGCCAAACACCTTGTCGAAGGAAAACATCCGTGAAGACATCCAGAAAGTGATACAGGAGGCGATTATTGAGAGGTAGAAAATTTATTCTTTTATAATTTTTGTATTGATTACTTCTTTATCTGTATAGGCTTTTATAATATAATTTCCAGTTTTCAGGTGGGTTAGGTCAACGATGTTTTCATATACCGGTAACGAATTCAGAACTCTTCCCATAAAATCATAAACTTCAATCTTTATAATTTCGTCGGCGGTTTTGAAGTGCAGCAAGTCTTTGGTAGGGTTTGGATACACTGAAAAAACATTTCCAAATCCGTTTTCATGTATGCCAAGGGATGAAATAGTTGAAACAAAAGTATTGGTTATTATTGGATAATTATAATCAAAATAGATACTTGCTGTGTTGCTAAAAGTATCTCCAACAACTAAATTGGATTTGGTCTTAATCTTGAAGGCTATAAAACCATCATTATTGGCATCATCAAAAGGAAGATTAATGTTATCGAAAATAAATTCCACTACATTACTATCTATAACTCTTGTTCTCACATTATCACTTGAAGCTATTGGAACTAAGGTTGAAATATCAAATTTTGTTAAATCTATTACGTCCCTAACTACAATATTTTGTGCGTTTGCGGTACCATTATTTTCAAAATTAACAATGTAATGAACATAGTTATTTATTGAAGCTGTAGAGACATTAACGCCTTCCAAACAGATTTTATTATTGGGATCATAGGAGTTTACTACTGTTTGTTGCAAAGCAGAGATATTATCTGTTTGATTTTCATCCAAAGGTGAAGCAGTAATGCTTGCCGTAAAATTTAACAAAGTACCGGCATTGACTGGTGGTGTTTCTATTGGGGAATTGACGTTAAATATAAATTCAATAGTTCTGCTCTCAAAAGGCATTAAATTAGAAAAAGGCCACTGTAAATTGTTTGCTGAAACAGTAGCTATTGGATTAGAAATCACCAAGTCCATCACTGCATCATTGAATGTTAGGTTGATTGAGCCCGATTCTATCTGATTGCCTTTATTTTTGTAAACAATTTTATAATGGGTATCAAATCCCGGTCTTGCTTGCTCTGTTGGCAAAAGAGTCACCTCTACATCATGGTGCGGAATATTTGGTGCTAAGCATAAATTCACATAATCTACAATAGTATTTGGAGTAAAATTGATAACGATTGGGCCTGTTAAGCCGAAATCAAATAAGGGATACAAATCATTTTGAGGAGTAATTGTCACTGAATTGCTTTGTGTGTACAAAATAAAATTCCCTTGAGTGTCTGAAAAATTAAAACAATTAGGGATAGCACAATTGTAGTTGAGCCTGATTCCTTCAACACCAATATTGTTCTGACAGCCATCACCCTCAATGTCAAACCTCACATTGCCGATAACCGTATTATAGGCACAATTTGGGGTGAAATTATAATAAGGGCTTTGTTGGATGGTTGCCGGTAAAAAAGAAAAGTTTTCATTAAAATCAACAGCAACCAAAGTCAGATTCGGGCAAGAATAATAAGTAAATAAACCTGCATTTATGCTACTTTCATTGGAGCCGTTTTTTAAATTAATTCTTTGCAGATTATCACAGTTTTGAACTCTTATTTCGCTGTAATTGCTTGAACATGATAAATCTAACTCAGTCAGATAAGGGTTGCTGTTCACTATCGCTTTATTCAAACTCCAGCAGTTTTTTAGGTTAATCACCTGTAATCCGGTGTCACTAAATATGTCCTCATTACCATAACAATCCAATCGGTACAAATTGGTCAAATCATGCAAATCTAAACTAGTCAAAACATTTCTGGAGCAAATCAGGGTGACAAGATTGGTGCAGCCCTGAACATTCAGTGAAGTGAAGTCATAGGCGAAACTGGTGCTGGCATTATCACAGTCAAGGCTGACAAGGGTTGTCATGTTGGAAACATCCAGCCCTGGTAGTTTATTCCAGCTTAAATCAAGGGTTTGTAAATTGGTAAATAGTGTTTTGTCAAAAGTAGTCAAGTCACTTCCTGAAAGCTTTAACACTTCAATGATATTATTTGGTGCTAAAGTTAAATTTGACAGGCTGTTGTTGTCTAATTCAACGATTTTTAAATTAGGTTTATTACTTAAATTCAACGAAGTAACCGTCGATCTTAAACCTTGATTTCCATGGATGTTCTCAAGGCTTGTTAGATTATCTAAGGTGTTAGCGAAAAAATTACAGCCTACAAAATTAATGGTTTTGATAACCGGTAAATTCAAAAGCGAATAAACAGGGGTAGTTGTATTGCTACCTGCAAACTGGCAATACAGCGTCTCCAGTAAAGGCAAATTTTGAATTGTCATGGAATCAAGCCATTGATCATTATTGCTACAGTCAATATAGGTAAGATGTTGCATGCCGGTAATACTCAGGGCTTCGATTCTGTTATTTCTTAAATCTAATTTAGTTAAATTGTTAAAATTGGTAATTCCGATTACACTTGTAATGAAATAATTAGTACTATTTAAAGGCAGGTTTAGATACAATTCAGAAACGTTATCCGCTTCGTTTTGTTGAATCTCACTATCATTATTGGCATCAATCTTAAAATAATTACCGCTTAAATTTTTTGCAATCATATTAGATGTGCTGGCGCCTAAAAGTTTGGTTTTAAAATTGACATCAGGAATATTCACTATTTGTGCGTTACACAAAGAAGTGACTATAGTGAATAGAAGAAGTAATTTTGCTCTCATTTATAGGATTTTAAGTTTGTTGATGTTTCTTTTTGTTTTAGGTTAGCGTTGCCCATTCTGTCCGGTTTTAACTTCAAGTATAGTTGGAATTGTAAAAATATTTTTTAGCTAAAATATGTATTTTCTGTAGAAAATTGACAATTGACCGAAGTATTATGAAAAATGCCTGTTAGCCAATCACTCCAATTGCTAATATACTAAAAATACCACAAGTCCTGAAAATAACATTTTAACAATCCATAGGGAAATAGGTCTTTAATTTTCCTTAATTTCGTAGTACTAAAAAAACAATATGAAAATAGCGATTGTATGCTATCCTACATTTGGCGGTAGTGGTGTAGTTGCCACAGAACTCGGACTCGAATTGGCCCATCGCGGACACGAAATCCATTTTATTACCTATAGGCAGCCGGTGCGTTTGGCGCTCTTAAACCCCAATGTACATTACCACGAAGTAAACGTTCCCGAATATCCGTTATTCCATTACCAACCTTATGAATTGGCGCTGTCAAGCAAGTTGGTTGATATGGTCAAACTTTACAAAATAGAATTGTTGCATGTACATTATGCCATTCCGCATGCGTATGCCGGTTATATGGCGAAGCAAATGCTAAAGAGCGAAGGCATCAAAATCCCAATGGTGACCACGCTTCACGGAACTGATATCACGTTGGTTGGGAATCATCCGGTGTACAAACCAGCAGTGACTTTCAGCATCAACAAATCAGATATTGTGACTTCGGTTTCCCAAAGCTTGAAAGACGACACCAACAATTTTTTCAATATCAAAAAGGAAATCCATGTGATTCCCAATTTTATTGAATTGGACAAAATCAGAAACGAAAGCCTGATTTCCTGTCAGCGTTCGGTAATGGCGAAGAAAGAAGAACGCATCGTGACGCACATCAGTAACTTCAGAAAAGTAAAATGCATCCCCGATATCATCAAGATATTCTATAAGATTCAGGAAAAAATCCCGGCCAAGCTAATGATGGTAGGCGATGGTCCCGAAAAACGCAGAGCCGAGCAATTGTGCAAAGATTTGGGGATTGAGGACAAAGTGATTTTCTTTGGCAACAGCAATGAAATCGACCAGATTTTATCCTATTCCGATTTGTTCTTATTGCCTTCTGAAACCGAGAGTTTCGGATTGGCCGCTTTGGAAGCCATGGCCTGGAGCGTGCCGGTGATTTCGAGTAATTCCGGTGGTTTGCCCGAAGTAAACTTCGATGGCGTTTCGGGTTACCTTAGTAATGTGGGCGATGTAGAACACATGGCCGAAAACGCCTTGAAAATATTATCTGATGAAGCCACTTTGCAACAATTTAAAACAAATGCCTTGGGAGTTGCCAAGCAATTTGATATCAAAAACATATTGCCGTTGTATGAAAATCTGTATCTTGAAGCCATAAATAAAGCCAAATGCGAAAAATAGTCCCAATAATTTTAGTCTTGTTCCTGGTTTCCTGTTCTTCAACAAAAACCACTGGAGACAAACCTTTGTATGAAGTGCTCACCACCAACAATGATGGCGGAGCCAATATAAAGTTTTATGAAATCCTTACCGAACCAAAGGAAATCATGATGTTGTTGAGCGATGAAACCCTGCGCAAAAAAATTGATAAGAACGATACCACCAACAGTAGTTTTATCATTTTGAATTCGGGGCCAACCAAGGAAAGTTATAATAGGGTAAAAATTGATAGAGTGGTGGAAACCGATAACTTTATCGAGGTTTATGTCAAAGACACACAGAAAAGCGTCGAACCCGATTTGGCCGATGACAGCATTGTCTTTCCGTATACGATTATCAAAATCAATTCGAAAAAGCAAATCATTATCAAATAAAAAAATCCCGCTGTTTAGGCGGGATTTTTATTTATCTGCAAATTATTACCATCTGTAACGGATGCTCAACGCAAGGTCCGGTCCGAAACTGTCATAATCATCAAAGTCACTTCGATTATCACTAAAGTAAATTTCAGGTCTGAAGTCTAATGCTACTTGCAAAGGAATATCAAAATTATATTCTATTCCAATATCACCGGCAGCTAATAAGAATGTTCCTCCATCTGGATCTGGATCTCCGGGACCATCATAGCTCCAACTTCCGATACCACCACCAACTCCGGCGTACCAATTAAATCCTCCTTCGATGTTCCAAACCCATTGGTACAAACCAACAACTTTAATAGCATCAATGTTTTTGCTGTTTCTCCAACCTAAATCTAGTTCCAAACGGTTGTTTTTTGACAGACCTCTCTGATAGGATATTTCACCACCAAAACCGTCATTGTCTCCCAAACGCAGTCCTAATGCGTTCTTTGAAAATTGTTGCGCTTGTGTGCTGAATGCTAATCCTATTAGCATAAAGGCACTTAGAAATAATTTTTTCATAATTCTTGAATTTTGTTTTTAAAAATGTAAAGTTAGATATATTAAAAAGTAGAAAATGTAGCTACAATTAGATTCAATTTGTAGTAACAATTCTACTAAAACAAAGTTAGGGCTATATATCGTTGAGGGCTTACATAATATTTGATAAAAGTTATAAAATTACTATTTCTCTTGCCAAAAAATAATATCAATACAAATTTCGGTAAATAATATCAAAAAACTATATTTGTTTAAAAGATTATACAATGGCCGGAAATAGCTACGGAACACTTTTTAAACTCACTACTTTCGGGGAATCACATGGTGAAGCTTTAGGCGGCATCATAGATGGTTGCCCGGCAGGAATGGCCCTCAATCTGGAGGCAATTCAACTCGAGATGCAACGCAGAAAACCTGGGCAGTCTAGTATTGTTACCCAAAGAAAAGAAGAAGACGAAGTACAGTTTCTTTCCGGTATTTTTGAGGGAAAGACGACCGGAACACCAATAGGTTTTATCATTCCCAATACCAATCAGAAGTCGGATGATTATTCCCATATCAAAGACAGTTACCGACCAAGCCATGCCGATTATGTGTATGAGAAAAAATATGGCATCCGCGATTACCGTGGCGGCGGAAGAAGTTCGGCGCGTGAAACAGCCTGCAGGGTTGTCGCCGGTGCGATTGCTAAACAGGTTTTGGATAATATCAAAATCAATGCTTTTGTTTCGTCTGTAGGCGATATTTTTATCGATAAACCATACCAGGCTCTGGATTTCTCGTTGACCGAAAGCAATGCCGTGCGTTGTCCCGATTTGGCGACAGCCGAAAAAATGGAAAACTACATCAAGGAAATCAGAAAAGAAGGCGACACTGTTGGCGGAACTGTTACCTGTGTGATTCAGAATGTGCCCATAGGATTGGGCGAACCTGTTTTTGATAAGCTTCATGCTGAGCTTGGAAAGGCCATGTTGTCTATCAATGCAGTTCACGGTTTTGAATATGGCAGTGGATTTTGCGGTGCCAAGATGAAAGGCAGCGAACACAATGATTTATACAACGAAGATGGAACGACAAAAACCAATCTTTCGGGCGGTATTCAAGGAGGCATTTCCAATGGAATGGATATCTATTTCAGGGTTGCCTTCAAGCCAGTGGCGACTTTGATTCAAAAACAAGAAGTCTTGACCAATCAGCATACGATTGTAGAGCAACAGGGCAAAGGCCGACATGATCCTTGTGTGGTACCGAGAGCAGTACCAATAGTAGAAGCCATGGCCGCTTTGGTCTTAGCCGATTTTTATTTGATAAACAAAACATACCAATAATATTAGTGGTCAGAATGCGGTAACAGTTGGCAGTAAAGTTAAAACTGTAAACTGAGACTGATGACTGAGACTGAAAACTAAAAAAAATGAATACAACCCAAACTCAAAAGAAGTCTTTTTTCTCCAACCTTACCGTTCAAATCCTGATTGCCATGATTATTGGCGCACTAATCGGGATTTATGTGCACAACAATTACAGCGAAGAATCGGCTAAAGAGTTTAGCGGATACATCAAGATGTTAGCGACCGTTTTTATCCGTTTGGTTCAAATGATAATTTCGCCGTTGGTGTTCACGACTTTGGTTGTCGGCATTGCCAAATTGGGTGACATCAAAGCAGTAGGCAGAATAGGAGGCAAGGCATTGGGCTGGTTCTTTTCAGCTTCTTTGATTTCGCTGTTAATCGGAATGTTTTGGGTAAATGTGCTGCATCCTGGAACCGGTTTGCAATTGACTGATGTTGATGCGTCAACCGCCGCAGAAGTAACGGATAAAACGCAAAACTTTTCGGCACAGAATTTCATCGAGCACATCATCCCGAAAAGTATCGTGGAAGCGATGGCGACCAATGAGATTTTGCAAATCGTTATTTTCTCTATTTTCTTCGGATTAGCGGCCGCTTCTATTGGTGATAATGCCAAGCCGGTAGTGAAAGCATTGGATAAGACCTCGCATATTATCCTTAAAATGGTGAACTATGTAATGAAATTTGCACCGATTGGCGTGTTCGGTGCCATCGCAGGTGTTTTTGCCATCCGTGACTTAAATGAATTATTGATTACCTATGCTAAGTTTTTTGGTTCATTTTTAGTTGGAATCTCAACACTTTGGGTGGTTTTACTTTTGATTGGCTATATCTTCCTCAAAGGTGCCATGACAAATCTCCTGAAAAGAATTGTCAGTCCATTGATTATTGCTTTTGGAACAACCAGCAGCGAAGCAGTTTTTCCTAAATTAACGGAAGAATTAGAGCGTTTTGGGGTAAAAGACAAGATAGTTTCTTTTATGCTCCCTTTGGGCTATTCGTTCAATCTGGATGGTAGTATGATGTATATGACTTTTGCCAGTATTTTTATCGCGCAGGCCTATGGAGTGCATTTGGATACCGGAACCCAAATGACAATGTTGTTGGTCTTAATGCTTACCAGTAAAGGGATTGCGGGAGTTCCGCGTGCGAGTCTGGTAGTAGTAGCTGCCACCTGCGGAATGTTTAAAATCCCTATTGAAGGCATAGCGCTAATCTTGCCAATTGACCATTTTTGTGACATGTTCAGAAGCGCAACTAATGTGCTTGGAAATGCAATAGCCACATCGGTTGTCGGCAAATGGGAAAAAGATAGTTAAAATTGTATGTTATTTCAAATACTTTATTAAATTTGTTTCTTAAACTCTAAAAAAATCAATATTTATGAAAAAACTTTTACTCTTTTCTTTCCTTGTAATGGGAATTTCAAACGTATCCGCGCAGGGATTAACATGTGCTACTGCTACCGCAATTACTGCTGACGGTTTGTACACCAGTCCGGCAATTACAGGAACTTATGTTGGAACTTGTGCACCTAATGGTAACGTTGCTAACCCTAATGCTATGTGGTGGTCTTATACTGCTACAGCAGATGGTGAAGTAACACTAAATAGTGACTTGTTTCAAGCGACAGGTAATGATGATACAAGGGTATCTGTATTTACAGGAACTTGTGCTGCTTTAGTATGTTATGCTGGTTCAGACGACGTTTCTGGAGATAATTATCTAACAACTTTAACTTTCCCGGTTCAGTCAGGAACAACTTATTATATCCAATGGGATGACAGATGGTCTGCTCTTGGATTTGATTTTGATTTCCTTTTTGCAGTTGTAGATTGTGTTATGCCTAATGCTGCCGGAGTAACTCAACCAACAAATATCACAACTACGAATGGTCAATTAAACTGGGCTGTAGGTATTGGAAATCCTGCAAGTTATGATGTAGAATATGGTCCTGTTGATTTTGCTCAAGGAACAGGAACTGTTGTAAACTCTACTACAAACTCTGTGACAGTTAGTGGCGCAGCTTCTACAGTAGTTGATTATTACTTAAGAAACAATTGTGGTGCTTCTCAAAGTGTTTATGTTGGTCCTTTCTCTCTTTATTTGGCGGTTACTTTACCGTATTCAAATGACTTTGATGACGAAAATGACTTAGCAGCCGGATTCTTAGCATCAGGATGGTCATTAACAACTTCTACAACTTTAGGTCATAGTGGTCAGTACTTTTATTTCAGTAATGCCAGTACTACTGCTGCGGTAAATCACGCATTGTACTCAAGAGCTATTGCTTTACAAGCTAATGAGCAAGTAACTGTAACATTCTGGACAAGATTGAACAATGTGGCTGGTTCAGCTCAAACTTTAAAAGTTTGGTTTAACAATGCTCTAACTCTTACAGGTGCTACTCAAGCAGGTGCAGATATTTCTGTTAGTGGAAATGTTTATGTACAACAAACAAGAACATTTACTGCTCCAACAGCAGGAACATACTACGTAATCATGAACAATGCTTCACCAGCGGTTACTACTAATACAAACATGTTCCTTGATACTGTAGCAATAACTTCAGTTTTAGCTAACGATCAATTCTTAGCTTCTAGCTTTAATGTTTATCCAAACCCTGCGAACAATTTTGTAACTATTTCTAATACTACTGACGCTTTAGTTAATGGTGCTGAAATCGTTGACATGAACGGTAGAGTAGTTAAATCTCAAAAAGTAGCTAACGTTTCTGAAACTCAAATCAATGTTTCTGATTTAGCGAATGGTGTTTATATGATGAACATCTCTACTGACAGAGGTAGCTTAACTAAGAAATTGGTTATTGAATAATTTCAAATAATACCATAATAGAAAACGACTAAGGAAACTTAGTCGTTTTTTTTTTGTTCTTATTTTTCAGGAAAGTTATTCCAGGAATTTGTCTTTAAGCTCCGGCGTAGGAATCATGCAGGATTCCTGTCTGCCATACCATTTGTAACGGTTTCTGGCGATATAATCATAAACGGCATTGGAAATGAATTTTGGAAAAATATGGAATATTTGTAACAAAGAATAAACACCACCAAATTCATTTACCGCTTTCAAAGCTGCTTCGGCTTTGTAATAGTAAGCTTTCGTTGGTTCATACAAAACAAAGCTGTCCGTATGTTTTGGGTCAATGCCGATGTGTTCTATGATTTTTTGTCCCAAGGCTGATTGCAGCGCCACAAATCGAAAAATATCTTTCTTATCATGTTTAATGACAAATTGCACCGAAGCATTACAAAGATTGCAAACACCATCAAAGAGAATGATTTTTTTGTCTTTTGGTAAGTCTGCTATTTCCATAGTTTATTTTGCTTGTACAAATTCCAGTTCTTCCAAACTCACTTTTGAAGTAAAGATGCCATAATTGACCACCGCTTTATTCTTCTCTATTTTATCAATGGTGCCAATGGATTTTCCGTCAATCATTCGAACGCGGTCGCCAATTTTCAGAGTCACTTTTGGCTTTTCAGCTTCCAGTTTCTGAGCCTTGATTTTTTTCTCTTTCTTTTCCTTTCGGATTTCTTCTACGATGACTTTGACTTCTTCAACCACCTTTTTTTGGATGACTTCTTTTTCTTTTTTCTCCTTAACAGTGGCTTTCTTGCGTTTGGAGTTTTCGATTTCCACCATTTTGAGGAATTCGCCAATCAGGACTTTTTTGTCTTTGTTATTGAAATATTTCTCCGAAAGATCATCTACTTTCTGGCCCATATAAATCAAGCGTTGGTTGGCATCATACAATTCCTGATATCGTTCCAGTTTGTCCTGGATCTTCGCATTGATGTTTTCCATTTTTTTACTTTCTTCACGGGCTTTGGTTTCTTCTTCTTTGAGGTTTAATGAAGTTTTCTCCAGTTTAGAGCGTTCTTTTTGTAAAGTCGCAATCGTTTTGTCAAAGCGCACTTTTCCACCTTCAATTTTCTTTTTTGCCCGATTGATTAAGCCAAACGGAATACCATTTTTTTGCGCGACTTCAAACGTGAACGAACTTCCGGCTTGTCCCAATATCAATTTGTACATCGGTTCCAATGATTTCTCATCGAAAAGCATATTGGCATTGGAGGCAAATGGCAGTTCGTTCGCCAAAATCTTCAAATTGGAATAATGCGTCGTAATGATTCCGAAGGCTTCCCGGTGATAGAATTCTTCCAGAAAAATCTCCGCCAAAGCACCGCCGAGTTCAGGATCTGAACCGGTTCCGAATTCGTCAATCAGGAATAAGGTTTTGGCATTGCACTTTTTCAAAAAGTAATTCATATTCTTCAAGCGGTAACTATAGGTGCTCAAATGATTTTCTATCGATTGGTTGTCGCCGATATCGGTCAGGATTCGGTCAAACAAGAAAGTCTCGCTTCGTTCGTGCACCGGAATTAAGATTCCACATTGCAACATCAACTGAAGTAAGCCAACAGTTTTAAGCGAGATGGTTTTTCCGCCGGCATTAGGTCCCGAAATCACAATGATTCGGCTGTCATTTTTGAGTTCGATGGTTTGCGGAAATGTTTTCTCCTTTTTCTCCAGATTGTTTAAAAACAAAATAGGATGGAAGGCATCCCTAAAATATAGCCTTTTATCTTCGATGATTTTAGGTAATATGGCGTTGATTTTAAGCGCATATTTGGCTTTGGCCGAAACCACATCAATATCACTGAGAAAGTCCTGGTATTGCTTTAATAAGTTGATATACGGACGTATGTCATTCGATAATTTCTTTAGAATCTTAGTGATTTCCTCGCGTTCTTCATATTCAAGATTGTTCAGTTCCCTTGAATAGCGCAAAGTCGCTTCAGGTTCGATATACGCAATGCTTCCGGTTTTGGAACTGCCCAAAATGGAACCTTTTACTTTTCGCCTGTACATAGCCAGAACCGCCAGAACCCTGCGGTTTTCAACAATGCTTTCTTTGATTTCATCCAAATAACCCAAACCGTTGTATTGGCTCAAAGCCTGACCAAAACTTTGGTTGACTTTGCCTCGAACCAGGTTCATATCTCTTCGGATATTAACCAGTTCAGGCGAAGCATTGTCTTTGATTTCGCCATATTTGTCAACCACTTCATCAATTTTCTGAATGATGAATTTGGTGTATTCTATTTGTGCTGCTTTCTCGTTTAGCTTTGGGTAATAATCATGGAATTTTTTCAGGAACAGTAATAATGCATTCGTAGTTTCCGAAAGTGTGGCTATTTTTCTGAAACTGCCCACTTCAAGGAAACTGTCTTCGATGCCAAGAAACTTAATATCATTGGTGATATTCTCAAATCCGTGATTTGGAATCGCGTTGTTGTTGGTAAAAGAGGATAAGTATTCGGAGGTTTGCAACAGTGCATCCATCAAGGTTTCCTTGTTTTTGAAAGGAACGATTTCCAATGCTTTCTGTTTCCCGATTTCAGTATTACATCTGTCTGAAATGGTATGCAAAACGGTATTAAATTCTAAATCCTGTAGTGTTTTATCTGTAATCGATATCATTCAATCATTGTCTTTGGTTCAAAGTTACAAAGGATAAAATCCATATTGCAACAGAAAACGCTATTTTTGGTAAAATTTTATAAGATGTTAATCAAAATACATTCTTCCTGGCACGACCAACTTTCTGCTGAATTTGAGAAATCTTATTTTGAGAAGTTAGTCTCTTTTGTAAAAAACGAATATGCCACGAAGACTTGTTTTCCGATTGGCACCCAAATTTTTGCTGCTTTTGATCATTGTTCGTTTGACAATGTCAAAGTGGTTATCATTGGTCAGGATCCATATCACGGTGTCGGACAAGCCAATGGTTTGTGTTTCTCCGTCAATGATGGGATTGCTTTTCCGCCATCGTTGATTAATATCTTCAAGGAAATCGAATCCGATTTGAAAATGCCTTTTCCCCGAAGCGGCAATCTGGAACGTTGGGCTGACCAAGGCGTTTTATTGCTCAACGCTACGTTAACCGTTCGTGAAAGCGAAGCCGGAAGCCATCAAAACCAAGGTTGGGAAACCTTTACCGATGCGGTTATACAAAAAATATCAGACGAAAAGCAAAATGTCGTGTTCCTGCTTTGGGGTGGATTTGCCAAAAAGAAAGGTGCTAGAATCGACCGTGCGCGACACTATGTATTGGAAACCGGACATCCGTCACCATTGAGCGCTAATCGCGGACTGTGGTTTGGCAACAAACATTTCAGCAAGACCAATGCCTACCTGCAAACAATCGGTGCAGCCGAAATCCAGTGGTAATGCCTAGTTTACATTGAAATAAAAGAAACCACTGGCGTCAAGATTTGCCACAGCTGCATTCAGGTTTACAATCAAGTTTTTAGTTGAGTTTTGAGAAACCAATTCTACACTGTTGGTTGAAGCACTGTTGTAACCAAAGGCAACACGGTAATTTCCGGCTGTCAATAATGGAAAACCAACGTCATAACGATATTCTTCTGTTACGGTATTATACTCACAAACGCCATAAACAAACGCACCGTTTTGAGCATCTCCTTGGTTGATGTCGAGCTGATTGTCATTTACAGTAACCACCTGCCAATCGGTAGCATTTATTTTGCGTTCAATCACATACGAAAAAACAAATTCAGGTGCATTTCCGGTAGTTCTGTAAACATCTAATTGCGAACCCGGATGTCCTGGTTCGTCAATATAGCGGTTAATATCCGCATTTACATAAAAATAATCTCCCACAGTGTAAGTGGTCTGAGGCGAAAATGTTACAATAGTATTGTTGCCTTCCACATAAATGGTTTTGTAAAACGTATCGTCATTGGTGTCGCAGCCTGTAAATAAACCGGTAACCAATAGTAAAGCGATGTATGATAGTTTTTTCATGTTTTTTGAATTAAAATCGGTAACCTATATTAAATCCTACTCTTGAAATCACATCCGGGCTTTTCTCGCGGTTGGTCAGGTTTGAACCAAATCCGGCTAAAAATTCAATGACAAAAGAATCCTTGATGTACATTTTATAGCCTAAACCACCACCCAATCCAAAGTCGGAATACGTTGATTTTTTTGTGGTGTAATAACCGTTTCCAAATTCATCTTCTAAACGAACAATTTCTTTGAAATCTCCGCCATTATAAGAAGCAAATACTTCGGCAAAGTAGAAACTGCTTCGGCCTTTTGATAATTTGTAACGCACGTAAGGATTGAATTCAAACTTGGGTACATTATTTCGGTATCCGTTATCAAAGTCATCATTCAATTTATTACTATCTGAAAAGTTAACATTGAAACCGGTCGAAAAATTTCCGTTAAAATAACGTTCATAACTCAAACTGGCTTTTTGCCAAACAATAGCTGACAAAACATCAACTCTGAATTCATTTTTCTTTTTGTCCAAAGGTGAACTCTCCTGGGCTTGTGAAGCCAAGGAAACCAACAGAAACAGGCAAAGCAATTTTTTCATTTTGGATTGTTTTATACGAAACGAATATACTAAATAAAATAGTCAGTA
Organism: Flavobacterium terrisoli; assembly: GCF_030167905.1. Classification (GTDB taxonomy): domain Bacteria; phylum Bacteroidota; class Bacteroidia; order Flavobacteriales; family Flavobacteriaceae; genus Flavobacterium; species Flavobacterium terrisoli. Next base: position 265,732 of record NZ_JARGNA010000005.1, read on the forward strand.
ATTATAAATTGGATAAGAATTATTCTAAGGTTAACGCTCCTAAAATTTCTTCATTCATAAACGGACCGCCGGGATATTTGGCCGTGTAATCGAGATTCAGCCAAATGTTTCCCCGTTCATCGATGTGGTAATTGATGGGTTTGTTTTTAGTTTCCAATGGAAAGAGTTCTTTTTTAATAGCGTAATTGACCCGTTCCAAATCCTTCTTCTGGCCAATCAATATTTCGGGATACATATGTCCTTTAGTGTGAATAATCCTGGTCGTTCCTCCGATTGATTTGATGGCAGCCACCATCAGAATGGTGTGATCATCACAATCCCCCGATAGGTACTGCAAAGATTCAGTCGCAGTGGCAATATAATCGTGTCCTTTGGGATCGCTGACGTAGTTCCAGCGTGTATTGATTTCCTTAAAAACAGCAAAAGACTGGATGATAGTAAAATAATCGTGATAGCCTTTTACATTTTTGAAATGCTTGGAAGTGGCCATAATGGCAAAATTCCTGATTTTAGGATTCTGATACTCTATGGCATCCAATATCTTAGACTTATTAGGAAAAGGCAATAATTTGGAAATGATAAGATCTTGCGGATAAGGATCATCATTCATCGTATAAATCATCGAACGGTAATCCTCAAAAACGGTATGAAAACCATAATCACTAAACAAACTGCCATAACCTAGTATCAGAAGATAGATGATGACAGAAATCAAAGTCACTCTTCTCAATAGTCGCAGTAGCAATTGCAAGATGACAAGAATTAGGACAAATAATATGATCCTGTCGATGTGAAAAAGCCAATCTAGTTCAATTAAATTGTGATGGATAATGATAAAAACAGGGATGGTAATCAGAATGTTCAGGGCAAAAATGATAACCATGTCCCACGGACTTTTTATCCTGAATTTCTCCTTAAGTTGCTGATAAGTAAGATTCCTTGATTTTATCATATTGCCAATGTAGAAGCTAAACGGCTTTTACGATTTCAGCAAAAGTACCTTTTTTCCCGATAATTTTGAGGTCAAACAATTGATTTTGAATTTTGTTTAACACTTTCTCTTCTAAAGGTTTTTGCGACCATTTGGTCAGCGATAACCATTCCTGAATATCTTCGGTTTTTTGATGGTATTTGGACGCCAAAGTTCTGTCAATACTTGGAATGTCTTTGAACTCGGCGGTAGTATTATTGATAATATCGAGAAGTAGATCAACCGTTTGAAAATTGTTCTCCAAAAATTCATTTCGAACCGCAATCACAAAGCAAGGCCAAGGCGTTGGACAATCGGCAACACGACGAAAAACACCTTTGTCTACCAAAGGTTTGGTCATAAAACGTTCCCACATGAAATAATCGGCAGTGCCATTGGTTAAGGCTTCCACCGCGCCATCAATGGTGTTGACGATTTCAAATTCTAATTTTTCGGTGTTCCAGTTATTATTTTGTGCATTTACATACGCCATCAAATGGGAACCTGATCCATAACGTGAAATCGCCACTTTGGTGTTTTCCAAATCGGCTAAAGTTTTATAATTTGAATGGGCACCAACATGTATTCCCCAAATCAATGGGCTTTCGACATAAACCTGTACAATCGAACTCGGATTACCGCCAACAATGTCTTTGACAATGCCTTCGGTTAAAATTACCGCAATATCAGTTTCACCATCGCGGAGCATTTGACACATTTTGCCTGTGCCTTCAGGAACATCAGTCCATTGCAAATCGATGCCGACTTTCTCAAACTCGCCATCATCGATGCATAAATGCCAAGGTAAATTAAAATGTTCCGGAACGCCGGCGATTCGTATTGTTTTCATGATTGATTTAGTTTTTTTGTTTTGCCATCCATTGCAGCCAGGAATCATAAGCCAGACGTTCGTTGCCGTTCTGATCTTTTAAGCCGGTGTCCTGCCAAAGACCAAATAAATCCTGGTATAAACCCATCGACACCAAAGTCTGATTGGCGTGATCATAATCTTTACTGCAGAACCAAATGATGAATTCGGCCTGATGCGTATTGCAAAGTTGGCACATTTTCTCCAGATAATCCTTTTGCCAAGCTTCGGTGCCCTGTTTGTTTAAACTGAATGATGGAATGACTAAGTTTTCAGCTATATAGGCGGTCTCGGCAATCACCAAAGGTTTGTTGGCCAAATTGATGAATCGCTCAAAATAATTCGCCGGAAACAGCGCGGGATTTGTGTTTCCTCCCGCAGAAGAACTTACGGTGACATAAGGATAAGCACTCAATCCGACATAATCGGTATAGGGAATTAACTGATTGGCATTGTTGAGACCTTCGGTAGTTTCATCCACGATAAAGCTCACGAATAGAGGAATGTTTGGGTATTTGTTTTTCAGATAAGGGTAAATCTGGGATAAAAAATCTTTGTATAACGCAAAATCAGCATTTGGAAAAGTAGCCACATTACTTTCAACGCCATAGTTGATATAATCAGGTTGAAAAGAATCGATTAACCAACTCATATAATTTTTATAGGCCATAATTACATCAGGATGATTGACCGGTAAATTTTCCCAGTTGTCCTGAATCGTTCCGGAAACTGTTGAATTGGCATAGTAATCTGCTTTGTGGATTCGGGTTAAATTCAAAGCCGAAACGCTCAATAAAATTTTCTTATTGGCTGAAGTCCTTGTAATCCTGTTTTGCACATCCTGTTGGAGTTGGACAGGCATGGGTTGGTTGTTGAATGCTTCTTCATAGGGAATGCCATCGTCAAAATGATGGGAAACCATATCGCAATGCTCGTTGATGAACTGGTAAACGGTATCCACTTCTGCTAGAGTGAAATCGCCCGGCCATGGCGTTACGCCCATATAAAACGATCTTTTCTCCGTTCCGGTTGCATCGTTATCGCTGCAACCAACGGTGAAGAAGTAAATAATGCATAAAGTCAATAATAAATGCTTCATTGTTTTTTTGTTTTGTTTAGCGAAAAACTGCTTTAATGGCTGGACTTAATTTTATATGCATTATCAAAGTATTTGTCATATTCACTTCTGCTTAACTTGTATTTACACTTCGCAGATGGATGTAATTGGTCTAACATAAAACCATGAACTGGCATTTTCACTCGTGTACAAGTTCCAGACAAATGAACAGTTACAGTTGCTGTATCTTTCAAATGAGTATGAAATAATTCTCTAATTTCAGAATAATTTCTTTCAGCTAAACCTCTAAAAGCATAACATCTTAAAAGTGCATTGTCATGTTCAGTTAAAAATACTAGATCGTCATTTGAAGCAATATTTTGCAGAGCTTTAAATTTTCTATTTTCGCTTGTTTCATCTAGCAAAACCAGCTTTTCTTTAGATAAGCTATCAACCGCAATCTGGACTTTTTTGTCAAGCTTATCTTTTTCTGTTTGTCTTGAACAAAAGGAAAATAACATTTGGACAAAAAGAAGAAAAATTAAACTATGTTTTCTCATAATAGTTGATTTAGTCTTGCCATTAACTATAATATAAACGTCAAATTCCCCAAAATAGTATTAACGATTAGGGTTTTTCATTTGCCACCAATTCCAGATGACACCATCTTTATCGGGATAGTTTTCAATGAATGACATTCCGATTTTTTCCAAAACACGATTGGAAGCGCCATTTTCGTGATGCGCATAGGCGTTCATAATATCAATTTTCATTTCGTTAAAACCATAATCCAACCAGGCCAATGAAGCTTCAGAAGCATAACCTTTGCCCCAGAATTTTGGGTTCAATCGATAGCCATAATCATAAAAGTTGATATTACCGTTTTCGGGTTCATCAGTGATAAATTTGATACCAGTCCAACCGATGAATTCGCCGGTTTCTTTTAGGATTGTGGCAAATCGACCAATATTATTTCTTTCATATTGACCGTGGATGTTTTCGATAACTTTAATGATTTCTTCAATGGTTTGTGTCGGATTCTGCCAAAGGTATTTGTGCACTTCGGGATTACTATCCATGGCAAACATATCGGCTGCATCAGAAAGTTCCAATGGGCGAAGTATAAGTCGGTCGGTTGCTAGAGTTATGTTCATTTATTGAATTTGTTTTTTTCAAATTGGTACCAACTGTGTGGCTGATTATTGGCTAAATATTCATTGGTAAATTCAAAACCGAGTTTTTGCAAAACGGTATTGGAACCAATATTGTCACTCACGGCGCAGGCATAGATGATAGGCAGTTTCATTGTGTTGAAGCCGTATTCCAACCAGGCGATTGCCGCTTCGGTGGCGTAACCTTTGCGCCAGTGTTCTTCGGCAAACCGATAGCCCAAATCATAAAAATCGATATGATTGTTTTCTAAAGCCGCCCTGTATTTTAACCCTGAAAAGCCGATGAGTTTATTCGTGTTCTTTAAAATCACGGCAAATCTTCCAATCCCGTTTTTCTGGTATTCATTGATGATTTTCTGAATGTACTGTTTGGTTTCTTCTCTTGTCTGCAAAGGATTTCTCAAATAGGCATTGACATTTGGGTTGTTATTCATCGCAAAGAAATCATCCACATCAGAAAGTTCCAATGGGCGAAGGATCAATCGTTCGGTTTCAAGAATTAGATTCATGCCGTTTTTGAGCTTGAAATGATAATGCGATAGCCGTCAGGATCTAAAACCATAATGCCGTTTTGGTTCCAATAGGGATTTTTTGACTCAATGGTTTTAATACCGTTTTCGGCCAGCTGATCAATCAAAGCTTTATATTCTGATATGGTTTTCGGATAAAAAACCAGTATATCGTCTTCATCAAAAGTGTGCTTGGCCAAATCGTCGGATTTTGTAAATTCCAAATGCCAGTCTAGCGTTGGTTTCCCAATAAAAATACCGTCATAACCATCATGGTTTTCAAAACTGCCCAATAATTCCATGCCCAAAACATCAATATAGAAAGCTTTGATTCTTTCTAAATCGTTGGTGTGTCGGGCATATCTGAAAGTCATGGTTTTTACATTTTTAGCCCCGATTGCAGCAAGTATCCTTTTTTTAAAATAAGCACCTCGACTGCGCTCGGTGTGACAAAAAAAGATACTGCGGAAAGCGGGAATTGGCTTCTAAAATTATTGAGACAATTTATCCAAAGTATACGCAATCAAAGCATCTACGGCTTTGTATGGGTCTTCGCTGAACGTTCCCGTCGCCCTGTTGGCGATGATAGCGTTCAATGACAAACAGTTGTGTCCAAGGAGTTTTCCTAAACCGTAAATCGCTGCGGTCTCCATTTCGAGGTTGGTCATTTTAATGCCTTCGAATTCGAAGCTGTCCATTTTGGTATTCAATTCAGGATCCTGGATTTCGAGACGCAACACACGGCCTTGTGGTCCGTAGAAACCGCCGGCAGTTCCGGTGAAACCTTTGTGCATTTGGCTACTTTCGATTCGTTTTTCCAAGGTTTCCGAACAGGTAATTACATATGGTCGCCCTTTTCTCAAGTCCCAATCAGTTTGTTTGATGAAGGCTTCTTCGAGGTTTTTTTCTGAAACTTCGTCAATCAGATAGGAGCGAAGCATATTGTCTAAGCCCATGCCGTATTTGCTCATCACAAAGCTGTCGCAGGGAATATCAGCCTGCAGCGAACCCGAGGTTCCGATGCGGACAATGTTTAGGGAAACCAATTCTTCTTTTGGCTCACGGGTTTCCAAATCGATGTTGACCAAAGCATCCAGTTCGTTCATCACGATGTCGATATTGTCCGGGCCGATTCCGGTGGACATTACGGTCATTCTTTTGCCTTTAAACTTCCCGGTTTGGGTTTTGAATTCGCGTTTTTGGGTCGAGAATTCTATACTGTCAAAGAACTGCGTGATTTTTTCTACTCGGTTTTGGTCGCCCACAAAGATGATATCATGTGCGATATGTTCGGGTTTGAGGTTTAAGTGATAGACGCTGCCGTCAGGGTTTAATATTAATTCTGATGATTGGATCATTTTGAGTTATGAGTTATGAGTTATGAGTTATGAGTTATGAGTTATGAGTTATGAGTTTTTACCTTTTAACTTCAACTCTATTATATGTTTTTTTCTTGCTTTTTTTCTCTTGCTTCTTACTTCTGAATCATCCTCCGACACGTTTGGTTTTGAAGCCTTTGTCCTGAAGCAGTTTCATGATTTTGTCGCGGTAATCGCCTTGAATGATGATGGCGCCGTCTTTGAAAGTACCGCCAACGCTGAGTTTGGTTTTGATTTCCTTGGCTAAGACTTTGAAATCCTCGTCACTGCCATCATAGCCTTCGATGATGGTTGTTGCTTTGCCTTTGCGTTTTTCGTATTTGCAAATCATCGGCTCCTTTTGGATAAAAAGCTCGTGATTTTCTTCGGCAACTGCTTCCGGTTCGTTCGATGGTTCGTGGTCGGGAAAGAGTTTTTTTAATTGTTCCTGTAAGTCCATTTTAATTTGTAAAAAACCAAAAAAGACATCAAGTGTAAAACTCAATGTCTTTAATGAAATTATTGAATTAACCTTTACTTTTTCTTTAATCCTAGTTCTACCAGTCTTTCGTCAAGGAATTCACCTGCCGTGATGTCTTCAAATCCTTTCGGATGATCGGCATCAATACACTTCTCTAGACAGTTTAGTGGCATATCGCTCACCGGGTGCATAAAGAACGGAATAGAAAAACGTGATGTTCCCCACAATTCTCTTGGAGGATTCACTACCTGGTGAATCGTTGATTTCAATTTGTTATTGGTGTGGCGTGATAACATATCGCCCACATTAATCATCAACTCGTCCGGTTGTGCAATAGCATCTACCCATTCGCCGTTGTGATTTTGTACCTGTAATCCTTTCCCTTGTGCCCCCATTAAAAGTGTTATCAGGTTGATGTCACCATGTGCGGCAGCACGTACGGCGCCGTCTTTTGGTTCGTCAGTGATTGGCGGATAATGGATAGGTCTTAGGATACTGTTACCGTCTTTGATGTAGTTATCAAAATAAAACTCGTCCAAACCAATGTACAAAGCCAAAGCTCTTAATACATAAATACCTGTTTTTTCAAGCATTTTGTAAGCTTCCTTACCAACCTCATTAAAATGTGGCAATTCAGAAACGGTTACATTGTCCGGGTATTCGTGAGCGTATTTTGATCCTTCGCTAACGTATTGTCCAAAATGCCAAAATTCTTTCAAGTCACCGGCTGAACGCCCTTTTGCATGTTCTTTTCCAAAAGAAACATAACCGCGTTGGCCACCGATACCGGGAATTTCATAATTAGCTTTGGTTTCCAAAGGTAAGTTGAAGAAGTTACGCACTTCAGCGTATAAATCTCCTACCAGTTTGTCATCAAGAAAATGACCTTTTAGTGCTACGAAGCCAATGTCTTCGTAAGCTTTTCCGATTTCATTTACAAATTTTTGTTTACGTGCCGGATCGTCCGACAGGAAATCACGTAAGTCAACACTTGGAATTTGTTGCATACTACTAAAACTTTTTTGTTAATAACTTAAGTTGGAAAAATTCCAACCATAACTACAAATGTAACTAATTTTTAAATATAAAAATCCAAAGTTATTAACAATTGTTTCAGGATTATAGACTCATTCATAGAAGGTTAAAGACGTGTTGCTTTTTTAAATTAATTCCGTTAAATTTGGTTTATTATTAACCCCCTAAAAAAATACCACTATGAATAAACTTTACACTTTATTTTTATTTATAACCGTTGGGATGCAGGCACAGCCCGGCAATTTGTGTACGGATCCTATAGTGATTACCACTTTGCCTTATAGCACAACTGATAACACTTCCAACTACGGTGATAATTATGATCCGCCTACAGGTGCATCCATTGCCTGCGGTGCGGGAACTGCCGGTAATTACTATCTGGGAGGCAACGATGTGATTTACTCCTTTACGCCAGCGGTCAGCGGAACGGTTACCATTGAACTGCCTTCATCAGTTGCGTGGACTGGTCTTTTTGTTTTTACCAGTTGTGCCGGTATAGGTGCTCCGCCTTATGCCTGTAATTGTAGTTCGGCCGCCGGAAACAGAACCATCAGCAATATGGCGGTAACCGCGGGAACAACCTATTATATCGTAATTTCCTCGTGGCCTGCGCCTCAAACCATTGCCTATACTTTGAATGTAACCCAAACAACCCTGGATAACAATGAAGTTAGCCAACCAAAATCAGTGGCTTTGTATCCTAATCCGGTGCGTCATGAATTGTTTTTGGAAACCAATGACATTATTAAAAACGTGAATATTATATCGGTTAACGGCCAACGTTTGACAGCCAAACTGCAAAGCAATAACAGCATTAATGTAGAAGGTTTGTCAGCCGGGTTTTATATCCTTGAAATGACCACGGAAGATGGCGTTACCTTGCACAAGAATTTTATAAAAGCAGCAAATTAATTTAGAACCTATTTATAGTGAACCCCAAGCGATGATTCATTTGGGGTTTTTATTTTGGCAAAATTGTGGCCAACTTTCCCATAAAAACTACAACGATTGAAATCTGTTTTTATACTTTTGCAACACTAAAATAAAACCGATGAATTTCGACAGAAAAGAGTTATCCAACATCCAGTTATTGGATTTATATAAAAGACTGCTCAAACCCAGATTGATAGAAGAAAAAATGCTTATCCTGTTGCGTCAGGGTAAAGTATCCAAATGGTTTTCCGGTATCGGACAGGAAGCCATTTCAGTAGGAATTACAGCCGCTTTAGACAAAGACGAATACATTTTACCGATGCACCGAAACTTGGGAGTTTTTACCGGAAGAGACATTCCGTTGCACCGCTTGTTTTCGCAATGGCAGGGCAAGAAAACCGGTTTTACCAAAGGTAGAGATCGTTCGTTTCACTTTGGAACCCAGGAATTCAATATCATTGGTATGATTTCGCATTTGGGTCCGCAAATGGGTGTGGCTGACGGAATTGCTTTGGCCAATAAATTGAAAAATAACGGAAAAGTTACCGCAGTATTTACCGGTGAAGGCGCTACTTCTGAAGGCGATTTTCACGAAGCCTTAAACATTGCAGCAGTATGGGAATTGCCGGTGTTGTTTGTCATTGAAAATAACGGTTATGGTTTGTCAACACCAACGAATGAGCAATACCGTTGTGAGAACTTAGCCGATAAAGGTGTTGGTTACGGAATGGAAAGCCATATCATAGATGGGAACAATATTCTTGAGGTTTTTACCAAAATAGCCGAATTAAAAGCTTCGATGATTGACAATCCGAGACCGGTGTTGTTGGAGTTTAAAACTTTTAGAATGCGCGGACATGAAGAGGCGAGTGGTACCAAATATGTGCCACAGGAATTGATGGACCTGTGGGCCATTAAAGATCCGATTTCAAATTACAGAGACTATTTACTTCAGGTGAGTGTATTATCTGAAGAAGAAGATGAAAAAATAAAGAAAGCGATTAAAGCAGAAATCGATGAGCATTGGGCTATTACGGTAGCCGAACCGGAATGTGAAGCTGATTTAGCCGAAGAGCTCAAAGATATGTACGAACCTTACGAGTTCGAAGCCATCAATCATGGTGAGGCTGTTGAGAATATCCGTGTGGTGGATGCGATTTCGAATGCGTTGCGCCAGTCGATGGAACGCCATGACAATTTGGTCATTATGGGACAAGATATTGCCGAATATGGTGGTGCTTTTAAAATCACTGATGGTTTTGTGGCACAGTTTGGCAAAGAAAGGGTTCGCAACACGCCCATCTGTGAAAGTGCCGTAGTTTCGGCTGCCAATGGATTGTCAATTAACGGACACAAAGCGATTGTTGAAATGCAGTTTGCCGATTTTGTTTCGACGGGTTTTAATCCGATAGTCAATCTTTTGGCCAAACAACATTACCGTTGGAATGAAAAAGCCGATGTTGTAGTGCGTATGCCTTGTGGCGGCGGAACACAGGCCGGACCGTTTCACTCACAAACCAATGAAGCCTGGTTTACCAAAACTCCGGGATTGAAAGTGGTTTATCCGGCATTTCCTTATGATGCTAAAGGCTTACTGAATACCGCTATCAACGACCCGAATCCGGTGATGTATTTTGAGCACAAACAATTGTACCGTTCGGTTTACCAAGATGTGCCGACGGATTATTATACCATTCCATTTGGTAAAGCAGCATTACTAAAAGAAGGAACTCAGGTAACGGTTATTTCTTTTGGTGCCGGAGTGCATTGGGCTTTAGAAACTTTGAGCAAACATGCTGAAATTAGTGCTGATTTATTGGATTTGCGCAGTTTGCAACCCTTGGATACAGAAACTATTTTTGCTTCGGTTAAGAAAACCGGAAAAGTGATTATACTGCAGGAAGATACTTTGTTTGGTGGCGTTTCCAGCGATATTTCTGCGATGATTATGGAACAATGTTTTGAGCATTTGGATGCACCAGTGCGACGAGTAGGAAGTTTGGAAACCGCGATTCCTTTTGTCAAAGCATTGGAAGATCAATATTTACCAAAAGACCGTTTTGAAGAGACACTTTTAGAATTAATGGCTTATTAAACCATTAAGATTTCAAATAAAAAAGGCGCTATGATTAGCGCCTTTTTTATTATCAGTATTGCTTAATTTTTCTTTTTTGATTCATCAATTACCGCTCCCGTTCCTGCACCGACGGCTGCCCCGGCAACGCCTCCAATTATGGCGCCTTCTCCTTTCTTTTTGGAAACGATGGCTCCGGTAACGGCACCTACACCGGCACCAATCAGCGCACCTTTAACCGGCGTGCTCATTCCTTTTTTCTTAGCTGTTGTAGTTGTATTTGTATTTGCACTGGCTGCCTGTTGCTGCTGTTCAGCTTCCTGTTGGGCCATAGCAGTTTTCATCGAGTCAATGATTCTTTGTTTTTCCATAACGACTTTCATGGAGTCAATGGTAGCCTGTTTCGCTCTTTCTTGTGCTGCTTTTTCTTCTTCCATATTTTTGCAGGAAAACGAAATAAGAGCTAAAGCAATAACTAAAAATATTTTTTTCATAACCTCAAGTATTTAATAAATGAATTCTAATTTACAAAAATAAATTGGGTGACAGCCTTTTTTATTGTCTAATGTTGCTGAGTCTTTTCTTTTTTGTTTTTTCTCATGTCTTTCTTAAAATAATCTCTCAATTCCCTTTCCTCTTTTCTATTTCGGATGAAATAGTAGATGACAAAATTGATGACGATTACGACTATAATACTAATAAGTATAAAATTGTCTTCCATGACTGTTCTTTGTTTACCCAAAACTAATAAAAAGCACTATCATTCAAAGCCTAAAAGTTTGAGAAATAAAAAAATAACCTTGAGCTGTTACTTTTTTTAAGAAAAAACGTATAAAATTATTATAGAATTTATTGTTTTATGAAAATTAACTGATTATTATTTCTCTTAACTGGCAGTGTAAAGTTTATGAGGTAAAAACTACATCACCTCCATTTCTGTTGACTTCGTCAGCCAGTTTGGCTTCAATATCGGCCATGTTGTTTATGATAACAATGACTAAAAAGGCCTCAATCACCTGTAAAACATCAGAAACCATATAAGCTTGGGAAAGTGTAATAATACTTTCCATTGTTTTGTTATCATCAAAGGCAGCGCTCATCAGGTAACGACCAATAAAATGGCTGATAATAAATAAGAACCACCAAACACCGATGCTAAATCTGTTGGGTTGTATGGTATAATTTGAATCCAGTTCCTTGATTTTATCCTGGGTTTTGTTCCATATTTCATACATCATTTGTACGGGTCTGAAAAGACAAATAATAGGGATGATAAAACTCCAAACCGCCATCGATTCTGAATGGAGTGGATCTTGTTTGATGCGATCCAAATTGCCATAGGCACGACGAAACCAACAGATAAAGAGGATAGCGGAAACAACCATTCCAATCATTTGGATAATAGCCAGTACTCTTTGTCGGGTATCACTGCTGGTAATGACTTCATCTGATAATATTTCACCTGCAGCCATGTCTTTCAAAAGCATAATTTCATAATAATCGGAAACTGAGGCTAATAATGTCAGGCCAAACATCAGCCAAAAAGCGATAATTAAATTTTTAGACCGTTGGGCATTGCTCCATATTTCAAAATGTTCCTTTGGTTCGTTTGTTTCTTCGATTTGGATTGGCTCTGGGAGTATGTTCTCTTCCATTGATTACAGATAATATATTGGATTAACAGTTTAACAAATTTTAAATTTATCAGTGGGCTAACATACAGAATGTCTTTCTCATTTCCTAAATAAAAAGCATAACCGATTTTAATATTGGCAATAGTTTTTATCTATTAAAAAAATAATTTAGCAAAGAAGACATTTGGTAACTTAGCACAACAAGTAATAAACAAAAAACCAATCATAATTATGGAAAACAACAGTAACGCTAACGGTGCAGGTAAGTGCCCGTTTTCCGGAGCACAGGTAAAGCAAGGCAGTGATGTGCCCAACAACAGTTTTTGGTGGCCTAATGCGCTTAACCTTGACATTTTACACCAACATGACACCAAGACCAATCCTCTTGGAGAAAATTTTAATTATGCTGCCGAATTCAAAAAATTAGACCTAGAAGCCTTAAAGAATGACCTCAAGAATCTGATGACCGAAAGTCAGGACTGGTGGCCGGCAGACTGGGGACATTATGGAGGATTAATGATTCGTATGGCCTGGCATAGTGCCGGAACCTATAGGATAGCTGATGGTCGTGGCGGAAGCAATACCGGAAATCTTCGCTTTGCTCCGCTTAACAGTTGGCCCGATAATGGAAATCTTGACAAAGCCCGCAGACTACTTTGGCCTGTTAAGAAAAAATATGGCAACAAGATTTCGTGGGCAGATTTAATGATATTGGCTGGGAATATGGCTTATGAGTCGATGGGCTTTAAAACATTTGGATTTGCCGGAGGTCGTGAAGACATTTGGCATCCTGAAAAAGATGTTTATTGGGGTTCTGAAAAAGAATGGTTGGCACCTTCAGGTAGTGAAAATAGCCGTTACTCAGGTCAGAGAGATTTAGAAAATCCGCTTGCTGCCGTAATGATGGGATTAATTTATGTGAATCCGGAAGGGGTTGATGGTAAATCAGATCCTTTAATGACAGCCAGAGACATGCGCGAAACCTTTTCGAGAATGGCCATGAACGATGAAGAAACTGTTGCCTTGACAGCAGGTGGACATACTGTTGGTAAAGCCCACGGAAATGCAGACGCAGCGGCTTTAGGTCATAGCCCTGAAGGAGCTGATTTGGAAGCACAAGGTTTCGGTTGGTTAAACCCCAAAGGAAAAGGAAATGGAGTCGATACCATAACCAGCGGACTGGAAGGCGCCTGGACTACACATCCGGACAGATGGAATCATACCTATTTTAATTTGTTGTTGAATCACGATTGGCAATTGACCAAAAGTCCGGCCGGAGCTTCGCAATGGGAACCGATAAGTATCAATGAAGAAGACAAGCCTTTTGATGCTCATATTAAAGGCGTGCGAAGAAACCCTATGATGACTGATGCGGATATGGCTTTGAAAATGGATCCGGAGTACCGTAAAATTTCAGAGAAGTTCCAAAACGATTATAAATATTTTGAGGATGTTTTTGCCAGAGCATGGTTCAAGTTAACCCATCGTGATTTAGGCCCGAAAAGCCGCTATTTAGGAGCCGATGTGCCTAAAGAAGATTTAATTTGGCAGGACCCGATCCCTTCGGTTAATTATACGCTTTCTGAATCTGAAATTGAAGAACTAAAAGGTAAACTTTTGAATTGTGGTTTAACCCCAACCGAATTGATCAATACCGCCTGGGACAGTGCCAGAACGTTTAGGGGTTCTGATTTCCGTGGTGGTGCCAACGGTGCCAGAATCCGTCTTGCTCCTCAAAAAGATTGGGAAGGAAATGAACCGGAACGTTTGCAAAAAGTATTAAACAAATTGACCGAACTGCAATCCGGGTTGAGCAAAAAGGTGAGTATAGCCGATTTGATTGTTCTTGGCGGAACTGCTGCGGTTGAAAAAGCAGCCGGAATTAAAGTTCCTTTTGCACCGGGTAGAGGTGATGCCACTGCCGAAATGACCGATGCCGATTCATTTGAAGTATTGGAGCCGCTGCACGATGGTTTTAGAAATTGGTTGAAAAAGGATTACACCGTACAACCCGAGGAAATGTTGCTTGACAAAGCGCAACTGATGGGATTAACAGCTCCTGAAATGACAGTGCTGATAGGAGGAATGCGTGTTTTGGGTACCAATTATGGCGGAACCAAACACGGTGTGTTTACAGACAATGTTGGTGTTTTAAGCAATGACTTCTTTGTCAATTTAACCGATATGAACTATTCCTGGAATCCGGCAGGCAAAAACTTATACAATATAGTGGATAGAAAAACCGGGCAGACCAAATGGACGGCAACAAGAGCTGATTTGGTTTTTGGGTCGAATGCCATTTTACGCGCTTACGCCGAAGTGTACGCACAAGACGATAACAAAGAAAAATTTGTCAAAGACTTTGTGGCGGCGTGGACTAAGGTGATGAACTTAGATCGTTTTTGATTTAGCTTAATAGAAATTTTATCAATAGAAAAAGGTGGTTCATTTGAGCCACTTTTTTTATGGTAGGATTATTTAAAAAATGGCCAATGGTTTTTTTCTACTCATTAAAGCACCTATTACCGTTGCTATCATTCCAATAGGAAAAAACAATGCTGCACCGGTGGCACATCTTGAGGAACTACCCGCTGCCGCCATTGATTCTACGATTCCATTGGCACTTACTATCATTGAGCCAAATGTGCAGACAATTCCACAGCCAATGACTAAAATTATAATTAAAAAATCAGGAAACTTAGGAACTGCTTTTCTTTTGAGTAATTTTAAAAACAAGGCCACTATTATTGGTAACAGCGCAATTAATAACGGATAAATAAAGATTTTCATTTTTTGATTTTTTACTTCCTTAAAATCTTTTCCATTGGTCTCCCTTTGGCCAATTCATCAATCAATTTGTCTAAATACCTTGCTTGTTTTGTTAAAGGATTTTCCAATTCTTCAATCTTATAGCCACAGATGGTTCCTGTAATAAGCTCGGCTTTCGGGTTCAATTTGGCTTTATGAAAAAAGGTTTCAAAAGTTACTCTTTCGTCAATCAGCTCTCGGAGTTTGTTTTCATCAAAACCGGTCAGCCATTCTATGACCTGATGCAATTCCTGTTTTGTACGGCCTTTGCTCTCCACTTTTGTGACATAATGCGGATAGACCGAGGCAAATATCATCTTCGCTATTCGCTCATTGTGTTCGGGTGTTGCTTTCATTGTCTTAAAGATTCTTTGTTGTTTTATCAAATTGAAATCTGCTCCAACAGCATTTTGCATTGGCTGAAAAGACTGTAAACCACGGTTAACCGGCATTTTTTGTATTCAAAAAGGAGCGAACCTCAATCTCATTATCTTTTAGCCTTTGTACTTCGGCAGTAAATTGCTCTTCGTTGAATATGATTAAATCAATAGTAGTCAGTCCCATTGGCCCGAAATTGTTTTCTGAAAGGTAAAGGTTGTTGGATAGTTTGATAAAGGCAGATTGGTCAAAATCAACTTCGTCACCATCATAACTGAAATAAAAATCCAGTATGGTTTGTCCGGCAAAAGAGGTTTTCAATTTATCAGGAACCGACTTTCCGGCCTCAAACATCTTTTTATAATAATCCAAATTGTCATAGGTCAAATTGAGATAATCATCGTCGTCATATTTCGGGATGTCAATAATCCAATTGTTGGCCAGTTTTATATAAGTATGGAAAGACTGCAAACCATATTCATTCTCCGGAATATAGTGAAACCTCAAGTCTTCAATCTCTTGTCCGATAAGCTCTGATAATTTTAGTGTATCCATTTAATGCCTGATAATGTTTTATGGTTTTTCCCCAACTGCTACAATCATTTCGCATGGTCCGGTAAAGCCTTTTTCAGATTCAAATTTTTGAAGCTCTGTTTCAATTTCTTCCCAAACCGCTTCTTTTTCTGCAGCTGATAAATTGCTCATCATTTGATGCAGGGCGCCAAATGACTCTTTTTCAAACCGCACGCAATCGCTTGCTGAGGTAAGCTGTAAAGGCGAATCTACCAATTCTGATTTCACATTTATAAATCCGGCTTGTTCAAATGCTTTTTCAATAACCCCTTCAGCACCCAGGCTGAAAGGTCCGGGTTGACCAGGCAACGGCGGTGGCAAATTGGCCCGGTTGCGGATAATGGAAACCGGAATCGAGAAAAATTTATTTTTATCGGGAGTGGAATACACTATGGCGGCTACTTTTCCGCCTGGTTTAAGTACCCGTAACATCTCTTTCAAGGCGCGCTGCTGATCGGGAAAATAGATCAGCCCAACCCTGGAAATAACAGCATCAAAGGTTTCATCCTCAACCGTCAGGTTTTCGCCATCCATTACTTTTGTCCTGATATTGCCCAAGCCATTTTGCTCAGCCAGCTTTTGGGCAAACTCCAAAATGTTAGAGGAAATGTCAGTCGCCAGGACTTCACCCGAAGGGCCAACTTTTTGGGCTGTGGTGATGGATTGTTCACCCGCTCCTGCAGCGACATCAAGTACCCGATGTCCGGTGCTGACACCTGCCATAACAAGCATTCTTTCTGTGGCATTGCCCAGCCATTGGTGAAGCGTAGGACTCCAGCGATACCAAGCATCGGCAGTTTCCTGCCACTGGTCGCGGGTGGTGTTTTTGTACTTAATGGGGTCAAATTGTGGTGTTGCGGGTTCCATAATATTTGATTTTAAGTTTAAATGTAAGGATTTTTAATGACCTGCGAGGTTTTGTAGGGATGCCGTTCTTGCTTATTGTTACAAGGTTGATGCTGCAAATAGCTGTTGTTATCAGTTTTGTTAATTAAGAGTTGCAACATTTTCAAAATTAAGAGCTTCTTTTATGTTAGGAATTCTATAATAACCTCTTTCAGGTTTTTCCTTTTCGGCTAATTCTGATATCTTTTTTTTGAATTCATTGACATCATTGAGGTCAAATAAATATTTTATTTTTTCAAAATATCTTTTAGAAATTATTTTTGGAAATAACTCATAATTCCAGGAGTTATAACAACTTGTTTCGGGGAACCAATCATGTCTAAAAAAGCCACTTGATTTTGCTGGATAGAATAAAGACATGTAATAGTTTAATAAATCTGAAGTAATATTATCTTCAAATTTTAATATTGTCGAATATTTTTTAATTAAATCAGCAACAACGCTTACTCTTTTGGGATTAATTGATTGGTTTTTAAATTCATTCAAAGTGTAAACATATTGCCTAAACATTGTGAAATTTAATACTTCGGGTTTAGCGGTATCTCTTTTTGTAACAAAGAAATTATTTTGATATATAAAATTTAGTGTTTTAAATCTCTCATTTTTTAAAAGTACTGTTACAAAACTTATGAATAAATCATAGTTGAAAAATCTATAATTGTCGTTGATGGCATCTTGTAGATTATTACTTGAACTTATTCGTACTTCGCTATCTTCATAAAATTGCAATAGTTGTTCAAAAAAATCTAAAAAAAGTTCTCCAAAATCTTCATCAGAATACTTAGATATAACATTTAAAAATTCTATAAAATCATTTTTAAGAGGTTGCATTTGTTCAATTGACAACTCGACTTTTTCAATAAAGTTATTAGTGTTTATTCCGTCTTTTTGAATATCCAGTTTAAATAACAGAAGACTTTGGATAAATGTTTCCAGGTAGTCTTTTATAAACAACAAGCTGTTTTTGTTTCCATTTAAAAAGGAGTTTTTAATTTGAACTACTTTATGAGCGGTTGGCAAGAATAAAGGACTTTCATCTTCCAAGTGTACTGGCATTTTTCCAATTGGAGGCCTCTTTGAAATCGGTTTATTAAAAATATTCCGTATTAATTTTTCATAATTTTCTTCAAAAATTTCATCACTACTTAAGTCAATGAAAATCCTTGAGTTTATAAATGTGGGTAAACAAGGTTTGCTGTTTTCATATTCCATTACTATCGGTATGAATTTTGTTTGCTCCACTTGATTATAAATTTCGTCTGAAACAATTAAACTTTCAATTCCAACACCACCCTTTTTTTCATTAGCTTTTTGGGCATACTCTTTATTGCAAATTAATAATACTTTATTAACGGTTTCATCATTTACCATTTGTTCCATAAAATGGTATTTATCTTGACCTTCTTTTAGATCCCAATCGTCAAGAATTATGTGAATTCCGTCATTAGTCAGTCTTTCAGCCAATTCAATAACTTTCAATTTGTTAGTATATGGTTTCCAGCTATATGAGATAAAAATCTTTTTTATTTCTTGTGACATAAGTCTGTTGTTAAAATTGCTGCCAACTTGTTAATCAGTATGATAAGCTTATTTCTTTTCAGCTAATTTAATAAAAATAGTACAAATTTTATTTTTTGGCGCAATTATTTGTCAGTTTCGTCCACGCTTTCTCCACAGTTTGTTCGCAAAATGACCCTGTTTTGCGAACAAAACCCGAACAAAACCCAAACACTTCGAGTGTTCTCGATACAATTTTTACTTCGCAAAAATCACTCGAACTGACGATACTGAACAAACAAAAAACCACTCACTTTCGCGAATGGTCTTTTCTCTATTTTCTGTGTTCTATTTTCTAAATTCTAATTATGAATCGCATCACAACAGTGATGCTCCATAAAGCTTTCGGTTTCCTCATGCCAAGGGAAAGCCGCGTTGTATTTGTTGTTTTCCCAATAGAACGTTTTGCGGTTTTTTGGTTCGTTGCCTTCTTCGTTCATCGTTTCGGAGTTGTACATTCTGCCGTTGGCAATCGTATAACGCAAAGTTGCCGAGTTTTGAATATTGTCTAACGGGTTTTTGTCCAAGACCAGGATGTCGGCTAGTTTTCCGGCTTCGAGAGAACCAATGTCATGTCCGGCACCGATATAGTTGGCCGAATTGATCGTCGCGGTTTTAAGCGTCTCTAAATTGCTCATGCCGCCTTGGTTGATGCTCCACAATTCCCAGTGAGCACCCAATCCCTGCAATTGCCCGTGTGCACCCATATTTACTTTTACACCGCTATCGGCTAGTTTCTTGGCTGTTTTTGAAGTCAGGATATGATCGTTTTCAAATTCTTCATCCGGCGCCATGGTACGGAAACGCGAACGCGAGTCGATGATGCTTCTTGGGGTGAATTGCAATAGTTTTTTGTTTTCCCAGACATTGGTTTTTTGGTACCAATAGTATTCGGCATTCAAACCGCCATAGTTGACAATCAAAGTAGGCGTGTAGCCCACGCTGCTTTTGCCCCAAAGCTCAAGCACATCTTTATACACCGGTGTCACTGGAATGTTATGCTCTACGCCGGTATGGCCATCAATCACCATCGTCATGTTGTGGAAAAAGTTGGAACCGCCTTCAGGAACGACATTAATGCCTTCTTCACGCGCTGCCTGCAACACCTGTTGGCGTTGGTCACGACGCGGTTGGTTATAACTTTTTACCGACAAAGCACCAAAGGCTTTGGTGCGTTTGATAGACGAGCGCGCGTCATCAAGGCTGTTTACCAAGGCTTTGAAATCGCCATCGGCACCATACAGGATAAAACCGGTAGAGTAAATTCTTGGCCCAACTAAGGCGCCGCTTTTCACCATTTCCGCCAGGGAGAATATCGATTCGGTATTTGATGACGGATCATGCGAAGTGGTTACCCCAAAAGCCAGGTTGGCGTAAAACTGCCAGTTCTGTTGCGTGGTCAATCCATAACGGAAAGCTCCGATGTGTGCGTGAGCATCGACCATTCCCGGCATCAGGGTTTTTCCGGTTAAGTCATATACTTTGGCATCGGCAGGAACAGTCACGTCACTTGAATTGCCCACGGCTTCAATGCGGTTTTGGTTGATGATAAGCGTTCCTTTTTCAATGACTTTATCGCCATCCATGGTGATAATTCGGGCATTGGTTAAGGCAATTTTCCCTTTTGGTTTATCGACTTTAGAAGTCAGGCCAATTTTGATTCCGGCATCGGTTGGTTTTTCTACTTTCTCAGGCGAACCCGGAAGAAAGGTAAAGCGGTCCTTGATATCGTTGGCATAATAACTGTCGCCCAAAGTCCACATTATTTTTTGGCTGTTGCTTGCCCAATGCAGATTGATTCCGGCGTCTTTGGTCAATTCAGCAACTGGAACGGCAGTCGATTTGTTGTCCAAATCAGCTTCCTGTCCGTTCATATTCAATGGCGCGACATAGGCTTTGTGTAAATGCATAAACGCGATCCATTGGTTGTCCGGACTTGGCACCAAACGGTTGGCGTATTTCGATTTGATGTGCGTTCTTTCGTCTTTTCCGTTTAAATCAACACTTTTCAGTTCTTTGGTCAGGCTGCCAAAAAACACTCCGCCGGTTTGGTAAAAAATGCGGTTGCCTTCTTTGGTAAACAAAGGATATTGTCCATTTTCGGTAACGAATTTAGAACTGCCACCATTACTGTTCATGGTATAAATTCCGGGGTTTTTAGCAAAAGCCAATCCTTGGTCGTTGTTACCGCTTTCTTTTCGATAGACGATAGTTTTACCGTCAGGCGATAGGGAAGGTGTTCTGTAGATGCCTTTCTCGGTAGTCAGTTTCACAGCATTTTTGCCATCCAAGCCCACTTTTCTGATGCTGCCCAGTTCGGTATCATTCCAGGTTACATAGATGATGGTTTTGCCATCTGCTGTAAAGGTTGGTTCGGCTTCAAAGTCGGCGCCATTGGTCAAACGCTTTGGTGTACCGTTGGGTAAAGCTTTGGTCCAAATATAACCCAAAGCCCTAAACGCTAGAATCTTTCCGTCAGGCGAAGTTACCGCATCGCGTATCATTTTTACGGTAAAATCATTATCCGAAATCGGTGTATTGAAATGCACGCGTTCTGCCACATCAATCACCACATCAGCGGTGAAAGGAATATTGGTTAGTGTCGATGTTTTGGTGTTTAATTTGTTGATTTTTCCACCGGTCCAGATGATGATATCTTCATTATTCGGCATCCAGTTGAAGTTGGGATACACGCCAAACATTGCCCAAGCCGTTTGCTGGTCTTTGTCGAGTTTGTCATACACCGGCCATTCTTCTCCGGTTTCCAAATCGTGTAAATACAAAACGGTACTCGTTCGCACTCTTTTGATAAAAGCCAGTTTCTTACCATCGGGAGAAATCTGTGGACGCGCTGCACCACCGGGTCCGCCGGTAATGTCTTCTGTTTTTCCGGTCTCAAATTCGTAACGTTTAATTACATAGATTTGGTTGTTTGGATCTTTGTTGTATTGGAAAAAACCTCCGGGATACATGTCTTCGCTGTAGTAGATGTATTTGCCGTCTCTGGAGATATTGGGTTCGTTTACGTCCTGTTGGTCATTTTTACGTTTGGTCAATTGTACGCCGCTTCCACCGCTGATATGGTATTGCCACATTTCTCCGGCACCGGCCGAGCGCTGTGACGTAAAGTTTTTTCTGCCTATGATATAATTCCCGTTGGGCATCCATGCCGGATTACTCATCAGCCTGAAATCTTCTTTGGAAACTTGCTTGGCATTGGTACCATCGGCATTCATTACCCAAAGGTTGTCACCGCCGCCGGCATCGCTCGTAAAGGCAATCTTCTTACCATCCGGGCTAAAACGCGGCTGTACTTCAAACGGAATTCCCGAGCGCAATACTTTGGCTTTGCCGCCCGCAACAGGTATGCTATAAATATCGCCCAACATATCAAAAATGATAGTCGTTCCATCGGGGCTGACATCGAGGTTCATCCAGGTTCCTTCGCTGGTGGTGAAGTTTTGGGTTTTATAGTTAAAGCTGTCTCCCGGTTTGGACACATCCCATTTGGGTGTTTCTTTATCGGCTTTGTCTTTTTCCTGAGCGTTGGTTGAACTGAAAGCGGTTAAGGCAACAAGTAAAAAGGGTATTTTTCTATACATCGAAGAAGTTGTTTGTTATTAAAGTGCATAAAAATAAAGAAAAATAGGGATAAGGGAAAAGAAAAAGGGATAAGCTTCATAACTGAAATACTTATCCCTTTTCCCTAATTACTGGTCCCTTATTTTTTATTGAGTTTACTGTTTTTGTAGCCATAGGCAAAGTAAAATACCAAACCGATAGCCAGCCAAATACCAAACCATCGCCAGTTAGATACCGCCATACCAGTAAGTAAATAACAACATGAGATAAGTCCAAGTAAAGGAATAAGAGACAGATTTTTAAGAAATGCCAATACAGCCATTACGATGCACAAAATAATAAAGACTACCATTGGTGCATTGGTTGCAAAAAAGTCATCAGAATAGCTAAAAGTATCTGGGAAGAATGTTGGCAGGAAGTACTGTACCGCACCAAAAGCCCCCAAACATATCAATGGGAATATATACTTTGAATTGATATAAGGAATTCTGAATTTGCCTTTGGTGGCACGCTCTGCTAATTCGGATTCGCTTTGCGGAGACAGCATCAACACACCGCCACAAACCAAAACGAAAGCAAACAAGGTTCCGATGCTGGTAAAATCGAGTACAAAGTTTTCATCGGTAAAGAATATCGGAATACCAACCACTAATCCGGTTACGATAGTAGCAAAGCCCGGGGTTTTGTGTTTAGGATGTATTTCTGCAAACCTCTTAGGCATTAATCCGTCACGACTCATGGTCATCCAAATACGCGGTTGCCCCATTTGGAATACCAGCATTACGCTGGTCATGGCGACCACGGCAGCGATTGAAACAATGAATAACATCCATTTCACACCTTTTAAGGCAAAGATTTCTGCCAATGGGTCGCTTACGCCAAGTAAGTCGTATTTCACCATTCCCGTTAGGACTAAGGCCAAAATGATATACACAATGGTACAAATCACCAACGAATAAATCATGCCTCGTGGCAAATCGCGTTGCGGGTTTTTGCTTTCTTCCGCCAAGGTTGATACGGCATCAAAACCAATATAGGCAAAGAACACGGCAGAAACTCCGGCCATCACACCGCCAAAACCATTAGGCATAAATGGTGTCCAGTTGTCGATATCCACATACATTGCCCCAACGATAATTACTAAAACAATAATGGCCAATTTAATGTAAACCATTACGTTACTGAAGTTTTTGGATTCTTTAGTGCCTTTATAAACCAAATAGGTGATCAGAATATTTATTACAACCGCTGGTAAATCAAAGATGATACGCAGTCCGCCAATGATAGGCGCATTGTTCCAGGCGGTCAAGCCTTCGCCCGGTTTATTGGCTTCCAAGGCATCATGCGCGGATTGGTAATTGATGGTCAGCCATTCGGGTAAGTGCAGGTGGAAACTCTCGAGTAAATTGGTAAAATAACCACTCCACGAAAAAGCGATATAGATATTCCCGATGGAATATTCCATCAGTAATGCCCAACCGATAATCCAGGCAAATACTTCTCCGAAAGACACATAGGCATAGGTATAAGCACTACCTGAAACCGGAACACGTGAGGCAAATTCGGCATAACACATGGCAGTAAAACCACAGGCAATAGCACAAATAATGTATAAAAACACCACGCCTGGACCGCCGGAAAAGCAGGCATTTCCAATGGCGCTAAATGTTCCGCCTCCGATGATGGCTGCGATTCCAAAGAAAGTTAAGTCTTTTACGGTAAGTACTTTATGTAAGCCGGAATGTTCTCCATCGCCGCCTTCTTTTAGAATTACTGAGGTCGACTTTTTTCGGAACAGGTTGGATAATGACATGGTTTCAATTTTGGTTTAGTAAAAAACAAATATATAAAAACTAAAGTCATGTCAAGTTTAATGATTTTGATTAATAAACAGCCTGGATAGTGAAAGGCTATTAACAAATAAAAAAATTTAATTGGCAGATACTTTTTTTGAAGGGATTAACTAAGTACTTTTGCGCCATCAAAAAAAATAACATTTAAACCATACACAATTATGTCATTAGTAGGTAAAAAATTCCCCAACATTACTGTAGATGCAATCTCTTTCAAAGGAAATGACTTGAGAATCAATGTGCTTGATGAAGCCACAAAAAACAACAAAAAAGTAATTTTATTTTGGTATCCAAAAGATTTTACTTTCGTATGTCCAACAGAATTGCATGCTTTTCAAGCGGCTTTAGGTGAGTTTGAAAACAGAAATACAATGGTAATTGGTGCTTCATGTGATACAAACGAAGTGCATTTTGCTTGGTTAAATACCCCAAAAAACAACGGTGGAATCGAAGGAATAACTTATCCACTTTTGGCTGATACGACCAGAAATTTATCAGCAGCGCTAGATATTTTAGATGCAGAATGGGTTTATGATGCAGAATTAAACGACGAAATCCTTGAAGGTTCAAATGTAACTTTCAGAGCAACTTATCTGATTGACGAAACCGGAAAAATATTCCACGAAAGCGTAAACGATATGCCGTTAGGAAGAAACGTAAATGAGTACTTGAGATTAATCGATGCTTATACACATGTGCAGACTGTAGGCGAAGTTTGTCCGGCCAACTGGCAACAAGGTAAAGAGGCCATGACTGCTGACCGTTTGAGTACTGCAGCTTATTTAAGCCAAAACTAAAAAGTCAATATTTGATAAATAAAAAGCGTCCCGGTTACCGGGACGCTTTTTTTATGGTGTGAAAACTGATTTGTAATTGTCCCAATAACGCCAAATCAAAAACAGATTGCCTATGAAAAGTGCTGCTGCAATGGGTAATGTTTCGGGTGACATAAAATAGTTAATCAGTAGAATATTGATAGTTACCGGTAAAATAACAATATTGGCTAAGGTTACATATCGACCTATAACATACGATAAGCCACATAATAGTTCAACGGCTTTTGCCAAAGGAATTAAATAAACAGAAGCAATCAAACCGGTGTTGAATGCTTTAAAGCTTCCGGTTGCTTCAGTTTCCGGCGCTAATTTCAAAAAGAAACTAATTGAGGCATACAGTAAAAATAATCCAATAAGTACTCTGATAATGATAGTTGTGATTTTCATGATGATTGTGATTTAATGATTGTTCTACCAAAGTTAAACAAAAAAAGGCTAAAGAATGTCAGAATTAGTATTTATTTAAGCGTCAGTATTTTACCAATTAAAGATGCTAATTCGTTGAAACAAAAATAAAAATATTGTAATTTTGAATGCCTTTAAATGCATACTGCTTGAGAACCATTATTTCCAAAAAAATTGACCAGACCGATACTTTTAAGAGCCAATTATTGGCTTGGTCTCAGCAGTTTCGGGAAGTGGTTTTTCTGGATTCCAATAGCTATAACCAACAGTATTCCAGCTATGACTGCGTGTTGGCAGTTGAAGCTTTTACTTCAGTAAAGACCGACTATCACAACGCTTTTGAGGATTTAAAACAATACCAACAGCAAACCAGGGATTGGCTGTTTGGTTATTTGTCCTATGATTTGAAAAATGATGTTGAGGTATTGCAATCCAATAATTTTGAAGGTTTGGATTTTCCAGATCTGTTTTTCTTCCAGCCCAAGAAGTTGTTTTTGCTCAAAGGCGATGTAGTGGAAATGCACTATCTCCGAATGTGCGATGATGAAATGAATTTTGATTTTGAAGAGATTGGGAAGTGTTCAGTGTCTAGTGTTCAGTGTTCAGAAATTAGTTTAAAACACAGAATTTCTAAGGAAAACTACATCGCCAAAGTCAGCAAAATGCTCGAGCATATCCATCGCGGTGATATTTACGAAGCCAATTTTTGCATGGAGTTTTATGCCGAACAGGCAAAGATTGAACCTCTGGAGATTTATCAGAAACTGAATGGCATTTCTCATCCGCCATTTGCGGCTTATTTTAAAAACAACCATCAGTATTTGCTTTGCGCTTCGCCCGAGCGGTATCTGAGAAAGGAAGCTGATAAAATCATTTCCCAACCGATAAAAGGTACTGCCAAGCGTTATGCTGACGCAGTTCAGGATGATAAAGCTAAAAATGATTTGTCCCAAAACCCAAAAGAACGTTCGGAAAACATCATGATTGTTGACTTAGTCCGCAATGATTTGTCTCATACGGCTACGAAAGGCTCAGTGGAAGTTGAAGAGCTTTGCGGTATTTATTCCTTTGAGCAAGTCCACCAAATGATCTCAACAGTAGTGTCAAACGTTGAAAATACAACTTCGCCCATAGAAATCCTGAGAACCACTTTCCCGATGGGAAGCATGACCGGAGCGCCAAAAATCTCCGCCATGAAAATCATCGAAGAGCTTGAGGAAACCAAACGCGGTCTCTACAGTGGCGCGGTTGGCTATTTTACACCAACGAATGATTTCGATTTCAATGTCGTCATCCGAAGCATTTTATACAATGCCCAAAACGGGTATTTGTCTTTTTCGGTAGGTAGTGCGATTACTTCGCAGGCTATTCCTGAATTGGAATATGAAGAATGCCTGTTGAAAGCTAAAGCGATGTTTGAAGTGTTGAAATAGAAATTATTACTACTTTTGGGCATGCTGTCAAAATTCCAAAATCACATCAACGCCAATCTTCCTTTTCTCAAAGAGAAGAAGTTGCTATTGGCTGTCAGCGGTGGTGTTGACAGTGTGGTTTTGGTGCAGTTGTGTCATGAATCCCAACTTGATTTTGCGGTGGCACATTGTAATTTTCAGTTGCGTGGTGAAGAAAGTAATGAAGATGAAGCCTTCGTGAAATCACAATGTGAAGCATTGAATATTCCAATTTTTATTCAAAAATTTGACACCAAAACCTTTGCGCAACAATATAAATTATCCATTCAGGTTGTAGCGCGTAACTTGCGTTATGAATGGTTTTTAACTATTTTAGAGAAACATAACTTCGATTATATTTTGACCGCGCATCATCTTGATGACAGCCTGGAAACTTTCCTGATTAATTTCACACGTGGTTCGGGTTTGGATGGCTTAACCGGCATTCCGGAGCAGAATGATAAAGTGATTCGCCCACTATTAGTTTTTTCCAGAAATGAGATTGAAGCTTTCGCTAGAGAAAAGAATATCAGTTGGCGTGAAGACAGCAGCAATGAGTCGGATAAATACCTTCGGAACAAATTGCGACACGATGTGATTCCGGTTTTAAAGGAACTGAATCCGGGTTTGTTGTCGTCTTTTGAAAACACCATCAACCATCTGAAACAATCTCAGTCATTGGTTCAGGATGCTTCAAAGGATTTGTTCCAAAAAGTGGTCAGTGAAGAGGAAAATCACACGACTATCGACTTAGTAAAGTTGTTAAAACACCGAAATTTTAAAGCCTATTTGTTTGATTGGCTGCAACCTTTTAGCTTTGCCGATTGGACTTCTGTTTATGATTTAATCAATGCACAATCGGGGAAGCAAGTGTTCTCAGACACCCATATTCTCTTGAAAAACAGGGATTCTTTGCTGTTGTTTCCAAAGCAGCAAATGACAAATGATGCCGTGTTTTGGGTACAAAAGGATCAAAATGAAGTTAAATTTCCCTTAAAACTTTCGTTTTGTAATGCAAATGACATTTCTCTTCAATCAACAAATACTATATTTGTCGATGAAGATAAGCTTCAATTTCCGTTGACGATTCGCCGTTGGCAGGAAGGTGATTTTTTTCATCCTTTGGGTATGGCCGGGAAAAAGAAATTGAGCAAATATTTCAAAGATGAAAAGCTCTCCTTGTTGGAAAAGACCAATGTTTGGCTACTGTGTTCGGATGATAAAATCGTTTGGATAGTAGGGAAAAGACAGGATGAGCGGTTTAAGGTAACAGAAACAACAACTAAAACACTTCAAATAAACTACATTAACTAATGAAGAAAGTACTATTTTTTCTTTTGACTTTTTTGGCTTTCGCCAATCTAAATGCCCAAATCGTAAACCCTGTAAAATGGACCAGTAAAGTTGAAAAAATCAGCGACACCGAATTTAATTTGGAGATGGAAGGGAAGATAGATGATAATTGGCATATGTATTCTCAATTTACGCCTGAAAACGGACCATTACCGGCCGAATTCAGTTTCAAAGATACCAAAGGCAACTATGAATTGGTAGGCAAAGTCAAAGAAACGCCATATAAAAAACAATACAATGAGGTTTTTGAAGTAGACGAATATTATTTTGATAAAAAAGTAAAGTTTACCCAAAAAGTTAAAATCATTAATGCCAGCCTGAAGGCCATCAAGGCTACGATTGATTATCAGGTTTGTAAGGACGTTTGTATCAATCAGGACAATGCCTTTACTTTTCAACTGCCAAAAATTGAAAAAACAAGTTCCGATGTAGCTGTAACAACTGTTGACACTGCAAAAGCGGATACAGTTCAAACTGCTCCGACAGAAGTAAAACAAGCTCCGCCAGCCGTTGTAACCGAGCCAGAGAAAGCAGAAGACAAAGGATTGTGGACGATTTTTATTTTTGCGCTTTTAGGCGGTTTTGCAGCAACGTTTACACCTTGTGTTTACCCGATGATTCCAATGACCGTTAGTTTCTTCCTGAAACAGTCGGATAATAAGTCGAAAGGAAGGTTTAACGCTATTTTCTATGGCGCCTGCATTGTTTTTATCTGTTTTGCGATTACGATACCATTTCACATTTTTGAAGGGATAAGCCGGGATATTTTCTCGGAGATTTCAACCAATGTTTACCTGAATATCTTCTTCTTTATCATCTTTGTGGTTTTTGCCATTTCTTTCTTTGGTGCTTTTGAAATCACCATGCCTTCCAGTTTGTCTAACAAAGTAGATAGAGCTTCTGATAAAGGCGGATTGATTGGGATATTCTTTATGGCCTTGACGCTGATTATAGTGTCATTCTCCTGTATCGGACCTGCTCTTGGTTTTGTATTTGGGACTTCGCTGAATTCTGATGGAGGTGCCTTGATTCTCTCCATTGCGATGCTGGGTTTTGGTTTTGGTTTGGCGCTGCCTTTTATGTTCTTTGCCTTGACACCCAATTTATTAGGTAATATGCCTAAATCGGGCGGATGGCTTAATACTGTTAAAGTGGTGTTTGGTTTTATCGAATTGGCTTTGGCATTTAAATTCTTATCAAACGCCGACATTGGATTGGATTTGCATTTACTCGAAAGAGAAGTGTTTATCGCAATCTGGATTGCTGTTTTTGGAGCGTTAGCGTTATACCTTTTTGGAAAAATTACTTTGCCACACGACAGTCCGTTATCGCATCTTTCTGTGGGAAGAATGCTTTTGGGAGTGACTTCTTTAGCTTTTGCAGTTTACTTGGTTCCCGGACTTTGGGGCGCGCCGTTAAAACTGATTTCTGCTTTTCCACCGCCAACTACCTATAGTGAAAGCCCACAGGGTTTTGGTAGTAAAGCAACTGTTATGAGCGAAGATAAATTGCCCGATGGCGCTGAATTAGCCGTTCACAATTTGGTTTCCTTCACCGATTATCAAACCGGATTGGCGTATGCCAAAAAAGTAAACAAACCTATCATGATTGACTTTACCGGTAAGCAATGCGTGAATTGTCGATTGATGGAAAATAACGTTTGGTCGAATGAAAAGGTTTTGGAAATCTTAAAAAATGATGTGGTACTGATTTCATTGTATGGCGATGACAAAAAAGAACTGCCAAAAGACGAACAATATGTTACCGCAAAAGGAAAAGAAATCAATACAATAGGGAAAAAATGGAGCGAATTTCAAATCACCCGATTTAATAATAATGCCCGACCGCTGTATGTTCTTTTGGATCTAAATGAAAAGGAATTAAACGTTCCCGTAGCTTATACACCCGATATTGAAGAGTATTTAACATGGCTTAAAGACGGTATTTCTAAATTCAAATAGGCAAATTCTAATTCAGAACGGGCAAATTCTCAATGGAATTACCATTTGGAATTTTCTGACGCAACCTAATCAGGATTTTAATATCTTTATATTGTCAAAACAAACAATATGAGGAAAATCAATACCTTTTTGTGTTTACTACTTTTGGTAGTTTCATTCTCCGCCTGTGAATCCAATGATGATTCTAATAGTAACGATCAAAACGACGATACTTTCGCTGAAAACTTCGGGAGTGAAGTCTCAAGAAACTTCATCGGTCAAATCGTCGGCACAGACAATCAACCTTTACAAGGTGCAACTGTACAAATAGGAACTTCTACTGTACAAACCGATCTAAATGGTGTTTTTATCATTAATGGCGCCAATGTGCATGAACGCTTTGCCTATATCACGGTAACCAAAGCCGGTTATATTGATGGTTCACGGGCTATGGTTCCGACAAACGGAATGAACAATATAAAGATTATGTTGATTCCCAATACACCATTGGAAACCATACAATCGGGAGTTCCGAGTGAAGTAGTCATGCCAAATGGAACTAAAGTGGTTTTTGACGGTGCTTTTCAGGATGAGAATGGATTGGATTATTCCGGTTCGGTTCAGGTCGCGATGTTCCATTTATTGCCAAGCGATGAGAATATCAGTAAATTAATGCCGGGCATGTTATACGCCCAAACTCAAAGCAATGAAGAAGCGGTTTTGCAAACTTTTGGCATGCTTAATGTTGAATTACGCGGCAGTGCCGGACAAAAATTAAATATCAAAGAAGGTCATACCGCAGAAATAACTTTAAAGATTGACGATAGTCAAATAGGAAGTGCTCCAAATTCAATTCCGTTATGGCATTTTGATGAAGCCAAAGGCTATTGGAAAGAAGATGGCGTAGCGACTAAAGTGGGTAATAAATATATGGGAGAAGTGTCTCATTTTTCGTGGTGGAATTGCGATGCTTCATTTCCAATAATTAATTTAACCGTAACCTTGGTCGATAGTAATGGGAATTCATTGCCTAATGCAGGAATTGGGTTGGTTGCCAATGGCATTAGTTACAATAATTCAGCGATGGGCCATACAGACAATAATGGAAGTGTTTCAGGTCTTGTTCCTTCCAATCAAACAATGACTTTAAATGTTTATCAAGAATGTGGTATTGTTTTCACGACAACCATTGGCCCGTTTAATAATGACACTGTAGTTCCAATTACATTGCCCAATTCATCAGTAATTATATCAAAGATTAATGGTTCTCTATTAAAATGCAATGGATCAAATGTAACCAATGGTTATATTGTACTCTCAAAAAATGGTGTTGAAGAAATTATAAATGTTACTAATGGAACTTTTAGTTTTAGCACAATGTTCTGTGCTGGAGCAACCTCTTTCACGCTGAATGCGATTGATATTGATAATCTTCAGGCGGTACCAACCAGCACTCACACAATAGCCACGCCTATTACCAATGTTGGCAATTTAACTGCCTGTAATTCTATTACAGAATATCTATATTATAAATTAGATAATAATCCTGTGAAATATATATTTTCGAATAAAGGCGGTGGGTATAATTCAGCTAGCTTGCCTTTCACTGCCTGGGGTTATGATTATTCTACAGGCGCCAGTTTGTTTGTAATCGGTTACAGCCTGGTTCCGGGAGTATATGACAGTAGTGTTTTTCAAATTGATCAATTAGGAGGCGCTTATGTTTATGCAAACGAAAACATTACTTTCAATTTATCCAAATTTGGAAACATTGGACAGCCCATACAGATGACATTGGCAGGAACTTTTGATGATCAATATGGTGTTAATCATACCGTTACTGCGACCATCAATGTTATAAGAAATCAATAGTAAAAACTCCCGATACAATTAGGGCTTTGTTGTTCAAAGTTTGGTTTTTATTTTTCTAGTGCAGCCAAATTAGGTTTTATTGTCTTTATGTAGTCAAATCAAATTATTATGAAAAAAATCCATTCTCTTTTATGGTTACTATTTTTGGTAGTTTCATTCTCCGCCTGTGAATCTAATGATGATTCTAACGGTAACCAACAAAATGACGACACTTTCGCTGAAAACTTCGGTAATGAAACTTCGAAAGATTTTATCGGTCAGGTTGTCGACACAGACAATCATCCTATCCAAGGCGCAACCATACAAATAGGTTCTTCCACAGTACAAACCGATGTCAATGGTGTTTTTATAATTAATGGTGCCAATGTGCATGATCGTTTTGCTTATATCACCGCAACCAAAGCCGGTTATATTAACGGTTCTCGCGCGATGGTGCCAACAGGCGGCAAAAACAATGTGAGAATAATGTTGATTCCAAATACTCCGATAGAAACGATTCAGTCAGGAGTAACAAGCGAAGTAGCGATGCCAAATGGAACCAAAGTTGTTTTTGATGGTGCTTTTCAGGATGAGAATGGAATGGATTATTCCGGTTCGGTTCAGGTGGCGATGTTTCACTTATTACCAAGCGATGAAAACATCAGCAAATTGATGCCTGGCATGTTATACGCCCAAACCGAAACCAATGAGGAAGCGGTTTTAGAAACTTATGGCATGCTCAATGTTGAATTACGAGGCAGTGGCGGACAAAAATTAAACATCAAAGAAGGTCATACGGCTGAAATTGAAATGAAAATTGATGATGCTCAAATGACAACGGCTCCAAGTTCGATTCCGTTATGGCATTTTGATGAGGAAAAAGGTTATTGGAAAGAAGATGGCGTTGCGACTAAAGTTGGGAACAAATACGTTGGTGAAGTATCTCATTTTTCCTGGTGGAATTGTGATGTTCAGTTCCCAACAGTTAATTTCACTGCAACGATTGTTGATGTAAACAATAACCCGGTTTCTAATATCGCTGTAGCCATAGTTTTTGACTTTCCAAGAACAAATCTTACGGATGACAGCGGAAATGTTTCAGGATTAATTCCGGCAAATCAGGTTATGACCCTAAACATCTATGATGTATGCGGTAATATTATTTATACTTCACAGATTGGGCCTTACTCACAGAACACTAATCTGGGTCAAATACAATTGCCTGGTTCGAGTATACAGACCGCTAATGTATCAGGTAGTTTGCTTAAATGTGACAATACAATCGTAACCAATGGTTATGTAGTACTTAAAAACGGCAATAGGATATTAATATCCGGGTTAGATAATGGAAATTATGATTTTACTACTGTTACTTGTTCGGGTTCAAATAATTTTACGATTGAAGGATTTGATTTTGATACATTACAGAGTACAGGAGAGTTAAATTATCAGTTTGAATTTCCTGAAACACATATTAATGCATTGCAAGCCTGCAATGCGATAACTGAGTATATTACGTTTAATATAAATGGAGAAAATACCATAGTCACCGGTAACATCAGTTCACAAATATTTTTGAATACTGTGACTTATGGAAATAATATTTTCGCAAACCAGATGACAATTTATGCCAATTATGGTAATGTTCCCGGAGGTGGTGCAATACAAACTCCGGGTGTAGCTATTGAATGCGGAAGCACGATTCCTGGAAATTATACCTTAAATAATACAAGTGTCAGGATAAGCACCCAACCGAGCAGTACTCCTAATCAATATTTTTTTATTTATGGACCACCGGAAATATCCAATTATAATTTTAGGATTATTAAGTTTGGGGCTGTTGGAGATTATATTGATGTTTCATTTACAGGAGACATTGAAATACTAGGAGTTTCTTACCTTGTTAATGGTATAGCCCATGTGATAAGGGATCATTAATACAGATAAAAGCCCCGATTCATTCGGGGCTTTTTGTTTATTCCTTTTTCTTATTTTTCTGACGCAACCAATATGACTTTTTTCTATCGTATAAGAAAACCAAAACCTAACGTTATGAAAAAAATCAATTCTCTCTTGTGTTTACTACTTTTGGCAGTCTCTTTTTCAGGTTGCGAGCCAAATGATTACAGCAACCATAATTCCGAACCTAATGACGAAACGTTTACTCAAAACTTTGGAAATGTTGTCCATCGGGATTTTATCGGCCAGATAGTCGATACAGATAATAATCCCATACAAAATGTAACCATTTCAATTGGTGATGCAACAGTCGAAACCGATGTCAATGGTGTTTTTATGATCAATGGCGCCAGTGTGCATGAACAATTCGCTTACATCAAGGCAACCAAAGCCGGTTATATTGATGGATCGCGCGCTATGGTTCCAACATCGGGTAAAAACAATGTGAGGATAATGTTGGTTCCCAATACGCCATTGGAAACCATACAATCCGGTGTAACCAGTGAAGTGGCTATGCCAAACGGAACCAAAGTTGTTTTCGATGGTGCTTTCCAGGACGAGGCTGGCAATAATTATTTGGGAAGCGTTCAGGTAACCATGTTTCATTTAGCTCCAAGCAATGAAAATATCAACAAACTAATGCCAGGCATGTTATACGCCCAAACCCAAACCAATGAAGAAGCCGTTTTAGAAACTTTTGGTATGCTCAACGTTGAATTGCGTAGCAGTGCAGGGCAAAAACTAAATATCAAAGAAGGCCACACCGCTGAGATTACCATGAAAATAGATGATAGTCAATTAGCAACTGCACCGAGTTCAATTCCATTATGGCATTTTGATGAGGAACGTGGTTATTGGAAAGAAGATGGCGTTGCAACCAAAGTGGGGAACAAATACGTAGGTGAAGTGTCTCATTTTTCTTGGTGGAATTGTGATGCTCCTTTTCCAACGGTTGCATTAACAGTTAACATAGTTGATTCCAATGGGAGACCACTGTCTAATATTGCTGTTGGCTTGACAGTAAACAACCTATTTCTTAACGCAAGTATCGCCTATACAGATGATCAAGGTCAAGTTTCGGGTTTAATTCCTGCCAATGAAATACTCACGCTTCAATTGTACTCTGACTGTGGTGTTTTTTATACTGCCACAATTGGGCCATTTAGTACAAATACAGTTTTACCGACAATTACAATTAATAATACAAACGTACAATCCACTCATATTACAGGCGCTTTGTTAAAATGTAACAACAATAATGTAACCAATGGTTATGTTTTGCTTTTAAGAAATGGTGTAACTAGCTTGGCAACAATCACTAATGGTAATTTTAGTTTTTATGAAGTTTATTGCCCGGGTGATACCGCATTTTCACTCAAAGGATATGATGTAGAAAATTCAGAGATGACAGATGTTATTAACTACAATTTTACACCTAACACCACTAATATTGGAAATATTCAAGCCTGTACAGTTGTTAATGAATTTATATCATACAGAATAGATAATGGCAATCCGGTTTTTCTTTTTGATAATTTGTATTTTTCTCTTGCGGCAGGAAATGTTGTTCAAATTGATGGTGAGCATTTATTTCAAAACAAAGTTTTACATATCCAAGGAGTAGCAGGTGGACCAAGCAATCCTGTTTTTGTAAATTATGTTATACAAGGCACTGATTTTGGTTATGTTCAATCCTCAAATGTTAATAATGATATCGTTTATGTTTTGAATGCCATTGGAAATCTTGGCGAAATGGTAGATATCACTTTCAACGGTACGTTTCATAATACCACTGGAATACACACCGTCACAGGATTAATCCATGTTCTTAGAGATAATTAAATAAAAAAGCCCCGATTCATTCGGGGCTTTTTTTATCCTAAAACTTCACTGACTTCACTTTTCAGGAACGCCAGTGCCACATTGGTTGCGCCTTCATCCTGAAGTAAATTGCTTAGTATTTTTTCTCTTAGTTTATCTGCATCAACAACCGAAGTATCCGCAGTTGTTTT
Organism: Flavobacterium terrisoli; assembly: GCF_030167905.1. Taxonomy (GTDB): domain Bacteria; phylum Bacteroidota; class Bacteroidia; order Flavobacteriales; family Flavobacteriaceae; genus Flavobacterium; species Flavobacterium terrisoli. The sequence goes on from NZ_JARGNA010000005.1 coordinate 301,287, forward strand.
TCTGATGTGTTGAATAATCGTGTTTTTTGCGGTCATGATGATTGTCCAACATTCATCAGTAATATAAACCTGTTGGGTCAGATTGTGCTCGAATTCCTGTTCGATATGGTGAATCAACAAGTTTTGATAAGCTACTTTATCGTCATTTACCGGTGCTACTCTAATTAACAATTTCGCCGGATTGATGCGTTCCAAAAACAAAGCCATTCGCTCATAAGCCTGCAAACGCAATGGCAAAGCGTGTTTCTGATTTTCCTTTTGTGAAATCCAACGGCGTGTGTGCTGTTGGTCTTTGAAATAACTGTCAAATAAATAATACGCCACACCGCCCGTAATCAAAGCAGGTAAGGTGTAAAAAGCTAACTCAAGGATTTTATCTGTACTCATGGTATAATGGACTAAAAATTGTTGACAAATATAATAGAAATACACTAAAAATGTATTGTAATTAAGGGTCAGTAATCATAAATTTGAGCTTTCTCAAAAATGATGATAGACAAATATATATCGCAACTGAACGAAGCCCAACAAGCACCTGTTTTCCAGAAAGATGGCCCGATGATTATCATTGCTGGTGCCGGTTCTGGGAAGACCCGTGTGCTGACCGTTCGTATTTCCTACCTGATGAGTTTGGGTGTGGATGCGTTTAATATTTTGGCACTGACTTTTACCAACAAAGCCGCCCGTGAAATGAAAAAGCGTATTGCGGATATTGTTGGGAATAATGAAGCCAAAAACCTTTGGATGGGAACTTTTCACTCGGTATTTGCCAAGATTCTGCGTATTGAAGCCGATAAATTGGGTTATCCGTCCAATTTTACGATTTATGATACACAGGATAGCGTTCGATTGATTTCGGCGATTATCAAGGAAATGCAATTGGACAAAGATATTTATAAACCCAAACAGGTTTACAGTAGGATATCATCATATAAAAATTCACTGATTACGGTCAAAGCTTATTTTAACAATCCCGAACTGATGGAAGCCGATGCGATGAGCAAAAAGCCGCGCATGGGTGAAATCTATCAGCAATATGTGGAACGTTGTTTCAAAAGCGGCGCGATGGATTTTGATGATTTGTTATTGAAAACCAATGAACTGCTGAACCGTTTTCCCGATGTTTTGGCTAAATACCAGGACCGTTTCCGTTATATTTTAGTGGATGAGTACCAGGATACTAATCATTCGCAGTACTTGATTGTTCGCGCATTGTCTGACCGATTCCAGAATATTTGTGTCGTAGGCGATGATGCGCAGAGTATTTATGCGTTTCGGGGCGCCAATATCAATAACATTCTCAACTTCCAAAAGGATTATGAGAATGTAAAAACTTATCGTTTGGAGCAAAACTACCGTTCGACCAAGAACATTGTGGAAGCCGCTAATTCGATTATAGACAAGAACAAAACCAAGTTGGAGAAAGTGGTTTGGACCGCGAACGACTTTGGACCCAAAATAAAAATCCACCGCAGCATTACCGATGGAGAAGAAGGCCGGTTTGTAGCCGGAGAAATCTTTGAGCAAAAAATGCGCAATCAGATGATGAACGGACAGTTTGCCATTTTGTATAGAACCAATGCGCAATCCCGAGCCATGGAAGACGCTTTGCGCAAGCGCGACATTCCATACCGAATTTATGGAGGCTTGTCTTTCTATCAAAGAAAGGAAATCAAAGACGTACTGTGCTATTTGCGTTTGGTGATTAATCCAAAAGACGAAGAAGCTTTGGTGCGCGTCATCAATTATCCGGCAAGAGGAATAGGTGATACGACAGTAGAAAAACTAACGGTTGCGGCCAATCATTACAAGCGTTCTATCTTTGAGGTGATGGAACACATCGATAAGATTGATTTGAAACTCAACTCGGGAACCAAACAAAAGATAGAAGACTTTGTCACGATGATTAAGAGTTTTCAGGTGATTAATGAGCAGCAGGATGCTTTTGTCTTGACCGAACATGTTGCCAAGAAAACCGGATTGATTCAGGAACTTAAAAAAGACGCTACTCCGGAAGGCATTGCCCGTATTGAGAATATCGAAACCTTGATGGGCGGTATCAAGGACTTTATCGAAGGACAAAGAGAAATTGATGGTGCGCGTGGTGCGTTGTCTGAATTCCTCGAAGATGTAGCCTTGGCCACCGATTTGGATAATGATACCGGTGACGATGACCGGGTAGCGTTGATGACGATTCACCTGGCCAAAGGTTTGGAATTCCCCTATGTGTTTGTCGTTGGGATGGAAGAAGATTTGTTCCCGAGTGCGATGAGTATGAATACGCGAAGCGAATTGGAAGAAGAACGCCGTTTGTTCTATGTAGCGTTGACCCGTGCCGAACATCAGGCGTATTTGACTTATGCGCAATCGCGTTACCGCTGGGGCAAACTGACAGACGCCGAACCATCGCGTTTTATAGAAGAGATTAATGATGAGTATTTGGAATATATCAATCCAATGGACAACAGAGGTTATCAATACAAACCAACCATTGACTTGGATATTTTTGGCGATATCGACAAATCGAAATTGCGTTTGGCCAAACCCATAGCCGGAACACCGCCAAAAACTTATGGAGAAGAACCATCATCTTCGGTAAATATTCGTAAATTGAAACCAGTTTCGAGTCAGGCGCCCGGAAACACCAACTTATTCGATAGTAAATTAACCGTTGGCAATAAAGTAATGCACGAACGCTTCGGCAAAGGTGAAATCGTAAATCTCGAAGGCATTGGCGCCGACAGAAAAGCCGAAATCAAGTTTGAAGTCGGCGGCATCAAGAAATTGTTGTTGAGGTTTGCGAAGTTGGATGTGATAGGGTAAAAAAAAGATGAAAGAACATAGAGAAAAGAATATAGACTTTTGTTTGTTTCAAATGTTGTGGCTTAGTTTTTTAAAATAATTATCTTTTTTCTATATTCTATTTTCTATATTCTAAAAAAATTATGGCCGAATTCATCAAAATATACGAAGACAATCCTAACGAAGCCGCAATCAAAAAAGTGGTTGATTTATTGCGCAATGGCGGTTTGGTGATTTATCCGACGGATACCGTTTATGGATTGGGTTGCGACATTACCAATAGCAAAGCTTTGGAACGCATTGCCAAAATCAAGGATGTCAAACTGGAGAAAGCCAATTTTTCTTTTGTTTGCAGCGATTTAAGCAATCTTTCCGATTATGTGAAGCAAATTGACACTTCGACTTTTAAAATCCTTAAAAGAGCGCTTCCCGGACCGTATACCTTTATTCTTCCGGGCAATAACGATTTGCCAAAAGAATTCCGCAAAAAGAAAACTGTCGGTATTCGTGTGCCGGACAACAATATTGCTTTAGATATTGTGAGAATGCTTGGAAACCCAATTGTTTCAACCTCTATTCACGATGATGATGAGGTGTTGGAATATTCCACAGATCCCGAATTGATTTTTGAAAAGTGGCAAAACCGTGTTGACATGGTCATTGATGGCGGTTATGGCGACAATGTTGGTTCCACCGTAATTGATTTGTCAGGCTATGAACCGATTGTTTTAAGAGAAGGAAAAGGCGATCCTGATATTTTTTAGTATTCAGTTTACCTTTATTGTTATAAATAAAAAACGTCTCGATTTCTCGGGACGTTTTTTTTATCTGAGCACTGCTCACTGAATCCTGAATCCTGAACACTATTTTTTCTGGTTCTTCATTTCTTTCTCAACCATATCGTAAAACTCGTCAATTTTAGGAAGTACTACAATACGGGTTCTTCTGTTTTTCGAACGATTGTCAGCCGAGTTGTTTTCCACTAACGGAATATATTCTCCGCGACCTGCAGCAATCAATTGAGAAGGTTTTACGCCTAACTCTTTGGTCAATACCCTGATAATCGCTGTTGAACGTTTTACGCTCAAATCCCAGTTGTCAACCAAAATCGCATTACCTGTAAAAGGAACATTATCGGTGTGGCCTTCAACCATACATTCAAAGGTTGGTTTATCATTAATCACTTTCGCTACTTTCGCCAAAACTTCTTTGGCTCTGTCACTCACCACATAACTACCGCTTTTGAACAATAGTTTATCAGCAATAGAAATGAAAACCACTCCTTTTTCTACATTCACTTCGATATCCGGATCAGATATGCCTACAGAGCTTTTCAGACTGGTAACCAAAGCTAAGGTAACGCTGTCTTTTCTGGTCAATGCATCCTGAAGACGGGTGATTTTTAAATCTTTTTCTTTTAAACTCTCAAGAGATTTTTCTAAGTTTTGTGCACCTTTTGAAGTCAACATGGTCAACTCTTTTTGGTTGTTGATCAAATCTGAATTGTTTTGTTTCAGATAATCATTTTGCTTCGATAATGCCTCTTTTTCAGAAAGACACAAATTCAATTTGACAGTAGTTGAATTTAATAAATCGTTACATTCCTTGTTCTTTGCTTCGAGTGCAGCAATTTTTTTCTTTGTTCCACACGATGTCAACGTTAAGGCGACTAATGAAAGGGCAAAAATTACTTTTTTCATAGGTGTTTGATTAAAATTTTAACAAAAATACGATTATTTTGGTTTTGACAGGTTGAATTTATTGATAAACTCTTGTTAAAATCATTGCTCAAAAACGGTGCCGTTCTTCACGAAGTAGCGGTATACAATGCTTCCAGAGTGATAGTAGTTTTCAGTCGTTGTTCCGCTACGTTTTTTTAACATCTTGTTAATCAGTCTGTAAAAAGCAAAATGCGCTTTGATAATGGCCCAGCAATGAACAAATCTTCCCTTGAAAATAAATTGGATTCCGGCAATGCCATCTAGGCAAAGTCGGGTCAAAAGTACCGGAAACAGCTTGTTATCGGGTAAATTCTTCACCAGCATGAATAAAGAATTTCTGAAATTTAGGAATGTTTTTCTCGGATTGCTTTCGTTTAAAGTGGCACCACCAACGTGATATACTACCGATTTTGAAGTGTATTTTGCCTTATAGCCCAAATTAAAAGCACGCCAACACAAATCAATCTCTTCCTGATGGGCAAAGAAATCATCGTCAAAGCCTTTTAGCGCACTGAAAACTTCCTTCCGGATGAACAAACAGGCACCGCTCGCCCAAAAGATTTTGGTTTCGTCATCGTATTGACCATGGTCTTTTTCAATCGATTCAAAAATACGGCCACGACAATATGGATAGCCAAACTGGTCAATATAACCGCCTGCGGCTCCGGCATACTCAAAGTATTCTTTGTTTTTATAATCTAAAACTTTCGGTTGGACAATCCCAATGTTGGGTTCGTTGTCAAAAATGGATAGGACAGGAGTGAGCCAGTTTTTCGTCACTTCAATATCAGAATTGACTAAGGCATAATAAGGTTCTTCGACTTGTTGCAACGCCATGTTATAGCCTTTGGCAAAGCCATAATTGCCTTCGTTTTGAATAATTGTAATCTGAGGGAATTGGGCTTTGATCACTTCAATGGAATCATCTGTTGAAGCATTATCGGCAACATATATTTTAGCTTCATCGGAGAATGCCACCACTGAAGGCAGAAATTGCTCCAACAATTTGGCTCCATTCCAATTGAGTATGACAACAGCTATTTTTTTCAAGGTTTATAAGTTTGTAAAATCAGGTAACTCTTTTAGGAAAACATATTGTTCTTTTTCAAAGTCCATTTGACAAAAGTAATGATTTAGACCGTTGGTTACCATTAAGTATTGTGCATTCAATTTGAGGTTGTAGCGTGCAATTTGGTCAAAAGTGTTTTGGGTAATATTGATTTCCGGTGCTTTGCATTCAATTAATAAAAATATTTCTCCATTAGGCTGAAAAACAACAATATCGTAACGTTTACTTATGCCATTGATTTTTATTAATTTTTCAACGTTGAGGTATGATTTAGGGTATTTTTTTTCCTGAAGCAAAAACTGAACGGTATGTTGACGAACCCATTCTTCGGGTGTGAGAATGATAAACTTTTTCCTGATGTCATCAAAAATGGACACTTTATTTTCACTATTTTTGAAGCGAAACGAATAAGCAGGAAAGTTGAGGTTTTGCATATAGCAAATCTATCATCAAATAAGCGAATAACCAAATAACCAATTCAACTTATTTTGGACGAAGTAGTAAAGATTATCAACGATATAAAATCCGGAAAAGTCAAGCCCATCTATTTTTTGATGGGTGAAGAGCCTTATTATATTGATCGGATTACGGAATATTTGGAGCACAACCTTTTGACAGAAGACGAGAAAGGTTTCAACCAAATGGTCTTATATGGCCGTGATACTTCCATTGATGAGATTGTTTCCAATGCAAAGCGTTATCCGATGATGGCCGAACGCCAGGTGGTGATTGTAAAAGAAGCGCAGGATTTGGCCAAAACCATTGATAAATTGGAACCTTATGCCGAGAATCCACAACCGACAACGGTTTTGGTAATGGCTTACAAATACAAAACCCTTGACAAGCGTAAAAAAGTAACCAAGACCTTAGAAAAACACGGTTTGGTTTACGAAAGTAAAAAAATGTATGAAAACCAGGTCGGGCAATGGATTACCAGGGTTTTACAGGGTAGAGGTTATACCATTGAGCCCAAAGCCAATGCAATGCTGGTGGCTTTCTTAGGAAATGATCTAAGCCGAATTGCCAATGAGTTGACCAAGCTTGAAATCATTTTGCCAAAAGGAAGCACCATTACGCCGCATCATATTGAGGAAAATATTGGATTCAGCAAGGATTTTAATGTGTTTGAGTTTCGGAAAGCGATTGGTGAAGGCAATCAAATAAAAGCGTATCAGATTGCCACTTATTTTGCCCAAAACCAAAAAGAAAATCCTATGGTTGTGGTCAATGGTCAGGTTTTTTCTTTTTTCTCAGCTTTGTTGCAATACCATGGACTGAAAGATAAATCACCATCAAATGTGGCCAAGGTTTTAAAGGTAAACCCTTATTTTGTTAATGATTATATTGGTGCCGCCCGAAATTATCCAATGCGAAAAGTGAGCGGTATTGTGGCTACTTTGCGAGACATTGATGTCAAAGGGAAAGGAGTAGGCGCGGCTAATCTGGATGACGCCGATTTGTACAAAGAGATGTTAGTTAGCATATTCAGATAAAAAAAAGAAACCCTCATTAAATTAATAATGAGGGTTTTTTATTGAATTTAAAAGCTGAGAGTTATCTCTTTACTACACGAAGTGTTTTTACTACTTCATCCTGAGTGATTACTACATTGTAAACACCGCTTGGATATTGTGATCCAATAGCTGAAGATTCCATACTGTTCACTCCGATTTGTTGTTGGTCTACCAATCTTCCAATCATATCGTAAACTTTAATGCTTACCGGTGAATTACTTTCGGTAGTCACATCAATCAGGAAGTTGTTGGCAAATGGATTTGGATAAGCCGTTGCATTAAATGCTCTATCGGTTTGTGTTTTAACAATGACACCGCCTTCATCATTTCCATCACCATTTCCACCCGGAACAATCAATTGACAATCCTTACCAGAGTAATAATTACCAAATAACTGAACATCAACAAAAACTGAATAAGTTGCTCCAGGAGTTAAAGGCGCTAACGCTTCAAAATCACTCAATCTGAAATTGTTAAAGGTATGCTCCACAAATTGATTGTATCCTAACTCTTCACTGGTTAGGGTAAAGCGATACATTGTAGTGTAATTTACAGTATTAGAATACAATATTGTACTCATAGTCGCGGGTGTGATTCCGTCTTCGTCACAAGCAGTCATAAAGGCTTCCGGAGCCGGTGGTGTTGTAACCGTACATGGATCACCATATACTCCCCAAACTTCTTCACCGTCAATCAATACTTTTGCTTTTACTCTAACTATATAATCAGTATCGTAAGTTAGTGGTAATGCATTTGGTGCAGTACCAGCCATTATCATTGAGAAGTTGTTGTAAAGTCTTTCAAACTCTTTAACAACACCAGGATTAGAGGCCAATGCAACTTCATATCGGTAACCAAGAGCATAGCTCACGGAAGTACAAGCAATAGAAGATGACATAGAAGTAGCGGTTGTACCACAATGAACCAATTTAGTCAATGGAACACCAGGTGTTGAGATTAAACAAGGTGTGCTAAATGGTTGTTCTTCACCGTTTATCACAACAGCAACCATTACTGAATACTGAGTGTTGTAAGCAAGAATATCAGTCATTCCAAAGTTAAAGTTTCTGAATGCCCTTGGCAAATCAACAGTTGTATTTGTAGATAAATTAGTTATTCTGAACAAATAAGATAGTCCAGGACCTGTATAGTTTGCATTCGTAGCTGTGATGGTTGCTTTTGCTTTTGGCAAAGTACTGCCACAGAAGCTAGGTAAAATATTCACCAGGACTGGTGCGCAACCTTCTGATAAAAATCCGTCACAGTCATCATCGATACCATTGAAACAAACTTCAGTCGCATTAGGATGTACATTTGGATCATTGTCATCACAGTCACCACCAACTATAGCAGCGCCAGGAATAATTCCACAAAAATCAAGTGCAGTGTTATCATCTCCATAACCATCGCCATCAATATCTCCGTAATAAGTATAACAATCGTTGCTAAAGAATACATTGTCAAGATAAATCTGAGTAGGAGTGGTCGTATTTTGCTCTAATTTTATTCCGGCAACCTGATTTAAAATAGCATTAGTATATTGAGATAACTCAATGTTTATTGAATTCCAACCTGCTGTAAGATTAGTCTTTTCGATTAATTGCTCTCCACCATTCCATAAAAGAGAAATGAATATTCTTGAGGTAGCAGGATTCGAAGTTAAAGGCGCATTAAGATAAATATCTAAATGTAGATTCGTCATGCCTTCAACGTTGAAATTAGCATAGGTTTCAACTGCAGGATTTGGTCGGTGAACTAAACCAAGGTATCCGAAGTTTTCTAATTTCAAACAGTTATTTGTACCATTTGGAACTTCAGTCATCGTTGTTGCTGCTGTCCAATTGGCTCGTACTGCTTTAATATCAGTTGGGTAAAGCGTTGGTGAGCCTGTATACATCGAAACATATCTGTCCGGTGTTCTTGGATATGGCGCCGGAGAAGCAGTTGGTGGCCCATAAGCAACTACAAATTGAGCAGTTACACTTCCCGCAGCATAAGTTGCTGTTGCCGCTTGAGTAGCTGTAATAGTTGCAGTTCCGCCACCTACAATTGTTATGGTGTTTCCTGAAATTGTGGCTACTGATGGAGCACTACTGGTATAAGTGAAAGCACCTGCACTATTAGAAGTTGGCTGCGTTATTGTGAATGCCGGATCTCCTGCCGTTTTTGCCGGAATCGAGAATCCGGTAATCGTTGGCGGCTCAAGGGTTGGAGCTCTGTAGAAATAAATGTTGTCTACATAAATATTTTTTAAAGGTGTAACCGCACCGGTTGGGCTAACAAACTGAATATTATTAATTGCAGTTAATGGTGCGCCTGCAAAAGATGCCAATGGAATATCAAAGCTTGCCCATGTATTCACAGGTGTAATCGCTATATATTGCACATTGTTCAATCTTACCCAAACCGTACCATTATCAAGAGAATGAATATCAAAATGCAACGTTGACATAGGGGAAACATCTGTATTAGCAAAACTCATCTGAGCTAGAACATAATTTTGCAAATATTTTGTTGCATCTCCGGAAAGAGACACGTCACTTATTGTTGCGTTACCACCCCAAGTAGGTGTTGGTGTAATATTAGTATAAGCTCCACTATAACAAGAGATAACATCCCAGGCATTTCTGGCCGGTGGTGTAGGTGCTGGTGTATTTAATGGTGGAACAGCAACATTTAATGTAGCAGTTATTGATCCTGCTTCAAAAGATCCGCTAGCAGCTTGTGAAGCTGTAATGGTTGATGTACCAGGAGCTACTAAATGCACAGTGCTACCACTAATTGTTGCTACTGCAGGATTACTACTGGTATATGTCCAGGCACCTGGGCTATTTGAAGTTGGTTGGGTTAATGCAAAGTCAGCATCACCAAAAACTTTTGATGGAACCGTGAAGTTAGTAATCGTTGGTGGAGTACCGGCAACGTAGAAATAAATATTATCTACAAACATATTTCTTAAAGTACCTGCTCCAAGTGGATTTTCAATCTTAACAACATTAACTGAAGTTAAATTCACTCCAATTGCTGAATATTGAGACAAAGGAATATCTATACTCGTCCATGAATTTACACCGACATTAATGTCTTTTCTGTTAGTTCCTACCCATAACCATAAAAGAGTGGCATCCATTGAATAGATATCAACGTGTATGTGGGTCATAGTTGAAACATTTTTTGCAGCAAATGCAATTTGTCCAAAAGTAAAATTGTTTACATATCTGGCATTATTACCGGCTAATGAAACATCTGTAGTTGTAGTATTAGCGCTCCAGGTTGGCGTAGCTTCAAGAGCATAAGCGCCACTGTAGTAAGAAATAACGTTTGTTGCTACTCTTGCCGGAGGCGTTGGTGCTGCTGCAGGTGTTACCAATAACGAAGCCGTTTTACTTAATGCACCATAAGTTCCGTCTGAAGCTTGAGTTGCAGTAATAGTTGTTGTTCCACCGGCTAAAATAGTTACTGTATTCCCGCTGATAGTTGCAACTGCTGTATTACTACTGGTGTATGACCAAGTACCTGAACTATTAGATGTTGGTGCAGTTAAGGCAAATGCTGCGTCTCCAACAGCTTTTGGTGATGGAACGGTGAAGGCGCCTTGTGTTGGCGGTTGCAAAGAAGCTGGTCTATAGAAATAAATATTATCAAAATAAGAATTTCTTAAAGGACTTGCTCCCTGTGGGTTTTCAATCCTAACATTATTAACCGAAGTTAAATCAACGCCAATCGCTGAATATTGCGATAAAGGAATGTCAATACTAGTCCATGTATTTGGTGTAACAGAAATATCCTTTCTGTTAGTCCCTACCCACAACCATAAAAGAGTCGCGTCTAATGAATAAACATCAATGTGAACAGTGGTCATGGCAGAAACATTTACAGCGGTAAAATTGCACTGCCCGAAAGTATAAGTACTTATGTATCTAGTCGTATTGCCTCCTATAGAAACATCTGTATTACTTCCTCCACCGCCATTAGTCCAATTGACCCCTGCGGTATTTGTATAAGAATTGCTATATGCAGAAACAACATCCCAAGTGTTTCTTGCAGGTGGTACTGGTGCAGCGGCTGGGGTTACAGCAAATGTAGCTGTCGTACTTCCGGCACTGTAAGCTCCATTGGCAGCTTGTGTAGCTGTAATGGTTGATGTTCCCAATCCAACAACAGTTAAGGTGTTTCCACTAATAGTGGCCACTGCAGGATTACTACTGGTGTAAGAGAAAGCACCTGCGCTGTTAGAAGTTGGAGGGGTTAAAGTGAAAGGAGCATCACCAACCTGTTTGGAAGGAACTGTAAAGGCTCCTAATGTTGGAGCAATCGGTGCAGCCGGATCTCTCCAGAAATAAAGGTTGTCAATGATTAAAATTTGATTGGTTGTTGTGGTAGTACCCACTTTAAACTCGTCATACTTTATCTCGCGAATTTGTGTTAAATCCAAGCCAGGGAAAGTAGTCGAATTTACGTTGATGTTAACGCTTGTCCACGCTCCCGGTGTTAAAGTTATCGTCTGAGAGGTTTCAAAAGTACCTCCGGTAGTTTTAATTAAAAAGAGTCTTATTGAATTTAAGGTTGGAGAATAAATATCAACGTGTAATTTATTGATTAGCGAAACATTTATGTCAGATCCAATTCGAGTACCTTGATAAGTTGTGTTTGGATTTTGATATTGTTTTACAGGATCACCACCATATGAAGGTGTTGTCATGTTATTAGGGTAATTTGATGCTTGACCCCAGTTTGGGTTAAAATCAGTTCCTGCTACATCAGTGTATGCACCGGAAAAAATGGAAATAACATCCACGGCGTTTCTGGCCGGTTGTGTTGGAGCTGCGGGAATTACAGCTGATACGACAAGTGAGGCAGTTGTACTTCCTGCAGTATAGCTTGAGGTAAAAGCCTGAGTAGCAGTAATGGTTGTTGTTCCTGCGCCTACAATATGTATCTGGTTGCCGCTTACAATAGTCGCAACAGCCGTGTTGCTGCTGGTATATGAAAAAGTACCTGCGCTATTAGAAGTTGGGGGTGTAATAACAAAATCTGGATCAGTAGTTAACTTAGGGCCGACTGTAAATGCCCCAAATGTAGGAGCAGGATTTGGTGAAGTTACCGTAAGTGTTGCTGTTGTGTTACCTCCAATATGGGTCGCATCTGCAGCCTGAATTGCTGTAATGGTAGAAGTTCCTGTAAAACCTGTAATGCGTAATTGATTACCACTAACAATAGTGGCTACGTTTGCATTGCTACTGGTATAAGTAAAAGCCCCCGAACTATCAGAAGTTGGCGGAGTTATAACAGAATCAGCATCACCTACTACTTTAGGGCCAACCGTAAAGGGTCCGAATACCGGAGCAGGTAATGTCGCACAAGAAGCGGCAAAATTTGCATTGGTAGGAAGGTCCCATCTTACTTCTGTTCCGCTTATGATTACAAAAATAGTAGCAACATAAAGGGAAGGGGTTGAGGCTGCCGTAAAAGTATAGGTCAATGTTTTATTAGCATTACTCCATACAGGAGTTGCTGCTACATTAACTCCTCCCGGATTTGCTCCTATATTTGCGTTTGCAATACTAGAAACTGTATTTGCAAACTCTAGCTTCATTTCATAAGTTGTACCACTTACATTTCGACAGGTATAATTAAGTGTATACGTCGTGGGGTTTGCAGAAGTCCTTGGAGAAGCACAGTAAGTAACTTGTGCCAAACAATCATACCCGGTGGCTAGTAAAATGACTAACAAGAATATTAGTTTTTTAATTTTCTTCATAATATTTCATTAAATAATTAATAATGTTTCTTTTGTCTACAATAAACCAAGCAATATTTTGGGGTTGCTTTACATTTATTTAAAACTAGTAGGTAGATTATATCAGTTTTCTTTCTGTTGTTTTGGGAACAAGCTGAGCGAAAGATCAACTGGGTGAAGCCGGAGTAATTTTTTTCATAGTATTCATATTTTAGTGGAAAGTAAATTTATAGTTTTTGCGATTTCATCTACAACGATTGAGTATACAAAAACTATACACAGGGTCGTAAATATAAAAACCGGTTGTCAATTCACATTTCGCAAACGTTATAGTGTTGAGAAATTGTGAAATAAGGCTGTTGTAGTTGTGGAAATTCGCACTTTTTAAGATTAATGTTGTGTTAATGTTGTGTTATCTATTTGTTATATTCAATGATGTATGGAATTAAACTGTTTGCGAATGTGTCAAATTCTAATTTTTTTGACCTAAAAAAAACACATTGCAAAAAAATAATATTAATATTTTGAACTTTTGACAAATTGCGTAAAGGTTTTTTTTGGCTATTGTAGTAGGGATTAGCCGAAAAAAATCTCGTGAATAATTTAAAAACCAAAACTAAAGCTTCAAAATAATCACTCATTCAAATAAAGATTGGGTGAAGTTTTGTATCCCTTATAAAGGAATTTTTAGGTTTTAACTGAGCTATTTTATTGGGGAAGGTTGGTGCCGAATTAAATCAGAAGAATTCAATTTGGTGTTATTTGTGCGCATTAGTTATTATTTTTTCTCTAATGCCTCTAATCTTTTGATGATGGCTTCGTTAGCTTTGGTAAGCTCTTCATTTTTCTTTTTTAGCTCTTCTATTTGTGCTTGTTGCTCCTGAATTGCTTTTACACTGATTGATATAAAGTCGTTATAACGAACACCAAGCATGCCTTTGTCATCTTTAGTGATAACAGCATTATTGGCATCTCCGGCATCAATAAAGGCTTTTTCTAATTCCTGAGCGATAAATCCGTATTCTGTTTTGCCTTTAGCATCATTGTTACGGGTGTAAGATACAGGGCGAAGGGTTTTGATAAAGTCTAATCCCAAACCAGAATCCTTGATATTGTCTTTCCATCTTTTATCAGAAGTTATGGTCCAGGCTACCTGAACTCCTGCATAGCCGATAGCAGTGTTTCCAAGGCGAATCTGTCCATTAGTTGTTGCTGAAGGTACAGTTGCTCCATATCCTAAGGCAAGATTGTTTTCTCCTGTGGTGATGTTGTTCCCGGCCTGATAACCAACTGCTGTATTCCATAATCCTCTCATGCCTGATACATCTGTAACGGCATTCAGTGCCTGATAACCTACCGCTGTACAATAACTGATGTCCCCAGTTGTAGTGCCCATTGCTTCAGCACCAATAACAGTATTTCCGTTTGCTGCCCCGTTATTTAGGCCTTGTAAGGCATTGGTTCCAACTGCAGTGTTGTTTGTTGCTGTTCCTGCCGATCCTGCCGTACTATATCTTAAAGCATTAAGACCAATCGCGACATTATTACTTCCTATAGTAGTCGCCAATGCATTTTGACCTACTGCTACATTTCCACTTGCTCCGTTAGCTGCTGTTAAAGCATACTGACCAACTGCCACATTGTTACTTCCTGTCGTGTTGGTGGTTAAAGCATTATGGCCGATAGCGGTATTGTTTGCACCGGCGCCAAGAGTTGAAGCGGCAATAGCGCCTAATCCAAACCCAGTATTGGTAAGCCCGATTCTCCCCGCAACTGAATTGTTTCTTCTAAAAAACACGTCAACATTGGTACTCGCACCCGTTCCTATGTAATTCGCTGAAGTTACACCCGTATTTCCTGTGATGTTCCATGCATTGGATGATGATCCTGTTAATGCTGTCCAGGCAGATCCGTTATAATAATAAAAACCAACAGCAGTAACAGCCGCAGTAATGCCTGATGCTGTACCTGTTGCCACACTATTAACATAAATTATGGTAGATGTTGGAATGCTGGTCATGCTTTGTGCACGTTGTCTGTCTACTCTTGGAATTAAAATACCATCAATACTTGTAGCTGTTCCGGTTGGGTTTGCAGCCGTGACATCAAGTGTTGAACTTGGGGAAGTTGTTCCTATACCAACCTGTGCATTAGCAAAGTACGATAAGAATAAAACAGTTGATGAAAGTAAAAATCGTTTCATGGTTTTTATATTTTAATTTTAGAATTCATAAATTTTTTTTAAATGATTTCTAAAAGTTATGTTTTGTGTTAAAAGTTTTTGACAGCGAAAAATACGTAAGTTATTCTAAAAAACATTTTTATCGAAGTATATATTAACTATACAGATTTTAAATAGGGAATCTTTCTTGTTAAGTTATCCAAATATCAGGTTATCAGTGTGTTTACTCTGACTTTCTGTTTTGTATGGTTATTATTGATTTTTTTATTTGTTAAAATTGTTGAGTTGATGTATTGGTAATACAACGTTGTAGTGTTTGTTTATTTAAGTTTTTTCTTTAAAAAATAATTGAGTATTTAGCATTTATCCAATATTGATAATTATTTATCCTTAAAAATGTGCAATAATAGGAGAGAAATCAATAATTATTGTATTTCAACTTTTATGGCATATTAATTAGATATAATAAAAAAAATCAGAATTATTTTTATTAAAAATCAAAGCCTCAGTTTCGTTTCCGAAAAGAGGCTTTGATAAAAAAAAATACTCTGGGTTAATTATCGTTTTACTACACGAAGTGTTTTTACTTCTTCATCTTGTGTAATTACTACATTATAAACACCACTTGGATATTGATCTCCAATGGTTGTTGTTTCCATTTCAGAAACGTTTGTTTTTCTCTGTTCGATCAATCGCCCTACCATATCATAAACTTTAATGTCAATAACTGTTTCACTTTCAGTTCTAACTTCAATCATAAAGCTTTCTCCAAATGGGTTTGGATAGGCTTTTGCTTCAAATGGCATTTCGATCAATTCTGTTTTGGCCGGGAATGGAACGATTAACTGACAATCTTTTCCGGAATAATAATTGCCAAACAACATGACATCAACATAAATGGAGTAGGTTGCTCCTGGAGTTAACGGACTTAAAGCGGCAAAATCATTTAGCCTGAAAAAATTATAGGTATGCTCTACTGATTGACTATATCCCGTATCGTTGTATAGCGTAAATCGATACATACTGGTGTAGTTTACTATATTAGCATACAATATAGTACTCATGCTGGCCGGTGTAATTCCATCTTCGTCACAAGCCGTCATAAAGGCTTCCGGTGCCGGTGGTGTTGTAATCGTACATGGTTCACCATATACTCCCCAAATTTCTTCACCGTCAATCAATACTTTTGCTCTTGCTCTAACGATATAATCAGTGTCGTAAGTTAGTGGTAAAGCATTTGGCGCACTACCAGCCATTATCATTGAGAAGTTGTTGTAAAATCGGGTAAACTCTTTAACAACACCTGGGTTAGAGGCCAATGCAACTTCAAATTGATAACCGATGGCGTAACTCACAGAATTACAAGCAATAGATGACGACATCGAAGTGATGGTTCCGCCACAATGAACCAATTTTGTATTTGGAATCGAAGGTGTTGAAATGATGCATGGAGCACTAAAAGGCTGTTGCTCTCCATTTACAACTGCAGCTACCATTACCGAATACTGGCTGTTATAAGCAAGAATATCAGTCATTCCAAGATTAAAGTTTCTGAAGGCTCTTGGTAAATCAACGGTAACATGTGGCATTACAGACAAATTGGTTATCCTGAACAGATATGACACTGCATACGGTCCCGAATATGTTGCCGCAGATGCTGTAATGGTTGTTTTTGCTTTTGGTAAAGTATTACCACAGAAACTTGGCAATATACTTGTAAGCGCTGGTGGGCAACCTTCTGAAAATAGACCATCACAATCATCATCAATGCCATTGAAACAAATTTCTGTTGCATTTGGATGTACAGCCAATTTAGTATCATCACAATCAGAGTTATTGGCAACATATCCAACAGGTTGTGTACAGGATAAAATCGTAACATCAGGATTTCCATAACCATCATTGTCTGAATCTTGATACCATGAATCTGGGATTAAAGTTACAGTATGTGATGCAGTAGCACTACATCCGTTGGCACTGGTACCAGTTACGGTATAGGTTGTTGTTGCAGTTGGTGAAACCGTGATATTAGGAGTGCTGGCCAATTCGTAATAATTTTTAATAGAGTTTTCAACCAAAGCACGATTCGCATTAGAAAGCACAGAATCAAATAGCATCACATCGGTAAAATCACAATCTGAATATTCGCCATATAAACCACTTCCATTCAACTGAATTCCCTGCGGACCGCTAACACCATTGGAGTTATTTTCCAGTAATATTCCATTCTCATAGAATTGGGAAGTGTTGCCATCACTGGCCCCTGAATAGATATAGAAATTATTATCTGCAGGAGGATTACCGGGATTAGAAGTTAACCATCCATCAAAATAAGCCTGCCCTTTGGCACCGCCCCAAAATCCTAAAAGCCAGTTGTTACTTGTGGCAGAGAGTACCCGTTGACGTTCACCACCGGTTTGACGGGCACCATAAATGGCAGTGTAGGAAGGCGCATAGTAAGTTAGATTATATAAAAATTGTTCAAAGGAGAAATGCAAAATAGGTTTTTCTCCTCTTATAGTGAAGGATGGCTGATAAGATATATTATTATTAGACACATCGCCACCGCTACCTGATTGATCATATAAAGTTACACAATATCCTGTGGCTCCATTTAGCCAAGTGTTTATTGCAGCCATATCTAAATGATTACCGCTAAAGCCAAAATCCATTTCAGCATTATCTGTACTTCTTCTCAAGCGGATACAAAATCCTGCATAACTGCTTTTTAGTTTGCGTAGCCCTAAAGCCAACGTAGCGTTGGTCACTGTATTCAATGGAGGTGCTGAAGTTGTATTATAGATGTTCCAAACATAATTGTCAGCACCGTTTCCGGATAATGTTACCGACTGTCCGCAGGAAACAGTAGCGTTACCGGTTATATTTACCATAGGCGCCTGAATCACATTGACCACAACGGGTAATGAAGAAGTACTCACAAAATCAGGAGCATTTGTAATTTGGACGCTATAATTTCCTGCTGAAGAAACGATAATACTTTGAGTAGTAGCTCCGTTAGACCATAAATAACCTGGACCGGCGCTCGCGGTCAAAAGGACAGTGCTATTGTCACAAATTGTTGTCGAACCACTAGCAGTTATTGTTGGGAGAGCCGGATGGAAAGAAATAGCGCCAACTGAAAGTCCAACGCCTTCAGTAGTTTTAAACTCTACCTTGTCGTTTGGACCCAGAAATCCTGTCCAAACATTGGAATGGAAATCACAACAACCGGTGTCAATCCAAACTCTGGTGCCATTAATCCAAAGTTCGGCCCAGTCATCATGGGTATCAATGTCAATACTGTAATAACCACTTGGGAAACCTTGACGCTTGGCGCTCCAGGAATGATTGTCAACCCTAACAAAGCAACCCTGATATCCGGGAGCCGCAGATGGAGAACTGTTTAAGCCCCATTGGTTCTGGGTATTAAAATCAGTACCTGAAGCGGTATAATATCCTGCATAATTGGCATTCCAGGCTTGTCCGTCATCATAGCTGTCTCCTGTATTCCAGGCGTACACATTCCAAACATTATTCCCAAAAACAGTTGGGTTGCCCACCGGAGGTAATACCTCAATTGTTACCGTGGCCGTTGGAGCACAAGCAATATTTGGATTAAAGGTATAAGTTGTGGTCGCTGTATTATTAAATGCCGGTGACCAAGTGCCTGAAGCGCCTTCTAAAGAAGTCGAAGGCAATGGAAAATCAACAGTTCCGGGACAAACCGCGGAAATCGGTTCAAATGTTGTGGTATCGGCTACTGTAACTACAATGTTTAAGCCATAATTACCGGTATTGATGTAATAGCCTTCAACAATTACATAAACATAGCTACGTCCAAATATATTGAGATCGATGGTAGATTGAACTCCACAAGAATCATCATTATAGGCTAACAGCGTGGCTCCGTCTTCAGCATAAACACGTAAGACGCTATCGTAATTGGTTCCTGTACAAGTGTTCGCGCTTAATCGCATGGCACAAGATTCTAAATTCACTTTATACCATACATCAGGTGACAGAGCGCCTGTTGTATTAAAGAAACAATTGGCAGCTAAATTGTTTCCCGAAGTGGTATAATTTCGTGTAGAAACATTGATGGCATTGGCCATTGTAGCACCGGGAGGATTATTAATGGTTACTGTAGCTGCGCTTGAAACAGCTTCAGAACAAAGACCGGTGCTAACAACCGCCCTGAATTGTGTTGTTTCGGTTATTGGTGGCGTGGTATAAGTATCGGAGGTATTGGTTATTGGATTCCATGTAGCAAAAGGCACTGTAGCACTTTCCCAGCGAATGACCTGGCCTGTATTTCCGGCTAAGGATAATTGGGTACCGCTATTGTTGAAGCATAATGATGTGTCGCTATTAACCGTACCTCCAACAGCTGTTGGAGGTGTATTAAGCGTAACGGTTTGGGTACAGCTGCTTGAATTACCGCATACATCAACAGCAGTCCAAACCACAGAAGTAGTGCCCAAATCATATATTCCGCTGGCATCAGAAGTGTCGGTGAGATTGTTTGTAATCGTGTAAGGGGGTATTACATAGGTTCTAAAAACCAAATCAGATTCGTCATAGCCAATATTGCCACCCGGATAAGGATTTTGCCAATTAATTGGCGCCAGTATATTTGTTGATCCGATCATGATTGTATATTGATGACCGAATTCTACGTTTATAGCGGGGGTTAAAACATAACTGTTTGTAGTATTTAATTGGATAGATATCAGTTGCGAGTACCGCAAAGTGCCCGTTGGAGCTCCCGATGAAGATACTCCTCCATCATAAATCTCCAAGACGCCTGAACCATTACAACTTATTATACCTACATCAACTTGTTTCAGCAAACCGGTAATGCCTGCAGTAAAAGATTGACACATCGTGGAGCCAAAAAACATATTGATATTAGTCGATAAATTGGATTGATCCAGAACAGGTGAATTCATTTCAGGTCCTGGGACGCTGACTGTAGTAGCACAAGCGCTCGTTATTTCAATGTTGGCCGGACAATTGATAGGAGGAGCAACACATTGTGCAGTAGCGTAAAAACTAACAAGCACAAATACAAATTGCAAAAAAGTACTTTTGAATTTCATGGTTTTTTATTTAAAGTTGGTTTTGATAAGATTTTGTCTTGTAGGTTACAATAACAAATAAGTGCCGGGGGGATGCACATTAACAACTCAAAATAACACACTATTACTTACAACGACAATAGCGGTTTTCCCTGACAGAAATCAAAAAAAAAGAAATCGATAAATTTTAAGATTAAGCTTGTGACAGGTAGCCCAGTTTGGCCACTTCTCTAATCATACCGGCAACATTTTTAACATCAAGTTTAGCGAAGATGCTTTTGCGGTGGTTTTCTACCGTATTGACAGAAATATTAAGTTGTGTAGCAATGTCACTGGTGGTAAATTCTTTGGCGATAAGCTGAATGATTTCAACTTCACGTTCGCTCAAAGCATTGGGTTTGTTTTGAAAGCTTTTTTTGATCAGGAAGTCATAATCGTCGGGCAGTGAAATATGACCATCATAAACTTTATGGATAGCGGCCGATAAATCTTCCAAATCCTGATTTTTATTGACATAACCTCTCACGCCAACGGCTAAAAGATTTTCGACTAAAACAGCACTCGCCAGTGATGTGAAGGAAATGACTTTGATGGTTGGATAATTTTTACAGAGGTATTCATACACTTCCAATCCTCTGATTTCAATGCCAAGCAAATCCACCACAAAGATGTCAATTTCATTATTGATACTCAGATTTTCGTGCAGCTCAAATTTGGTCTTGGCAGTAAAAACCACCTCGATGCCTTCCTCTTCAGAGAGGAAACTCACCAAACTTCTCAAGACCACCGGATGGTCTTCAAAAAGAGCTACTTTTATCATTTTACAAATATTGCTATTTATTTAAAACTAAACCATAGCGGTTTTCCTTGACTATGGCAAGATAATCGAAAATGTGCAACCGCCCATTTTGTGATTCTCCACTTTGATATCTCCTTTGTTTTTCTGCATTAATTCATAAGACAGGTATAAACCAAGACCAAATCCCGATTCCTGATTGGTTCCCAATCCCGGACTTGTTACTTGCTTGAATAATTTATCCATTTTTTTTTCCGGGATACCGCTACCGTAATCCCTGACTTTAATGGCACCTTCGATGCAATACACTTCAATGATGCCATTTGGATTCGAAAATTTTAAGGCATTATTGATGATGTTTCTCAGCACAATCCTTAGAACCTCTGTGGGAAAAACAACTTTATCGTGCTCCAGGATGGCGTTGCGAACATTAATATTTTTTTCCTTGATTTTGGTTTCCAATTGTTTGATGACTTCTTCCACTAAATCGTTTAAATTGATTTCTGTTGTGCCGCTTACTTTGATGTTGAGCTCGGTTTTAGCCCAGTCGAGCAAACTCTCCAGCATTGCATCGGATTGTTCCAATTGTAAGCCGATTTCCTTGATATAGGAAGCAATGACCGGATTCTCGGACTTTTCTATTTCCTTGTTGGATAACAAAAGTTTTAAAGTGGTAATTGGTCCTTTGAAATCATGTGAGATTACCGAAAATATTTTCTGGTTCAGCACATTCAAACGAAGCAGTTCTTTGTTGTTTTTTTCAATTTGATCTTTTTGCAATGCCAATTCAGAATTGGTTGCTTCCTGTTTGCGCGAAAATTTAAAGAGATAAAAAATCAAAACACTAAATACCAAAATGGCGAATACAGTACCATATAAAATAATCCGTTGTCTTTTGATTACATCATTATTTTGTTTATTGATCAGTTTGAGCGATTCATTCTGCTGGGTTTTTAACTGATTCTGATATTTGGCTTCCAGCTCATCTATTTTCTGATTTCGCTTATTGAAGGCATAATCGTTTTCCAATTCCCTGATTTCATCCATCAGCATATTGGCTTCCTTGTACTTTTGATTGTTCTGAAGAATGCTGTATTTGGACATGCGGGTATTGATGCGATTGACTTCCAGTTTGCTCGAATCAGCTTCAGCAATGGCATGGTTCACTACGTTTAAGGCCTTTTTAAAATTGCCCATTTTGTCATAAACTTTGGCAATCTTATATTGTATTTCCGGGCTTTTCCATTCCAATTGGTATTCTTTGGTCAATTGATTGGCAATTTCATATTCAATTAAGCTTTTGGCATATTGGCCTTTCAGAAACAAACAGTAACCTAAAATGGAACTGTTGTCAATTTCGATATACAAACCGGAAAGATAAGGCTTGGCTTTAATCGCATATTCATAAGCCATATCATATTGCTGCATGGTGAAGTAATTGTCTGCCAAACTATAATAGATGAATTTGTTGGAGGAATCATCCCCTGAAGTCTTAAATTTCAATGCCTTTTTGCTACAATCAACAGCATCCTGATAACGGCCGATGTGTTTATAGTAAAGCCCTTTGCTGTAGTTTAATGTCTTAAGTTCTTCATTGGTCAGATTGTCATTTTGGGAAAATCGGTTCAGCATAATCAACATGCTGTCAACATCACTGTCACTTTCGAGATAACCATATTCTCTTTCAAAAGTGATTAAGCGTTTGGATTTTGCCTGAGAAAAAGCCGTCATTACCATAGACAACAACAGTATCATGGTGAAAAGATAATTTTGAGAAATTTTGGCTTTCATATGTTTCAAATTTAACAGAATTTCTCTATTAAAAAAAAATTGAGCATAATTAATAGCTTAAGAATCAATATCATCGATTAAAAAAACAATTAGTAGAGAAATCACTTAATTTTAAACCTGAATAAGAATTACTATCTTTATCAGTCTAATTGTATATCCATGAAAAAACTATTTCTCTTCGTTTCCTTATTTATTACCTCCGTTTTATTTGCACAGGAAACCTATATCCATTGTGGCAAGCTCATTGATACCAAAATCGGTAAGGTGTTTACCAATAAAACCATCATCGTTTCGGGTAAAACCATCAAAAGATTAGAAGATGGTTTTGTCAATCCGAAAGACAGCAGCACTAAGGTTGTCGATTTAAAAAACAATACGGTCATGCCGGGTTGGATTGACATGCACGTCCATTTAGAAGGAGAAACCAGTCCGTCAGCATATTTGGAAGAATTCACGCTGAACGATGCCGATGTAGCTTATAATGCGGAAGGTTTTGCCAAAACCACTTTGATGGCTGGGTTTACTACCGTCAGGGATTTGGGCGGAACTGGAGTGAATGTGTCGTTGAGAAATGCCATTAATAGTGGAAAAGTTATCGGACCGAGAATTTTTACAGTTGAAAAAGCCATTGGTTCTACTGGTGGTCATGCCGATCCTACGAGTGGTTACCGCAAAGATTTAATGGGCAATCCCGGACCAAAAGAAGGTGTGGTAAACAGTATTGATGATGCCAAACAAGCGGTTCGCCAACGCTATAAAAATGGTGCCGATTGGATTAAGATAACTGTAACCGGTGGTGTTTTGAGTATGGCCAAAAGTGGTTCTAATCCTCAATTCACCGAAGAAGAAATCGCAGCCATTGTAAGCACTGCCAAAGATTACGGAATGAAAGTCGCCGCCCACGCCCACGGCGATGAAGGAATGCAGCGCGCCGTAAGAGCCGGTGTAAAAACCATCGAACACGGAACAGAAATGAGTGAGGCAACAATGGACTTGATGATAAAAAACAATGCCTATTTGGTACCAACCATAACCGCCGGGAAAGCGGTAGCAGAAAACGCTGAAAAAGAAAATTATTATCCGGCGGTAGTTGTGCCTAAAGCTCGGGCTATTGGACCAAAAATTCAGGGAACATTTGCGAAGGCATATAAACGTGGTGTTCCAATTGCTTTCGGAACCGATGCCAGTGTTTTTGAGCATGGCCTGAATGCTAAAGAATTTATGTATATGGCTGAAGCCGGAATGCCGATAATGAAAGCCATTCAGGCGGCTACAGTAACCAATGCGATGTTATTGGATATGGATAAAAAAATAGGGGTAATCGAACCCGGTTTTTTGGCAGATATCATTGCCACCGAACTCGATCCGACACAAGATGTCAATGCAGTGATGAAGGTCGTTTTTGTGATGAAAGATGGTGTGATTTACAAGTAATTATTTAATTGAAATGAACTAATAATTCATAACTCATAATTTATAATTTTTACCTAAATTTGCTCTCCTAAAATTAAACACCACAAAATATGGGAATGAATAAAAATACAGTCCTTGGCTGGGCTACTTTTATTATGATTATCATGGGATTGCTCCTGATTGCTTTAGGTGCTTTCCGCTATGATGATACAGCCGGTTGGGGATTTGGCGCCGTTGGGGTTGGTTTCTTAGCCAATGCCTGGGTATTCAGTTCACTCAAAGGAAGAGTTTAAAAATCTCTAATGTTTCTAGTAATCCAATAATCTAAAAATCTAAAATATGTCAGATGATAAGAAAGTGATTTTCTCAATGCAACGCTTGAGCAAATCTTATCAAGGAAGTGATAAGCAAGTATTAAAAAACATCTATTTGAGTTTCTTTTATGGAGCCAAAATCGGGATACTGGGTCTTAATGGTTCGGGAAAATCTTCGTTGTTGAAAATCATTGCCGGCGTAGATAAAAACTACCAAGGTGATGTGGTTTTCCAACCGGGATATACTGTTGGTTATTTGGAACAGGAACCACAATTGGATGATACCAAAACCGTAATTGAAGTCGTTCGCGAAGGGGTTGCAGAAACCATGGCCATCCTTGATGAGTTCAACAAAATCAACGATATGTTTGGTTTGCCTGAAGTGTATGAAGATGCCGATAAGATGCAAAAACTGATGGACAGACAAGCTGATCTTCAGGACAAAATTGACGCTGCAGGCGCTTGGGAAATCGACAACAAATTAGAAGTAGCCATGGATGCTTTGCGCACACCGGAAGGTGATACGCCAATCAAACATTTATCCGGTGGAGAAAAACGCCGTGTGGCTTTATGCCGTTTGTTATTGCAACAACCTGATGTATTGTTATTGGATGAGCCAACCAATCACTTGGATGCGGAAAGCGTTCTTTGGTTAGAGCAACATTTAGCACAATATGCCGGAACGGTAATTGCCGTAACGCACGACCGTTATTTCTTAGATAACGTTGCCGGATGGATTTTGGAACTCGATAGAGGAGAAGGTATTCCTTGGAAAGGAAACTATTCTTCTTGGTTAGACCAAAAATCAAAACGTATGGAGCAAGAAGAAAAAGTAGCTTCCAAACGCAGAAAAACACTAGAACGCGAGTTGGATTGGGTTCGTCAAGGTGCCAAAGGCCGTCAGACCAAACAAAAAGCGCGTTTGCAGAACTATGACAAATTGTTAAACGAAGACCAAAAAGAACTGGACGAGAAATTGGAAATCTATATTCCGAATGGTCCAAGATTAGGGACCAATGTAATCGAAGCCAAAGGCGTAGCCAAAGCTTTTGGAGACAAATTATTATATGACAACCTAAACTTCACTTTACCACAGGCGGGAATCGTTGGGATTATCGGACCAAATGGTGCCGGTAAGTCAACTATCTTCCGAATGATTATGGGTGAAGAGAAAGCTGATGCCGGAGAATTTGTGGTTGGTGACACCGTAAAGATTGCCTACGTGGATCAGGCGCACTCCAATATCAATCCTGATAAATCAATTTGGGAAAACTTCTGTGACGGACAGGAATTGATTATGATGGGCGGAAGACAAGTGAATTCAAGAGCTTATTTATCTCGTTTTAACTTTGGCGGAAGCGATCAAAACAAAAAAGTAGCAACATTGTCCGGTGGTGAACGTAACCGTTTGCATTTGGCGATGACTTTGAAAGAAGAAGGAAACGTATTGTTGCTGGATGAGCCAACGAATGACTTGGATATCAATACACTTCGAGCTTTGGAAGAAGGTTTGGAGAATTTTGCCGGTTGTGCCGTGGTAATCAGCCACGACAGATGGTTCCTGGACAGGATTTGTACTCACATTTTAGCCTTTGAAGGTGACTCTGAAGTGTACTATTTTGAAGGTGGTTTCTCAGAGTATGAAGAAAACAAAAAGAAACGTTTGGGTACCGATGTGACACCAAAACGAATCAAATATAGAAAGTTGATTAGAAATTAACGAATTCTGTTGAAAATCCTGAGTAATCAGGATTTTTTTTTGAATAAAAACTTTATATTTGAAGTATCTAACTAACCCAATGAATAAGACTAAACTCCTTAGTTTACTTTTATTTTTACTGTTTTCCCTAACCATGGTTTATTCCCAAGAGAATAAAACGGAGAAAGCAGTAATTAAAAAATTACTTGATCAGGCAGTTGTTGATTTTGGTGATGCTGAATATGATAAGGCGCTGGAATCTTCAAAGCAGGCTTTGGTTAAGTCATTTGCTATTAATAACGATTTGCTAATAGCGCAATCCTATAATATCATTGGGGCCATCTTTAACGAATGTTCAGACTCGGCAAAAGCTATCGAGTTTTACAACAAAGCTTTAATTTACGCCAAGAAACTCAAGAATGACAAGATGCTCAACTGGATTTACGGAAACTTGGGCAGTGTTTATTATTTCAGTGAGATTGATGTTCCCAAAGGAATCAATTACTACAAAAAATCATTGTACTATGCCGTAAAGATCAAGGATACGGTTCAGATAGAATATACCAAGCTGAACTTAGCCAGTGCTTATTTTGCCATCGGAAAATATGATTTAGGCAATGACCAGATAGATGATATCAAAGAACAGGTTTTCAGGAAAGATAATGCAGAAGCTAAAATGTCATTGCATTTGTTATTGGGGATTTATGGCAGCAACAACAACCAAAAAGCCGAAAGCGAGGAGCATTTTTTTACCGCCAAAGCAATCGCAGAAAAGAATGAATTCAATTCCAACCTGATTAACATTTATGAGAATTTGGTCAGACATTATAAGTTGTATGATGACGATAAAAACATGCAGCTGTACCAGGCCAAATTAGATTCGCTAAATAAAGTAGTGTATTCTGAAGAGAAACTTGACAATCTTAAAAAAGCGGCTTCTCAAATTGAATTGCAGGAATACAAAATACAATTGGGCAGAATTGAAAAGGAAAATGAACAACATCAAAAGACCTTAAAGGATTCTAAGTTGATTGTAATCCTGTTCATCGTCATTTTGATTATTTTATTATTGCTTTTACTGACGTTGTATAAAAACATAAAGCTGAGAGAGCAGGCCAATTTTGAACTGATGCAAGCCAATGAAGCTTTGCAGGATGCCAAAGAAAAAGCAGAAGAAGCTTCCCAACTCAAATCCCAGTTTGTTTCGACCATTACCCACGAATTGAGAACACCATTATATGGCGTAATCGGAATTACTAATATCATTACCGATGAACATCGTGAATTGACCAATAGTCCGCATTTAAAATCACTCAAGTTTTCGGCCAAATACTTACTGTCATTGGTTAATGACATTCTTCAGATCAATAAGATTGAGGAGAAAAGAGTGGTTTTGGAGAATTTGATTTTTAATCTTACCGATGAAATCACTACTATTCAAAATTCGGTGGAATACATAGCCGATAAAAACAACAATAAGTTAATTATTGAAATCGATACGGCCATTCCGGAGTTCTTAATTGGTGACAAACTTCGGCTGTCTCAAATCATCATGAATTTAATGAGTAACGCTTTGAAGTTTACCAAGAACGGAGAAGTATCACTTTCCGCTGATTTGAAGCAAGTAGTTGATAAAAAATATTTCATCGAATTTAAAGTAAAAGATACCGGAATAGGAATTGCCAAAGAACATCAGCAAAAAATCTTTGATAAGTTTGTTCAAATCGAGCGCAAAGAAGAAGACTATCAAGGCACCGGATTGGGACTCTCAATCGTTTCCCGATTGGTACAGCTTTTTGAAAGTGAGATTCATTTGGAAAGCGAAGAGAATGTTGGGTCAACTTTTTATTTTACCATCGGTTTTGAATACGACGAAGAAAAATCAAGAGAGATTATCAATAACATCGAAGTGGATTTGTCGGATACACACATGCACAATATTTTGGTAGTGGAAGACAATAAAATCAACCAGATGGTGACCAAAAAGATCATCCAAAACAGCAATATGACTTGTACTATTGTAGATGATGGTTATGCTGCAATTGTAGCTTTGGAAAGAGAAAGATTTGATTTGATTTTGATGGATATCAATATGCCATTAATCAACGGGTTTGACACTACGAGAAGAATCAGAGAGAAAGGCATTATGATTCCGGTGATTGCGTTGACCGCTTTCGATAAGCAAGAAGTCACAGAAGAAGCCATTTCTGCGGGAATGAATGACATTATGGTCAAGCCTTTTGAGCCATCCAAGTTATTCCAGGTGATTACCAATAACATCAAAAACAAAGAAAGCGTTGATTAATACCAACGCTTTTTATTTTTTTTAGAAGTTTCTGATTTTCTCGACTTATTTTGTCCTTCAGGTTTCTTTTTATTTCTCAAATCAGGTTTTGCATTCGGATCCGGAACTTCGTCTTTCCACGGAAACGGATGGTCTTTGATGATTTTCACATTAACCTTAATCAGTTTCTGAATGTCTTTCCAGTAGGGTTCTTCGTCTTTTCCACAGAATGAAATAGAAATTCCGCCATTTCCGGCACGACCGGTTCTACCGATACGGTGAACATATGTCTCAGGAATATTGGGCAAATCAAAATTGATGACATAAGGCAGACTTTCAATGTCAATTCCACGCGCCGCAATATCTGTAGCAACCAAAACTGAGATTTCCTTGTTTTTAAAATGGTCTAAAACACGTTGACGTGCCGTTTGCGATTTGTCACCGTGTATGGCTTCGGCATTTACACCGTGTTTTTTCAAAGCTTTTACGACATTGTCTGCACCGTGTTTGGTTCTTACGAATACCAAAACATTGCTCAGGTTTTCATTGCGTATCAAATGATACAGCAAACCGCGCTTGTCTGATTTGTCCACAAAATAGATTTGCTGTTCAATGATTTCTGCCGTGGAAGAAACCGGAGTCACCGAAACATATTCGGGTTTGTTCAGAAAAGTATCGGCTAGTTCACGAATCGCCATAGGCATCGTCGCCGAGAATAAAAGCGTTTGTCTGTTGGTTGGCACCAATTTCACAATCTTTCTCACATCATTGATAAAGCCCATGTCGAGCATCAAATCGGATTCGTCCAAAACCAAAAAGTGCAAATGGTCAAAATCAACAAAACCTTGTTTGTGTAGGTCGAGCAATCTTCCCGGTGTTGCGATTAGAATATCAACGCCTTTTTTCAATTGGTCTACTTGTGGCACTTGAGAAACTCCGCCAAAAATGGTAAGTTGTCTCAGGTTGGTGTATTTTCCATACGTGTCAAAGCTTTCTCCAATCTGGACAGCTAATTCACGCGTTGGCGTCACGACAAGGCAACGGATTTGTTTTGTTTTTTTGGATGAACCTACCATTCTGTGTAGGTTGTGTATGATTGGAATAGCAAAAGCAGCTGTTTTCCCTGTACCGGTTTGGGCACAACCTACCAAGTCTTTTCCCGCTAAAATAAAGGGAATCGCTTTTTCCTGGATAGGTGTTGGGCTTGTATATCCTTCTTCAAAGACTGCTCTCTGAATACTATTGGATAATGATAAATCTTCGAATAACATAAATTGGGATTACGATTAAGTGTAAACCGCAGCAAAGATAAGGTTTTATGAGTTATGAATTAAGAGTTATAAGTTATGAGTTAAAATTCGGGATAAGGACAAGCGAAACAACTCATAATTCATAATTTATAACTCATAACTAAACGAGTTCTTTCCTCGACTTGATAAAATCTGTCACTAAATAACCTATCAATTTTCCGATAAGATGGTTGTTTTTTTCTTCGCCCAAATCGGGTGCGCCTTCGCAGATATGGATATAGGTCGCATTTTTATTTTTGCCAAAGAAAGAAACAAACTGACGCAATTCTTCAATCGAAAAACCGCTCATCGTCATGGCGCTGCTGGCAATATTAGGCAAAGCATCCAAATCGATTTCTATGCCGTAAGCGTCATTTTTGATAAAATCGTAAGCAGTATTCAGTTCCTGCTGGAAGTTTTTCTGCTGGCGTACCTTAATCTCATCATACGTATTGTAGTTTACGCGGTCTTCCATTTTTTTCAGGATGTCGATTACATTTTTGGAAGTATAGTTTTCATGTAAGCCAAAGATGAAATATTTTTTGAGGAAACCTTCTTCATAAGCATACGAAAAGCCATTCCCGCTGTGTCTTCCTTCCAATATTCTGAAATCGGAATGGGCATCAAAATTCACGGCATTGATGGGCTTGCCCAATCCAAGTGCGGTTCCTTTAATGTTTCCGTAAGCATTATTGTGTCCACCGCCAATGATGATTGGGGTTTTACCACATTTGATGATAGTCGTAACAATGTGCACTACTTCTTTATCGATTCTTTCAACTAGTGTGCTTAATAATTTTCTGTCAGCTGTTTTATGGAAATCGAGGTCTTTTGCTTCTTCCATTTCGGGTGTAGCATCCAATTTTCCCAACACCACAATCTGACTGCCTTTACAAAAACGATTGTGCTGAATATTGGCAATGCTGCTGATGGCGCTTTGCCAGGCCGATGCTGCTCCGGGACGACCAAAATTAGCGCGGACACCAACATCTTCGGGAATTCCCAGTAAAACATACTTGGCTTCGCATCTTTTGAGGAAGTCCACATAATTTTCATCTTTTGGGATTGTCAACATCTTTTCTCCAAATTTTACCTCGCCACTTCGGTGGTTGGTAACCTTTGCTAAGTCAGTAATTGTGAAAGGAATTAATCTTTCCATCTTGAAAAATATTTTCTCAAAAATATAATATAATTACTTATTTAACGTTAGTATGTTAAATATTATTAATTTTGTTAAAACAAAAAAACTATAACCTATGGAAAATCAAAACGGTAATTCGAAACTTAAAGCAATCGTAGCAATTTTAGCTATATTATTAGTGGGAAGTCTGGTTTACATTTTCAAATTGACCTCAGATGCTAAAAACTTAGAAACAGTTGTAACCACAACAAAATCCGAAAAAGAGGATGTACTAAAAGACCTATCAGAATTAAAAGCCACTTATGATGCGGCCATTGCAGAAAACACATCAATGTCTGATGAGCTAATCGCAGAGAGAGAAAAAGTTGTAAAACTAATGTCTGATTTAAAGTCAGCCAAAGGTGATGCAAACTCTTTGAGAAAGTACAAAGAGCAATACAAGCAAATGGAGGGAAAAATGAAAAACCTCATGCAGGAAGTTGAAGTGTTGAAAGCCCAAAATCAAACTTTAACAACCAAAATAGACAGTACCACCGTAGTTTTGGAAGATTCTAAGAAATACAACCAGGTATTAGTTGGTCAAAACGAAGAATTGGCTAAAACTGTTGAGAAAGGTCAAAAATTATCGGTGACCAATTTGAAAACTGCCGCTTACAAACAAAGAAGTTCAGGAAAGCAAATCGAGACTGACAAAGCCAGTAGAGCCGACTTGTTGCAAATTAGCTTCACTATAGCAGAAAACGCTATCGCAAAATCAGGAGATAAAGTATACTATGTTCAGGTAATCGATGCTAAAAACAATGTGTTGGGAGATAAAGCAACCATTTCATTTGGTGATACATCGTTGACTTACAGCTTTACAACTACTGTAAAATATGAAAATAAAACAGTAAATGTAAAAGAGCAATTACCAGGAAAAGACTTTGCCAAAGGAACTTATTTTGTCAATGTATTTGACAAAGGTGAATTGGTTTCAAAAAGCAGTTTCTCTTTGAAATAATAGAAATTTATATAATTGAAAAAGTCCCGAGCAATCGGGACTTTTTTTTATGCTATACTTTTTCCGTTGAGGATAACCTGGTCGATTAAATTACTGCCAAAGGCATAAGGCAATTCATAATAGGAGTTAAGCGGTTTGGTGATGATCAGATTGGCTTTTTTGCCCACCGTAATACTTCCATGGGTTTCTGATAATCCCATAGCATACGCACCGTTAATGGTTGCAGCATTGATCGCTTCTTCGGGTGTCATTTTCATTTTGATGCAGGCCGTAGCTACCACAAAATTCATATTTCCCGAAGGCGTAGTGCCCGGATTGAAATCGGAAGCCAAAGCCAATGGCAAACCGGCATTGAGCATTTTCCTGGCCGGCGTATATGGAATGCTTATAAAGTAAGAACAACTCGGTAAAGCGACAGCTATGGTTTCAACGCCTTTTAAAGCTTCAATATCTTCATCGGTTACAATCTCGAGATGATCTACTGAAAGTGCGTTATGCTTCACACAAGCGGCAATGCCGTTGATGGCGGTAAATTGGTTGACATGTATTTTAGATGGCAAGCCATATTTTTTCCCTGCTTCCATAATCCGCTGGGTTTCTTCCACAGAGAAATAGCCGGTTTCCAAAAAGGCATCGATATAATCGGCGAGTTTTTCTTCGGCAATCTTGGGTAACATTTCATTGATGATTAAATCAATATAAGCCGAATGGTTTTCTTTGTATGCTAATGGAAAAGCGTGCGCACCGAGAAAAGTGGCTTTGATGGCAATCGGATAATTTTGGGCCAGTTTCTTAATGACGCGCAACATTTTCAATTCGCCTTCAACGGTCAAGCCGTAACCCGATTTGATTTCGACTGCGCCTGTTCCTTGTTGGATGACTTCTTCCAAACGTTTCCTGGATTGGTTGTAGATTTCATCTTCGGAAGTTTCATTGAGTTTTTTAGCGGAGTTTAAGATTCCGCCACCGCGATTGGCAATTTCCTCATAGGTCAAGCCGTTGATTCGGTCCACAAATTCCTGTTCACGATTCCCAGCATAAACAATGTGTGTATGGCTATCGCACCAAGAAGGCAAGATGGTTTTTCCAGTGGCATCAATCGTTTTATCGGCATTGATTTTTGGACAATCATTCATTGAACCAAAAGCAGCGATCACCTCATTTTCAATCAAAAGAAAAGCGTTTTTTATTGAGGGCAAAATGGCCATTTCGCTTCCGGACACTTTATCAATGTTGGCTTCCCTGATTTGGAGTAATTCTTTTATATTGATGATTAGCGTTTGCATACAATGATTTTTGGTAAAAATAGTTTGAAAAAAATAAATATTCTTAATTTTAAACAAATTTAGAATTCGTGAGAAAAATAAAATATAAAAAAGGGAAGAAAGTTCAGCCTACTTTTTTGGATTATACCGGAACGCATAAGCAAGTAAAGACTGAAATGCAGTTATTTGTTTATGACACCAATGATTTGACGGAGTATAATGAATTTACCAAATCACAATTGGACAAATGTTTTGAAACTTCAAAAGTGAACTGGCTCAATATTCACGGATTGAATGATACCGAGGTTATCAAATCGGTTGGTGATTTTCTCAATGTGGACAATTTCATGTTGGGCGATATTTTGAATACCACCAAAAGAACCAAGCTGGATGAAAATCACGACGTTTTATTTTTTAACATCAAGTCTTTGCTGCCCATTGAAAACACCGATAATATTAGTGTGGAGCAAGTGAGTTTTTTATTAAAGAACGGCATTTTGGTTTCGTTTCAGGAAAAGCGAAGTGAGTATTTTGCCCACATCCGCGAGCGCATCAGATCTCATTCGGGGATTGTAAGAGACAAGAAAGCGGATTATCTTTTGTATTTGCTTTTGGATGCCATCATGGAGAATTTCTACATTACCATTGAAAATGAAGAAGACAGAGTAGAAGAGCTGATAGATATTTCAAAGACCAGCACCAAACCAGAAATTTTGGAACAAATAGAAAAGCATCGCGATAACTTCAATTTTTTAAAGCGTTCGATTATTCCGCTGCGTGATTCTTTGTATTCCATCAAAAGCATGAAAGACGATAATGTTTTCAATGCCATTGAACCTGAGAATTACAGTTTCTTTTCACGTTTGCATCAAAAGAGCTTGGAACTTTTGGAACAGATAGAATACGACTTGACTTCGTTGGATAGTGCGTCCAGTTTTTATTTTTCTACCCAAAATCACAAGATGAACGAAGTCATGAAAACCCTGACCGTAGTTTCGGTATTCTTTATGCCTTTGACATTCATTGTTGGTGTTTACGGAATGAACTTCGATAACATGCCCGAACTGCATTGGAAATATGGCTATTTCATTGTTGTGGGATTTATGTTCCTGTTGCTGCTCGGTATGATTTACTATTTCAAAAAGAAAAAGTGGTATTAATCTTTTTTAAGAGTCGCCTTTAAGTAGAGCAATCCAAATAGTCCGGCGACCAATGACGAAATCAGGATCATGATTTTGGCATTGTTGATATGCTCAACATCCGAAAAGGCGAGCAATGTGATAAAGATGGACATGGTAAACCCAATGCCACCCAAAAAGCTTACGCCAAAAATGGATCTCCAATTCAGCGTTGCAGGAAGTTGACTTATCTTTAGTTTTATGGCCAAATAACTGAACAGCCAAATGCCAATCGGTTTCCCAATGATTAAACCTGCGGCAATTCCTAAAGTATAATTGTGGCTTAAGGCATAATGCCAATCGGAATTTAAGATAATGGCGGTATTGGCCAAAGCAAAAAGCGGTAAGATGATAAAAGCGACCGGTTTGTGGAGAAAGTGCTGCAGTAAATAAGAAGATGATTTTTCATCGCCGTTCCCGAAAGGTATGGCAAAAGCCAATAAAACGCCGGTAATGGTAGCGTGAACACCTGAGTTCAACATGAAATACCACATGACAACACCAAGCACTAAATAGGGAATAAGGTTGCGGACTTTTAGTCTATTCATTACAAGCAAGACAAAAAAGATGCCTAGTGCTATCAGCAGATTACTCCAGATTAAATTTTTGGTATAGAAAATGGCAATAATCAATATGGCGCCTAAGTCATCAATAACCGCTAAAGCCGTTAGGAATATTTTTAGCGAAAGCGGCACACGGTTTCCCAATAAGGACAAAATCCCTAGGGCAAAAGCAATATCGGTAGCCATTGGAATTCCGGCTCCCGATTGGGTTTCGGTTCCATAATTCAAATATAAATACAATCCGGCAGGAATGAGCATGCCACCCAAAGCGGCAAAAATGGGCAATAGGGCATTTTTTAAATTGGATAGCTCACCGGCATAAATTTCCCGTTCCAATTCCAAACCAATCAATAAAAAGAAAATGGTCATCAGGCCATCATTGATCCAATGTTCGAAGGAATGTGTCCCAATTTGAAAATGCCAAACGTTTGTGTATTGCTGGCTCCAACCGGAGTTGGCTAAAAGCAATGAAAACAAGGTACAGGCTATAAGGACAAATCCGCCGGCTCTTTCACTTTCAAAAAAGTCTTTGAAAAGTTTGGTCATACTCATATTTCAAAGATAAAAAAAAAGCACCCGGAAACGGGTGCTTTTAGAGTTAATAAGTGTTTTTTAAATTTTATAGTGCAGTAATGATGAATTCTGATCTTCTGTTTAACTGGTGTTCAGCTTCAGTACATTTTACACCATCAGCACATTTGTTTACCAATTCTGTTTCACCCAAACCTTCTGAAGTTAAACGATCTGCAGCAATACCATTTTTGATCAACCAATCTCTGGTTGATTTTGCTCTACGGTCAGATAGTTTTTCGTTGTAGGCATGTGAAGCACGGCTATCAGTATGCGAACGAATATTGATTTTCATTGATGGGTTTTGGTTCAATACATCTAACAATTTAGCTAAGTCAATGGCTGCATCAGGTCTGATGTTCCATTTGTCTAAGTCGAAATAGATGATGTTGATTTTGAAACAATCTGCAATATCATCACCAATTTTGGCTTTACAAACTTTAGTTTTAAGTTCGATGTTCAATTCAGTTTTACCTGATTCAGAACCGATGATTGTTGCAACTTCTTTGGTTTCATAATCCTCAAGAGAAGCATTTACATAGTATTTTTTACCACATTCTACTTCTAGGAATTCATATTTACCTTCAGCATCAGAAACGGTTTCTTTTAGTTTGTTGAATTTCTCATCAAACAGCACCAATTTAGTGTTTGGTAATACGGCTTTAGTATCTTCATCTGTGATTACTCCATATAGGATTTGGTCACAGAATATAGGACGTGTTTCTAAGAATTTATAGATATCATCACTTCCTTGTCCACCATCTCTGTTAGAGCTTACGAAACCTCTTTTGGTTTTGGAGTCAATGATTAAGGCGAAATCGTCTTTTGGACTGTTTGCTTCTTCACCAACGTTAAGCACTTGTTTGAAATTAAGGCTGCCGTCTTTAGGGATTCTTGTGATGAAAACATCTAAACCTCCTAAACCAGGTTGACCGTCTGAAGCAAAGTACAATTCATTGTCATTAGAAATGAAAGGATAAGTTTCTCTACCAGGCGTATTGATTGATTCACCAAGGTTTTCAGGAGTTCCTAAAGTACCATCTTCGTTGATTTTTACTCTGTAAAGGTCAGACTGGCCAAAAGATCCAGGCATGTCTGAAGCAAAGTACAGAGTTTTTTCATCCGGAGACAGGGCAGGATGTGCCGCTTGGTAACTATCACTGTTAAAGTTTAACGGTGTGATGTTGATCCAATTGCCTTCAGCATCAAGATTGGCTTTATAGATTTTTAATAAAGTTACTTTGTTGGCATCAAAACCTCTTCCATCTAAGTAGTTATTTCTGGTGAAATAAACTGTCTTTCCGTCTTTGGTAAAGGCCGGAGTATCTTCGTGAAATTTGGTGTTGATTTTTTTGCCAAATTTATCTACAGGGCCTAAAGAACCATCTTCACTTAAATTTGAACCATATAAATTGGTAAAATACTGACCTGTCCAGGTATGGATTCTTTTAGAGAAGTTACCGGTATCACGGGCAGAAGTAAAGATTACTTTTGTTCCCATAAATGCAGTACCATAATCTGAATACTTGGTGTTTATCCCGGCATTTTCGATTTTGTAACGACCTGAATTCTTTTTGATTTCAGCCAAATAGTCTTTCTTCTTAGCGAAGATTTTTGCTCTGGCGTCATTACCACTTTTTTCGTTGAACTTGGCCATCATGGCATCCGCTTTCGGATAATCCTTGGTAGCTCTTAAAGTTTGTGCAAAGCGATAATAGAATTCAGCTTCTTGCTCTGGGTTTGTTGTATATAGTTCGCTATACCATTTGTTTGCTTTTTCTAATTCGGCATTGAAATAGTAGGCGTTACCAATTTTAAGTAACATATCAGGAGACTTGTATCCTTTTTCATAGATGCGTTCATAAGTCTTAATGGCATCTATATAAGCATACTTCCCATACTCTTTATCACCTTTTGCTTCTTTGTTACTAAGTTGTGAATAACTGTTCACAGTAGCGAAAGTTAATAGTACTAAATATATAATTTTATTTTTCATAATCGTAGTGTTATTAGAAGAATCTAGGTGATACCATTTTATTAACTTTATTGAACAATTCAAAACGTAAGAATATCTCATGCGAACCTGAGTTATAATTTTTCAATTCAGTTGTTTCTCTGTCATAACTGTAACCAATGAATAAACCATCAGTTATCTGAAATCCTGCCAATGCACTAAATGCGGCATCCCAACGATAAGCACCACCAAGCATTAACTTGTCAAAGAATAAAAAGTTAGCGGATGCATCAACCTGTAAAGGTGAACCGGTAACCAATTTAGTCAAGACTGCCGGTTTGAATTTAACCGAAGGGGAAAGATCAAATACATAACCTCCAATGGCATAAAAGTTCATTCTTTCCTGGAACACCGCAACTTCGTTATCGTTGTATTTTGTATCCTGTAAAAAGTTTGGCACAGAAAGACCAAAATAACCTTTTTCAGAATGTAAATATACACCGGCTCCAAAGTTAGGAGAAATCTCGTTGTCAAAACCCTGAAGATTTGGATCATTGGCATCCTCCGGATTCAATCTGTTAACATCTAATTTGAATTGATTAGCCGAGGCTTTAAGACCAAAGGATAATTTAGCGTTTTCAGATACCGGGATTGAATACGATAGATCAGCTGAAAGCGTATTGTCTTTTGTAGGACCGATTTTATCACTTACTACTGACAAACCAAAACCTAAATTACTATTGTTAATAGGAGTATTGATAGACGCAGTATTTGTCGTTGGTGCTCCGTCTAATCCTACCCATTGGGTACGATGCAACAGGAAAATACTCATAACTCCTCTCGATCCGGCGTAAGCGGGATTGATATTGATAGTGTTATACATGTATTGGGTATACTGTGCGTCTTGCTGAGCAAAACCAGTATAACACGTTAACATCAAAGCGAAAATTAAAATTTTTGTTCTCATATTTTCTTTTTTTGTCCTGAGGGTTTTTACACCCTCAGGGTTAGTAGGTTTATCGGGTTAAGTATAAATATCCGTCTTTAGTTACTTTAGTACCATCAAGAGCGATAGTCCACTCAATGATGTAGAAATAAGTTCCTGCAGGCAATTCTTCAGATTTGCTAACAGTAACCCTTCCTTCAGAGATACCTTCAAATCTTCGGGTATTGTTGTCATAGTCCTTAGTTTCGTAAACTAATACTCCCCAGCGATTGTAAATTTGAACATTATTTGTTGGATAACAATCAAAATCCTCAATATTTTCAATGCTAAAGTACTCGTTTAATCCATCACCATTTGGTGTAAAGGCATTGTGAATTACAACGGTATCACACGCTTCAACAGCACCAATGATGATTAGAACATTATAACTTATAGGACATAAACCATCACTAATAATATAGCTGAATAAGTACTCTCCCGGAGTAACTCCAAATGGATTGAATGTGTTATTCACCGGATCAAATCCTGGAGTAACATTATTTACATTCGTCCAAGTTCCACCGGTAACACCAGCTGGTAATAAACCATCTAATGATACAACTATATCATCTCCAGTACTTAACTG
Source organism: Flavobacterium terrisoli (assembly GCF_030167905.1). GTDB lineage: Bacteria > Bacteroidota > Bacteroidia > Flavobacteriales > Flavobacteriaceae > Flavobacterium > Flavobacterium terrisoli. Next base: position 340,221 of record NZ_JARGNA010000005.1, read on the forward strand.
TAGTGGATCAAGTGTGATTACATCCGTGATTTCATCTACGAATACAAATTGTGTATAAGTTTGAGATAAATTACCACAAGCATCAGTAGCAACCCATGTTCTGGTGATAGTATAAGAACCATTCACAACACTTGATACTGTTATTGTTGGCTCAGGAGTTGTTACAGTTCCTGAACAGTTGTCTGTAAATACTAATACAGGAACTGGTGGGATTTGATCACAAGTAGCATCTACTTTCGGATCAAGTTCTGTAACTAATACCGGTCCGGTAGTGTCAGAAACAGTTATCGTTTGTGTTTGTGAACTAGTGTTATTACAAGCATCAGTTGCAGTCCAGGTTCTAACTATTTGATAGTTTGAAGGACAGTTTCCTTGAATGATTGTCTCACTCATGGTTACTGAAGCAGTACCACAGTTATCGGTTGCAGTTAATACCGCAGCTGTTGGAATATTATCACATGAAGCAGTAGTATTAGCCGGAGCCACTTCAACAAATGCTGGAGCAATATTGTCATTTACAGTAATGATTTGCTCTACAGAAGAAGTGTTACCACAAGCATCAGCGAAAGTCCATGTTCTGGTTACAGTAAACATGTTTGCACAAGTTCCTGCAGTTACAACATCAACACCTTCTACAGTGATTGCGCCACCACAGTTGTCAGTAGCAGTCAATGAAATCATTGCAGGTACGTCACCGGAACAAGCCACAGTTACATCGAATGGCTCAGTTGGTATAGTAGGTGCAACATTATCATTTACATTAATGATTTGCTCTACAGATGAAGTGTTACCACAAACATCAGCAAATGTCCATGTTCTGGTAATAGTATAACTACCAACGCATCCTCCTTGTTGTGTAACAGCATCAACACCTTCTACCGTAATGAAATCACCACAGTTGTCAGTAGCGGTAAGCGAAACCATTGCAGGTACATCACCGTCACAGGTTACAGTAACATCAGCCGGAGCTTGAGGAGCTGTCGGAGCCACATCATCAACCACGTTAATAGTTTGTGATACAGAAGATGAGTTATCACAAGCATCAGTGAATGTCCATGTTCTTGTTACAGTAAATGTCCCCGAACATTCTCCCGGAGTTGTTGCATCAACACCTTCAACAGTGATTGAAGCACCACAGTTATCAGTTGCAGTAAGCGAAATCATTGCAGGAACATCAGCCGCACAAGCTACAGTTATATTAGCCGGAGCTTCAGGAGCTGTTGGAGCAACGTCATCTACTACGTTTATTATTTGAGATACAGAAGATGAGTTTCCACAAGCATCAGCGAAAGTCCAGGTTCTGGTTACAGTGAACGAGTTAGGACATGCACCTTGCGTTGTAGCATCAACACCTTCAACAGTGATAGACGTACCACAGTTATCAGTAGCAGTAAGCGAAATCATCGCAGGAACATCACCCGCACAAGCTACAGTTACAGAAGCCGGAGCTTCAGGAGCTGTTGGAGCGACGTCGTCTACTACGTTTATTATTTGAGATACAGACGAAGTGTTGTTACAAGCATCAGTAAAAGTCCATGTTCTTGTTACAGAAAATGTACCTGAACATTCTCCCTGAGTTGTAGCATCAACACCTTCAACAGTGATTGAAGCACCACAGTTGTCAGTAGCAGTAAGTGAAATCATTGCAGGAACATCAGCCGCACAAGCTACAGTTACAGAAGCCGGAGCTTCAGGAGCTGTCGGAGCAACGTCATCTACTACGTTTATTATTTGTGATACAGATGAAGAATTGTTACAAGCATCAACGAAAGTCCAAGTTCTTGTTATAGAGAACGTACCAGGACAGTTACCTTGCGTTGTAGCATCAACACCTTCAACAGTGATAGCAGCACCACAGTTGTCAGTAGCAGTAAGTGAAATCATTGCAGGTACATCAGCCACACAAGCAACAGTTACAGAAGCCGGAGCTTGAGGAGCTGTCGGAGCAACATCATCTACTACGTTTATTGTTTGTGATACAGATGAAGAATTGTTACAAGCATCAGTGAATGTCCAAGTTCTTGTTATAGAGAACGTACCAGGACAGTTACCTTGAGTTGTAGCATCAACACCTTCAACAGTGATAGAAGCACCACAGTTGTCAGTAGCAGTAAGCGAAATCATTGCAGGAACATCAGCCGCACAAGCTACAGTTACAGAAGCCGGAGCTTCAGGAGCTGTTGGAGCAACATCATCTACTACGTTTATTGTTTGCGATACAGAAGATGAATTTCCACAAGCATCAATGAAAGTCCAAGTTCTGGTTACAGTAAATGTACCTGAGCATTGTCCCGGAGTTGTAGCATCAACACCTTCAACAGTGATAGGAGCTGAACAGTTGTCTGTCGCTGTAAGCGAAATCATCGCAGGAACATCGGCAGCACAAGCTACAGTTACAGAAGCCGGAGCCTCAGGAGCCACAGGATCTTGAGTATCATTTATGGTAAAGGTTGCTGAAGTTGAAGAAGCGTTTCCACATTCATCAGTTGCAGTAAATACAACAGTTACAGCAGCCGAACAGTCATTAGCGATTTCACTAAAGTCATTTGACCAGGTTACAGCTGAACATTCGTCAGTTGCAGTGGCACCACCATTTGTGGTTAACCAGGTAAACAATGCAAGTTCATTACCATTACCATCACATTCCACAATGATATTTGAAGCCTGACCAGTAATTACAGGAGCAGTTTCATCTTGTACATTGATAGTTTGAGAAGCTGTAGCAGTATTTCCACAGGCATCAACAGCGGTCCAGGTTCTGGTTACAGAATAGTTACCGGCACAGTTGGTGTTTGTAGTCACATCTTCGAAAGTCAATTCGAAAGCAGAACCACACTCATCTGTTGCAGTAGCTTGAGCGAACTCAGGCACAGCAGGACAGTTGATAGTAGAAGCAGCAGGTAATTCAGCAATTACCGGAGCATTTATGTCTTGTACATTGATAGTTTGAGAAGCTGTAGCAGTATTTCCACAAGCGTCAACAGCGGTCCAGGTTCTGGTTACAGAATAAGAACCGGCACAAGCACCATTTGTAGTTACATCTTCGAAAGTCAATTCGAAAGCAGAACCACACTCATCTGTTGCAGTAGCTTGAGCGAACTCAGGCGAAGCAGGACAGTTGATAGTTGAAGTTGCAGGCAATTCAGCAATTACCGGAGCAGTGATGTCTTGTACATTGATAGTTTGAGAAGCTGTAGCAGTATTTCCACAGGCGTCAACAGCGGTCCAGGTTCTGGTTACAGAATAAGAACCTGCACAAGCACCATTTGTAGTTACATCTTCGAAAGTCAATTCGAAAGCAGAACCACACTCATCTGTTGCAGTAGCTTGAGTGAACTCAGGCGAAGCAGGACAGTCGATAGTTGAAGTTGCAGGTAATTCAGCAATTACCGGAGCAGTTACGTCTTGTACATTAATAGTTTGAGAAGCTGTAGCAGTATTTCCACAAGCATCAGTAGCCGTCCATGTTCTGGTTACAGAATAAGAACCTGCACAAGCACCATTTGTAGTCACATCCGCGAAAGTCAATTCGAAAGCTGAACCACACTCATCTGTTGCAGTAGCTTGAGCGAACTCAGGAGCAGCAGGACAGTTGATAGTTGAAGTTGCGGGTAATTCAGCAATTACCGGAGCAGTTACGTCTTGTACATTAATAGTTTGAGAAGCTGTAGATGTATTTCCACAGGCGTCAACAGCGGTCCAGGTTCTGGTTACAGAATAAGAACCTGCACAAGCACCATTTGTAGTTACATCAGCGAAAGTCAATTCGAATGAAGAACCACACTCATCTGTTGCAGTAGCAGTGGCAAATGAAGGTGTTGCAGGACAGTTGATAGTTGAAGTCGCAGGTAAAGTTGCAATAACCGGAGCTGAAATATCTTGTACATTAATAGTTTGAGAAGCTGTAGCAGTATTTCCACAAGCGTCAGTAGCGGTCCAAGTTCTGGTTACAGAATAAGAACCTGCACACGCACCATTAGTAGTTACGTCAGCAAAAGTTAAACTAGGATTTGCATCACAATTATCAGTCACTGTAGCTTGAGCGAACTCAGGAGCAGCAGGACAGTTGATAGTTGAAGTTCCAGGCAATGTTGCAATTACCGGAGCAGTAATATCTTGAATAGTTATGGTTTGAGTAGCTGAAGCGGCGTTTCCACATTCGTCAGTTACTGTCCAAGTTCTTACTATAATATTGTTACTAGCACATGCACTTGCAGGAGTTAAACATACACTATTGAAGTTAACACTTCCGTTAACATTAGCTTGTTTTCTTGAGAATACAAACCAAGTTCCATTCATTGGACCTGTTAAGTTTTCAAAACTTGATACATAACTTGTAACTCCGGTAATAGTGTTTGGAGAAGACAAGGCACCATTAGGTGTAAAGTTTTGAGGAATATCTTGAGCGATAACATTGTTATTGTTCCATTGTGCATATCCTGAACTATTTGGATAGAATACAGGTAAATATAATTCCTGATCGTTTGAATTAGCATCTTCACAAGCACCACCGGTACAGTAAGGACCAACTAAAACCACAGCTTGTCCGCTAGGAGCAACCAAAGTAAATTCGGCTCTTCCTTTTCCTTGATTTGTTTCAAAAGAAAGGGCTAATTTTTCAATGTCTTTTGCAGTCAGGTTAGCATATCCAGTTACATCAAAGTAGAAGTAATTTCCGTTTCCTGAATTGATATTCGCTTCATTGTCATTTCCAAAACAATCAGAATCTGTATAAGTTACTTCAGGACTTGCATCACAAGCATCAGAAATATTAGTTACGGTACCAATAGCAGTTGGGTCTAAATTAGTAGAACAATTTTCACCGGTATTGATTGTTACATCAGCCGGAACAGTAAATGTTGGAGCTGTTGTATCCTGAACATTGATAGTTTGAGAAGCTGTAGAAGTATTTCCACAAGCATCCACAGCTGTCCATGTTCTTGTTACAGAGTAATTACCGGCACAGTTACCATTGTTGGTTGTGTCAGCAAAAGTTAAAGTAGCACCAGATCCACAACCGTCAGTAGCCGTAGCTGTCGCAAATGAAGGCGTAGCCGGACAAGAGATTGTTGATGGAGCAGGTAAAGCTGCAATCACCGGAGCAGTTACATCTTGTACATTTATAGTCTGTGAAGCTGAAGAAGAATTTCCACAAGCGTCAACAGCAGTCCAAGTTCTGGTAACAGAATAGTTACCGGCACAAGCACCAGGAGTTGTTACATCATTAAAGGTTAAAGTAGCACCAGATCCACAAGAGTCAGTTGCTGTCGCAGTTGCAAACGAAGGCGTAGCCGGACAGTTGATAGTAGAAGTACTAGGTAAAGCAGCAATCACCGGAGCGGTTACATCTTGTACATTAATGGTTTGAGAAGCTGTAGAAGAATTTCCACAAGCGTCAACAGCCGTCCAAGTTCTGGTCACAGAATAAGAACCGGCACAAGCACCAGGAGTGGTTACATCGTTAAAAG
>NZ_JARGNA010000006.1 GCF_030167905.1 Flavobacterium terrisoli
ACACTCATGTTATACATGTACTGCGTGTAATGAGGATCTTGCTGTGCTCTTAACTCTGTTACTGCTAAAGCTAATACTGCAATGAAATATAGTTTCTTCATTTTGTTGTGTTTTATTTTAAATCCAAATTTGTTTGTCCTATTGTGCTCGTGTGGTTTTGTTTCATGGTTGGTTTGTCTGTTTTAGTGGTTATCTTTTTAAAGTAAAATGTGCCCTGAAGGTTTTCTCGCTGCCGTTTTCCAAATACTCAATGGTAAACCAATAATCATCGGCAAACATCATATGTCCGTTATAGGTTCCGTCCCAACCGGGCGTACTCGGACTGATTTGGGTGAGTATTTTGCCATAGCGGTCAAAAATGATGATTCGTGCATTGCCATTGACGCCTTTGATATTCCAGGTTTCATGAATGCCGTCGCCATTGGGTGTAAAATAATGAGGATAATTGATGATGGTTACCGTGGTGGATAAGTTGGTGCAATAGGTATCATCTACAACGGTAATCGTGTGTGTTCCTGAGGATACATCCGTAAAGATATTGGAGGATTGAAATTCACCGCCATCCAATTGGTATAGAAACGGACCGTCACCACCGACAACCGTAACAACAATTCTTGGGTTGTCACTAAAAGCAGAAGACTGATCAATGATTAAACTTTCACCCTGACTGGATTCGGTTATTTCGGCAAAAGCCAAATCGGAAACACAACCCGATACAAGGTGTGTTGCTATGACAGAATAAGTTCCGATCTGATAAGCATTGTAAAAACTATTGTGAGCAGTCGGAATAAGTGCTCCTTCAAAATACCACACAAAACTATACTGTGTCGGAGACAAATTAGTCGTTAGGGTGTGGAATTGTGATGAAGGCGTACTTCCGCTATTCAAACAAATTACACCGTCGGCAATCGTAGGTTTTGGGATAGGATAAACGGTGGCATTTATGGTTATCGGAAGACCAGCACAGCCACTATAGAAAGGCGTGACAATATAAGTTGCTGTGCCGTTTGCAGTATTGTTGTTGGTTAATGTTTGATTGATCTGATTTCCTGTTCCCGATGTGGAACCTGTAACTCCGGTTTGGGTTGCCGTCCATGAAAAGGTAGTTCCGGCAATGTCCGCAGTTAAGGTAATCGCGGTGGTTTCACCCGAACAATAATTTAAGCTTCCGGTGAAATTGGCAATCGGTGTTGGGTTTATCGAAACAGTTGCCGAACCGGAAACCGATTGGCTACAACCCAATGTTCCCGAAAGGGCGACACTTACTAATTGAAAAGTGGTATTTGAGGTAATATTTGGTGTAGTGACAGAAGCCTGACCCGAGGCGTTTAAGGTTATCGTTTGATTGGCACCGCCGTTAACCGTATAAGTCACGATGGCATTAGCCGTTCCGGTAAAACTGATGGTACTGGTTTGGTTGGCACAAACTGCTGTTGGATTCGCACTGATGGTTGCTGTTGGTAAAGCGACAACTGATATAGTAAAAGATTGAGACAGCAATTGCGTACAGGCGTTTGCTCCGGCTGAAGTAACACTGATCAGGTTACAAACCGTGGTGGAAGTTATATTTGAAATCACCGCAGTGGCTGTTCCTGCAGCATTTAAAACGACAGTCTGATTCGCGCCGCTATTGATGTTGTAAGTTACGGTAGCATTTGCGGTTCCGCTAAACGTGAGCGTTGCATTGCCACCATTGCAAACCGAAGTATTTCCGGAAACGGAAGCCGTTGCCGTTGAATTCACCGTGATTGCAGCCGAACCGGTTAAGGTTGCACTACAGGTGTTCAAAGCAACAGAAACCAAATGATAAGTGTTGTTTGCGGTCAAAGCCGGAGTCGTAAGCGTAGCTGAACCACTAGCGTTTAAAGTGATGGTTTGATAGGAACCGCTATCGATATTATAGGTCACAATCGCGTTTGGCGTTCCGTTAAAGGCAATCACGGCGGTACTTCCGGTGCAAACCGAATTGGTTCCGGAGATGGCCGCTGTCGGTTGGGAAATAATGGTAAGGCTAACAGGCACTCTGGTACTGTTGATACAGTTTGAACTTGTGTTGTATGTTTCGGCATAATAAGTCCCGGGAGTCGTTGGTGTAAATGAGGTTGAATTGGCTAATAATAAATTGCCACCGGTTGCAGCGTCATACCAATTCACTCCGTTTCCGGCAGTTGCTGTAACTGTAAGTGCCGGGATGGATTGATTGCTGCAAATGGTTTGGTCCCCATTGCTGACACTGTTTGTGGGTTGTGCCAAAAAAGAAACGGTAAATACGTTTGATAGGGTAGAACAAAACGGGTTGTTTATATTGGCGATGTCCTGTGCGATCTTGGTTCTGAAATAGGTTGTAGTGCTTAAGCTTGGAGTGGTGAGGTTTGCATGGGTTTCGCCCGGAATATCGGTCCAGATGCCGCCGTTTGTACTCGATTGCCATTGGTAAAAATAAGGTCCAACTCCGGCGGTAACCGCCTGTAATGCTATCGAAATTGGGGTTTGGCAGGTAACAAAAGTATCCCCAACAACCGATGGGCTTGTAATGGTTGTTAAATCACCACAAGACCTGAATTCAATGTCGTCGATGGCCAAATCGTTTCCGCAGCCACCCAAACCATTGTTTTTCATTTTCAGTACGACTGAGGTTTCACTAACAGTGGTAAAAACCAAGGCGAATTGCTGCCAAAGCGGTGCGGCACTTCCCATGATACTTCCTGTATTTCCTGAACCTAACAGTACTGTTTCGGTATCATTCCAGATTTCAAAACGAACATTGATAGGGATTTCACCGGCTCCGCAAAATCCCGAACCCGGATTGTAAATATTCATCAGCCAGGCCGAAAACTCAAAAGTAGTATTGGCACATAATCCGGTAACGGTTCTTTTGTAAAAATCACCCGTAGTACTGGCATTTGCATTGACAATCAAAGCCTTTCCGTTGGTTCCATTCATCGCATCGGGCGTATGGTCTAATGAATAATGCCAGGTGCTGTATAAATTGGTTCGGTAATACAACGTATAGCTTCCGTCATTTGGATTGCCTACGACAAAAGAATAATTGGTGATTCCGGCAGGCAAAGCCGGACCATAATTGGTTCCGTTACCAAAATTTTCACTAAAAATAGGATCACCTTTACTTCCGCCACAGAATCCTAGTTGGGAATACCCGGTGGCAGACAGCAATAAAAGCAAAAAGGAGAATATTTTTTTATAGTGATTCATTTATTTGGAATAGAACTAAAAATTAGGTCCTATAGGATTCTTTTTCTTTGTGAACCGATTGGTTTGGTTTTAGGTTATTAAATTAAATTGGGGCAATAAGGGCAAAAGGCTACTAATTATTGGACTCTGTTGATATAGATCCAGCCGGTTTCGGTTTTTAAATCGTCAAAATCGATTACGAAATAATAAGTGCCGTCCGGTAATTCGTCACCGTTATCCGATTGACCATACCATTCGTTTTCGTAATTGGCTTTAGAATAAACCTCCGAACCATAGCGGTTGAAAATTTTCAGTTGTTTTACATTATAACCTTCCAAATCAAAATTGTCATTCAGACCATCATTGTTGGCAGAAATTCCCTTTTGGATTCCACAAGTCGGTGAAAGGACATTGATGGTTTCCTGAGCACTACATCCGCCTTGGGTTAATACTAACTCATATATTCCGGGAGTTGAAATCACCACTTCAGCACCGTTTCCGATTTGAGTACCTGCCGGGTCAAACCAAGCATAAAGTGGATTGTTTGTATTGATTTCATCGGCAGTCAGCGTATAGCTTACACCATCACATCCTTCGGTTATTGCAAATTGAGGTGCCGGGTTTACCGTTATGGTAAGGGTTGAACCCAAAGCACATTGTCCGGCTGTTGGCGCAAAGGTATAAGTGGTTGTTGTTGTATTGTCTAAAGCCGGTGACCAGATTCCTGTAAAACCATTGGTTGATGTTGTTGGCAATGCACTTAAAGCGGTACCTGAACAAATAGGCGCCACAGGATCAAAAGTGGCCGCTACATTTTGGTTTACCGTTATGGTTAAGGTTGCATTTGAAACACAAGACTGTCCGGCTGTTGGCGTAAAGGTATAAGTGGTTGTCGCCATATTATTCAAGGCTGGTGACCAGGTTCCTGTAATTGCATTGGTGGAAGTGGTTGGCAAGGCATTCAATGTTTGACCCGCACAAATCGGAGCTACGGGATTGAACGTTGGCGTAGTAGCTGGATTTACCGTTACCGTTACCGTTTGTTGGTACAAACAAGTTACCGTTTCCTTAAAAGTAATATCATCTAAAGCGAAATCATTTCCGTAGTCTACAAAATTTCTATCGTAGATTACCATGTTTGCAGTGGTATTTGCGCCTGAATTCCAGTTGTATGATACCTGAGTCCACAAACAAGTGGCTCCCGGAGCGGTTAATGGTGCTCCTTGGGAAACGCCATTGATAAATACTTCCAATCGGGCCAAATTATCTGGAGATACTGAAGCTACATAATAAGAAAAAGTATAATTGGTGTTAGGCACTACATTAACCGGGTTTTGATTGCTCCAGGCGATTGTATTTCCTGTTGGGTCTGTTGATCCGTCAAATACCATTAAATTTCCGCTACCCGTTGTGTGGTCACCACAAGAAGAGAAAGGAGCAAACCATGCCGCCGGATTTGTAACGATATTATAAGAAGTTTGAACACCAAACGGGTTCGGGTCATCTACCTGTGTATATTCTGTTACGAATAAAGTGTTTCCCTGAGAGAAATCCCCATTTTGAATCAGATTCACCGGTGAAGAAACAGATCCTGATGTCACCGTATAAGTGGTGGTTTGTGTTGGGCTAACTGTTTGCGAAGCACCACTCGGATTGGTAAGAGAAGCATCAGGCGGACTGGCTGTCCAGTTATAGGAACCCGTTCCTCCGCTTGCGCTTAAGGTAGTTGAACTTCCGGAACATATCGTTACCGGAGCACTCACTACTAAATTGTTTGGAGCAGTCAGTACAATGCCTGTTTGAGTATATTGTTGACCGGCAGAATCTGAAACCGTTACATTATAGGTTCCTTCTCCTAAACCGGTAAAGATTCCATTGTTGTTGGTTTGAGTCGTTGTACCGGTTAAGACATAAGCGGTATAAGGCAAAGTACCACCCGTTAGGTTAACGGTGATAGAGCCATCAAGACTGGTTGGACAAGTTGGATTGGTTGAAGTATAGGAACCGACAAATGGAAGTCCGCCTTCCACGATAGAAAAGTCGTCTACCGCAAAATCATGTCCAATCGGTCCTGCATTATTGGTTTTTAAACGCACCATTACATTGTTGGCAGTCGCCACAAACGAATAAGCGATTCTTACCCAACCTTCCGAAGGCAGAGGAGCAAGCGTGTTTAAATTGGCGGGGTTTATATTATTGGCATTTACAAAAAAGGCACCAATACTTGCTCTGGTGGTATCATCTGTTGTTACCGCATTGGAAACAGATTTAATCCAGAAGCTGAAAGTATAAGTGGTTCCAGCTGTAAATCCTCCAATAGCACCACCGGTATTTCCTGTGGTCCAAAAGAATCTGTTAGCCAAAAGTGATCCGTCAAAAACTAACATATTACCGGTTCCGGTAGTGTGATCTCCTCCCACATTGTATGTGGAATTCATTAAAGCCGGATTGGTTGTTCTGGCATATTGGCCAGGATTGCTGGTTCCGGTAAGAGGATTAATCAAAGTATAGTCATGTACCATAAATCCAACACCGCTACCGCCAGTTTCAAAACCACCATTGGTTAGTATCTGTGCGTTTGAATTAATACTTCCTACAAGCAGCAAAAAGAATAATAAAGGTGTTTTTCTAAAAAAGTAGTGCAATTCTCTTTTCATAATTTATAAAATTTGTAGATTATAAAAATACTATATGTTTTTTTACACATATTTAAATTATATGATATAAAAACTATACAATTCCTATTTCTCATTAAACAACACAACAAATAATTATTTATTGTTTTAACTTTTGTCTGATGAGTTTTGACGTTTTATGCCCAATGTTGTAGTAATGTTAAGTTGGTTCAAACGTTTTCGTTGGTTTTTTTTCAGGTAATTAGAGAAAAATGTGTGTTATTGTTGTTAAAACCTTTACACAACAACCGTAAAAATAGAGGCTCAATTTTGGGTTTGTGAGTTCAAAATTCTCAATTTGTAATGGAATGAAGTAGGAAAAAGGGAAATCGATAGTATTACACACTTTTGATGACATAGGTCACAATACCCCAAATGATAAGTTTGTTTTCTTCTTCGATTTTGATGGGTTTGAAGTCTTGGTTTTCCGGCATCAGATAGACCGCGTCTTTTTCAATTTTGATGCGTTTTACGGTGAATTCTCCGTCGATAAAGCAAACCGCAATTTTGCCATTTCCGGGTTCCAGGCTTCGGTCGATGACCATAATATCACCATCATCAATACCGGCGCCAATCATAGAAGTTCCCGAAGCTTTGGCATAGAAAGTGGCTTCAAAGTTTTTGACCAGTACTTTGTCGAGACTAATTTGGCTTCCTTCAAAATCGGTGGCAGGTGAAGGGAAACCGGCTTTGATACCGCCGGCGAAATAGGGAATTTCCATTGCCGCATCCACATCCGGAGTGAAAAAAATAAGGTTATTTCGTTTTATCATAGATTCGTCAGTTCGAGTGATTCCGAGGTATTGGAATTGTATCGAGAACAGTTCAAAAAGCCAAAACTTCTCGATACATTTTTGGCAAAAATATTATTTTTTCTAACGGCTTTCAAGAGCCAAAAACACTCGAAGTGATGGTGTTTGTTTTATCGACATTGTATTTCCAGTATTTCCTTAAACTCAGTGGTGTATCTTTTCGACAGATGGTCTTGTTTCATTTTCCAGGTATGCTGTAAATCCTGATTGCCCAAGCGTATTTTGCGTTCGCCGGTCTTTTGATAATAGTCATCCATCACTTTCATGAGTTTTAAATGTTTTGGATTTTCCTCTTCAAAAAGATGCAGTTGTTTTCGATTTTCGGGAATCAATCCGGTTACAATGACACCTGCTTTGGAATAACGCTCGCCTTTTTCATACAATCTTTTCAAAAGTTTAATGGCTTCATTGCTGATGGTCAGGCTCGAATTACTGGCAAAGGGAAGTGTTACCATTTCACTGAAATAGATTCGGCCTCCGTCATTTCGGTGGTGTTTGTCTTTGATTAAAAGCACGACGATATTGTGGCAACAGGATTTTTGCGTTCGCAGTTTTTCGGCACAAACAGTCGCGAAAGTAGAAACCCGTTCCTTGATTTCGTTATAATCCGTAAGCTTGTATTTGAACATGCGGGTGATGGCAATGCTTTTCTTGTCGACTGTTGGATCATCCAGCTCCAATACCGGTTTGCCCTGAAGCTCCAGTCGCAAGCGAAGTCCGGTTACGCCCATAGTGGTTTTGATAAAACTTTCGTATTGCGGCAATGTAAAATCATAGGCGGTGTTGATGCCTTTGGCTTTCATTTTCTTTTTTAGCCGAAAACCAATACCCCAAACGTCTTCAATCTTGGTCCATTTTAAGGCTTTGATGCGTTTTTCTTCGGTATCGATGACATAGACGCCTTTCGTTTGTTCGGGAAACTTTCGGGCGATTTTATTGGCGACTTTCGACAAGGCTTTGCTTTCTCCAAAACCGACACATACCGGAATGCTGAGCCATTTCATGATACGGCTTTTCATCTGCAGACCACAATCATTATAATCAAAATCAGACTTGAAACCGTCAAAATTCAAAAAAGCTTCATCAATGCTGTAGACTTCAACATGAGGCGTAAAGCCGCCCAGTATTTTCATTACCCGATGACTCAAATCGCCATACAAAGGATAATTGGAAGAAAAAACGTGAATGCCTTTTTCCTTTAATTCCTGTCGAACCTGGTATTCGGGCACGCCCATCGGAATACCGAGTGCTTTGGCTTCGTCACTGCGCGAGATAATGCAGCCGTCGTTATTGGATAGAATAACAATCGGTTTCCCTACCAGTTGTGGCTGGAAAACACGTTCGCACGAAGCGTAAAAGTTATTGCAATCGACTAAAGCATACATGGTATAAAATTACGCAATAGTCGATAGTTTTTGTTGGATGTTGATAAATAAAAAACCATCAAAATGACTCTTGATGGTTTCCTGTATAATGAAGTAATGAACTTATTTAGTTCAATAAATTGGTTACAAATGACGGATAGATTCCAATCGCGATGTTTAATAGAATCGCCAATACCGCTACGAAGTAATACACAAACGGAACTGCTTGTTTTGCTTCGGTTGCTTCTTTGGTGTACATCGCCAAAATCAATTTGAAATAATAGCCTACACTGATGATTGAGTTGATAACCCCAACAATCACTAAGAATAAATAACCCGCTTTGATCGTATTGCTGAACAACATAAACTTAGCAAAGAATCCTGAGAAAATCGGGATTCCCGCCATCGATAAGAGCGAAGCCGTTAAGATGGCTGCCATCAATGGATTGGTTTTTCCAAGACCGTTGAAGTTGGCAATGCCTTCGTTGTCTTTGTTTCTTGTCACATAAATGATTACGGCAAAAGAAGCGATACCGGCTAGGGCGTAAGCTGCGGTATAATATAAAAGTGTACTTGCGGCTGTAGTTAAACTTAAAATTGCCATCAACATAAATCCGGCATGTGAAATACCCGAGAAAGCCAACATACGTTTTACATTATCCTGACGCAATGCCATGATATTTCCGATGGTCATTGACAGTATGGATACAATCACAATTACCATTTCAAAAGTTGGTGTCAATGAAGTCGTCATGCCGCTCAACAATTTGTATAAAGCGGCCATCGCTACCACTTTGGCCAACGTACTCATCGTAGCCGTTGTCATAGAAGGTGAGCCTTCATAAACATCCGGAGCCCAGAAGTGGAAAGGCGCAGCAGCAATTTTGAACAACATCCCGATAATCATCAAAGTGATTCCGATTGGAAACCAAATCGGTAATCCGGCACCTTGTGATAAATCGTGGATTTCAGCGATGTCAAAATAACCCGTCGCTCCGTAAACCAAACAGATTCCGAACAATAAAATCCCCGAAGCAAACGAACCCATTAGGAAATATTTCATTCCGGCTTCGTTGCTTTTTAGGTCTAATCTTCGGCTGGCAGCCAAGATGTATAACGCGATAGACAACACTTCAATGCCTAAGAAGAACATCGATAAGTTTCCGAAAGAAACCATCGCTACGGCTCCGGCCAAAAGGAATATTTTAATCGAAATGAAATCGGATAGTTTGGTTTGATGGTCTTTATAAAAATCTCCACTTAAGGCTACCAAGAAAATAGTCAGCACAATGAATAAGCTAGAGAATGCTACCGAGAATTTATCTACTGCAATCATGTTGTTGTAGTAAGACGCCGGTGTGTTGAATTCGGAAATGGTAAGTCCAAGAATCGCTAATAATCCAAGTATCGCAACCGGAACTAACAGCTTTCTTAAATTAAAGATTTCAGCGATAAGGCAAAAAACACCTAAACCTGATATGGCAATTAATGTATTCATTGGTAGGACTTAGTTATTAATATTGGTTAAAATTTCTTTTAAACTTGGCGTTACCAAATCCACTATCGGTTTTGGATACAATCCGAAGAATAACAAAAAGGCGATGATAACGACAAGCGTTATGGCTTCACTGGTGGTTACGTCGGCGAATACTTTGGTGTTGGTTTCGCCCAACATCACATTCTGGAACATTTTCAGCATATAGTAAGCACCCAAAATAATGGTTGTTCCACCTAAAACGGCAAACCAGATATTGGCCTGGCTCAAACTGTACAACACGGTAAACTCTCCGACGAAGTTGAATGTTCCCGGTAAGGCCACAGAAGCTAATACCAAAATCATAAACATCGAAGTGAACTTAGGCGTTTGTGAACGAATGCCACCTAAATCGGCAATGGTTCTGGTTTCGTATCTTCTGAAAATGATTTCAGCCGCAAAGAACAAACCTACGATTACAAAACCGTGGGCAATCATTTGCGAAACCGCGCCGCTTAATCCGTCAAGCGTTAGAGTATAACAACCTGCGGCAATTAAACCAACGTGTGCCAACGATGAATAAGCCAATAATTTCTTTAAATCTTTTTGGCGTAAAGCCACTATCGAACCATAAATTACACCGGCGATGCTCAATCCAATTAGAACCGGCATCCAACATTTAGCTGCATTTGGTGCGATTGGCAATTGCCAACGGATAACGCTGTACAATCCCATTTTCAACATGATCCCTGATAACAGCATCGTCCCAACAGTAGGTGCTTTTTGGTATACTTTCGCCTGCCAGGTATGGAAAGGAATGATTGGAATTTTAATGGCATAAGCCAAGAAGAAAGCGAAGAAAATCCAGCATTCTTCAGTAGCGGTTAAATCTAATTTGTATAAATCTTCCAAAAGGAAACTTCCGGCTTTTGAATACAAATAAGCAAAAGCGATTAGCATGAATAATGAACCTCCAAGCGTATAGATAAAGAATTTCAAGACCGCTTTTTTGCGTTCTTCGGCATCACCGTTACCCCAAATCAAAGCGATGAAGTAAATCGGGATCAAAGCCAATTCCCAGAATACATAGTATAATAATCCATCTGCTGCTAAGAATGTTCCGGTCATCGCAAAAGACATGAACAATACTAAGGCGTAGAAGTTTTTACTGTTGGCAAAACTGTTTCCAAACGAAGAAAAAACAATCAACGGCGTCAAGGCTGTAGTCAATAAAACCATCGCCATTGATAAACCATCGGCTTTGAAAGCTAAGGCTACTTTTGGGTTGTCAATCCAACTTCCCGTGAAACTGATGTCCGTTCCGTGAGTCAATAAGTTGAGTAAATACAAAGACAAGCCTAAAGCGCCCAAACTGAAAACCAGCGCGACTTTAGAAGCCAATTTGTCTCCGGCAAAAAATGTGGCAATCGAACCAACAAGAAGTAATAATAATATAGTAGTTACATCCATTATGTAAAAATTATTGCGCTACAGGCGTAGTGATAAATAAATAAGTTATGATGGCACAAACCCCAATCACAAAGGCGAAAAGGTATAAACCGATGTTTCCGTTTTGTAATTTCTTTCCTTGTGTTCCCAATCCGTTAGCCAAAGTTCCAAAACTGAAAACCACTTTGCCTAAAGCTGGCTCCAAGGTTGTTCTGAAGAAATTAGCCAAACCGTTGATTGGTTTCACAATTAAGAAAGTATAGAATTCATCCACATAATATTTGTTGTATACCGTTTTTGAAAAACCGGTAATGTCTACATCTTCTTTTGGCACAAACCCACTTTTGATGTATTTGGCATTCGCCCAAATAATACCCACGATAGCGCCCGCTAAAGCGATTCCCATCAACATAAATTCCTGCGTTCCTAAATGATGCGCTTCGTGTTTCGCCGCTAAAATTGGTTCCATGAAATGATTCAGCCACATACTTCCCGGTAAGTTAATCGCACCACCGATAACCGCTAAAATCGCTAAGATGATCAATGGAATGGTTATTAAACTTGGGCTTTCGTGTAAATGGTGTTTTTGTTCTTCGGTGCCTCTGAATTCTTTGAAGAATGTTAGGTACATCAATCGGAACATATAGAATGCGGTCATAATGGAAGCAATCGAAGCCACAATCCATAATACTTTATTGTGTTCAAAAGCCACCATTAAGATTTCGTCTTTTGACCAGAAACCTGCGAACGGGAAAATACCGGCAATCGCTAAGGTCGAAATCATCATCGTCCAGAAGGTGATTGGCATGGCTTTGCGCAAACCGCCCATTTTTCTCATGTCCTGTTCGCCATGCAATCCGTGGATTACCGAACCTGAACCTAAGAACAAACACGCTTTGAAGAATGCATGTGTGATTACGTGGAATACCGCTACGTTATACGCTCCAAGTCCTAAAGCGAGGAACATTAATCCCAATTGGGAAACGGTAGAGTAGGCCAATACCTTTTTAATATCGTTTTGTAATAAACCAATGGAAGCGGCTACTAAAGCGGTGGCAGCACCAACAATGGCAATTATATTTTGTACTTCCGGATGTAAGTCAAATAAGAAGTTCATTCTGGTCACCATAAAGATACCTGCGGTAACCATCGTAGCAGCGTGGATTAATGCCGAAACCGGTGTTGGACCAGCCATCGCATCGGGTAACCAAGTGTATAAAGGTAATTGAGCTGATTTACCACAAGCTCCGATGAACAAGCATAAAGCGGCAACAGACATTAAAGTCCAGCCTGGACTCTTAAGAACAACATTAGGAGACATCAAATGGCTTAATTGAACAAAATCGAGTGTGTTAAGCGCATATGCCAAAATAAACATTCCGATTAGGAAACCTAAATCCCCAATTCTGTTCATGATGAAAGCTTTCTTGGCGGCATCGTTATAGGGTTGGTTTTTATACCAGAATCCGATCAACAAATACGAACACAATCCAACGCCTTCCCAACCGATAAACATCACCAATAAGTTGCTTCCAACAACCAGCGTAATCATGAAGAATACGAACAGATTTAAATAGGCAAAGAACTTATGCATGTTCTCGTCGTCGTGCATATAACTGATAGAGTAGAGGTGAATCAACGAGCCGATTCCGGTTACGAATAACAACCACAATAAAGACAATTGGTCTAATAAAATCCCGAAGTCTAATTTGAAATTATGAACTGAAATCCAATCAAATAAAGAGATTTGAAATGGTTTTCCGTTTTGGTTCAATTGGGCAAAAAAGCAGATGCTCAATAAGAACGAAACCACTACGGTTAATGTTCCGATAGCACCGGCCACATTTCTGCTCACTTTTTTTCCAAAGAAAATATTGAAAAGAAATCCAACAAATGGAGATAAGAGTAATACTAAAGCTAAATTTGTTTCCATCCCAGATTATCCTTTTAAATTCTTTAAATTATCAATATCGATTGAGCCTAAGTTCCTGAAGACAGAAACCAATATGGCCAATCCTACGGCAACTTCCGCTGCGGCAACTGCCATCGAGAAAAACACGAATACTTGTCCTTCGGCATCCTGATGATACGTAGAAAAAGCTACAAACAATAAGTTCACCGCATTCAGCATGATTTCAATTGACATAAAAACAATGATGGCATTTCTGCGGTACAACACTCCGAAAACACCGATACAAAAAAGCAGTACCGAAAGGAAAATGTAGTTTTCTATTCCTATTTCATTTAAAATATTGTTCATTATTTCTTCTCCGTTTTTTCTTTTTTAGACAATAAAACCACACCAATCATCGCCACTAACAATAGGATAGAGGCAAATTCGAATGGCACCATATATTCGTTTAGCAATATCGTTCCCAGTTTTCTGATTGATTGGAAATCTTCACCTGATGTATCGTAATCACCCATGATGGTTTTGGAGTTGATGAAAATAGTCACCAAAACAATACTCATTAAAATGAAAACGACAATAGCCCCAAGTCTGGTAATTCTTGGTTTATGGACTTCATTTTCCTTATTTAAATTCATCAACATAATCGTAAACAGGAAGAGTACCATGATTGCACCCGAATACACTATAATATGTACAATGGCCAGGAACTGTGCGTTGAAAAGCAAGTAATGACCGGCAATCGAGAAAAAGCAAAGCACCAAATAAATCGCGCTGTGAATTGGGTTTTTACTGTAAATCGTCAAAAACGCCGTGGCCAAAGTAATGGCTGCTAAAAAGTAGAATGTAATTAATATTGGCGACATTAGTTAGCGTTTTTAAGTTGAGCGTTTTTCATGGCCATTTCCAAAGGCATAACCAGTTTATCTTTTCCGAAGATGAAATCTTCACGATCGTAATTCGCAGGAACCAATTCCTTAGAAATGGTTAGGTAAATAGCATCTTTTGGACAGGCTTCTTCACACAAACCACAGAAAATACAACGCAACATGTTGATTTCATAGATTTCGGCATATTTTTCTTCTCTGTACAGATGTTCTTCGCCTTTTTTGCGTTCGGCCGCTTTCATCGTGATGGCTTCCGCCGGACAGGCTAAGGCACACAATCCACAAGCCGTACAGTTTTCACGACCTTGTTCGTCGCGTTTCAACATGTGTTGACCACGGTAAACAGGGCTGAATTCACGGGTTTGCTCCGGATAATGAATCGTAGCTTTTTTTCTGAAAAAGTGTTTGATGGTAATCAGTAGGCCTTTGATGATGGCTACCAAATAGAGTCGCTCGAGGAACGTCATTTCCTTATTGGAAACTTGTTTCTTTTTACCCGAAAGCGATATACTTTGAATTGCTGTTGACATGATTGCTGTATCTTATTTAAAAGCTAAAATGCAAATTCCGGTTATTATTATATTCAAGATTGAAAGCGGAATTAAAATCTTCCAGCCTAAGTTCATCAATTGATCGTATCTGAAACGCGGGATGGTCCAACGCACCCACATAAAGAAGAAGATGAAGAAGCACAATTTGGCAAATAAAGCGGCGATTCCAATGACGTTCGCAATGTTGACGCCCCAATGTTCTACTGCCCAGCCCATTCCAGGATAGTTGTAACCACCAAAGAATAAAACGGCAATAATCGTTGAAGAGATAAACATATTAGCGTATTCCGCAAACAGGTAGAATCCCATTTTCATCGAAGAATATTCGGTGTGATAACCACCAATCAATTCCGATTCACATTCTGCCAAGTCAAATGGTGTTCTGTTGGTTTCGGCGAAAGCACAAATCAGGAAGATTAAGAAGGATAACGGTTGGTAGAATACATTCCAGTGAAAGCCGTATTGTTGTGCTGAAATTTCCTTTAAGCTCAAAGTTCCGGTCATCATCAATAAGGCAATCATCGATAATCCCATCGCTACTTCATAAGAAACCATTTGCGAAGCCGCACGAACAGCACCCATCAAAGAGAACTTGTTGTTCGAAGCCCAGCCACCAATCATGATGCCGTAAACACCGATAGAAACTACGGCAAAAATGTACAATAATGCACTATCCGTATCGGTAGCTTGTAGTTGAACTGTTCTTCCGAAGATTTCCAGTTTATCACCCCATGGAATTACGGCGCTCGTCATCAAGGCCGCACTCATGGCAATGGCTGGTCCTAAAAAGAAAAGGAATTTATTTTTGGTATCCGGTTCGAATTCTTCTTTGGCGAATAATTTCATACCATCGGCAAGCGGTTGTAATAATCCACCCCAACCGGCGCGGTTTGGTCCAACTCTGTCTTGCAAATAAGCCGCAACTTTACGTTCGGCCCAAGTGGAATACATCGCCATGACCATGGTTATGGCAAAAACCACAACGATTAAAACACTTTTTTCTATAATAAAGGCACTATCCATTTTTCTTAGAGTTTACTGGGTTACCATCTATTTTTTCGTTGTAATCAATGTCAGCCATACTGATTTTTTTGCGGTCGATATCTCTTCCCTGAAGGATTCCTTTTTCGGTTTCGATCACTACAGTATCTGTTTTTCCGAAATATTTATTTTGGTTGATTACCGAATCTTTTTCGAATTTACGAGGTCCTTCGATTACCCAGTCGGCAACGTCTTTTTTGTCAAAACGACAAGTGTTACAGATGAACTCTTCCACTTCGTGGTATTCATCTTTACGGGCAGTAACTCTTTGAATTTCGTTACCAAACATCCAAACGGTCGTTTTCCCACAACATTTATCACAATCCCTGTGGGCATTGAAAGGTTTGTTAAACCAAACTCTCGATTTGAATCGGAAAGTCTTATCGGTCAAAGCGCCAACCGGACAAACATCAATCATGTTTCCTGAGAATTCGTTATCGATTGCGGTTGAAATGCAAGTTGAAATTTGCGAGTGATCGCCACGATTCAACACGCCATGAACTCTTTTGTCGGTCAATTGATCGGCTACTTCCACACAACGTTGGCAAACAATGCAACGGTTCATGTGCAATTGAATTTTGTCCCCGATATCTTCCGGTTCGAAAGTTCTTTTCTCTTCAATAAAACGTTGTTGTAATTTTCCGTGTTCGAAACTTAAATTTTGCAAATCACATTCGCCTGCCTGGTCACAAACCGGACAATCCAATGGGTGATTGATCAAAAGGAATTCTGTTACGGCTTTGCGGGCTTCAAAAACACGGTCTGAACCTTTGCTGGCGACTTCCATTCCGTCCTGACAACCGGTTACACAAGACGCTACCAATTTTGGCATTGGTCTTGGATCGGCTTCACTTCCTTTGGTTACATCCACCAAACAACAACGACATTTTCCGCCGGTTCCTTCTAGTTTCGAATAATAACACATGGCTGGCGGAACAGATTCTCCACCAATCATACGAGCAGCCTGCAGGATAGTTGTTCCTGGTGCTACTTCAATTTCTTGACCGTCTATGGTTACTTTCATTTACCAATATTTAACTCCTATGGAGTATTTTAATACTAATGTTTATTCTTTAGCCCCGATTGCAACTGGCTGCCATGCAGCGTGGAAAGCGGGAAAATGGATGGCAAAAACGCCCGAGCCATTCGCTCTAATTTATTTTAAACTTCTTGCTTTGTGATTAAGTGCTTTACCTTTTCAAAAGGTTCAGCCACAAAGTGATCTCTATTTTTAATTTTTTCAGGGAAACGAATATGGTATTCAAACTCGTCTCTGAAGTGACGAATTGCCGCAGCAACCGGCCATGAAGCCGCATCACCTAAAGGACAAATCGTATTTCCTTCAATTTTGGATTGGATGCTCCATAACAATTCAATGTCTTCTTCGCGTCCTTGTCCGTTTTCGATTCTCCACAATACTTTTTCCAACCAACCCGTTCCTTCACGACAAGGTGTACATTGACCGCAAGATTCATGGTGATAGAAACGGGAGAAATTCCAGGTATTGCGAACGATACAAGCTCTATCATCATAAACGATAAATCCTCCAGAACCTAACATCGAACCCGTTGCAAAGCCACCATCAGCCAAACTTTCGTAAGTCATCAAACGGTCTTCACCTGCAGCGGTTTTGTAGATTAAATTGGCAGGAAGAATTGGCACCGAAGAACCTCCGGGAACTAGAGCCTTTAAAGGTCTGTCCGTTTGCATTCCGCCACAATACTCATCAGAATTCATGAATTCGTAAACAGAAACGCCCAATTCAATTTCGTAAACGCCTTGATTTTTAATATTTCCGGAAGCCGAAATTAATTTGGTTCCAGTCGAACGACCAATCCCAATTCCGGCATAATCAGCCCCTGAATTGTTGACAATCCATGGCACAGCCGCTATCGTTTCTACGTTATTGACTACGGTTGGATTTTGCCAAAGACCTTTCACAGCAGGAAATGGTGGTTTCAAACGAGGATTACCACGTTTTCCTTCCAAGCTTTCGATTAAGGCAGTTTCTTCACCACAGATGTAAGCACCGCCACCAATTTGGACATACAATTCCAAATCGTAGCCTGAGCCTAATATATTTTTACCCAACCACCCGGCAGCTTTCGCTTCGGCGATGGCTTTTTCTAAAATTTTGTACACCCACATGTATTCTCCACGGATGTAGATGTAGGATAGGTTGGCACCCAAAGCATAACTCGACGTAATCATTCCTTCAATCAAAAGATGCGGAATGTATTCCATTAAGTAACGGTCTTTGAAAGTTCCCGGTTCCGACTCATCGGCGTTACACACCAAGTGTCTTGGATTACCCGATTTTTTGTCGATAAAACTCCATTTCATTCCGGCAGGGAAGCCTGCGCCACCACGACCACGTAATCCTGAAGTTTTTACTTCTTCGACTACTTCATCCGGAGTCATTTTTTTCAGGGCTTTTTCCACCGAAGCATAACCACCTTCACGACGATACACTTCATAGGTTTTGATACCCGGAACGTTGATTTTGTCTAATAATATTTTTCTTCCCATGATATTATTTATCGTGTAAAGTGATTTTTCCGTCTTTGCAATCAGCGATTAACTGATCTACTTTTTCTTTGGTCAAATGTTCTTGGTAGAAATCACCTAACTGCATCATTGGTGCATAACCACAAGCGCCTAAACATTCTACACCGCGCACTTCAAACATCCCGTCTGCGGTTGGTTCGCCGATACCTACGCCCAATTTGGAACAGGTATAATCCATCAAATCTTCTACGCCGTTTTGACAACAGGCGGCAGTTTGACAGAATTCGAACATGTATTTTCCGATGGGTCTTTGGTTGAACATAGTATAAAAAGTAACTACTTCATATACTTCGATTGGCAATATTTCTAAGATTTCAGCAACTTTGTTTTGCAATTCGATACTCAACCAGTTGTCGTGAGCATCCTGAACTTCGTGTAAAACAGGTAATAGTGCTGATTTCTTTTTATCGGCAGGATAATGACTGATTAACTCATTGATGCGAGCCATCAACGGTTCAGTAATGTTTATCTCTTGTTTGATATGTGATCTTTCCATTTGTATTATTTTAAATTTTGAATTATAAATTTTAAATGTTTGGAATAATTTAGAATTTAAAATTCATCATTTATAATTTCCTTTAGGCGTCTAATTCGCCTGCAATTACATTTAAACTTGATAATATTACGATAGCATCAGACAACATGGCTCCTTTTATCATTTCCGGATAGGCTTGATAAAAAATGAAACAAGGTCTTCTGAATTTTAATCGGTATGGTGTTCTGCTTCCGTCAGTCGTTAGATAGAAACCTAATTCTCCGTTTCCGCCTTCAACCGCATGATAGATTTCGTCAACAGGAACCGGAACTTCACCCATCACAATTTTGAAGTGATAGATTAAGCTTTCCATATTGGTATAAACGTCTTCTTTTGGAGGTAAATAATAATCGGGAACGTCAGCGTGGATTGGGCCTTCCGGTAATTTCGCCAAAGCTTGTCTGATAATGCTCAAACTTTCCCAAACTTCTGCGTTACGCACACAGAATCTGTCATAAGTATCTCCTGATTTTCCAACCGGAACATCAAATTCAAAATCTTCATAAGAAGAATACGGTGCAGCTTTGCGAACGTCATAATCGATTCCGGCTGCGCGTAAATTTGGACCGGTAAATCCGTAACCCATGGCTTGTTCAGGGGTAAGCGGACCAACATTAACGGTACGGTCTATAAAGATTCTGTTTCTTTCAAAAAGGTTTTCAAATTCTTTCCAGGCTACCGGAAATTCTTCAAGGAAAGTGTTTAGCAATTCAAAGGCTTTTGGTGACCAATCTCTTTCGAAACCGCCGATTCTTCCCATATTGGTGGTCAAACGGGCACCACAAATTTCTTCGTAAATCTCGTATACTTTTTCTCTAAATTGGAACACATACAAGAAACCGGTATAAGCTCCGGTGTCAACCCCTAAAATCGAATTACAGATTAAGTGGTCTGTAATTCTGGCCAATTCCATTACGATAACTCTTAAATATTGGGCTCTTTTGGGAACATCAATACTTAATAATTTTTCTACCGACATCCACCAACCCATATTATTGATAGGCGAAGAACAGTAGTTCATGCGGTCAGTCAATACGTTGATTTGGTAAAACGGACGGTTTTCGGCAATTTTTTCAAACGCACGGTGAATGTAACCTACAGTTGGCTCGGCATCTAGGATTCTTTCACCATCCATCAATAAGATGTTTTGGAAAATTCCGTGAGTCGCCGGGTGTGTTGGTCCCAAGTTCAATATAGAAAGTTCGCTTCCGTCTTCGTTGCGTTTCTTTTCTATGACTTTAGCATATCGATGCTCTGGTGATAATAATAAATCTGACATTTATAATGTTGAATTATTTATTTAACTGTGTTGACCGGTGTTCTTCCGAAGAAACGGTCGTCTTTATCTGTTCTTCCGCTGTCTTCCAATGGGAATTCTTTTCGCATCGGATGAGAAACCATTTCATCCATGTTCAAAATTCTTTTCAACTGCGGATGTCCTTTGAAATTGATGCCGAAGAAATCCCAGGCTTCTCTTTCCATCCAATTGGCACATAAAAACAAATCAGAAACGGTTTCCACTTCTGCCGGATCCGGTAAATAGGTTTTCACACGGATTCTGACGTTTTCAATCCAGTTGTGCATTTGGTAAACCACTGCAAATTGGTGTTCGGCGTCATTGTCCGGGAAATGGATTCCGGTTAAATCCGTTAAGAAATGGAAGTTTAAATCTTCTTGTTCTTTCAGAAAACGAATCACTTCGTGAACCGTAGCTGGAGTTGCCTCTAAAGTGAAAATATCTCTTTTCATTTCAAAATTCAGCACATTGTTGCCGAATGCCTGAGACAATTTTTCTTGTATATAAGCCGTTTCTAAAGCCATATTATAGGTTATAAGAAGCTAATAATTCTTTATATTCAGGTGAATTTCTTCTGCGGACAGATTCATTTTTCACCAATTCCTGTAATTGCATTACGCCCTGAACGATTTGTTCCGGTCTAGGCGGACAACCGGGCACGTAAACGTCAACCGGAATTACCTTGTCAATGCCCTGCAAAACAGAGTAAGTGTCGAAAACACCACCAGATGAAGCACAGGCTCCAACGGCAATTACCCAACGTGGTTCTGACATTTGTTCGTAAACCTGACGTAAAATCGGCGCCATTTTTTTAGAAATGGTTCCCATTACCATCAACATATCGGCCTGACGCGGAGAGAAACTTACCCTTTCCGAACCAAAACGCGCTAAGTCATAGTGAGATGCCATAGTCGCCATAAACTCAATTCCGCAACAAGAAGTCGCGAATGGTAAAGGCCAAAGCGAATTGGCACGAGCCAAACCGACAACATCGTTTAATTTGGTAGCGAAGAAACCTTCACCCACTACTCCTTCTGGTGGAGCGACCATATTTGGTTTTGTAGTACTCATTGTTCTATTCTGAATTTTGAATTATAAATTTTAAATGAAAAACTAATTTAAAATTCAACATTTATAATTTAAAATAATTTCTTTATTCCCACTCTAAAGCTTTCTTCTTGATAATATAGAAGAAGCCTACTAAAAGCAACATCATAAAAATAACCATCTTAATCATCCCTTCAATTCCCAAAGCTTTGAAATTGATTGCCCAAGGATAAAGGAAAATCACCTCCACATCAAACAGTACAAAAAGGATGGCGACCAGGAAATATTTTACTGAAAAAGGAATTCTGGCATTTCCAACGGATTCAATACCACATTCGAAGTTTTTGTCTTTGCTTTTTGAATGTCTTTTCGGACCTAAAAAGCTAGAGCCGATAATGGTTAAGACCACAAATCCTACTGCTAAACCAGCTTGCATCAGGATTGGTAAATAATCTAATTGATTAGACTGCATAATGCTCAAAATTAGAAGTAATTAAAATAGCCACAAATATACATCGCAATATTTAATTCGCAAAAATCAGGGCTGTTCCTTTGGCATTTATTGTTGCAAAACAGCCTATTTAAAATCAGTTTAAATAACAAAGTTACAACATAAAAAAACGTCCCGAAAATTTTCGGGACGTTGAGTCATTCTAGGTAATCAAAAAATAATATATATTAGTCTTCGATAGCTACTACTTGAGCCGCTACTTTACCTTTTCTACCTTCTTCTTCTTCGTAAGATACTTTATCTCCTTCGCTTAGACCTTCTGTTCTAACTCCGGTAGCATGTACGAAAATGTCTTTTCCTGTCTCATCGTCAGTAATAAAACCGTAACCTTTTGATTCATTGAAGAATTTAACTTTACCTGTGCGCATTTTGTAATATAAAAATAATTAATAATGCCCAAAGATATACTTATTTGCGACATAGACAACAAAAATCAAATAAAAAGTTAAATTTTTTTCAATATTTTCAAATTATAATTGAATGATTTTCAACAGAGTATTTGAATTATCCGAAAAATGGCAACAAAAATCGCCATCATTTATAAACTTTTAAATAATGGCGCTCTCTGAAAATGCGAATTTGATATTTATTGCTGTAAATCTAATTTAATGTACAATTCTTTTAATTGGGCTTCATCAATTGCCGATGGCGCATCAATCATGACGTCACGACCCGAATTGTTTTTTGGGAATGCAATAAAGTCACGAATGGTTTCCTGTCCGCCTAAAATAGCTACTAATCTGTCCAATCCAAAAGCCAGACCACCGTGTGGCGGTGCGCCAAATTGGAATGCATTCATCAGGAAGCCAAATTGATCCTGAGCCTGTTCAGGCGTAAATCCTAAGAGGCAGAACATTCTGCTTTGTAATTCTTTATCGTGGATTCTGATAGAACCACCGCCGATTTCATTTCCGTTCAATACCATATCATAAGCATTGGCGCGAACTTTTCTGGGTTCGGTTTCAATCAGTTTCATATCTTCCGGTTTTGGTGACGTAAACGGATGGTGCATCGCATGATAACGACCACTTTGTTCGTCCCATTCCAATAAAGGAAAATCAACAACCCATAGCGGGGCAAATACTTCCGGATTGCGCAATCCCAAACGGGTTGCCAACTCCATACGAAGCGCTGATAGCTGCGTGCGGGTTTTATCGGCCGGTCCGGAAAGGACAAAAATCATATCGCCTGTTTTGGCATTGGTGGCTTCTGCCCATTTTTTCAAATCTTCCTGATTGTAGAATTTATCTACCGAAGATTTGAATGTTTCGTCTTCTTCACATTTTACATAAACCATTCCTGAAGCACCAATCTGTGGGCGTTTTACCCAGTCAATCAGTGCATCAATTTCTTTACGGGTGTAAGAGGCACAACCCGGAGCTGCAATCCCGACCACCAATTCGGCCGAATTGAATACACCGAAATCTTTGTTTTGAGCCACAGCATTCAATTCTCCGAATTTCATATCGAAACGAATATCCGGCTTGTCGTTACCGTATGTTTTCATCGCATAATCGTAGGTTATTCTCGGGAATTCCGCTACATCTATGCCTTTAATTTCTTTTAATAAATGTCTGGTCAAACCTTCGAAGACATTCAAAATATCTTCTTGTTCTACAAAGGCCATTTCGCAATCGATTTGTGTAAATTCCGGTTGTCTGTCGGCACGCAAATCCTCGTCACGGAAACATTTCACAATTTGGAAATATTTGTCCATGCCGCCCACCATCAACAATTGTTTGAAGGTTTGCGGTGATTGTGGCAAAGCATAAAATTGTCCTTCATTCATTCGGCTTGGCACCACGAAATCACGGGCACCTTCCGGAGTTGATTTGATCAGGTATGGTGTTTCCACTTCACAGAAATCCAAATCAGATAAATATTTACGCACTTCCATCGCTACTTTGTGACGGAAAAGCAAGGCGTTTTTCACCGGATTTCTGCGGATATCCAGATAACGGTATTTCATTCTCGTTTCTTCACCACCATCGGTGTCATCTTCAATGGTAAAAGGTGGAAGCATTGCAGTGTTCAGAACAGTTAATTCAGAAACCAGGATTTCAATATCACCGGTAGCCATATTAGGGTTTTTGGATTCGCGCTCAATCACGGTTCCTTTTACCTGAATCACAAATTCTCTTCCAAGCGATTTGGCTTTTTCAAAAACGGCTTTGTCTGTTCTTTGTTCGTCAAAGATTAATTGCGTAATGCCATAGCGGTCGCGCAAATCAACCCAAATCATAAAACCTTTATCACGTGATTTTTGAACCCAACCGGCCAGCGTTACTGTTGCATTAATATGTGTGGCATTTAATTGGCCACAATTATGACTTCTGTACATTAGAATAAAATTTTTTACTTCGTAACAATTCGACCTAACGGTCTTCGAGTGGCAAAAGTAAAAAACTTATATCAATTAAAAGGCCGAAGTATCAAATCAAATTTAAGTTAATCTTTAATTTTCGAATTGACAAAACAAGTATATTTGATATCTTAAAAAACTAAACACACGCACTTATGAAGAAAATAGTTAGCTTTATTTTTACTGTATTGATTTCATCGCTTGGATTTGCTCAGGAAAACATGACTTTCCAGGCAGAAATTGCAAACAAGAACGGCAATACGCTTTTTATCAATAGCGGTAGGGAAACGATTCAGAAAATTGAGGCGGATGCCAAAGGAAATTTCAAAGCCACTTTTCCTATTAAAGAAGGATTGTACCAACTTTTTGATGGTACGGAATATGCTAATTTGTATCTGAAAAACGGTTATGATTTAAAGATGAAACTCGATGCCTCAAAGTTTGACGAGTCGATTGCGTTTACCGGAAAAGGTTCAGTTGAAAACAATTTTTTAGCTAAAAGGACTTTAGAAGAAGGAAAAATTAATTTCCAGGAAATGCTTGAATTGGACGCAGATGGTTTCAAAAAAGCTTCAGAAGACTTGAAAGCAAGTCAGAATGCCTCTGTAGATGCTTCCAAAATTGATCCAAATCTTGCTTCATCTTTGAAAAAGCAAACGGATATGAATGTTATGCAATTGCAACAATTCTACACCATGTCAGCCGCCAAGAAAAAAATGAACAATGTTGCGGCACCTAATTTTGATTTTGAAAACCATAAAGGCGGCAATACCACTTTGGCCAGTTTAAAAGGCAAATACGTTTATGTTGATCTTTGGGCAACCTGGTGTGGCCCATGTCGTGCCGAGATTCCTTCGTTAAAGAAAATGGAAGAAACATTTCATGGGAAAAACATTGAATTTGTGAGTGTTTCTATTGATGCTGAAAAGGATTATGAGAAATGGAAAACATTTGTAACCGAAAAACAATTGACA
Organism: Flavobacterium terrisoli; assembly: GCF_030167905.1. GTDB lineage: Bacteria > Bacteroidota > Bacteroidia > Flavobacteriales > Flavobacteriaceae > Flavobacterium > Flavobacterium terrisoli. The sequence goes on from NZ_JARGNA010000006.1 coordinate 24,649, forward strand.
GGAACGCAGTTGTATGCGGCCAAAGCGAACCAAACTGAATTTGTCAAAGCGTTTGAAGTGAATTCAATCCCAAGATTCATATTAATTGATCCAAACGGTGTGGTTGTTGACGCTGATGCAAAAAGACCTTCAGACCCAAGACTTCAGGAACAGTTGAATAAACTATTGAACTAAAAGTCAATAAAATCAATGCATAAGCCACGCAATTTGCGTGGTTTTTTGTTTCTAAAAATAATTTCCAATGTTAAGTTTTCATCCAATGTTATCAAATTGTTAAGTAAAAGTTTTTTTAATGTAAATTAAATTGTAGCTTTGTTATGTAATTATGAACAACTTAAAACCTACGACTATGAAAAAGATATTCATTTTAGGAGCATTTTTAATCTCAGGATTCGCTTTTGCTCAAACTGCTAAGCCGTTTTTAGAGCAAGAAGGAGATTTAGTAAAAGCAACCTATTACTATGAAAATGGTAAAGTTCAACAGCAAGGTTATTTCAAAGACGGAAAACTTACCGGGCAATGGATAGCGTATGATGAAAACGGTGATAAAAAATCAATCGGGGAATATGCAAATGGAGAGAAAACCGGAAAATGGTTTTTCTGGAACAACAAATCACTAAGTGAGGTTGATTATTCTGACAGCCGTGTGGCTTCAATCAAAACTTGGAAACAAGAAGCAATCGTTAACAAATAAAAATTAATTGCATATATAAAAAAGTCCCGATACCATCGGGACTTTTTTTATTTTAAGTATTTATTACAATCCTCTACTGTCTCTGATCCAATACTTAGTTCTTTTTACCAGATAGAACATTACCGGTACCATTACTAAAGTCAATACTGTGGCGTAAGTCAATCCGAAGATAATCGTCCAAGCCAATGGTGACCAGAAAATAACGTTATCACCGCCCATATATAAGTGCGGATTCAAATCGGTTACCAATCCAAAGAAGTCAAAATTCAAACCGATAGCCAAAGGGATCAATCCCAATACCGCAGTTAACGCGGTTAACAATACCGGACGCAAACGGGATTTTCCACTTTCGATGATTACTTCCTTGATTTCCTCAAGCGATAAATCGTCATGGCTTTCCACGGCTTTTTCGGCTACTTTTTTGTCTAACAATAAGACAAAGAAGTCCATCAATACAATTCCGTTCTTCACCACAATTCCCGCCAGCGATATGATTCCCATCATTGTCATCAGGATTACGAAATCCATATTGGCGATAACATAACCATAGAAAACCCCACTGAAACTAAGCAATACCGTAAATAAAATCACGATGGTTTTGGAAACCGAATTGAACTGTAATACAATGATAATCGTGATTCCGGCCATGGCTAGGAACAACGCATACATCAGGAAACTTTGGTTTTTGCCTTGTTCTTCCTGAACACCCGAGAACGAATAGGTAATGCCTTTCGGCAATTCATATCCTTTTAACTCAGTGGCTATCTGTTTGGTGATTTCGTCACCGTTATATCCGGTCAATACATTCGAATATACCGTCATGATACGTTTGTAACCTTTTCTTTTGATTTGGTTATACGTATAGGCTTTCTCTGTATTAGATACTGCCGATATTGGCACCTGAACGATTTGACCATTGTTTTGGTTTCTGAAAGTCAACGATTGATTGAAAAGGATGTTTTCATTTTTACGTTGGTCTTCCTGCAAACGCACTACAATATTATAATCATCATCACCTTCTTTATAGGTAGAAATTTCCTGTCCATAAAGCGAACGACGCAAATTGAATCCTAATTGTCCTGTAGTAACTCCGGCGCTTCCTGCATTGACACGGTCAACGCTTACTTCAAGTTCCGGACTTTGTTTGTTTACATCAACGCTCAATTTCTCAATTCCCGGAATGTTTTTGCTGTCAATATACGCAATCATTTTGTCTGCTTCCTTGATCATTTGGTCATAATCAGAACCAGTCAATTGCACAGAGATTGGATAACCAGCCGGCGGACCATTGGCATCTTTTTCAACGGTAATGATTGCTCCGGCAATGCCTTTTACTTTGGCACGAATTTCTTCCAAAACATCAGAAGTGTTTATTCCCTGACGGAATTTAAACTCTGAGAAGTTCACGGTTACTTTTCCTTTAAATGGCGTTTCCGAAGCCGAACCTGCATCCACATTTGGATTTCCGGCGCCAACACCAACCTGTGAAACAATGCTTTCCGCTAAGAAATTCTCATTGGTTTTAGGGTCAACATATTTGCTTAAAATATTGATTACCTGTTTTTCTACAAATAAGGTCGCCTTATTGGTTTTCTCTATATCGGTTCCTTGCGGATATTCTATATATACTATGGCCTGATTCGGGATGTTATCCGGGAAGAACAATACTTTTCTCGGGAAAACACCCAATAAGATGAACGATAAAAACAACATTCCAATGATGCTTCCAAGCGCAATCCACGCGTTTCTTCCGGTTAGGATTTTGGCCAAAAAGCGTTTGTACTTCTCTTCCATTCTTGGGAAGAAGCCATGTTGGAAATCTTGTGTCCATTGGTACAATTTGATTTTATATAACCACATTAACCCTAAAGCAATGATGGCTAAGTGACCAATGGCTCTTGCGCCTTTGCTGTCATAAACATTTCCGACAATCACAAAAATTAAGGCTATGATTCCGAATATAATCGAATAGGTTTTGGCAGTTTTTGTTTTTACATTTCGGTCTTCGATATCCATCGAACCACCGGTCATCGCAGCATTTACGATCATCGCCACGAATAATGACGCGCCCAACGTAACCGAAAGTGTCAATGGGAAATACATCATGAATTTACCCATAGTTCCGGGCCACAAAGCGAATGGTAAAAAGGCCATTAAGGTTGTAGCGGTTGAAGAAATTACCGGCCATGCGATTTCACCAATACCAATTTTGGAAGCTTGTATGCGCGGCATGCCTTTCTTCATATTGGCAAACACGTTGTCAACGACCACAATTCCGTCATCCACCAGCATTCCCAATCCCATAACCAATCCGAAAAGGACCATCGTATTCAATGTCAGTCCTAAAGCGGAAAGTATGGTAAATGCCATCAACATGGAGAGTGGAATTGCCGCGCCAACAAATAAGGAGTTACGCAATCCCATGGTAAACATCAAAACAATCATTACCAGTACGATACCAAAGATAATGTGGTTGGATAACTCATCTACCTGGTGTTCTACGCGGGATGATTGGTCATTGGTTAAGTCAATTTCAAGGTCTTTAGGCAGATAGTTTTCTTTTGCCAATTCGATTCTTTCCTTTACCTGTTCAATCGCAGAAATCATGTTTTGACCCGAACGTTTCTTTACGTTCAGCATCACCACTTCTTTTCCTTTCTCACGGGCATAAGTGGTTTTCTCTTTTTCCTTGAAACTTACCGTTGCAATATCTTTTAAGTAAACGCTACCGCCATGCGATTTTACGATTACATTTTCTAATTCTTTTGGATCTTTGATTTCTCCAATAATCCTGATGTTGTTTCGCGAACCCTGAGATGTCAGATTTCCGCCCGAAAGCGTCATGTTTTCATATTTTACGGCATTTTGAATGTCGTCAAACGAAACCTGAGCCGCGGTCATTTTGAAAATGTCAACGGCAATTTCAACCTCTTTGTCATCCACACCAAGGATGTCCACTTTCTTTACTTCGGCAATTTCCTCTATATCATCCTGAAGCAATTCGCCATACTTTTTAAGTTGCTGCGTAGTGTAGTTTCCTTTTAGGTTGATGTTCAAAATCGGCACTTCTTCCGAAATGTTCAATTCAAAAACACTAGGTTCCACTTTACTTCCGTTGTCCAGATTGGGCCAATCGGTATCCGCTTTTACCACATCGACTTTGTCTTTGATTTTGGTTTTGGCTTCTTCAATTCCGATTTTATCACCAAATTCAACGATAATCATTCCGTAATCCTGGAATGAACTGGCGGTTATTTTTTCAATTCCACTGATGTTTTTAAACTCTTTCTCCAGTGGCTTTATGATCAGTTTCTCAACGTCTTCAGCTGAATTTCCGGGGAAAACAGAAGAAACGTACACTTTATTTTCGATGATTTCCGGGAAATCTTCACGTGGCATCGTTACATAGGCAATCAAACCTGTAATAACGATCAAAAAGGTGAAGATGTAAACAGTGACCCTATTGTCGACTGCCCAGCTCGATATACCGAATTCTTTACTTTGATGACTCATTCTTTATATTATTATGAGGTTAGATTTTTAGAAGTTTAGTTTCATTCCTTCAGAGATGTTGTTCACTCCTTCAGTCACAATAATATCATTGGCAGACAAACCACTCATGATTTCAGTAACGTTATCCGATGATTTTCCAACAGTCACCACCACTTTTTTAGCGGTTCCGGTTTTGCCATTACTGCCTTCAACCGTATAAATGAATTTGTTTCCTTGTCCGTCTTCCTGAACCACATTGGTTGGAACCACAATTGCGTCTTTGCTTACGTAATCAATGATTTTAAGTTTAGCCACCTGATTTGGGCGTAATAAATTATCCGGATTCGGAACGCTTACTTCAATCCCGAAACTTCTGTTGCTTGGATTGATGAAATTGCCCACCTGACGTACTTTTCCTTTATAAGTTTTACCGAGAGAAGTCAAATAAACATCTACTTCAGTGCCTACTTTTAATTTCCCGATATAGGTTTCAGGAACTGTCGTAGAAACATACATATTGCTCAGGTTTACAATTCGCATCAAGCCTTGCGGACTTGGCGCCACCACTTCACCTTTTTCAACAAAAACTTCGTCGATAGTTCCCGTGAATGGAGCACGAATAACGGTTTTAGCCAATTGCGCTTTGATTTGGGCTACCGATTTTTGAGCTGAAACCATTTGGGTTTGCGCTTGTAAATACTGGATTTCAGAGCCTATTTTTTTGTCCCAAAGATTTTTTTGTCTTTCATAAGTTGTTTTAGCTAAAGCATATTGATTTTCGGCACTCGCCAATTGTTGGCTCATTCCGGCATCATCCACACGCCCTAAGATTTGCCCTTTGGAAACTTTTTGCCCGGCTTTAACGGTTAAAGAAGTCAAAGTCCCACTGAATTCGGGTTGAACCAGGATGTTTTCTTTAGTGTCAACATTTCCCTGAATGTCAAGATAATGTTTGAAAATGGTATCTTTTACCGTCAATACAGAAACCAAAGCTTCTTCTTTTTTAACGTCTAAAGTGGCCAAAGCGCCTTCAATTTTGGCAATTTCAGCCTGTAAAGCGGTTTTCTTTTCCTGAAGTGCTTTTACATTTTTGGCACTGATTAAGGCATCAATGCTTTCCTTCTTTTCACCATTCGAACACGACAGTAAAAAAATTGAAAATGCGGATAGGTATAATAATTTTCTCATTAGTTATAAATTAGTTTTTATTGATGATTTTTTCTAAAGTTGCTTTTTTGTTGATGATGTTTATCATACATTGCAAATAAGTTTGCTGTGCCGTGTACAATTGTCTTTGGGCTTCACTGAAGTCAAAGCTCGATGACAAACCTTCAGTAAACTTGATTTGTTGTTTTCTTTCGATGCGTTCGGCCAAATTCAGATTGTTTTTGGAAGTCGCATATTCTTCAATACTGAATTCATATTCGCTTTTGACTTTTTCGTACTCCAATTTCAATCGTTGCTCCGTAGCGGTAAGTTGGGTTTTGGCTTGATCCAAAGCTATCTTGGCCTGCTGTGTTCTGGCACTTCTGGCAAAACTGCTGAAGATCGGAACGTTAAGGCTCACTCCTAAATTGGAGTAATTCAACCATTTTTGGTCTTTTTGGAAAAAGGCAAACTGATCATTAAAGGCATTGTAGCCAAAGTTCAGATTGGCCGATAATGTTGGTAAGGCTTTGCTTCTTTGTAATTTTAACTCCAAAGTTCTTTGCTCCTGGAAGTTGGACGCCATTTGGTAATCAATATTATTGGTTACCGAAAATTCGCCTTGACCAAAAGCCAAATCCAAATTTGAAATAGTCAGGTTGTCCAGTTTATCGGTTAGTTTCAGTTCTGAACTGATATCGATACCCAAAGTGTATTTCAACATTTTATAAGCCACATCCAATAAACGTCTGGTGTTGTTCAGATTGCTGTTGATTGAAGCCAAAGTGATTTGCAGTTGCTCCACATTTTCTTCCTCAATCAAACCGTTTTTATAAGTTTCCTCGGTATCGGTTAAGGTCTTTGATAAAGTGGCTTTGTTCTTTTCCAGAATCACAACGCTTTCCTCTGCTAATAATACATTGCCATAAGCATTGATGACCATTTCCCTGATTTCAGAATTGGTTTTTTGCTTGGCATTTTCATAGTATTTCAAATAGGTTTTAGAAGCCTGTAGCGCTACGATATAAGAACCGTCAAAAATCAATTGGCTTAAGTTGGCACGCGCCGTCATATTGTGTTTGGTTCCAAAAGCTACTTCGGCAAATTCACCGGGATTTCCGCCAAAGAACTCAGCAGGAATCAGTGATTTTTGCAATTCAAAATTGTTTTGATAATCCACACCGGCGTTGATTTGAGGCAAACCTGCTGCGGTGGTTTCCCATTTTTTCTTCTTAGCAGCGTCAATGTCCCTGCCGGCATTGATGACCGAATAATTGTTTTGCAACGCATGGTCAATTGCCTGCTGCAGACTGAACGAATAGCTCTGCTTTTGGTCTTGGGCCTGTAAGCTGCTTACAATCAAGAGTAAGGTTATTATTAGTTTGTTTTTCATAGATTGATGTTAAGTATTTAGATTATTTAAGTTTTTTTGAAGTTCCAAAATACCTTCGGCTGTGGCAATGGCCCGGGTGTGGTATTCGAGGGCTTTGGCTTCCAGTTCATAGGCTTCTTTTTCTAAAGGTGTATTCTCATTGATTGAAAAAATCAGCGTGTAATAAAACTTTACAGCTGCTTCAATGTCGGTTTCCTTGCGGTATAAACCTTCTGCAATTCCTTTTTCAATATTGCTGCGGAAGAACTGGCTACAGTCTTCAATTTCGTTAGCCATCATTTTTTCATAGATCTCAGGATAATGTTTTTTAAGCTGATAGGCCGGCGATTGGTCAAAGGACTGGAACATCTGCTTGAACATCTCACGCATTTGGAAATTTTCCTTGATTGCATTGTGGTTTTCAGCGATGACACTTTCCATTAGGCGATGAATGTTTTGATGCACTACTTCGGTTCCTTCTTCAATTAGTTTCTCTTTATTGCTGAAATATTTATAAATCGTTTTTTTTGAAATACACATTTCCCCGGCAATATCATCCATAGTAACACTCTTGAACCCCAGTTTCAGGAACATGTCGGTGGCTTTTTTGATGATTTTATCTTTCATGATATGTAAAAATTATGGTGCAAAAGTAAGATGGAAACTTTAAACACTAAAATAGTTTCCAAAGTATTAACGAAAATTTAACATTGGAAAAAGACGCTTTTGTAATGCGGGAAGAATAGTCTAAATTAGCCGAAAATATTTTTCATGCGCGCTATCTCTTATTACCAGGACTTGATTATATCCCATTTTGAGTCTTTGACTTTTCAAAAAGAGCCCAACAATCTATATGAGCCGATTCGCTATATCCTTTCGCTTGGAGGAAAAAGATTGCGTCCGGTGCTGACATTGATGGCAGCCGAAGTTTTTGATGCTGATGCAAAAAAAGCGATTGCAGCAGCGACTGCGGTAGAGGTTTTTCACAACTTTTCATTGATTCACGATGATATCATGGATGATGCGCCGCTCAGAAGAGGCAACGAAACCGTGCATGAAAAATGGAATCTGAATACAGGAATCCTTTCGGGTGATGCGATGCTGATTTTAGCGTATCAGTTTTTTGAAACCTATGAGGCTGATGTTTTTAGGGATTTGGCCAAATTGTTCAGCAAAACGGCGTTGGAAGTTTGCGAAGGGCAACAATATGATGTCGATTTTGAAACGCGTGACGATGTTAGCATTCCGGAATACCTGAAAATGATCGAATTCAAAACCGCAGTTTTGGTTGGTGCTGCCATGAAAATGGGTGCTATCGTCGCCGAAACGTCAACGGAAAATGCCAATTCCATTTATGATTTCGGCTTGAATCTTGGTATTGCCTTTCAATTGCAGGATGATTATTTAGATGCGTTTGGCAATCCGGAAACTTTCGGAAAACAGGTTGGAGGCGATATCATAGAAAACAAAAAAACCTATTTGTATCTTAAAGCAATGGAATATGCCAAAGCAGAAGAAAAGGAACAGTTGTTGCATTTGTTCTCGATACAACCGAGCGATAATACGGATAAGATTAACTCGGTAAAACTGCTTTTCAACCAAACCGGAGCAAGCGATGCAACGCAAAGTGCCATTCAGGAGTATACTTTTAAGGCTTTTGAAACCTTGGAAAAAATGAATATCAGTGCAGATAAAAAAGAGTTATTGAGAACTTTCGGTGACAATTTAATGAGTAGAAACGTGTAAAAAAGTAATCAGAAGGCAGATTTCAGAAAGCATTAAAACTTTCTGCGTTCTGCGTTCTCAATTCTGCATTCTAAGATGTACCAACCACCAACCACTACAGATAATTTACTTTCGGAAGCCGAAAAGGAAAACCTCTATGCTAAATTATTGGAACAGATCAACAAGGATTTCAACTTTGCCAACGAACCGATTGACTTTCCGCAAAGCACTTCGCCCTATGAGTTGAAAGTCCAACTCCACGAAAAAATTTACCGCTTAATCCAACACAGATATGCAGAATTACTCAACTTGCTTTACATCGTCGATGTTCCCGAGGAAAATGTCAAGCAATTGGACGGAAGTGATACCGTCGAACTGGCCGAACAAATTGCCTTTTTGGTTTTGAAAAGGGAATGGATGAAGGTTTGGTTCCGGAATAAGTACTAAAATTTCTCGAAAAACAAGTTCAAAATACCGGACGCAATCGCACTTCCAAAATCACTTACACCATTTGGATTGAGAGAATCTGTTTTCATTCCGTTGAAATTATAAATCGGAAACGACTTGTTGTTGGTTTGGTAATATTGGTTGTTGACCTTCACATAATTGTCATTCATTTGCGTCATCGGGTTGTAAACAGACAGAAAATACTTGTCTGCATAACTTCTTTTATCGGAAAGATTCACTACAAAAGAAAAGTCCTTAAGGCTAAGAACGGAAACATTGGAAGAAAATGGTCGGTTAGCTTTGCCTAATACGAATGAAGTGGGATTTTGGGAAAACCCGATACAACTCAAAAGCAAAAACGATAAACAAAAAATATTTTTCATAAGTTCAAATTTAAAAATAAGCTCTGATAAATGGCATAAAAGCATCACCGTATACATCCTTGTCTTTGTCAAAAAGCAAATTGCATCGAACACCAAAGGTAACATTTTCTGCCCGATAACCGGCACCAATATACAAACCGGTATTCCAAAAACTTCTTTTGACATTACCGCCCAAATCTTCATAAGCGGTATTCACATGAACTTGTTCAAGCTCTAAAGAAAGCTGAACGACCTCAATCGGATTGACCAAACCAATCAAACTTCCGCCAACCAAATCAGAGGAATAATAATTCTTTCTTTTCAAATGACTGTATTGCAATCCTGCGCCCAACGCGAAGACTTCGTTGAAGTTGTAAATGGCACTCGGTGCCACGGTAATATCGGTGTAACCATTCCCAACCGATACACCTAGTCCGCCGCCAAATTGTACATGTTCCCAAAAATCTCCTGTTTTGGCTTTCGGCAACGGTTTTTCCTGCGAGAAAACAGTCTGGGAAATGCCCAAAAAGAACAGCAATAGCAAAAAAGGCTTTGAAATTTGAATCGTATTCTTTTTCATCTCAACCAGCACGTTAAAATCGCGTTATAAATGTAGCAAAAACATTGAAAGATTATTACAAATGTCATACTTTTGCAACTGATTTTCTAATACTAAGATTATTTACTGAAAAAATCATGGATAGGTTTTCCTTTTTAAACGCAGCACACACAGAATTTTTTGCCGATTTATACGAACAATACCTTCAAAATCCCGATAGCGTAGAGCCAAGCTGGAGAGCCTTTTTACAAGGTTTCGACTTTGGAATGACGACCTATAACGAGGAAAATGCCGTACAAGAATTAGCGCAGTATGCCGCTAGTGTTCCACAAAACGGACAGGTTTCGAATAAATTACAAAAAGAGTTTGATGTATTAAGATTAATTGACGGTTACAGAACCCGTGGACATTTGTTTACCCAAACCAATCCGGTTCGTGACAGAAGGGTTTATGAGCCAAATCTTGATTTGGTGAACTTCGGTTTGTCTGACGCCGATTTGGATACCGTTTTTGATGCCGCTAAAATTTTAGGAAAACAACCGTTAACCTTAAAGCAAATCCTTGAGGTTTTGAATCGCATGTATTGCCAGCACATTGGTATCGAGTACATGCACATGGAAAATCCGATTTTTGTGAATTGGGTGCAGGAAAGATTGAATAAAAATGACAACCAACCTGATTTCAACGCAGAGCAAAAGAAACACATTTTAGGCAAACTAAACGAAGCCGTTTCTTTCGAGAACTTTTTGCATACCAAGTACGTTGGGCAAAAACGTTTCTCGCTCGAAGGTGGTGAAAGCATCATTCCGGCTTTAGATGCGTTGATTGAAACAGCTGCTGAAAGAGGTGTCGAGCATTTCGTAATGGGAATGGCACACAGAGGAAGATTGAATACGCTGGCCAATATTTTTGGAAAAGCAACACAAGACATCTTCTCTGAATTTGACGGAAAAGATTACGATAAAGAATATTTCGATGGTGACGTGAAGTACCATTTAGGGTTAACCTCGGAAAGAAAAACCAAATCGGGTAAAAAAATCAATATCAATTTGGCTCCCAATCCATCTCACCTGGAAACCGTTGGTGCCGTGATTGAAGGAATTACCAGAGCCAAACAAGACAAATATTTCCCGGAAGATTTTTCCAAGGTATTGCCAATTGCCGTTCACGGTGATGCCGCAGTGGCCGGACAGGGAATCGTATACGAAATTGTACAAATGGCGTTGTTGGACGGTTACAAAACCGGTGGAACAATCCATATTGTCATCAACAACCAGGTTGGATTTACAACTAACTATTTGGATGCACGCTCGTCAACGTATTGTACTGATGTGGCTAAAGTTACTTTGTCACCGATATTACACGTGAATTCGGATGATGCGGAAGCTGTGGTTCATGCGATGTTGTTCGCGTTGGATTTCAGAATGGCATTCGGAAGAGATGTTTTCATCGATTTGTTGGGCTATAGAAAATATGGGCACAACGAAGGTGACGAACCTCGTTTCACGCAACCATTGTTATACAAATTGATTGCGCGTCACAAAAACCCGAGAGACATTTATTCTGAAAAATTAATCACAGCCGGTATCGTGGATGCGGCCTATGTGACCAAAATAGAAAACGATTACAAAGCCAAGCTGGATGAAAACCTACAAGCTTCGCGTAAAAAAGATTTGACTATCATCAAGCCTTTTATGCAGGACGAATGGAAAGGTTTTGTTCAGGTTTCGGATGACGAAATGTTGAAAAAAGTAGACACCAAATTCGACCAAAAGAAATTAGATGGCATCTTAGAAACCATTTCAACTTTACCATCAGACAAAAAATTCATCAGCAAGATTTCCAAAATTGTAACTGACCGCAAAACGATGTATGACAACGATACTATCGATTGGGGAACGGCAGAAACACTGGCTTACGGTTCATTATTGACCGAAGGATATGATGTTCGTATCTCGGGACAGGACGTGGAAAGAGGAACTTTTTCCCACCGTCATGCCGTAGTAAAAGTGGAAGACAGCGAAGAAGAAGTAGTATTGCTGAATACTTTAAAAGACAAAAAAGGGAAGTTCAATGTATTCAATTCCTTCCTTTCAGAATATGGCGTTTTAGGATTTGATTATGGCTATGCCTTAGCCAATCCAAACGCGTTGACGATTTGGGAAGCACAGTTCGGGGATTTCTCTAATGGTGCCCAAATCATGATTGACCAATACATTTCGTGTGGGGAAGACAAATGGAACAACCAAAACGGAATCGTATTATTGTTGCCTCACGGTTACGAAGGGCAAGGAGCAGAGCACTCTTCGGCACGTATGGAGCGTTACTTACAGTTGTGTGCCAAACACAATATGTTCGTAGCCGATTGTACGACACCGGCGAATTTCTTCCACTTGTTGCGTCGCCAGATGAAAACCAAATTCCGCAAACCGTTGGTGGTATTCTCGCCAAAAAGTTTGTTGCGTCACCCATTGTGCGTTTCCACTCGTGAGGAATTGGCAAAAGGCAGTTTCCAGGAAGTAATTGATGACAAATCAATCGACAAGAAAAAAGTAAAAACCGTAGTTTTCTGTACCGGAAAATTCTATTACGATATCTTGGCCGAAAGAGAAAATTTAGGCAGAAATGATGTAGCTTTGGTACGCATCGAGCAATTGTTCCCGTTACCGGTGGATCAATTGAAAGCCGTGATTAAAAGTTATCCGAATGCCGACGATTTTGTTTGGGCACAGGAAGAACCAAAAAATATGGGTGCTTACAGTTATATGCTAATGAATTTCGACTTGGTTCAGTGGAGATTGGCTTCGTTAAAAGCTTACGCTGCACCAGCCGCTGGAAGTCATACACGTGACAGAAGACGTCACGCCGATGCTATCAGAATGGTATTTGACAAGAATTTATTTAGATAATAATTAGGAGCTTAATCCCGCTTTCCATTACAATCTCTTCGAGGATTTTCATTGCAATCGGGGCTAGAAAAAAGATAAACAACACATTTAAAATTTAAAATTCATAATTTAAAATATTACAACGATGATTTTAGAGATGAAAGTCCCATCACCGGGAGAATCGATTAAAGAAGTAGAAATTGCAACTTGGTTAGTAAAAGACGGCGATTATGTAGAAAAAGACCAAGCCATTGCTGAGGTAGATTCTGACAAAGCAACCTTAGAGTTACCGGCAGAAGCCAGCGGAATCATCACGCTAAAAGCGGAAGAAGGCGACGCAGTAGCCGTTGGCGCTGTAGTTTGTTTGATTGATACTGATGCGGCAAAACCAAGCGGAAGTGCTCCGGCAGCGGAAGCAAAACCTGCAACAGTTGAGGCTCCAAAAGCTGAAGAGAAAAAAGTAGAAGCGCCTAAAGCCGCTCCGGTTGCAGCAGCAACTTATGCCGCGCAGGCACCATCTCCGGCAGCCAAAAAAATATTGGACGAAAAAAACATCCAACCTTCTGACATTGTTGGGACAGGCAGAGACGGAAGAATCACCAAAGAAGATGCTGTAAATGCGGTACCTTCTATGGGAACGCCAACCGGCGGAACCCGTGGTTCAGAAAGAACAAAATTATCGATGTTGCGTCGTAAAGTAGCAGAGCGTTTGGTTTCAGCTAAAAACGAAACCGCGATGTTGACTACCTTCAACGAAGTAGACATGACCAATATCTATGCGTTGCGTGACCAATACAAAGAAGAATTCAAAGCAAAACACGGTTTGGGATTGGGCTTTATGTCTTTCTTTACCAAAGCGGTAACCCGTGCGTTACAATTATACCCGGATGTAAATTCCATGATCGACGGTCAGGAGAAAATTTCTTATGACTTCTGTGATATTTCGGTAGCGGTTTCAGGACCAAAGGGTTTGATGGTACCGGTAATGAGAAACGCAGAAACCTTGTCTTTCAGAGGTGTGGAAGCTGAAATCAAAAGATTGGCAATTCGTGCCCGTGACGGACAAATCACTGTTGACGAAATGACCGGCGGAACTTTCACTATTTCCAATGGCGGTGTTTTCGGTAGTATGTTGAGCACGCCAATTATCAATCCACCACAATCGGGAATCTTAGGGATGCACAATGTCGTGGAAAGACCAATCGTAAGAAACGGTCAAATCGTTATCGCTCCGGTAATGTTTGTGGCTTTATCTTATGACCACAGAATCATAGACGGTCGTGAGTCGGTTGGATTCCTTGTAGCGGTAAAAGAAGCGTTGGAAAACCCTGTAGAAATCTTAATGGGTGGAAATGCTAAGAAAGCATTGGAACTGTAAAGTTTTTTCCGCTTCGGATGAAGCGCCTATATATTTAAAATCCCGCTTGGAAAACCAAGCGGGATTTTTTTATAAAACACAAAGGTTTAGTTTAATTTTTTAAAAAAACTATAGGTTATTATCTATTTTAGCGCCTTAAATTTTTTTTTAGCAGCGTTTTTCAGTTTTTTCAACATGTATAAAATCATCTATTATTTTATAATACTATTGTCATTCTCTTCAGCATTTTCTCAGGATTTAAATGAGTTTGAGATCAAAAGCACCCGAAGTATACAAGAGCAACTTATTTCTAATCCTGATAAAGCTTACACTGAAGCTTTGAAAATTAGCAATTCTAAAAACGAGCTGTTTAGCTTTTTTGGCAAATATTATGTGGCCAATTATTTTTACAATAAATCAGAGTTTACTCATTCCAAGCAACTTCTTATAGCGCTTATAGAAAATATTGAGAAAAGTGATAAGGCTAAATCAAACAAAGTATACCAGGATTTGATGGGAATGTGTGTCAACAAACTTTTCTATATCCATAAGAATTTGGGAGAGTATGACTTAGCATTATTTTATCTTGATAAATATAAGAATAGTGTTCCTAATAATCATTTTAACGAACAGTATGGCTCAATAAAAGTCGCTATGGGAGATTATGTTAATGGAATAGCTTTGTTAAAGAGAGAATTAAAGACTACACCTCATCTGAAATTAGGAGTAGGTGAAAAAAAAGTAATGAATAAAAAATTATTTGCAGATAAATACAATATCATAGGTGAAGCTTATCAAACGTATTACATCAAGTCAAAAAAAGCGGTGTTTTTGGATTCTGCAAATTATTACTTTAATGCAGCAGCAACTATGTTGATACAAGACAATTTTTATCCTGAGTACACCAAAGCATTGTTGTACATGCGAGAAGCAAAAAGTGCGGCTTTGGCAGGGGATTACTCCAAATCATTGTCTTTATACAGAAAGGGGAAAAAGTATACCGTTATTCAGGATAATATAAGAACAGTACAGTTGTTTGATTTAGGGATGGCCGATTGTTTCCATCATTTAAAGCAAGTTGATTCAGCATTTTTCTATTGTAAAAAATATATAAAAAGTTATCAAATAACTAAAGTTTCCAAAGAAAATCTATTAATGGCCTATAACATCATGGCACAATGCTATGGTGCAAAAAATGACAATAAGAACGCCTATCGTTATGCCCAAAAAAGTTTAGTATTAATTCAATCCATAGAGGGGATAAAAAATAAATCTTTAAATTTTCTACACAACTATGACTTGAATATTATAAAAGAAGAATCCAATAAAATTATAGCTTCTAAGAATTATTTTAAAATTTCTCTTTTTAGTATTTTGATCGTTTTAGCGATAGTTGTTTTCAGTTTTTATTATTATTACAGGTATCAGAAAGAAAAGCATTATCGATTTTTAAAAATTATTCAAGACCTGAAAGAATCTAAAGCCTCGGGGATTCATAAAACACAAATCATTACCACTGAAGCACAACCTAAGCAGATTATAGACGATGAGCTTATTGAGAAATTGGCTTTAGGGTTAAAAAAATTAGAGCAGAAAGAAGCTTTTTTAGATCCGAATTTCAAGTTGGCTTTTGTGGCTAAAAAGTTAAATACCAATACGGCTTATTTATCACAATACTTCAATCAGGTTATGGAAAAGACCTTTTCAGAATATACACAGGAATTGCGAATACATTATGTACTCCAAAAGCTTATTGATGTGCCTTATTTTCGTAAATATACCTTGCAGGCTATTGCTGAAGAAGTTGGTTATAAAGATGCCAATACGCTGGTTCGTGTTTTTAAAAAGCAAACCGGCCTTTCTCCTAATTATTATATTGAAAAGTTAAAAAATACAGCTTAAGTATTTTAAAATCAATAAAATACACCACATTTAATCTGTTGATTATTTATAAATAGTCCAATCAATAAATTGTACCTGTGGTTCATTCCTTATAGTTTTGGTTTAAAATCAAACCAAATAAAATGAAAAAAAAAGTTATCCTTCTGGGATTAGTATTATTCTCTTTTGCTAATACTAATGCTCAATTATTGAACAAAATCACCAAAGCAAAAAACACAGCCAATCAAGCATCGGAAGTGGTGGAGACCGCAGAGAAAGGTAAAGAAGCTATCAAAAAAGGCGATAAAAAGAAAAAAGGAGGCGGTGGATTTGGCGGTTTAAAGCTGGACTGGACTATGTTCAAACAAACGCCGGCTGTAACATTCAATTCTCTTCTTTATGGAACGGGTTCTAGTCCGGGATTAATAAATAGTTATACAGCAACTTTTATTCCTAATAAAACGGTTGACGGAAGAACAGTTCATCCCTTTTCGGATCAGTCGGAGTATTTAAGAATCAAGGTGTTCAAAGACAACCAATACATGAACTATTTTGAATATGCCGGAGACCAAGTTTTTGACGATGGTAAAAAGACCAAGTTCAATGAGCCAAGCAGCCGTTACCAACGTGATGGTGAATGGGTAGGACATTCGGAATCATTCATTACAGATTGGGGTCCGGGCAATTATAGATTAGATTTCTATGCCGGTGATAAGATGTTTTATTCATTCGATTTTGAATTGGTAAAACTAACCAATTCCGATCCTTACGCCACCAAAAACGAAATGTACGTTGTTCGTGGTCCATGGAATAATTTTGCTTATATGCAATATGCTGATACCGGCAATTTGGTGTTTGGATATTACATCACTCACGAAGAGTTTAAGCCAAATCCGGCTAACAGCGCAAAAACCAACAAGAGTGTAAAATGGAGTGTGAAGATGTTCAAAGACAACAAATTATTTGCACAGAATTATGGAAACGGTCCTAGTACTGCTCAGGTAGAACAAGCCAAATGGAATGAAGTTTCGTGTGCATTTAAAAGAGTGGACAAACCTGGAGAAATTAAATTTGCTGACCTTGCCGATGGCGCTTACAAAGTTGAACTTACTATTGAAGGTGAAGCCAAACCTAGAACCTACAAGTTTGATGTAAAGGATAAAAGAATTGTTCAAATTCCGGAACAAGACCGAACCAAAAACACCGATCCAACGCGATTAATTGAAGGGTGGAATGACTTCTTTTGGCTGAAACTGGAGAAATAATCACACAAAGCTTGATCGGAAAGTTTTAGAACTGGAAAGTTTTTCCGCTTCGGATGAAGTGTCTATATAGATAAATCCCGCTTGGTTTTCCAAGCGGGATTTATGTTTTTATGGGAGAGCGTTTATGGCTGCAGTTAATTGTGCCTGCGTCCCGACGCTTGTTTCTGCCAAAGTGAAATCATAGACAGCATTCGCTGAAATGGTTGCCGGTTTTATAGCATATCGCCATTGTCCGTTGTCTTCGGTAACAAAAATGATATGACATTCTAATCCGATTGGAATTTGCCCGTAATGTTCACTGAATAATCCTGTAGCAGTATCATACGTATCTAAGTTAGCTAAGCCATTTCCTTCACCATCATAATGTAAGTAGATGGCGCAGTTCTGATTGTCATATCCATCAGGAACAGAAGCTAAAATGGTGGTTTTAGGTCTCGGGTCACTATAAAATACGTCGACATTGCACCATCCAAAATCATCAACAAAAGCGTAGTAGATACTATTTATGCCGACACCGCCTTGCCCTTCTAAAAACGCACCAGGTACGCCATTTGGACCGACCTGTTGTTCCAACCAAAAATTACCATCTACAAATTCCCATAGAGTCATCTCGTTATTGCCGCCATTATCATCTGTTAATTGTGTTGGAATTTGTAATGTTATGTGTCCGTTTAACTCCAATTGCTGCCCATTTTTAGTGGCATTGATATAAAATTCCCCTCCGGAAACCAGCATGGCTCTGTCTCCTCCGGGTAACTTGCCCATGGTGTGCATTCCGGTGGTTAGCATATCTCCTCCTTTGAAAATTTCGACATATTCGATATCGACTTGTCCCGTAACCGGATTGCCGTTTAGGGTTAAATCACTTCCGTCTATACTAATGGTAACGCCATTGGCAGTAGTAAAATTCGTCAGTCCGGATGCAACATTTAAATCGAAAGTTTGTGTTATCGAGTTAAGCGCAATGTCTTTCAAGTTATTGAATTCTCCTGCAGAAGGATAGTTGCTTGCGGAGTCACTGTCACCACAGCCCGTAGCAAACAGGGTTAATAGTAAACCGGCTAAAATAGAACGGAATGACTTTACTAAATGCATTTTTTTGTTTTTCATAGCTATAATTTTTTTTTAGGATACGATAACCTTAAAAAGGTTGCGGGCATTTTTCAAATGTAGTAAAATTATTAATTGTTTTATCAGTAACAAAATTTCTTAATTGTGAAATTCTCTTTGCTTTAATATGTTTTTCGTTTATTTGTGTCACACTTTTTAGGCTATGAAGAAAAATCAAAAACAAGCAGCGATAGGATTTATTTTTATCACGATGCTTATCGATATCACCGGTTGGGGAATTATCATACCGGTTATTCCAAAATTGATTAAGGAATTGATTCATGGCGATATCAGTGAAGCGGCGAAATATGGTGGCTGGCTGACTTTTGCTTATGCCATTACACAATTTCTTTGTGCGCCTCTGATTGGAAACCTGAGTGATAAATACGGACGAAGACCTATTATCCTGATATCGCTTTTTGCTTTTACCTTGGATTATTTACTGCTTGCTTTTTCGCCCACTATTGTCTGGCTTTTTATAGGAAGGATTATTGCCGGAGTAACCGGTGCGAGCATCACTACAGCTTCAGCTTATATCGCCGATGTGAGTACGCCCGAAAACCGGGCTAAGAATTTCGGAATGATTGGTGCCGCATTTGGTTTGGGCTTTATCATCGGGCCGGTAATTGGAGGATTGTTGGGTCAATTTGGCTCAAGGGTTCCTTTTTATGCCGCCGCAGTATTGTGTATGCTGAACTTTTTATATGGCTACTTTATTTTGCCTGAATCATTGTCTAAAAAGCACCGCAGGGCATTTGAATGGAAACGCGCCAATCCAATTGGAGCATTTATCAATCTTAAAAAGTATCCTTCCCTGATTGGACTAATCATTGCCATTTTTCTGTTGTATGTTGGTTCACATGCCGTTCACAGCAACTGGAGTTTCTTTACCATGTATCGTTTCAATTGGGATGAAAAAATGGTCGGCCTTTCATTAGGTACCGTAGGATTGTTGGTGGGAATCGTTCAGGGAGGATTAATCCGTTGGACGAGTCCTCGGTTAGGGAATGAGAAAAGCATTTATTTGGGTTTAGCTTTATATACGATAGGAATGTTGCTTTTTGCATTCGCTACTGAAAGCTGGATGATGTTTGCCTTCTTGGTTCCATATTGTCTTGGAGGAATCGCAGGACCGGCATTACAATCACAAGTATCGGGTCAGGTGCCGCCCAATGAGCAAGGTGAAATTCAAGGAACATTGGCAAGCTTAATGAGCGCTTCGGCTATTCTTGGTCCGCCAATGATGACTAATACTTTCTACTTTTTTACCCATAAAGAAGCGCCGTTTCAATTGCCCGGCGCTCCGTTTATTCTAGGTAGTTTTTTGATGTTGATGAGTACAGTTTTGGCTTATTATTCGCTAAAAAAGCATTTAGTAAAAAAAGCCGATTAGAGTTATCGTTCAAAAACATAAACCGTTACGCCTAAAAAATTTCGACTTTCAACGTTGTTTATGGTTTGAGTTGCATAATAAGTAGTACCGGTTTTTATTTCTGAGTCTAAAGGAACCTGAACCATAGTAACAAAAGTATTCAACTCATCTGAATCATTAGCTTCATCGGTATCAGTAGTAACTTCATCGCGTTTTAAATACCACTTGATGTTAAGACCTTCAACCCTTATATCTGAAACTGTCGAACCCATAGAGAAGTATTGAGTTTTAGCTCCGGAAGGAGCTTGAGGAACTGACGATGACGAACTAAAATTGGTGTTCTCATCATCACTACTGCATCCTAATAGTAAAAATGCTATTAACAATGCCATACTGAAAAAAGTAGTTTTTGCTTTCATTGTACATTGTATTAAATTGTCTAACAAAGTTAGCTAATTTTATTTATTTGATATATCAAATAAATGATTTTTAACATTGTTTTGTGTTTTAGTTAACATATTAAAAAACAGTGATTTAAATGTGTTTTTTATCCAATAAAAAACCCCAAATATCGTAAGACATTTGGGGTTTATTTTTAAGTTGGAGCGCTT
Source organism: Flavobacterium terrisoli (assembly GCF_030167905.1). Lineage (GTDB taxonomy): Bacteria > Bacteroidota > Bacteroidia > Flavobacteriales > Flavobacteriaceae > Flavobacterium > Flavobacterium terrisoli. The sequence continues at coordinate 44,930 of NZ_JARGNA010000006.1, forward strand.
ACTCCTTGATAATTTTTACTGTTTTTTCCTGACCAAGGCTCGATACTTTTACAAAGTACATTCCGCTTGTCAATTCAGAGAAATCTATTTCGGTTTGCAGATTGTTAACCTTGATGGATTTTACTTTTTGTCCAAGGACAGAAGTGATTTCAATGGTATCAATAATCTCATTATTAGAGATTGTCAAACTGTTTTTCACCGGGTTTGGATGGTAAACAAAATTGTCGAAGGCAAAATCAGATGTGCCTAATGCCAACACAAACTCAGTGGTCCAGGTATTGGTTACAATCGCCGGATTAAAGTCAAAATAGATATTGGCTGTGTTCGGTATAATGTCTCCAATCACATATCCTGCTTTTGGCTTCACTTGGAACACGATATAGCCATGACCAATAAATTGGTTATTTGGAATCGAAGGCTCTAAATTGACACCATCAAAACGCCAGGTTAGATTGCTTCCCACTCTGTCTAATACATAAGGATGACTCGCTGCAACCATTCTAACGGTAGTTTCATCAAGGTCGGCATCCAATACATCAGTCACTCTGATATTGATAGCTTCAGCGGTTCCGGTATTCTCAAATCGAATGGTATACGTCAGATAATCATTGGCACTGAAAGTCGAATGCTGGATTTGTGGTCCGTGACTTTCGGCTTTATCGTTTGGATCCCATGAGCCTACAATAGCCTGGGTCAAAGTACTAGTGTTATTGTTGATATTGATATCGTTTGGTGGCACACTAATAGAAACTGTAGTAGTAACCAAATCTCCTAAATTAACCGTTGGGATGGTTGGAACCTGTAGCCCAACAAAAATGAATCGCATTTCTCCCGCCAATAAATTAGTGAAATTAAGTGTAAATCCGGTCGCTGTAGGGACTGCGCCTGCAGGGTAAGTAGTTATACTTACATTACTGGCAGTAGTATAAGTTATAGTTCCGGAGGCAATAGTTTGATTTCCATAGTTTCTATATCCAATATCGCTATAATAATTAAACCCAGGTCTTGGAGGTGCTGAGTTATAAATAAAAATCGCTAAATCATTATAAGGAATTTGGGTAACCGCAAAATTATAGGTTACAATACCTGAACCATTCGCAACGGTTATGTTGCTGTATGATGATGGCGATACTGCATATTGTAAGGCAAGCTGCGGATCGATGGTATAGCCAAAATCATAACTGTTCGAAGGATTTGTTTCATATAAATAATGAGTTCCCGAAGTAGACGTAATATTGTGTACCGTACCGTTATTGTTCAATTCATATTGGAATGATCCATTCGTGAAATTAGGCTCTCCGTTATCTCGGGTACCATTGCCGTTATAATCCAAAAACGCACTCATATGGATTCCATTCGGAATATTTAAGTTAACCGAATTCGTTGAAGATACACTAATTGGATTCCCGGATAAAGTTCCATTGGTCTGTATTGATACAATCACCTCACCATTGTTGATCTCTTCTTGTGTTATGACATGAACGCCGGTATAGGTTGTTGAATCCGAAGCGCCATTATTCAGTAGCGCAATAGGTGGTCCACCATTGATATTAACGTCTGTAGCCGTAATGGATACGTTTGACACAGGAGTAGTGCCAATATTGGCTATCGAATAAGTATAATTAATAACATCACCCACATTTGTAACACCATCTCCGTTTAGGTCTTGATAAGAAGCATTGGTCGTGGTTAAAAGCGAGTTGATTACGGTAACAGTTACAAAGGCCTGATCACAATTATTTGGGCTTCCTTGTTCGCATACATAGTACGGAATCGTATAAGTACCGGTTTGATAACCACTGCTGACCAAGACCAGATTTCCATCCGGGTCGACCATAAAAGTGGTTGGCGTAACTTGTGTTATATTCACTTGGCTTATTGACACCGGAATTCCGTTCAGTAAGTCATTTGACAGCACATTTTCTAAAACAATCTGAGGCGCTATTAAACCGGTCGAAATGGTTACTGCATCATTGACCGCATTCATCGTTGGCGGTGCCGGAGTTATGTTGACAAAAGCAGAAGTAATATCGCAATTGCTCAAATTGGCATTTTCACAAATTTGATAAACAACTTCATGGCTGCCATTGGGTGTATTAGGATTAACGACTACTGTCCCGTTAGGCTGAACAAAAACGTTGGCACTGGTAGCTGAAATCTGAGTAATTGTAACATCAGATAGGGTAACAGGAATACCGTTTAAAGTATCATTGCCTAATACATTTTGAATGGCAATCTGAACAGTGTTCGAATGAAAAACACCGCCCTGATCGTAGTTAGCGATAATCTGACCTTGAGACGTTTGGCTAAAAAACAATCCAAAAATAAAAAGCAGAAGTGAATTAATGTATTTTTTTTTCATACTATAAAAGTTTAAGTATCAAATATATGAATTTTTTTTGTAGGAAATGTTAAATGTGGATTATCAAATTAATTTACTTTTTAAAGAATAGAGAATAAAACTAGAAAAAGGTTGCTTTCAAAAGGCAGAAAATTCTATATAAAACCACTTCAAATGAGCATTCGATAACTCTCATCGAGAATTTGGCCTATTGCAGATACAAACAGTGATTGTAATAATCAATAATCCCTTTGCCTTCCAATAAAATATCAGCACCGATAATACCGTCAACGCGTTTGGCTTTGTATTGCTTCAAAGCATCATTGACATGCGTCATGTCAAAAATGACCAAATGTAGCGCTTCGGTTTTCCAACGGCCTATTTTTAAAATATTATTCTTAGCAATCTGAGTCATCATTCCCGTAGCTCCGGCTCCGGCGGCTTTGGTTTTTGATCTTCCGGCTTTTAGGTTAAATTTTTCAATACTGTCAAAACCTACACAACTGTTGGACGCACCGGTATCCAAAATAAAATTTCCGGAAACACCATTAATAGTAGCTTTGATCAGCAAATGCTGGGTTTTGGAAACTTTGAAGTTTATCTTTTTGTACTTTTCTTTTTTTAGTACTTCGTGCAGGTTTTTCATAACGTTGTATTGATACCCAAATGTAATCTAAAATCCATTAGCCCAAAAAATTCTAAAGAAACTTAGTACCTTAGCACCTCAGAACCTTAGTGCCTTAAAACCCAATGATTTTAACCGATACGCATACCCATTTGTATTCCGAGGAATTCCAAAACGACCGAACCGAAATGATTCAGCGCGCCATTGATGCCGGTGTTTCCCGCTTTTTTGTGCCGTCAATTGATTCGTCTTACACTCAAAAAATGTATGATTTGGAAACCCAATTTCCCGAAAATATTTTTCTGATGATGGGTTTGCATCCGTGTTATGTAAAACCGGAAACGTATCTGGAAGAATTGGCACACGTAGAAACCGAATTGGCCAAAAGAAGATTCTACACTGTCGGCGAAATCGGAATCGATTTGTATTGGGACAAAACCACTTTGGCCATCCAACAGGAAGCTTTTCGTCGCCAAATCCAATTGGCCAAAAAATACAACTTAGCCATCAACATCCATTGTCGTGATGCCTTTGACGAAGTTTTTGAAGTATTGGAAAGCGAACGTTCCGATGATTTATTTGGTATTTTCCATTGCTTTACCGGTGATTTCAATCAGGCCCAAAGAGCCATCGGATTGAACATGAAACTCGGAATCGGCGGCGTGGTAACTTTCAAAAACGGAAAGATTGACCAGTTTCTGAACGAAATCGATTTGCAACACATTGTCCTTGAAACCGATTCTCCCTATTTGGCACCGGTGCCTTTCCGCGGTAAGCGAAATGAAAGCAGTTATACCAAATTGGTTGCCGAAAAATTAGCCCAGATTTACCAACTTCCGGTAGAAGAAGTTGCCCGAATTACGACAGAAAATTCAAAAGCCATTTTTGGGATTTAACGTAGAAAACGTTATAGATTGAGTTTTTTTTTGTTCTTTTGTTCATCAAAATTGAAAGATTCAATGCAGAAATTCGATTCGATTCGTCCGTTTTATGATACTGAAGTGAATGAAGCCATTCAATCTGCAGTCAATCATCCGATGATGAAGGCTTTAATGGGTTTCACATTTCCCGATGTGGACGAAGAGGTTTGGAAAAACCAACTCAAAAAAACGCATTCCATTCGTGATTTTCAATGTAATTTTATTTATCAGGCCGTTCAAAAAGTTCTGAAGAAAAGTTCTGAAGGTTTATCAACCTCGGGCTTTGAAAAATTGGAACCCAATACGTCCTATCTTTTTATTTCCAATCACAGGGATATTATCCTGGATACATCACTTTTAAATGTGGCTTTATTTGACCACGGATTGGTGATGACCGCTTCGGCAATAGGTGATAATCTGGTGCAAAAATCATTTCTGAAAACGCTTTCCAAACTCAACCGAAACTTTTTAGTCCAACGTGGTTTGCCGCCAAGGGAATTGTTGGAAAGTTCTAAATTGATGTCGGAATATATTGGTCAGTTATTGTTGCGCGAAAACCGTTCGGTTTGGATTGCCCAACGCGAAGGAAGAACCAAAGATGGCAACGATGCAACGCATTCGGGTGTATTGAAAATGTTGGCCATGGGTTCGGACGAGCCAAAAATGCTGGATTATTTCAAAAAAATAAAGATTGTTCCGGTTTCCATTTCCTATGAATACGATCCAACTGATGCCCTGAAAATGCCACAGTTGATTGCGGAAGCCAAAAACGAAATCTACATCAAGGAAAAGAACGAAGATTTTGTGACGCTTTTAAGCGGAATCATCGGGCAAAAGAAACGCATTCACATTCATATCGGTGATGTTTTAGACAAGGAATTGGATGCCATTGCGGCCGAATTTGACAATACCAACAAACAGATTCAGGCTTTGGCACAAGCCATAGATGATTCTATTTTGCAAAGCTATATGTTGTGGCCAACGAATTATATCGCTTATGATTTGCTCCACAAAACAGATAAATACAAGGACTTTTACACCGAAAATGAAAAGTCTCTTTTTGAAAGAAGGCTCGAAATGAAAATTGACGAAAACAATTCACAAGTAGTGGAAAGTTTCCTGGCGATGTATGCTAATCCTGTAGTGAATAAATCAAAATATCAGAATGCAGTCTAAACCCAATATACTTTTGATCTATACCGGTGGAACCATCGGAATGATGAAAGACTTTGAAACCGGCGCGTTGAAAGCATTCAACTTTAAAAAGCTGTTGCAAAAAATCCCCGAACTCAAACAACTGGATTGTAATATCGAAACGGTTTCTTTTGAAAAACCAATCGATTCTTCGAATATGAATCCGCAAAAGTGGATTACCATTGCCACAATCATTGAGGAAGGTTACCAAAAATTTGACGGTTTTGTAGTGTTACATGGCTCAGATACGATGTCGTATTCAGCGTCGGCCTTGAGTTTTATGCTGGAGAATTTGAACAAACCTGTGGTATTTACCGGTTCGCAATTGCCTATCGGTGATTTGAGAACTGATGCCAAAGAAAACCTGATTACCGCCATACAAATCGCTTCGTTGCAACACAAAGGAAAACCTATCATTCAGGAAGTCGGGTTGTATTTTGAATACAAATTATACCGAGGCAACCGCACGACCAAAATCAACGCCGAACATTTCAATGCTTTTACGTCACCCAATTATCCACCTTTGGCAGAATCTGGGGTGCATTTGAATATCAATCCGAATGCGGTTTTGCAGAAACAAACCACCAAGAAGTTGTCTGTTCGCAAAGAAATGAACGACGAAGTGGTTATTGTGAAAATGTTTCCCGGAATCAGTGAATCGGTCTTGTCGGCGATTGTGTCCATTCCACATCTGAAAGGGATTGTTCTGGAAACGTATGGCTCAGGAAATGCACCAACGGAAGATTGGTTTATCCAAATCCTAAAGAAAGCCATCAAAAGTGGTTTGCATGTGGTTAATGTGACGCAATGTTCCGGCGGAAGTGTGAATATGGGCCAATATGAAACCAGCACACAACTCAAGAAAATAGGCGTGATTTCCGGAAAAGATATCACGACCGAAGCGGCCATTACCAAATTAATGTATCTAATTGGACAGAATGTAGCGCCAGCGGTTTTCAAAACTATTTTTGAGACGTCGCTGCGTGGTGAAATGATTGGATAAGATTGACTGGTTAGGCAAAATTCACGTTTCGAATTTAAATAAAAAAACCGAAGCATTTGCTTCGGCTTTCATCGCAGAGAGGAAGGGATTCGAACCCTCGATACAGTTACCCATATACAAACTTTCCAGGCTTGCTCCTTCAACCACTCGGACACCTCTCTAATTTTGTGGTGCAAAGAACAGCATTTTTTTTCAGTAAAAAAAATACAATATTTTATTTTTCCCACGTGCCAGATAAAATCACCACAACCAATCCCTTTTGTTTTTTCAGCCGAAAAGATGTACTTTCGCTTAAGGACAAATCAATTATGCGAATCAAACTCATTATTCCTTTTATTTTCATGACGCTAAGCGGCTTTGCTCAAGATGTTGCTAAAGATTTTGATGCTCTCGATTCGCTTTATCGTGAAGACCAATTTTACTTAAACTTCACTTACAACACACTGCAAAAACGCCCGGATGATTTGAAACAGAACAAGCTTTCTCCCGGAATTGCCTTTGGGTTTTTACGTGATATGCCGTTGAATAAAAAGAGAACCACTGCTATAGCTGCCGGTTTGGGTTATTCGTTATCTATTTACAATCAGAATATGGGGATTATTGATGTCAATAATGTGACGACTTACAGCATTTTGGATCCCGATAATATTACCTTTTCCAAAAACAAATTGTCTTTGCATTATGTTGATTTGCCTATCGAATTCAGATGGAGAAATTCAACACCGGACAGCCATAAGTTTTGGCGCGTTCATTTAGGCCTAAAGCTGAGCTATCTTTTTTATGACCAATATAAATTAGAATCTTCTCAGGGAAATGTCGGTCAAACCAATTTAGAAGACTTAAATGATTTCCACTACGGTGTTTATCTTGCGACCGGTTGGAATACCTGGAATATCTATGCGTATTATGGTTTGAATCCTTTGTTTAAATCTTCGGCTAAGATCGAAAACCAATCTATTGAGATGAATACGGCCAACTTTGGCATTATGTTTTATATTCTATAGCCAAACGTAGAGTAATCCTATTTGTGGTAAGACGCCACAAAGAAATCCAATCAGCAATTCCTTATTGTTATGCGCTTTCATCTCTAATCGCGAGGACGCAACCAATCCATTTAAAACAATAAGAAAGGCAACCAAATTAATGGTGTTTTCTTGGTTTTTCAGGCTTAAGCCAATGATAAAAACGGTCAAAGCACTGATGCCAATCATGTGAATGCTGGCTTTGGTTTTGGCATACAATAATAGAAAGGCGAGAATAGCGCTGATGATTCCGCCGAGAAAGAAAAAATATAACGGCGGAAAACGGTCAATCGTAATGCTTTTTTGGACTAAAATGGAAAGCAACGCAATATGCAGCAGCAAAGGGATTTTTCGATGTCCAAGTTCTGAAAGCATAATGGTATCGATTTTTCCAAAAGTTCTCAGCAGATAGAAAAAAGCAATCGGCAACAAAAAAGTGATGATGATTATTTGAACAAACAGGATCAAATATTGGGCTAAGGTAAAATAGCGTGCCTCAAGCAACACATAAGACATGGTTCCTAATAACGGAATGAAAATAGGATGGAAGGCGTACGAAAAAAAGGGAAGGAATTTTTTCAAGATGATTTGGTTTTAAATCTTCTTCCTCATTCTTGCCACAGGAATATCCAATAACTCTCTATATTTTGCAATAGTTCTTCGGGCAATCGGATAGCCTTTTTCTTTGAGAATATCGGCCAATTGATCATCCGGAAGTGGTTTTGATTTGTCTTCGTCTTCGATAACGTTTTTCAGGATTTTTTTGATTTCGAGCGTAGAAACATCTTCACCCTGATCGTTTTTCATCGCTTCCGAGAAGAATTCCTTAATCAGTTTGGTACCATAAGGCGTATCGACATATTTACTGTTGGCCACACGCGAAACCGTAGAAATATCCAACCCAACCATGTCTGCGATGTCTTTTAGAATCATCGGTTTCAGCTTGGTTTCTTCGCCGTCCAAAAAGTATTCCTGCTGGAAATGCATAATCGCATTCATCGTTACAAAAAGGGTTTCCTGGCGTTGGCGGATTGCATCGATAAACCATTTCGCCGAATCCAGTTTTTGCTTGATAAACTGCACCGCATCTTTTTGTGAATGCGATTTGTCACGCGAATCTTTATAGGTCTGTAACATTTCCTGATAATCTTTGGAAACGTGTAAGGTTGGTGCATTTCTGCCGTTTAAGGTCAGTTCCAGTTCTCCATCAACAATTCGGATGGCAAAATCGGGAACGATTTGTTCTACCACACGACTGGTGCTGTCGAAAGAACCACCCGGTTTTGGATTTAGTTTTTCAATTTCTTCAATCGCTTTTTTCAATCGCTCTTGCGAAATCTCATATTTCTGCAATAACTTTTCGTAGTGCTTTTTGGTAAAGGCATCAAATTGGTTTTCGAGGATATCAATCGCCAAGTCAACATATTCCGTGGGTGTTTTGTGTTTCAACTGCAACAACAGACATTCCTGTAAGTCGCGTGCTCCAACCCCTGAAGGTTCCAATTCGTGTATGATATGAAGTATTTTCTCAACGACTTTTTCATCGGTATAAATCCCTTGGGTAAATGCCATGTCATCGACCATATCGGGAATGCTTCTACGCAGATAACCATCGTCATCAATACTTCCAACGAGGAATTCCGCAATTTCGCGTTGCTCATCCGTTAGTATAAAAGTATTCAGCTGATTGATCAAATCCTGATGAAAACTCACCGGTGCCGCAAACGGCATTTCGCGGTCATCGTCGTCATCGCTGTAATTGTTGGATTGTAATTTATATTCTGGCGTTTCGTCGTCGCTTAAATATTCGTCAATGTTGATTTCGTCTGCTCCAATGCTGTCATTGTCTTCATATTCATCATAATCATCATTGTTGTCAAACTCATCTTTCTCATACAATTCCTCTTCGTCCTTACCACTTTCCAAAGCCGGGTTTTCGACCAATTCCTCTTTCAGCCTTTGTTCAAAAGCTTGCGTAGGCAATTGAATTAACTTCATCAGCTGGATTTGCTGTGGAGATAATTTTTGTGATAATTTTAGATTTAGGAACTGCTTTAACATTTTTATGGTTATTTGGTTATTCGGTTATTTGGTTATTCGAATGGACAAATTACCAAATCCACAAATTAACTTTTTAAAACTCTGCATTTTGTGGTGTTCTCGGGAAAGGAATTACGTCTCTGATGTTGGTCATTCCGGTTACAAAAAGCACCAGTCTTTCAAATCCTAATCCGAAACCTGAGTGTACTGCCGAACCAAATCGACGTGTATCCAAGTACCACCATAATTCTTCTTCGTCAATGCCAATGGCTTTCATTTTTTCTACCAAGACATCATAACGCTCTTCTCTTTGCGAACCACCAACGATTTCACCAATTCCGGGGAATAAAATGTCCATCGCACGAACGGTTTCTTTTCCAGGTTCCGTGTTGTCATTCAAACGCATGTAGAACGCTTTGATTTTGGCTGGGTAATCAAATAAGATTACCGGACATTTAAAGTGCTTTTCCACCAAGAAACGTTCGTGCTCCGATTGTAAATCAGCACCCCATTCTTCGATTAAATATTGGAATTTCTTCTTTTTATTTGGTGTAGAATCCCTTAAAATATCAATCGCTTCAGTATAGGAAACACGTTTGAAATCATTGTTCAACACGAAATTTAATTTTTCTAACAAAGCCATTTCGCTTCTTTCGGCCTGTGGTTTTTGTTTTTCTTCGTCAATCAATCTTCCTTCTAGGAATTTCAAATCATCGCCACATCTTTCAACCGCATAGTTGATGACAAATTTGATGAAATCTTCAGCCAAATCCATGTTGTCAATCAAATCATTGAACGCTACTTCAGGTTCAATCATCCAGAATTCAGCCAAGTGACGTGAAGTGTTTGAGTTTTCCGCACGGAATGTTGGTCCGAAAGTATAAATCTGACCCAAAGCCATCGCAAAAGTTTCACCTTCCAATTGTCCGGAAACCGTTAAGTTGGTTTGCTTGCCAAAGAAATCTTTTTTGTAATCGATTTGTCCGTCTTCTGTTATTGGCAAACTGTCCAAAGGCAACGAAGTCACCTGGAACATTTCACCTGCGCCTTCGGCATCGGCACCCGTAATTACCGGCGTGTTTACATAAACAAAACCTCTGTCCTGAAAATAAGTATGCACCGCATGCGCCAATACTGAACGCACACGCATAATCGCTCCGAACGCATTGGTTCTAACTCTCAAATGCGCATTTTCTCTCAGGAATTCCAAGGAATGTTTCTTAGGCTGCATTGGGAATTTCTCCGCATCACAATCACCAAGGATTTCCAATTGGGCTACCTGAATTTCATATTTCTGTCCGGCGCCCTGACTCTCAACAAGTTTTCCTGTCAAAGCCACAGCCGTTCCGGTGTTGATTCTTTTCAAAGTGTCTTCCGGTGTGTTTTCAAAATCGACTACACACTGTAAGTTATTGATAGTTGAACCGTCGTTCAACGCGATAAATTGATTGTTTCTAAAAGTTCTTACCCAACCTTTTACGGTTACTTCATAGTTCGTTTTCTCGCTGCTTAGTAAGTCTTTAACTTTTGAATGTTTCATTTTAAATTCTGTGATTTTAGCTATTAAATATCAGATTGTATATAATCTAAACGCAAATATAAATTATTTATTGTTTTTTTCTAACTCATCTATCTCTTCATCGGTATGTTCCAGGATATCAATAGTTGGTTCCGGTAATTCCTGTTGGTTGGCCAAAGTTTTGTTCAGCGTCAATACCAATGATGGAAGCAAAACCAAATTCGACAACATCCCGAAGAACAAGGTCAGTGCCACCAAGCCACCAAGCGCTATAGTTCCGCCAAAACTCGACAACATAAATACCGAGAATCCAAAGAACAAAACAATGGAAGTATAGAACATACTCGTTCCGGCATCGTCAAAAGTGGCATAAACGGATTTTTTGATTCTCCATTCGTTTCGCGACAATTCTAATCGGTATTGTGCTAAGAATCTCAAAGTGTCATCAACTGACATTCCGAAAGCAATTCCGAATACCAAAAGCGTTGATGGTTTTAAAGGAATGCCAAGGAATCCCATCAAACCGGCTGTCATCAACAATGGCAACAAATTCGGGATAATCGAAACCAAAACCATTTTGAACGAACGGAACATGATCGCTACCAATCCGCCGGTCAGGAAGAAAGCAAACAACAAGGACGAAAGCAGGTTGTCCAACAAATATTTCGTTCCTTTTTGGAATACCGAAGGCTTTCCGGTGATGATGACTTCGTATCGCGGTTCAGGGAAAATTTTGCTGACTTTGTTGCGAATGTGGGCTTCGATGGCTTCCATTCTTTCGCCGTTTTCATCTTTGATAAAAGTGGTGATTCTGGCATAACGGCCATCCGAAGAAATATAACTTTTCAGCTGATTGTCTTTGGATTTCTTTAGTGAGTTTTTGATATAAGGCAATAAGAATGCTTCTTCATTGGGTGAAGGCAAAGCATAAAAATCGGGATTACCGTTATAGTAAGCCTGATTAAAACTTTTGGCAATATTGACAATCGATAACGGTTTTGAAAGCTCAGGAATATCGGTAATGGTTTGTTCCAAATCTTCCATTCTTCTCAGATTGGTCAATTTCATCACGCCGTTTTTCTTTTTGGTATCAATCATGATTTCCAAAGGCATCACACCGTCAAATTCTTTTTCGAAGAAACGAATGTCATCATAAAAAGCGGTGTTTTTAGGCATGTCTTCGATAATACTTCCCGAAACCTTAATCTTGCCAATACCGATGATTCCGAAAACCAACAAGCAAATGGCCGTGATATAAACACCAAGGCGATTGTATTTTACCGTTCGCACAATCCATCTCAGGAAAGATGTCAGTGATTCGCGTTCCAAATGACCCAAATGTCTCGGGATTGGTGATGGGATATAACTGAAGAAAATAGGAATCAGCAACAAACTCAACAGGTAAATGGCTAAAATGTTAATCGTTGTTACTACGCCAAATTCTCTTAGCAAAACGTTATTCGTCGCAATAAACGTAGCAAAACCAACCGCTGTCGTGATGTTGGTCATCAAAGTCGCTGTTCCGGTTTTGGTGATTACGCGTTGCAGTGCTTTGGCTTTGTTCGAATGTTTGTGGTATTCCTGATGGTATTTGTTAATAAAGAAAATACAATTCGGAATCCCGATTACGATAACCAAAGTTGGTACCAATGCCGTCAAAACCGTGATTTCGTAACCCAAAGCGCCCATAATTCCGAACGACCACATCACGCCAATGATCACCACAATCAGGGAAATCAATGTTGCGCGGAACGAACGGAAAAAATAGAAGAATATCAGTGAGGTAATCAATAAAGCGGCACCGATAAACAAACCGATTTCATCAATAATGGTTTTGGCATTCAGTGTTCGGATATAAGGCATGCCCGAAGTATGTAAGTCTATATTTGTTGCTTTTTTAAACTTGTCAATCGCCGGAATCAAATCGTTTAAGACATAATCCTTTCTGGCTTTGGTATTGACAATTTTTTTGTCCAAATAAATCGCAGAGCGAATCGCGCCGGTTTTTTTGTTGAACAACAAGCCTTCGTAAAAAGGCAGTTTGGTGAATAATTCGGTTTGGATTTGTTTTAGGTATTTTTCATCCTGAACTTTACTTTCGTCCACCAAAGGCTTGAGTTCGAAAGTCTCGAGTGAATCATTTTTCACCAGTTTTTGCAAATTATCTATCGAAACCACCAAGCTCACTTGTTTGTGTGACTTGATTTCATTCATTAATTCGCTCCAGGCTTTGTAAACTTTCGGGGTAAATAATTTTTGGTCTTTGGTCGCAATGACAATCAGATTGCCTTCTTCGCCAAAATGGGACAGGAATTTATTATAGTCGACATTGACCTTGTCATCGGCCGGAATTAAGTTGGCTTCAGTCTGGGTAAACCTGATGTTTTTCCATTGAGTGCCTAACAGAATTGTAATCAGGACAATCCCAATTAAAATGGTGATTCTGTTCCTCAATATAATTCGGGCTATTAATTCCCAAAAACCAATACCTAACAACTTTTTCATAAAACCTAAAATGGGTTGCAAAGGTAATCAAAACCTTAAAAATTTCAGGCCGATTTACACAAAGATTTGCTTAATTTAACAACGATTTCCGAATGAAATTTAAATAATTGTTAATAGCTGAAAAAAACCAAAAAAAATACGTTGCTTTTTAGCATCTTTGTAAGCAGAAGCACAACTTAACCGAATGAGAAATTTAAAAAACACTTTATTCTATTTGGTCATAACAGGCGGTTTTGGCTACCTGATGTACTGGATAATCGAACAGGGGAAATTGTTGGAAGTAGGCCGAAAAATTGTATCACCTTCATCGACCGACAGTGAATGGATTCAGTTTTTATCTTCTTTATTTCACAATCTTAAACATCCGTTAGCCTTACTGCTTTTTCAAATCATTGCCATTGTTTTGGTGGCGCGTATTTTTGGCTGGATTTTCAGAAAGATTGGCCAACCTTCTGTAATTGGTGAAATCATTGCAGGTATTGTCCTCGGGCCATCATTGTTTGGGCTTTATTTTCCCGATATGAAAGAAGCGTTGTTCCCGGTAGAATCACTTGGAAATCTCCAAATGCTCAGTCAGGTCGGATTGATTCTCTTTATGTTTGTCATCGGAATGGAATTGGATTTGAAAGTGCTGAAGAACAAAGCCAATGACGCCGTCGTAATCAGCCATGCGAGTATTGTGATTCCGTTTGCTTTAGGGATTGGATTGTCTTATTTTATATACCATCAATTTGCTCCGGCCGGAGTGGAATTTTTGGCCTTTAGTTTGTTTATGGGAATTGCGATGAGTATCACAGCATTTCCGGTTTTGGCTAGAATTGTGCAGGAACGAGGCATTCACAAAACCCGATTGGGAACCATTGTAATTACTTGTGCCGCAGCCGATGATATCACCGCCTGGTGTATTTTGGCAGTTGTTATTGCCATTGTAAAAGCAGGAAGTTTTGTGAGTTCTCTTTACGTAATCGGATTGGCGGTTCTCTATGTTTTGGCCATGCTTTTTGTGGTCAAACCGTTCTTAAAACGCGTCGGAGATTTGTATGCCAAAAAAGATAATATCAAAAAATCAGTAGTCGCTATTTTTCTACTAACCTTGATTGTTTCGGCTTATATTACCGAAATTATAGGGATTCATGCTTTATTTGGCGCTTTTATGATGGGTGCGATTATGCCGGATATTTCCAAATTCAGAAATGTTTTTATTGAAAAAGTAGAAGATCTTGCAGTCATTTTGCTTTTACCATTGTTCTTTGTTTTCACCGGTTTGCGTACTGAAATTGGCTTAATCAATGAGCCTTATTTGTGGAAAGTTACCGGTTGTATTATTGCTGTTGCCGTAGTAGGGAAGTTTTTAGGAAGTGCATTGGCCGCTAGATTTGTGGGTCAGACTTGGCGAGACAGTTTGACTATCGGAGCATTGATGAATACCCGCGGATTGATGGAATTGGTCGTGTTGAATATCGGATACGAATTGGGTGTGCTGTCGCCAAAAGTATTTACGATGATGGTGATTATGGCCTTGGTGACTACGTTTATGACCGGTCCGGCATTGGATATCATCAATTATATTTTTAAAACAAAAGACATCATCATTCCATCCGAAGTAAAGAAAAATTCGAAGTTCAAAATCTTGATTTCTTTTGGGAATAATGAAAAAGGAAAATCACTTTTGCGCTTGGCGAATAGTTTGGTCAAAGGACAACCGGAAGCCTCAAACGTTACCGCAATGCATTTGACAATGAGTGACGAGATGCATGCTTTTAATATTGAAGAATACGAAAAAGAAACCTTTGAACCGATAGTAAAAGAATCCAAAAAGCTGAATCAGGAAATTACTAAGATTTTCAAAGCTACCGGAGATATTGAAACCGATATTGCGGATGTGGCTTTTGAAGGAAAATATGATTTGGTTTTGGTAGGTTTAGGAAAATCGATATTTGAAGGAACCATTTTAGGTAAGGTATTAGGTTTCACTTCCCGAATCATCAATCCGGACAGGTTATTGGACAAATTCAAAGGGAAAGAAGGTTTGTTTGAAAACTCACCTTTTGACGAAAGAACCCGACTGATTATTTCTAAAACCAAAACACCGCTTGGGATTTTAATCGATAAGGATTTACAACAGGTAAGCAAAGTCTTTGTCGGAATGTATAGCGTTGGTGATGTTTTCTTAGTGGATTACGCCCAAAAATTAATGCAGAATAACAATGCGAAAGTGACCATTTTAGATAATAATGATCATACCAAAAACAATTTCCTTATCCAGAATTCTTTAGCCGCTTTGGAACAAAAACACGCTGATAAGTTTGAGGTTTTCCAGCCGAATCAAATCACTAAGCCATTTTTATCCGATCAGGATTTATTGATTTTCAGTTTGGAAACCTGGAAAAAGTTGGTAGATGATGAAGTTTCCTGGTTACAGGATATTCCTTCGGTGCTGATTATTAAGCCGTAATCTAGAAGCCTAAATCCAACACAAAGCTCAATTTGATGGCGATGTTGTCTTCAAAATCTTCCAATTGATTTGGGCCATAACGGTAAAATGTGGTCAGCCCGAAACCTTTGTAAATCTGATTCAGTTCAACTCCCGATTCGAAATACCCTTCGTTTAAGGTTTTGTATTCGATACCGGTATGTCGCTCAGGATGTTTAAGATCTCCCCAGGCCATTCGCGTCACCAAAACAAAAGAAGGTTTTACATCCTTGAACAATTCTACTCGCTTGAAACCATGTTTGAGTTGCAACATCACAAATTCGCTTGAGAAAAACTCATTGAAATACATCGTCTCAAAACTGTTTTTCCCCGCAATGGTAAGCCTTTGTAAAAGTTTGTCTTTGGTTAAATTATTGGGAGAAGTATTGTACAAATGGGTCAGTGGAAGCGCTCCAAAAACATAACCGCCCTGAATCAGTACTGCCGATTTTTGGCCGTCTAAGTATTTCTTTTCATAGTCAATTCGGGCGTCAATTTTACCGAAGTCAAAGTCATTGTTAAAGAAATTCGACAAGGATTTAGTGAACTGAAAGGTGAACTTCGGATATCTTTTTTCGAACTCAATTTTACCATTTGGCGTTTGCATATAATCACTAAACGGATTCCATTGAATGGAAAACATTCCCATGGTCATCACAAATTTGCGATATACTGTGCCATCATGGGTGAATGTATAATCAAATAAAGGCGTGATATCGCTGTGGGTGATTTGCCAAATACTTTCGGTCTTCGGTATGATTTTGGTTTCTATAAAAGCACGCCAGGTTCTGTGGTTGTAAAAGGTACTGATGTTAATTGGCCGCGGATCATACAGCTTGAAAACGCGTTTGTCGATGACAAAACTGGTACTCGCAATCTCCCGTACATCATCGGTAAACGAACCGCCAATCCAGGAATTGGAGAAATTCCCAATACGGAAAGCGGCACCAAGGTTGTACTTGGTATCCGTGTCTTTCAAACCATAAGCGGTATAGCCATCGATGCGAAATTTTTTGGAAAACCGCTCATTGGTAATGCCGCCGATTCCAAAGCGAAAACCTTCATAATTATTATAACTCAGCAGATAACGCAGGTCAAAATCAATTGGGCCAAAAGGCAAATAACCGTTGATGGCTTTGCGGCCAAACTTGATTTTCGTCTCGATATTTTCTTTGGCCACCACACTGTCCAAAACCACATAAGTCCTTTGACTGCGAATGTCCAGGCTGTCCTTTCGGTTTTCGGTCCAAAAAGATTCTTCACGTTTGTTGGCATTCGGTCTTACATCAATGGCAATGGCTGATTTTTTGATATTTAAATCAGGATTGATTTTTAAATCATACACCAACATTTCTGAAGAAAGATAGATAAAATCAGAAGCACTTCTTTTGGAAGTTTCTTCGTCATTTTCTGCGGTAAATTGAATTCTGCCATTTAAAATGGATGTAGGTTCCTTGCTTTTTCCTTTGACAATTTTGAAGTTTTTTCGGATGGGAAACCAAAGGTTTTCATCATTGAGATAATTGAATTCATGCACGCCGGTAATGTTCAAAACTCCCCGGATGCGCATCACGGCTTTGGTTATGGCAAAATTCTCTTTGTCAACATACAACAAACCTTCCAACCCTTTGGAACTGATTTTGTTTTTAAAATAAATCACAATGATTTCGCGATTGCTAATCGTAGTGGTATCTAAAAT
This sequence comes from Flavobacterium terrisoli, assembly GCF_030167905.1. Taxonomy (GTDB): domain Bacteria; phylum Bacteroidota; class Bacteroidia; order Flavobacteriales; family Flavobacteriaceae; genus Flavobacterium; species Flavobacterium terrisoli. Next base: position 62,271 of record NZ_JARGNA010000006.1, read on the forward strand.
TTTATAGCGGTATTCCTTAAAGGGATTATCTGAAATCGGGCTTTTGTATTTGGTTTCAAAAAGCTCATATTTATCATCATAGACGGATGCCGATTGCAATCCAAAACCAAGCAATTCATAAATTGGGTCTTTAAATCCGGCCATTCTGGTGCCGATGATGGTTTCTTTGAGCGTAGGTTTTTCAAATTCAAACAGCGATACTTTCTCAGTGAGGAATAAGTGTTGTTTGTCTATAATCTTTTTGAATTTATAATCGGAGGAATCGATTTTGGCAATTTTGCCTTTCGTGACCTCATTGACAAAAACAGTATCAATCTTTCCCGAAATTGAATCCGGATTGGCAGTCACCAATAATTTGTTGTAGGTTTTGTATTGAAAGGTTTTGAGTCTTTTCTGCGGATTATTGCTGTCTTTTTGTTTGATGACTTTGGCGATGATAGCCAGTGCCGGATTTTCATTAGAGAGTACCACTTCTTTTAACTCATCAACTTTGGGTTCAAGAAAGAGCGTAAAAAAAGCTTTTTTCTCAAAAAGGGAAATGGTTTGTGAAGTATAACCCACATAGGAAACGGTGAGCGTTTCGGGTTGGGAATTCAGCAGCAGATTAAACTTTCCGTCCACATCAGAAATTGTGGCTGTTCCTCTTTCAGTAGTGATCGTGGCAAAAGGCAATCCTTTTTTGGTTTCAGCGTCTTTGACAATTCCATTGATTTGAAATTGTGCCTGAAGCGACAGTGAAAAAAAGAAAAACAAATAAAATAGTTGTTTCATTAGAAAGTGATTGGCACGTATCGTTTACAAAAATAGGAATAAAAAAATCCGCACAGAGCGGATTTTAATATTGAATTAACAAAAGTTACACTTTCATGATTTCGGCTTCTTTGTGCATCAAATGTTCGTCTATTTTTTTGATAAAAGCATCGGTTAGTTTTTGAACATCGTCTTCGGCCGTTTTACAGATGTCTTCCGAAGTGCCGTCTTTTTCTAATTTTTTGATTTCGGTATTGGCGTCTTTACGCGCATTTCTAATCCCGATTTTTGCATCTTCCGCTTCCGATTTGGCTTGTTTTACCAAGTCGCGTCTTCTTTCTTCGGTCAAAGCCGGGACATTGATAATAATGTTGTCTCCGTTGTTCATTGGGTTAAACCCTAAGTTGGCCAACATAATCGCTTTTTCAATTGGGTGCAACATGCTTTTTTCCCAAGGTGTAACCGTAATGGTTCTGGCGTCAGGCACATTGATATTAGCTACTTGGGATAATGGTGTTTGTGAGCCATAATAATCTACAAAAACGCCACCCAACATTTGAGGAGAAGCTTTTCCTGCACGGATGTTTAAAAATTCTTTTTCTAAATGCGCAATTGAACCATTCATTGATTCTTTTGTGCTGTCTAAAATAAATTCAATTTCTTCCATTATTTTTTAAGATTTCAGAACGCAGTTTTCAGAACGCAGATATCACAGTTGTGTATCCTGCTTTCTGCCTTCTGCTTTCTGCAGTTTATATTTTAACTACAGTTCCTATGTTTTCGCCTTCGCAAATTTTTAATAGATTTCCTTTTTTATTCATATCAAATACCACAATCGGTAAAGCATTTTCCTGACTTAAAGTAAACGCTGTTGAGTCCATGATATTCAATCCTTTTTTGATCACATCATCAAAAGTGATGCTTTCAAATTTCACCGCATTGCTATTTTTCTCCGGATCAGAATCATAAATTCCATCTACGCGTGTTCCTTTTAAAATGACATCAGCATGAACTTCAACGCCGCGTAAAACGGCTGCAGTATCAGTAGTAAAGTACGGATTTCCTGTTCCGGCTCCGAAGATTACGATTCTTCCCTTTTCCAAGTGACGCACGGCTCTTCTTTTGATATAAGGTTCGGCAATCGCTTCAATTTTTAAGGCCGTTTGCAAACGGGTTAGCATGCCTTTGTCTTCCAGCGCACCTTGTAAAGCCATTCCGTTAATCACGGTGGCCAACATTCCCATGTAATCTCCCTGAACCCTGTCCATGCCATTGCTGGCTCCGGCAACTCCTCTAAAGATATTTCCACCTCCGATAACTATGGCGATTTCAACTCCTTTGTCGTGAATCTCTTTGATTTGATCGGCATATTCGGCCAATATTTTCGGGTCGATTCCATATTGTCTTTCGCCCATAAGTGCTTCACCACTCAGTTTTAGAAGAATCCTTTTGTATTTCATTGCTCGTTGTTATTGTTTTTAGTTGTGTAATGCTGTCGCTTTCGCTCAAGTCATTTATTCTAAATTTATTTCAGAATCTCTTTTTTTAAGATTCTGTTTTTAGTGTTGCAAATATAAACATATTCTCTTTTTTTATGGTAATCGTTAAAAATAATGTTAAGTAACATTTATCACTTTTTTATCCTCAATGGTTTTGTAGCTTTGCACCATCAAATTCAAATTTTATGGAATCTATCATCCAAAACAGCTTGACTAAAAGTCATTCTTATACCGAATACAGAGAGAAAGTAACGTCACTTTTCAAAGAAGGAAAAGCAACAGGAAATGAGCAATCGGAAGCGTTGACGCATTATACCGAATTGAATGAAGCGCGTATGAATCGTTTGGAAAAGACCATAAAAGTTTCCGATGAATTCACCAAACAGTTAATTGAATTACAACGCGAATACATTTGGTTGGTGATTTCTGAAGGCTGGTGTGGTGACTCGGCACAAATTGTTCCGGTGATTTATAAATTGGCTGAGCTTTCACCAAAAATTGAATTGAAATTGGTATTCAGAGATGAAAATGAAGACCTCATGCAATTGTTCTTAACCAACGGAACGCGATCGATTCCTAAAATGATTGTTTTGGCAAAAGAAACGCTGGAAGTTTTGGGTGAATTTGGCCCAAGACCACAAGAAGCCAAGCAATTGATTTTAGATTATAAAGCCGAACATGGTGTAGTAGATGATAAAGGAAAAGTCGCTTTGCATATGTGGTATTTGCACGACAAAGGATTATCGATTCAAAAAGAAATTATGGAAATTATGACTAATCTTGAGTTAACTGCTGTTCAAATTCCGCAGGAGTAACACCGTTCTCAACGGAATAATCGCCAATTTTTGTCCGGCGTAAAACCGATAAATAACCGCCTGAATTCAACGCTTTTCCAAAGTCAAAAGCCAGCGAACGGATATAAGTTCCTTTGCTGCAAACGACTCTAAAGTCAATTTCGGGTAAAGCGATACGCGTGATTTCAAATTCGTGTATGGTTGTTTTTCGCGCTTGAATTTCTACTTCAGTTCCAACACGTGCATGTTCGTATAATCGAACACCATCTTTTTTAATGGCCGAAAAAACCGGTGGTTTTTGGTCGATTTCACCAATGAATTTTAGGGTAGTTTCCTGAATTAATTCGGGGGTTATATGTTCGGTCGGGAAAGTGGCATCCACTTCGGTTTCCATATCATACGAAGGTGTTGTGGCACCAACGGTAATGGTTCCGGTGTATTCTTTGGCCTGACCCTGAATCTCATTAATTTTTTTGGTAAACTTTCCGGTACAGACAATTAGCAAACCAGAGGCCAACGGATCTAAAGTTCCGGCGTGACCGATTTTGAATTTCTTTGGAAGATTGAATTGGCGTTTTAAAACATACTTCAATTTATTCACCGCCTGAAACGAAGACCAAGTCAGAGGTTTGTCAATCAAAAGGATTTGACCTTCTAAAAAATCTTCAGCGGTTTTCAATGTTTATTTGTTTAGAGAGAAATAAGCCAGTAAGATAACACCCGCTATAATTCGGTAATAACCCCAAGGTTTGAAACCGTATTTCTTGATGATTCCGATAAAGAATTTAATAGCAATCACCGCCACAATAAAGGCAACGATATTGCCAATCAGAAACATTTTTAGGTTATCAGACGATTGTGTCAATAATTCATATCCTTTCAACTGTGATACTTCGTATGTTTTTAAAAACAACGAATAGGTCGTAACCGCCAGCATTGTTGGAACCGCCAAAAAGAACGAGAATTCCGCAGCCGTTTCACGGGTCAATCCCTGTTGCATCCCGCCAATAATCGAAGCGGCAGAACGGCTTGTGCCCGGCATCATGGCCAAACATTGCCAAAATCCTATGGTTACTGCTTTTTTGATGGTTATGTCTTCTTCGTTGGCGACTGTCGGAGTATGAAAACGTCCGTCAATAAACAATAAAACGACTCCACCAACAATCAGTACAATCGCGATTGGAATCGGATTTCCAAGTACAGCATCAATTTTATCATCGAATAATTTACCCAGAACCAAAGCCGGAATGACAGCGCAGGCCAATTTGATATAAAAGTTTATCCTGCGGAAATCAAAAAACTTTTTCCAGTACAAAACCACAACGGCCAGGATAGCGCCAAACTGTATCGAAACCTGAAACAATTTTACAAAATCATCTTCCTGGATGCCAAAATAGGAACTGGTAAAAATCATGTGAGCCGTTGAAGAAACCGGTAAGTATTCGGTTAAGCCTTCAACAATCGCAATAAGGACAGCCTGAATATAATCCATTACTCAGATTTTGACTTTTTGAAAATAGAGAAAATCGTAATTCCGAAACCAATCAAAACCACGGTTGGTGCCAAACGGATTCTTCTGAAACTAAAGACATCTTCGTTAAAGACTTTCGGGTCGTCGCTTCCGCCGCCACTCATCAGGATAAAGCCAACGACAATCACGGCAATACCGATTAATAATATTTTGTAGTTTGCCTTGTCAAAAAGAAAATCGGGTTTTTGCTCGTTGTTTTTCATTTAGCTGAATATTTTTATTTTTTAACTGAACACTGCCTTCTGAGCACTGAACACTAGTATAAATCGTCTGTTCTCAGATTCAAAAAGCGTTGGGTAGCAAAATAAGTGCTGATAAAAGTAATCACAATACCCAAAACCAGAACACCTAAAAGTACGGCGCTAATCGCCAATTGGTCTTCCATAATGCCCAAATTCGGGAAACTCGTCTGGATGTAAATCAACAGGCCAATCAACGCCAAAATAGCCAATACCGCACCAACAAACCCAAGGATTACACTGGTTTTGATAAAAGGTTTACGGATAAATGATTTGGTCGCACCAACCATTTGCATGGTTTTGATGATAAATCGGTTGGCATAAATTGATAAGCGCAGCGAACTGTTGATTAACAATACTGAAACAAATGCAAAAACACCGCTGACAATCAAAATCCACATACTAATGTTGTTGATGTTGTCGTTCACCATCGTTACCAACTGTTTGTCATAAACGATATCGGCAACCATTTCGTTTTTACGCAAACGGCTTTCGATTTTGGCAATTTCCACATTGTTGACAAACTCTGCTTTCAGGTAAATGTCAAACGAATTCTGCAACGGATTCACACCTAAAAACTGCATAAAATCCTCACCAATCACTTTTTTGTGCTGCTCAGCGGCTTTTTCTTTGGAAACATAATCAAAAGATTTGGCAAATTTGGCCGTTTTCAATTCTTCCGCAAAGGCTGTAGTCACTGAATCGGTTGCTTCGTTCTTGAAGAAAACCGTCATCGCAATTTCTTCCTTGAAATTGTCTGATAAACGCTTGGAATTGATGACAAAAAGTCCCAAAGTTCCCAATAAAAACAACACCAAAAAGATACTCAACACTACCGAAAAATAGGAGGTAATAACTCTGCGCTTCTGAAACTTTTCAAATGAGTCTGACATAAACAGTGATTTAAGCGGTAAAAATAATAAAGAAAATTGTTTTTCTCCTTTATAACGTACAAAGTTTTAACTTTATTATATTAAATGTAAATTTGCAGCTAAAATTTTTTAGGAGCGAATGGTTCGGGCAGTTTCAGCCAGCCGTTTTCCCGCTTTTCGGGTTACATGGTAACCGCTACAATCGGGGCTAAAAACAAACGCAATTGACGACACAAATAATGAAGTATTTCCACGAAAAAATCGAAGCCAAATGGCAACAGTATTGGGCACAAAACCAAACTTTCGCCGCAACCAATAATTCAGATAAGCCCAAGTATTACGTACTCGACATGTTTCCTTATCCGTCCGGAGCAGGATTGCACGTTGGGCACCCGCTGGGTTACATCGCTTCCGATATCGTGGCGCGTTTCAAACGCCATAAAGGTTTCAATGTGTTGCATCCGCAAGGCTATGATTCTTTTGGTCTTCCGGCGGAACAATACGCCATCCAAACCGGGCAACATCCGGAGAAAACTACTAGAGAAAACATTGTGCGTTACCGCGAGCAATTGGACAAAATCGGTTTCTCCTTCGATTGGAGCAGAGAAGTACGCACGTCCAACGCCGATTATTACAAACACACGCAGTGGATTTTTATCCAGTTGTTCAACTCCTGGTACAATTTAGAAACTGATCGTGCAGAAGACATTTCAGAGTTGGTTAAGATTTTTCAAATGGCCGGAAACGCCACCATTAAAGCGGTTTGCGATGATGATACCGAAATCTTTTTCCCTTCCGATTGGAATTCCTATTCAGAAGAACAGCAACAACAAATCCTTTTAAAATACCGATTGACCTATTTGGCCGAAACCGAAGTCAACTGGTGTCCGGCACTCGGAACGGTATTGGCCAATGACGAAATCGTAAACGGTGTTTCCGAACGCGGTGGTCATCCGGTCATCCGCAAAAAAATGACCCAATGGTCAATGCGAATTTCAGCTTATGCCGAAAGATTATTACAAGGTTTAGACACGATTGACTGGAGTGAATCTATAAAAGAATCACAACGAAACTGGATTGGAAAATCGGTTGGAGCGTCTGTTACGTTTAATGTTATCCCGAGCGCAGTCGAGGGAACTTCTCATAAAATTGACGTCTTTACAACACGTCCTGACACAATATTCGGAGTGACGTTTATGACGTTGGCACCAGAACACGAATTGGTTTCGCAAATCACCACTGCCGAACAAAAAGCAGCCGTGGAAGCTTATGTTGAAGCGACCGCCAAGCGTTCAGAAAGAGAAAGAATGGCCGATGTCAAAACCATTTCAGGTGTTTTTACAGGAGCATTTGCCGAACATCCGTTTACCAAAGAACCAATTCCGGTTTGGATTGGTGATTATGTATTGGCAGGTTACGGAACCGGAGCCGTTATGGCGGTTCCTTGTGGCGATGAAAGAGATTATGCGTTTGCCAATCATTTCAAAGGTCAAAATGGGATGCCCGAAATCAAAAACATTTTCAACCAGGATATTTCACAAGAGGCATTTGCTTCAAAAGATAATTTTCAATTGGTGAATTCCGATTTCCTAAACGGTTTGGGTTACAAAGACGGAACTAAAAAAATTATAGAGGAATTAGAAAAGATTCATCAAGGGAAAGGCAAAACCAATTACCGTTTGCGCGATGCGGTTTTCTCCCGACAAAGATATTGGGGCGAACCGTTCCCGGTGTATTATGTAAACGGCTTGCCACAAATGATAGCCGATGAGCATTTACCAATAGTGTTACCTGAAGTTGAAAAATATTTACCCACCGAAGACGGCCAACCACCATTAGGTAATGCCACGGATTGGGCTTGGGACAGAACGCAGAACGCAGTAGTCAGAACGCAGTTAATTGATAACGTGAATGTGTTTCCTTTGGAACTCAACACCATGCCGGGTTGGGCAGGAAGTTCGTGGTATTGGATGCGTTATATGGATGCGCACAATGACGCTGAGTTTGCTAGTCAAGATGCCTTAAAATACTGGGAAAGCGTAGATTTATACATAGGCGGAAGCGAGCACGCGACCGGCCATTTGTTGTACTCCCGTTTTTGGAACAAATTCCTAAAAGATAGAGGTTACGCACCAACGGAAGAACCATTCAAAAAGTTGATCAATCAGGGAATGATTTTGGGGATGAGTGCCATAGTCTATAGAGTTTCCGGAACAAATAAATATGTTTCGAAAAATCTCAGAAAAGATTATGAAACTGAAGAATTAAGAGTTGATGTAAATATTGTTAATGCTTCAGATGAAATTGATTTGGACAAATTAAGGAATTGGATTCCAGAATTTAAAGATGCCGAGTTCATTTTAGAAAACGGTAAATATATTGTTGGGCGTGAAGTTGAAAAAATGTCAAAACGTTGGTATAACGTCGTGAACCCCGATGACATTTGCAACGATTATGGTGCGGATACTTTGCGTTTATACGAAATGTTCCTTGGGCCATTAGAACAAGCCAAACCTTGGAACACCGCAGGAATCACAGGCGTTTCAGGTTTCTTAAAAAAACTATGGCGTTTGTATTTTGACGACAACGGTTTGATTGTGACCAATGACGAACCAACACCGGAAATGTACAAATCGTTACACAAAACCATCAAAAAAGTAACGGAAGATATCGAGAACTTTTCGTTCAATACTTCGGTATCGCAGTTTATGATTTGTGTGAACGAATTGGCGCAAATGAAATGCCACCACAGAGCGATTTTAGAGCCATTGGCGATTGTAATTTCGCCTTATGCGCCGCATATTGCTGAGGAACTTTGGTCGCAATTAGGACACGAAGGTTCCATTTCAACCGTTGCATTCCCAATTGTAAACGAAAAATACTTAGTAGAATCTGAAAAAGAATATCCGGTTTCTTTCAACGGAAAAATGCGTTTTACCATCAAACTGCCTTTGGATTTATCGGCTAAGGAAATTGAAGAAATTGTCATGGCAGATGAGCGCACCATCAAACAATTGGATGGCAAAACACCCAATAAAGTGATTATCGTTCCGGGCAGAGTGATTAACTTGGTAGGATAACACTCGAACTGACGATGCAAATAATAACAATCCCAAATTCAGCAAATGAATTTGGGATTTTTTTTGTAACCGAAAATCATATCTTCCGACTAATTCAGAAAAACTAAGAATATGAAAAAACACGAAATCCACACTGTTGTTGAAAAAGCAGGCTTTGCCAGTATGAAAGAAAGAAAGACTGAAAAAGTCGAACATTTTCTCAACGAAAAAGCCAATGCCGGTTACGAAATTGTCAGCGTTTCCTTCACCTATTACGAAGGAGCAGAATTAATTGCCTTTATCACTATTTGCCGATAAGTGACAAGCTGTCATTATCAATCCTTTGGCGTGTAATTTGATGAACTTTTAGAAACTAAAAATTACAAATCATGTTAGGATATTATATTTTAATCGGCTTGATTGCCTTAGTCAGTTTTGCCGTAAGCTCGAAACTAAAGAGCAAATTCGCAGAATACTCACACATCCATTTGCGCAATGGCATGAGCGGAGCCGAAATTGCTACGCAAATGTTGCACGATCATGGGATTTATGATGTAGAAGTTAAGTCGGCCGTAGGAGAATTAACAGACCACTACAATCCTACGAATAAAACAGTGAACCTGAGCGAAGGGGTTTATAACCAAAGAAATGCCGCTGCGGCTGCAGTTGCCGCTCACGAATGCGGTCATGCCGTTCAACACGCAACGGCTTATAATATGCTACAGTTGCGTTCCCAGTTGGTACCGATTGTAAACGTTTCTTCCACTTTGTCACAGTTCCTGATTATTGGCGGTTTGATGTTATCACTAGCCGCCGGTTTAGGTTTTGGGTTTTACATCGCCGTTATCGGTTTGGTATTGATGGCAATTGCAACAGCCTTTGCCTTTATTACACTTCCGGTAGAATATGATGCCAGTAACCGTGCTTTGGCTTGGTTGAAAAATAAAAATATGTTGAGCCAACAGGAATATGCAGGCGCCGAAGACGCTTTGAAATGGGCTGCGAGAACTTATGTCGTAGCCGCGATTGGAGCTCTGGCCTCGCTGCTATATTGGGCAGTACAAGTTTTTGGAAGAAGAGATTAAAAATAATAAACCCGTTACGAGAGTAGCGGGTTTTGTTTTATGGTTTGCTGCTGTTGCGAACACCCCAATCCGCTAAGGCAGTGAGAGCAGGAAGTAATTCGGCACCCGAATGGGTAAGACTGTATTCAACGTGTGGCGGCATAACTTCAACAACGGTTCGCAGCACTAAGCTGTCCGATTCGAGCTGTTTCAGATGCTGAATCAGCATTTTTTCGGTAATTGGCGGAATGGCTTTTTTAAGTTCGCTATAACGCAATCTTCCGTCTTTAAGGTTCCAAAGGATAAGCGGTTTCCAACGGCCGCCGACTTTATCCAGGGCAAAACTAACCGGACAAACAGCGCTGATGGTTTTGCGGTTTTCATTATTAGTTGAAGTTTCTTTAATCATTTTATAACATACTTTTAGGTAGGTACTTGTACAAAAGTAAGTATAAAATTAACTTTGTACAATAATTTTAAAAATAAAAATCATGAAATACGTTTTAACAGGTTCTACAGGAAATATTACAAAACCATTGGCTTCAACATTAATTGGAGCCGGACATGACGTGACCATCATTAGCAGTAATGAATCACGAAAAGGAGAAATCGAAAAACTAGGAGCAAAAGCGGCTATCGGAAGTGTATTGGATAAAACATTTTTAACCAATGCTTTTTCAGGCGCTGATGCAGTTTACCTGATGATTCCGCCAACCTTTAGTGTTAGCGATTGGCTGGGCTATCAAAAAGAAGTGGCTGAAAATTTTATAGCTGCTATTCAACAAAGTGATGTCAAAAACATTGTGCAACTGAGCAGCATTGGTGCTCATTTGGGCGAAGGCGCAGGGCCGATTGACGGCTTGGCTTATCTGGAAAAAAGACTCGATACCATTGCTGGAATCAATGTGGTAAAATTGCGACCTTCTTATTTCTACACCAATTTCTACACGATGACCGATATGATCAAACAGGCCGGGATTTTGGGCTCGAATTTGGGCAGTGCCAACCAACAATTAGTCTTAACACATCCAAGCGATATAGCCGATGCTGCTGCAAAACAGTTGCTGGCGCTAGATTTTAAAGGACAAAATATTGAGTATGTATCGAGTGATGTTCGTTCGTTTTCAGATATTGTAAAAGTAATGGGCGAAGCCATTGGGAAACCTGAATTGCCTTGGATCCATTTTTCAGATGAAGATACATTCCAAGGCATGACACAAGCCGGTCTTCCGGAAGTTTTTGCCAAAAGCTATGTGCAAATGGGTAAATCGATTCGGGAAGGATTGATTCAGGAAGATTATTTCAACAGAAAGGAGCAACCACAAGGAAAAGTAAAACTGGAAGATTTTGCCAAAGAATTTGCAACAGGCTTTAATAACTAAACACAGAATCCGCTATGAGAGTAGCGGATTTTTTATTTAAAGCTAGTTCCCGCTGTCCGCGTCAATCTTTTGCTGTCGCTTCGCAAGCTCAGCGTAAGCAAAAGGATTTCTGCTTCCATCGGGGCTAAAGAGTAAACCATTTTTCAAATCACCGAATCGCCAAATTACTACAATTGGATCTGTCTTTCAATTTGTTGTTCGAGAGAAATAAACGTTTCTGTTCTCGAAACACCATCAATCGGCTGGACTTTTTTGTTCAACAGTTGCATCAAATGCTCGTTGTCACGGCAAATGATTTTGATTAATATGGACCAATTTCCGGTGGTATAATGACATTCCAAAACTTCGGGTATTTTTTTGAGTTCCCGCACAGCATCCGAATTGCTCGAAGCCTTGTCCAGATAAATCCCGATAAATGCCATCGTTTTATAACCCAAAACCTTGTTGTCAATAATAAATTTCGAACCCGAAATCACACCGGCATCTTCGAGTTTGCGCAATCTTTGGTGAATTGCCGCACCGGAAATGCCAATCTTGTTGGCGATTTGCAGAATCGGTTTTCGGGCATCTTCCATCAGGTCGCGGAGGATTTCCTTGTCGATGCCGTCAATTTCTATTTGTAGTTGATTTATCTTCATATTCAATATATTTAAAGTAAAAATAGCAATTTACTTTACATATTAAAATAAAAAACCGAAATCGGTTAAGATTTCGGTTTTACTATAGTTGTCAGTCAGGGTTTAATTTCCAACCAATTTATCAGGATTGTAACCTACATAAGGCATTTCGGTTTCGTTAAAAACAATGCCGTGTAAGGCTAGTTCTTTCAAAATAGGTTCGTATACTTCTTTTTTGATTGGCAATTGTACACCAGGTGTTTTGATGTCACCGTTCAGGATATGTAAAGTCGCCATAGCAACCGGTAATCCTACGGTTTTGGCCATAGCGGTATAGATTTGGTCATCGCCAATGCAAACCATTTTGGAATCTATTTGTTTGCGCTCGCCGTTGTGTTCGTAGCCAAATTTGTGGTACATCACAATCATATCTTTGTCTTCCGGTTGTAAGGTCCATTTGTCGTTTAAGATACGCTCTAAAATTTGTGCCGGAGTTGCATTTTTGAGTCCAACGATTTTCTTTGCATTAAAGATATCGAGTTCCATTAATTTGTCCCACATGATGTCATCCTGTTCGATGCCTAATGCCATTCGGGTTTTCAATTCTACCGAATCTGAAGCGTGAAATGGTAAAAAAGAATTGATAAAATCACGATAACTCATCGTTTCTGAATTCTCCATTACATAAGAATCATCGGTCATGCCCAATTGGACAAACATGTTCCAGGCTTTTGAAAAACCAACCCTACGAATGGTTCCGCGGTATAAAGTCAGGATGTCATCCAGGCCATAAATGCTTCTGTATTTTAAAGAATCGCGATTGGCATAGCCTTCAAATTTTCCGTAACCTTCCACATGAAAGAATTCTGTTCTGCGGAATAATTTGTGGTACGGGATGTATTTGTATTTGCCTTCCTGAATAAATTTGGCTGCGCCGCCCTGACCGGCTAAAACCACATTTCGGGGCGCCCAGGTGAATTTGTAATTCCAAAGATTGTCATCCGATTCAGGGGCAATCAAACCGCCGCAAAAGGATTCAAATAAAATCATCGTCCCGCCTTTGGCGTGAATTTCGTCAATCACTTTCATGGCACTCATATGGTCAATGCCGGGATCGAGTCCTACTTCATTCATGAAAATTAGTCCGTTGGCTTTTACAGCTTCGTCCAAACTTTGCATTTCCTCCGAAATATAGGAAGCGGTAACCATATTTTTCTTGTAGGTTATACAGTCTTTTGCTACTTCAATGTGCATGTGTGCCGGTAACATTGAAATGACGATATCGGCTTTTTGAATTTCGGCCTGACGCTGTTCAACATTATTAATGTCTAAAGCAATCGGGGTTGCATTAGGGTGATTGTATGTTTTTCTTCTGGCCAATTCTATGGATAAATCAGCAAGGGTCACATTTAAGTTTTCCTGAGGGGATTTTCTTAAAAGGTATTTTATTAGTGATGATGCAGAGCGACCTGCTCCTATGATTAATATATTTCTACTCACGATTAAAAATTGTTTTTTTGGTGTTCATGAACCTGCGGTTTCATGCGTTTGTTTGTTACCTGCAAAGGTATGAATTTGAAATAAAAAAGCCCATCGTTTCAGATGAGCTTTTCGTTATTCTAAGCCTTCGAGTTCTTCGAGTTCTTTTTTCGCTTCCTGTTTGGTTTCTATTTTCTGTTGTTCAAATTGAGTATCTGTAGCGACTTCATCTTTAATTAATAAAGTTTTACCGAGAACTACAATCGAACACAACGCGCCGATTATCAATACAATTTTTGGAAATTTCTTTTGGCTTTCTTCTGACTTTCTTAAAGTCAATAAGCCAAAGATCAAAGCCAAACCAATCGGAAGGAACGCCAATGTGTCCATCGGTAAAATGGTAAAGGCAATGCCCAACGCACCAAAAACACAGGCTAAAATTAAAAACAGTTTTCTCATGATTCCTTATATTATATTCCCGTTGCTGAGGTTAAAGCCAATTGTCCTGTACCGACAGGAATGCTGAATTTCAATAGAGCAGGAATTTTTTTAGCATCGGCAGTCAGCCAAATCAGGTTTTTATCTTTTCCACGCAGCGCATCAGTTTTGGCGCCAATCGATAATTTATAACATTCTTTTTTGCCCAAGTTTCCTGCATTAACTGTTTCTTTTCCCATGTATTTCAACGTCACCGGAATTTGTTTTTCGTCGAAGACAATCATTAACGATTGCGTTTGTCCCACTTTGAATTTGCTGAAATCCATCGTTCTTACTTTGTACAAAAGCGAAATTACATCTTGTGTAGAACTGCCAATGGTAAAGGTTTTTTGGGTTTCAGGCTTCTTTCTTTTCTTCACCGTACTGTTTACCGTATTGCCTTTGAAAACATATTTTTCCTTTTTGGTATAACCGCCTTCGTCTATGCTTCTCTTGTATAAACTTGGTTTCAGATTCGCAGGATTGACATACGATTCATAGATATCCCTGATTTTGAAAAAGGAATCCCATTTGCTGTAAGTCGTCAGTTCACAATTCAAATGCAGATACGAGTTTTTGGCGGTTGCAACCGTTTCGGTACTCATGGTAACCTGTGCCAATTGTGTCATCAAACCGCTCATATTATAAGAGCCGGCAAAAACCAAATTTTCTCCGGGTTTGATGGTTTGACTGTATGTTGAAGTGACCGAACTTAAGATGAAAACGGCACTCAGTATAAAAAGAATTCTCTTCATAATGGAAAATTAAGGTGCAAATATAAAATTTTAAAAAAGGTAAGCGACCAAAAGAAAAGTGAAATTTCTTTATTGCTAACAAGATAACGGATAAATTTGCCAATTAGTATTCAAATCAAAAACAATGGAAAGAAAAATAACTACTGCAGCTGTCGTAATGGGAATGACAGCCATCATTTTAGGAGCTTTTGGCGCTCACGCCTTAAAAAAACATTTGACCGTTGCCGAGCTCGTAACTTTTGAAACCGGTGTTAAATATCAGATGTATCATGCGCTGTTTTTGTTGTTTTTGGGACTGACTTCCCTGACGACTGAAAAAGCCAAAAAAACCATCTTTCAGTTGGTGATTTTTGGGGTAATTTTCTTCTCAGGTTCGATTTATTTGTTGGCCACCAAAACGATAATCGGAATTGATTTCAAACCTTTGGGAATTTTAACACCTGTCGGCGGAACCTTATTAATACTGGGATGGGCTATTTTGTTGTGGAATATTCTGAAAGATAAAAGATAATATTTTAATAAAAAAAATAGTTTCTAAAATTTAATTTTTACCTTTGTCGCCTGATTCATAATACAACACAAACAAAATTTTATGGAGAACTACGCTCAAATTACGAAATCGATTTCGTTAGAAAAATACGGAATCAAAAACGTTAACGAAATCATCCACAATCCTTCTTTCGAAAAATTATACAATGACGAGTTAAATCCAAATTTAGAAGGTTACGAAAAAGGTCAACTGACAGAACTTGGAGCGGTAAATGTAATGACCGGTGTTTTTACCGGAAGATCACCAAAAGACAAATACATAGTTAAAGACAATATCACCGAAAACAGCATTTGGTGGACTTCAGACAAAGCGGTTAATGACAACAAACCGATCAATCAAAACACTTGGGAAGCTTTAAAAGAAACTACAGTTGACCAACTTTCAGGGAAAAAATTATATGTGGTAGATGCTTTTTGCGGTGCCAACGAAAATACGAGATTAAAAGTACGCTTCATTATGGAAGTGGCTTGGCAGGCGCATTTTGTGACCAATATGTTTATCCGTCCGACGGTAGAGGAATTGGCCAATTTTGGTGAGCCGGATTTCATCGTGATGAACGGTTCCAAAACTTCTTTCAAAGATTACGCCGCTCACGGATTGAATTCAGAGGTTTATGTGGCTTTCAACCTGACTGAGAAAATGCAGTTGATTGGCGGAACCTGGTATGGTGGCGAAATGAAAAAAGGAATGTTCGCGATGATGAACTACTACTTGCCATTACAAGGAATTGCCTCTATGCACTGTTCGGCCAATAAAGGAGCAGCTGGTGATGTTGCGGTTTTCTTTGGTCTTTCAGGAACAGGGAAAACAACCTTATCTACAGATCCAAAACGTGAATTAATCGGTGACGATGAGCATGGTTGGGACAATGAAGGGGTCTTCAATTTTGAAGGCGGATGTTATGCCAAAACCATTGATTTAAGTGCAGCCAACGAACCGGATATTTATGCCGCTATCAAACGCGATGCCTTATTGGAAAATGTAACGGTTGATGCTGACGGTGTAATTGATTTCAAAGATGGTTCGGTAACCCAAAACACCCGTGTTTCTTACCCGATTCATCATATTCATAATATTGTAAAACCGGTTTCCAAAGCAGGTCATGCCAATAAAGTGATCTTCTTAACCGCAGATGCTTTTGGCGTAATGCCGCCGGTTTCCAAATTGACTCCGGAACAAACACAATACTACTTCCTTTCAGGATTTACAGCTAAGTTGGCTGGGACAGAAAGAGGTGTGACTCAGCCAGAGCCAACCTTCTCAGCGTGTTTCGGAAAAGCATTCTTAACCTTGCATCCAACAAAATACGGAGAAGAATTGGTAAAGAAAATGGAAGAGCACAAAGCAACGGCTTATATGGTAAACACCGGTTGGAACGGAACAGGAAAACGAATTTCGATTAAAGATACCCGTGCGATTATTGACGCTATTTTAGATGGTTCGATTGAAAAAGCCGATTCTAAAGTAATTCCGGTTTTCAACCTTGAAGTGCCAACGTCTTTGCATGATGTTAATCCAGCGATTTTAGATCCTAGAGATACTTATACTGATGCAGCAGATTGGAATGCAAAAGCAACCGATTTGGCGTCAAGATTCATTAAAAATTTTGCACAGTATACCGATAATGAACAAGGGCAAAGCTTGGTAAAAGCAGGGCCACAGGTATAAAAAACTAACTAAACCTAACCTAACCAGTTGAGAAATCCCGCTTTATGGCGGGTTTTTTTATTTAGAATTTGGCCTTCGCCAAATAGGTTTCGAAATCAACATTATTCTTCTTGGCATCAAAGAACAATTGGAGCAATGCTTCTTTGGTTGTCACATTTTTAACCAAATTGTTAACCACAGTTTTATCGGTAGCCGTCTTGAGATAGGTATTGATTTTTTGGTTGAGTATAGGAACCAAATAGGTTTTATACTTTGGATTTGGCGAAGTAACATCAACTTCATTAATGATGGAATATGCTTTGTCATATTCTTTTTTATTGAAATATAAAGCAGCCAGATTGAGTTTGGCTTCATCAAAATTATTGGAGATTTTCAAAGCTTCATTAAACAAAGCCACCGCTTCATCCATTTTGCCGGTAGCTTGATAAGTACTGGCGAGATTGGTTATCACCTGAATGTTATAGGGCGTTAGTTGATACGCTTTTTCAAAGCAGGCTTGACTTTCCTCGATTCTGCCTTCATTAAAATGGGCAATGCCTTCATACCAGGTTAGTGGCATCGATGTATTATCCAATCGGTAAAAATAATTGTCTGCTTTTTGGGCTTCATAAATAATTTCGCTTTGGTTTTTATCGGCTTTGGCGGCATACATTTTTACAGCATGGTGTTCACCACTAAATCGATAAAAGGAAACTAAAAAGGAATAACCAATTGGAATCAACAGTGCAAAAAACAACAATTTGTGTTTCTTATCAGTATTCGGAATGGTTTTTAAATAGGCTGAAGCCACAATCGCAAAAAGCAGCATTACGATAACCTGATGCTCGATTCTTTCATAAGGGAAATCAAAAAAGGAAATAAGCAGATAACCAATTAAGGCGCTAAGAATAAAGAAGAATTTCCATTTCTCATGAGAGGATGTTGCCTGTCTTATCAATGAATATGATTGGTAGAAAATCACGCCAAAGAGAATTAGATAAGCCAGCAATCCAAGAATTCCCGTTTCACAAAGTATCCAGATAAAATCGTTGTGTGGCCGTTGCAAAGTGCTTTCGCCATTTACGATGCCATATTCGGTGAAATTGTTAAAGCCATATTTCGGAAATTGAATTTGCCAGTTGCCAATGCCGACGCCAAGTAAAGGATGTTCCTTTGACATTTGCATTGAGTTTTTCCAGAACAAGATTCGGCTTTCAAGCGTTTTTGAGTCGGATAATCGATAAAGGTATTGTTGTGTGATATCGGTTGATGAGGATTGCAGATTGGCAATTTTACTTTCGAAATAGAATTTGTATGATGCCAATGCAACCAACAGTAATGCGATTCCGGAAACCAGAAAATAGCGTTTTTTAATCGCAAAACGTTGTTTGATTTTATAGCAAACCAATAGGGCAAAGAAAACGAAACAGGCAATCAAAACGACTCTGGTTCTGATGGTGACTAACACAAATAATGTTGAAAGCAACGCAGCAAAAGACAAAAATCCCACTGCTTTTTTAGCTTGCTGTAATCCTATGCAATAAAACGGGATGCAGAGGAAAAGTATAGAAGACAATAGGTTTTTATTGGCTGCACTTCCTTTGATGGTTTCAATTTGCCTGAGCAGATGTTGGCCTTTTTGTGCCTTTTCAATGATGTCGAAAAAAGAGAATGATATCGAAATGAGGCCAAAAAGAATGGCGGCCAAAACGATTTGATTCAATCGGATAATATTGTTGTAAAACAGAATGCTGGTAATCACAAAAAACGAAAACACTACCGCGAGTTTGGAAAAAACGGTATGGCTTTCACCGACTATCGAGGACTGGAAAAAGGAGATAAAATTGAAAAACAAAAACCCGGTAACGGCATAGATAATGGGTGTTTTGAAATTGAAGCGTATCTCTTTTTTTTGGAAAATCAGAAGCCCAACCACCAGGAAAAGAAAAACCGTGAGCAGTATTTGTCGGGGAACCAAAACCGGATCAATGATGGTGTTGAAAAAAACTAAGGGCAATAACAGTAAAAATCCAAAATATAACTTTTCAATTCCTTTTTCGCCCATAATGATTTGTTTTAGCCTTTCAAAAATAAACATTATTACATAAAAAAAGTCCTGCTAATGAACTTAACAGGACTTTTTTGTGGATATATTTTAAAATCTATTTTCCTTTATTGGCGTCAGCGATATATTTTTCCAAAGCCATCGTCATCGAAGGTGTTTCCGGTGTTGGTGCTAAAATATCAATTCGCAATCCATGTTCCAAAGCTTCTTTTTGTGTAGTACTTCCAAAAACAGCAATACGTGTATTGTTTTGTTGGAAATCAGGGAAGTTTTTGAACAAGGATTTGATTCCGGTTGGGCTAAAGAAAGCCAAAACATCATAATAAACATCTGCCAAATCAGACAAATCACTCATTACGGTTTTGTAAAAAGTGGCTTGTGTCCAATCCACCTTTAAATTGTTCAGTGTTTGTGGCACGTCATAATTCAACTGGTCTGAAGCCGGCAACAAGAATTTTTCTTCTTTGTATTTTTTAATCAGTGGAGATAAATCAACGAAGTCTTTTTGACCTACATAGATTTTGCGTTTTCTGTACACTACATATTTCTGCAGGTAAAAAGCAATCGCTTCTGATTGACAGAAATATTTCAAATCTTCAGGAACTTTATAACGCATTTCTTCTGCCACTCTAAAGAAGTGATCCACAGAATTTCTACTCGTCAGGATTATGGCCGTATAGTTGTTGAGGTCAATTTTTTGAGCTCTAACGTCTTTAGCACTAACTCCTTCTACATGTATAAAAGAGCGGAAATCAACTTTTACCTTGTGCTTTTGTTGTAGTTCAAAATAAGGAGAATTCTCTACCTTGGGTTCTGGCTGTGACACCAAAATTGTTTTCACTTTCAAATTTGACATTCTTAATGTGCTGAATTTTTTGTAATCAAATAATATATAAAATAGTACGGTGCTATTTCAAGTGCGCAAAGATACAAAATAAAATAAAACAACTTCCCGATGATTAAGTTTTGATAAATCTTCAAAGAAACCAGATAAGCCAGCAGGTTTATTATTAAAATCACAGCAATAACGCAATAAATAAAAAGATTTGATGAGATATCGTTATAATACAGATAGATGTTTATCGGTAATAACAACAAACTGATAAACGTTCTGTAGCTAACTTTTTGTAAATTGAATTGTTCTATGAATTCTTCAATGTTAAAAGTGGCCGCTATGATTTTTTCGATTAGGAATTTGGAAAGGATAAAAACACCAATGAAAGTAAAAATCCGAATAAAGAGTATCCAATCTGTTTTGGAAACATAACCAAAGTGGCTCAGTATTAATTGGATAAAAAAGGAGAAGGAAATAATCTGAACGATAAATAAAAGTATGGTAAAACCACTCATCAAATGAGAAGTATCCTTATAGACCTTGATGTATTTATCCGAAACTAAAATCTTGAGAAAATCATTAAATCTGGTCTCAAAGGCAGTTCGGGTAATGGCAATTAAAGCAAACGAAAAAACAAAAAGATAGGTTGCCCAATCTTTGGCTTCTAAAACTCTCGGCTCTAAAACAGTTTCTATCATAATCCCGACAAAATTACTTTTTTTATTTGTTAAATTATTATATAATTATTAAGATTCTGCTCTGATAAAAAGTTTATTTTTGCAACCTAGTATGACTATATCTTTATGAGCGACGGCATTGTAATTATTCCTACCTATAACGAAATTGAGAACATCGAAAGTATCATTCGGGCTGTTTTTGCTTTACCAAAAAAGTTTCACATTTTAATCGTTGATGACAATTCACCCGATAAAACCGCAGACAAGGTAATCGAATTGCAGCAGGAATTTGGCAATCAATTGTTTTTATCCATCAGAAAGAAAAAGTCAGGTTTGGGAACGGCTTATGTCCATGGATTCAAATGGGCTTTGAAAAATGAGTACAAATACATTTTCGAAATGGATGCCGATTTCTCCCATAACCCAAATGACCTGGAAAAATTATACGCTGCCTGTCATGATGAAGGCGCCGATTTAGCCATTGGTTCGCGTTATGTGACGGGTGTAAATGTGGTGAATTGGCCGTTGAGCAGAGTGTTGTTGTCTTATTTTGCGTCTGTTTATGTGCGAATGATCACCGGAATGAAAATCATGGATGCGACCGCCGGATTTATTTGTTACCGAAGAGAAGTATTGGAAAAAGTAAATTTGAATGCCATCAAGTTTATTGGCTATGCGTTCCAAATCGAAATGAAATACAGGGCATTTGCCAAGAATTTCAACATACAGGAAGTGCCGGTTATTTTTACCGACAGGACCAAAGGACAATCCAAAATGAGTGGCGCCATTATCAAGGAAGCCATTTTTGGAGTGATTTCACTCCGATTCAGAAAGTTTTTAAACCGATTATAAAATACCCAAAAAATGAATACCGTTTTAATTAAGAATGCCAAAATTGTAAATGAAGGAACCATTTTTGAAGGCGATGTTTTGATTGAAAACGAATTTATTGTTGAAATTGCCGACAGCATCAGTCCAAAATCAGCCAGTTGCAAAATCATCGATGCCGAAGGAAGCTATTTGATTCCGGGTGCGATTGATGACCAAGTGCATTTTCGCGAGCCGGGACTAACCCATAAAGGCAATATCGCTTCCGAAAGCCGTGCCGCTGTTGCCGGTGGAATCACCTCATTTATTGAGCAGCCGAATACGGTTCCAAATGCTGTTACCCAAGAATTGTTAGAAGACAAATATCAAATAGCCGCGAAAACATCGTATGCGAATTATTCGTTTATGATGGGCGGAACCAATGACAATTTGGAGGAAGTATTGAAAACCAATCCGAAGAACGTAGCCGGAATCAAATTGTTTCTCGGTTCGTCAACCGGGAATATGCTGGTCGATAATCAGGAAACCTTAGAGAAAATATTTTCATCCACCAAAATGCTGATTGCGGTTCATTGTGAAGATGAAGCGACGATCAAAGCCAATTTGGAACGATATAAATTACAGTTTGGCGAAGACATTCCTGTCGAATGCCATCACTTAATCAGAAGTGAAGAAGCTTGTTATCTTTCGTCTTCCAAAGCCATTGAACTGGCTAAGAAAACCGGAGCGAGATTACACGTTTTTCACCTTTCGACCGCTAAGGAAATGGATTTGTTTACCAATAAAATTCCATTGGAGGAAAAGCAAATCACAGCCGAAGTTTGTGTCCATCACTTATGGTTTTCGGATGCAGATTATAAAACCAAAGGCAATTTGATCAAATGGAATCCGGCAGTAAAAACAGCCAATGACAGAGAAGCTTTGTGGAAAGCTTTGTTGGATGACAGAATTGATGTGATTGCAACTGATCATGCGCCACATACGTTGGAAGAGAAAAGCCAAAGTTATTTAAAAGCACCATCTGGCGGGCCGTTAGTCCAACATGCAGTCGTGGCTATGTTTGAAGCGCATCATCAGGGAAAAATTTCGATTGAAAAAATCGTAGAAAAAATGTGCCACAATCCGGCGAAGATTTTTAAGATTGAAAAGCGCGGTTTTATCAGAGAAGGTTATTATGCCGATTTGGCGATTGTCGATGCAAGTTTGCCTTGGAATGTGAAAAAGGAAAATATTTTGGCCAAATGTGGTTGGTCACCGTTTGAAGGTTATACTTTTAAATCGAGAATTACCCATACTTTTGTCAATGGAGAATTGGTTTATAAAAACTTTAAGGTAAGTGAAATACCTGTTGGGAAACGATTGTTGTTTGATAGATAAAAATAGTGGTATGAAGAGAATAGTTTTAATTGGTTTGCTGCTTTCATTGATTAGTTGCAACGATGCGGTTGAGAAACCCAAAAACCTGATTGAAAAAGACAAAATGATTGACATTTTGTACGATATCTCATTGCTTGAAGCGATCAAAACCCAAAATATAGACGGAGGAATCAGCAATAAAGAGGCTAATGAATACCTCTTTGAAAAATACAAAATCGACAGTACTCAATTAGCAGAAAGCAATAAGTATTACGCTTCTGATGTTGATGAATATAAAAAGATGTTTGGTGAAGTCAAAAGCAGGTTAGAAAAACAAACCAAAAAAATGGAAGGAAATGCAGCACCGAAAAATGAAATGCCAAATCCGGACACGCCGCAGGTACAGTAATTATTTTTGCTGTAAATCGATTACTTCTTCAATAACAGACTCAATGCTTTGGAACTCAAAATTCAATCCCGAAACTTCGGGATTTTTTATTTTCTCATTCGAAATAAAATCGGAAGACCATAATGCGTTGGCGCTATATTTAGACAAATGTCTTTTGGTCCTGAAAAAAGTCGAGATAAACCAATCTACCCGCCAGGCAATCGCAAGCATCCAGGGTTTGACTTCTATTTTTGGCTTTTTGGCTTTTTGTTTTTCGGCGATTTTAAAGATTACCTTTTTGAAGGTGAGGTTTTCAGCGACCAAAGTAAAGCGTTCGCCTGAAATATTGCTTTTCATCAACTGAATCATGATTCTAACCACATCAGTAACGCCGACATATCCGGTGGAACCCTTGGTGTAAAATGGAAAGCCTTTTTTAATTTTTGAGAAGAATGCACTGCTCAGCTTTTCCTTAAAACCGGGACCAAAAATAACTCCGGGATTGACAACCACTACGTTTAAGCCTTCCTGTTGCCCGCGCCAAATTTCCATTTCGGCACCATATTTTGAAATGGCATAATCGCTATGCAAGGCTTCGGGATTCCATTCGGTTTCTTCAGTGACTTCTCTTTCGTTTTGGGCCAAATCACCTAAGGCCGCAATGGAACTAACATGGCAGAGTTTTTTGATGTGGTAAGCCAAACAGAAATTGACAATATTAGCGGTTCCTTCGATATTTATTTTTCGGAGTTGGTCTTCGTCTTTTGGGTCATAGGAAATAAAACCGGCGCAATGATAAACGTAATCTATATTTTGAAAGGCAATTTCTAAGGATGGAATATCAATAATATCTGCTTTGACCCATTCAATTTTGGAAAACAAAGCCTCTTTATGACACAACTGGAAAAGTGATTTTGTCTTTTCTATGGATTTTTGACTTCGGTAAATGGAACGAACAGCAGCCTCATTTTCTGTCAAATGCAACAGCAAATGCGCTCCAACCAAACCAGTTCCGCCTGTAACTAATATCATATCGCGAATTTACGAATTTTGTTTTTCAAATAACCAAATAACCAAATGACCAAATCAACATTTATTTTATCTTTGCGCTCATTAGAATTATTACAATGAGGAATTTAGTTGAAGAATTACAATGGCGTGGTTTGGTTCACGACATCATGCCCGGAACTGAGGAGCAACTTTTAAAGGAAATGACCACGACTTACATTGGGTTTGACCCAACGAGTGATTCATTGCACATTGGAAGTTTGGTGCCGATTATTTTATTGGTGCACCTGGAGAAATTCGGACACAAGCCAATCGCTTTGGTTGGTGGTGCAACTGGTATGATTGGTGATCCTTCCGGGAAATCGGATGAAAGAAATTTGTTGGATGAAGCGACGTTGGAGAAAAACGTAGCCGGAATCAAAGCGGTTTTGTCCCGTTTTTTAGATTTTAATTCGAAGGCAGTCAATGCTCCGATTTTGGTGAACAACTACGACTGGATGAAAGATTTCTCGTTTATCAATTTTGCGCGTGATGTGGGGAAACGCATTACCGTAAACTATATGATGGCGAAGGATTCGGTAAAGAAACGTTTGAGCGCTGAAGGAGAAGGAATGAGTTTTACTGAGTTTACCTACCAGTTGATTCAGGGTTATGATTTCCATCATTTATATAAAACGCATAACTGCTTGTTGCAAATGGGCGGAAGCGACCAATGGGGAAATATCACTACGGGAACAGAATTGGTGCGCAGAATGAATGGCGAAGGCGCGAAAGCTTTTGCGATGACTTGTCCGTTAATCACCAAAGCCGATGGTTCTAAATTCGGAAAATCTGAAGGCGGAAACGTTTGGCTGACTGCCGATAAAACTTCGGTTTATAAATTTTACCAGTTTTGGGTTAACACGACTGATATTGATGCTGAGAAATACATTAAGATATTTACCTTTTTAGATAAAAATACGATTGACGCTTTGATTGCCGAGCATCAAACGGCGCCACATTTAAGAGTGCTGCAAAAGCGTTTGGCAGAAGAAGTAACGACATTGGTACATGGAAAGGAAGAGTTTGAAAAAGCAGTTTTTGCTTCGGGAGCCTTCTTTAGTCCGACGATGGATGATTTGAAAAAATTGGACACAAAGACATTCTCAGAAGTTTTTGAAGGCGTTCCGCAAGCGGAAGTAGCAAAGGCTGATTTGGAAAATGGACTGGATATGATTGCGGCACTTTCGGCTAAGACCGGTTTTCTGGCTTCGAATAGTGATGCGCGCAGAGAGTTGCAACAGAATTCGATTTCACTGAACAAAGAAAAAGTGGCTGCCGATTATTTAGTTACTGAAAAAGATTTGATTCACGGTCAGTTTCTGATGCTGCAGAAAGGAAAGAAAAATTATTATTTGATAAAAGTAGTATAAAGAAAAAGGAACCAACTCGGTTCCTTTTTTTATTCGCTCAAATCGATTTCAACTTTATTGGAAGTAAACCAGCCTTTGGTCAGGACTTTGTCTTTGAGGACTTCCTTTTTCTCTTCTTCGGTAAAATGGGACAAAAGTTCTTCTGTCATCAGGTTGATATGGAGTTCAAAAAAGTGTTTTTCCTTTTCTGAAATATAATATTCTATGACGTCATTTTTGTGGTATCGTTCTTTATTCCAAGACAAAACAGTAGTAAAATGTTTGGTCTCTTTTGGGGCCAATTTTTGAATGTTTTCCAAAAAACCTTCTTTTCTCGATTGGGATAACTGTTCCGGCGTTCGGCTTTCGACGTAGTTCATCAAAGAATCCCTGTACTTGTTCAGTTCTGCCTCGTCTTTGAAAACGCGGCTTAATTGGTTTGTAAAAATCCAGTTGACATCAATGGAAGTTTCATTTTCATAGACTTTATAATAAGGATTTGGCCTCAAGGAACCGCCGCCAATAGGAACGATATGCGTTGTGTCTAAAACAAAAGCAATGGGCTTTTCCGTCAGATTGGTGATGTGGTAGTGCAATGTAAATTTTCGGCTATGGTCATCATTATCTACGGTTTTAATCGCATCGATTTTCAATTCAATTGGTTTGGATTGGGAAAAAGTAGTAATGGAAAAGAGTAAAATGATTAAGTATTTCAAGGCTTTGATTTTAATATAAACGCAAGAAAAGGAATTTTATTATAACACCATTAAATTGCAACCGCGAATATCGGAATTGTCAAAGCGTCCTAAAACTTCAAAGGAATTATTGGCGTATTTTTTGCCCAAATCCTGAGTAGCAATAAAGGAACACGAATTGATATTGGCCAAGTCAATGACATTCACACCACCGGTTTTGCCATAATCAACATAGGTCAGTGCATCTTCGGGATCGCGAACGAGTATCTGCATCCAAGCCGGACATTCGAAAATACCGTTGCCTAACGAATAGGCCTGCGATAACAATTCAGTCATGCCATATTCAGAATGAATGCTCGAAACACCAAAACCCTGACATAAGATTTCATGCAATTCCTCGCGGATGATTTCTTTGCGTTTGCCTTTCATCCCGCCGGTTTCCATAATGATGGTGTTTTTCAACTGAAAATTTTGCTGCTCAATTAAATCCAATAAAGCATAAGTTACACCAATCAGGATTACATTTTGGCCGGAATTGTCCAATTCAATCAGTTTCGAAATTAGCTCGTCATAATTGCGCAGGTAAAAGCCGCTGTGCTCGTTGTTTGACAATTCGATTAAATCCTTTACCATATAAATTAAGGATGAACCGCTGCGTTCTAAATAGGATGGAAGCAGGGCCAAAACGGCATAGTCTTCAATATTTCCATAGAATTCAGAGAAAGCCAGTCGATAACTTTGTTCGTATAACGAAACATCGGTAACCAAATGTTTGCTAGTAATCATTCCGGTGGTTCCGCTGCTTGTAAATGTTTCCTGAATCGGATTAGAATTGGAAACGACATTATGGCTTTTGAAAAACTGTATTGGTAGAAACGGAATTTGCTGTAATGATTTTACTTTTTGGACATCAATATTAAGAAAATCACAAAACTCACGATAGACCAAATTGTTTTCGTATTGGAAACGAAAAACCTTCAGCGCTATTTTTTCAAATTGCTTTTGGGAAGAAATCGTGAATATGTCTTGTGAATCAATCAAGAAGTAAATTTTTGGCAAAAGTAAGGAAAATAGAAAAGCCCTAACTTTTGTCAGGGCTTTTTAGATGAAGTAACTGCAAAGCGGTCCTATTTTTTAAATTCCACCAAGAAAACACCAAAACAGTTGGGCGTCTTTTCCGCTTGGTTTTTAAAATCGGTCAATTTGCCTTTTGGCGTATCGAAACCAGCAGTCCCTAAGTTTATTATAAGTTGATTATTGGAAATCCTGCCTGAAACAGGTTTTGGATTAGACAGGTTTTCAATATCCTTGAGTATGTAATGGGTTCCATCTGGGATGTTAATACCATGATCGCCGAAGTTTACGGTGACCATCGGGTTAATTAGAGGCTTTTCGTTGTCACCGCCCCAGCCATTATCATTGGGTGGACTTAATAAGACCAATTTGTATTGGTTGGGTTTGTAGGTGTTTTTAGTGATTTTTAATACATTGGGCGGATTGTCCAACCATGGACCGTTTGCACTCTTGGTTCTTATTGGATTGTTGGCCAAAAGAAAGAAACGGGAATGGCTGTTGGAATCAATGCCAAAAGTCTCGGCCCAGCTTATAAATTGCGGATCAAATGGTTTTGAAAAAGTTTCTTTGGGATGATTGTATATATAATAATCTGTTATGACCTTTTGGCCGACAGGTTTGCAGACTGTTCCGTTAAAAGAATAGTTTTGGTGTTCCATTCTAAATATGGGATGGATATTGGGAGGTTTACAAAAACTTCCGTTTCGGGTAAAATAGATGTTGTCTGAAAATTGCCAATTTGTTGGGTTAATTTTGCCGGTCAGTTTATTGCGCTCATCAACAATAATAAATCTCCCTAAGGCCATATTATTTTGAAAAACAATCTGATTGATGTTTTTAAAGTTGATAAAATTATTCCTGCCGGAAATAAAGTTGTTTTTCACTATGATGTGATGGGAACCAATTCCGGGATCTTTGAGGTTTGGTGGGCAGCTTTGGGGGAACTCATTGCCAATCAAGAGAGAGCAGGCTTCGCCACCGGATTCTTTCTGAGTGTAATTTGTGTTATGGTATAGTGTGTTGTTGATAATGTTGATGTTATGTATGACACTTTCCCCATTGCTTGAGCCGTTAGAGACATTGATGTTGTTATCGCCGGGTGAAGCGGCTGAATGATGTGGAGAGCCATTGTTAAATACGGTGTTGTCATCTAGTGTTATGTTTTTGACAGGAGCTTTTCCTGTTGAATAACACTGAAATCCATCGTGGAAATTGTTAAATACGATGTTATTTTTGAATACTCTGTATTTGTCGCTTTCATTTTGGACATAAAGCCCGGGACCATGACCTCTTTTGTCTTTGCGGGGCGTTAGGTAGCCATTGTTGTAAATAATGCATCCGTAAACAAATGTCCCGCCAACTTCCTTCCAACTGCCCATTCCTTTTCCCGGATTGTCATGGATGATCAAATTGATAAATTCGCAATCTTCACCTGATGTATGTTCGATTCCGCCACAAAGAGCATAATTGGGTGTCGTATCAGATCTTATGACCTTGCTATAGGTGACTTCAAAATCTTTGAAGATTACATTTCCGCCCAGCACTTTTAAAACCTGATTGTTATTTGAGTTTGAAGATTTGGTATTCAGAATATTTCCATCCAATATTGCCCACTCTCCCGGCCAAGAGGCGATGGTTATTTTGGCAATAGCTTTTCCGGAAAGTTTGCTGACAAACCTTCCTGTATAACGGCCTCCTTTCAACCATAAAATGTCACCCGGTAATATCACATCAGTTAAGTTAAGTGCTGCGTTTAAATTAAAAGGATTGGTGACAGTTCCGCCTAACGCTTTTGTGTTGACTGCCTTACCGTTTGGGGAAGCGAACCATTCCTTTGCACTAGAATAGGAAGAGATGAATAACATGAGTACAACACAATATGCTGAAAGTGATTGCTGTTTTTTTGTCGATATTTTATACTTTTTCATAGTTATTAGTTATTATCCAACAATTTCCTGTAAGCAATTATAGTTCCAATTTAACTTTGAGCTCATTAATTGTTCTGAATTTTGATAAAGTTACAGATGAAAAAAGCCCCAAATCATTAGATTCAGGGCTCTTTTTATAATGTGGTTATTTTCATAACCTATATCGAAAATTGGATTATTTAATCACTAATTTTCTGGTTGCAGTTTTACCTTCTTCAGTAATTTTAACTACATAAACGCCACCTCTAAGGTTGCTTACGTTGATTGCATTGTCTGAAGTTACAGTGTTTAAAACTTGTTTTCCTAATACATCATAAACAGTAACTGTTCTTTCAGTATTAGCAGCAGTTTCAATGTATAAAGTTCCGTTAACAACAGGGTTTGGATATACTTTCAATCCAGAAATGTTGTTTTGGCTAGTGCCTAAAGTACCATTGGTAACTTGTGCCCAGGTAGTTCCGATTCTAAGCTCATCAACACTCATACTTGGTGTTTCAGTAGCGCTATCCTGTCTCAAAATAAAGTTTGAGATGCCTGTTAAATCAGTGCCGGTATGAGTATCTGTAATTGTGGCAGCTGGCTGTGCACCATCTACTGTAGGGTTTATCCAAAGGCTAACAGTATCGTCTGAAGCATCAGGACCAAATGTATATCCAACAACAACAAAATAAGTTGTTCCGGTTACTAAAGCAGTAGTGTCATAAGTCGTATTTGCAGCATTAGCAGTTCTAACTTCTATTCCAAGATTGAAAACACCATCATCAACTCTTTTTGACCATAATGTTGCACCAAAAGTAGTAGAGCTTGAACCCAATGTTGCAAAATAACCACCATTAGCATCAGTAACACCAGCCATTGAATTAACATTCATTATAAAAGAATAGTATACAGTTCCTGTAGTTGTTGGAGTAAATGGAGTTGAACATTCCATACCATCAGCACCAAAAATTGCATAACCGGTTGTACTAGGAGATAAACCTGGGTAAGCCGGAGTTAAAAGGCCACCTGCAACAATAATATTGTCTCCGGTGTTAACATTTGACCATTGTTGGCTTTGACCTAAATTACTAGCTTCAGCATAGGCAAATGGCTCATAATAAGGCAATAAACTAATTGGTTTACATTCTGGAGCAGTTACAGTTTTTGTAAGCCCACAAGCACCGCTAACGGTTAAAGTAACGTTTGTTCCTTCAGTAACTCCTGAAATAGTAATGCTTCCTGATTCAGTGGTTGAAGGATTATCACCACCGATTGTACCGGCATTGGTTGATAAATTGTATGCTCCTGAATTTCCTCCTGTAAATGGAATGCTTACACTGTATGTGTCAAGGTTTAAGGTAACAGCATCACAAGCAGCTGTTTCAGATCCTAATGATAAAGGACAACCTGCTGCTCCGAACCAAGTTGTGTATACTTTGATTTCATCAAGAGTAATATTTTGAGTGGCAACATATTGTCTTAAATATACACCTGCAATTGAAGCGACACCTGACGCAGAAGTAGTGTGTTCCGGAGTTCCGGCAGCAGCTTCTGTTGCAGGAACACCCGCAGATTTAACCCAGATGCTTGCAGCACCTGTTGCAGAAACATCGTATTTTACAATGATTAGATAAGTAGTGTTTAAATCAAAATCTGTTGGTGCAGCAGCAAATGAAGCTGTACCTGTATTTGAAATACCAAAATTAATTTTTCCTGCATTTGCTGATGGCTTAACAAATATTCTGGCAGCGAAATTTGTTCCTGTTCCTAAATGTGTGAAATATCCAGCATCACCAGAAGCAACATTTACTAAGAACGAATAATATAATGTTCCTGAAGTAACTGGCGCAGCGAATGATTTGTTAACATCTTCACCGGTATTATCTAGTCTTGCAGCGTTATTGGCAGCAGTATTGTAACCTGGATAACTCAATCCGTTTGAAGCACCAACATCAATAAAGTTAGTAGTACCACTATGAGCAACCCATCCGTTTGCTGTAAGCAACGAGTTGTCTGCATAGTTGAAATCATCAGTTAAAACCTGTCCGAATGACAAAGTGGTAACTGCAAAAAATAATAAAGAGTAAATTTTTTTCATTTTTTTAAATTTAATTAGCCTACAAATATAATGACAATATTTGTTCGCTGAAAAAAAGAATGTAAAAAAATGATTAAATAAAGATTAAAAAAACCTAAGAATAACTATCTGACAATTAGTTTTCTAGTGGTGGTAGTTTCTCCTTCGGTGATTTTGATAATATAAACTCCCGGTGGAATTGTAGTAATGTTTAACTCTTTGGAAGAGATTGTAGTTTGTAATACTTTTTTACCCAAGACATCAAAAATAAGTATCTCTTTATCAAGAGAAGTTTTTGAAGTAATATAGATTTTTCCGTTACTAACAGGGTTTGGGTAGAAACCAAGAGTTTCCCCTTGTTGCTTCCCGTCCTGTGCCAAAGACACAAACGTAAACAATAAGAAGAGAGAAGCAGTTAAAAAGTAGTTTCTTTTCATGACTCTAATTTGGTTATAACAAAGATATAAAAAATATTTCAAATACTGTACCAAAAAAAAACATCCCGAAAAATTAATTCCGGGATGCTCTTTTTATATGGTATTGATTATTGCAAACCTACAGTCCAGTTGGCGGCCCATGTTGGAGCTGAAGCACCATTTCCGGCTCCTGTTGCAGCACCTACAGTTGCAACAGCAGTTACATCAGCAGTTGTTGCCGCAGTTGTTTTACCCTTTGTACTAGTGGTAATATCTGTAAAAAGTACATTATTCACTTTTAAGGCAGTTCCAACAAAAGCAATAGTTTCATCGTGTTCTACATCAACACCGGTTTTCCAACCTGTCAAAACAACATTTGTAAAGATTCCTTTTGTTCCTCTTCTACATTTCAAAGCTTGATTTTCTGCGTAAACCACAGCATCAGCAGTACTTCCGGGACCAACTAATGTAAGGTTGGTGATTGAAGGGTTAGAAATTGGAGTATTGGTAAATCCAAATTCATAGTTGTCAGCTTCAATGCCTCTGTTTCCTTTTCCGAAAGCTTCTTTACCGTACCAGTTAGTGTTAGTTCCATTCCAACCTTCTGTCCAGTCAAATTGATCATCTTCATTTCCGTAAGAAACCAAGTTTGAGGTGTTTACAGTTCCACCGAAGAACTCAAATCCATCGTCGGCACCATGATAACATTGTACATATTCAAATGTAGTTCCTGAACCTACACCAAATAAAGAAACACCGTTAAATTCTTTTACTGCGCTAAAGTTAGCACCGGTATACTCAATTCTTAAATATCTGATTGAACCTGAACTGTCATTAGAAATTGTTCCTCCATAAGTTAAATCGGCAACTTCAGATTGAGCAGTAGATGTCCCACCTGAAACAGTATTGATAGGAGCTCTTCCACACAAAACTAATCCACCCCAATCCGCTGGAGCCTGAACAGCATTACCACTTGTCATTACCACAGGTTCTGAAGCAGTTCCGTTTACGAAAATTTTTCCTCCTTGTGCTACTGCAATGTAAGCACCAGTTCCACCTGTTGCATGAATTTCAGTTCCGGCAGGAATTGTTAAAGTTGCTCCGTCTGCAATAATCAACGCTCCCGTTAAGTTGTAAATTGTGTTTGCATTTAAAATTACTTCTCCATCAGCAATAGTTCCTTTGAAATCATTAGGATTTACTTCAAATGTAGAAGAAGGTCCGTTGTCATCAGATGATGAACATCCCGTTAATAAGCTTGCTGTTAAAGCAAAAATTCCAAATACTTTTAAGATTGATTTTTTCATTTTTATTGAGTTGTTTTTGTTTTTATTAATTTGAGACAAATTTGCAGCTGTTGTGTTGTTTAAAAGTTAAGTCAATATGATTGTTAGATTATTAAAAGTCAATCAAATATTAATTTAATGTTTCCTATGTTAATTGAACTTTTTACTAAACAAAAAAGAGTAGCAATTGCTACTCTTTTTGATATTTTTTAGAATTGATAATTTATTCCAAGACTTACGGTGATGCCTTTCTTATAAGACAATACATTTACATCGCCCGAACCATTTTCCTGAACCCTTTTGATTGCCGGGTCCAAAAGGTTTTTGGCAATGAATCCAAGACCTAAGTTTTTGTTGAATTTTAATTTGGTTACAAAATCCAGTGAACCAAATGCTTTGTCTACCTGATTTCCTCTTCCGTTGGTTCCGATAGAATATACACGGTCAGAGAAACGGGTGTAAGCAATCGTTGAAGTAAGGTTGCTTTCTTTGTTGTTCCATTCTTTTAAGAAAGAGATGTCAGCATTCAACAATAAGTCTGAAGCACCGGTTAGTTTACTGTCATCTTCGGTAAAATCAACATTGTAATCGGTTTCCTTGATTACTTTTTCAGAGCTTAATTCCTGGTTGCTGTATAAATAAGAAGCATTGATTCCGGCAGATAGTTTATTGGTGTTGTTTTCATCAAAGTTGAAAAGCAATTTTCGGTATTCTACTTCTGCACCGGCAACATAACCAAAGTCTCCTGTATTTACATAAGAAATGTCATTAGTTGAAGAAACAATGGTTACTTCATTGATAGGATTTTGAATATATTTTCCAAAAGCGGTAACCGAAATTACTTCTTCACTTTTTGGGAACATTTCCCATTTTAAATCAATATTGTAATCATCCGATTCATATAAGTAAGGATTTCCGATTTTGGTTTCGTTTACTTCTTCATAAATAAACAAAGCTCTTTCTTTGAATTGTGGTAAAGTATAGGTTTTGCTAAATCCGAAACGCAGATTTTGTTTTTCGTTTAATTCATATTTCATGGTTAAACTTGGCAAAAAGGCAATTTTGTCTAACTCATCATCACCTCCGTCAGGGTCTAATGAGGTGTTCCATTCTACTTTTTGCAATAAATATTCGGCTCTTAATCCTAAAACCGCAGTCAATTTATTGAATTTGTATTCAGTGTTCACATAACCACCATTTACAAATAAATCTCCTTTGTAGAATTGAGGTTTTGTAGCATTAGGCGCTTGAGAGTTTCCTCTGAAGGTTGAAATTTCAAAGAAGTCATTAGCGTAATTTTGCTGATTGAAAAACAAATCCAAATTGTTGATGTCAACAACATCAGCGGCGTGAGCTGTATTGGGTTTAAAGTTAAATTGCGTCGCTTCGAAATCCCTGGTTTTGCTTTTTGCGGAATAGCCTACAGTAAGTTTTCCTTTATAATCACCTTCAGCATTTTTGTTGAATTTATAATCAACCGATAAGTTTGCTGCAATTTCAGTTTCGTCCAATTTTTGGAAATAACGGTGATTGTTTGCCGCAGATTGACCTAAAAGAACATAGCCAAAATCGTACTTGTTTAAGGTGTTTTGGGTTCTGTCCGGTTGGTCACCGGTAATGGTGTTATAAGAAACGCCCCAGTTGAATTTTGAACGCTCCGATAACTTGTGGTCACCTAACAATTGGTTAATCCAAAGTGCATTTTTATCGTATTTATTTCTGCGTACAAAACCATTGTTGTCTTCCGCACCATCAACAAAATATCCGGTATATTCTTCTTTGGATAAAGAGGACGTATTGATAAAAACAGAATTGAAATTGATTTTATTACTTGGGTTGATTTTATAAGCTGCATTCAACATTCCGGTAAAGTTGGTGTTGAAGCTTAAGAAAGAAAATTTTTCAAAATCCTTATTCGCAACGCCAGCGCCATTGATGCTTTTGGCACTACCGTCTTTTATTGAGGCGTAATCGTTGCTATAATTGGCCGTTCCAAAAAGGCTCAATTTTCCATCGCTTCCAACATCAAATGATTTTCCACCTGAAAGACCAAACGAACCGGCAACCGGATTTTTGCTTTCTAACTGTAAAGAGCTAAAATTATATTCGGTCAATGAATTCCCCGGAATAGACTTGCTGTCAAATCCAAACGAATTGTATTCTTTTTGTAAAGTAAAATCATCTTCAGCCAATGCATTGGTGTTGATCTTAGAACCGATATCCAATTTTAAAAACCCTTTGCCTTTATAATCTTTAGAAACAATATCAACGTTTCCTCCGGCAAAGTCACCAAATAATTTACTGTTGTATACTTTATCAATCCCAACAGTTTCTACAATATCCGTAGAAAAAATATCCAAACTGATGTTTTTCTTCTCAGGATCATTCGAAGGAATTGGCAAACCATTCATTGTTGTTGAATTGTAACGGTCACCTAAACCACGTACAAATATATTTCCTGAACCTTCCTGTTTGGTGATTCCGGTAGTTTTGGTTACGGCAGTTGCCACATCACTAACTCCTTTTCTTGATAATTCCTGAGCACCAATGCTTTGCTTGATTTCCACAGCATTTTTTTGTTCCAATAACAAAGCGGTTTCTTTTTCACGGCTTACGGTTTTTTGAATCACCACATCCTGTAATTGATAACTTCCTGAGCCCAAAGCTTTATTAATGGTCAATGTTTCTCCTGCTTTTACCTCTATTTTCTCTTCGATGGTTTCATAACCCAAAAAGCTGAATTGGATGGTATAGGTTCCGGCTTCAACAGCAATGGTATATTTTCCGGTTTCGTCTGTAGTCACTCCAATGGAAGTTCCTTTTATTACTACATTGGCAAATGGCAAAGGTTCGTTGTTTAAATCTTTATCCGTTAATGTACCGGTAATAGTTCCTTTGTTTTGGGCAAATCCAATAACGTTTATTAATAAAAAAGTAACAATTAATTTAAGTTTCATTTCTGTCCTGTTTAATTTTGGTGCAAAGAAACCACCGCATTGTAAAGGACGTGTTACTTCATTATTACCATTTTGTTGGCTGAGCATTACCAAATTGTTAACAGATTAAATTACGGTTAACTCAACTTTTAGCGTATGTAATCATTTTGTATTATCTTTACCTTTACGTCCGAAAAAAAGCAATAACGTCAGTTATGAAAAAAAAAGACATCAAGATTTTATTAGTAGATGATGAGCAGGATATCCTGGAAATTGTAGGCTACAACCTGTCACAGGAAGGATACCAAATCGTAACGGCCACCAATGGGAAAGAAGCCATTACCAAAGCCAAAAAAGAGCTGCCACAACTCATCATTATGGATGTAATGATGCCCGAAATGGACGGTATGGAAGCTTGTGAAAACATTCGCAAACTGCCGGAATTGAGCAATGTGATTATCACTTTTTTAACTGCCCGAAGCGAAGATTACTCTCAGGTAGCCGGTTTTGATGCCGGTGCCGATGATTATATTACCAAACCAATCAAGCCAAAATTATTGGTCAGTAAAGTAAAAGCTTTGTTGCGCCGATTGAAAAATGACGAGGCAAATGCAGAAACGCTCAATGTTGGCGGTATAGAAATCAACCGCGAAGAATATAAAATCATCAAGGAAGGAAAAGAAATTGTCCTGCCGCGTAAAGAATTTGAATTGTTTTATTTGTTGGCTTCAAAACCCGGAAAAGTCTTCAAGCGTGAAGAGATTCTCGACAAGGTTTGGGGCAATGAAGTGATTGTCGGCGGAAGAACTATCGACGTTCATATTCGAAAACTTCGCGAAAAAATTGGCGAAGACTTA
Source organism: Flavobacterium terrisoli (assembly GCF_030167905.1). Lineage (GTDB taxonomy): Bacteria > Bacteroidota > Bacteroidia > Flavobacteriales > Flavobacteriaceae > Flavobacterium > Flavobacterium terrisoli. The sequence goes on from NZ_JARGNA010000006.1 coordinate 98,782, forward strand.
TTCAAAACCATCAAAGGTGTTGGTTACAAATTAGAAGTATAAATGAAGCTAAAATTCAAGAAAACCTATACGTTTGCGATAAAGTCGTCGCTCTATATTACGATTTTTTCCTCCGGATTTCTTGGATTATTGCTTTGGTTTTTTCATGAATTTTCTGTGGCAATCGTCTCAGCCTTTGCCATTTCCATTTTTGTTTTTTCCTTTTTTGTCATTCAGTATCGCGTAGAGAGATTTATTTACCGCAGGGTAAAGAAAATCTATGATGATATTTCCCTTCTGGAATCAACTTCTTTCCGAAACCAACCGATTACGACCGATATGGCAACTTTAACCAGACAGGTGAAAAAGTTTGCTACCGATAAGAAAATGGAAATCGAAACGCTCAAGGTCCGTGAAGAATACCGACGTGAATTCCTGGGCAATGTTTCGCACGAATTAAAAACACCACTTTTTACGGTTCAGGGTTATTTGTCAACGCTGTTGGATGGTGCGATGAATGATAAAAATGTGCGTAAAAAATATTTGGAGCGCGCCGAAAAGGGTGTAGAAAGATTGATTTATATTGTTGAAGATCTGGACATGATTTCCAAACTGGAAACTGGTGATTTGAACCTCGAATTGTCCAGATTCAATATTGTCGAACTGATTCAAAATGTCTTTGATTTGCTTGAAATGAAAGCCGATAAAAAGAATATTATTTTGATGTTCGACCGAAAGTACAGCAAACCCATCAAGGTTTTTGCCGATAAGGAAAAAATTGAGCAGGTCATCACCAATTTGGTGACCAATTCCATTAAATACGGAAAAGAAAACGGAACGACAGAAGTCACTATCGAAGACTTGGTCAATGACAAAATCATTGTGCGTTTCCGAGACAATGGTGAAGGCATCGAAAAACAATACATTCCGCGTTTGTTTGAGCGTTTCTTCAGGGTCGATAAAAGTGGTGCCAGAAGTGAAGGCGGTTCAGGTCTTGGATTGTCAATCGTGAAACATATTATCGAAGCCCACGGCGAAAAAATCTATGTGGAAAGCGAATTCGGAAAAGGTTCCGAATTCTCATTCACCCTGGAAAAGTACAAATAGCTGTTTCCAGTTTATCGGTTCGTTCAATTGCGGTAATCCTTTGTACAACTGAATTTCCAACAAATTTTCTATTCTGAAATCCTCTTGTTTGGCAAAAGGAGCAATGCCGTTTCTTTTGAATCTTTTAGCCAAATACTCCTGTTCAAATTGTCCCGGTGTCGGAATAAAAAAGGCTTTCTTTTCCAGTTTGGCCAAATCCATGACTGTCGTATAACCCGAGCGGCAAAGCACCATCTCACTTTCATTAAATGCGGTTTCAATTTCAGAGGAAGTCATAAAGTTGTAATAGGTTACATTTTTAATAACTTCCTTTTTTTGTTCCGGTTCCACTTTTCCTTTGATGAAAATCACATCGCCGCTATAGTTTTGAAGTTCTTCAGTCAATTTCTCTTCTAACATTGTTCGCTGCGGTTCCGGACCGGAAAGGATAACCATTAATTCGTATTTTGATTCGGCATTCTTTTTCTCCAAACGGCTCAACGGACCAAGGTATTTCAGGGTTAAATGACTGCTTTTCAAATGACCCAATTTACCGGTCAGATTGGGTTTTTCCTTCATGTCGGGAATCCAGCATTCATTAAATTTCCCGATGAAATATTGATGCAGCTTACTCGAAATCCAGGTGGTTTTCCCAGATAAGACATTCAATTGGTGCGTCATAAAAACACTTGGCACTTTTTTGCTGTAAACACCCAGGCGGTTGTCGGAGATAATACCGGCCAGCTCATATTCTTTGACCAGTTTTTTGACCAATTTCTTTTCGTCCAAAATGGCCTGAATCATTTTCGGACTGTTTTTAATCAGTTTCCATTTGAAATCAGCACCATCTTTGGCATATTCAATTTCGTAGGAAGGCAATGCGATTGATTGTAAATGTGGAAATTCCTTTTGTAAAATGCTCAGGGCAACACCATCTGAAGCAAGGACAGGCGTAAAACCATGTTGCTCCAATTTCCTAATGACCGGAATGCAGCGGGTGGCGTGACCTAAACCCCAATTTAAAGGCGCAACGAGTATGTTTTTTGGCATTATTTTTTTATTATTTATTCAAAATGCTGATAAATTGTTCGGCTAATTTGTCTTCATATTCAAAATGAGGTTCATCTTCCAAAAAAGACTCATTCGGATTGTGAGTATGAAGTTTCCATTTTTTATTGTTGTATTCCAGAGCCGTCAGGTTTTCTATCCAATCCCCCGAATTCAAATAGGTTGTATTTCCTTTTTCGGTTTTTATCTCAGTGATTTTCGGCTCGTGAATGTGACCGCAAATTACATAATCGTAATGGTTTTCTATGGCCAATTCGGTACAAACATTTTCAAAATTAGTGATAAATTTCACCGCCGATTTTACGTTGTCTTTTATTTTTTTTGACAAAGAATAAGGTTCTTTGTTGCATTTGGCCAAAATCCAATTCAAAAAGCGATTGATTAAAATCAGCAGGTCATAACCCCAACCACCCAGTTTGGCTAACCATTTGGCATGATTGATGGATGCATCAAAAACATCACCATGAAAAATCCAAGCCTTTTTGCCATCTAAATTTAGGACCAGTTTGTTGAGCAGGCTTAAATTTCCAAGATGTAAATCGGTAAACTTTCTCAAGAACTCATCGTGGTTTCCGGTGAGGTAATAAATTTTGGTGCCTTTGGAACTCAACGAAATGATTTTCTTGATGACTTTGAGGTGCGAAGCCGGAAAATAAGACTTTCTGAATTGCCAAATGTCAATGATGTCGCCGTTCAGGATTAATGTTTTGGGCTTAACCGAAGACAAATAATCCAATAATTCCTTAGCATGGCAACCATAAGTTCCTAAATGAACATCGGAAATGACAACAACTTCTACTTTTCTTTTTTTCAAAATAAATGTGTTTGTCAAAGCAAGGAAATTTCGGCAACAGTAAGGTTACTTAAACATTAACAAAACTTTATTTGTGCTGACTTTTATTTCCGTAATTTTGGCAAAAAAATTAAAGTTTGTGGGCAGTAAGAATAAATTAAAACGATTTAAGGAAAACGAAACCTTTCAAAACGTTTTCCAACCAACCAGAGAAGAAGTAGTAGGCGGTCAATTTCCGCTAAAAGGCAAATGGAATAGTGATTTCTTCAAAAATGACCATCCGATCATCATCGAATTGGGTTGTGGTAAAGGCGAATATTCTGTGGGTTTGGCCGAACGTTATCCCGATAAAAACTTCATAGGCATCGATATCAAAGGGGCAAGATTTTGGCGTGGTGCCAAAACTGCGGTAGAAGACGGTATGCACAATGTGGCTTTTGTCCGCACACAAATCGAATTAATTGAAGGGATTTTTGCCGCTCATGAAGTGTCCGAAATCTGGATTACATTCCCTGATCCGCAAATCAAATACAAACGCACCAAGCACAGAATGACCAACAGTGATTTTTTGAAATTGTACAAAAGAATTTTGAAACCTGATGGTGTGGTGAACTTAAAAACCGACAGTGAATTTATGCACGGTTATACGCTTGGATTATTGCATGGTGAAGGGCACGAAGTGTTGTATGCCAACCACAATGTTTACAAAAATGAAGGCGCGCCGGATGAAGTAATTGGGATCCAAACATTTTACGAAAAACAATATTTGGAAATCAACAAAGCAATTACGTATATTCGTTTCAAAATCAAATAGATGACTTTTATTCTGCCTCTTGTCTTGGGTTTTTGCATTTCGTTTTTGGCGGTTGTACTTCCGGGTTTAATCAATATGACGGCAGCTAAAATCAGTTTGCAGGAGAGTAGAAATGAAGCGCTAAGTTTTGCGGCAGGTGCTTCAACCATCGTTTTTTTTCAGACTTTTATTGCCGTAATGTTCGCCCGGTTTATCAGTAATCACGATGAAATTGTAACGACGTTACAGGAAATAGGCATCTTTATTTTTTCTGGTTTGAGTATTTATTTTTTCTGGATTGCCAAAAAACCCAAAAAGCTTAAAGCAGACCGTATTGTCAAAGGAAAATCCAATCGTTTCTTTTTTGGAATGTTGTTGTCGATGATCAATTTAATCCCGATTCCGTTTTATGTCTTTGCCAGTATGGGTTTGGCAGCGGCGGGTTATTTCAGCTTTGATAAGATTCCGGTTTTTTCTTTTGTTATTGGCGTGGTTTTGGGTTCGTTCAGTGTTTTCTACCTCTATATCGTCGCCTTTAAAAAGATTGAAAAAAAGACCGAATTCCTGATGCAGAACATCAATATTGTCATGGGTTCAGTCACTACTTTTATGACGATTGTTACCCTAATTAAATTACTTTATCATTAATATGGAAGAGAATTTCTTTGAAAGAGTTTACGCCATTGCGCGCCAGATTCCGGAAGGAAAAGTCACTTCTTATGGCGCCATTGCCAAGGCTTTAGGCACCGCTCGTTCTGCACGAATGGTCGGTTGGGCCATGAACGCCTGTCACGGCAGGGATGATGTTCCGGCGCATAGAGTCGTGAATAGAATTGGAGTGCTTTCGGGGAAACACCATTTTGACGGAACCAACTTAATGCAGCAACTCCTCGAAAACGAAGGTGTAGAAGTCGTTGACAATCAAATTGTCAATTTTGAACAATATTTTTGGCAGCCTGAGATTAGTCAGCAGTAATCAGTAGCAGTAGGCAGTTATAAATTGTAATTATCCAACCATCAAAAACTTTTCCCTTTTCCCTTTTCTCTTTTAACTATTTTCAAGTTATCTTTGCAATCTAAAATCAGTTTAAATAAATATAACAAAAAACGGTAACCTTTTCAGGGTGAGCCGCAAACATACAAGATGAAATTAGACAGAAAAGAAATCTTATCGGCTTTAGAAACCATTTCGATAGCCGGTGAAGGAAAAAATATGGTCGAGAGCGGTGCCGTGAAAAACGTACTGACCTTTGGCAACGAAGTCGTAGTTGATTTAGTAATCTCAACGCCGGCGATGCACATCAAGAAACGTGCAGAAGACGACATCAAAAAATTAATCCACGAGAAATTCTCTCCTGATGCTGACGTAAAAGTGAACATCAAAGTAGAAACATCAACACAAAACCCTAACGAAATCAAAGGCAAAGCCATTCCGGGCATCAGCAATATCATTGCCGTAGCTTCAGGAAAAGGTGGCGTAGGAAAATCAACAGTGACTGCTAATTTAGCGGTGACTTTGGCCAAAATGGGTTTTAAAGTCGGAATCCTGGATGCCGATATTTACGGACCATCAATGCCGATTATGTTCGACGTGGAAAACGAAAAACCAATCTCGATTGAGGTTGATGGCAAATCCAAAATGAAACCAATCGAAAGCTACGAAATCAAATTGCTTTCCATCGGATTCTTTACTTCTCCGAGTCAGGCGGTGATTTGGCGTGGACCAATGGCTTCGAAAGCGTTGAACCAAATGATATTTGATGCCGCTTGGGGCGAATTGGATTTTATGCTTATCGATTTGCCACCGGGAACCGGAGACATTCACTTGTCCATTATGCAGTCTTTGCCAATCACTGGTGCGGTTGTCGTAAGTACACCACAAGCTGTGGCTTTGGCGGATGCCAAAAAAGGAGTATCGATGTTCTTGTCCGACAGTATCAATGTTCCGGTATTGGGAATCATAGAAAATATGGCCTATTTCACTCCGGAGGAACTGCCAAACAACAAATATTACATCTTCGGAAAAGAAGGTGCCAAAAACCTGGCGGAAGATTTACAAGTGCCTTTCCTAGGTGAAGTGCCATTGGTGCAAAGCATCCGCGAAGCAGGCGATTATGGCCGTCCGGCAGCCTTGCAAACCGCCTCGGTAATCGAAAGGGTTTTTGAGGAAATTACGCGAAATGTAGTGCAGGAAACGGTAAACAGAAACGAAAGTTTGCCACCAACCGAAGCAATCAAAATAACAACCATGGCGGGCTGTTCTGCCGTTAAAGGAAAATAAGATGACTAACGAAGAATTGATTTTAAACATTGAAAAAGCACTCGATGAAATCAGGCCATTCCTGAATTCGGATGGAGGTGATATCAGTTTGGTTTCTATTGAAGATGAGAAACATGTAAAAGTGCGTCTTCAGGGAGCCTGTACTTCATGTAGTTTGAGCATCAGCACTATGAAAGCCGGTGTCGAAACTACCATTAAGAAGTATGCACCACAAATAGAAACAGTAGAAAACGTTAATTAAAGATATGAAATTTAAAATCATCTTTGTAATCGTAATCATCTTGTGTTGTAATGATCTGTTTTCACAAATCAGCCGATATGAAAAAGGATATTTTATCGATAATAACAATAAAAAAACCGAATGCTTAATAAAGAATTTGGAATGGGACTTTAACCCAAAAGAATTTGAATATAAGACTGATGAGAATTCATCTTCAAATACGATGAAGCTTGATGACTTTCAGGAGTTTAGCGTAGGTGAAGAATATACATTCAAAAAGGTAACTGTTAAGATTGACAAGTCGAGTGATGCTATTGCCGATGCCTCCACGATAAAGGCTACAAATTTTGTTGACGATGTATTACTGCTCAGGGTTATTGTTGAAGGTAAAGCAACATTGTACAGCTACAAAACAGACAATTATTTACGATTTTTTTACAGTAAAGATGAAAATTTAATTCATCCGCTTTCTTATAAAGTTTATTATGATCAGCAAGCGGGAGATTATCGAACCAATAGAACTTACAGACAAGAGCTTTTGAATGATTTGAAATGTGAATCAATTACTCAAAATGAAATAGAGAGACTCGAGTATATTGAAACGAGCATGACAAAGCTTTTTATAAAATATAATGTTTGTTCGGGTGATGTGACCAAAAAAACTTCCGGGGCAAAGAAACACAATACCCTTGAGTTGTACGCTAAAGCCGGGATAGGAATTTCGGATTTTTATATAAATTATGACGGTCATACTGCAGATTTCTCAAAGAAAACGAGCTTAGAAGTAGCTGTTGAAAGTGAAATTAATTTTTCCGAAAAATTTAAAAGATGGTCAGCGCTTGTTGAAGTGGGTTATCAACAATATTCCAATTCGTATTATTTTGATTATGTGAATGATTATACTGCTGAACTGAATTACAAATCGGTTGATTTGTCTATCGGATTGCGCAGGTATTTTGGAATAGCCTCTAAATCGAATCTCTATCTAAGCGGTTATTTAACCTATAAGTTTGCTATGAATTCCACTTTAAATTACAGCAATGCAACCCAGGATTTGGATGTTGTTAATAGGATTTCTCAAGCAGCATTAGGATTGGGTTATGCCTATGACAAAAAATATATTTTAGAATTGCGATATGAAGTGGTTAATAATTTGTTCAAAAGCAGTAGTGCCAGATCCAAGTTCAGCACGGTCGGAATTATGTTAGCCTACAAATTTCTTTAGAAATAAAGGATTTAAATGATAAAAATCATGGTCTAAGACTTTGCAGCTTTGCAACTTTGGACTCTGAAACTTAGAACCTCAAAAAATGATTGAAACAGATATACTTATAATCGGTGCTGGGCCAACAGGACTTTTTACTGTTTTTGAAGCCGGATTATTAAAGCTTAAATGCCACATAATTGATGCTTTGCCACAACCCGGTGGACAGTTGGCAGAATTATATCCCAAAAAACCCATTTATGATATTCCGGGCTATCCCGAAGTATTGGCTGGTGATTTGGTGACCAATTTAATGGAACAAATCAAACAATTCCAACCCGGATTTACTTTAGGCGAAACAGCCGAAAACATAGACAAATTAGAAGACGGTACTTTTATTGTCACAACCAATAAAGGCACAAAGCACCATGCTAAAGCCATTGCAATTGCCGGCGGATTGGGAACCTTTGAACCGCGAAAACCTATCATTGAAGACATTGCTTTTTACGAAGAAAAAGGCGTAGAGTATTTTGTAAAAGATCCCGAATTATTCCGCGATAAGAAAATCGTGATTGCCGGCGGTGGTGATTCTGCGCTCGACTGGAGTATTTTCCTTTCCGATGTGGCTTCCTCCGTAACCTTGATCCACCGCAGGAATGAGTTCCGTGGTGCACTGGATTCGGTAGAAAAAGTACAGGAATTAAAACACTCAGGCAAAATAAAATTAATCACACCGGCAGAAGTTATCGGATTAAATGGTGCCGAACATTTGGAGTCTATTGACATAGATGAAAATGGTGCGCACCGAAACATTAAAACCGATTATTTTATTCCGCTTTTCGGATTGACACCAAAACTGGGCGCCATCGCCAATTGGGGATTGGAAATCGAAAAGAATGCGATTAAAGTCAACAACGCCTTAGATTATCAAACCAACATCGAAGGGATTTACGCCATTGGCGATGTGAATATTTATCCGGGCAAATTAAAATTGATCTTGTGTGGTTTCCACGAAGCGACTTTAATGTGCCAAAGCGTTTACAACCGATTGAATCCGGGGAAAAAGTATGTGTTGAAATATACCACGGTTTCCGGAATTGATGGATTCGACGGAACCAGAAAAGAAGCCGAAAAAGCAGTCGTTAAAGCCATAGATTAAATGCAGTTAAACCATCCTGAATTAGTTGACCTTTTAAAAAAAGCCTATTCTGCTGAGAAAGCAGCCGCTTTTGCTTATCAGGGCCATGCCGGTTCAGTGAAAGATAAGACGCAAAAGACAGCCATTCACCAAATCGAAATCGATGAATGGAACCACAGAAAAGAAGTACTGGAAATCATGAACGATTTTGGGATTTCCGTTTCCAAATGGTATGAGTTTAAGTTTCATCTCATCGGGAAAGTGATTTCGAGAAGTTGTTATGTCATCGGTTGGTTTATGCCATTCTATTTCGCCGGAAGATTGGAAAGCGGCAACGTTTGTGAATACTTCCGAATGATGCATTTCTTTAATTCATTAGGCATTACCAAATATAATCAAGTGTTGTATGAAATGGGCATCAAAGAAAAAGAACACGAAATCTACTTTTTGGATAAAATAAAAGACAGCAAACTGCTTCCTTTTTTTGAAAAGCTTTTTTCATGGGGAACAGGCAAAGGCTTTAATGATATCGACTTAGATAAAAAATACCCGGTAGAACAATCCAATCAATATTGCAAAAAATAAATTGACATGGCAAACGACGTTACCATAACCATCACTGACCGAGAAGGCATTGCTCACGAAGTGCAAGCACCAACCGATATGAACATGAATATCATGGAATTGGTTCGGGCCTATGAATTGGCGCCCGAAGGAACGATTGGGATTTGTGGCGGAATGGCGATGTGTGCTTCCTGTCAGTGTTATGTTCTCAATGATTTTCCGTTGCCCGAAAAAAGTGCCGATGAAGAGGCTATGCTTTGGGAAGCGTTTAATGTCAAGGATAATAGCCGTTTGGGTTGTCAAATCCACATCACCGAAGAACTTAACGGACTCGAAATAGAATTGGCTCCAGAGGCTTAATTACAATCCTAATTTAATTCTGGCGAAAGGCAAAATTCTTTCCACAAATTTAGTATAAGCGATAGTTGACGGATGCAAGCCATCTGTCGCTACCAATTCGGGTTGCGCCAATCCCAATCGCGTGATATCAGTGATGTTGATAAAAGTAATGCCGTTGGTTATACAATAATTTTCAGCAAAGGCATTATAAGTGTCCAGTTCTGCTGAAATAGCCGAAGGATTTCCTGTGCCTTGACCATAAGGCGTATAGGCATAATCGGGAATGGAAACGACTATCAGGTTGTTTTTGTCGCCTTTGCCTCGGGCTATCGCCGTTTCGACCAATTCCACAAATTCCTGTTCGTATAAACTAAAAGGTTTGTTTTGGTACTGATTGTTGACGCCAATTAAAAGTGTTACCAAATCATAATCATTCGCCAAAGGTTCGATGGCTATTGCTGATTTTAAATCGGTAGTCGTCCAGCCGGTTTGGGCAATTAGCTTGATGCTAAAAGTGTCTTCAAAATTCAAATAGTTAAGAACACTGTCTTTGAGTTGTTCGGGAAAACGGCAATCGACACAAACATTTTGACCATAAGTATAGCTGTCGCCTAAGGCCAGGTATTTGTAATTTACCGGCACCAAATCGCCATCATCAACGTCAGAATTACAACTGATGAACGATAAGATCAAACAGAACAAAAACAATATTTTAGCAATGTATTTCATAAGTCATTTTTAATACATGCATTTACGGTAAAGCAACTGCTTTAGGTTTAGACCAAGGCTAAATTGGCTTCAATTTTTTCTTCGATAGCATTCCAGAGTCCGATTCTTTTCTCCAACGCCAAAAAGGAAACTTCTTCCACTTCTTTCCATTTTTGGGTATCGTCCTGGCACAATTCGGTAATCATCTGCATCGCCATCGGACCGTGTTCATCGGCATCCAATTCGATGTGTCTTTCGAAATAGTAAATCAATTTAGTCAAATCTACATCGGGGAAATTCTGCTGGAAACTTTTCAGGATTTCGGTAAACATATTCGGAATCAGATCTTCTCTGCCAAAGGTAAACGCAGCCGCAATTTTGTGCACTTTTCCTTCTTCGATGACGCGGAAAGTAAAGTCGAGAAATGCTTTTACTTCGGGGTGTAAATCACTTTTTTTGATGGCAATAAAAACGTTTTTGGTTTCTACAACATTCTGCAGAAAAGCTTCCAATTCTGAGGTTGCCGCGCCACAACTTTGCATGGCTTCGACATACATTTCGAAATGGCTCAAACGCTTCCCGTCCAGAGTCAGATCGCTTTCTTCTGCCAAAACAATTTCGTTGATTAAATATCTCGTTTCCGGATTTGCTGAAGCAAACCAAGGCGTGGTCGTACAGGTTAATTTGCTTTGCAATGCCTTTAACAGCGACATAAAATCCCATACGGCATACACATGGTTTTCGAGGAATTTGCGCAAGTCGTCAATGGTTTTTACTTTTTCGTATAACGGATGTTGCAGTAAAATGTCTTTCTGTGGTTGTATTTTTTTATTGATAGTAGAGATTGTCATAGCTTTTTTTAGGGTATTTACGTATTGTGTCACTATTGTGTTTTTCAATACCTCACAAATGTAAAAATGCTTCCCGAAAAAGAGAAGCATTTTGTATCAATTTTATTTATTGTTTAATCTTTTTATTTGAAAGCCGGAATGCCTGTGATGTCCGCACCGGTAATCAACAAGTGAATATCGTGTGTTCCTTCATAAGTCAGTACACTTTCTAAGTTCATCATGTGACGCATGATTGAATATTCTCCGGTGATTCCCATTCCGCCTAAAATCTGACGGGCCTCGCGGGCGATTTCAACTGCCATGTTCACGTTGTTTCTTTTCGCCATTGAGATTTGCGCTGTAGTGGCTTTGCCTTCGTTTCTCAAAACACCCAATCTCCAGGTCAATAATTGTGCTTTGGTGATTTCGGTAATCATTTCGGCCAATTTCTTTTGTTGCAATTGCGTTCCCGCGATTGGTTTGTCAAATTGTACTCTTTCCTTAGCATAACGCAAAGCGGTGTCGTAACAATCCATGGCTGCACCGATAGCGCCCCAGGCGATTCCGTAACGAGCTGAATCCAAACACATCATTGGCGCACCAAGACCTGATTTGCCTGGCATCAAATTTTCTTTTGGCACTTTTACGTTGTCAAAAATCAATTCACCTGTGGCCGAAGCGCGAAGTGACCATTTGTTATGGGTTTCCGGTGTGGTGAAACCTTCCATGCCTCTTTCTACGATTAATCCGTGGATTCTTCCTGATTCATCTTTGGCCCAAACCACAGCAATGTCTGCAAATGGCGCATTGGAAATCCACATTTTGGCACCGTTCAACAAATAATGGTCGCCCATGTCTTTGAAGTTGGTTACCATGCCGCTTGGATTCGAACCAAAATCAGGTTCGGTCAATCCAAAACAGCCCATCATTTCACCTGTGGCTAATTTTGGCAAGTATTTTTGACGTTGTTCTTCCGTTCCGAATTTCCAGATAGGATACATTACCAAAGACGATTGTACTGATGATGTAGAACGCACACCCGAATCACCTCTTTCGATCTCCTGCATGATTAAACCATACGAAATTTGGTCTAAACCGGCACCGCCATATTCCTCCGGAATATAAGGTCCAAATCCGCCAATTTCGCCCAAACCTTTGATGATTTGTGTTGGGAATTCCGCGCGTTGTGCATATTCTTCGATGATTGGAGACACTTCGCGTTTCACCCACGCACGCGCTGAATCACGCACTAATTTGTGCTCTTCGGTTAGTAAATCATCCAATAAATAATAATCTGGAGCTTGAAATAAATCTGGTCGCATAGTCTTTAATTTGGTTTACGAAAACGTTTGCAAAGCTACATAATCTTAATCAAAAACTCAATTAACAATAGTTATAATTTTTGGAGCTTTTTCCAGCTATTCGCTCTATCTTTTTCAGAGAAAAAGGATGCCGCTACTATCTGGGCTAAGTTTAGTCGGCTTGAAATTAACGCTCGAGTTTTTGGAACTCTTCTTTTTTCGAAATCAAAAAACCGGTGGCTTCTAATATATCCTGATGCTGTGAAATGATTTTGGCTTTTGGGTCGGCTTCACAGAAGGAAATGAACAAACTTATTTCTTCTGGTTTGAGTTTGAGTTTTTGGGTATAAAAATTCGTATCAAAATGGGTAGTGAGATAATCTCTGAAGGAGATAGGAGGAAGTGGTTTTTGGGATTTGTCTTTGTCTTTGTTTTTGAATAATCCGATAATATCTTTTCCCAATCGTATGAAATCAACACCGTTTTCTATTTCACCGGTATAAACATTAGGCACTTTGAGTGTTCGGGCTTGTTTTTCCAATTTAATTTTATCCAAATCGGCTTGTTGTATGGTTATTTTCTGATTTTTTATCCCGACAATACCCACTTCGTCCAATTCAATCGGTTTTTTTTCCAAATAGAGAATGAGGTTTTTTTGGTCTAATAGTTCTTTTGTCAAAGCGATTCTTCGGTCGTTGTATTCTTTGGAGATAATGAAAAGGGTGTCCTTGATTTTAGCGTTAATGCTAAAATGACCATCCTTATCTGTAATCGTACTTTCCCTCGAATTGAGATTAACAATATCGATAGCAGACAATGCTTTTTCGCCAAATAGAATTTTACCGTGAATGATTTTTTCACTTTGGGCAAAGCCAATAGCACCATTAAAAAAGAATAAAAAAAAGAGGAAAAATGGCTTCAATACTAAAGGCGTTTAGGATATTGAGTTCTAAATTATAGAATTCAAATTCGCTTAGTAATAAAGAATTGTTAATTGTGATTTTTTTAAAACAGTAGGCGAAGCATTACATCTTCATGTAAAAATCTTTGGTCAGGGCAATGTAGTCTTCAGTGTATTGGTGTCTCGCGGTTTCGATGATGAGTTCGTCAATCGCGACTTTTTTAGTTTCAACAAATGAAAAAGCCAATAAACTGCGTTTGATTTCGGTAGTTGGCGTGCCTTTGACACGGGTAATCTTAAAAGGAAACAAATTGCATTCTTTAGCCAAAAAGATAAATTTTGCTTCTTCCTTATACGGAATGATGACCGAGAAGATTCCGTTTTCAGAAAGCAGGACTGAAGCCGCTTCGATCAAATCCTCAAAAGGCAAAGCGTCCTGAAAACGCGCCATATCTCTTTCTTCGCTTTCGGTTTTATAATCTTCGCTATAAAACGGCGGATTCGAAATAATCAAATCGTATTGCTGCGCCAGTTCGCTATCGCTCGGGTCGTCTTCGGGTTCTTCCATAAACTCATCCAAGCCGGCGTGATAGCAATACAATCGGTCAGACCAAGGCGAGTTTTCAAAATTGTCCACACATTGTTCGAATGCATTTTCGTCAATTTCGAGTGCGTCGATTTGTTCGGCATTACTTCTTTGAGCCAACATCAAAGCCAAAATTCCCGTTCCGGCGCCAATATCCAAGACCGAAAAAGGATGATTTTCTATTGATGTCCACGCGCCAAGCAAAACACCATCTGTGCCTACTTTCATGGCGCAACGGTCTTGTTTAACGGTAAATTTTTTGAATTGGAATTGAGACACCTTGGACTTCTTAGATTATTAGACTTCTTAAATTTTTTTCTAAAGCGAAGCGTTTCTAACAATCTAAAAGCGCAGCTTGTCCAAAAATCTATAAATACATTTCAACCAAGCCTTCCGGTAAATCCATCACGACTTTTTTATTTTCTCTGTCGATTTTCACCAAAAACTGATCAATCATGGGTACAAGAATTTCAACGGAACCATTTACGACTTCAAATAGAGGTTGGGCTGAAGTATCATTGATGGAAACTATTTTTCCAAAAACACCAAGGCGTTTGTCTTCAATTTCGAAACCAATTACTTCATGGAAATAGAATTTGTTGCCGGACAGTTTTGGCAACATCGATAAAGGAAGATAAATTTCGCAACCGATTAACTTATCCGCTTCTTCTTCGGAGTCAACATCTTCGAATTGTACGCGAAGAAAGTCATTTTTGTGCAGGGCACTATTTTCAATAAAAAATGGAACCAGATTTTTGTTGAATTCAACAAATACCGATTCCATATTTTCATATAACTCGGGTTCGTCAGTATCTAAATAGATCAGAACTTCCCCTTTGAAACTAAACTTTTTGGCAATTTTACCTAAATAGAAACAATCTTCTTTACGCATAATTGCCTGAAGTATTAAGCTTCTGTTTCTTCGCTGGTTTCCTCAGCAGCAGGTGCTTCTTCAGTAGCCGGAGCTTCTTCAGCAACAGCTTCCTCAGCAGCAGGAGTTTCCTCTACAGCTACTTCAGCAACAGTTTCTTCAACAGCAGGAGTTTCCTCAACAGCAGTTTCAGCAACAACTTCTTCAGCTGCCTCTTCAGCAACTTCTTCTACTTTTGCAGCTTCAACAGCGGCAGCAGCACGTTTGTCATTGGCTTCTTTTTCTGCTTTTAAAGCTTTAACTCTAGCAGCTTCTTGTGCTTTTGATAAACCTTCTTTTTTAGCGGTTACTTTACCTGCTTTTTCTTCTAACCATTTAGCCAATTTAGCATCAGCTTGCTCTTGCGTTAAAGCTCCTTTACGAACTCCTCCATCAAGGTGGTGTTTCATTAAGGCACCTTTGTAAGAAAGGATAGCTCTTGCAGTATCTGTTGGTTGAGCACCATTGTGTAACCATTGAACCGCTTGGTCAATGTTTAAATCAATAGTTGCAGGGTTTGTGTTTGGATTGTAAGTTCCTAATTTTTCTAGGTATTTACCATCTCTTTTTGATCTAGCATCAGCGGCTACGATCCAGTAAAAAGGTTTTTGTTTTTTACCGTGTCTTTGTAATCTAATTTTTACTGACATAATCTTTTTGATTAATTTGAGGTACTCGACCTCGGTTATTTAAGGGCGCAAAGATAGTTATTTTTTGCAAACAAACTAATTGAAAATTATATTTTTAGGGCTAAGTTCTTGTTATGTCTAATTTTAACGTTATTTTTTTCAAATTTAATTAGCATTTTTATATTAAAAAGTTATTTTTGTGGAGAAATACATTGAAAAAATGAAAAGATTTTTGTCCCTAATTTTAGTTGCGATAGCAATTTCCTCTTGTCAGGAAGACGTTAAATTTAATGATCCGGGTTTCCAGGGTTTAAAAGACGACATGCTCTGGACGGCCAATGACGCAAGAGCTTATGTTTCATCGACAGGTCGTTTATCGGTTGAAGCATTGACCGCTTATGAAACTTTAACATTGAATGCCAGTAGTGCCTATCCGGGGACTTATCTTTTGGGCACGACTAATCCGTATAATTTTGCTACGTTTTCATCTAACATCAATGATGTAGAGCTTGAATATGCTACAACGCCTATTTCCGGACCGGTTTACAATGTTGAGATAATCAATGGTGGAACAGGCTATACTTCAGATTGTGATCTTCAAACCAACGGGCAATATACCTGTGATTCTTCACACAATACAACCGGAGGTTCGGGTTCTGGATTGACAGTTGCTGTAGTGGCTAATAGCGCCGGTGTTGTCACTTCGGTTGTCAGGGTAACCGCAAGAGGTAATGATTATGTGCCTGGAGATGTTGTTACTGTTTCGTTAGGAAATGTTAATTGTCAACTTAGAGTATTAAGTACTCAGAACAGCAATGGAGAAATCTTAATTGAAGAATATGATCAGGTAAATATGACGGTAACAGGGAAGTTTAAATTCAATGCGACAAACACCAATAACAACCCTTTAGGAGGATCGATTTTGAATTTCCAATACGGGAAGTTTTATAAGATTCCAATTTATCCATCTCTTTAAGAATCAATTAATTTGCAATACATAAGCCATCTTCGGATGGCTTTTTTATTTATTTGTAATAAAGTCCGAATTTATAGCCGTTTACGTTTTATTTAGGTTACCTTTGTAGCTGAATTTTAAATATAAAATATGAACATTTTTGTTGGGAGTCTTCCGTTTAGTATTGACGAAGCAGATTTAAGAGAATCTTTCGGGGTTTATGGTACGGTTAATTCCGTAAAAATTATTACTGATAAATTTACTGGAAGAAGTAAAGGCTTTGGTTTTGTGGAAATGGAAAATGACACAGAAGCTGAAAAAGCAATTCAGGAATTAAATGGTGCTACTGTTGACGGTCGTACGATTGTAGTTAACAAATCAGAACCGAAACCGGAAGGCGAAAGAAGATCTTTTAACAACAACCGTTCAGGTGGTAGTGGTGGATATAATGGCGGTGGAAACTCACGTGGTGGCGGAAGCTACAGTGGTGGAAACAGCGGTGGAAATAGAGGAAGATACTAATCTACATTCTTTATAGATATTTAAAAAGCCAACTCATTTGAGTTGGCTTTTTTTGTTTTTTGTTGATAACTAAAATTGATTTCTAACCATTGAAAATGTATTTTTGAAGAGTTAGAATTCCTTCAAATTTCCTTGCATGTATTTAATTTTCGATACCGAAACTACCGGCTTACCAAGAAATTGGGCAGCGCCGATTTCCGACACCAACAATTGGCCGCGCTGTATCCAAATTGCTTGGCAGTTGCACGATGCCATGGGGAATCTGATAGAGCATCAGGATTATTTGGTCAAACCTGAAGGTTTCAATATTCCTTATGATGCCGAAAGAATTCACGGTATCTCTACCGAATTGGCCCAGGAACAGGGAATCGCTTTAGCGGAAGTATTAGAAAAATTCAATGCAGCTTTGGCGAAAGCCAAATTCATAGTCGGGCAAAATGTAGGCTTTGATGTCAACATTATGGGTTGTGAATTTTACCGTTTGGATGTTGATTCACCAATGGTCTCAATGCCGGTTTTGGATACTTGTACCGAAGTTACCGCCGAACTTTTAAAATTACCCGGGGGTCGTGGCGGAAGGTATAAATTACCAACACTAACCGAACTCCACAGTTATCTTTTTGGGGTTCCGTTTTCCGAAGCGCACAATGCGACTGCAGACGTTGAAGCCACGACGCGTTGTTTCCTGGAATTAATCCGAAGAGAAGTTTTTACCAAAGAAGAACTCGATGTTCCAACTGACTATTTTAGGGAATTTGGTGAAAACAATCCGAAGGAAATCCAACTCATCGGATTAAAACACATCAACCTGAAGCAGGCTTCTGAGGAAATCAGAAAGCAATTTAAGCAGCAGGAAGAAGTTGTCACTCCAACAGATGAAGACCAACAAGTCCATCATGATGTCGCCGATGTAGAGTTTGTGCATTTGCACAATCACACCCAGTTTTCGGTATTGCAATCGACTATCAGTGTGGCCGATTTAGTCAAAGCAGCAGTTCAAAATAAAATGCCTGCTGTGGCCATGACCGATCATGCCAATTTGATGGGAGCATTTCACTTTGTTCGCGATATTTTATACCACAATAAATCGGCACAGGCCAAAAACAAACAAGCTGAGGAAAACGGGGAAACACCAACAGAAACTATCGTAAAGCCTATCGTAGGCTGCGAGTTTTACGTTTGTGATGACTTAAAGGACAAGTCGCGAAAAGACAATGGTTACCAAATTGTTTTTTTGGCCAAAACCAAAAAAGGCTATCACAATTTGGCCAAATTATCTTCCATCGCTTACACAGAAGGATTTTATTATGTGCCAAGGATAGACCGAAAAGTCATCCAGCAATACAAAGAAGACATTATCGTTTTATCCGGAAATCTCTATGGGGAAATTCCGAGTAAGATTTTAAATATTGGAGAAAACCAAGCCGAAGAAGCTTTGGTTTGGTGGAAACAGGAATTTGGCGATGATTTCTATCTCGAGTTAATGCGCCACAATCAGGAAGATGAAAACCGCGTGAATGTGTCGCTGATTGCGTTGGCCAAAAAATACCAAATCAAAACCGTTGCCACCAACAACGTTTTCTATATCAATAAAGAAGATGCCAATGCGCATGATATTTTGCTGTGCGTTCGCGATGGTGAAAAGCAATCCACGCCAATTGGTCGCGGACGCGGTTATCGCTATGGATTAAACAATAAGGAATACTATTTCAAGTCGGGCGAAGCCATGAAAAAACTCTTTCACGATTTGCCTGAAGCGATAGTAACAACTGAAGAAATTGTCAATAAGATTGAAATCTACGATTTGTCACGCGAGGTTTTGTTACCGAAATTTGACATACCTGAGGAATTTTTGGTAGCCGAAGACGAAACCGATGGCGGCAAGCGAGGCGAAAACAAATATTTGGCTTACCTAACTTTTGAAGGTGCCAAAAGGCGTTACGGAGAAATCACTCCGGAGATTCAGGAACGATTGGATTTCGAATTAAAAACGATTGAAAACACAGGTTATCCCGGTTACTTTTTGATTGTACAAGATTTCATTGCCGCAGCCCGAAGAATGGATGTTTCTGTTGGTCCCGGTCGTGGTTCTGCTGCCGGTTCGGTGGTTGCCTATTGTCTCGGAATTACTAATATTGACCCACTGCTTTATGATTTGCTTTTTGAGCGCTTCCTTAACCCGGATCGTGTGTCGATGCCCGATATTGATATCGATTTTGATGATGAAGGCCGAAGCCGCGTGATGGATTATGTAATCAATAAATACGGTTCCAAACAAGTCGCACAGATTATCACTTATGGTACGATGGCGGCGAAATCATCGGTTCGTGATACCGCGCGTGTGTTGGATTTGCCTTTATTTGAAGCCGATAAAATTGCCAAGTTGATTCCGACGACGCTGAATCTGGCCAAGATTTTTTCTTTGGAAAATGACAAATTAAAAGCCGCACTTCGGGCAGAAGAATATGATAAGGTCAAAGAATTAATAGAATTGGCGAATGCCAACGACCTTGGCGGAGAAACCATTCAACAGGCTAAAATATTAGAAGGAAATCTTAGAAATACAGGGATTCACGCCTGTGGTGTGATTATTACGCCGGATGACATTACCAATTTCGTTCCGGTAGCCACAGCCAAAGATTCTGATTTATATGTAACTCAATTTGACAACTCGGTCGTAGAAAGTGCAGGTTTATTAAAGATGGACTTCCTGGGGTTGAAAACCCTGACGTTGATAAAAGATACCGTTAAATTAGTCAAATACAGAACCGGAGTAGAGCTCGATCCGGATACTTTCCCGATTGATGATATCAAGACTTATGAGTTGTTCCAAAGAGGTGAAACCGTTGGGATTTTCCAATATGAGTCGCCCGGAATGCAGAAATATTTAAAGGATTTGAAGCCTACGGTCTTTGGGGATTTGATTGCAATGAATGCGCTCTATCGTCCGGGGCCATTGGAGTATATTCCGTCTTTCGTTCGCAGGAAAAATGGCGAAGAACCTATCACTTATGACTTGGAGGCCAACGAAGAATACCTCAAAGAAACTTACGGAATTACGGTCTATCAGGAGCAGGTAATGCTTTTGTCGCAAAAACTCGCCGATTTTTCTAAAGGTGATGCCGACGTTTTGCGTAAGGCGATGGGTAAAAAGCAAAAAGATGTTCTGGATAAAATGAAATCCAAGTTCATCGACCAGGCGGTTGCCAAAGGTCATGATGCTGAAAAATTAGAGAAAATCTGGAAAGACTGGGAAGCGTTTGCGCAATATGCGTTTAACAAATCGCATTCGACCTGTTATGCTTGGATCGCTTACCAAACAGCTTATTTAAAAGCGCATTATCCGGCAGAATATATGGCGGCGGTACTTTCCAACAATATGAATGACATCAAACAGGTATCGTTCTTTATGGAAGAATGTAAGCGCATGGGATTGCAGGTTCTCGGTCCCGATGTGAATGAGAGTTACTATAAGTTTACCGTAAATGAAAACTATGCCGTTCGTTTTGGAATGGGCGCGATTAAAGGCGTTGGAATGGGTGCGGTGGAAACCATAGTAGCCAACAGAAAAGAAGGAAACTACAAATCCATTTTTGATTTGGCGAAACGAATTGATTTGCGGGCCGCCAATAAAAAAGCTTTTGAAAACCTGGCTTTGGCCGGAGGCTTCGACTGTTTTAATGATACACACCGAGCACAATACTTCCACACCGATGGTGACAACATCACTTTTTATGAAAAGGCGATGCGTTATGGAGCCAAATTCCAGGAGAATGAAAATTCGTCGCAGGTAAGTTTGTTTGGTGATGCCAGTGATGTTCAAATTGCTGAGCCAACAGTTCCGCCATGTGAAGACTGGAGCACGATGGAGAAATTGGCCAAGGAAAAGGAAGTCGTTGGGATTTATATTTCCGGACATCCATTGGATGATTTTAAATTTGAAATGAAATACTTCTGCAGCAGCAAACTGGAGAATTTAAAGAACCTTACCAGCTATATCGGGAAGAATTTAACCTTTGCCGGCATTGTAACCAATGTACAGTATAAAACCGCTAAAAATGGGAAAGACTGGGCCATGTTTACGTTGGAAGGTTATGAAGAAAGCCATGATTTCAGGATTTTTGATGAAGAATACCTGAAGTTCAGGCATTTCCTGGTGAACAACCAATTTGTCTATTTTAAAGTAGGAGTAAAAGACGGTTGGGTCAACAGGGAAACCGGAAAAAAATCGGAACCAAGAATACAATTCGTTGATGTGAAACAGTTGCAGGATGTATTGCCGCAATTTGCCAAAAAGCTCAGCATCCAAATGGATATTCATGATTTGCATCAGAATTTCATTCAGCAGTTAGGCCAAATTTTTACTTCCAACAAAGGAGACAACACGGTTACATTTGAAATCATCGAGCAGGAAAAAGTTAAAAAAGTAATTGAGATAGCACCAAAAATTGTGGTAGATGAAGAAGTCAATTTGGATGTTGAAAGCCTGGAAGAAATAGAAATGGAGATTCCGACAGTTGAAGAAGAAATCCAGTTGATAACGAAAGTCACGCTTCCGAGCCGCAAGTTAAAAATCAAAATCTCAACCGAATTACTTCAGGAGTTGGAAAAGATGGGATTGACCTTTAAGCTAAATTAGCCTCGTCATCATTTTTAATGCAGAAAAGCGCCAGCGCATAGATAAATGAAGGTGCAGCAACCCTCATTCCCGAATGATTGATGGTGAGCAGCCAAAAGGCAAAAAAGCAAACCAGATAAAAATTTTGTTTGTCTTTGAGATAAAGTGGCAATGGGGTTAAAATGAGAATTAAAATCGATAGTATTCCAAAAACACCATGCTCTGCCAGCATACGGGTTATTTCATTATGAGAGGATATATTGTTTCCATTTTTTATTTTTCGCTGTTCTTTGGTTTTGCCAACACCAATTCCGGTCATAGGGTTATCTCTGAAAATTTGAATTTCTTCCAAAGCAATGTCTTCTCTGCCGTTGACTTCACGACTTTTGTATAAACCAGAAGGATTTTGATTGTTGTATCTCTTGAATAAAAGATGATTCGTCCGAAAAGAAGTCAAAGCAAACACTAAAGGGAACAATAAAAAGAGCAGCCCAAGTTTTAATCTGACAGCGGGATTTTTTCTGTGGCTAATCCAAATAAGCAACAATAAAAGACCAATCATTGCCATACCGGTAATCATTCCGCCTCTCGAAAAAGTCAATAGTCCACGATAGTATAGCAATACAATGATCAGGGCATTTATAATTTGTGATTGAAGTGTTTTAGAAGCGGTTAGAAAACGCAAAACAAAGACAAATAATCCCAATCCTAATGATGTTGCCATTTGGTTAGGAGCATAATTCCCGGATAAAAAGAAATTGGATTCTGTATTGTCTATAACAGTACCGTTCAAAGGATATTTCAAAAGCAAAAAGATACAGCTGGATACAATTGGCAAACCTATTCCGAGTAAAATGTTATCCAACTCATGGCGGCTGATTTTTCTTTTATAGGCATATATGGAACAAATGCCCAAGCAAATTGGGCCAATGATATTAAAAAAAACATGCCTTCTGGTCTCGGTGTTAAAATTGTTTATAGCCAGTATTGTACTTGGAATTAGCAAGAGCAGGAATATCCAATAGGGATAGGTTTTCTTAGAAATGCCGTTGTAAAACAAGCCTAATAGGACAAACAACAGCACAAAGTATTTTCCATATTCATGAAAAGGATTTCCAAAGGTCGTCCTCAGAAAAACTTCACAGCCAACAACATAGGCTGACGCGTAAAGTGCTTCGTTGTTTTTGTTCTTATTTTTAAAGATGAAATAAAATCCGGCGACCGCAATCAGAACAGCATAAAGTTTGGCTAAAAAAGGGAAGAGAAAAATACAAAAACCAATACCGATATGGCCTAAAATGAGTTTTGTATAATATTTGTCAGTCATGGAAAATAAGAAATAAGAAACAAATATAATTGAAAATTGATGCAAACAATCTTACAGATGAAAATTTAAATCAGCAATCAGCTTTTCAAATACAATCATAGTCAAATCTGATTTTTTTAGTGAAGAAAACCAAAATAAAATGTCTAATTTTGTGCTCAAATAATAAAAGTAATTTAAAAATATAAAATATGGCTTTAGCAATTACAGATGCTACATTTGACGAAGTAGTATTAAAATCAGATAAACCAGTTGTGGTAGATTTTTGGGCAGCTTGGTGTGGTCCATGTCGTATGGTTGGTCCGGTTATCGACGAAATTTCATCAGAATACGAAGGAAAAGCAGTGGTTGGAAAAGTTGATGTAGATGCCAATCAGGAATTTGCAGCAAAATATGGTGTGCGTAACATCCCAACGGTTTTGGTTTTCCAAAATGGTGAAGTAGTAGGACGTCAGGTTGGCGTTGCTCCTAAAAAGACTTACACTGATGCAATCGATGCATTATTATAAGATAGGAATGAAAAAGAGATTGAGGTCTGACGAAAGTCAGGCCTTTTTTTATTATTATAAGGCTAAAGTAAAAGTGGTGCCAACATCCGCTTTGCTGTCTACGACTATAGTGCAATCAATTGCTTTGGCCAAATCGCGGATCAAATGCAATCCTAAACCGGTTTTGATGCCGACGACTTCTTTATCGTCATACAGCGCTCTCAGCTGCTCCTGACTTGCACCGGAACCATTGTCGGTAATGGATAAAAATGAGTTGGTTCCTTCTTGCCAGGCTTTCCAAACTATGGTTGGATGTTCAGTTTTGCCCAAAGCCTTTATTGCATTTCCGGTAAGGTTTCGGATGATGGTTTTCAGATAATTTTCATCGGTTGTGATTTCAAAATCATTTGGGTTTTCAAAAGAAAACTTAATTTTCTCTTCGCTTGAGAAGTGCTTTTGGGTATCTTCAAATAAAGTATTTATATTAATTTTTTTGGGTTGCGGTTTGAAGTTTTCCATCTGGCTTTTGCTCCATAGAAGCATGTCTTCCATTGAAGTGAGCAAGTTTTCTGCCGATGAAACGGTTTTCTTTTCAATCGAAATTTTCATTTCGGCATCCATCAATTCGGGATTGTTTTTCTGCAAATGCAGGAAATGAATCAGATTATAAACCGGGCTTCGCAAATCATGGTTCAGGATGCTGAAAAAACGCGCTTTTATTTTATTGGCTTCGTCCAATTCAATGTTCTTTTTCTCTAAATCGAGGTTTAAATTTTGTAGTTTTTTGTTGACTCTTCTTCGGTTAGAGCTTTGGTAAAAAAGCAATCCTCCAATGATACCCAGCAAAGCCAAGCCTGATACAAGCATCCATTTTTGTCTTTCCTTAGATTCGAGCTGGAGTTTTTTGATTTTAATTTCCCGATCCCGAAGTTCAATGGCTCTTTTGTCTTCCAGGTTTTTGATGGTCTCTTTATTTTCAAAATTAAATACCGAATCCTCATAAACCATCGCCGTTTCATACGAAGTTAAAGCTTTCTTATAATCGCCGCGGAGTTTATATACTTGGGTAATGCTTGAAAAATCATAGGCTAAATCACGACTGCTATTGAGTTGCTGGTGTAGTTTAATGGCTTTGCTTAAGCTGGAAGCAGCACTGTCCAGCAAAATTTGGTTATTGTTGTTTCTTTTTGCTTTCCCCACATAAGCATCACCCAAAAGACCATGATTGAATGCCAAAGTTTGTTTGTCCACAACACTCTTGTTCTTTAGTGAAAGTTGGCTGTAATAAATGGCTTTATCGAAATCATCCAGGTTGTAATATACAAGCGCAAAGTCTGATAGAATGCGGGCTTGTAAAGATTCGTTTTTTATTTTTTTACTTGATTGATAGGCTTTCTCATAAAAAACCAGGGCTTTTTGGGTTTGCCCCAAACTGTTATAAACGCCACCGATATTTCGGTTTATAATGGCCAAATCATTTTCGTTTCCAGTTTCTGTATTGACCTTTGCCGCTTTGTTAAAATAAAACAGCGCCTTTTTATAGTTTTGAATGCCATAATACACTGATCCCATATTGGTAGCGATTTTGGCAATTTCTTTTTTATCACCTAATTTTTCGTCAATTTTTAAGGCCCGATGGAAATAGTCTAATGCCTTCGAGAAATTACTTTTATAGGTGTAAACGCAACCGATATTCAAATTGGTTTTGGCCAATAATTTCTGGTTGCCAGTAACCAGGGCTTTATTGAAATGCACCAAAGCTTTGTCGTAATTGAAGTTGGTGTTGTAGATTGTCCCCAGATAAAAATTGGATTTGGTTATGCCTTCTTTCCAATCTATCTTCTCTGCCAGTTGCAGGGCTTTTTTGTTGTACAAAAAGGCTTTAGTTGAATCGATTTCGGAATAATGAACCGCAATTTTATTGTAGCGGTTTACCTTTGCGGAATCTTCTTTTAATTGAGGAATGGTGCGCAATAATGAGTCGATGGAAGTTTGCTTTTGGCCCAACGCAAAAGTGGAAAAAAGAACAAGTAAACCACAGAAGTAATTCCTCATAACAGCATTTTTACACTCTCTTTATAGCTTCTTCCTACAGGAATTAAAGCATTATTGCTAAGCATGATTTCCTGAGCGGAAACTTTCTTTACAAATTGTTTCTGAATGGCAAAGCTTCGATGGATTCGGGTGAAAGACTGAAAAGGATCTTGTTTTAAAAGCGAACCGATATTCGACCAGATGCAGTGTTTCTTTTGCTCGGTCACCAAAAGTGTATAATCCTTTAAAGCTTCTAAATATAAAATGTCGAACAGTTTGATTTTGGATTTTTCGTTGCCTTCCTTAATATAAATCACATCGTCACCGATGCTCAATTCGAATAGTGAAGCCTTTTCCTTGATTTCCAAAAACTGATCAACGCGTTGCATTGCTCTTTCAAATCTTTCGAAGCGTAAAGGTTTTACAATAAAATCTAGCGTTTCCAATTCGAAGCTTTCTACGGCATATTCAGCATGGCCGGTGATAAAAATGCAGACCGGAACTTCCATGGCTTTTTTTCGGAATTCCACACCGCTGAATCCGGGCATGTCAATGTCGAGAAAAAGAATGTCAATGGGAGTTTTGGTTAAAATGTCCAGCGCCTCTTGAGCAGAACTATAAGCACCAATGATGTTGAGTTGAGGAAATTTTTTGGCAAATGACAAAACCATCAGCCGATCTATGTCTTCATCGTCAATAATTAAACAGTTCCATTTTTTCATTTTGACCACTTTATCCTTCAAAAATAATAAAAAATGTTAAAATATGTCATTCGTATAATATAAATGTCGTTGGTATAATAGTCAGATTTGGTGCGTTTTAAATTTTCAATTTTGCCAAAAAAACAATAAAAATGAAAGCATTTTTCAGACTCGGATTATTATTTTGTTTCTTTCAAACGTATGCTCAGGTTGGAATCAATACCACAACACCAGGTGCTCAACTTGAGATAAAAGCGAGCAATCAATCGGCACCGGCTAACAATGACGGAATCATTATTCCGAAAGTGGATGCTTTCCCGGTTACAAATCCGACTGCGACCCAACAAGGTATGATGGTTTATTTGACCACCGCTTCTGGAAGCAATACTCCCGGATTTTATTATTGGGACAATGCCACAACGAGTTGGATTGGAATTGTTTCAACTGCCAATGGTGATAAGGATTGGTACAAAGCCGGAACTACCGATACGCCTTCAAATACAGACAGTATGTATCATATGGGTAACGTTGGGATAGGATTGAATAGCCCAAGTTTTCCTTTGCATTTTCAGTCAAGTTTGGGAGATAAAGTTTCTTTTTGGGGAAGCGGTGCCAATCATTATGGCTTTGGATTGCAATCCAATTTATTTCAAATACATTCCGATTTTAATTTCAGCGACATTGCTTTTGGTTATGGAAGTAGTGCTGCTTTTACCGAAACAGTCCGTTTCAAAGGAAACGGGTTTGTGGGTATAGGCAATACCAACCCAACGGTTCCACTGCAATTTGGGTGGGGACTTGGCGACAGAATATCTTTTTATGGTAACGCGGCAGCCCACCATGGAATCGGCATCCAGGATTATTTACTGCAAATCCATGGTGGTATCGTTTCAGATGATATTGCTTTTGGTTACGGCAGTAGTGCTTCTTTTACTGAAAGAATGCGAATCAAAGGAACAGGGAATGTTGGGATAGGAACTTCTAGTCCTTCGTCAAGATTACATATTCAAAATGGGACTTCAGGAATAACGGCTAACGGGAGTTCTTTACTTACTGTGGAAGGCAGCGGTGCCAATGTGTATGCAAATATACTTTCTACACAAGAGACTGGCGTTTTGTTTGGTGCCAGTGGAGCATCGGCTAACGGAGGTGTAATCTATAACTCAACCACTTATCCTAATAGTATGATGTTTAGAACGGGAGGCAACGCCAATCGAATGATTATTGGTTCGACAGGAAAAGTGGCATTAGGTAATTTTACGCCTACTGTTCAATTAGAATTTGATAATGTTTTAGGAGAGAAAATTTGCCTCTTTGGAACTTCTTCAAATATGTATGGTTTCGGGATTCAAAGTGCATTATTACAAATGTATACACCAAGTAGTGCCAATGATATAGCTTTTGGATATGGAACAACGGATGCCTTAGTTGAACGAATGCGAATTAAAGGGACTGGCAATGTGGGTATTGGTACATCCGCACCTTCATCCCGACTTCATGTTCAAAATGGTTCTTCAGGAATTGCTGCCAACGGCAGTTCATTGCTTACGGTTGAAGGCAGCGGTACCAATGTGTATACCAATTTACTTTCTACCCAGGAAACAGGCGTTTTGTTTGGAGCCAGTGGCGCATCGGCTAACGGAGGTGTGATTTACAATTCTACCGCTTATCCAAATAGTATGATGTTTAGAACCGGTGGAAATACCAACAGAATGGTTATCGGTTCTACCGGGAATGTTGCATTAGGTAATTTTACCCCTGAGTTTCCGCTTCATTTTAGCGATGGTTATGGTGATAAGGTATCACTTTGGGGCAGTACGCTTACCAATCATTATGGTTTCGGAATTCAAAATAAATTATTACAAATATATGCCGATTATGATTTCAGCGACATAGCTTTCGGATATGGGAGCAGCGCTTCCTTTACCGAAAGAATGAGAATTAAAGGAAGTGGTAATATTGGAATTGGGACTACGAGTCCATCCTCTAAATTACACGTTAGAGGCAATTCTTCAGGGATGACGCCCAATACTTCAGCTTTGGTTACCATTGAAAATGATGTGTCTACCTATATGAATTTGCTTTCGGGATCGGAAACAGGAGTTTTGTTCGGGTCAAATGCAACAGCTACCAGCGGAGGAATCATTTATAACTCAGCAGGAGTGCCGAATGGATTGCTTTTCAGAACAAATAACAATACAACTAAAATGGTGGTTACCAGCGATGGATTTGTGGGTGTTGGAGGAACATTTACACCTCAGGTTCCATTGCACATAACCGATTATACCTTAGGTGAAAAAATTGCCATCTATGGTTCGGCAGCAGCCAATTATGGTTTTGGGATTCAGGGGAACTTAATGCAAATCCATTCAGATTTATCAGGAAGTGATATCGCTTTTGGTTATGGAAGCAGCAGTTCTTTTACTGAAAGAATGCGTATTAAAGGAACCGGTGAAGTTGGAATTGGGACCAATGCACCAACTGCAGAACTCGAAGTCAATGGCTTTACAAAAATGGGAGGCAGTACTGCTCCAGCGGTGAAAATGATCAAGTTAACAGGAACAACCAGTAATACCCAAGGAGGATTTGTACAACTTGTTCATGGGTTGACCAGTTCGAAAATATTATCAGCAAGTGTTTTGGTAGAGTATAGTTCAGGGAATTCTGTACCGCCTTCTTATACAGCATCTGCAGGTTATGAGTATGAC
Organism: Flavobacterium terrisoli; assembly: GCF_030167905.1. GTDB lineage: Bacteria > Bacteroidota > Bacteroidia > Flavobacteriales > Flavobacteriaceae > Flavobacterium > Flavobacterium terrisoli. The sequence goes on from NZ_JARGNA010000006.1 coordinate 127,462, forward strand.
TATTACGTTTCAAGTACGAGTGTTGTGGTTTGGAACAAAACGGCTAATTCAGCTAATATTTTAACCAAGCCGATTCGAGTTCTCGTAACTTACGAGGAATAGTCAACCGCATATTTTTATGTTAATAGGAGTTCGATAATTTGTTTTTCATAGTATATTTGAAAAATGAACATCGAATCACAAATAGAGAAAATATCGAGTTTCCAGCACCTTGAATTGTTGGCCAATCAGGTAGTGGAAGGTTTTATCTCGGGAATGCACAAATCCCCTTTTCACGGATTTTCAGCTGAATTTGCCGAACATAAAGTCTATAATTCCGGCGAAAGCACCAAGCATATCGACTGGAAATTATTTGCCAAGACAGACCGATTGTACACCAAAAAGTTTGAAGAAGAAACCAATCTTCGTTGTCATTTGATTATCGATAATTCCTCGTCAATGCATTATCCGAAATTGAAAAACGATGAGTTATTTTACCATAATAAAATTGGTTTTTCCGTATTGGCTTCAGCTGTTTTGATGAATTTATTAAAGAAACAGCGTGATGCTGTTGGCTTGAGCGTGTATTCGGATACTTATGAATATTATGCGCCCGAAAAAGGAAGTGATCGCCATCACCGCATGATTTTGAACAAACTGGAGCAGCTTTTGGAAAAACCAGCGACATCCAAAAGCACAGATACCGTGACTTTTTTGCATCAGATAGCCGAAAAAATTCACCGTCGCTCAATGATTATCCTGTTTACCGATATGTTTCAAACCGGCAATAATGAAGCGTTGTTCAATGCATTGCAACATTTAAAGCATGATAAGCATAAAGTTGTCGTGTTTCATGTGATTGATAAGAAAACCGAAATCAATTTCAATTTTGACAATGCACCGAGAAAATTCATCGATTTGGAAACCGGTGAACAGATCAATGTTTTTGCAGACACCATAAAAGAAGCCTACGAAGAAAAGGTAAATGGGTATTTCAAATCACTGGCGATGACTTGTGCCCAAAACAAAATTAAGTACGTTCCGGTGGCAGTTGAAGAAAGTTTTGAAAAAATTTTAACGACATACTTGGTTGAAAAACAAATGTTTGGTTAGCAATAAAAAACAAGGTTGTTTTTTTTATTAAAAAAAAGTTGCAGGAATCAAAATCAGTTGTATATTTGCAACCGCAATTAAGCGATGGTTTGGTAGTTCAGTTGGTTAGAATACATGCCTGTCACGCATGGGGTCGCGGGTTCGAGTCCCGTCCAGACCGCTAAAATTGGGAAAGGTTTTCGGAAACGAAAACCTTTTTTGCCCAAAATAGGATTTTAAATAAATCTGATTTTTAGGTTCCAAAAAAGCAAACGAAATGCATCTGTCATTTTAGAAAATGTAAGCAGGTCATTTAAAATTAGTTGTGTTGTTTCGATACGAATTTGTAACTCGTATCAAGGTTTAGTAGTTAGACCAATGAAAAGCTTTCCACTTTATTGTGGATGGCTTTTTTGCTTTATAGAAGTTCCATTTCTATTCGTTTATAAGTCAGAATGAGCATTTACTCATTCAAAGCCCTCAAATTCTAATTTTTTTTATGTAATTCATTGAAAAATTGTAAATTGCATTTTCCTTTTTTCAGGGTTTTTGAAAAAAGAATTCAAAACAACAATCAATCTAACCAATGTCTTATGAAAAAATTATTACTTATTCTCATCTTATTTTTTTCCACTTCAATTTTGTTGGCTCAAAATTTTAACCAGCCTTCACAATTTAATAATGTGTGTGATGAAAACAATGACGGATTTGCCTCTTTTTGGCTGGGAGAAATCTCTTTTGAAATTCTCGGAAATTTAAGCTCCCAAGATTACGTCGTGACACATCATGAAACGCAAGCTGATGCAGCTATAGGGGCTAATGCACTGACAAGCCCTTACGAAAACATCAACCCATGGACGCAAACTATTTTTGTTAGAATCGTAACTGTTGCTACAAACGATGTTACGATTTTGACCTATAACCTGAATGTTAATCCAACGCCGGAAGCGCCAATACAAACGATTACCCATTGTACCGATGTAACTACTAGTTTTCAATGTTGGGATTTGACTAGTGTAATTCCTTCTATCATCATGGGACAAGGAGGTTTGGAAGTTCAATTTTTTATGACAGAAATGGACGCACAGGTGAATGCAAATGCAATAGCAAATCCTGCATGTTATCTTAGTATGACAATGCCGCCAAATGAACCGCCGGTTTATTACAGGGTTACTAATATGGCAACAGGTTGTTCATCTATTGGAATGATACAATTGGTTACAATCAATTGCGAAAACCCAAATTGTCCTGCGCCAACACAACTTGCAGTTACCAATGTTACACAAACTTCAGCTACGCTTAGCTGGACTTCGGGTGGCACAGAAACTTCTTGGAATATAGGAATTACTGCTAATGGAATGCCGGTGACTACTATTTTTACACAGGTAAATCCATATGTATTAACAGATTTAATGTGTGACACTAATTATGTTTTTAATGTTATTGCTAACTGTGATGCTTCAGGAGTAAGTACAGGTTCGAGCTGGGGCGAGTTTATGACCATGGCTTGTCCGCCACAACCGGGTCAGGCAACTAATATAACCATTTGTGGAGATACTGATTCGGGTTGTTTTAATCTCACCATTAATGACGATTTTATCATCGGGAATTTAAATCCGGCTGATTATACCATTACCTATCATTTGACTCAGGCAAATGCAGATGCAGATATGCTGGCCATTACCAATCCGAGTAATTTCTGTGCACAACACGGGACAGTAATTTATGCCCGATTGGAGGAGAATGCCAATCCTTCATCATTTCAAACTTTCCCATTTGCTTTGGTGGTTGAGACATATATAGTAGCAATATTTCAATTGAACGATATAAGTCAGTGTGATACGGATAACGACAATATTGTAACTTTTGATTTGACATCAGTTCAAACACAAATCAATACCGGAAACACTTTAGAATATTATCCGAGTTGGGCCAATGCCATAAATCAGGTAGTGCCTTTTAACAACCCATCAGCTGTAAATTTGAGTGTTCAAAACCCTGTTACGGATGTTTTTGTAAGAGAGATTGTGCCTAATGGGTGCGATAATATTTATAATTTCCAATTACTGGCTTACGGGGATTGTAATTTAGGATATACCTGTGAGATGGCTAATTCATTGTGTAACTCATTGGGCGCTCCTTTTTCCAATACCGTTGGTATGAATGGAACTCCTTATGGATGTCTGGGGTCGGCACCAAACCCAACATGGTTTTATCTGCCGATAAGCTCTTCAGGAAGCATTAATTTACAAATCAATCAGGTAACCAATGGAGGAACTCCTATTGATGTTGATTATATCGTTCACGGTCCGTTTTCCAGTCCAACTATGCCTTGTGGCAATCCGGAATTATTGGCAAATAGTATAGTTTCTTGTAGTTTTTCTGCTGCTGCGGTTGAATTTCCTTTTATTCCAAATGCACAAGCAGGACAATACTATTTAATTATGGTAACCAACTATAGCGGTCAACCGGGTTTAATAACCATTTCGGAAGTTGAATCTACAGGAACAATTGATTGTTCGGGGTTGAGATTGAATGCTTTCCTTGATTCAAATAATAATGGAACACAGGACAATGGAGAACAAAATTTCCCTTTAGGGCAATTTACTTATGAAATCAATAATAATGGCAATGTTCACAATATTGTTTCTCCAACGGGAATTTATCATATTTATGATACCAATGGCGCAAACTCTTATGATTTGAGTTATGCCATTAATCCAAATTATTTAGCGTCTTATGGTATTACAACATCATCTTATAGTAATGTGCAAGTAGTTGTTGGAGGTGGAGTAACTACCTATAATTTCCCAATAACAGTAACCCAAACCTATAACGATTTGGCTGTAAATATCGTTCCGTTAAATGCACCAAGACCTGGTTTTACCTATATGAATAAAATTGTATATACCAATAATGGTAACCAAACTGTTGCATCGGGAACGGTAACGTTTAACCACGATCCGTTAGTTTCCATTACTGCAAACACACAGTCAGGAACAACGCCGATAACCAATGGATTCACTTATAATTTCACCAATTTGTTACCGTTTGAGTCAAGAGAAATGACAGTAACTATGCAGGTGCCGACCATTCCGACTGTTGCAATTGGAGGCTTGTTAACCAATACGGCTTCAATCGTACCATTAACAGGCGATGTGGTTCCACTCAATAATAATGTTTCAAGCACCCAGGTTATCATTGGTTCTTATGATCCAAATGACAAAATGGAAGCGCATGGTGGAAGAATCCTTCATTCCACATTTACGTCAAATGATTATTTAACCTATACCATCCGTTTCGAAAATTCGGGAACAGCCAATGCTGAGAACGTAAGGGTAAACGATCTTTTAGATGCTGATTTGGATGAAAGTACCATCAGAATGGTAAGTGCCAGTCATCCATACATTATGGACAGATTGGGTAGTAATGTCAATTGGATTTTTGATGATATTCAATTACCGCCATCTGTAGCCAACACCAATATCGGTAAAGGATATATTACTTTCCAAATAAAACCAAGAGCAGGATACTCGGTTGGTGATATTATCCCAAATACGGCGTCAATTTATTTTGATTTCAATCCGGCGATTGTAACCAATACCTTCAATACGGAATTTGTACAGCAATTAGGTCTTGGCGAATTTGAAAATGGTGATTTTGTGTTCTACCCGAATCCGGTTTCAGATATGGTAACCATCAAGGTTAAAAACAATGGAACGATTTCAAATATTGCGGTGTATGATGTATTGGGCAAAATGATCATCGCTCAAAAACCAACCACAGCTTTGTCAACACAAACACTTGATATGTCTTCGGTATCGAAAGGAATGTACTTGCTTGAAGTGACTACCGATGCCAACCTGAAAGTAGTGAAGAAATTAATCGTAGAATAAATTTTAATCTTTCAAATACAAAAGCCTTCTTTCGGGAAGGCTTTTCTTTTTTTAGGCAAACCGTAGTATGGTGAATATAATTTCTTATTTTTGAAAATGTTAATCGATGGAACCCATTCATGAAAAAAGCGCTCGCTTTAGTTGCAGTCTTACTTTGTTTTTCCTGCCAATACTTGGAGAAGAAAGTGCCTTCTGAAAAAGAATTGCTCGACAAACAAATGAAGGAAATCAACTGGACAGAAGTCGATGAATATCCATCTGTCGATGATTGCGAAAAACTCACTGATGCCGCCCAACGCAAGCAATGTTTTTTTGACTTTCTGACGGCAACGATTCAGGAAAAATTAGCCATAGATACTTTGGCTACCATGTTCCCAAAATTGGATACGATTGAAGTCAGGGTGACGGTGCTGCCCGATGCGACTTTGGAATTCAATCCCGAATTCCCAAAAGATTCCGTGGCTTATGACACCATCAAGATTGACAGCATTCTCCGTGCGCGATTGGTCGATTTTCCAAAAGTAAATCCCGCACTCAAAAGAGGCATTCCCGTAAAAACCCAGTTTGTGCTTCCAGTGATTATCAAACAAGAGTAAATTTTTCAGGAGCTGTTTCCGGCTATGCGTTCCAATCTTTTTATGGTTTGTCACCCTGAGCGCAGTCGAAGGGCTTTTTGCAAACCATAAAAAGGATTTCCACTGCTATCCGGGCTAGACTTTGCTATGCAAAAATACCTGAAGCCCACTGGCATAAACCGAATGTCCACCGGACATTCTCCTCTTAATCTCAAATTCCTCTTAATCTCAAATTGGCTATTTAGAAAACTGTCTGCCTTTCCAGGTAAAACTGCCAAACAAAGAGTAAATCCCAACCAAACTTGAATACAAAGGATAAATGACACTTGTTGCCAAGGGTAAAATCCATTTGCCTTTGAGGATGTATTTGTTGGTTTTATAAAGCAACCAGTAATCGATTAAATATTTAGCCGAAAACAGTCCAAGAAGCATTCTCCAATCCAATTTTCCGATGAGAGCCAATACAAAACCGGCAACCAAACTCACATTCATCAACAAGACGATAACCGCTAAGAACTTTGCATAACCGCTCTGATAGCCCGTTGTTTTGCTTGCCCAGCGAACGCGTTGCATAAAGAATTTGAACAAATCGTTTTCCGGTTTGGTTTTGACGATGCTGTCGTTGTTTTTTAAGTAATGGATTTTATCCAAATGATTTTTTGTCGCTTTCTGTAATAATAAAACATCATCGCCACTGGCATTTTTTGAAATCCCTTCAAAACCGCCAATTTCATGAAATAGTTTTTTGGTGTAAGCAAAATTGGCACCATTGCACATAAACGGTTTCCCGATACCAAAACTGCCTATCGTTGTGCCTTGCAAACTCAGTAAATCCATCTGTTGAAAACGATGGAACCAGTTGTTTTTGGTTTTGTATTTCACCGCACCGACAATCATTTCAGGATTGTTTTTCTGAATGTAATCGTCCAAGGTCAGCAGCCAGTTTTCATTTACGGTACAATCGGCATCGGTAGTGATAATCCAGTCGTGTTTGATAATAGGAACCGCTCGGCCGATAGCGTCTTTTTTAGGCGAATTGGACAAACGCAAATTCTCCAAAAGCGTCGTGTCCAGAAACTCGTGGTCCAATCGCCATTTGATGCAAACGCGCTCCGAACTGTCGGTCGAGAAATCATCAACCATTACAATTTCGATTAATTTATAGGGATAATTCAGTTTGGAAAATGACTGCAATAATCTCGGCAAATTCTTTTCTTCATTGCGAAACGGAACGATAATCGAGAAGGCCGTTTTGGGTTCAATATCGGTTCTTTTAAAAGCTTTCACTTTGTCATAACCCAAAATCAATTGGGCCATAAGAATGAGATAGACGAATAAAATCAAATAAAATGCAATTGTGATTAGTTCCATTTGGGTTTAAATTTTAAGACAAAATAACTTCCGATAACGACCGGCAACACAACGTTCAAAAACCACATCAGTGTAGAAATGAAAACAACGATCCATTCATTGACATCCAATTTTCCGAAGAAAAACATCGCCACACTTCCTTTTACGGCAAAATCCAAAAACTGAAAACTCGGTAAGGAAGAAGCCAAAAAATAAACCACAGCAATGGTTGCCATCATCGTTAGATAAGGTAAATCTACATCAAAAGCGAGAAATAAAAAATAGTATTGGTGAGAAAAAACCAAATAACGGCCAATAGCCAGCAGGATATTTTTGCGATGAATGGTTTTGGGGATTTCGTTGATTTTGTGAATCAGTTTTTCGATAGAATAGCCTTTGACTTTTATTTTTTTGGAGAGAAAGGAAATAAGAAGGAATAAGAAAGCCAAGCCAATTATGGCCAATGCCCATTTCCAATAACCAATAATAAATAATCCAATTGTTCCGAATATAATGGTCAAAATCATTTGAATCCCATTGCAGATCAGGTTGAGGAAAATAATCTTCTTGGTTTTCTTTTTGTCAAAATACAACGCTTTTCCAGCATATTCACCTAAGCCGTTTGGTGTAAATATTCCGGCAGTCAGGGCACCCAATACTTGTTTGGTAGATTCTCCAACGGAAATTGGCCGTAAAAAAGAAACCAGGTTTTGCCACTTCAGGATTTCCAGAAAACGATTGGCAACGCTAAACGAAAGCAGAAAAGCAATGCCTAAAACAGACTGTTTTTCTTCCAGTAAAAGGAAGAATTTTGCCCAATCGAGTTTGTCATTGTTTTTTAATTCTCCATAGATAAAATAAAACGAAAGCAGAACGATAGTTAGCTTGATAATAAAAAGTAAATACCTATTTTGAAGAAGATTTTTCATACCGCAAATTAACGGATATCTTGTTTTGAATCCTAAAATATCTATTTACCACATTCTTGAGTTTAAAAAATTGTTTTTTTGAAAAAAAAGCATATTTTTACGCCTTTAATTGATAAATCTCTATTAAAACTACTAAAAACACCTTAAAAACCACAATTACCGATGAAAAAAATTACAATTTTGTTACTTTTTTTGATAAGCATTACAGCTTATTCTCAAAAAACGGCCACATGGGTTGTCACAACCCAGCAAAATATCGAGCCTTTAAAACAGGTTCAGCGATCAACATTCCCAAAAGAATTTCAACTGTACAAGGCACAGCTTGCAGAGATTAAATCAGTTTTGCAAGCTGCTCCAAGCAGACTAAGCCATAATAAATCCAATGTGGTTATTACGGTGCCCAATGCAAGTGGCGCAACTGAGCGCTTCCAAATGTTTGAGTTTTCAAACTTTGCACCTGAATTGCAAGCACAATTTCCCAACATCAGGTCTTATGTTGGAATCGGGATTGACGATAAAAATGCGCAAATCAGAATGAGTTCTGATGAGAATGGCATTCAGGCTATGATTTTCAGAACAGACAAAAAGAATGAATTCATCGAGCCATATTCTGTTGACGGTACTGTTTATGCAGTCTATGAATCGAGAAGAGCTGATGGGGAATTACCATTTACCTGTTCAACGGTTGATACTAATCTTTCTAATAGTCTACAAAAACAAAATCCTTTAACAACAATGTCGAATTCAGGAGAATTATTGATTTTCAGATTGGCATTGTCTTGTAACGGAGAATATACGGCTTATTTTGGTGGTACTATAGCCGGAGCTTTAGCGGCAATGAATGCTACTTTGACCAGAGTTAATGGGGTATTTGAAAAAGATTTAGCCATTCACATGAATTTGATTCCTAACAACTCAAGTGTAATTTACACTAATGCGGCTACGGATCCATATACTACTATGGGCAACTGGAATACGCAATTGCAAAATACATTGACCAGTGTTATTGGTGAAGCCAATTACGACATAGGTCACTTTTTCGGTTCTACCGGTGGTGGTGGAAACGCAGGATGTATCGGTTGTGTTTGTGAAGATGGTTCAAAAGGTAGTGGATATACTTCTCCGGCTGATGGTGTTCCGGCAGGAGATACATTTGATATTGATTATGTTGTTCATGAAATGGGTCACCAATTTGGAGCAAATCATACTTTTTCCAATGGTGTTGAAGGAAGCGGTGTAAACGTAGAACCGGGTTCGGGATCAACCATTATGGGTTATGCCGGGATTACGGCACAAGATGTTCAACCACATTCTGATGCTTATTTTGTGTATGCCAGTGTAAAACAAATTCAGGACAATATGATTGCTAAAACTTGTCCGGTAAGAATAGATTTGACCAATGTTGCTCCGGTAGTAAGTGCCGGTTTAGATTATACGATACCAAAAAGCACTCCTTTTATTTTAACCGGAACAGCAACAGATGCCAATGGAGATGCATTGACCTATTGCTGGGAACAGAATGACACTGCAACGACACAAACCGGTGCAGCGAGTGCGGCTTCAGCAACAAAAACGGGTGGACCAAACTGGCGTTCTTATAACCCAACGACTTCACCAAGCAGATTTTGTCCGCCAATAGCAAGAGTAATTGCCAATTCGGTGATAACACAAGGATCCGAAATTACAGTAGAAGCTTTGAGTTCAGTTGCCAGAACATTGAATTTTGTTTTAACGGTTAGGGATAACTTTGCCGGTGCAGGACAAACTAAATCAGATGACATGACTGTTACAGTAAATACAACAGCCGGACCATTCCTGGTTTCCGCTCCAAATACAGCGGTAAGCTGGGCCGTAGGAACCAATCAAACGGTGACTTGGGCTGTGGCCGGAACAACGGCGAATGGCGTAAATGCAGCGTATGTTGATATTTATTTGTCTACTGACGGAGGAAATACTTATCCAATTTTATTGGCTAGTAAAGTACCTAATGATGGAACAGAAACGATAACGGTACCAAACAATGTTGGAACAACCAATAGAGTTATGGTAAAAGGTTACAATCATATTTTTTATGACATTTCAAATGCCAACTTTACGATAGCAGCACCAACTTCAACTTTTGGTGTGGCGTTTAATGGCGTTGCCGGAGAACAAAACAAACAAATCTGTACAGGAAGTACAGCAACTTATACCATTCCTTATACGACTTATGCAGGATTCAGTGGTGTAACCAATTTAACGGTTACTGGTCAGCCTGCAGGAACTACAGCGACTTTTACGCCAAGTTCTATTTCAGCTAACGGGAATGTAACACTAACGATCAGTAATACGGGCAGTGCTACTCTGGGCTTTTATTCAATGACGGTAACGGCAACTTCTGGAGCAGAGACAAAAACAATACCTTTCTACCTGGAAATATTTAGTTCAAATTTCTCGGCTCAAACCTTGACTGCACCGGCTAACTTAGCTATTGGTCAACCAACAACAATTAATTTTACCTGGCCGGTAAATGCAACTGCGACATTGTATGATGTTCAGGTGTCAACGGATGGTACTTTTACCAATATCATAGCTACAGCGACTGTAAGTACTAATTCTTATACACTATCGGGATTGAGTGAATCTACCCAATATTATTGGAGAGTTATGCCAAGGAATAATGGTTGTTTAGGCGCTTATAGTACAGCAAACTTATTCAAAACAGGTTTGTCTGATTGTTCCTCTTTTGAATCTCCAAATGTGCCAATTACGATTCCGGTAACCGCGAATGTTACGGCAAACTCAACTTTAACTGTAACGCAAACCGGAACCATTTCGGATGTAAATATCAGCATGTATATTACGCATACCTGGGTAAATGATATGATTATCACCTTGATTAGCCCGGCAGGAACTCAGGTTCAATTGGTGAATCATCCATGTGTAAGTAATCCTTTGGAAAATGTGGATGCTACTTTTGATGATGCTGGTACAGCGTTAGTTTGTGCAGTTAATCCAGCCATTTCAGGGACGCTTATACCAATACAGTCATTATCGGCTTTCAACGGGCAAGCCATGAATGGACTTTGGACATTAAGAGTTTTGGATACTTTTAATGAAGATGGTGGTTCTATTGATTTTTGGTCTTTGGAATTGTGTAGTACTACTGCGGTTCCATTAGGAGTGGAAGAAAATACAATTCAGAATTTCAGTTTGTATCCAAATCCGAATAACGGAGATTTTAATGTCCAATTCAATTCGACTTCAAACGAAAACATCAACCTTTCAGTTTATGATATGAGAGGAAGAGAAATATACATGAATACTTATGCTAACAACGGTTTCTTTAATCAGAATATCCGATTGAATAGTTTACAGTCAGGTGTTTACTTAGTTAAAGTGAAAGATGGTAAAAATGAAATTACCAAGAAATTTATCAAGCAATAGTCTTTAAAATTAATCAAAGAAAGGTCGTTTTTTAAACGGCCTTTTTTTATGAAATCCATTATTGTTTCCTATTTTTACCATCAAATCAAATCTGACAAGTGGCCAACGAACGCATCATATTAGGCATTGACCCCGGAACAACCATTATGGGTTTTGGGTTAATCAAAGTAGTGAACAAAAAAATGGAATTCATTCAGTTGAACGAATTGATTTTGAGTAAATATGACGATCATTACACCAAACTGAAAGTGATTTTTGAGCGCACCATTGAGCTTATCGAAACCCATCATCCAGACGAAATTGCGATTGAAGCACCTTTTTTTGGAAAAAATGTGCAGTCGATGCTAAAGCTTGGAAGAGCGCAAGGCGTTGCGATGGCAGCCGGTTTGTCGCGTCAAATTCCCATTACGGAATACGAACCCAAAAAAATAAAAATGGCCATTACCGGAAACGGAAACGCCAGCAAGGAACAGGTGGCTAAAATGCTACAACAACTTTTGGGTTTAAAAGAATTGCCCAAAAATCTTGATTCAACTGATGGCTTGGCAGCAGCGGTTTGTCATTTTTTTAATTCAGGAAAAGTGACAAGAGCCAAAAGTTATACCGGTTGGGATGCTTTTGTAAAACAGAATGAAGACAGAATTAAATAATTTGAAGATTTGAGAATTTGAAGATTAAAATTTCATTTTCAAATTTTCAAATTGATTAATTTTCCAATCAATGAGCGGCATCTATATCCATATTCCTTTCTGTAAACAAGCCTGTCATTACTGCGACTTTCATTTTTCGACTTCATTGAAGAAAAAAGACGAAATGGTTTCCGCGTTAGCGAAGGAAATTACTTTGCGAAAAGAGGAGTTTAAGGATGAGGTTGTCGAAACCATTTACTTTGGAGGCGGAACGCCAAGCATAATGGAAGTTTCAGATTTAAAATTATTGATTGATACTGTTTTCCACAATTATAAGGTCGCTGATAATCCCGAAATTACTGTTGAAGCCAATCCGGATGACCTGACAGAAACCCGAATTATCGAATTGGCGAATAACCAAATAAACAGATTAAGCATCGGAATCCAATCGTTTTTTGAAGATGATTTAAAGCTAATGAACCGCGCGCATAATGTCGAGGAAGCCAAAAAATGTTTGGAAATTGCCACCAAATATTTTGACAACATCACCATCGATTTGATTTATGGCATGCCGAATATGAGCAACGAAAAATGGCTTCAGAACATCGAAACCGCTTTGTCCTATAATATTCCGCACATTTCGAGTTATGCACTCACTGTGGAGCCCAAAACGGCTTTGCACAAGTTCATAAAGCAAGGCATCATTCCACAGCTTGATGATGAATTGACACAAGAGCATTTTCACCTGCTGGTGGACAAACTCGAGGAAAATGGTTTTATCCATTATGAGTTGTCCAATTTTGGGAAAGAAAACTATTTTTCCATAAACAATTCGAGTTATTGGCTGGGCAAAAAATACCTCGGAATCGGGCCATCTGCACATAGTTATGACGGCGTGAAACGCGGTTGGAATGTCTCCAATAATTCGCTTTACCTAAAATCTTTAGCCGAAAACAAACTGCCTATAGAAACCGAAACCTTAACGATAACTGACCGTTACAACGAATACATCATGACCGGTTTGCGAACCATTTGGGGTGTTTCGTTGGATAGAATCGAGAAAGAATTTGGGAAAAGTTACTTGGATTATCTGAACCAACAGGCGGCAAAATACATCGAAGACCATTTGCTTTTTGTGGATGATAATGTTTTGCGCACTACAAAAAGCGGGAAGTTTTTGGGAGACGGAATTGCATCAGATTTATTTTTGCTAAATTTGGAGTAAAATATATTCCCTTGAAAGCGACAATTCTTCATAACAATCAAAACTTCGAAATAGATTTGTCAAAACCAATTGACATCTCTATTCCATTGACCAATACGGACGCTAATCCTATTGCCTGGTACATTCAAAAACCAGAAATCAAACCGGTAAGGTTTGAAGGTTGGGTAGGGAAAGTATCCGAAGGAAGTTCGACCAATTTCAATAATATTTTTTTTAATCCTCACGGACACGGTACACATACGGAGTGTCTCGGACATATCACGAAAGAGTTTTATAGCATCAACCAATGCCTGAAACAGTTTTTCTTCACGGCAGAACTGATTTCGATTGAACCTAAAATTGTTGGGACAGATCTGATCATTACCAAAACCCAAATCAAAGCCGCACTCGATGATGAAACGCCTGAAGCCATTGTTATTCGTACGTTGCCCAATCCGCACGCCAAAAAGCACAAAAATTATTCGCATACCAATCCGGCATATCTGACAGAAGAAGCAGCCGATTTCATCCGTGAAGTGGGCATCAAACATCTTTTGATTGATTTGCCTAGCGTTGACCGGGAAGAAGATGAAGGCCGATTGTTGGCACACAAAGCCTTTTGGAATGTAAAAAATGTCAACAACCTCAATCATGACGCGCGATTGGATTGCACGATTACCGAAATGATTTATGTGGAAGACGAGGTTAAAGACGGAAGTTATATCCTCAATATCCAAATCGCATCCTTCGAAAATGATGCTTCTCCGTCAAAACCTGTTTTGTACGCGATATGATTCTTGTTTCTACCGATAAAAGCCAATTAGACGTTCCGTTTATCCAAAACTTTCTCAAAGACATTTATTGGGCAGCCGGAAGAACTATGGAAGATGTCCAAACCACCATTGATGCTTCGGTTTGCTTTGGAATCTATTTGGATGGCAAGCAGATTGGTTTTGCCAGAGTAATTACTGATTATGTCGTTTTTGCCTATCTGATGGATGTTTTTATTGATGAGCAACACAGAGGCAAAGGTTATTCCTCTGTTTTGATTGAGGCGATGATGAACGAACCACAACTGCAGCAAGTCAAGATTTGGCGTTTGGCAACATCTGACGCCCATTTTTTATATGAAAAATTCGGATTTACCGCTTTGGCACATCCGGAGAAAATGATGGAAAAAGTAATCAAATGAACATACAGCAACTCTATGAATTCTGCCTTTCCAAAAAAGGCGTAACCGAACATTTTCCGTTTGACGAAGATACTTTGGTGTTTAAGGTTGGTGGCAAAATGTTTTGCCTGACTTCCTTGGCAGCATGGGAAAAGGACACGCCATCGCTCAATCTAAAATGCGATCCCGAACGCGGTGAAGAATTGCGCGCCGAATATGATGCCATCAATCCCGGTTACCATATGAGCAAAGTGCATTGGAACACGGTCGATTTCCACAGTGATGTAAATGATAAAATGATGTGCGAACTGATCAACCATTCCTATGAATTGGTTTTCAAAAGTTTGACCAAAAAAATCCAAAACGAAATTCTCTTAAGTGAGAATTAGGCATTACTTTTGCATACTCGAGGTCGTGAGACCGAACAGAACGAAGTTAAATTTTTGCGTCAAATTAAAACACAAACCATGTTAGATAATTTAAAAAAGATATTAAACGAAGACCAAGACCCAAAAGCGATTGAGAAAATCACCGGCAAATTGGATAATTTGTTGATGAGCAATGAAGAAATCGGATACATTGCGGTTCAGAAAAAACCGGCGGTGAACATTTTCCCTGACAGTATTGTGGTAACCAACAAAAGAATCATCCTTTGCAAACCAAAAAACTTAGGATTGTCAATGGAATTCATCGATTACGATTGGGATGATATTGAAGCGAGTTTTGTAAAAGAAGGCATTTTAGGTGCTGATTTTACATTTTCAACCAAATCTGATTTAACGCATACCGTTGATTATTTGCCAAAAAATCAAGCCCGAAAATTATACACTTTTGCCAAAGAACAATTGGACTTATTGAAAAATCCAAAAGTTGAGGTTCCGGTTTATGAACAGCCAAAAGCTGCTGAAGTTGTTGTAGATCCACAAGTAACCGAAGAGCCGGAAGTAATTGAAGAAGTTGCGACTGAAGAAGTAATCAATTATGCCGAAATCATACCGGTAGAGCAATCGGGTTACCGCGATGAAAAACAATTCCCGGATGACAAATCAGGTTTGGCAGAATTGTCACAGGACGAACTGTTTGAAAAACTACAAAACTATAAAAAGTTATTGGACAACGGATTGATTCTTCAGGGCGAATACGATGCACTGAAAAAAGAAATTCTGAGTCATATGTAAAAAAAATCCCTTTCAAACTGAAAGGGATTTTTTTATCACATTGATTTCTTCTGTTTGTCTACAAAACCATCGGCCTGGAGTTTGAGCAACTCAATCGCACCTTTTTTCTTGTAGTTGTACAATTCTTTGTCTTCCCGAATATCCGCATAAACCTTATCATAGATTTCGGCATCAGTTTTCTTTTGCAATTCGCTTTGGTAACGGTTTTGCTCAATCACATTTTTGACGCCCATTTCTTTGTCTTCCTGTTTCAAATCATATTCTCCTTTTGGCGATAACAATTTGGCAATAATCGGCGAAGTTTCTATCGCTAAAAACAACAGCATAATGAAAAAAGAAGGCAGCCATGGCAATTTCCCAAGTGCATTGATGCGCGCCATTAAACCATCAAAACTGTCAATAATGGGTTGTGTTTCAGTTACTTTTTTGTCCAAATCCGCTTGAAGCGTTTTGCTTCGAGCTTCTTTATCGGCTAAGATTTTAGCATTGGTAATTTTTAAGGAATCCAATTGTTTGATAGCCAAATCATGAGCAGCGCGTTTCTCTTTGTAAATTGGCCCTTTACCCATTTTCTTGGTTCCGGCGGTGCCTTCCGCTTCGGTGATATAGGAATTGTATAACGACGAAACCTCTTTTTCTTTTTTGGTAATCGAGGATTTCAAACTGTCCATTTCGGCTTTGTTTTTATCGACATCGCTTTTGAAATAATTGGTCACCTGATTTTTATTGGCAATCGCCAATTCGTTTTTCTCTTTCAATAAAACCGTATTGATTTCTTTTTCAAAAATTTTGATTTCCAGCGGTTTTGAAATTACGATGGCAATGATAATCGCCAATACAATTCGTGGTGAAGCCTGAATGAATTCGTCTAAAAAATGGTCTCTTTTTTTGATGGTAGAAACGATGAATCGGTCAAGATTGAAAATAAGGAATCCCCAAATCAGCCCGAAAGCTATCGCGGTAATAACATTGTCGAAAACGGTGTAAAGTGCATAACTGCTGGCAATGAATGCCATAACTGCGGTAAAAAATACGGTAGCTCCGATGCCGGCGTATTTGTTTTGTTCGCCATTGGAACAAGAGTTCACGATATCGCTGTCGGCACCGGAACAAAGAAGAAAGAAACGTTTTAACATGATGATTTGATTTTGAACCCGAAATAATTCGGGTCAGGTTGATTGATGATGATTAGTACAAATTTAAAGCCAAAAGTTTCAACGTGTTAGCATTCTGATAATTATTTAATTTATTGTAGTAAATAACACAGGTTTTAAGGGGGACTATTTAAAAAACGTAAATATTTTATTATCAATAAGATAGGTATGTTAAAATTTCGTAAATTAGATTTCCTCAAAAAAAATATCCTCAGGTCATTTCGGTCCCAAATTTCAATTTTGTATTCAATAACCAATTATAAATAACAAAATTTGAAATTATGAAAGCAATGAAAAACATTCTTTTAACAGCCGTTTTAGGATTGCTGTTATTGAGCAACACCGGTTTTGCTCAGGACGAAAAAAGTTACTTAGTGACAGTAACCAAACTCCATTGGAACATGGATTTGGATAATTTTTCAATGGATGAATGGAAAGCCGTTGAAAAAGAATATTTAGATAAAGTCGTTAAGAAGAATGAATTTATCATTGGTCAAGAGTTTTTAATGCATCATTTCACCGCTGATAATACCGAAATTTTATTAGTTACCACTTATGAAAACTGGGGTGCGATTGAAAAAGCCAGTGAACGAAGCGATGAATTGGAGAAAGCAGCATGGCCGGATGAAAAAGCCAGAAAAACTTATTTTGAAAAAAAAGGAAAGTATTATGCACTCCATCATTCAGATGAAATTTATGCTACTCTTCCGGGCGCCAAATTACCCAAAGCTAATTTTGATAAAGATGTGCTTTATTATGTTCGTGTAAGTCATTTTACCTACCCGAAAGACGGAACAGAGAAAGAATTTATGGAGTTAAGCAAACAATATTTTGATGCCGTAATCAACAAAAATGATTTGATTAAAGCCTATTATCCTAACCAACACGCTTGGGGCGCAGACAAAACAGAGTTCACAGAAGTATTTGTGGTAGAGACGTTAGCCGATTTAGAAAATGCACTAAATAAAAACAGGGATTTATTCAGTGCTGCCTGGACAGATGATGCCAAACGAAAAGCCTATTGGGACAAACGCAATAAGTATGATGACGGAAGACATAGCGATTATATTTATAGATTAGTACATGAACTGACGAAATAATATTGAAGAGCGGCTAATCAGCCGCTTTTTTTGATATAAGAATAAATCTATCGAGGCTATTTTTTATTCTCATTGCTGGAAATAAAAATAAAACAGTACTTTTAAGGTATAAACAATTGAATATGAGATATTTTTACTTGTGCTTCTGCTTGGTCTTTGCCTGTTTGGTTAACGCACAAATCATCAATTTTCCAGATGCTAATTTTAAGACTAAGCTGTTGCAGGCAAATACAGCCTATGATTATTTGGGAAATAGTTTGACTATTGATGCCAATAATAACGGTCAGATTGAGGTAAGTGAAGTTCAGAATGTTGATAGACTGAATCTTTCCAATAGCAACATTTCTAATTTAACAGGTATATCAAACTTTACCAACCTTAAAACCTTAAATTGTAATTATAATTCGCTGACTTCTATTTCGATTAATAATTCTGTTAGTTTGATGACGCTAAATGCAAAATACAATGCGCTTACGTCAGTCAATGTCAATTTTGCAATAATGGAAGTATTGGATTTGAGCCACAATAACCTGACGACTTTTACTGTAGCCAATGCCGATTTTACGGATATCTTTGATTTGTCCTACAATCACTTTCGAATCTGACGATTAGTAACTCGATTTTTTCGTATTTTTTTATTAATAATAATAATCTGAGCGCTGTTCAGTACATTGGGAATGTTGCTTTTTATTGGCCTGTGGCAGACTTTAGTAACAATCAGTTTAGCTTGTTGAGTTTTCCTGCCAATGTAAATTTTGGTAGCGATGCCCATCTCGAATTAGGCGATAATACTGTGGATAATGTTTATTTTAATGGTTTGCAGCCCGGAAACATTGATTACAGGTCTAATAATACAAGCTTTGATTTAGGGAATTTTAATAGGGTCAGAGATTGTGATCCGGAGGAGCAGGGAAATGTTACAATTCAAAACAGCCCAAATCTACAGCAGGTTATTTTCAAAAATGGCTTTAACCACACGGCAATTACCTGTGATGAAGGAGGTGACATTTTTGATATTCCGGCGTTGTATTTGGCAATAAGCAATTGCCCGAACCTCTCACATATTTGCGTTGATGGGCTTGAACAGCCTTTTTTTCAAACAAGAATCAACCAATTGGGACTGCAAAACCAGATTCAGGTAAATACAAATTGTACTTCTTCGATTTTAGGTTCAGCAGCATTTACTTTAAACAATCAGTTTACCATTTCTCCTGTTCCGGCACAAAATAATCTTGAAATTTATTCAACTCAAAATGTTGAAATCAAAACCATTGAAATCTATAATAACTTGGGCCAATTGGTTCAAAAGGAAATTGGAAACCAACAAAACATAGATGTCTCCCGATTGACAATAGGAAATTATTATTTAAAGATCCAAACCGACAGCACGACAAGTGTTAAGCAGTTTCTGAAAGAATAAAGAACTAAAAAGGCGGCCAATTGGCCGCCTTTTTTATTACTTCGATAATTCAACAAAATATTTGTAAAACAATGGAATCGTTTCAATTCCTTTTAAGTAATTGAAAATCCCGAAATGTTCATTTGGAGAGTGAATCGCGTCACTGTCTAAACCAAATCCCATCAGGATTGTTTTTGATTTTAATTCTTTTTCAAACAAAGCTACAATCGGAATACTTCCACCCGAACGCACCGGAATCGCCTGAACACCGAAAGTTTCGGTATACGCTTTATTTGCTGCCTTATAACCAATGCTGTCAATAGGTGTTACATAACCTTGCCCACCGTGATGCGGCGAAACTTTAACTTTCACTGCTTTTGGTGCAATACTTTCAAAGTGTTTAGAGAACAATTCGGTGATTTCTTCCCAGTCCTGGTTTGGAACCAAACGCATCGAGATTTTGGCGTAAGCCTTACTGGCAATAACCGTTTTGGCACCTTCGCCAGTATAACCGCCCCAAATTCCGTTGACGTCTAAAGTCGGGCGGATGGAGTTTCTTTCATTGGTCACATAACCGGTTTCGCCATAAATATCGGCGATATCCAAGGCTTGTTTGTATTTGTCCAAAGAGAATGGTGCTTTGGCCATTTCAGCTCTTTCGGCAGCCGAAAGCTCTTCTACTTTGTCATAAAATCCGGGAATGGTAATATGGTTGTTTTCGTCGTGAAGCGACGCAATCATTTTGGTCAATACATTAATTGGATTTGCCACTGCGCCACCATACAATCCTGAATGTAAATCCCTGTTTGGTCCGGTCACTTCTACTTCCACATAACTTAAACCGCGCAAACCGGTAGTGATTGACGGCTGTTGGTTGGAAATCATTCCGGTATCGGAAATCAAAATCACATCACAGCTTAGTTTTTCCTGGTTTCTTTCAACAAACCAACCCAAGCTTTTTGACCCAACTTCTTCTTCACCTTCAATCATGAATTTCACGTTGCAAGGAAGCGAATTACTTTGGATCATGTATTCAAAAGCCTTTACGTGCATGTACATTTGGCCTTTGTCATCACAAGCGCCACGGGCAAAAATCGCACCTTCAGGATGGATTTCGGTTGTTTTGATTACGGGTTCAAACGGAGGCGAAGTCCACAAATCAATCGGATCCGGTGGTTGTACATCGTAATGTCCGTAAACCAAAACCGTTGGCAGGTTTTTGTCAATGATATGTTCCCCAAAAACGATTGGATAACCAGGTGTTTCGCAGATTTCCACCAATTGGCAGCCTGCTTTTTCCAGGCTGGCTTTTACCGCATCAGCTGTTTTGATCACGTCATGTGCGTAAGCGCTGTCGGCACTTACGGAAGGGATTTTCAGGAGTTCAATTAACTCATTTATAAAACGTTCCTTATTCTGTTGAACGTAGTTTTTTATGTTGTCCATGGGTTTAATTTTGGTATGCCTCAAAAGTACAAAAATGACCGTGATTTTTTTTAATAATTTTCCTTTGAAAGTTTGAAGTTATGATTATATTTGCACTCACGATTTTGCGGGTATGGCGAAATTGGTAGACGTGCCAGACTTAGGATCTGGTGCCGCAAGGCGTGTAGGTTCGAGTCCTATTACCCGCACAACAGAAGCTCTAACGAAAGTTGGGGCTTTTTTATTGTTACGAATTGGTTAATAATATGTTTACAGTTTATTGTTTTTGAGTGTTTTAATTTTTGAAAATTCGATTATTTTTACAACATCAATACTAATTTGATGTAAAATCTTTTATTCTAATGAAAGGGAAAAAGCGTATGATAACTTTGGTACTGGGGATTTTTGGATTTATTTTATTAGCACTGTCAGGTTATTTGCTATATAGAAATAGTTCCAATTCCATTTCAGCTGAAAAGCAGAAACAATTAGACGAAGCCATCAAGCAAATTGAGGTTCTGAATGCTGAAATTGTCGAAAAAGATAAGTATGTTGAAGAAACAGAGCAAAAGCTGAAAAGCCACAAATTTGATGCTTTTACTTTGGCTGAAGGACAAAATATTCCCATCATCGAAATCGTAGACAATGATTTAAGCGAAGGAGCAGCCGCTGAAACCAGTGATAAGAAAGTACATAAATTAATGTACCATCATCAAATCAGATTCTCTTTGGTTAACGCCGGGAAAAGTTCTTTAAAAGATGTAATTTTCTCCATTAAGGATGATTATAATAAAGGAAAAGAGAAAAAGAAAAACGCGAAAGCCGTTGCCAGCTTTGACTATTTAGGCAAGAAAGTAAATGACGAAGAAATGTTCGAGTATGAAAATTTTGAAGTCAATACGCTTAACTTAAAATCTAAAAAACTGATTTACACCAGTAATCTTCCGGCCAGTTTTGGGGTTGCCGATTATGAATACCATTTGGTTGTGGAATGGAACCAAGGGTTTTACCAGATGTTTATCAAGATAGAAGAAGTTGACGGGAAATTAAAATATACGTATGAGTTTTTTGATGTCAACGGAAATACGATTGATTTCAATAATCTCGAAAAAAGTATCAGTAACTAAATAAAAAAGCCTCTCAATTGAGAGGCTTTTTTTAATGATTACTTTCCGGTGGCAATCCAGTTGTTGATTTTCTTTTCCAACAAAGCCAATGGCATTACACCTGATTCTAAAACCTTTTGGTGGAACACTTTGATGTCAAATTTATTGCCCATTTTTTCCTCTGCTTTATGGCGCAATTCCAAAATTTTCAATTGACCAATTTTGTAGGATAGCGCTTGTCCCGGAATCGCCATATAGCGTTCGATTTCGGCTGTGATACTAGCTTCGCTTTCGGCTTCATTTTCCAAGGAATATTTGATGGCCTGCTCGCGTGTCCAGCCTTTGGAATGGATGCCTGTATCAACCACCAAACGGACCGCACGGTGCATTTCATTGCCTAACATGCCAAAGTATTGGTATGGATCGCTGTACAATCCTAATTCTTTTCCTAAGCTTTCGGTGTATAAAGCCCAACCTTCACCATAAGCGCCAAACCAATTGAATTTCCTGAAATCAGGCAATTGTTGGTTTTCCTGTTGCAATGAGATTTGGAAATGATGTCCCGGTATCGCTTCGTGTAAAAACAAATCCTCATCGCCATATAAGTTATAAGCTGCTACGTCCGGAATCGGAACATAAAAAGTCCCCGGTCTTGTACCATCAGCTGAACCTTGCACATATTCTGCACTCGCCGATTTCTCTCTGAACGCTTCGGTTCTTTTGATTTGGAAAGGCGTTTTAGGCTGCAAAGAGAAAAACTTGTTTACATTTGGCTCAATGATTTTATGGATTCGTTCAAAGTTGGCAATCACTTCTTCCGGTTTTTTGAACGGTTTCAATAACGGATTGTTTCTCACGTGCTCGAAAAACTCATTGATGGTTCCTTTAAAGCCAACCTGAGTTTTCACTTTCTCCATTTCAGCTTTGAGGCGAGCCACTTCTTTTAAACCCAATTCATGGATTTCTTCCGGGGTTTTATCTGTAGTCGTCCATTGTTTTACATAGACTTTGTACAAATCATTTCCGCCTTTAAGACTGCCAATGCCGCTTGTCGTCCTGCAAGCCGGAACATATTCCGATTTCATGAAAGTGATTAGCTTTTGAAATTGTGGCGTCAGTTTAGTATTGATTAGCTCACTATACTGTTTTGATAAATTGCTTTTTTGTTCCTCGGTAAAATCAGCCGGGAACTTTTTACAGCTCGAATAGAAAAGATTGTCTTCCACTTT
Organism: Flavobacterium terrisoli; assembly: GCF_030167905.1. Taxonomy (GTDB): domain Bacteria; phylum Bacteroidota; class Bacteroidia; order Flavobacteriales; family Flavobacteriaceae; genus Flavobacterium; species Flavobacterium terrisoli. The sequence goes on from NZ_JARGNA010000006.1 coordinate 150,304, forward strand.
TGGCGTAATCACATCTTCAAATTGTGGAATTACCTTTTCAGCCAAAGCCTTTGGCAAAACTACTTTTTCCTTCATTCCTTTTTTCATGTAAACTATCGCCGAGTCAATCCAAACGGAATAAGAGTCCATTCTTTTTAAGAAATTCTGATAATCTTTTTCGGTTTTGAATGGCTGTGCACTTTCGGCACTGGCGAATTGCCCCATGGTCAAATGCGTTCCCCAGAATTGGTGTATCGGAGTCAGATTGGCATTTTGTTTTAACAAATCTTTCCCGATGGCCACTTCCCAGGCAATGATGTCAAAACTGTTTTTTTCTTCTTCAGAAAGCGCTGTGGTGTCAATGGTTGCCAGTTCCTTTTCATATTTATCAAAGAAAATGCCTTGCTTTTTGCGATAGGAATCGGTCATTTCAAATACCAATTGGTCATTGAAATCGCTTTGTCCGTTCAAGGTAGCATCCAAAGGATTCAAAGCATTCTTATCGTTGAAATAGGATTTAGCAACGGCATTGATGTCGCCGGTTTTTTCCTCTGATTTACAGTTTACAAAAAGTAAAGACAGTAAAACCATGGCTGAAAAAGAATATAAGTTCTTCATAATGAGTTTGGTTTAGTTGGAGTAAAACTATTGGTTTTTAGTCAATTGATTTGTTAACAGAATGATAAATTATCCGTGGTAAACTCTTGAGGCAATGATTCTGCCTTCTTTGATTTCCAGGACTTCTGCGACCAACATTTGGTCTTCGTTTTCCACCGTTCGGATGTATTCCATAAAAACACGATCGGAGTTAGAAGTTAGCGAAGTGACTTTGTAGTTTAAGGTTGGCAAACGGTCAAAAGCATCCTGCCACCATGAGCGCAACGCGTCTTTTCCCGTGACCAAACCATTGGTTTCCGGATGGCGGATTTTTAACTTCGGACTGAAATGCTCCGCTTCATCATCATAAAGCGATAATAGTTTTTCAAGGTTGTGAGCATTAAATGCTTCAAACCAAAGATGGGCAATAGAGAGATTTTTTTCTGCTGACATAAGTTTTGTAAATAAAAAATCCCAAGCAATTGGGATTTTTAGAATGGTAAATGTATGATAATTTTTTATACGTTTTTCAAATTGATGATTTCCTGCTCGGTTAGGAAACGCCAATTGCCACGCGGTAAATTCTTTTTGGTCAAACCGGCAAAAGAGACACGGTCAATTTTCAAAACATCATATTTGAAACTTTCAAAAATGGCGCGAACCACTTTTACGTTAGATGTTCTTAGCTTTAATCCGATTTCTGTTTTGGGTTCGTTCTCGATATAAGTGATTTCATCCACATATAATTTGTGTCCGTCAAGCGTTACGCCGCCGGCAATTTTTTCCAAATCTTCAAATTTTAGGTTTTTGTCTAAAGAAACCTGGTAAATTTTGGTTGATTTCTGATTTGGCAAACTGAATTTACGAACCATATCGGTATCGTTGGTAAAGACCAACAAACCGGTTGTGTTTTTGTCCATACGGCCAATCGGTTGGATTTTGGCTTTGGTCGCAGCGCGAACCAATTCCAATACATTTCTGTGATCGGCATCGTCTTCGTTGGAAGTCGTAAAGTTTTTTGGTTTGTTCAGCAAAATGTATTCTTTGCGTTCCGGTGTCAAAACGGCACCGTCAAAGTTGACCACATCGCCCGGTTTTACACGGTAACCCATTTCGGTAATCACGACGTTGTTCACTTTTACATTTCCGGATTGGATGTAAATATCGGCATCACGACGCGAACAAACTCCGGAATTGGAGATGTATTTGTTCAAACGAATGTCATCCGATTTTAATGGTTTCGGGATATTGTTAACCGGTTTGGCTACGCCCCGTTCGCCTCCGGCTCGGGTAGCGGTTTTTTTGGGTGCGGTATTATCAGTTGTTGGCTTAGCCTTTTTTGGGCCTTGCGCTCTTTTCTGCATGGCTGGTTTAGGCTTATTCGAACTTGGTCGCGAACTGTTTGGTCGTGAACCTCCTCTTTTATTATTGCCTTCCTTCTTGTTCATAAATTCTAAATTTAACTTCGTTCCGTTCGGCCATTTTGGTCTCAGGTGAGTGCAAAGATACGTATTTCAACCGCTTATACCGCCGATTAAAATGCTATGGTTGAATTTTAGCCCCGATTGCAACAGAATATTCTTTTTATTTTGACAAAAGCATCTCGACTGCGCTCGATGTGATAAATAAAAAGATATTGTGGAAAGCGGGAAAATGGTTTAGCAACAAGCCTAAACTTTCGCTGCTAACGAACGATGGTTTCGACAATTTTTTTGCCGTGAATTAAGACTAAAGGGTCTATAAGCACAATGCAGAATACGCCCGAAACGACCAGGAATTTCAGGATGTTGTGGAGTTTTAAGTAATCGGGTTTGGAGTTGGATTTCCATAGTTTCTGCAAAAAGAAAATCAGGATAATCATGCTGACATAGAAATAGATGTCCATATAACCAACTTCGAATATTTCGATTAAGAAATAGATTGGGATAATGGTTGAAAGGGTCAGCAAGGTGATGATTTTTTTGGAAATGGCTTCGCCGAAAAGCACCGCTATGGTTTGGTAATCATTGGCAATATCACCTTTGATGTTTTCCAAATCCTTGATCATTTCGCGGATGAGTATCAGCAAATACAAAAATGTGGCATGCGCAAAAATTTGCGGATAGAGGTTTTTATAATACAAAAGTATCGCAAAGAAAGGCAGGACGGCGAGAAACGCCGCGAGCAGATTTCCAAGGAATGTGATTTTTTTGAGCTTGTGGGAATAGAACCAAATCAGGAAAATGTAAACGGAAAAGAACAATACGGCACGAAGCGAAACCAGGAACGCCAATAAAAAGACAATGAAGTTGACTGAAAAGTAAACCTGTAATTTGGTTTTTTGGCTGACCAAACGGTCGAGCTGGGATTTATTGGGACGATTGATTAAGTCCTTTTTGCTGTCGTAAAAATTGTTGATGATATAGCCCGAAGCGATAGTCAAACCCGAAACGATCACAATGATAAACAGGTTAAAATCGAGCAATACATCGAGTGCTCTTTTTTCGGGTGCCAAAATAAAGATGGCCGATAAATACTGGGCTAATGCTATGACGGGAATGTTATAGCCGCGAACTACTGAAAACATGCTTATAATTTTCAGTAAGGTGTGTTTGGTTTTTCGGCTTAACATTATGGGAAATTAAAACTGGTAAACCACTTCCAATTTGTAATCTTTCAGGGATTTTTTTGCCTTTTCTAAATCTTCCGTGAATCCAAGAATATAACCGCCGCCGCCTGAACCGCAAAGTTTCAGATAGTAATCATTGGTGTCAATTCCCTTCTGCCAAACGCCGTGAAATTGCTCCGGTATCATCGGTTTGAAGTTGTTCAAAACGACTTTGGAAAGTTGTTTGGTATTGGCAAATAAAGATTTCATATCGCCGCCAAGAAAATTTTCCACACAGGCATCGGTATATTTGATAAATTGGGATTTCAGCATTTTACGGAAACCTTCTTCTTTTAGGTTTTCCATGAAGATATTCACCATTGGAGCGGTTTCGCCTACGATTCCGGAGTCTAATAAAAATACGGCACCTTTTCCGGTTGCGCTTTGTGACGGAATGCCGGTTGCTTCGATATTGTCTTTGGAATTGATTAGAATCGGAATGCTCAAATAGCTGTTTAATGGATCAAGACCCGAACTTTTTCCGTGGAAGAAAGATTCCATTTGGGAAAAAATCGCTTTTAACTGCAATAATTTTTCGCGGGTTAAATTCTCCAACACGGTGATTTTAGCATTGGCATATTTGTCATAAATAGCCGCCACCAGTGCCCCGCTACTGCCCACGCCATAACCTTGCGGAATGCTTGAATCGAAGTACATACCACGTTCAACATCGGCTTTTAACGTTTCAAGATTGAACGTCACCAATTCGGGTTGGTCTTTTTGCAATTGTTCCAAATAGGTTACAAAACGACGCAAACTCGCGTTAGATTTCACTGCTTCGTCTGATGGATTTTCGTCCACTTTCAAAGCGCCGTTGTAAAAGTTATAGGGAATAGATAAACCTTTAGAATCCTTAATAATTCCGTATTCTCCGAAGAGAAGAATCTTTGAATAAAATAATGGTCCTTTCATAAAAATTTTATTGCTCCTGTTCCAATTGAATCACAAATATAGTTACCATTTTGACAATAGCCAACTAATTCTGTTGTAATAAATTGCATTGCGGCAACTCTAACGTTTTCGGGATACAAAACATGCACATTTGCCCCGGCATCAAGGGTAAAACATATAGGAATATTCGTTTCATTCCTGAACTTCCAAATTTTATTGATAATCTCCAACGTGTTGGGTTTCATTAGGATAAAGTAAGGAAGCGAGGTCATCATCATGGCGTGTAACGTCAATGCTTCACTTTCGACAATCTTGATGAATTCATTTAAATCGCCGTTCTCCAGAACTTTTTTGATGGCTGACAAATTATTGTGTGCCTGTGCAAAACGTTGTTCGGCAAATGGGTGATTGTGCATTAAATCATGCCCAACCGTACTTGAAACCTGTTTTTCGCCTTTGTCAACCAGGAGAATGGTGTCCTGATAATTCTTGAAATTATCGTGAACAGCAGTCGGTAATTCCACTCCGAATAAGTCGGAACTGCCGTTGATTTCGGCGTGATTTCCCCAAACCACCACACTTCCTTTTGTACTTCTACAAGCGCTTCCCGAACCTAATCGGGCTAGGAAAGAAGCTTTCTGATAAAAGAAGTCTTCAGCCATTTCGGGATTCAATTCTTTTTCCAGACTCATGATGTTCATCGATAAAGCGGCCATTCCTGAAGCGGAAGACGCAATCCCGGAACTGTGCGGAAAAGTGTTTTCGGTTTCAATGGTGAAATGATAGTCTTTAAGATATGGACAGTAGATTTCAATGCGTTCCAAAAACTTTTGGATTTTTGGTTTGAAATCTTCTTTGGGTTTACCTTCAAATAACAAATCGAATGAAAAGCTGTTGTTTGTCACACTGAGGGCCGTCGAAGTGTTCTTTTTTACAAACGTTGTTTTGGTAATCGTTTTGCAATTATTTAAAGTAAAACTGATGGAAGGATTTGCCGGAATCTGATTTTCCTTTTTGCCCCAATATTTGACTAAAGCAATATTACTGGGCGCACTCCACTGAAAACTTCCGTTTTCGATTACAGTTGAAAATGGTTTTGAAATAAAATCCTTTTCGGAAAGCATAGACTTGAAATTAACTTCGAGTGACAAAGATACATTTTTATAAAAGATTGTTGCCGTGTTTAGTATATTTGACTAAAATTTAAACAAAATCACCATGCAAAGGATTTTAAGAGTTGTACTTGTCGTTTTCACATGTTTGGTCATTGGTTATTTATCGGGAATGGTGACTCGTGAGAGCATCACGACTTGGTATCCGACTTTGGTCAAGCCAGTCTTCAATCCACCGAATTGGATTTTTGCACCCGTTTGGACAATCCTTTATGTCATGATTGGCGTTTCGGGTGGCATGATTTGGAATCGAATAGAAACCGATGAAGAGAATGTAAAAAAAGCGTTTCGATTTTTTATTTACCAATTGGCTTTGAATGCGCTTTGGTCTTACCTGTTTTTTGGATTGCACAATCCGTTATTGGCTTTGATTGAAATTGTCTTGCTTTGGTTGATGATATTTGAAACCTATACGCAGTTTAAGAAAATTGAAAAAGTAGCAGCGATGTTATTGATTCCCTATTTGGCCTGGGTCAGTTTTGCTGCAATTCTCAACGCGAGCATTTGGTGGCTGAATAAATAAAAAATCCCGTCTGGTAAAGACGGGACTTTCATTTCTAACTTCATTTATTTATTGAATTACTAATTTTTTAATGGTTTTGAGGTTGTTTTCTGTATTGATTTCAATCAGGTAAACTCCTTTTGACAAACTCGAAACATCAACCGTTATATTGTCGTTTGAGAGTACCGGAACGGTTTTGACCGCTTTGCCTAACAGATCATACAGCACAATTTTACTGATGCTTTCCGCGGTGTTGATCAAACTGATTTCAACCCTGTTGCTCGCTGGATTAGGAAATAAAACCAGATTTCCATCATTGAAAGTAGCATTGTCTAACGCATTGATGAATTTGGTATTAAAGATATTGGTCACCACAGCCGGATTCGCATCAAAATAGATTGATGCATTGTTTGGGATGATATCACCTACCTGGAAACCCGGATTGACTTTGACTTTGAATTGAACATAGCCATTACTTCCGTTTGGATTTACGGTTGAAGACGGAAGATAGATGTTTTTGAATTCCCAGGCCAAAAGATTACCGGTTCTTCTCATCGTATAATTGTGGCTCGCGCTGACCATTCGAACGCTTTCTTCATCTAATTGAGCATTGAGTAAGTCTTCAATGTTAATGTCGATAGCACTGGCGTTTCCGTTGTTTTGGAATCGAACGGTATAGTACAAATAGTCATTGGAAGTAAATTCGTTGATACGGATTTTGTCTCCATGTGATTCCATTTTGTCATTCGGATCCCAAGAATTTACTACCGCTTGTGAATTGGCACTTGCGTTGTTTGCCATATTAATGTCATTTGCCGGAGCAGATATAGTAGCATTGGCCGTTAGCAATTGATTCAAACTTACTGTTGGAATCGTCGGAACAGTCATAGTAACGATGATGGTTCTGGTTTCGTTAGGCTGAAGATTGGTAAAGTTATAGGTAAACCCTGTTGGACTTGTTGTAACTCCCGTTTGGCTTATATTGCTAATGGTTACCGGTGTTGGCTTTACAAAGGTTAAAGTACCATCGGTAGCCGAAACACCATTGTTTCTGTAAATGATTTTATTTTGATAATTCAATGCCGGTCTTGGGGCACTCAATGGCGCTATTGATATACTAAGGTCGTTATAAGCTTGTGTCAACGTTACCGGGAAATACAAAAACTGTGTACCACTACCGACCGCTATGCTCATATCGTTGTATGTTGTTGCAGTAGCACTATAATAAGCGGCATATTCGGGTTGTAATTGATAACTAAAATCATAACTATTAGCCGGATTGGTATCATAAATGGCAAATTGTCCTGTTGGGGAATAACCATTTATATCAGTACCTGAATCGTTTTGTTGGTACACAAATGAACCATTCGGGAACAGACTTTCTCCGGTGTCTTTAACACCATTGTTGTTGTCGTCAACATAAGCGACCAAAAGAATTTTATCGGCATCTTGTGCACAAATCACTTCGGCAATCCATCCTGCTCTGTTGACTGCATTATCACTTCTGAATCTAAAAGTCAAACAACCATCAGGACTGGATGACGTAAACGGACCAGGAGGAGCCGTTCCCCAAAACCCACCGGCTAAACCACCTGGAACATTAGCTGCCGGATTGGAACTTGCAATTTGAGGTGCGTCAATTGAGTTTCCGTCAAAGACATACAGAGCATCCCAGGTTTCTTCCAAATCAAAGAAGTTAAAAATGACTGTTAAAACCTCACCCGGATTGGTTGGGCAAATGGTATAAGTGTCATCAGAACTATTGGCGTAATTACCATTTGGTCCGCCATTGTCAACAAAGATTCCGCCACAAACAGGAGGTTCGGGCTGGGTACAGAAATTAACCCCTGTAGACCAAAGACTGATGTCATTTTCGCCACAAATTGATCTTATGTATACAGTATAACAAGTGTTAGGGACCAATCCTGTGAATATGGCTGGATTAGCCGTTACAACTGTCCCAGTCTCGTTAGGAGTAGGGATAGGGCTGCCAGCAGGAGTGATGAGACATTCCCATTGTACAGCAGTTCCGTTTTCCGTCCAGCCTACCGTAAATGTTGTTGGTGTAATATTGGTAACGATTAATGCTGTTGGTTTTGGACATGTTGGAGGTGGACCACAAGTTACGTTGGCTATCCATCCGGGTCTATTTACCACGTCGTCACTGATGAACCTAAAAGTCAGACAGCCATCAGGGCTTGAAGAAACAAATGGTTCCGGAATTACAGTTCCCCAAAATCCTCCGGGCAAACCTCCGGGCACGTTCGCTGCCGGATTGGCACTTGCGATTTGAGGTGAGGCAATTGAATTACCATTAAAAACATATAAGGCATCCCATGTTGCTTCAATATTGAATGAGGTAAAGGTAACCGTCACAACATCTCCCGGAACGGTTGGGCAAATGGTCGTCGTAACATCAGAATTATTGGCGTAATTGGCATTTGGTCCTTCAAAGTCTGCAAACTGTCCTCCACAAACCGGCGGTGCCATTAATGTTGTAAAAGTAGCAAGAGTACTCCAATTGCTTAAATCGGTTTCAGCACAAACGGCTCTAACATAAACATTATAACAGGTAAAACTGTTTAAACCTGACAATACATGAGGGTTTGTAGTTGTTGAAGTGCCAGAGGTTACAGCGCTTGGAGCAGGTGAACCACAAGGCAACACAATTACTTCCCAATTTGTAGCTGAGCCATTTTCCGTCCATCCTAAAGTAGCGGATGAAGTTGTTATATCTGCAACAGTTAAAAGAGTTGGTTTTGGACAAGTTGGTGGTAGCGCACAAGTTACATCGGCTATCCATCCCGGTCTGTTAATGGTATTGTCACTTCTGAATCTAAAGGTCAAACAGCCATCCGGACTCGACGAGGTAAATGGACCGGGAATAACAGTTCCCCAATAACCTCCGGCTAGTCCACCGGGAACATTAGCTGCAGGATTGGTACTTGCAATTTGCGGTGCTGAAATAGAATTTCCATTGAAAACGTAAAGCGCATCCCAAGTGGCTTCTGTGTTAAAAGCGGTAAAGGTTACAGTTACTAATTCGTCGGTGTTGGTTGGACAGATGGTAACTGTATAATCTGAGCTGTCTGCATAATTGGCATTTGGTCCTGCCGGATCGGTAAATGTTCCACCGCAAACAGGTTCTTGACCTGAGGCGCTGAAAATGGATACCAATAAAATAGACCAAAAAGTGAAGAGTAGTTTTTTGTTCATAGTTGGTTGGTTTTTGACTATCAAATATAATTGATTTTGCTTTTGGTTGAGCAGTTATCTATTTAATAATTAACTTCTTAGTTGTTTTTTTGTTGTTCTCAGTCGATAACTCCAGTAAATACAATCCTTTAGCAAATCCGGAAAGATTAAAGTTGATTTCGGCAGTCATATTTTCTGTTATCGAATATATTTTTTTACCTGAAATATCATAAAGATTTACACTTGAGATTACTTCATTTGAGTTGGTTATCGTAATGAAATCGCTTGCCGGATTGGGATACAAACTAACATTATTGTTTTCAAAGGAATCATTGCCCAGGCTTTGAACAAATTCCGTATTAAAAGTATTGGTCACAATCGCCGGGTTAAAATCAAAATAAATAGAAGCCGTATTTGGAATAATATCCCCGATGGCATAGCCCGGTTTTGGCTTGATTCTGAACTTAACATAACCATGGCCATCATCAGTGTTAATAGTACTTGGTGGCAAATTGATATGGTTGAAATTAAAGGTCAGTTGGGAACCGCTTCTTATGGCATCTACATTATGGCTTGCGTCAATCAGCTCAAAGGTGCTTTCGTCTAACTTATTGTCTAATGCATCGATGACTCTTATAAACTCAGCCGCAGCCGTACCGGTGTTTTCAAAGCGAATGGTATAATTCAGATAATCATTGGTGCCAAAATCGGCAAAAACAATTCGATTGCCATGGGATTCGGTTATATCATTCGGGTCATAGGAAGCCACAATAACTGAAGAAAAAGAAGATGAATTGTTTCCTGAAACAGCATCATTGGCTGTTTGAATAGTTCCACTACTAGTCACTAATTGCCCTAAAGTAACCGTAGGTAGCGTAGGGACTAAATAATCAACATAGATTGTTATATTTTCATTAGGTTGCCAATATGTAAAATCATAAGTAAATCCGGTAGGGGTAATCACAGGGTCAGGATCTGAACTTGGTGGTGCTGATATTGCACTGATGGTCAGATTAGGATCTTTGGTAAAAGTTAAACTAGCATTTGGAATAACGAGTTCGCCAGTATTTCTAAGATAGACACCAACTCTGTAAGTATAGCCTGGTTTAGGCTGGTTCCAGGGGTAAAGAGAAACACGGGCATCAGAAAAAGGAGCGGTTTGAATGACAGGAAAATAGAGTGTAGTCCCAAGTGTATTGTTGGTAAAATCAGTGTAAGAGGTGCCACAGGTGAAATAGGGTGTAAAATCACTATTTATGGCATAATTAAAGTCATAAGAAGTATTATAGATAGGGTTGTATATATAATTGTCTCCATAATTTGAACTGGCATATATGTCATTACCGGAATTGTTGACCTGATAAACAAAATTACCATATTGGAAAGGTAATTCATCATTATCCTTTATCCCATTGTTGTTGCTGTCGATAAAAGCGGATATGACAAAATAATTGGAACAACTGTTATTAATCAAACAATCATAGTCTTCTTGAACGGTAACTTCGTCTAACAACCAGCGGTCACCGTCTAAGGATGAAGAAGACTGAGTATATTTTTTAACAAAAGCAATATAAACAGTTGTGCCCGCATAAGCTGATAAATCAACAAACTTAGCTTCATAAACATAGTGATTTGAACTTAATTCACTCTCCGTAAATTGAGCAACTAGGGTATATGCATTAGGGTCATCTTGCTGAGCCGATGCGGGAGCAATCTTTATTTGGTATAGGGTGCCTTGGTCGCCCATGGTCCAGCTTCTGCTTTGAAAACTCAAAACATCATCTGTATTTATGGTTATCGCCGGAGTGGCTAAATAATCCTCTGAAGTATTTCCCTGACCTATGTTTTCCCTGGTAATATAAGCAGCATTGGCCCCCGAATACTGTATCGTAGGCATACCAACAGTGTTATTTATTTTCCATCGTTCGGCTTGTCCTACACCATTATCAAACACCGCCCAATTACCACTGCCTAAAGTCCAGTTGGTGGAAGGTACAGGATCCGGCCCGGAGGTGTTTTCAAAGCCTTCGTAAAATTGGGCTGAAACACTGTTTGAAATGATAATAGTAACAAATAGGAGTAATAGTTTTTTCATCGGTCAGCAATTTTGGAAACCAAATTTAACTGATTTTGAACAAACTACAATGCTACTTATAGGAATTATTCCGTGATTTTTTTAGCTACGATAAATCCGCTGGTCCAGGCGTTTTGAAAGTTAAATCCGCCGGTAATGGCGTCGATATTGACAATTTCTCCGGCAAAAAATAAGTTTTCATGCAGCTTGCTTTCCATCGTTTTGAAGTTGATTTCCCTTAAATCAATACCGCCGGCAGTCACAAATTCTTCCTTAAAAGTGCTTTTGCCATTCACTTGAAATTGCCCGTTGGTGAGTTGGTTCGCCAAATGGGTCAATTGCGTTTTAGTCAAATCAGCCCATTTGGTTTCGTCCGAAATGCCGGAAGCCAAAACCAAACTTTCCCACAAACGATTCGGAAAGTCAAAGGGCGATTTTTTACTGACTACTTTCTTGGCATGTTCCTGCTTGAGTTCTTTTAGTGTTTCCATCGCTTCGTCAAAAGTGACGTCGTTGAGCCAATTGACTTCTATGACAAATTGGTATTTTTTTTCGGCCAAAATAATCGCGCCGCAAGCGGAAAGCCTTAAAATTCCGGGACCGCTCATTCCCCAATGGGTAATCAATAAAGGCCCAGAGGCTTCCAACTTAGTGTCTTTGACTTTGACTGTGGCGAACGCCGAAACGCCCATCAAATCTTTAATACGGGTATCTTTGATGTTAAAAGTAAACAGCGAAGGAACCGGTGGCACAATAGTATGATTCATACTTTGGAGCATTTCCCAAATTTTAGGATTGCTGCCGGTGGTCATCACCAGTTTTTGGCAAGAATACATTTCGTGATTCGTTTCCACTTTCCAGTAATTCTCACCGTGAAAAAGCGATTGTACACTCTGGCCGGTTAAGACATCGATTTTTAATTTTTGGGTCAGGCCCAAAAAGCAGTCGATGATTGTTTGTGACGAATCTGAAGTTGGGAACATTCTGCCGTCATCTTCAATTTTCAGTTCAACGCCATGCTTCTCAAACCATTCAATTGTATCGCCCGAGCAGAACTTATGAAACGGTCCGCGCAATTCCTTTTCGCCACGCGGATAAAATTTGACCAAATCATTTGGCACAAAACACGCATGGGTAACATTACATCGTCCGCCACCCGAAATTCGCACTTTTTCCAAAACGGTTTTACCGCGCTCCAAAATAGCGACTTTGAGTTTAGGATTATTCTCGACGGTGTTGATGGCCGTAAAAAAACCTGCCGCACCGCCGCCAACAATAATAATGTCATAGTTTGAATTCATATTCGCTCGGGAAAATCTGTAATGATACCGTCAACGTTTAACGATTTCACAAAGGTAATATCTTCCGGCTCATTTATCGTCCATGGGAAAACTTTAAAATGCTTGTCTTTCATTTGCGCTACATTTTCTCTCGAAAGCAAATGATAATGAGGATGAATGGAGTAGGCTTTGATGAATTTGGCGAAAGCCAGAGCCAAGTCCAAATCAGTCTCGGTTAAAACGCCAATGCGAATGTCGTCATCGTGAAAACGGATTTCCTGCAACGCATTCCAATCAAAGCTGGAAATGAGGATTTTATTTTTGTCGAAAGTGTTTTTGTCAATCAAATCCAAAACGCTTTTCGTTGCCGAAAAGGCTTTGATTTCAACATTGATTTCACATTGGTTATGCACCAATTCAAAAACATCTCTTAAGGTTGGAATGCCCAAATGTTGCAGCTCTTTGGCGGAATAATCGGAAACCAAACCTGTCTTCGGAGTGGTTCGGTCAACAGACTGGTCGTGAATCACCATCGGCATTTTATCCAAACTTAGCTGAATATCGAGTTCAATCATGTCAACGCCCAAATCGATGGCTTTTTGGAAGGAAGCCAAAGTGTTTTCGGCTGCATGGTCTTTGGCACCGCGATGACCGATTTTGAGCATGGTTATATTTTTTCGAGTAGGACTATCGTAAAATCAGTATTCAAAGAAACTTTGCCGTTTTCAACTACGGTTTCCGTGTTTGAATAGGCATCTTTGACTTTCGTTCCGTTGGCAAAAATGGTTCCGACAGCCATTTCTTTTTGACCTTTTGGCAAATCCAACCCAACGACAACTTTATCGCTGTTGTAACTTCTGCTGAACACATAAGGCGATTGCGAAATCATTTGGTGAACACCGGCGCCAACAGCCGGATGGTTTTTTCTGAACATACCCAGCAATTGGTAATGCATCAGCAATTTGTTTTTGAAACGGTCGATTTTTAAGTCGCCAAAATTCATAAACGAACGCAAAGTCGCATCACCTTGTGCGCCTTCAATTTCCAATGAACGGGCGGTTTCGTCTCCGTAATACACTTGTGAAATTCCGGGCGCCAACAATAATTTGGTTCCGGCTTCAAAGGTTTTTTCACGTTTTTTGTCAAAAGGATAACCATCATCATGTGAGGTTGTATAGTTCATTACGGTGTTGCCTTTCAAATCGTTTTGCAGGATGTTAGAATATTTTGAGAACAATTCTTCATAGTTCATTTTGGCTTCATTCCTGAAATCAAAATTGATTAATCCGGTGAAACCATTGGCGTAATAATCTACTTTTTTATCGCCAAAATCATATAGTCTTTTGGCACCGATATTATAGCCATAGACTTCACCAACGGTAAAGAAACCATTGTTGTCTAACACTTTTGAAGGATTTTTTTTCTTGAAATCGGCGAAAGTCTTGTCACATACTTTTTTGAAATCGGCCCAAACGTCTTCAGTCGTATGTTTGGCGGTATCAACACGGTAACCATCAATCCCATAATCGGTGATATAATCCGAAAGCCATTTCATGATGTAATATTTCGGCGCACGAGGATAACCGGTTTTTTTGAAAAACGCATCCAATTCGGCTACTTCCTGTTCGTAACGGCCTTCCTTTTTCCATTTATCGGCTAACATTGGAGGCAAAGAAACGTTTTCATTGCTTTCCGTTTTCACATCCGGAAGGTTTTCAACGAGTGTACAATTGATATAAGTGTCGTATGATTTGTAAGTGCATTTTGGCGAAGTTCGAACCCAATCACTTGGATAAACCGGATCCAATTCGGTTACCGGTCCGGTGTGATTGATTACAGCGTCGAGCATGATTCGGATGCCTTTGGCATGGGCTTTATCGACCAATTCCTTTAAATCTTCTTTGGTGCCATAACTTGGGTCAACTGCTGTCCAGTCTTTGGTCCAATAGCCGTGAAAACCATAAGTGTTTCCTGTTCCTTCATCTACTGAACCGTGAATTTGCTCCACGACCGGTGTCATCCAAATGACGTTGATGCCTAAATTGGTAAAATAACCTTCGTCCAGTTTTTGGATTACGCCGCGAATGTCGCCACCTTCAAAACCACGCAATACTCCGGTGGGTTTATTGCGATTGATGATTTTGTCATTCGCCGGATTGCCGTTTTGGAATCGGTCAATCAACAGGAAATAGACATTGGCACTTTCCCAAACAAAAGGCGTCTTGGTTGGTTGATTTTTGGTTGTTTCTTTAGTCGAATTACAACCCAACAGTAGGAGTGAAGCGGAAAGCGTAAGCAGTATGTTTTTCATATGATTAGTATTCAATTTTAATTTCAGGCGTTGTGCCTTTTTTCCATGTTACCGGAATTTGCAAAGGTTCGTGGAAGGTTTTGAAGAACAATTCGTTGCCATTGACAAAAATGCGTTTGGCTTTGATATTGTGGATGAGCACGGAAACATTTTTATCGATAGCCGAATAGTTTTTGCCCACGGTTGCGTTCAATTTTAGAATTAATGTTGAGCCGTTGTTAATACTGATAAAATTAAGCAGTTCGTATTGTCCTTTTTCAAAAGCCTGCGGCGTTTCGCCATTGTCGTTGTATAATTTTCCGGTGGAAGTTTTTACCGTTTCATCAAAGTAAAAATGCAAATCAAAATTGTCCAAGGAATACTTCGAAGCATTTTGAATCGTAGCAATCATTGGGACAAAACTGCCACCGCGAACAAATGTCGGAATGTATTCTTCTTCTACTTTTACAGTTTCGGTTGCGCCGGCTGAGTACTTTTTGCCATTATGGAAATCAAACCAATTGTTGCTTTTTGGGAAATAAACTTCAGTAGAAGTTACACCTGCTTTGGTGATTGGTTTAATCAAAAAAGCATTACCCCAAAGATAACTTTCCTTTTCGTTGAGCAGCTTTTCATTGGTTGGTTCTTCGAAGAATAACGGACGCATCAAAGGCGTTCCTTTTTGGTTGTTTTCGAATGCCAAAGTGTAATTGTAGGGCATCAATTGGTAACGAAGTTCTACCGATTTTTTGGCTTTGGCCTTAGTCTGAACATCTTTATAAGCGACTTCCGAAGCTACATCCTCCTGCGCATGCGGACGGAAAACAGGATTGAAAACGCCATATTGCAACCAACGCAAATACAATTCGTTGTCGAAATAATCTCCGGCAAAACCGCCTAAATCCGAGTGCATATAAGCCATTCCCTGCATTCCCATTTGCATCGCGATTTCCATTTGGGATTGCAATCCGCCCCAACTTCTGGAAACATCGCCGCTCCAAGGCATCATTCCAAAACGTTGTGAACCCGAATAACCGGCACGCATCAGGATAAATGGCCGTTGGTTTGGAAAATCTTTTTTGTAACCGTCAGCGATTAATTTGGCCCAATGGTGACCATAAATATTGTGGACTTCATCTGCTTTTCCTGCTGCGGTCATGGCTTTGGATGGGAAAACTTCAGGTTCGCCCAAATCGCCCCACATACCGCCAACGCCTTGGTTGATCAAACGTTTGTATACATTCCAAAACCATTGATTGCCTTCGGGTTTGAAGATGTCAACCACACTGGTATTTCCAAAATAGAAATCCCAGGTTGCCGGTTTTCCGGTTTTGTCGGTGACCAATATTTTTTTATCAACGGCTTCCTGCCATTTGGTTGAGGTTGTCAAAATAAACGGTTCGGTAATCAATATCGTTTTAACACCTTTGGCATTCAAATCGGCTATCATTTTCTCCGGATTAGGAAATTGGTCTTTGTCCCATTCGAGATTACCCATGGTGCCCTGAACGGTTTTGCCAAACCAATACAAATCCAAAATAATAGCATCCACCGGAATGCCGTCACTGTTAAATCGGTTAATGGTTTTTTCTACTTGTTCCTGGTTGTGATACCCAAAACGGCTCGAGAAATTTCCAAAAGTCCAGCGGGCAGGCATTGGTTGTTTCCCGGTCAAATCAGTATAATTCGACACCAAATCTTCCCAAGTATCGCCGACGATTACCTGATAAGTTTTTCGACCCGAAATGGTTTCGTATTCTAATGTGTTGTTATTTTTACTATCTAAATCCAAGTAGCCAATCGCGGCATTGTCGAAATGCACGGCGTACAATTTGGAAGACAAAACCACCGGAATACAGAAATTCATCAGCTCGGCTTTGGTTTCGTAACCATAATGCGCGCGGTTGTACAACTGCAGACGATTCCCACGGCGGTTCATGCCTAAAGCGCGTGCGCCACCACCATATAAAACTTCGGACTTGTCGAGGTTAAAGGATAAAGTCTCGGTAGAATCTTTTTTGGTATAACCCAATTTTTCTGAAAACAGCAATTCCTTTTTAGAATTATAGACAATCTGAAAAGGCGATTTGTTGACAATAACCGTAATCCCTTTGGTGTGTAAAATCAATGAATTGTCGTTTTTGACGAATTCGGGTTTTATTTTTTCAGGTGTTTTGACAACAGCATGCGAATTGGCGTTAAATGTTTCTCCATTCGGCACAAAAGAAGTTTCAATGATCTTATCAGAATAAGGTTTGATTCGATAAGTTCCGTCATTGGTTTTGACTTCCAAAAGATTGTTCTTCCAACTGTGGGAAAGGTATTTTCGATTCGCATTTTGGGCAAATGCAATGGAAGAAACAAGTAATAAGAAAAGTATTCTTTTCATGGTTTATTCAAATCGATACAGATTGTTTCCCAATTCTAAAATCAAGGAAGATTTTGGTTCAATGATTATTTCTTTAGATATATTTATGGATCGCTTGTTGATATTATCAGTTCCGGTTGTATAACCTTTAATATTTTCCTGAAAGCGGTTAGTTTTAATAGTTTGTGTTTCATCACTATTGTTGATCACCACCATTACACTTTCTTTTTCGTTATATCGGAAATAAACATACACATTGTTTTCCGGAACGTAATGTGTCATTTTTCCGAAGTGAATAACGTCCTTGTTTTTTCTCCAATTGAATAGTTTGGAGGTGAAATCATAGAATTTGTTTTGCTCTTCTGTTCGGCCGGCTTTGGTGAAAGCGTTATTGGCATCGCCATTCCAACCTCCGGGGAAATCCCTGCGGATGTCGCCATCGCCTTTGCCTTTGTCTCCCATCATCGCGATTTCAGAACCGTAATACAATTGAGGAATTCCTCTAACGGTAGCCAATAAAGTCATCGCCATCTGGTACTTTTTGAAGTCGTTGTTGTACGCTTGGTTGAAACGATTCGTGTCGTGATTTTCGGCAAAAATCAAAATGTTATTAATGTTGGGATACAAAAAATCATTGGTGAAATTCTCGTAAACTTTAATCATTCCTCTGTCCCAAGTAGCTTTGTCTTCGTTGAAAACAGAACCAAAAGCATCGTGTAAAGTGAAATCCATTACTGAAGGCAAATAGGAATTGTAGCTTTGAATGGCACCAATTTTACTGTCTTTTTGCCAAAAGGCCATTTGGGCTTGGTCGTGCATCCAAACTTCACCTACAATATTGAAATGTGGATATTCATCGGTGATGGCTTTGGTCCATTTGGCTATGCCAACTTTGTCGTTATAGGAATAAGTATCCACGCGGAAACCATCCAAATCGGCATATTCAATCCACCAAATCGCATTTTGAGTCAGGTAATTCAACACCAACGGATTCGACTGATTCAAATCGGGCATCGATTTTACAAACCAGCCGTCCATGCAATATTGGGCATCGCGAGCTGAAGCGTTAGAATCAAATTGCGTCGTCATTCTGTAGTTGGAATTCGTGAATTCAGGAAATTGGTGAACCCAATCGCGTGTTGGTAAATCTTTGTACATCCAGTGCTGCCAGCCCCAGTGATTGGTCACATAATCCATGATGTTTTTCATGCCGCGTTTGTGCAATTCGGCACTCATGCGAACATAATCTTCATTGGTTCCGAAACGCGCATCGATTTTGTACACATCCGATTGTCCGTAAGTATGATACGAACCACGTTCGTCGTTGTCTTCGCAAAGCGGTGTTGGCCAAACCGCTGTCGCGCCAAGCGATTGTATATAATCCAGGTTTTTGATAATCCCTTCGATATCGCCACCGTGACGGCCGTTGTCTTTAGAACGGTCCATTTTTTCCGTTAAGGCAGCATTGTTATCGTTGTTTGGATTACCATTGGCAAAACGGTCAGACATGATTAAATAAATCATATCCGAACTGTCGTAACTTTCGCGGAAGCGTGAATTTTCTCTTCTTGCTTTTAGCGAATAGTTTTGGGTGAATGACTTTTTACCGTTTTTGAAAGTGAAGACAAAATCCTGAGCCGGAATGTTCTTTGTTTCAATAGTCACAAATAAGTAATTCGGATTTTCGGTTTTTTGTATGCCTTTGATGATGATGCCGTTGGAAACGGTTACTTCGTTTTGGGCAATGTTTTTGCCGTAGAACATAACCTGCACATCAGAATGTGTCATGTCGTTCCACCAAAACGGCGGTTCCACTTTGTCCACTTGGGCGAAAGCCGAAACAGAAATCAAGAGCAATAATAGTAGTTTGTTCATGTTGTTTGTTAAATTAAAAACCCTTTCAGAGTGACATCCGAAAGGGTTTTGATTGTTGAATTATACGGTTACCAGACTGTTAGGTTCAACCAAGATTTCTTTTCCGTTTACGAAAACCGAAATCGCTGTTTCGCCTTCTAGGGTAAAGTTGGTTTCATTTTGGTGAACAGAAACTTTTAAAATCTGGTTTCTGAAATTGATTTTGAACGAATAGCCGTTCCAGTCTTTCGGAATTCTCGGTTCGAAATGTAATGTGTCGTTTTTCACACGCATACCGCCAAAACCTTCTACTATACTCATCCAGGTTCCGGCCATCGATGTAATGTGCAAACCTTCTTCGACTTCTTTGTTGTAATCATCCAAGTCCAAACGCGACGTTCTCAAATAGAAAGTATAGGCTTGTTCCATTCGGCCTAAATTAGCGGCTTGAATCGAGTGAACACATGGCGATAACGAACTTTCATGAACGGTAAACGGTTCGTAAAAGTCGAAATGTTTTTCCAATTGCTCTCTGGTAAAATGATCTTCGAAGAAATAGAAACCTTGCAGCGTATCAGCCTGTTTGATATAAGGCGAACGCAGGATTCTGTCCCAAGACCATTTTTGGTTGATCGGTCGTTGTGATTTGTCTAAATCGTGGACTTTTACCAATTCCTTGTCTAAGAAACCGTCTTGTTGTAAATACACATCGTGTTCTTCAGAATACGGGAAGTACATATGATCGGCTACTTTTTTCCAGTGTTGGATTTCAGTGTCTTCCAATTTTACTTTGCTCATGATTCTTGAGTAATCGGAAGCATATTCTTGTTTCACTTTTTCGATTTGCTCGATGGTATAATCGATGCACCATTTGGCAATATAATTCGTGTAGAAATTATTGTTGACGTTGTTTTCGTATTCATTTGGACCGGTTACGCCTAAAATCACATACTGATTTCTGTAGGTGGAGAAAGTTGCTCTTTGGTGCCAAAAACGGGCAATTCCGATTAAGACTTCCAAACCTTTTTCCGGTATATAACTATAATCTCCTGTGAAACGGTAATAGTTGAAAATGGCAAAGGCAATCGCACCGTTTCGGTGAATTTCCTCAAAAGTAATTTCCCATTCGTTGTGGCATTCCTCACCGTTCATGGTTACCATCGGATACAAAGCCGCACCGTTAGTAAAGCCCAATTTTTGAGCATTCTCAATGGCTTTATCCAGCTGGTTGTAACGATACGCCAAAAGGTTTCGCGCTACTTGTTGGTCTTTGGTGGCCATATAAAACGGAATACAATACGCTTCGGTATCCCAATAGGTTGAACCGCCATATTTTTCGCCGGTAAATCCTTTTGGGCCGATATTTAAGCGGGAATCTTTGCCTAAATACGTTTGATTCAATTGGAAAATATTGAAACGAATTCCCTGTTGCGCTTTGACATCGCCTTCAATAGTAATATCGCTCATTTCCCAGATTTTGGCCCAAGCATCGATTTGATTTTGCAATAAAGTATTATAACCTAAAGCCAATCCTTTTTCGATTACTTTTTGCGCCGCCGGAATCAATTCGGCTGAGGCATGATTCATGGAAACGGTATAACCGCCCAATTTTTGGAACGCAACGGTTTGACCTTTACCAACCGATTTTTCATAAGTAAAAACCACTTTGTCTAAAGTAGTCTCGACAGCTGTTGGATTTACATTTTGGTTTTCGTTATTAATAAACAGGCTGTTGTGCATATAAGTCGCCACTTCAAAATGCGTTTTGAAAGTACGGGCTAAGACAAAAGCTTCGTTGCTGTTATGATGGGTAAGCAATGGTTCCCAAAATTTCTCTTCCCAGTTGGCGTCTTCATTGTGTACTCCGGCATCCAGATAAGGTTTGAAAACAATAGTGGCATCATTGTTTTTTGGCGTGATTTCATACTTGATAACGCCCAATTCGTCTAAGTCCAAAGACAAGAAACGTCTAACGTTCACGTCGATTTCGATTCCGTTTTTCAAGGTCGCCGAGAAAGAGCGGTTGTACCAACCTTCTTTCATGTTCAGTTCGCGTTTGAAGTTGGCTATTTTACAGGCAGCCATATCAAGTGATTCGCCATTGATTTCGATTAAGATTCCAATCCAAACCGGTGCGTTCAACACTTTGGCGAAATATTCCGGATAACCGTTTTTCCACCAGCCCACTTTGGTTTTGTCCGGATAATAAATACCGGCGATGTAACTTCCCTGGAAAGTATCACCAGAGTAAAACTCTTCAAAATTGGCACGTTGCCCCATGGCGCCGTTACCAATACTGAATAAACTTTCCGAAGATTTTACTCTTTCTAAATCAAATCCTTCTTCAATAATCGACCAGTTATCTGGTTTTATATAATCTTGGTTCATTGTAATTTTTTTATTGTCCTTTTATCATTCAATTTTAGTCGAGGAGTGCTTCTATAAAAGAAAGATCCATAAACGTAAAATCTTTAAAATTGTATTTTGCTTCGTGCAATATTTCTGCCTCTCCAATCCCGACACTGATCATGTTGGCAATATTGGCTGCTTGTATTCCGGCGACACTGTCTTCAAAAACGATACAGTTTTTGTTGTTTGCTTTCACCAGTTTTGCTGCTCTGAGAAAAACTTCGGGATCAGGTTTCGCATTGGCTACATCATTGCCATCTACGATGGCGTCAAAAAAGTGCAAAATCCCTGTTTT
Organism: Flavobacterium terrisoli; assembly: GCF_030167905.1. GTDB lineage: Bacteria > Bacteroidota > Bacteroidia > Flavobacteriales > Flavobacteriaceae > Flavobacterium > Flavobacterium terrisoli. The sequence goes on from NZ_JARGNA010000006.1 coordinate 171,857, forward strand.
TTCTAAAATAGGCCGGGCGTTTTTACTAGCCGAACCTAAGGCAATCAGTTGTTTTTTTTCTTTAATAAATTCAAGAACGTTGATTACTCCCGGGAGCAATTCACTTTCATCCATATCGACCAGATAGGATAAATATTCTTCATTTTTTTGGATCAGCCATCTGTTTTTGTCTTCTTGAGAAGCGTGGACATTGCCCAGAGCTAAAATGATGTCAAGAGAACGAACGCGGCTAACGCCTTTTAATTCTTCGTTGTGTTCTGGGGTAAATTCGATTCCTAACTCCTGAGCTAATTTTTGCCACGCCAAAAAATGATATTTGGCTGTGTCAACGATTACTCCGTCAAGGTCGAAAATGAATGCTTTTTTACTCATTAATATCAATCTTTTTGTTTGTTGATACGGTCAGGGTCAATAAACCTGCCAGTATCATGGAAAGTCCGCCAATTATTAAAGCATAAATGGGTTCATCATTAAAAAATGTGTTCACCAGGAAACCTAAAATGGTTCCGGCCACAATTTGCGGGATTACGATAAAGAAGTTAAAAACACCCATATAGTAACCCATTTTGCTTGAAGGCAATGAGCCCGAAAGCATAGCGTATGGAATGGATAAGATACTTGCCCAGGCAATACCTACACCCACCATGGCTAATAATAGTCCAACTTTGTCGGATAGAAAATAAACCGAAATCAATCCTAATCCTCCGGCAATCAAAGCCAGCATGTGAGTGAATTTGTTGCTGGTTCTTTTGGCCAAAACCGGCAGCAAGAAGGCTACTGCAGCAGCTACACCATTGTAGACGGTGAACATCACAGAAACCCAGTCGGCGGCATCATTGTAAACTTTTGAGGTAGTGTCATTGGTTCCAAAAACATGGCCGGTAACAGCTTTGGTAGTATAAATCCACATGGCAAATAAAGCAAACCACGAGAAAAACTGTACCCAAGCCAATTGCTTCATGGTTTTGGGCATGTTTAATAAATCAGTAATGATAATGGTAAAGCCGTTTCGAACTTGGTTTTTCCTCAGTTGGGAAACCAAAGCAAACAAAATTCCAGCAACAAGAATACCGATTGAAAGGATGTAAAGCTCTTTATGGCTGTTCTCGCTTTTGGTATTCATGTCATGAACAAAGAAGGATAAGACCAATCCAATGAAGGATAAAACCAATCCAATGTTAAATTGTCTTTTTTCGGTACAACCTTGTTCAATGTTGGTCTCTGTTGTTTTTTGACTCTCTTTTTTGCTATTTTCAAAAGCTTCTAATTCCTCTGGAGAATATTCTTTTGATTTCATAACTGTCCACAGAACGGCTAAAAAGAAAACGATTCCACCGACATAGAATGACCATTTTACGGATGGAGGCACGATGCCTTCAGGAGCCGTATTTTCGATGTCAAACCAATTGGTAAATACGTAAGGTAAGGCCGAACCCACAACAGCGCCTAATCCGATAAAGAAACTTTGCATGGCAAAACCCAGTGTGCGTTGTTTTTCGGACAGGTTATCACCTACAAAAGCTCTGAAAGGTTCCATCGAAATGTTGATGGAAGAATCCATAATCCACAAAGTTCCAATGGCTATCCAAAGGGTTGGTGAATTGGGCATAAAAATCAGTGCGATGGAAGATAAAATGGCACCGGCCAGAAAGTAGGGTCTTCTTCTCCCTAATTTGGTCCAGGTCCTATCTGAAAAATAACCAACAATTGGTTGAATGATGAGACCCGTTAATGGTGCGGCAAGCCAATAAAGTCCTATTTTATCAACTTCTGCTCCTAAGGTGTCAAAAATTCTTGAAGTGTTTGCGTTTTGCAGGGCAAAACCAAATTGTATTCCTAAGAAACCGAAACTCATGTTCCAAATCTCCCAGAAACCTAACTTACGCTTTTCCATTATCGTAATGTATTGATTTATAAAACGATAAGCGCTTTGCTTATCAAAACTTTAATTTGTTTTCGAAGTAAAGTACAAGCTTTGATAATTATGGTAAAGATAATAAAGAATTTATATTGTAACTGTTCCCTTTAAAAAAAATGGCATTAACAGTTTACGCAAACGTTTTTTGTTGATAAAAACCCTTTTATTTAGTGGATTCTCTTTCGACCAATTCAGTCTCGATAACTTCGGTTCTGTATTGTTCTTCTTCCTCTTCTTCGGCTTCCAGTCTTTCTATCAGCATTTTAGCGGCTTTGCCACCCATTTTCACGCCGTTTTGACTCACAGTAGTGATGCTTGGTGAAGAATATTTAGAGATAATTCCATCGGTAAATCCGATGACAGAAAGATCCTCCGGAACTTTTTTGCCCAATTTATTGGCTTCTTTGATAGCCGTTACGGCAAACAGCTCGTTCACGGCAAAAACGGCATCAATTTCGTTATTGGCCAAAAGATGCGCTATGCTGTCTTCGAAGTTTTCGGTATCTTCAATTTTCAGGATCAGGTTTTCATCGACTTTAATGTCGTTGTTTTTTAGGGCTTTGATGTAGCCTTCGGTTCTTAATTTCCCAACGCTGACATAATCTACCGTTGAAATCAGGGCAATTTTTTTAAAGCCTTTGTCGATTAAATGTTGGGTTGCATTAAAGGCTGCCAAATTATCATCGATGATTACTTTGTCGCAAAGAATTTCATTGGTTACACGGTCAAACATGACCACCGGCATTCCCTGATTAATGACTTCGACGATATGGTGGAAATCTTTTTTCAACTGGGTTTCTTTTGACAGCGACATGATAAATCCATCGATGCTTCCGTTGGCCAACATTTCCATGTTAATTACCTCTTTGTCAAATGATTCGTCAGAAAGACAGACCAAAACGTTATACCCATTTTCGTTGGCAACATTTTCTACGCCGCTAATCACGGTGGCAAAAAAATGATGAATAATTTCAGGAATAATAATACAAATTGTCTTGGTTTTTTTGTTCTTTAAACTGAGGGCAATATTGTTGGGTTTGTAGTTGTATAATTTGGCAAATGCCTGAACTTTCTGGCGGGTATCTTCGCTTATTTCCAAACTGTTTCTTAAAGATTTTGAGACGGTAGAAATGGAGACATCAAGCTCTCTGGCAATTTGTTTTAAAGTTACTTTTCTTTTCATTTTGGGAATGTGATAAATACTATTTTCTGAATAAAGATATATGTTATTTTTTATTCTGTCAATTTTAGTCTTAAATTAATGAAATAATGGAAAAGTTTTCAACACGAAAACGTTTTCGGTGGTTATTTAACAAGCGTTTATTCAGAAAATTGATTTTTTTACATAAATTTAACATTCGAAGTAAAAGTACAAGCACAAAATTAAATTTTTAACCTAAACAAAACGTATGAAAACAATTTACAAAAAGTTGTTATTTTTATTCCTGTTGCTGCCTTTTAGTGTTCTCGCACAGAGCACTTTAAGTGGAGTTGTTATTGATGGAAAATCAAATCAACCCTTGCCGGGAGTAAATGTAATTGTTCAAGGTGCAAACAGTAGCACCTCAACAGATTTTGACGGAAAATTCCAGTTAGGAGGCCTAAAAAACGGAGACAAAGTTGTCTTTTCGTTCATAGGATATGACTCCAAAACGATTACTTTTTCTGGTCAGAAAACTGTAAGTATCAGCTTAGATGAAAGCGCTAACCAATTACAAGAAGTTGTAGTGCAGGTTGGGTATGGAACCGTTAAGAAAAAAGATGCAACAGGATCCGTAACAACAGTGTCAGCAAAGGATTTTAACAAAGGATCGAATGTGACAGCAGAGAATTTACTTAATGGTAGAGTTGCCGGTTTGACAGTAAACACAAGCGGTGCGCCGGGATCTGGTTCTGAAATTAGAATCAGGGGAGGTTCTTCTTTGTTTGCCTCTAACGACCCATTGATTGTAATTGATGGTTTGCCAATTGAAAACAATGCTGATAACAATAGAGGGACGACTTCTGTTTTAGCTGCTTTGAATCCTAATGATATAGAAAGTTTTACGGTTTTAAAAGATGCTTCTGCTACAGCTATTTATGGTTCAAGAGCTTCGAATGGGGTTATTATCATTACCACTAAAAGAGGAGGAAAGAAATTATCTGTAGATTACAATTTCCAGTATGCTTCAGGAAAATTAGTTGATAAGATTGACGTTTTTAGTGCTGATGCCTATCGTGAGCTAATCACGCAACAAAGACCCGGAGATGTTGGGATGTTGGGAACAGCCAATACTGACTGGCAAGATAAAATCTACAGAAGAACTGATTTTGTGGACAATAATATTTCCATTAAAGGAAATTTATTCAATGTAATACCGGCGCGTTTGTCTTTTGGAAATACTTACCAAGAAGGTTTGAGATTAACCAATACTTTTAACAGAAATACAATTTCTACAGCATTAAACCCTACATTTTTTAAAGATCATTTAAAAGTAAGATTGAATGCTACATTTACAAATGAAAGAAATAGATTCGCTGACGGTGTTGAGGGTTCGGCCTTAAGATTTAACCCAACACAACCAGTGTACGATCCTGCATCACCATATGGAGGTTTCTTTGAGTATTACAATGCAGATGGTACATTACAATTAGGAACCAGAAACCCGGTTGCTCAATTGTTACAAACCCAAGACAGAGGTATCAACAATAGAATTTTCGGAAATTTCGAAATTGATTATAAATTCCATTTTTTCCCTGCTTTGAGAGCGGTTGTTAATTTAGGTTTTGATGAGGCACAAGGGGAAAGAAATAAATTCATGAATGACAATGCGGCTTCTGCGCCTAGTAATAACAACTTACCTTATGGTAAAAGAGAACATGAGGAAAGTATTGCCAGAAATAAGTTATTTGATGCTTATTTAGTATATACTAAAACTTTTGGCAAATTGGATTTTGAAGCCCAAGCGGGTTATTCTTATCAGATTCGTCAAAACCAAACCTATGCATCAGGAAATATTTTAGATCCTAACTTACCTTCAAATTTCCCCGAAACTACAGACTTTACAGATAATGTATTGTTGGGATATTTTGGAAGAACGAAGTTTGCTTTTAACGATACTTACTTATTTACCTTTACTATGAGAAGAGATGGGTCTTCAAGATTCCCTTCGGCAGAAAAGTATGGTAATTTCCCATCGGCAGCATTTGCGTGGAAATTAAAAAATGTAGCGTTTAAGAACTCAAAAACCATTTCTGATTTGAAATTAAGATTAGGATATGGTATAACAGGACAACAAGAGTTTGGAAATTTCAATGAAAGAAATTTTTATCTTCAGCAGTATACTACAGGAAGTGGATCGAGCCAATACATTTTTGGAACAACGCCAACTCCTATCGCTATCTCAAATCCATACAACCCGGCTTTAAAATGGGAAGAGACTACAACTTACAACATAGGTCTTGATTATGGATTGTTCGATGACAGAATTACAGGAGCTTTAGATTTATTTTACAAAGTATCAGATGAGTTGATTGTTAATGCAGCTTTCCCTGATGGTGGTAACTTCTCTAACGCAGGATACCAAAATATTGGTAGCTTCTCAACTAAAGGGATTGAATTCTCTGTGAACGCAGCTGTTGTTAAGAATAATAATTTCAATTGGAATCTTAATTTCAACACCACTGCATTTAAAAGAAGAATCGATGAGCTTGCTTACGGTGCCGACATCTTACTTGGAGATACAGGTGCAGGAACTGGAGGAACTGCTCAGATTTTAAGAGAAGGAGTTACCCCATATTCTTTCTATGTATACAAACAATTGTATGATGCATCAGGCTCGCCAATTGAAGGAGCTTATGCTGATTTAAATGGAGATGGAGTTATTAATGGTGATGATAGATACATCTATAAAAACGCGGATCCAAAAATGACTTTTGGTTTTGCTTCAACAATGAATTACAAAAAATTCGATTTTTCATTTAACGCAAGAGCCAGTTATGGGGCCCGTATTTATAATGCGGTTAATGCCGGAAGAGCTCAATATAATTCATTGTCCAATGGTGTTTTAGAAAATGTTCCGACTTCTGTTCTTAGTACAGGTTTTACCACAACTGCTGATGTTGTTTTATCTGACATCTATGTTGAGAATGGTTCATTTATCAGGTTAGATAATGTAACTTTAGGATATACATTCGATAAGTTTATTGACGGAAAAGCTTCATTGCGATTATTCACGGGTGTGCAAAATGCACTTTTAATTACGGAATATTCAGGATTAGATCCTGAAATTACTAATAATGGTAGAGATAACACAATTTATCCAAGACAGAGATCTTTCTTATTTGGTGCAAATGTTAAATTTTAAAAAAAAAACTATGAAAAAATTAAAAATTAGTGCGTATTACCTTCTAGGTTTTTTCTTTGTACTGAATTCATGTACAAGTGATCTAGATGTAGCGCCTACAGATGATGACGTATTTTTATCGGAACAATTTTTTGCTCAGCCTGGTGCTTATAAATCAGGATTGGCAGGAGTTTATGGTAATTTAGCGTTGACTGGAGCTGGCGATGCAGGTTCTTCTTTCCTTCAAGGAATTGATGCTGGAACCAGCCAGTTTACAAGATGTTTGTGGTATATGCAGGATTTGACCACAGACGAAGTTATTTGGAGTTATGAAAATGACCCGGGAACTAGAGAATTACAAAGAAATATTTGGAATGCCAGCAATCCAATCATTTTAGGAATGTTTAGTAGAACTATGGCCGAAGTGGCCTTGGCAAACGAGTATTTGCGTCAAACAACACCAGCTAAACTGAGTGGTAGAGGCGTTACGGATGCTGCTTTGTTAAGTGATATTCAGGATTATAGAAATGAAGTTAGAGCTTTAAGAGCTTTTGCTTACTATAACCTTATGGATTTATATGGGAAAGCACCTTTTGTTACAGAAGCAGATCCGATAAACACAGCAGGACAAGAATATGACAGAGCAGAGTTATTTACTTTTGTTGAAAGTGAATTAAACGAAATTTTGCCAAATTTGAAAAATCCTAGAACTAATGAAGCAGGTAGATTAGACCAAGCTTTTGCCAGAATGGTACTTGCAAAAATGTATTTGAATGCAGAAGTATACACCGGAACAAACAGATATGACGATTGTATGACTCAATGTTCGCAAATTATCAGTGGCGGATATGCCTTGAAACCTAATTACCTTGATAATTTTAAAGCGGATAATGATACCTCTGAAGAAATGATTTTCACCATTCAAGCTGATGGACAAGTGACTCAAAGTTATGGTGCAACTACTGTGATGGTGAACGGGCAAATCGGTTCGTTGGAAGCTAATGGAACTTCATTCGGAGTTGGCTCAGGCGGATGGGGAGGAGCTTTGCGTTTAAGAAAGCAATTTGTTCAGAAATTCGACGGTGTAGCCTATGATTATGATGCCAGAAAAACTCTTTCTGGTGGTGGAGACAGAACTTTAGAGATTACAGATATTTCTAATAAAGACCAAGGATATATTTTATCAAAATTCTCTAATATCAGTTCAACAGGAATTCCTGGAGGCAGTTCTACATTTGTAAGTACAGATTTTCCATTATTCAGATTGGCTGACGTTTATTTAATGTTTGCTGAAGCCCAAATGAGAAGAGATGGTGCTACAAATGGTAGTAGTACTGCTAACGCTTCATCTCAATCATTGACCTATATCAATTCCTTAAGAGAGAGAGCTAACGATGGAAATTTTGCCAATGTGACAACAGCAGATGTTACTTTAGACTTCCTTATTGACGAAAGGTCAAGAGAATTACACTGGGAAGGGCACAGAAGACAAGACCTAATTCGTTTCGGAAAATATACAGGAGGAACTTATAACTGGGCGTGGAAAGGAAACGGTGTTAATGGATTGGCTATCTCTAATAATTTAAGGTTATTCCCACTTCCGGCACAATCTTTAGCAGCGAACCCTAATTTAACCCAGAATCCTGGATATTAATTTAAAATAATAAATTATGAAAAAAATATCAATTTTAATACAAATGTTCTTTGCGGTTTTGCTGGTTACTTCATGTGAAGATGACAATACAGGATTTAGAGTTTCTGAAACTTCACCGGTTGTATTGTCAAATTTAGAGATTACAAGCATAGAATTAGACCAAACAAATCCAAATAATCCTGCAGTTACATTGAATTGGACTTCAGCTGATTATGGGCAACAAACGGCTGTGTTTTATAACGTTCAGGTAAGTTCTGATGCAGCATTTACCAATCCGGTTTCGGTTACAACGGTTAGTACTAATAGTGCAACACTTTCAGTAAATCAATTGAATTCTGCAGTTGGTTCTGCAGGTTTGCCTCCTTTTCAATGGAATGCTGCTTACGCAAGAGTTGTTTCTACAATTGGGACAACATCAAGTATGCCTGTTCCTTCCAATGTAATAACTTTTGACGTGTATCCTTATTTTAATTACCCATTTAAGGATTATTACATCGTAGGGGATGCAACTCAACCGGGGTGGAATAACAACAACAATAACCCACCTTTATTTAGAGACGGTTCAAACCCTAATTTGTATAGATATGCAGGTTTTTTTGCTGCCGGACAATTTAAAGTTTTGGAAGTTAAGGGACTTTGGCAACCACAATGGGGTACTAATGGCGGTTCGGGAATTAATGTTAACCCAGGCGGAGGAACCGATCCGGGAACCTTTCCTTACAATAATAATCCTATAGCTAGTGCAGGGTATTATACTTTTACAATCAATTATAGTAATAATACCTTTTCATTTGAACCATTGTCAATTTCAGGGGCAGAAAATTTTTCTTCAATGACTATTCAAGGAAGCGCAGCTGCCAGTACTCCAATGGCTCAATTAGCATCTGACAATCATATTTGGTATGCCAATACGGTGCATTTAACTCAAGGGGATTTGAAATTTGTAACCAATACAAGTTCTTCTTGGGGTGGTTCAACTTCTTTTTCAGGAACTGCTACATTAAATGGAGCAAACATTCCGGTAATCGTTGAAGATGATTATGATATTTGGTTTAATGATTTAACAGGTCATTATATTTTGATACCATTGAATTTATAACCTTAAAAAAAAGTATAATGAAAAATCATATAAAAAAAATAAATAGTATATTATTACTAACATTGTTCTTTGTTTTAAATTCTTGTGGGACCGATGAATATTTAAAAATCACATCACCGGATGCAGAATTTAAATTAATCGAACCTGAGATTAATTCAGTATTCTTAAACTTTGGACTTCCTAATAACCCTGCTTTGACAATTGTTTGGAAGGATGATTTAACAGGTAGTTCAAACTATATTGTTGAAATGTCACTTGATGGAGACTTCACTAGTGTTATCAGTCTTGGTAGCACGGGTAACAAGGAGTATACAATATCTGTAGATGAATTAAATCAAGCTATTCGTGACGCAGGTGTTCAAAACTTTAGAGATATCTCAATCTTTTTAAGAGTCAATTCAGGAAGTGTTTTAAGTAATTCAGTACTTTACTTTGTAACAACATATCCTACTAATCCTCCGGTTTTCACAAGTCCTGCCGGTGGAAGTGCTTATGCATTGTCTCTTAGTAATGCAGATGATACTGCGCTTACACTTAATTGGTCGGATATTGTTTTAAATTCAGATTTAAACATTGATGTAGATTACACCGTTGAAGCTGCTCTTGCAGGAACCAGCTTTGCTGCACCTGTTGCTATAGGATCAGTTAGCAATGGAACGACGCTAGCAGTAACTCATGCTGATTTGAATGCCGTTGCGCTTGGAATTGGACTAGCACCTGGTGTTGCCGGCAACGTTGATTTAAGAATAAAAGCCAGTAATACAAACGAAAGTATGGATGTTTTAGTTAGAACATCTTCTACATTAACTATTTCAGTTACGCCATACAATGTCGCTTTCCCTAACCTATATTTTGTAGGAGACGCGACTACTCCGGGATGGAATAATAATAATAACAACACCCCTGTATTTAGAAACCAAAATACGCCTAATAATTACATTTATACAGGTTATTTTAATGCAGGAGCGTTCAAATTGTTAGAAGTGAAAGGACAATGGCAACCACAATGGGGAACCAATGATAATTCAACTTTAGCTGTAAATCCTGGCGGTGGTTCAGACCCTGGTACTTTTAATGTTCCAACGGCTGGATATTACACTTATAGTTTTACTACTGTAGGTCAAGGCGGAAGCTTTACCGTGACTCCTTATACTGGATCTATTTCAACCACCTATTCAACAATGGGAATTATTGGAGCTGCAACGGCAAATGGTTGGGGAAGTGATACTAACATGACTCAAGACCCTAATAATCCACATCTTTGGTATATTACTAATGTAGTTCTAACTGCAAATGAGATGAAATTTAGAGCCAATGCAGATTGGTCAACTAATTGGGGCAGTTCTGGTAGTACTCAACCTTATGGTACAGGACAGTTTAACTCTCCAAGTAATATCAGTGTTCAAACAGCAGGAACATATGACATTTGGTTTAATGATTTAGATGGAAGTTATATATTCCTATTACAATAAAAAAAAAGAGTAAATAAAAGGCTATCATTTTATTTGATAGCCTTTTATATAAATACAAATTGATATGAAAAAAAACTATTTAATATTAGTAATGTTGGTGATGTTTTCTTGTTTGTCTTTTGGGCAGATAACAACATCTCCCACTACAGTTCTTGCAGATCAAGCGGCAACGATTACATTTAACAAAACCGGAACTCCACTGGCTTCCTATACAGGGACAATTTATGCCTATGTTGGTGTAACGGTTAATGGAGTCCAATGGCAAAACATTAAAGGAAGCGCTGTTTGGGGTAATAATGCACAACCAACAATGACTCAGGTAACGGCTAATACCTATAGTCTTTCCATTACACCCGATTTATATACCTATTTCGGTGTAGGAACTTCAAACTCAATAACTCAGATTTGTATTATTTTCAGAAGCGCTGATGCTACAATGCAAACCTCGGATGCCTTTATACCTGTTGGAGCTTTTCAATATACTTTAACTGCACCGGCTCTAAATAGTAATAATATTATCGCCAGCGGTGCAAACGTTGCGGTAACGGCTAACAACACCAACGGAAATGCTACTTATACCCTTTTCGCAAATGGTGTCAGCATTAATACAGCAACAACGGCTTCGTATTCTTATACTGATACAAACGTTACGGTAAATAAAAATTACGAATTGCAAATTACACAAGGGGTAACAACCTTTAGTGCAAAATTTGCTGTTGTGATCAATCCGGGAGCAAATAATTTGGCTATGCCAGCCGGTTTGATTGATGGAATTAATTACAATCCATCAGATCCAACCAAAGCAACATTGGTGCTAAATGCTCCATTAAAAAGCTTTGTTTATGTAGCCGGTAATTTCAATAACTGGCAGCCAAACGCAACTTATGCGATGAAAAAGGATACCGCTATAGGGTCAACAAAATTTTGGTTAGAATTAACCGGATTAACCCCAGGACAAATGTATGCTTATCAGTATTGGGTTTGTGATGTGGTTAATTTACCGGCAGGTTCACCTGCTATAGTCAAAACAGCCGATCCTTATTCAAAATTAGTTTTATCTCCATTTGATGATCCGGAAATTATAACTTTAGGAGTGTTCCCGGGATTGCCGGTTTATAATGATATAGCACCCGGACAACAACGTGAAGTATCTGTTTTACAAACAGGACCAACAGCATGGTGGAATTATACCTGGAGCGCTGCAACGACAAACTTTGTTAAACCTAAAAAGAAAGATTTATCAATTTATGAAGTATTGATTCGTGATTTTGATGCAAACAGAACCTATCAAGATTTGATTAATAGAATAGATTATTTTAGAAATTTAAAAATCAATGCTATTCAGTTAATGCCGGTAATGGAATTTGAAGGGAATATGAGTTGGGGTTACAATACCGTTTACCATATGGCATTAGATAAAAGATATGGTTCTCCTGCAAAACTGAAAGAATTGATTGATTTGTGTCATCAAAATGGTATAGCAGTAATACTTGATATTGCTTTAAACCATGTTTTCGGACGTTCAGCATTAGAAAGAATGTGGATGTTAGATTCAGACAATGATGGTTGGGCTAATGGAACAGGATTTAGAACATCAACTGAAAATCCTTATATTAATCAGGAAGCCAGACACTCTTATAGCGTAGGAAGTGATATCAACCATTTTAGGACAACAGGACCGGGTGGAGATGTTATAACGCCTTATGTTAATGAAACAATCAGAACCTGGATACAAGATTATAAAATTGATGGTTTCCGTTGGGATTTAACAAAAGGATTTACCAATGCTTGTACTAGCGGAGATGAAGGATGTACAAACAGTTATCTGACAGATAGAGTTGCAAAACTGAAACAGTATGCTGATATCCAATGGTCTTATGATCCTAATTTTTTAGTGATTTTTGAACACCTGGGAACTGGTGGTTCGGCTACAGAAGAAATGGAATGGGCTAATTACCTTCGTTCAGGAGATACCAAAGGCATAATGCAATGGAGAAAAATGACCGATCCATATGCCAATATATTGAAAGGAAATTATGCTGATCTCAATGGTGTAGCTGATGCTACAACCAATAGATTCATTGGTTATGCAGAAAGTCATGACGAAGAAAGAGTAGGCTATAAAGCCTTAACTGAAGCAGGACAAACACAAGGAAACTTAGCTAAAGTATTGCAAAGATTCCCGGCAATGGGAGCTGTTCATCTTTTGGTTCCCGGACCAAAAATGATTTGGCACTTCGGAGAATTAGGGAATACCGCTTCTTTATGGACATGTAATAATGGTGTTGTTTCCTTTACAGGACCAGATTGTAAGTTGGATACAAAACCACAACTTCACTGGACCAACAATTGGCTTGGCGATCCGGCCAGATTGAATATTTACAATAGTTGGGCTAAAATGATTGAATTGAAAAAAACAGAGAATGTTTTTGAAAATGGTCAGTTTGCGTGGAATTTAAGCGCAACAGGTAGTCCAAGATTGGATGTTTGGACAAGTACCACACAGACAGCTGCTTTAAGCTATGTTTTTGTCAGAACAAACTTTTCCGATAACACTTTAAATACAGGAGCAGGATTCCCTTTTACAGGAACTTGGTACAATTTAATGGATAATTCAACTATTACGGTTACCAATACCAATATGAATATTTCCATTCCTGCAGGAGAATTCAGAGTCTATGGAAATCAACCGGCTACTTTAGGAACAGGCGAATTCAGTGCTATCAACAATGTTAGTTTGTATCCAAATCCAACCTCAGGAAGCTTTAGTATCAAAGGACAGGTTTCTAGAGTGGATGTTTACTCCATTACAGGTCAATTGGTTAAATCATTTGATAATGTTTCATCAGAAGATTACCAATTCGATATCAATGACTTAAATAGTGGCGTTTATTTAGTGAAAGCATTTGACCTGAATAACAGCTCAAAAACATTGAAAGTCATCAAACAATAAGGTTAGATTAGTTATATAATTATTTTGCAGGAGCCACGTTTTTATAGCGTGGCTTTTGTTTTTATAAAAATTTTCGCCTTAAATTTTTTTGTCTCTTGTATGAATCGTATTTTTGAACCATGAAAAAGCCATCAAAGTCAATCATAGTCAGGATTTTAAAGATAACAGGAATCACTTTTGGTTCAATCCTTCTTTTGTTGTTTTTGATGCCGATTCTTTTCCCCGGAAAAATTGCCGAAGAAGTAAAAGCGTTTGCCAATAAAAAGCTAAACGGAGAATTAGACTTCAAGGAAGCCAATCTTTCTTTCTTTAACCACTTTCCATCGTTGACTTTAACGCTGACCGATTTCTCCTTAAAAGGTTCTGCGCCATACCAAAAGGAAACCTTACTTTCAGCCAACGAAGTATCATTCGGAATTGACCTCAGTTCTTTGGTTTTCGACAAAAAGGTAAACATTGATAAGATTTACGTTTCCAATGCGTTTATCAATGTCAAAGTCAATGAAAAAGGGGAAGCCAATTACAACGTTTACATCTCCGATAGCAAAGAGACCGAAAAAGATACCACAAGCAATACAGCACTTCGCCTGGAGAAAATTGCCATTTTGAATACCCATTTGGTCTATGATGACCGTTCGACCAAGATGCTGATTGACGCCCGCGGATTTGAATACATCGGAAATGGCGATTTGGATAAAGCCATTTTTGATTTGTATACCGAAGCCAAAATCGAGTCTTTTGATTTTACCTATAATGGTGAACAGTATCTAAAAAACAAAAAGGTAAACGCCGATTTGATTACCAAAATCAATACCAATTCCTTAGCATTTATATTCGAGCAGAACAATTTAAAAATCAATAAACTTCCGGTGGAGTTCAAAGGGAAATTTGACTTCCTGAGCAATGGCTACGATATGGATTTCAATATCAAATCGGAAGACAGCAAACTGAATGATTTCTTCACGGCTCTGCCACCGCAATATGTGACTTGGCTCGAAAAAACCAAAGTCAAAGGAAGTACCGATTTGTCGTTGACGCTAAAAGGGAAATACATCGCTTCTAAAAACCAAAAACCCGATATGGCTTTCAATATGAAAATCCGTGACGGTTTGATTGAATACAAAGATGCGCCGTTTCCGGTGTCGAATATCTTTTTGAATTTTGATACCAAATTGCCGTCGTTGGATACGGAGAAATTGAGAGTCAACATCGATTCCATTTTCTTCAATGTCGATAAGGATTATGTCAAAGCGATTATCAAGACCGAAGGTTTGTCAAAACCCAATATCAGCGCCAGAATCAACTCCAAAATCGATTTGGCTCAAATGGACAAAGCACTTGGTTTGGAGAATATGGATTTACGTGGTGTGTTGAATATGGATATCAAATCCAATGGTGTTTACGACAAAAAGAACAACAAGATTCCGGTGACCAACGGGAAAATCAATTTCAAAAACGGTTATGTTAAAACCGAATATTACCCAAATCCGATTCAGAATATCAATGTAATTGCCACCATTTTAGACAATAAAGGGTCGCTTGAGGATTTGATGATTAATATCACGCCGGCATCTTTTGAATTTGAAGGCAAACCAATTTTTGTCAATGCCAAATTGCAGAATTTCGAGAATATCAAATATGACATCAAAGCCAAAGGCGAATTGGATTTGGCCAAAATCTACAAAGTGTTTTCGCAAAAAGGATTGGACTTAGAAGGTTATATCGATGCTGATGTTTCGTTCAAAGGTTCGCAGGCAGATGCCATGGCTGGTCGCTATAACAAGTTGCAGAACAAAGGAACTTTGAAGTTGAAAAACATCAAAACCACTTCCGAATATTTACCCAAGCCTTTTGTCATCAAGGAAGGAACGTTTTTGTTCAATCAGGACAAAATGAATTTCAATGATTTCGTCGCCACTTATGGGCAATCCGATTTCAAGATGAATGGCTATCTGCAGAACGTCATCGATTTTGTACTGACTGACAGAGCCATTTTAAAAGGCAATTTCAAACTTCATTCCGATTACATCAATGTGGATGAATTCATGTCGAAAACAGCAACAACGGTTGCTGATACGACCAAAACAACTGCGTCGTCGGGAGTTGTTGTGATTCCGTCTAATTTTGATTTGGAGTTCAATGCCACGGCGAATAAAATCAATTTGGATGGTTTGGCCATTGACAACCTCAAAGGCAATATGAAAATCAATAAAGGCCGGTTGGAATTGAAAAAATCAGGTTTTGATTTGGTTGGTGCCAATGTCAATATGGATTTGGTTTACGGAAGTCAATCCACCGAGAAAGCCTTCTTCGATTTTAAAATAGCCGCCAAGGATTTTGATATCAAACGCGCTTACAACGAAGTCAAAATGTTCCGCGACATGGCAAGCGCCGCCGAAAGCGCCGAAGGAATTGTTTCCCTCGATTACAAAGTTTCCGGAATTTTAGACAACAATATGCAGCCCATTTATCCGTCGTTAACCGGTAAAGGAACATTGTCGGTGAAGAAAGTGAAAATGAAAGGCTTTAAGATGTTCAATGCCGTGAGCAAAAAAACCGGCAAAGAAGCCATGACCGATCCCGATGTGACCAAAGTGGATATCAATACCAAAATCAAAAATAATATCATCACGATTGAACGTTTCAAATTCAAAGTCTCCGGTTTCCGTCCGAGAATTGAAGGGCAAACCAGTTTTGATGGTAAGGTGAATATCAAAATGCGTTTGGGCTTACCGCCATTCGGTATCATCGGAATTCCAATCAAAGTAACCGGAACACAGGATAATCCAAGAATCAGGATTGGCAAACAAACCGAAGATTTACAGGAGACAGAATACGAAGGCGAAGTGCCTCAGCCAATATCAACGGAACCAAAACCGGAATAATTTCCAATTGTTTTTGGAGCACAAATTCAAGCGCTATCCCTTATCTTTGTAGCCAATAAATTATTACTACGCATATGAACAATGCAGTTGCAGGCTTTTCCAAATTGTCCAAAGAAGAAAAAATCAATTGGATTGCCAACGAATATTTCAGTAATCCTGCCGAAGCGGTTGCAATCCTCAAACAATATTGGAACAGCGATGCCAAATTGCAACAATTGCATGACGAATTCATAGAGAATACAATAACCAATTTCTACCTGCCGATGGGTATTGCACCCAATTTCCTGATCAATGGAAAGTATTATTCAGTGCCGATGGTGATTGAGGAAAGTTCGGTTGTCGCGGCGGCAGCCAAATCGGCTAAATTTTGGAGTACACGTGGCGGATTCAAAGCCACTGTTATCAATACAGAGAAAATAGGGCAGGTTCACTTTTTATTCCATGGTGACAAATCAAAACTGCAGCCTTTTTTTGAAGCGGTGAAACCAACATTAATCGCCTCGACCGAAAGCATTACCAAAAACATGCAAAAGCGTGGCGGCGGAATTTTAGGATTAAGACTCAGAGATAAAACCTCCGATTTAGATCATTACCATCAATTGCACGCCACTTTTGAAACCAAAGACAGCATGGGTGCGAATTTTATCAATTCGTGTCTGGAGCAATTGGCCAAAACCCTGAAAGAGGAAGCACAAAATTACCCCTATTTTAACGAAGTCGAAAAGAACATTACCATCGTGATGAGCATTTTGTCGAATTATGTTCCGAATTGTATTGTTCGTGCCGAAGTTTCTTGCCCGGTTGAAGATTTAGCCGAAAAGCAAATCGTAAACCCACAAGAGTTTGCCGAGAAATTCGTGCAAGCCGTTCGCATCGCCGAGATTGAACCTTTCCGTGCGGTAACGCACAACAAAGGCATCATGAATGGAATTGATTCTGTAGTTTTGGCCACCGGAAATGATTTCCGCGCAGTGGAAGCCGGCGTTCATGCGTATGCTTCCAGAAATGGACAGTATTCGAGTTTGTCTCATGCTAAAATAGAAAACGACATCTTTACCTTTTCAATGGAAATTCCGTTGGCTCTTGGAACCGTTGGCGGTTTGACAACCTTACATCCGTTGGTTAAAATGGCTCTGGAAATCCTGGGTAAACCTTCAGCAAAAGAATTAATGCAGGTGGTTGCGGTTACCGGTTTGGCACAAAACTTTGCCGCGCTTCGTTCACTAACTACAACCGGAATTCAGGAAGGACATATGAAAATGCATTTGAACAATATTTTGAATCAATTTGAAGCAACAACAGAAGAGCGAAAAGCGATAGCCGAGTATTTTCAGAATAATACGGTGACGCATGCTTCTGTGGTAGAACTGATTGAAAATCTAAGAAAATAACACTTCGACTGCGCTCAGTGTGACAGTAACGATGATAAAACAGCATTCGTGAAACAAACCTTTTACAGCAACGGAAAATTACTCATTACAGGAGAATATGTGGTACTTGATGGTGCCAAAGCTTTTGCGTTGCCTACCAAATATGGTCAAAGTCTCACCATAGAAGAAGCTGACAAAGGGATTATCCAATGGACGAGTTATGACAGCAATAAGAGCATTTGGTTTGAAAACAGCATTCCGTTTGCATCGATTATCAGAAAAGAGCGTTTTGATGATGCCAAAAGCATTAAAAACACTTTAATCGAAATTCTGCATGAAGCTTATCTGATGAATTCCGATTTCATTGCTAATGGAAAAGGATATAAAATCAGAACCGAATTGACCTTTCCCAAATTATGGGGTTTAGGGACATCTTCTACACTAATCAACAACATTGCCCAATGGCTGCAAATTGACGCCTTTGAACTGCTGAAAAGAAGTTTTGGAGGTAGTGGTTATGACATTGCCTGTGCTCAAAATAATGGCGCTGTGATTTATCAGTTGGTTGATGATAAACCAATCATAGAACCGATTGATTTCCACCCCGATTTTACAGACAAAATCTTCTTTGTCTATTTGAATAAGAAGCAAAACAGTAAATCGGCCATTGCGTCTTATTACAGCAATCAGGTTGATATTAGAAAAACCATTCCGGTGATTAATGAAATTACCAAAACCGTTGTGGAAGCAAAAGACCCAAAGACATTTGCTTTGGCTTTGGCACAACACGAAATTGAAATGAGCAATATTTTAGAATTGGCCACCGTCAAGGAAACCTACTTTGAGGATTTTGATGGCGTTATCAAAAGCCTGGGTGCCTGGGGCGGCGATTTTGTGTTGAGCATTTCCAAAGAAAACCCAACCGATTACTTCAGGAAAAGAGGTTTTGATACCGTCATTCCTTATCACGAAATGATATTATAACAAAAAACCCGAAACTTTGTTTCGGGTTTTTTTATGATTGTGAGTTACGATTAATAGAAATCAGCTCTGTTGTCCTGGATGTCTGCATCGTTTTTCAACGCCTGCATAAATCTTCCGGCATTTCCGGTAACCTGTGGCTTCAATTTATTTACGTAGTCAGTATATTTTGGAAGTGCTGGTGCTTTAACTACAGCTTTTGTAGTCAAAACATACACTCCTGCATTACCTTCGATTGGTTTTGAAATTGCTCCTGCTTTTGAAGAGAAGGCAGTTCCAACCACTTTTGGTTCAAATCCTGCACCCGGAACCGCTGGGTTTTCTAAAGTTAAATCAACTGCATTTACAACCGTTACTTTGTTTGAAGCAGCGATAGCAGCCAATGAAGCTCCGTTCATTTTGGCTTTAATCATTTCAGCTTTCTTTTTGTTTTTCAAAACATACTCCACTTGTGGTCTTGCATCTTCTACAGCCATCAATCCTTTTTCGTTTACTTTTTTCAATTTGGCAATCACGTGACCAACATTTGTTACTTCGAAACGCTTTACGTCTCCGATGTTAGTATCATCTTCAAAAGCCCATTTCACGATTTGTCTTTGATTGGTAACCGGACCGAAACCTTCATCGATTGCTTTAACCCTTACCGAAGGGTTAACAGTCAATTTGGCTTCTTTGGCTAATTTTTCAAAATCTTTACCTGATGTAGCATCCATTTCAAATTTAGTAGCCTGAGTATAGGTTTTATCATTTGTTGCTTCAGATGGTTCGATTTTATCAGCAATAGTTGCCAATTTAATCGCGTCTTGTTTGTCGGTAACATTGATTACGTGGTAACCGAATTCCGTTTCAACCAAGCCAATTTTTCCGATTGGATTATTGAAAACAAAATCATTAAACGGTTTTACCATTTGACCAGGGCCAAAATAACCTAAATCACCACCTTGTTGTGCAGAGGAATCATCAGAGTTTGACATGGCCAAAATCATGAACATTGACGGGTTAGCCAATGCCTGAGCTAATAAACCTTCAGCTTTAGCTTTGGCTTGCTCTTTGGTTCTTTTCTCTTTTTTGTTTGGAACTTGTGTTCCTTCCCAGCTGATTAAGATGTGGCTTGCTTTTGCTTTAGCTCCGGCTTTTCTTCCGATAGCTTTAGAAATACAGTAGTAGTTGCCAAACATATAAGGACCATAAACTTGTCCGTTTGCCAAACCGAATAATTGTTCAGCGTGTTCTTTTGGTAAATCCTGCTTAGCAATGTAAGTTGAATCAAAAGGGATGTCCGAATATTCGTTTACATACGCAGCAATGTCAGTCGCTGACTGGAAACTTGGAATAGTATCATTTTTACCATTTTTCATTTCAACATGAGAAGTCAATAACGAATTGATTTTGTTTTTAACTTCAGCTTCGTCTTCAGCAGATGGTTTTTCTTCGATTAGCACATATTCCAATTCACGAGATTCTTCCGATTTGAATTTTTTCTCTTTGGTTTTCATATAAGCCAAAATTTCTTCATCAGTGATTTTAACATCGCTGTCTTTGATGGTTGAGAAAGGAACTGATACAAAGTCAAAACTCACTTTGTTTGTTTCAGCTTCATATTTAAACTTACCTTCAGCTTCTGTAGTGTATAATGCACCTTTTACCAATGAATTGTAGATTTGGTATTTTGCATTCAATTCTGCGTCTTTTTCTCTCTCTTTTAACATTTGAATTCCTTCAGGGTTTGATTTGAAGTAATCCTTGAATTTGTTTACGTCAAATTTTCCTGCAGCGTTCATAAACATTTGGTTTTGTCCAATGTTTGGATCGCCTTTGAATACTTCAACGATATGTTTTTCACCAACGCGTAATCCTAATTTATCAAATTCAGCAGTAAGCAAAGCAATGTTTACTTCTTGGTTCCAAACTTGGTTTGAAGCTTGCAAAGCAGTCATCGGTTGACCATTTTGTCCGTTTTTCTCAACGTTAGCCACTTTTACTCTAAATGCTTCAAAAGGAATATCCTTCCCATTTACACTTCCTACATCTTTTGATACACTCTTAAATCCTTTGGTGAATAAATCCTGCACGACAAAAGCCAATAAAGCAAAACCTATTGCCAATAAAAGTAATCCTGAGCGTTTTCTAATTTTTGATAAAACTGCCATTTCTATATATGTTAATTTTTATTTCAGTTTGCGAAAATACAATTATCTGTGAAATAATAATACTCACCTACTTATAATTTCAACTATTTTTTGATTTTTTTTCTTAAATTAATCTATTAGTATCATTTTTACTAATTCGATTTTCTTATTCGTCGCTTCTTCGATGGTAAATCGGAAGTTTTCGATGGTAATTTGATCTCCTTTTTGCGGAATTTCTTTGGAGAAATCGACGATAAATCCACCCAAAGTGCCATAAGAATCGCTTTCCGGGATATTCAATTTATACGTTTCATTGAGGTATTCCACATCTAACCTTGTGGAAAACAGGTAAGTAACATTATCAAGTTGTTGCTCGATCAAAGCTTCGTCTGAATCATGTTCATCTTCAATTTCGCCAAAGAGTTCTTCGACGATGTCTTCGATGGTTACAATTCCCGATGTTCCACCATATTCGTCCAAAACAACGGCAACGCTTTTTCGCTTTTTTGTAAGCAAATTCATCACGTCTTTGATAAAGATGGTTTCGGGTACAAATTCAACCGGAATCATCACCGATTTTATGGTTCGCGGCTTTTTGAAAAGCTCAAACGAATGCACGTAGCCTACGATGTCATCCAAAGTATTGAGATAAACCAAAATTTTGGAATAACCGGTTTCGATAAAGAGTTCTCTCAAATCAACCACAGAGCTGTATAAATCAACGGCAACTAGTTCGGTTCTCGGTGTCATGATGTCTCTGGCTTTCACTCCCGAAAACTCCAATGCATTTTGGAAAATCTGAATTTCAGAATCGACACTTTCATGATCCTGAACCGAGTTCATTTGCTCTGTGATATAATTGCCCAATTCTACTTTGCTAAACGAAAGCGTAATCTGATCGCCTTCGGTTTTGAAAAATTTCTTCAGGATATAATCCGAAACCCAAATCATAAACGACGAAATATAATAGAACAAACGGTAGAAGAAATAAGCTGGCAGGGCAAAAAACTTCAGAAAACTGTTGGCATAAATCTGGAAAAAGACTTTGGGCAGAAATTCTGAAGTCATCAAAACGATTAAGGTTGAAAGTGACGTTTGCAGCAGCAAATTGGATAAATCGGTAAAGTGATAACCCAAAGTGACAAACCATTTCATCAGCAATTCACCCATGAAAAAACCATAAACGACCATGGCTACATTATTGCCTACGAGCATCGTGGCAATGAATTTGGATGGTTTTTCGGTAAGCTTGGTTAGGATTTTGGAAATAAAATCATCCTGTTTTTTTTCAATTTCAAGATAAATTTTATTGGAGGAAACAAAAGCGATTTCCATTCCTGAAAAAAATGCGGAAAGTATCAAACACAAGATGATTATTCCGATTTCCATAGGCTAGGGTTTTCTGTTACGCTCTTCAAATTTTCGGGCAAAATTCCTTCTGAAAAAAAACAGGAAAACACTACCTGCTGTAAAAAGAGCCATAAGAATGGCTTTGTTGGTGTCACCTTCCTGGAATTGAATAAAGGCTTCAACAGCAAAAAGGATGGCAACAATGATATAAGCGTAGGAAGTGAATTTTAAATAGTTCATAGTTATTCTGATGGTTGGACTTGTCCGGATATTTTTTGTGAGTTTACTTTTTTGAAGTCTTTACTGAAATCAATTCCTTCACCATAGGAAACTCCTTTTGGAGAAGTAAATTTAAACTTTTTTTCGGTAAAAAACCATTCATTTTTTTGATCGTAATACAATTGCTCCGTTTCGAGTATTTCTCCGTTTTGATTGGAAATTTTTACGTTACCCTGTAAGTCAATGATATTAGTCGTTTTGTGTGAAACGGCATAGTTGGCATCGATAAAAGTTTGCTTGCCGTTTTTATCAAATAAAGTCAGGTGCATGCCTTTCGGAAATTCGGTATAAGGGAATTCAACCGTGGCATAATCGAGCATTTTAGGGCTGATTAAATTGGCGGTAATCCTGCCGGAATCGGTGTATTTTAAATTAATGGAATCGGCATCTCCGCTTGGTGTAAATTCAGAAACGCTCATCTTTTGCACATCTTTGAAATTGCTTTCACACGAAACAATCATCAAACAAAATAAGATGGCCAAAAATGGGATGCTATTTCTGAAATAGGGATTCATTATTGCGCCGGAAAAGTAATGGTTTCGTTAATCCAACAACCGATGGTTACGGATTTTCCATTCATTTTTGCTGTCTTAATATCTGCAGGAGTTAAAGTTTTATTCGCCAAATCCTGTTCTATTTTATCGGAAGCCGCTTTTAATTTTGGTTCAGCAACAGTTGCTTTTTTAGCGGTTTGTATCGCTAAATAATAGATGGCTTTTTTTTCAAATTCCGTTTTACCACAGGCACTTTGGTCAGCATTAGAATAAAGTTGCGCCAGGAACAAATAAGCTCTTCCCATTTTTGGATCAGCTTTTAAGGCTTTGTTTAGGCTTTCTTTAGATTTGGTCATATCATTAGCCAATAATCCGGTGGCTAAGGTGTAATATATTTTTGCCTTTTCCTGAGGAATGGTTTCCAGGTCGGCAGATTCATTATAGAATTTGATGGCTTCCTCAAACTTTCTCTGTCTTAAGTTGGCCAATGCCATAAAGTAAGCCGATTTTGGAGTGGCTTTAACTGCGTATAGTTTTTGCGCCATGGTAATGAAAATCGGTTTTGAACTGCATCTTGCAGAAAGACTGTTTAACGCACTGGTAAGCCAGTCATTATTGTCTTTGTTCAATTCATAGCCTTTTTCATAATAGGCGGCCAAATTTTCACAAGAAGTTAAATCTTTTGCCAATGTGATAATCGCGCGTTGTGCCGTTTTATAGTCGTCTGCTTTTTCCCTTCCGTCTTGCAATTGTGTCAGCATGGAATTGGCCAAAGTGTATTTTTCTAACACATAATCGGTGGTAAATTTTTTATCTCCGGCTTTGTATTTTTCATAACACAAACTGAAATAGGTATAAATCGCATTGGCGTTATTGATGTTGCCGGTAGCTTTGGAAAAACCGCTGTCTAATAAACTTAGGATTTCTTCTTTTGCGTCAATTTTGTTGTCATGCAAAGCCATGGCTTTACTTATTTCAAAATCGGTGGTGGTTAACGGGAAATTTTTATTGTATTGGTCATACAATTTCATCACGTCTCTCACCAATGTTTCTTTTTCCTCGGCATTGGCAGCGTTGTCTATTTTATACTGAATGATTTTTACACCATCAGTATAAACGGTTTCGCTCTGCTTTGGACAATTTTTCCTCACGTTACTCCAGCTTTCAAATGCGCCTGAGAAATCTTTTGCTTTAATAAGTTCCTGATAGGCAGCGATTGTTGAAGAACAATCAAATTTTTGAGCATTGATACCTGTAATGAACAAGATACCAATAAGAGAAAAAATTGCTTTCATAATGAAAATTTTTAATCAAATTTACGCTTTACAAACCATTTATCGCTCAAGGATAAACCTACACTGATGTTAAAATAGTTTTCTTCCACCAAGTTGTAATATTTAGTGCCTCTTTTACCCATTTCAAATCCGATATCGATTTTGGAAAAAGAACCGCCTAAAGGAAGTCCAAATCCAATATTTGCAGCAAAATCATTTATCGGTTTATCCCGGAAATAGGTACTCTCGTTATTAATTACCAAACCGGTATTCTCATAACGCAATCCGGCACGATAAGTAATTCTTTTGAGATAGCTTGAATAAGAATTATAATTTGGGATGAAATAACCTCCTAAACTATATCGGGTGGCATTTTCAAAAGTCGCACCTTCAATATCAACAAATCTGTTAGAGATAACGCTGTTATTCAAAAAAGTCACTTCTCCGCCAATCAACCATTTTTTCAATTCACCAAATCCTGAGCCAAATGATAGTTTAGAAGGTAATTTGATGGTGGTATTAGGGACTGCAATAGTTTCGGTTTGAATAGGGTTAACTTCTCCACCAGGTGAAAACTGTACAACCTCAATCTTACGGGAGTTTTCCAATTTTATGCTGTGTTCCGGGGTATAAGATAAACTGCTGAAAAAAGAAAATTTCTTGTTTATTTTTGTTTGATAGGTTGCTCCAAAGTCAACATTAAAGCCCTGAGCATTTGAAGTGTTAGTTTCCTTTGATCCATATTGAACCTCGTTTTGGGTTTCCAGATTGGTTGTCTCAATGGTTCCAAAATTGTATTGCACATCAGCACCGATGTTGATTTTTTTTGTCAGTTGGTAACCAAAGCCTAAAAACACTTTGTTAACTCCGCCGATACCATTGTATCGGTTGTAAATCGTATCTGTTAGTGAATTGATTACGGGTGATTTTTTTTCAATCTTATATCCAACAGAAGAATAAGGAATAAGTCCGAAACCAATTCCTAATTTTCCAACAGGGATTCCAATAGCTAAATAATCAAAAGTGGTTCTTCTGGCCTTGGCATCATCTGTTTCAGATTTGGATTTGGTATTGCCATAAGTTCCGCCAATGGCGAAAGCAGTTAGTTTAAGACTTGCAAAATGAGCAGGATTTTGAAGGTTCAGGTGGATACTGTCCGGGAAAACAGAAAGGCTACCCATTGAACGGGTGTCTATGGTTCCTTTAAATTTGACATCTCCAATTCCGTAAAAAGAATATGGTGAAGAAGTTCCCTCTTGGGCTAAGGCAGACAATGAAATAAGTAAACAAAGGCTTACTACAATTTTTTTAATCATTTTTGATTGTATTGAAAAGTTTGGTTCAAACTTTCCAGGAGAAAATTTGAATTGGCAAATATGGTATTTTTTAATCGTTTAGCCAAAAATTCTGAGTCTCCACCCGTTAAAATTATGATAAATTTAGCGTATTGGGCTTTATACTGATTTATAAAGCCATCAATTTCAAGAGTTATGCCATTAACCACACCCGAATGTATGGATTCTTCGGTCGAATTCCCAATCACATATTCGGGATAGGCTTTGGTCAGTAAAGGTAATTTTGCTGTGAATTGATGTAAGGATTCATAACGCAAACGAATCCCCGGAGAAATTGCCCCGCCAAGATATCGATTGTCCTCATCAATAAAATCATACGTGATGCAAGTGCCGGCATCAATAACCAGTCGGTTTTGATTGGGATATTGTAAGACAGCGCCGGTAGCTAAAACCAATCGGTCAATGCCGAGGGTTTTTGGAGTAGTGTATAAATTGTCAAACGGAAAGCGGCTTTCATATGAAATAAAAAAAACTACCGCTCTTTTTTCAAAAGATAAAAAGTCATTTTTTTCTAAATTTCCAACCGAAGCCACAACAATTGATTTGATTTTGGAGTACTGAAGAAAAATAAATTCAACTTTTTCAATCAGTTCCTTTTTATCAAAAGTGATGACTTCAAAAAGGGTATTGCCTTCAAAGACAGCGGCTTTGATTCGGGTATTTCCAACATCTATTGCTAATAGCATACAAGCATATTTAATGTGGCTAAGGTACGAATAGATTTTTTTCATTATTTGTTTTGGATAAATTAAAAATCGTTCTATATTTGCACCCGCAACAACGAAAGGTATCTTAGCTCAGTTGGTAGAGCAATGGACTGAAAATCCATGTGTCCCTGGTTCGATTCCTGGAGATACCACAAAAAAACCCGAACAATCCGTTCGGGTTTTTTGTTTTTTACTACATTTAGGAAATTTATTTTATGAAATACCTAATTACGTTGCTTTTGGTTGTCATTGTAAATCATGGCTTAACTGCCCAGGTTAAGCGCAATCATGGCGGCAGGCTTTTTTCTGATGTAGATGTTTATCTTACAGACGGCACAATGGTAAATGGGGCAGTCGCACAACCTATTGAAATCTATGCTGAGACGATTTCGGTTAAAATCAATAACAAAAAAAATAAGACTTACGATAAAGCTGAAGTCTCAAAGTTGGTTTTCAAAGTAGCCGGAAGCGAAATGGTCTATGTAAAACTAAAACATGACCATGCTGCGATGTATGAAAAGAAAGATGATGAAATTTTTGTCCGGGAATTTATAAAAGGAAAAGAAAGCCTTTATTATGGCACTAATTCGGGTTATGAAATTAAAAAAAGAAAGTCAACGTTGGTAAATGATACCAATCTTTGGTTTTGTAAAAGCGAAAACGAAGCAATCTTGAATTTGCTTTACGCCGATACAACGTCAGATGAAACAACAGCCTTGTATGAGCAAAATGCCAAAAAGCATTTCAATTCCCAGGAAATTGTCGGTTATATTGCGAAAGCAAATTACGAAGCGCTCACGGAATACCTAAAACAATTTAACGCAAAATAGACATGAAAAGACTTTTTATTATTTTACCATTTGTATTTTTTACAACCTTTACAGCTTTGGCACAAAAGGATAAAGTGAATGCTAATTTCGGGATTAAGGATGCCACCATTTACTTGTTGGATGGCGAAACCTTTACCGGAGAATTGGACTTTCCGCTTTCTTTGGATGTGACCAAAATTAAGGCCAAAGGAAAAGAGAAGCATACCTGGAAAGTGGAAGAAATCGATAAGGTAATTTATCAGACTACTGCCGGAACTCCTATTGAATATTATGTTTTGCCATTGTACAAGGACGGTTCTGATAAAATAAAAAAAGATAAAGTATTGGTGCAATTGGTTATGAAAGGGAAAACAAATCTGTATATGAGTTCTTATGCCGGCGGAGGCGGATTTGGGCCGGGAATGAATTATTATTGCAAAAGGGAAAACGAACCAGCTTTGACTTTTCTTCATGTGGATACAAGAGGCATAGGTTTTGGTGCCTTTTTCAAAAAATATGCACCGGTTTATTTTGCCGATAACAGTGCCATTGTAAGCAAAATTAAAAGCGGACAATACACCGGTAAAAACTTCATAGAAATGGTAACAGAGTACAATGCCGTAAAATAATTTTAATTAGCATAATGATAAAATCCGTCACTGAAAAGCTGACGGTTTTTCATTTTCCCTCATTCCAAAACCCAAAATCCCACTCAAAATTGCATTTAACATAAAAATAAGAGTTGGATTGTAAAATTTTCACTAAAATTGACAGCTTTTTATAATAAAACATTACAATGAAATTTAAACCAACTTTTGTCCTTTTACTTTTATCGTGTTTTTCCGTTGTAGCCCAACAAAAAATAACTGTTGAAGAAATTTACGCAGGTGCTTTCAGGGCACAAGGCATGGATGCTCTGGAGTCAATGCAGACAACCAATCAGTATACTGTTCTTAACTTCGACAGGGCTTCGGGTAGCAGCCAAATTGATTTATACGATTTTGCCACTTTGAAAAAGGTTGCCACATTGATTGATACTAAAAATCATGCGGCCTTAAAAGGAATTGATGCTTATACTTTCAATGCCAATGAAACCAAAATCCTCATTGCCAATAATTCCAATAAAATCTACAGGCATTCCTTTACCGCAGATTATTTTGTATACGATATCGCGACCAAGGAATTGACAAAACTTTTCGATTTCCAAATTCAGGAACCAACCTTTTCACCCGATGGCAGTAAGATAGCTTACGCCAGAGAGAACAATCTGTTCGTTTATGATTTGGCTTCCAAAACATCCACCCAAATTACTACGGATGGCAAAAAAAACAGCATCATCAATGGAATTACGGATTGGGTTTATGAAGAAGAGTTTAATGATCCGAGTTCGCCTAAAGGAAAAGCTTTTATCCGAGCCTTCGACTGGAGTCTTGACAGTAAAAAATTAGCATTCATCCGTTTTGACGAAAGCCAGGTGCCGGAGTTTTCAATGAATATTTATAAAAAATCATTGTATCCGGAGGTTGAAACCTTCAAATATCCGAAAGCGGGTGAGAAAAACTCAATTGTGTCATTGCATTTATATGATATCAATTCGAAAGCAGTAAAAGAAGTGAATCTTGGAAACTACAACGACTTCTACATTCCAAGAATGAAATGGACAAATGATGCCAATGTGCTATCGGCACAAATTTTAAACCGCCACCAAAACAATTTAGACTTACTTTTTATCGACGGGACAACCGGAGCTGCGAAAGTGGTTTTAAATGAAAAAGACAAAGCTTATGTGGATATTACAGATAACCTGACTTTCCTAAAAGACAACAGCTTTATCTGGAGCGCTGAAAGATCAGGTTACAATCACCTTTACCTGTATGACAAAACCGGAAAGCTGAAAAATCAAATCACCAAAGGCAACTGGGAAATAACTTCTTTCTATGGTTTTGATGAAAAAACAAAAACAATTTTCTATCAATCAGTAGAAAATGGGTCGACCATCAGAGACGTATTCCGAATTGGTTTGGATGGAAAAAATAAAGTGAAGTTATCACAACAGGTTGGAAGCAATGCCGCGACTTTTAGTCCGAACTTTCAATTTTTCATCAATAACTATTCGAGCACAACGCAACCGGCAACTTATACTTTAAATAGTGCCAAAGACGGAAAACAAATCCAGTCTATTGTTGATAATAAGGCTTTGGCCGAAAAAGTAAAAAACTACAATTTACCGGTTAAAGAATTTTTCGAACTGACCACAGAAAAAGGAATCAAGTTGAATGCCTGGATGCTGAAGCCAAAAGATTTTGATGCCACCAAAAAATATCCGGTTTTTATGTACCAATATTCAGGACCGGGCGATCAAAAAGTGACCAACAAATGGAATACTGCCGATGATTATTGGTTTATGATGCTGACACAACAAGGTTATATCGTAGCTTGTGTGGATGGAAGAGGAACGGGTTACAAAGGTGCAGAATTTAAAAAATGTACCCAAAACCAATTGGGTAAACTCGAAGTAGAAGACCAAATCGATGCGGCAAAAGTTATCGGGAATTATGCCTATGTAGATAAAGCCAGAATCGGCATCTTTGGCTGGTCTTATGGCGGATTTATGAGCAGCAATTGTATCCTTAAAGGAGCAGATGTATTCAAAATGGCGATTGCGGTTGCTCCGGTAACCAACTGGCGTTTTTATGACAGCATTTACACCGAAAGATATTTACAGACACCACAGGAAAATGCGGCTGGTTATGATGAGAATTCACCAATCAACCATGTGAGCAAGCTAAAAGGGAAATTCCTTTTGATTCACGGATCGGGTGATGACAATGTACACGTTCAAAACAGCATGCAGATGATTGAGGCTTTGGTGCAGGCCAACAAGCAATTTGACTGGGCGATTTATCCTGATAAGGCACACGGCATTTCGGGTGGGAAAACCCGAGTGCAGCTGTACAATAAAATGACCGCTTTTATCAAAGAGAATTTGTAAATGAACCAACATCAGTTTTATCTAATAACAGAGTTTTTAATTTCCTTTATTGGAGGCTTTTTATTAGTGGCAATCTGGTTGGTCGTTCAAAATAAGTTTAAAGAAAAACTAACTACCGAAATTCCTATCAAACGATTTGATAATGGGCTTTTGTTTCTTAGTTTTTCTGTTTTTGTCTGGGCGTTTTCGCCTTTGTTGATACTGGGTTTTATGACGTTTAAAGTGAACAATTGGATTACTTTAATCAGTCAGAACATGTGCTCAATCTTAAATTCATTGTTTTTAATTTTGGCCTTGTTTTACTTTGACAATTCGCCAAAGTATCTTTATAACAACAAAAAGAGCACCACAAGGATATTGCTTTTTTTTATAGGACTTTCGGTCGTTTCTTTAGTATTAGCGCTGTTCTTTGGTGAAACCATCAACACCTATGGCTTCCGTTTCAATACGATACCCGATTTGATATTGTCGGGCATATTGACTTGGTTTTTGATCCTTTCCTTTTATCGGACGTTTTACAATCGAAACATGAAAAGTGTGGCGCTCATAGCGGTGTTGAGTATCATTGTTTTATTCATTACCCAAGTCCCTTACGTTTTTAACTTTGAATCCTATTCTTTTCAAATAGATTTGGCCAAACTAATCAGCAAAACAACACTCATATTTGTTTTTTTGGTTTTAGGAACGAGCTGGGTTTTAGAGTTGTCCCAATTGCCCGAAGCCACCACGATGAAAATCAATTTCACCAATTGGAATGTAATTGTTTTGTCCATACCTTCAAAAAACATCATCAATCAAACAATAGAATTTGGGAATAAAACTACCCAGTTCAACAATCTCCTAAAATTTGCCATCAGAAGGAAATTTGCCTCTGAAGAAAGTATGTGTATTGAAGTTTTTAATGGCGGTGAGATTGTAAGCCAAACCTATTTGAGCAGGATAATTGACAATATAAATGCTATTTTAGAACTCGAAAACGATGCTAAAATACATCGGAATGACTTTTTTACCTTTATCGGCCAAGCCAAATACAGACTTCGTTTTTTGCCCGACTGTATTGAGATAAATAATTCGCTACTCCTTGAATTTACTGGTAATATTGACAATGGTCAGTATAAGGAATTCATCTAAAACCCTAAATTTTGTCCAGTAACAATTAGTCACAAAAGGTTATTTTTTGTGAATTGATATTGTACCTCACGTATTGTTTGGAAATTGTTTGTATTTTGCACTGGTAAATACTAAAACTTTAACAAACCAAAACAATAATTATGAGTGACACTACAGTAAAAACAGGACATCCAAAAGGACTTTGGGTATTATTCGGAACCGAAATGTGGGAAAGGTTCAACTTCTACGGAATGCGTGCCATCCTGACATTATTCCTCGTAAATTCCTTAATGATGAAAGAAGAAGAAGCATCCATTATTTATGGAGGTTTTCTTGGCCTTTGTTATTTGACCCCAATGTTAGGAGGATTTATTTCTGATAGATTCTTTGGAAACAGAAATTGCATCCTTTTGGGCGGAATGATGATGGCAGTTGGACAATTGCTATTGTTTACCAGCGCCAGCGTATTCGGAACAAACATAGGTTTGGCCAATACTTTAATGTGGACCGCTTTAGGGGTTATTATTTTTGGTAACGGTTTCTTCAAACCGAATATTTCCTCAATGGTAGGAAGTTTATATCCAAAACAAGAGAAAACAAAATTAGATACAGCGTTTACCATTTTCTACATGGGTATCAATATCGGAGCTTTCCTGGGTCAGTTTATCTGTCCTATTGTAGGTGACGTAAAAGATGCCGGTGGAATCAGAGACGTACACGCTTTCAAATGGGGATTCCTTGCGGCTGCCTGTGCGATGATTATCGGAACAGCTGTGTTTTATTTCCTTAAAAATAAATATGTGGTAACTCCGGAAGGAAAACCAATCGGTGGATTGCCATCAGGAAACGATGCAGGTGATTATGAAGAAGGAGAATCTCAAAAAGCACATTTTACAATGGGTTCTGTTGGAACTGCGATTGCGGCTTTTGTTGGTTTGTTCTTCATTTTCAATTATTTTACCGATGGTGATAATGTGGTGAAAACCATTATTTATCCAATCATTTATTCGAGTGGAATTTCATTGGCCTTATTGATTTTATTGGATAAAACGTTGACCAAAGTAGAAACGCAAAGAATCTGGGTAATCTACATCATGTCATTCTTCATTATCTTCTTCTGGGCAGCATTTGAGCAGGCTGGTTCTTCGTTAACTTTTATTGCCGATAACCAAACAGACAGAAACTTCTTTGGCTGGAATATGCCACCATCGATGGTGCAAATCTTCAACGGATTGTTCGTAGTAGCATTTGCGTTCCCATTCAGTATGTTGTGGGATAAATTAAGAGCCAATGGAAGAGAGCCAATTTCTACCGTAAAACAATCGGTTGGTTTGGCCTTAATCGCCTTGAGTTATTTCATCATTGCACACAATGTAAAAGATTTAGGAAACAGCGGATTATTAGCCATCTATTGGTTGATTTTATTGTACTTAATTCAAACCTTCGGTGAGTTGTGTTTGTCTCCAATCGGATTGTCATTGGTTGGTAAATTGTCACCAAAACGTTTTGCTTCTTTGGCTTACGGAGTATTCTTTATTTCGAATGCTGCAGGTTATGCCTTGTCAGGAACTTTGGGTTCTATCTTACCGGCGACAGGGGATAAATTCTTAAAAGCAAAAGAATTGGGAATTGACCTGCAAGGTGTATTAGACAAATCAGTTGTAGCAACTCCGGAACAATTAAAATTATTGGCTGATAACCAAATCAGTGATCACTATCCTGTATTTGCAGGTTTTGAAATTCACAACTTATATGAGTTCTTTATGGTGTTCGTAGTACTTTGTGGTATTGCGTCTATTATATTGTTCTTATTGACACCGGTAATCAAGAAAATGATGCACGGTGTGAGATAATCGCATTTTAAATTATATCTTTCAAACCTACAAGAAACCCTTGTGGGTTTGTTTTTTAAATCAAAAAATTATGTGGAAAAGTCATCCTAAAGCACTGCCTTATTTGTTTTTATCCGAAATGTGGGAGCGATTCGGTTATTATTTAATGATTGGAATCTTTACCTTATATCTCAAAGATGTTGAGGCCGGATTTGCCATGACCGAAAAAGAAGCCTCCGATTTGTACGGAACTTTTATTGCCTTGGTTTTCTTGACGCCTTTTTTGGGTGGTTTGATTGCCGATCGTTATCTGGGGTATAAAAAATCAATTGTCATTGGTGGATTAATGATGGGCTTGGGGTATATGATGATTGGGATTCACAATCTTACGATGCTCTATGTTTCCATGACTTTGGTCATTGTTGGTAATGGATTTTTCAAACCCAATATTTCAACATTATTAGGGAATTTCTATAATGATGAAAAATACAAAGATAAAAAGGATGAAGGCTATAACATTTTCTATATGGGAATCAATGTTGGGGCTTTCATTTGTAATTTCTTTGGTGCCGCACTGAAAATCCTTTTTGGATGGCAGGAAGCCTTTATGGCGGCAGGCGTCGGGATGTTTATTGGAGTGATTGTATTTATGCTCGGCAGCAAACATTACGGAGATAAAACAGAGAAAAAAGGAGTGCAGGAAGGCGATATGCCATTTTACAAAATTGTTTTATTTATTCTTTTTCCTTCCATCATTTTTGGGGTAATTGGTTGGTTTTTGAAAGGAGTGCAATCGGAGGCTAATCCTGATTGCGCCATATTTGGTTCGGATAGTACCGATGCTTTTATCTTTGCCTGTATCCCGGTGATTTTCTTTTACGGAAGTTTATATTTCAAAGCTAAGGTCGAAGACAAAAGGCCAATCGGAGCATTGTTGGCCATCTTTGGTGTGGTGATTTTGTTCTGGGCCGTATTCAAATTAAATGGTTCAGCACTCAACAATTGGGGGGATAAATATACCGATAGAGAATTAACAGGAACTACCCAGGTAGTCGCATCTAAATTGGTACAAGCCGATACTTTAACTTATAAAAAGGATTCAGTGGCTTTGTATGATGAAGCTTTCCGAATCCAGAAAAAAGATGGTGAAGTAATAAAAACAGTCGATTATCCTTTGTATTTCAGAAATGTCCACAAAGAGAAATTGCCTGAAGAAGGAAGCAAAATATTTACATGGTCTGCCAATTTGAGTCAGTCTATCAATCCGGGTTGGGTGATTATCTTAACGCCATTGGTAGTGGCCTTTTTTACCTTTTTACGAAGCAGGAAAAAAGAACCGAGTACGCCAACTAAGATTGCTTTCGGATTGTTAATTTCAGCGTTATCGGTTCTCGTGATGGTAGCAGCGGTTCATATTGGCAACAACGGAACCGAAAAAGTTTCCGTTTGGTGGCTAATTGCCAATTATGGTGTCATCACTATTGGAGAATTATTACTCAGCCCGATGGGATTGTCTGTAGTTTCTAAATTAAGCCCAAAAAACATTACCTCACTGATGATGGGCGGATGGTTTTTGTCCACTTCAATCGGGAATAAAATGTCAGGTGTTTTAGCCAGTTTATGGGATACCTATGATGACAAAGCCAATTTCTTTTGGATCAATTTCTGCTTGCTGATATTTGCAACCTTATTGATGTTTGCTTTGCTGAAACAGTTGAATAAAGTAATGAAAGAAAAAGGAATCAACTAATATGGAAACAAATCAAACACTGGAACAAATCAGGAATTTTAAAGGCGCTTATCCAAAGCAACTTTGGTATTTGTTTTTCTCCGAAATGTGGGAACGTTTCAGCTTTTATGGAATGCGAGGCATGTTGGTGGTATTCATGGTTTCTCAATTGGGAATGGATGATAAAGCTTCCCAACTTCAATATGGTGCCACACAAGCCTGGGTTTATGCCTTTACGTTTATTGGTGGTTTGTTTGCAGATAAAATTTTAGGGCTTAGAAAATCACTTTTTTGGGGCGGTTTGCTCATGATTGTCGGCAGTGTTATTTTGGCAGTCAACCCAAAGGAATTCTTCTTTTTAGGGATTAGTTTTACCATCGTCGGGACAGGTTTTTTTAAACCTAATATTTCTTCTATGGTTGGGCAATTGTACCATGACGGAGACACGCGTCGCGATGCCGGATTCTCTTTGTTTTATGCTGGGGTTAACCTCGGGGCTTTGATTGGCGGATACATCTGTATTGCTGTGGCAGAAGGGTCGATGATGTCTTCTTTTGTTCCTGAAAATTTGCGTTGGAATTATGCTTTTGGCTTTGCTTCTGTGGTAATGTTCATTAGCTTATTGACATTTACACAAACACAAAAAAGCTTAGGCGACATAGGGTTGTCACCATTGGCTAATCTTGAAGTCAATAAAAGGAAGACTTTCGAAATCATTACTTATATCGTTTCACTGGCGTTTGTCCCGGTGGTTATTTTGATGGTGGCAAACACACTCTACACGGATTATTTTATGATGATTATTGGGCCGGCTTCCATTTTGTATTTGTTTTATGAGATGCGTAATTTTTCGGCTGTTGAGAATAAAAAATTGCTGGCTGCTTTAGTATTTATTATTTTTTCTATTTTCTTTTGGGCATTTTTTGAGCAGAGTGGCGGTTCCTTGAGTCTGTTTGCACTAAATAATCTGAACAACGATTTATTAGGTGTCGAAGTTAGTCCGAACGGGGTTAATAATTCAGCCAACTCATTGTTTGTGATTATATTCGCGGCATTAGTCGGGATTGTTTGGATATGGATGTCAAAAAGAAGAATTGAGCCAAATACAATTATCAAATTCGGATTAGGATTCTTGTTCCTGGCCGGCGGTTTCTGGATTTTTTATTATACTAAATTCTTTGCAGGTGCCGATGGCAAAACATCTTTAAACTTATTTACGGTAGGTTGGTTTGTCATCACTTTTGGAGAGCTTTGTTTGTCACCAATCGGAATGAGTGCCATGACCAAATTGTCACCACAAAAAACGCAGGCCGTGATTATGGGAATGTGGTTTTTGGCAAGTGCCTATGGTCAGTATTTCGCTGGATTATTGGGTGCCAATATTGCAGAGGCTTCCGAAAATTCTTCAAATTTGGAAAAGTTAAATGTGTATGCCGATGGATATGAACAATTGGCTTTATATGCCTTAATCGCTGGTTTACTGATGATTTTGATTTCACCTTTGGTAAAAAAATTGATGCAGGATGTAAAATAGGTGACATTATTTGGTACTGTTTTTGTATATATTTGTAAAAAAAAATAATAGCATATGAAGAAATTAGCACTTACGTTATTCCTGGTTTTAGGATCTTTAACGATACAAGCACAAGAATTAAAATGGGAAACTGACATGAATAAAGCGATGGCTGTTTCCAAAAAATCAAAAAAACCAATCATGTTGTTCTTCACAGGAAGCGATTGGTGTGGTTGGTGTATCCGTTTGCAAAAAGAGGTTTTGAAAACACCTGAATTTGCCAAATGGGCGAAAGATAATGTGGTTTTGGTGGAATTGGATTTTCCAAGAAAATCACCACAACAACCTGAAATCCAAAAGCAAAACATGGAACTGCAACAAGCTTTAGGCGTTAGAGGATATCCAACCGTTTGGTTTGTGAAAGCCACTAAAAATAAAAATGATGGTAAAGTTAACTTGGAGCAAATAGGAAGTACGGGTTATGTAGCCGGTGGACCAAGTGCCTGGCTGCAAGGTGCAGATCAAATTTTAGCCAATCTTAAAACTAAAAAAACATAAGTTTTAAAGTTAGTATTTATAGAATCCCTTTTCATTAGTATTGTGAAAAGGGATTTTTTCTTTGTTGCAGGTAGCTTCCCAAAGCCTGACATAACTTTTGTAATTGGATCCGTCAACAACGATTTGCTCAGGTTTTAAAGTAGCAAGCAAGCGTTCCATATTCAGTTTTGGGGAATAGGTTATAATTAGGATATCGGGGTTGATTTTTTCAGGATAAATCGCAGTACTGTCTATCAGTAATATTTTTTTGCCTTTAAAATATAAGAAGTTGGCTGCCTTCCTTTTTGCTTTGGCTTGGCAAAAATTTGCCACCAAATAAGATTGAACGGTTATATTGTTTTCTAAAGAATTTAGAATGCTGTCATTGCTGTATAAAGTAACCCAATTGTTTTCTCTTTCAGAAATAATACTGTTCTTTTTAGCATTAAAAACAATCAATTCCCGGGTGTTGTAAGTTTGATTTTTGGTGCTGATGAAAATAATTTGAAGCACTATGATACTCGACAATGCTATTGTCATTCTTTTGAAATTGGGTTTCTGGAACCAAAGAATAACAGTGATGATAACTAAGTAGGAAACCCAAAACATGGCAGGGGTAAACGAAATGTTTTTTAATACAAACTGATCAAAAGAAGCAATCCATTCGATAATGGTATTTTGCATTTCAATCAGAAACTCCAAAGGTTTTATTACCCAAAACGGCACTTTTCCAAAGCAAGCCATTACAATGGCAATTAGCCCAACAATCATAATGATGCCGAGTAAAGGCAATACAACAACGTTGGTTACAAAAAACAATCCGGGAAATTGATGGAAATAATAAATGCTCAAGGGCATTGTTCCGATTTGTGCCGCAAATGAAACGGTCAGTATGTCCCAGGTGTATTTCAGGATTCTGTTTTTTGGTTCCCAAATATCCGAAAGCAAAGGTTGCAACCAAAGGATGAAAAATAGCGCCAGATAACTCAATTGAAACCCAACATCAAATAAAAACGAAGGTTTCCACAACAGAATTAAAAACATGGATACCAGCAAAGTGTGAAAGACATTGACCGTTCTCCTTAAATGATTTCCGATAGCAACAAATGAAAACATAGTCACAGAACGCACTACCGATGGCGCTAATCCGGCCAAAATGCCATAACTCCACAATGATAAAAGGATTATCGCCAGTTTAATTATGGCGTTTCTTTTGGTGTTTGCGATAGGTTTTAAAAGAAAAGTAACAAACAATAGGATGAAACCAACATGCAATCCCGAAACGGATAGGATATGAACCGCTCCGGCCAATTGGTAATCCTTTAGGACTTCTGGGGAAATATCCTGTTGTTGCCCAAGCAGCAAGGCAATCATGATGTTGAGTTCTTCTTTTTTGAAATGGGAAAGCTCCAGGTTTTGGATGATGTCCGTTCGATAATTAGAAAAGCGTGACCAAAGTGTTGTTACGGTTTTACCAATTCTAATCTGATTTTCACTCACATAAACCTGTCCGTAAACCTGCTGGGTTTCTAAATATTTTCCATAATCAAACTGATTCGGGTTGAAAGGGTTTTTGTTTTTATAAATGCTGCCGTAAACCTTTAACTGACTTCCAATCGGCAAATCGGCAATTTGATTTGGTTCTCTGATGTTGAGAATGATTTTGCCAAAACTGGCGTGATTATCAATGGCGTTTACATTTGAAACATAACGTGAATTCTTAACCGTGTTCTTTATTTTTTCATGAATGATAATCGTTAACTCATGCGGAGCATCATCCTGTATTTGGTTGATATAATGGTTTTGGCGTAAAGTTTCCTGGTGAAAGGCCGCTGTAGAAATTCCGATGGCGAAGGAAACGAATAGGGTAAAAGCCCCAAAAGAGTATTTGTAAATCGGTTTTCTTTTGGCCAAAAAATGAAAAGCAAACAGAAATAAAATTCCAATAGCAAGAGAAAAGAAGATCAAAATCGAGTCAGGCTGGTACTTTTGATATAAAAGTATCCCTGAAATAAAGGCTAAAGTTGTTTTGGCTAATGGAAATTGTA
Source organism: Flavobacterium terrisoli (assembly GCF_030167905.1). GTDB lineage: Bacteria > Bacteroidota > Bacteroidia > Flavobacteriales > Flavobacteriaceae > Flavobacterium > Flavobacterium terrisoli. Next base: position 210,672 of record NZ_JARGNA010000006.1, read on the forward strand.
AGATTTTCATGTAACTAATTTACACGAAAATTTTAATTTACGCAAGAAAATTACTGTATAATCCTATTTATTTGTGCGAAAGTTCTATTGTAATATGGCTCTTTGGTAGAAGAAATAATAACGCCGCTTTGGGTAGAAGAATGAATGAACTTGATTTCATCATCAGAAACTTCAACGACCATTCCAACATGGTTGATTCTTCTTTGGCCTCTGTTGATAAAGAAAATCAAATCTCCTTTTTTAGCATTCGCCAAATCAACTTTGTCGCCAATAGTAGCCATTTCGTGAGACGAACGCGGTAAAATGATGTCAAATTTCTGGAAGGTTGAATAAATCAAACCAGAACAATCGAAACCGGCTTTGGTTGTTCCGCCGCCGCGATAGCCAACACCTAAATTGTCTGAAGCACTATTGATCAATTGTTTTACCAAATAACTGGCGTCGTCATTTTCAACAATGATATCATCTTCATTTCGGTTGTCAACAGCCACTTTTTTAGTTACGTTTGGAAGTGGTTTTTGCCTTAATGCAGTTTCTCTGGGTTGGGTTTTCTTCTTTTTTTCCGAATTTTTCACTACGGTATTGGGAACCGCTTTAGGTTCGGAATACATCCCTTTTTTAACGGCAACATCCTTTGAAGTCACTATGTTCGAAGCCGGTTTACAGGCTGTGAGCAATAGCAAAAGAAGCGATATGTAGGCGATGTTTTTCAATAAAAAATATTTTTTACAAAAATAAAAATTTAGTTTGGAATCAGAACTACTTTAAATCATTTATGATAAATTTAGCAGTTTTTTCACTGGCGCCTTCACCACCTAAGCGGGTTTCGAGCGCATCATATTTTATCAACAAATTGTTTCTGTAATTAGTATCCAGTAATTTAGACAGTTCTATCTTTAAGTTTTTGCTGTTGAATTTATCCTGAATCAATTCGGTAACGACTTCTTCATCCATAATTAAATTCACCAACGAAATATATTTAAGTGTAATGATTCTTTTGGCAATTTGATAAGAAGCCCAGCCGCCTTTATAGCAAACCACTTCGGGGACTTTAAACAAGGCGGTTTCCAAAGTTGCGGTTCCGGAAGTGACCAATGCCGCTTGGGCCACACTCAGTAAATCATACGTTTTATTCGAAATGAATTTGACATTTTTATTGGTCAGAAACTGTTCGTAAAAATGATACTCCTGACTTGGCGCACCGGCAATCACAAACTGATAGTCTTTAAAGTCGTCAACAATGCTGAGCATCACACTGAGCATTTTTGAAATTTCCTGTTTTCGGCTTCCCGGAAGAATGGCAATAATAGGTTTGTCATCCAGTTTGTTTTCTTTTCTGAATATCGCTTCATCTGTTCTAACCCGATTGTGAATCGCATCTATTAACGGATGACCTACAAAATCAACTTTAAAATGGTGCTTGACTTCAAAGAAATCTTTTTCAAACGGAAGAATCACAAACAGTTTGTCGAAATCTCGTTTAACGGCTTTGATTCGATTTTCTTTCCAGGCCCAAATTTGAGGCGCAATATAATAATGGGTTTTGATGCCGCGTTCTTTTGCCCATTTGGCAATGCGCATATTAAAGCCTGGATAATCGATAAAAATAATCACATCGGGACAGAATTTTTCGATATCGGCCTTACAGATTTTAATATTGTTAAGGATGGTTTTCAGATTCATCACGACTTCGGCAAATCCCATAAAAGCCAATTCACGATAATGTTTTACCAAAGTACCTCCAACACTCTGCATCAAATCGCCACCCCAAAAGCGAATGTCGGCCGAAGCGTCTTCCTTATAAAGCGCTTTCATCAAATTGGAACCATGCAAATCGCCCGAAGCTTCGCCGGCAATGATATAGTATTTCATTTTTTGCGTATTTATTTTCTATTGGTAAAAAATGCAGTCGCTACGCTCGTGTCATTCTTAATATATTATAAATCCCATGAATTTAATTGTTGTATCGCATGATGAGCAGTCAAATCAAACTGAACCGGTACCACAGAAATATAGCCTTTGGACAATGCCCATTCATCGGTATCTTCTCCTTTGTCCTGATTGACAAATTCGCCACTCAGCCAATAATAATCTTTGCCGAAAGGTGTTTGTCTTTTATCAAATTTCTCCATCCAAATGGCTTTGGCCTGACGGCAAACCTTGATGCCTTTGATATCTTCATATTTCAATTTCGGAAAATTCACATTTAAAACCGTGCCTTCGGGTAATTTCTTAGTCAAAACTTCCAAAGCAATTTTTTTGATGAATGGTTTTATCGTTTCAAAATCGGCATTCCAATCATAATCCAACAGCGAAAAACCAATCGCCGGAATACTCTCAATTCCCGCTTCCACTGCGGCGCTCATCGTTCCCGAATAAATCACATTGATGGATGAATTCGAACCATGATTGACACCTGACACACATAAGTCAGGTTTCTTTTTCAAAATTTCATTGACTGCCAATTTTACACAGTCCACTGGTGTACCCGAACAGGCATATTCCGTAATGGTAGCATTTTCTGTCGAAATCTTATCGAGATATAAAGTGTTATTGATAGTGATTGCATGACCCATAGCACTTTGCGGACTGTCGGGTGCGACTACAATGACATCGCCAATTTCAGCCATGACATCAATTAAGGCACGAATTCCCGGAGCATTAATGCCGTCATCATTGGTTACTAAAATCGTAGGTTTGGTAATCATGTTTTGAATTTGCGGTCTATAGCACAGTTTTTGTGTGTCTTGTTATTAAGGCAAAATTAACCATTTTAAGGCTTTGCTGACATACAAATTTTTATAACTTTGAAGCAATCGGCTTTTCGTCAAGGTGCGTTAAACTGATTTTTAACAAAATTTTATCTGGAGAGGAAACTCTTGGCATGGTTTTTTGTTTAATTTAGACCAATAATTAATGAATATTATAATGCAGTTTATGAGAAGAAATTATAAAATACTACTGGTAGTTTTAGCATTATCAGTGGGATTACTCGGATTTAGTTTATTCCCGGGTAAAAAAGCGTCGGATCCCGAAAAAGATAAATTGCTGATCGAATTGTTGGCTTTTGTCATAGAAAAAGGACACTATAATCCCGCAACCATCGATGATACTTTTTCAAAAGGGGTTTATAAGGATTATTTGAATGCTTTAGATCCGTCTAAGCGTTTCTTCCTGCAATCAGATATCGAAGAGTTTGCCAAATATGAAACCCAAATTGATGACCAGATCTTGAACAAGGATTTATCATTTTTTGAGTTGACCTACACCCGCTTGATGAAGCGTATGGAGGATAGCAAAAGCTATTATAAAGAGGCTTTGGCTGAACCATTCGATTATAAAAAGGATGAAACCTTTAATACCGATTATGAGAAAATGCCTTACTGTAAATCGGTTAAGGAATTGAAAGAAAGATGGCGTTTGCAGGTTAAATTATCAACTTTGTCTTCTTTGGTGGAAAAACAAAAACTACAGGAAGATATTGCCAGAGATTCAAAACGACCAATTGAAGAAAGACTTAAGGAGTACAAAGAAAGCTTAGGCAAAAGTTCAACTCCTGAATTGGAAGCTAAGTTTGTAGAGAATGCACAGAAAAAACAAACTGAAACGCCCAAAACATATGAACAGTTAGAGAAAGAAACCAGAGAAAGTACTTTGAGTTCTTTGAATGACAACTTCAGCTTTATCAAAGATTTGAATAGAGAAGATTGGTTTTCTGTATATGTGAATGCCATTGCTTCCCGTTTTGATCCGCATACCTCTTATCTTGGCCCAACTGAAAAAGACCGTTTCGACTTGAGTATAAGTGGGAAATTTGATGGGATTGGAGCGCGTTTGCAAAAGAAAAATGATTTTACGGAGATTTCAGAATTAATTTCCGGTGGTCCGGCGTGGAGAGGAAAGCAATTGGAATCGGGAGATATCATTTTAAAAGTAGCTCAAGGTGATGCCGAACCGGTAGATGTGGTTGGAATGCGCCTGGATGATGTGGTGAAAAAAATCAAAGGACCTAGAGGCACCGAAGTTCGTTTAACCGTCAAGAAACAAGACGGAACCATCAAGGTAATTACCATTATCAGAGATCAGGTGGAAGTTGAAGAAACCTATGTTAAATCGAGTGTGGTGGAGAAAGACGGTTTCAAATACGGTATTATTTATTTGCCTAAATTCTATATCGATTTTGAAGATCAAAACAGTCGTGATGCCGGAAAAGATGTAGCGATTGAGGTTGAAAGACTGAAAAAAGAAGGTGTTCAGGGAATCGTAATGGATGTTAGGGATAACGGCGGAGGTTCTTTGAAAACGGTAGTTGACATTGCCGGATTATTTATCGAGCAAGGCCCGATTGTACAAATCAAATCGGCTGCCGGTAAAAAAGAAGTATTGTATGATCGCGATTCCAAAGTACAATGGGACGGTCCATTGGTAGTGATGATTAATGAGTTTTCGGCTTCTGCTTCAGAGATTTTAGCTGCTGCGATTCAAGACTACAAACGTGGTGTTGTGATTGGAAGCAAACAATCTTATGGTAAAGGAACGGTGCAAAACGTGATCGATTTGAATCAGTTTGTACGTGGCAGTACTTATGGTGATTTAGGAGCGCTTAAAACGACGACTCAGAAATTCTACAGAATCAATGGTGGTTCAACCCAATTGGAAGGTGTGAAGAGCGATATTGCCATTCCGGACCGATATGCTTATTTGAAAATGGGTGAGCGCGATATTGACAATGCCATGCCTTGGGACAAAATCGATGCTGCTGATTATAAAGTTTGGGACAAACAAAACAATTTTGATTTGACCATTCAAAAAAGCAAAGCCAGAATGCAGAATAATTCTCAATTGCAATTGATTGATGATAATGCCAAATGGTTGGACGAAAGAAACAAAGAGAACGTTTACAGTTTGAACATAGATAAGTTTAAGGCTGAGCAGAAAGCGTTGGAAGAAAAGAATAAAAAGTACAAACCGATTGTAGATTACAAAAATGCGTTTGACTTTAATTCGCTTCCTTATGAAGTGGAAAGCATGAAAAGCGACCCTGTGCTTAAAGAGAAAAGAGACAGATGGCATGAAAGCTTGTCTAAAGACATTTACATCGAAGAAGCGATTCATATCCTGAATGACTTGCAAACGGAGAATAACAAAGGTTTGTCTTCTAAATTGAAAAAAGATAAAGTGGTGATTAAATCTTAATCGAATACAGCAATAAAAAAGCCTCCAATTTGGAGGCTTTTTTATTTAAGTTCTAAGCTTATTTAATTTCTTTTCTGTTTTATCAAGGTCTTCCTGTAACTCTTTGATTTTGATTTGTTGTTTGCTGATTTTAATATTGGCTTCTTCAATTTCAATATCGGTCAGCTTTCCTTTTTTCTTGTTTTTCTCGAGTTTGTCTTTCATCTTTTGAAGTGTCTCTTTTTCATCATTGAGTTTCTCTTTGATTTTGATTAAGTCCTTTTCACCCGAGGCTATTCTCTTTTGGTCTTTCTCAAATTGCCTTTGCTCTTTCTCGAGTTTTCTCTGTTCTTTTTCTAAAGCCCTGGTTTGTTTTTCGGCAGCGGCTTTTAATTTTTCCGCTTCTTTTTGTTTGGCTAAAGTGGCCTTTTGAATGACAGCGATTTGTTCTGCGGTTAAAACTTCTGCGGCTTTGTCTTTTGTGGTGTTTTGAAGTTCGACCTGCTTTAAGGCAATGGAATCTGTAGGTTTGGCTACGCTGTCATTTACCACTTGGGCATTTAAGGAAAAGCTGCCAAAAGCGAGTAAGGATAAAAAAGCAAATTTTGTTTTCATGATTTGGAATTTTTAGTGTAATCCCAAAGTTACAAAAACCATTCCGAAATTACCATTCGTTTACCTTATTCGCATCCATCTTAAGGAAGATAAAGAGCAGGATAGTGAATCCCCAGAGTCCGGAACCTCCATAAGAAAAGAAAGGAAGCGGCACTCCAATCGTTGGGAACACACCAACAACCATTGCGATATTGACAAAGAAGTGGATGAATAAGATTCCCGCAACACAATAACCGTAGACTCGGCTGAACTTTGTCTTTTGCCGTTCCGCAAGATAAATGATCCTTATAATCAGAATCACAAACAGGGCAATGACAAATAGCGAACCGATGAATCCCCATTCTTCTCCGACGGTGGTGAAGATGTAATCGGTGTGTTGTTCTGGGACGAATCCACCTTTGGTTTGTGTTCCTTCGAGATAACCTTTTCCAAACCAGCCACCAGAGCCGATAGCAATCTCCGATTGATTGGTATTATAACCAACACCTTTCATATCGACTTCTTTTCCTAAAAGGATATTAAAACGGTCACGATGGTGTTGCTTGAATACATTCTCAAAAACATAATCCACCGAAAACACAAATCCGGAAACCAGTACCAAAATAATGGCGCTTAATATCCAGTTTCGGTCGATGATTCGGCTTCTGTAGTAGATAAAAAGAATTACGGCCAATGCAATTCCAATCAGTGCCAAAGGCTTTATGATTAGCGCTAAAACGAATAAAATAATGGCAATAAAACCGGTCCAAACATACCAAGCAGGCAAACCTTCACGGTAAAGGACCAAAATGAAAATCGTATAAATCAAAGCACTTCCGGGATCGGGCTGTGGCAAAATGAGCATTACCGGAAGAAAGATGATAATCATCGCCTGCACCTGTCGGTTGAAGTCTTTTAAATTGACTTGTACGTCGCTCAAATATTTGGCTAAAGCCAAAGAAGTTGCCGCTTTGGCAAACTCAGAAGGTTGTAATGTAAAACTCCCTATGGCGTACCAGCAGCGCTGTCCGGCGATGGTTTTTCCAAAGACAAATAATCCTGCAAGTGATAATAGGGCGACAGCGAAAATGATACTGGAATATTTTTCATAAAACTTAGCGTCAACGGAAAGTACTATGAAAATAATGGGTACCGAAAAAAGAATAAATAAAAACTGCTTTCCGTAAATCTGACTGAAATCAAAAATCGAAGTTTCCTGTTCAATGGAAGACAAAGAAGAAGAATAGATATTCAACCAACCCATTATCACTAAGATAATGTAGATGACAACGCTTATCCAATCTAAATTATTTGTTACACTTTGATTTTTCATATTTCGCTGAAATTATTGTTGAGTCGGAGTCGGACTCTTTTTAATTCCGTTGGTGTCTTTTGCTGCCGGTTTTACGGGTGTTTTAATACTTTTGTTGATTAAAGTATCCTCAACAGGATTCGCAATATATTTGTTGTATTCTCCCTGAAGACTTCCTTCCAACATTCTTTTCTCTAAATCTTTTCGGGTAATTTTTCTTTTGATGTATTTTTCAATCATCAAACTCGTAATTGGTCCGGCCCAACGTGAACCCCAATATCCGTTTTCTACAAATACGGCAATGGCAATCTTTGGATTGTCCTTTGGTGCGAAAGCAACGAAGATAGAGTGATCTTGTAGCTTTACCCTTTTTCCGTTGATCTTGGTATAATTCTCCGCCGTTCCTGTTTTTCCGCAAATGTCAATGCCTTCCACATTTAATCCATGAGCAGTTCCAAGGTTGTACACATCAAACAATCCGCTAATCATCGGCTCGAAATATTTTCGGTCAATGGTCGTAACGTGTTTTGTGGTGAACTTTTTATCAATCGTGCCGCCTTTAATCTTTTTGATGATATGAGGTGTATAATAAAAACCTCTGTTGGCCACCGTAGCAATCATATTCGCCAATTGAATTGGTGTCATCAACACTTCTCCCTGGCCAATGGCATTGGAAACAATGGTTTTACTTGACCAATCCCAGCCCGGATACATTTTCTTATAGGTTTTGGAAGTTGGAAGGCTTCCTCTTTTACCGGTTGGCAAATCATAACCCATGAATTGTCCTAAACCAAAACTTTTTAAATGCTTACTCCAAACATCTACGCCAACAGGAGCCTTTGGATATTTATTAATGGTTTTCATGTAAATGCTCGCAAAATAGGTATTACACGAATTGTAGATTCCATTGTGCAGCATCGAAACTCCCGAATCGTGACATCTCATAAATCGTCCAGGAGCATAACTAAAACCATGATGGCAGACAAAACTTGTGGTTTCATCAATCACACCTTCTTGTAATGCTACCAATCCTGTTAGGATCTTAAAAGGTGAACCAGGCGTATATTCGGCTAAAAGTCCTCTGTCATACAAAGGTTTTGCGATGGAATCATGATACAACATCGTGTAATTCTTAGAGCGTTGCCTTCCAACCAAAATCGCAGGATCGTAAGACGGTGCGGTCACTAAGGCTAAAATCTCTCCGGTGCTTGGTTCGATGGCTACAATTCCGCCACGTTTGTTAATCATCAGCTCTTCGCCATATTTTTGCAATTCTGCATCCAGCGTCAGATTGATGTCTTTTCCCTGAACCGCAATGGTGTCAAATTTTCCTTCTTTATACGAACCAATATCACGATTGTATTTGTCTTTTTGGATGTATTTTATGCCCTTAATACCACGCAGTATCTCTTCGTAGCTTTCTTCAACGCCTTGCCTTCCTATTAAATCACCGCTGTTATAATATTTGTTCTTTTCAATGATTTTTTCGTTTACCTGAGTGATAAAACCAAAAACATTGGCACCAAAAGCCACTTGATAATCTCTCAAAGCACGCTTTTGAATATAAAATCCGGTAAACCTTCTTTGCATTTCCTGAAAGGCGGCATATTCTTTTTTATTCAACTGGGCTAAAAATACTGAAGGAAGTCTTGGACTGTAGACTTTGGCTTTGGTAATTTTTTTTAGAAAATCTTCTTTGGTAATATTCAGTAAAGTACAAAACTCAGTCGTGTCTAAATCTTTGACATCTTTTGGGATGACCATGATGTCGTAAGAAGGTTGATTGGCTACCAAAAGTTTACCATTTCTATCATAAATATAACCTCTCTCGGGATATTCGTATAGCTTTTTTATGGCATTATTGTCGGATTTTAGTTTTAAAGTATCGTCAATGACCTGTAGATAAAACAAGCGTATTACCAATAAAATCGCAACAACGAAAATAATTGTGGGCAATAGAACTTTTCTCATCGTTTACTTGGCTTAATGATATAGATGATAATAATACAAGTGATAATGGTGAAAACAGTACTCAAAACAGTACGCAGTAAAATGTCCCAAAGGAAACTCAGTTTGAACACTTCGAGGACAAACAGAATAGTGTGATGGATTACGACCGCAATGAGTATAAATGAAAAGCGTTCGGGTGTCAAAACATCATTCAGCTTTACGGTTTGGTATTCGTAACTTAAACCGAATGAGAATTTAAAGATGGCTGGCCTGAAATAGGCTAGCGTTATACATGCCGCAGCGTGAACACCACCAGAGTTACAAAACATATCCATCAAAATCCCCAAAAAGAAACTGGCCATCAACAAACCTGTTTTGTTTCCGTTAACCGGAAAAAGTATAATGAACAGGATATAAGGAAACGGGTTGATAAACCCAAACAGGTCAATCCTGTTGAATATCAAAACCTGTGCGGCAAGCAACAAGATGAAACGGGCGATATTGGCTAACAAGGCACTATTCATCTTTCTTGGTTTTATTTTCCAGATTAGTAATTTCCTCAGCATCTTTGTTTTTAATGATGTACACATGACCTAAGTTGGTCATGTCATTAAACAGTCGGATGTTGAGCGTATAATAATTTGTTTCCTCGTCGGTATATACATTTTCTATAGTTCCGATACCAATGTTTGGTGGGAAAATAACCGACTGTTCACCAGTTACAATTGTATCGCCTTTGCGAACGCCGGCCAATCTCGGCACGTCAATCAACTGCACAAATCCGGTGCTTTTTCCGTTCCAGACCAAAGAACCAAAGTGATTCGATTTTTTGATTTTGGCATTGATTTGAGATTTGACATTCAAAATACTGATGATAGTAGCATAGTTTTTAGAAGTGTTGTCCACAATCCCGATAATACCTGCGCTGTTGATAACACCCATATTGGGTTTGATTCCCGAAGCCGAACCATTGTTGATGGTCAGGTAATTTTCGTGAACATTATAGGAATTGCGAATCACCTTAGAAACGATGATATCGGTTTTTTTTACGCCTTTTATGGTGTCAATTTCGGGTAGTTTGGTCGTGTCTTTCTGATTGAATAAAAGCGATTTCAATCGGGCATTTTCCTGGGCCAATTCTTCGTTCTGTGATCTCAAGTGAAAATATTCATCTATGTTGTTGACCTTTTCATAAATCCCACCGGTAAAGAAGTTAGCCGAGCTAATCATTTTGCTCTTGTGGTAAGAATGCGACTGAATCGTTAAAGAAAGGGATATTACCAAAAGCAGCAAAAACAGTAAGCGATTACTGTTTTTAAGTATAAAATTAAAAATTTGCTGCATTTTTAAACTGTATAATGTTTGTTATAAATATCCGCCGAAATAAAGGTAAAAAATAAATAGTCTTAACGGCTAATTATTTAATTAAAATACTTCTGAATTTCGGAATATTTTTAAGTGCCATTCCAGTACCGCGAACTACCGCTCTTAATGGATCTTCAGCAATATATACCGGTAAATCTGTTTTTTGGGAAATACGTTTGTCCAAACCTCTCAACATCGAACCTCCTCCTGCAAGGTAAATCCCAGTGTTGTATATATCCGCCGCTAATTCAGGTGGTGTTTGTGAAAGGGTTTCCATAATCGCATCTTCGATACGTTGGATGGATTTGTCTAAAGCTTTGGCAATTTCCCTGTATGATACTTCTACCTGTTTTGGTTTTCCGGTCAATAAGTCACGACCTTGAACCGACATATCGTCTGGTGGAGTTTCTAAGTCATCTGTAGCAGCACCGATGGTAATCTTGATTTTTTCCGCAGTGCTTTCTCCAACAAATAAATTGTGTTGTGTTCTCATGTAGTACACGATATCATTGGTGAAAACGTCACCGGCAATTTTAACCGATTTGTCACAAACAATTCCGCCCAAAGCGATAACCGCAATTTCTGTTGTTCCACCACCGATATCGACAATCATGTTTCCTTTCGGTTGCATAATATCAATACCAATACCAATCGCCGCAGCCATTGGTTCGTGGATTAAGTATACTTCTTTTCCGTTTACACGTTCACACGATTCCTTTACCGCACGCATTTCCACCTCAGTAATTCCCGAAGGAATGCAAACGACCATGCGAAGCGCCGGAGTGAACATTTTTTTCTTTAACGCCGGGATGCTTTTGATGAACATCGAAATCATTTTTTCAGACGCATCAAAATCAGCGATAACACCGTCTTTCAACGGACGTATGGTCTTAATGTTTTCATGGGTTTTACCCTGCATCATGTTGGCTTCTTTTCCTACCGCTATGATTTTACCTGATATTCGGTCACGGGCTACAATTGAGGGGCTATCAATTACAACTTTGTCATTGTGAATTATCAGTGTGTTTGCTGTACCAAGGTCAATTGCTATATCCTCGGTCATGAAATCAAAAAATCCCATAAGTCTTTTAAGGGTTTAAACGTTTATATAAAATTTTAACGCACAAAGTTAAACAAATTAATGTTTAAAATGACGTGTGCCTGTAAATACCATTGCAACTTTATTTTCGTTGCAAAAATTAATACTCAACTCATCTTTTATCGAGCCGCCGGGCTGAATAACTGCCGTTATTCCTGCGTTGTGAGCCAATTCCACACAATCCGGGAAAGGGAAAAAAGCATCACTCGCCATCACTGCGCCATTCAAATCAAATCCAAAAGTGTTCGCTTTTTCAACGGCTTGTTTCAAAGCATCCACTCGCGAAGTTTGACCTGTTCCCGATGCTACTAATGTACTGTTTTTTGCAAATACAATCGTGTTTGATTTGGTATTTTTACAAATTTTTGAAGCAAATAATAAATCTTCTATTTCCTGCTCGGTTGGCTTTGTATTAGTAACGTAAGTTAGGTGTGTTTTATTGTCCGTGATATTGTTTTTATCTTGTACCAGTAAACCATTCAAACAGGTTCTTACCTGTCTTTGAGGTAGTTCCACATCATGTTGCACTAAAATAATTCTGTTCTTCTTTTCAGATAAAACTGATATTGCCTTTTCATCATAACTTGGGGCAATCACCACTTCACAGAATAAGCTGTTAATTTCGTTGGCAGTTGCTTCATCAATATTGCCATTGGCAATCAAAACACCACCAAAAGCCGAAGTTGGATCACCGGCCAGCGCCGCTAAATAAGCCTCTTTCATAGTGTTTCTGGTAGCCAAACCGCAGGCGTTGTTGTGTTTGAGGATAGCAAATGTTGGTTCGTTTTCCTTAAACTCCAAAATCAGATTCACCGCAGCATCAACATCCAACAAGTTGTTGTATGACAATTCCTTGCCGTGTAATTTGGTAAACATTTTGTCAAATTCGCCAAAGAAGAATCCTTTTTGGTGTGGATTTTCTCCGTAACGCAATACTTGTCCGTTATCAATGCTTACTTTGAAAATAGTCTCATCGGTATTGAAATAATTAAAAATCGCGCTGTCGTAATTGGAAGAAACATGGAAAGCTTTGGCAGCCATCACTTTTCTTTGTTCCAAAGTGGTTGTACCATCTTGTGTTGAAATCAAATCCAACAAAAGAGAATATTCATTTACTGAAGCTACAATTACGGTGTCTTTGAAATTTTTGGCAGCAGCACGAATCAAAGAAATGCCACCAATGTCAATTTTCTCTATGATTTCCGCTTCGCTTGCACCGGAAGCCACTGTTTTTTCAAAAGGATATAAATCAACAATCACTAAGTCAATTTGGGGAATATCAAACTCCTTCATTTGCTCCACATCCGAAGAATTGTCCTGACGGTTTAAGATACCGCCAAAAATCTTCGGGTGTAAAGTTTTTACTCTTCCGCCAAGAATTTCAGGAAAAGAAGTGATTTCTTCAACCGGAACTACAGGAATTCCTAACTTGTTGATGAATTCTTCGGTTCCACCAGTAGAATAAAGGGTTACATTTTGTTCGTGTAGTTTGCGAACAATTGGCTCTAAACCGTCTTTTGAAAAGACTGAAATCAAGGCTGATTGGATTAGCTTCGCTCCGTTCGACCCTTGGTCTCGGGTTGTTTTTTGTGTGCTCATGTTGTGTGTGTTGCGTCTGTCAATCGACAGTTAGTTTTAAGAGGACAAAAGTAGTTTTTTTAAGGACAAAATTCAAGCAAGAATTGTAACAATATTTTATTTCTTGACACAAATAAGACAATGTAAAAAAGAATCGGGATTTTCGTTATTTTTATAGAAATTTACCATTACCTAAACCAGCCATAAATGTTACTCTACTTAAGACTGCTTAAAGAAAGTTTTGCCTTTGCCATGAATGCTTTGCGCAACAATAAATTGCGAACGATGCTTTCTTTACTGGGTGTTACCATTGGTATCTTTTCAATTATTGCGGTTTTGGCGGCGGTTGATTCCCTAGACCGAAAAATACAGGCTGATTTGAGTACACTGGACAAAAATACCATTTATTTGACCAGTCAGTCTTTCGGGCCAACAGAAGTACCGCGTTGGAAAAGAGAGCAGTTTCCCAATGTGACTTTTGAAGAATACCAATATTTGAAAACGGCCTTGACGAATGTTGAAAATTCCTGTTTCCAATATTTTACCGTAAGCCAAAACATCAATTATGAATCGGTAACGTCTAGTTCGGTAAATATGGTTCCGGTAACCTATGAGTTTGTGGATATACAACGGATGGAGTTTGCCGAAGGGCGATTTTTCAATGAATCAGAATCTTATTCCGGGAAACAAGTGGTGGTTTTGGGTCATGATATTGCCCAAAATCTTTTTGGTGAAATAGACCCGATTGGAAAAACAGTACGCATGTATGGCCAAAGATTTACCGTCATTGGCGTAACCAAAAAGAAAGGGGAATCGATGGATATTGGCGGTGGCGATGATACTTCGGCTTTTTTCCCGTCTACTTTTCTGCGAACAATTTATGGCGACAATAACCCGCAAGTTTTGCCTGTTATCATAATAAAACCCGAAAAAGGAATTGACATCGATGCCTTAAAAGGAGAAATTGCTCAAAAACTGCGCGGGGTCAGAGGTGTTAAGGAAGGTGATATCAATAACTTTTTTATCAATATTTTATCGGGCTTGACCGATATGATTGATGAGCTTTTAGGCACTGTGCGTATGGGCGGGATTTTGATTAGTTTCTTTTCGTTTTTGGTGGGCGGATTTGGAATTGCCAATATTATGTTTGTTTCGGTTAAAGAGCGAACGAATCTTATCGGGATTCAAAAATCACTGGGCGCCAAAAATAGATTTATATTGCTTCAATTCCTTTTCGAAGCGATTATCCTTTGTTTGATTGGTGGTACAATTGGACTGGTTATCGTTTGGCTTTTGGCGATGTTGATGACCAATGTATTGGATTTTGAATTCGTCTTAGGCTTTGGCAATGTCATCATCGGTACCGGATTGTCCATCATTGTTGGATTAATTTCGGGAATTCTGCCGGCAATCTCGGCTTCCAAATTAGATCCGGTGGAAGCAATCAGAAGCGGAATGTAACTTTGCGGTTAGTTTAAAACCCAAATCAACAGCAGGAACAACCATTGCAAACCAAGGACTATCCAAATACTTTTTCGGCTTGGTTCGGTGATATTGTGTAGCGCTTCCATTGTTTTTACCTTTAAAATAGTGCTGAAATCAGCATCCTGGCTGGCAAAATCTTCATTGTGCAGATTCACTTTTTCCAATCCGTAAATAATAATTCGCTTAATCCATTTGTTCTCCGTTTCATTTTTTACCTGATGAATAAGCTTCAATTTCACCATAGAATAATCAGCTCCTTTTTTGATAATATCCGGTTGGATGGTTTTGAATTTTGCCAAAATCTTATCTAAAACAGGATAAAGCAAAGCGTCTGATTTGTCATTAACGATACGATTGATAATTTTCGAAACAATATACTTATTGCCAAGAATCAAAATGAAAACAGGACACAATATAATCAGTAAAAGCAATATCGATTGAATAGGTTTTGAGGTGATGGTGTAGAGGAGCGTTGAAGAATTGGCTACTTCAGCGGCACTGCTTGTCTTTTCGTCAAACAATATAAAGTAACTGAAAGTAAAAGTGACGACCAGGCTGACAAATCCTAAAGCATTTATTTTTATCCAGGATAATGCGGCTGTAGCCGTAAGTTTTCCGAAGTATTTCACATGTTCAATCATATCGTCTGTTTGATGTTTACTATTTTTTAAAGATATAAAAAAAACACAAAGCGCAAACTTTGTGTTTTTTGGTATAAAGTATTTGGATAAAATCTATCTCACATCCTGATTCAAAATCAAATCGATGTACAAATTGATTTTGTTTTTCAGTTCTTTTCTGTGGGCAATAAAATCAAGGAAACCGTGGTCTAATACAAACTCGGCGGTTTGGAAACCTTCCGGTAAATCCTTTCCGGTGGTGTCACGAACCACACGTGGTCCGGCAAATCCAATCAAAGCACCAGGCTCAGAGATGTTGATATCTCCTAACATGGCGTAAGAAGCCGTAGTTCCACCAGTTGTCGGATCGGTACATAATGAAATGTATGGAATTTTGGCTTCAGCCAATTGCGCTAATTTGGCGGAGGTCTTAGCCAACTGCATCAAGGAATAAGCCGCTTCCATCATACGCGCGCCACCCGATTTTGAAATCATCACAAATGGCGTGTTGTTTTTGATGGCGTAATCGATACCACGGGCGATTTTTTCACCCACAACAGCACCCATCGAACCACCGATAAAAGCAAAGTCCATACAGCAAACAACCAAGTCATTTCCTTTTGATTTTCCAACAGCAGTACGAACAGCATCTTTCAATCCTGTTTTTTCCTGAGCGTCTTTTAATCGGTCTGAATATTTTTTGGTATCCACAAAGTGCAGTGGATCTTTGGCGGTCATTTTCGCATCCAATTCTTTGAATTCATTGTTGTCAAACAAGATTTCGAAGTATTCTTTACTGCCAATTCTCACGTGGAAATCATCTTCCGGGCTAACCCATAGATTTCTTGCCAATTCATCCTGGTCAATAATTTTTCCCGTAGGTGATTTGTACCAGAGTCCTTTAGGAACATCCTTTTTATCTTCTGTAGCGGTCTGAATTCCTTTTTCTGTTCTTTTAAACCAAGCCATAATTTATGTTGTTATAAATTTTGAATTATAAATTTTGAATGTGAAAATAATTTAAAATTCAACATTTAAAATTTAAAATAATTTAAAGTGTATTTACGTTATTTAAGTCGGCAAATGCCTGCTCTAATCGGGTGTTGAAAGTCATTTCTCCCTCACGGATCCATTTTCTTGGGTCGTAGTGTTTTTTGTTTGGAGAATCAGCGCCTTCCGGACTTCCGATTTGGGTTCTCAAATAATCAATTTTTGAAGTCATATAATCTCTGATGCCTTCAGTGAAAGCAAATTGTAAGTCGGTGTCAATGTTCATTTTGATTACACCATAAGAAATGGCTTCTCTGATTTCTTCCAAAGTTGAACCTGAACCACCGTGGAAAACAAAGTCAACCGGATTTGGTCCTGTATTGAATTTATTCTGAACGTAATCTTGTGAATTTTTCAGGATTTTCGGGGTCAATTTAACGTTACCCGGTTTGTAAACCCCGTGCACGTTTCCGAAAGCCGCTGCGATAGTGAATTTTGGAGACACTTTCATCAACTCTTCATAAGCATAAGCTACTTCTTCAGGTTGCGTGTATAATTTTGAGCTGTCTACATCTGAATTGTCTACACCGTCTTCTTCACCACCGGTAATTCCCAATTCGATTTCCAAAGTCATTCCCATTTTGCTCATACGGGCTAAATATTCCTTACAGATTTCGATGTTTTCGTGGATTGGCTCTTCTGATAAATCAATCATGTGTGAAGAGTACAATGGTTTTCCGGTTTCAGCAAAATGTTTTTCAGAAGCGTCAAGCAAACCGTCAATCCAAGGCAATAATTTTTTTGCACAATGGTCAGTGTGAAGAATTACAGTAGCCCCGTAAGCTTCTGCCAAAGTATGAACGTGTTTGGCCCCGGCAATTCCACCTGCAATAGCTGATTTTTCGCCTTCATTTGAAAGTCCTTTTCCGGCATTGAATTGTGCGCCACCATTGGAGAATTGAATAATCACCGGTGCGTTTAATTTAGCCGCCGTTTCCAAAACACCATTGATAGTGCTCGAACCGATTACGTTCACCGCAGGAAGTGCAAATCCTTTTTCTTTAGCATAATTAAAAATCGCCTGTACGTCATCTCCGGTAGCAACTCCTGGTTTGATATTGTGAGCCATTGTTTTGTGTGGTTTTTAAGTTAAGGTTACAAAAATAATAATTTCTAATTTTAGAAAGGATAATTTATTCCAATATTTAAAACGGAACGGTTAAAGCGCATTTCTTTGAACCATCTATTGTTTTCTTCCATGGCCGGATTGTAAGTTTTAAACCCTAAATCCAATCGGACGATAAAGAAATTAAAGTCATATCTGAATCCAAATCCGGTACCGACCGCGATATTCTCAAGCGATTTTAAACCGCTGAAAATGGACGCATCATCTTTGGTATTGTCTAAAACGTTCCAAATATTTCCAACATCGGTAAACAAAGCGCCATTCAATTGCTGAAAAATATTGAATCGGAATTCGGTGCTAAAGGTCAGTTTCATATTGGCCTCGTTGAAATCAAATATACTGCCGCTGGCACCCGGACCAAGGCTATAGGATTGCCAGGCTCGGATATCATTTGTTCCTCCGGCAAAATAACTTCGGGAAAACGGAACGCTGTTGGAGTTGCCATAAGGAATGGCAATTCCTGCAAAAGCTTTGGCAGCCAAAACTTTTTTACGCGTGAAATCCCAATGCTTGATAAATTCAAATTCGGTTTTGATGTATTGTGAAAATTCCACATCCAAAAAGGTGTTGGCACCATTTTGATTTTTTAACTGCTGGGAAGCTTTTGCGATTAAGGACAATACATTTCCGGCAGATTCAATTTTGGCTTTAAAAGCATAAAATTCGTTGTCAAACAAATCTTTTTTGGATGTTTTGGTAAACGTAATATTGGATGCAAAAATCAAATTATTTTCGGTCAATCTTTCACGTCTTTCTTCAATACTTCTGACTTCATCATAATCACGGCTGGACGTCGAAATAACCGGCGGATCACCCAGAACATCATTGGTAAATCCGGTAGTTCCCGAATCAATTAACAACCTATTGTTACTATCTGGATCTTGGTTAAAGTACCCGGAAGTCGACGGAAGATAAGTATGGGCAATCTCATTAAGTGAGTTGTATGAAGACTTATAGATATTGAAGTAGTTCGACGGATTCAGGTTTTTTACAAACTGGATATTGATTAAGTCAAATCTAAAGGTTGTATTTTTCTTTGGCGTCCAATTGTAAGTCAGTGAGCTGGTAAAGTTTTGTTTGTCCAATCCGATATTGGTTTGTTTTGAATAACCCACACTCAAAGTAGTGTAAGGAATCATGGTTTTCGGAATGATTTTATCGGTTTTAAAAGGGAAAAAGATGCGTGGAAAATTCAATTTGGCATCAACCCCAATTTCAGAAATGTTGAAGAAGGTGTTGTTTGGATTGGCCAAATCTTTGGAGGAACCAATATTTCCCCTAAAACCAAGCTCAAAAGTTTCGGCACCATTAAATACGTTGCGGATGCCCAAGAAAGTGCTTCCGGTAATACCAAAATCCTGAATATTGGAATGGGTAAAATCAGTCGAGAAACCAAAGGTATATTTTTTTCTTGGTGTCAGATAGATGTTCGCAATCAGACTATTCTGCTGGGTTTTATCTTCTACATATTGAATCAATGGATAGTTGAAAACCTTAAGATTACTCAAATACCTTGAGGTAACAGAAGTTCTGTAATCCGAAAAATAATTCCCTTTGGTAACAAAAATCCCATCAGTGATGGCTTTCGGACGGTATTTTAATTTCTCAACGCCATATAACGTAAAATCGTTATAAGTTACACTATCCTTAATTGGAGCGGTAGGATTGGTCGGGCTGTGATCGGTGTAAATGTTAACCTTACTGATTTTGTACAATTCAAAAGGTTTGGTGCTGATACTGTCCTCGGTTCGGATACTTTCATTGTCAACATAGAAATACAAGGCAGGTTTGTGATTTCTGTTGATGGTGTCAATGTCTAAGCTGATATAATTCTGCTGGAATCGGAAAGCACCGTTATTTCTGAAGTCTTCGGTAACGCGTTTTTTCTCTTCGTCATAATCACTGGTCTGGAATCGTTTACCCACTTTTAAAAAGGAATTCTTTTTTCTCAACTGATAAATCGAATCGAGTGGCTGACTGGCAATTATAGGAAAGATACTGTCGATAACATAAGGCTTTCCGGTTTTGATATCATATCTGAGTTTGACTTTTTTATTGTCGATGCTGTCCACTTTGTATTTGGCTGTCACGTCAAAGTAACCGCGGTTGTAGTAGTATGATCTTAAACGGCGAAGCGATTTTCGGGTACTGGTCGTATCTAATATTACCGGCGCTTCACCCGTTTTCATCAAAAACTTGTCAATTCCGGAATAGAGGAAAGATTCGCCTAAACGCTTGACTTGTTTTTTGGAAAGCCATTTGGCTTTTCGATAATAGCGCTTTGGGTTTTTGATCATTTTGGCCTTGAAAAGCGAATCCGATTTTTGTCTTGCCAGATTATAAAGGTTCAGTCGAAGGCGATAGCCTAAAATGGAAGTGTTTTGCTTTTGATACAACTGGTTGGTAATTTCCTCACCATGGTCTTTTTTAGTATCAACGTAAATGTCGTTTTTCGTAAGTAGTCTTTTCCCATCAGGAACTCTTTTTGTCGAGTTACAGCCAAAGATAATTAGCCCAGTTAGAATAAATAATGATATTTTTGTGATACTCTTTTTCAAGTGGTGCGAAATATTTAATTCAAAAATACAGTATTTTATGGTTAGTAAAAACCAAATAAAGTTAATTACCAGTCTCCAACACAAAAAATACCGAAACGAGCATCAATTGTTTATAGCCGAAGGCGTAAAAGTAATACAGGAATTGTTACTATCAAACATCGTGCTTGAACATTTATTTGTTACTGAAGCCATTTTTGAAAGCGTCAATGCGTCACAAAAAACCGAGATTAAACCCGCTGACATGAAAAGAATTTCGACCCTGACTTCGCCAAGTTCCTGTTTGGCTATATTTAAAATTCCGGCTGCCGGCCAGATAGAAGACAAAGGCTTGATTGTAGCGCTTGATGATATTCGTGACCCGGGGAATCTGGGAACAATTATCCGATTGTGTGATTGGTTTGGTGTAAAGCAATTGGTTTGTTCCAATGAAACAGTTGATGTTTACAATCCAAAAGTAATCCAGGCGACGATGGGTTCGATTACCAGAGTCAAGATCAATTATGTGGATTTGAATGAGTATATCGGTAGGACTTCACTTCCGGTTTTTGGGACTTTTATGGATGGAAATAACATTTACAAAGAAATTTTACCAACGGATGGTATTTTGGTTTTTGGCAACGAAGCCAATGGCATTTCTGCCCATTTGGAAAAGAAAATCAAAAATAGAATCGCGATTCCGAGGTTTGGTGACATGCAGCAAACCGAAAGTTTAAATGTTGCTACCGCAACGGCTATTTTCCTGAGTGAGTTTAGGAGAAGTTCTTAGTGGAAAGTAAAGTTGATCAACACTGCACGGGTTTTCATTGACTCTATATTGCCTGTCCATGGACTGTTTGGATCATCATCACGGATTAACTCGTCGTTAAATCCAAAAACACCTCTGATGGATGGTGAAAATTTGAAGTATTCAAAGTATAAATCAATCCCGAAACCAAACGTGTAATTTTGTGTCCAGGGTTTTACCCTGAATTTTTGTTCCGAGTTGTCATCTTTTGATTTCGAATTACTCGATAAGTTCAAAGTGGTTCCAACGCCGCCAAGAAGATAAGGTCTCACATTCCCGGTACGCAATGAAGAAAATTTCAGCATCAACGGAAAGTCGATGTATGTGGCTTTTACTTCTCTCAAAGCATCTCTGTCGTTTGTAAAACCCGGATAAGTCAGCGTTCGGCTGGCATAATATAATCCCGGTTCAAAACGCAATTCCAAATATTCATGAAGTCTTAAAACCCCAACCAATCCAACGTTAAAACCGGTATTGCCTTTCACATTGATATCTTGTCCGGGAACTTTGTAATCGGTTTTGAAATCGAAAGTACTAAAGCCTAAGAAATAACCCCAATACACTCTTTGCTTGTCAAAATTCTCCAGGTTGATGATTGGGTCTTTTGAAAAGATGCTTTTCCCAAATTGTGCCTGAGCGTTAAGGGTAAAGAGGATAAAAAGGACAAATAATTTCTTCATTATAATGCGTGCAACTTCAGTTTTAGTTTTTTGTGGCGGTGTAAATGGTGGCAACTCCGAATGTTTGTGGCATGGCTTTACATTCTATAAACGAAATTTTCCGCAAAATATTGTTTAAGGTTTCCCCAAAAGGGAAATTGGCTGCTGATTCTGACAGGTAGCCATAAGCGTTGTTGTCTTTAGAAAATAATTTTCCTATCAACGGTAATATAAACTTGGTGTAAAAAGCATAGCCTTGTTTGAATGGGAATTTTGTCGGAACCGAAGTTTCCAAAATCACAAAAATACCGCCTGGCTTTAATACGCGGTAGATTTCTGCCAAACCTTTTTCGAGTGTTTCAAAGTTTCTGATACCAAACGAAACCGTAATCGCATCAAAATAATGATCGGGATAAGGAATGTTTTCGCTGTCACCAACCACCATTTCTATTTTGTCTGAAAGATTTTTATAGGCAATTTTTTTCTTGCCCACTTCAAGCATGCCTACCGATAAGTCCAGTCCAATGATTCGTTTTGCAGCAGTAGATTCGGCCATCATGATGGCTAAATCACCCGTTCCGGTAGCGATGTCGAGAACAGTTTCAGGATTTTTGGCCTTGATCAATTCGATTACTTTCTTTCTCCATTTGACATCAATTCCCATAGAGATAACCCTGTTCAAACCATCATAGTTCCCAGAAATGTTGTCAAACATCTGGGTGACTTGTTCTTTTTTGCCTAAGTTGGATTCTTTATAAGGAGTGATTTGCTTTGACATGCTCAAATTTTTAACTTCGTTCAATTCGACCTATCGGTCTCGGGTGGCAAATATAAAGCATTATTTGAATTGCTCTATTTTTTCCTGAGATAGGTTTGAAAAGTAAAATCAAATTTATGCCGTTCATCTTTCGGATGGTATTCCTCAAAAACCAATTGCCATTGGGCCAAATCAATTTCAGGGAAATAAGTATCTGCGTCAAAGGAATGATGCACACGCGTAATGTCAACCTTGTCTGCAATTGTTAACGACTGATTGTAAATTTCGCCACCGCCAATGACAAAAATGTCTTCGCTTTTGGGGCAAACTTCAATCGCCTTTTCTAAGGAATGCACTACGATGCAACCTTCAGGTTGGTAATCCTTTTGGCGCGTGATGATGACATGCGTTCTGTTGGGTAATGGTTTCGGGAAACTTTCAAAGGTTTTTCGTCCCATAATAATATAATGTCCTGAAGTCAGGGTTTTGAATCGCTTAAAATCATCCGGCAAATGCCAAAGCAGTTGATTGTTTTTGCCCAATGCATTGTTTTCGGCCACAGCGGCTATGAGTGTAATCATTCTTCGGATGGTTTTGTGTTTTCCAGGTCGTTTTTCAATTGTTCTATTTTTTTGGTTTGTTTGAGCATCAATTTGTCTATTTGTGCTCTTTCCCAATTTTTATTCATAAAACTATCAGTGATTAGCACTTTGATAACATGAAAAATAAAAAGGCAACCCCAAACTGCTACGACCCAAATCCACCAATTGGTTTCGTCGTGGAAATTCAACAGATGATTGGCAGTGAATAAAAAGAGACTGCCTATAAAGAAAACAATAAGGTGAATAAACAAACGCTTTTTTTGCCTGATTCTGTCCCTTGCATATTCGTATAATTCGTGTTGATTGTGTTCCATATGACGAAATTAGTGCTTTAAAGGTAAAATTTATTTTTAAAATGTTAAAATATCATTTTGAGATAATGTATTACGAAACCGATTTCTTAATCACAGATGTAAAATTTAAGGGTGATTAAATTGTATATCTTCTTTTAAATTGGCCATGTTTTTAGCAATGTCGTAAAAATAATTCCACGTGTTAAACGTATAAAAAAATCGCTTTACTTTGCCTCAGTAATCTATAAATGAATTAGTTATGGCTATCAAGAAACAAGTTATAAAAACAAAACCGGTTGTTAAAGTTACCTTTTCAATCGAGGCAAAAGAAGCAAATGCAGCAGCAGTAGTTGGAGATTTCAACAACTGGAATCCGGCTGAAGGAGAATTATCGAAATTGAAAAACGGAACTTTCAAAGCTACTTTTGATTTACCAAAAGATAATTCTTTCGAATTTAAATATTTAGTGGACGGTGCTTATGTAAACGATCCAGAGGCAGATAGTTATGCTTATAACGAATTTGCCGGTGCAGAAAATAGTGTTTTGGCACTATAGGTTTTAGTTTTGGTTAGAAGAAAAAACCGTTTCGATTTATCGAAGCGGTTTTTTTACTTTATAACGAGTTTGCTCTATTTTTTTTGGAATTGGAATCCGCATGACTCTTTTAATTTCCGAAAGGTCTTTTTCTTCTGAGCCGGGATAAATTTTGGAGAGAAAATCTTCAGGATAGAAAAGGGGTTCAACCAGGTTCTGTTGTGCATTATATTCGGATCTTAATTGCCCTAACGGAATAGCGGCGAAGTTTGACTCTTTATCAGATTCAATAACATAATTATTATTGTTTGGGATGGTCATAACAAATGGCTCACCATCTGTTTTTTTAAAATACAGTTTAACTTCTTTAGCATTTTTGATGATTGATTTTTCAATTAAAATAACCGAATACCCATTGTCACTATTGTCTTCGCTTAGATCCAAGATAAAAAAAGTGCCGCTACCGTTACCCAAAGTTTCTCTGTCTTTGAGCGCTTCAAATTTGAGCTGGCTTCTTAACTCAATTTCTGATTCGGTAATTTCCTTTTGTGCTTTGGCAATGTTTAGATTGAAAAGACATAAGACAACGAAAAAACATTGTGATATTTTCATAAGAGATTGATTAAAAGCATTTAGCTTACCTCAAATATATAAAAAAATGCTCAGAATTATCTGAACGTTTTTTTTATTTAATCCGGTCAACTTGTCGTCAGCCTTTATTTTTTGTTTTTGATTACCACCAGATTTTTTATTCCGCTGATTGGTGCAATTTTTAGGTGCTTTTCGCCTTTTGCTACATAAAAATAATAAAGACTGTTGGATTCTACTAAGAAAACATCCTCAGATTCCCCTGTGTTGAAATTCAGTTTGTAGTCACAATGTAGTTTGTTTTCCTTTATTTTTTTGGAAGTAATATAACCTTCGGCACTTCCATAACCAAGATAAATAGATAATAAAAATGTGGCTAGGAATCTTGTTGAAATTAATAAATAATAGTTTTTGATTTCTGAATCTTCTGTTTCAGCTTTGGTTTTCTTTAATTCAAATGCTTTTTGAACCCATTTCTTATGGTCATTTTTGTATATAATGGATGGCAAATGATAGGAAAAAATAAAAACGGCAACGATGGTGATGAATACAACCGGATTTGAAGTTGCAGTAGCAATCGGGCTAATCAATACATCCATGATTGAGGAGTATTTTAAGATGTTGATGTCCAATTGGTAAAAGATAGCTGTTTCCTTTAATATGCCTAAAACTACAAGATAAAGATAGCCCAAAGGAAGCAAATGCTGTGTTTTATCTATATGTTTCATGTCAATTTATCTGTTTTTATTAAGGATGGATCCCCTGAATTATTCAAAATCATTCTTTGATTTTTCCTTTAGCAATATACAAAAAACCCTTACATCACTGCAAGGGTTTAATTTAATAGGGTTGGGATTGTTTCGTCAGAATGACTAAACAGCCACTATGCCTTTAATATGCGGATGCGGGTCGTAATCCACCAGCGTAAAATCTTCAAAAGTGAAGTCGAAAATGTTTTTCACATTCGGATTTAAAATCATTTTTGGCAATGGTCTTGGTTCGCGCGACAATTGCAATTCCACTTGTTCAAAATGGTTGTTGTAAATGTGGGCATCGCCAAAAGTATGGATGAATTCGCCAACCTGTAAGTCACAAACCTGTGCAATCATCATCGTAAACAAGGCATAAGACGCAATGTTAAACGGAACGCCCAGGAAAATATCAGCGCTTCTTTGGTACAACTGACAAGACAATTTGCCATCGGCGACATAAAACTGAAAGAACGCATGACACGGCGGTAAAGCCGCTTTACCATTGGCTACATTTTCAGCAAAAGATTTTGAAGTATCAGGTAACACCGAAGGATTCCAGGCGGAAACCAACATGCGTCGGCTGTTTGGATTTTTCTTCAGCGTTTCAATAAGTTCTGTTATCTGGTCAATTTCTTCGCTGTTCCAGTTGCGCCATTGGTGGCCGTAGACCGGACCCAAATCGCCATTTTCATCCGCCCATTCGTCCCAGATTTTTACCCCATTTTCTTTGAGGTAACCAATATTGGTATCGCCTTTTAAGAACCAAAGCAATTCATAGACAATCGATTTCAAATGCAGTTTTTTGGTTGTCACCATAGGGAAACCTTCACTCAAATCAAATCGCATCTGGTAACCAAATACACTTTTGGTTCCTGTTCCTGTTCTGTCTCCTTTTTGGCAACCGTTTTCCAAAACGTGTCGCACTAAATCGTGGTATTGCTTCATTTTTTTAGCTTTTATCTTTTAGCCTTTAGCTTTTAGCTGATTGCTAAGAGCTGACGGCTAATTGCTTTTATGATTCTCTCTTCGAAATTTCGTCTCTTATTTTCGCTGCTTTTTCGTAGTCTTCATCCTGAACGGCTTTTTCCAAAGCATCGTGCAGTTCCGAAAGACTCATGCTGACATACACATCGCCTGCTTTGCCTTCAGAATCTAACCCGAAAGTTTCAGGCGTTGACAATACACCTTCGTCATCTGTATTTTGGTTTTCCAATTCGGCAGGATTGGTATTGAGGTAAATACCGGCTTTGTCTAAGATGTTTTTATAGGTGAAAATCGGTGCGTTGAATCGCAATGCCAAAGCAATGGCATCCGATGTTCGGGCATCGATGATTTCCTCGATTTTGTCGCGTTCGCAAATGATGCTCGAATAGAAAACACCATCAACCAATTTGTGGATGATAACTTGCTTGACTACAATATCGAATCGGTCGGCGAAACTTTTGAATAAATCGTGGGTTAAAGGTCGTGGTGGCTTGATTTCTTTTTCCAAAGCAATGGCAATGGATTGGGCTTCAAAAGCGCCGATGACAATTGGTAATTTTCTTTCGCCATCTACTTCATTTAAAATCAGGGCATACGCTCCGTTTTGCGTTTGGCTATAAGAAATTCCTTTTATGGTTAGTTTTACTAAACTCATTATGATTTTTAGCTATCAGATTTAGCTTTCAGATTGTTGAGGCTGAAAGGCTATGGTTTAAATTTAGCCCTGATGGCAGTGGATAGCGCCCGATTTATCGGGACTAGCAACGAACAGCAGGAAAATGGATTGCAAAGTAACAAAAAGTTTTCGCTTCTAAAAATGGAAAGCATAAAAAAAGAGCCGTTGTAACATAAAGTTTTCAACGGCTCTTTTGGTGAATTAATAAATAATTTATGAGTTGTGAGCTTTGAACTCTTTTAGCTTTTGTGTCAGGCGTGGCAAGATGTCGAACGCATCGCCAACAATCCCATAATCAGCCACTTTGAAGAATGGTGCTTCGGCATCACTGTTGATAACCACTTTCACTTTCGAAGAGTTGATTCCCGCTATATGCTGAATTGCACCAGAAATTCCTACTGCGATGTACAAGTTTGTTGCTACCGGTTTTCCGGTTTGGCCCACGTGTTCGCTGTGAGGTCTCCAACCTAAATCAGATACCGGTTTTGAACAAGCAGTAGCAGCACCAAGAACGGCTGCTAAATCTTCGATTAATCCCCAGTTTTCAGGACCTTTCAATCCGCGTCCGCCGGAAACTACGATATCCGCATCGGCGATGGTTACTTTACCGGTGGTTTTTTCTACGGATTCTACTTTTACGTTGAAATCGGCGTCGTTTAAACTTGGTGCAAAATCTTCTTCAGTTGCTGCAGCAGCGCTTTCTACCAATCCGTATGAGTTTTTCGCCAAGCTTAAAACTTTTACATCAGTTGAAATTTCGGTGATGTTGAAGGCTTTGTTAGAAAACGCATTTCTTTTAACCTGGAAAGGTGAAGTGTTCAATGGTAATCCAACCACATTCGAAGCAAATCCGGCGTCTAAACCAACGGCAACCAATGGTGCCATGTATAAACTGTCGGTGGTTGAAGAAAGCAAAATAACTTTAGCACCTTCTTTTTGAGCAGCGTGTTTTACCACATCAGCATAAGCTTTTGCGTTGAAGTTGGCCAATTTGTCATTGGTTACCTTTAAAACTTTGTCTACTCCGTATTTTGATAAATCAGAAACATTTCCGGCGTTCACTGTGACAGCGGTTACCGTTGTTCCTAAAGATTCGGCTACTTTTTTCGCATACGAAGCCAATTCAAAAGCTACTTTCTTGAATTTTCCGTCTGCCGATTCTGCGTATATTAATAATGACATATCTTTTTCTATTTTGAATTTTGAATTCTAAATTTTGAATTAATTTAAAATTCAGAATTTATAATTTATAATAATTTAAATGACTTTTGCTTCATTATGCAAAGCGTTCACCAATCCGTCCAAATCATCTGCTGAGAATAATTTCACCGCTGATTTTGGTGCCGGTTTTTCAAATTTTACCGCTTTGGTATTTACATTGGCGCCAACCGGTTCCAATACCGTCAATACTTTGGTTCTGGCTGTCATGATACCTCTCATGTTAGGAATGCGAAGGTCTTTCTCTTCAACCAATCCTTTTTGGCCACCAATTACCAAAGGCAAAGCCGCTGCAATGGTTTCTTTTCCACCGTCAATTTCTCTGGCAGCTTTGGCTGTATTTCCATCAATTTTTAATTCGGTACAAGAGTTTACAAAGTTGTAGTCTAACAAACCTGCCAACATCCCCGGAACCATTCCGCCATTGTAATCCAAAGATTCTCTCCCGCAGATTACCAAATCATAACCACCGGTTTTAACCACTTCAGCCAATTGCTTCGCTACAAAAAAGCCGTCAGTAGGCGTAGCGTTAACACGAATCGCTTCGTTGGCACCGATTGCTAAAGCTTTTCTAAGCGTTGGTTCAGTATCTGGTCCGCCAACATTGACTACGGTCACATTAGCACCTTGTTGTTCTTGGAACCAAATCGCTCTGGTTAATCCGAACTCGTCATTTGGGTTGATTACGAATTGCACACCGTTGGTATCAAATTCGGAATCACCGTTAACGAAGTTGATTTTTGAAGTAGTATCAGGCACATGACTGATGCAAACTAATATTTTCATTACTGTTATGTATTAAGTGAATTTTTTCAGAGCGTAAAAGTATAAAATATATTTCTATTTTTTATATGCACGCATAATATTTTTTCAAATTTCAATCGATTTCGTAAAAGGTATGGTTTCGGTGTATGGGTTTTCTGAAAAAGGGATGTTTAAAAAGCGGTTTTACAGGAATAGTATTATTTTTTTGCCGAAAGTAAAATCATTGCCAAAAAAAATTATATTAGCATCCTAAATAAAAACAACCTTGAAACCGTATGAAGAAATTATTTATTCTATTAGCATTTATTTCTATTGGAACCAGTTGGAGCCAAAAATCTATTCAGGACATTGAATGTATCACCAAGTTGGGCGGTACTAGGTTTGTCACTTTGTTGTCGGACAATAGTGTTTGGTGGTCAGTCGCCGAAGAACCATGGAGCGAGGTTCCCAGAACTGGTCTGCCAACGGATAAAAAAATTGCTTCGATTCACGTTTACTTAAAACTCAATCTCCTTTCTGCCGACAGTACTTTGATTGCGGTTCTTGACGATAGTACGTTATGGTGGTTTAATGATAACAAATGGGAATCGATTCCAAACAAAAGCATTAAGCCCGATACAAAGATCAAAATGTTCAAACCTTATGTGAAGTTTGGAAGTTTTGGCGGCACAGAAACCAGATTTTTTATGTTGAGTAGCGACAATACGCTTTGGTGGTCAGCTCCGGATGAAAATTTTAAACCAATTGACAAAAGCGGTTTGCCGGCTAATGTTGAAATCACCAACATTTCAACCTACCAAAAATTTGGAATGATGGGCGGTTCAGAAACAAGATATGTGGTTACTTTGGCAGACAATACTGTTTGGTGGTATGCAGATGGGAAAAAATGGGAAAAAACAGAAACGGATGGACTACCGTCTGGGTTTAAAATTGCCAATATGACAACTTATCTTAAAACGTCAATGATGGGTGGGCCTTCGGCAAGTGAAGGGCGATTGGTATTGCAACTCGAAGACAATTCGGTATGGTGGAAAGCGGCTAAAGATAAAGGTTGGAGAAGTCTTGAAACTGGAGGTTTACCAAAAGGACAAAAAATCAAAAGCCTTGAAATCTATCAGAAATTCACCAGTTCATCAGGAACAAGGGTGATATTGGTGTTTGAAGACAACTCTATTTGGTGGTATGCCGAAAAACAAGGATGGCAAAAGTTTGAGTTGAAAAATTTACTCAAGTAGTGAAGTACAATTTTAGAGATAGTTTAATTACATCGATTTCGTAAAAAATTATCATTCTTTTTCTTGAATAGAATTATAAAATGCGGTTAAAAAATATTTTAATCGCATTTAATTTTTATTTTTGCGTTTCAAAATTATTGACAGTAACACAATCATAAATATGAGAACGATACAATTTAGAGAAGCGATAGCCGAAGCGATGAGTGAAGAAATGCGTCGCGACGAATCAGTATATTTAATGGGTGAGGAAGTAGCCGAATACAACGGTGCTTACAAAGCTTCAAAAGGAATGCTGGATGAATTCGGACCAAAGAGAGTAATCGATACACCCATTGCAGAGCTTGGTTTTGCCGGAATTGCAGTAGGTTCAGCGATGAACGGTTGTCGTCCAATCGTAGAATATATGACTTTTAACTTCTCCTTGGTTGGTATTGACCAAATCATCAACAATGCAGCCAAAATGCGTCAAATGTCTGCCGGACAATTCCCAATGCCGATGGTTTTCCGTGGGCCAACAGCCTCTGCGGGACAATTAGGAGCGACACACTCACAGGCTTTCGAGAATTGGTTTGCCAACACTCCGGGATTGAAAGTAGTGGTGCCATCAACGGTTTATGATGCGAAAGGTTTGTTGAAATCAGCGATTCGCGATAACGATCCGGTGATTTTCATGGAATCAGAACAAATGTATGGTGACAAAGGTGAAGTACCTGAAGAAGAATACACCATTCCATTAGGTGTTGCCGATATCAAAAGAGAAGGAACAGATGTAACCATTGTTTCTTTTGGAAAAATCATCAAAGAAGCGATTATCGCCGCTGAAGAATTGGCTAAAGAAGGTATTTCTTGTGAAATCATCGACTTGAGAACAGTTCGCCCAATGGATTATGATGCGATTATCAATTCGGTTAAGAAAACAAACCGCTTGGTAGTATTGGAAGAAGCCTGGCCATTTGCCAGTGTAGCTTCTGAGATTACTTATATGGTTCAGGAAAGAGCATTTGATTATTTAGATGCACCAATCCAAAGAATCACAACAGCTGATACACCTGCGCCTTATTCTCCAACCTTATTAAAAGAGTGGTTACCGAATGCGGAAGATGTTATTAAAGCTGTAAAAAAAGTAGCTTACAAATAGAAAAATGAGAATTAGACCCTTGGAATGTTAGAAAAAACCTAAAAATCCAAGTAGTCTGAAATCTAATTAATCTAAATAACTATATTTGAAACTTCATCATACAAAATACGATGGAGTTTTTTTTTGCCATGAAAAAGATATTTATACTATTTATTGTACTTATTGCTTCGACTGCCAGTCTTTCCGCCCAAACGAAAGTCAGCGGAATTGTGGTCGATAACACGAACCAGCCGGTTCCGTATGCCAATGTTGTTTTTAAAGGTTCAACCACCGGAGTTGTTTCAAATGAAGACGGTCGTTTTTATATTGAATCCCCGGATAATTATACCGTTTTGGTTGTTTCTTTCGTCGGATTTCCCGATACCGAAGTGAAGTTGCCAAAACAAGTCAATTACGATTTTAAAATCGTCCTGAAAGAAGGAAACACTTTGAAGGAAGTAAAAATCTATGCGGGTAAAACTTCCAAAAAGAACAATCCGGCTTTGGATATTTTGAGAAAAATTTGGGAGCGCCGAAGAAAAAACGGTCTGAAAATGTTCAAGCAATACCAGTATGACAAATACGAAAAGGTAGAATTTGACATGAACACCATTGACAGTGCCTTTATGAAGAGCAAAATCTTCAAGGGAATGGAGTTTGTTTTCAAAAACATCGATACTTCCAAAGTAACAGGAAAAACGTATCTCCCGATTTTCATCAACGAATCCATCTCTGAATTTTATGGTGATAACGAAACCAAGAAAACCAAGGAAATTCTAAAAGCCAACAAAAATTCAGGCTTAGGCAATGGCGATGGAGTGAACATGTTCATCAAAGATTTGTATAATGATTTTGATATCTATGACAACTATCTGAACTTCTTTGATAAGAGTTTTACCAGTCCGTTATCGCGAACCGGAATCGATGTGTACAACTACGTTTTGGCCGATACTGCAGTGATTGATAATAAAGTATGTTACAATATTGTGTTCTATCCACGACGCAAAAATGAGCTGACCTTTAAAGGGGATTTTTGGGTAAATGATACCACTTTTGCCATCAAAAAGATCAACATGGCAGTGACCAAAAGCGCCAACATCAACTGGGTGAAAGACATTTATATTGAGCAGGAATTTGAAGTGTTGAATGACTCAGTGTTTTTGCCAACCCGCGATTATATGATGTCTGATTTTGCTCTGCGTAAAAAAGAAGAATCCAAAGGAGTTTATGGCAAAAGAACTACGCTTTACAAAAACTTCAAATTCAATGAAAAGAAACCTGAAAAGTTCTTTAAAAATGAAGTCAATTATATAGACAATGAGGTTTATATGAGATCCGATGAATATTGGGATGAAAACCGATTTGAAAACCTCAATAAAGACGAGCAGAAAATCTATAAAATGATTGATACGCTGAAAACGGTTAAAAGATTCAAGCAGATGTATAGCCTGGTTTCCATTTTGGGTAGCGGTTATATCGAAATCCCGAAATACCATTTGGACTACGGACCTATTTTTTCTACCATAGGATTCAATGAAGTGGAAGGATTGAGGCTTAGAGCCGGTGGAAGAACGTATTTTGGGCCAAATGATTTGTGGCGTATGCAAGGCTATACGGCTTATGGTTTTAAAGACAACAAATTCAAGTATGGCATTTCCGGAAAATGGATGATTGACAAGAAAAACAGGATTATCATTTCGGGTGGAAATAGAAGAGATGTCGAGCAAATCGGCGCCAGTTTAACCACGACCAATGATGTTCTGGGCAGAAGTTATGCTTCTTCCGGATTGTTTACTACCGGTGCCAATGGAAAGCTGACGAATATCAATCTGACAACTTTGGCTATGGAATTCGAACCATTGAAAAATTTAACACTCCAATTAGGATTCTCTTACAGAACGTTAGAGTCGGCTTCAGACGCAGAAACTTTTAGCCTGAATTATTATACCGATGATACTTTTACCACCACAGCCAGTGAAGTAAAACAATCGGAAATCAATCTTCAGGTGGAATTTACGCCGAAGAAAAAAACCATTGGTTATGGCGTGGAAAGACGTGAGATTGACAGTCCATACAGTCGATTCTTTGTCAATTACAGTTCGGGAATCAAAGGTCTTATGGATAGCGATTTTGATTATCAGAAATTGCAGTTATACTACAAACAACCGGTAATTATTGGTGCTATAGGCCGTTCAAATTTCACGATGGAATTAGGGAAAACCTTTGGACAGATTCCGCTTGGACTGATGAGCGTGGTTCCGGGTAACCAAACCTATTTTATTATTGGAAACACTTTCAGTAACCTGAATTTCTATGAATTTGTAGCCGATGAATATGCTACTTTCCAATGGGAACACAATTTCCAAGGGAAGATTTTTGCCAGAATACCGGCTTTGAGAAAATTAAATCTCCGTGAAATCATTGGCGTTAGAGGTGTTTACGGAACCGTTTCTGATGAAAACATAGCAATTAATGCTTCGGGTTTGGTTTATAAAGCGCCTAAGGATCCTTATTGGGAATACAGTGCCGGTATTGGAAATATCTTCAAGGTTTTCCGTTTGGATTTTGCCTGGAGAGCCAATTACAAGAATGTGCCCGATGCCAATAACTTTACGATTAAAGGTTCATTCGGATTTTATTTCTAATGCAACAAGCCATTTCTTTTTTGGTTGAGAAGGATGCCGTGTTCCAAAAATTGCATCAGCAATACGGAAACCCTTTTGTGCCGTCACGACCGGAGGGTTTTCAGACTTTGGTCAAACTCATTTTAGAACAGCAGGTTTCTATCGAATCGGCGCGTGCCTGTTATGTCAAAATTGAAAATGCATTAGGCGATGTTACTCCTGAAACCATCAAAAATGCTTCAGAAGAAACACTCAGGAATTGTGGTGTCAGCCGTCAAAAAAACATTTACCTGAAAGCTTTGGCGGAAGCCATTTTAGACAAAACCTTGGTTTTGGAAACCCTTTCCCAAAAACATCCCGATGAAGTCAGAAGTGAATTAATCAAAATCAAAGGCATCGGCAACTGGACGATTGATGTGTATCTGATGTTCTCGTTGGGATCACCTGATATCCTTCCGATTGGCGATATAGCCGTGGTCAATACCATTAAGGAATTGTATGGTTGCGAAGATAGAGAAGCGATGATTTTAATTGCTGAAAGTTGGAAACCCTATCGAAGCATGGCGACCTATTTTCTTTGGCACCATTATCTCGTAAAGCGAAACCGCAAATTTATTTTTTAGCTATTTGAAAATACCGTATCTCAGGATGCAGTAAATGGCGTGAAAACCATCTCTCCAACTGATTTTTTTGCCTTCTTCAAAAGTTCTTCCATAATAACTGATTCCCACTTCATAGATTCTGATTTTTGGAATCCGCGCTACTTTTTGGGTGACTTCGGGTTCAAAGCCAAAACGTTTTTCCTGTAGTTTAATCGATTTTAAAATATCGGCACGAAACATTTTATAACAGGTTTCCATGTCGGTTAAATTCAGATTGGAGAACATATTGCTCAAAAAAGTCAAAAATTTATTTCCGATACTGTGCCAAAAGAACAAAATACGATGTGGTTTTCCACCCATAAACCGGCTGCCGTAAACCACATCGGCTACATCATCAGCGATGGGTTTTAGAAGAATATTGTATTCCTGTGGGTCATATTCCAAATCGGCGTCCTGAATCACGATAACCTCTCCCGTGGCACTTTTGATTCCGGTATGAAGTGCTGCTCCTTTTCCTTTGTTTTCAGTGTGTTCCAAAAAAACAATGTTTAGCTCCGGATTACTCTGGACATAAGTTTGAATGCTTTCCACTGTATTGTCCGTGCTGTAGTCATTCACGATAATGATTTCTTTTTTAATTTCATTTATCAGAGAAACGGCTTTTATTTTGTCCAAAATTTTATAAATAGTCGGACCTTCGTTGTAGGCAGGAATTATGATGGAAAGGGTTTTGAGTGCCATTTGGATTTAAATATAGGTCAAAAATAGTTTTTTTGGTTTAGTAAGCAATAATTTACTTTAAATACCTATATCACAATCGAACTAAATTCACCAATTATATTGTTTTTATTTGTTAAAGTTTTGTTACTTTTGCGACCGATAAAATTTATAACGAAAATTATATTTATGGAATCATTGATGATTTATGTGCCAATAGTGATGGCATTAATTGGATTGCTTTTTATGGCAGTTAAAAGAAGCTGGGTTTTAAAACAAGATGCCGGTGATGGAAAGATGAAAGAGATTTCAGATTACATCTATGAAGGTGCATTGGCTTTCTTAAAAGCAGAATACAGATTGTTAGCCGTGTTTGTATTGATTGCAAGTGTTGTGTTGGCAGGTATTACTTTTTTACCGGGCGTTAAAACACACTTGTTAATTGTAATTGCCTTTATTTTTGGTGCTTTCTTTTCGGCCTTAGCCGGAAATATGGGAATGAAAATTGCTACCAAAACTAACGTAAGAACAACGCAGGCAGCCCGTTCAAGTTTACCACAAGCCTTGAAAGTTTCTTTCGGTGGTGGAACGGTAATGGGATTAGGAGTTGCTGGTTTGGCAGTTCTTGGTTTGACAGGTTTCTTCATTATATTATTTAGATATTTTATGCCAGGTGGTGTTTGGACAAACACTGAGGATATGACGGTTGTTCTTGAAACATTAGCCGGTTTCTCTCTTGGAGCTGAATCTATCGCTTTGTTTGCCCGTGTAGGTGGTGGTATTTATACCAAAGCTGCTGACGTTGGTGCTGACTTGGTAGGTAAAGTAGAAGCGGGTATTCCTGAAGATGATCCTCGTAACCCTGCTACTATTGCAGATAACGTAGGAGATAACGTAGGAGATGTTGCTGGTATGGGCGCTGACTTGTTCGGTTCTTATGTGGCTACTGTTTTGGCTGCGATGGTTTTAGGTAACTATGTAATCAAAGATATGGGCGGAAAAATCGAAGACGCTTTCGGTGGTATTGGTCCAATTTTATTACCGATGGCCATTGCCGGTTTCGGAATCTTATTCTCTATCATCGGA
Organism: Flavobacterium terrisoli; assembly: GCF_030167905.1. Lineage (GTDB taxonomy): Bacteria > Bacteroidota > Bacteroidia > Flavobacteriales > Flavobacteriaceae > Flavobacterium > Flavobacterium terrisoli. The sequence continues at coordinate 246,578 of NZ_JARGNA010000006.1, forward strand.
ACGATGTTAGTAAAAATATCAAGTGATGATGCAAAAGAAAAACAAGTTCAAGGTGCGTTAAATGTTGGAAACTGGGTTTCTATCGTTTTAACTGCAGTGTCATGTTTCTTCTTAGTTCAATATTTATTGCCTGCAACAATGACCATGGAATTCTATGGTGAAGGCGCACAACAAATCTCTTCAATGAGAGTATTCTACGCTACAATCGTTGGATTGGTAGTAGGTGGAGTTATCTCTTCTGTAACAGAATATTACACAGGTTTAGGTACAAAACCAGTATTGGCGATTGTACAAAAATCTTCTACAGGTGCAGGAACAAACGTAATCGCTGGTTTAGCTACCGGTATGATTTCGACTTTCCCAACCGTATTATTATTCGCCGGTGCAATTTGGGCTTCTTATGCTTTTGCTGGTTTCTACGGTGTGGCTTTGGCTGCTTCTGCAATGATGGCTACAACCGCTATGCAGTTGGCAATCGACGCATTCGGACCAATCTCTGATAACGCTGGTGGTATTGCTGAAATGAGTGAATTACCAAAAGAAGTTCGTACTCGTACAGACATCTTGGATTCAGTTGGTAACACTACTGCTGCAACAGGTAAAGGTTTTGCTATCGCTTCTGCGGCATTAACTTCATTGGCTTTATTTGCGGCCTATGTAACGTTCACAGGAATTGATGGTATCAACATCTTCAAAGCACCTGTATTAGCAATGTTATTCGTTGGAGGTATGATTCCTGTGGTGTTCTCTGCTTTGGCAATGAATTCAGTAGGTAAAGCAGCAATGGACATGGTATATGAAGTACGTCGTCAGTTCAAGGAAATTCCGGGTATCATGGAAGGTACAGGAAAACCTGAATATGGTAAATGTGTGGAAATTTCTACTAAAGCGGCTTTAAGAGAAATGATGTTACCTGGTGTTTTAACTATCGGTTTCCCTATCGCAATCGTATTGTTAGGTAAATTAGTTTACGGAGACAACAACCAATTGATCGCTGAAATGTTAGGTGGTTATATGGCCGGAGTAACTGTTTCTGGTGTACTTTGGGCTGTGTTCCAAAACAACGCCGGTGGTGCTTGGGATAATGCTAAAAAATCTTTCGAAGCTGGTGTTGAAATCAACGGAGAAATGACATACAAAGGTTCTGATGCACACAAAGCAGCGGTAACCGGAGATACTGTGGGTGATCCATTCAAAGATACTTCAGGGCCATCGATGAACATCTTGATCAAATTAACTTGTTTGATCGGATTGGTAATCGCTCCAATCTTGGGTGCTGGTCATTCAGCTGATGCTAAAGAAGTGACTTGTACTATGGAAATGAAAAAAGAGTGCAAGGATATGGGCAAATGCGATATGAGCAAATGCAAAGACATGACTAAAGAAGAATGTGCAGCAATGTGTGATTCTTTAGGATGTACGCCTGAGCAAAAAGAAGCTTGTTTGTCTCACTACGGTGCTGATGGTAAGTTTATCGCTGATAAAAAAGACTGTTGTGCAAAACAGGAAGTGGCTACTGCGACTAAAGACGTAAGAGTTGAAATTACCAACACTAATGGTAAAGCAACAGCAACTGTGACTACTACAGTAGGCGGAACTGCTACTACTCAAAAATTTGAGGGTACAGAAGCGGAAGTAAAAGCTAAAGTGGCTGCGGTAAAATAATCGCAACATTTAAATATATTCAAAATGCCTCACATTCGTGGGGCATTTTTTGTTTGTTTTTTGTTTAAATTAGCCCAAGACAAACAACACTTCAATGACTTCCAGACTGACCGTATTTTTAGTACTGCTTTTCAATATTGCCTTTTCGCAAAATCCTTTGCCTATAATTCCTAAGCCGGCTTCCATTGATTATTCTGTTTCAGAATTCAAATTGAACAAGGAAACTATAATTGAAACAAGAGATACGACTTCGTTTGAAGTGCTTTACCTAAAAGAAGCAATTAAATCCCAGACAGGACTTGATTTAAGGATTACATCAGAGTATCGAAAAGAGAATAAAATTTTAGTAATTGTTGAAAGGGATGATTTAGTGTATACTCGAAATGATGCATATGATTTGTTAATAAATAAGAATAAAATTTCAATTTCTGCTCCAGAGAAACAAGGTGCTTTTTTTGGTATACAATCATTACTACAACTTATTCCTAGCCAAGGACAAAAAGAGTTCCAGATTCAGGGTGCGATGATTTATGACCAACCTAAATACGCCTGGCGTGGCATGCATCTCGATTGTGCCCGGCATTTCTTTGCGGTAGATTTTGTCAAAAAGTATATTGATTATCTGGCGATGTACAAAATGAATACGTTTCATTGGCATTTAACCGATGACCAGGGCTGGCGTATCGAAATCAAGCAATACCCAAAACTCACCGAAATAGGCGCGTGGCGAAACGGTTCGATGGTTGGACATTACAGCGACCAAAAGTATGATGACAAACGCTACGGTGGTTTTTATACACAGGACCAAATCAAGGAAGTGGTGGCTTATGCCAAACAACGTCACATTACTGTCGTTCCCGAAATCGAAATGCCCGGACATGCCGTTGCGGCTTTGGCAGCTTATCCACAATATTCCTGTACCGGCGGACCATTTGAAGTAGGTAAACAATGGGGCGTTTTAGACGATGTGTTTTGTCCCAAAGAAGAAACTTTCACTTTCCTCGAAAATATTTTAACCGAAGTGATGGCGTTATTCCCTTCAGAATATATCCATATTGGTGGTGATGAATGCCCGAAAACCCGCTGGAAAAACTGCCCGCATTGCCAGGCTTTAATGAAACAGAATGGATTAAAAGACGAACACGAACTCCAAAGTTATTTTATCCAAACCATAGAAAAATTTGTAAACAGCAAAGGCCGAAAAATCATCGGTTGGGACGAAATCCTTGAAGGTGGATTGGCGCCTAATGCCGCTGTAATGAGTTGGCGTGGCACCGAAGGCGGCATTGCTGCGGCTAAACAAAAACATTATGTAGTGATGACACCGGGCTCGCATTGTTATTTCGATTATTACCAAGGTGATCCAAAAAACGAACCTTTAGCCATCGGCGGTTATGTTCCGGTAGAAAAAGTCTATTCCTTTAACCCGACGCCAAAGGAATTATCAGCCGAAGAAGCCAAGTATATTCTCGGTGCACAAGCCAATGTTTGGACAGAATATATGGAAGATGAAAAAAAAGTGGAATACATGATTTTTCCACGTATGATGGCGCTATCCGAAGTGCTTTGGGGAACTGCCAATCCTGAAAAATATGCCGATTTCCAAAATAGATTGATACAACAGTTTTCGGTATTGGATAAAAAAGGCATCAATTACAGCAAAGCCATTTTTGAAGTGACGACCAAAGTCAGCCCTTCAGCCAATGGTATTCTATTCGAATTGAATTCAGCCAATGACGCCAAAAAAATCAAATACACGACCGATGGAACGGCTCCAAATAGCAATTCCAATTCTTATGTTAATCCAATCGAGATTAATAAAAACCAAACCATCAAAGCGGCTTATTTCGAAAATGGCAAACAACAAAGTGCCACGATTGAGCAAGCTTTCTTATTAAACAAAGCCACAGGTAAGAAAATTGCTTTGGTCAATCAGCCACACGAAAATTACAGCAATGGCGGTGCATTTACGTTAATTGACGGCGTTTCAGCTAACCGTAGTAAACTGGGGAAAGATTGGCTCGGTCTATCAGGAAAGGATTTGAATGCCACAATTGATTTAGGAAAGTCAGAAACCATCAATAAGGTAACCGTTAGTGTATTGGAAAGTCAGGGTAGCTGGATTTATTATCCAAAAGGAATTGAAGTTTTAATTTCGAATGACGACCAAAATTTCCAAAGCATCAAACAACTTACTCCAGCCGAAATCAAAGCTGTAAAAGGGGAAGTTGTCGTTAATTTTAAATCACAAAACGCCCGATACATCAAAATCATAGCTGCCAATCTCGGCAAAATCCCGGCAGGAAATCCTGGTGAAGGAGCAGAAGCTTGGTTGTTTGTGGATGAAATCGGGGTTGAATAAAAATAGCAACATTATGTCAAATCGCAGAAATTTTATCAAAACAGCAGCTTTAGGTTCAGTGGCGCTAGCCTTGCAATCTTTCACTTCCAAAGAAGAAAATTTGGCAAAGCCAAAAGGCAAAGTGAATAAGCCGATCGTCATTTCCACCTGGAATTTTGGTGTACAGGCCAATGGTGCTGCCTGGGAAGTATTGAAAAATAACGGTCGCGCACTCGATGCTGTCGAAGCAGGAGTCAAAATCCCCGAAGCCGATCCGAAGGAAAGAAGCGTTGGCTATGGCGGAAGACCGGATAGAGACGGAAAAGTTACACTCGATGCCTGTATCATGGACGAGTTTTCCAATATTGGTTCGGTAGCGGCTTTGGAACACATCAAACATCCGATTTCTGTGGCACGTGCAGTGATGGAGAAAACACCACATGTAATGTTAGTTGGCGATGGCGCTTTGCAATTTGCCCTGTCACAAGGATTCAAAAAAGAAAATCTCTTGGTTGAAGCTTCCGAAAAGGAATGGAAGGAATGGCTCAAAACCAGTCAGTACAAACCGATAGCCAATATTGAAAACCACGATACTATTGGGATGATTGCGTTGGACACACACGGCAATCTGTCCGGAGCGTGTACCACAAGTGGTATGGCGTTTAAAATGCACGGCCGTGTTGGTGATTCGCCAATCATCGGAGCGGGTTTGTATGTCGATAACGAAATTGGCGCCGCCACAGCCACAGGCCATGGCGAAGAAGTAATCCGCATTGCCGGTTGTCATTTGGTGGTCGAGTTGATGCGTCAGGGGAAATCACCGCAACAGGCTTGCGAAGAAGCCGTTTCGCGCATTGTAAAACTGACCAAGAACCGAAACAAAAACCTCAAAGACATTCAGGTCGGATTTATCGCTTTGGACAAAGAAGGGAACTATGGCGCGTATTGTGTTCAGGGCGGATTTAATTATGCCGTAAATGACAATTCCGGAAATAAATTAATTGATTCAGATTACTTTTTGAAATAAAATGGCCCAACTCGAAATCGCTTGCTTTAATTTAGAATCAGCACTTATCGCCCAGGAAAACGGAGCCGATAGAATAGAGCTCTGTGATGATTTTGAGCTGGGTGGAACAACTCCGCTTCCCGATATTGTTAGGCAAGTCAGAAGTAAGGTGACGATTGATTTGTTTGTGATGATTCGCCAAAGAGGAGGGAATTTTGTTTATTCAATGACCGAATTAATGATTATGCATTGGGTAATTCAAGACTTAAAGGAAGCCGGCGTTGATGGTTTTGTTTTTGGGGTTTTAACCCATGAGCATAAAGTTGATGTCTGGTCAAATACATCTTTGATAAAAGCGGCTGAGCCGTTGCCATGTACATTTCATCGTGCCTTTGATGATGTTGAAAATCCCTTTGAGGCTTTGGAACAAATCATCGATTGCGGATTTAAAACAATACTGACTTCGGGTCAGGAACCAAATGTTACTGATGGGATGAACCGTTTAACCGAATTGGTCAAAGCAGCCAATAACCGCATTGTCATCATGCCCGGTGGCGGTTTGCGTTCCACTAATATTGAAACTATCCAACAAAACACCAAAGCCGTTTTTTATCATTCTTCGGCGATTACCGATGGAAGCCAAACCGCAAATGCTCAAGAAATACAAGCGTTAAAAGCCAAACTAAAATGAGAACCTTACTACTGAAATTTGTGATTGTTTTTTTGTTGCCAATGGTACTTTGGTCACAAAATACCGAACGCAATTTGAGTTCAGAACAATGGACTTTCAGAAAAGTAAATGATTCGAATTGGCTTCCGGCTAAAGTTCCGGGAACCGTTCATACCGATTTGTTGGCCAATAAAATCATTCCCGATCCTTTTTTCGGTGCCAATGAAAAACAACTCCAATGGATAGAAAACGAAGATTGGCAATACCAAACCACTTTTAATGTTTCAAAAGAAGAGCTGACACATCAGAACGCCATTTTACAATTTGACGGTTTGGACACTTTTGGGGAAGTTTATTTGAACGGAACCCAAATTCTTTCCGCCAATAATATGTTTCGAACCTGGAAAGTGGATGTAAAAAAAGTATTGAAAGTTGGGCTAAACAAACTCGAAATCACTTTTGCTTCGGCAGTGAAAAAAGGAAAAGAAGAAGCAAAAAAACTGTCTTATACTTTACCCGGAGACGAAAAGGTTTTTGTCCGAAAAGCGCAATATCATTATGGTTGGGATTGGGGTCCAAGATTTGTCACTTCGGGTATATACAAGAGAGTGGCGCTTCGTTTTTGGAATAATGCTACTTTCAAAAGTGTCAGTTACAAGCAGAATGACTTGAATGAAAAGATAGCGCAATTGGAATTTCAGTTTGTAATTGAAGCAGCAAAGTCCGATGAATACATTATCCGTTCGGGCAATGTTCCGTTTAAAAGGAAATTAAAAAAAGGAACCAATACAGTTTCCATTCCATTTACCATTTCCGACCCTATTTTGTGGTGGCCTAACGGAATGGGCGTGGCACACCAATACCTGTCTGACTTTTCATTGTATTATGGAGAACAAAAATTAGAGGATAAGCGCGTGAAAATCGGATTGCGTACCATTGAATTGGTTCAGGAAAAAGATGCGATTGGAAGAAGTTTTTATTTCAAAGTGAATGGAAAACCGGTTTTTATGAAAGGCGCCAATTATATTCCGCCCGATAGTTTTCTACCAAGAGCAACCGATTCGGTTTATAAATCCATTGTCAAAAATGCGGTTGACAGCAATATGAATATGCTGCGCGTTTGGGGCGGCGGTGTCTATGCCGATGATGCGTTTTATGACGAATGCGACAAAAATGGAATTCTGGTATGGCAGGATTTTATGTTTGCCTGCGCGATGTATCCCGGTGACGAAGCGTTTCTGGAGAATGTAAAACAGGAAGTTATCGATAATGTCAGTCGTTTGCAAAACCATCCGAGCATTGCGCTTTGGTGTGGCAATAACGAGAATGATGAAGGTTGGCACAACTGGGGCTGGCAAAAACAATACAACTATTCAGAAGCGGATTCGACTAAAATTTGGAACGATTACCAAAAGCTGTTTCACGAATTGATTCCGCAAACGTTAGATAATTTATTACCCAAAAACGAAAACCGCTATTGGCCGTCATCGCCATCAATCGGTTGGGGCAGAAAGGAAAGTTTACTTAGTGGAGATTCGCATTATTGGGGCGTTTGGTGGGGAATGGAACCTTTTGAAATGTACCAAAAAAAGGTTGGGCGATTCATGAGCGAATATGGTTTTCAGGGCATGCCCGATATCAAAACGTTTCAGGCTTTTGCCAAAAAGGACGAACTCAAATTAGATTCCGAAGCGGTCAAACACCACCAAAAGCACAATACGGGTTATAAAACCATCAATGAGTATATGGCGCGCGATTACCAAGTGGCGACGAACTTTGAAGACTATATTTATGTGTCCCAATTGCTTCAGGCTGACGGCATGAAAATGGCGATTGAAGCGCATCGAACGGCTATGCCGGATTGTATGGGAACACTGTTTTGGCAACTCAATGATTGCTGGCCTGTAACTTCGTGGAGTTCGGTGGATTATTTTGGCAAATGGAAAGCGATGCAGTACCAAGTGAAGCGCAGTTTTGAGGATTTTCTAATTACGGTTAAGGAAGAGGAGAATCAGTACGATGTGGCCATCACTAATGACAATATGAATCCCTATGACGGTGAGTTTGAAACAAAATTATTTGATTTCAACGGTAAGCTTCTTTGGGAGGATACCACCTTTATCAATATTCCCGGTAATTTTTCTTTTGTCCATTTGGAAGTCTCCAAAAAGGTGTTTGAACAATTCGACTTGCGCAAAGTGGTTTGTTCGCTGCAATTTAAACCAAAGGAAAGGCTGAGTACTGTGGTAAGACAAACACCTGTAAGTAATTTGTATTATTTCGTCAAACCCAAAGATTTACAATTGACCAAACCGACTATCCAAATCACAAAAATTGATGAACTGATTTATGAAATCAGTTCAGATGTGTTGGCCAAAAATGTGTTTCTTTCTTCGGAAGAAGATACTTTTTTCAGTGACAATTATTTTGATGTTTTACCCAATAAGAAAATGCAAATCAAATTGTCGAAACCTGTGTCAACCATAATGGTCAAATCGCTCTTTGACACAATGCACTAATTATGGTTTATCGATTTGTTTCTGATCCGCCAAAATCAGGGGAATAATCCTGAGTGGCAATGATGCCAATAATGGTCATGGGAAAAGCGATTATAAGTATCGTCAATAGTGTTGAGATTCCTTTGTCAATAGGACGAATGGATACGATATCCGATTCCTTAAGTGGGAAACTGACTTCTTTACGCTTGACTTTTATGCCATAATAAATACTGTCTTTTTTTTCAATTCTGTCAAACTTTTTTTCACCCCGAGAGTTTGTCTCTACCAGCACCTTACTTTTTGTCTGTTCAGCTTCAGCAATTGAAATAGAGTTTTTTTTGTAAACAACGCAACTTTGAAGCGTTATAAGCACGGCTAAAAATAAACAAATAAATTTTGCTTTGAGGAGTTTTAACTTCATGATGACTTGAATTAAATTATTTATTCAGTGATATCATGGCAAAAGCGGATAGACTTGGATGTCCTTTTCAAAAGCGTTACGTAAAGGTATAAAAAAAAGCTCCAATCATGGAGCTTCTGTATTAAAACAAACCGTTGATCTCAGCGTTGATTCGGTTGATGATGTTTCCTAAATCCTCAGGATTATTGACAAAATCAATATTGTCAACATCGATAATCAGCAATTTCCCTTTGTCATAAGTAGTAATCCAGGCTTCATAACGTTCGTTCAATCGGCTTAAATAGTCAATCGAAATGGTGTTTTCATAATCACGGCCGCGTTTGTGGATTTGCGAAACCAAATTCGGAATCGAGCTTCTCAGATAAATCAGCAAATCGGGTGAACCAACCAAGCCTTCCATCAATTCGAAAAGATCGGTGTAGTTTTGGAAATCACGATTGGTCATCAAACCCATCGCATGCAAATTGGGTGCAAAGATGTGGGCATCTTCGTAAATCGTTCGGTCCTGAATGATATTTTTTCCGCTTTCGCGAATTTGCAGCACTTGTCTGAAACGCGAATTCAGGAAATAAATCTGCAGGTTGAAACTCCAACGTTCCATTTGGTGATAGAAATCATCCAAATACGGATTGTCAACCACGTCCTCAAAATGAGGTTCCCATTTGAAATGTTTGGCTAAAAATCTGGTTAGTGTGGTCTTTCCTGCTCCTATGTTTCCTGCTACCGCTATGTGCATTATGGTAATTTTATTTTATAATTCTTAATTTGTTGGTTGGTAAAAATAGCTAAAATTTGGTCTTTGTAATAAAAATTTTGGAACGATTTCTCAACAATTTCGATTTCGAAAACCGTTTTTGATTTGTTGTTCAGGCAATAAAGAGTATTGTCTCTTGAAAACAGCAATTTTTCGTTGTCCACGATTTGGATTTTTTCAAATGGCGGAATATTCGCCAGCAAAGTAACCTTACCAAAAATATCAATCGAATACCAATTGTTGATCTCGTCTATCCAATAGAAATTATTAAAATCAGATTGGGTGTATTTGATGCTTTCGGCTATAGGATTGCCAATGTTTTTGGAGGTATTTTTGAGATAATCAAACAACAAAATCTGTTGTGTCAAAGCATTGTAAATCCAAAATTGATTCTGCGAAGCCATGCCTGTTTTGGAGGCAAAAATGGTTTCGTCAATTTCAAAAAGATTGAGTTTCTGGATTTCGTTGAGTTGGTTGTCGAGCGTAATGATGGTATTGAAATCTTCGTAAAAAACCACAATTTTTAATGGATTCACATAGTCAACAGAAGTAATTTTACCCAAGGCCACATTCTTATATTCCCAGGTTTGCGCTTCATTTTGTTTGATGAAAACATTGTTTTTGATGTAATAATTGTTCCCCAGGCCATCAAAACCCACATAGGTTTTGTTCTCCAATTCCTCGGAGTTGATTGCGGTAGTTCTCAGTTTCGGATTCTGGCCAAAACTATAGGAGAAAACGAGTAGGATAATAAAGGAAAGGGCGCTTTTCATCATAGTGCTAATTTACATTAAACCTTACGAATTTCCATAAGTCCAACTCAATATTTTAACAAAACATTGGTAACACTTTTCGATTACAATCGTCATATTTGTTATAACAAAACCAAAAACAATGAAAAAAATAGTATTCGCTTCGTTTTTAGTATTCTCGTATTTAGCCACTCATGCCCAAAAAGACTTCCAAGGCATGGCAGTTTATGAATCAAAAACCAGTACTTCTGATTTCAAATCCCGTTTTGAAGGCAATAAGGAAATCTCCCCCGAAATGCAGAAAATGATTGAAGAACGCATGAAAAAAATGTTTGAGAAAACCTTTTTTCTAAACTTCGACAAATCGGCTTCTATCTATAAGGAAGAAGAAAAGCTGGAAGCTCCGGGGCAAAGTGGTGGCGGAATGAGAATGATGTCATCCTTTATGGGCGGCGGCGGAACGTATTACAAAAATGTAAAAGATAAAACCTATAAAGTCGACAAAGAATTTATGGGAAAAGAGTTTTTGGTTAAAGATTCACTGACCAATTATAAATGGCAAATGTCAGGGGAAACCCGTGTGATTGGCGGTTATAATTGTTTCAAAGCAACAGCGGTTATCCCGGCGAGCAAAACCGATTTCAGAAACTTCAGGCCTAAAAAAGAAAAAGAAGAAGAAAAAGAAAAAGCAGCCGATAAGACCAAAGAAGAAGCCAAAACTACGTCAACCAATTTTATGGATGGAATCGAATTGCCTAAGGAAATTACCGTGACCGCTTGGTATACGCCGGAAATTCCGGTGAATCAAGGTCCCGAAGGTTATTGGGGTTTGCCCGGATTGATTTTGGAAGTGAATGACGGAAAAACAACGATTCTTTGTTCTAAAGTTGTTTTGAATCCAAAAGAGAAAGCAGACATAAAAGCACCAAGCAACGGAAAAGAAGTTTCCCAAAAGGAATATGATGAAATTGTTGTCAAAAAAATGGCGGAAATGCAGGAGATGAATAATGGCCGAAACGGCGGTTTCCAAATGAGAATGACCCGATAATAGTCGAAACATCAACTTCAAAAAAACTTCATGAAAAAACTTGTCGCGCTATTCTTTTTAGTCACAACGATAACTACAGCCCAAACCATACGATTCGAAGGAATCATACAAGACAATACCAAAGCGCCACTCGAAATGGCTAACATTATGGCGATGAACCAAGGCACCAAAGCGATGGATGCTTATGCCATAACCAATGACAAAGGAAAATTTGTTTTAAACCTGAAACCCAATTCGACTTATTCCATTAAGTTGAGTTATCTGGGCATGAAAAACAAAGAGATAACGGTAACGACTTTAAATGAAAACATCACCCAAAACATCACCATGGAAAGTGGCGGAATCGAATTGGATGGTGTTGAGATTGTACGCGAAATGCCGGTTTCCATCAAAGGCGACACCATAGTGTACAATGCCGATTCGTTTAAAACCGGTACCGAAAGAAAGCTGGAAGACGTGCTGAAAAAATTACCCGGAGTAGAAGTCAATGCCGATGGAGAAGTAGAAGTAGAAGGTAAAAAAGTATCCAAATTAATGGTCGAAGGCAAAGATTTCTTTGATGGTGATACCAAATTGGGTGTCAAAAACATTCCGGCCGATGCCATTGACAAAGTACAGGTTTTGAGAAACTACAACGAAAATTCTATCCTGAAAGGCGTTGAAAACAATCAGGACAATGTAGCGATGAACATCAAATTGAAAGCCGGAAAGAAAAATTTCTGGTTTGGTGACATTACCGCAGCCGGTGGTTTTCGTCCCGAAGACAAGTTTGACCGTTATAATGTCAACCCAAAATTGTTTTATTACAGCCCGAAATACAGCATCAATGTCATCACCAATTTCAATAATATTGGCGAATTGCCACTGACGATTCAGGATTATTTTAAATTCACCGGTGGTTTCAGGAGTATGATGGCCAAAGGCGGTTCGAGTTTTAATGTGTCTTCCAATGACTTGGGCATTTCACTACTGAGAAACAACCGAGCCAAAGAAATTGAGACCGATTTCGGAGCCACCAATTTCTCCTATAATCCAAGCAAATCATGGACATTGAGTGGTTTTGCCATTCTTTCCTCTTCGGTTACCGATTTGGAAACCAAGTCGACAACCAACTTTTTAGATCCAACTTCCACCGAAGTGGCTTCTACCGAAAACAGAGCGGAAATAGCGCATCAGAAAAGTAATTTAGGGTTGTTCAAACTAAGTTCCAGCTATAAGCCCAATACCAATTTCCAGTTTGATTATGATATTCTGACCAAGTTTTCCAAACAGGATGAAAATAATTCACTGTTGAGGGAAAGCATTGATGAAAATGGTTTAGAAACCGAAAATATTTTTACTGCCAAAAAGCAAGATCCGATTACGGTAAATCAGAACCTGAGTTTTTATTACACTGCGGCAGAAAAACACGTTTTTGCTTTTGAAACCCAGCATTTATACCAGGATGAAGATCCTTTTTATAACGCCGATTTACAATCCGACCCGTTTACATCAACTTCACCTGACATCAATATTTTAGGATATGATACAACGCAGGACCGAACCAACCTGAATCAAAACCGTTTTGTAAAAACCAACAAATTGGATTCTAAGTTGGATTATTACTATATGCTTACGCCAAAAAGCAACATCAATGTGACCTTGGGGAATACCTATTCCAATCAAAGTTTCAATTCAAGCATGTATCAGATTCTGGACAACGGAAACGTTAATGAATTGGATAACGAAGCCAATACCAATGATGTGGATTACCGATTCAATGATGCGTTTTTAGGTTTGCATTATAAAGTATTAAGCGGAAAATTCACCTTTACTCCTGGAGTAAGTTTCCATACTTATGCGTTGAATAATGAACAATTAGGTACCAGCTATAAGCAAAATTTCACCAGGGTTTTACCAGATTTCTTAGCGTTGTACCAAATCAAAAAAGCAGAAACGCTGACGTATAATTTTGCCTTTACCAACAACTTTTCAGACATCAACCGTCAGGCGGAAGGCTTTGTCTTAAACAGCTACAGCAGTTTGTCAACCGGTAACAGAACATTGGAAAATGCGGTTCAGCAATCACATACTTTGCGTTATTTCAAATACAATATGTTCAATTTTGAAAATATCGCAGCGGCAATAATTTATAATCGTACTGTTGATGGTATGAAAACTCGGGCTTTTTTCAACGGTGTGAATCAGGTTTCATCACCTTATAATTCTGATTTTGCCGATGAGAACCTGACATTCTTTGGGAATTATGGCCGTTCTTTCCTCAAATATTACAAAGCTTCCTTAAATATCAATTTGAATTGGTCTAAGTACAATAACATCCAGATTGACAGAAATACGCTGGAAGATGTGCAGGTAACCAATGAAAGTTTTATGCAGACTTATACCCTTAAAGCGTCGACTAATTTTAAGGATTGGCCGAATATCGAATTGGGCTACAGCTATACAATCAATGATTATCCGACCGATAAATTCTTTACTGATAAACCAACGATAAGACTGGATTATTTCTTCCTGAAAAGCTTCTCTTTTGTGAGTGAATATGAGTTTTATCACTACTATAATGATGATAAATCGGTGGAAAATGAATACGATTTCCTCTCGGCCAGCTTGATTTATCAAAAGACCAAAGACAGCAAATGGGAATACAAAATCTCGGCAACCAACTTGCTTAACACGACTTCCTTAAACGACGACAACTTCTCGCAGTTCTCCACCAGAACGTCGCAGTACAGAGTGCAGCCGCGTTACGTGATGCTGAGTCTGAAGTATAATTTGTAGCCCATCCCGCTTTCCGTTTCAATCTCTTCGAGGATTTCCACTGCAATCGGGGCTATTCTTCTTTTGTTTTGACTCGAGGCGAAGCCGAACAGAGCGTAAGCTAAACAAAAGAAGCAAAAATTCAAGGCTCTGCATCTTCGGCGGTCAAATTTATTTTTGAATCCTAAATGAAAAGAACTCGCTTCGCTCAAACAACTTTTCATTTTTGCGGATTCTTCAAATATTTGACACTCGCCTGCCAGATGCTAATGCCAAAAGTCTCGTTTTTTTGAAATGGTTCTTAGGAGGTTAACCTTTTCGGAAGAATAGTCTGAGCAAAGCTCCGAGATTCAGGAGCAAAGCGACGCGGAGTTTGCCAGATGGTTTTAAGCGAAGCTTAAAAATTCCTTGAAAAGGGGTACTTTCTTTTGGTTCGTTTTCTTTGTACAAGCAAAGAAAATGAACAAATAAATTATTCTTTGCATATCACATAATCATAAAAAAACCCAACTCATTGAGTTGGGTTTTTTTATAATCAATCAGTTCCGAATATTACAATCCGAAAGCTGCTTTTACTTTGTCAACATAATCCAATTTCTCCCAGGTAAATAACTCAACCGTTACTGTTTTTGGGCTACCGTTTGGCAATTGGAAAGTTTTGGTAACCGTTTCAGGTTTGCGTCCCATGTGGCCGTAAGCAGCCGTTTCGCTATAGATTGGGTTTCTCAATTTCAAGCGTTGCTCAATAAAGTACGGACGCATATCAAATACATTCTCAACTACTTTGCTGATTTCTCCATCTGTCAAATTCACTTTTGAAGTACCATAAGTTACTACATTGATAGAAGTTGGTTTTGCCACTCCAATCGCATAAGAAACCTGAACCAAAACTTCCTCACACAATCCGGCTGCTACTAAGTTTTTAGCGATATGACGGGTTGCATAAGCCGCAGAACGGTCCACTTTTGATGGATCTTTTCCTGAAAATGCACCACCACCGTGAGCACCTTTTCCTCCATAAGTATCCACGATAATTTTTCTTCCGGTCAAACCTGTATCCCCGTGTGGTCCGCCAATAACGAATTTCCCGGTTGGGTTGATGTGGTAAGTGATATTGTCATTGAATAAATGAGCGTATTGTGGGTATTTTGCTTTAATTCTTGGGATCAAAATCGAAATCAAATCGCTTTTGATTTTAGCCAACATTTCTGCTTCTGCAGCAAAATCATCGTGCTGTGTAGAAATTACAATCGCGTCAATTCTAACCGGTTTGTTGTCATCAGAATATTCTAAAGTCACTTGCGATTTTGCATCAGGGCGAAGGTATTTGATTTCGTTGTTTTCTCTTCTTAAGTTAGCCAATTCGATCAACAAAGCATGAGACAAATCCAAAGCCAATGGCATGTAATTTTCCGTTTCATTAGTCGCATAACCAAACATCATTCCTTGGTCACCGGCACCTTGCTCTTCTTTGCTTGCTCTGTCAACACCTTGGTTGATGTCGGCAGATTGTTCGTGAATGGCTGAAAGAATACCACAAGAATCAGCATCAAACATATACTCACTTTTCGTATATCCAATCTTTTTGATTACTTCTCTTGCAATTTGTTGTACATCAAGATAAGTGTTCGATTTTACTTCACCCGCCAAAATTACCTGCCCTGTAGTAACCAATGTTTCGCACGCCACTTTTGATTCAGCATCAAATGCTAAAAAGTTGTCGATTAACGCATCACTAATTTGGTCTGCAACCTTGTCCGGATGTCCTTCACTCACTGACTCCGACGTAAATAAATAAGCCATAACTATATTTTAGTTTAATATTAATTGTTACGAAGAAAAAGCTGATTGCCGTAAAAGCTAAAGGAGAGTTTCTGCTTTAGCATTTTTTAACGAGGTTGCAATCAGTTCAAATTTTTCCTCTCATTTTTCGAGTGCAAATGTATAAAGACTATTTAGAATACAAAAAACTATTTTGCTTTTTTTGATTTTTTTATGATTAATTGAAAATTCTAAATACGTAGTATTTAAATATATAATAACTAGCACCCTTCAATATTTTTTTACGTTTTATTTTTTTAAATCAATTTTTGTTTTCACATTTGCCAAATCAAAATACAGCAAAAACAAATGAATTTTACAATGTACAATATGTCAATGATGATGTGGAAATTTTCCGCAGAGGACACTATTGTATAATTTTAAAACCATAAAATATACCAATCGAACCTCTGCAACCGCAGGGGTTTTTTTATACCCATAATTCAGATAACAACACTAAACACAAAGACAATGCAACTCGAAACACTTTTAGCCAACATCACGCAAAACGCCCAAATCAAAGATACTTATGGCGCCACGCATTTGCCGATATACAACACGGCGACTTTTGATTTGAAAAGACAATCGCCCGATGAACAAGTCTATGACTATTCCCGATCGGATAATCCAACGAGAAATGCTTTAGAAACGATTTTTGCCAAAGCAGAAAATGGTTTTGGCTGCGTCTGTACCAATACCGGAATCTCAGCCATAGCGCTGGTTTTTGAAACGGTTTTGAAAACCAATGACCATGTTTTAATCGAAAAAGATTGTTATGGCGGAACCTATCGTTTGCTCAATATTTTATTCGAAAAGAACAACATCACCGCGCATTATGCCGATTTCACCAACTTGGAAGAAGTAGAAAAAATACTAAAATCCAATGCAATCAGATTGGTTGTTTGCGAGTCGCCAACGAATCCCAGCCTGAAGATTGTTGATATTCAAGAACTCGGGAAATTAGCCAAAAGCCATCATGCTTTATTCGCTGTGGATAATAGCATGGCGACTTTTGCTTCGCAACAACCACTCGAGTTAGGGGCAGATTTCTCGGTTTTTTCGAGCACCAAATTCATTTCAGGTCACGGCAGTGTTACCGCAGGAGCGATTGTTTCGAAAGAAGCGATTTGGGACGAAAAGTTCAAATACATTGCGAACGCACAAGGCCGTGCGCAAAGCCCGTTTGATGTGTTTTTGGTTTCTCTAGGATTGCCAACACTGACTTATCGTATGAAAGCACAGGAAGCGAGTGCTTTGAAATTAGCCGAATTTTTAGAAAGACATCCCGAAGTTTTGGAAGTGAAATATCCCGGTTTGCCGTCGCACCCGCAGTATGAATTGGCCAAAAGACAATTGAAAATCATTCCGGCGGTGTTGACTATAGAACTAAAATCACCTGAAAAAGCGGAAGAGTTTATCAAAAAGTGCCGATTGTTTGGCGAAAAAGTATCGTTTGGCTGCGCCGATTCGCGTTTGGAAATTCCATCCAGAATGAGCCATGCTACCAATACCGAAGAAGATTTAGCTGCCAAAGGGTTGAGCCACGCTACGGTTCGAATTTCTGTTGGATTGGAAGACACTGAGGATTTGATTCAGGATATTGCCCAGGCTTTGACAGTCGAAGATGTTGTTGAAGTTTTAAGTTGTTGACCATGAGCGATTATTTCAAACCCATTCCGTTTGGCTGTCCGTTGCCGTTGGAAAATCCACACGCAGTTTCCGTCAGCTTGCCTTTGCTTCAAAATGTGATTGATTATGAAGAAGGTCATCAAAACGCGATAGCACAAATGCAATCAGGTTACCCAAGGTTTTTTCAGAATAAATTGATCGAAAAACTAGTAGAGTTTGTGACAGCAAAACATGCGATTTCCCCAGATAAAATGGTGTTGCCAATAACTTCTTTAAAAGCCAAAAACATTTTGGAATACCTCGTCAAAGCTGAATTCGAGTATGTTCAGGAAGAAGACTGTGTGTTTCTTGTTTTGGATAACGAACCTGAGTTTTTAAAGAAATGCAAAGATTATATCCGCAATGTTGGCTTGTTAATCAGTTCCCGAAAAGCAGAACAGGTTTTATATCATTTAGGCCAAATCAAATCCATTTTCCCTGAAGAAAAAGCAGCAGTTATCACAGCAGAAAAAATAATTAAAGCGTTGCTGTCCAAAGGCTATTCCAAGGTCGACGAAGACAATATTTTATTGACCAATTGTGGCATGAACGCCTTGTTTTCAGCCTGTGAAGCGATTGTAAATCATAGAAAATCCGAAGGCAGAAATACCATAATACAACTCGGCTGGTTGTATGTTGACACCATGGAAATCATCGAAAAAAGAAGTACAAATTCACATCTGCAAATCAATATTCACCACAAACACCAACTCGAAAATTGGCTGGAAAACAATCACCGTGAAGTCGCTGTTCTAATCACCGAAGTCACCACCAATCCGCTGATTCAATGTGTTGATTTGCCTTGGCTGTATACACTTTGCCAAAAATACAATGTCGTTTTATTAGTGGATTCAACCATTGCCACACCATTCAATGTTGAGGTGCTGCCTTATTGTGATGTTGCCGTAGAAAGTTTGACCAAATTTGCCTGTGGCAATGCTGATTTGTTGCTGGGCGCGATTGTGTTAAATGATAAAAATGCGGTTGTAAAAGCCATAAAAAATCAATTCGAACAATTTGTCATTCCGGCTTTTGAAGGCGAAATTCAGCGGTTGGGATTTCAAATTTTGGATTATGAAACCAGAATAAAGAAGGTTTCCGAAAATACAAGAATTCTGTATGATTATCTGAAAAGCCAATCTTTTGTCAAAGAAATTTATTCGGTTTACCATGAGGATTCTGAAACCAATTTTGCCAAAATCAGAAAATCTGAGCATGCTTTTCCGGGATTACTTTCTGTCGTTTTTGATGAAGATTTGGCGTTTTATTATGACCAATTAGAGCTCGCCAAAGGACCAAGTTTGGGAACAGAATTCACCATTGCAATGCCATATGTCTATTTGGCTCACTATGAAAATCTTAAAACCGATGCCGGAAAACAAAAATTAAATGCCCTTGGAATCAATCCTAATTTATTGCGCTTATCCATTGGAATTGAGCCTGTTGAAGAAATAATTTTCGCCTTTGAAAAGCTCAAAAAATTAAAGACTCAAATGTTAAATTTTTAAAAAAGGTTAAAAAAAATTTTGTCAAGTGAAAATTAGTCCGCAAGTTTGCTCTATCAAATATCAACAAGAAAAAATGAGATTTACAATGTGCCATATGTGTCGTATGATGTCGGAAACTTCCGCAGAGTAACACTATTGCATACTTTTAAATTTTTAAAATATACAATTGAACCTCTGCAAACTGCAGAGGTTTTTTTATTTAATCAAAATCGAAAATTCAATAAACAAAACAGAAAATGAAAAATTATATTCTTTTAGTAATACTTATAGCAGGCAGCATTTTTACTGCAAACGCCCAATCAAAAAAGAATCAAAATAAGGAGACTTATTTGAATGAACTGGTTACCATCATGCAAGGTCATTATTCTTCAGAGAAGCAATCGGTGGCCGATACGAGTTATTTCAATATTTCTCTTAGAATGGTTCCGATCTGGAAAAGCAAAGGCCACTATTTGTTTGTTGAGCAGGCACTTTTCAAAAAGCAAGACAAGCCGTATAGAGTTAGAATTTACAAATTGGTTCAGGATGGAGACAAATTCATAAGCCAAATCTATACCTTGAAAAACGAGAAAGAATGGATTGGCAAAGGAAATACACCTGAAGCTTTTGACGCGCTTACTGAAAATGACATCGAGTTAAAACAAGGCTGTGAAGTGGTTTTGAAACGCATTGATAAAAATAAATTTCTAGGCCAAACCGGAGAAAAAACTTGTCCGAGTGAATTGAGAGGCGCCAGTTATGCCACCTCAAAAGTAACCGTGTTAGAAAATCAAATTTTATCCTGGGATCAGGGATTTGACAAAGAAGGAAAACAAGTTTGGGGTGCAGAAAAAGCAGGGTATGTTTTTGATAAATTATAATAAACATTCGCCAAACAATTAAATAGAAAGCAAATAAGTTATAAAGCAATGAATACAATAGGAAAAAATATGATGATGAACCGCATGATGCACATGATGATGTGTTGTATCTACATACCCTGTTGCCAAAAGCGGATGACTTAATCGAAGTATATATACTTGTTCTTAAAGTCCTTTTGGTAAGCCAACCAAAAGGACTTTTTTTATTCCTAAAAATCAAAAAAAATATAATAATCTAAAAAAAATCTAAATCATGAGCACACAAAAATTCGCAACTAACGCATTGCACGCAGGACACGACGTTACTAAAAATGCAGGAACCAGAGCCGTTCCAATCTACCAAACGACTTCGTATGTATTCAACAATTCGGATCACGCTGCCAATCTTTTTGGTTTAGCCGAAGCCGGATTCATTTACACCCGATTGAACAATCCAACCAATGATATCCTCGAACAACGCCTGGCCGCACTTGAAGGCGGAATCGGCGCCGTAGTTACTGCCTCAGGAACTTCAGCCATCGCCACTACTTTGTTGGTTTTACTAAAAGCCGGCGATCACATTGTGGCTTCCAACAGTTTGTATGGCGGAACTTATAATTTGCTGAAAGTGACTTTGCCAAGATTGGGCATCACCACCACTTTTGTTGATCCATCAAACCCGAATAACTTTACCAAAGCCGCACAGGAAAATACCAGAGCGTTTTTTGCAGAAAGTTTGGGGAATCCAAAGTTGGATGTACTCGATTTGAAAGCAATTTCAAATGAAGCCAAAGCTTTCAAAGTACCTTTCATTGTGGATAATACTGTGGCTACGCCTTATTTGTTAAACCCAATTCAGTATGGTGCTGACATTGTCATTCACTCGTTAACCAAATACATTACCGGAAACGGAACGTCGCTTGGCGGTGTCATCATCGATGCCGGAAACTTCGACTGGAGCAACGGGAAATTCCCTGAATTTACAGAACCATCAGCCGGTTATCACGGTTTGAAATACTATGAAGCGCTTGGGTCAGCCTCATTTATTGCCAAAGTAAGAATCGAAGGCTTGCGTGATTTTGGTGCGGCACTAAGTCCGTTCAACGCGTTCCAAACGATTCAAGGCTTGGAAACATTGGAAATCAGAATCAAAAAACACAGCGAAAATGCTTTGGCTTTAGCCCAATGGTTGCAAACGCAGCCAGCCGTAGCTTGGGTAAATTATCCGGGATTGGCCACTTCCCGATACAAAGCCTTAGCCAATGAATATTTACCGGAAGGCAAAAGCGGTATCGTGACTTTTGGTTTGAAAGGAGGATTTGAAGCAGCGAAAAAAGTCGCAGACGAAACCAAGTTGTTCTCGTTGTTGGCGAACATCGGTGATACCAAATCACTAATCATCCATCCGGCGAGTACTACACATCAGCAATTGTCCGACGCTGAGCAGGAAGCCACCGGCGTGACCAAAGATTTGGTTCGTTTGTCTGTAGGCTTAGAAAACATAGACGATTTGAAAGCCGATTTGGAAGCGGCATTTATAACGATAAAAACACCTCAATTAATTTAAAGATAAACCATAATTACTAGGTTTTGTTTGTTTGTTAAGACTGTCTTCAAAGTTGAGGTTGGAGGCAGTCTTTTAAAAGCAGAAAAAAAGAAGCAACATGAAAAATTTACAAAAAATAGACCTGTTTAATTTTGATTTGGAAAATGGAAAGCAACGTCCATATCTTCCATTGTTCTATCAAACTTTTGGTCAGCCAATCGGTACCGCACCGGTTGTAGTAGTCAATCACGCTTTGACGGGCAATTCCAATGTTACCGGAGAAAATGGCTGGTGGAACGATTTGATTGGCTCGGGCAACATCATCGATACCAATTACTTCACGGTTATTGCCTTCAACATTCCCGGGAATGGCTATGATGACAACTTTGGGAATCTGATATCCAATTATAAGGATTTTACCATTCGCGATGTGGCCAGAATCTTTTGGGAAGGTCTGAATTTCCTGAAAGTAAATCAGGTTTTCTCCGTAATTGGCGGAAGTTTGGGCGGAGCTGTGGCCTGGGAAATGGCGACATTGAAACCAAGCAGTGTTCAAAATTTGATTCCGATTGCCACCGATTGGAAAGCGACCGATTGGGTCATTGCCAATGTATTAATCCAGGACCAGGTGCTCAACAATTCTGATGATCCCATTGCGGATGCCCGTTTGCACGCGATGTTGCTCTACAGAACACCTCAATCCATCAACCAACGTTTTCAAAGAAATAAGTTTAACGAATCATCGGTGTTTCAAATTGAAAACTGGCTGGCGAATCACGGGGTAAAGCTCAAAAACCGCTTTCGCTTGTCGTCTTATAAACTGATGAATCATTTGCTTAAAACCAATGATATTACTCGGGATCGAAATGATTTTTTGGCGGTAGCCAACGAAATTCAGGGAAATATCCATGTAGTAGCCGTCGATACGGATTACTTTTTTATCCCGGATGAAAACCGAGAAACGGTTGAAATTTTAAAACCAGTTAAAGAAAATGTCTTTTACCACGAAATACAATCCATTCACGGACACGACGCTTTCTTAATCGAATTCGAACAATTAGCCCAAATTTTATCACCCATTTTTAACAAACAAAAACAACACAATTATGTCAACGCTTAGAATCAATATCGTCCTTTTTGGAATCGGAAATGTCGGTAGTACTTTAGTCAATCAGGTTATCGAAAGCCAAAAGTTCTTTCTCGAAAAGAAGAATATCGACCTTAGATTTCCCATCATCACCAATTCCACTTTGGCTTTCTTTGAAAAAGACGGCCTGAAAAACCAATGGGAAGCCAATTTTGCCCAATCCGCTATTCCGTTCCGAATTGAAGACATCATCGAGTATGTTCAGGAACAACAATTGGAAAACCTGATTGCCGTTGATGCGACTGCCAGTCAGGACATCATCAAAAATTATATTCCGCTGATCCAAAACGGATTTAGTATCGTTGCCGCCAATAAAAAAGCGAATACGTTGCACTTCGATTTTTATAAGGAACTGAGAAGAAACCTAAAGAAATACGACAAAACCTTTTTATACGAAACCAATGTCGGCGCTGGTTTGCCTGTCGTTCAAACGATAAATGATCTTCACTTTTCGGGTGAAGAAATTACCAAAATCCGTGGTGTATTCTCTGGTTCACTAAGCTATATCTTCAACCGTTTCTCTGCGGAGGAATTGCCGTTTTCCAAAATTTTGACCGATGCCGAGAAGTTAGGTTATACCGAACCCGATTCACGTGAAGACTTATCCGGTAATGATGTGGCGAGAAAGCTTTTGATTCTGGCGCGTGAAATCGAACATGAATTTGAGTTTTCCGATATCAAAATAGAATCCCTTTTGCTTCCAAACCTAAATGAAACCAACTCCAAAGCGGAGTATTCTGTAAACAAATCATTGTTCGACAAACCATTTCAAATTGCCAAAATCACCCAAGCCGATGATCATGCCCTGCGCTATGTGGGCGAACTCGATGTCAAGACAAAGCAATTGGAAGTGAAACTGATTTCGGTGCCAAAAAGTTCAGCCTTGGGCCAACTCAAAGGTGCCGATAATCTGATTGAGATTTATACCAAATCCTATGGCGAAATCCCAATCGTCATTCAAGGCGCCGGAGCCGGAAAACAAGTTACGGCTCGTGGCGTTTTGACCGATATTCTCAAAATTGCAGAGAAAATCAAAATCAAGGAAGCGGTTTGGTTGTAGCTCAACTAAACCAAATCGCTTCTCTTTTAATAACCAACAAACAAAAAAGAGTAACCAATGAAATTAGATTTAATTGCCTTAGCCATTCCGTTTTTTGCCTTTTTTATGGTATTGGAATACTACATCAGCAGAAGAAAAAACAAAGAGGTTCATCAGTTTAACGAAAGTGTCGCCAATATCAATGTCGGCATCGCCGAACGAATTACGGATTTGTTGACGACCGGTTCGTTCTTCTTTGTGTTTTCCTGGCTGAATAAGAATTGGGCCATTTTCAATATCGAAAGTAATTGGATTACGTGGATTTTGTTATTCCTCGCGACCGATTTGGTTTGGTATTGGTATCATCGTTTCGGACACCAAATCAATCTGTTTTGGGCAGCTCATATTGTTCATCACCAAAGCGATGATTTCAATTATACCGCAGCCGCAAGAATCACCATCATTCAAGCCGTATTTCGCGGTTTGTTCTGGAGTATTTTACCCATCATCGGATTTCCGGCAGAGATGATTACGGTATTATTGCTCATCCACGGAACGTATCCTTTTTTCACGCATACGCAACTGGTTGGGAAATTAGGTTGGCTCGAATACATTATCGTAACGCCATCGCATCATCGTGTGCATCACAGCAGCAATCCCGAATATCTGGATAAGAATTTTGGTGATATGCTGATTATTTGGGACAAAATATTTGGCACTTTCGCAGAAGAAAAAACCGAGCCCAAATATGGCCTGACCAAATCCCTCGGAAGCCACAGTTTCCTTTGGCAACATTTTCACTATTTCCTCGAACTCATTGTCGCTGTGCGTTTGGCAAAAACCGTTAAGGGAAAACTCAAAGTCATCTTCGGCAGTCCGGATGACCATGACCCAAGAATCCGAACGCTTTTGGAACGCAAATTGTCCCAAAAAGTAACCCATATCCAATACACTGAAAAACTCATCCGCGCTATACAGATTAAAACTGTTACGACTATCATTGTCCTTTTTGTCACCATTTTGTTTTCACCCTACATTTCGCAACCCAATTTGTGGATGCTCACCACATTCATCGTTTTAAGCGTTATAGTTACCGGCGCGATGCTCGAACAAAAACGCTGGATTTTCCATCTCGAGTTTGTCCGATTCAGCATTCTCTGTTTTATTTTCAATGAAACCGTAATGACCATCTATGTGACCGCATTAATTTTAACGGTATATACTTTAGCCTTGCTATTTTACAAAACCATTCATACGAGTTACCAAAGATTTTTATTTACTAACTAACCTTAAACCTTTGAGATTAAGAGGAGGACTGCCAGTGGCAGTCAGGCACAAGAGCTTTAGCTCGACAATTACACGAAAACGTTGTAGGTTTTTATTTTTTTAAAACTGTTGCAAAAACCAATTCTATGCCGTTACTTTGCACTGTTCATAAACATTTTGTTCGTTATCACGAAAGCTGGAGGGAATAGACCCGTTGAAAGCTTAGCAACCCTTTGCCAAAAGAAGGTGCTACATTCTATCCCAAATTGGGAGCAGATAACCCCGAGAATTCTTCTCACTTTCATGATAACATACTATAATTAATGCTGAACTTGTTTCAGTATCTTGAGCGAACGGCTTGCGCATTGTTGCAGTCCATTTTCCCGCTGTCCGCGCTACAAGGTAGCTGCTGCCATCGGGGCTAATAAGTTATCCATTTTTGTAAATAAGAATATGTCAAAAATTCAAGACGCTATAAAAGAAAGAATCCTCGTCCTCGACGGCGCGATGGGAACGATGCTGCAGCGCAACAATTTCTCTGAAGAAGATTTCCGTGGCGAACGCTTCAAGGATTTTCCACATCCGCTAAAAGGCAACAACGATTTGCTTTCGATCACCCAACCAGAAGCCGTAAAACAAGTTCACCGTTTGTATTTTCAGGCTGGTGCTGATATCGTGGAAACCAATACTTTTTCCGGAACAACCATCGGTATGGCCGATTATCACTTAGAGGATTTGGTTTACGAACTCAACTACGAATCGGCAAAAATTGCGCGTGAAGTAGCCGATGAATTTACCGACCGACCACGTTTTGTGGCGGGTTCCATCGGGCCAACAAACCGTACCGCATCGATGTCACCAGACGTAAACGATCCGGGATTTAGAGCCGTAACGTTTGATGATTTACGTATTGCTTACAAACAACAAGTGGAAGCGTTAATCGATGGTGGTTGTGATGTGCTTTTGGTGGAAACGATCTTTGATACGTTGAACGCCAAAGCCGCTTTATTCGCCATCGAAGAAGTAAAGGAAGAACGCAATCTCGATATTCCTGTGATGGTTTCAGGAACGATTACCGATGCGTCAGGAAGAACTTTATCGGGACAAACCGTAGAAGCATTTTTGATTTCGATTCAGCATATCGATTTGTTGAGTATCGGATTCAATTGTGCACTTGGAGCAGACCAGTTGAAACCATACTTAAAAAGATTAGCTCATAATACTACGCTGAATATTTCCGCACATCCAAATGCCGGTTTACCGAATGCTTTCGGGCAGTATGACCAAACACCGGAGGAAATGCAAGCCTTAATAAAAGAATATTTACAGGACAATTTAGTCAACATCATTGGCGGTTGTTGTGGTACAACACCAGAGCATATCAAAGCCATTGCCGATGTAGCCAAAGAGTTCCAACCAAGAATTTTAGAAACGATATAATGGCGGAAGCAACTACAAAATATTTAAAACTTTCGGGTTTGGAGCCGCTTATTGTGACTCCGGAATCCAATTTTATCAACGTCGGAGAAAGAACCAATGTAACCGGTTCGCGTAAATTCCTCCGATTAATCAAAGAAGGCAACTACGAAGAAGCACTCGATATCGCCCGTAACCAAGTGGAAGGTGGCGCGCAAATCATCGATGTCAACATGGACGAAGGAATGTTGGATGGTGTTTATGCCATGACCAAATTCCTAAACCTGATTGCGGCCGAACCCGATATTGCGAGAGTTCCGGTGATGATTGACAGTTCCAAATGGGAGATCATCGAAGCCGGTTTGAAAGTGGTACAAGGAAAAGGAGTCGTAAATTCGATTTCACTCAAAGAAGGGAAAGAAGCGTTTATCCATCATGCGAAATTGATTAAAAGATATGGAGCCGCGGTTATCGTAATGGCTTTCGACGAAGATGGTCAGGCCGATAACTACGAAAGACGTATCGAAATCTGTAAACGTTCGTATGATATTTTAGTCGATGAAGTCCATTTCCCGGCAGAAGACATCATCTTCGACCCGAATATTTTCCCGGTAGCCACCGGAATGGAAGAACACAAATTAAACGCTTTGGATTTTTTCCGAGCCACCAAATGGATTCGTGAAAACTTGCCTTATGCCGGTGTTTCCGGTGGTGTGAGTAACGTTTCGTTTTCGTTCCGTGGGAATGATAAAGTGCGTGAAGCCATGCATTCGGCGTTCTTGTACCATGCCATCAAAAACGGTATGACGATGGGAATTGTAAATCCGGAAATGCTCGAGATTTATGATGAAATCGACACAATTTTATTAGAGCATGTAGAAGATGTTTTATTAAACAGAAGAGAAGACGCCACCGAAAGATTATTGGATTTGGCCGAAAGTTTTAAAGGCGATTTTAAAGCCAATGAAAAAGCAATCCAGGAATGGAGAAATGGTTCGGTTCAAGATAGATTAACCCATTCGTTAGTCAAAGGGATTGATGAATTTATCGAAATAGATGTCGAAGAGGCACGCCAATTGGCCTCCAAACCAATCGAAGTGATTGAGGTTAATTTGATGGCCGGAATGAATGTCGTGGGCGATTTATTCGGAAGCGGAAAAATGTTTTTGCCACAAGTGGTAAAATCGGCGCGTGTGATGAAAAAAGCCGTGGCGTATTTATTACCTTATATAGAAGCTTCCAAAGATGGAAAATCTTCCTCAGCCGGTAAGGTGTTGATGGCAACGGTAAAAGGTGATGTACACGACATTGGTAAAAATATAGTAGCAGTAGTTTTGGGTTGTAACAACTTTGAAATTATCGATTTGGGCGTAATGGTACCACCGGAAAAAATCATTGAAGCTGCGGTTCGCGAGAACGTTGACATCATTGGTTTGAGCGGATTGATTACGCCGTCATTAGACGAAATGGTGTATTTGGCCAAAGAAATGGACAAACTCAATATCAAAATCCCGGTAATGATCGGTGGTGCAACGACTTCGAGAGCGCATACCGCCGTGAAAATTGCTCCGGAATACAAAGAAACTGTCGTTCACGTAAACGATGCGTCGCGTGCGGTAACCGTGGCGAGTAATTTATTGCAGGCAGAAACCAAAGTCGATTACGCCAAAACCGTTCGTGCCGAATATGACAAACTCCGTGAAGGCTATTTAAATAGAAGCCGAGATAAAAATTATCATTCAATTGAAAACGCCAGAAAGAACAAACTGCAACTCGATTGGGATAATTTCACACCAGTGAAACCGAATTTTATCGGAACCAAAACCGTTGAAGTTGAATTGTCTGACTTGGTTGATTTTATCGACTGGACACCATTTTTCAGTTCGTGGGAATTGTTCGGGAAATACCCGGCGATTTTGACTGATGCCGTTGTCGGCGAACAAGCGACTTCGTTATTTGCCGATGCACAGAAAATGTTACACCAAATCGTTTCCGAAAAATGGCTGACCGCCAAAGGTATTCTTGGAATTTTTCCTGCGAATACGGTCAATGATGACGATATTGAAGTTCAAGGAACGAATCACAAATTTTTAACGCTTCGCCAACAATCCCAAAAAACTGCCGGTGCGCCAAACATCGCGTTAGCCGATTTCGTAGCGCCAAAAGACAGCGGAAAACAGGATTATATTGGCTGTTTTTGTGTGACTACCGGTTTTGGTGTTGATGAAAAAGCAGCCGAATTTGAAAAGCAATTAGATGATTACAATTCGATTTTAGTAAAGGCTTTAGGTGACCGATTGGCCGAAGCTTTTGCTGAATATTTACACTTACAGGTTCGTAAGGAATTCTGGGGTTATGCTTCGGATGAAAGCCTGACGAACCAGGATTTGATAGACGAAGAATACAAAGGCATTCGTCCGGCACCGGGCTATCCAGCATGTCCTGATCATTTGGAAAAACCAACCATTTGGAAACTTTTAAATGTCGAACAGGAAATAGGCGTAAGGCTTACGGAAAGTATGGCAATGTGGCCGGCATCTTCGGTTTCAGGATATTATTTTGCGAATCCGGAAAGCAAGTATTTCGGACTCGGGAAAATAAAAGAAGATCAGGTAATCGATTACGCCAAAAGAAGAGGAATTAGTACAGAGACAGCCACCAAATGGCTCAATCCAAACATAGCAGATTAAGATGAAAGTAACCCAGCATATAGAAAACGCCAGTGGAAAACCTTTGTTTTCCTTCGAGATTTTACCGCCGTTAAAAGGACAAAACATCCAATCTATTTTTGACAGCATTGATCCGTTGATGGAATTCAATCCACCGTTTATTGATGTAACCTACCATCGTGAGGAATATGAATACAAAGAATTGCCAAGCGGTTTGCTGCAAAAGAAAGTCGTAAAAAAACGTCCGGGAACGGTTGGAATTTGTGCCGGTATTCAGAACAAATACAATGTGGATGCCATTCCGCATATTTTGTGTGGTGGTTTTACCAAAGAAGACACTGAAAATCTCTTGATTGATTTGGACTTTTTAGGCATTGATAATGTTGTCGCACTTCGCGGTGACGCATTGAAAACTGAAACCTATTTTCATCCTGAGAAAGACGGAAATACCTATGCGACCGAGCTGGTAACGCAAATTAGCAACCTGAACAAAGGCATTTATCTGGATGAAGATTTAAAGAATTCAGCGCAAACCAATTTCTGTATCGGTGTGGCCGGTTATCCGGAGAAACACATGGAAGCACCAAGTTTGGACAGCGATATTCATTTCTTAAAGCAAAAAATTAAAAACGGAGCGGAATATATCATTACGCAAATGTTTTTTGACAATAAAAAATTCTTTGATTTTGTAGACAAATGCCGCGCAGCAGGAATTACCGTTCCGATTATCCCGGGATTAAAACCAATTGCGACCAAGAAACAATTGAACTTGATTCCGCACCGATTCAGTTTGGAATTGCCCGATGATTTAATCATGGCGGTGGTTAAAGCCAAAGACAACGATGCCGTAAAAGAGATCGGGATTGAATGGTGTACCGAGCAAAGTAAGGAATTGGTAGCCGCCGGAATTCCGGTGTTGCACTATTATTCTATGGGGAAAGCCGAGAACATCAAAGCGATTGCGAAAAACGTTTTTTAGGATTGTATCAGACTCCGAAGATATAACACAATACAAATAGGAACTATAAAAAGGAAAGCTAAGCCTGCTATTGAAAACTTATAATTTTTTGGTTTGTATTTTATTAAAAATACAATCGCAATGATATTAATGACAGTTGCTAATAGTGTCCAGAGCGGAAAATTGATTAGAAATGCAGCAATAAGTTCGATACCAACCGTAATTGTTAGATTTTTATTCAGGTTTTCCACGAGATAGTTTTTTCAAATATAAAGTTTTTTTGCAAAAGACAAATACTGATTAGCCCTGATGGGAGCGACACCGAAGTAAAGCGGACAGCAGGAATCTAGCCAACAAAAATGCCCGAACTTTTCGCTCCTAGTAATTAAACAACAAGTTGTTTAATTTGCCGAATGTCCACCGGACATTCTCCTCTTAATATCAAATCCATTATATTTGTGCGTTTTAAATTTTAGGATGAAGAAAACTTACCTGCTTTTTTTACTGTTTACCGTGTCGCTTTTTGGTCAAAACACCAATCCTTTTACAGTGGAAGCGTCGATTTTGAGAGGAAATGCGTTACCGCATACCGAAGACATGTATCATTTGGTTAACGGTCATCCACAAGGCTTTATGTTGAGTGTTGTCAAAAAAACCGATGGTTCCAAAGAATGGCATCAAGCTTATAATTACCCTGATTATGGTGGTTATTTTTTATACCAGGATTTTAACAGTCAGCCTTTGGGACAAAATTATTCAGTGGGTGCGTTGTATAATTTCTATTTTTGGAAGAGACATTTGCAGTTAAAATTATCACAGGGAATTGCTTATACGACCAATCCTTATGACAAGGTTGACAACAGTACCAATAAAGCTTTCGGTAGTAAATTGATGGGCAATACCAATATTGGTTTGGCTTATGACAATCAGAATTTATTCAAAAATGTTGGTTTCCAAGCCGGAATTTTATTTACTCATTATTCCAACGGTAGGATGAAATCGCCTAATAGCGGCATCAATACCTATTTGCTGAACCTTGGTCTGAATTATAATTTTTCAGAAGATTTTAAACGCCAGCCTGATACGACTACGGTTAAGAAATCATTCAAGCAGCCCATTCATTTCAACTTTGTGTTGCGTTCGGGAATCAATGAAAATCCGATCATCAACAGCGGGCAATATCCATTTTACCATATTGGGGTTTATGCCGATAAGCGTTTGAATCGAAAAACCGCTATGCAGTTGGGCGCCGAATTGTTTTTGACCAAATCGATTGAGGAATATATCAAATATTACTCGGTGGCTTATCCGGAAGATCATTTGGATGCCAATACAGATTACAGAAGAGTTGGGATTTTTGTTGGGCATGAATTGATGATTAACCGAATTTCGCTTGAAGCGCAAATAGGTTATTATGTTTACCAACCGTTTAAAAAAGACATTCCTGTGTATGACAGGGTTGGGATAAAATATTATTTCACCAATAAAATATTTGGCGGATTTACCATCAAAACGCATATGTTTTTGGCAGAAGCGCTCGAGTTTGGCATTGGTTACAGATTATAAAAACAAGAAAATGAAAAAGTCAATATTCTTTATCGCTTTGGTTTTGGTTTTCATTTCATGTGAAAAACCAAGTGATTGCATTGAAAGTACTGGTGAGATTATTACAAAGCAAGTTCCCGTTGCGCCCTTTAAAAAAATAAAAGTATATCGCGGGATTGAAGTGGTTATTACCGACGGTCCGGAAACCAAAGTGGAAATTGTAGCCGGTGAAAATTTTATCGATAATGTGCAAGTAAGGCAAAACGGAGACCAATTGATATTTGAAAACGAAACGAGTTGCAATTGGGTTCGTTCTTATGGCCGGGTAAAGATATTGGTTACCACGCCAACCTTAGAGGAAGTTTATTCTAAAACCGATAGGGATATTAGTTCTAATGGTGCGCTGACCTTTCCGTATATTAGTTTTATTTCAATGGATAAAGATGGTGACGGGGAAAGTGGCGCCGGAACCGGTGATTTTATCATCAATGTAAACAATGATTATTTGAATATTGCCAACAATAATGTGTCCCGTTTCTATCTTACAGGACAAACCAATACTGCAGAGTTTAATTTCTATTTTGGAGATGGAAGAATTGAAGCCGAGAATTTAACAGCGCAGAATGTAAAAGTATACCATCGCGGTTCCAATGATATGATTGTGAAACCTATTCAAAGTATTATAGGTGTTATGAACAGCACCGGAAACATCATTCTTAAAAATGTACCACCGGTTGTGGATGTTGATGAATTGTATCAGGGAAGAGTAATCTATCCATAAAAAAATCCCGAAGTAATTCGGGATTTTTTGTTTTATTTCTTTTTTGTTTTCTCTCTGAAAATCTGTTCCAGGTTTTTGCTTTTCAAACTGATTTGAAGTGTTTTCAAACTGTTATCGTGGGCAAAGTCGAATACTTTCGGGCGCATGTCTTCGTCAGTGCTGAAGGTCAGTAACCAAAGGTTATCACCGCTGTTTTTGTAGGTTTTGATATTGGGTAGTTTGGCCAAAATGCTATCGTCAATCGCTTTGTCAAATTCGACTTCGATGATTTGTTCCTTTTCTTCCGAAACCAGTTTGTCCAGTTTTTTATCGGTTACAATTTTGCCGTGGTCAATGATGATCACGCGGTCGCAAATGGCTTCTACTTCCTGCATAATATGTGTCGAAAGAAAAACCGTTTTGTCTTTCCCGACATTCTTAATCACATTCCTGATTTCGACCAATTGGTTCGGATCCAATCCTGTGGTTGGTTCGTCCAAAATCAACACGTCAGGATTGTGGAGTAAGGCTGTGGCCAAGCCAACACGCTGACGGAAACCTTTAGACAATTGGCCAATTTTCTTGTGGCTTTCGGGAGTCAAACCGGTCAGTTCAATCACTTCTTCAATACGTGATTTGGCTACTTTATATACATCGGCATTAAAAGCCAAATATTCACGAATGTATAAATCCAGATACAACGGATTGTGCTCAGGCAAATAACCCACCGATTTTTGGACCAGGATTTGAGCTTCGTTAACATCATTGCCATTCACGGCAGCTTTGCCTTCATCGGCATTGATATAGGTCGTCAAAATTTTCATCAAAGTAGATTTTCCGGCGCCATTCGGACCAAGGAAACCGACGATTTCTCCTTTTTTAATGGAGAACGAAACATTGTCCAGTGCTTTTTGGGCACCGTAACTTTTGGAAATATTTTGAACTTCTATCGACATAAATGTACTATTTGGAGCAAATGTAATAATTAATAAAAGTATAACGAAAAATTACTGCTTTTATGATGCAGCGAAAACGTTTCCGTAACTTTTTTTGCGAAGTCTTGTAAAACGGACGTTTTATTTTTCTACATTAGCAAAACATAAAAAAAGCAATGAGACAATTTAACACATTTTATAACTATTTCTTTTATTTCTTCTTCGGACAGAAAAAGGGACTAGTATTGTGTTATGTGAAAAAGTAAATTTCAAAACAACTATAATATAAATCCCAACGAAAGTTGGGATTTTTTTTTTGATTAACCCGAGACCGTTAGGTCGAATTGTACGAAGTAAATGGAAACAAAAATAGCAATACAAGGCATCAAAGGTTCGTTTCACCACCAAGTGGCGCAGGAATATTTCCAGCAGGAACATGCATTGGACGAATGTATGTCATTTGATGATTTGGTGAAAAGTTTGGTGAACAATCAGGCACACAAAGGCGTGATGGCGTTGGAGAATTCTATCGCCGGTTCGATTATTCCAAATTATGCCTTAATCGATAGAAACAATCTCCATATTATTGGTGAACATTACCTTGATATTCACATGAATTTAATGGTCTTGAAAGGCCAAAAAATTGAAGACATCAAAGAAGTCCATTCGCATCCGATTGCGTTGTTGCAGTGCGCCGTTTTCTTTAGCCAATATCCACATATCAAATTGGTCGAAAGTGGCGATACCGCTGAAACTGCACGTAGGATTCAGGAACAAAAACTCATCGGGATTGGTGCTGTTGCGGCTCCGATTGCGGCTAAATTATACGATTTGGAAATTCTCGCGGCCGGGATTCACACCATTCAGAGTAACAAAACCCGATTTGTGATTGTCAAAACGACCAATAAAGAATGGCCCAAAGATGAGATTAATAAGGCTTCCATAAAGTTTGAGTTGGATGATACCGCCGGAAGTTTGGCAACCGTGTTAAACGTGATGAACAACTGCAAACTCAACCTGACCAAAATCCAGTCGATGCCGATTATTGAAACACCTTTTCAGTATTCTTTTTTTGTCGATGTGATTTTTGAAAAGTACAAACACTATGAAAAAGCCAAAAATATTTTAGCCCTGATGACCACCCATTTCAAAGTCTTGGGCGAATACAAAAACGGAAGATTATGATAACAACAGCCAACCGATTAAACAGCGTTCAGGAATACTACTTTTCGAGAAAATTGCGTGAAGTACGCCAACTCATAGCCGATGGAAAACCGGTAATCAATATGGGCATCGGCAGTCCCGATTTGGCACCCGATAAAACCGTAATTCAAGCGATGAGTAAATCTATGTTTGATGACAAAGCCCACGAATACCAAAGCTATCAAGGCTTACCCGAATTGCGAAAAGGCATGGCCGATTTTTACGCGAATCAGTTTGGCGTGGCTTTGGATTTCAATACCGAGATTTTGCCGTTAATGGGTTCCAAAGAAGGCATCATGCACATTTCACTGGCATTTTTAAACGAAGGCGATGAAGTGTTGATTCCCAATCCGGGTTATCCGACTTATGCTTCGGTCACCGAATTGGTGCAGGCGAAAGCAGTGAATTACGATTTAACAGCAGCTAACGATTGGCAGCCCGATTTTGAACAATTGGAACAAATGGATTTGTCTAAAGTCAAACTGATGTGGGTTTCCTATCCGCATATGCCGACCGGTGCCAATGGAACCAAAGCGTTGTTTGAAAAGCTGATTGCTTTTGGCAAAAAGCACCACATATTGATTGTCAATGACAATCCGTACAGTTTTGTGTTGAATGACCATCCGATTTCGATTTTACAAATTGATGGAGCGAAAGAGGTCACTTTAGAATTGAATTCTTTATCCAAAACCTACAACATGGCTGGTTGGCGCGTGGGAATGGTCATGGGAAATCCGAAACTGATTGACGCGGTGTTGAAAGTCAAAAGCAATATGGACAGCGGTATGTTTTACGGCATTCAGAAAGGCGCGATTGAAGCCTTGAAATTAGGGAAGGATTGGTTTAACAGACAAAATGAAGTCTATACAGCTAGACGCAATCTGCTTTTTCAATTGGCCGAAAAACTGAACTGTACTTTCGATAAAAAAAGTGTGGGTTTGTTTGTTTGGGCCAAATTACCTGAAGGTATTTCGGCGGAAGCATTCATTGACAGGGTTTTAATCGAGAAGCATATTTTTATAACGCCCGGAATCATTTTTGGCAGCAATGGTGAAGGTTATATCCGTTTTTCACTTTGTGTAACCGAAGAAAAAATACAGGAAGCAATTGCCCGATTTTAAACAAAAGAAATTAATTTTACAAAAGATAAAAAGCTATGAACATAACAGCCGAAAACAGAAAATGGTTAGATGATCTGAATTTGAGTCATCCACTGGTAATCGCCGGACCATGCAGCGCCGAAACCGAAGATCAGGTATTGAAAATTGCACACGAATTAAAGGATTCTGATGTGTCAATTTTTCGTGCGGGAATCTGGAAACCCAGAACACGCCCGGGCGGATTTGAAGGCGTTGGTGCCATCGGATTAAAATGGATGCAAAAAGCGAAAGCTGAAACGGGTTTGTTAATGGCAACCGAAGTTGCGAATTCGGCGCATGTGAAGTTGGCTTTGGAACACGATATTGATGTGTTGTGGATTGGCGCGCGAACAACGGTAAATCCGTTTGCAGTTCAGGAAATTGCCGATGCCTTGCAAGGAACAGATAAAATTGTTTTGGTCAAAAATCCGGTGAACCCCGATTTGGCTTTGTGGATTGGCGGTGTAGAAAGATTGTACAATGCCGGTATCAAAAGATTGGGCGTCATCCACAGAGGATTTTCAACCTATGATAAAACCAAATACAGAAACATACCTGAATGGCAATTGGCCATCGAATTGCAAAGCCGTTTTCCTGATTTGGCTTTGATTTGTGATCCGTCGCATATTACCGGAAGACGGGACATGATTCAGGAAGTGTCTCAACAGGCTTTGGATTTGAATTATGACGGATTGATTATAGAAACCCATATTGATCCTGACAATGCTTGGAGTGATGCGGCACAACAGGTAACACCAACGGTTTTGAAACAAATCTTCAAGGATTTGAGAATCCGTAAAGAAACCGATGATGCCGATGATTACAACAATCGTCTGGCAAGATTCCGTGTGGATATTGATGAATACGATGGAAAATTGCTTGAGATTTTAGGCAAAAGAATGCAAGTAGCGGATAAAATCGGAGCTTTGAAAAAAGAGAAGAACGTAGCGGTTTTACAGAATAAGCGTTGGAACGAAATCCTGGGTAAAATGATTTTAGACGGAGAAGAAAAAGGACTGAGCGAAGAGTTTATCCTAAGGATTTTCAAAGCCATTCACCAGGAAAGTATTAGCCATCAGGAAAAAGTCATAAACAGATAAATTAATGTATTTTTGCAGAGGATAATCTAAAACAAGAAAAATTGACCGGACTCGTTTATAAATCTACCGGAAGTTGGTACACAGTGAAAGCCGAAGACAATGCGGTTTATGAATGCCGTATCAAAGGAAAGTTCCGTATGAAAGACATCAAAAGCACCAATCCGATTGCGGTTGGCGATGTGGTCGATTTTGAATTGGATGATACTTCCGATGATATCACGGGAACGATTCACAATATCCATGACCGAAAGAATTATATCGTCAGGAAATCGGTGAATCTGTCCAAACAAACGCATATTATCGCTTCCAATATCGACATCGTTTTTCTTTTGATTACCATCAATAATCCGCCAACAACAACCAGTTTTATCGATAGGTTTTTGGTTACTGCCGAAGCTTACGGCATTGAAGCCGTTTTGGTATTCAATAAAATAGACACTTTTGACGAAGCCATGCGCGATGAGCAATTGTACCTGCAATACATCTATTCCGAAATTGGATACCAATGTTTGCGTGTTTCGGCGGTGGAGAAAAAAGGAATTGAAGAACTGAAAGCCATGATGATTGGGAAAGTGAGTATGTTTTCGGGACATTCCGGTGTGGGAAAGTCCACCTTGGTCAATGCTTTGGAACCGACTCTGAATTTGAAAACCAAACACATATCCGAACAAAGCAAACAAGGACAGCATACCACTACTTTTGCCGAAATGTATGATTTGTCTTTTGACGCCAAAATCATTGACACACCGGGAATCAAAGGTTTTGGGATTGTGGATATGGAACCGCAGGAAATCAGCGATTATTTCCCTGAATTCTTTAAACTGAAAGACCAATGCAAATTCAACAACTGTCTGCACAAGGAAGAACCACATTGTGCCGTAAAACAGGCTTTGGAAGACAATAAGATTGCCTGGTCACGTTATAACAGTTACCTCAAAATACTCGAAGGCGATGACGAACATTACCGTTCGGATATTTACAATGACGACCGAATTGCCAGTGACGAAACCAGAAAATCGTAGTCATGAAAGCGGTTATTCAAAGAGTTTCTCAAGCTTCTGTGACCATCGAAGGTCAAATCGTAGCCGATATCCAAAACGGCTTATTGGTTTTGGTTGGTTTTGAAGACTCAGACGCCAAGGAAGATATCGATTGGCTAGCGACTAAAATTGCCAATCTCAGAATTTTTGCGGATGATAACGGAGTAATGAATTTATCCGTAAAGGAAACCAATGGCGAGATGATAATCGTGAGCCAATTTACATTGCATGCGCTGACCAAAAAAGGCAATCGACCATCCTATATCAAAGCATCCAAACCGGAAATTGCCATTCCGTTGTATGAAAAATTCATTGCCCAAATGGAAACCGAATTGGGTAAAAAAGTACAAACCGGACAGTTTGGCGCCGACATGAAAGTCAGCCTGCTCAATGACGGACCGGTAACTTTAATCATCGATACCAAGAATAAAGAATAAGATTATTAATAAAAACATAATTTTTCTATATTTGGGAAAATTAGGTGTCGATGAAATTTAAAAAAATCCCTTTCCTTTTACTGTTTTTTCCCGTATTCGTTTCTGCACAAAAGTTAGAGTATTCGGTGCTTTCCCTTCCTGATAGTTTAAAACAGAATGCCAACGCGGTCATTCGTTCGAACCATCTGAGCATTAATATTGCTTCGCAAAAATCAATGACTTTCAAAACGACCAAAGTAACCACCATCTTAAATGAATTGGGGTTGCGGAATTTGGATTTGGCGGAGCATTACGATAAAAACACCAGGGTAAATAAAATTGAGGCAACCGTTTATGACTCCTTTGGCAAAGAAGTAAAAACCTACCGCAGGAAAGATTTTAAAGATACTAGTGTAGCCGACGGGGTTTCGATTTTTAATGACAACCGGGCATTGTACCTTGATTATACTCCGGTAAGTTACCCTTTTACTGTGGTCTTTGAAAGTGAAAGTGAAACTTCAAATACTGCTTTTATTCCGCAATGGAATCCTGTGGGAGGTTATTTGTTGAGTACAGAAAACGCCTCTATAACCATTACTTTCAAACCCGAATTGCATCTGAAGAAAAAGGAAGTGAATTTTAATTCAAAATATGCCATTCAAAAGCAGGAAACACCAACTTCGGTAAGCTATACGGTTAAAAACCTAACGGCCAAAAAACGGGAAGAACTGAGTCCAGATTTTGATGAGATTTTCCCGGAAGTTTATTTTTCCCTTGAAAATTTTTCATTGGAAGGAATGGAAGGCAAGGCAGCCAATTGGGGTGAATTTGGCAAATGGTATTATGAATCGCTGTTGGCAGACACCGAAGAAATCCCGGAAGCTACAAAACTTAAGCTTCAGGAACTTATCGGGAACGAAAAAAACCAGTTTGAAATAGCGAGGATTGTCTATAAATATGTTCAGGATAAAACACGCTATGTCAGCGTGCAGGTAGGCATTGGCGGCTGGAAACCCATGCTGGCCAAAGATGTCGACAAATTGGGATACGGCGATTGTAAGGCACTCACCAATTACACCCGGTCTTTGTTGAAATCGGTAGGCGTTACTTCTTACTATACGGTGGTGTATGCCGGTGCCGATGATACCAGAGATCTGCAAAACGATTTTGCTTCGATACAGGGGAACCATGTGATTTTGACCTTACCAACAACCGATAAAGGAATGGTTTGGCTGGAATGTACCAGTCAAATACATCCGTTTGGTTTTCAGGGCGATTTTACCGATGACCGAAATGTATTGCTTATCAAACCCGAAGGGGGCGAAATTGTTAAAACCAAGACCTTTACCGAAGCAGAGAACCTGAGAACCATTAAAGGGAATTATCAAATCTCTGCGGAAGGTGATTTTACCGGTAAGGTAAAGATGGTTTCCAAAGGGATACAGTATGACAATTATTTTGTCAGAGAGCGCAAAAGCCATGATGACCAAATTAAAGATTACAAAGAGGAGTTCAGCAATATCAACAATTTGACCATCAAAAAAATCAACCTGAATAACAATCCTAAAAGTGTTGAATTTGTAGAAGATTTAGAGATGGAAGCCGAAGGTTATGCCCAAAATTCAGATGGTAAGCTATTGTTTGCCCTAAATGCCTTTGATCAAAATTCTTATATACCCAAAAAACACCGTACAAGAGAGTTTGCCTTTGAAATGCTGAGAGGTTATACCGATGAGTCGGAAACTGAAATCACCTTGCCACAAGGATATGTGGTAGAAGCAAAACCAAATAGTGTAACGCTCGAAAATGAATTTGGGAATTATAAGATCGAATTTTTAACGGTGAGTCCTGATAAACTGCTTTGCAAAAGAAAGCTGATCATCAAAAAAGGACTTTATGATAAAACCAAATATGAAACCTACAGAAAGTTCAGAGAAGCGGTCGCCAAAAGCGATAATTCAAAAATTGTCATAACCAAAGCCTGAAAACATGAAAAAAATAATCTTGATATCGATATTGCTGATCAACGGATTGGCCTTTGCTCAAAAGAAAGAATTAGGGAAAGTAACCATTGAGGAACTGACCGAAAAAGTATGCCCGACAGATTCCTCGGCAGTAGCGGCCTATTTAATTAAATGCGGGAATGTAAGATTTGAATTTTCCACAAACAATGGTTTCTCAATTGTAAAAACCTACAAGATTAAAATAAAGATTTACAAAAAGGAAGGTTATGAATGGGCAAATCAAAGCTTAGGGTATTATACCGGCAGTAACGGAAAAGATAAACTTAATTTTTCTAATGCCATAACCTATAATTTGGTTAATGATAAAATCGAAAAGACAAAACTCAAAAGCGATGGAGAATTTGAAGAAAAAGTAAATGATTATTGGTCCGTAAAAAAAATCACTTTGCCCAATGTAAAAGAAGGCTCCATTATTGAATATGAAGCTGAGTTGGAATCAGAGCGGTCAAATTCAATTGATGAATGGTATTTTCAAAGTACCATACCTGTGGTGTATTCTGAATTTAAGACAGCTATCCCTGAGTATTTTATTTACAACATGATGTCTCGAGGTTATATAGCACCACAAGTCCTTACGGATAAAGGCAGCAAATCAATTTCTTACACTTCTAAAGACAGGGTTTCCAACAGATTTGGTACCAGAACCGATTTCTCAACGGATCAATTTTCTTATAACGAAACCAAAACTACTTTTATCCTTCAGGATGTGCCCGCTTTAAAAGATGAGTCGTATGTAAATAATATTAAAAATTATACATCCAGTGTAAAATATGAACTTTCTTCAATACAAATTCCCGGGGAAACGTTTAAAAACTTTACCACCGATTGGGAAACCGTCGTAAAAACCATTTATGATGATGACGATTTCGGAGCAGAGTTGAATAAAACCGGATATTTTGAAAAAGACTTGGATGCTTTATTAAACGGAGTTACTGCTCAGGAAGAAAAG
Organism: Flavobacterium terrisoli; assembly: GCF_030167905.1. GTDB lineage: Bacteria > Bacteroidota > Bacteroidia > Flavobacteriales > Flavobacteriaceae > Flavobacterium > Flavobacterium terrisoli. The sequence goes on from NZ_JARGNA010000006.1 coordinate 287,478, forward strand.
ATTGGGTTAGTCTTTAATTTTGTAAAGTCCAAAATGAATTGGGATGAAAGTTATGGATTCGGTTGCAATGAGGGTGTTCGCAAGGCCTATCAGGATAGGAAAGGGAACGTAGCGGAAATCAACCTGATGCTTACCTCAATGTTAAGGTATGCGGGAATTGAAGCCAACCCGATTTTAATCAGTACCCGTTCAAACGGAGTGTCGCTTTTTCCGTCGAGAACGGCTTTTGACTATGTCATTTCGGGAGTAGAACTCAACAACCAAGTGGTTCTGTTTGATGCAACCAACAAATTCTCCCTGCCCAATATTTTGCCAATCCGCGATTTGAATTGGTTTGGAAGGATTATCAGAAAGAATGGCAGTTCCGCAGAAATTAATCTTATGCCAACTTCCAATTCCAAAGAGGTGGTCAATATTATGGGGGCTATTAATAAAGATGGTTCTGTTTCCGGCAAAATCAAAGACCAACATTTTGACTACAATGCCTTTGTTTTCAGGGAAAAAAACCATGGTATTGCCAAAGAAAGCTATATCGAAAAATTGGAGAAGAAACACCAGGGATTGGAAATTGGGGAATATGATGTGCAAAATGCGGATGACCTGTCAAAACCGATAGTGGAAAATTACAGTTTTACCTCTACCAATGCAGTAGAAATTATCGGAGACAAAATGTATGTTTCCCCTTTGATGTTTTTTGCCCTTACCGAAAATCCGTTCAAACAGGAAACCCGTGAGTATCCTGTTGATTTTGTTTACCCGAACCAGGACAAGTTCAATATCAGCCTGACATTACCCGAAGGCTATGTGATTGAAACCATGCCGCAACCGAAAGCTGTCGGGATGCCCGAAGAAATGGGAAGTTTTAAATACAATTTATCAAATAACGGAACCCAGATTCAAATCGTGAGCGCGCTCGATATCAATGAAGCGATAATCAGTTCGGAATACTATGAAGCCCTGAAAAGCTTCTACAAAGAAATTGTCAACAAACACACAGAAAAAATTGTACTTAAAAAAGGTTAATCACATGCGCCATCTATTGTTGTTCCTGCCATTGCTTTTTATCACCCAAAATTACGCCCAAAACTATCAATTGGGGAAAGTTACCATCGAAGAGTTAAAAGAAAAAAACTGCCCTATAGACACTTCGGCTGTGGCGGCTTACCTTTTTAAAGATGAATTTATTACCTATGAAAGCGATGGAAGTTTTGTTAGCGAGACACGCGTAAAACTGAAGATTTATAAAAAAGAAGGGTACCGCTATGCCAATATCAGTGAAGTCTTTTACAAATTGTCAAAAGAGCCCGATTTTAAGGATGTGGCCATCTATAATTTGGTGAACGGGGAAGTGAAAAAAAGCAAATTGGGTAGAGAAGGTGAGTTCAAGGAAGAAGTCAACAAAGAAGTTTCCATCAAGAAAATTACACTTCCCGATGTCAAAGAAGGTTCCATAATTGAGTACAGGATTTTGGATTACACCAGAAGTGCATTCAATTTGGTTAATTTTTATTTCCAGGAAGCTATTCCAATCCGTAATATTAAGTTGACTGTTGAATACCCTACCCGGTTGTCTTACAACAAAAGTATGAGTGGCCGTAATCTGGATCCGGTCGTGAAAAAGGAAAGGGTAAACGATACTTACAATGTCAGATATTTAAAAAACAAGGATGTTTATGAGTTGGTCGATGCACCGGCGCTGAAAGACGAGGGCTTTGTGAACAATATTAATAATTACCGTTTCAAAGTCAGGTATGAATTAGCTGCGGTAATGACCTCAAAGGGTTATCCTGAAAGAATTACTACAGATTGGGAAACGATTGCCAAAAAAATTTATGAATCGGATGGGTTTGGCGCTGAACTATTAAAAAAAGACTACTTCGAAAAGGAACTTGAAGTGGCTTTAACTGATAAAAACACTAGAGAAGAAAGGATTAATGCTGTACTTGCCTTTGTCAAAAACAATGTAAAGTGGAATGAAGGTCATGGAATATTCTGTGATAAAGGGGTTAAAGAGGCTTTTAAAAGTAAAAACGGAAACGTGGCCGATATTAATTTGATGCTGACAGCCATGCTTCGCCATATTGGGTTGGAAGCCAATCCGATTTTGATTACCACCAGGTCACAGGTTCTCAATCCAAATCCTTCCTTAACCAGCCACAACTATGTTATATGTGGTGTTGAAATTGAAAATGACGTAATTTTGTTAGACGCTACAAGCAAATATTCATTACCCGATATTTTGCCTTTGCGTGATTTGAACTGGTTTGGTAGAATCATTCGGAGTAATGGCAGTACGGCCGGATTTGATATCATGCCCAAGAACAATTCTCAGGAAATTATCAACATCATTGGCAGTATTAATACCGAAGGTGAAGTAACAGGTAAGGTCAGGGACAAATATATTGATTACAATGCTTTTCTGTACCGCGAAGCCTATAACAAAATTACGAAAGAAGATTATGTTGCCAGCCTCGAAAAAAGACATGAGGGATTGGAGTTGTCCGATTTTGAAGTTAAGAACAGTGAAGACCTTTCACAACCGGTTATTGAAGAATATTCTTTTGTTACGACAAACGAAGTAGAGGTTATCGGGAACAAAATGTATTTTTCGCCCATGTTGTTTTTTGCGAAAAAGGAAAACCCGTTCAAACAAGAAAAAAGAGAATACCCGATTGATTTTGTATATCCGAAACAAGATAAATTCAATATCAGCATCACCATTCCGGAAGGGTATGCCATTGAAACTTTACCCGAGTCAAAAGCGGTAGCGATGCCTGATAACCTAGCCAGTTTTAAATATAATATTTCCATGAATGAGAATAAAATACAATTACAGTGTATCTTTGATATCAATCAGGCGATGATCGGTTCAGAGTATTATGAAGTGTTGAAAAATCTCTACAAAGAAATTGTAAACAAGCATACCGAAAAAGTAGTTTTAAAGAAAGTATAAAATGGATATCAAAAATGCCCAACTAGAAGTAGACCATTGGATAAAAAATCATGGTGTTCGTTATTTTAATGAATTGACCAATATGGCGCAGCTTACCGAAGAAGTGGGTGAAGTAGCGCGAATCATTGCACGCCGTTATGGCGAACAATCCGAAAAGGAAAGCGATAAAAACAAAGACTTAGGCGAAGAATTGGCCGATGTGGTTTTTGTGGTTTTATGTTTGGCCAACCAAACCGGTGTCGACCTCCAAGCCGCTTTTGACAAAAAAATGGATTTGAAAACCAAACGCGACCACGACCGTCATCACAACAACGAAAAACTAAAATAGTTTTGAATCTACTTCTAAAATCATCAACAGTTAACAAACAAAGTGCAATCAAGGTTTCCGGAAGTAAATCCGAAACCAATAGATTATTGCTGCTCCAGGCTTTGTATCCCAATCTGGTTTTGGAAAACACTTCCAATTCTAATGATTCGGAAGTAATGTTGAAAGCGTTGACTACAGATTTGTCATCCCGAGCGCAATTGAGGGAAATAGACATTCACCATGCCGGAACTGCCATGCGTTTCCTGACCGCTTATTTTGCCATTCAGGAAAACCGTGAAGTGGTTCTGACCGGTTCAAGCCGAATGAAAGAACGGCCAATCCAGATTTTAGTCGAAGCTTTAAAACAACTCGGTGCTGAAATCAGTTACGAAGGCATCGAAGGTTTTCCACCGATTAGAATCAAAGGAAAAAAATTAACACAAAACAAAGTTTCCCTTCCGGCGAATGTCAGCAGCCAATATATTTCGGCTTTGCTGCTTATTGCACCCAAATTGGAAAACGGAATTGAATTGACCTTAGAAGGTGAAATCACTTCAGTTCCTTACATTAAAATGACTTTGGCTTTGCTCAACGAAATTGGAGTTGAAACGTCTTTCGTTGGAAATAAAATCTCGGTAAAACCCCACTTCGTAATTCGTAATTCCAAATTCGTAATTGAAAGTGATTGGTCATCAGCTTCCTATTATTATTCGATTGTGGCATTGTCCAACATCGGAACTGAAATCACTTTATCGAGCTACAAACAAAACAGCCTGCAGGGCGATAGCATTTTGGCAGAAATTTATAAAACGTTTGGAGTGGAAACTGTTTACGAAAACAATGTAATTCATTTGCGTAAAAAAGAAAACAGCCTTCTGTCTTCAGCGTCCTTCAATCTGAATAATTCTCCCGATATCGCACAAACCATAGCCGTGACTTGTTTTGGTCTAGGCATTGGTTGTCATTTGACCGGTTTGCATACGCTGAAAATCAAAGAAACTGATAGACTGGAAGCTTTGGAAATGGAACTGGCAAAATTGGGCGCAACGGTGTCAGTAACTCAAGACAGCCTGACTTTGAAACCATCATCGGCCATTAATGAAAAGATAACCATCAAAACCTATCAGGATCACCGAATGGCGATGGCTTTTGCGCCTTTGGCACTCAAAGTTCCGATAATGATTGAGGATGCCGAAGTGGTTTCGAAATCGTATCCGACGTTTTGGGAAGATTTGAAAAATATCGGTTTCCAAATTTCATAGACCAATTAAATCAGTACCTAAGAACCTTTTACAAAAATAAACACCAAAACACTTGACAACGCCTGTCTCACGATAGTATATTTGCACGCAGTTAAAATTATGGTAACTCATAACTCATAACTTATAACTTATAACTCTATTTAGATGAAATTATCTCATTTTCAATTCAATTTACCAACCGAATTACTAGCTGAATTTCCTGTAGAAAACCGTGACGAATCAAGATTGATGGTCGTTAACAGAAAAACCAAAACCATTGAACACAAATTATTCAAAGACATTATCGATTATTTCGACGATGGCGATGTAATGATTTTGAACAATACCAAGGTTTTCCCGGCACGTATGTATGGAAACAAAGAAAAAACCGGAGCGCGTATCGAAGTTTTCTTATTAAGAGAACTTAATGCAGAACAACGTCTTTGGGATGTGTTGGTTGATCCGGCGCGTAAAATCAGAATTGGAAACAAATTATATTTCGGAGAAGACGATTCGTTAGTCGCTGAGGTAATTGACAACACGACTTCCCGTGGAAGAACCTTGCGTTTTCTTTATGACGGTTCGTACTCTGAATTCAGAAAAAAATTAACCGAACTGGGAGAAACGCCAATCCCAAAATACATCAACCGTGAAGTAAACGAAGAAGATGCAGAGCGTTACCAAACGATTTATGCCAAAGAAGAAGGTGCTGTCGCAGCGCCAACTGCCGGTTTGCACTTCTCAAAACATTTGTTGAAAAGATTGGAAATCAAAGGGATCGACTTTGCTGAGGTGACCTTACATGTTGGTTTGGGAACTTTCAACCCGGTTGAGGTGGAAGATTTGTCCAAACACAAAATGGATTCCGAAGAGTTAATCATCACTCAGGAAGCCTGTGACATCGTGAATCAGGCAAAAGAGAAAAAGAAAAAAATCTGTTGTATCGGAACCACATCGATGAGAGCCATCGAAAGTTCAGTTTCTTCAGCAAGAACCTTAAATCCTTATACCGGCTGGACGAATAAATTCATTTTTCCACCTTACGATTTCAGTATCGCCGATTGTATGGTAACCAATTTCCATACGCCAAAATCAACTCTGTTGATGATGGTTTCTGCTTTCTGTGGTCACGATTTGATGAAAAAAGCTTACGAAGAAGCGATTAAAGAAAAATACCGTTTCTATTCTTACGGAGACGCGATGTTGATTCTTTAATCAGAACTTCAAATGATATATAAATCCCGACAGTAATGTTGGGATTTTTTTTGGAGCATTTTCCTGCTGTCCGCTTTACTTCGGTATCGCTTCCATCAGGGCTAAATGAAATCTTTAGGATTAAAACTTTGACCCGAGCCTGAAGGGCGAACTGAACGAAGTTAAACTTTGCCACTTTGAAACTTTGCTACTTTGCCACTTTTCAATACTTTTACGCCTCAAACATAACTAAGCATGACTTTTAAAAATACCCGCGAATTTGCACAACAATTGGATTCGCAAGATGAATTACAACACTACAGAAACGAGTTTATTTTCCCGCAGCACAATGGTAAAAATGTGATTTATTTCACCGGAAATTCTTTGGGCTTACAACCCAAACGCACCAAGCAATATGTAGATGAGGTGATGAACGACTGGGGCAATTTAGCCGTGGAAGGACATTTTTACTCCGAAAAACCCTGGTGGGATTACCACGAAAGATTCGCTGCTCCGTTGAGCGGAATCGTAGGGGCCAATCCATCCGAAATTACGGTGATGAATACATTAACGGTGAATTTACACTTGTTGATGGTGTCGTTTTACAAACCAACAGCAACGCGTTACAAAATCATTTGCGAAGAAAAAGCGTTTCCATCTGACCAGTACATGTTCCAAAGTCAGGTGAATTATAGAGGTTACAAAACCGAAGATGCCATAGTCGAAATCAAAAGAAGGGAAGGCGAACACAACATCCGTCTGGAAGATGTTTTGGCCAAGATTGAAGAAGTAGGCAATGAGTTGGCTTTGGTTTTAATCGGAGGCGTAAATTATTATACCGGTCAGGTTTTTGATATGAAAACCATTACAGAAGCCGGTCACAAAGCCGGTGCGATTGTTGGCTTTGATTTGGCCCATGCCGCTGGAAACATTGAATTGCAATTGCACGATTGGAATGTCGATTTTGCTGCCTGGTGTAGTTATAAATACATGAATTCGGGACCGGGAAATGCATCGGGTTGTTTTATTCATGAAAAACATCATACAGATAAAACCTTAGCGCGTTTCGGCGGTTGGTGGGGACATAATAAAGAACGCCGATTTAAAATGGAACCGGAATATGACCCGATTGTGGGAGCCAATGGCTGGCAGGTTAGTAATTTGCCGATATTGTCTTTAGCGCCTTATTTAGCTTCAGCCGAAATGTTTGCTGAAGTTGGGATGCAAAAACTAATCAAAAAGCGCAACCAGTTAACAGCCTATTTGGAATTTATCCTTCACGAAATTGACAACGAAATAGACGGAACCGAGTTTGAAATCATCACTCCTGCGAATCAGGAAGAAAGAGCGTGTCAGCTTTCGGTTTTTCTTCACGGGCAAGGCCGAAGCTTGTTCGATTATCTGATGAAGAACGGCGTGATTACCGATTGGCGTGAACCAAACGTTATTCGATTGGCACCCGCACCTTTTTATTGTTCGTATGAAGATATGTATGAATTCGGACAAATTCTAAAGCAGGGAATTTTAAATAAATAAAAAAGGGTTGTCATTTGACAACCCTTTTCAGTTAAATTTTATTTATTCACCAGCTGATTTCCGTCTGTTATAAAGGAATGATGAGTAGTAGATGAGTAGCATTTTGATTAAATATAATTGGTTTTATAAAAAACAATTCGTTGATTTGTAATTAATTATTAATTATACCACAAACTAAAAAAATTAAGAATGAAAACAAAACTACACTTTGCAGTATTTGCTTTTTTTGCCTTTCTGGGGATAAGCAATGCACAAGTTTCAGTAAAAGAAGCAGAAGCCAGACAATGGATAAAAGCGAACGAAAGCAGTCTGCAAATAAACCCTGATGATACTTTTTCTCTAAGATTTGTCAGAAAAACTGAAGCCGGAGAAACACTTCGATTTCAACAATTGAAAAATGGCGTGCCTGTTTTTGATTCAGAGATATTGGTGCATTTTGATCCTTATGGAGAAGTGTCCAGCACTGCATCGTCTTATAATACTGAAGCAGCTAGTATTATTACAACACCTGCCATTTCAAAAGAAAACGCCATTGCAATTTCCAATCAGGCATTAGAAGTGTCAAATGATATTACTTTTCAGGAAAGCAAATTGTTTGTATACACTAAATTGGGAGGAACCAAATTGGTTTACAGAGTATTGACAGATTCATTTTCAAAGACCGGAAGCTGGGAAACTATTGTTGATGCCCAAACTGGTGCAGTTCTAAGCACAAAAGATATTGCTTACTACTATGGAAAACACAAAAAAGAAAAAAAAGAAAATAAAAGCAATCCACCGGTTGCGATGGCTCCTTTAGCTTATGTTTCAGGAAGCGGAATGGTTTTCACTCCGGATCCGCTTGGTCCTACTGGTGCAATATATGGAGCAACTGGTTTTTCTGATTCCAGTGATGCTGCGTCAACTCAAATGAATAATGCAAGAGTTACGGTTACCTTACCTGAAATTGATTTAACTGCTGGAGTTTACAAATTAAAAAGTGCTTATGCCGAAATTAAGGAATTAGGAGCGCCTTCCAAAGGACTATTTACGCAAGCAACTTCAACCTTTAATTTCACCAGATCGGAAGATGGTTTTGAAGCGGTTAATGCTTTTTACCATATTGACAATAGTTTGCGATATATCAATCAAACTTTAGGCATTCCATGCGTTCCTTATCAGGCAGCTAATGCCGGAGCAGTGCATTTTGACCCTCACGCAGAAAGTGGCGCAGACAATTCACACTATTCAAATGGACAGTTGCATTTTGGTGAAGGCGGCGTTGATGATGCGGAAGATGCCGACGTGGTTTTACACGAATTAGGACACGGAATCCACGATTGGATTACTGGTGGAGGTCTTTCTCAGGTAAATGGATTGAGCGAAGGTTCAGGAGATTATTGGGCGGTTTCTTATAGCAGAAGTTTAAACCAATGGCTGTCAAGTACACCTCAATACAATTGGGTATTTAGCTGGGACGGTCACAATGCTTTTTGGGCCGGAAGAACTACAGACTACGGGGCGACTTATCCTGGAGGTTTAACAGGTCAAATCCATACAGATGGTCAAATTTGGGGTACGGCGCTAATGAAAATTTGGGATGCTATCGGAAGACAAAAAACAGACAAGGCTTTCCTTAATGGTTTGGATTTAACGACAAGTACTACCAATCAGCAAAATGCTGCCATTGCAGTAAGAACTGCGGCGATGAATATGAATTACCCATGTGCTGATATCATGGTTATAACGGAAAAATTTGAGGAAGCAGGTTATACAATGCCGTCAATCACTTTCAGAATGAATCCTATTGCCAACCAAACGGTTCAGGCTGGCCCTACAAATACTTTCACATTAACAAGTTTTGCGGCTCTAGCCAATCCAATCACCAATAATTGTGATGCAGGTTTGACTCAAACGCCGGTTGTTGGAACCGTATTGGCACCTGGCGACCATACCATTACAATGGTGGCTACCAGCGGTGCTTCAACCATTACAAGAACATTTACACTGACCGTTTTACCATACTTAGGAGTAGAGAATAATGTTAGAAATAACTTTATCATGTATCCAAATCCTGCTTCAAATCAAATCACAGTAAAAGGAGAATTTGATACTAACGAAAGTGTAACTATCTACAACATGTTAGGACAGGAGGTTATGAACAAAGCGATTACTTCAAATGAGCAAAGCATAGATGTTTCTAAATTGGCTTCAGGAGTTTACACCGTATCATTTAATACGGCTAAAGTATCCCGCAAGTTTATCAAAAACTAAAAAATATAACTCTAAAATACTTGAAACCACAATGAGCAATCATTGTGGTTTTTTTATTTCGGTATATCAAAAAAAACTCAGAACCTTAGTACCTTTGCACTTTACAAACTTTCAAATAAAATGACCAAACAACAAATCATTGACAATTTTGATCCAAGCCAACCGGGTTTAGCAGATGCCACGGTTTTTGGATTGCCTTTTTCAGCCGATCAGAGTGAAATTATTATCATTCCAGTGCCATGGGAAGTGACCGTGAGTTATGGAGCCGGAGCCTCTGAAGGACCGGAAGCAGTGCTTGATGCCTCATTTCAGGTAGATTTGAACCATCAGGATTTTCCCGAATTATGGAAACTGGGAATTTATTTAGAGGATGCACCAGCCCATTGGAAGAAAAATTCAGATCAATATAAAGAATTGGCCCAACCGATAATCGAGTTACTGGAAAGCGGAGAAGCAGTAGAAAATTATCCGGCTTTGCAATCGGATTTGGATAAAATCAATAAGGTTTGCCGTGATTTGCATACCGAAGTCAAAGACAAAGTATTGCATTGGATAAAACAAGGTAAAAAAGTAGCGTTATTGGGTGGAGATCATTCTACCCCATTAGGCTATTACGAAGCGTTGGCAAGCATCCATGACAACTTCGGGATTTTGCATCTGGATGCACATATGGATTTGAGAATTGCCTATGAAGGCTTTACTTTTTCACATGCCTCAATTATGTACAACGCTTTGCAAATTCCTCAGATTTCTAAATTGGTACAAGTCGGAATCCGCGATTTCTGTGAACAGGAAGTCGATGTGGTAAAACAATCCAAAGGCAGAGTCTTAATCAATACAGATGCCGATTTGAAAGCAGAAACCTTTGAAGGCAAAACCTGGGCAGCACAATGTGATGCCATTATCGCAAGTTTGCCTCAAAAAGTATGCATCAGTTTTGATATCGATGGCATGTATCCTTGGTATTGCCCCAATACAGGAACTCCGGTTCCGGGTGGATTTTCTTTTGAACAAGCGACTTATCTGTTTAACAAATTGGCTGAAAGCGGAAAAGAAATCATCGGATTTGATTTAGTCGAAGTGGCTCCGGGAGAGACCGATGATTGGGATGGGAATGTTGGCGCCAGAATGTTATTCCATATGTGTGGTGTTTTGGCCAAAAATAATGGACTTAACGTTGGCCAGAAAATCAATTTTCAAAGACAGTAAAACATAACAGCCTTGATTATAAAACCCTTTCAGCAAAACGGAAGGGTTTTTTATTTTACCAGATCGGATAATTTTTTCGGAGCGACCTCGCGATAAGCAGTCAATACAGCATCTTTAAGTAAATCGGAGTGAACACGGGTTAAATCGATAATCGTCCAGCCTTGTTTGCCCCATTTATTGGGCACGGGATAAACAATGGTTTTATCACCTAACGAAAAAACATCTTGATCCGTTTCTGATAATTTGATACAGGCTTCCTGCTTTTTTTCGTCAACAGTTACAAAAATTTTCTTGCCAACCCGAAACGAAGTTTTCTCAAAATGAGGTGCTTCGCTGGTTTCCGGAAGTGATAAAGCAAGATTTCTCAAAGTTGTTGATTTTGTTTGCCATTCATATTCTATTTCGTCATCCTGCCAATCTGCAATTTTAACAAAGTTAAGCTTCTCCAGAAGCTTTATCGCATTTTCATTTTGCTTGGTTGTTAAGGCCCAAATCCGTTTTAGTTCAATAGTGTTTATTCCAAAGTCAATGGCTGATTTCATCGCAGCAGTCATAAAACCTTTCCCTCTGAATTGTGGTAATAAAACACAGCCCAGTTCACCTGATTCTTGGTCAAATCCACGATAATAACCACAAGTGCCAAGAATAGCATTGGTCGTGTTCTCTGCGATGCCCCAATGGATGGAGTTGCCGTCGGTGTAATCCTTGTTGATTTTTGATTGCATTTCGGTTGCCTGTTTCAAAGTGGCTGCCTGAATGCCATCATAAAATGAAATCTCGATAATATCTTTAATGTCCGATGGCATGATTGGCCGCAAGGTGATTTTGTCGTCGGAGATGATTGGGAAATTGTCGTATGGTGGAAGTTTCATTTTGGTTTTCAATGACTATGACTAATCCTCAAATGTAAACAATTTTCTCCTTTTAAACTTCTGACTTCGTCGCTCGTACTTTGTGCTTTTCAATTCCTTATATTTGTTATTCAATCCCTATTCTATGAAACGAGTTAAGAAAATCCTGCTCGCCCTTTTATTGATTATCGTTTTAATTGTCATTGTTGGAGTCAGCTATCTGCAATGGAGCAAACCCAATTATGAAGGTGAATTATCCCTAAGTAATATCAATAAGGAAACCACAGTATATTTTGATGAATTTGGTGTGCCGCATATTTATGCCGATAACCAAAAAGATGCGATGACGACTTTGGGCTATGTACATGCGCAGGACAGATTATGGCAAATGGAATTGATGCGACGCATCGCGCCGGGAAGACTTTCGGAAATCTTTGGAGGTAAAGTTTTAAAAACCGATAAGTTCTTTGCCGGAATCGGAATTGATGAGAATTCGGCAAAAGCTGTAGCACAATTAGACAAAAATTCGCAAACCTATATTCTGGCCAATGCTTATCTTGACGGAATCAATCAATACATCGCAGAAGGCACAACACCGGTTGAAATCGGATTGCTAGGGATTGAGCAGGAGAAATTCACCTTAAAAGATGTTTACAACATCTTCGGATTTATGTCCTTCAGCTTCGCAATGGCACAAAAAACGGATCCGTTGCTTACCGATATCCGCGACCGATTTGGAATGGCATACTTAAAGGATTTCGGAATCCAGGGCGAATTGGGAACCCAACAACTGCAATCCTTTAAAGGGAAATACAAAGAGTACAACGAAATCTCCAAATCGGTAGCCGGTTTGCTCGAAGCCTCTCCGGTTCCGGCATTTATAGGGAGTAACAGTTGGGTAATTGGTGCCGAAAAAACCAAGAATGGCAAAGTGATTTTGGCCAATGATCCACACATTATGTATTCCCAACCGGGAACCTGGTACGAAGCACACATCGTTTGTCCCGATTATGAAATGTATGGCTATTATATCGCTGGAACGCCGTTTCCGCTATTGGGACACAATCACGATTACGCTTATGGTTTGACAATGTTTGAAAATGATGATGTCGATTTCTTTCAGGAAGAGGAAAACCCAAATGATGCCAAGCAATACAAAACTCCGGATGGTTTTAAGAATTACACCTATAAACAAAAAATTATAAAAGTAAAAGACAGTGCCGATGTCAAGCTGAATGTCAAAACCAGCCAGCACGGACCAATAATCACAGGTTTGCTCGACGGATTAAAAACCGATAAATCAGTAGCGATGTCGTGGATTTTCACCCAACAAAAGAACCAAATTCTCGATGCCGTTTATGCTTTGTCACACGCAAAGAGTTTAGAGAGTTTCCACAAAAGCATCGAATTGATTCACGCACCGGGATTGAACATCATGTATGGCGATGCCAAAGGCAATATCGCCTGGATTACTTCGGGGAAATTGTATAAAGTCGATAAGACTGTCAATACCAATTTTATCCTCAACGGCGCCAATGGTGTTGATGACAAAAAAGAGTTTCTTCCGTTTGACAAAAATCCTCAGGCAGTCAATCCGACGTGGCATTATGTGTACAGCGCCAATAACCAGCCTGAACCTATTGATGGCTATTTGTACCCGGGTTATTATTTGCCCAAAGACCGCGCTACCAGAATCGACGGTTTGCTCAAACCAAAGAATGACTGGACCAAAGAAGCCGTTTCCAAAATGATTGTCGACAATACTTCGGCAACAGCTCAAACCATTGTTGGCAATATGACCAAACATATTAATCCGGCTGAACTTTCTAAAAACGAAAAGGATGCGCTAAATGTTTTGCAAACTTGGAAAGCAACACACGAATTGAACGATGTTGCCCCAACGATTTACAACAAATGGCTTTATTTTTATCTAAAAAATACTTTGGAAGACGAATTTGGAGAGGAAAACTTCAAACTATTGCTCAGCACGCATATTGTGAAGCAAATGATAGAAGCCCAAACCCAAAATGCCAATTCGCCTTGGTGGGACAATATCAATACCAAAGGGAAAAAAGAAACCCAATCCGAAATACTGACTAAGTCGTTTGCTGCAGCAATTGCGTCTTTGGAAAACCAATTAGGAACCGATGTTTCTCAATGGTCATGGGGAAAAATGCATCAGGTAGAATTCCAGCACCCAATCGGGAAAGTGGAAATGTTCAGCAAGTTCTTTAATGTTGGGACGTTCCCGATTTCGGGAACCAACGAAGTCATCGATAACCAATTGTTTATTTATACGGATGACGCTGTAATTCCGGTCAAAGGCGGACCTTCAACACGACGCATTATCGATTTTTCAGATATAGAAAACAGTTGGAGCGTTTTGCCAACCGGTCAATCGGGCAATCCGATGAGCAAGCATTACAGCGACCAGGCCGAATTGTTTGTCAACGGGAAATTCCGAAAAATGAAACTCAATAAAAAGGAAATTGAAGCCACATCAACCAAATTGGTCTTTAAACCAACAAAGTAAAGTGTAAAATTATCCCAATTCCATTCGGCTATTCGGGTCAAAAAAGTAAATTTGCACACGAGGCCGTTAGGCCGAATAGTGTGACCCGAGCCCAAAGTGGCGAACGGAACAAAGTTAAATAAAAACCGTTTATAAAATTTCAATGCAAACTCCTCAAAAAATTGCTGTGGTTGGTTCGGGCTTGGTCGGGACTTTACTGGCAATCTATCTCAAAAGACAAGGTCATGCAGTTCATGTGTATGATCGTAGTCCCGATATCAGAACGGTAGAATTCTCAGGGCGTTCCATTAATTTGGTGATGTCTACCCGAGGTTGGAAAGCCATGGAAGATGTTGGGCTTGATGATGAGATTCGACAGATTGGAATTCCGGTAGATAAACGGGCGATTCATTTGAAAGACGGTAAACTCAATTACCAATATTACGGCAAAGACGGTGAAGCTATTTTTTCTTTGTCTCGAGGTGTTTTAAACCGCAGGATGATTGATTTGGCAGAAGCCGAAGGTGTTGAGTTTTACTTCAACCACAAGATTTGGGATGTTACTTTAGCCGATGCCACTTTGCATATCGGAGATTCCGAAAGAGGCGAGTGGACCGAATTGAAATACGACAAAGTCTTTGGTGCCGATGGTGCGTTCTCCAGAATCCGCCACCGTATGCAGCGCCAAAGCATGTTTGATTACTCGCAGGAGTTTATGAAAATCGGTTACAAGGAATTGCATATTCCTGCCAATGCTGACGGAACGCACAAAGTCGATAAAAACTCCTTACATATTTGGCCAAGAGGCAATTTTATGCTGATGGCTTTGCCCAATTTAGACGGAAGTTTTACCTGCACATTATTCATGCCATTTGAAGGCGAAAATTCTTTTGAGCAATTGGATACCGAAGCCAAACTGGTGGATTTCTTTGCCCATTATTTCCCCGATACCGCGGCAGTGATTCCCGATTTGGTGGAAGATTTTTTCAAGAACCCAACGAGTTATCTGGTAATGATGAAATGTTATCCATGGACATTTGAGGATAAAGTCGCTTTGATTGGCGATGCTTCCCATGCGATAGTTCCTTTTTACGGACAAGGGATGAATGCAGGTTTTGAAGACATTACGGTGTTGAGCGAAATGATGTCAAAATATGGCGATGACTGGAAAATGATTTTCTCAGAATATGAAAAATCACGCAAACCCAATGCCGATGCAATAGCCGAATTATCCCTTCGAAATTTCATTGAAATGAGTACCAAAACCGCCGATGAGCAATTCCTGTTGCAAAAGAAAATAGAAAAATGGTTTTCCGACAAACATCCCGATAAATGGCTGCCGCTGTACAGTCGTGTGACTTTTAGCCTGCATCCTTATTCTGAAGCTTTGGCTTTGGGCGATTTCCAGAATCAAATCATGGAAGAAGTCATGCAAATGCCAAATATTGAAGAAAACTGGAATAGTCCGGAAGTCGAGAATAAGATTATAGAATTGTTGAAATAGTATTTAGGAGCTGTTCCCGCTTTCCGCGCTACATGGTAGCCAGCTGCAATCTGGGCTATGGTCAATCCTCCCGATGCACTTTCGTAAAATCAAAAGCCGGCTGGCAAATCGCAATGTATTCACAAGGTTCGTCAAACGGATTGGAATATTGCACCCGGGTATTCTTTTCAATTTTGATGGATTGTCCGGCTTCGACAATCACGGTTTCATCTTCAATGATAAACTGCTTTTTCCCCGAAATGATATAAGTGTATTCGTCAAACTCAGGCGTTTGAAATGGTTCGGCCCATTTTGGTGGCGCTACCATGTGTGCTATTGAAATTTCTGCATTTTTGGTTGTCGCATTACCATGATGTTCCTCGATGAGTTTGCCATCGGTTGTTGGCACCACAAAAGGTGCTTTTTGTACAAAGTATTTTTTACTCATTTCTTTTAAAATTTAGTCCCAAACATATTTCCAGCTGCTGTCTTTTTGTCTTTTCCAAACGGTGTGAAATACGCCTTTAAATTCTAGTTCTTTTCCTTGAAAGTCTTTACTCTTCCAAACATATTTCCCATAGGTATATGCCATCGATCCATCATCAGAAACTTCCACAAAATCGGGTGTCCAAGTTACTTTGGCTAATTGGTATTTCTGATCGCTGTAATACAATTTGAT
Organism: Flavobacterium terrisoli; assembly: GCF_030167905.1. Classification (GTDB taxonomy): domain Bacteria; phylum Bacteroidota; class Bacteroidia; order Flavobacteriales; family Flavobacteriaceae; genus Flavobacterium; species Flavobacterium terrisoli. The sequence goes on from NZ_JARGNA010000006.1 coordinate 303,696, forward strand.
GTTTTCTTTACCCTTAATTATAGTGTCGTTTTCACGTTTTATCACGGCATTGTCGTCGGCAAATTGGTAAAAAGCTTCCGGAATACCTTTGGTTTGCGCCATGTTTTTAAAGTCTTCCTCGGCTTTTAGTACTTCTTTTTTGATGGGTTCCAAATCCAATTGCGCTTTGTCTTTTTGGCTACAGCCAAATAACAAAATCGCAGTCAAGGCTAAAATTACTTGTTTCATGAGATTACTTTTTAAATATAAAATAAACGGCCAAAATCAGAAATACAAACCCAACAGCATGATTCCAGCGGAAAGTCTCGTTTTTGAAAACCAACAGGGAGAAAATCACAAAGATGACCAAAGTGATGACTTCCTGTATGACTTTGAGCTGCATTAATGAAAATGGTCCACCATTGCCTTCAAAACCTACTTTGTTGGCCGGAACCATAAAACAATATTCAAAAAAAGCCAAGCCCCAACTGATTAAGACAATCGTAATCAATCCGGCATTTTCAAACCACTTCAATTCTTTGAATTTCAAATGCCCGTACCAGGCCATTGTCATGAAAATGTTAGACAAGACCAATAATCCGATAGTTAAATAGCCTTTCATTATCTTCTGAAAAGTTTGTTTAACACGCCAAAAACACCACGGATAAAAGTGGCACTTGTAACGACTTTTGTCACTGATTTGCCAATGACTTCGGCCGTACTTGGTTCGCTGCTTTTTCTTTTTTCTTCCTGTTGCGTTTCCTGTGCTTCTTCGGCTTGCTGGTTGGCTGCTTCTATTTTTTTAGTCAGCATTTCATAGGCGCTTTCGCGGTCTATTTCTTCTGAATATTTTCTAACCAATTTGGATTTGGCGTTGATTTCACCTATTTCGCTTTCGGTCAAAACATCCATGCGGCTCATTGGTGCGCGCATCATGGTGGCTGCCAATGGCGTCGGAACGCCTTTTTCGTTTAATGCGGTTACAAAAGCTTCTCCGATTCCCAGGCTGGTTAAGACTTCTGCCGTTTTGTAATAATCAGACAGCGGATAATTTTCAGCAGTTTGCTTGATGGCTTGTCGGTCATTGGCGGTAAAAGCGCGTAAAGCGTGTTGGATTTTCAAACCCAGCTGGGCCAAAACACTCGCCGGTACATCCATAGGGTTTTGGGTTACAAAATAAACACCGATTCCTTTAGAACGAATCAGCTTGATGATGGTTTCAATTTGGTTTAATAAGGCATCGCTGGCTTCATTAAAAATCAAATGCGCTTCGTCAATGAAAATCACCAACTCGGGTTGTTCGGCATCGCCTTTCTCAGGCATTTGCTGATAGATTTCTGCCAATAAACTCAACATGAACGTCGAGAATAATTTAGGCTTGTCCTGGATATCAGTCAGGCGAATGATATTAATGTAACCTCTGCCGTTTTCATCTATGCGCATCAAATCGTCTATTTCAAATGACATTTCGCCAAAGAAAATATCACCGCCCTGTTGTTCCAATTCGATGATCTTGCGAAGAATGATTCCGGTAGTTGAGGTAGATATTTTTCCGTAGCTTTCTTCAATTTCGTCTTTGCCTTCTTCGGTGATATAGTTGATGACTTTTTTCATGTCTTTCAAATCCAGTAATGGCATTTGCTTGTCATCACAGTATTTAAAAATCACGGCTACCACTCCGGCTTGGGTGTCGTTTAAATCGAGTATCCTGGAAAACAGTACCGGCCCAAACTCAGAAACGGTTGCTCGTAATCGTACGCCGTCCTGTTGTGACAACGACATTAATTCGACAGGAAAACTGCTTGTTGTATAGGGAATGTTAAGTTTGGCATGACGCTCGGTAATGAATGGTTTTTCTTCACCTTCTTTGGCTATGCCTGAGAAATCTCCTTTAATATCCATCATTAAAACCGGTATGCCAAAAGAAGATAACTGCTCAGATAGCACTTGTATGGTTTTGGTTTTTCCGGTTCCGGTGGCACCGGCTATGAGTCCGTGACGGTTTAAAGTTTTCAAGGGTACTTTAACAAAAGTATCGGCTACTGCTTCGCCGTTTATTATGGCGCCGCCAAGAGTAATACTTTCCCCTTTGAAACTATAGCCTTCATTAATATATTCTGAGAAATCGGATGCTGTTGCCATTTACTGTTTTTTAGGTTTATGAATGTTAAGCTAAAGGTATTGCAAAATAATCTATTTTTTGAAAATTATAAAATGTTAATTGTTCTAAGTGGCATTGAAAAATGTCATACATTTAGGTTGGCAAAAAAAAATCTCCTGAAAAATACAATTTTAGTACTTTTCACGTTATACTTATAAAAACGCATTAATACCTTGAAAATTAGAATTATTTTTATATAATATTTAATGATTGTTTTAAATGTCCAAAGCACCTTCAAAAGGGGATTAAAAGGATATGTTATGGATATGTTATAAATGTTAAAAAAAGTTTTTTTATTTGAAGTAAAAAATTAAATTTGCTCCTATTCAAGTTTATTAACAACTAAAACTTATAATTTATTAAAAAATTTAAAATTTAAAAAAATGGCAAACGTTAAAAAAGAATCTGGTTCAAATGGTTTAGGGATGATGTCGGGAATCATCATTGTAGCATGTATTTTTGTTGGGTGGATTATCTGGAATTTCATCATGGGTAATGGTGCTAACTTTGAAGGTGGTGTAAACACCGGACATCCGCTACCAGGAAATTATTTAGCAATGGTATACAAAGGTGGACCAATTGTACCGGTTTTGATGGGACTATTATTAATGGTGGTTGTGTTTTCAATCGAGCGTTTCGCCGTTATTTCTAAAGCAGGTGGAAAAGGAAATTTAGATGCTTTCATGAGAAACGTACAAGGAAGTGTTAAAGCTGGAAATATTGATGACGCTATCACTGCTTGTGACAAACAACAAGGTTCAGTAGCAAATGCAATCAAAGCGGCACTTGTAAAATATCAAGAAGTTAAGAAAGAAGGATTTACCAGCGAAGAAGCTGCTGAAACCATCCACAAAGAAATTGAAGAAGCTACTTCTCTTGAAATGCCAATGTTAGAGAAAAACATGACTATCTTGTCTACTCTTGTTGCATTAGGAACTCTTGCGGGATTATTAGGAACAGTAACGGGGATGATTAAAGCGTTCGCGGCGTTAGCTTCTACAGGAACTCCTGACCAGGCTGCCTTAGCGAATGGTATTTCTGAGGCTTTGATTAACACTGCTACAGGTATCTCTACTTCTGCATTAGCAATTGTAACTTACAACTTCTTTACTTCTAAAATCGATACTTTGACTTACTCAATTGATGAGGCAGGTTCAACTATTGTGAACACGTACAGAAAATTCAGAGGAAGTTTAAAATCATAATTCAGTAATTAGATTTTCTAATTATTGAAATAAAAAAAAGTAATAATGGCTAAAGTAAAAATGCATAAAAAGTCAACATCCATCGACATGACGGCGATGTGTGATGTGGCTTTCCTTTTGCTTACCTTTTTTATCCTGACAGCGACGGCCAAGATGCCCGAGCCGTTACCGGTAGATACGCCTTCTTCTACAGTTCAGACTAAATTGCCGGAAACGGGATTAGTAACCATAACAGTAGGAAAAAGCGATGGGAAAGAGCAAGTGTTTTTTGGAATGAAAGACAGGGCAATCCGTGAAGGAGCTCTAGATTATATGTCAAGGACGTATAAAGTTTCATTTACAGATAAAGAAAAGCAAGAATTCAAACTTATGGAAGAGTTTGGTGTTCCAATGTCAGATTTAAAAGGATTGTTGGCTAAGACCGGTTCAGAAAGATCTAAAAAAGGAACACAATCAGGAATACCTTGTGATTCTATTGGCGATAATAACCAATTGAAAGATTGGATAATGGCTGCAAGAACCGCTAATATTGAAAACGGAGGTGAAAAAGAACTTCAGTTTGCAATCAAAGGCGATGCTAAAGAAGAATATCCTCAGATCAAAAGAGTGATGGATATTTTACAGGACCAAAAAATCAATAGCTTTAATTTAGTTACTGGTTTAAGAGGAAAAGATTATTAATGCTAAATAATAATATAAAATGGCTGAATTAAATACCGGCGACGGCGGTGGCAAAAAAGGCAGTAAAAAGGTAAGAAGTAAAAAATCCAATGCAAAAGTGGATCTTACCGCCATGGTGGATTTGGCATTCTTATTGATTACATTCTTTATGTTGACAACGTCTTTATCAAAACCTCAATCTATGGATTTGGGTTTACCGGACAAGAATACTGAGAATGAGCCTGAAACTAAAATAAAAGTTGACCAAAGAAGAACCATGACGATCATCATGGGTGATAATGATAAAATCAAATGGTTCCACGGATTGCTTGATGCACCGGAACCAAATGGGAAACCAACTGATGCGGTTTATGGCAGAAACGGGTTAAGAAAAGAAATCTTAAAGAGAGTAGTTTCTGTACCACAGATAACTGGCGATAAAGACAAAGGATTGATTGTAATTATCAAACCGAGCAAGAAATCAACTTATAGAAATTTAGTTGATGTACTGGATGAAATGGCTATTTGCAAAGTGCCAACTTATGCAATTGTAAATGACATCACTCCTGAAGAGATGAAATTAGTAGACGAAATGAACAAGTAATGTCTTGTGCTAATCTTTAAAAAGTAAAAAAATGAAATTAGACTTATTAAAAAGACAGTGGATAGACATCGTTTTTGAGGGACGTAATAAAGCTTATGGAGCTTATGAATTGCGTAAAGAAAACCCGAAAACTACTTTGCGTTCGCTAATCATAGGCGCATTTATATTCGGTTTGGCAGTAAGTGCACCACTTATCATAAGCTTAATACCGGATAGATCTGATGACGCTTCTCTAGATCAAAAAATTGTAACCATTAAGTTGCCGCCGAAAGAAGAGCAACCTAAAGATCTTCCACCACCTCCACCACCTCCACCAAAACAGGATCAGGTGAAGTTTGTGAAACCTGAAGTAGCGAAGACAGATGAAATTGTTGAAGAGCCGCCAAAAGTAGAAGAACTTAAAGACCAAAAATTAGGAAAAGAAAATATTGAAGGCGATGAGAATGCTCCATTAACAGTTGAACCTGTTGGAACAGGACCAAGTGTAGTAGAAGAAGACAACAACATCTACAACACTGCCGGTATCGAGGTAAAACCTGATTTTCCTGGTGGATTAGAGAAATTCTACAAATTCATTGGTAAAAACTTCCAGGTTCCTGAAGAGGAAGGATTGAAAGGGAAAATATTTGTGACTTTCGTAGTAGAAAAAGATGGTTCATTAACAGATATCAAAGTAATCAGAGATATTGGTTATGGAACAGGAAAAGAAGCTATCAGAGTTTTAAAATCTTGTCCGAAATGGAATCCTGGTGAGCAAAATGGGAAAAAAGTGAGAGTATTGTACTCATTGCCGATTTCTATCCAAGCACCGGAATAAATGATTTCAAAAATCATAGAAAATTTTAAGAAGAAATCGCTAAAAGAGCGATTTCTTCTCGTTATTAGCTTATTGAATTTTATAGCTTTTTGTGCTTTGGGCGCCATGTTGCTGTTCTGGGACAAATTAAAATTGGATTTACCCAATAACCTTCAAATAATCGTAGGCTGCCTTATAATATTATTTGCTTTTTTGCGTTTTATAACTCAAGTAAAGCGTTTGAATAATTTAGATGATGAATAAAATAACAAAAACAATTACCGGTTTTCTTTTACTGACATTGCTTTTTGTGTTTTCTTGCCAAGAGAAATCCGAAAACAAACAGGATACTATAATCGAAGGAAAGGCCACTATTTATGTTGATGAATCCATCTTACCAATCGTAGAAGATGAACAAGCGGTATTTGAAACGCAATACGAAGCCAAATTGCATTTGGTGGCCCAATCAGAAAAAGAAGTTTTGAATTCCATGCTCAATGATACGGCAAAAATTGCGATACTTGCAAGAACGCTCACCGCTCAGGAACTTAAAGTTTTTGAAGGAAAAAAAATCACTCCCAGAATCACTCCTTTTGCTACCGATGCGATCGCTTTTATCAGATCCAAAAAAGCCAATGATACTTTAGTTGCCTTGCAGGATGTAATCGATTTTATGAAAGGCAAACCGATTCCAACCATCAAAGGGTTTGTATTTGACAATGCCAATTCAAGTACTGTAAGGTATATTTCTGAAAAGTTTGGTGTTGATGTAGTCAGCAGAAAGGATTTCTATTCTATGAAAACCAATGAGGAAGTCATAAAGTATGTGGCAGAAAACAATGGCATGTTCGGTGTCATAGGGATGAACTGGATTTTTCAACCTTCATTAGAACTTCAGAAAGACGTTGACCAAGTCAGTGTTTTAGGGGTAAAAGGGATTGGTTCAAATGAATATGTATTCCCAACACAGGACGACTTAGCCCAAGGAAAATATCCTTTGGCACGTCATTTGTATATCGTCAACTGTCAAGGGTATTCTGGTTTAGGAATGGGATTCGGTTCCTTCCTTACAGGTGAACGAGGACAACGCATCATTTTAAAATCAGGATTAGTTCCCGAGCGTGTCCCAACCAGAAAAATCGTGATAAGAAATAAATAACTAAAGATAAAAATTAAAAATTGCAAGATGAACAAGTTTAAAATATTCAGCTTAGCGTTAGTAGCAACAACCATTGCGAAAGCACAGGATTTAGAGCCAGCGAAGAAAGCTATTGATGCTGAACAATTTGAAAAAGCCAAATCGTTGTTGAAATCTGTTATACAAACAAAACCGTCTAATGGGAAAGCTGCTTTTCTTTTGGGTAATATTTACTTAAAACAAAACATAGCCGACTCGGCTTCAATCTATTTCCAAAAAGGATTAGCCGCCAGTGATGGTGCAAGATTGAATAATATCGGATTGGCCCAATTGGATTTAGATGCCAATAATAAAGCGGCTGCACAAGCCAAGTTTGATATGGTTATCAAAGAATTGAAAAAGAAAGATACCGAAGAGTACGTTTATATTGCCAGAGCTTATATGAATGCAGACAAACCTGATTATGCAAGTGCCATAACAGTTTTGACTAAAGCTGCAGCAGCAAATCCTGCAGATGCTCAAGTACAATTGGCATTAGGTGATGCTTATTATGGTGAGAAAAAACAAAACGAAGCGTATGTAGCTTACAGAAATGCATACCAGGCTGACAGTTCTTTAATCAGAGCTAAAATGCAATTGGGTGTTTTGCTGAAAGGTGCCAAAGCTTATACTGAAGCGGTAAAAGCTTACAACGAAGTAATCGCAATCAATCCAAATTATGGTCCGGTGTACAGAGAGTTGGCAGAAACCCATTATTTATGGGGAAATAATGTACCATCAACTTACACGGATAACATTCAGAAGGCATTAGGTTTTTATGAAAAATACATGAGTCTGACGGATTATTCAATCAACTCCCGTATGCGTCACGCCGACTTTTTAATTTTGGCTAAAGATTACAAAGCTTTAGAAGCAGAGGCGACTCAAATGAAAGCATTGGATGGTGTAAACCCTAGAATCCTTCGTTACCTTGGCTATTCTGCCTACGAAAATGGAAATGCAGATGCGGCTTTGGATGCCTTGCAAAAGTATACATCTAATCCGGCGAACAAAATTATTCCACGTGATTATTTGTATTTAGGTCAGGCCAAAATCAAAAAAGGAACTGCTGCAGATGGTAAATCTGTTGACCCAACTTTATTGGCTTCTGCAATGGAAGACATCAAGAAAGCAGTGACAATGGAACCGTTAGCCGCTAATGAATTGAATGAGTTAGGTAAAAAACTATACGACCAAAAATTGTTTGCTGCTGCAGCTGCTGTTTTTGAAGTGGCAGTGACCAACCCAACATCTAAGAATTATTTATTGGATAATTTTTACTTAGGGAATGCATTATACTATGACAACACCAGAAAAGATGTGGTTAAAGTTGATCCTGTAGCTTTGCAAAAAGCGGATGTAGCATTTGGAAACGTAATCACGGCTTCTCCAACAACTCAGGATGCCTACTTGTTCAGAGCAAGAACCAATAAATTGTTGGAAAGCGATCAGGTAATGGCAGATAATTATCAATTGTATATTGATACGGTAACCGCAAAAGGTGAAGCTGAAATTACTAAAAACAAAGCAAAATTCATTGAAGCTTATAACAATATGGCTTCACATTATGCCAACACAGATAAAGCAAAAGCAAAAGAATTATTGGCTAAAACTTTAGCACTTGACCCTGAAAATGCTTACGCATTAGAGGCAATGAAATTGTTGAAATAAGAACGACACTATAATTTCAAAACCGTCCTGATTTTCAGGACGGTTTTTTTATTGCAAACCATTTTCAAATTTTCAAATTATCTCATTTTCAAATTGATTATCTTTGCCAACTATATTTTAAATAATGTTATCAAAAGAAACACAATTGGCCGTTGAAAAAGGGGAAATGCTTCCGCTGATGGAAGAATTCTACACGATTCAGGGCGAAGGCTATCATACCGGAACTGCTGCTTACTTTATTCGAATTGGTGGTTGCGATGTAGGTTGCCATTGGTGTGATGTAAAGGAAAGCTGGAATGCCGAATTACATCCGCCAACCAATACGGATGCCATTGTTGACAATGCATCTAAATATGCGGATACGGTTGTGGTAACCGGTGGCGAACCATTAACCTGGGACATGTCATTGCTGACGCAAAAATTAAAAGCCAAAAATCTTAAAGTACATATTGAAACTTCGGGTGCTTATCCTGTGAGCGGAACTTGGGATTGGTTTTGTTTGTCACCAAAGAAAAACAAATTGCCGGTTGCCGATGCATACGCCATTGCCAGTGAATTAAAGGTAATCATTTATAACAAACACGATTTCATTTTTGCCGAAGAGCAAGCCGCTAAAGTAAATCCAAATGCGATTCTTTTTCTGCAGCCTGAATGGAGTAAAAAAGAAGAAATGACACCGCTGATTGTTGATTATGTAATGAACAACCCAAAATGGAGAGTGTCATTGCAAACCCATAAATACCTCAATATTCCTTAAGTTTTTTTATGAAATTGCTTAAATTGTTATTTTTTGTTTTGGTGCCAATGATGGGATTTTCACAAATTGGAGGTGAAGATGAAGTTTATCTCAACGGTGACCGAATCGAAGCCAAATTCAATGGTGGAGGAATTGAAGAGTTTAGTAAATTCATACGTGAGAATTTTGATTATTCCCAAGTAACCGAATCCGGAAAAATGGTTGGTGCTTTCACTATAGATGTTGATGGGGCTGTCAAAAATATTAAGATCGTTGAATTTTTTAATGTTGAATCGGCCAAGGAATTTATCAGGGTATTGAAGAGTTGCCCAAAATGGGAACCGGCAAAACGCAACGGAAAACCAATTAGCATTGAGATAAAATATCCAATGGTATTTAGAAAGAGATTATAATTATCAATAAACCCAAAAAAATGAAAAAATATTTCCTGTCTGCTTTATTTGTTTTGGTCTGTAGCCATGGTTTCTCACAAAATGTGATTGATAGCAGCCCGGTCCAGGAAAACGATTCAGAGGATAACAATATCTACAATACCGCCGGAGTTGAAAAAAAACCTGAATATCCAGGTGGAATTCAGGCGTTTTACGAATACATTGGAAGAAAGTACAAAGTGCCAAATGTAAAGGATTTGGCCGGGATGATCTTTGTTACCTTTGTGGTTGAAAAGGATGGAAGCCTAACTGATATAAAAGTGATTCGCGATATTGGATATGATACCGGGCGCGAAGCCATAAGAGTGCTGAAAAGTTCACCAAAATGGTCGCCTGCCCAACAGAACGGAAAGCCGGTTAGGGTATTGTTTTCGTTGCCAATCAAGATCCAGGCCCGATGATATAAATTCCAAATCCGGACAGGATTTTAATGATAAAACTTTTTTAGAATAATTAATAAACCCAAGAACAATGAAAAAATTTTTATGTGCAGTGGCCATTCTATTAGTGTCACAGGTAGGATTTTCGCAAGATAAACCGTCAAGAGAAGATGTGTTACAGGTTATCGAAAGAAGTGGTGCTTCAGGTCAGATGAGTGCTGCAAAAAAACAAGTATTGACAATGATTCCACAAGAGAAGCAGGCTGCTTTTATCATAGAATTTGATGCCATACTTAAAAAGGCTAATGAAGCGACTGTAGATGTTTATATGCAGGAATACACCAAAGAAGATATCAAAGCGATGTTGGCTTTTTACAATAGTCCTGTTGGAAAAAAGATGACAGCTAAAGCTGAAGTAATTGCTCAAAAATCACAAGAATCAATGATGAGCTTGCAAGGAGAAATCCAGGCCATGATGATGAAGTACATGCAATAATCGGTTACCGCAAAAATATTGCAATTTAAATCCCAAACACTGTTTGGGATTTTTTATTTTTGTTCACCCAAGACCTTCAGGTCGAACGGTACAACGTAAAAATCACATCAATCATGCAATCACAATTTTTATTAGATCCCAATATTACTTTTTTGAATCACGGTTCTTTTGGCTCTTGCCCCAAACCGGTTTTTGAAGAATTTCAGCGTTTTCAAAGAGAATTAGAAAGTGAACCGGTTCTTTTTATTACCAAAAAATTACCGCAATATTTAAAACAGGCCAAAGTGCCACTGGCCCAATTTATTGGCTGTGAAACAGAAGATTTCTTTTTTATTCCAAATCCAACGGTCGCGATCAATACAGTGATGAGAAGTTTGAAACTCAATCCCGGCGATGAGATTTTGGCCACCAATCATGAGTATGGTGCCATGGACAGAACCTGGAATTATTATTGCAAAAAATCGGGAGCAAAGTATATCCGCCAAAATATCAGTTTGCCTTTGGTTTCCAAAGAACAAATCATAGAAGAGTTTTGGAAAGGTTATAATGCAAACACTAAAATCGTTTTCCTAAACCAAATGTCGAGCGCAACGGCTTTGATTTTTCCGGTAAAAGAGATTTGCAAAAAAGCACAGGAATTAGGATTAATCACCATCGTTGACGGCGCACATGTTCCGGGTCATATCGATTTAAATATAGCCGATTTGAATCCCGATTTCTACACAGGGACATTGCACAAATGGATGTTGGCACCCAAAGGCAGTTCGTTTTTGTATGTCAAAAAAGAATTCCAGCCCGATATCGATCCGTTGGTGGTGAGTTGGGGTTATGAAAGTGTGGTGCCGGGTGAAAGCCAGTTTTTGGATTACCATGAATATCAGGGAACCAATGACCATTCCGCTTTTCTATGTACACCAAAAGTCATTGAATTTTTAGAACAAAATGATTGGAAAGCCAAGTCAAAAGCCTGCAAGCAAATCGTTTTTGCCAACTACCAACGCTTTTGTGATTTGCTCAAAACACAACCTTTGGCACCGATAACGGAGGAATTTTTAGGCCAGATGGCGAGTGTTCCGATAAAGACTTCCAAACCATTGGAGTTAAAAGACTTACTATACGACAAGTACAAAATCCAGATTCCGGTGATGCCGCTGAATGGGAATTATTATATCCGTTATTCGATTAACGCTTATAATTCGCAGGAAGATTTGGATGTTTTGTACAAAGCGCTGGAAGATATTATCCAAACCACAGATTTGATAGAAGTGTAAAGTCATAGCCTCGATTGCAGCAAGTATCCTTTTTATAAGCGCCTCTCGACTGCGCTCGAGGTGACAAAAAGATACTGCGGAAAGCGAGAACAAGCTTCAAAAATCACCTACTTCGTCAGTTCACTACGTTCGTGTCCAGTTTTCTCTTTTTTTCAGTTCGGTGATGTGCGCCAAATGATGGTTGCAATGCCATTCATAGAGGCAAATCATTTCCCGGAGTTGGAATTCCTTGTTGTACTCAGGATGAATGTAAACTTTTACCAGATCGGTTTCAGTCAAACTTTTCATGACAAACGCCAGGCGATAATGGAGTCCTTCCAAAAATTGTAGCGTCGGTTCAATCGGCATGGTTTTGTTGTCGATGCCTTCCGCCCAAAGATTTTCGTAATAGAATTTGATCGTCGGATTGTTTTCGGTTAAGGTCCATTTCAAACGGATAAAACAATTCATATGGCTGTCGGCACAATGGTGCACGACCTGGCGAATGGTCCAGCCTTCGGGACGATAAGGTGTTTCGAGTTGATCTTGGGATAAATGCGCGACTTCGGCTTTTAATTTTTGAGGAAAACCTTCAATGGTTTGTATGGCTTTTGCCAAAAGTTCAGTTGTGTATACTTTTGGAGCTTCAAATGTTCCGATAGGATAGCGCAGTTTTTCTAAGGTTGTATTGTCCATAATTATAATGTTAGTTGGGCCAAATAATCATAATGTTTGCCTTCGAGCACCAATTCGCATTCCAAACCGTTGGCGTGCGCGGCATTTTGTAAAGTATTATAGTCGAGGTACAGCCAGGGAAAAGTGTCTTCGGTTTGTCCTTTATAGGAAACGCTAAACGTCAGTTCGCCATAATAACCATCAGCCGGAATCAAATAGGCCCCGTCTTCGTCTTCATCAAACATATAAATGATATCCGAGCTGTCAATGAGAATCTGTCCATCCGGATTCAAAAGTGACTTTAGTTTTTGTAGGTATTTTGAGGTTTCGGCAAGTGTGCCAAAGATTCCCGTGCCGTTCATCAATAAGATAATCGTGTCGAATGTGCCATTTTCTATATCCAAAAGATTTTGTGCCCGGGCATTTTTCACACCGCGAAGTTGACAGGCTTTGATGGCATTAGGTGAAATATCAATTGCGGTAACGTCAAAACCTTTTTCCTGCAGATACAAACTATGGCTTCCGGCGCCGCAGCCGACGTCGAGGATTTTGCCTTTGGCGAGTTGCAAAGCTTTCTTTTCGATTTTGGGCATGTCGTTATAGCTGCGAAAAAGATACTCGACGCTCATTTCGTCCGCTTCGGAGATGTTGGTCTCGGTGACCAAATCTTCCGGAGCATTGTGGGTTTGAAAATCGAGTATGGCTTTGCCGAATAAATCTTTCATTTTGGGTTATGCGTTAATTTGATAATTTGGTTATTTGTTTCATGGATTTAAGTAATTTTGCAGTGCGATTTTTCGAATAACCAAATCCACAAATAACCGAATCCACAGCAATTGACAAATCCACAAATCCACATATTAGAAAAGTTAGCCAAAGATAAGCATATCGAAAACAAAAAGTATTTTGATAAGCTGAAAAAGAAGACGCCCAAGAATCTGGATTATGTGATGCAGGATTTGCATGATGCCGAGTTCAAACGAACCGATTGCCTGAAGTGTGCCAATTGTTGTAAAACCACGGGCCCATTGTTTACTTCGGCAGATATTGAACGCATTGCGAAGCATTTGAAGCAAAAACCACAACAATTTATTGATCAATATTTGCGCATTGATGAAGACAAGGATTATGTGTTGCAAAGTGTGCCCTGTACTTTTTTGGACCACGAGAATTACTGTATGATATATGACGTGCGTCCGAAAGCCTGTCGCGAATTTCCGCATACCGACAGAAAGAAATTCCAGCAGATTTCCGATTTGACGTTGAAGAATGTGGCGATTTGCCCCGCGGCTTATAATATTGTAGAAGAAATGAAAAAACGTTTACCTTTATAGTATGCAAGTTTATAGATCAAAAATCGACTGGTGGCTTATCATAGTCATTTTTATTGTCTTCGCTTATCCGATGATAGAAGGCATTTTGAGTAAGGATTATGTGATGTTTTCGGTTTCTTTTGGTATTTTGACTTTGGTTTTCCTGATGTTCAAATCAATCAAATACAAAATAGAAGGTGAGAATCTCCATATCTGGTGGACAAAAATTGACATCAAGACCATCAAGAAGATTTACAGTACGCACAATCCGTTAAGCTCGCCTGCATTGTCACTCGACAGAATTGCGGTGGTTTACAATAAGTATGATGAAATACTAATTTCACCCAAAGAAAGACAAGCCTTTGTTCAGGAGCTTTTAAAAATCAATCCGAATATTGAGGTAAAGCTTTAGTTGTAAATCAGATACTTTTTACGCATCGCCTTAAAATCAGTCAAACCTTTTTCCCAAGATTTTCTAATGTCAGCTTCCGAAGTTCCGGCTTCAATCTGTTGTTGCAGTTTTTTAGTTCCGGCCAATTTGGTAAAGAACGGAATAAAGAATTTAGATTTATCCGAAGTTTCATTATAGGCTTTGATCAACCATTTCAATTCCAATCGGATCACTTTGGGTGCGTTGCTCAAATCTTCTCCAAAACATAATTTTCCTTTTAAAGGCGGTTCTTTAGCGCCTTCGTTGGGCATAGGCGTGAAGCTGAATCCGGTGTTGGGCAACTCAGGCGAACCATAAATTTGGAATTGTTTGTTGGTACCACGACCCAAACTCACATTGGTGCCTTCAAAGAAGCACAAACTGGCGTACAGATTAATCGCTTGGTCATTCGGTAAGTTAGGTGAAGGTTTTACCGGCAGGCTAAAAAAGAGTTCTCTTTTATAATTCAAACAGGAAATGACAGTCAGATTACACTGCACTCCATTTTTCAACCATTTTTCCCCGTTAATCATTTGGCCATATTCACCAATGGTCATGCCGTGTAAAACCGGAATTTGGTGCATCCCGACAAAGCTGGTGAATTCTTTTTCAAGAATCGGTCCGTCTACAATAGCGCCATTTGGATTTGGTCGGTCGAGAATAATCAGCGGAATATTGTTTTCCGCACAAGCTTCCATAATATAATGTAGCGACGAAATATAAGTATAGAAACGCGCGCCAACATCCTGCAGATCAAAAACCAAAACGTCTATTCCGGCCAATTGCTCCGGTTTTGGTTTTTTGTTGTCGCCATATAAGGACAGGATCGGCAAACCGGTTTTGGCATCTTTGCCGTCAACTATATGTTCGCCGGCATCTGCGGTGCCGCGGAAACCGTGTTCGGGAGCGTATATTTTTTGGACGTTGATTTTTTGTTCCAAAAGATAATCAACCACATGCGTTTTATTAGAAAGGATTCCGGTTTGGTTGGTCACAATGCCAACTTTTTTATCCTTTAATAAAGGAAGATAAGCAGTTGAATTATCAGCTCCGGTTTTGATTATGGATTTTTGAGCATTTAAACCGGTGTTTTCCGTTTTGCCATTTGTCATGTGCATTTCACCTCTACCAGAATCTTTTTTGTGAGTGCTCCCACAAGAAAGCATTAGCAAAACCGAGAATAAAACTGTATTTTTGAATACCAAATTTGAAATCATACCATTGAAATTAGAATATTTTATAGCGAAACGACTCATTACTGCTAAAGACCATAAAAGTAGTATTTCTGCGCCAATAATAAAAATTGCCATAACCGCGATTGCTTTGGGTATGATCATGATGATAGTTTCCATCGCTACTGGTATTGGTCTCCAACAAAAAATACGCCAAAAGGTTTCTGCTTTCAACGGGCATATTATCATCTCGGGTTATAACGACAACAATTCTGATGTCAGCACCAAACCGATATCTATAAACCAAAGTTTTTATCCCAAGTTTAAAAATGTAGATGGTATCACTCATGTACAGGCCGTGGCCAGCAAAGCCGGAATCATCAGAACCGAAACCGCGTTTGAAGGGATTATTTTCAAAGGCGTTGGCAAGGATTATGAAACCGCCAATCTTGAGGAGTATTTAGTCGTAGGCAGATTGCCCAATTTCAAAACCAATCTTAACGAAGAAGTTTTGATTTCGCAATACCTTGCCAACCGATTGGGATTAAAACTCGGCGATAAGTTTGTGACCTATTTTATGAAGGAGAACAGCCAGGGCTACAACCTGCGCAATTTCAAAATAGTTGGGATTTACAATTCGGGTTTTCAGGAATTCGATGCCACTTATGTGATTGGAGATATTCGTCATGTGCAAAGAATCAACAAATGGAAACCGGACCAAATTGGCTCTTTCGAAGTCTTTGTTGATGATTTTACCCAAATCGAGCAAAAAGGACAAGAGGTTTATCAGGAAACATCTTCCACACTCGACACCCAAACCATAGTCGAGAAATTCTATTATATCTTCGAATGGCTCAAGCTTTTTGATTTTAATATCATTGTCATCCTTATTGTGATGATTGCGGTTTCTACAATTAATATGGTGGTGGCACTTTTGGTTTTGATTTTGGAACGAACCCAAATGATAGGAATCCTAAAATCATTGGGTGCCAACAATTGGTCGGTCCGAAAGATATTCCTCTACAATGCCACTTACTTAATCGGAAGAGGTTTGCTTTGGGGTAACATCATCGGAATCGGGTTGCTTTTGTTGCAAAAATACTTCGGCATCATCAAACTCAATCCCGAAAGTTATTACGTCAACGAAGCGCCGGTCGATATCAATCTCTTTTATATATTCCTTTTAAATATAGGAACCGTAGCCATCTGTTTGCTGGTTTTACTCATTCCTTCTTATATCATTACCAAGATTACACCATCCAAATCCATTCGTTTCGATTAGTTGGAGCTATTTCCCGCTGTTCGTTGCAATCTTTTTATTGCTTTGTCCTCCTGAGCATTTGATATTAAGAGGAGAAAGCAAAGCTTTCGGCTGATATCGAAGGACATTTCACAATGCAATAAAAAGGATTTCCTCTTCCATCGGGGCTAAAAAAGCAATTTTTGCATTCATAAAATGGCTGTAAAAAGAAAACATCGACGAACGGTATTTGTAAAATTCATGTTATCAGTGCATTAAAAAAATATCAAAAAAGGTTGTTTTTTTATTTGGAATGGCGGGAAAATAGTTTTTATATTTGCACCCCGCAAGAGAGGGATTGTTCATTGATAAACTGTAAAACGAGGGGGTTAAAATAAATTCAAAA
>NZ_JARGNA010000007.1:0-20759 GCF_030167905.1 Flavobacterium terrisoli
AAATGATTTCATTTTCATACTGTAAATTAGTTATCGCATTGCTGTCATTCTGTGCATCGGTCAGACTCGGATAGAAGGTCACAATCATTCCCTGTTGTCCCAGTAATATCGGATCTACCTGTGAAGCTAAATCAAAGACTTCATAACCAATCGGTGCATTGTAATCACATAGTGTGTACTCCGGATAATTCGGCTGGGTGGCATTTGGAAGCGGATTGACAATCAAATCCAGTTCCACGATATCGTAACAGCCCGTAGCGGTAAATTCAACCCTCACATACAAGGTCTGGTTCCACTGGGTTTGGTTGATGTAATTCGTAACCCCGGTGATGGCATTGGTGCCATCCTGGGCATCGGTCAGGGTCGTATAGAAAGTAACTGCTGTAACAGCCGGGTCAATACTACCCAATATCTGTGGTACAGTGGTGGTCAGATCAAATGTCTCAAAACCAACCTGGCCCGTGTAATCACAAAGCTCATAATCATCAGGCTCAGTAGCCTCAGGAGTCGGATCAACAATCAATTGCAACTGTACATAATTGGCACAACCCGTTAAGGTATAAAACACCCTAACCCAAATCGTCTGGGTCCATGGGTTGATGTTTTCGTATGGGCTTGTTAATGATGGTGCAGCACCAATTAGAGCATCAGTCTCGGTTTCATAATAACTAACCGTTACGCTTGAGATATCAGTTCCTCCTTGAATTTCAATAGATGTAGATTCTAAATCAAAGAAACCAAATCCATCATTGTTTGGATCACAGTAATGCAATGGTAGTGGCGTAACAGCCAATGGTCCCTGAGTTACTCTTAGTAACTGAATCGTCGTAGCATAACAGCCTGTGGCGTTATCCTCTACTCTGATAAATACCTGTTCATTGTCGGTTCCTGTATAATCCAAAGGAGTCAATATCGGGCTTGTCTCATTTTGAGCATCAGCTAAAGTATTATAATATGTAATGGTCAACCCTGAAATATTGCCGTTGGTCACAACGCCTTCATTGATGGTCAAATCAAACTGAGCTTGATTTGTGTTTCCATTACTACATTGGAATATCGGTTCTGGTGTTGTTGCAGGCGGTACCGGATTAACCAGTATATTAAATGAACTTACAGTATTACACCCGGTTGCAATGTTAAGAATGTTAATCCATATCTCTTGCGGATTAGTCGCATTAGGATAAGAGTTCGGAAGTGGATTAGTTAATGTCTCAGCATCTGCCTGAGTCAGGTAATAACTGATGGTCACTCCCATTTGCCCGTTGGCAATCTCCGCATCCATAGAATTTAGTGTAAATACTTCAACTCCATCTCCAGGACTGTTATAATCACACAATTCATAATCCCCGATAATCGGATTTGCTAATGGCAATGGATTGATCGTTAAAAGAAATGTTGTATTACTGTAACATGCCGGTGAACCCAAATAATAAGCTCTTACATAAATCGTTTGGGAATCCGGATCAATATTACAATACGGGCTCACCAATGGATTAGCGCCCGTTAGTGAATTAGTCAATGTTTCGTGGAAAGTAACCACAATATTTGGATCACCACCGGTAATCTCATTGATTTTTGTTCCTAAATCAAAATTACAATAAAAACCATCATTATTTTGACTGTCATCACAAACCACATAATTGGTTGGTGTATTGATAACAGGAGGTGTACTCACGGTAACCACTGCCGAACCAGTTTGCGGTTGCGAACAAGAAGCCGCATTTCCATCAGTTATACTGATTAGGTCATAGGTGAAAGTTCCGGCTACATCTGTTGGTGCATTAATAATAACAGAGTTTCCTCCACTGGTCTGAACAGCAGGCTGAACGACAGTATTGATAGAATAAGTAAATGTATAAGGTGGAGTACCATTAGCTCCTGTTATAACAATCTGTGGTTCCGGAGAATTCAAACATGTTGCTACACTTCCTGTAATGGTAGCTGTTGGTAACGGATTAACAGTAATCGTAGCTGTTCCTGTTTGGTTTTGAGAACAAGCAGGCGTTCCTGAACTTTGAACACTCACTAAAGTATAGGTAAAAGTACCAGCAGTACCAGTTGGCGCACTCACCGTAACGCTGTTTCCAGCGACAGTTGTTATTGCAGGCTGCACTACATTGTTGATTGCATAAGTAAAGGTGTATGGTGCTGTTCCATTTGCTCCTGTCAACGTGATTAAAGGACTGGCCGCATTTTGGCAAACCGCTGTTGTTCCTGAAATAGTTGCCGTTGGCAAAGGTAAAACGGTAACAACCGCTGAACCTGTAATGTTTCTAGAACAGTTTGTTGCAGGATTCAAAACACTTACTAAAGTATAAGTAGAACTTGCTGTAAGGTTAGGCGTTGTAACTGTATTGGTTCCTGCTCCATTCAAAGTGATTGTTACGTTTGGATTAGCATCAACATGATAAGTTACAACAGCATTTGGTGTTCCGTTAAATGTAATAACTGTATTGTTTCCTGAACAAATTGAAGTTGTTCCTGATATAGTTGCTGTTGGCAACGGATTAACAAACAATTGAAAGGTTGTTGTTCCATAAGTCAGTGGATTTGCATTTTCTTCCATTCTAACATAAATCGTCTGACCATTTGTTCCAACAACACCTGTTGGACCAATGGCTCCGGTGTCAGCATCTGCATTAGCCTGAGTCAGGTGATAAGTCACTGTATAATCTGAAGCAGCGTTAGTTCCTAACACAATTGGAGTTTGCGGAATAAAATTGAAAACCGCTGTACCGCTTCCCAAACTACTTTCACAAAGTGTTAAGTTTGGTGGTTGAACCGGAGTAGCAGAACAAGTATCAAAACATATTGTAAACGGGAAAACCGAAACACATCCACTAGATGTTGGTCCATTATCCGTTACAGAAAGATAGATTGTTGTACAAGCACCAGCACCTCCAGCAGGTCCAGGGTATGCGCCGGAATTTCCTATTGGATTAAGTATATTCTGGGCATCACTTGCTGAATTATGAAATGACAATTCAAAATCACCCGGATTAAGACCAGTACCGTTAAAAATATTGGCAGTGGCATCATTTAAATTGAAATTTGGAATAGTAGGACACTGAAGTAAATTCACCGGGTTATTAATTGGCGGTGGCGCATAGAAAGAAACGGTTGCACTAGCAGTTGCGTTAGCCACACACCCCGGTTTGTTTACCACAACAGTATAAGTTCCGGCTTGATTTACAGTGATAGATTGCACATTCCCGGCTATCGGGCCACTCGGCCCCGTCCATTGGTATGTTGTAGCACCGGCAATTGTCGCAGTCAAAATTGCCTGACCACCTACACATATCACCTGATCATCTAATGACAACGGACAAACAATATTACAATCTGTTGCACCGGCACCAGGGAAACCATCATTGGTTTGGTCAACAGTTATACTTCCTGCCTGACCACTATAATTGGTTAGCAAAACAACATATATTTCTCCAACCTGAGCGTTAGGCAAAGTAAAATCCTCTTCTGCTGCTGCGGAAAAACTACAATCAACACTTGTTGTTGGGTTCAGATTTGTAGGTCCACAAACAGGTGACGCAAATGGTCCCCATACAATAAAATCCACGTCAATCGGAGTTCCTCCATTGGAGACCTGCGAAATATGGAAATCGATGGTCCCTGCAATACTGATTTGCATGTAAAACCATGCTGGGTTAGGTTGTGAACCCAAACATTCGTAATCCACATCTTGCTGGGTAGTAGTTCCTGTAGAGTTTTGGAATGTTAATCCAGATCCACCGGCACAAAATGCTTCGGCTCCGGCACAATCCGCTCCTTGAGAAAACATGAAATTCGTTGAAAATAAGCTAATTAGAAGTAGATAAAAGTAAATTTTTTTCATTACTTAACAGTTTTTTTTAAGGTGCGTAATTTACATATTTTTAAGAAATAATTATGTTAAAAGTGAAATTATTTCAAATATTAACAGTATTAGGCAGAGATTAATTATAATTATTTATCTTTGTCTCTTGAATTTTTAACCCAAATTAATAGCGAATTTAATGACAAAAAGCGAAACGATAAACGATGAATTAGGTGAAAATCATGTAGCTACAAGTGCTCAAAATCCTGTAAGAAATGATGCTTTCGATTTATCGGATGATAAAAAAATAGAACTGATTAAAAAAGATGTTGAAAACATCCTGACTACTTTAGGGATGGATTTGACAGACGATAGTATAAAAGGCACTCCAAACCGGGTGGCAAAAATGTTTGTAAAAGAAATTTTCGGTGGGTTAAACCCCAATAAAAAACCGAATTCATCTACCTTCAAAAACCATTACAAGTATGGCGAAATGCTGGTTGAAAAGAACATTACCGTTTACTCAACCTGTGAGCACCACTTGCTTCCTATCGTTGGTCGTGCCCATGTAGCTTATATTTCCAACGGAACTGTGGTTGGTTTGTCAAAGATGAACCGCATCGTGGATTATTTTGCCAAAAGACCTCAGGTACAGGAGCGTTTAACAATGCAGATTGTACAGGAATTGCAAAAAGTTTTAAATACCGAAGATGTGGCTTGCGTGATTGATGCCAAACATTTGTGCGTGAACTCAAGAGGTATCCGCGATATCGAAAGCAGTACTGTGACTTCTGAATTTGGCGGAAAGTTCAAAGACGAACTAACCAAAAGAGAATTCCTTGATTACATCAGATTAGAAACTAATTTTTAACAGCCAGACTGAAGCGCTATGAAACCCGAAAGCGGACACGAGCGAAGCGACTGGCGAAGCAAATAGCTCCTGACAAAAAATGCAATTATATAAAAAACATTCACTCAAAATATACAATTCTCTTTCGGGAGAAAAAGAACTTTTCAAACCGGTACACGAAGGCAATGTCGGAATGTATGTATGTGGACCAACAGTTTACAGCAATGTGCATTTGGGTAATGTGCGTACGTTCATGTCATTTGACATGATTTTCAGATATCTTTTGCATTTGGGTTACAAAGTTCGTTATGTGAGAAACATTACAGATGTGGGCCACATTGTGGATGATGTGGATGATGGTGAAGACAAAATTGCCAAAAAAGCCCGCGTGGAGCAATTGGAACCCATGGAAATAGTGCAACGCTATACGGTAGATTTCCATGATGTACTAAACCAATTTAACTTTTTGCCGCCAAGCATTGAGCCAACGGCAACCGGACATATCATTGAACAGATTGAAATCGTAAGACAGATTATTGAAAACGGATTTGCTTATGAAAGCAATGGTTCTGTATATTTTGATGTCGTAAAATTCAATGAGAACAATCATTACGGAAAATTGAGCGGCCGTAACATTGAAGAAATGCTCGCCAATACCCGTGATACTGACGGGCAAACCGATAAAAGAAACCCTCAAGATTTTGCACTTTGGAAAAAAGCAGAACCGGAACACATCATGCGTTGGCCATCGCCTTGGGGAGTTGGTTTTCCCGGTTGGCACCTAGAATGTACAGCCATGAGCACTAAATATTTGGGTGAAACCTTTGATATTCATGGTGGCGGAATGGATTTGAAATTCCCACACCACGAATGTGAAATTGCCCAAAATGAAGCTTGTACCGGCCATAGTCCTGTGAATTATTGGATGCATGCCAATATGCTAAACCTGAATGGCAAAAAAATGTCGAAATCAACCGGAAATAATCTTCTTCCTGGTGAAATATATACTGGAGGAAGTCCGTTTTTGAGCAAGGCTTTTTCTCCTAATGTGGCGCGTTTCTTTATGATGCAGGCACATTACAGAAGCATTCTTGATTTTACCGATGACGGAATTTTAGCGGCAGAAAAAGGCTTTAACCGTTTGATGGATGGCTTAGATCTTATCAGGGAATTGAAGCCAAATGCTTCCTCTTCGCTTGATATTGCTGCATGGAAACAAAATTGTTATGATGCCATGAACGATGATTTCAATACACCGATTTTGATTGCCAATTTGTTTGAAGGAATCAAATTTGTCAATTTGGTTAATGATGGAAAAGAAACGTTGACTACCGAAGATTTAAAAACACTTTCGGAAACACTGACTACTTTTACTTTTGATGTTTTAGGCGTTAAAAACGAAAAGCTTGTGGCCAATAATTCGGATAAACTTGAAGGCGTTGTTGAAATGCTGATCCAAATGAGATTAGAAGCCCGTGCCAATAAAAACTTTGCACTTTCTGATCAAATTCGTGACCAGTTGTTGGCTTTAGGCATCCAGTTAAAAGACGGTAAAGAAGGAACTAGTTTTAGCATTCAATAAACAATGTTGAAAAAAATTGTAATAGCACCACTTCTATTGCTGATTTATTTCTACAAAATTGTCATTTCACCTTTGATGCCATCAAGCTGTAGGTTTCAGCCAACCTGCTCCAGCTATTTTGTGGAAGCGCTAAAAATTCATGGTCCATTCTATGGTACTTATCTGGGCATAAAAAGAATTGCCAGTTGTCATCCTTGGGGAAAAAGCGGTTATGATCCGGTGCCTGAGAAAAAATGCTCACATTAAAGAAAAGGTTAATTATTTTTAAGTTCCAAACAATTCACTATTTTTACAATATCTCTTAACCCCAAAATTTACTAATTTATGATTTGGAATCCATCAGAAGGTATTGATCTCGGTTTCTTCACCATTCGCTATTACAGCTTGATGTTTGTAATTGCCTTTGGTTTAGGCTGGTACATCATGAAAAGAATCTTCGCCCGAGAAAATGAGCCTATTGAAAAACTCGATACTTTATTCATATGGACCGTGGTTGCTACTTTATTGGGCGCGCGTTTAGGTCATGTTTTCTTTTACCAATGGGATCATTTCAAAGACCATCCAATGGAAATCCTATTGCCGTTTAGATTTGAACCCCAATTTGAATTTACCGGTTTTCAGGGTTTAGCCAGTCATGGTGCCGCTGTTGCCATCATCATAACAATGTACTACTACAGTAAAAAAGTAATAAGAAGACCAATGCTTTGGGTATTAGACAGAGTGGTTATTCCGGTCTCATGTGGTGCTATTTTTGTTAGAATCGGGAATTTTTTTAATTCCGAAATATATGGTCACAAAACTTCAGGCGACCATTTTTACGCCGTGAAATTCATTCGCGAAGAAGAATTTTGGGGAAGCCATAATTTAAAATACATTACCAGCACCTCCAATGTAAATGATGGTTATAGTATGATTCAACACGACCCAAAATTTACTGAAGTCTTAAATCAAATACCTTACAGACATCCGGCACAATTGTATGAAGCAGGTTTGTATGTCTTTGTTTTCCTGATTTTATTCTTCTTGTATTGGAGAACCAGAACCGCTGAAAAACAGGGATTATTGTTTGGTTACTTCTTAGTTTTGCTTTGGTCTGTCCGTTTTGTTGTTGAATATGTAAAGGAAAGCCAAGGCGGTATTGAAGAAAGCTTAAAGCTGTTAACTACCGGACAATGGCTCAGTATACCCTTCATCTTAGTCGGAATCTATTATATATTCATGGCAGAAAAGCCCATTGAAAATGATTTTTAACATAAAAAAAGCTCCAATTTCTTGGAGCTTTTTTTATTATTGTTCTTCATTAACCTCAGTATGTGATTTGGCATAGTTGCGCCACTTTTCAATGCATTCCTTCATATCCTCGGGAAGTTCGGTATCAAAACGCATAAACTCTTTGGTTGTTGGATGTTCAAAGCCCAATGTTTTGGCATGCAAAGCTTGTCTTGGTAAGGTTTTAAAGCAGTTGTCTATAAACTGTTTGTATTTGGTAAATGTGGTTCCTTTCAAAATCAAATCACCGCCATAACGCGCATCATTGAATAAGGTGTGGCCAATATATTTCATGTGCACACGGATTTGGTGTGTTCTTCCGGTTTCCAATTTGCAGGAAACCAAAGTCACATAACCAAAACGCTCCAAAACTTTATAATGGGTTATCGCATGCTTTCCGACTTCTCCATCAGGAAAAACAGCCATTTGCATTCTGTCTTTGACATGTCGGGCAATATGGCCTTCAATGGTGCCTTCTTCTTCTTTGATATTGCCCCAGACCAACGCAATATATTCACGTTCTGAGGATTTATCTTCAAACTGTTTGGCCAAATGTGTCATCGCGGCTTCGGTTTTGGCAACGACCAAAAGTCCGGTTGTGTTTTTGTCAATTCGATGCACCAATCCGGGTCTTTCGCTGGAATTCATTGGTAAATTATCAAAATGAAAAGCCAAAGCATTGACCAAAGTCCCGGTATAATTTCCGTGTCCCGGATGCACTACCAGTCCTACAGGCTTATTGATAACCAACAAGGCATCGTCTTCATAAACGATATCCAGTGGAATGTCTTCTGGGATAATATGATTTTGGAATGGCGGATGTTCGAGCATCACGCGAACCACATCAAAAGGTTTGACACGATAATTGGATTTTACGGGAACATCATTCACCCAGATATTGCCCTTTTCGGCTGCGTTCTGGATTTTATTGCGTGTGGCATTTTCAATCAACTGCATCAGGAATTTATCGACACGCAACAGCGATTGTCCTTTTGGAGAAACAAATCGGTGGTGTTCAAATAATTCGTCCTCTAAATCATTTACTTCATTACTATTCATCTCCAAGAGGAATTTGTGTAGTATCTACGGCAGTAGAATCAATGGTAGTATCATCAAAAACTACTTTTCCGTCACCCAAAACCAAATCAATTTTAGAAGATTTCAGGACTTTATCACCGGCTTTGAGTTTCTTCCCGTTCATTCTCACTTCGAGTACCATGTCTTTTCCTAAATAAGGCTTATAAGTAATCGTTCCTTCAAGCAATCCAACAGCTTCAAGCGTTGGCACTGCCTGGCGATAGGTTTTCTCAATCAAATCCGGCACCGTAACCATAGTGTATTTAGACGCATTGATTTTGATGTAAATCTTTCTGCCCTCTTTCACCTTTGCTCCTGCTTTTGGTTCTTGCTCAACAATAGTCAGCTTCGGGAATTCCGGTCTGAAATCTACAGTATCCAATATAATGTAATCTAAATCCAGGGCATCCAATTTCTCTTCGGCTTGTTCTGCTGACAATTTAGCCAAATCAGGAACCGTGATTTCCTGTCCGTGATTGGTCGTATAGGTAATCCAATGGAAAAATAAATAAGCGATAACAGCAAAAATGGCCATGGCGGCAAGCATTTGGGCAAAGAAAACCCGGCTGGTTAAATATTTGCGTAAACTCATAGAGAAATTTTATTTGAGCAAAGATATAAAAAACATAAAGGTATTTTTCTTTTGAATTAATATCAATATGGTTTCAATATTTAATAAATTAATTTCCAGACTGTTAAACTTAGATAGTTCTTTCATAAATTTACTTTTTTTAATGCTAATGCCGAATGTCCACCGGACATTCTCCTCTTTATATCAAAGGTTTCAAAAAAAATGATAATTTTGTTATTACTAAAAAACCAACCTAACTCCATCTACTAATGAAAAATGTAGCCATCATCATGGGCGGATATTCAAGCGAATATCAAATATCACTTAAAAGCGGCAATGTTGTTTATCAATTTTTAGACCAAACAAAATACAAAGGTTACCGCGTTCATATTTTTAAGGAAAAATGGGTGTATGTAGATGACAACGAGAATGAATTCCCTATTGATAAAAATGACTTTTCCACGACGGTAAATGGAACCAAAATCAACTTTGACGTAGTCTTTAATGCCATTCACGGCACACCCGGCGAAGATGGCTTAATGCAGGCTTATTTCGAATTGCTGGGCATTCCGCAGAGTTCCTGTGATTTTTACCAGGCAGCGCTGACATTTAACAAGCGTGATTTATTATCGGTATTGAAACCCTATGGCATCAAAACAGCTGTTTCTTATTATTTGAATTTGGGTGACGAAATCAATGCCGAAGCGATTATAAAAACCGTTGGTTTACCTTGTTTTGTTAAACCTAACAAATCGGGTTCGAGTTTTGGAATTTCAAAAGTAAAGACCGAAGCCGAATTTTTACCGGCCATTGAAACTGCTTATAAAGAAGACAACGAAATCATCATCGAAAGTTTCCTTGATGGAACCGAAGTTTCCGTTGGTGTCATTAATTACAAAGGAAAAGTAACGGTTCTGCCGATTACCGAAATCGTCTCAGAAAATGATTTCTTTGATTATGAAGCCAAATATTTGGGCAAATCCCAGGAAATTACACCAGCGAGAATTTCAGACGAAATGACCGCTAAAGTTTCGGCTGTGGCCAAAAAAGCCTATGAAATATTGAAAATGAGCGGCTTCTCGCGTAGTGAATATATTATTGTAAACGATGAGCCACACATGCTCGAAATGAATACGATTCCGGGATTAACCACCGAAAGCCTGATTCCGCAACAAGCCAAAGAAGCAGGAATTTCATTAACCGATTTATTTACCAATGCTTTGGAATTGGCTTTAAACAATTAACTTAACATGAAATGAGCATAGCGTAAATAATGTTTGTAACAGTAAATAAAGTATGCGAATTACATATGACCAATAAAAACAATCATTAAAGACATATGAAAAGAAAAGCAGTTTTCCCAGGTTCATTTGACCCAATCACTTTAGGTCATTATGATATAATCAAAAGAGGTGTTTCTCTTTTCGATGAAGTGATTGTAGCCATTGGTATCAACGCCGATAAAAAATACATGTTCTCTCTGGAAGAGCGTAAAAAGTTTATAGAAGACGCTTTTAAGAATGAACCCAAAGTTTCGGTGATTACCTATGAAGGTCTGACCATTGATTTGTGCCGAAAACTGGACGCCGACTTTATCCTGCGCGGTTTGAGAAATCCGGCCGACTTTGAATTTGAAAAAGCCATTGCGCATACCAACCGAAGACTATCGCAAATAGAAACCGTCTTTTTGCTGACCGCTTCCAAAACTTCCTATATCAGTTCGAGCATCGTTCGCGATGTGATCCGAAATGGTGGTGATTATACGGTTTTGGTGCCGGAAAGTGTGGTGGTTAAAAAGGAGAAATAAATTTCAATGAATGAATTAAAATATCTTAGGGACAGAAGCCTTATCATTGTTGATTTTTTATCCAGCAAAAGCATAAATAGCCTAGCAATCGGGAAATTAAAACCTATCATCGATGATACGTTTAACAAACAAAATTTGAATGGATTAAAAACCATTTCAAGAGACCTGAATGCTTGGGCTAAAGGATTTCCTCAAAAAGATATTCAAGAATTGGAAATTATACTTGCTGATCAATTTGGCGAAGATTTATCCGGAGATAAAATCACTCTGAAACTTATCCAGAAAGTATTAAAAAAAGGTAAAATTGAGAATGAAGAAAATTACAGAGTAGTTCAGGAATATTTAAATGACATCTCAGAAGAAAGTCCATTTGTCGACAGAATTACCGAATTAAATGCTTTATTGGCTTCTTATCAAAAATGAGTCAACTTACTTCTTCAAAATCTGTTCTTCCTCAAACAATAATTTGATATTCTCATACGAATTCTTCAGCGCTTCCTTTATCTGCTCTGGGTTGAGCCATGCCACTTTTTCTATGCCTTCATTCGCTTGTGGCACTGGCGTTCCTTTAAAGTCAGTACGCATTTCGTACCAATGGGTGACTTTTAGTTTGTATTTCCCGTTGCGTTTAAAAACGTGGTAGGTCTTTTGGAGTTTGTGGGTAATCTTTAAATTATTTACACCGGTTTCTTCCTCTACTTCGCGCAAAGCGGTTTCTTCAATTTCTTCGCCTTTTTCGATTCCGCCTTTGGGTAAATCCCATTTTCCGTTTCTGAAAATAAACAAAACATCACCTGCTTTGTTATAAACCAATCCGCCACCGGCTTTACAAACCGGAATTTTTTCCTTTACTTTTTTGAGTATTGCTTTTTCATCAGGATAATACAAATAAGCTTTCTGAATTTTGTTCTGAAACATTTTGATGATGACTTGCTCAATATCAACACTTTCCAGCAAAAATAACTGAAAATCGGTTTCTTTTGCAACCTCGTTGGTTAAAAAAAGTGGTTTATCGTTGACAAAAACTTTATACATTTGTACTATGATTTTTAATAAAGACACAGCCGAAAAAACAGCCGAATTGCTTTTACAAATAAATGCAATTAAATTGAATCCGAAAAATCCTTTTACTTGGGCTTCGGGTTGGCACTCTCCAATTTACTGCGACAACCGATTAATCCTATCATTCCCGGCGATAAGAAATTTTGTGCGCGAAGAATTTTCTAAGCATATTGAGAAAGAATTTGGTAAACCAGACGTCATTGCAGGCGTTGCAACCGGTGCCATCGGTATCGGGATGCTCGTAGCCGAATACATGGGATTGCCTTTTGTATATGTTCGTCCCGAACCTAAAAAACACGGAAGACAAAACCAGGTGGAAGGCTTTTTGCAAAGCGGTCAGAACGTTGTAGTCGTTGAAGATTTAATCAGTACCGGAAACAGCAGTTTATTGGCTGTAGAAGCTTTAAAAGAAGCCGGCGCACACGTAAAAGGCATGGTGGCTATCTTTACTTATGGCTTTGATGTAGCGGTAGAAAATTTCAAGAATGCCAATGTTGAGTTAAATACGCTGGCCGATTATGAGCATTTATTACATTTGGCAGTTGCCAAAAATTATATCACCGAAAAAGAATTGGCAACCCTACAGGAATGGCGTAAAAGCCCGTCAACCTGGAACGTTTAAACAATCACACATAACCAAATAACCGAATAACCAAATGAACTTAGAAAGCCCAAAAGTTACGGTAGAAAAATCAGCCGAATATTTATTCAACGCCTTATCGGATGTGAAAAACTTTGAGAAACTAATGCCGGAAAACATTGCTAAGTTTGAAGTATTGGGCGATGACATTTTCAACTTTGGCCTAAAAGGAATGCCCGAAATCAAATTGAGATTAAAAGAAGGCGTCCCGCATTCTAAAGTTAATCTTGCGGCTGCCAGCGACAAATTACCATTTACCTTAACTGCCAATCTTGACAGCGTTTCTGAAACATCTACCGGCGTTCAGTTGCATTTTGAAGGCGACTTCAACCCAATGATGGCGATGATGATCAAAGGCCCGATTTCGAAGTTTATTGAGACCTTGGCGGAGAATATGCATAAGTTATAAGACAGAATTACGAATTACCAAATAACCGAATTAACAGATTATCAAAAAAGCGACTCTTCAGTCGCTTTTTTTATTTCACTGTCGTCAATCGCTTATCCACTACTCTTTCCATATAATCCTGTATAAACGCCTTGCAGTACAATTCAATCTTATCCATTTCGGCATTGCGTTTCCCAATCAGGTTGTGCTCCATGCCTTTGTCATTTTTGTCGTAGAAACCAACCGCTTTCTTTCCGTCAAACGTGCAAATGTAATTACCGCTCATAAATTGGTACACATTTCCGCCATACTTCACGACAAACGGTGGCACTTGCTTTTCATTAAGTAAACTTCTGCCCCAACTCCTGAATGGTTTTTGGTAACCAATCATATCCAAAAGCGTCGGGTAAATATCTATTTGTTGTGCCCAATCTTTATTTTCGCCTACATATTTTTCATCAGGAGTAAAGAATAAAATCGGCACGGTATGTTTGTTGAATTCTTTTCTGTATTCATCGTAAGCAATCGTATTGCCGTGATCGGCAACTAAAACAAAAATGGTGTTTTTGTACCAAGGTTGTTTTTTGGCTTCCGCAAAGAAACGCTTCAGCGCATAATCGGTATAACCGATACATTCATTGATATTCACTTTGCCTTTTGGGAATTTACCTTTATATTTTTCGGGCACTTTATACGGTTCGTGTGATGAAACCGAGAACATCGTCGCCATAAATGGCTGTTTCTTTTGCGTCAAAGTCTTATTAAAATACTGAAAGAACGGCTCGTCCCAAATACCCCAAACGCCATCAAAATCGGCATCATTGTTATATTCATTCTTGCCGTAATAATGGTCATAACCCAAAATATTCCCAAATCCTAAAAATCCCATCGAGCCGTTTGGCGCGCCATGAAAAAAAGAAGTATCATAACCTTCACTTTTCAAAGTAGAAACCAATGATTCTATCTTTTGCTTCGGATAAGGCGAAGACGTAAAAGCATCCTTAAACGAAGGAATTCCGGCAATCACAGACGAAACACCGTGAATTGATTTCCAGCCATTGGCATAAGCATTGGAAAAAATCAAACTGTGTTGGGCCAATGAATCCACAAATGGCGTATAACCTTCATAGTTTGGAATTGTTGTGCCTTTATTGAAAGCGCCGCTATATTCTCTACCAAAACTTTCAAGGATAAAAATCACGATATTCGGCTTCGCAGCCGGATTGTTTTTGTACTGCTTAATTGGCACCAACAAACGATCCACTTCTGCTTTGGGAACCAAACTGACTTTCTTAAACGTATTGGTATTCCACGTTCTGATAATCGCAAACGGCGTATTCAAAACCACATCGGCCTGACCGGCATTTTTCACATAGCGACTGGCATCCAAAAGATTGATTGGCCGGGTGCTTTTCTTAAAATCGCCTCTGATACCGCCCACACAAAGCGTGGCAATCAACAGAAAACCGGCAATCGAAGCCGCAAAGTATTTGAAGGTTGGTTTTTCGGTTACGTGATTAACTTTAGTTCGTTTGTACAACAAAATCCAGATATAGGATAATCCAAAAAACAACAAAAACACATGCCAGTAATTCAAAAGGAAATTAAACAATAGAGCGGTTTTGTTCTGCTCATTTTCGAGCGTATCCAAAGAAGCTCTGGTGCTTCGACTGAACGTATAGCGGTAATAAATAAAGTCAATAAAATTGGCGGCATACACCAATAAGTTGGTCACAAAATACAGATAGAACAATACTTTCTGGTAAGCCTTTTTTGTATTGACAATCGCCGGAAAAACTGAGGCAATGATAAACAAAGCATTGGTATACAAAATTGTAGTCGTATCAAACGCCAATCCATGGTAACAAAGCTTTAGAAAATCAAAAACTCCATCGACTTCAATCAGGCTTTGATTGTAAACATAAAACAATATTCGGGCGATAAAATAAAACAGATAAGCCAGTAATAATCTGATGACCATTGCTTTGTATTCGGCTATTCGAGGGAATTTTTTCATGTTGGAAATAAAATCAAACGTTGCAAAACTACAGAATTCAACCCTATGTTGGGTATATTTTAAATTAATATTGTGTTTCATTACAATAATCCTTAATTTGCATCAAATTAATGACCGAAATGACTCAAATCACACGCCTTTTTGATTTTGCATACTACCAACTCGAAAAGAATAATATGCCCAATTGCCTCGTAACCAAATACGATGGCCAATGGGTACCAACTTCCACGCAAGAATACGTCGATAAGGCCAATGCCATTTCGAGAGCTTTGCTGAGACTCAACATCCAAAAAAACGATAAAATAGCCATCATCTCTTCCAACAACAGAACCGAATGGAACATTATGGATGTGGGCGTTTTACAAGTTGGGGCGCAAACCGTTCCGATTTATCCAACTATTTCCGCTGAAGATTATGCTTATATATTAAATCACTCAGAATCAAAACATTGTTTTGTTTCAGATGAAGTCGTTTATGAGAAATTAATGTCGATTAAACACGAAATTCCATTGTTACAGAATGTCTATTCGTTTAACGAAATTGAAGGCTGCAAAAACTGGAAAACGTTGTTAGAGTTAGGTCAGGACCAAAGCAATCAGGATGTGGTTGAAGACCGCAAAAACAATGTCAAACCCGAAGAATTAGCGACGATTATCTATACTTCAGGAACAACCGGAAAACCAAAAGGCGTCATGTTATCGCACAACAATATAGTATCTAACGTTTTAGACAGTTCGCCACGAATTCCTTTTGAAGAAGGAACCAGCGTAGCCTTGAGTTTCCTACCGATTTGCCACATTTTTGAACGCGTGATTTTATATATCTATCAATATTATTCCGTTTCGATTTACTTCGCTGAATCGATTGAAAAATTGTCAGATAACATCAAAGAAGTTAAGCCGACAGTATTTTCTGTGGTACCAAGATTACTCGAAAAAGTATATGATAAAATTTGTGCCAAAGGCGAAGAATTGGAAGGCATCAAAAAGAAACTGTTCTTTTGGGCAGTCGATTTAGGTTTGCGTTACGAACCTTATGGCGCCAATGGCTGGTGGTATGAATTCCAATTGAAGATGGCCCGCAAACTGATTTTCAGCAAATGGAAAGCTGGTTTGGGTGGCAACCTAAACGTAATGGTTTCCGGAAGTGCGGCTTTGCAACACCGATTAATCCGTGTGTTTGCCGCTGCAGAAATGCCGGTGATGGAAGGTTACGGGCTAACAGAAACATCACCTGTAATTTCGGTTAACGACCAAAGAAATGGCGGTTTTAGGGTTGGAACCGTGGGAAGAGTGATTCAAAACGTAGAAGTCAAAATAGCCGAAGACGGCGAAATTCTTTGCAAAGGCCCGAATGTCATGATGGGTTATTACAAAGACGAAGCATTGACCAACGAAGCCATTAAAGACGGTTATTTCCATACCGGTGATATTGGTGAAGTAGATAAAGACGGTTTCTTAAGGATTACCGATCGCAAAAAGGAAATGTTCAAAACGTCCGGTGGAAAATACATTGCACCACAGTTGATTGAAAATGCAATGAAACAATCATTGTTTATTGAGCAAATCATGGTTATTGGCGATGGCGAAAAAATGCCGGCTGCGTTTATCCAGCCAAGTTTCGACTTTATCCAGGAATGGGCCAAAAGAAAGAATATCAATGTTGGCACAACCCATGCAGAAATTGCTTCCAATCCGGAGGTAATTGCCCGGATAGACAAAGAAGTAGAAGCCATCAATGAAAAATTCGGGAACTGGGAAAAAATAAAACGTTTTGAGTTAACGCCTGATGTTTGGTCGATTGATGGCGGTCACCTTACGCCTACACTCAAATTGAAACGTAAAATCGTAATGGAGAAATACAAAGACCTGTACCAAAAAATATATAACTAACTTAAATTTTTTCAGCTATGAAGATAAAATTAATACTCAGCACACTGTTCATTATATTTTTATTTTCCGGCTGTAAGGAAAGCAAGCCCGAAGATTCAATCAAAGACAATTACCTTGATTTTTCCAAAAGAGATGATCAGGCTACAGGTGGCATCAAAATGATTCCCATCTCCACTCCTATTGGTGAGTTTAAAGTTTGGACCAAAAGAGTTGGTAACAATCCAAAGATAAAAGTTTTGCTATTGCACGGCGGTCCGGGCGGAACGCATGAATTCTTTGAAAGCTTTGACGGCTTTTTTCCACAGGAAAGCATTGAATATATTTACTACGACCAATTGGGTTCTTATTACAGCGACCAACCTAATGACAATCGGCTTTGGACCAACGAACGCTTTGTAGAAGAAGTAGAACAAGTACGCAAAGCGTTGAAACTGGACAATACCAATTTCTATCTAATGGGACAATCCTGGGGCGGAATCCTTGCCATGGAGTACGCCTTGAAATACCAAAAAAATCTCAAAGGATTAATCATTGCCAATATGATGGCAAGCGCTCCGGCGTATAACAAATATGCGGAAGAGGTTTTGGGACCAAAACTGCCTAAAGAAGTTTTTGACCAAATTAAAACATTTGAAAAAAACAAAGACTACACCAATCCGAAATACACGGAATTGCTTTTCAAATACTATTACACCGAACACATTTTAAGAGCGCCAATCGAAAAATGGCCGGAATCGATTAACAGGGCTTTCAAACATTTGAATCCAAATGTATATGTTTATATGCAAGGTCCGAGCGAATTCGGGATTACCGGTGACGCCACTTTAAAAGATTGGGACATAACAGCCAAACTGAAAACATTGACCGTTCCTACCTTAACCATTGGTGCCCAATATGACACCATGGATCCAAAACACATGGAATGGATTTCGAAAGAAGTCCAAAACGGGCGATTTCTATATTGTCCAAACGGAAGCCATTGCTCTCAATATGATGACCAGGAGCATTACTTTCCGGGTGTGATTCAGTTTTTAAAAGACGTTGATAATGGTAGCTTTAAGAAGCAAAATCCTTAACAATTGTTCGAAACATTATTAACAATCGTGTCGTTTAAAAAGTTAATAATTAAACACTTAACCAAAGATTACATTCTCTATATATTGATAATTTTATTGAACTAACCAATAAACTATTAATTATGAATGTAAAAAACTTTATTGTTGGAGGTATCGTTGGCGGTATCGTTAATTTTCTTTTAGGTTGGGTTTTCTATGCAAAGCTCTTTCCGGATTTATATCCTGAAACACCAGACACCAAATTGGAATTCATTGCTCTGGGTTGCTTTACCTTTGGGTTTTTGGTTTCGTATATTTTTACCAAATGGGCAGGCATTACCAAACCGATGACCGGATTGTTTGCCGGAGCCGTAATTGGTTTCCTAAATGGATTATCCATGAACTTCTTTATGTATTCGGGAATGCCATTAAATGTACAAAACATGATTACCGATATAGCCATTTGTACTATCACGGGAGCTTGTATTGGAGCTGCTGTTGCTTTTGTAAATGGAAAAATGAAATAAATTACCATGCGCACACCATTATTAAATCGTCTTAGACTCACTCTGAGGCGATTTTTTTTTGCTCCTGTTTAATGGACTTTAAAAGGAATTTCAATATCAACAAAAGTTAACAAATTACGGAAAACGTTATTAACAATTCTCTTTATTAAAAAGTTGATAATTAAACAGTTGTTAAATTATTATATCTTCAATATATTAATACTTTTAACATATTAACCAATAACTTTTAATTATGAATGTAAAAAACTTTATTGTCGGCGGAATTGTCGGTGGAATTGTAGATTTTTTAATGGGATGGCTTGTTTGGGGCATATTGCTTAAAGACACTTTTCCTATGGAACCAGGAACTAAAGAGAATATGGTACATATCTTTTTAGGTTGTATGTGTTTTGGATTTTTAATTTCCTGGGTCTTTTCACAAGGCGAAGGTATATCTAATTTGGCTTCCGGAGTCAAAATGGCCGCCGGTATTGCTTTATTCATGGCGTTATGTAATAATTTCTTTATGAACATGACCAAAGAAACCATGGATTACAAATTAGTAGGTATTGATGTTATTGCCTCAATAGTAGTGGCTATCGCTGTCGGTGCTGCTGTAGCAACAGTGAATGGAAAAATGAAGTAAGTATTTTAATTTTCATAGTGTGAAAACGCCCGGGATTTATTTCTCGGGCGTTTTTTAAATAAAAAAAGCTGCCCTTTCGGACAGCTTTTAATCATTTTAAGAATGTTTAACTATTGACCTATAATCACTGATTTTGTATCAACGTTAGCGTCGCCAATTAATTTCAAGAAATAAACTCCTGATTTCATTCCTTGGGCATTGAAATCTACTAGGTATTTTTTTCCGGCGATAACATTACCTGTAAACACTTCGTTCAACCTCTGACCGCTAACATTGTACAATACAATACTAACATTAGAGTCATAGTTTAGAACAAATTCTACAGTAGCATTGTCTCTAATCGGATTTGGATATACTTTGTAAGTTACCAATTCTTTCATTACGACAGACTCACCATTAATAATGGTTTCGTCACATTTCAAGAATTCCATATCAGTTCCTGCTTCATAATTGCTATTAATAGCTACTAAAGCATTATTGACATCAGTCATAGTATACTTCGAAGTACCATTACCTAAAATAGTATTGGCAATGGTCAATACCTGACTAACTTTCATTCCTTCAAAAGTTCCTGAAGTAATAAACAAATCTCCCAGTGAAACATCGGTTGAAGCAAAGTCGGCATTTTTACCGAAAGCCATATTCAACTTTGTTGTTAACACTTGAGCCGCTAATCCATTATCATAAACACTACTTGAAGGATTTAAAATGGTTCCCTGGTTTAATGCTTTTGGTGCTGAATTAGATGGTAAGAAATTACGAATAGCTTCTGCAGAGGTAAATTTCAAATATCTTGTACCTGATCCTATTACAATTCCATTAGGAAATGAAGCTGCAAAATTTGAAGTCAAATAACACGCTGGATCGTTACCTACACAAGTCGTAGCATAACCATTTTGAGATACTGTTCTAAAACCAGAACAATAACCAAATAATAAAGTTACATTTCCTGTGATAGTACACCCATTAGCATCGGTAACCATTACCATATACCAACCAACTTGTAAACTTGCGGTCTGCGTAGTTTGAATTGGAGTTGAATCCCAACTGTAAGTATAAGGAGCAGTTCCTCCAGTTACGGTTGCTGTAGCCGTTCCATATCCACCTGCTGTTGTAATTGGCGTTTGTGACATGGTGATTGCCAAAGCTGTCGCAGGTTGAGTAACAGTAGCTGATACGTTTGCAGTACATCCGTTAGCGCTGGTAATTACTCCGGTATACGTTCCGGCCAACAAATTGTTTAGCGTGAAAGTAGTCGCTCCGTTAGACCATAAAATGGTATAAGGCGAAGTTCCACCGGTTACTGTAGCCGTTACACTTCCGTTGGTTCCTGCAAAACAAGATACATTGGTTTGTGTAGTGGTTGCTACTAAAGCCGTTGGCTGAGTAACAGTCGCTGATACGTTTGCAGTACATCCGTTAGCACTTGTAATCACTCCGGTATAAATTCCTGCCAACAAATTGTTTAGCGTGAAAGTAGTCGCTCCGTTAGACCATAAAATGGTATAAGGCGAAGTTCCTCCGGTTACTGTAGCCGTTACACTTCCGTTGTTTCCTGCAAAACAAGATACATTGGTTTGTGTAGT
>NZ_JARGNA010000007.1:20858-296023 GCF_030167905.1 Flavobacterium terrisoli
TGGTTGCTACTAAAGCCGTTGGCTGAGTAACAGTCGCTGATACGTTTGCTGTACATCCGTTAGCACTGGTAATCACTCCGGTATAAATTCCTGCCAACAAATTGTTTAGCGTGAAAGTAGTTGCTCCATTAGACCATAAAATGGTATAAGGCGAAGTTCCACCGGTTACTGTAGCCGTTACACTTCCGTTGGTTCCCGCAAAACAAGATACGTTGGTTTGTGTAGTGGTTGCTACTAAAGCCGTTGGCTGAGTAACAGTCGCTGATACGTTTGCTGTACATCCGTTAGCACTGGTAATCACTCCGGTATAAATTCCTGCCAACAAATTGTTTAGCGTGAAAGTAGTTGCTCCGTTAGACCATAAAATGGTATAAGGTGAAGTTCCACCGGTTACTGTAGCCGTTACACTTCCGTTGGTTCCTGCAAAACAAGATACATTGGTTTGTGTAGTTGAAGCTACTAAAGCCGTTGGCTGAGTAACAGTCGCTGATACGTTTGCAGTACATCCGTTAGCACTTGTAATCACTCCTGTATACGTTCCTGCCAACAAATTGTTTAGCGTGAAAGTAGTCGCTCCGTTAGACCATAAAATGGTATAAGGCGAAGTTCCACCGGTTACTGTAGCCGTTACACTTCCGTTGTTTCCTGCAAAACAAGATACGTTGGTTTGTGTAGTGGTTGCTACTAAAGCCGTTGGCTGAGTAACAGTCGCTGATACGTTTGCAGTACATCCGTTAGCACTGGTAATCACTCCGGTATAAATTCCTGCCAACAAATTGTTTAGCGTGAAAGTAGTCGCTCCGTTAGACCATAAAATGGTATAAGGCGAAGTTCCTCCGGTTACTGTAGCCGTTACACTTCCGTTGGTTCCTGCAAAACAAGATACATTGGTTTGTGTAGTGGTTGCTACTAAAGTTGGAGCTGTAACTATCGTTACTGTGCCAAAATTTTGACATCCATTCGCATCGGTAACTGTATAGGTATAAGTTCCTGCCAACAAATTGTTTAGCGTGAAAGTAGTTGCTCCATTAGACCACAAAATAGTATAAGGAGTCGTTCCTCCAGTAGTTGTTACTGTTACTTGAGCATCATTTCCGGCACAAGTGGCAGGAGTTACAACATAAGTACTTGTCAAAACAGGTACTGAAAGAATCAATACTGATCCGGTAGTAGTACATCCGTTAAAGTCGGTTACCGTGTAGGAATAAGTTCCACCGGTTAAACCGAAAATAGAAAAAGTAGTACTTCCATTAGCCCATAAAATAGTATAAGGCGCTGTTCCACCAACAGGTGTTACCGTAATAGTACCATTATCTCCGGTACAACAGGTAGCATTGGCACGAACATAAGTACTCGACAATAATGATGTTGGTCCCGTAATAGTTTCAGAAATATTTACAGTACATCCGGTAGCGTCAGTTACAACAGCTGTATAAGTTCCTGCTAACAAATTATTTAGCGTAAAACTAGTACTTGCATTAGCCCATAAAATAGTGTAAGGAGCCGTTCCGTTTGAGGCAGTTACTGTAATTGAACCATTGGTAGCTCCTATACAAGAACCATTTGTAACAACAGTCGAAACTTGTAAAAGCCCTATATTTTCAATGGTCACTGAGGTAGTCGCCTGACATCCATTGGCATCTGTAACTACTGCAGTATAGGTTCCGGCAGCTAAATTAGCCAGCGTAAAATCAGTACTGCCATTCGACCATAAAATGGTATAAGGTGCAGTTCCGCCAGCAGCTGTAACCGTTGCTGTTCCTGTTGGAACTTCGCAAGATACATTTGTACTAACAGTTGTCAAAGTCAAAGCGCTATCTGATTGCGTAATCACAATCGATGGATCAGTTGAACCTGAATTTCCGGCACTGTCATTAACTGTCACTATATAACTTCCTGCGGCCAAACCGGTAAAGGTATAAGACGGGCTGTCTGTTGTTAAAACCAATACGTTATTTAAAAAATAAGAATAAGGAGCAGTTGCTCCTGAAGTAGTCATGGTTATTGTTCCTGTATTTTGGCCAAAACACAACACATTGGTAGAAGTGATAACAAAATCAACACGCCCACAATTAGCAGGAACAGTAATAATTACCGAGCCGTTGGTTTGACATCCATTCACATCTGTAACAGTATAAGTATACGTTCCCGAAGCCAAACCGTCAAGGGTAAAAGCTGTACTTCCGTTAGACCATAAAATAGTATATGGAGAAGTTCCAGCTGTAGCTGTTACTGTTACAGTACCATCATTATCATCACAACTAGCAGCGGTTTCCACAAATGTACTTGTCAAAGTCGACACTGTATTAATAAGAACCGATGCATTAGTCTGACAACCGTTTGCATCTGTAACGACTGCAGTATAATTTCCGGCAGCTAAATTAGCCAGTGTAAAATCGGTACTGCCATTCGACCACAAAATGGTATATGGTGCAGTCCCACCAGCAGCGGTAACCGTTGCCGTTCCGGTAGTCCCTTCGCATGATACAGTTGTACTAACAGTAGTCAAAGTTAAAGCACTATCAGATTGCGTAATCACAATCGCCGGGTCGCTCGAAGCCGAATTTCCTGCACTGTCATTAACAGTCACTACATAACTTCCTGCGGCCAAACCGGTAAAGGTATAAGACGGGCTGTCTGTTGTTAATACCAATACATTATTCAAAAAATAAGAATAAGGAGCTGTTCCTTCTGAAGTAGTCAATGTTATTGTTCCGGTATTTTGACCGAAGCATAACACATTAGTAAAGGTAGCAGCAAAATCAAATCGAATACAATTTGGACAAGTTTGACAGTCTAAAAAACCGTTATCTATTGTTCCATTATCAAAGTTTTCATTGATAGCACTTGCCGCAGCATTTACTTGAGAAAAAGAGTAACTGGTATCTGTACCTCCAATTATAGCATTAGCTAAAACCAAAAAATCACTGACAGTCATTCCCTGAAAAGGACCACTGACAATTGATAAATCTCCTAATAAGATTGTATTGGATCCAAAATTAGCATCATAGGCATCAAAACCTACATTCAATGTCAGGGCAACTAACTGGCCGGCCAATACATTTTTATAGGTATGCCCCGGATCTACTAAAGCTCCTGCGTCTAAAGCCCTAGCAGTAGTGCCTGATGGTAAAAATTTATTAACCGCCTCTGAGGAAGTTAAAGTAATCGAATTGGTTTCGTTACCAATTCTAATTCCATCAGGAAAGGCTGCATCGAAATTAGCATCTCGATAACAGCCAGCATTGCCGCCATGGCATTGGGTTCCCCATCCGCCCTGTGTAAAGGTTGTGAATCCCTGACAAACTTGAGCTGAATTTTGAAAAACCCCAAAAAACATACTTATAAATAAGCAGTAAATTAATTTTGTTTTCATAATTAAACATTTAATATTAGCAAAATATTGACTATCAATATTTTTATTCGCAAGCTCTTTTTCAATGAAAAAATGATATTTCTTCGTTCAAATACATCATAAATTCGTTAATCAACACGTTTTGGAAAAACCGGTAATTCGGTTCACTTTGGACAAGCTTTTAAGAGGATTACTTGACAAAATTATAGCGATAGTCTTTTAGAATTATTGGAAAGTTTATCATAATTCACACTTTATAAAATATTGTATATCAATTAATTACATTTATAAAAATCTGTGAATTATGCAATTATAATGTCTTTTTATGTAATAGTTGTTACATAAAATTAAACCACCTTTGCAAATGACTATTTTAACGATAGCCTAAACAATCTTAAATAAAAACAAATGAATCTTAAACGAATTTTTGGAGCCATACTCACTGTACTTGGAATCGCGAGTCTTATCTATGCCGCGCAAATGTTTATGACTGCCAGTGGAACTGAAAAAGATATCAAATCGCTTATTATATATGGTGTATTAGGGATAATCTTTTTTGTTTCCGGTATAAGCTTGGTAAAGACCACTAAAGACGAGTCATAGTAAAACACTACTCTATTGGTCTTAAGCAAGTAAACTCAAAAAAAAAAAAAACATAATCCGATTAAATGATGACAACCATTTTAAAGTGACTACCTTTAACAAATATTATTTCATGATTACATCATTTTGTGAAATTCTTATTTAACAAATATTTATTTAAACAGAAATCATGGACATCATAGAACTCGAAAAATCGAAATCACATATCATCGTTGAAATCATTCAATATATAC
The DNA here is from genome assembly GCF_030167905.1 of Flavobacterium terrisoli. Taxonomy (GTDB): domain Bacteria; phylum Bacteroidota; class Bacteroidia; order Flavobacteriales; family Flavobacteriaceae; genus Flavobacterium; species Flavobacterium terrisoli. Next base: position 25,050 of record NZ_JARGNA010000007.1, read on the forward strand.
CGAATGCGGTGGTTAGTAAAACCATCATCAGGAAAACTACAGGCAATATAACCGCGTCATCCTTTGATGCCGGAGAAGAACTTCAGGAAAAAACATCGCCCTATGATAATTATATTCAAATTATTGACGGCGCTGCAGAAATTACGATAAAAGACCTTAAACACAGACTTATCTTGGGAGAAGGAATCATTATTCCGGCGCATGCCCGACATAGTTTTAACGCCAACGAACAATTCAAAATGATCTCAACCATTATTAAAAGTGGTTATGAAGATTAGAGAATAAGTTTTATTTAGCAGATAAAGCATCATTTTTTATTAAAGCATAACCTCAGTTAATGTATCAGTACAGTAAAGTACTTTAAAAAATGACCGCCAAAAATGAAGCTATACATCAAATATATGGTCAGTTTGCGTTGCAAAATGCTAGTCAAAGAAGAATTGAAAAGTCTGGGATTGCATTATACAACCGTTGAACTTGGTGTGGTTGAAATCCTGGAAGACATTACCAACGAAAAACGCGAAAAACTAAAAGCAGCACTATTAGAATCAGGTCTTGAATTGATGGATGACAAAAAAGCTATGCTTATCGAAAAGATAAAAATTGTCATTACCGAAATGATCCATTACAATGAAGAATTACCCAAAGTAAATTACTCCGAATACATCAGTAAAATAATGGGTTACGATTATACTTATTTGGCCAACATATTTTCTGAAGTCAAAGGAGTCACCATCGAACATTATATCATTGCCCACAAAATAGAAAAAGTAAAAGAACTGCTTCTTTATGACGAACTCAATCTTACCGAGATATCATACAGAATGAACTATAGCAGTGTTTCTCATTTATCTACTCAGTTTAAAAAAGTAACCGGACTCACTCCTACCTTTTTTAAAAACCTTCAAGCAAAAAAGCGCAACTCGCTCGACAATCTGTGAATTATGCCATTTAATTCCATTATTATACAACTATGATTCGTTTTAAAAACAAATCTTTGCGTAACTGTATAAACAACTCATTTTGAAACTCTATATTAAATACATGGTCAGCAATCGCTGTAAAATAGTGGTAAAAGACGAACTAAAAAAATTAGGTCTGCATTTTATCATTGTTGATTTGGGCGTGGTTGACATTATGGAAAGCATTACTGAGGAAAAAAGAAACTTGTTAAAAGCCAATTTGCTGGAATCAGGTTTAGAACTCATGGATGACAAAAGAGCCATCCTTATTGAAAAAGTAAAAAATATCATTATCCAAATGATTCACTACACCGAAAAACCCATTAAAGTGAACTTATCGGAGTATCTGAGTGAAAAACTAAATCAAAACTATAACTATCTCGCCAACTTGTTTTCTGAAGTGCAAGGCACAACCATAGAGCAATTTATGATTTTGCACAAAGTGGAACGCATCAAGGAATTAATCATTTACGACGAACTCAATATTACTGAAATCGCCTGGAAAATGAATTACAGCAGTGTAGCCCATTTGTCAACACAATTCAAAAAAGTGACTGGCTTATCGCCTTCGCATTTCAAATCATTAAAAGATAAGAGACGTAACCCGATTGAAGAACTGGGAAACTTATCTTAATTACAAAATAGAGTATATGAGCCAGCCCCAAACCCCTGAAAATGCGAAAAATAAATCCAATGATTTATTTTTTGACATGTTTGAAAACAGCGCTATCGGAATGGTTTTCATCGATACTAAAACATCCATGTTTCAGTATGCCAATAAAACTTTTCTGAAATGCTTTGGCTATGCCAAAAATGAAATCATTGGAAAAACTACCACCGAATTAGGCATTATCAATCCTGAATTTCGGGAGAAAATGACTTTGCAAATTAAAGATCAGGGAACAATCAATACGATAGAAATTATCCTGAAAAATAAGAAAGGCGTACCGTTTTGGTTTTTAGTTTCCATTCAGGCCATGAAATATCACGAAAATGATTGTTCGCTCATATCGTTTATCGACATCACCAAACAAAAGAAAACTACAGCCGAATTGGTTATAGCCAATAAAGAACTGGCTTTTCAGAATGAAGAAAAAGAAAAACGCGCTGCCGAATTGCTGATTGCCAATATTGAGCTTGAACACCAAAATAAAATCAAAGAAAAACGCGCAGACGAATTGGTTATTGCCAATAAAGAACTCGAGTTTCAAACCGGAGAAAAGCAAAACCGTGCAAACGAGTTGGTCATCGCCGATATAGAATTAAATTTTCAGAACAAAGAAAAAGAAAAGCGAGTTTTTGAAAACCAAGAACTCGAAGCCTATAACTACTCCTTGAAATTAGCTTCTCAATATTCATTAAGCCTAATAGAAGCCAGTCGCGATCCATTATTTACCATTAGTCCGCAAGGCAAAATCACCGATACCAACCAGGCTTCAGTTCGGGTAACCGGCGTATCAAAAGAAGAATTGATTGGTTCTGACTTCTTTAATTATTTTACAGAACCAAAACAAGCCAAGAAAATTTATGAGGAAGTTTTTGAAAAAGGATTCGTAATCGATTATCCTTTAGTCATCACCGACGGCGAATTGGTTCATGTGCTGTTCAACGGTTCTGTCTATAAAGACCAAAACGACAATGTAATTGGTGCGGTTGTAGTAGCCAGAGACATCACCGAACAAAGAAAGGCAGAGAAAGATTTAATCGAAGCCAAAATATTTGCTGAACTCGCTTCATCTATTGCAGAGGAAGCCAAAATCATAGCGGAATCAGCAACCATAAAAGCAAATGAAGCAGTAAAATCAAAGCAGCAGTTTTTGTCCAATATGAGTCACGAAATCCGAACACCTATGAATGCCATCATCGGATTTACCAAAGTGGTGCTCAAAACCGAACTAACGGCAAAACAAAAAGAATACCTGACAGCCATTAAAATGAGTGGCGATGCCTTAATTGTACTCATCAATGACATACTTGATTTGGCCAAAGTAGATGCCGGAAAAATGACTTTTGAAAAAACACCTTTCAAACTGAAACTGTCTATCAAAGCCATGCTGCACCTGTTTGAAACCAAAATCCAGGAAAAAAACTTAAAATTGGTAACGCATTATGATTCCACCATTCCAGAAGTTTTAGTTGGTGATCCGGTGCGTTTGCACCAAATCATTCTTAATTTAGTCAGCAATGCCGTGAAGTTTACCAGCATTGGGAAAATCACCGTCAGTGTCAAAATGGTTTCCGAAACCGACGATAATGTAGCTATAGAATTTTCTATTAACGATACCGGAATCGGTATCAATGACACCAAAACCGAAACCATCTTCGAAAACTTCCAACAGGCTACCAGCGGCACCTCTAGAATATTTGGCGGCACCGGTTTAGGATTGGCCATCGTCAAACAATTGGTTGAAGCACAAAATGGAACTATTAATGTGGAAAGTACTCTTGGCCAAGGTTCTACCTTTAGTTTTGTGCTCTATTTTGATAAAACCAATGCCGAAGCCGTTTTAGAACCTGAAATTACCGAAATAGGTACCGAAATGAAAGACACCAAAATTCTGGTCGTAGAAGACATGGAACTCAACCAACTGTTGATGAAAACAGTTTTAGATGACTTTGGTTTTGAATGTGAAATTGCAGCCAATGGTAAAATCGCCATAGAGAAACTCGAGAAAAACACCTATGATATCATTCTGATGGATTTGCAAATGCCCGAAATGAATGGTTTTGAAACTACAGAATACATCAGAAAAACATTAAAACTAAAACTTCCGATTATAGCACTGACTGCCGACGTCACCACGGTTGATGTGGCCAAATGCAAAGCCGTAGGAATGAACGACTATATTTCAAAACCGGTTGACGAACGTTTATTGTACAGTAAATTGATCAGCTTTATCCAAAAACCGGTGGCCATAATTGAAAACAAAACAGTGGGTAACAAACAAACCCAAACCGTCAAATATGTCGATTTGGGCTATTTGACAAAACTCACCAAAGCCAATCCTACCCTAATGACCGAAATGATTAATGTGTATATCAAACAAACGCCACCATTAATTGCCTTAATGAAACAAAGTTTTCGGGACAAGGATTGGTCCTTACTAAAAGCAACTGCCCATAAAATTATTCCGTCTTTGGCCATCATGGGCATTCATCCGGAATTTACCGAATTGGCACAAAAAATTCAGGACTATGCCGATAAATTAGACCTTTCTGCAGAGCTGAATGATCTCGTGGAACAATTGGAAAAGGTCTGTAATCAGTCGCTTGTCGAATTAAAAACTGAATTGATTAACATAAAAAAATAAGCCATGAAAATTGAAAATAAAATCAAACTCTTTTTAGTAGATGATGATGCTGTATTCTTAAAGTCGATGGAAATTCAATTTCTGGAGCATGCGGATTTTGACATTGAAACATTCGCTACAGGAGAATTATGCCTTGAGAGTTTAGAAAAAAAACCCGATGTCATTGTCCTGGATTACCATCTTGACGGCGTGGTTAAAAATGCCATCAACGGGATGGAAACTTTAGATAGAATTAAAGAGAGCAATGGCGGAATTCCGGTCATCATGCTTTCGAGCCAGGACCGTATTGATGTTGCCGTCACTTGCATGCACCATAAGGCTTTTGATTATGTCGTGAAAAGTGAAACCGCTTTTATCCGTTTGCAGAAAGTTATCTCCACTATTTTCAAATACCAAAAAATGGAAAAAGAACTCAGCTGGTATATGGACCGAATGTAAATCATATCATTGATAAAGTGTGAATTATAAAAAAAAACAAAACAATAATATAACACGCTTACAGCCAATTCCTTGCAAATTTGTATTCATAATATAGTGTGTTAAAGCTGTATTATAGTTAACCAATATAAAAGGCAATATGGCAACTACAGTAAACAAAATCGGCATTTGGATGGATCATTCCATTGCGTATCTGATGGAACACTCTAACAATCCGTTCGAAATTAAAACCATTGAATCTGATTTCACCCAACAGGAAAAAATAAACAGCCTGTTAGAAGGCGAAGCTAATTTACACTCCAAAGAACAACAGCTTCAATCCAAGTACTACAAAAAGTTGATGGCTGTAGTAAAAAAATATAACGAAGTCATTCTTTTTGGTCCAACAGATGCTAAAGAAAGACTCTACAACGTGATTTCATCTGACAATCGTTTTGAAAACATCAATATCCAGATAAAGCAAACCGATAAAATGACTGCCAAGCAAAAGCATGATTTTGTCAAGGATTTTTTTGCTAATAAATAATCTAAAACTGAAAGGAAGATGAAGAATAGAGTTTCTAATTATTTAATCAAGGTTTCCCACAACCAGATCAAAAGTATCACAGACAGAAAGGATTTTGCTGAAAATGTAGCCTTATGTGAGAAATCAATGATTGAGTTAAAAGAAATCTATTGGCACGAAAAAGAACTTTTGATTGCCATTCCAATGCTAATCAGTAATGCAACCACTTTTGAATTAGTTGAAATGTTAACCGTTCATATCATTTACCTCAGAAAACACATACAACAATTGGAGCGAAAATTTCCTTTCATCAGCGAATTGGATAATCCGGAAAGATAATATAAAACATAATCAGAAAAACACCTTTGCGATTTCATAAAATATTTCAAAAATACCACTATGCATCGACGCAAAAAAGTTTGTTTTGGTTGGTTTAAATGAATGCGAAATCATTTGTTTAGAATCCTGTTGCAGCCATGCAACAGGATTTTTTTAATCCAAAATCTGTGAATAACACAAACTATAATAATAGTTGTATAACTCCTTAGCCAACTTTGTGATTGACCTTTGCTTCAAATAATTTAAACAATAGAGATATGAAAAAATTACTACTATTATGCATTTGCCTGGCATCAACATTTGCCACAAAAGCACAAACCGAGGACAAGAAATGGAACTTCGGACTTCATGGCGGATTAATCCAGTACCATGGTGATCTGGGCAGAGATTGGTACAAAACCGATAAAACAGCTTATGGTTTTGCCGGCATAACAGTATCCAGGTATTTATGGAAATATTTGGATTTGAATTTTCTATATACCCGAGGAACCTTAGGTTATGATAGTGGCGTGACCGGTTTTAAAAGCGATTACAGTTCTGCCTCGATTAATTTAAGATTAAACCTTATCGGACCTGAATTTGCCGTTAGACCTTATGTATTTGGCGGTTGGGGCGGTATTCTTTTTGACAGACAGCTCAATTTCCACAAAGAAAAAATCGATACTACTTTTCCGGTAGCGGGTGGTGGTATTAACTTCAGGCTTACTCCTGTCATCTCACTTAATCTTCAGGAAACTTTTATGTTTACCAATAATGACCGTAGAGATGGAGCTGTTGCCGGTAAAAAAGATGATTTCTTAATGCACATGGCTGGTTTGACTTTCAATTTTGGAGATAAAAAAGACGCCGACAAAGATGGTGTTTCTGATGGCAATGACAAATGTCCTGATACACCGGCTGGAGTAACCGTTGATAAAAAAGGTTGCCCTGTGGATAAAGACGGTGACGGTGTTGCCGATTACTTAGACACTTGTCCGGATGTAGCCGGAATTGTGTTATTGAATGGTTGTCCGGATAAAGACAATGATGGTGTAACCGATTTAAGTGACCGTTGCCCTGATACTAAAGGAACAGTAGCCTTAAAAGGTTGCCCTGATGCCGATGGTGATGGTGTAGCCGATTTGGATGATAAATGTCCTGACTCTCCTGCAGGAAGTAAAGTAGATGCCAATGGTTGTCCGATGGATGATGATAAAGATGGTGTGATGAATGACGTTGACCGTTGTCCAAATGCTTTTGGCCCGGCCAGTTTAAAAGGCTGTCCTGATACTGATGGTGATGGTGTCGCTGATTTAGATGACCGTTGTCCGAATACTAAAGGTACTTTTGAAAACAAAGGTTGCCCGGAAATAGCCAAACAGGATGCGGTAAGAATCACTTATATCGGAAGCAAGATTTTCTTTGAAAACGGCAGTGATAAATTGAAAGTAGCTTCTTTGTCTTTATTAGATGAATTGGTAAAAATTCTAAACAAATACGAAGCAGCCAACCTTTTTATTGATGGTCACACGGATTACAATGGTTCAGAAGAATTCAATCAGGTATTGTCACAAAAACGTACCAATTCGGTAAGAGCGTATTTAATCAGCAAAGGGATTTCTGATAGCAGAGTGACCGCTACCGGATATGGTGAAACCAAACCAATTGCCGACAACAAAACCGCTTTAGGCCGTGCCAAAAACAGAAGAGTTGAGTTGAGAACATCATACTAAATAAACTTTTTAGTTCTACTATTTTAAAGGCTGCCTCCAACAGGGCGGCCTTTTTTAAACATAACCTGTTGAAATACAAACCAATGAAAGTGTGAATAATATAACTAATAGCAAGATTAATATAACAAACTTCCGGTCTAATTGAAGGAAATTTATAACTATAAAAAAAATCCTTTTGCTAACCAAAATAGAAAAGGGAATTAACTAATTCTTAAAAACATACATCATGAAAACAATGTCAAAAATTAGAATGGCTGTATTACTGGTAACACTGGCGATAACAGCTCCAGTCTTTTCAAATAATGGCCCAAATGAAAAAGCACCAATCACCAATACTGCAGAAGAAAAAGCTAAAGTAGACGCAATGGTAAAACGAATTAAAGAAATCAGGGATATGGATAAATCTGATCTCACCAGAGCCGAAAGAAAAGCACTTCGCAAAGAAGTTAAAGAAATTAAAACCGTTCTTAAAGACGGCGGCAATCGTGGCGTTTATCTTTCTGTAGGCGCTATTATCATCATTATCTTATTATTGATTTTAATCTTATAAATTGACTGTTCCAGCATGATAAACGTAATCAAAGAAGGCATTGTTTTAGAAAAAACCGAATTAGGTTTTGAAATAGAAGGAGTACTCAACCCGGCGGTTATCAGGGATGGCAACCATATTCATATGTTTTACAGAGCTGTTGCCAAAGGAAATTATTCCTCCATTGGCTATTGCAAATTAAACAGTCATATGAGTGTTGAAGAACGCCTGGATGTGCCTGTTTTATTTCCTCAGTTTGATTATGAAAGTCATGGTCTGGAAGATCCCCGCATCGTAAAAATTGACCATTTATTCTATTTAACCTATACCGCCTTTGATGGTGTAAATGCATTAGCGGCACTGGCTGTTTCAACCGATTTGATTAATTGGGAAAAGAAAGGGCTTATTGTGCCGCAAATTGCATTTAAAGAATTTTACCGACTGGCGCAAACCAAAGGGAAAATCAATGAAAAATACCATCGGTATAACGAACACGAGAGTATCCGGGAGAAAAAAGGAAAACTGGTATTTGTATGGGACAAAAATGTGATTCCTTTCCCGAGAAGAATCAATGGAAAATTACATTTTCTGCACCGAATCAAACCCGATATCCAAATAGTAATTGTGGATGAGTTGGAAAATCTTACCGTTGAATTTTGGCAGAATTACTTTCTCCAATTTAATGACAATATCGTTTTGGCTTCCAAACACAAACACGAAATCAGTTACCTCGGCGGAGGCTGCCCTCCTATTGAAACCGAACAAGGCTGGCTGGTCATTTACCACAGCGTTTATGATACCGTAAAAGGATATGTGTATTGTGCCTGCGTAGCTCTGTTAGACCTAGGCAATCCAAAGAAAGAAATTGCCCGATTACCTTATCCGCTTTTCAAACCCGAACATGATTGGGAACTAAAAGGCGAAGTCAATAATGTTTGCTTTCCCACCGGTACAGTTACTGAAAATGACACTTTATATGTCTATTATGGTGCCGCCGATAAAAGAATCGCCTGTGCTTCGATGAGCTTATCTGAACTATTAAAAGAATTAATCTTAAACAGTATTCCCAATGAAAAATAGAAGCCTCAATACCAACTTTCCGGGAATCCTATGTGTTACCTCCTATCCGCCCAGAGAATGTGGCATTGCTACTTATTCTCAGGATTTGGTTAGCGCGTTAAAAAATAAATTTGGAAAATCATTCCAAATCAACATCTGTGCTTTGGAACATCAAAGTGATAAGCTTTTGTATCCAAAGGAAGTCAAATACATTTTAGCAACAGACAATACAGCATCTTATACTGAAATTGCCAAAAAAATCAATGAAAATCAAATGATCCAAATGGTCTTGGTACAACATGAGTTCGGGTTATTCAAAAACTATGAAGACCATTTTCTGAAGTTCTTAAAAGAACTAAACAAACCCATCATAGTTGCTTTTCACACGGTTTTGCCAAAACCAAATGACAGCTTAAAACAATTGGTCAAAACAATCGAAACCATTGCACAATCTATTATTGTGATGACCAAAACCTCTGCTGAAATTCTGGTCGAGGATTACGGAATGGAAAATACTCCAATTGAAATCATTCCACACGGAACGCATTTGGTTGAGCATTTGGACAAAGAAACCTTAAAAGAGAAACACCATTTGAGCGGTAGAACAGTATTGGCCACTTTCGGGTTGCTGAGCGCCGGAAAATGCATTGAGACCAGTATTAGTGCCTTGCGCCTTATTGTTAAAAGATATCCTGATGTATTGTTTCTCGTAATTGGGAAAACACATCCCAATGTACTCAAAGAAGAAGGTGAACGCTACCGCGATATGCTAAAGGATAAAACCGAAGCGCTTGATTTGCAATACAATGTCAAATTCATTAACCGATATTTATCGCTTACGGATTTACTTGAATATTTACAATTGACCGACATCTATCTCTTCACTTCCAAAGACCGAAATCAAGCTGTCAGCGGCACTTTTTCTTATGCTTTGAGCTGTGGCTGTCCCATCATCTCTACACCTATTCCTCATGCCAATGAAGTATTGCAAGATGAAACCGGGATTATAGTAGATTTTGAAAACCCAAAACAACTCGCACGAAATGTCATTAATTTGATTGAAGATAATGAATTGTGTTCAAGTATTTCGGCCAATGGAATTCACAAAATAGCCCCAACCGTTTGGGAAAACTCTGCTATTGCCCATGCATTACTTTTTCAAAATATAGCTGATAACAAACTATCACTCACATACAAAATCCCTGAAATCAATCTGAATCACATTAAGAAAATGACAACCGATTTTGGCATGATTCAGTTTTCCAATATCAACCAACCGGATATCGAATCGGGATATACTTTAGATGACAATGCACGGGCTTTAGTAGCGATGTGCCAACATTATGCCTTAAAACAAGACGAAACTGATTTAGAATACATCCATCTTTATTTCAACTTTATCAAACAATGTTTGCAAGACGAGAATTACTTTCTGAATTATATAGATAGAAATAAAAAATTCACCAAACAAAACAGCGAAACCAATTTATCCGATTCCAATGGAAGAGCCATTTGGGCTTTAGGTTATCTGATTTCCCATAGCGATATATTGCCCAACGAATTGGTACAAGAAGCAAAAGTTATAATGAAGTCGGCGTTGTCTAATGTTTTAAATATTCATTCGCCCAGGGCTATGGCGTTTATCATAAAAGGGATTTTTTACAGCAATACCAAGAACAACAAACCATCTAACTTGCTTCTGATTAAACATTTAGCCGATAAGTTGGTGCAAATGTACAAGCACGAAGCCAAAGAAAAATGGCAATGGTTTGAAAGTTATCTAACCTATGGCAACAGTATTTTATCCGAAGCGATGTTGTGTGCCTATTTGACATTGGGCACAACTATTTACAAAGAAATTGCCGTCATCTCCTTTGATTTTTTATTGTCTAAAATTTTTACTGAAGACAGTATAAAAGTCATTTCCAACAAAGGTTGGCTGAATAACAATGAGGAAACGCATGAAGAGAAAATCGGTGGCGAACAACCTATTGACGTTGCTTATACCATTATGGCATTAAGCAAATTCTATGATGCTTTCCACGATGAAGAATACGTATTGAAAATGAGAATTGCTTTCAATTGGTTTCTTGGTAAAAATCATTTGAACCAAATCATTTACAATCCTTGTACCGGCGGTTGTTATGATGGCTTAGAAGAAAATTATATCAATTTAAACCAAGGAGCAGAATCAACAGTAAGTTATTTAATGGCGCGTTTGACCATTGAACAGTATTTGAAAACCAAAGAAAAAAAAGACCTCAAATCGAGCAAATTGAAAACTATTCGTTATCCCAAAGCCAACAAAAAAAAGAATAATATATCACTTTAAATCATAGAAAATGACCTTCTCGAAAAAACACAAACCAACACCCAAAAAAACAGTAATGGTCAAAAATTCGACTATTGCTGATACCAGTAACAAATCGCCCTATTCAAAGCAGAATCTCAAAAAGAAATTCAATGAGTTTGGTGACAATGACTCATTATAAAAAACTAAAATAAAACCCATGATTACGACACCCAAAATAGGAATCTCTGAAGCCAATTTAAAGAAAAGTACTTTGCTTCTATCGACTGTATTAGCTGATGAAATGACTTTGTATATCAAGACCAGAAAATTCCATTGGAATATCGTGGGCAATAGCTTTATGGAATTACACAAGTTGTTCGAATCTCAATACAAGGAGTTTGAAGAAATCATCGATGAAGTAGCCGAAAGAATCAATAAGTTGGGAAGCAAAACCATTGGTACCATGAAAGAGTTTTCAAAACTCACCCGATTGGTTGAACACGAAAACAAATACCCATTGCAAAAAGACATGATTCAGGAGCTTTTATCCGACAATGAAACACTTATTATGGAAATCAGAAAAGATATCGATACTTGTTCGGAAGAAAGCCATGACGCCGGTTCTGCCGATTTACTTACCAAAATTCTCCAACAACACGAAACAATGGCTTGGGTTTTAAGACGTTATTTAAGCTAGACACTATAAATTTATGTTTGCAGCACTAAAAAATATTTTTACTGATATAGGCCATATGACCTTGTTCACCACGAGATTTTTCAAAGAGGTATTTTCACCTCCTTTTCAAATCAACGAATTTATCAGACAATGCTATGTGGTTGGTTACAAGTCATTACCCTTAATAACCATCACTGGGTTTATCATGGGCTTAGTACTCACTATACAATCGCGTCCGACCATGGCTAAGTTTGGCGCTGAGTCCTGGTTGCCCAGTATGGTTTCGCTTTCATTGATAAGGGAAATTGCTCCGGTAATTACCGCTCTTATCTGTGCCGGGAAAATTGCTTCGGGGATTGGAGCCGAATTGGGATCCATGAAAGTAACCGAACAAATCGATGCAATGGAAGTATCAGCAGTCAATCCTTATAAATATCTGGTCGTAACCCGAATTTTAGCCACTACCCTGATGATTCCTATTTTGGTTATTTATGCTGATTTCATTGGGATTATTGGTGGTTATATTGGGTATAATGTTCATGGAGAAATGACAATGTACCGTTATTTTGTAGGGGTTTTTGAACATCTGGAATTTTTAGATGTACTACCGGCTACAATTAAGACTTTCTTCTTCGGATTTTTCATTGGATTGATCGGGTGCTATAAAGGTTTTAATGCTTCCAGTGGAACAGCCAGTGTGGGTGTAGCGGCCAATTCTGCCGTGGTTACTGCATCGCTTTCAATATTTATTATTGATATGTTGGCCGTACAAATAACTGATTTATTCTTCTAACCATGGAAAAGAACACACCAGTCATCGCGATTACTAATTTGCACAAAGCCTTTGGAGACAACGAAGTATTAAACGGTGTCAATATTACCGTGAGTAAAGGAGAAGACGTTGTAATACTCGGTCGATCCGGCACAGGTAAATCAGTGACCATTAAATGCCTGGTCGGATTAGAAAAAGCGGATGAAGGAGAAATAAAAGTATTTGGCACTGATATTACAAAAGTAAATGACCGTGAACTGAATGAAATCAGAACACGAATTGGCTTTATGTTCCAAAACGGTGCGTTGTATGACTCCATGTCGGTAAGGCAAAACCTAACGTTTACCTTAAAACATCACGAAAAGGATATCACCAAAGAAGATATTGAAACGCGGATTACGGAAGCTTTAGACAATGTAGGGTTACTTGAAGCCATTGACAAAATGCCTTCGGAACTTTCCGGCGGTATGCGAAAAAGAATAGGCATGGCACGAACGTTAATCATCAAACCTGAAATCATCCTATATGATGAGCCAACTTCGGGTTTGGATACCATTACCGCCAGGGAAATCAGTGAATTGATGATTTCAGTACAGAAAAAATACAAAACCACTTCGTTGGTGATCACCCATGATATGGCCTGTGCCAAACTCACCGGCAATCGGATTATGATCCTGAAAGACGGTGTGATTAATGCTGAAGGCACTTATGCCGAATTGGAAAAAAGCAAAGATCCTTGGGTAAAATCATTTTTTGTTTAATTTAATAAAGAGAACCATGAATAAAAAAACTGAATATGTATGGAAACTAGGAATGTTTGTCATCATTGGAGCTGTGCTCTTTGTGGTGTCCATTTATGTAATCGGTCAAAACAGAAACTTGTTTAGCGAGACCTTCCAATTAAAATCTCATTTCAGCAATGTTAGTGGATTGAAAGTGGGCAACAGCGTTCGCTTTTCCGGAATTAATGTAGGTACGGTTCAATCCATTGAATTTCTTTCAGACACCTCAGTGGTTGTATCGGTAGTGATTGAAGAAGACGTTCATAAGTATATCAAATCAGATGCTATGGCCAGCATTGGTACTGATGGATTAATGGGTGATAAAGTATTGACCATTTCTCCCGGATCAGCCTCCAAAGTTATTGTAAAAAACAATGGAATTATTGCTTCAACCAAAGCTGTCGAAATAGAAGACCTTATGCAAAGTGTCAAAGTAAGTGTTGACAATGCGCAGGTTATTACCTATGAGTTAGCGGAATTCACTTCAAAAATGAATAATGAAAACAGTATGCTATCTAAATTGGTCAACGATGATAAAATGGGTAAATCACTTGATGCCACTTTGGCCAATATGCAAAATGCTACCAAAGGATTGAATGAAAATATGGAAGCGGCCAAACACAATTTTCTGCTAAAAGGTTATTTCAACAAAAAGAAAAAAGCGGAAGAGAAAAAGAAAAAAGAATTGGAAGAAAAAGAGAAAAAGAAAAAGGAACTCGAGGAAAAAAAGAAAAAAGAGATAGAAAAAAAGAAGCTTTCTGAAGAAGAGAAATAGCCCCAAATGAAAATTATGAAACATTATCGAAATATTATATAACGCTTTCGGTATTGTAAATGTTGAAATTTGTAATGTAATTAATCTACTTATTAACTAAATACAAAAAAAATGAAAAAGATAATCTTAATGTTGGCAATTGCTACAATCGGAATCACATTCTATGCATGTAGTGACGACAATTCAGGTTCGGATGGAAGTTATGCTTACAAAGTCCGTTTAACCGATGCGCCGGGGCCATTCAGCGAAGTGAATGTTGATATACAGTCTGTTGTAGTAACCGGTAGTAACGGAGAAGCGGTAACTTTAAATACCGAAGCGGGAATTTATAATCTTCTCGATTTCACCAATGGTGCCGATACGCTTATTGCTACAAGCACCTTAACTGATTCCAGAGTTGAGCAAATACGCTTGATTTTAGGACCAAATAATACAGTTGTACTTGATGGCGTAACCTATCCGTTGAGTACGCCAAGTGCTGAACAATCAGGATTAAAACTTCAGATACACCAGGATTTGTTGGCAGATATCGACAACAGCATTATACTTGATTTCGATGCCAATGCTTCAATTATCCAAACCGGTAACGGCACTTATAAATTGAAACCGGTATTAAGACCAGTTATAGCCGCAATATCCGGAAGCATTAAAGGAAGTGTTTCACCAGCCGGTACTTTAGCCATGATTACGGTTACCTCAGCAGACACTTTGTTGGTATATACCAGTAATGCAGATGCAGAAGGTAATTTCCAGGTATCGGGATTACCGGCCGGAACATATACTGTAACCATAACGCCTGTTTTACCACTGTTGCCTGTTGTACAAACAGATGTGGCAGTTACCGTTGGAGCCAGCACAGATATAGGCGTCATAGCCTTTTAAAAGAACTCTATGAAAATGATTTTTGTTCTTGAATCCTGAAAAGAGGTTGTTCTTTCTGGTTGTTACTTAAAAATCATGAGGCTTAAATATTGTCCTCAAGAATTGATTGCCGACATGATTTTATTTGAATTAGTTATACAGCAATTAATGTAACAACCTCTTTTCAATTTTCAAACAAAAATTATTTCAGTCAACAACTGTTTGCCTCAAAACGACAGCAATAAAAAGCACCAAAACTATGGTGCTTTTTTTAACTCTAAAAATAAATTAGTCATGGAAACAGAAGAAAAAATAAGCGCAGATATACTTAAGTTAACAATGACAATCAGAGATGATTATCCTGAATTATCAAAGTATTTAAATGAAATGGAAGTAACTATACCCTCTGTAGCTACTCCTAAAATGACAAACAAAGTACTATTGGAATATTATAATTCTTTAGAAACAATGCTCAAAGAATACGTTCCCAATCATAAATAACTCAAAATTGTAATCATGAAAAAATTGGGTATCTACATCGACCAATCGTCTGCCAATTTAATTGAGCTGACGGTTGATATTCTAGAAAAGAAGTCGGCTGACTCTCTTGATGAAAAACAACTTGAAGGAAAAAATGAAAATCATATTGAATTCAAGGAAGTCCATTTACAAAATTACTATTTCAAAAAATTGAGCGAATGCATACTTTACTATAATGAAGTCTTGCTTTTTGGAAAATCAAATGCCATCACCAAACTTTTTGATATGATTTCCTATGACAATCGATTTTACAATATCAATATTGCTCTAAAACAGACCGATAACATGACATACAAAGAGCAAAATGATTTTGTGTCTGACTTCTTCCTATTGGAACAATTATGAAAAAAGTATATGTGCAAATCGAACGCAGCTTTGAAAAACTAACTTCAATTGCTACAAAAATATTAGGAAACTCTATTTCATTTCTTCTGGCTCTTGCTATGGTTTTATTCTGGTGGACAACTAGTTTGTTTAAATCCAATAACCTTCATGATAACATCGGTGATTTCATTTTTGGTACAACCTTCCTAAGCTTGTTTATCATTCAAAAATCATTTAACCGTTATTCTGCATTGATCCATTTGAAGGTAAACGAATTGATTTCTTCTACGGAAACAGCTAATAATGCTGTAATGAATGACAGTGAAAAAACCGAACACGAAATCAGAAAACTGGCTCAAGAATATATTGAAGCTGAGGAAGAAATCATTGATTCCAAGATTAATCATAAAAGAAGTAAAAAAATAAGTGTGAATAATGTAAGGATAACCCCTAAACATATAAGATAAACTGCATTAGTGTACACTACCTTTATGTCAGCCTAAACCATTAGGAATTAATCAACTAAAAAACCATTGTCATGAGCAACTTACTTTATACCGTCGCAGTTATATTAATCATTTTATGGGCTATAGGATACTTTGCTTATAGTGCAGGACAACTGATTCATATTTTACTGATTATCGCCATAATCGCAATCGTACTGAGATTGATACAAGGGCGTAAAATTTAAACTATAGATAACCACAATGCAAAAATGCCCCACAATGTGAGGCATTTTTTTATTTAACGAAAATCTCTTTCAACTGACCGATGATGTTACCGGAACCGGAAATGGTGATTTCTCCAATTCTGTCCGCGATTTTCTCTACGTATTCCATCTCTTTCAATTTCCACAACATTTCGTTTTCTTCCATCAATTTGGCGGTGTTCAACATGCTTCTTACCGTCGCAGTTTCTTCACGTCTCATGATGCTGTTGGCCTGAGCTTTTTTCTCAGCCACCAAAACCTGATTCATGATCTCTTTCATATCACCCGGTAAGATAACATCTCTGATACCCGCATCGGATACGACCAAACCTAAATCCTTGATCTTGGCTGCAGATTCTTCCAAAATGCTTGTTGCCATAGCATCTTTTCTGACCAACAATTCGTCCAAAGTAAAAGCACCCACAAAAGCTCTCAAAGCCAACTGCATGGTGACATACAATTGCTTGTCGAAGTCTTTGTTGTTTACCAAAGCTTTCATCACATCAACTACCTGGTATTTTACAAAGAAGTTGATACGCAATGCGGCTTTGTCTTTGGTCAACAATTCCTGACCGGAGATTTCCATTTGTTGTTGTCTTACATCGACGTTCTTTACTTCTACCGCAATGGCATTCTGCCAGAAGTAGTAAGCACCCGCAGTCAATTCTTTGACAAACAAACCGTTTACAAACAACAAACCTTTTTCATAGTTCATCACGTTAAAACGTCTGGTGTATGCTCTTACTTTGATGTTTTCCAACAAAGTCAACGGAATTTGTTCCGTGATGGTCACTTTAGACAAATCGGCTTTTACAAACTCGTTTTTTACATAGCCTTTCCAGAAAGCGTAACGACCGGTAGTCAATACTTCCTTAAAGATACCGTTTACAAAGTACAACGCGATTTCGTTATCGGCTACTTCTACCACTTCCAACAAAGCCGCCAATTCTGCATTTTGCAACAAGATGGTCAATTCCACCGGAGCCACAAAGGATTGTTTCATCTCGTACATCAAGACTTCTTTGTTACCCCACAACCAGTAAGTACCATCTTGCAATACCCTGATTAATTTTTTATTTTCAAATACCAAACCCACTTGGTAGGCATTGATTGTAATTCTGTTCAACATAATTATTCAATTTTTTAATTCAACATTTTTTTAAATAAGAAAACCATTGGCCTTCATCCTCCGGCAATGACGGAAAACATAGCGTTATATAATCCCTTGAAAAGGTTTTGCCTTATTTTTCACAAACCGAAATCATTAGGTCGTTTTCAGTTGCAATCAAATGCAAAAGCCAGTCAAATCATAAATAACCAACTCTATTCTCTGGTCTTGTCGCGAGCGCAAAATTTGAACACTTATTCTTGTTTTACCGACAAAGACCAAATGGTTTTCTTTGGAGCATTCTTTAATGAGCGAATGCAGCTCGGACTAACAGATTTCAAGTCTGCTGGTGACAACCGCTGTCAAACCGATCGAATTCGGTGAAGGATTCGAACCTCCGTATCCATTCTATTGTTCTAACCAACTGAACTATTTCCTAAATGACAGTTAGGAAAGTGGGAATCGAACCCACGACCCATAGATCCTTATGGTAGATAGTTTTTTGGGAAACTACCTGAAAACCTCCAAGTCAAGTTGCATAGTAAAACATCATGCTTCTCAGCAACGTTTACCACAATAGTGCTATGCAGAAACACCCAACAGGACCCGCTTAGTATTGTTATACATTCGAAATAAGCCATAGTCATCCACCCAAAGAATTTAGCATTCTCTGTACAATAACGAAAACTTGTTTAAAATGATTTAGAAAAGCCTATTCTATGCCCATTCTTTTTTGATGCTCTTTGTCACGCTGGTCAATCGCGCCAAATGGACTTCCTTTAAAATAGCCGATATTCTCAAAGCCATTTTCTTCGGTTATAAGCGATTCTTTCTTGGTTACCGCTCCGGTATACTTAGAACCGTAATCCCCTGTCAGTTTTCCGGTCGCCGGATCTAAATCTCCCCACTTCGGTGGCTTACCATTATAGATAGGTTCTACAAAATAGGTAATGCCGGTAATTCTCGATTTCATTATAAACCTTCCCGTTTCATCGGTATTGGTTAAAAATCGTTTTAAAATGTCTCGTTTCATAATCACATTTTTTAAATTATACATTCACTTTTTGTAAACCCTTTTCTGCTAATAATGGTAACGGAATTATTAGTTTCAAAAGAAAAGCTAATTTACATTTTTTTAAAAATCTGTGGAACAGATTAGAATTGAACTAATACCTCCGGTTCTTCAGACCGGCGTGCACACCAAGTACACCACCATTCCTTTACAGTGGAAACAATAGAATTCGAACCTATTCAGCCTTACAGCAACAGATTTACAGTCTGCCCCAACTCTCCCACTTTGGCGTGTTTCCAATTTTGCGGCTTATACGGGAATCGAACCCGTTTCTCCCGAGAGACAGTCGGGAAGGTTAGCCAGTAACCCCAATAAGCCTGATTCCTTTCTACAGAACATTATTTTATTTACAAACTAAAGTTTGAGTACCTGAAGCCCACTAGGCTTCCTCCTCTTAATCTCAAATCGAGAGACAGTCGGGAAGGTTAGCCAGTAACCCCAATAAGCCTTTGTTCCTTTCTAAAAACATCTATTTACGTCACTTCGAGTGGCTCCGCCTTTTACGGAGATGTATCGAGAAGCTTGTGATTCCGGGAGGACTCGAACCTCCAACCCACTATTTAAAAGATAGCTGCTCTAACCATTTAAGCTACAAAATCTTTGTTTGCGATTCTGGCAGGACTTGAACCTGCAACCCTTGGGTTAACAACCCACCGCTCTGCCATTGAGCTACAAAATCATTTGTGACCTTGAAAGGATTCGAACCCCTAACCTGCTGAGTCGTATTCAGCTGCTCTTCCAATTGAGCTACAAAGCCTTTGATATTAAGAGGAGGAAGCCTGGCGGCCTTCAGGTACATCAGCTTAAGCTTATTAATACCTCCAAAACCATCAATAAAAAGCATAAAAAAAGCACCTCGTTAAAGGTGCTTCATATCATGACATAAGGTACTACTACCCTATGACCTATGCTTATGCACCTGCTTATCCTGAAACCCAAAATCCTCATTCGGGCTTGATTGTATTTTATTTATAAATGCTGCTTTCATAACATTCTTTTTTTGTTGCGTATCGCTATATCGTAAATCCAGTGTTCTCATAATTTAATTCTTTTGATCTGCCTTCTGCAGTCTGTAACCTGATATCTAAATTTCTTCGGCAAAGATAATGTCAAAAAAATCTAACCACCAAATCTTTTTTGAATTTATTTTATTGATTATCAATTAGTTAGAATATGTTTAAAAGCATAGAAATCCTTGTCCGCCACATTGGGCAGGGTCTTAAAATTACCAATTGACTGTCTCTCATTGGATTACTCTTCAAGGCTATATTTCGCTATTTGGTTTACGCATCAAACATTTTTTTTAAACTTTTTTTCATTTTTTGTTATTAGTCACTTATTGGCACAAAAAAAGCGCCCTTTTTCAAGGACGCTTCTGCTATATTGATCAATTTAAATTGCTTAATTATTGCTTTTCAAACCATAATACATACTACGTCCCAATCGTTCCAAAGGATAAAATCCTTTCAAACAATCATTGATTAGTGCTCTTTGTGAGCGGTTCATATGTACTATACTGTTTCTCATTTCTGGGCAAATATAACTGTTTTTATTTTGATTATACCAAAAAGTCAGATTCCAGACGTTGTCTGAATCGGTCTATCGGCTTCAAATCGACATTGGTTTCCTCATCATCAATGTCAAAAGGATCATCCAAACCACGAATCAACAGATACAAATAACAAAACAAAAAAGTGATGGCCGATGTCACGAGATAATCAGCGGCAGGCGATTTAAACTTAGTAATTAACAACAATGACATTACAATAACCAAAATGCTCCTAAGTAAGGTATAAGCCGGTTGGATAAAGTTGTTTCGCGATATAGAGTACGCTCTGGTCAATTGCTTGCGCATGGCATTGGTATTTTCCTGTATGCCTTTGATGGCTTCCTTGTCTACGCCGCGTTCGGCAAAATAGTAGGCAATCTCATTTGATTTTCTAATCAATGGAAAAATGACATTCGAATCCTTTTCATTGGAATAAATCCAGGCAATAATCCCATCGGTAATCGTTAGCATTTCTTTGCGTAAAAAAACACTGTTCAATGGTTCCTTACACAAATCAGTCGTTCCGGTTCGTGGTGCCTTGAAAGCCAAATAAATCCAGTCTTTTATCGCCTCCAGATTGGATGCCACTTCACCGGGTATGCGCTCGCTTTCCTTAAAATCAGACATGGTGGCTGCCAGTAACAATCCAAAAACAAAAAAAGCACCGGTAAAAATGATGGTAATATCAGACAACTCTATCAAATCATGGAAATCCTGACCATAAACAGACAGGCTTTTAAAAACAAAATTCTTTAAGCTCAGAATGACTGCTGCGGCAATTAAGGACTTTATGATGATGGAACGGTTGAAAAGTTTCTTCATTTCTTTTTTTTTGGTAAATTTAGAAAAAGAGTTCCTCACTTTGAATAGTTAGTAATAAATTTACAGCAAAGATTACAAGCGGTCAACCACCAATACTTTTTTATGAGAACCCTACTCCTACTACTTCTAACTATTATTGCAACCAGCTGTAAAGAATCTGAATTCAAAACAGAATGGACCAAAGAACAAGCGCCTGAAACTTTCACCGCTGTGTTTGAAACCACCAAAGGCGACTTTGAAATTGAAGTCACCCGAAGTTGGTCACCGCACGCAGCCGACAGGTTGTACCAATTGATCAAACACAATTATTATGAGAATGCTATTTTTTATCGCGTGGTACCCGACTTTGTAGCGCAATTTGGCAATACCGATGTAAACAATATGGAAGACTGGCGATCGGTTGCCATTCCCGACGAACCGGTACTACATTCCAATACAAGAGGCACTGTGAGCTTTGCCCGTTTTGGAAAAGACTCCCGTGATTTGGAGGTGTTTATCAACCTGAAAGACAATACCGTTTTGGATACGCTTGATTTTGAAGGTGTAAAAGGATTTACCCCTTTGGGCAATGTAAAAAAAGGAATGGAAGTCGTTGAGGCGCTGTATTCGGGCTATGCCGAAGAACCGATGGCCGATTCCAACTTATATAAAAACCGTTCCCTTTTTTATCAGACCTTTCCAAAATTGGATTTGATTAAAAAGACGTATTTAATTGAAAAAGATTAGAAGAAAATAGAGAATAGAATTAGACTTTTATTAATCTACACAATCTATTCTCAATGTTCTATTTTTATACTCTTATTTACACCACCGCCTCTTTATTATACTTACCTCTATATTCCACCGGCGACATCCCTGTTATCTTTCTAAACACTTCCCTAAACGCTTTGATATCGGAATAACCCACTTCATACATCACTTCGTTAATCGTTTTGCGGGTCGTTTCAAAAGCTTTCTTGGCCGATTCAATTTTAACGCGTTGTGAATATTCAACTGGAGTATTGCCCGTGGCCTTTATAAATCGCCTGTCAAAGTTTCTTCTACCTACTGAGAATTTATCTGCTAAATGCTCTACAGATATCTTTTCGTGCAGGTTATTTTCAATAAACGTCTGTGCCTGTTGTACCATTTCATCGCCGTGCTGTTTTTGTCCGGTGAATATGATAAAAGGCGATTGACTATTTCTGTCCATTTCAATCTGGCAAAGTTTAGCACAATAAATGGCGGTTTGTCGATCAAAATATTTCTCAATCAGATAAACAATCAGATTCAGAAACGAAAATGCACCTCCATTGGTATAGATGCCATTTTCATCAGTAATGAGTTTGTCGGTTTGTAAATTGACTTTCGGAAACATCGCACGAAATGTATTATCAGCAGCCCAATGTGTCGAACAACGTCTGCCATCCAACAAACCTGAAGAAGCCAACAAAAAAGCACCAGTACACATGGATGCAACTTCGGCTCCTTCTTTATACTGTTTAGCCATCCAGTCAATAATGGGTTGGTTTTGCTGAATGGAATACTGATAATCCCGATTGTCCAAGGCTCCAATAATAATAAGGTCAGTTTTGGTTACCCGTTCGATATTGGTATGTGGCTTGATCGTGAATATTCCCTCATAAAATTCAACCGCATCTGAAATCCCAACCAATTGAATCTTGAGTAAGTCTTCTCCGTGGATTCCTTTCCAATAGGCATTGGCATACGTAAAAACTTTATAGGTGCAGACAATGCTGCTTATTTTACTATGTCCAACAGGAACCAATATACTAAGGTGTTTCATTTGTCGTTTCTATTTTTTTTAATGGTTAAGTGCAATTCACCTAAATACCTTCATTTTAAATAAAACAATTGCTTAAGGCTCATTTCATAATATTTCTTTTAACAAAGATAATTATTTGTGTTGTCCAAATCAACCCGTCTTAATGTCTATTTCACACACTATCAGCGTGGTAGTTAAGCCCTAAATTTGTATCAGACAAAATAAATAACTAAAAACTAAAACAATGAATCCAACTCAAACCATGGTTAAAATGACATTCGATAGATGGAATGCGCTAATAAAACAATTTGATGATACACTAAACAACCTGACTGATGAACAACTCCAAAAAGAAATTGCGCCCGGTAAAAACAGAGGTATTTACCTATTGGGACATCTCATCGCTGTGCATGACGATATGATTCGATTGCTCGATTTTGGCAACAAATTATACCCCGAATTGTATGAGCCGTTTATCACTGAATCTGATAAGTCGGTAGTGGAATTGCCTACTGCTGTTGATTTAAGAGCGAAATGGAACCGCATGAATCAGGTGTTAAACCAAAAGTTCAGCCAGCTGCAACCCGAACAGTGGTTTGAAAAACATACTGCGGTAACTGCAGAAGAATTTGTCAATGAACCACACCGCAACAAACTAAACATTATGGTTACCCGTACAAGTCATTTGGCTTGGCATACAGGACAGTTTATTTTACTTAAATAATCATACCATGAAAGCAGCAGATTTCACTTATACGCTCACTACAGACAAAACCCCGGAAGAAGTATTTCAGGCAATTACCCAAGTGCGAACTTGGTGGTTCGGACTTTACGATGAAGTTATAAAAGGTGGCACCGAAAAACTCAACGATGAGTTTAGCTTTCGTGCCGGTGATGGTGTTCACTATTCTAAACATAAATTAGTGGAAGTCATTCCCAATCAAAAGATCGTTTGGCTTGTCACCGACAGTGATTTCAATTTTGTAAAAAAGAATGATGAATGGACCGGCACCAAAGTAATCTTTGACATATCCCAAAAAGACGGTAAAACCCAATTGACCTTTACTCATGAAGGCTTAACCCCCGAAATTGAATGTTATAACGCCTGTGCGCCGGCATGGACACAGTATTTACAGGAGAAGTTATTGCCCTTAATCAATACCGGTAAAAAACAATCAGGAACTAATCATTAAAAAAAACAACCATGAAAAATCAAAATTATACCACTACCATTGTGGTAGAGCAGTCTCCGGGAGAAGTGTTTAATGCCATCAACAATGTCAGAGGTTGGTGGAGCGAAAACATCAAAGGTAGCACAGATATGCTCAATGCCGAGTTTTTATATAACTATAAAGACGTTCATATCTGTAAGATGAAAATCATTGAATTCATCCCCAACCAAACAGTAGTGTGGCATGTATTGGAAAACCATTTCAATTTTACCAACGACAAGACCGAATGGAAAGATGACAAGATCCTATTTGAAATTTCAGAAGTAAACGGCAAAACCCAACTGCAGTTTACCCACGTGGGTTTAACACCCGAATATGAATGTTTTGATGTGTGTAACGATGCCTGGACAAGTTATATCCATGGCAGCCTGCAAAACCTCATCACCAAAGGAAAAGGTAACCCCAATTCTAAAGAAGAAGACCTCAATCAGGAGTTGATTGAGAAATGGAACTTGCCTGTGAAGTAAGAGAAAAAAAGAAGCAAGAAGCAAGAGAAAAGATAAACCTGCTTCTTGCTTCTTGCTTCTTGCCTCTCACAGCTGCTTCTTTCAAATTATCGTATATTTGAAATAATAACCAAAACAACACCCTATGAAAATTGCCATTTTGATTGATGGAGATAATGCTCAGGCCTCCCTGTTGAAGGAAATCATTGCCGAGGTGAGTAAACACGGTAAAGCCACGATACGCAGGATTTATGGAGACTGGACTACACATACCATGAACAGCTGGAAGAATCCGTTGAACGAGTTTTCCATCAGTCCGGTTCAGAAATTTGCCTACAGCAGTGGCAAGAATTCCACCGACAGCGCGATGATTATTGATGCCATGGACATACTGCACAACAAAAATGTGGATGGCTTTTGTATCGTATCCAGCGATAGCGACTATACGGGCTTGGCCAAAAGAATAAGAGAAGAAGGACTTTTTGTAATGGGTATAGGAAGAAAAACCACACCCATAGCCTTTCAGACATCCTGTGAGATATTTACCTATACCGAAATTTTACAGATTGAAGAAGAAAATGAGGAAAAGCCGGCAACCGCCAAAGAAGTAATGGACACTGCTCCCAAAACCTTAACCAGAAAGGCTGCAGTTAAAAAGAAAGAAAGTAGCAACGTTTCAAAAGATGTAAAGCCCATCATCATTAGCAAACTAACCCCAGACGACATGGCCAAGATTGACAAAGCCTTTAAAATTGCCCTTAATGAGGATGATGCAATATTAATTTCAAAAATTGGTTTGGCCCTCAGACAGATAGACCCTAGTTTTGATTCAAGGACTTTTGGCTATAAAAACCTAACGCAGTTGTTTGAAAAACTGGACAAATACCAGCTCATCAAGAATGAGGTTAATGGTATTAATTACCCTATTGTAAAGCTCCGCTAATCGTTTTTAAGTAAACACTTTACATTTTTTATTGGGGAATGAAATTATATTATATTTGAAAAAAAAATCAAAATGAGAAATGCACTTTTAATCCTGTTCTTTACCCTGTTCACCTGTTCCCTCTCGGCACAGGAAGCAAAGAAAAACCAAAAAGCAGTGATCAAAACAACTTTATATTGTAACCATTGCAAAGTCTGTGAAACCTGTGGTAAAAATTTTCAAACCAACCTGTTGAAAATAAAAGGGGTAAAAATGTATGAACACGATGATAAGGAAATGACCATCACGGTGTATTACAATGCCCAAAAAACCGATTTGCAGACCATTAAGGTTGCCATTTCCAAAATGGGCTATGATGCCGACGAGGTAAAGGCTGATGTAGCTGCCTATGAGCAATTGGACGGTTGCTGTAAAAAAGAATAATATAGAATCATTTCATTACAACATAAATAAAGCAGCTCCTTTCAGGGGCTGTTTTTTTTTGACATCAGTAGTAAATTCCTTTGAATAAATCATAAAAGAAAAGAACAATGGAAGATTGTCCATCTTCACGCCTAGGGTTTGAAGAAAGAGGACTAAATCTATTCTCTATTTTCTTTATTCTATTTTCTTTCCTCTTTTCTATCTGCTTTTAATTAATTCTGCTATTTTTATGTTCTCTTTAAATCCGATATGAAAAGACATCTCAAATACATTGACGGCAACTCAGATAAATTTTGGCAGATAGAAGTTAGCGGTGTGCAATTCACCGTTACCTATGGCAAGAACGGCACCAGCGGTGTATCACAAACCAAAAGCTTTGCCACCGAAGACGAATCGCTTAAAACTGCCGAAAAGTTATTGGCGGAAAAAATCAAAAAAGGCTATTCAGAAAATGGCGAAGTGATTGCAACCACAGCCAGTACTACAGTGAAGCAGGGAAAAAAAAACGACACCAATGTTTTTCTCAAGGAGTATGACCAAATCATAAAATCAAGAAACATTGCGCAGCTTCTGCCCTTTCTACAGGAAAATGCCAAAGGCAATGTGGAAGTCTTAAAAAACCATATCAAAAAGTGCAAGCGCTATTGGATGACTTATATTGACCTAAACGAGGATCCTGAATATAAAACCCGGGAAAAATACCATTGGGGAACCAGAGGCGATAAAACTCAAATTGAAATTATCAGTTTAAGCGCTGTGGCTCTTTTCAATAAAACGGATATTGCCGCATGGGATGAAGTAGTGGATATTTTAAGAAATGCAGACAAACCTCATATTCTCGAAATACTGTTATGGGCAAAACCCAACTGGACAACCGCTTTTATCCTTGACAAAATCAAAAAACAGGACTGGATGACTTTTGATTATCAGAAGCTTCGGTTTTTAGAATCAAAGGAGATTATCAGTTATAATCCGGAACTCTTTGCCATCTGTTTGGCTTCTTTTAATGACTGGAACGCAACGATTAAGACACCCGAATACATCAAATATATTGTTGGCGATAAAACAGCCTGCGAGAGAGATGTGCCCGAATTGTTTAATTATGAAACCAATCTTCAGAACAGCTTCTATAGAATTAATGATACTGATAAATACAATGAAAACAGTACCTGGGAATTAGGATACAAATCCTTGTTGGCAGAAAAGAAAATGGCCATTCCGTTTTTTGTGGAAAATGCGCTGTTGATCCAAACCAAAGAATGGAACAACAACCTGAAATCCTTTTACCGAAAGAGAATTGACGAACTCAACCTCACGGCCGAGGATTTGATTCCTTTCCAGGATAATATCTTTCCTTTTCTACATAATCCTTATCCGCCCATTACAACCTACGGGATGGAATTGATTAAGGTCATGCAGGAACATCCAAAGTTTAAAGCAAAGGCTTTTATCGAATGGTTGGAACCAACGATGATGCGAAGCGATTGCAAAGCGGCTATCAAACTCGCATTGCCTGTATTGGAAAAACTGGTTAAGGCCAATCCGAAGCTTAGTAAAACAGTGGCCAATATAATAGCTGATGTCTTTATGATTGCAGATTTGAATTTGCAGGAGAGAGCCGCTAAAATTCTGGTAAAGACAGCGTCTAAAAAAGACACAGAACTCAGTGACAAACTATCAAGCTATGCCGCGTTAATACAAAGTCCGGTAAAAGGCATTTTAAGTACATTTTTTGATGAAGAACTATTGGCGGTAGATGAAGCAACATTGGAAGCCTATACTTATAATTCTCAAAAAGCAAAAGTACTGCTCGAAGAAGTAACGCTGCCCAAAGACTGGAATGATATTGTATACCAATTTGGAAGCTTTATCACATCTGATGAAGTATTGGACACCGAAATACTGTTGAATGCCTATATTACACAAAGACATTTATTCCCAGGGGATTTTACCAAACAATTACAGCCTTATGAAAAGCAATTAGACAAGTCATATTTTGAAGCAATTCACAAAAGTTTTGCGGCGGTGTTTTTTGAACACAAAGTAAAAACCATCGTGGGCAGAATAAAAATAATCGATAACTCTTATTCAGAATTAAAGACACTCAAATTAATCAATCTCTTTATCAATAAGGTTCAGGATAAAATAGACATCAGTTCAACCATACCTTTGTTGTCATTTCCCACACACAAACCGCATTGGGTAGCACCAAAAGTTTTACTGGAAAGAATTATAGAACATCAAAAATCGCAGGAAAGCATTATGGCAGTCGATTTAGCAGTGGCCATTGCCCGAATGCCGAGAGAGAATATAGAAGAAGCGTTGCCTTTGCTAGAGGAAATAAATGGTGAGATCAAAGACATTATGGCTTTCTGTTTGGGTGTGACCAAAGAAATAAAAATAGAAACCGGTTCACTGCTCAACCGATTCATCTCAACCATTGGCATACCATGGAAAAACAATGAAATCATAGCGTTTTGGGCAGTCGCCGCCAGAACATTTTATCCCGAAGAAACATTTGAAATCTTTGAAAAAACACATCTCAAAGGGATTCCGTTTGTGGCAAAACCATTAGAGCCCGAGTTTTTCTTTAAGGAAGAATGGTATGAGTCTGTAAACTATTTCACCAAGAAAAAAGAAAGAAGTCCGTCATGGTACGAACTCCGTTTCAAAATGCCCGATGTAAAAGCACCCGATAATCCGCTGCTCTACAGTTTAGACATTTATAAAAGAGAATGGGGTTGGTATCATATGCTTAACTTTACAGGCAATACTTACTATTGGCACAGCCTGATGCCACAAAATAATGATCCGCTGGCTTATACTTTGTTAAGAACCGTTTGCCGCACAGCCGATGGTAGCAATCCCGAACTCACAGGATACCTGAACATTGTAAACCAGCCCGGGTTTACGTTTTCCAACGCTACCTTAATGACGTTTGCCTGTTGCTTTTTCCAGGAAAAAAAGGAAGTACGATTACTGGCCGCAGAAGTGTTAATCAACTTAATTGAAAACAGAACTGTCGACATCGAGGCGCTGGCCAATAAAATGGCTTTCCTGGCTTCCAATAGATATGGCGTATTCCAGCGTTTAGCCGAAGGATTGGCAACCTTAAAAGATGTATCAGCCCTACACAATCATGCCTTATATTTGCTAATGGATACTGTCTTTAAAAACCTCGATGTAAAAGATAAGCTCCCGACAAATTTCAAAAAGATAGTAGAAAACTATGTCGATGTATTGTCCAAAACCAATCAAAAGCCATCACCGGAAGCCTTAACATTCTTTAGGCAATGGAAAGACAATGCTACGCTAAAATCGTTATTAAAAGAAATAATCAAGTAATCATGACCGATTTACAATACAATTATAAAGCCGTTTCCACCTATACCAAAGCCAAAGGCATCAACAACCTGGTTTTGGCACACCAAACAGAAATTGAGGAAGTAAACAATATTCCATGTTTCTTTTGGGGAAGCCTTACAGAACCTTATGTCACTGCCAAGTGCTGGACTACCATTGCCAAAGTAGTGCGCTCCAGTTTTGGACCTTTGCCGCCAAGCCTTCGCGATCCTATAGTTTCTGCCGGTACCGAGCGAATGCGTTTTGAAGGTTTCTCTTCCTGTAATGGGGTTTATGTGCGATTGGATATGAAACCCGAAGCGGTTGATGGAGAATTCCTGGCGAACGGAACGACCAATGTAGATTTTAATGACCCGATGCTGAATGCCTTAAACGCGATTCAGAAAAATGAAAAAGTAACCTTAGCGGTCGGACAACAGGAAGTTCAGGTCATAACCTCAAAAACCAAAGTCGTCGAAAAAAAGGTAACCCTGCCCATGCGTTGGATAAAAGGACTAACCAGTGTGCAATTGTATTTGGCCGATATGGAAATGCAGTTTGAACTCAATAAGATTCAAACCATACAGCTTTTTCAAACCTTACCCAAAGGCAATGTAAAGGGAGAATTTTTTATCACCAAAAGAGCCGGCAAGTTCATGTTTTCCACTTTGGCTACTGTCGATAGTGTTAGGATTGGAGGTATTCACCGTTTGCGATTGCTTGAAGGTGTTTTGGCTATAGTCGATAAAATCTTTATTTATGAATCGTCCGATAAGGAAACCTGTGCAGTGGTTTGTGAATTTGGGAAAATGCAATTGCTCATGGCTTTTTCTCCCGATGCCTACAGAGGATTTTCGGGTGAAGGAAAAGCACTCGAAAACATGACCGAAGACTTACCGGTGGAATGGGTTTATGGCTTAAACAGTTTGCTGAAATCAAACGAAACCTTTAACCCTACTATGCTTTCGATAGAAAATGATATTGATTTCGGCACTATGGAAAACCTGACGGCTAATTTATCTTCAATGGGATTATTGGGTTACGATGTTGCCGAAAGAACCCATTTTTATCGACGTTTGCCTTTCAAGACAGAACGTATTTTGAGTTTGAATCCAAGACTTAAAAACGCCAAAAAAATCATTGACAACGAAGACATCAGCATCATAAAAAAATCGGCTCACTATATCGAAGCCAATGTAAAAGGAACCGGTGTAACCCATAAAGTCACCATAGACGGCGAAAGTCAGCGTTGTACCTGCGATTGGTTTACTGCCTATCAGGGAAAACGAGGCATTTGCAAACACATCCTCGCGGTTAAGATGAGCAGCTAGTTTCAATGGCTAAATAGGTTGGCAAACCTTAAAACACCGCACTTTTCAATTTTAACAAAAAAAATACACAATTTAGTATGCGCGC
Source organism: Flavobacterium terrisoli (assembly GCF_030167905.1). Lineage (GTDB taxonomy): Bacteria > Bacteroidota > Bacteroidia > Flavobacteriales > Flavobacteriaceae > Flavobacterium > Flavobacterium terrisoli. The sequence continues at coordinate 55,755 of NZ_JARGNA010000007.1, forward strand.
ATAATATTTTTTATTATCTTTGTTATTCTTATGACAAAGCTATGAAAGATAAAACGATAGATTATATACTCCGCGCTACCTGGCAAGCCGTTGCCCGTATGTACAACGAAGAAGCTTCAAAGTTTGAAGGTTCTATGGCGATTGGTTTTGCCTTATTGAGCATCGATAAAGAAGAAGGAACACCATCCACCTTTATCAGTTCCCGCATGGGAATGGAAGCTACCAGCTTAACCAGAACACTAAAAACCTTAGAGGAAAAGGGACTTATCGTTCGCAAAAAAAACCCGGAAGACGGACGCGGTGTTCTCATTTATCTTACGCCGCTGGGAAAAGAAATGAGAGAACAGTCTAAGCAAACGGTTTTAAAGTTCAATGAGACCATCAGAAAGAACATCACCGAAGAAAAACTACAGCACTTTATTGAAGTGGCTGATACCATCAATGAACTGATTTCGGAGAAAAAAATATTTTAAATAAAAGAGTAAAGAATATAGAGAATAGAAAATAGATTTTACTGTTTAAAGAAAATGAGACACAATTATAAAAACTTAAAAATTTGGCAATTAGGTATTGAAATTACCAATGACATTTCAGATATCCTACAAGAGTTTCCAAAGCATGAGCGATATGATTTGAGTTCTCAATTAAGCAGATGTTCTGTTTCAATTCCCAGTAATATTGCAGAAGGTTCGTCAAGAACTGATAAATCTTTCAGCCATTTTATTGACATTTCTCTAGGCTCTTCTTTTGAATTGATAACTCAACTATTAGTTGCAAAACACAGAAAATATATAAACGAAATAATTTTTAACCAATTAGAAAGTAAAATAGAAGAGTTTCAACGAATGACAATGTCATTTCAAAACGGGCTGCAATAAAGTCTATTCTCTATATTTTATTTTCTATATTCTATTAACAAACAAATGAAACGAACAATTAAAAAAGTGGCAGTCGTAGGTTCCGGAATCATGGGTTCGGGAATTGCGTGTCACTTTGCTAACATTGGTGTAGAAGTTTTGCTTTTGGATATTATTCCAAATGCATTAACCGAAGCCGAAGAAAAGAAAGGATTGACGCTCGAAAGTAAAGTCGTTCGCAACCGCTTGGTCAACGAGCATTTGGCGAATGCCTTGAAGTCGAACCCATCGCCTATTTACAATCAGAAGTTTGCTTCCCGAATCACAACCGGGAACACAACAGATGATATGGCCAAAATAGCTAACTATGATTGGATCATCGAAGTAGTCGTAGAGCGTTTAGACATCAAGAAACTGGTATTCGAACAAATCGACCAATACCGTAAACCGGGAACCTTAGTGACCTCAAACACTTCGGGTATTCCAATCAAATTCATGAGCGAAGGCCGAAGCGATGATTTCCAGGCGCATTTTTGCGGAACGCATTTCTTCAATCCGGCAAGATATTTAAAATTGTTCGAGATTATTCCGGGGCCAAAAACATCAAGCGAAGTATTAGACTTCCTGTTTGATTATGGTTCCAAATATTTAGGTAAAACTTCGGTCGTAGCCAAAGACACTCCGGCGTTCATTGGGAACCGCATTGGTATTTTTGGAATACAGAGTTTGTTTCACCTGGTAAAGGAAATGGGTTTAACCATCGAAGAAGTCGATAAATTAACCGGTCCGGTAATCGGACGACCTAAGTCGGCTACCTTCAGAACGGTTGATGTCGTTGGTTTGGATACTTTGGTACACGTAGCCAACGGAATCTATGAAAACTGCCCAAACGACGAAGCACACGAATTGTTCAAACTTCCGGAGTTTATCAACAAGATGATGGAGAATAAATGGCTCGGCAGCAAAACCGGTCAGGGTTTCTATAAAAAAGTAGACAAAAACATCTTGTCTTTGGATTTAAATACACTCGAATACAGAGCGGCTAAAAAGGCGTCTTTCGGTACATTGGAATTGACCAAAACCATTGACAAACCAATCGACAGATTCAAAGTTTTAGTCAAAGGAAAAGATAAAGCAGGCGAATTCTACAGAAAGAATTTTTCGGCCATGTTTGCTTATGTATCCAATCGCGTTCCCGAAATCACAGACGACTTCTACAAAATTGACGATGCGATGAAAGCGGGATTCGGCTGGGAAAACGGACCATTCGAAATATGGGATGCAATCGGTGTCGCCAAAGGAATCGAACTAATGCAGGCAGAAGGCTATCAGCCGGCCGCTTGGGTAAACGAAATGTTTGCTTCGGGCAGTACAAGTTTCTACACTGTAAAAGAAGGCGCGACCTATTACTATGATATAAAAAGCAAATCACAAACCAAAGTTCCGGGTCAGGACAGTTTCATTATCCTAAACAATATCCGCGAAAGCAAGAAAGTCTGGAGCAACAGCGGTGCTGTAATCCATGATTTAGGTGACGGCATCTTAAACCTTGAATTTCAGTCTAAAATGAATACAATTGGTGGTGATGTTCTAACCGGAATCAACAAAGCGATTGACTTAGCGGAAACCTCATACAATGGATTGGTCATTGGTAACCAAGGGGCTAATTTTTCTGTTGGTGCCAATATCGGAATGATCTTTATGATGGCCGTCGAGCAGGAATATGACGAACTAAACATGGCCATCAAAATGTTCCAGGATACCATGATGCGTTGCCGCTACTCTTCTATTCCGGTAATCGTTGCGCCACATGGCATGACGCTTGGAGGTGGCTGCGAAATGACGATGCATGCGGATAAAGTTGTTGCTGCGGCAGAGACCTATATCGGTTTGGTGGAATTTGGTGTCGGGGTTATTCCCGGTGGAGGCGGTTCAAAAGAAATGACTTTACGCGCTGCCGATTTGTACCGTAAAAACGACGTAGAATTAAATACACTTCAGGAATACTTCTTAACGGTTGCGATGGCCAAAGTAGCGACTTCGGCTTACGAAGCGTTTGATATGGGCGTATTGCAAAAAGGCAAAGACATCGTGGTAGTGAATAAAGACCGTCAGATTGCTGAAGCCAAGAAACACGCACTGTTAATGGCAGAAGCCGGATATACACAACCTATCAGAAGAACCGATGTAAAAGTTTTAGGAAAGCAAGCCTTAGGGATGTTCTTAGTTGGGACAGACCAAATGGTAGCCGGAAAATACATCTCGGAACACGATCAAAAGATTGCCAACAAACTGGCTTATGTAATGGCCGGTGGAGATTTATCGGAACCAACTTTGGTCTCTGAACAATATCTTTTAGACATAGAAAGAGAAGCTTTCTTGAGCTTATGCACAGAACGCAAAACCTTAGAAAGAATCCAATTCATGTTAACCAAAGGAAAACCGTTGAGAAATTAGAAAATAGAACATAGAAAAAAGAATATAGACCCTGAACTACAAAATAGTCTATTCTCTATACTCTATTTTCTTTCATCTTAAAAATAAAAAACATGAAAACAGCATATATAGTAAAAGCATACAGAACAGCTGTCGGCAAAGCCCCAAAAGGCGTTTTCCGTTTTAAAAGACCCGACGAGCTGGCGGCAGAAACCATTCAGTACATGATGAATGAACTGCCCGATTTCGACAAAACCAGAATAGATGATGTTATGGTAGGAAACGCCATGCCGGAAGCCGAACAAGGATTAAACGTCGCCCGTTTGATTTCGCTAATGGGATTAAAAGTAACCGATGTTCCGGGCGTAACGGTAAACCGTTATTGCGCTTCCGGATTGGAAACCATTGCCATGGCTACTTCCAAAATTCAAAGCGGTATGGCAGATTGCATCATTGCCGGCGGTGCCGAAAGCATGTCTTTCATACCAATGGGTGGTTACAAACCAACACCTGATTATGGTGTCGCCGCTGAAGGCCATGAAGATTACTACTGGGGAATGGGATTGACTGCAGAAGCTGTAGCCAAACAATACAATGTTTCTCGTGAAGACCAGGATCAATTTGCCTTGAACTCGCATTTAAAAGCCATCAAAGCACAAGCCGAAGGCAAGTTTGATAAACAGATTGTTCCGATTACTATCGAACAAACTTTTATCAATGAAAATGGTAAAAAGGAAACCAAATCATATACCGTAACCAAAGACGAAGGGCCAAGAGCCGATACCAATGCGGCTGCTTTAGGCAAACTGAGACCGGTTTTTGCTGCTGATGGTAGCGTGACTGCCGGTAATGCTTCGCAAATGAGCGACGGCGCCGCATTTGTCTTAATCATGAGTGAAGAAATGGTTAAAGAATTAAACCTTACACCTATTGCCCGAATGGTGAGTTATGCCGCTGCAGGTGTTGAACCAAGAATCATGGGTATAGGTCCGGTGAAAGCCATTCCGAAAGCACTTAAACAAGCGGGTTTAACTTTAAACGATATTAACCTAATCGAATTAAACGAAGCTTTTGCATCGCAAGCTTTAGCCGTAACCAGAGAATTAGGGATCAATCCGGATATTGTCAATGTGAATGGTGGTGCGATTGCCTTAGGACATCCACTGGGCTGTACCGGAGCTAAGTTATCGGTGCAACTGTTTGACGAAATGAAACGCCGTGGTGACAAATATGGCATCGTGTCGATGTGTGTAGGAACCGGACAAGGCGCGGCCGGAGTATATGAACTATTATAAATTTTGATTTATAAATTTTAAATTCTTCAGTTTATGAAAGATAATTTAATTGCTAACAAAACATTTGATTTTGCATTATCAATTATTGACTTATATATCAAACTAAAAAAAGAAAACGAATTTATAATTTCAAAACAAATTGTGAGATCAGGAACCAGTATCGGAGCTAATGTTGAAGAAGCGATAGCTGGTCAATCAAAAAAAGATTTCATAAGCAAACTCTCAATAGCATCTAAAGAGGCCCGAGAAACAAAATATTGGTTAAGACTGTTAGACAAGTCTGAACTAATTAAAATAGATATGAGTATTTATTTAACTGAAGTAGAGCATATCATCAATATTTTAACCAAGATTATCAAGACAACACAAGAGAATAAATAATTTAAAATTTATAAATCAAAATTTAAAATAATAAAGCCATGAGCGATATAACAAGAGGAGGTCAATTCCTCGTAAAAGAAACCAAGTGCGAAGACATCTTCACCCCGGAAGATTTCTCGGAAGAACAAATCATGATGCGCGATTCTGTTAAGGAATTTGTCGATAAAGAAATATGGCCAAACAAAGACAGATTCGAAAATAAAGACTATAAGTTTACTGAAGAGGTAATGCGCAAAGCCGGAGAAATGGGCTTCCTGAGCGTTGCTGTTCCTGAAGCTTATGGCGGAATGGGAATGGGATTCGTAGATACTTGTTTGGTTTGTGATTATATTTCGGGCGCTACCGGTTCGTTTTCAACCGCTTTTGGTGCGCACACCGGAATTGGGACGATGCCGATTACCTTATACGGAACCGAAGAACAAAAACAAAAATATGTTCCTAAACTCGCTTCAGGCGAATGGTTTGGTGCTTATTGTTTAACTGAACCAGGCGCAGGTTCTGATGCCAACTCCGGAAAAACCAAAGCGGTTTTATCTGCAGATGGGAAACATTACAACATCACCGGACAAAAAATGTGGATTTCCAATGCAGGTTTCTGCTCGGTATTCATCGTGTTTGCCCGTATTGAAGATGACAAAAACATCACCGGTTTCATTGTAGAAAATGATCCAAGCAACGGAATCACGATGAATGAGGAAGAACACAAACTGGGCATTCGCGCTTCTTCTACCCGTCAGGTTTTCTTTGCTGATACCAAAGTACCGGTAGAAAATATGTTGGCCGGTCGTGGCGAAGGTTTTAAAATTGCGATGAATGCCCTGAATGTGGGTCGTATCAAATTGGCTGCTGCTTGTTTGGATGCCCAACGCCGCGTAACTTCCAATGCGGTAAATTATGCCAATGAAAGAATCCAGTTTGACACCCCAATTTCAAGTTTCGGCGCTATCCGCTATAAATTGGCCGAAATGGCGACATCCGCTTATGCCGGAGAAAGTGCTACATATCGCGCTGCCAAAGACATTGAAACCCGAATCAAATTACGCGAAGCCGAAGGCGCAAGCCATCAGGAAGCCGAATTAAAAGGCGTAGAAGAATTTGCTATCGAATGTTCGATTCTAAAAGTAGCCGTTTCTGAAGACGTACAAAATTGTGCTGACGAAGGAATCCAAATCTATGGCGGTATGGGATTCTCAGAAGACACCCCAATGGAAAGCGCCTGGCGTGATGCCCGAATTGCCCGAATCTATGAAGGAACAAACGAAATCAATCGCATGCTTTCGGTAGGAATGCTAATCAAAAAAGCAATGAAAGGCCATGTGGATTTATTAGGCCCGGCGATGAAAGTTCAGGAAGAACTGATGGGCATTCCTTCATTCGACACGCCTGATTATTCGGAATTGTTTTCAGAGGAAAAAGAAATGATAGCCAAGCTTAAGAAAGCCTTTTTAATGGTGGCCGGAGCTGCGGTTCAAAAATACGGAATGGACTTGGATGCACACCAACAATTATTGATGGCTGCTGCCGATATGCTAATCGAAATCTACTTTGCAGAAAGCACAATTTTGAGAACAGAAAAGTTGGCTAAAAAGGAAGGTGAAGATAAAGTAAAAGAACAGATTGCCATGGCTAAGTTATACTTATACAAAGCAGTAGATGTTGTGACTCAAAAAGGAAAAGAAAGCATTATCTCTTTTGCCGAAGGCGATGAACAACGCATGATGCTCATGGGATTACGCCGATTTACAAAATATACCAACATGCCAAACATCGTTGGGTTAAGAGAAACTATTACCTCTAAGTTAGTGGCGGAAAATAGTTATTGTTTCTAAATTTTAGTTAAGTTAATTGTTTTGAGAACCACCTTTTTCAGGTGGTTTTTTTATTCGACTCAAATTACTATTTTAGTCCTTTAAAAAATCACTTATGAAACTTTTAGGAATAGGCTCAAGAATCAATCACGCCGAATATGGCAAAGGCGTAGTAACCAATGTATCATCCAAAGACTACTGGGTAACGTTTATAGAAAACGGTTTGGAAACCATCGACATCGACAGCGAATTTGAAGTCATTGAACACGCCGAAAATGAAGTAGACACAGTTAGTTTTTACGACGTCGAACAAAGTTTACTTTCCATATTAAAGAAATGGAACGGCCTAGGCGAACCGGTGGCCATTGGCGACAAATGGAAAGGCGGCAATATGAAACTCGAACCTGGACAAGCCGGATTGGCTGCCAAGGATGTGCCCATCGATACTTTCTTTCACAAAATCGTGATGCTTCGTGACCGTTTGCGCGTGATGGAACAAAAAATCAATGCCAGCAATTTAGAAGAAATTGAAAAAGTAGAATTGCAACAATACATCACCCGTATTTATGGTAGTTTGACCACTTTCAACGTATTGTTCAAGTCGCAGAATGATTATTTCGTGGGCGAAAAAACCAAATAAACTTTAACCTAATTTTAAAGAAATACCTCTGACGAATTGTGTAATTTTATCATTCTAAAAAAAACTGCTGATGAAAAAAATAGTCTTAGGGATTTTAGCCGTTGGTTTGCTGATATTCGGTTGTAAAAGTTCGTCTTCCAATGACAAAAACAAAACTCTGAACGTAACTTTTGAATCCAAAAGTGGTAGCAATGTAAAAGGAACAGCGGCATTCACTGAAAAAAACGGAGAAGTGACGCTAACCGCTAAACTATCCGGATTGAAACCGGGTGTTCATGCCATTCACATTCATGAGAAATCAGACTGTTCCGCTGCTGATGCTACATCAACCGGCGGACATTGGAACCCAACCTTCAAAAAACACGGAAAATGGGGCGATGCGGAATACCATAAAGGTGATATTGGAAACTTTACCGCTGATGTAGATGGCAATGCCACCGTATTGTTCAAAACCGATGAATGGTGCATTGGCTGTGGCGATCAAACCAAAGATATTTTAGGAAAAGGTTTAATCGTACACGACAAACCGGATGATTTTGTGACTCAACCCACCGGAAATGCCGGTGCGCGTGTTGCCTGTACCGCTTTAATAAAATAATCATCTTTGGAAGAGAAAGAACATTTATACTTTAAGAATGCTCAGGAATGGCGAGAATGGCTGCATGACAACCACAATTCGTCAACAGGCGTTTATCTCATTTTTTACAGGGTCGACAGTGACAAGGAAAGTATGCGGTGGGAAGAAGCCGTTCAAGTGGCGATTTGCTATGGCTGGATTGATTCTACGGTAAAACGATTGGACGACGAACGCCGACGTCAAATGTTTACGCCACGAAAGGACAAAAGTGTCTGGAGCAAACTCAACAAAACCTATATCGAAAAACTCATCGCAGAAAACTTAATGCATGAAAGCGGTTTGCGCAAGATTGAAATTGCCAAACAAAATGGCTCCTGGGAATCCTTGGACCATGTGGAAAATCATATTATGCCCGAAGACTTGACGCTGGCTTTTGAACAGAATAAAACCGCTTTTGAAAACTACAACAAGTTCAGTCCGTCCTATCGGAAAAGCTATCTGTACTGGTTGAACCAAGCCAAAAGAGAAGAAACCCGCAAATCCAGAATCGCTGAAATCGTTAAGCTTTGCGAACAAAATATCAAAACGCGGGGAAATTTTTAAAATTCATAACAAAATCATTACTTGCCGCTTGCAAAAAATGCTTTAGTTTTGTGCTACCCAAAAGCAGGTCAAAATGATTAACCCTTCAATTCACGGTTGGATAGACAAGTTTTTTGCAGAGCAAAGCCTGTCGAAGCATTCGTTTCCTGAAAACGAAACTGATTTCTACATCCGAACCAGAAAGACAGGATTTATTTTTGGCCATATCGTAAGCTTTGATACTTCTATTGCGATAGAAACCACAGACCGGCTTCCTCAGGAAATATCAAAAATCGGAATGCTCAACACACTGTACCAAATGTATCGCTTGAGCAGACAGAATGATGATTTTGGGGATTTTATAGCCGAAGCAGTTTCCTTTTACAACTCGATGATTCCGAAAGGTTTTAATCCTTTGAAAAAGATGTTGGAATCAAGTTCGCCTTCGAGCAAACTGGAGAAAATCATTCATGACCGTGTGCAGACCAATGAGGATATGTTTAGTAAAAACTTTTCCCATGTCATCACCAATGCCCTTTTGTTTATTGATGTTTTAGCATTCAAGCAACATTTGGAAAAAGGAAGTGTTCCCGAAAAATATTCCAATAAAATTGAAGACATTGTTATCAGCATTATTTCGCTTTCGCTAAAAGCCAAAACCGGAATTTCTCAACACGATGATTTGTTATTGAAGCTTTTTGAATCGTCTGTTCGTTACAATAAATTTTCAATAACAACCTCTACTTCCATTGAGAGTTTAGATTTAAGTTACCTTCGCAATGACCTTGAAAAATACTATGTTATTGATTTGGCAGGTATTAGTTTATGGAGTGATGAAAAAGTAGAAAATGAAGAGCGTTATTTCCTTTACAAATTGGGTGAAATCATTAGCATTTCTGATATTTTCATTTTGGAAAGCATTGATTTCATCAACAGCTTTATCGTAAAATACAAAAAGGAAATTCCGTATTTCAACTTCACCAATCCGGTGAAACATTTCTACGATCAAACGACCGAAAGCGTAGTTGTATTAATCAATCGAAACAAATCAAGATTGCTCAAGGAGATTTCGCAAAGCAAGGAACTGATGCAGCTTTTGGCGAAATCAACCCATAAAGATTTAGACAAGGAAGAAAAGAAAAAAATGAAAAGGCAAATGCTCGACATCTGCAAAACCATTCCGTCTTTAACGATATTCCTATTGCCCGGCGGTGGTTTGCTCCTACCTATACTGATTAAGTTTATTCCAAAAATGCTGCCTTCGGCATTTAATGAAAACATAGAAGACTAATAAAAAAAGCAACCTGAATCGGTTGCTTTTTCTTTATGTATTAAATCGGTATTCTAATTCGTAAACTTCAATCGGTATACTTCATCCAAATCGTGATTCGAACTCATATTTACACCTAAATCCGTTACATAACCTGAATTCAGACCGTAGGTCCAACCGTGCAATGTTAGCTCTTGTCCGCTTCTCCAGGCCGCTTGAACGATAGAAGTTTTAGCCAAATCAAAAACTTGCTCCTGGGCATTGATTTCAACAAACTTGTTGAAACGTTCGTCTTCGTTCTCAAAAGAGTTCAAATAGTCTTCATGCAGACGGTAAATATCTTTAATATGGCGAATCCAGTTGTCAATCAACCCGATGGATTGATTGCCCATCGCTGCTTTTACACCTCCGCAGCCATAATGACCACATACAATGACGTGTCTTACTTTCAAAACATTGACAGCATAATCCAGAACGCTCAACATATTCATATCACTATGAATCACCATATTGGCGATGTTTCTGTGTACAAAAACTTCTCCGGGTTTGGCGCCGATAATTTCATTCGCGGGTACTCGGCTATCGGAGCAGCCAATCCACAATAACGGCGGATTTTGTCCTTTAGCTAAATCTTTGAAGTAATCTTTGTCGAGAGCCAATTGTGACTCTACCCATTTTTTGTTGTTATCGAGTATTTTTTTATAAAAATTGTCCATAGTAAAAATTTACGTCAAATATAGTAAATAAAAAAAGCAGTTAAGGTTTATGCTAAATGCAATCAATGTCTCAATTCTGTTACTGAAAAATCGGGATTCAATTCATCCTTGATGTATTGGCTGTCTTCATAAAAGGTCACTTCACCGGTTTCAATATTGTGCATCCCTCCTACTATACCAATTTCCCCATTTTCAATCATTTGTTCCAAAATAAAACTACGCTCGATGATATTTTTTACATTGCGTTTTACATTAATTTCGGCTACATTCTCAACAAATATAGGGTTTGAAGCATTGCGGTTATCAGCGGTTTCCTTTTCCTGATAAACTGCCGGTTGTATTTTGGACAGCAATTCGGTAAGGTTACCCATTTCAACGTGATCGCAAGCGCCTTTTACAGCGCCACACTTGGAGTGACCTAACACCACGATTAATTTGGAACCTGCCACCTTACACGCAAACTCCATACTGCCTAATATGTCTGTATTCACGATATTACCGGCAATGCGCACCGAAAAAATATCGCCCAATCCTTGGTCAAAAATAAGTTCGGCCGAAGTTCTGCTGTCAATACAACTCAGGATAGTGGCAAATGGCCATTGTCCATCTCGGGTGTCATTGACCTGTTCGAGCAGATTGCGGTGTTCCTGCAAGTTGGTTACAAAACGATTATTTCCATTTTTTAATATTTCCAGCGCTTTTCTGGGTGTGATTGATGCCTGTAATTCTTTATTTAGTGTCTTCATAATTTGAATTTTTATTTTTCTATACTTATCATTTTACGTTTCATGATATCATACTTTAGTTCGACAGTTACCGGATTTTTAAAATTATCCGTGTTTTCAAGTTGGTATGCTTTTTTGAAACCTTTCAATTTAACCTTAATGTTTTCATCAACTGCCCGAGTCGCTTTGAATTCACGAATCAAATCTATAATATCATGGGCAATGTAGACCGTATCGGTAGCATTGATAATAATCTTTGAATTCTCCGGCAGTTCATTCAATATCTTTTTAATAGCCGATTTGTTCAAAAAGGAAACTTCCTGTGCCAATTCAAGGTGGATAACATCGCCTTCATGGTACTGCTCTTTACTGAATTTGTAAGCTCTTTTTGAATTTCCAATCAATACAAAAATAATATTAACTATCATACCTAGTGCAACTCCTTTGAGCAAATCGGTAAATACAACGGCCACAAATGTCAGTATGAAAGGGATGAATTGGTAAACTTTATCTTTTTTCCAAAAATGGGTAATGGTTTTTGGATTGGCCAGTTTATACCCAACCATCAACAATACTGCAGCAAGTGTTGCCAATGGAATTTTATTCAACAAAGCCGGAATGGTCAACACACTAATCAGCAAAAGCAAGCCGTGAATAATTGCCGACATCTTTGACTTGGCTCCTGCGTCATTATTGGCTGAAGTTCTTACTACAACCGAAGTCATTGGCAATCCGCCAAGCAATGAACTGATAATATTTCCAATTCCCTGAGCCTTCAATTCGACATTGGTATCCGTATATCTTTTTTGAACATCCATTCTATCGGCAGCCTCAATACACAATAAGGTTTCTATGGAAGCTACGACCGCAATGGTCACCGCTACAATCCAAACTTTACCATTTAAAACAGCCGAGAAATCAGGTGTTATGATAATATTTTTGAAATCTTCCCAATTCTCAGGAATCGGAAGGCTTACCAAGTGGATTTTGGCTACAGCCAAAGAGCTTCCCATACTGATGAAAATCTCATTTAAAACCACACTAATCACCACTGCTCCCAATGCCGGAGGGAAAATTTTCAACTTCTTCAAAAAACCTATTTTAGGCCAAACAATCAAGACCAACAAGGAAACAGCCGCAATAAAAAGGGATCCTATCATCAGGTTGTTTGGAATATCGATAATCTCAGAAATCGTATTCTTACCATCACTTTGAAAGAAATTAAAATCTCCAAAATAATCTTTATCCAAACCAAAAACATGGGGTATTTGCTTTAAAATAATAATCACACCGATACCGGCCAACATTCCTTCGATAACATTATTCGGGAAAAAATTAGAGATACTTCCGGCCTTTAAAAAGCCTAAGGTCAATTGGATAATACCCGCTAACAAAACAGCGGTCAGGAATATATTGAATGCTCCTAAATCGGTTATGGCCGTTAAAACTATAGCCGTCAAACCCGCTGCAGGTCCGGAAACACTCACGTGGGATTTACTGAGATAACCTACTACAATTCCGCCGATAACTCCGGCGATAATACCTGAAAATAGTGGCGCACCGGAAGCCAATGCAATACCTAAACACAATGGCAATGCCACTAAGAAAACCACTAAACCTGATGCAAAATCAGATTTAAGGTTTGCAAAAAGATTGATTTTTTTTGTCATACCTATAAATTAATTTAATACATAAAGAGCTTCGCGCAGGCGAAACCATAACGGATGCATTAAACCAATTCAGGCGGTGGTGAGAAGATTTCTTCAGCAGCATTATCGTGTCGTGATAAATTCTCTGAAATAATTTTGGAATCAGTATTTAATTCTAACTCTGTAAAAGGATAATCAAAACATTGCTTTACCGCTTTTACCTCTTTTAAGTCTTTGTGAATTTCTTCTTCAGCGAAACTATAAAACATAGAAATGTCAGTACTTTTCTTTATCAAGGTCACCACAGTTGGCGTTGAAAGAAAAGCAACAAACATAATCAATATGAAGCTTGCAATGATTCTCATACCGCAAAAATAGGCATTCATTGGATTTTTAAAAAGACAGAGCAAAAAATTTAACAGAAATTTAAATCTTAAAAATGGAAATATCAATGCCTCAGGACTATAGGTTTAATTTATAGTTTTTATATTTGTATCAAATTTTACTATAAATGACTATTACACAACTTAAATACGTTTTGGCGGTAGCCGAACACAAAAATTTCACGCTGGCTGCAGAAAAATGTTTTGTGACGCAACCTACGCTGAGCATGCAGATTCAGAAAATTGAAGAAGAACTGGAGATTCAGATTTTTGACCGGACCAAGAAACCGATTCAACTGACGGAGATTGGCCAGAAAATTGTCAATCAGTCGAAAAATATTGTCAATGAAGCCGACAGGATTCAGGATATTGTTGATCAGCAAAAAGGGTTTATCGGCGGTGAATTCCGTTTGGCAATCATTCCAACTGTGATGCCGACGTTATTGCCTATGTTCCTGAATAATTTCATCAAAAAATATCCAAAAGTAAAATTGGTCATCGAAGAGCTGAATACGGCAGAAATCATTACCAAACTAAAGAATGGACATCTGGATGCGGCGATTGCGGTAACGCCATTGGAAGACGAGAAAATCAAAGAGATTGTGTTGTATTACGAACCATTCGTAGCTTACATACCGGAAAATCACCAGTCGTTTCACAAAAAAGAAATTGAAATCAGTGATCTAAACATCAACGAAATCCTTTTATTGCAGGACGGACATTGTTTTAGAGATGGTATTTTGAATTTGTGCAAGAGCTTACATAATGAAGAAAGAACCAGTTTCCAGATAGAAAGCGGAAGCTTTGAAACATTGATAAAACTTGCCGATGAAGGATTGGGAACAACATTGCTTCCTTATCTGCATACTTTGGATTTACCTGCCAAAGATGTTTTAAAACTCAAACATTTTGTGGAGCCAAAACCGGCAAGAGAAGTGAGTTTGATTTTTCCAAAGAACGAATTGAAAATTCATATCATTGATGCCTTGAGAAGCACTATTTCAGGGGTAATCAAAGGCGCAATCACTTTTCAGAATGTGGAAATTATCAGTCCACTGCAAAAAAAATAAGGAGCTGTTGCACCAACTCCTTATTTTCTTCTGTTAACTAACTACAGATAAACAATCTTTTAGTTCCGGATGTTCATTGGTAAAAAAATTAAGCCATTTTTTCAACTGTTCAATTTCATAAGGCAGTAAATTTTTTACGGCTTTTTTTAATTCCTTCGCAAAAAGGATCGGGTCAAAACTTACTCTTTCGAGTACGGATTTAGTGTAATCGTAGATCATTCTAGGCATAACTGTTAAGATTTGGGGTTATCTTATTGTAAGAACGTTGAGTAAAAGTAAAATAAAAAATGTTTATCAACAACAAATTATGTTAAAACTTATCGTTAAAGTACTATAATAATCGATGAAATGCATTTTTTATAATTTTTATTCAGTTTTAACTTACCAATACATCTTTCTCTAATAATTCCCAAAACCATTTTTGCAGTTCAGGTTTGTCTGCCGTAAAGAAAAATAACCAGTTAATCAGATTTTCTTTTTCGTGAGGTAATAGCGTTTTGGACGCTTTTATTAGTTCTTTTCGAAAAAGCTCCTTGTTGTTACAAATCTTTACAATGGAAGATTTTGTATAATCAAAATTCATTCGCCCCATAATAGTGAAATTTAAAAAACTTTTTATATACTATTTACGAAACAATCTCATCATTAGTTTCCCTACTTATAATAAAAAAAGGAGCCGTTTAAGCTCCTTTAGTTTTTATTAATTAACATTTAAGATACATTGTCTAAGTTCTGGTTTTTCTTCTGTAAATTTCAGCAACCAACTGGTCAACTCTTCAAGTTCATACGGCAATAAGAACCGATAGGCTTTAGCAAGCTCTTTACCAAAAAGCTCAACATCAAAACTTACTCTTTTTAACACTGACTTAGTGTGGTCTAACATTGTTTTAGACATAGACAGTATTTAATTTTTTGGGTTGGAATTAGATAAGAACGAATAATTATTTCATCAAATTTATATAAAAAATAATCTCGTCGATAGAAAATGTAGTTAAAAATAACTACAAAAAAAGTTAATTTTTAATGACTCCTTTAATGGCGCGCAACATCTCTCTTTTGCCCGGAGCGCCAGGTAGTTTTTCTACAGAAAATCCTGCGGATAACATTGCATTTTTGATGGATGTCCGGCAGGCATAAGTCACCAGAACGCCATTGGGTTTTAATGCCTTATACATCGCTTCGAATATCGCTTCTGACCACAACTCGGGTTGCACCCTAAAGCCAAAAGCATCAAAGTAAATTAGGTCGTAAGCACCGCTGTCATTGATATCCTGAAAGAACTGCTTGCATTTGGTTAACGTGAAATTTTCAGAAATCGGCTGTTTTTCTTCCCAATTGGATTGGTGCAAAAGTTCAAAAACTGCACTTTCGGCCGGGTTAATTTCCTTGGCATAATTCATCTGCAAAGCTTCTTCCAAAGCAACGGGATAGGCTTCTACTCCAACATAATCCACCGTCTGATTTTTGGCTTCCAGATAGGTGATAAAAGCATTCAATCCGGTGCCAAAACCAATCTCCAAAATGGAAATGGATTTTGCTTCGCCAATTCGCTGAGGGTCGTGCCCCACAAAGAGAGAAAATCCATTCTTTATAAATACGTGATAGGCTTCCTGAATCGCACCGTGTTTGGAATGATAACTTTCATTCCATTCCGGTAAATGAATCGTGGTGGAACCATCTTGTGTCTGAATAATTTCGCGTTTCAAAATTACTCTTTAATGTATAACTTTTTAATCCTCGGAATCGGTCCACCGCATTTTTGCTGGTGACATTGGATGCAAGCATCCACACCGGTATTAAAATGTTCCTTAGCGTTCTTTGGATCTTTATAAATCATTTCCTGGGCTTTGATAAATTTCGCAGCCTGTTCCTTGAAAAAAGCATCGTTTTCCGATTCATCGGTCATTACGGCTTTGTGGATCTTTAAGAAATGTTGCGGAAACTGACCAATCGTATCGCCATTTTGAATGCGTTCTTTCAATCGCTTATTGTCCACATACATTTGTTCCATCAACGCGGCCATTTCCGACATCTGGTACATTTCCAGTTTCTTTTCTTTTTTGGGGTCACATTTTTCTTCCGCGGCTTTGGCTTCCTTCTTTTGACAGGAGATAATACTCAGCACCAGAAAAATAACAACCAGAATGATTACGATTACTTTTTTCATTCCCTTACTTTTTGATGTAAACACCATCAGCCATGAAGGAATAAGTCACTTCAGGTTTAGTGATTTTGGCAATCTCTGCTGCCGACTTTCCGCCGTCTTTCGCATAATGCTTTAATTCGTCAACAGAAACCACATCTACAAATGCTTTCCCGTTAACAATCGCCTGACTGTTATCGGCATTCAAAGGCACAAAGAAACTGTAATCCTTAAATTTCACAAATGAATTGTCATCGCCGGCCAATTCCATTTTCATCCAACAACCTTTCTTTTTACAAACCGATTTGATGTTTGATACAAACTGTACGTTGATGGTATCTCCTTTTTTAAGGTTTTTATATTTCTTAAGCATTTGGTCTTTGGTCAAAATTTTCGACACTTTGAACTTTTCACCAAACAAGGCATAATCCTTAGCGTCAAATGCTTTTGCTTTTGATTGCGCCATTACGTTGCTACCCACAAATAATACGATAGCAATAAGAAGTAAATTTATTTTTTTCATGTTTAATTATTTTTAGAATTACAAAAGTAATCAGATTAACAATTTCACATAATATTATGGCAATTAATTTCGCGATTTAATGAAAATTTAAGACTAAAAATACCTGTGAAAGGAGAATTTCAAAAAAAGCAATCAATAATTTTTAAGAGTGTTAAAACCAATCATATTTTTATATAGTTTTACAAAAAACTAACAACACAACTTATAATTTTAAAGAAATTAACACAATTAATTGAAAATCAATTTATTACACGTTGATTCTTTGTTAAACTTGATATTAAATGATGTTAAAAACTCCTTCCGAAATCGATATAGTTAGAGCTTCTTCTACTAAAATTGATGCCGTCGATTTCGAAAACCTTGCCTTTGGAAACACCTTCACCGACCACATGTTAGTCTGTGATTTCAGAGAAGGAAAATGGCAAAAACCCGTTATCAAACCTTACGAACCATTCCTGATTGATCCGTCTGCCAAAGTCTTTCATTATGGCCAGGCCATCTTTGAAGGAATGAAAGCTTATAAAGACGAAAATGATGATGTTTGGTTGTTCAGACCGGATGAAAATTTAATCCGTTTCAACAAATCAGCCAAGAGAATGGCGATGCCTGAAGTTCCGGAAGAAATCTTTATCGGCGGCTTAAAAGCCATCGTAGACTTAGAAAAAGACTGGGTAAAAAAAGGTTTGGGGAATACTTTATACATCAGACCGTTTATGATTGCGATTGGTTCGGGCGTTATCGCACAACCATCAACACAATACCGTTTTATGATTATCCTTTCTCCTGCCCGTGCCTATTATTCAGGTGAAGTAAAAGTAATCATCGCGGAACATTTCAGCCGTGCGGCCAATGGCGGAATCGGAGCGGCAAAAGCAGCCGGAAATTATTCGGCGCAATTCTACCCACAAAAACTGGCTCAGGAAAAAGGATTCCAGCAAATCATTTGGACTGACGATGCCACGCATACCAAACTGGAAGAAGCAGGAACAATGAATGTATTCTTCAGAATCAACGACACTTTATATACGGCGCCAACCAGCGAAAGAATTCTGGATGGTGTAACACGTAAAAGCTTAATCGACCTGGCGAAACGCGAAGGCATTAAGGTTGAAGTGCGTTCGGTATTGGTAGAAGAATTGGTTAATGCCGCAAAAGACGGAAGCCTGAAGGAAATCTTTGGTGCCGGAACTGCTGCGGTAGTAAATCCTATCGTTGGATTCCAATACAAGGACGTTTATTATGAGTTGCCAAAACTGGAAAACTCCATCGCTTTGGAATTAAAAGACAAACTGACTAAAATTCAATACAAACTGGCTGAAGATACTTTTGGTTGGACGGTGAAGATTTAGTCTCAGTATTCAGTCACAGTTTACAGTAATAGAACTCTGGGGAAACCCGGAGTTTTTTTATGAAAATTTTTCTTATTTTTACTAGAGTAAATAATGGTTTCCCCGTAAATTAGTTAGCAGTGATAGTAATAACATTCTTAAATCTAAGAAGAGATGAAATATATAATTTCCCTTTTGTTCCTGTCAATGCTGTTTATTCCTATTTATGAAGTTTATATTCCCTATGAAAACAAACCTGAAAAAGAATGTTGGGAAATTGCCTATATCTGGGAAGATTTTTTGGCTTTCGCATCTTACCTCTTTTTTACTTTAGCTTGGTTTCTGAATTTACTGAAGCGAAATAAATTTCTTAGAATATCACTACTTATTTTTAGCGTCTTAAATTTAATCGGAACATTTTTGGCTGCTTCAATGCCGGCTCAGGATTTGGTTTTTTTATTAGGGATGCCTATTTATTTAATCTTGTGCTTATCAGTACTTTTTTATATCATTAAAATGGAAAGAAGAAGATGGCGCGGTGGCTATTGAACCATTTACCTCAAAATCTCCTCAAAACTTGGCTTGAAATAATTTGGCCCTTTCATCACTTTGCCGTCTTCGCGGTAAATCGGTTTGCCGTCTTCACCCAGTTTGCTCATATTGCTGCGTTGGATTTCGTCAAAGACTTCTTCGATTTTGTGTTGCAGGCCGTGTTCCAATATGGTTCCACAAAGAATATACAGCATATCTCCCAGCGCATCGGCTATTTCGGTTAAATCATTTTGCTGAACCGCTTCGAGGTATTCTTCGTTTTCCTCTTTCATCAGATTAAAGCGAAGCATATTTTTTTGTTCGCCTAAATCACCTTTCATGTCATGGCTTACGCCCAATCCGAATGCGGTGTGAAACTCTTTTACTGCGTTGATTTGTTTTTGCATTGTAGTTGAAATTAATTGATGATGCAAGTTATAACTTTACAATACATTTGAGTAAATTTGTTGAAAATTTGGAATAAATGTTCACAACTGGTCAATGGATTTTCGCGGCGTTGTTTTTTGTCACTTTTGTAATCGCTACATATTTTGCTTATGGCAAAGACAAAGCCTTACACAATAAGGTTTATAAAGGAAGTTATAAAATCCTCATTGCGTTCATTCTTTTTATCGCGCTGTTATTTGTGATAAAAGTGACGATGAAGCATTAGGCAAATTTTCATTGCGTTACTTTGTCATGCTGACGCAGGAAGCATCTCATCTTATCCTTATTCAAACAAATGGTTTAAGAAATTTAACTCCGGATTCATCGTTTTGATGAGTTCCATTTTCCTTTCTCTTTTCCAACCTTTGATTTCACTTTCACGAGCAATGGCTGATTGTATCCAAGTGAATTTTTCATAGTACAATAAAAAATGTACGTTGTATTTTGCCGTGAACGAATTAGTATTTAAAGATTCCTTGTGCTGTTCTAATCTGATTCTTAAATGATTAGTCACTCCGGTATATAAAACTGTTTTAGTTTTATTAGTTAATATATAAATGTAATAAGTATGATAACCTTCCTGAAATTCTATCATATTTAGGATAATTACAAGTTTGAGATGCTTCCTTCGTCAGCATGACAATACTATTCACTAAGCTTTCCCTGTAAAAAGATTCACACTTACCGTCGCCAATTCCGAGTCTGGGAATCGGGTAAAGACTTTGTCATCTGAAAACAAACCGGCTTCGGCAGCAATTTTGTGTAATACTTCAATCTCAACAATATACTGGTCTGAAAAGCCATGCGTGGCATCATAAGCGGTAGCAGCTGTTCTTCCGATATTCTTGGCGGTGAGTTCGGGTGCAATTGTGTGCAGTTCTATAATCAGCAAGCCAAATTTATTGACAAACGGTGACCATTTCAACAAGTGTTCCAACAGATTGTCTTCGACCTCATTATTCGAAATCTTTTTCCCGCGATGGGCAAACGCACCGGTTGAAGTGCTGATTCGGTTGGGCGTTTTAGCCTTTGGCTCTGACCAAATGCGGTTGTGATCGAGAAAGGTTCTCACATTGAGCAATTCCTTCAAATCGATGTTGTAATCTTCCTTTAAAGTATCGGCCAACAATTGTGGTCGGCCAATATCGCCCCAAATCACTTTCGCCCAAATATCGGCTTTGATCAAGTTGGCACGCGTGACTTTCAATGCGGCTTCGTTATAATCTACGCCTACCATAAACAGCGGATGTTCATCGAGCATTCTGCCACGTTTGGTTTGGCGTTCAATCACATCAAAAATATGTTCCAAAAAAGCGCCGTTGCCACAACCCATATCTAAGATTCCATTGGGTTGTTCAGCTATTGGTCGGTTGAACAATTCGATGATGATTTCATCAACGATCTTAAAATATTCGGCATGGGCGCCACCGCTTCCCCAAACGTTCATTTCCCTGTCGACATGCAATTCGGTTTCGTGTTCGCCCACATTTCTCAGTATCGAAGCATCGCCAAAAATGAGTTCGTCGAGTTTGCGCAATGTTGGAATATAAGAAACTGTCACGCCATAAGCCGCAGCTCTTTTGGCATAAAACAAACCGGTTTCCGTAAATTGATAATGCTCGCCTTTTTTGGTAAACCAATCCAAATGCGTCAGGAAATCTAAAATTGCTGCGAAACATTCTGGCTTCTTGTGAAACTCTTCCGGACGGAAAGACGTTTCCATAAAGTACTTATGAAACATACCAGTCATTCCGAGCATTACAATGGTTGGCCCGACCAAATTTCCTTCGATATGATATAAAACCTGTTCCTGAACGGAACGCACTTTGATGTCATCTGAAAATTGAATGCCATAGTTGGATTTGTATTTTCGGAACAAATCATTGAGCATTTCAAAAGGTTCCACTTCAAACTTGCGCGGATGGAAATGCTCCGTAAACTGCATCAGCTTAAAGACATCTTCATAAAGCGGAATCAATGAAAAAGCCAATTCGCTTTTATCATTAATGCTAAAAGTTACTTCATCATTTTGGTTGTCGACTTTTTGATTCAGCCAACCCTGGGAAGCCAACACGCGAAGCGCAACATTGAGATAACCATCATTAGCCTTGAATTCAGTAAGCAATTCTGAAAGCGTCACTTCCCTCTTTTGCTGGATATAATCCAAAACACCTTTTTTATAAATCGCATAAGCAGCCGGAGCAGTCGTTATGCCGTCTAAATGCCTAAACAGTATCCCTCGTAGTTCACTTTTGGTTTTCATAAATTGTGCTTTGAATTCTAACAAATATACTCAATCTGTATATATCAAAAGTTAAATGTTTTATGTTAACTTTGTGTCACCAAAAAATCGACGAATGAGAATTCTTAAATATATATTCCTACTAATATTATTGGCTTTTATAGGTGTAACGGTTTATGTTGCCACTCAGAAAGGCGATTTTGAAGTTTCCAAAAGCATGGTCATCCATAGTCCGAAAAGTATCGTTTTTGACTATGTTAATGATTACAGAAACTGGGAAACTTTTGGTTCGTGGATGACCAAAGACCACGGAATTACCTTTAATTATCCCGGAAAAACCATGGGCTCGGGTGCCAATTTCTCCTGGAAGGCAGCAGATGATGAAGGTTATATCAAAACCTATTTTGTCAAAGAAAATGACAGTTTGGTCCAAAAAGGAAATTTCAACGGAACCACGGCAACTTTCCATCTGACTTTCAAAGACACTACCGGCGGAACCAAAGTGACCATACACAGCAAAGGAAAAATGGATGTGTTCACCAAAATAAATACTTTCTTCAGCGGTGGCATTACCGGAATTTTGTCTGATGCTTTTGAAAAAAGTTTGAGAAATCTTGATAAGACCTTGGATTATGAGATGAAGACCTATTCGATAAAAGTCAATGGCATAGTACAGCGCAGTTCCGGATTTTGCCTAAAGCAAACTGTTTCCTGTAAAATTAAAAGCCTGTCCAAAAACATCAAAATCATTATGCCGCGTATGGTTCATTTCTTTAAAAAAAACCAATTGACCATGGCCGGAAAACCGTTTGTACAATATGAACGTTATGATGCGGCCAATGATATTGTGACTTTCTCGGTTTGTGTGCCAACAACCAAACAGGTTTTTGTGGCTTCAGGCAGCGATGTTACGTCGGGAGAAATTGTCCCTTTTACTTGTCTGAAAACTACCTTGACCGGTGATTATTCGCATACGCAAGAAGCCTGGGCAAAAGCCAGAAAGTACATTACCGATAATGGGTACAAGGAAAATTTAGCCGGAAAATATACGGAAGTCTATATCAAAACCATCGATCATATCAAGCAACCATCAAAATGGGTAACCGAAATTCACATTCCGGTTTTCCCGAAAGCTCCGGTAGCGCAACCAACATTTACTTTGCCAACAACTCCGGCAGCTGAACCAGCAGGAACAACTACTACACCAACAGAAACACCTTAATTTTTTGATTGGATTAAACCTTTTGGGTTATCTTTATTCCAACAGTTAAATTGTCGCTTTGCAAGAAGAAAAGGATTTCATTCGGGAACTATTAGATCCGAAAACGCAGAATATGGCGTTTCAAAAGCTCTTGCGGGATTACCAAAGGCCTTTATACAATCACATTCGCAACATTGTACTCAATCACGATGATGCCGATGATGTGCTGCAAAACACTTTTGTCAAAGTCTTTCAGTATTTAAAGGATTTTAAGGGTGACAGCAAGTTGTTTTCCTGGATGTATCGCATCGCGACCAATGAAGCCATTACGTTTATCAACCAGAAAGCCAAACGAAACGGTACCACAAGCGAAGCATTGCAAACCAAAATCGTGGACAATTTAAAAGCCGATACTTATTTTGACGGAGACGAAATTCAGTTAAAGCTTCAAAAGGCGATAACACTTCTGCCCGAGAAGCAACAATTGGTTTTTAAAATGAAATATTTTGAAGAAATAAAATACGAAGACATGTCGGAGATTTTAGGAACGTCGGTTGGTGCGCTAAAAGCATCTTACCATCATGCCGTAAAAAAAATTGAAGAATTTATGAATGCCAATTAAACCTTATAGCCTTAAATTTGTCAAAAGATTATGAAACCATTTAAATTAGATAACGAACCCAAGGTTACCTCAGGATTTACAATGCCTGAAGGCTACTTTGATACGTTTGCAGACCAGGTTCTGAACCAACTTCCAAATTCAGCGCCGAAAGTGATTTCTATTTTCAGTAGAAATAGAACTTGGTATTACGCCGCAGCTGCTGTAGCTGTTATGCTGTTATCGATTCCGGTTTACAATAACCTTTATGGTAATTCGGAAGAAGTTGATGCCATAGCCTTAGAAGATTATATAAATAATAATGCGACGATTTCCAACGAAGAAATAGCTTCTTTATTGGAAACAGAAGACTTGGAAAAAATGAAGTTGGAATTAAACCTTCAGGACGAAGAAGTGGAAGACATATTGATCAACAACTTCGATTTAGAACAATACATTACAGACTAATGATATGAGAAACAATAAAATACTTATCGCAATCATCATGCTCGTTTCCATAAATACCTTTGCGCAAGGCGGACGTTTATTGAGAGAAAAGAAAGAGCAAATTAAGGCTATGAAAGTGGCTTATATCACCAATGAATTGTCCCTGACTTCAGATGAAGCGGCAAAATTCTGGCCATTGTATAACGCTTTTGAAGAAAAGCAACAAGAAATCAGAAAGCAAAAACTCAAAGGCTATCTCGACCGAATCGATGATGAATCATTTGACAATCTATCCGAAAAAGAAGCATCAACCCTATTGGCCCAAATGGAAAGCAGCGAAGATGAATTGTATCAGGCCAAGAAAAAGTTTGTAGCCAGTTTAAAAGGGGTAATTTCGCCACTCAAAATCCTGAAACTCAAAAAAGCCGAAGAAGGATTCAATCGAAAGTTGTTGCAACAATACCGTGATAAAAAACTGAGAAAATAAAATAAATAGAGTCGAATGGCTCTCTTATTTTTTGAATTCAATTTTGACAATCTTATTTCTCCCGGCAGCAAAAGCCGTGTCTTCGTCTAGAAATCTTATCGTATATAATGTGGCATCGGTTGAGAGTTGCTTCCAGGTATTTCCGCCATCAGCAGAATACTGCAAACCGCTCGCGCCTACTGAAACAATTCCTTTTCCGTTTGACTTGGGCACAAACTGCACACAGGAAGCATACCCGAATCCTGAGTTATCTGCTATCAAGTTCCAGGTTTTGCCTCCATCGGTGGTGATGGCTTTGTTTTGGGAGTTTAACGCTGGTTTTTCATAATTACCGCCTACAATAAATCCAATCTTTTCATCATAAAAATCGGCACTAAAAATACCGGTCATCGCTTCGCCCTGAACGATAGGTGTTTCAAAAACTTCCCAGGTTTTACCTTTGTTGGGTGAATGAAAAACCCTGGCTCTTTTACCACCGGAAACAATCCAAACGTGATTTCCCTTGAGGACAATATTGGTATTACTCGCGGCAAAGGCCGCTTCACCATCTGCTATTTCGGGTAAATTATCGCAGTCGGTTTTTCTCCAGATATTGCCACCATCACGGGTAATAATAATAGACAAACAATCATTTGTTGGATCTCCAATGGCGATGCCTTCCTTTTCATTCCAAAACTGCATGCTGTCATAGAATACTTTTTCGTGGCTTTCTTGGTAAACCAACGTTAAATCCTCTAAACTTTTGGAAAACTTGTATAATCTCGCCGGATTATTGATAGACAAGACAAAAACATTTTCACCATTCACAGCCAGACTTCTGCATTCATCAGATAATGAATTATTGACTATTTCAGTTTTTTGCTTATCGGAAATGGATATATAACCTACCTTTTTTTTATTTCCTGCGAAATAAACTTTGTCCCCAAAAATAGTCAATGCCCTGATGCTGATTTCATCGTTAAAAACAGTATCAATTTTTATCGATTGAAAAGATTGTGAATTGGATTGGGCAACCAAACCAAGAAAAAAAATGACAAAAAATAAAAATGGCTTTTTCATTGTAAACACTGGGATTTTAAGCGAATATACAAATTTTAAGTCAGTTAAGATTTAGTTAAAAACAATTAAAAAAATCCTGTGGCACAGTAATTGGTTATTGACTATCAAAACTATTCCACATTAAAAAATTATATTATGAAAACTAAAATTATAACATTATCAGTTTTGTCCTTAATGAGCATTACTACCCTTTTTGCCCAAGACAGGACTACGGTTTCAGCCTATAATTCTGAAATCAGTGATAACCTTGATTTAAGAGCCGTTGCTTCTATTTTTGGAGATTCCAGAGATTTGGCCGATTTTGAAAGAAGGTTAAATGATCCACAAGCTCAAATTTCCAATTTGGATTTAAATGAAGACAATCAAGTGGATTATTTACGTGTGATTGAAACCGTTGAAGGAAATGCGCACTTGATTGTCATCCAATCGGTTTTAGGTCGTGATACATTTCAGGACGTTGCCACTGTGGAAGTAGAACGTGACCGATATAACAAAGTTCAGGTTCAAGTAGTTGGTGACGTTTATATGTATGGCCCGAATTACATTTACGAGCCGGTTTATTCTTATACACCTGTAATTTATGCTTCTTTTTGGGTTGGTAGTTACAGACCTTATTATTCTTCATGGTATTGGGGATACTACCCAAGTTATTACTACGCTTGGTCACCATGTCCAATATTCCGATACAGAAACCATATTGGTATCACCATCAACTTTAACCACCACTACAACTACGTAAACTACAGAAGATGTGAAGTGGCTTATAATGGATATTACAGAGGTGGAAGAAGAGGAAATGCATATGAAGTTCGTTACCCGAATCGTTCTTTCCAAGTTAGAAATACAGGTTATGCCAACCGTCGTGAGTTAGACCAAAACAGAAATATCAGAACTGTTGGTACTCGTGAATTGGCCAGCAACAGCCCTAGAAGTAATACAAGAGCAAATGCTAATACGAGAAGTGAATCTCCAAGAGGAAACGGTAACACTAGAAGTTATGAGTCTCCAAGAGGAAACGGAAACAATAGAAATGAATCACCAAGAGCTGCAACTTCAAACGGCAACACCAGAAGTTATGAGTCTCCAAGAGGAAACGGAAACAATAGAAATGAATCACCAAGAGCTGCAACTTCAAACGGTAACACCAGAAGTTATGAAGCGCCAAGAGGAAATTCTAATCAAAGAAGTGAATCACCGCGTTCGGTAGAACCAAGAGGCAATAGCAGAAGTTACGCCAATCAAGGACAATCTCCACGTGCGGCTGAACCAAGAGGAAATGCCGGAGGACAAAGAGAAATGTCAAGCCCAAGAGGCAATTCCGGTGGGCAAAGAGCCATGACAAGTCCGAGAGGAAACTCAGGCGGACAAAGAGAAATGTCGAGCCCAAGAGGTAACTCAGGCGGTGGACAAGGATCAAACCAAAGAGGTAATTCAGGAAACAGAAGAAGTTAAGTTTGTATATATAGTTTTGTTGTTTGGAAAAAGACATCGCCATGGCGATGTCTTTTGTTTTTAAAAATAATTGGCTATTACATAATCATATAATTCAAAAAGATATAAATTTGCAGTCTTTAATTTTTCATTATGAGTTCGCATAACAGTAATCTCCATAGCAAATTATCCGTAGGCGGATTGTTAGTAGCATTAGGAATAATTTATGGAGATATCGGTACTTCACCACTCTATGTAATGAAAGCCATACTTGGCACTCACGAGATTTCGAGAGATATTGTGCTCGGCGGAATTTCTTGTGTTTTCTGGACGTTGACCATGCAAACCACTTTCAAGTATGTACTTATAACCTTAAGTGCCGATAATCATGGTGAAGGTGGAATTTTTGCATTGTTTGCCCTGGTTAAACGAACCAAAATAAAATGGCTCATCGTTCCGGCTATTATCGGTGGTAGTGCTTTATTGGCTGATGGAATTATTACACCTCCTATTTCCGTTTCGGCGGCGGTTGAAGGTATCAATACTTTCTATGCGATGGAAACCCGAACCATTCAATTGATAGTGATTGGTATTTTGATAATCCTTTTTACCATTCAACAATTTGGTTCCAAATTGGTTGGGAAATTTTTTGCCCCTATGATGCTGATTTGGTTCTCCATGTTGGGTATTTTAGGAACCATCCAAATCATGGATGACCTATCGGTTTTCAATGCTATTAATCCTTATTATGCTTACGAATTATTACTGATTCATCCGGAAGGTTTCTTTGTGTTAGGTGCTGTTTTTCTTTGTACTACCGGAGCAGAAGCTTTGTATTCAGACATGGGACACTGTGGCCGAAAAAACATCAGAATCAGTTGGATTTTTGTAAAATCCATGCTTTTACTCAACTACTTTGGCCAAGGTGCTTATTTAATAGGCCATGAAGGCCAGACTTTGGAACAATTGGGAGGAAAAGATGGGAATCCTTTCTATTTAATCATGTCAGATTGGTTCCAGCCTATTGGAGTAGTAATTGCAACACTTGCCGCAGTAATTGCATCACAAGCCTTAATCAGTGGATCATTTACTTTGATTAACGAAGCCATGAGGCTGAATTTTTGGCCAAAAGTAAAAATCAAATATCCAACGGAATTAAAAGGACAATTGTATATTCCATCAATCAACTGGCTCTTGCTTTTGGGCTGTATCGGTATCGTTTGGTATTTTGAAAAATCAAGCGCGATGGAGCATGCCTATGGTTTGGCCATTGTACTTTGCATGATTATGACCACCATTTTATTGAATTTTTATTTAATCATGAAAAGAGTAAAATGGTATATCATCGGTGCAATCATTACAGCTTACTTAGTCATTGAATTTAGCTTCCTGGCAGCCATTTTACCAAAATTCATTCACGGCGGATTTGTAACATTGTTAATTGCTTCGGCATTAATTGGCGTGATGGCGACCTGGTATTTGGCCAAACAGATTAGTAAAAATTACACCAAAATTGTCAAAATTGACGATTATAAAAAGGTATTGGCCGAATTGAGCGTTGACCTTTCGATTCCAAAATACGCTACGCATTTGGTATATATGACCAACTCCAACCGCAGCGACGAAATTGAAGAAAAAGTAATGTACTCCATTCTTCAAAAACGTCCGAAACGTGCCGACTTGTATTGGTTCATCCACGTAAATGTTTTGAGTGAACCATACAAAAAAGAATACCGCGTAACCGAAATCATTAAGGATGACATCTATCGTATCGATTTCTATCTTGGTTTCCGTGAACCTACCAAAATTAACCTGATGTTCAAACAAGTTATTAAGGAAATGGTGGAACGCGGCGAAGTGGATATTACCAGCCGATATGAATCATTGAGTAAAAACCACATTATTGGTGACTTCAAATTTGTGCTTTCCGAAAAATTCCTGTCCAATGACAGTGATTTGACCTTCTTTGAGAAAATTGTAATGAACACCTATTTCATGATGAAAAAATGGAGTTTGTCTGAAGAAAAAGGGTTTGGTTTGGATAGCAGTTCAGTGAAAATTGAGCAATTCCCATTGGTTCTACACGCACCGGAAAAAATCGAAATGCGCAGAATTGAAGGCGACAGAACGCTGTTGTAATTGATTCCTCAAATCAAATCTGAGGCTTCACTCCTATCATTTATTTGACTTTATAACCCTTTTGTATTTAGCTTGTTAATTTTAAGCTTAAATAACAAAAAAGGAATATCTTTGCACGCTTATTTTTTTACAACATGCGATTACACAGAAATTTAGTTTATACCACCATTGACTCCTTAAACGCCATCTTTAACGAAGGTGAATATGCCGATAAAGTTGTGGCTCGTGCCTTAAAAAAAGACAAACGTTGGGGAAGTTCCGACCGTAAATTTGTGGCCGAAACCATCTACGAAATTGTCCGTTGGAAAAGACTATATATGGAAATTGCGGGCGTAAAAGAACCTTTTGACCGTGACCAGTTATGGCGCATGTTTGCCGTTTGGGCCGTATTACGTGGTTATCCAATTCCCGATTGGAGACAATTGGAAGGAACACCGGAACGCAAAATCAAAGGCCGTTTTGATGAGTTATCCAAAATCAGAAAAATGCGTGAGTCTATTCCCGATTGGATGGACGAACTGGGCGTAAAAGAATTGGGAGAAGACATTTGGACCAAAGAAATTGCTGCGCAAAACAAACAAGCACAGGTGATTCTTCGCGTAAACACTTTGAAAACAACCAAAGAACAATTACGTGCCATCTTAATGGACTTAAACATCGAAACGGAATTTTTAAAAGACCAGCCCGATGCTTTGGTTTTGAAGGAAAGAGCCAATGTATTCTTAACCGATGCCTTCAAAGAAGGTTTGTTTGAAGTACAGGATGCTTCTTCTCAGTTGGTAGCCGCCTTCCTTGATGTACAACCTGGAATGAGAGTCGTAGACACTTGCGCCGGTGCCGGTGGCAAAACATTGCACATGGCTTCGTTGATGCAAAACAAAGGGCAATTGATTGCCATGGATTTGTATGAGAGCAAACTCAAACAATTAAAATTAAGAGCCAAAAGAAACGGCGCTTTCAATATAGAATACCGCATTATTGACACAACCAAAGTGATCAAAAAACTTCATGAAAAAGCCGACAGGGTTTTGATTGATGCACCATGCAGCGGATTAGGCGTTTTAAAAAGAAACCCTGATGCAAAATGGAAACTGCAACCTGAATTCATAGACAATATCAGAAAAGTACAAGCCGAAGTTTTGGAAAATTATTCCAAAATTGTAAAGCCCGGAGGCAAACTGGTTTATGCCACTTGCTCGGTCTTACCCTCTGAGAATCAGGAACAAATTAAGCATTTCTTAACGACCGAAATCGGGAAATCATTTACCTTTGTAAAAGATTCTAAAATTTTGGCACAAGACAGCGGATTTGACGGATTTTACATGGCCTTATTAGAACGAAAAAAAGAAATATAAAAACAAAATGAAGAAAATCTTTACCTTTTTATTTTTAAGTATTGCGCTTGTTGGTTTTGCTCAACAAACCGAATCGGTGACTACTATTCCACCCGGATATTATAACACCGCTACGGGAACAGGTTATACCTTAAAAACACAGTTGTTCAACATCATCAATGACCATACGGATAGAACGTATTCGGGCTTGTATGTCACTTATCAAACTTCTGATATTGACAGCTATTATGAAAATAATGGAACCATGTTGGACATGTATACTGAAAACCCAACCAGTTCAGAATGTGAATATGTTTACGGCGGTGGCTTACAAGACGACGGAACCTTAGGAAATGCGGAATGTGAAAGATACAACAGAGAACATTTGGTACCGCAATCGGTTTTTGGTTCGGCAACGCCTATGTATTCTGACGCGCATTTTGTAGTGCCTTCAGACAAATATGTAAATGCACAACGCGGTGATTTTCCTTTTAGCAGGGTTAATGTCGCCAACAATACTTATTCCAATGGTTCCAAAAGAGGTTCTAATTTAAATTCGGGTTATTCTGCCGGATATACCGGAACAGTATTCGAACCCATCAATGAATTCAAAGGTGATATTGCCCGTATGTTACTTTATTTCGCTACCCGATATGAAGATTTAGTAGCCGGATGGAGTTATCCTATGTTCAACGGAACCAGCAATCAGGTGTTTACTTCTCAGGCCATCAATGTACTTTTAACCTGGAACAATAATGACCCTGTAAGCCAAAGGGAAATAGATCGTAACAATGCTATTTATGCACGTCAAAACAATAGAAATCCATACATTGACCATCCGGAATATGCGATGCAGATTTGGGGAAGTTTGTTGGCTAATGAAGGATTTGAAACCTTAAACACGGTTTCCATTTATCCAAACCCTTCCAATGACGTTGTTAATATTGAATCGCCAGTGGCTTTGGACGAAATAGAAATCATGACTATCAACGGTCAGGTTTTGCAACAAATTAAAAGACCAACATTGGAAAACAATACTTATACCCTAAGTAATTTACCAAAAGGTTTTTACTTTATAAAATTGTCAAGCAATAACAATTCGGTGACTAAAAAAGTTCTGATAAACTAAAATTTAGTTCTAAAAATATAAGAAACGCTGTTGGAATCCAACGGCGTTTTTTTTGTTTTTGGCTAAGCCAAATGAATCTAATTAAGATAAAAAAGCATAGAAAAGGCTGAATTTCTTTGAACTTTAAAGCATCTTTACTATCTTTCGCCTTCTTAATGTGTAACCCTTAAAACATTTATAAAAATGTTAGAAGAAAAGAATGATAACCTGCAGGATGCAGATGGAAATGTAGTAAACGAATCACCGGAAGTAACTACTACTGAAAATCAGGAAACTATCGAAGCCTCTGAAGAAGTTCAGGAGGAAGTTGAAGTTGTTGAAATTGAAGCTCCTGTAACTGAAGATGAAGAAGTTGAGGCCACTGAAGAAGTTGCTGAAACCGAAGAACCAACTCATGAACCTGTAGTAGAAGTTGCCGTTTTAACGGAAGAACTTACAGAAGACGAAATCGAACTGGCGGCTGAAAGAGAAGCATTGGTGGAAGAAACGGTAGAAGATGCAATTGTAGAAGAAGTTGCTGAAGAAGAAGCTCCTGACGATTTGGTAGAACTGACTGCAGAAGAAGTAGCCGATGACACGCCTATTGTGGAAGAAACTGCACACGATTCTGTAATGAATGCGATTCAGGAAGTCAATGCCGAAGAAGGTGAAGACGAATCCTTAAAAGAGCGTCACGACATCCCAATGTTGGATTACGATACCTTGACCATGGAACAATTGGTTGATGAATTGAGTGATTTGGTTGTGGTGGAAAAAGTGATGTCGGTTAAAGACCATGTTGAAGAACTGAAAAAAGCTTTCCTGTCTAAATACCATCATTTTATCGATGAGAAAAAAGACGAATTCCACGCTGAAAATCCGGATACTACAGAAGATTTCCATTATCATTTTCCACTTAAGGTAAAATTTGACCAATTATACACCCAATACCGGGATAAGAAAAACGTACACTTCAAAAGCTTACAGAACAATCTGAAAGCCAATTTAGACAATCGCCTGGCCATTGTTGAAGAGTTAAAACAGTTGATCAATTCTCAGGAAAGCATCTCCACTTCGTTAAAACAATTCAACGATATCAGAGAGCGCTGGAAAAATGCAGGTCCGATTCCAAAAGACAAATACAACCACGTTTGGAACAATTACCATTTCCACGTAGAAAACTTCTACGACTTTTTACACTTAGACAGAGAAGCGCGTGATTTGGATTTCAAACACAATCTAGAACAAAAACAAAAAATCATTGCCCGTGTAGAAGAATTGGTTCACGAAGAAGACATCAACAAGGCTTTCCGTGAATTACAGGATTTACACCGCATCTGGAAAGAAGATATCGGCCCGGTTTCCCGTGACCAACGTGAGGAAATCTGGAACCGTTTCAGTGAATTGACCAAACAAATGCACGACAAACGCGAAAGTTTATACGAACAACTTCGCGAAGTGGAAACGGCCAATTTAGAGAAGAAAAAAGAAATCATTGCACAGATTGAAGTTTTAGCACAGGAGAAAGTGAACTCTCATGCTGCCTGGCTAGGCCAAATCGAGAAAGTAGAAGCGTTGAGAAGTCAATTCTTTGCTGCCGGAAAAGTGCCTTCAGAAGTAAACGAAGATATCTGGACACAGTTTAAAAACGCGGTAAGAAGCTTCAATGTGCTGAAAAATTCTTTTTACAAAGACATTAAAAAAGACCAAAACGATAACCTTTCCAAAAAGCAAGCCTTGGTGGCTAAAGCCAATGAACTTAAGGAAAGTACCGATTTTGCTGCCACTACGCCATTGATGAAACAAATTCAGGAAGAGTGGAAAACCATCGGCCACGTACCGAGAAAATTCTCAGATAAACTTTGGGCCGATTTCAGAGCCGCTTGTAATGCGTATTTTGAGAAATTAAAAGAGCAAAAGAACGAAGCCAATAGCGAAGAAGTAGAAGCTTTTGAAAAGAAAAAAGCATACTTGGAAACCTTGAGGGCTTTTGAATTGATTGGTGACCACAAAACCGATTTGGATGCCATCAAAGCCCATATCGAAACGTGGAAAAGCTTTGGCAAAGTGCCATTTGCGCGTCGTCATATCGAAGGGAAATTCAACAAAATCCTGGATGCCTTATTCGAGAAATTAAGCCTGAGCAAAAAAGACAACGAAATGGCGCGTTATGCCAATAAGTTAGACCATTTGGCGAATTCAGATACCCGTAAATTGGACAACGAAAAAATATTCATCATGCGTAAGATTGATGAAGTACAGGGCGAAATTTTCCAATTGGAGAACAACATCCAGTTCTTTGCCAATGCGAAAGCCGACAACCCGATGGTAAAAGAAGTAAAGAAAAACATCGACTTCAAAAAAGAAGAATTAGCGACCTTAAAAGACAAGCTGAAACAACTCAGAAGTATCAAAACGGAATAACAAAAAAGCCTCGAAATATCGAGGCTTTTTTTATTGCTGTATTTTAGAAGCTAAGAGATAAATCACCGCCATTCTGATGGCTACTCCGTTTTCAACTTGGTCTAAGATGACTGATTGTTGTGAGTCGGCAACATCCGAAGTGATTTCGACACCGCGGTTGATTGGCCCGGGATGCATGATGATGATTTCTTTGTTGAGCGAATTCAGCAAGGCTTTGTCTACTCCATATTGCTGGGCATATTCCCGTGTTGACGGGAAATAATTCACATCCATTCTTTCATTCTGCACGCGAAGCATATTGGCTACATCGCACCATTCCAGTGCTTTTTTCAGATTAGGTTCTACTGTTACACCCAAACTTTCGATGTATTTTGGAATTAAGGTTTTTGGTCCGCACACTTTGACTTCGGCGCCCTGCATTTGCAAAGCGTAAATGTTAGACAGCGCCACTCTTGAGTGCAGAATATCACCTACGATGACCACTTTCTTGCCGCCTACTCCGCCCAGTCTTTCCCTGATGGAATAACTGTCGAGCAAACCTTGTGTTGGGTGCTCGTGTGCGCCGTCACCGGCGTTGATGATGCTGGCTTTTACATTTTGTGACAGGAAGTAAGCCGCACCCGGATTGGCGTGACGCATCACCACCATATCCACTTTCATCGACAGGATATTGTTTACGGTATCAATCAGCGTTTCTCCTTTTTTGACCGAAGATTGTGCTGCCGAAAAACTGATTACATCGGCTGACAGTCTTTTTTGGGCCAACTCAAAAGAGAGTTTCGTACGCGTACTGTTTTCAAAAAAGATGTTGGCAATGGTAATGTCGCGCAGCGAAGGCACTTTCTTAATCGGGCGGTTAATCACTTCCTTGAAATGATCTGCCGTCTCAAAAATCAAGTCGATGTCTTGCTTTTGCAGGTATTTAATCCCTAGTAAATGATTGACTGACAGTTCGGACATTTTTATGTTGTTGTGTATTGTGTTGTTATGTTATACTAAATAAACCGCATCTTCTCCATCCTTTTCTTTCCAGGATACGATTACTTTTTCATCATTAATCACATCTACCTGACGACCGCGGTAATCGGGTTGTATCGGCAAATGACGGCTGAATCTTCGGTCGATGAGTACCAAAAGTTCCACTTCTGATGGTCTTCCAAAGGATTGAACGGCGGTTAAGGCCGCATTGATACTTCTTCCGGTGAATAGCACATCGTCAATAAAAACCACTTTTTTGTCTTCTACCAAAAAATCGATTTGCGTTTTGTTGGCTTCCAACTGTTTTTCGCCGCGGCGGAAATCATCACGAAAAAAAGTGATGTCTAAGAAACCTAGCTGCACGGCTGCGATTTGGTAATCGTTTTCCAAAATAGCCTTGATACGACTGGCGAGATAGCTGCCGCGTGGTTGTATACCTATTAAAACGGTGTTGGAAAAATCGAGGTGGTTTTCGATTAACTGACAAGCCAAACGATGGAGTATGATATTGACTTCTTTGGAAGTGAGCAATACTTTTTGACTCATGGTAGTGTTGTTTGGGATACAAAGATAAGAATCGTAGTGGATTATTTAGGAAAATTTTACGTCGATATTTAGATGATATCGTTAGAAAGCTCCTTTTACGCAGTGTAGATTTTAAAATTCGTTAAGAAATTGCGAATCCTTGTAGCAATTTTAGGATTTTAAAATCGGTTCCGATTTATCGGAAACACCTCGTAAAAGTGTCCTTTCTTTTGGTTCGTTTTCTTTGGACAAGCACCCGAGTCCGAAGGGCGAACGGAGCGAAGCTAAAGAAAATGAACAATTAAATTCTCATTACTTTTTTCCTTGATGAAAAAAGTAACCAAAAAAATCAAGCCTGTATAGTCTTAGCTTGAAAACTACCTCAAATCTCGCTCCGTAACCCAAGCCGTTCGCTTTGCTCATCTCGTGGATTACTGCCGCTCGATTTTTCGTTGTTTTGCTACGCCAATTCTATGAGGGCGGTTTTATGTTGAAAAGTAAAGTGTTTCTGATTAAATATTTTTGTTATTTTTATGATAGTAAATAGTTGTGAGTGGATGACTTGCTTCTATTTTTAAGTTGGCAATAATTATTCAGAACATACAGAAACAATCAATGAAAAAGACATTTTTATTATTACTCACACTATCATTACTAAGTTTTAATTCTATAACTGATTGGTATATTTATAATTCAGAGAATTTCAAAATTTCTTTTCCTGAAAAACCAACCGAAGAAGATAAAACAATGCAAACATTAGCTGGAGAAATTAAAGTAAAAACATTAATTTATAAAGCGCAAAGTGTTGATGAAAAGAATTTAAGATATTTCATGTCGATAAATGATTTACCTAATTCCAAAGGAAACTTAACCACAGAAGAGCAAAAAACTGCACTCGACGCTGCAATAAATGGTTCTGTCAGAAATCATAAAGCAACGCTTATTTCAGAAAAAACAATAAATTATAGTTCACATTCTGGACGAGCAGTGAAAATGTCAATCAACGACGATAAAATTATAGCTAACATGAGAAGTTATATTGTTAGTAACAAATATTATGGCTTAATAGTATATACTATAAAACAGAATGATAACAATTCAGAAATAGAAAAGTTTTTCAATTCGTTTGAAGAGAAAAATAGTTCAAAATAACTACCGCTAACAGCGGTTTGGCGCCATTGTTAGTTTGCATAAATTTCATATCTTTCCATCACGTTGCGGCACAAAGCTTAACCGGAATAAACTCCGCTCGCTTTGACCACAACAGCCCAAGCCGCGGAACGTTATAAGCAATCTTGATAACATATACTTAAATGAAAGACATTCAGAAATTATTAAAGCCAAAAGTCGTCGAATTACAAAATGAAATTCCGGGTGCTAATCCTGAAATCTATAATATAACCTATGATTTATGGACTTTGAAAATAACTTTAGGTTTTGATGATATTGAAAGCCCAATCTATGTTATTTTTAAAAATGTGATTGGATTTAGAGTATTGGACGAAGGAAATCTTTTGGAGTTCTGGGATAAAGATGTCAGAGTTCCACGTTGGATTTGGAGAGTTGAAAGTGGTGGCTGGTTTGAATTGGAAAAATTACGCGCTGGTTTCTTAGCCCAACACCATGGAGATAATCATAATGAATATTTAGTGAGTGGAATCAATGATTGCGTGAGCGTGATAGCGGAATCTGAACCAATGATTATTAGAGCAGATTAAAACTGCTTACAACAGCGGTTTGGAGCACCTGCTAAGAGTGTTGAAGCACCCGCTAAGAGCGTTAGAGGACCCGCTAAGAGTTTTGGAGCACCCGCCAAGAGTGTTGGAGTACCCGCCAAGAGTGTTCAAGCACCCGCAAAGAGTGTTGAAGCACCCGCTAAGAGCGTTAGAGGACCCGCTAAGAGTGTTGGAGCACCCGCTAAGAGTGTTGAAGCACCCGCTAAGAGCGTTGGAGCACCCGCTAAGAGTTTTGGAGCACCTGCCAAGAGTTTTGGAGCATGACAAAACCACAAGTAGGAATTATTTCAAAATAAATTTTTAGATTAACATAATTCTGATATTTTTGGAAGACCAAAATACTATTTATGTCAGCCGTTAAAATCTCTCCCGAATTCAAGTCACAAACCTATAGGGCCATATTTTCTATTGTTCTGTTTATCATTGTTTATCTGCTGCTGTTTGGCTTAGCCATTGGGATTTTCGCGGGTTGTGCTTATTTGGCTTTTATAATGGTCACGGCTGCGCCTTCTTTTGTCACCTTAATGCTCGGGATTGGTCTTGTTGGCGTTGGCTTCTTTATCTTTTATTTTATGGTCAAATTTTTATTTACCAAAAACAAAAGCGATTATTCCCATCTGACCGAAATCAATATTCATGACGAACCCGAATTGTATAAAATGATTCAGGATCTTGTGGATGAAATTGGCACCGATTTCCCTAAAAAAATATACTTATCACCTGATGTCAATGCTTCCGTATTCTATGATTCCAGTTTTTGGAGCATGTTTTTCCCAATCAAAAAAAACCTGCACATCGGTATGGGTTTGGTCAACACAACTACCGTAACAGAACTCAGAGGCATTTTGGCCCATGAGTTTGGCCACTTTTCACAAAAGACAATGAAAGTCGGCAGCTATGTTTATAACGTAAACAGGGTCATTTACAACCTGCTTTATGAAAATGACGATTACCACAACGCCATTTCATCCTGGGCGAGCAAAAGCGGTTATTTTGCTATCTTATTGTATGTCGCTGTCGGATTCAACAGATTGATACAGTCTTTGTTGCAAATGATGTATAAAGTCGTGAACCTGAGTTATATGGGATTATCCCGTGAAATGGAGTTCCATGCCGATGAAATTGCGGCTAATGTCGTAGGCTCTGAACCGATGATCAATTCGATGCTCAGAATGGATTTGACGTCCAATTCCTTTGACCGGGTGATTAATTATTACAATGGTAAAATCAACGAATCCATCACGACATCCAACATATATCCACAGCATCTTTTGGCGACTAATTTCTTTGCCGGCAATAGCAAAATCGATATCGTTGATAATTTACCACGGGTTGAAAGCGGCTATTATGAAAGATTCAACAAATCAAAGTTGGTCATCAAAAACCAATGGGCTTCGCATCCGTCGACAGAGGAAAGGGTCAATGCGTTTAAAACCCTGAGCATCAACCTGAGTAACATAGACAACCGACCGGCCAATACGCTATTCAAAAACATCAGTGAGATTCAACAGAAAATCACCAAAAAGATGTTTGAAACCGTAGTCTATCCGGAAACGCCTTTAGACGAAGAAATCAATCAGTTTGAAACGTCAATCCAAAAGGAATACCAGGAAAATAAATATCCCGATTTATACAATGGCTATTATGACAACCACACTATGGACGCGATGGATTTGGATAAAATTTTGGAAAACCCAAATACAGCATTGACTTTTGACGAGTTGTACAACAATGATATTGTTGAATTGGCGCATAGCAAAACGGCGCAGAACAACGATTTAGCAGTATTGAAACAAATTGCCGGAAAAGAATTTAAGATCAAAACATTTGACTATGACGGCAATAAATACAAATCGTCTGCAGCTAAATCATTGGCAGACAATCTGGATAAAGACATCGCCGAGAACAAAGAGAAACTGCATCTGAATGACATTGAGATATTCAAATATTTTTATGGCAAAGCGCAGCAGAAAGGTGTTGCTGAAAAACTGGTGAAACGCTATAAGGACTTTTTTAGCGTAGACAGCGAACACGAGACAAAGGCCCAACTTTATGTAGACATGTTTGAGAAATTTTCTTTTGCTTATGAACAGCATCAGATTGAGGACATCAATAACCGAATGAAAAATTATGCTGTACTCGAATCAAGATTCAAAGAACAGCTGAAAGCGATTCAGGAAGATGAACGCTATCAGAAAGCGATAACACCCGATATGAAGAAAGAATGTGATGCATATCTGGAAAAGGATTTGGTTTATTTTGATGGCAGGAAATATGACGATGAAGCCATTGGCATCAAAAATAACATCATCCATCTCTATCTCTTTATCCTGCAAAGAAGTTACTTTTTAAACCATAAGGAAATATTGGATTTCCAAGCCACATTGGTATAAAAAAACTCCCGCTTAAGGCGGGAGTTTTTATATATTTAAGAATACATCTTCTTTCTCATTTCCTGAATCTTTTCGTCATCCAGGTATTCATCGAATGTCATATAACGGTCGATAACGCCGTTTGGTGTAATTTCTAACACTCTGTTGGCCACAGTTTGTGCAAACTCGTGGTCATGCGTAGTGAACAATACAGAACCTTTAAAGTTTTTCAAGGAGTTGTTGAATGCCGTAATCGATTCCAAATCCAAGTGATTCGTTGGTTCGTCGAGCATCAATACATTGGCACGAATCATCATCATGCGCGATAACATACAACGCACTTTTTCACCTCCGGATAATACCGTACATTTTTTCAAGGCTTCTTCACCAGAGAAAATCATTTTCCCTAAGAATCCACGAACATATACTTCATCGCGCTCTTCTTCGGTTTTTACAAATTGGCGTAACCAATCTACTAAATTCAAACTGCCATCGGTAAAGAACGAACTGTTGTCATTAGGCAAATACGATTGCGTCGTGGTAATTCCCCAGTCAAAAGTTCCGGCATCGGCTTTTTGGTTACCGTTCAGGATTTCATAGAAAGCGGTTGTCGCACGTGAATCTTTCGAGAACACGACTACTTTATCGCCTTTGGCCATGTTCAAATCGACGTTCTTAAACAATACTTCGCCATCTACTGAAGCGGCTAAGTTTTGAACGTGAAGGATTTGGTCTCCGGCTTCTCTTTCTACATCAAATATAATCGCTGGATATCTACGGCTTGACGGTTTGATTTCGTCAAGGTTTAATTTTTCAATCATCTTTTTACGGGAAGTCGCTTGTTTAGACTTCGCCACGTTCGCACTAAAACGACGGATGAATTCTTCCAACTCGGCTTTCTTCTCTTCCGCTTTCTTATTTTGCTGCGCTTTTTGACGTGCCGCTAACTGACTTGACTCATACCAGAAAGTATAGTTTCCGGAATAGTGGTTGATTTTAGAGAAATCGATATCCGAAATATGTGTACAAACTGCGTCTAAAAAGTGACGGTCGTGAGACACCACAATTACGGTATTGTCATAATTGGCCAGGAAATTCTCCAACCAGGAAATTGTTTCAAAATCCAGGTCATTCGTAGGCTCATCCATGACCAACACATCAGGGTTTCCGAAAAGCGCCTGTGCCAAAAGCACACGAACTTTCATCTTTCCTTCCATTTCACTCATCAAAGTATAATGTTGATCGGCAGTAATTCCTAAATTCGACAACATGGCACCGGCATCAGATTCTGCATTCCAACCGTTCATTTCTTCAAACTGCACTTGCAACTCGCCTATTCTATCCGCATTTTTATCATCATAATCAGCATACAAAGCATCCATTTCTGATTTTACGGCAAACAATACTTTGTTCCCCATCATCACGGTTTCCAACACGGTATGCTCATCGAACATGTTGTGATTTTGGTTCAAAACCGACATACGTTTGCCCGGCTCAAGAAAAACTCTTCCTGAAGTTGGGTCGATATCACCGGCTAAAATTTTAAGGAAAGTAGATTTTCCGGCACCATTGGCACCAATCACACCATAGCAATTGCCTTGGGTGAACGTGGTATTTACTTCGTCGAATAAAATTCTTTTACCAAATTGAACCGATAAATTAGAAACTGTAAGCATATTGTAGTTTTATAAAATTTTGTGCAAAAGTAGTGAATAGTGTTCACTTCCCAATCAAGTTGGGAATGACAATTTTAGCTTTCGCTTTTTTTTTTAGCAAGTTAGTTTCCAAAACGCAATGGGATTGAACAAATTATAGAAAATAGCGGCAAATTTAGAAAGCGTACTAAATACACTACATCATTTTAAAAAGAATGCAATTAGTCGATGAAATTGACAATTTACAAGTTAATATTACTTTTCCTATACCATACTTTTGAAACTCAAGTCACCA
Source organism: Flavobacterium terrisoli (assembly GCF_030167905.1). Taxonomy (GTDB): domain Bacteria; phylum Bacteroidota; class Bacteroidia; order Flavobacteriales; family Flavobacteriaceae; genus Flavobacterium; species Flavobacterium terrisoli. The sequence continues at coordinate 97,147 of NZ_JARGNA010000007.1, forward strand.
TTGGGATGAGCATTTAATCATTTGGTGCGTAAAGTGTTACATTTAAAAATTTGAAAAAACTTTAACACCCTTTGTTGAAAAATAAAAGCCCGAAAACAAGGTCTGTTTGAATGCATATGGTACTTTCGCCACCGTAAGATTACCCAAATCATTTTTCCACGCCTTTTACCGCATTGTTTACCCAATCCAACACTGTAGTTTTTTTCTAAAACTGCCTATTACCTTTTATTTGCAAAAATTATTATGTAGTCTTTTATCTAGTATAGATGTTAAAAGATGCATTTTGACGGTTTACCAAGCACATTATCGCATACGCTTTCGATTTTATCAAACACACTAAACACTTGTTATTATGAAAAGATGGCTCTCAATTATCTTGTTGACATTCAGTTGTTTTGCACTTGCTCAAAAAAGCAAAACAATGTGGAAAGTAAATGCAGGAATGCAAACAAAACAAAAGTCCAACAATGCAAACTTACCCGAAAAAAAACTATACGATTTAGACTTAACGGCATTACAAGAACTCTTGGTTACCTCGCCAAAGAGATTGGCAAATGCCGGTAACTCAAACACTTTAATTTCATTACCCAATGCAGATGGTGTTTTTGAAAACTTCAGGGTGTATGAAAATCCGGTTATGGATGCCGAATTAGCCGCCAATTATCCTGAAATCAAATCCTATGTAGCGATTGGTGTTGACAATCCGACTGCTCGAGTGTATTTCAGTTTTTCGCCTTTAGGGTTCAAATCGATGAGCTTACATCCTGGAAAACCGGTTGTTTTTATCGAACCTTTAACTACCGATTTATCTACTTATACCGTTTACCAAAAATCAGATTACACCAATTCATTGAGTAGAATAGAATGCAAAATTATCAATGAAGCAGTCAGTGATATTGGAGATTCAGAACTAATGGCAAGACCAAATGCTGATGATGCTAAATTGAGAACTTTCAGATTGGCTTTGTCTTGTACCGGAGAATATGCGGCTTATTTTGGCGGAACCAAAGCATTAGCTTTAGCCGGAATGAACAATACTTTAACAAGAGTTAACGCCATCTTTGAAACTGATTTTGGTTTGCGTTTGGTGCTTATTGCCAACAATGCTAATGTAATTTATACATCGCCTACTACTGATCCTTATGCTGATTATACCGGTATGTCGAGTTGGAATTCTCAACTGCAATCTACTTTAACTTCGGTTATTGGCGAAGCCAATTATGACATTGGTCATTTATTGGGCGGAACCGGTGGTGGTGGAAATGCAGGCTGTATCGGTTGCATTTGTGTGAATGGTTCCAAAGGAAAAGGGTATACTTCGCCTTCGAGCGGTATTCCAGCAGGAGATAATTTTGATATCGATTATGTGGCTCATGAAATTGGTCATCAATTGGGCGCTAATCATACCTATTCACACGTTACCGAATCGGGAACCGGAACTCAAATGGAACCCGGAAGCGGTTCTACCATTATGAGTTATGCCGGTATTACCACCAAAGACGTTCAGCGTCATTCTGATCCTTATTTTCATGCGATAAGCATTCAGCAAGTGACCAATAATGTTAAAAATAAAGTGGCTTACATTTTAACATCCACCGGAAATAATGTGCCGATAGTTAACGCAGGATTGGATTATACGATTCCAAAAGGAACGCCATTTATGCTTAACGGAAATGCTAGTGATGCCAACGGAGATATGCTGACTTACAACTGGGAAGAAATGGATTTAGGTACTTCGATTACGACCATACCTAGTACAACAGCTACTTCAGGCCCGATTTTTAGATCTTATGTTTCAACCACTTCGCCAACGAGATATTTCCCAAGAATGGCAACTGTTTTAAGTGGATTAAACACTACGGCAGGAACTGAAATTCCATGGGAAGTATTGCCCAATGTAGCCCGAACTTTGAACTTCCGTTTGACGGTTCGCGATAACAGAGCCGGCGGACCATCCAACAACAGTGATGATGTTATCGTTACGGTAAACGGAACTGCCGGGCCATTTACCGTGAACTCTCCTAATTCGGCAGTGACTTATTCCGGAGGAAGTACACAAACCATCACTTGGAATGTTGCAGGAACTACAACTAACGGCGTAAATTGTGCCAATGTCGATATCCTATTATCAACAGACGGAGGACAAACTTTTGCTGCTACCCTATTGTCAGCAACGCCAAATGATGGAACACAAAATGTTGTGATTCCGAATATCGCAGGAAATACCAACAGAATCATGATTAAAGGAAACAACCATATTTTCTTTGATGTATCCAATACTAATTTTATTATTGCTGCCGGAACTACGGTAGCGGATATTACACTACCGATTATGGCGACACTTTCGGCATCCGGAACTACGGTTTCATCAACCAATCTTTATTGGTCGGCTTCAGATAATGTAGGTGTAACCGGTTATGACCTCTATCAAAATGGCGTATTAAAAGCTTCGACAACTAATACGGCCTATACCATAAGTGGTTTATCATCGGCAACAAATTACAGCTTTTATGTAATCGCTAAAGATGCCGCCGGAAATAGATCTGTTGCGAGCAATACTGTCAATATAATGACACTTTCAGCAGCCGACACTAGTTCGCCAACATCGCCAACACTTACTGCTTACGGAACAACTGCCACATCGACCAATCTTTCTTGGACAACAGCTACAGATAATATTGGGGTTACGGGTTATGATATTTATAAAAACAGTCAGTTTATCGGTTCTAGCACAGCAACTTCTTATGCTGTTAGCGGTCTAAATCCGGCCACTAACTATAGTTATTATGTCAGAGCTAAAGATGCTGTTGGAAATTCGTCTTCGAGTAATTTGGTTAGTATCACAACGCTTTCAAATGTGATTTCTTATTGTGCTTCAAGAGGTAATAGTACTGCCAAAGAATATATAAATCGAGTGCAAATTGGTACAATCAATAATCTTTCGGGCAACAATAACGGCTATGGAAATTTTACGGCTTTAACCACCAATTTAGCTTTGAATTCCAACAATAACATTACCATAACGGCAACTAAATCAAGTCCATCTTATGCCGAAGCTTACAGTGTATGGATTGATTTTAATCAGGATAATGATTTTTCAGATGCCGGCGAACTGGTAATCAATCAGTCGAAAACAAAAACAACCCCTTTCAGCGGAAGCATAAGCGTTCCTTCAAATGCGCTTCAAGGAGCAACCCGAATGAGAGTTTCGATGAAAAACAATGCATTGGCAACAGCCTGTGAAATTTTCACTTATGGAGAAGTTGAAGATTATACCGTGATTATAACAGCCACCGGAAGATTTGAAGAGGAAACCATCGTCAGCAAACCGGCTGTAAAAATATATCCAAATCCGGTTAAAGGAGAAGTATTAAACATATCCAATCTTGAAAATCCGGCGACCTTCAGAATTTACAATCTGTTAGGACAAGAAATAGCCAACAACAAAATTGAAAATGATGCTGTCAATGTAAGTTCCCTGAAACCCGGTAATTATATAATAGAAATCATGGATGGTGACAGCAGAACAACCAAACAATTTATTAAACAATAGTTGAAACCGCTTGATTGCAAAAACCTCACATCACTGTGAGGTTTTCTATTAAGAATAATTTTATTCTGAAATCCACACTGATTAATATTGGCTTTGCGACTGTAAAAGCAGGAGTTGCCAACCAATTGACTAATCGTTTATTTAACTAATGGTTAACAGTAAAATCCAAATCATCTGAATATTTTTGTTTACTAGTTTCTATTCAATGCACAATTACAGAAATTTAAAAGTTTTTGCTTTACTTATCCCTTTTATTACGCTTTTAAGCTCGTGTAAAAACGAATTTAAAGGAAGTGATTATGTCGCTTATTTTGGCGGAGAGATTGTCAATCCAAACAGCCAGTATGTGCTTTTCTGCAAAGACAATGAAGTAATAGATTCCATCAAGCTGGACAAAAACAACCGCTTCTTTATGCAGTTTGATTCTTTGCCGCCCGGTTTATATACTTTCAAACACGAACCGGAATACCAATATGTTTATTTTGATAAGAATGACAGCCTGATGGTGCGTGTGAATACCCGGGATTTTGATAATTCTGTTGTTTTCTGTGGACGTGGTGATCAGAAAAACAACTTTCTGATGGAACAATACCTGAAAAATGAGAAAGACAAAAACAATTTATTTTCTGCCTACGATTCTGATATTGATAAGTTTACCAAAACCATTGACTCTTCCTATCAGGTAGCCACTAAGTTTTACACTGCCAAAAAAGAGGAACTCAAATGGAGCGATGAATTTGATAATTATGCGAAAGCAGCTTTGGATTTTCCTTATTATTCCAGAAGGGAATTGTATCCAATGGTTCATAAAATCAGAACCGGAAATGATGTCTATGAAAAAATCCCAACGGATTATTACAATTTCAGAAAGAATGTAGACTGTAATAATGTGGCACTTTCAACGTATTCGCCTTTTGTGATGTATCTGTCACACATGCTGAACAACATGGGTTCCATCAATTACCACAATCATTTTTCAGAAGTGGATTTGGCTTTGAAAACCAACATCAACAAAATGAATATTGCCGATACCTTAATCAAAAATGAAAAGGTAAAAAACACCATACTCAACAACATTGCCTTCACCTATTTACTGGAAGATCAAAATATGGTAAACAACCAAACCTTTTTGGCTACTTACCATAAATTTTCAACCGACAAGAGTCAGAAAAACGAAATCACCAAAATCGGGAATGCCATACAATTGCTAAAAGCAGGCAACAAACTTCCTGAGGTAACCCTTTTAGACCGAAGTGGAAATAAAATAAACTCTTCATCGTTCACCAACAAAAAAACGGTCATTTTCTTTTGGACCGCCAATGCCGTTTCCCATTTGGAAGCAGCACATAAAAAGATATTGGCCTTCCAAAAAGCACATCCGGATTATCAATTTGTAGGCATCAACATCAATGATACACAGGAAGAATGGAAATCATTGCTGAGGAAATATAAATTTGACAGCATCACCGAATTGCGTTGTGCCGATTTTGAAGACATTAAGGCCAAATGGGTAATCACCAAAATCCACAGAACCATAATCCTGGACAATAACGGTTTGATTAAAAATGCATTTACCAACATCTTTGAATCCAACTTTGAAGAGGAACTGAAATAGCTAAAAAGAAAACATACAGCCACTAGCTATCAGCAAGAAATTAAAAAATCCCGATTCAAATGAATCGGGATTCTTATTTATATGTTTCAACTATTTTACTAAAAGCTAATAGCTGAAGGCTAATTGCCTCTTCAATTATTGATTTCCTTTAGCATAATCGGCTAAGAACTGAGCCAAACCTAAATCGGTCAAAGGATGTTTTAACAATCCTGTGATGGATGACAATGGTCCGGTCATGACGTCAGCACCAATTTTAGCACAGTTCACCACGTGCATCGTGTGACGAATCGAAGCCGCTAAGATTTGGGTTTCAAAGGCGTAGTTGTCATAAATATCGCGAATCTCCTGAATCAACGCCAAACCGTCAGTAGAAATATCATCCAATCTTCCTAAGAATGGAGATACATAAGTCGCTCCGGCTTTCGCAGCCAAAATTGCCTGACCTGCAGAGAATACTAAAGTAACATTGGTTTTAACGCCTTTATCAGAGAAATATTTACAAGCTCTCACACCATCTTTGGTCATTGGCAATTTTACCACGATTTGCTCGTGCAATTCAGCCAATTCTTCACCTTCTTTAATCATACCGTCATAATCAACAGCGATTACTTCCGCACTCACGTCACCGTCAACGATGTTGCAAATGTCAACGTAGTGTTTTAAGATGTTGTTTTTTCCTGTAATTCCTTCTTTTGCCATCAACGACGGATTGGTTGTAACGCCATCAAGAACACCTAATGATTGTGCTTCTCTAATCTCGTTTAAGTTGGCAGTGTCAATAAAAAATTTCATAGTGTAATGTTTATATGTGTAAAAAGTTGTGTTTCTGAATTTTTGTGCAAAGTTACATATTCAAATTCAATTTAAACAACTAAAGTTTATAATGATTCATCAGCATGCTTTCATAAATTCTATCCGGCAAAATTCGTTTCAAAACAATGGAAAACTTCTGCATAAACGCGCCGACTTTATAATGCAGTTTTGGATTTTTATCATTGATGATCTGATAAATTGCCATTGCCATTTCATCGGGATTGCTGCCGCTGTCCACATGTTCGTCCATCTGTTTTAAGGTATTACCATAAGGTGTTTCATAAGCAGAACCCGAAATCACCGGCGCGTGGTATCTTCCCGAGGCAATATTGGTGGCAAAATCACCAGGAGCGACATTGACAACGTTAATCCCGAATGATTTCACTTCCATGCTAATGGCTTCAGTAATAATCTCCAAAGCACCTTTAGAAGCCGAATATACGCCGCGATAAGGCAATCCCATATAACCGGCAATAGAAGTGATATTGATAATCAAACCCGATTTTTGCTCGCGCATTTGTGGCAACACCGCTTTGATGACTTCAAGCGGACCAAAGAAATTGGTTTCAAAATTATTCTTGATTTCTGCAGTCGGAATTTCTTCTAATGGCCCAGTAATCCCAACGCCGGCATTATTGATGACCACATCAATACGCTTGGAAATCGAAATTACTTTCTCTACTGCATGTTGAATGCTTTCGGCATTGCGAACATCCAAAGCGATTAACGGAAATACCGAATTGGTGATTTTCTCAGGGTTTCGGCTCGTACCGTAAACGGTAAAACCTTTATGAAATAAAAACTCACCGATCGCTTTACCTATACCTGAAGAACCGCCAGTGATTAGAACTACTTTACTCATGTTTTAAAAGATAAAAGAGAATAGATTATAGAGAATAGACTAAAATCTTTGCTCTATATTCTATATTCTATATTCTACATTCTTTTCAATCGATAAAGATAAATGCTTTTAAATTAATTTGATACCCAATCCGTGATTTTCACTCAAGTGAATTTTACCATTGACAATCTGGCTTCCTTTGGCGATATCGTTGGCAATTAAATTGGCGCCATCCAAATCGGCATAGTCACATAAGGGCGCTAAAACGGCTCCGGCTGAAATCCCAATCGTAGATTCGGTCATACAGCCAATCATGATGTTGAAGCCTAACTTTGTCGCTTCCGCAATCATTTCCAAAGCCGGTGTCAATCCGCCGCATTTGACCAGTTTGATATTGATACTTTTGTAATGCGGCACCAAACTTTTCAAAACCGTTGCATCCTGACAATCTTCATCGGCCATCCAATTGGCAAACCGAACAGCATGCAAAACGGAATAATGCTCCGCTCCTGTTTTCATCGGTTGTTCCAAATAAGTGAATTTGGAAACCAATTCGTTTTGCTCCAACCAAAGACATTCTTCAGCGGTGAAACTTCCATTGGAATCCAACGCCAGGCTTTTATTCAATTGAAGTAGTTTGATAATATCGCTTTCGCTAAAATGATTGCACTTGACTTTGAATTTTGACCAAGCCGATTGTTCAATTTTCTTAACCTGATTTTCGACTGAATCCACACTAATGGTAATCGATGATTCGGGGAGTTGGTTGTAATTGATTTGGCTGAGTTCCAAAAAGTTTTTTTGCTCTAATTTCCCAAACAAATCCCAATAGGCACAATCCAACGCCGAACGCAAAAAACTTGGAAGATTCAGAGACAATAGAAAAGTATAAAACTCAGTTGGGTGAACTATTTTTTGGCTTTCAATTTGGGCTTTTACTTTGGCTAAAATAATTTCAAATTCGGCCAAATTGATATCGTAATAATCTATCGAAGTACATTCGCCATAACCTTTTTCACCATGACTTTGAAGAGTTACGATTAAGGCTTCCCTAAAAATGTAATTTCCATAGGCAATGGCAAAGATTTCTTTGAGGTTGAACTTTACTATTTGCCATGATAAAACCATATCGTGTAAAAATAAAAAATCCCGATACAATTCGGGACAGTTTTTAAAAAAAATGGCAAGCGACCTACATCGCACCGCTCAACCACATACCTTTGCTATGTTCCCATCCTGGAGGATTTTGCAGGAGCTGGTCGTGTAGGACTTGCCGGTGCAAATATACAATCTTTTTATTTTTTTGCAAGAATTTAAGAGCAATATAAATATATTTGTGAGTGAAAAATTAAATACAAAAAATGAAAGTTTATAAACCATTAATTACCATTTCATTAGCCATCACAACTTTATTATTACTGACCTTTGCAAGTTGTGGAGACAAAGACAAAGAAAACTATTTCAGCTTTGATGACAATGCCTTGAAATCGATGTATAAAGCCAATGAGAAAGTTGATTTCGCTTTATTAAACAATGAAAACAAAACCATCGACAGTGTGGTCTATTTTGCCAATAACGAAAGAGTTTCCTCTGTAAAAGGCAATGGCAAATTCACTTTGGATCTGACTGGGAAAAAATTAGGCTACCAAAACATCAAAGCCGTAGTTTATTTTGAAGGCGATACCATTTCAACGCAAACCCGTGTGGAAGTTGCGGCGGCCGTTGCACCAAAACTATTGAAATATACCGTTGTCAATACGTATCCTCACGATGTGGAAGCTTTTACCGAAGGCTATGAGTTTTTCAGGGATACACTAATCGAAAGCACCGGACTAAAAGGCAAATCCTATTTTGCCAAAACCGATTACAAAACCGGAAAGGCTTATAAGAAAGTGGGGCTTGACCAACAGTATTTTGGAGAAGGCATTACGGTTCTCAATGGTAAAATTTATCAGTTAACCTGGGAAAACCGCGAAGGTTTTGTTTATGATGCCAATACGCTAAAGAAAATCAAGACTTTTCAATACGACAAGCCAATTGAAGGTTGGGGAATGACCAATGACGGTAAAAACATTTACCATTCTGACGGAACAGAAAAAATCTGGACGATGGATCCGGAAACCATGAAACTTACAGATTTTGTAAATGTGTATACCAATGACAGCAAAATCAAAAGCGTTAACGAATTGGAATGGATCAATGGTAAAATCTATGGTAACATTTGGCAAAAAGATGCGATTGCCGTGATTGACCCAAAAACCGGAACTGTGGAAGCCGTATTGGATTTATCGGCGTTGAGAGCGAAAGTAACCAACAAAGAAGCCGAAGTTTTAAACGGAATCGCTTTCAATAAAAAAACCAACACGATTTTCGTTACCGGAAAAAACTGGAACAAGACTTTTGAAATTAAGGTAAGCGAATAATTTTTTATACGCTCCCAACCTTTTTGTCAAAAAGTGTCTCTATGATAAAAAGACCACGATTATGACAAACAAAATCAACATATCCATTCCACAACCTTGCCATGAAAACTGGGAAGCAATGACGGCAGTTGACAAAGGCAAATTTTGTGCTTCCTGCCAAAAGAAAGTGTACGATTTTACCAAAGCCAGCGACCGTGAAATCGTAACGGCTTTTCAGCAAAATCAAAATCTTTGCGGACGTTTTTTGACTACGCAACTCGACCGCGATTTGGTGAAACCTAATGAAAAGAGTTCTGTTTGGTTAGCGACAACTGCGACTATAGTGAGTATGATTGGCCTTGGAACCAATGAAGCCATTGCTCAGGGAGAACCGGTTAAAACCGAGCAAACGGACAGAAGAGTTTTGTTAGGAAAATCGGCACCTCCAAAATCACAAGAAATTGAAGTTTCAGGAATTGTAAAAGATGCTACAGGACCATTGCCTGGTGTCAATATCGTTATTAAAGGAACTACTGTTTACACAGCAACTGATTTTGATGGAAACTTTAAACTGAAAGCTAAAGCCGGTGATGTTTTGGTTTTTCAATTTACTGGTATGGAAACAAAAGAAATTAAAATAACCAATAATAGTCCATTAAATTTGGAAATGAAGATGGATGACATCATTATGGGAGAAATGGTAGTTGGCGGACTTGTTAGAAAACGCACCTTCTTCGGACGTATCTTCCACTCTATTGGTAATTGGTTCAGATAAATAAAAAATCCCGATTACTCGGGATTTTTTATTTCTTATTTCTTTACATATTCCATTTTGGCAACATCATAAACCAACTTGTTTTGTTGGTTTTTCCCTTTTTGGGTAACCGAACCATCCGGATTCAGGATAAACTCAAAACCGTCTCTGCGCATTTTTTCCTGGGTTTCGGTAGCACCGGTTCCGCCCAAAGAAACTATCTCGGTGATATGATTGGTCATTTGGGTATTGGAAAAAACTTGCTTCTTAGCAGCAATCTCGTAGATTACACTGTAAACAGTGGTAATATCTTCGGTTTTCTTATTGGTTTTGATTTGATTGGTTTCCGTCCAGGTCAGCAAATACAATTTGGTTCCAGCGGCTGTAAATGAACTCAACTTACAATTGGTTGGTGCAAATTTGGCATCGGCTGCTTTGATAATCATGGCATCTTTTTCTTTGCCATTTTCATTGATGGTCACCTGGAAATTTCCTTTTTTAACTTCAGCTACCAGGTTATCCACTTTGGCAAAACCCGAAGCAGCAGTGGTTGTTGATTTCTTTGCGGCAGATTTTTTCTTCTGACTGTAAGCATTGACACTCAACATAGCGATTAACGCCAGTAAAACAATTCTTTTCATGGGTTACAATTTTTGGTTTAAACAGGAATCGAATATACAAAATAATCAATTCGATGAGTGTTAAATAAAAAAACCGGACAATTGCTTGTCCGGTTCATCTTCTTATTAACCTTTTCGAATTACTTAACCTCTTCGAAATCTACATCTTGTGTTTGATCTCCACTCGCGTCGGCTTGTGGTTGTGCTTCGTGAGCCTGACCTTCGCCTTGTGCTTTGTACATTTCCTCAGAAGCATTTTTCCAGGCTTCATTGATTTTGTCTAAAGCCGGTTGGATTGTCGCGATATCTTTAGTCTCGTAAGCTACTTTCAATTCGTCTAAAGCCGTTTGAATGGCTGCTTTGTTACCTTCTGAAAGTTTATCACCAAACTCGCTCAATTGTTTTTCCGTTTGGAAAATCATACCGTCAGCTTCATTTAGCTTGTCTACTTTTTCTTTAGCCAATCTATCCGTTTCAGCGTTCATTTCGGCATCTTTTTTCATTCTTTCGATTTCTTCCGGAGTCAATCCTGAAGACGCTTCGATACGAATGTCATGAGATTTGCCTGTTCCTTTGTCAGTAGCCGAAACTTTGATGATACCATTGGCATCAATATCAAAAGTTACTTCAATCTGAGGAACGCCTCTTGGCGCTGGCGGAATGCCGTCTAAGTGGAAACGACCGATGGTTTTGTTATCTGCCGCCATAGTTCTTTCCCCTTGAATCACGTGGATTTCAACACTTGGCTGATTGTCAGCAGCCGTTGAGAATACTTGTGATTTTTTGGTTGGAATGGTTGTATTTGACTCGATCAATTTGGTCATTACATTCCCCATAGTTTCAATTCCTAATGATAAAGGCGTAACGTCTAACAACAATACATCTTTTACATCACCGGTTAAAACACCACCTTGGATAGCAGCTCCAATCGCTACTACTTCATCCGGATTAACTCCTTTTGATGGTTTTTTACCAAAGAATTTCTCCACTTGTTCCTGGATTACCGGGATTCTTGTAGAACCACCAACCAAGATTACTTCGTCGATATCTGATGTTGATAAACCTGCATCTTTTAAGGCTTTAGCAACCGGTTCCATTGAACGTTTTACTAAAGTTTCAGCCAATTGCTCGAATTTTGCACGAGTCAAAGTTTTCACTAAGTGTTTTGGTCCTGAAGCGGTAGCCGTAACATATGGCAGGTTGATTTCGGTTTGTGTCGAAGAAGACAACTCGATTTTTGCTTTTTCAGCCGCTTCTTTTAAACGTTGTAATGCCATTGGATCTTTACGCAAATCAACACCTTCTTCGCTATTGAATTCGTTAGCCATCCAATCAATGATTACCTGATCAAAATCGTCACCACCTAAGTGAGTGTCACCATTTGTTGACAATACTTCGAAAACACCATCACCCAATTCAAGGACAGAGATATCAAAAGTACCTCCACCTAAATCGTACACTGCAATTTTTTTGTCATGTGCCGCTTTATCCAATCCGTAAGCCAAAGCCGCAGCGGTTGGTTCGTTGATGATACGCATTACTTTAAGCCCTGCAATTTCTCCGGCTTCTTTTGTAGCCTGACGTTGTGCATCGTTAAAATAAGCCGGTACTGTAATTACAGCTTCGGTAACCGCGTGACCTAAATAGTCTTCGGCTGTTTTTTTCATTTTTTGAAGTGTCATGGCTGACAATTCCTGTGGCGTGTACAGTCTTCCGTCAATGTCAACACGTGGTGTGTCATTGTCACCTTTTACCACTTTGTAAGCTACAGTCGATGCTTCTTTAGCACTTTCTGTGTACTTGTTCCCCATAAAACGTTTGATAGACGCTATGGTTTTTGTTGGGTTAGTCACCGCTTGTCTTTTCGCAGGATCACCTACTTTAATTTCTCCACCATCTACAAATGCAATAACAGATGGCGTTGTTCTCTTACCCTCTGCGTTAGCAATTACAACTGGTTCTCCACCTTCCATAACGGCCACACAAGAGTTGGTTGTACCTAAGTCGATACCAATAATTTTTCCCATTTTTATTTTCTCCTTTTAATTTATTCTTTTGATTATTCCTCTACGAGTGAATAGTACTTTGTGTTGTACGGTTTCGAGAATGACAAGGATTATGCCAAGCGGCAAATAATTTAAAATTGTCAGTTTTGAAATAATTTTGCTGACAAGATGACATTTTGTGCCAAAAAAAATCCCAACCTTAAAAGTTGGGATTCTCTATTTAGTCGTTCATCGAAATGAGGAACTCTTCGTTGTTTCTGGTTTTCTTGAAGCGGTCGTTGATAAAATCCATTGCTTCCACCGGATTCATATCGGCTAAGTATTTGCGCATAATCCACATGCGTTGGATGGTTTTTTCGTCCAATAACAAATCATCACGACGCGTACTTGACGATGTCAAATCGATAGCCGGGAAAATACGTTTGTTGGCAATTTTTCTATCCAACTGCAACTCCATGTTACCCGTTCCTTTGAATTCTTCGAAGATTACTTCGTCCATTTTAGAACCGGTTTCGGTTAAGGCGGTTGCAATAATACTCAAGGATCCTCCGTTTTCTATATTACGTGCCGCACCAAAGAAACGTTTTGGTTTTTGCAAAGCATTGGCATCAACACCACCCGATAATACTTTTCCGGATGCCGGTTGTACTGTATTGTAAGCTCTCGCCAAACGCGTAATCGAATCCAATAGAATTACGACATCGTGACCACATTCTACCAAACGTTTTGCTTTTTCCAAAACGATATTGGCCACTTTTACGTGACGGTCTGCCGGTTCGTCAAAAGTGGAAGCAATCACTTCTCCCCTAACGCTGCGTTGCATATCGGTTACCTCTTCAGGTCTTTCGTCAATGAGCAATACAATTAAATAAACTTCAGGATGATTGGCCGCAATGGTATTGGCAATGTCTTTTAACAACATCGTTTTACCGGTTTTGGGTTGGGCCACAATCATACCACGTTGTCCTTTTCCGATAGGAGAAAACAAATCGATAATACGGGTTGAAATGGTGGCTTGTCTTCCGGCCAAGTTGAATTTTTCTTCCGGGAATAATGGCGTTAAGTGTTCAAATGAAACCCTGTCACGTACTACTTGTGGGTCATGACCGTTGATTTTCAATACTTTTACCAATGGAAAGAATTTCTCTCCTTCTTTTGGCGGTCGCACAACTCCTTTCACTGTATCTCCGGTTTTCAGACCAAACAATCTGATTTGTGAAGTCGACAAATAAATGTCATCAGGAGAAGCCAAATAATTATAATCGGAAGAGCGCAGGAAACCATAACCATCGGGCATCATTTCTAAAACACCTTCACTTTCAATGATTCCGTCAAATTCATAATCTGAATCGCGGAAATTATTCTTTTTACCTTTAAAATTTGGATTGTTGTTACCGTTTTGATTTTGGTTCTTGTGCCTTGGCTCGCGGTTACCGTCGGTGTTTTGTGTTGGTGGAGTTTCCGGTTCTTCAACCGTTGGCTGTTTTTCTATAACTTCAACTTCAGTATCGATTGGTTCTTCGAAAGTTATATCTGTATTGGGATTCTTTTTTTTATCGAAAGGTTTCTTGAACTTTGGATTTTTATTCTGAAAAGCCGGCTTATCTTCAACTACAGCTGTTTCCTGAGGTTCGCCGGTAAATAAATCACTTTGATTGGTTTCAGGAGCTTTCTTGGTTTCAGGAACAATTCGGGCTCTTTTGGTTTTATTGTCTGCTGCTTTCTCGGTGACTTTTGGTTTCTCTTCGGCAACGGCTTTATTCTGGTGTTCCAAAATTTGCTCAATTAGAGCGTCTTTTTTGGCACCGGTAACTTTTATGGTTTTTGCTAATTTCGCAATTTCTTGAAGCTCAGAAAGCTTCATTTCTTTTAAGGCAGAAATATCAAACATGGATATTGTTTTGATTTAATTTTTGATTTGGAAAATACTACAAATGTGGGTAGAAAATATTGGTATAGAAAAGTCCGAAGATGAAGTACTTGCGGATTTGTTATGCAATAATACAAATAAAATTTTACCACGCAATAGTATTTTTTAAAAAGAAACTATATTTTTGTCCAACATTTTCTCAAAAACCATGTTTAGAATACAGACTTATTATTTGATAGCTTCTCTTATCGTAACAGGTGTTTTGCCATTTGTATTTCCATTATGGAAAGATGCAGCCGGTAAATCATTCTATTTTATGATGGATATTGTTTATATCGCGCTATTCGGGTTGAGCAGTACACTGACATTATTGAGCATTTTATCACACGCAAAAAGACAACAACAATTTGTCATGGGCAGATTGAATATGATATTGAATTTAATTTTATTAGGATTATTTGTGTATCGAACACTAAATCTATCCGGAGAGACGGCTACCGTTTCAGAGAAGGGTATTGGGATGTTCCTACCTATTTTTTCTATCGTACTTTTGGTTTTGGCCAACAAAGCCATCAAAAAGGATGAAGATCTCGTAAAATCTGTGGATCGTTTGCGATAAACCTATAAACTTAGTTTTTTAGTGCTGCGAAAAACCCGTCTCATCAAACAGACGGGTTTTTTATTTTATTTTTTTTATAATTTGAAGTTTGCTTAAACAAACTAGAAAACTTAAACCGAATGTCCACTGGACATTCTCCTCTTAATATCAAAGGTTTTTTATTTCTTGCCCAATTCTATAATCTCCAAATTTTGGATTCTATCTCCATCAATCTCGAATCTTAACATCGTTCGCACCTGATGGAATCCGTAAATCCCGCAAGCACCGGGATTCATGTGCAATAAATTGAGTTTCTTATCAAACTGTACTTTCAGTATATGCGAATGCCCGCAGATAAAAAGTTTGGGCGGATGTGTTTGGATTTCCGCTCGAATCGCCTGATTGTATTTTCCGGGGTAACCGCCAATATGTGTAATCCAAACATCTACACTTTCACAAAAAAATCGATTGTTCAACGGGAATTCCATTCGGGCTTTGTCATCATCGATATTGCCATAAACAGCACGCAATGGTTTGATTGCTTTAATTGTGTCTGTCACTTTCAAATCACCAATATCGCCGGCATGCCACACTTCATCTGCCTGATGAACATATTTTAAAATAGTATCATCAATATGACTGTGGGTATCGGAAAGCAAAAGGATTTTTTTCAAGACAAAAGGTACTAAGGTTCTGAGATACTAAGGTTCTGAGGTTACAAATATAATCAATGAAATTATGAAAACTTTAAACATCAAATTTAAAAACCTTTGTACCTTTACGCTCATAAATTTAGGCACTTCAACATTGAGATATTTTATCGAATTAGCTTATAAAGGAACGAACTATCATGGTTGGCAATACCAACCCGACGCTAGTTCCGTACAGGAAACACTAAATAAAGCTTTATCCTTATTATTAAAAAAAGAAATTGATATTGTAGGTGCCGGCCGAACCGATACCGGTGTTCATGCCAAAAAAATGTATGCCCATTTCGATTGCGAAACCGAAATTGACGGCAAAATCCTGGTACATAAACTCAATTCGTTTTTACCCAAAGACATTGTCATTTTTGATATTCTGAAAGTTCACGACGAAGCGCATGCCCGTTTTGATGCAACGAAACGAACCTATGAATACCACATCCATACTTTTAAGGATGCTTTTGAAAATGAAGGCAGTTGGCTGCACCAATTGCCATTGGATTTGGATAAAATGAACGAAGCCTGCCAGATACTTTTCAAACACCGGGATTTTGAATGTTTTTCAAAAACCCATTCCGATGTGAGAACCTTTAATTGTGTTATTTTTGAAGCACATTGGACTAGAAGTGGAAATAATTTGGTTTTTACCATTTCTGCAGACCGATTTTTACGCAATATGGTTCGCGCCATCGTAGGAACGATCATTAATGTTGGTTTGGGCAAAATAACCTTAGTCGATTTTGAAAAGATAATTGAAAGCAAAGACCGCGGCCAGGCTGGATTTTCAGTACCGGCGCACGGTTTGTACCTAACCCGAATTGAATACGAATACCTAAAATAATTCATGGCAGCAAAAGCATTTGACACCAACTTGTTCAAACGTATTTTAAAATACACCAAACCTTATAAAGCTAGGTATTATGGTGTGATTTTGTTTGCAGTTTTGCTTGCCATATTTGCTTCATCACGACCTTTCTTATTGGAAATAACAGTGGACCAATACATCAAAACAGCCAGCAAATCAGGGCTTTTGACCTATGTTGTTATCATGGGAGTTGCTCTTATACTGGAAACGCTATCCCAGTTTTATTTTGTGTATTGGGCCAATTGGTTAGGACAGGATATTATCAAAGACATTCGAACCAAATTATTCAAACACCTGCTCACTTTCAGGATGCGCTACTTTGACCATGCGCCGGTAGGCCAAATGGTAACCCGTTCGGTTTCTGATATCGAACAGATTGCCCGTATTTTTAGCCAGGGACTTTTCATGATTTTTAGTGATTTATTAAAAATGGTGGTCTGTCTGATAGTAATGTTTTGGATGAACTGGCAGTTATCTATGATAGTGGTAGTAGCGATGCCGGTTTTGGTTTATTTCACACGAATCTTCCAAAGAAAAATGCAGGTGGCTTTTGAAGAAGTGAGAACACAAGTCAACAATATGAATGTTTTTGTACAGGAACGCGTTACGGGAATGAAAATTGTACAATTGTTTACCCGGGAAAACATTGAGTTTGAAAAGTTCAAAGAAATCAACCAAAAACACAATCAAGCCTGGATTAAGAATATTTTATACAACTCGATCTTCTTCCCTATTGCCGATATCATTTCTTCGATAACTCTTGGTGCTGTGATTTTATATGGCGGAATGCAAATTATTAATGGGAACCCATTTACAACTACAGGCCAAATGATTTCCTATACAATGTTTATAGGAATGTTGTTCAACCCTTTGCGTCAGATTGCAGATAAATTCAATGAGATGCAAATGGGAATGATTGCGGCCAATCGTGTATTTGATATTTTGGATACCGATAAGGATGTTCAGGAAGACGGAACTGTTGTCGCCAATCATTTCAAAGGCAATATCCGTTTTGAAGATGTTCGCTTTAGTTATAACGACAAGGAAGAAGTTTTGAAAGGCATTACACTACATGTAAGAGAAGGCGAAACCATTGCCATTGTAGGTGCAACCGGCGCCGGAAAATCAACGATTATCAACCTGTTGAATCGCTTTTACGAAATCAATTCGGGCACGATTTATATAGACAATCAAAACATCAATGACTTCCAATTGGAAAGCCTGCGCCAACAAATTGCCATCGTATTGCAGGATGTTTTTCTTTTTGCCGATACGATTCATAATAACATTACGCTGAACAATCCTGAGATAAGCCGTGAAGAAGTGATTGAAGCAGCCAAAAAAATTGGCGTACACAAATTCATCAAAAGCCTTCCCGGCGGTTATGATTACGACGTCAAAGAACGTGGTGTGATGCTGTCTTCGGGCCAACGCCAATTGATTGCTTTTCTTAGGGCGTATGTAAGCAACCCGAGTATTCTGATTTTGGACGAAGCTACTTCATCCATTGATACTTACAGCGAAGAATTAATCCAAAAAGCGACAGAAAGAATCACCAAGGGCAGAACTTCCATTATCATCGCACACCGATTGGCAACCATCGTCAATGCTGATAAAATCATCGTGATGGACAAAGGCCAAATCGTGGAAGAAGGAACGCATCAGGAATTGGTCAATAAAGCCCAGGGTTATTATAAAAATTTATACGATTCACAGTTTGCTACCGAAGTGGAATAACTTATTTTAGTGCCATGAAAAGTTTTTCCCAACTGAAAAAAAACCTGAAGAATGATTTCTCTTCACTAAAGCCCTTAAAACTGGCAGTTTTAGGTGATACAGCCACACAATTTTTAACACAAGCCATAAGAGGTTTGGGTTATGACAAAGGCTTTGATATCCAAATTTGGGAAGCCGATTTTGATCAGATTGAACTTCAAATCAGCGACTCAGAATCGGAATTATATGAATTCAGACCCGAATTGGTTTTGATCTTTCAATCTTCTCATAAATTATTATCCAAATACAACAAATTAAAATCCGAAGCATATTCGTCATTGGCTTCGCAGGAATTAGCATCAATCGAATTTATGGTTGCAACCCTAACCTCGCAGTTGGATGCCAAAATCATTTATTACAATTACACCGAAATTGACGATGCTGTTTTTGGCAACTATGCCTTAAAAACTGAATCTTCATTCCTGTTTCAATTGCGAAAACTGAACTTTGAACTAATGACGTTTGCCGCAAGCAATCCGAACTTTTACTTGTGTGATTTGTCTTCGATTCAAAATCAAATCGGAAAAGCCAATTTCTTCCAAAGCTCCATTTATGTCAATACTGAAATGGTGTTGAGCTTGGACGCCTTGCCAATAATAGCTTCGAGAACTTTAAACATCGTTGAATCACTCAACGGCAAGTTTAAGAAATGTGTGATTTTGGATTTAGACAATACCACTTGGGGCGGAATCATTGGCGATGACGGCATCGAAAACATCCAAATCGGAAGTCTGGGCATTGGCAAAGCGTTTTCTGAATTCCAGTATTGGATAAAAAAACTCAAAAACCGCGGTATCATTGTCGCCGTTTGTAGTAAGAATACCGAATCGGTAGCCAAAGAACCTTTTGAAAAACATCCCGATATGGTGTTGAGATTGGATGACATTTCAGTTTTTGTAGCCAATTGGGAAAACAAAGCCGATAACATTCGCCATATTCAAAGCATCTTGAATATCGGTTTTGACAGTATGGTTTTTTTGGATGACAATCCGTTTGAACGCAATATCGTTCGTGAAAATTTACCCGAAGTCACTGTGCCCGAATTACCAGAAGATCCTGCGGAATATCTCGAATATTTATACACTTTGAATCTCTTCGAAACCGTTTCCTTTTCCGGAGAAGATGCCGAACGTACGAAGATGTATCAAATTGAAGCGCAACGCGCCAGTGTTCAGCAAAAATTCACCAACGAAGAAGATTTTCTAAGTAGCTTAAATATGGTTTCGCTGGTAGAACCGTTTAATAAATTCAACCAACCCAGAGTCGCACAATTGTCGCAACGCTCTAATCAATTCAACCTGAGAACGGTTCGTTATACCGATGCAGATATTGAAAAAATGGCCGCTTCGGATAACCATTTTACTTTTACCTTTACGCTGGAAGATAAATTTGGTGATAATGGTTTAATCTGTGTCATCATTTTGAAAAAGGAAAACGAACAAACAGCTTTTATTGATACCTGGTTTATGAGCTGCCGTGTTTTGAAGCGCAGTATGGAGAATTTTGTTTTGAACACAATCGTTGATTTTTGCAGCCAAAGCGGATTTACTGCGCTCAAAGGCGAATACATTCCAACGGCAAAGAACGAAATGGTAGCCAATCATTATGACCATTTAGGCTTTGGTAAGACTGATAATTTTTGGACATTAAAAGTGGCCGATTATATTCCTAAAAAAACTTATATTTCGAAAAAATAAAAATATGGACAGACTGACCATTTTAAAAGAAGTAACCGACGTATTTATTGATGTTTTAGACAACGAGGACATTGTGTTGACTGATGAAACCCAAGCCACAGATGTGGACGACTGGGATTCATTGAATCACATACAGTTGGTCGTTGGTATCGAAAAATACTTCAAAATCAGGTTTACTTCCAAAGAAATACAAAGCTGGAAAAATGTAGGCGAAATGATTACTTGTATCCAAGAAAAAGGAATCTGATGTTTAAAGTTGATGACACCTTTACCGAAAAATTTACCGTTTCCAATGAAATTTATCATGGGTTCATCACGTTGTTCAAAGACCAAAACCCATTGCATACCGATGCTTTATTTGCCACTGAAAAAGGTTTCAAAGCCGAAGTCATGCATGGCAATATCCTAAACGGTTTTCTCTCTTATTTTATCGGCGAAGGTTTACCAACCAAAAATGTAATCATCCATTCCCAGGAAATACAATATAAAAATCCGGTTTATCTCAATGAAACACTGGATTTTAAAGCGACAGTAATCGGTTTTTATGAATCGGTAAATGCTGTTGAATTCAAATTTGATTTCAAAAATCCGGAAACCAAAGTGGTTGCCAAAGGTAAAATTCAAATCGGTTTGCTATGAAAATACTCATCACAGGCGGCGCTTCCGGTTTGGGCGAATCCATTACCCGAACTTTAGCCAAAGAAGACAATACGGTTTACTTTACCTACAGCAAGTCATCGGCGAAAGCGCGACAATTGGAATCTGAATTCAAAAACACTACCGCAATCCATTGTGATTTCAGCAATGAAACCGCCGTGAAAACTTTGGCAGCAAAAATTACCGAACTCGATTTGGATATCATCATTCACAATGCATATTCGGGCGATTATTTAAAAACACATTTTCACAAAATAGAAGCGGCTGATTTCCTGACTGATTTCAAAGTCAATGTCATGCCGGTTGTAACGCTTACACAAGCAGCCATCAATACTTTCCGAAAAAAGAAAAGCGGCAAAATCATTACAGTTTTGAGTTCAGCTTTGCTTGAACCTCCGGTTGGTTCGGCAGTTTATACTGCAAACAAAGCCTATCTACAAAAACTGACACAGGTTTGGGCCAATGAAAATGCCAGGTTCAATATTACTTCCAATTCAGTTTCCCCAACATTTATGGATACGGCCATGACAGCTTCCATAGACGAAAGAGTCAAAGAACAAATCATTGAAAACAGTCCGCTAAAAAGATTGCTGACCACCGATGAAGTTGCTCAAACCATTCGGTTTTTGGCCATGAAAAATACTGAGTTTAGCGGAATGGATTTTGTCCTTAAGGCCGGAGACCTTTTATTTTAAAATAAGTGCTTATGGTTTTCAATTCTATTCCATTCGTTTTATTTTTCACCTTATTCTTCCTGTTTTATTGGCTTGTGATCAATAAAAATCTCAAAGCGCAAAACCTATTACTGCTGATTGGAAGCTACTTTTTCTACGCTTGGACCGATTGGCGGTTGTTGTCGTTTTTAATTGCTGTTTCGGCTTTGAATTACTTTTTGGGACTCAAAATTGAATTGGCTTCCAATGAAAAAACAAAACGCTTGTTCCTTTACATCGGTTTAATGCAAGGCGTTGGCGGATTATTGTTTTTCAAATACTATAACTTTTTTGTCACTTCGTTTAATGAAGCTTTTCATTCCATTGGTATTTCGCTTGGTTTGAGCACTTTGAAATTGATTGTTCCTTTGGGCATCAGTTTTTTTACCTTTCGAACCATTAGTTATTTATTAGATATTGACAAAGGAAAAGCAGAAGCTTCTAAAGATTGGACAGTTTTCTTTAATTATGTTGCTTTCTTTCCTTCTATCTTATCCGGACCGATAGACAAGGCCAAAACCTTTATTCCACAATTGGAAACCCAAAGAAGTTTCAACTATCAAAATGCGACTGATGGCTTGCGCCAAATCCTTTGGGGTTTGTTTAAAAAAGTGGTGATTGCCAATAATTGTGCGGTGATTACCAATGAAGTTTTTGCCAACTATCAGAACCTGCCCGCGAGTTCACTGGTTATTGGTATGTTTCTGTATACCATCCAAATTTATGCTGACTTCTCCGGTTATTCAGACATGGCTATTGGTATCGCGCGATTACTTGGGTTTAACATCACCAAAAACTTCGACTTTCCTTTCTTTGCGCAAAACATCGCAGATTTCTGGCGAAGATGGCATATTTCCTTAACGGGTTGGCTCACCGAATATGTCTTCACACCGTTGAGCATTTATTTCAGGGATTATGCCAATAACGGTTTGATACTCGCCATTGTCATCAATTTTACCATCATCGGAATTTGGCATGGTGCCAATTGGACTTATATCCTTTTCGGGTTTTTACACGGCATATATTACATTCCGTTGATTCTGAAAGGAACGATGAACAAAAAGAAGAAACTGGCCAATACCGGCGTTAAGGAATACTTCAATATGCTGAAGACTTTTACGCTGGTCATGTTAACTTTTGTGATTTTTAGGGCAACAAGTATTACTGAAGCGTTTGATTTTTACAAACATCTGGTTGCTAAATCGTTGTTGCAAACGCCTGTTTTGGAAGGGGTTTCCATAATTTATTTTGCTTCGATTTTGGCCTATATCCTATTCCTGTTTGTTATGGAATGGAGCGCCAAAACCAATGAACACGCTTTGGAACATTTTGGGTTAAAACTGCCTAAGATAGTCCGTTGGCTTTTCTATTGTTTGTTGCTTTTGATTGTCTATTATTTTTCGAGTGCCGTTTCCAATCAGGATTTTATTTATCTGCAATTTTAATGAAACAGTTTTTTAAAAATATCATATTATTTGCATTGCTATTGATAGGAATCATTTTTCTTATCCAAATAGCCGTTTCTTATAGAATCAAAGGCAAAACCGTAACGGGTTATGATACTTTGGAACAAACTTCAGACCTCAACGCCGATTTGGTTTTCATGGGAAGTTCGAGATGCTGGGCGCATTTTGACCCTAAATTCTTTGAAGACAATTATAAATTGAAATCCGTTAACATCGGGATGAACGGGCATTCCGATTTGATGGCTTCTACCTTAAGGCTTGAAAATTATTTGGCCAAAAACAAAGCGCCAAAGTTTGTTTTGCTCAACATTGATCCGTTTATTAGCGCCGGGACTTTAGAACACAATACCAAATTGGTCAACAAAAATGATTATTCAAGATTTGCCTTTTTTCTAAAAAAGGAAGACGAACCGTTTATGGATTATTTTGGGTTTGATACTGCTGAACGCTATGTTCCGTTGTATGCTTTGTTTAAGTACCAACTCATTATGGATTGTGTTTCGTTAAAAAAATCAAATTTGTTTCCGAAAGGTTTTGAATTGAATGATGAAAAATGGGACACTATTAAGTATCCTATCTCTGATGTCAATAAAAAGTATTTCTTCAAGTCAAAAGACATTCCAAGTATAACCAAGGCTTTAAAGGACTTAAATGATTTATGCAGTGCTAACAACATTAAGCTGATTTGTATTGAAACTCCTGTTTATAAATCGACTTATGAGGCAACCGCATTTGAAATGCCGAAAGCCATTTGCACCAATTTGGGCATTCCTTATATTGATGTCAATGAAGAATATATCAGAAATAAAACCGACTATTTTTATAACGCGATTCACCTCAATAAAGAGGGAGTTTATGAAATGAATAAACTGCTCAAGAATGAAAAAGAATTGGATACAATTTTCAAAATAAATCCATAAATTCGCAGTCACAAATAATCAAAGAAAATTTACACTTATGGCACGAGCGCTAGCGACTGCATTTTTGTATCAAAAAAATAAAAAACACACAAAATGACACGAGCCTTAAGGCGACTGCATTTTCACCAATAACAAAATAATTACAAGAAAATGAAATACGATATTATTGTTTTAGGAAGTGGTCCGGGCGGTTATGTTACGGCAATCCGCGCGTCACAATTAGGCTTTAAAGTAGCCGTAATCGAAAAAGAAAACCTTGGTGGAATTTGTTTAAATTGGGGTTGCATTCCAACAAAAGCACTTTTAAAATCGGCTCAGGTTTTTGATTACCTAAAACATGCATCTGATTATGGTTTGACCGTAAAGGAATTTGACAAGGATTTCAATGCTGTTATCGCCCGTTCCCGTGGCGTTGCTGATGGTATGAGCAAAGGTGTTCAATTCCTGATGAAGAAAAATAAAATAGACGTTATTGATGGTTTTGGTAAAGTAAAACCGGGTAAAAAAGTAGATGTAACGGCAGCTGACGGAAAAGTAACAGAATACAGTGCTGACCATATCATCATTGCAACCGGTGCCCGTTCAAGGGAATTGCCAAACTTACCGCAAGATGGCGTAAAAGTAATTGGTTACCGTCAGGCAATGACTTTGCCAACACAACCAAAGAAAATGATTGTGGTTGGTTCTGGTGCAATTGGCGTTGAGTTTGCTCATTTCTATAATTCAATGGGAACCGAAGTAACTATCGTAGAATTCATGCCAAACGTTGTTCCGGTGGAAGATGAAGATATCTCAAAACAATTTGAGCGTTCGTTAAAAAAATCAGGCATCACCGTAATGTTGAATTCTTCTGTAGAGAAAATAGACACCAGCGGAAAAGGCGTAAAAGCTTTTGTAAAAACAGCCAAAGGCGAAGAAGTTCTAGAAGCCGATATTTTGCTTTCTGCGGTTGGTATTAAAACCAACATTGAAAACATCGGATTGGAAGAAACCGGAATCAAAACGGATAAAGATAAAATTTTGGTAAACAATTTTTACCAAACCAATGTTCCGGGTTATTACGCCATTGGTGATGTAACTCCGGGTCAGGCTTTGGCTCACGTGGCTTCGGCTGAAGGAATTCTTTGTGTGGAAAAAATCAAAGGTTTGCACGTTGAAGCCTTAGACTATGGAAACATTCCGGGCTGTACTTATGCAACTCCGGAAATCGCTTCTGTGGGTATGACCGAAAAACAAGCCAAAGAAAAAGGATACGAATTAAAAATCGGGAAATTCCCGTTCACGGCTTCCGGAAAAGCAAAAGCAGCCGGAACTCCGGATGGTTTTGTAAAAGTAATTTTTGATGCCAAATACGGTGAATGGTTAGGCTGCCATATGATTGGTGCCGGTGTAACCGATATGATTGCGGAAGCAGTTGTAGCCCGTAAACTGGAAACAACAGGACACGAAATCCTCAAAGCTGTACACCCGCATCCAACAATGAGTGAAGCGGTAATGGAAGCTGTGGCTGATGCTTACGGAGAAGTGATTCACTTATAATATTCGGAAAAATAAAGTCATAAAAAAACCATCCTTTTCAGGATGGTTTTTTATTTGAAGTAAATAGATAATTACATTTTTGCTTTCAACGCTTTAGCTTTATCTGTCATTTCCAAAGCACCATAAACACTTAACAATGTCTTTTTCGCCGGTTCGTTGGTTGGTTGCAACTCAACTGCTTTTTCAAGATATGGTAAAACTTCCTGGTAAATTTTATTCTGGGCAGCTTTCAATTGGTCATATTTCTTGTTGTCCTTTTCTGAAGTTCCCAATTTACTCATTTGGTCAACCAATTTTTGATCTTCCCTAAGTTTTAATTCTGCCAGGTTTAAATAGGCATTGAAATAATTCTTGTCGATTTCCAAAGCTCTTTTATAATATTTTTCAGCTTCCGCTAATTTGTCACCATTGGCACTGATTACACCTAAATTATAAACCAAATCTGCATTGTTCGGGTTTTTCTCTAAGGCTTCATTTACCAATCTGGTATAAGTCGGAAAATCATTCATTTTCAGATACAAATCGGCTTCTGTCAAAATCAATGAAGTATCTTCAGGATTGGCTTTACGGGCATCTGCTACAGCAGCCTTTGCCTCATCTATTTTTCCTTTTTCAACTAAAATCAAAGCAATGTTTTTATAAATCTCACCACGCTTAGATTCAGGTTTTTCATCTCTTGGCTTTTCGTGTGTACCGGCTTTCAGAAACAAATCCCTGTTGTCCTTAGAAGGAAAGGTTTCTTCTCTTTTTTCCGCTTTGTTCATAGCCCAATAAACCACGGCATCGCCGGTATAATTGGCTGTTTTTAAAGTATTATAATACTCTAAAGCTTTATCATAGTCTTTAGCATTAACCGCATAACTGGCCGCATAATAAAGGTTGTCCAGATTCTTTTTGTCCAAAAGATAAAGCGCATACAATACTTCAGAAGCTTCCTTAAATCTTTCTTTTTGACCTAAAGCAATTGCCATGGTAAGAATGTCCGGTTTGAATGACGTTATCGTTTCATTGATATCATCAGTATATACTTTTTTGCCTGTCTTTTTCTCATAATCCAAAGTAGCATTCAATCCTGAAGCCAAATCAGTTACTGCTTTTGGAGAATATGCCGATGCAATCTGAACCGGTGTTACTGTTGGCCCATAAGAAGTGACTTGTAATATTGGCAACATACATTT
This sequence comes from Flavobacterium terrisoli, assembly GCF_030167905.1. GTDB lineage: Bacteria > Bacteroidota > Bacteroidia > Flavobacteriales > Flavobacteriaceae > Flavobacterium > Flavobacterium terrisoli. Next base: position 123,734 of record NZ_JARGNA010000007.1, read on the forward strand.
ATAAAAATTAGCATAAATCTTATCACCTTCTTCAGTCGCAAGTGGTTCTAATTTTGCCAAATTAGCTTTATACTCTACAATATCGTTTGCCGAAGGAATCTCTTTGGCATAGATTTTCTTCAAAGCTTTTAACTCGTCTTTTTGAGCAAAAGCTGAAACAGAAACTAGTATTGTTGAAGCCAATACAATGTGTTTAATTTTCATGGTATTTTATTTTAATTATTCTTGTGTTTCTTCAGTGGCATCTTCTGAAGTTTTGGTATCATTTACTTCGTCGGTATCAATACCTTCTGCGAATTCACCTTCAACTTCTTCCACTTCGTCTTCTTTCATTACTTTGGTTACCGCTGCAATCGAGTCATTTCCTTTGATGTTAATCAAACGAACGCCTTGTGTGGCTCTTCCCATCACTCTCAAATCAGACACTTCCATACGAATGGTTAATCCCGATTTGTTGATAATCATCAAATCGTCTTCATCCGTTACGGCATTAATCGAAATCAACGCTCCGGTTTTTTCTGTAATGTTTAAGGTCTTTACTCCTTTTCCACCTCTGTTGGTGATACGGTAAACATCCTCTCCATCTTCATCTACCAATTTGGTTCTTTTTCCATAACCGTTTTCGGTAACGACCAACAATTGTGTTTCATTGACATCATCCTTATTAACAGAAACCATACCAATTACTTCATCTTTGTCATCGGCCAAGGTAATTCCGCGTACTCCTGAAGCTGTTCTTCCCATCGGACGGGTTTTTTCTTCTTCGAAACGAACCAATTTTCCTGATTTCACCGCAACCAAAACCTGGCTGTCGCCATTGGTTAATTTTGCTTCTAATAATTCGTCGTCTTCTCTGATGGTAATCGCGTTGATACCATTTTGACGTGGACGGGAATATTGCTCCAACGGTGTTTTCTTCACCTGACCTTGTTTGGTCGCCATGATTACATAATGGCTGTTGATGTATTCTTCGTCTTTTAAGTCTTGCGTACAAATAAATGCTTTTACCTTATCATCACTTTCAATGTTGATTAAGTTTTGAATCGCACGGCCTTTGCTCGTTTTGCTTCCTTCAGGAATTTCGTAAACGCGCATCCAGAAACATTTTCCTTTTTGGGTAAAGAACAATAAATATTGGTGATTGGTTGCCACAAATAAATGCTCTAAGAAATCCTGATCTCTGGTTCCGGCACTTTTTTGTCCAACGCCACCGCGGTTTTGTGTTTTGTATTCTGATAAGTTGGTACGCTTGATATAACCGGCGTGAGAAATGGTAATCACCACATTTTCATCGGCAATCAAATCTTCGATGCTTACATCTCCGCCAGAGTATTCAATAGTTGAACGACGTGCATCACCATATCTGTCTCTGATTTCGATTAACTCATCTTTAATCAATTGCATTCTTAATTCTTTGCTTGCCAATAAATCTTTCAAGTGTTGAATTAATTTCATGATCTCTTCGTATTCCGCTCTTAACTTGTCTTGTTCCAGACCGGTTAACTGACGCAAACGCATTTCAACAATCGCACGCGCCTGAATGTCTGACAAACTGAATCTTTCAATCAATTTGGCTCTTGCTTCATCACCATCTTTCGATGCACGGATCAATGCAATTACTTCGTCAATGTTATCCGAAGCAATGATCAAACCTTCTAAGATGTGTGCTCTTTCTTCCGCTTTGCGCAATTCGAATTGGGTTCTTCTTACGACAACATCATGACGGTGTTCTACGAAATAGTGAATCAAATCTTTAACGTTCAACATTTGCGGTCTTCCGTTTACCAACGCAATGTTGTTTACACTAAAAGAAGACTGCAACTGTGTATATTTATAAAGTGTATTCAAAACCACATTCGGCACCGCGTCGCGTTTCAATTCATACACGATACGCATACCGGTTCTATCCGATTCGTCACGGATATTCGAAATGCCTTCGATTTTTTTCTCATTAATCAAATCGGCAGTTTTTTTGATCATTTCTGCCTTGTTCACCTGGTATGGAATTTCGGAAACGATAATCGCTTCTCTTCCGTTGGATTCTTCAAAAGCCACTTTGGCACGAATCACAATACGGCCACGTCCAGTTTTGAATGCTTCACGAACACCTTCGTAACCATAAATCACACCACCGGTTGGAAAATCGGGTGCTTTGATGTGTGTGATTAATTCGTCAATTTCTATATCATTATTGTCGATGTACGCTAACGTACCATCAACCACTTCTGTCAAGTTGTGTGGCGGCATATTGGTTGCCATACCAACGGCAATCCCTGACGCTCCGTTGATCAATAGATTCGGAACTCTCGTTGGCATTACTTTTGGCTCATACAAGGTATCGTCAAAGTTCAATTGGAAATCCACTGTCTCTTTGTCGATATCTGCCATAATGTCTTCTGACATCTTCTTCATTCTGGCCTCAGTATAACGCATCGCTGCCGGACTATCGCCATCAACCGAACCAAAGTTACCCTGGCCATCAATTAATAAATAACGTAAACTCCATTCCTGGGCCATACGAACCATGGCATCATAAACTGAAGTATCGCCGTGTGGGTGATATTTACCCAGTACTTCTCCAACAATTCTCGCGGATTTTTTGTGAGCTCTATTTGAAAAAACGCCTAAATCATACATTCCATATAACACTCTTCGGTGTACCGGTTTCAAACCGTCACGCACGTCAGGTAGCGCTCTTGAGACAATTACAGACATCGAATAATCGATGTAAGCTGATTTCATTTCATCTTCGATGTTAATAGGAATTAACTTTTCTCCGTCAGACATATTTTATAAATTATTAATAAAAAATTAGTTTAAATTCAAAACGTGCTAATATAGGATAATTATAGCTTTTGGAGCTATTTTTAGTCCACAAATTTCAATGATTTATTAACAAAATAGGCTCTTTTTTTGGTTAATAAAATAGTGAGGTTACCGCTTTTATTATTGGCTTTTTTTTTGTCAATTAGCTGACAGTACATTTAGGCGGAATGATTTTTGTTAGAACCATTCATAATAACTAAATTTACATTACCAACAATATTATTTTATGGATGATAATTTTTCACCAAGAGTCAAAGATGTTATAACCTACAGTAAGGAAGAAGCATTGCGTTTGGGCCATGATTTTATTGGCACTGAACATTTGATGCTTGGTATCCTCAGAGATGGAAATGGTAAAGCAATTGCCATTTTAAATAACCTGTCTATAGATTTAGAACATTTACGCAAGAAGGTCGAAATCTTAAGTCCGGCAAACCCGAACGTTGAAATAAGTAACGAAAAGAAAAACCTGCACTTGACTCGTCAAGCAGAACGTGCCTTAAAGACAACATTCTTAGAAGCCAAAGTATTTCAGGCAACTTCTATAAGTACCGCCCATTTGCTTTTGTGTATCCTAAGAAATGAAAATGATCCTACAACCAAACTATTGCATCGTCTGAAAATAGACTATAATGTAGTTAAAGAACAGTATTTGAATATGACACCAAACGAAGAAGATTTTACAGATAACCTGCCTAGAAATGAGTCATACAATGATGATTCAGGTCAAGATGACAGTTTGAAAGAAGGCAGCTTTAATAATCCGGCAAACAAGACTAATAAGAAATCGAAAACTCCGGTTTTGGATAATTTTGGTCGCGACTTAACCGAATTAGCCGAAGAAGGTAAACTCGACCCTGTTGTGGGTCGTGAAAAAGAAATTGAGCGTGTGTCTCAAATTCTGAGCCGCAGAAAGAAAAACAATCCGTTGTTAATCGGTGAACCTGGTGTTGGTAAATCTGCCATCGCCGAAGGCTTGGCCTTGCGCATCATTCAAAAGAAAGTGTCGCGTATTCTTTTCAACAAAAGAGTCGTAACCCTTGATTTGGCTTCGCTAGTTGCCGGTACAAAATACCGCGGACAATTTGAAGAAAGAATGAAAGCCGTTATGAACGAATTGGAGAAAAATGACGACATCATTTTATTCATTGACGAAATCCATACCATTGTTGGTGCCGGTGGCGCTACAGGTTCTTTGGATGCGTCAAATATGTTTAAACCAGCGTTAGCGCGTGGCGAAATACAATGTATTGGTGCCACAACGCTTGACGAATACAGACAATATATTGAGAAAGATGGCGCGTTAGAAAGACGTTTCCAAAAAGTAATTGTGGAACCAACTTCAGTTGAAGAAACAATCACGATTTTGAACAACATCAAAAACAAATACGAAGACCACCACAATGTTATTTACACTGATGAAGCAATTGAAGCGTGTGTGAAATTAACCAACAGATACATGTCGGAGCGTTTCCTTCCGGACAAAGCGATTGACGCTTTAGACGAAGCAGGTTCGCGTGTTCACATTACCAATATTGATGTACCAAAACAAATCTTGGATTTGGAACGCCAATTGGAAGAAGTACGCGAATTGAAAAACTCTGTCGTTAAGAAACAAAAATACGAAGAAGCAGCCAAGTTGCGTGATGATGAAAAACGCTTGGAAAAAGACTTAGGCATCGCTCAGGAACAATGGGAAGAAGATTCCAAAAGCAATCGAATCCGTGTGACTGAAGACAATGTAGCCGATGTGGTTTCGATGATGACAGGAATTCCGGTGAATCGTATTGCCCAAACAGAAAGCAACAAATTGGCTCACTTACCCGATTTAATCAAAGGAAAAGTAATCGGTCAGGACGAAGCAGTTTTGAAAATTGCCCGTTCTATCCAACGTAACCGAGCCGGATTGAAAGATCCTAATCGTCCGATTGGTTCGTTCATTTTCTTAGGTCAAACCGGTGTTGGTAAAACCCAATTGGCAAAAGTGTTAGCCAAAGAATTATTCGACTCAGAAGATGCGTTAATCCGTATCGATATGAGTGAATACATGGAAAAATTCGCCATCTCCAGATTAATCGGTGCGCCTCCGGGCTACGTTGGTTACGAAGAAGGCGGACAATTAACCGAAAAAGTACGTAGAAAACCGTATTGCGTGGTACTTTTGGATGAGATTGAAAAAGCGCATCCTGATGTGTTTAATATGATGTTACAGGTTTTGGATGACGGTTATCTGACCGATAGTTTGGGTCGAAAAATCGATTTCAAAAATACGATTATCATCATGACTTCGAATGTTGGAGCACGTCAATTGAAAGACTTCGGTCAGGGTGTTGGTTTTGGTACAGCTGCCAAAATTGCACAAGCCGATGACAACTCGAAAAGCGTTATCGAAAATGCATTGAAGAAAACCTTTGCACCGGAATTCTTGAACAGAATTGACGACGTAATTGTCTTCAATCCATTGGAAAAAGAGCATATCGATTTGATTATCGAAATCGAATTGAAAAAATTATACGCGAGAGTATCTGAATTGGGTTATAAATTAAATCTTTCTGATAAGGCCAAAGCCTTTATCGCCGAGAAAGGTTTTGACAAGCAATTTGGTGCCCGACCGTTAAAAAGAGCGATTCAGAAATATGTTGAAGATGCTTTAGCCGAAGAAATCATTACTTCGAAAATTGCTTCCGGTGACGAAATATTTATGGATTTAGATGAAACAACCCAAGAGTTGACCGTTACCATTCAAAAAGCTGAAAAGCCGACAAAGTAAGATAGTTTAACTTCTAAAAGCCGCGAATCCCGAATGAAATTTAGTTTAAATTGTTCGTGTTTCGTGGCTTTTTAATTTTATATCAATGCCAGCAAACAAAATCATTTTAGGTTCCGAAGAATGGTGTTCGTTTCCCGAACTCGGAATTCCTGCCATTAAAGCACGTGTAGATTCAGGTGCCAAAACTTCGGCTTTACACGCCATTAACATTGCCCCTTTTTTAAAAGATACCGAGAACTGGGTCAAATTTGACATCAACCCGATTCAGAATAACCTCAAAACCGTTATCCATTGTGAGGCCAAATTAGTCGACAAAAGAATTGTCAAAAGTTCGAGTGGTTTTCGCGAACAGCGCTATGTGATTAAAACCAATTTGTGCATCGGCAGCGATACCTGGGAAATTGAAATGACGTTGACCAATCGGGATTCCATGGGTTTCCGAATGCTTCTTGGACGCGAAGCCATGAGCGGCAGAATATTGGTTGATCCTGAACAAAAATATTTATTGGGACAAACTTCCACCGAAAGCCTCAAAGATTTATACCAAAATGCCATTGCCACAAAAACCGGTTTGCGCATTGGTGTTTTAGCCAGTAACCCCGAATTGTACAGCAACAAACGCATCATGGAAGCCGGCGAAATGCGCGGACACGAAATGCACTTCCTGAACATCAAGGAATGTTATATGAAACTTGATGCACACAATCCGGAGATCCATTATCGCGGCGGTAAAGTGTTGGATAATTTCGACGCGGTGATACCGAGAATCCGCCCAAGCATTACCTTTTATGGTTGTGCTTTAACGCGTCAGTTTGAAGCGATGAAAGTCTTTTGCCTAAATTCGGCGGCAGCGATAACCCAATCAAGAGACAAACTGTTTTCACTACAATTATTGTTGCATCACGGCGTGGATATTCCAACCACCGGATTTGCCAATTCACCTTTGGACACCGACGATTTGATTAAAATGGTTGGCGGTTCACCGCTGATTGTAAAACTGCTCGAAGGCACACAGGGAAAAGGCGTTGTTTTGGCCGAAACCAAAAAAGCAGCCGAATCGGTAATCAATGCGTTCAAGAGTTTGAATGCGAATATTTTAGTACAGGAATTCATCAAGGAAGCTAATGGTAAAGATTTGCGTTTGTTTGTCGTTGACGGCAAAGTAGTCGCGGCCATTCAACGCGAAGCCGCAGCGGGTGAATTCAGAGCCAATATCCATATGGGTGGCACAGCTTCGGTTATCAAACCAACGGCTGACGAAAAGAAAATTGCGATTAAAGCAGCCAAAGCGATGGACTTGAAAGTCGCGGGTGTTGATATCATCCGTTCCTCAAAAGGCCCGTTATTATTAGAAGTTAATTCGTCTCCCGGATTGGAAGGCATTGAAGGTGCCACCAACAAAGACATTGCCGGAGAAATGATTAAGGCGATTGAGAAAAATTTTAAAATTGGACAAAATTAACAAACACCAACTATGAATAAAATCTATCTGCCTTCTGCTATTATTTTTCTGATTGGAATGATTATCACTATAATCGGTGCGTTGTTCAAAATAATGCATTGGACCGGTGCCAACGTGATGCTGACTATTGGCATGCTATCAGAAGTAATTGCCATTGCCATTTTAATCATAACCCTGACCAAAAACACTAAATAACAATGAACCCTTATCTGGAAATCGTAATCAGAAGTGTTTCCGTGTATTTATTCATGGTCATTGCGTTGCGCATTTTTGGCAAGAAGGAATTGTCCCAACTCAACACTGCCGATGTTATTCTGATTTTGCTCATTAGCAATTCAGTGCAGAATGCAATGGTTGGAGACAATACATCGCTTTGGGGCGGAATCATTGCGGCTGTTGCCTTGTTTATCATTAATTTTATATTCAAGAAAGCCATGTCCAAATCCAATTTCATTAAAGATTTGGTTCAGGATAAACCAGAGATTTTGATACACGATGGCAAAATCGATTTCAAAGCGCTGACAAAATTAGGCATTACCGATGAAGAATTAAAGGAAGCCATGCGTGAACATGGAGTCGAACATTATGCAGCCGTCAAACTGGCGATGTTTGAAATTGACGGTAACATCAGCATCATTACGGGTGACACCCATTTGAAACAAACCAGACACAAAAGAAGGATTCATAAAACATTAGGAAACCTAAATACTTAACTCATGAATAAAAACAGACTTGAAGCCTTTAGCGATGGTGTCTTAGCCATTATCATCACCATCATGGTTTTGGAATTTAAAGTTCCTGAAAATGTTAGTGAAGAAGCGCTTCGCCCGTTGCTTCATAAGTTTTTGAGTTATATCCTGAGTTTTATTTATGTCGGGATTTATTGGAACAATCACCATCACATGATGCATACCGTAAAACAAGTTAATGGCAAGATTCTTTGGGCCAATTTGCATTTGTTGTTCTGGCTGTCGATGATTCCGTTTGCTACGGCCTGGATTGGTGAGCATCACTTTGCTCCCTTTCCGATGATGTTTTATGGAATCATTTTGTTCATGAATGGTTTTGCATATTTTTTATTGCAAATACAAATCATCAAAATTCATGGGAAAGATTCTTCTTTATCCAAAGCCATTGGAAATGGTACCAAGGAAAAAGCCTCAGTGTTCTTATACGCTGTTTCAATTGCCTTTGCCAATTTCTATCCGGTAATCGCCGGCGCCATCTATATTTTTGTAGCGTTGATGTGGTTGATTCCCGATAAAAGAATCGAACGTATTTTTAACGAAAAACAATAACCATGAATTTACTCTCTCAGATTATCGTTGGATTTATTGCGTTGCTGCATATTTATATTTTGTGGCTGGAAATGTTTGCCTGGACCACCCGCGGACGCAAAGTGTTTAAAACCATACCGGAAGACCAGTTTGAAAAGACCAAAGTCATGGCGGCCAATCAAGGTTTGTACAACGGCTTTCTCGCTGCAGGATTGATTTGGTCGCTCATCATTTGCGATACTGACTGGAGTAAAAATGTGGCCCTGTTTTTCCTGTCTTGTGTTCTTGTAGCCGGAATTTACGGCGCAATGACGGCTTCCAAAAGAATCTTCTTTGTACAGGCAGTACCGGCAATTTTGGGATTGCTGAGTTTTCTTCTTTAATGAATGACACTTTTTTTCGTAATGCTATCCTGATTCTCAAGGCTTACTTTGACTAAAACAACCTGAGTTGTGGTATTTAATGAAGTGGTTTGGAACAGATTGGTTTTTAAGCCTTTTTCACTAAATAACAGTTTCCCCAAAACATCAAGCACTTCTACTTGTACGATTGGTGTGTTTGCAGAGATTATCTGCAATTGATGGTCTGAATTGCTTATGATTTTTATATCATTTTCGGTAAGCGCTTGATTTGTTGTGCCAAACAACTCATTGGTAAACCGCAATTCAAAACGATTTTCAAAAGCTCCTGCTGTTGTTACAAAAGTATAGGCTGCCTTTCTTAAATCATGCAAGGTATTTGTAAGCTTATCCCATAAGTATATATCCTGATGATCAAATGCGCCATCAAAATTATCCAAGTTAATACTCAATTGCCCATTAACTGCCGTAGTGTATGCAATTGGAATGATATCGGTAACTGAAAAAGGCAAACTTTTCCCTTGAATCGATAAATCACGAGTACCAACTTTAGTATAAATAGATACTGAATTACCAACCGGCACCGTTTTACTGTCGAATACGGGATCAAAATCATTGGTAGCTCCCTGCACATAACCTACCAGCATTTGATTGTATCCACCGTCAGTATGACGCAATGATAACCAAATACGGTGTTTTTCCAAACCTTCTGAAATAGTGGCTGCATTAGCCGAAGCATTTCCGGTTTTAAAAAACTGGCTATTGTTTCCTGCGATACGGGCTGCGTTAGTAAATGTTGCCGAATAAGTTCCGTTGGCTAAACTTGTATCTGCCTCAATAAAAAATCCCTGGGCTGCAGCTACTTTACCTGTGGGAACTGGCCCTCCGGAAGGTGCTGCTGTCCCCGTTCCTACCATACCGGTAAGATTGTATTTGGCATAATCATTTATGGTGTACTGATTACTTGTGATTGGAGTTGTATGCGTCCAAAAATAAACCGTTCCGGTCATCACAGCGATATTTGCCGTAATAAACACATCAATGTCTATCGCTGATGGATAAGGATTCCCTATCAGATTGTAACTTGGTATTCCATTTTTAATAACCGGTACATTAATGACACCATTATTGGGCACACCTACAAAAGTAGTTTCCACGATTTGGGTTGGGCTATAAGTTAAAGTATCCGGAGCTCTTCCGATGTAACCAATCCCCGGAGTCATAACAGTTGCTCCGGTTTCACCTACCCAGATTTTTCCTGAGGCATCATAGCTGTAAAATAATGAGTTGGTTGCCACTTGGCTCAGAGTAGCTGCTGCGACAGGAGACGACCAATAAGTATAGTCAAACTCAGTCAATGGTGTCGTTTTTCTTTTATAGGTAATATTTCCGGTATTTACTGCCGCATCATTGGTCTGTAGCAGACTGGCGCCATCTTCTAAAGTTAAAGATCCACTGCCGTTTACGGTAACACTATTTTGTATTGTTATAGTATGTCCTGTATTCATTGTAACTGCAATTCCTGTATTAATTTGAAGGGAACAAGCGGTGATGTCTCCTGATGAAGAATAATTTCCAGCAAAAACTGCAATTTCACTGGTTGTTGGAGGAAAACCGGTTGACCATGACGTTCCGTTCCAGGTATTGGTTGGCTGGCCATTAATGGTGGCACTCGCTGCAGGCGAAATACAACCTGAAGAATTTTTAGCGGTTACACTATAAGTGCCTGTCGCAACACCAGTGAAAACACCTGTTGTATTGGTATAAGTCAATCCATTGATACTGTAGGTCATGCCGCTGCCTGTTGGCGAAGTAATGGTAATGGTTCCCGTGGCCAATGTACAGGTAGGCTGAGTAAGTGTAGTCACTGGTGTGGCAGTAGCCAAACCCGTATTGACCACTACAGTTATTTCAGCAATGATAATCGGATTTCCGGGAAGTGAAGATTTCATTTTCACCTGATACAAATACGAACCCGCACTTGCCGGTGCCGTTAAACTATAGCTGGGACTGGTTGAATACGTTGTCCCACCACCAGGCAATCCGCCTCCTAAAAACGAATAAGTATAAGTTCCGTTAGGCGGTGGTGTGGCCAAAAGATTTAAAGTATTAGAGGTACAAACCGGTGAATTGGAAGTTAAACTTCCTGTTCCGCCAAAGTTCATAAGGTCATAAAAACTAAAATCTGCTCCTGCTCCACCGTTACAGCTTGCCAGTAAATTGGTGCCGATATAAATGCGTTCCGATGCATTACAGGAACCTCCAACGAGTGAACCTCCCGGATTGATGGTCAACGATGATCCTTCACCAAGAGTCAATCTATTATTTCCCGGTGTAAAGTCAATCGATGCGTTGTTCCTGATGATAAGCTGAATGACTCCCAAGCAACTCAGGTTTAAATCGGCATCCATATAAAGGCTTGTTGCTGAGGTTCCGTCCCCAACATAAATCGTTGAACAGCCAGTGAACGAACTACAAGTGAGTGAACTGGCATTTACGGTTGTTCCGGTAATAGTGCATTGGGCATTTAAGTCTAATGAGAATACGGAAACCGCTACTAAGGTTAGTAAAATTGGTTTCATAATATTTCTTTTTTGAGCAGGTGCCGAGTACCGAGTAGAAATTGCGGTACCATAAATTTAAGCTATTTTGGTAAATGTTGGAAATAATAGTCGGTGAACTACCAAAAACGCCTTTTAACTACACAACTTATTCTGAAATTAAACAAAAGTTAAAATACGAACCATTAAAACCATATAAACAACTAGAAATCAATGCTCTTACAAAGAAGAACACCTTTGTTATAATTGCCTTTTTAACCATTAAAATTTCATTAATTCTCATAAATCCAACGATTCATCCCAACCTTTTTGTTTAAATTGTACCCTACTCTTTAAAGAGTGCAAATGAAAAAAATCATACTCTATACTTTCCTCCTGCTTTTAACCCAATTTGCATTGGGACAAAATGCCATTGTACCAAGTCTTAAAGTACATCTTGCTGATGCCGAAACCGGTCAGAATATCAGCAAAGCTAGAGTGACTCTTGAAGGCTTTGAAATAAAAGCTATCAAAGGCAAATACAACGAGCAGGGCAAATACTATTATTTTACTGAAATCCCAAAAGATTATACTACCATTATGGTTTATCATAAAAACTACAATGAAAAAGGATATCAAAACCCAGGTGGATTGCCAAAAGAAATTAAATTCAAAATGTATAAGCCATACCGTGTCAGAATTGCCGGTGATACTTTGAACCACTATAAAGAAGACAAAAACAAAAAGGTGATTCAGTTCACTCAAAAATTTGAGGATTCCATCCTTTGGAAAACAAGTTCAGATACACTAAGTTTAAAAACCTATTTCAACAAACACTATCCTGAGCTAATTCTAAAACAAAAACACAACTATGATTTAAATTTCAGACGGTTTTGCTATGTCACTAAAAAAAATGGAAAAGATTTTAAACGATTTAATGATCCTTTATTGTACAAACTATCAAATGATAAAAACATTTACTCTATTGATGCGCTGTTGTTAAAAACTAAAGTCATAAACCCATATACAAAAAACACTACTGAGTTTTTTACCACTGACGGTAAGCCCAACTATATTCCGAAGCACATAGCGTATAGTTTATATGATACCATCAATAAGTTCCCAAATTACAAACAGAAAACCAAATGGAAAGGCACCAATATGACTCGAAGCTACCGCGACAAATATTTCAGGGGATTGCTGCATAAAAATGTATATACTTTAAATCAAAATGAGTTAGACTCATTATATAAACTCAGGGAGAAATATTATCAAAAGGAATTCTATGACTATCAAGAACACAACGATACTGTATATGATACAAATCCAAACCATGATTGGGATAATATGCCTAATGGTGGAATCAATACCATACCTTATAGAACAATTTCCAATATAATCGAACAAAAAACACTGAACAAACCTAAGAAAGATGATAAAACACTTTTTAGTTTTACTTATAGATTTGTTACGCCCGAAGAAGAAAAAAGAGATTTGTTTTCGGGTTATAACTTAGATATAATTGAAAAAGGCTGGCCTCATACTTTTTGCAAATTTAAGCATCTTATCTGCAGTCCGTTTGGGCTTGCCGATGTTTTGGAAATAACACCCGATACTCAATATGAATATGTGCAGATTGGTGTAAATCAAATCTATAAAAATTAATTCTGGTGATGAAAATACTAGTATTCCTCTGTCTTGTCCTATTTGGCTTAACGGCAAAAAGTCAGGAAATTAAACTCGACAGCTTAGTTTATGATTTTGGCAAAATTAAAGTCTCAACCGAAAACCATAAAGTCAAAGTATATTTTACCAATGTTGGTAAAAAACCATTAATCATTGAATCCATACAATGGGGCGTATCGGATATGGTGGCTTTAAAACCAACTGAACCCATATATCCTGATAAAAAGAGTTACTTTGAAATAACATTTATGACTAACCGAATAGGAAAACAAAACAGGTATTTCAATATCAATACCAATTCAGTTAATGGTAAATCAGCCGTTTTCAGGATAAAATATGAGATAATCGAATAGTATCTACTCCTCCAAATCAATCATAAAACTGTTCAAAAACGCCACCGAGTTTTCGATGTCGTAGTGTAGGATTCGGTCTTCTTTAACCAATGGCACTTCTTCACGGTAAGATTTCAGGAAACTTTCAATAAACTCACTTGACTTCAAAGGTGTTCTGAAAGCAATCGCCTGAGAAGCATTCATCAATTCAATCGCCAGGATACGTTCCAGATTTTCCATAATACGAAGCGTTTTGGTCGCAGCATTTGCACCCATGCTTACATGGTCTTCCTGTCCGTTGCTCGAAACAATGCTATCCACACTTGCCGGTGTAGCCAATTGTTTGTTTTGACTGGCAATGCTAGCCGCAGTATATTGCGGAATCATAAAGCCCGAGTTCAATCCCGGATTGTCGACTAAGAATGCCGGTAAACCTCGCAAACCTGAAATCAATTGGTAGGTTCTTCTTTCTGAAATACTGCCCAATTCGGCCAAAGCCAAGCCTAAAAAGTCTAAGGCCAAAGCCAATGGCTGTCCGTGGAAATTCCCGCCGGAAATAATCACGTCTTCGTCTTTAAATATATTCGGGTTATCGGTCACCGAGTTGATTTCGGTTTTGAATACTTTTTTTACATAATCAATTGTGTCCTTCGAAGCACCATGCACCTGTGGAATACAACGGAAAGAATATGGATCCTGAACATGTTCTTTAGGTTGGGCAATGATTTGGCTGTCCTCCAACAGTTCTCTCATTCTCTTAGCCGTTACGATTTGCCCTTTGTGCGGACGAACATAATGGATCAATTCATCAAAAGGCTCTATTCTGCCGTCAAATCCTTCTAACGAAATGGCCGAAATGACATCTGCCAAATACGAATATTTCATCGCTTTCAACAAAATATGACTGCCGTAAGCGCTCATGAATTGGGTTCCGTTCAATAAGGCCAAACCTTCTTTAGACTGCAACACGATTGGTTGCCAACCCATTTTCTCCAATACTTTCTTCGCCGGTTGACGGAATCCTTCATAATACACTTCGCCTTCGCCTAACAATGGTAAAGATAAATGTGCCAATGGAGCCAAATCGCCACTCGCACCCAATGAACCTTGGGTATAAATTACCGGCAAAATATCATTGTTATAAAAATCAACCAAACGCTCTACCGTTTGCAATTGCACACCCGAATTTCCGTAGCTCAACGATTGGATTTTGAGCAACAACATCAGTTTTACAATTTCCAGCGGCACTTCTTCTCCCGTGCCGCAGGCATGCGATTTTACTAGGTTTTCCTGAAGCTGAGATAAATTCTCATTCGATATTTTTACATTACACAACGAACCAAAACCAGTGTTGATGCCGTAAATTGGGGTTTCATTAGCGGCCATTTTTTGGTCCAGATAATCGCGGCATTGTTGAATGTTCAACTGTGCTTCTTCAGAAAGTGCTAAAGTTTTATGCTCTGAAATGATCTCTTGTAAAGTCTCTAAGCTCAATACTTCCGTACTGATGTAATGCGAATGCTCCATTTTTAGTCAGGATTAAAAGCCCAAAATTCCGTAAACGATTGTTAAAAAGCAACAAATTAGCCGAGTATTTTTTGAGAATTTATTAAAAAAATCAGCTTTAGAATATTGATATAAATAAAAACCTATCAGTTGTAAAGATTTATTGCGATATTCTTAAAAATTTAAGGAAACCTTTTTTAATTCTCAAAAAGTTATACATTTGAAAAACATGATGTCACAATTAGCCAAATACCAATTCTCTTCTACAACCAATACTTTGGTTGCCACTTTGGCTACAACAACATCAACAACATCAACAACTACAACCCCGTTTGGGGTATAATTTTCACATATAATCCACTTGACATGTCCTTTCGCAAGAAAGCAAATCACTCATAACTCATCATTCATAACTCATAACTAAAAAGTCATGATAGTATTAAAATTTGGCGGTACTTCGGTAGCCAATGCTGAAAATATTTCGAAAACCATAGCTATTGTAGCCAATAAAAGTAAGGACAACCAACTCGCCGTAGTCGTTTCTGCCTTTAGCGGTGTAACCGATTTATTGATTTTGGCCGGAAAAACTGCCGGTGCCAAAGACAAAGGCTATAAAGATATTATTAGTCAAATCGAAAGAAAACACAAAGATGCCATAGACGAATTGATTTCGCTAAGCGAACAAAGCGAGATTATCGACACCATAAACAGCAATATCAACCATTTAAAGACTTTATTGGACGGTTGCTATCTTTTGGGCGAATTGTCGAGCAGAACGGCTGATATCGTCGCTGGATTTGGCGAATTGTTGTCTTCTCAGATTATTGCCGTAGCACTGAAACAAAAAGTTAGTAATTCGGCATTCAAAGACAGCCGCGAAGTCATCAAAACCAACTCCAATTTCGGAAAAGCTGCTGTTGATTTTGAAATTACCAACAAACTCATTGCTGATTATTTTAAAAACAACAATCATCAGGTAACATTGTTCCCAGGTTTTATCGCTTCATCTTTAGACGGAAACACCACTACTTTGGGTCGCGGTGGTTCCGATTATACGGCAGCCATAATAGCTGCAGCCGTTAAAGCTGATGTGTTGGAAATCTGGACAGATGTCAACGGTATGTTTACGGCCAATCCGAAAAGCGTAAAGCAAGCCCAACCGATAGAAACCATTTCCTATCAGGAAGCAATGGAACTGTCGCATTTTGGTGCCAAAGTGTTATATCCGCCAACGATTCAGCCAGTACTGAGAGACAGCATTCCTATTTTTATCAAAAATACTTTTGAACCTGAAGCTTACGGAACCTTAATTTCCAATAATCCGGAAGCTTCAAATAATCCTATCAAAGGAATTACACATATCGACAACATTGCCTTGCTGACCTTAGAAGGTTCAGGAATGGTTGGTGTTGCCGGTTCGTCCAAACGTTTATTCGAAGTATTGTCTAACGAAAACATCAATGTAATTTTCATTACACAGGCATCATCGGAACATTCCATCTGTGTGGGCATTCTTGATACCGATGCCAATAAGGCAAAATCAGCCATTGACAAAGCCTTTGAATTGGAAATTGCGCAAGGCAAAGTTGATCCGACGATTGTAGAGAAAGAATTGTGCATCGTGGCATTGGTTGGCGAAAGTATGAAAAACCACCAAGGTATCAGCGGAAAAATGTTCAGCACTTTAGGCAAAAACAATGTCAATATCAGAGCCATTGCGCAAGGTGCATCCGAAAGAAACATCTCAGTTGTGATTAATGAGAAAGATGTCAAAAAAGCACTGAATACCTTGCACGAACGTTTCTTTGAAGACAATACCAAACAGTTGAATCTGTTTGTTATGGGCGTGGGTAATGTGGGCGAAAAGTTCATTGACCAGATTAGCCAGCAAAAGAAATTCCTAAAGGAAAACCTCAAAATCAATGTGCGTGTGATTGCCTTATCGAATTCCCGAAAAATGGTTTTTGATGAAGAAGGCATCAACCTGAAAGACTGGAAAGAGACTTTAGATAACGGAGAAAAAGCGAATCCAAAAGCGTTTATCCAACGCGTCAAAGATTTGAACCTGCGCAACAGCATCTTTGTGGACATTACCGCTAATTATGATATTGCCGGCATTTATGACCAATTCCTGAGTCAGAATATTGCGGTGGTTACCTGCAACAAAATTGCCTGTTCTTCAGAATACAACAACTACAAAAACCTCAAAAACCTGTCGCGAAAATACAACGCACCATTCCTGTTCGAAACCAATGTTGGTGCCGGTTTACCGATCATTGATACCCTAAAACACCTGATTGCTTCGGGTGATAAAGTGAATAGAATCAATGCGGTTTTATCAGGAAGTTTGAACTTTATTTTTAATAATTTCAGCGATACTTACAACTTCCATGATGTAGTAAAAGAGGCAGGCGTTCAAGGCTTTACAGAACCTGACCCAAAAATTGATTTAAGTGGTGTTGATGTTGCCAGAAAAATATTAATCCTCATCCGCGAAAGCGGTTACGAAATGGAAATGGAAGACATTGTCAACAATTCGTTCTTACCAAAAGAATGTATGGACACAACCAACAACGATGATTTTTTTAAATCGTTAACAAAGCATGCCAGTCATTTTGATAATCTTTTGGCGGAAGCCAAAGCCAAAGACAGCCGATTGAAATTTGTGGCTTCTTTTGAAAACGGCAAAGCCAGCGTAGGCTTGCAGTTCATTCCTTCTGACAGTCCGTTTTACAATTTGGAAGGAAAGGACAATATCGTACAGTTTTACACCGATCGTTATATTGACCAGCCATTGTTAATCAAAGGCGCCGGTGCCGGAGCTGCCGTAACCGCTTCAGGGATTTTTGCCGATGTGATTCGAATTGGAAATGTATAAATCATGGAAAACGAAATAAAAATATTCTGCCCGGCTACCATCGCCAATCTCAATTGTGGATTTGACGTCTTAGGGCTATGCCTTGAAGGCGTTGGCGACGAAATGATCATTAGAAAGACTGTAGAAAAAGGGATCAGAATCACCAAAATTACCGGAGCCGATTTGCCTTTGGAAACTGAGAGAAATGTTGCCGGTGTGGCCGCTTTAGCCATTGTCAATGCTGCCAATCCGGATTGCGGTTTCGAAATCGAAATCCATAAAAAAATAAAAGCCGGCAGTGGTATTGGTAGCTCATCTGCCAGTGCGGCCGGAGCAGTTTTTGGCATCAATGAATTGTTGGGCAAACCTTTTACACGCCACGAGTTGGTTGATTTTGCCATGAAAGGTGAAGCTTTAGCCAGTGGTTCCGAACATGCCGATAATGTCGCGCCTTGCGTTCTGGGCGGATTCACTCTGGTCCGTGGTTACAATCCGTTAGATGTGATTAAAATTGAAAGTCCGAGTGAAATTTACGCCGTAGTCCTGCATCCGCAGATTGAAGTCAAAACTTCGGATGCGAGAGCAGTGCTTTCTCCTACGGTGGCTTTAAAAGACGCGATAACACAATGGGGAAATCTTGGTGGATTGATTGCCGGATTATACACCCAAGATTATGCACTCATCGGTCGGTCGTTACAGGATGTGATTATTGAACCGGCGCGCAAACAATTAATCCCTAATTTTGAAGAAGTTAAAAATGCTGCCTTGCAAAGTGGTGCGCTCGGTGCGGGAATTTCCGGCGCCGGACCATCCATTTTTGCTTTGTGCAAAGGACAAGCAATTGCCGAAAAAGTAGCTTTTGCCATGAGCAACAGCTATCTTGAAACCGGAATTCCTTTTGACATTCATCTTTCAAAAGTGAATGACGAAGGTGTAAAAACCATATAAAATGAAATACTTTAGTTTAAATAAAAATTCACCGAGAGTCAGCTTTGAAGAAGCTGTAGTGCTTGGGTTAGCGCCCGACAGAGGTTTGTACTTTCCTGAGAGCATCACACCGCTTCCCTATTCTTTCTTTCAGAACATAGAAAACCTCGGCCACGAAGAAATCGCTTTTGAAGCCATCAGACAATTCGTAGGCGATGAAATCCCTGAAGCCGAACTCAAACGCATCATAGCCGAAACGCTTTGCTTTGACTTTCCCTGTGTGCCGGTAGAGAATGATGTCTTTTCATTGGAATTATTCCACGGACCAACTATGGCATTTAAAGATGTCGGCGCCCGATTCATGTCGAGATGCCTGGGTTATTTCAACCGCAATGATGACAAAAAAGTAACCGTTTTGGTTGCGACTTCCGGTGATACCGGCGGAGCTGTTGCTAGTGGTTTTTTAGACGTAAAAGGCGTTGAAGTAATCATACTCTATCCTTCAGGTAAAGTAAGTGAAATACAAGAGCGTCAATTAACTACGTTGGGAAAAAACATAAAAGCATTGGAAGTTGACGGTGTTTTTGATGATTGCCAGGATATGGTCAAAAAAGCCTTTCTGGATCATACTTTAAACCACAAGAACCTGACTTCTGCCAATTCGATTAACATCGCCCGTTGGCTGCCACAGATGTTTTATATTTTCTTTGCGTACCGACAATTAAAAAAATACGACAAACCACTTATCCTTTCCTGCCCGAGTGGTAACTTTGGAAATATTTGTGCCGGAATTATGGCCAAAAGATTGGGCTTACCTATCGCCCATTTCGTTGCATCCACCAATGCTAATGATACCGTTCCAAGATTTTTAGAAAAAGGAAACTACGAACCAAAACCTTCCATTGCCACGATTTCTAATGCGATGGATGTGGGAAACCCGTCTAATTTTATTCGCATTCAGGAATTGTATCATTATGACTTAAACGAATTTGAGAAAGACTTCTCATCTTATTCATTCACAGATACTGAAACCGAAATCGCCATCAAAGACATTTACAACAGAACACAATACATAGCCGAACCACATGGTGCCGTGGGTTATTTGGGACTCAAAAAGGAAATGGAAAAACAACCTGATAGCATCGGCGTATTTCTTGAAACGGCGCATCCCATTAAATTCTTAGATGTCGTTGAACCTTTACTGGACTTGAAATTACCGATTCCGACACAGATTGAAAGTGTTTTAGGCAAAGAAAAAGTTTCGACTAAGATTAAGACTTATGAGGATTTGAGAACTTTTTTGGAATAAATTATAAGATGAACTCAAAAGCCTATTTAGTCCTATTCGTTCTGTCTTTAAGCTTTGGTCTAAAGGCACAAAACGATAGCCTTAGAACAACCAAAAAGATATTGGATCAGTCGGATTTGACTATCATTGCTTATCTCACTGAAAACGACAGCACCACTTATTACCATGAGGATGAATCGTTAACGAAGTATTTCAGCTTTGAATTGATTGACCAAAAGCTTTATAACACAAAAAAGAAAAAGGCGGTTTCTCTTCTCAAAGCGGATACTTTAGCCCATAAAAAGAGTAAAGGCATTATCACATTGCCTTGTCAAAAGAAGACTGTCACCTTTACAGATCTTCCCTCAGAGGAAGAAACCAATCGTGTTTATGAATATATTGGGCAAATCAATTGGCTTAATGCTTATGTAGTTTATGGTATGTATTGGGAAGATTATGACTTTAAACTAATCGACAAAACAAGTTGTGAGATAACTACAACCTTCGTAGACTTTCCTAATGTTTCATCAGATAAAAAAAAGATTATTTGCTTAGGAGCGAACGTTTATGAAAATACGGCAGATATGGATTTCTTTGTAATCGACAACAAAAAGATAGTTCAAAAAATGAATACCGGTTTCAAATATTGGATGCCGGCCGGGGAAATTACCGATATGTTTTGGAGTACGGACGGCTCATTTTATCTTCCGGTTGTCGCAACAAGCCATTATTGGAAACCCGATGGAAGTCTGAATGACCAATGGCAATACCTCAAAATCAAACCTATTCCGTAAATTCTTTCCCGGGTCTTAAAATCTGTTTCAAAACAAAGTGATTTCTCTTATATTTGTTCAAAATCTATACAATGAAAAAAATTACTTCTCTACTTTTCCTACTACTTATCGTTTCTGCATGCGGTGTTAAACAAACCCGTGAATTACTGACTTCCGGCGATTATGATGCCGCCATTCAAAATGCAGTGGGTGGCTTGCAGGGCAACAAAAATGCCAAAGGCAAACAAGATTATGTTTATATGCTCGAAGAAGCATTCGCCAAAGCCAAAGAGCGTGATTTACGCAACATCGATACTTGGTTTAAAGATGCCAATCCGCAAAACTTAGAGAAGATTTATGAAACCTATGTGCAGCTTAATAACCGTCAGGAAAGCATCAGACCTTTATTACCTTTAAAATTATTAAAAGAAGGACGCGATGCCAAATTCCCTTTTGATGATTATACCGATCAGATTGTAAGCAGTAAAAATGCTTTAGCCAAATATCTATACAACAACTCCAAAGCGCTTTTGGCCAATAAAGATAAAATGGTGGTTCGCCGTGCTTATGACGACTTGATGTATTTGCAAGCTTTAAGTCCGGGATTCAAAGACACCGACAAGCTCATTCAGGATGCCCAATTCAAAGGCACCGATTTTGTGAGCGTTTATACCAAAAATGAGACCAATATGGTGATTCCGCAACGTTTGGAAAACGATTTGCTTGACTTCAGTACTTTGGGATTAAATGACAAATGGACCGTCTACCACAGCAACCGCCAAAAAGGAATTGATTATGATTATGGTTTAGTGGTGAATTTCCGCGACATTAAAATTTCCCCTGAACAAATCAAGGAAAAGGAAATCCAAAAAGAGAAACTGATTAAGGTTGGACTTAAAAACCTTTTGGACGCCAACGGAAATGTCGTTAAAGACAGTTTGGGCCGACCGATAAAAGTGGATGACATGAGGACCGTTCGTGCCAAAATAAATGAGTTTTCTCAATTCAAAGCCTGTCAGGTAACGGCTAAAGTAGATTACATCGATTTCAGAAACAATCAGTTATTGCAAACGTTTCCATTGGCCAGCGAGTTTACTTTCAATTATATGTATGCCAAATACCGTGGTGACAAACGTGCTTGTGAACAAGATTATTACCAATACTTCGACCGCCGGGCTGTTCCGTTTCCAAGCAATGAACAAATGGTTTTCGATACCGGAAACGATTTAAAGAACAAGCTCAAAGATATTATTACCAAGAATAAATTCAGGAGATAAAAAAAAGCCGAAGCAATGCTTCGGCTTTTTTTTATAAATATCGCTTCAAATCATCGGCGTAAATATCACCATGCGACGCATCATAAATAGGCTCCCCGTTTTTGATTAAGATCAATTGCGGTGATTGGTGTTCAATTCCAAACTTCTTTTCTATTGCATCCGAAACATGTCGGTTTTCGAGTAAATCAACAAAATAAGGCGTCACAAAATCGTGCAGATCAAATTCGCTTTCAAACTCTTTGAGCGACATACGGCTTACGCCACAACGCGTGCTGTGCTTGAAAATAGCCACAGGTTTTTGTGTCGATTCGTTGATTATTTCATTCAACTGACCGATGTCGGTCAACGGCCTCCAATCTATTTTGGAGCTTTCAGTATCGGCAGATCCGAAAATACTTTTAAATAGGTTCATAGCATTAGTTTTTAGTTGTGTTGTTTTAGTTTTTATTTTTCAGGATATCATACTGCTTTTGCAAAACATCGGCATCCGAATCCAATTTGTGCTGCTTGCAAAAAGCAATCATTTTTTCCATTCGTTTTATATTATCAAACTCCAGATTCCAACTCAATTTGGCCAGGCAAACTGAACATAATGCATTAGGAGATTCATCTAATTCTGCAATATGGTTCGAACCGTTCATCAAACAAACCCCATTAATACAGTGTGCCACTGTAAACATATGGGTTATTTCATGAGTCGATGTTTTGATAAGCCTGCTCAGGCATAAGGAATAATTTTCCTCCACAACGCTATCCTTAAATCTAAACATCGAAGTGACCGCAGAACCTTTTGAATAACTGGCCAAACCGAAAACATAATTCCAATCCGGTTTCGGATATAAATCGGTGGCTGTTAAACCCCTGATTACAATGCCATCACTCGGAATTTCGTCCGGCAGAACGTCATAAATAATATAGCTTGCGTCAAATTGTTCAGCATCAAAGTGAATTCTTTTCTTTTCTTTGGGAATCATATCAGCCGATACAGGCTCTAATAAAACCGTGCGCAAACCAAAAAAATACCCAACATATTCGGCTGTAAAATCAACCATTTTTTTCTCATCGGGTGTAAATTCCCCAATTGGTTGCAAATAGATGGTATTTCTCTTTTCAGATATCTTAACCGGATCCTCGGCAATATATTGCTCAAACGTCTGTCCTTTTTCTTCGTGTTGCTTCAGCCAGCTACCTTCTTTTGGCATGCTTAGTTTTACATCCGAATTGGTTAATTCAGCATAGTTAGGAACGTTTATTTCCGCCAGCTTTTCTTCTTTGCAGGAAACAAAAAGCAATAAAACCAATACTGTCGCAATTGTTTTCAATAGAGTCGTTTTTACTACTAACGGAATATCCGACAAAATAGTATAAAGCATTCCTCATTTCGTCATTAAATCCGACATTTTGTCTCAAAAAAATCTAAGCAAAATAGTAATAATCAGTCATTTTGTCTCGTTATGTGTTTTGGAATATAAATTGTCGACTACTTTTCAAAGCTAAAAAATTTATACTGGAAATGAATTTACTTTAACTTTTATACAACACACAAAAAGAAATATAGCATATGAATATCAATAATTTAACCATCAAATCACAAATTTGATATTAAGAGGAGGAAGCCCAGTGGGCCTCAGGTATGCAAGCTTTAGCTTGCTATTCATAAAAATAAACTACAAAACACAACAAACAAAGGAGATAAAAAATTATGAACATAAACAATTTAACAATCAAATCACAAGAAGCGATTCAGCAGGCACAAGTGATTGCCCAAAGCTTCGGTCACCAGCAAATCGAAAACGAGCATCTCGTTAAAGGCATACTCGAAGTCGATGAGAATGTGACGCCGTTTATATTGAAAAAGCTCAACGTGAATGTTGACTTATTCAAGAAAATACTTGACAGCACTTTACAAAGCTTTCCGAAAGTTTCGGGTGGCAACATCATGCTTTCGCGTGAAGCCAATACGGCTTTAAACGAAGCCAATATCATTGCCAAAAAGATGAACGATGAATATGTTTCCATTGAGCATTTACTGTTGGCTATCTTTAAATCAAAAAGCAAAGTGGCCCAAATCCTGAAAGACCAGGGCGTAACCGAAAAAGCATTGGAAGCCGCGATAGCCGAAATCCGAAAAGGCGAACGCGTGACTTCTGCCTCAGCTGAAGAAACTTATAACGCCTTAAACAAATACGCCAAAAACCTCAACGAATTGGCCAAAGACGGCAAACTCGATCCGGTAATCGGTCGTGATGAAGAAATCCGCCGTGTATTGCAAATCCTAACACGTCGTACCAAGAACAACCCGATGCTCGTGGGTGAACCCGGCGTAGGTAAAACCGCGATAGCCGAAGGTTTAGCCCATCGAATCGTTGACGGTGACGTGCCGGAAAACCTAAAAGATAAAATCGTGTATTCACTCGATATGGGTGCGCTGATTGCCGGTGCGAAATACAAAGGAGAATTTGAAGAGCGTTTGAAATCGGTGGTGAAAGAAGTAACCTCAGCCGAAGGCGATATCGTACTGTTTATTGACGAAATCCACACTTTAGTTGGTGCCGGCGGTGGCGAAGGTGCAATGGACGCTGCTAATATTTTAAAGCCTGCTTTGGCACGTGGAGAATTAAGAGCGATTGGTGCCACGACTTTGGATGAATACCAAAAATATTTCGAAAAAGACAAAGCTCTGGAACGTCGTTTCCAAAAGGTATTGGTCGATGAACCTGATACCGAAAGTGCGATTTCCATCCTGCGCGGTATCAAGGAGAAATATGAAACACACCACAAAGTGCGCATCAAAGACGATGCAATCATTGCGGCTGTGGAATTATCCCAACGTTATATCACCAACCGTTTCCTCCCGGATAAAGCCATCGACTTAATGGACGAATCGGCCTCTAAACTGCGCATGGAAATCAATTCCAAACCCGAAGATCTCGATGTATTGGACAGAAAGATTATGCAGTTGGAAATCGAAATTGAGGCGATTAAGAGAGAGAATGACGAAACCAAACTCAAAGGATTGGGATTGGATTTGGCCAACTTAAAAGAAGAGCGCAACGAAATCTTTACCAAATGGAAATCGGAGAAAGATGTGGTGGATAACATACAAAGTGTAAAACAGGAAATCGAAGATTTCAAACTTGAAGCCGAACGTGCCGAGCGCGATGGTGATTACGGTAAGGTGGCCGAAATCCGTTATGGAAAAATTAAGGAAGCTCAGGAAAAACTGGATGCCTTGCAAACTCAATTGGTCGAAAATCAATCGGGAACTTCTTTGATTAAGGAAGAAGTCACCCGCGAAGACATCGCCGAAGTAGTAGCCAAATGGACCGGCATTCCGGTAACCAAAATGCTTCAGGGCGAAAGGGAAAAGCTATTGCGTCTTGAAGAAGAACTGCACCACAGGGTTGTAGGCCAGGAAGAAGCCATTGAAGCTGTGAGTGATGCCGTTCGCCGCAGCCGTGCAGGTTTACAGGACATGAAAAAACCGATTGGTACTTTCCTGTTCCTGGGAACCACCGGCGTGGGTAAAACCGAATTGGCAAAAGCCTTGGCCGAATATTTATTCGATGATGAAAATGCGATGACACGTATCGACATGAGTGAATATCAGGAAAGACACAGCGTGAGCCGATTGGTTGGTGCGCCTCCGGGATATGTGGGTTATGATGAAGGCGGTCAATTGACTGAGGCTGTTCGCAGAAAACCCTATTCGGTAATCTTGTTGGATGAAATTGAAAAAGCCCATCCTGATACGTTTAACATCCTGTTACAAGTATTGGACGAAGGCCGACTAACGGATAACAAAGGACGCTTGGCCGACTTTAAAAACACAATTATCATTATGACTTCTAATATGGGAAGCCATATCATACAGGAGAAGTTTGAAAACTTAAAAGGTGGCATTGAAGCCGCAACTGAAGCAGCTAAAACCGAAGTCTTAGGGCTATTGAAACAAACCGTTCGCCCTGAGTTCATCAACCGTATCGATGAAATTGTAATGTTTACTCCATTGACCTCAGCCAATATCAAACAAATTGTTGGTCTGCAGTTACAAAGCGTAACCCGAATGCTCGCTCAACAAAACATCACCATGGATGCCACACCGGAAGCCATTGATTATCTGGCTGAAAAAGGATATGATCCACAATTTGGTGCCCGTCCGGTAAAACGTGTGATACAACGCGAAGTATTGAACCAATTGTCTAAGGAAATATTAGCCGGTAAAATCACGACAGATAGTATCATCCTGCTCGATAGTTTTGACAGACAACTGGTGTTCCGCAATCAGGCGAATGAATAAAGGATAAGAATAAGGGATTAGGGATAAGTTCATTGTCTATCAACGAGAATGAAACTTATCCCTTTTTACGCTTAAAAAAACATCTTTTTCTCACAAGTGTTCTTCTAAAACAAAATATCCATAACCAATTACCTATAAAAAAGCAAAAATCAATCTATTTACCTAAAAAAGAAATAGTTATGAACTGCGCCGCCTTTTTAAATTGATTAAATTTAAGGTTCATTTTAAATATTATTAGCAATGAAAACTTTATCCATTACTATCGCGTTTGTCGCGGTTTTGGTTGGGGTTTCGTGTAGTGATTCCGAAACCGGATACGATACTACTGCACAGCAAAATGCGCAGAATGATGCACAACGACTTTTATTAGTTCAAACAATCCCCAGCATTCAGGGAACTCAAACGATTTTCTATCGCGAAGATCTCATTAGGGTCCATGTGGCGAGGGTTCCAAAAGCAGATTATCCTTTAATTTTATCCAGCGGAGTACCTATAGCCAAAGTCTTCTACACGCTACCATCACCGCCCAATCAGTTTAGATTGGTATTGGATAATATTTTCGATCATGAGCTGACCCAGTATAGTATGCTGCATATCATTGAGTTCAATACCGGTTACGTTCCTTATCAATTTCATTCAGCGACCGAAATTGAAACAGCCCAAACCTCAGGAAAAATTACAATAACCAATACAGAAATGCTCTATACTTGTGTGTTTTTATGATATATTATTACCTACAATAAGTATCTGACCTCTTATAACCAAATCATAAAAAACGCACCTTTTGGTGCTTTTTTTATACCTTATCTAAACTTATCCCTTATCTCTATTCCTTTTTTACTAAAATATTTAGGTTGGTTTTAGTTTGATTGAAAGCCCTGATTGTACAAAAACTATTGGCCTTTTTCCAGGTAATACTGGCTCTAAGGGCGCAATATGTGAATAATATAATTTTAAAAAAGAATTTCATAACCCTTTCACTGCTAATATGTTCAATTTTACATGACAACAAATAAGTTGTAAATAAACTGTAAATTAAGATGAATAAAAATCAAAATGACAGCCACAATCAAAAAAATGATAGTGCTTCAAAAGGAAAAAGTAACACGGATTCAAACAAAACTTCATCGGGACAAGATGCCAAAAAAAGTGGCAGTGACCATGCCAAATCAGAAGACAAAAATAAGGCAGCAACTGCTAAAACTTCTGACGCAAAAACCACAGATCAAAAAGCAAAAGTCAGGTAACACAATCTGATCATTAAAATTCAGATTCAAACAATGTAAGGAAGTGAAAATCATCTAACCAAAGCTTAACCATAGTTTTGGTTTTCACTTTCAAATCAAAAATCAGTTATAATTTAAACGATAGTATATATGAAAAACATATCAAAAGAAAAACAAACCCATCCTCCTATGAAGCAATCACAATTGTTGGAATTGTTTATAGATGAATTAAAAGATATTTATTGGGCCGAAAAAGCACTGACGAAAGCCATTCCAACGATGATTGAAAATGCGTCATCTTTTGAATTGATAGAGGCCTTAACTTCACATC
Organism: Flavobacterium terrisoli; assembly: GCF_030167905.1. Lineage (GTDB taxonomy): Bacteria > Bacteroidota > Bacteroidia > Flavobacteriales > Flavobacteriaceae > Flavobacterium > Flavobacterium terrisoli. The sequence continues at coordinate 151,471 of NZ_JARGNA010000007.1, forward strand.
TCGAAGATACCCATAAACATGTAGAACGAGTAAGAGAAGTCTTTGAACTCATTGGCAAAAAACCGGAAGCCAAACCCTGTAAAGCCATGCAAGGTCTTATTGAAGAAGCAGGTGATATAATGAAGTCCTGCGAAGAAGGCCCGATGCGTGATGCCGGTATAATATCAGCCGCACAAAAAGTAGAGCACTACGAAATGGCAACTTATGGCACGTTACGTCAGTTTAGTGAAACGTTGAAATTGACTAGGGTCGTTGCCCTATTAGCCGCAACGCTTCAAGAAGAAAAAGCAGCTGATGAAAAATTGTCGAGTGTGGCCATCGGTGCAGTAAATGTAGAAGCCGCTTTAGAATCTATGTAAAAAATCAAAACACCCATTCAGCAATAAAATAAGTTGCACGGCAGACTTTCAGCGGAAAGCGTAGTAAGCTATTAATTCTGCAAAAGATATTCAACTGATAATGTGCACCTCAATATGTAAATCTTACAAGTATTTTAAGAATTGTTGTAACAGTTTAGGCTAGAATATGTTGAAATTTACATAACTGTAATAAATGCTAATTAACATGAAGACAAATCAAAATAAATACCGCCACCTATGTACCGTAGCAACAGTATTGTGCCTTTCGTTTTTCTTTAGTTCTTGTGAACTGGTTGAAGGCATATTTAAAGCAGGAATGGGTTTCGGGATATTCATAGTCTTAGCAGTAGCCGTTGCGGTTGTTGCCATAATTATCAAAGTCGGTAAAAACAAATAATATTAACCTAAATTAAAATAAGATGAACGGTTTCTTTAAAACATTATTTGCAGGATTAGGTGCCTGGAAATTAGGCGGCGGAATCATCAGCACCATTCTAATTTTTATAGTGATTTACTATATGTTAGGTCAGTGCAGTTAGAATTAAAAAATAAACATTAACAATTAAATATAGAAAATTATGAGTACAGGTAAAATAGTATTAGGAGCAGTGGCAGGTCTTGCCGTAGGTGCAATCTTGGGAGTGTTATTTGCACCTGAAAAAGGTTCAACAACCCGTAAACAAATTGCGGACAAAGGAAATGACTTTGCTGATGGTTTAAAGTCAAAATACAAAGAGTTTGCTGACACAGTATCGGAAAAATTCCAAAGTGCCAAACAAGATGTACAAGAATTAGCCGAAACAGGAAAGGCTAAGTATGACGAAGTAAAAAAGGACGCTAACAGTGTCATGTCTACTTACAAATCATAAATAAATTCATTATGACTGACAATGCAACGCCCATAGAAACCCTTTTTGAGCGAGCTGAAGATTACAGCAAAACCAAGATAAAGTTGTTTAAGCTTAACGCCATAGACAAATCTGCCGATGTTGTATCCTCACTCGTTTCTCGACTGGCTGTAATTATGGCTGTTGTATTGTCGATCATAATTATCAGCATTGGCTTATCTCTTTGGATAGGCAAATTACTTAACGAAATCTACTATGGTTTCTTGATCGTAGGCGGTGGTTATGCGATTATTGCCTTACTGCTTCATGTGTTTCGCTACCAATGGATCAAACATCCGGTGAGTGATTCGATTATCAAACAATTGATGAAAGAAAAAATAGTATGAAAACAATTAGTGAAACCGAAGCTTTAGATGAATTAATCATTGCTACCCAGCAACAAGCAGCCCATGAATTGGAGTTGCTCAAAGAACAATTCCATGCCGCATATGACAGCTTAAAGCCCATTAATCTTATCAAAAATGCGCTTCACGATTTAACCAAATCACCCGATATCAAAGACGATATGATGAGCAATGCCATTGGCATAGGCTCAGGAATGTTGTCTAAAAAACTCCTTACCGGTGATTCAAACAATCCCGTTAGAAAAGTGCTGGGCACTTTGGCCGAATTTGCAGTAGCCAATTTGGTTTCCAAATATACAGGCGGTATTTCTGTCATAGCTGGCAATTTGTTAAAAGGATTCCTAAACAAAAAAAAGGGATAAAAACATTCACGCAATCGGAAAGAAATGACTCCTAAAATTAAAAATTTCTTTGCCATTCTAAAAACAACAGCCATCAGATGGTGGGAAAGAGATCCGTTTAAAGAAAGCGCGGTCATTGCCTATTATGCCATTTTTGCCTTACCCGGATTATTAGTGGTCATCATCACTTTAGCCGGATATTTCTTTGGCGAAGAAGCTGTACATGGTCAAATTTCCGGACAGATTACCGCTGTGATGGGTGCTGACACCGCACTCCAAATTCAAGATATTATTGCAAAAGCTACCCAATCCAGAAACTCGGTTTGGGCGACTATTATTGGGATTACTACCATATTAGTTGGTGCTACGGGTGTTTTTGTAGAGTTCCAAAAATCGTTAAACAACATTTGGAACGTGCAAGCCACTGTGGCTAAATCAGGGATACTCAGTTATCTGAAAACACGACTTTTCTCTTTCGGAATCATCATTGCCATTGCCTTTATCCTGATTATATCCTTGGTCATTTCTGCCGGGCTTGCGGCATTTGGTAATTGGATTACCCAATATTTCTCTACTGCCTTTCTCATAGTATTACAAGTGTTAAACTTTATGGTTTCTCTTGGTATTCTATCGGTATTGTTTGCCGGAATGTTCAAGCTCTTTCCTGATGCCCAAATCAAATGGAAACACGTTTGGATCGGTTCTTTTGTTACTGCCTTATTATTTGAAACAGGCAAATTCGCCTTAGGATTATACTTTGGGCAAGCCAATCCCGGTTCGGGCTATGGTGCCGCTGGTTCAATTATTCTGATCCTGCTTTGGGCATCGTATTCCTCAATGATTGTTTTCTTTGGTGCCGAATTCACCCACACCTACGCCGAAAAAACCGATGCTAAAGTACCCGCAGATGAACATGGCGTGAAGGTGGTGGAAGTGAAGATAAAGGTGGAGGATGAGTAACTGAGTGGCAGAGTTTCTAAATTAAAACAATCATTCTTAGTAGGTCTCTTTTACGCCAGTGTAGATTTTAAAATCCGTTAAGAAATTGTGAATCCCTGTAGCAATTTTAGGATTTTAAAATCGGTTCCGATTTATTGGAAACACCTTCGTAAAAGTGCCCTTTCTTTTGGTTCGTTTTCTTTGGGCAAGCAAAGAAAATGAACAGAAAAAAATCATATCTTTATCTCCATCACCTTTTAACTATCACAAAATATGTTAGAACACTTCCCATTCTTTTTAATCCTAATCTTCGCCATTGTCCTGATCATCATGCTGGCGGATAAAATAAAAATAGCCTACCCTATTCTGCTTATCCTCGCCGGATTACTGATAAGCATTATCCCCGGCATCCCGTTATTCAGTATCGACCCCGATTTGATATTTCTTATCTTCCTGCCGCCGTTGCTCTATGAAGCGGCCTGGGTCATTTCGTGGAAAGACCTTTGGCACTACCGCCGGGTGATTCTGAGTTTTGCCTTTGTGGTGGTATTTTTAACCGCCATGTCTGTGGCTTTAGTGGCCAATTATTTTATACCGGGTTTCTCCCTGGCTTTAGGATTCCTGCTGGGCGGCATCGTTTCACCTCCCGATGCGGTGAGTGCCGGTGCCATCTTAAAGTTTGTCAAAGTACCGCGTACCATATCTTCCATTTTAGAAGGCGAAAGCCTGCTCAACGATGCTTCCTCCTTAATCATTTTCCGCTTTGCGCTGATTGCCATTGGCACGGGACAGTTCATCTGGTCTCAGGCGGCGCTGACTTTCTCCTGGATGGTGATTGGCGGTGTAGGTATCGGGCTGCTGATTGGTTTTATCTTTATGAAATTCCACAAATACCTGCCTACAGATGCCAATATGGATATCGTACTTTCGCTGGTAACGCCCTATATCATTTATATCGTGGCTGAGGAAGTACACAGCTCGGGTGTGTTGGCAGTGGTAAGTGGCGGTTTGTTCCTTTCCCACAAACGGCATTCGTTCCTCACCAGTGCCTCGCGTATCAAAGGCTTTAATGTGTGGCAAAGCCTGGTCTTTGTCCTCAATGGCTTGGTCTTTACGATGATTGGTCTTGCCCTGCCCACTATTACCGCCGGGCTCGAAGGCGTAAGTCTTTATTCGGCCATTGGCTATGGAGCTTTAATTACTTTGGTTTTAATTGTCGGAAGAATACTGGCCGCCTATGGTGCTGTTGTCGTAACGATGATTGCGCGTAATTTTATTACGGTTGCCGACGACCGCAATCCCGGCATAAAAGGACCGTTCATCTTAGGATGGTCGGGGATGCGTGGTGTAGTGTCACTGGCTGCAGCGTTGTCTATACCTGTTTACCTCAATGGGGCACCTTTTCCGCAAAGGAACCTGATTCTCTTTATCACGTTTGTCGTGATCCTGCTCACACTGGTGGTGCAAGGACTAACCCTGCCCTATTTCATACGGAAGTTAGAAGTCACCAACCCGCACCATGAAGCCAACCAACAGGAACATTACCAACAAGTGAGATGGGAACTGGCGCAATTTGCGTTACAACAGTTAAAAGACCAATATGGAGAAGATTTAGAGCAACAACCCATACTGCAACGCATCGCCAACAAATGGGAAGACCACAAAATCCTAACCGAAGATGCCGACATGTCTCAGGAATGCCGAACCATCTACATCAACATCCTCGACCAGCAAAGGCGATGGCTAATTGAAAAGAACAAAAAAGAAAGCAAACTCGATGAGGCCATCATCCGCAAACTGCTCCATCATCTCGATATGGAGGAAGAGAAGGTGAAGTTTTTGTAGGCTAAGGTTCTGAGGTGCTAAGTTGCAGAAGGCAGATTTAATACTTGTGATAGCCAACTTTTAACTTATAACTAATTACTGCACCTTACTGCACGCTTATAGGACGTTAATAGGACGTTAATAGGACGTTGATACGACGCAGTAACTTTTTAAAGTGCTTTTACAACCAACCCAAAACTATAAGCTCCTTTTCTCAACCACAATCGCTTGACTAGTAATGACGAGTACTGACGAGTACTGACGTTTACTGACTAGTCAAATCGTCATTTTTGAGGTGGTTCTTCGGGTGTTGTTCGGGTGATGTTCGGGTTTTGTTCGCAAAAGAGGGTGATTTTGCGAAGAGACTGTGGAGAAAGTGTGAACAAAGGTGGGAGAAAACGGCTGTTAATTGAGCATTTAATCGGGAATTGTTTTCGTTGGTCGATGTAATGACTATACTTAATATGGGGTTTAAATTTTTTTGGTATATTGGCTACAGTGCTAGTTATACTTATGTAAAAGTTAGTGGCAAGCTTTAGTAAACCGTGAAAACAGAACCAATAACATATTCTCTTTCGACCTTTGCACGACCCGATATTTGGCAAGTCAGGGAACTTTCAGAGAAAGAATATTTAAAATATTCTAAAAATATCTCTTCATTACAGAGGTTAGAAAACAATGAAAAACTATTTAAGATTGTTGAATTAAATTATTTTGACTTTAAAACAAAGATTGAAAAGACAATTAAAAATCTGAATAATGGTACTAATAGTAAAGAATTTGAAAATCTTTATTTAGACATTAATAGATTGATCTTGAACATCCTTTCTTCTATCAGGACGTATTTAGACCATAGTGAAACAAGGATAAAAAGAGAATATGGTTCAGAATCAGAAGAATTTTTGCTATTTAAAAAAGAAACGAGTAAAACTTATGACGAGAACTTTTCATATAGATTTCTGTATAAATTAAGAAATTATGCCCAACATTGTGGTCTACCAGCTGGTTCATTATCTACAAACGCAAATACAACGGGCGCTTCTTTAAAACTAACTTTAATTAAAAGCAATCTATTGTCTAACTATAATTCATGGGGAATAACCGTAAAGCAAGAATTAATAAATAAAACAGAAGAATTTGATATAATTCCGCTTATTGACGATAAGTTTACTTTATTAGAAGAAATAAATAAAAATATTAATGAGCTTTCTTATAGACATTACAAGGATGAGGCACAAGAACTTATGAATTTACTTTGGGAAGCACAAGGTAAAAATGGAACTCCATGTATTATAAAAACTATTGGGTCTGGTGGAAAACTTAAATTAAATATTAACTGGTTTCCATACAAGCCAATTTCAAAAATAACCGGAATTCAAATAGATATCATTGAATAAGTCAGCCACTAACAGCAGTTTGTAACAGTTGTGCGGTTCGGGTTTATAACTAATTTTCTCTGAAAATTCAAAAAGGAGTTTTATATTTGGAATCATCAGTCATAAATCATCGCAGCAGTTACAAGCCGCGGCACGTTATGGGCAAGTTTAACACAATGCTAAAAAAGAAAATTAATGCTTACAGAAATATCCAAATTGGTAAATGAATATCCAACAATAAGTCTTGCAATCATTGCTGCAATATTTTCTTCCATTGGCTGGGGTTGCAACAGTTTTTACCAAGTAATCGTAGACAATTACAAACAAAAGAGAGAATTAAAGATTTTCCTTTGGAAAGAAAAGATTAATGCTGCAAAAAAGGCTTCGGAATTTTATCTTGAGTATTTGAATTTTATCAATCTACTGAGAAATCAGTTAGATATGTTGGCAACTGGTAAAGCAGAGTATGAACAAATAAATAGAAATATTGATGCGGAAATACAGGAATTATCAAATAAGTTAAAAACCTTTCCTCATTTTGAACATCATCATATTAATATTTTCTACAACTTAATAGAAAATAGAACTCTGAAAATTAATCAAGAGAATTTTGAAATTCTTGGCAAAATAAATGGTTTAGGATCACTTGGACTATCTTATGAAGAGTTTGATGCTCAGTTAAAAGATTATGTTATAAAATTTAAAAATAACTACTCAGAATTAGCTAAAATTTATGAAGACCTTATTGAAAAAATAAGAGCCGACATTAATAGTTATCTTTAAAAAAACCAGCCCATAACAGCGGATTGCAGCTATGGCTGGTTTAGATTTTCCTAGCCGGAAAATACTCAACCAGAAATTTACATATCTTTACAACTAAACATTAAAAACGCCGCCACGGCTGCAAGCCGCGGAACGTTAATAGCAATTATTCTTTAGACTCCATAAACTATGAACGAAAGAAATAGAAAAGTTTTGACTTTAGTTGTGAAATGGGATATGGAAAATTACTTGTACGAGCATGGTTTCAGTTTGGAAGAATTCGGCCAATCCTACTACAAAATGTATATACACGAAGAAAAGCTAGAACAACCTGAACATATTTTCAAATACTACAACGATTCCCAAAACAGTATAAATTCATTATTAGAAGGTTACTTCTATTTTTCTGAACCAAAAAAGCTAAATGATCCATTTGAATGCCTAAATAATAGGGAAAAACAAATTATAAACGCTGCCAGTAATAAAGAGAAAATTATTGAACATAGAGAAAATATTGGAATTTGTTCTTTTAGTTTAACGAATGAAAGTCCTATATTATGGGGACATTACACAAATAATTATCACGGATTTTGTTTAAGATTTGATAATAATCTCATAAAAATAAATGAAGATTTACCCGTTAAAACCCACGTATCATATCTTAAAAAATATGAACCTGCAAATAACTCTTTAAGAGAAGCCAAAAAGCAGATTATGGATGCACAGATTAGTGAAGATTTAAAATCTGCAATCCATGCACATTTAACGACCGTATTTGAATATAGTTGGAAACAATATGACTGGAATTATGAAAATGAATTTCGGTATTTATCCTTTAGTGCAAATTCGTTTCAGAGAAAATTTAAATTCGACAAAAATGCTTTACAAGAAATATACATTGATTATCGTATGAGAAGTAGAAATCGTAATGTATTCAACCTACTAATGTTTATCTTAAAAAACAAATATCCTCACGTAAAAGCATTTGAAGTTAAGCCACATCCATTGGTTGTGAAGTTAGAGTTTAATCAAATAGAGGTAAAACTTGAAGGATAACAGCTGCTAATAGTGGTTTAGCCCCCCGCTACCGCACGAATCCTTTCGTGTGGCTAATGGACAGTCAATTATTTTCAGCATAATCCTGATAAATAATTAGAATGTGATGCTTCCTTCGTCAGCATGACAAAGATTAAACAAAACGAATCACTACTTACTCGTAACCGCAGCACTCTCCGGGAAATCCTTACTGCGTTCCCCTTGTATAAACATTTTCAGGGTATTGAAATGAATGGTAAACGGCACCATTTTCCAGTGCATGTCTTCTTCTGTTTCCGGGTTTACATATTGGTACCAAAGCGTATAAGCCGTACTGTCAAATCCTTTCTTAAACTTAGGTGCGCCGGCTTCGTCGCTTTCTATACCCCAAATGACGGCTCTTTTAGGCTGTTCGTGGAGTTGGTAAAAACCGGTACCGTTTTCGTTTAATTCCACCGTTGGTTCTGCGCCTTTAAACAAATACGTTCCGGCTATCGGATAATCAATATCGGTAGTGAGGTAGTGAATACCGTCTTTGGCTTCAATTTTGGTTGACTGGGCGAAAGTGTTCGCTGCAAATACCAATAAGGCAACAAGGAGTAAATTTTTTGGCTTCATAAATTTTTACGTTTACTTTGAAATAAAAATAAAAAGTATTCGAGGTCAATGGTCGGAGGCAGAAAATTAGTTATCAACAGTTTGAAGCTGTTAAAATGTTCATTTCTTATGTGTTCATTTTGCCTTGATGCAAAACGAACCAAAAAATCAAGCCTGCATAGTCTTAGCTTAAAAACTACCTCGCTTTTCATTCCGCGTCCCAAGCCGTTCGCTTCGCTCAACTCGTGCAACGCTGCCATTCAAAGCTTCGTTGTTTTTTAACGCTAATGCTATGAGGGCGGCTTATATCACTGCTGAAGTTCTCGTATAGTTCCTTTTACGCAGTGTAGATTTAAAAATTCGTTAAATTTGATATTAAGAGGAGAATGTCCGGTGGACATTCGGTTTTAGTTTATACCTGACTGCCATTGGCAGTCCTCCTTTTAATTTCAAATGTTTTCTTTGGACAAGCAAAGACCCGAGGCTGAAAGCCGAACAGAGCGTAGCTAAAATGAACGAAGAAAAATTAAACCACTCCTTCCTGATGGTGCGCTCTTTCCCCTATTTGTTGTCTCCACATCGCGTAGTACAAACCTTTGTCCTCAATTAAATCAAGGTGTTTGCCTTGCTCAATAATCTTGCCTTGTTCCAATACAAATATCTTGTCGGCATGCATAATCGTGGATAGGCGGTGCGCAATCAGTACGGTAATCTGGTCTTGTTTGGAAGAAATGCTGCGGATGGTTTTGGTAATCTCTTCTTCGGTAATCGAATCCAAAGCCGAAGTGGCTTCATCAAACAACAACAATCTTGGGTTGCGCAATAACGCACGGGCAATAGACAATCGCTGTTTTTCACCACCCGATACTTTGATACCGCCTTCGCCAATGGTGGTGTTGATGCCATTTTCGGCGCGTTCCAATAAGTTCTGACAGGCTGCTTTTTGCAACACATCATACAACTCTTCATCGGTAGCCGATGGTTTTACAAACAATAAGTTGTCTTTAATCGTTCCCGAGAACAACTGCGCATCCTGGGTCACAAAGCCCAACTGTTGGCGCAACTCGGTAAGGTCAACATCTTTGGCATTGATGTCATTATAGAAAATAGACCCTTGTTCGGGTGTGTATAGCCCAACCAACATCTTAACCAAAGTGGTTTTCCCACTTCCAGATGGTCCGACAAAGGCAATAGTCTCGCCTGCTTTGGCTTCAAAGGAAATGTCTTTTACGGCATAAGTCGAAGCCGATTGGTGTCTGAAGGAAATATTCGAGAATTTCAAATTGGTGATAGAACCCATGGTTTTTGGGAACAAAGGCGTTTCTTCGCTTTTGGCATTCATCAGATCACTGAAATTGTCCATAGACGCTTTGGTCTCGTTATAAGTGGCAATCACATTCCCCAATTCCTGCAACGGATTGAACAAAAAGAAAGAGAAGAACATCAGCGTAATCAAATCACCAGGTTTGATAATCCCTTGAAAAATGAACATATACAAAGCAAACACCAAAGTCGTTCTCATAAAATGCACCGTTGTTCCCTGTATAAAACTCAGCGAACGGATGAAACGTACTTTCTTTAATTCGAGGCCTAATATTTTGATGGTTGTTGTGTTCAAACGATTTACTTCCTGCTCGGTAAGACCAAGGCTTTTTACCAATTCGATATTGCGTAAAGATTCGGTTGTAGCACCGGCCAATGCGGTCGTTTCGCCTAATATCTGACGGGAAACGACTTTAATCTTTTTGCCCAAAAACGAACTGATAAACGCAATAACAGGAACGGTAGCCAAGAAGATTGGTCCTAAGAGCCAATGAATGTTAATGGCATAAACCACCACAAAAATAATCCCGATAATCGTTTGGAACACCATAGAAATCGACAGCGTGATGAACTTTTCACAGTCGTTTTTGACCTTTTGGAGTTTGCCCAAAGTTTCGCCACTGCGTTGGTCCTCAAAATCCTGATAAGGCAACTGCAATGCTTTTTGGATTCCATCGGTATACATATTAGCACCGGTGCGCTGGATAATGATATTGGTAAAGTAATCCTGGAAGTTCTTAGCGATGCGCGACATCATTGCGGCGCCGAGAGACAGTGCCAACCAACCCAAAACAGCCTTAACAAAAGCAGCTTTATCGTGGTTAAAATTATCGACGCCAACACCACATTGGTTTAACAATTTACCAATAATAATGGAATCGCAAAGGGAAAAACATTGGTTAATAGCGGCTAAGAACAAAGCAAAAAACAAAAGAAGTTTGTGTTTCTTGATGTAGGTATATAATATTTTCATGAATATAAATAGTAATTGAAGAATGCAAAATTACAACTATATCATTTCAATTTGGAGCATCATTATTCTTTTTATCTATGGTGGATTAATATTTTTTACATGAAATAAATAATGTCGTGGGTCAATTTCTTTCCGTTTAAGAGCTTTAACAGCTTAAAACTTGTTAATTAACTGATAATCAATATGTTTTAATGCGAATTATATAAAACACTACGCTATTTATGTAACACACTTTTGGATTGAAGGGGTTAAATTTGATATTCATTTTTATCATTTATTAATTTCTAAATAACAATGCTATGATCACAACAGAAAATAAAACCATCTCTATCGAGAGAACTTTAAACCTACCATTAGCAAATGTTTGGAAAGCCTTTTCCGAAGCCGATAGTTTTAAAAAATGGTGGGGACCAAATGACTACTTCTGCCCCGAATGCACTATCGATTTTAAAATAGGCGGAAAATATTTAGCCTGCATGGAATCTAAAAAAAACGGTGAGAAAATTTGGTCAACCGGTAGTTTCCTTGAAATCAATGACTATCGAAAAATAGTGTATACCGATTGTTTTGCCGACAGCGAAGGAAACAAAGTGCCCGCTTCCTATTATAAAATGCCGGGAGAATGGCCTTTGGAACTTATCGCTACCGTAGAACTTGAGGCTGTTGATGACAGAACCCATATCTCGTTGGTACATGAAGGCATTCCGGAAGACATGCATTCCGAATGTATTGCCGGATGGGAACAATCACTGGATAAGCTGGAAGAGAATGTAAAATAAACTGTAAACAAACAAACCTTAAATAATATCATTATGAAAAATAACAATGGAGTAGTGCATTTTGAAATGCCTGCAGAAGACAGAAAACGAATGGCCGATTTTTATGCCGATGCTTTTGGCTGGAAAACTGAGTTGCTTGGTGAAGATATGGGAAACTATACGCTAGTCACCACGACTGAAATCGATGAAAAAGGAATGATTAAAAATCCTGGAGCTATCAATGGAGGATTTTATCCAAAAAATGATGTTCCTAAGGAACAACAACATCCTTCGGTAGTGATTGGTGTGGAAGATATCAACGAGACCATAAACAAAATCAGAAACGCCGGTGGTCAAGTGCTTGGCGAACCGGTTGAAATTCCAGGTCATGGAATGTATGTTGCTTTTAACGATACCGAAGGTAATCGATCTGGCGTCATGCAGCCTTTTGAAACAGTGGAATAACACTTTTCGTTTATAAAATAACCAAAGCGCATCGAGAGGTGCGCTTTTTCATTTATTAATTTCATTACCTTTACTGTAAGCCAAAAAACCATGAGAAAACTCCCAATCTTAACCATTTCCCTTTTGATTGCACTAACTATTTTCAGCTGTAAAAACACCGAAGAACAAGAAACACCAATAGATGAAGTCGTTGCTGCCGATACCATTTCGGCAGAAAAACCAAACGAACTAAAAGGTATAGTTTTCAGGGAAATTTCAGAAATACCACAGTTAAAAGACTATGAAGATCAGGCCGGTACTATCATCAGTGAGAAGGACAGCCTCGGAAATTATAAATACGCCATAGGCCAATATGGAAATGATAAAAACTTCCTTATCATTTTAGAAGAATTGGTCAAAGAAGCAGGGAATCCAAAATCGAAATTTAAAATTCTGGATACGCTCAATATCCCTAAGTTGAATCCGGATGAATTCTTAACCTTCGCCACCTGCAGGCTTAATGAAGTTTATGATAACGAAATCATTGCTATTGTCAAATCCATCGGTAGCGATGATGTAGAAACTTATGATCAAATTATCAAAGCCTGGCGTGCCGATACCAAAACCCAGAAGATAATCCCGATTGAGGATGTCAAAGGAATCGATTGCGTTAATGAAAGTTATTAGCTGTAGTTTTTGGCCTAATTAACTTTCAAAACTGCATCTTAAAATACTATAACATTTCCTGAAAATCCTATAATGCAATTTTACCTTAAAATGCAGAACTTAGTACTAGCATCAGGTTGCAGTATAAATCGTTGTAACTAAGCTAGCCGGCACTGTAACCTGATGTTTTTTTTATGTCAATTAAAAAGAAAACATCATGAAAAAGTCAGTTTTTTTTATGCTTTATATTGGGTTGTTTTCTTTACTCATTTCCTGTTCTGCAGGTTATGTAGAGACTGAACCCACTTATGTAGCAGTTTACAGAGCGCCACAACCTCAGCCAACCTATGTCTGGATTGATGGCGATTGGATATGGAGAAACAACGTTTATGTATATCGTGAAGGGTATTGGGCACCACCGAGAACCAACAAAGTTTATGTAAAAGGTTACTGGAAGCATGACAACCGAGGACATCGTTGGGTAAAAGGCCGATGGAAATAATTTTACTTAAAGCGTATTTTCGAATGCGCTTTTTGTTTGAAGTGTGAAAATTTGTCGAACTTATTCTACAACCAATACATAAATGTATTACAATCTAAACGCCTTAAGTGCCTTATTTTTGTAACATAGTTTGAAAAAACAATTATTTTTGCCGCCCCAACTCTTTAACATTTGTTTAAAACCTACAGCAAACAAATAGTAAATTAAAAAAACAGAGAGTAAAAAAACCTTAAACCCACAGCGTGTTCGTGCGGACCTATCTTTTTTTTGAAAAAACAACAAGGTGTGTCAATATTACCCATGATGCATTGGTATAAAGATTGCTTGAGAAAATTACCCCTTTCTCTAGTAGAACTAACCTGTCATCATAATAACGGCTCTAAACCAAAACCTAACTTTTATTAAAACGTGCCCTATTGAAATCTATTTATTTTAAAACACTAAAGTTTCAGGACCGAAAAGTGGTGCATTATACGTTGCTGATTTGCATCATCCTTTTACAATTCATCGCTGTACTCATTTGGTATAACGAAACGGCTAATGAAGACAAGATTACCAATGCTTTTGATGACATTGATCACGCCAATGAAGTTTCTCAATTTACCGGTAGGTTGAATAATGCTATCATCCGGTCTCAGGAATCGTTTAACAATTACATCTCTACTAAAGATCCTATTTCCTTAGACAACTATATTGGGTTTTTAAAAGAAACCAGTTCACTGATTGACAGCCTTAATCTAAAGACCAAAGACCGTGAAGCTTTTAAAACTTTGTTGGCCAGGAAAGATAAAACCACAGCCGACATTCTACAGATAAAATCTTCGATAGATTCTATCATCAACCGACAGATTCACGCCAATTCAAATGAGGTAGTTAAACCCTATCAGTTTGACAGCCTTGAATTCAACAAAGTGCTCGACAGCTATGACACCGTTACTTCAGTCAAAATTGACAGTATCTCTAGAAAAGGATTGTTAGCCCGATTGATAGCCGCTTTTTCAGGCAAAGTTGAAATCCAGAAAGAGCTGCTGAGTACGGTTGTAACCATGAAATTTAAGGACAAAGTTAAAACCGGAACCATCGAAGAGCAGATGAAATATTTAATTTTGACCAGTAATAAGTATTATGCCGCTGAGTTTGACAAATTAAAATATGCCTTTCTCAACCTGAAAAAAAAAGACATCGAGCTCATCAAATTCAACAGCGAACTGTTGTTGCTGAGTCAAACTGCCCTACCCGATTTTACCAATGCGGCCAATGATTTAAAATTCAACAGCCAGCAAAATCTAAAAGGTCAATTTGAAACCAATAAAGCCATCCGCAGTTATTCTATCCTAGCGATTATCGTTTTGATGTTTGTCATTTCACTTATCCTTTTTGGATTCACCCGTTTGGCCTTCGAGTATGAAAACAGGCTGACCACAGCACAGGAAAAAATCCGTCAGAGCCTGAATTTCAAAAACCGGATTATGGGCATAATTAGCCATGAGATACGTTCGCCTTTGAGCATTATTTCAATCTACAGCCAAAGGATAAGCAAATCTGTCAAAGAGCCGGAAATCAAGGAGACTTTCAAGTCTGTAGAGTTTACAACCAATTCATTATTGCTGTTATCCAATCAGATTTTGGAATACTCCAAAGACGAAAACCATCAACCAGCCCTAAAAAACAAAAATTTTTACCTGAAGAACGAACTCCAGCAAATAAGCGATTCTATGTCCTCATTGGTGGAAAGCAAAGGCAACAAGCTCGACGTTAAAACCAATTTGGATTCCGATTTCGAAGTCTATTCCGATGCCGTGAAGATTCATCAGTTGTTCTATAACATCATTGGCAATGCCAACAAGTTTACCGAAAAAGGTTTGATTAAAGTAAACATAGAACAAGACGATGCCTCTGACTTTGAAGTCAACCTCAAAATAACCATTGAAGACAATGGCATTGGCATTTCCGAAACCGATTTACAACATATTTTTGAATCCTATTATCAGGGAAGCATTTCCGAAAAAGTAAATGATTTGGGCGCTGGTTTAGGACTCAATCTCTGCAAGGAAATCGTTGAGCTTTTTGAAGGAAACATTGAGGTGAAAAGCAAAGAAGGTAAAGGAACAACGGTGATATTTAATTTAATCCTAAGTAAAGTTTAAAAGAATTATACGGCTAATCTACTATAACTAATATACCACTAACATGAAGCCCGCTCAAAATTATACTTTTTTAATTGCCGACGATCACAGCATTGTCAGACAAGGCGTTTCCTTATTAATCAAAGAGTTGTTTTTTAGTGCCAAAATTCATCAGGCCGGCAGTTTCAGGGAAACACTCAAGGTACTTAGAGAAACCAAAATTGATTTGTTAGTCCTAGACATCAATTTCCCTGACGGTAACAGCCTTAACATCATCGCCGATATAAAGACCATTCAGCCCGATATTAAGATACTGATTTTTTCCGCTTATGATGAAGATATCTATGCGCTGCGTTATCTTAATGCCGGAGCATCGGGTTATCTCAATAAAGGCAGCAATGAAGAAGAAATGAAACACGCCTTAAAAAGCATGATGGTTTCAGGGAAATACATTACCCAAAACATCAAAGACAAAATACTGGATTCCTATATATCCAAAAAACCTGTCAATCCATTGGAGTTGCTTTCCAACCGTGAGGTGGAAGTGGCACGCTTATTAATAAAAGGCTATGGTAACATGGAAATAGCAGAGCATTTGAACATCAAGAAATCAACCGTCAGCACTTTTAAGAACAGGATTTTTGAGAAACTTGAAATTGACAATCTTGCCGATCTGATTGATTTTTTTCAATTGTATAACTAATCCTGAAATCATTTAATTTTCTTAATGCATTTTTACGAAAAGTAACCTGAAACGGTTGCTTTTCCTGTAGTAGCAATTCTACAAATAAGTCGCGTCAATTCTACAAATAGCTACTTTTCATTGCTTTAGATTTGTCCATACGAAATCATGGTTATTAGTAGTGTCGATGTTAGTAGTAGTTAACATAATGATTGTGGGAAATCCTAAAAAAATCCTATCGGCCATAAATAGCCTCACTCTGTTTGTCGGTAGGATTTACAGGGATTGATTAAGGGAAATTATCCAACAGATTTTGACGCAGAAAGACCAATGATACATAAAAAAACCGTTTCAATATTAAGCTACATGACCTTTATCGGTTGGATCATTGCTTTTATGGAATATCGAAAAGGGTCAAAATCATCTTTGGTAAAATTTCATCTGGAACAATCATTCGGGTTGGGTATCATTGCGATTGTGACCAATATCGTAATGGCCATACCCATTTATTTTGACTCATTTTTTCTTTTATTATTAATTATTAACAACATGGGATTGGTTATACTTTGGATTGCCGGAATAATAAGTGCCTATCATGGTGTGAGACTGCCATTGCCATTTATTGGATTTTATTTTAAAGACAAATTTCGTTTTATCCAATAAGTTGACCATCCCATTTTTTTCAAATAAAGGTCTCACCATTGTATGATTGATCAAATTAACAAACTCATTGCCCTAAACCTTATGATTCTGTATGCTTCGGAACACAAAATCATGGGACTGACCGATTTTAAGGACGAACAGGGAAAACCGATTCCCGGTGCTAAAATGTTGGCCGAAATAATGCAACAAAAAGAACTGATAAAAAACTATACTGACGATGAACATGGCTATCAATTAACCGAATTAGGTGAATACATAGCCGAAAGCGGCGGTTGGCTCATCTATTTAGAAAGGCTGAAAAAATTAAAAAGCCACGACACTTTTCACCAATCCGGTAAACCAAAAAGCAAAAAACTGTTTACCGAATTACTCATCGCTGGTCTTATTATGGCGGTTTTATGCATTTTGATTATATCCTGCATTTAGCCAAATAAACATTACCCTTTTTGTCCTTGATTCGGAATACCGCTAATCTATCCGAAAGTCCTGATGGTTTATACTGTTGGGGCTTTTTATTTATTTTATATCTTAGCCTTATTCTAAACCTACAACAGATGAAAAAATTATTACTCCTTCATATCTTTCTCTTTGCTTTTGCTGCTACCCAAAGCCAAACCATCGACGAAACCCTGATTACCGGCAAATGGAAAGTCAAAAAGGCCACAGCACTCAAAGACGCAGACAAACCCGAAACCAAAGAACTGGTAGCCGGTTTTCAAAAAGCTATTTATACTTTTAACGAAGACCATAGTTTTGCCTTTGAAACCAAAAGCTCCGCCAAAATGATGGAACAGCTAGAGAAGTTATTCCAGAACAAGAAATGGATATTCGACAAAAAGAAAAAACAAATTAAGGTCGGACTCAAAAATGAAGGCTATACCACTATCATATTTTTAGTTCGGACCGAGGAGAAAAAAATCATTTTCACCATTGAAGATGCCCAAATTGAATTGGTCATGAAGAAACAGTAAAGACCTTTCCAACTGAAAATCTCATAACATTTTTGTCAAATTTTATAACACTTTACAAAGCGGATTAGCTGAATTTTACTACTATGAAAAAGTTTCTCATAGTAGCAATGATCTGTTTGGCGTTTTTGGCTTGCAAACAGGAAAAAACTGTGCTGGTCAAAAAAAAGGCTTTGCCCGAAAGACGACAGCCCAAGAAAGTCGCTTATGAATGGCAGAATGCAAAAAAATGGCTGGCCAAAACCACAGACCAAAATGCCATCAAAATTGCCTTAGCGGTAAACCGAACTGACAAAGCCAACTTTGTCAAAATGGATTCGGTGGTGATTCCTATCGATTTGACCGGTGATATTGCTTACTATCTTCCCTTTCCCTTTGAAGTAAATGCATTGGAAAACGTTGATAAAATCATCTTCTTTTCCTATCCGACACAAACCTTTGGTGCTTATGAAAATGGCGTTTTGATTCATACCGGTCCAACGAATATGGGTCGGAAAAAGGACCAAACACCAACCGGATTGTTCTTCACCAATTGGAAAGCAGAAGAAACCACCAGTACTTTCAACGATGAATGGGATTTAAAATGGAATTTTAATATCGCCAATAAATTGGGCGTAGGCTGGCACCAATATGAATTACCCGGTTATCCGGCATCGCATTCCTGCCTGCGTCTTCAGGAAAAAGATGCGCGTTATCTTTATGATTGGGCTGACCAATGGGTTTTGCTCGATGATGACACGATTGAAGTGAAAGGAACACCGGTGATTATTTTTGGCGCTTATGATTTTGGCGCGCCCAAACCTTGGTCACAATTAGTGAAAAATCCTAAAGCATTAAAAATATCTGAAAAAGAAATTGCACAACAAGTAAAACCGTTTTTAAAAAACATCTTAACACAACAACAGAAAAGAGTGGAATACAATAAGGAAAAGTAAATGTCAAAATCAAATACCACTCTCCGAGGGCATTCTGTAATGGAATGCCCTTTTTTAATAGTACCCGATTGTAAGTTTATCAAATTGAAATAATTATTTCCTATTTTTGGGTAACCAATATCACAACATTGCTCAAACTAAAACCATATAAAGAAATCATCTCCTATGCCGTTTCAATGGCCGTATTGCTTTTATTGTTGCGATGGCTGGAGTTTCGCTTTATGATTGTAGAGCATCAATACGAAATATACATTGGGATTATTTCCATTTTCTTTCTGTTGTTTGGCATTTGGATAGCCAATAAAATTACTAAACCCAAAGTGGAAACCATAGTCGTGGAAAAAGAAATTCGTGTGCCGATTGAAGACTTTGTTTTAAACAAAATCGAATTACAACAACGAAACATCAGCAAGCGCGAACTGGAAGTATTGACCTTGATGGCCCAAGGGTTAAGCAATCAGGAAATTGCCGAACAATTGTTTGTGTCACTCAATACGGTAAAAACACACAGCGCCAAACTCTTTGAAAAGCTCGAAGTCAAGCGCAGGACACAAGCCATTGAAACAGCCAAAAAGCTGCAACTCCTGCCTCCTACTTTAGGATGATTTTTGAAAAATCACCCAAAAGGATGAGTGCCAAAATCCTGTAAACACTAACCTTTGCTACCTAATCAAATACAAAATAACATGAAAAAAATTATTATTACTTACGGACTTATCGCAGGTGTTATCGTCACTTCTTTTATGGTGTATGGCACTGTACAAATGAACAAAGGTGACTTTGAACCAAGCATGGTTCTCGGCTATGCCGGAATGCTGATTGCCTATGTTTTTGTTTTTTTGGGAATCAAAAGTTTCCGCGACAATCACAATGAAGGCGTAATCACTTTTGGAAAAGGTTTAAAAATCGGGATGCTGATTTCGTTGATTGCAGCGACCATCTATGTTGGTGTCTGGCTGATTGAGTATTATTGTTTCTTCCCTGATTTTATGGATAAATATGCCGATATCATGATGAAAAATTATGAAAAGGCAGGATTAACGGCAGCGGAAATAAAAGTCAAAGCAGCGGAAATGGAAGGTTATAAGGAAATGTATAAAAATCCGATTATGGTAATACTTTGGACGTATGTCGAAATATTGGTCCCAATTGGTTTATTGGTACCGGTTATCAGTGCGCTGATCCTAAAAAGAACGGTGAAAACCGCTTAAAATTTTGTGCAACATTCTTAAATAAAAAAAATGAAAAAAGAAAAAATCCTGTTTTGGACCGCCACGATTCTCATCTTCCTGTTTGAAGGTGTAATGCCGGCACTGACTTCACAAACCGAAATGGCCAAAGAAGGCATCAGGCATTTGGGTTATCCTGAGTATTTTGGAAATGCTTTGGTCGTTTTTAAAATCTTAGGCGTATTGGCTTTAGTCATTCCGCAGGTTCCAAAAAACTTAAAGGAATGGGCTTATGCCGGTTTTGTATTTGACTTCCTGTTTGCTTCCATCAGTTATTGTGTGGTGGACGGTTTTGGCTTTCCGGCCGTTTTCCCACTGATTGTATTAGCCGTTTTGATGGTTTCTTATTTTTATTATCATAAGTTAAATGCAGCAAAAGCTAACCAACAGTAAATTATGTCATTCCAAGCTTATTTAGACAATATCAAAGCCAAAACCGGTCTTAGCACTGAAGACTTCAAAGCACTGGCAGAAAAGAAAGGGTTTCTCGAAAACGGAAACCTGAAAGCCGAGGTCAAAGCCGGACAAATTGTGGCTTGGCTCAAAGAAGATTATGATTTAGGCCACGGACACAGTATGGCTATTTTTGCCGCATTTAAAGGTAAAACCTCTTAAAGATGAAAGAACCAAAACGCATCTGCAGTCTATATCAAAAACTCTATAACGGCAGTCCATGGATTGAGATTACCATCACTGGCGTTTTGGAAAATATTACAGCCGGGCAGGCAGCGAAGAAAGCTTTGCCCAATGCCAACACCATTTGGGAAATCACCAATCATATCATCTCCTGGCGGAATAATGTGCTGCGGAGAGTTCAGGGAGAAGTAATTACTACACCCAATAACAATTATATTGAACCGGTAGAAGATACTTCTGCCGACGCCTGGAAAAATACTTTAGAGCGATTGGAAGTATCACAAACCGCCTGGATTAATTTTCTGAATGATTTCAATGAAAATGATTTTGAAAATATTTACCCAAACAATGAAATGACTTATTACGAGCATATTCAGGGAATTATCCAGCATGATTGTTACCATTTGGGGCAAATAGTCATCTTAGCCAAAATGGTTTCTTAGAGGTATCGCATAGCAACTTTAACAATTAAGTTTTAAAAAATGGCAAAACAAATTTTTATCAATTTAGCAGTAACCAACCTGCAGAAATCTATGGATTTTTATACGGCATTGGGTTTTACAAACAATCCGCAATTTTCGGACGATACCGGAAAATGCATGGTTTGGAGTGAAAATATATTCGTAATGCTTTTGTCACATGAAAAGTTCGCCAACTTTGCGACCAAACCCATAGCCGACACTAAATCGACAGTCGCCGGACTATTTTCATTATCGGTTGACAGTGTTGATGAAGTAAACAGCATTGTAGCAAATGGCGTTAAAGCCGGCGGAACAGAACCCAGCGAAATGAAAGATTATGGTTTTATGCAACAGCGAACCATCGAAGATTTTGACGGTCACACCTGGGAGATTTTCTATATGGACATTTCTAAATTTCCAACAGCATAGCCAATATGAGTAATAACGAAGTCAATTCTTATCTCGATAAACTGGAACATCCGCTAAAAGACGAAATCATTCTCCTGCGTGATTTTATCAAAGGCGATTTTCCGGCATTGACCGAAATCATCAAATGGAATGCACCAAGTTATCAGTACAACGGCATCGACTTTCTGACGTTTAATTTGGCCAGGCCAAATGACATTAAACTCATTATACACCGTGGCGCCAAAAAGCAGGAAATGCCTTCGTCCAAATTAATCGAAGATCAAAGTGGTTTACTCAAATGGGCTGCCAATGACCGGGCCGTAATTACTTTTACCCAATTGGCCGAAATTACAAATCATCGGGAAAACCTGAAATCCATTATTCAGAATTGGATGGGCAAACTGTAAAAACAAAAAAGCCAATTCGTTTGAATTGGCTTTAATTTTATATTTTCCCTTCTTTAATCTCATCAACTATTTCCGGATTTAAAAGCGTGGAAGTATCTCCGAAGTTAGAGAAATCACCTTCTGCAATTTTTCTCAATATCCTGCGCATGATTTTACCCGAACGCGTTTTTGGTAAACCGGCCACAAACTGGATTTTATCCAACTTCGCAATCGGCCCGATTTGATTTGATATTAATTCGTTGATTTCTTTGGCCAAATTATCCTGATTGCGGCTTTCACCTATTTCTTTCAGGATTACAAATCCATATAACGCGTTTCCTTTCACATCATGTGGGAAGCCAACAATAGCACTCTCTGCCACAGCTGGGTGCTCATTGATGGCATCCTCGATCGGTGCGGTTCCCAAATTGTGACCCGAAACAATAATCACATCATCTACCCTTCCGGTGATTCTGTAATACCCAACTTCATCGCGCAAAGCACCATCACCTGTGAAATATTTCCCCGGGAAAGCCGTGAAATAAGTTTCCTTATAACGTTGGTGATCGCCCCAAATGGTTCTCGCAATGGATGGCCAGGGGAATTTGATACACAAGGCGCCAGTTACCTGATTGCCTTCAATTTCGTTGCGCAATTCATCCATCAACACCGGTTGAACACCAGGCAATGGTAATGAGGCGTATGTTGGTTTGGTTGGCGTTACAAACGGAATAGGCGAAATCATAATGCCGCCGGTTTCGGTTTGCCACCAGGTATCTACCAATGGACAACGCTTTCCGCCTACATGGTCATTGTACCAGTGCCAGGCTTCTTCGTTGATTGGTTCTCCAACGGAACCAATAACTTTCAATGAACTCAAAGGATACTTTTGAACATAATCCAAACTCTCTTTAGCCAAGGCACGAATGGCGGTTGGAGCTGTATAGAACTGTGTTACTTTGTGTTTTTCAATTGCTTCCCAAAAACGACTGAAATTTGGATATGAAGGCACGCCTTCAAAAATTACCGTCGTTGCACCGTTTAACAATGGTCCGTATAAAATATAAGAATGTCCGGTAATCCAGCCGATATCGGCAGTGCACCAAAAAACATCGTTTTCTTCATAGTTAAAAATATTCTTAAAAGTATAGGCGGTATATACCATATAACCGGCAGTAGTATGCACCATGCCTTTTGGTTTTCCGGTTGAGCCGGAAGTATACAGAATGAATAGCGGATCTTCAGCATCCATGATTTCGGCTACGTTATTCGGAATCGCTTCATCTAATAATGGCTGCAGCCATAAATCACGTCCTTCTTTCATGGTCACTTCGGTATGGGTTCTTTTGACTACCAATACTCTTTCCACCGTCGGGCATTTTTCCAAAGCCTCATCTACGATTCCTTTTAAGTCAATGGATTTGTTGCCGCGATAACTGCCATCGGAAGTGATGACCATTTTACATTCACAGTCATTGATGCGCGCTGCAACCGCTGAAGCCGAGAATCCGGCAAAAACCACGGAATGAATCGCTCCGATTCGGGCACAGGCCAAAACTGCCACAGCCAATTCGGGAATCATTGGTAAGTAAATACAAACACGGTCACCTTTTTGCACACCTTGCTCGCGAAGCACATTCGCCAATTTGGCCACACGCGCATACAATTCGTTATACGAAATATGCAATGCCGGTTCATCAGGATTATTCGGTTCAAAGATGATAGCGGTTTTATCACCACGACGCGCCAAATGTCGGTCGATACAGTTTTTAGTAATGTTGACTTTGGCATCTACAAACCATTTAAACTTGGCCTGCTGGAAATCAAATTCAAAAACCTTATCCCATTTTTGGTACCAGGTAAAGTTCTCATCGGCTATTCGATCCCAAAACTTACGTGGTTCACGGATAGATTTTTTATACATTTTGAAGTAGTGCTCCAAATTCAGTATTTTGTAATAACTCATTGTAAATCTTCTTTTATTATCGTTTTGTAATGTAAATATAAATATTCTATTGGTGTGGCGCTCAATTTTCTTGCTAAATAAGTATAGCTAAGAATATAGAACAAAGAGTATAAGAATATAGACGTGAAAGCCTTGAAGAGAAAATCTCTATTTTCTATGTTCTATTCTCTATTTTCTTTTACTTAAAACTACCTATCTTCCCTATATCCAGAACTTGTCTCACTTCATCAATAATCGCTTCATCATCTATGGTTGAAGGGATTTGGAAACTTTCTCCATCGGCTATGCTTCTTAATAATTTGCGTAATATTTTACCGGAACGGGTTTTGGGCAAGCGTTGTACAATAACCACATCTCTTAAAGAAGCGACAGCGCCTATTTGCTCTCTGACCAGTTTTACAATCTCATGTTGTAACTGAAAATGTTCAATTTCTTCTCCTGATTTGGTTACGACCAGAGCTAACGGAATTTGTCCTTTCAATTCATCGTTTATCCCAATGACAGCGCACTCAGCAACGGAATGATGTGAAGCTACTATTTCTTCCATTTCAGCTGTTGACAAACGGTGTCCGGCAACATTAATCACATCGTCTACCCGACCTGTAATGAAGATATAACCGTCTTCATCTTTGTAACCACCGTCACCGGAGAAATAATAGCCCGGATATTTATCCAAATAACCGGCATGAAAGCGTTCGTTGTCATTCCAAATATCCAACAAAGTTCCCGGTGGTAATGGCAGTTTGATGACCACATAACCTTCTTCATTAGGTTTTAACTCTTGGCCGTTTTCGCCTAAGATGACAATATTATAACCCGAAACTGCTTTTCCTGAAGAACCCGGTTTTATGGGCAAATATTCTACGCCGATCATGTTACAAATCATCGGCCAGCCTGATTCAGTTTGCCACCAATGATCGATAGCCGGAATCGGAATGTGTTCGCGGTACCATTCTAAAGTAGCCACATCACAACGCTCTCCGGCGAGGAATTGCGTGCGCAGACTTGATAAATCATATTGCTTAATGAATTTACCATTCGGATCTTCTTTTTTGATGGCACGAATGGCTGTCGGTGCCGTAAACATAACACTTACTTTATGTTCGGCAATTACACGCCAAAACGTACTCGCATCAGGTGTTTTGATGGGTTTGCCTTCGAAGACTATGGTCGTATTTCTGTTGATTAACGGTCCGTAAACAATGAAACTGTGACCTACAACCCAACCCACATCGGAAGCCGCCCAAAACACTTCACCGGATTTGACACCGTAGATTTTTTGCATTGAAAATTTGAGCGCCGCAGCATAACCACCGGTGTCTCTGACAATGCCTTTGGGTTTACCGGTCGTTCCTGAAGTGTATAAAACATATAACGGATGTGTCGTTTCCACCGGAACGCAATCGACTTCTTCTGAACCGTAAACTAGCGCATCATAATCGACATCGTATTTCTTAAACGGAATTCTGGCGCCGAGTTTTCTATTAAGCACTACTACTTTTTTGGGTTTGTGTTCGGCCAATTCGATAGCTTCATCAACTAAAGGTTTGTAGGCAATCAATCGGTCGATTTCAATTCCGGAGGAAGCGGTTAAGATAACTCTGGGTTTACAATCGTCTATCCTGATGGCCAATTCGTGTGGCGCAAAACCTCCGAAAACCACCGAATGTGTTACTCCTATTCGGGCGCAAGCCAGCATGGCAAATGTCGCTTGTGGAATCATCGGCATATAAATGATAGCGGTATGTCCTTTTTTTAATCCCAAAGACAATAAACCACCGGCCAATCTTGCCACTTCCGATTTGACTTCGTTGTAGGTATATTTTTTTACGGTTTGCGTAACAGGCGAGTCGTAAATGATGGCGATTTGGTCTCCAAAACCATCTTTAATATGTTTGTCTAAAGCCAAAAAACAGGCGTTCAAACTACCGTCTTTGTACCACAACGGATAACCGGTTTCGTCTGCTGATAGTATTTCGTTTGGCTTGGTAAACCATTCTATTTCATGGGCTTGTTCTGCCCAGAATTTTTCCGGGTTTTGTATGCTTTGGTTGTATAATTCCTGGTATTTCATGGTTAGATTTTGAATGTAGTTATGGCATCCTTTTCTTTTGAAAAAGACAAAATATTGTTCAATAAACAGTTACTTAATACTTAGTTTTCCAGTAATTCGTTGACTTGTTCGACTACTTTTTTAATGGAAAAAGGTTTGGTTAAATAGGCATCGGCACCGAGTGCCATTCCTTTTTCGATATCGCTTTCTTTGTTTTTTGCGGATAGAAAAATCACTTTACAATGCTTGAGTTGTTCGTTCTTTTTGATTTGCTGCAAAGTTTCAAAACCATCTACTAAAGGCATCATGACATCGAGTATGATAATATCGGGAAACTGGTTTCTTAAAATTTCCAAAGCTTCCTGACCGTCGCGGGCAATAAACACTTCAAAGTTGTTCTTTTTGAAAGTGTATTCCAATGACATTACAATGTTGGGTTCGTCGTCTACAATTAAAATCTTTTTCATGGCTGCTGTTTTTTGGGTAATGTAAAACTTAAACAAGCACCACCGGTTGCATTATTGGTGGCCCAAATTTTTCCTTTATGGTGTTCGATGATTTGTTTGCAAATGGCTAATCCTAATCCGCTACCAATAGGCTTTTTAAAATTCTGATTGGTCGATTGATAAAATTTGTCAAAAATATTTTCAAAATCATTTGAGGCAATTCCTTTACCATTATCACTCACTTCCACCTGAACAAAATCGTGTTTGTCATACACCGCCAGAGTGATTAAACCGTTATGATCGGGACAAAACTTAATGGCGTTTGACACCAAATTGGTTACTACCTGCACAATACGGTCTTCGTCAAAATCGGCTTTCAGACTGTTGCTTCCTTCCAAATGCACATGAATGTGCTTATTGTTAATCAGTTGTTGCAAAGGTTCAATGGCATTTTCAATCGTTTCGAGTACCTTATGTGTAGCAAAGTTAACTTTTTGTCGGCCGGTTTCAAACTTTTCTAAGTCGAGAATTTTATCAATCAGACGGTTTAATCTGTCCGACTCTGAAATGATGTTTTGCAAGAACTGTTTTCTCAACTCTTCGGGGATTTCGTCATCGTCGTATAAAATTTCGCTCGAAGCTCTGATGGCTGTGATTGGCGTTCGCAATTCATGGGTAACCGTATCGAGGAATTCATCTTTTTGCTTGTCTTTCACCATCAGGGAAACATTGGCATCTTGCAACTTAGCCGTAATTTCTTTGAGTTCGTTAGAGGTTTCAATCAGCTTTTTGTTGATGATGATATTTTCCTTGGATTCTTCCAAAATCTTTAAGACTTCAGGCAAAGTAATTTTTTCTTCTTTGATTACGCTTGAGATTAATATTTTGGCGGAAGCCGTACCAATATGACCGGTCAACAGATTTTCAGAGAATTTAATCAAACGCGCATCGGCTAACTCTTCATTTTTATCGACATTGTATTTCAGGTTAAAGATATTCATGGCGCGCTTGGTTCTTTCTTCCCCTAAGAATTTAGTCAGTACTTTTTCGATATCATTTCTATAAGCCGTTCCTTTCCACACAAAAGCATTTTCGTGCATGTTGATGTACTTATTGATATCCAAAAACATTTCGGCATAGTTGCGTTCGCGGTAATTGCCTTTGAAACTCACCGATACTGCGATATAAATCATAAAGTTAAAAAACAAACTCCAGAACAAAGCATGCGGCACCGGTTGTAAATAATCCAATCCGAATAGTTGCAATGGTTTTAATAATTTGATGCCAAATAAACCTTCGGAAATAAAGGACGTATCGGAAGAAGTTATCCCTAAGGCATAAGGCACAACCAAAGTGTACAAACAAATTACAAAACCTACAATCATTCCCGAAACCGCTCCGGTTCTTGAGCCTCTACGCCAAAACAATGCGCCGAAGAACGATGGTGCCAATTGCGCAATAATCACAAAAGCCACTAAACCAATAGAGAACAAACTGTAATCTAAAGCGAAGTAACGATAGAGAAAATAAGCAATGATAATCAGCGAGAAAATCCCAATCTTACGAATGTTGACAATCTTTTTATTGATAGTGGATTGCTCGTTGTTTTTTAATCTTCCCAACAAACCATAAGGAATGATCAGGTTGTTACTCACCATGGTTGACAAACCAATGGAAGAAACAACAATCATAGAAATCGCCGCTGAAAATCCGCCCAGAAAAACCATTACCGTCAACGTTTTATTGTCAAAAAACTGTGGAATCAACAGCGAATAGGTATCCGAATTCACCGTTTGTCCCTCGAATAGAATATTGCCGCCCCAAGCGATTGGATAGACAAAAACATTAAACAACAACAAGTACAAAGGAAACAACCAAACGGCTGTATTCACATGATTTTCACGGTTGTTTTCAATGACTGCCACCTGGAATTGTCTCGGCAATAAAAAAATGGCAAACAAAGAAAGAATGCACAAGAAAAACCAGTTGATGGCTTGCGGTAATCCGCCGATGGTATTCTTTTCCTGAAAGTGCTCCAATAGTGAAGCCTTGGCATAAATATCATCAAAACCGTCAAAAACAAAGAAAGTCACATAAACACCGATGATAATAAAAAACACCAATTTTAATACACTTTCCAAAGCTACAGCGGTTATAATTCCTTTCCGTTTTTCGGATGCATCTACATAGCGCGTTCCGTAGATGGAAGCAAAAATAGCCAGAGCAAAAGCCACATAAGTGGTGCTGTCGTCAAAGATGTTAGAATTGGATTGGGTTTGGGTTACGATGTGAAAAGTTTCGGCAATCGATTTTAATTGCAAAGCGATGTAGGGCAAAATACCAAACAGGCATACTATCGTAACAACTGCACCCAAAAATCGGCTGTTGCCATAACGGAGCGAAATAAAATCGGCAATGCTGGATATTTTATTGACTCTTGAAATGCGGATAATTTTCTTCAGGATAATCATCCATACCGGAACAATAATGATTGGCCCAAGGTAAATTGGCAAATAATTCAAGCCCGAATTGGCAGCCACACCAATACTGCCGTAATACGTCCATGCCGTACAATACACAGCCAGTGAAAGGGAATAAATATAGGGATTGTTGGTCCATTTTGAGTTTCCTTTTTTCTCTGCCCAATGGGCAATGAAGAAAAGAATTCCCAGATATAGGGCTAATATGATTAATAAAAAGAGACTATTCATGGTAGCGCTTTATGATGATAAAAGACAGTAAAAGCGAAAACAGCCACACAGAAAAAATATAGATGTAAATGACAGGAAAACCCATAAAACTTTCGGCACTATCAAACAACAACAGTATCGGAAGATTTAATCCGATTAACAATATCATTGAGATAATGACTAATTTTTGTTGGTGTCTTTGTTTCATTTTTTTTTTTGAATCTATAAAAAGCCAAAAGCCCTTAACGAATTAAGAGCTTGAGGTAACCAATAAACTTTATTGTATTAATCTTCATATTCATCGGTTAAGGCATACCAGCCGAAGATGGTTAATCCTGTTACAATCAAAGGTAACAAGATAAAAAATATTATTATCCCGAATACCAAGTCATCTTGCTTTCCCGAGGTCAATTTTCCTCCGAAGATACCGATGGCGAAGTAGGCTACTGCTATTGCTAACGCAATCCAGACTATCCCTAAAAATTTCTTTAATGTGTTCATAATTTATGTTTTAGTCGTGAAGTGTATTAATTTTTCTATCGATATAAATCATTCCAATAATGAAACAAACAGCAGCTATACCAATCGGATACCACAATCCTTCGAGATAGAATTCGACATCACCGGCATCTTTGGCTGTGGTCACAAAATAGGTAGAAATAGCAGGGAGCAATCCACCAAATATACCATTTCCAACGTGATATGGCAACGACATGGATGTATATCTGATTTTTACCGGGAACATTTCAACTAAGAACGCCGCAATCGGACCATAGACCATCGTTACAAAAATCACCTGAATAAACACCAGAAATATCAACCACATTCTATCTGAATCATTAATCATTTTAGTGACTTTGGTTTCAATCTTGTCTTTGCCTTTTTCATCCACCATTAATTTTCCAGCTTCAAAATGTTTGGTTTTGATTTCTTCCACAGTTGTTCCGTCTGTGTAAGCTTTAGTAGTAGTATAAATTGAGTCCATTTTAGTGGCATCCACTTCTTTCATTGACGGTACTACTTTGGTTTGGGCCACAATTTCTGTTTTTAAGGCCAAATCTGTGGTTTGGTACATGACGCGATATATAGGGCGGTAAAGCAAAATAGCCAATAACATACCGGTCATCATAATTGATTTTCTGCCTAATTTGTCACTCAACCAACCAAAGAATACAAAGAAAGGTGTTCCTAATATCAAGGCGATTCCCAAAAGCATATCCACTTGAGATGAATCTATACTTTGTACAGTTTTTAAGAAGTTCATCGCATAGAACTGCCCTGTATACCAAACAACTCCTTGTCCCATCGTTGCCCCAAATAAGGCCAGCAAGACAAATTTTAAGTTGTATTTGTTTCCAAAACTTTCTTTTAGCGGATTGGTTGTGGTTTTCCCTTCTGCTTTCGCTTTGGCAAAAACCGGAGATTCTGCCATGTTTTTACGAATCATATAGGATACAAACACCATTAGGATAGAAACCCAAAACGGCACTCTCCATCCCCATTCATCAAAAGCCTCTTTAGACAAAACACTTTTGGTAACCAAAATCACCATCAGTGAAATGAACAACCCTACGGTAGCTGTGGTTTGAATCCAAGAAGTCCAATATCCTTTTTCTCCTTTTGGCGCGTGTTCTGCTACATAAGTTGCCGCTCCTCCATATTCACCTCCAAGGGCAAGACCTTGTAAAAGACGAAGGATTAATACCAAGATTGGCGCCATAAAACCGATAGATTCATAACTCGGGATACATCCGATGGCGAAAGTCGCGCCGCCCATTAACATCAAAGTAACCATGAAAGTATACTTTCTTCCAATTAAGTCACCCAATCTTCCAAAGAAAAGTGCTCCAAACGGACGTACTACAAAACCGGCTGCAAAGGTTGCTAAGGTTGATAAGAACGCTGCGGTTGGATTGTCTGTAGGGAAAAATTTAGTGGATAATACTACGGCCAAACTACCGAAGATGTAAAAATCATACCATTCAATCATGGTTCCCATAGAGGACGCGGAAATCACTTTCCAAATTCCTTTTGTTTTTTTATTGCTCATACTATATAAATTGGTTGGTTATTAAAAACTATAGCAGCAGGAAATCATGGCTCTGAAATTGCCTACTTTCTTATCATTGCCGGAAAATGTTGCATCGGGTTTCAAATCGCCCCAAGTAGCTCCAGTATATTCTAACTCAGGAGTAACTCTGAACTTATTTTGTTTGAAATCAACTCTGGCAGCCACTCTCATTACATTATCAACGCCACGGGTTCCGGCAAAGCCTCTACCATACAAAGTAGTCGGATTGTCTTTACTTACACCGTCTGTTTTGGTATAGCCTAAGAATAATCCCGGTGCTATACTTTTCCCATTGCCGGCAATGTCTACCCACAAAGCGGTAGTTTTAATTCCTTCATAGGTTTCTACGCCACCATTGGGGTCGGCATAACCGGCAAAACCTCCCAACATTACCATGTTGTATAAGTTTTTACCAGATATTCCGTAGGCTTTGATGTGGAATTTATCATTGTTGTATTTAAAATAACCAACAATCGAAGTGGTATTCACTTTTTCGGAAGTGGCAACTCCATTACTAACGGTTAAAGGTTGTAATGATTTGTATTCAAATCCCAAACCGGCAATCCAATTGGCATTCTTGAATTGAAATTGACCGTGTAATGTTGGCAAAGCGGAATTAAAAGAAGCCGAGTTTTGCGTCCCACCTGTAGCTGTAGCCGTGGTGAACTCTCTTTCTTTGTAAGCCGTCAAGGCAAAAGATAATTCTTTGGTAAAGTTTTGTTTGATTCTGGCTTGAGAAACCCAACCGAAAGGGTTGAACATGATACCTGTGCTAAAATTAGCTACACCCGGAAAAACTTCCGGAATAAAAGTTGGATACCAGGTTTGGCCCAATAAAAGACTCGTTTTATCCCAATCAAGGGTTACATAAGCATGACGCAAGCGAAGCAATCCAATGCTGGCTTCAGTATTCCCGAAGAAATCGCCTTCTAATGTTCCGTTGGTTTTGGCGCCCCAAACATTCGGGCCTTTTGCTTTAATTCCTAAACGAGACACTACAGAAAGGAAGTTGGAAGCTCCGGCATCGTTCAGATCATCTCCATTAGCATCGAGTTGCTCATCTAACGGATACAAATTTAAATTGTACTCACGCACTTGTGCGGAGCGACGGGTATCCCAAATATAATCGGTTCTGATGAACCCATACATGCTCACATCCCATTCCTTTAGGGGAGTTGTGGCAGGCGCTGGTGTTGCTGCAGGCGCTGGTGTTGTTTGTGCATACCCTGAGATAGAGCCAATTGCAAACATTAATAATAATTTTTTTTTCATAATTTGATTGTTGGTTTTGGTTAAATTTTGTTTGACCAAATTCAAACATTTTACCAACGAAAAAAATTATGATATATATTTATGTAAATCACTATAGTTAATCTTTAAAACGCTCCCATTTAATCAGCATAAACTTGTCGCCGAGTTCCGTGATAATCATTCCGGCTCCTTTTAATACTTCCTTATTTTTCAGAAATTCAACCAGTTCCAAGTGGTTGTATATCTTATAAGTAGGATGGTAATCAACATGATTGGGCTTGGAAATTTTAAATTCTTTAACCCAGTTGCTTACGGTAACATGTGAAACCCCAATAATGCGTTCAATTTCACGATAACTCAACCCTTCGAGATACAACTGCAAAGCCTTAGTAACATAGTAACTATCGATCTTTTTGCCGAGTTTATTTACAGTGAAATAATAATTGCATTTTTTACATAAAAACCTTTGTCTATCTTTGATGACGCCACTTTTGACTATAGCATCGCTTTGGCATTTGGGACAAGCTAAAATCTCCATATATATAAATTTTGCATAAATATACTTATTTAGCAAATATACAAAAGTGTTTTTGCTATTTTTTTTAACTAAAAATTATACAAGCGCTAATTTTATTGGCTTTTTATTATAGAATCCTCAATTATTGACAAACAATATGATTTTGGCTAAAATTTAGTTTTTGGGAAAGAATGATTTGAATTCACTCACCCAAATTCATAATTGCATAATTTGTATTAAATTAGCTAAGCCAAAAACAAATCAAAAACTTTATACCTATGGGAACTAAAAAAGAGTTGTCACCTGAACAACAAGCCACATTAATCAACACCTTAAAAACCCGTTTTGAGAAAAACATGAACCGTCACAAAAGCCTTGAATGGTCAAAAGTACAGGCAAAACTGGAAGCCAATCCCGGAAAATTATGGTCGCTCAATGAAATGGAATTAACCGAAGGCGAACCCGATGTGGTTGGCCATGATTCAAAAACAGGCGAATATATTTTTTATGACTGTTCGGCAGAAAGCCCAAAAGGCCGCAGAAGCTATTGCTACGATCGCAAAGCACTGGATGCCAGAAAAGAACACAAACCAAAAAACAGCGCTATGGATGTGGCTGCTGAAATGGGCATTGAAATCCTAACTGAAGAAGAATACAGAGCATTACAACAACTTGGAAATTTTGATGCTAAAACATCGAGCTGGATAAAAACTCCCGACGAGATCAGAAAACATGGCGGCGCAGTCTTTTGCGACTATCGTTATGGTAGTGTTTTTTTGTATCACAATGGTGCCGATTCTTATTATGCAGCCAGAGCGTTTCGCGGTTCGCTGAGAGTTTAAATTTGTAAAAGCAATTATTTACCTATATTCGCTTTAACAAAACATAAAACCATGCCTTTTACCATCGCCATTTCACCCGAAAGAACGCCTTTTAACAAAAACCCATGGTTATGGAGTTTTCTTGCCATTTTTGTTGCCATCTGGATCAGCACACTCATTGGCACCAATGACATGAACAACTGGCTGCTTGAAAATACGCTGACGGTGATTTTCTTTTTGTTTCTGATTTTTACTTATAAAAAATACAAATTCAGCGACCTTACTTATCTCCTGATTTGCGTCTATTTGTGTCTGCATGTGTATGGAGCCAAATATACTTATGCTGAAAACCCTTTTGGGTATTGGCTTAAAGATGAATTTCATTGGTCTCGAAATCATTATGATCGAATTGTGCATTTTAGTTTCGGATTCTTATTGGCTTATCCAATGCGGGAATTATTCTTGAAATGGCTCAAATATCCAACAATGGTTGCGTGGATATTGCCGATTGAAATCACCTTATCCATTAGCGGATTCTACGAACTGATTGAATGGGCTGTGGCCGATATTTTCTTCCCGGCGCAGGGCGATGCTTACTTAGGAACACAAGGTGATATTTGGGATGCCCAAAAAGATATTTTCTTAGCTTTTCTTGGCGCTATTCTGGCGACGACTATCGTTTCTCTGGTCAAAAAGATTTTTAAAGTCCATGAAAGCAAATGATTCCATTTCATTTAGCGCCCAAATAGAAATCATCGGCATCAACCCATTTGTATTTTTGCCCGAAGAAGTGTTGCAAATGGTTTTTGGTCAAGCCAAAAAAGACAAAGGCAAAATTCCAGTAACGATGACTATTGATGGACATTCTTTTACGCAAACCCTAATCAAATACAGCGGTCATTGGCGATTGTACCTGAACACACCGATGCGGAAAGCTGCCAGTAAAGACGTTGGTGACACTGCTGTTTTTACTGTCGCTTATGATTCAAAACCACGCGAAATAACCATGCATCCCAAATTGGTTGCTGCGTTGAAAAACAATCCGGAAGCCCAAAAAGTATTTGAAAACTTACCAGCATCACGCCGACTTGAAATCGTCAGGTATATTTCCTTTCTGAAAACGGAAGAAAGCGTCGACAGAAATGTATCCAAAGCCATTAATTTCTTATTGGGAAAGGAACGATTCATTGGCAGAGACAAGCCTTAAGCCGATATTCAGGAATTATCAATTTTAGGGTCAGAAATTTGACTTTGATTAAAAAAAATACCAAAAAAATAGCTTTAATTTGTAGTAAACAAACAAGAACATGCTATTTGACCCTAACGAGCTCGATTATTCGGCTGTCTATAAATTATTAACCGGTGCGGTTATTCCAAGACCCATCGGATGGATTTCTTCTGTTAGTGAAGAAGGAATCAACAACTTAGCTCCTTTTTCCTATTTCAATGCCGTTGGCGAAGATCCGCCTCATGTGATGTTTGCCGCCGGAAGAGGAAATAACATAAATAAGGATACTTTAAACAATGTTTTGGCAACCAAACAATTTGTAGTAAACATGGTTACCGAAGAATTGGCCGAACAAATGAATCTGACAGCACAATCGGTTCCCCATGATGTGGACGAATTTGAATTGGCCGGCGTTACGCCCATTCCGTCCGTAAAGGTAAAACCGATGCGTGTGAAAGAAAGTAAAATTACTTTCGAATGTGAGTTGGTTCACCATTACTTTCTCGAAGACCATAAAAATGGCGGCGCCTGCGTAGTCATTGGCCGTATTGTAATGATGCATTTTGATGACGAAGTGCTATTGGACAATCATAAAATCAATTTAGAAACCTATAAACCAATCTCAAGATTGGCAGGTTCGCATTATGCCAAATTAGGCGAATTGTTTTCCATTAAAAGAGGATAAATAAATGAAAATAGCAGTAATCGGCGGCGGTCCGGGCGGATTGTACTTTTCCATACTAACCAAAAAGGCAATGCCCAATTGCCAAATCGATGTATATGAACGCAACAAACCCGAAGACAGTTTTGGTTTTGGCGTAGTATTTTCTGATGAAACCTTGGGTGAATTCCTCAAACGCGATATGCAATCCTATGAGTTAATCCGAAGCAAATTTGCCTATTGGGACGATATCATTGTGGCGCGTGACGGACAGGAAGTCAGCATCGCCGGAAACGGTTTTTGCGGTTGCTCCCGAAAAACATTGCTCAAACTGTTACACCAACGCTGTCGCGAAGAAGGCGTTAATCTTCATTTCGAACAAAATATAGATGATTTAAATGCTTATCAGGATGCCGATATCATTTTAGCTTCCGATGGTATTGCCAGCGGTGTGCGAACGCAATATGAATCGGAATTTGGAACCAAAATAACCTTGCAGCAAAACCGCTTTGTATGGTTAGGTTCCACCAAACCTTTGGATGCCTTTACCTATTTTTTCAGAACCACGCCACATGGCGCTTTTGTAGCGCATACTTACCAATATGAAGAAGGCATGAGCACCTGGATTTTCGAATGTAGTGATGATACTTGGCAAAAACACGGTTTTGAAGTGACCAACGAAGAAGACACGATTGCTAAAATCTCAGCAATATTCAAGGACGAACTTGACGGACATCCGTTGATTACCAATAAATCACACTGGCGTCAGTTTCCGCATGTGACCAATGAAAAATGGTTTCACAATAATATCGTTTTGTTGGGTGATGCCAAAGCCACGGCACACTACTCTATCGGTTCGGGAACCAAATTGGCGATGGATTCTGCCATCGGTTTATCCGATGCAGTGATTGCCAATCCGACCAATGTACAGGCTGCCTTCGAACAATACGAGAAAACCAGAAGAAATACCGTTGAAATGATCCAACACGCGGCTTTAGTGTCGCTTGATTGGTTTGAAAATATGGATCGAAATATCCAACACCCGTTTTATCAGTTTGCTTTTGGCTGTATGACACGCGCCAAAAAAGTAACCTTTGAAAACCTGAGATTACGAGACAAATCATTTACGGATAAAGTCTTAGCAGAATTTAATGGCAACAACAGCGAAACACCTGCAGCTTTCACTAAATTCAAACTACGCGATTTAGAGTTGCAAAATAGAATTGTGATGTCGCCGATGGGACAATATTCAGCCGTTGATGGGAAAGTTTCCGATTGGCATTTGGTCCATTACGGAAGCAGAGCAGCTGGCGGTGTCGGATTGATTATTACCGAAATGACAGCCGTTTCAGAAACAGGACGAATCACTTTAGGTTGTGCGGGTATTTATACTCAGGAACAATTAGTTGACTGGAAAAAAATAACCGATTTCATTCATCAGAATACCCAATCCAAAATAGGAATTCAACTTGGCCATTCAGGCAGAAAAGGTGCTACCAAAAAACCTTGGGAAGGACAAAACGAACCGATAGATTTACCTTGGGATTTGATTTCGGCTTCGCCAATTGCTTTCAATGAAAAGTTTCAGGTGCCAAGAGAAATGAATGCGGAAGACATGGACATCATCGTTTCTCAATTTGTTCAGGCCGCTAAGAATGCCGATCATGCCGGATTTGATTTAATTGAATTACAGGCGCACCACGGATTCCTTTTGGCTTCTTTCCTATCGCCTTTGACCAATCTTCGAACAGATGAATTTGGCGGCAGCATCGAAAACAGATTGAAATTCCCATTACGGGTTTTTAATGAAATGCGAAAAGTGTTTCCACAACACAAACCAATGTCCGTTAGAATCTCCGCTTCTGATTGGGCACAAAATGGAATTTCTGAAGAAGATGTGATTACGATTGCTACCGCTTTCAAAATTGCCGGTGCCGATATCATCAACGTTTCTACGGGAAATACCGTGGCACATCAGAAACCACAAGTCGGCAGAATGTGGCAGACGCCTTTTGCGGACGCTGTGAGAAACACAGTTCATATTCCAACCATAACTACCGGTTACATTCAGGATATTGACCAAATCAACACGATTATTTTAAACGGCAGAGCCGATTTGGTCGCACTGGGCCGACCGTTATTAGCCGACGCAAATTTTGTACGCAACGCTCAGGCTTATGAAAAATTCGAAGCAACCGATATTCCAAACCAATACAAAGCCGGAAGTTCTCATTTGTATCCGCTGAAAGCAGCAGAAAGAAAGCAAACGGAAAGTATGAAAATCGCTTTGAAACCAAAGAGCAACAAAAAGGATTAGATGAAAAAATTATCACTGATATTGGTTTTCCTTACTACGTTTGGCTTTGCCCAAACCGAAGGAACTATTATCAGCGGTAATTCAAAACTCCATTATAAAACCTTTGGCAAAGGAAAACCAATACTGATCATCAATGGCGGACCGGGAATGGATTGTGAAGGTTTTGACTATTTAGCAAAAGAAATCGCGAAAAAGAACTTTCAAACCATTATTTACGACCAAAGAGGTACCGGAAAATCAATCGTAAAAACACCTAACAACCAAACCATTACGATGGATTTAATGGCGGAAGATATTGAAAACTTACGCAAGCATCTAAAAATAGAAAAGTGGGTAATTTTAGGACATTCTTTTGGTGGAATCATGGCCACCTTTTATGCTACAAAGCATCCTGAAACCATTGAAAAGATAATCTTCTCTTCTTCAGGTGGTGTAAATCTGAAGTTTATGAATTATGTTTCCGGCCGGATTCGTGCTAATTTAACACCAGAAGAAAGAGATAGTTTGGCATTTTATCAACGAAAAAGAGATCTTGGAGATACTTCCGAAAACACGAATGGAAGAAGAACCTACTTTTTGTCTAAAGCTTATGTTTATGACAAATCCAAATTAGCTTCCATATCTCAACGAATGACGCAAACCAATCTCACGATTAATATATTGGTCTTGCAAAATCTACAAAGAATCCGTTTTGACTGCGCTAATTCATTTGCCGATTTTAAGCAGCCCGTTTTGATTTTGCAAGGTAAAAATGATATCATTTCAATTGAAACTGCGCAGGAAATCGCAACAGCTTTCCCCAATTCAAAACTCGTTCTGATGGACCATTGTGCCCATTACGGTTGGCTTGATGCCAAAGACATTTATTTCAATTCGATTCAGAAATTTTTAACCTTAGAACCTTAGCCATATAGAGCTTTAGCACCTAAACAAGAAATGATGACCAAAAAACATATTGCAATTCTCTTTTTTATAATTTCTTTTAATTATAGCTCTTATGCTCAAATTGACGGACTAAAAAATAATGTGAAACTATATGATTCCATAAAAAAACAGGATCGCCTTTTTGATGATATCCTATTCGAATTAACAAAACCAAAGAGAGTTGAGGATTACATCGATAAGAAAAACAAAGAAACTGTCGATAAGTTCAGAAAGCAGCAAAAAGACAAAAAAATCGCAATTAAGATTCAGGGGTATGTCCTCGAAAAAAAGGATTCCGTTTTATTAAAGTTGACATCAAAATTGGATTTATTGGAAACCTATCGAAAAATTAAAGCCATAGATATCCAGAATCTTCCACAAACTGAACTCGAAAAGAGTATAATCCGGAAATATTATGCCGCGAAATTAAGCACTATAGATACTTATTTTGAAGCTTATCTCTCAGCACTTGTTGATAACGAATATACTTCTGACAAAGTCTCTACCTTTCTAAACGGAACGCCACCATCGTTAGGAAAATGCGATGCTATTAAAGATAAAGTCGAGTGCCTGAAAAGTAAAATAATGGACAAATTATCCCCTAACTTCAAAAATCCCGGATTTAGGGAAATAGAACCTAAACCTGTATCAACAATTAAAATCCTAATTAACGAAGAAGGAAATTTAAGCGTTTATAAAATCGAAAACTCAAGCGGGCATTTCGAATACGATTATCAAGCGATTTATTCTTTGTTGACAACTTTCAAAGGAATTGTATTTACACCGGCTAAAAGCTTGGGATTCGAAGACCCTTATTACTTAGATATAATTGTAAATTATAATCAGTTGTAAAAAAATGAAACACTACGACGACAATTTTGCACACCACCACTTACCTAGCCCGGATTTACAGCCCGACTATGTTTTTTTAGACTTACCGCAGTTCAACCGTCCGGAGATGCTCAATTGTGTCGAAGCATTGTTGGACAATCACATCAAACAAGGTGATGGCAATAACATCTGCATCCGCACATTTGAAACCACTTGGACCTACAATGATTTATTCGAAAAAGCCAATCAGATTG
Organism: Flavobacterium terrisoli; assembly: GCF_030167905.1. Taxonomy (GTDB): domain Bacteria; phylum Bacteroidota; class Bacteroidia; order Flavobacteriales; family Flavobacteriaceae; genus Flavobacterium; species Flavobacterium terrisoli. The sequence continues at coordinate 191,146 of NZ_JARGNA010000007.1, forward strand.
CGCATGTCCTGGTGGAAGATTTGGGATTGAAATCGGGTAACCGTGTATTGATTCGTTCTGCCAATAACCCATTGATGGTTGCGGTTTGGTTTGCAGTTTTAAAAGCAGGCGGCATTGTTGTAGCTACTATGCCTTTACTTCGCGCCAAAGAATTAACTACCATTATTGACTGTGCCGAAATCTCACACGCTATTTGTGATAACAGTTTGGCCGACGAAATGCATTTGGTTAAATCAGAGCACTTGCAATCCGTTTGTTTTTATGGTAATTCGCGACTGGAAGAATTGATGGAGAACAAGCCAAAAACTTTCACAAACTATCATACTAAATCGGACAGCGTTGCTTTAATCGGCTTTACCTCAGGAACGACAGGTTTGCCCAAAATGACTTCGCATTTCCACAAAGACATTCTAAATATTTGCGAAGCCTTTCCTCAATATTCATTACAACCAACAGCCAAAGACATTTTTACAGGCAGTCCGCCACTTGGGTTTACTTTTGGATTGGGCGGATTGGTTTTGTTTCCAATGTATTTTGGCGCTTCCACTTTTTTAATTGAAAAACCAACACCTGATATGCTTTTGCAAGCCATTCAGGATTATAAAATCACGATTTGCTTTACGGCACCAACGGCTTGGCGAATCATCACCACCAAAGTAGCAGATTTTGATATTTCCAGCTTGCGCAAATGTGTCTCCGCCGGAGAAACCTTGCCGCTTAAAGTCTGGCAGGATTGGTACGATGCGACCGGCTTAAAAATTATTGACGGTATCGGTGCTACCGAAATGTTGCATATCTTTATCTCTTCCAATGAGGTCAATATGAAACCCGGTGCTACAGGCGTGGCGATTACCGGTTATGAAGCTAAAATTGTAGACAAGGAAGGCAATGATTTACCAGCCAATGAACCCGGAAGATTAGTCGTTCGAGGCGTTACGGGTTGCAAATATCTGAACCGGCCAGAGAAACAAAAAGAATACGTGGAAAACGGCTGGAATGTCACCGGAGATATTTTCCGCCGGGATGAAGAAGGCTACTTTTGGTTTGTAGCACGTGGCGATGACATGATCATTTCTTCGGGGTATAATATTGCGGCAATTGAAGTCGAAAGCGTGCTTTTGACCCACGAAGAAATATTAGAATGTGCGGTTGTTGGTTTGCCCGATGAAGAACGCGGCATGTTGGTTTGCGCCCACATTGTATTAAAAGAACAAAGTAAAGCGACAGATAATATGAAAAACCATATTCAACACTGGTTCAAGGAAGTAGCTGCGCCGTATAAATATCCGAGAGTGATTTATTTTACCGAAGCTTTGCCCAAAACAGAGACCGGAAAAATACAACGATTTAAACTTAAATAAGTATGAACCAAACTTTTACAAAAACAGAAAAGATACGTTTCAAACACGTGGATTACGCAGGCATAGTCTTCTATCCGCGTTTTCTGGAAATGCTAAACGATTTAGTCGAAGATTGGTTTGAAGAAGCCTTAGATCGACCGTTTTCCAGAATACATGAAACAAATGGGATTCCAACAGTAGACTTGAAAGTCCAGTTTAAAAAAGCCGCACGTTTGGGCGAAATCCTGACCAAGAAGCTTTGGGTGATTAACCTTGGTGGAGCTTCTGTCAATTGTGGTTTTCGCTTTGAAGATGAAAACGGCAAAACCTGTCTGGAAGGCGAAGTAACTTTGGTAAACGTTGCCATCGCCGAAGACCGAAACAATATCAAAGCGGAAGCTTTTAGTGAAGAAATGAAAATGTTGATTTCAAAGTATTTAATCGGATAATAATGAGAGATTTCAAAACCTTTATGAGCCTGACTGATTCGGCAATAGCTGAAGAATTTGCCTCCATTTTGGAAGCAAATCAAATTCAGTTTAAAGTTCAGGATACTTCTAAAGATTTTGATGCGAGTTTTTCTAATGACAAGGCCAGGCATTCCATACTCCTCATGCTTGACCCGAGAGATTTTGATCTGGCGAATCAGGTTTTGGAATCCAAAACAACGTTTGATATTAGTGCATTTGATAAGAATCATCCATTCTTTTCTTTTACCAGTGAGGAACTGATTGATGTGGTAAAAAATTATGACGAATGGAATCCGTATGATGTCAAATTAGCCAAGCATTTATTGGAAAAACAAGATATCCTGATGAACAGTCGAGACATCGAAACATTTCAGAAAGTAAAAGAAATATCAGCCGAAGTGAAGGAACAAACTTCATCCAATAGACTAATGATTATCACAGGTTATCTATTTTGCCTGTTGGGTGGATTTATCGGAATTGGAATAGGTCTTTTTTTAATTTCAGCTAAAAAAACAAATTTATCTGGACAGAAAGAATACGTATATAATCCCACTGAAAGAACACATGGCTATTTAATGTTATTTGCCGGTGTTGTGATTTTTTTACTTTACATTAATTTCAAAATATTAAACTAATGCAATTTCACAAATTCAAAGCCGCAACAGTCCAAACCTCACCCGTTTTTCTCAATGTAGAAAAAACGATAGAAAAAGTAATTTCCTTTGTCAAAGAAGCCAGCGGAAATGGCGCGCAGCTCATCGCTTTCCCTGAAGTATTTGTTGCCGGATATCCTTATTGGAACTGGATTATGACACCGGTACAAGGCAGCAAGTGGTATGAACAATTGTATAAAAATTCGGTAGCCGTTTCAGATGATGCTATGAAACCTTTGTTTCAGGCGGCGAAAGATCATAACATCCACATCGTAATCGGAATCAACGAACGTGGCGACAGTTATGGCGAAATTTACAATACTAATCTCATCATTGACAACCAAGGAAAACTAATCGGTAAACACCGGAAATTAGTACCAACCTGGGCAGAAAAACTCACCTGGACCAGCGGTGATGGTTCTTCGTTAAAGGTTTATGATACCGAAGTTGGGCCAATCGGAACTTTGGCTTGTGGTGAAAACACCAATACTTTGGCCCGTTTTACATTGTTATCCCAAGGCGAATTGATTCACATTGCCAATTACATTTCACTACCGGTGGCACCGCCCGATTACAATATGGCAGAAGCGATAAAGATTCGTGCGGCCGCACATTCATTCGAAGGGAAATTGTTTACGATTGTTTCGTGTTCGACGATTTCACCCGAAATTAAAGATGCTTTGCGTGAAGATGTGCCAAATGTGGATGAATTGTTGACCAGAAAAAACTCGGCATTCTCAGGATTTATTGGCCCAAATGGCGCTGTGATTGGCAAACCGCTGATCGATGACGAAGGGATTATTTATGCCGATATAGATTTGGAAAAATGCATCCAGCCGAAACAAATGCACGATATCCTCGGACATTACAACCGTTTTGATATTTTTGATTTAAGAGTAAATACCGCTCCAACGAGAAAGATTACCTTTGTAGACAATCACGAGGAGTTTAATAAAAAATAAGATGGAAGCAAAACATTCAGACGACGTCATTGGTCGTGCACGAGTACAGGACAGCCCGGAACTCGAAGCTTATTACAAAGAACTGGAAGGCTTTGGCGCAGGCGCTTTATGGACTGTGGCCAATGATATCGAACCTTGGGAACCACGTTCTTCTTCTGTTCCAATGCTTTGGAAATATGAAGACTTGCGCAGTTTGGTTTTGAAATCATCCGAACTCGTAACGCCAGAACAAGCCGGAAGACGTGTAGTGTATTTGGTCAACGACAAACGAAAAGATGTTTCTGCGGCTGTGGGTTGGCTATACACCGGAATTCAGGTTACGCGTCCGGGCGAAAGCACTTCGGCACACCGACACAAAGCTTCTGCCTTGCGTTTCATCATGGAAGGCGATAAAGGTTATACCGTTGTAGATGGGAATAAAATCATGTTGGAAGTCAATGACTTTGTGATTACGCCGAATTCAACGTGGCACGAACACGGTGTGGAAGAAGGCGGCCAAACCAGCATTTGGCAAGATGGATTAGATATTCCGCTGGTGAATGCCTTAGAAGCCAATGATTATGCGGTTTATGATGGCAAACAGCCGTTGATTGCACCGGTAAATCACTTACCAATGTCGTTTGATGGTAACGGTATCGTGCCAGCCGATTTGGTTTGGAACAAACCTTATTCCCCTTTATTCAAATATTCCTGGAAGAAAGTTTATCCGGCTTTGTTGGAAGCGGCAAAAGTCAACCAACCGAATCCGTTTGACGGTATCATCATGCGTTATGCCAATCCGTTAACCGGTGGCCATGTGATGCAAACGATGGGCGCTTCGATACAATTATTGCCAGCCGGTTTTAAAAGCAAAGCGCACAAACACACCGGTTCTTTTGTGTACCAATGTGCCAAAGGCAAAGGCTATTCGATTATCAATGGGAAACGCTTTGACTGGAAAGAACGTGACATTTTCTGTGTGCCTTCCTGGGCGTGGCACGAACACCACAATGCTTCGGATACCGAAGATGCCTGCTTGTTCTCGTTCAATGATTTACCGGTAATCGAAAAACTCGGCTTGTATCAGGAAAGAGCATACGATGAAAACAACGGATACCAAACAATAACAAACTAAAACCTCAGAACCTTAGCTCCTTAGAGCCTTAGTACCTTTAAAGCAAATGAAACTACTAACTTACAAGACACAAGACACCGAACCCCGTTTAGGTTTTCTCCACAACAACCAAGTCATCGACATGGAAGATTTTGGTGAGATTTCCAATTTCCCATTACCAAGTGACATGCTTGAATTGATTGATATGGGCATCGAATTGGTGGAAGAATTAAACGATATGGTAGCCGATACACCGGAAAATTTCTTTGAAGAAATCGCCTATTCACTGGACGAAGTGACTATCCTCGCTCCTATTCAGAAACCGAGAAAAAACATCATCGGGATTGGTTTGAATTATACCGAACATGTTTCGGAAAGTGCGAGAACCTTGGACACTACCGGAAAGTTACCGCAGAAACCGATTATCTTTTCAAAACCACCAACCACCGTTACCGGTCCAAATACCGAAGTAATCAAAAATACCAAATTGACTTCTCAACTCGACTGGGAAGTGGAATTGGCAGTGGTGATTGGCAAAAAAGGGAAATATGTAGCCAAAGCTGACGCGATGGATTATGTATTTGGTTATACGGTAATCAATGACATTTCGGCGCGTGATTGTCGTCGTGAAGGGCAATGGATTGTTTCCAAAGGGCAAGACACTTTTGCGCCAATGGGACCGATTCTAGTAACCAAAGACGAAATCGAAAATCCACACAACCTGAACTTATCGCTTAAGGTAAACGGTGTGGAAAAACAAAACTCCAATACCAAATTTTTATTGTTCAACATCAACGATTTGATTGAAGATTTGAGTATCGTATTTACCTTAGAACCGGGTGATATTATTGCTACCGGAACTCCGGCAGGCGTTGGTGCCGGTCGCGATCCTCAGGAATGGCTGCATGACGGCGATGTTTTGGAAGCCACCGTTGAAGGCATTGGAACCATCACAAATACTGTAAAAGAAATTAGCAGATAAAAAATGGATCAGACAAGTAATGCAGTGGGTGTTTTCAATAAGCTTGCCGATAGCTATCAGGACAGGTTTATGGATGTTTCGCTGTATCACGATTCGTTTGACATCTTTTGCAACAATATCAAAAAAGATAATGCGACTGTACTGGAACTGGCCTGCGGACCGGGAAATATCACCAAATATTTATTGGAGAAAAGACCCGATCTTAGAATCCTCGGAACCGATTTGGCTCCGAATATGATTGAACTGGCCAAAATAAACAATCCAAATGCCGAATTTGATTTGCTCGATTTCAGGAAAATCAAAAGCCTGGAACAAAAATTTGATGCCATCCTATGTGGCTTTGGACTGCCCTATCTTTCCAAAAAGGAAGCCATTGCATTTATTGCTGATTCGGGTCAAATCTTAAACGCAGATGGTGTTCTTTACCTTAGCACCATGGAAGATGACAATGCTAAATCCCGGTTCCAAAAAGGAAGTTCTGGCGACGAGGTATTTATAAATTACCATGAGGCTGATTATCTTATTGCAGCACTGGAAAATAACGGTTTTACCCTTATTGATTTGCAGCGAAAAAATTATTTACACAACGAACAAGACACAACAGATTTAATACTAATTGCAACAAAATGACCCTTCAGCTACGCTCGGGAGACAAAAAATAATATAAATGAAAAAATATAGAATAGGACAAATCGTTCCGTCATCCAACGTGACGATGGAAACCGAAATACCGGCTATTTTCAGAGCCAGGGAAACCATTTTACCGGAACGTTTTACGTTTCACAGCAGCCGCATGCGGATGAAAAAAGTAACCAAAGAAGAACTCGAAGCCATGGATGCGATGAGTTTGAAATGTGCACAGGAATTATCCGACGCGCATGTTGACGTTATGGGTTATGCGTGTTTGGTAGCGATTATGAGTATGGGACGAGGTTACCACTGTGTTTCCGAGGTGAATTTACATCAGGAAACGATAGCCAACGATTTCCCAACACCTATCGTGACTTCTGCAGGAGCTTTGATTAACGGATTGAAAGTTCTAGGCGCCAAACAAATCTCGATCATTACGCCTTATATGCGTCCGCTGACAGACATGGTGGTTGATTATATCGAACACCAAGGCATCAAAGTAAAAGAAAGCATTGCGCTTGAAATTCCGGATAACCTGGAAGTTGCCGCACAAAACCCGATGAATCTATTGGAAATCTACAAACAACTGGACTTGACTGATGTCGATGTTTTAGTGGCTTCGGCCTGTGTACAAATGCCTTCGCTCGAAGCCATTGATGCGATTCAGGCAGAATGTGGCATTCCGGTGACTTCGGCTGCGGTTTGTACCACTTACGAAATGATGAAAAAGTTGGGCATCGAACCTAAATCGGCTATCGGTGGAGAACTGTTAAACGGAAAGTATTAGAATTATAAAAAAATTAAAGAGAATAGTATAACCCGTTCATAGTAAGCTTACTTACTTTTATAGTATTACAAAAAGTAAAAACTAAAATCATGGAATGGATCACTAAAGATGGAAAACTGGTCAACACTTTTGAATTTATATCTCAAACTGCATTGGCTGAATTTGTATTGAAAATTGCCGAAAAAGCAGATGCTATGGACCATCATCCGGATTATAGGGTTTTCAAAGCTTTTACATTGGAAGTCACTTTATTCACTTACAGCAAAAAAAACATTACCGAATTAGACCATCAATTGGCGGCTTTTATCTCGGCGCTTTAGCATGATGATTATTCCATTATCTTTAATAGTAGTACTGCCATTGCTTTTTTATTTAGTCGATGGTTACTATGAAAATAATGTTCTAAAAGGATCATATCAAATTTTACTCTTCTTGGGATTACTAATTACTGTTGTAGTTTTGATTAAGTTTTTCGGAATGTATTTTATTATTTTAGTTCCAAAATTACTCATGCTGTTTCTTGCCGTTAGTCATTGCCAAAGAAAAAAATAACCCATTATTCAATCAAAAAACAATTAACTTTAAAGTAACAACTGTTAATGGCATTTTTTGTAAATTAGAGCTTTTTAAAACTAAAATAACTACTATATGAAAAGAAGAGCAACTGCCGTTTGGAACGGCTCAGGAAAAGACGGATCAGGGCATTTAACTACGCAAAGCACTGTTTTAAATCAGACACAATATTCTTTTGGCTCCCGATTTGCAGAAGGCATCGGTACCAATCCCGAAGAATTAGTGGGTGCTGCTCATGCAGGATGTTTTTCGATGAAATTGGCTTTCAACTTACAGGAAGCAGGTTTTACGGCTACCGAATTAAAAACCGATGCAGAGATTGTTTTTGAAGACGGAACGATTGTAGCTTCCAACTTAACTTTGGCAGCCAAAATTGATGGTATTTCAAAAGATAAATTTGACGAATTGGTGAAAGATGCTGAAGCCAACTGTCCGATTTCAAGATTGCTGAATACTAAAATCACCGTCACTGCTACGCTGAACTAAGCATGGCAAAATGGCGCCTACAATTTACACTACAAATACAAAGTTAAATGAGTGTTAAAGTGCTAATTTTAACATCGTTGTATTTCAAAAAAAAGTAAATTTACTTAATGATTTTGATTAATTACTTGAAGGTCTCGAAGAGAGAATTCAATAGTTGGATGCATCAAGTGGTGTAAGTCAATAATGATAAATCAAAATCATAACAATGGGAGGTCAGAAATAGACCTCCTTTTTTTTTGCGCCTATAATTTGCACTTATAAACACCTTATCAACAGCCCGTTAAATTGATGTTAAACCACTCAAAACCAATTGACAAAATTGTGTTTATTTCTTAAATTCGAGTATGAATTTGATGCATTACAGAATTCTGGAAATCGGTTTTCTCGATTGATATGCAGGAAAGCATAGGCAGTACTAATCCATCAAAATCACAACAAAAAAAGGAAATTCTGAAGATGAATTTCCTTTTTTTGTTTGTCCTGCATTAGGCTATTTTCAGCGAAGTCATACTCAGGCTTCCGGCGACCATTTTGTCATTAAAGAGTTCAATGGTCTCTCCTTTTTGCTGTAATCCCAAAGCATATAACAATGGTAAAAAATGATCCGGAGTCGGGATTGCCAATTGCAAGGCTTTGCCTTGTTTTTCGTAGTGAAACAGCGGTTTGTAATGGCCATCCAATAAATAATTGTTGATGGTGTCATGGGCTTCAATGGCCCAATCATAGCCATAATTGTCTTTGTCGAAATTATAAAAATCAACCAAGCGCAGATTATGGACAATATTTCCACTGCCTATGATCAGAACACCTTTGTGCCTTAATGCCTGAAGTTTTTGTGCCAATTGGAAATGGTATTCCGGTGGCTGGGTATAATCAATGCTCAACTGAATTACGGGTACATCGGCTTCGGGATATAAGTGCTTCACCACAGACCAGGTTCCATGATCCAAACCCCAGCTTTCATTAAGTTCCACTGGAATGGGCTGCAACAAATGTTTGGTTTCTTTGGCCAAAATCGGACTGCCATGCGCCGGATATTCCACCGCAAACAAAGCTTCGGGAAAGCCACCAAAATCGTGTATGGTTTTGGGTATTTCCATTGCGGTGACTTTGGTTCCTCGGGTGTACCAATGCGCCGAAACACAAAGAATCGCTTTGGGTTTGGTGATTGATACCACACTATTCCTAAAACCCTGAACAAACTGATTTTCCTCAATAGCATTCATCGGACTGCCATGACCAAAGAAGAAAACCGGCATTTTCTCAGTATTGGGAAAGCTTTCAGTAATGTAGTGCAATTGGTTTAGGGTATTCATTTCGGTTGGGATTGTAATATAAAGATAGGGAAAATTTAGAAAACTGGCGCTGCCGATTTTGAAGGAGTTTTTGTATATTAGCTTTAGAATAAACTATTTAACTCAAACAAATACAAACGCTAACCAATGAAAAAAATATTTCTACTTCTTATCTTATTTGGCGTTTCAATTGTGAATGCACAAAAATATACGTTTAATACGTTGACCAGATACTCTTTCAATAGTGGTGGAGAAGTTGTAAGCTATACCAACTTCGATAATCATACTTATGTCCTGCGGCTAATAAAAACCGAATATTCGTTTATGGCCAATCTATATGATTATAAAAGCATGAGAATCCACAGGTTTAACGTAACCGAAACTAAATCAAAAGAGGGATTTTTGCTAAAGTTTGATTACGACAACAGCACCAATTTAATATCAAGTAGCAGAAGGGAATTCAAAAAATACATATACGATTTCAAAACCATTGAAATCAAAGACAGTATTAAGAAAGTTACATTGAACATCTATAGCAATTCAAAAAAGAAAAAATCGATCCGCAGTTATGATCTGGAAATAAAAAATAGTAATGATAACCATTTTCCTGTCTTTAGGCAAAGTTGTATACATCCGTATGAAGATGTGGAAAAGTTGAATACGTTTGAAAATGGAATTGTCATTAGTGCTAAAGGAAAAACAACCACCGGAGAAATTCCTTTATTTAAATTAGAAGAATATGTAAAAGTCGATTTCGAATTGGATATCCCGAAATAATAAAAAAGGAAATCCAAAAAAAAATCAGGAATTATGATTAATTTTACATTTAACATACTGTTTTACAGAACACAAACCCCAAAAGCACAGATTGTAAAGCGCGAGATTTTCAAGTTAGTTTAACCAATATTCTCATCCTATGCGAGCTATTCTATACCTGTTCCTATTTGTTATTCTTTTTACTTCCTGTAAAAAATCTGAAGCTAAAAAAGAAACCACAACACCAACCGTTTCCTCCCAATACAGTTGTGGCACACCCGAAGTAACCGACGAATTATGGTATAAATCGGGAAAGAAAGCACCTTTATTCAGCGGATTGGAAGGCATCAATTTTCAAATCTCAACCAAAAACAAAGAAGCCCAACGCTATTTCGAACAGGGATTGATGTTGTCGTATGGTTTTAACCATGCCGAAGCGGCACGTTCCTTTTTTGAAGCCACGCGCCAAGACCCGAAATGTGCTATGGGTTGGTGGGGTTTTGCCTATGTGTTAGGACCAAATTACAATGCCGGAATGGAAAAGGATAATTTTATCAGGGCTCATGACGCGGTGACCAAAGCCAAATCATTATCGAATTCCTGCACACCAAAAGAAAAAGATTTGATTGAGGCCTTAACCCATCGTTATTCCAATGATACTACCATTGCCCGACCACAGCTCGATTCAGCTTATGCCAAGGCAATGCAGAAAGTCTATAAAAAATATCCTAAGGATGCCGACGTGGCTTCACTTTACGCCGAGTCACTGATGGATTTGCATCCATGGAATTTATGGCAAAAAGATGGTAAAATACAGCCTTGGACACCCGAAATTGTTGCCGTACTTAAAAAGTGTCTGCAACTTGAACCCAAACATGTTGGTGCCAATCACTTTTATATTCACGCCACCGAAATGTCATTACATGCCGAAGATGCCAATGCCAGTGCTGACTTGCTCCGTGATTTGGTCCCCGGCTCAGGACATTTGCTTCATATGCCATCACATACCTATATCAGAACCGGTCGCTATCACGATGGCGTTTTGACCAATCTAAAGGCTGTGGAAGTCGACAGTCTTTATGTTGTGGCTTGTCACGCACAAGGCGCTTATCCGCTGGCTTATTATCCGCATAATGATCACTTCATTGCGGCTTGTGCCACGTTTAGCGGTGAAAGCAAAATAGCCATAAAAGGCGCTTTTGCTACATCGAATCATGCCCACAAAAAATTGTTGCGCGATCCGGCTTGGGCTACTTTACAGCATTATTACGCCATTCCGTGGTATGTTCAGGTAAAACTTGGCCTCTGGAAAGACATACAAGCTTCCAAAGCACCTGAAAAAGATTTGAAATACCCATTGGTCATTTGGCATTATTCACAAGGAATGGCTTTGCTTTCGCAAAATAATTTGGCTGAAGCCAAAAAACATTTAGCCGAAATGAAAAAAATCATGACCGATGCCAAAATAAAAGACTTGACCATTTGGGGCATCAATAGTGTTTATGATTTGGGTGAGATTGCCTGCAAAACTTTGGAAGGCGAAATCAATGGCAAGGAAAAAAATTATGCTAAAGCCATTTCCCTTTTAAAAGAAGCGATTGCCAAAGAAGATGCACTGAATTATAACGAACCGCCCGATTGGTTTTTCTCTGTACGCCATCATCTGGGTGCTGTATTAATTGATGCCGGAAAATATGCCGAAGCGGTAAGAATCTACAAAGAAGATTTAAAAACCTATCGTGACAACGGTTGGGCTTTAAAAGGATTGATGAATGCTTATCAAAAATTGGGTGACCAAAAGAAATTCATTCAAACCAAAACCCGTTTTGAAGCAGCCTGGAAATATGCCGACATCAAAATCAACACCTCGAGAATATTATAAATAAAGAGGCGCTTATTGGTGCCTCTTTTACCTTTTCAAAAAACGCTTTCTCTCCTCCTTTCTACTTTTAAAAAAAAAGTGTTAAATAATTTGCGCAACCGAAAAGTTGCATATATATTTGCAACTGATTAGTTTCGTATTTAATTTTGAAAACATGAGAAGAGATGTATTTCAGGCCATCGCCGATCCAACGAGAAGAGCCATTGTCATTTTAATTGCCACACAATCGATGACGCCCAATGCCATAGCAGAGCATTTTGAAACCACCCGACAGGCCGTTTCAAAGCACTTGCGCATTTTAACCGAATGCGAACTCATACAACCTGAACAATCAGGAAGGGAAATTTATTACCAACTTAAAGCTGACAAATTGAAAGAAATAGACCAATGGTTGGAACAATTCCGCAAGATTTGGGAAAGCCGCTTTAACGAATTAGACAAAGTATTATCAACACTTAAAAACAAACAAAATGAACAGTAACCTTTTATTCGATTTTTCCGTAAACAAGGAAAATAAAACCATTACCGTAAAAAGAGAATTTGCGGCAGAGAGAAACTTGGTTTGGGATGCCTGGACCAAACCCGAACTGCTAGATTTGTGGTGGGCGCCAAAACCATATCAGGTCAAAACCAAATCAATGGATTTTAGGGTTGGCGGCACTTGGCTGTATGCTATGATGGGACCGGATAATTTTATCCATTGGTGCAGAGCCGATTATAAAAGCATCGAAACCGGAAAAAGTTATTCCGCCCTGGATGCTTTTTGTGATGAACAAGGTAATATCAATACCGATTTCCCAAGATCATTATGGCACAATACATTCAATGTCAATGGAGATTCAACCCTTGTTAACATAGTAATCACTTACGAAGATTTAGCCGATATAGAAAAAATCATCGAGCTTGGCTTTAAAGAAGGATTTACCATGGCAATGGGCAATTTGGATGACTATTTTGAAGAACAATCAAAACTTGCTAACAAATAAAAAGAGCCGCTATAAAGCGGCTCTTTCCTTTAGGGCTTACAAAAAATTAAAACTGGAAATAGATAAACGAACTACCGCTTTCCTGCGCCCAAATGAGCATCAAAAGCATAGCCGACCAAAAAATACTCAACCAAATCCAGGACATTTTGTATGCCACATCAAGTATCTTCGTGTTGCGCAAAAACCAATGACACAATACTATCAACGGAATAATTATGGCAACTTTGAGAATAGCCAAAGTAGTCAACAATGGTTTGCCATCGGCCATGCCAAACATCGATTGGAGCATTCCCCACGACTTTCCGAAAGTATCGGCCCTGAAGAATACCCAGGTAATATTAACCAACATAAAGGTGAGCAATGCATAGAAAAAATTCGGTAATGTATTGGACGAAATCGAAGCATCATTTTGCACTCCTCGCCTGTCTTTAAAGAACTTTTCTACCCAAAGGTACAAACCGTGCAATCCGCCCCAAACGACAAAAGTCCAATTGGCACCATGCCACAATCCGCCTAAAAGCATCGTCATCATTAGGGCAAAATACATCTTCGCTTTACCATTTTTGCTTCCACCTAACGGAATGTATAAATAATCGCGCAACCAACTCGATAAAGTGATATGCCATCTGCGCCAAAAATCGGAAAAACCAATCGCGGCATACGGATAATTAAAGTTCTGAGGCAGGACAAAACCCAAACACAAAGCCACACCAATGGCACAAGTCGAATAACCCGCAAAGTCAAGGAATATCTGCCCCGAAAACGCCAACACACCAATCCAAGCATCCAAACTTGGCAGCACATCAGTGGAATTAAAGACGTTATCGGCAGTTACCGCCAACATGCTATCGGCCAAAACCACTTTCATAAACAAACCTAATGTCAGCAACAATAATCCATCCATCATTTGCTTGCGCGAAGCCACTCTCGGACTTTCGAATTGTGGCACCAATTGTGGCGGACGAACGATTGGTCCGGCAACTAAGTGCGGAAAGAAAGTTACAAACAAAGAGAAATCGAGTAATGATTTAACCGGTTTGCTTTCCTTTTTATACATATCAATCGTATAACACAAAGTGGTAAAAGTATAGAAGGAAATTCCGGCAGGCAGTATAATATTTGGCTTGGCCGGATTAAAATCAAAACCTAACAAATGTGTCAGGGAAACAAAATTTTCCAGGAAGAAAGTACCATATTTGAAGAAGCAAAGCATTCCCAGGTTACCTATCAGACTCACTACCAGCAGCAGTTTCTTTTTATGTGGATTTTCCTGGGTATACAAAGCCCGGCCAACATAGAAATCAATAACAGTTGACAGCCAAAGTAAAAGAATAAACGGCGGATTCCAGGCAGCATAAAAGATATAACTGGCCAATAACAGATTTACTTTTTTGGTCTTCCATGACAACGGCAAATTGTGAAGAAACAGTATTAATATAAAAAAGGCGACGAACGTATAAGAATTAAATATCATAATAGCAGCAGATTAATTGGAAGAATTGTTAGACTTTAAATAGGCAAAACCCTGTTGTTTAGATAATTCATCCAAAAACGATTTGGTGAAAAGTGCGGCATCCTGCAATTTCAAATGAGAGAATTCCGGACAGTCAAAATTGGCCATCGCAGGATAATCCTTGAAATGAATTCCCGGGCTGTTGGTTTCCTTTAAGAGTCTATCCCAAAATTTGTCTCTTGGAAATCCCATGCTTTCTCCTTGAAAATAAGGTCCACTTGAAGGCGTTCTGACAAAAACAACGTGACCACCGCGAGCTTTTATCTTATCAATATCTGCTTTTACCGAAGCAAAAATACCATCAAAAACTGCCGGTGGCACTGGTGGTGCATGCTGTACCATTCCGGCAAAAAAGGTCCAAATATCTTTCACCTGCTGGCATTCTTTAGGATTGGCTACAAAACTGGCCGTCATGTATTCCTGTCTCTCAAAAGTGGTCTTTTCAAAGTTTATCGGGAATATGGGCATCATGAATACACCGGGACGGCTTTGCAACTGCAATTTATCGAGTCTCGCATTAAGCGAATAATGGTCTTTGTTGAGGATAACAAACTGGGATTCCATTATTTTATTGAGTTCAAAGCTGGCGATTTGCGCCGGCGTTCGGTCGTGATAGTATTTGATGTTTTTGACCGGAGTTTCCATAAAAGGCGGTGCCATCGAAAAGAATAAGCCTTCGGTCACATCGATAACCACATTTCCTTTAAAATTAGGATCGTTGGCAAGATCGGTCAAAACCGGTCTTGGTGAACTTCCTTCCATCGCTAACTGTATGGCGTGGACTTTGGTTAATCCTTTCCAGGTTGCCAAATCAAGGTCATATTTGATACGTGAAGAACCTATGAAAACCAACGATTGGTCAGCTGGTTCATACACCATACTTCTATTGTTTGACCACAAGCTTTCGCCATCGTCATAATCAATTGTTGCGCCTTGATTTCTAAGGTAAAATTCAAAACTTAAAGTAACGACCGCGACAGTGATTAAGGTTAATACAGCCGCTTTGAAAAGTGATTTTTCGTTCATAAGCTAAAATTGGTTAGGGAATTATGCTTCAGAATCAAATCACCGGGGAAAATGATTATTGTTGATTTCAAAGCTATCTGTTTCAAATTTAACTAATTAAACAATCCATAGCAAAACATCACTATTTTTTTATTAACGATTTTCCTGTTAATAAGTCGGATTAGGGCATAAAAAAACAGCAACCTTTTAAGATTGCTGTTGGGTAGTTACTCTGCGGTCACCGGATTGATGACATTAAAGACTTGTGAAATCTTGTTGGCCGGAAAGCCGCCTTTATTAGCGTGTTCCAGAATCATTTCCTCATTAGGGGCAATATAAACACAATAAATTTTATCTCCGGTAACAAAGCTTTCAACCCATTGAATGTCGGGTCCCATTTTATTGAGAACTCCACAAGATGTTTGTGAAATCCCTTTTAGCTGCTCGGCATTTAAATTACCGGCTCCCGGAATTTCTCTTTCGATTACGAATTTTGGCATAAGTTTCAATTTTGTAAACTCCTACTTTATGGCTGTTCGGTTTTGCCCCGTTTATTATAGTGGTTTCTGGCTCCACATTTGAAATTTTATTTTTCTCCGGTAATGACCAATGCGCTGGAATCGATTTGTACATTGCCCTCCGGAAATTTTGCATTGACAGCCTGAAGCACTTCTCCTTTGATTTTTTCTTTCATGGCATCATCGGCTTTGCTCAGCGCAGCCACAAAAGGCGCAGCCACTTCGGTCATCATATTCCAGTAAGTATCGGCGGTTTTACATTTGAGTTTGCCAAGGACTTCTTTTTGGGTGACATTTTTCAATCCGGCCTGTTCAAATAAACTGGCTATAAAACGATCTTGAGCACAACGAAACATACCCGGTGAACCTGGTGGCGGTGGCGGTAATTCCATATTGCGATTGATGGTTCCCATACTGGCGGTTACCCAAAAATTCTTTTCGGGTCCATTCCAGACAGAAGTTGAAATTCTTCCACCGGGTTTTAAAACTCTTGCCATTTCTTTGGCGGCCAAAAGCATATCAGGGAAAAACATAAAGCCAAATCGGCAACTGATGGCATCAAACGTATTATCGGGAAAAGGAAGTTCGCATACATCACAGGCTACCGTTTCAGTATTCTTTATCCCTTTCAACACGGCATTCTCTTTAGCAATTTCGAGCATATCTTCGGATAAATCCGTGATAACAACTCTTCCGTTACGTACCAAAGCCGCAATGGTCAGACCAGGTTCTCCGGTTCCGGCAGCAATATCTAAGACATAATCATCCCCTTTAAGGTTTAGTGATCTGATGATTTCATCACCCATCGGCTGTAAAAAATCCATCATTAAGTCATCCCATTTTTTCCAACCTGGTGAAAACTTATTCCATGATGCTCTTTGTTGTTCTCTAATTTGTTCTAATTCCAATTCCATGCTGTTCCAATTTTTAATTAACAGAATTATTTAATGATTCAGAAAATTAGCAAATGTAGATTAACCGTTTGAAACAGAAATGGGGAAGTGAATTTTAGTGTCTTGTAAATGTACTAAAAATTTGAAAACCAACGGTTTATTATTATCAGTTTTCTTTGTTATATTTGATAAATTGTAAAGTAGCATTTCCTTACCTCATCAAAGCAAATCATGACAGAAAATATTCGCCTTCAAAAGCAACTGGAACTCACCAATGAGCAGACTTCGCCCTTGTTTCGCATCATGTGGACACAAAACATAAATGAATCCAACAGAAGACATTTTGAAAATAACATCTGTGCCTTTCATATCGGTAAAGGTTATATTTTATCGGTGGCACACAATCTAAAAACAGAAGCCAGAATTTTTAAGTCGATTGCTGAAAGTATTTTTGCCAATGGTATTTTGCCTTATCTGAATGAGCCGCAAAAGCAATTGTTTCAAAACTGTTTCCTATTGGACCCAACCGTGCAAAAAAGGTATTGGAACAGTGCTAATCCAAATGATTACCAGGCAGCCATTGAGGCGTTGCAGCAAATCAATTTTGATACACGCTGGGTTAGTTTATTGGAAAAAAAGATTTGCCAGGCGCATTTAATCGTACAATTTAAAAACGACCAATTTTATAATAAGCCTGAGCTTTCAAAGCATTTTTCAACAGCAACATCTTTTGCCGAACCGGCCATTAACCGTCATACCTTTTTGATTGAAGTGGAACTGGTTGAAGCCTTTTATGGAGACGATATCG
Source organism: Flavobacterium terrisoli (assembly GCF_030167905.1). Lineage (GTDB taxonomy): Bacteria > Bacteroidota > Bacteroidia > Flavobacteriales > Flavobacteriaceae > Flavobacterium > Flavobacterium terrisoli. Next base: position 208,778 of record NZ_JARGNA010000007.1, read on the forward strand.
CTTTGTATCGCATCATCAATACACCAAGCGAAATCATTGAGGCAATACCAAGTGCTGCGATTGATTATTCCGTTTTGAGTGATGACCAGGAACACTATTATTGTTTGCAAAGTTCACCGGCAAGTGAAGTTGGAAAACTGCTCAACAAAGCACAGATTGATGGTTTTACGGAGCATTTTGGCATTTTTCCGGAGCGCATTGGCGGGAATTACATTTTGGAAGGTTTGCGCTATCTGATCAAAGGTTATTTCCGATTTGGTTCTTCGGGTGCGCCCTACCTGGTTTATGATGGCAAAAACAATGAGTTTAAGGTCAATGCCATCCAAAGTGAAGCCTGCCCTATTCAATTATCAATTGATAACAAACGGGATGGAAACTTCCAATATGTCAATGCCATCGCGACACCGCTGAACAATATCAGGGAAAAGTTAGAAATGTATTTGTCCAAAGATTTACTATAGCTTCACAAATTTTTGTGTGCCTTTACCATTTTCAGTTGTTACAGTAATAAAATAAGCGCCTTGTGAAAGCGTGCTTACCTCAATAGTTTCAGTATTGGTTACCGTCATTAATTTTTGCCCCAAAGCATTGCAAACCGAAACTTCTTTTACAAAATTGGCATCAGCCAGGGTGATATGCAACAGATTTCTTGTCGGATTCGGATAAATCGTAAATACCGATGTTGCAAAATCATTGGAACCCAATGCCGTTACCGTAGTTGAAACTGTATTGGTTACTATCGGAAAATTAAAATCGAAATAGATTCCGGCTGTATTTTCAATCACATCATCAATTGCGATTGTCGCCTTTGGCTTGATTTTAAAAGCGATATAACCATTACTTCCCGGTTCGTCAACAGACGATGGCGGTAAATTGATTCCATCATAAAAAATTTCCAATTGATTCCCGTTGGTCAATGTACTTCTGTAAGGATGACTGCTCGAAAGCATTTCCAAAGTACTCCAATCCAGATTATCATCCAGCATATCTTTTACCACAATATTTTCAGCAGGATAAGTTCCTGTATTCTGAAAACGCACAACATAATGCAAATAATCTCCAGTTTGCGCCGTGCTAATCTGTCCTCCTTCCAAAACCAATTTATCATTTGGATCATACGAACCCACAACGGTTTGTTTTAACAGGGCAATATTGTCACCTGGGGTTATATCATCAAGCGAAGAAAATACAGTAGCCGTATAACTCAATTGATCTCCGATATTCACTGCAGGGATTTCTGTTGGCGAATTGATATTGAGTTTGCATAAAAAATTTCGGGCTTCAAAAGGAACCAAATCAGTAAAATCCCAAGTAAGTGAACCTGTCGACTGTGTTGTAACTACAGGAACGGCTGATACAAAATCGGAAACCGCATCATTAAAACTAAAAGTAACGGTTCCTGACATTTCCTGGTATCCTTTATTTCTAACCTGAATTTGATACTGAGCATCAAAGCCGGGGCGTGCTACTCCTATCGGTATCAAGGTGATTTCAAGGTTTGCATTGACTGCTGATGGCGTAGCACAAAAATTTAAAACCTGTGTATTTCCTGCTTCAACAAACTCAATGGTAGAACTTGAAGGTGAAAATGAAAAATAATTCGGCACTTCAAATTCAGGCGTTATAGTATAAGTCCCAGCAGGAACAAAAAAAACATAATGGCCTGTACTGCTGGTAAAAGTGTATCCGCTCTGAAATCCGTTAGAATAGCTGATTTTGACTTGTGAAGCCGGAATATTAAACGTATCACAATTCACGTTCACCGAACCGGTTACTGTATTATAGCTGCCACCAGGAACCGAAGTACAATAGGATGACACGACCAAACCTGGATTATTATTGGAAAGATTCATTGTCTCTATATGGTCAATTTCATAGTCATCCGCACATATAAAAAGCAAATTAGGATTCCATCCTATCAAACTTGGCGGCGGCGGCGGTATGGCTTCAGTGGAGGTAATATTTCTATAAGCAAAACTGGAATCCATCATAATTCCATTCTTTAAATTGATGCTAACCAAATTCGGGCAGCTTTGAATAGAACAACGGGAAACACCGGTTAAACTTAAATCGATACTGGTCATCAAATTATCGGTAGAGTGAAATTGATTAAGGTTAAAACAATTGGTTATTGTTATCGAAGTCATGCTGTTATCAGAGCAATACAAGCTAACCAGATTGAAAAAATTATTGAGGGTTAAAGTGGCAATTTGATTTGAATTACAATTCAGTGAACGCATATTTTGAAAAGCTTCAATACCAGTCAAATCAGTAATGCCTTGGTTGGGAACATTCAGCCTGGTGACTGTCAAAGCTTCGCTTAACTGAACTTCCCCATCGTCATTGGTATCAACATCAGCATCAAAATTATTATTAACAAGATTCCCTACACATAAAGTATTAACCAAAGCATTCTTAAAATTCGCATCGGGTATATTGACAATTTGTGCCTGAGCCATAAAGCTCATTAAAACGAATAACAGTGCGTATTTCATTTTCATGACTTTTATATTTTTATAAATTGATGTGTTGTTTTTCCTTTATCTGTCACTACAGTAATCAAATAACTTCCTTGTAAAAGCGGGCTTACATCAATAGTTTGAGTATTGGTTACAGTCATTAATTTTTGCCCTAAAGTATTATAAACACTAACTTCTTTTACTAAATCAGAATTAGACAAAGTAATATTCAAAAGTCCGGCTGTCGGATTAGGATAAATCGCAAATAGTGACTGATTAAAATCATCGGTTCCCAATGCGGTTACCGTAGTTGAAACCGTATTGGTCACTATCGGAAAATTAAAATCAAAATAAATCTCAGCGGTATTTGAAATGACATTGTTGATGACTACATTATTTTTTGGCTTAACTTTAAAAGAAATAAAACCATGGCTTCCCGGTTCGTCTGTTGAAGAAGGCGGCAAGTTTATACCTTCGTAAAACACTTCCAATTGGTTACCGAGCGTTAATGTGCTTCTGAAAGGATGGCTGCTTGAAATCATTTCCAAAGTATTCCAATTGAGCTTGTTACTCAACATATCCTTAATTACAACATTTTCAGCCGGATAAGTTCCGGTATTTTGAAAACGCACTATATAATGCAAATAATCGCCAACATTGGCAATACTGATTTGCGAACCCTGAACAACGGCTTTGTCATTAGGATCATACGAACCGACAACCGTTTGATTAAAATCAATCTGATTGTTATTAGGTGTTTCATCTGTTTCAGATGGCGCAATTGCAGCATTAAAACTTAATGTGTCGCCTATATTCACTGCCGGTGATTCTTGTGGTGTATTAACATTCAGAGTTATTGTAATTTCTCTTGTTTGAAATGGTGAAAAATTGGCAAAACTCCAAGTTAAAGTATTGGTCGTCTGCGAATCTGTAGCCGGACTGGAAGTGATTAAGTCCAAAACATCATCTTCAAATGTCAAAGTCACCGTTCCGGATTGAACCTGGTTTCCTTTGTTCTTATAAATGATTTTGTACGTGGCATTAAATCCAGGACGGGCAACAGTCAAGGGAAGAATGGCTATTTCCAAATCGGGATGAGTTCCATTGGGAATAATGCAAAAATCAACAGTACTGGTATTATTTGATCCGGTAAAAGCCGTTGTATAATTTGGTGGGTTAGCCGTAAAGTAATTGGCCTGGAACTGAGGAGTAAGTGTTATATTATTATTTTGAGAAACATAAGTAGTAAAATTTCCTGCTGTGTTAACATAAACACTGCCTACAACAGAATTGCCAAATGACACCTGGATTGGTAAATATACCATAGGATCATCACTTGCATCGCAACCGTTTCCGTTTAAATCGAGGCTAATGTTACCCGTTACAGTATTATAGCCTCCACCCGGTGTAAAAGAACAGTAACTGGAAAAAACCACATCAGGAGTATTAATCAAATTGTCTAACCAGTTAGATTCTAAACCATTATCATCAACACACACATATTGCAGCATTGGGTTATTGGCAAAATTAAAATTACAATCCATAGGATCAAAAGGCAACAACATACAATCCTCTGAAAGTCCGTTCTTAAAGTTTAGGTATTCCAAAAGAGGATTATTATATATTAAATAACTCTTATGCCCATAGCCCGTAACCTGTGAAAAGTCTAACGATATGGCGGCAGTATCATGACAATAAAAGTATCCCAATACCGAAGCCGGAAAAGCAAACGATGTAATGGGATTATTGGAAATATCCAATTGGTCAATAACCGGTACATCAGCCAGGTCTAATGAAGCCAACTGGTTATTTTGAAAATAACCTTCGTACAAACCCTGAATCTGAGAAGCATTGATATTGGTCAACAGGTTGTGATCACAGTCTATTCGGTCAATATTCTTAGTCCCTAAATCAAGTGTAGTGAGTTGGTTATAAGAACAAAAAAGCCCATAAAAGTTGGTACCGGGCAAATAGGTATTGTTCAATGTCAAACTGGTCAGTTGGTTATGTGTACATTCCAATGTGGTAATATTTAACATACTTACATCCAAAGCGGTAAGCGAATTATGATTACAGGCTAAAGTCTGCAAATTTGCAAAATTCGAAATCCCTTCCAAGGAAGCAATACTGCTACTGCTCACATCCAATAACACTACCATTAATGCTTCGGCAACTTCTATTTCTCCGTTCTGATTGGTATCCGGATTTACCAGCGCTACCGTATTAACCAACATAGCGCAATTTGAGGTGGTCAATTTAGTTTTAAAATTGGCATCCGGAAAATTGATAACCTGTGCTTGAGAGACCAATCCGAATAAGAAACAAAACCAAAGTGAGTATTTTTTTACCATGCTGCTAACTATTTAGAGTTTATAAAGTTATTAAAATAATTACAAGTATTTGATTACAAAATAAAAATTTAAAGACTTAAACATAAAATAACCGTTAATTAATTTGCGTAACCAAATAGTTACATATATATTTGTAACCGATTAGTTACCTATCAAATCAATCACCATGAGAAGAGATGTATTCCAGGCCATTGCCGATCCAACCCGAAGAACCATACTAAGTTTACTGGCTGCACAGACTCTAACGTTGAATGCGGTTGCCGAAAACTTTGACATCAGCCGGCCGGCCATATCCAAACACATTAAGATTCTTAATGAATGTGGCTTAATTGAAATTACCGATAAAGGACGGGAACGCTATTGCGAAGCCAAACTCGATAAACTCAGTGAAGTTTCGGTTTGGATTGAACAATACAAACAGTTCTGGGAAACCAAACTCGATGATTTAGAAACCTATTTAGAAAAACTTCAAAAAGACAATAACAATGACAGCATCAGTTAACAATACCGCCGACAGGGAGATTATCATTTCTCGTTTGCTCAATGGGCCAATTGAACTGGTTTGGGAAGTCTGGACCAATCCTGATCACATCAAACATTGGTGGGGACCAAGTGGTTTTACCAATACCATTACCAAAATGGAAGTCGTTCCTAATGGTCTATGGAACTTAGTCATGCATGGGCCGGACGGCACCGATTATGACAACGAAAGTGTTTTCACCGAAGTGGTATGGCACAAAAAAATAATGTACCATCACATTTCCGGTCATGAATTTATTGCCGCTATCCAATTTGAAGAAAGAGGCAATCAAACCTTTATCCACTGGCAAATGCTTTTTGAAACCAAAGAAGAGCTCAACCGAATTATGGCCCTTTATGACATTTCAGAAGGCCTCAAACAAAATGTGGACAAACTGGAAGCCTATTTAAAAAATCAAAAATAAACATCTATGGAAAATGATACAGCCGACAGAGAAATAGTGATTTCGCGATTGCTCAATGCACCGATTGAATTGGTTTGGGAAGTCTGGACCAATCCGGAACATATCAAAAACTGGTGGGGACCAACGGGCTTTACCAATACCATTTCCAAAATGGATGTGCAACCCGAAGGAGAATGGAATTTAATCATGTATGGACCCGATGGCACCGATTATAAAAACAAAAGCGTCTTTAAGGAAGTCATCAATTATGAGAAATTGGTTTACGAACATGTTTCGGCACCAAAATTCACTTCTACAATACTTTTTGAGCGCCTCGGGAACCAAACACAACTCCATTGGCAGATGCTTTTCGAAACGAAAGAACAGCTAATACAAGTAGTCAAAGCTTTCAACGCGGCCGAAGGTTTACAACAAAATGTGACCAAACTGGAAGCCTATTTAGCAAAACAATCATAACAACTAAAAGATAAAAAAATGGAGAAAACAGCAAACAGCCTTAGCCTGGTTAAAACCTATAAAGCACCGGTAGAAACCCTATGGAAAGTCATCACCGAAAGAGAGCATCTAAAACAATGGTATTTTGATTTTGCGGAAGACTGGGAACTCAAAGTTGGGCAACAATTTGATTGGTCTGCCGGAGACAATGAGTGCAATCAATGGCTTCATCGTGGCGTTATGTTAGAAATCATCCCGAACAAAAAGCTATCCCACAGTTGGGAATATCCCGGACATTCAGGCACTTCCGTAGTGACTTGGGAATTGCATCCTATAGACAAAAACAACACCGAGCTGCATTTCAGCCACGTATTTACCGTTCCGTTTGATGTGACCGAACCGGCATTCAAAAGAGAAAACTTTGAAATGGGCTGGAACGAAATCCTCAATAATTTACTCGTAAATTATCTTGGCAAACTCTAAAATAAAAAAGCCCGACGGTAGTCTCTTCCCGGCGGGCTTAAACAACTAAATTATAAAAACTTAGAGAACGTTCAGTTCAGTCATGCACTGTTTCATCATCTGATAAGTGCGCTCAATATCATTATCCAACCCGATGGAAAAACGAATCAGGCCATCGGTCAATCCCATTTTAGCTTGCTCTTCCAAAGGAATTTCGCTCGAAGTCGAAGTTCCCGGTGCGCTGAATAATGTTTTATAAAAACCTAAACTCACCGCCAGATAGCCCAGATTTCGGTGTTGCATTAATTCCATCAATTCATTGGCTTTTTCCAAAGTACCAACATCTATCGTCATCATACCACCAAAACCATATTCGGGATTAATCATACCGGCGTACAATTCGTGACTCGGATGACTTGGCAATCCCGGATAAACCACTTTCAGCCCATCCTGCTCAAATTGCTTTGCCAAGTACATCGCATTGTGACTGTGCTGTTTCATACGGATATGAAGCGTACGCAAATTTTTCAGAATACTTGAAGCCCTCAGACTGTCCATTGTTGGTCCCAAAAGCATGCTGGCACCATCGTTTACATTTTTCAAATCATTGATAAAATCCTGCGAGGCACAAACCACACCACCAACGGTATCGCTGCTCCCATTGATAAATTTGGTCAGACTGTGAATGACCACATCGGCGCCTAATTTTGCCGGAGCAACGGATAAGGGTGAAAAAGTATTATCAACCACCAATTTGATATTATTTTCTTTCGCAATAACAGCCAAAGCCTCGATATCGGCCACTTCCAATAACGGATTGCTAACGGTTTCACAATACAACACTTTCGTGTTTGGTGTAATGGCAGCAATAACAGAATCCAATTTGGCAATATCCACAAAACGGGTTTTGATGTTCCATTTGGGCAACATGTTTTTCATAAAGGCATAAGTTCCGCCATAAATCGTGCGGCTGGAAATAATCTCATCTCCTGAAGCACACAATTGAAGCAGTACAGGCGTGATCGAACCCATTCCGGAGGCTGATACGTTGGCACTTTGTGTTCCTTCCATAGCCGCTAAAGCCTGGCCTAAATATAAATTCATAGGCGAAGAATGACGCGAATACAAATAGCAACCTTCTGCATTACCTTCAAAAGTGTCAAACATGGTTTTGGCCGAAAGAAAAGTATAAGTCGAGCTGTCAGAGATGGAAGGATTTACACCTCCGAATTCTCCAAAATACTGCAAATCCTGAATTTTATCGGCAGGATTAAAAGATTCTAGGGTAAGTTGGTCGCAGTTCATTTGGGTATTTGATTTTAATAGCCCAAAACTCTAACCATTTAGATTAATAATCAATACAAATAAATATTTTTAGAATTTAAATCTATTTTTTAAATTAAAAATAGTTTTTAATACTATATTTGAAATCGAATTCCACAATCAATAGATTTTAAAACTGAAAATGGACGCTACAGACAAAAAACTTCTTGCCCTACTCCAACAAGACACCAAAAAAACTACCAAAGAGTTATCCGTAAAACTCAATCTTTCGGTAACGGCTGTTTATGAACGCATTAAGAAATTGGAGCGCGAAGGTATCATCGATAAATATGTAGCACTGCTCAACAGAAATAAAATCAATAAAAGTTTTGTGGTGTTTTGCCACATCAAACTCATCCAGCATACCAAAGAGTTTTTGACCACTTTTGAACATCAGGTTATCAAATTGGATGAGGTCCTGGAATGCTTTCACGTCAGTGGCGATTATGATTACATCCTGAAAATTTGTGTCAAAGACATGGAAGCCTATCGCGAATTCATGGTGACCAAATTGACAACACTGCAACACATCGGCAGTACACACAGCACTTTTATGATTGGAGAGGTTAAAAACACCACGGTTTTTGCGTTATAAAATTCCTTTATCAATTCATATAAAATTGACATTACTATTGAAATTAACATTCCAATTAAATTCGTAGTTTTGTGTCGCAAAAACAAAACACACTAATTTTAACAATATTATGAGTTCATTTGACGTTGTCATCATAGGTTCAGGTCCCGGCGGATATGTTTCAGCTATTCGTTGTGCCCAATTAGGTTTCAAAACCGCAATCATCGAAAAATACAGTACTTTAGGAGGAACTTGCCTGAACGTAGGTTGTATTCCATCCAAAGCTTTATTGGCTTCTTCTCACCATTACGAAGAATTACAGCACTTTGCCGATCACGGTATCGAAGTATCAGGGAAAGTAAAAGTGAATCTGGAAAAAATGATTGAGCGCAAACAAGCAGTTGTGGATCAAACTTCAGGTGGCGTAAAGTTCTTAATGGACAAAAACAAAATCACTGTTTTTGAAGGATTGGGTTCGTTTGAAGATGCAACGCATGTAAAAGTGACCAAAGCTGACGGTTCGTCAGAAGTAATCGAAGGGAAAAATATCGTAATCGCAACCGGTTCAAAACCATCTTCGTTGCCATTCATCAAATTAGACAAAGAAAGAATCATCACTTCTACCGAAGCGTTAAAATTGCCGGAAGTTCCTAAACACTTAATCATTATTGGTGGAGGTGTTATCGGAATCGAATTAGGACAAGTATACTTAAGATTGGGCGCTCAGGTTTCTGTGGTGGAGTTTTTAGACCGAATTATTCCGGGTATGGATGCCGGTTTGTCAAAAGAATTGACCAAAGTCTTGAAAAAACAAGGCATGAAATTCTATACTTCCCACAAAGTAAAAGAAGTAACCCGAAAAGGCAAAAATGTAACCGTTCAGGCAGATGATGCCAAAGGAAATACCGTAACTTTTGAAGGCGATTATTGTTTAGTTGCTGTTGGTCGTCGTCCTTACACAGACGGATTAAATGCCGATAAAGCCGGTGTAAAAGTTACCGAAAGAGGTATGATTGAAGTCAATGACCATTTACAAACGAATATTCCGAATATCTATGCGATTGGTGATGTGGTTCGTGGCGCAATGTTAGCCCACAAAGCAGAAGAAGAAGGAACTTTGGTGGCTGAGATTTTAGCCGGACAAAAACCACATATCGATTACAACTTGATTCCTGGTGTAGTTTACACTTGGCCTGAAGTAGCTGCAGTTGGTAAAACCGAAGAGCAATTAAAAGCGGATGGCGTGGCTTATAAAGCCGGAAGTTTCCCGTTCAGAGCCTTAGGAAGAGCCAGAGCAAGTTCAGACAATGATGGTTTTGTTAAGATTTTAGCAGATGCCAAAACGGATGAAGTATTGGGAATCCACATGATTGGTGCCCGTTGTGCCGATTTGATTGCCGAAGCTGTAACCGCCATGGAATTCAGAGCGTCAGCCGAAGATATTTCAAGAATGTCACATGCACATCCAACCTTTGCGGAAGCGGTAAAAGAAGCAGCATTGGCTGCCACTGACAACAGACCATTACACGTTTAAAAATCAAACTAATTTTATATATGAAAGCCAAAATTATTACACTATCTATTATTTCATGCCTGTTATTATCAAGTTGCGCCACTATCGTTTCCGGCTCCAAACAAACTGTTACCTTCACCAGTAATCCGAGCCAGGCCAATGTTTCAATAAACGGCCTAAATGTTGGAAAAACACCTTTTGAAACCAAACTTAAAAGAAAAACAAAAGAACACAAAATCGTAATTCAATTGGACGGTTATAAGCCCTTTGAAACCACTCTGAAAAGAAAATTCAATGCCTGGTATGTAGGTAATCTTGCTTTTGGAGGATTAATCGGTCTTATTGTTGATCCACTCACCGGTGCCATCTTCAAATTAACACCCGATCAGGTTAATGCTGAATTAGCCAAAGGGATAACGATGAAAGACAACGGAAACGATATCTATATTGGAGTAGCCTTAACAATTGATCCTACCTGGGAGAAAATAGGAACGTTAACTCAAAACTAAACTACAATTGCTATAGTTTCATTATAAAAAACCAACTCAGTCGAGTTGGTTTTTTGTTATAAAGTCTTGGCAATATTCCTTAATCTGTTGTCTGACTTCCCGAAAGGATTCAATCACTTCCGCAGTATTTCCTTTTACTTTTGACGGATCAGGGAAATTGTGATGCAGCTTTACAGCCTGCGTCGGAAAGAAAGGACAGCGCTCTTTAGCATTATCACAAACGGTGATTACATAGTCAAAAGGAATATCAAAATACTCATCGACATTATTGGAAGTATGTTTCGAAATATCTACTCCATCTTCTTTCATAATGGCCACCGCCAAAGCATTTACGCCATGCGTTTCCACTCCGGCTGAATAAACTTTCACCTTATCTGAATCGGCAAAATGAGCTAAATAACCATGCGCCATCTGGCTTCGGCAACTGTTACCGGTACAAAGGACTAAAATGTTCTTCATGTTTATTTTCGTTTAAAAGCGCAAAAAAGGAAATTCTGAGTCGTACCAAAAGGCGTTTCATGGTCTTCGGTAAAACAACCTTTCAGGATAAAATCCCTTTCAAAAAGCAATCTCAATCGTTCCTCATTGTATTGTTTGATATCCAATCCGCTGCATTTTGTCGGTCCGTTTTCAGAGAAAGTACCAATAAAAAACCTTCCGTTATCCTCCAGGGCATGGTCTACAATTTCTACGTAATGATCGACCTGAGTGGCATTGGTAAAAAAATGAAAACACGCCCTGTCATGCCAAAAATCATACTTTTCAGTAGGATGAAAATGTAAAATATCGGAAACGATAAAAGTGACATTTGAAGCTTTCTCCCCTAACCTGTTTTTGATTCTTTCAATCGCTTTGGATGAAATATCCAAAAGCGTCAGATTGGTATAACCCAGATCCAGCAAAGCATCCATCAGATAACTGTCGCCTCCTCCAATATCAATGATTTTAGCGTCCAATGGCAGTTGCAATGCCATGATAAAGTCGACAGAAGTTTGCGGATATTGTTGATACCAACTCACTTCTTTTTCGGTTTTCGTGGAAAAAACATTTTCCCAGTGTGATTTTCTATCCATAAGCTTAAACTAATAACCAGAGTAAATTAATAATAGTAAACCGTATATCAAACCCGCAAGCAATATTCAGCACTAAAACTGCCGAAGTTATCACTATTGGTTTTTTATATTTTATGATTTTTTCTTTCATCTTAGCAACAAGCTGAATCGGCAGTACAACAAGATGTCTCGCCTATTTTCGTTTTAGTTTTTTCTGCCGGAATGCCACAATTGCTTTTGGCCAGGCAATCGGTTTGTTTTGAAGTCAGCAAAAAATTAGTTCCGTCAAAATCAAGGTTAAACTTTCCAATCGTGTGCGGCATTTGGTATTCGACTTCAATCTCTAAATCGGGCATCTGCAATACTTTTTCCGAAAGTTCGATAATATGCACCAATTTCTCCGGATGCAGACGATGGTCATAATCATTGGCTTCCCACAATTGGAAATTGGCGACTTCTTCATGGCGGATTGTGCCGCCGCAATCGATAAAATGTTTGGTCACCTTACCTACTTCGGTCACGTGGAAATGATTAGGAACCAAATCACCGTTTGGCAATTGAAAAGCTATCGTTGACAAGCTTTTTAATTCGTTTTTAATTTCTGATAGTTTCATAATATTTAGATTATTAGAATGTTAGACATTTTAGAGTATTAGATTTCGTTTAACAACACTTATTGTTAATCTGGGTTGAAATCCCCGAAAAATAACTTTGCAGTTTGACCATGATTTCCGGATTGAGGCAATAACAAATCGCTGTTCCTTCTATGCTTCCTTTGATGATTCCTGCATTTTTCAGTTCTTTCAAATGTTGTGATACTGTTGGTTGTGCCAATGGCAATTCGTTGACAATATCACCACAGATACATTCATTTACCTTAAGCAAATACTCGATAATGGCAATTCTGGCAGGATGTGACAGGGCTTTGAATAAGCTGGCCATTTCGTTGTGTGCTGCAGAAAATGATTCTGATTTTGAGGCGCCCATAATGTTTAATATATTATTATATTGCAATATTACGATAAAACAATAATACAAACCAAATATTTTCTAAATTAATTTCATATAACGGTTAAAATTCAAATTCATGCCAACAGATGTCTTAAATATTTTCACTATTTTTGGCTTTCAAAAAAAATAACATTTATGGCATCAGTTCTATTGAGCGGAAATCCAGTAAACACTAATGGTGAATTGCCAAAAGTGGGCACCAAAGCTCCCGATTTTAAATTAACAACAACCAATTTATCCATCGTAAATTTGAGCGATTTTGCAGGAATGAAATTAGTCCTGAACATCTTCCCAAGCATTGATACACCAACTTGCGCCACCTCTGTCAGAAAATTTAATGCTGATGCGAGCAAGTTGTCCAACACCAAAGTATTCTGTATTTCCAGGGATTTACCGTTTGCCCAAAGACGTTTTTGTGGTGCCGAAGGTCTGGAAAACGTAATCAATCTTTCTGATTTCAATACCGGAAATTTCGGTAAAGACTACGGACTTGAATTTGTCGAAGGTCCTTTCATTGGCTTACACTCGAGAGCCGTAATTGTTATTGATGAAAATGGGGTTATAAAATATACGGAACAAGTTCCAAATACGTCTAACGAACCTAACTACGAAGCGGCGTTGGCTGCATTATAATATAGCTTATGGAATTCAAAAAAGACAATGCCTTTCTCACCGGCAGAATAAAAAGTGTTGGTTATGCCGTAAAAGGCGCTTTCAAATTAATCACTACCGAACACAGTGTTATGGTGCAATTTTCCTTGGCCATCATCATGATTGTCGCCGGGTTTTATTTCAACATTGACCGCTATGAATGGATGATGCAGATATTGGCTTTTGGTTTAGTTTTGGGCATCGAAAGCATGAATACCGGCATAGAAAAAATAGCCGATTTTGTGCATCCCGAGTTTCACGACCGAATTGGCTTTATCAAAGATATTGCCGCCGGTGGTGTATTGTTTGCCGCTGTAGCTGCAATTGCTATCGGTTTGCTCATTTATGTTCCAAAATTTTTATAAATAGTCGATTAAATTTCTATTTTTATAGCGTTATACATAACCAATGGCAAAAACAGTAAAAAAAGAAACTAAAGAAAAGGATAAAGATCCCAATCTGGAACTCAAAATACTAAAGACTAAAAAACAATACCGAATGCTGTTTGGCTTCATACTGGTGTTGATGTCTATTGCCTTTTTGGTTTCCTTTATTTCCTTTTTTGTCTCTGAACAAAGCGTTGGTTTTGGCCAGGCCGACCAAAGTGCGGTTGATGCGCTCACCGACAGAAATGAAGAAGTTCAAAACTGGTTGGGTAAATTTGGCGCTTACTTAGCCGATTTATTTATCTACCGCGGTTTTGGTATTGCTTCTTTCCTGTTTGTCAAACTGTTCTTTTTGAGCGGTGCTTTCCTGGTTTTGGATTTGCCTGTAAAAAAATTAAAAAACACCTGGTTTTGGGATTTGTTTGCCTTAATCATTTTGTCTATCCTATTTGGCTTCTTTACCGCCATTCCTGAATTAGGCGGAACCATTGGTTTCGAAATGAATCTGTTCCTTCAGGATTATATCGGTAAAACCGGAACAGCTTTGGTATTGGTATTATCAATCATTGTTTACCTGATCTTCAAAATAAAAATCTCTCCAGATGCCATCAAGTCTTTCTTCGAAAAGAAACACAAGGATATCAAGGAAGATTTGAGCAATATGGTTTCCAATGACAAAGGAACCGATTACAATCTGGAAGAATTTGCCGTAAAAGAAGAAGTTGAGGAAGAAGAACAAATTGAAGAGCCAACTTTGGTCACGTCCCAATTTGAAATCAATAAGGAAGCGCTGAAACCAACGATTGAAAATGCTTCTGAAATCAATTTGGAACCCACTATCAAAACCGTTACTCCTGAACCAAAGGCTGAACCAATCAAGCAAATCATTGAAACCAATGATAACGCTTTTGTCATCGAACAAGCTCCGGATGAGGATGTTATGGAAGAAAATTTAGCTTCAAAACTCGTAGCTGATTTTGGTTTGTTTGACCCAACATTAGAATTATCCAACTATAAATTTCCAACGATTGATTTACTAAAAGAATACGCTTCGGTAGGTATTACCATCAACCAGGAAGAGCTGGAAGAAAATAAAAACCGTATTGTAGAAACACTAAAAAACTACAAAATCGACATCGCCCAAATCAAAGCGACCGTTGGACCATCGGTGACTTTATATGAAATCGTACCCGAAGCCGGAATCCGTATCTCGAAAATCAAAAGTTTGGAAGACGATATCGCTTTATCGCTTTCAGCACTTGGGATTCGTATCATCGCTCCTATTCCCGGAAAAGGAACAATCGGTATTGAGGTTCCAAATAAGAACCCAACTATGGTACCAATGAAGAGTGTGATTTCTTCTGCAAAATTCCAGGAAGCCGAAATGGAATTACCGATTGCTTTAGGAAAAACCATTTCGAATGAAACCTTTGTGGTCGATTTGGCTAAAATGCCTCACCTTTTGATGGCCGGTGCCACCGGACAGGGAAAATCGGTTGGATTGAACGCGGTACTGACTTCGTTGCTCTACAAAAAACATCCGGCTGAAGTAAAGTTTGTTTTGGTTGACCCGAAAAAAGTGGAACTTACGCTTTTCAATAAAATAGAACGCCATTATCTGGCCAAATTACCGGATGTAGAAGATGCCATCATCACCGATAACAATAAAGTAATCAATACGCTGAATTCGCTTTGTCTGGAAATGGACAATCGTTATTCATTGCTAAAAGACGCGATGGTGCGTAACATCAAGGAATACAACGAAAAATTCAAAGGACGCAAACTGAACCCGGAGAACGGTCACCGTTTCCTGCCTTATATCGTTTTGGTAGTCGATGAGTTTGCCGATTTGATTATGACCGCCGGTAAAGAAGTGGAAACCCCGATTGCCCGTTTGGCACAATTGGCCCGTGCGATTGGAATCCATTTGATTATTGCCACACAAAGACCATCGGTAAATGTGATTACCGGTATCATCAAAGCCAACTTCCCGGCGCGTATCGCGTTTAGGGTAACGTCTAAAATTGACTCAAGAACAATCCTGGACACGCAAGGTGCTGATCAGTTAATCGGTCGTGGAGATTTACTGTATTCCAACGGTAATGATTTGGTTCGTGTACAGTGTGCATTTGTCGATACGCCTGAAGTAGAAAAAATTGTAGATTATATAGGTTCTCAAAAAGCATATGCCAGTGCATATCTTTTGCCTGAGTATGTGGGCGAAGAAGGAAGCGGCGTGAATCTGGAGTTTGACATTTCCGAAAGAGACAGTATGTTTAGAGAAGCAGCGGAAATAATTGTGACCGCCCAACAGGGTTCGGCATCATTATTGCAAAGAAAATTGAAACTGGGTTACAACCGTGCCGGAAGGCTGATTGATCAGCTGGAAGCCGCAGGAATCGTAGGTCCGTTTGAAGGAAGTAAGGCGCGTAGTGTGAACATTCCCGACTTGACTTCTTTAGACCAATTTTTTAGTAATGAACAAAATAACAATTAAAATGAACAAAGTACTATCTATTGCATTACTCCTATTCTTGAGTTTTACTATAAATGCACAAGATAAAAAAGCCAAAGACTTGTTAGATCAGGTTACCGCTAAGGTAAAAACCTATAACAATATTTCCATCGAATTCAAATACACCCTTAATAACAGCAAAGAAAACATTAACAAGGAAAGCAAAGGCAATCTTTTGCTGGAAGGCAATAAATATGTGTTGAATTTTTTAGGGGTAACCAAAATATACGATGGCAAAAAAAGCTATACGATTGTTCCTGAAGATGAAGAAGTAACGATTTCGAGTGTCAATGAGAAAGATGAAAATGCCATTACACCATCCAAAATGCTTACTTTTTTCAACAGCGGTTATAAATACTACTGGGACATTCTGCAAGACGTAAAAGGCCGTAAAATTCAGTATATCAAATTGGTCCCAACCAATCCGAAAGACCAACGTAAAGAAGTGTTATTGGGCATTGATTCCCAAACCAAGAACATCAACAATGTGATAGAAATGGGAAAAAATGGTACCAGAACCACTTTGACTGTTAATTCTTTTAAAACCAATCAACCTTTATCAAAAAATCAGTTTACCTTTGCAGCAAGTAAATATCCAAATTACTACATCAACAAAATAGATTAAGCTCGAGGTGAAAATACTTGACAGGTACTTATTAAAATCCTTCCTGATTACATTTACTACGGTATTTGTAATCTTGTTTTTTATATTCGTTTTGCAGGTCGTTTGGCTTTTCATTTCTGAATTGGCCGGAAAGGACTTAGACGTCTTTATGATTCTAAAGTTCCTGCTTTTCAAAATGCCGAGTATCATTCCATTGGTTTTACCACTTTCGGTCTTATTGGCTTCCATCATGACTTTTGGCAGCCTGGCCGAGAATTATGAGTTTGCCGCCATGAAATCTTCGGGGATTTCTTTGCAAAGAGCCATGCGAAGCCTCACGGTTTTTATTCTTCTCCTGAGTATTATCGCTTTTTTCTTTGCCAATAATGTCATTCCGTTTGCCGAATATAAGTTCATCAACTTCCGCCGAAACATTGCCCAGGTAAAACCGGCGATGGCAATAGCCGAAGGACAATTCAGCGATGTTGGCGCCTATAACATCAAGGTGGAAAAAAAATCGGGGGAAAATGGTAAATACCTTAGCCAAATTACCATTCATAAAAAATCATTCTTAGGTTCGGGAAGCAATACGGTAATCAAAGCCAAAAAAGGAGAATTGGTCAGTAGTGAAGATTCCAATACGTTGAAGTTAATCCTCAAAGACGGTAATTATTACGAAGACATTGTTCCAAAGAAATACGAAGAACGCAATAAGATGCCTTTTGCCAAAAGCGAATTCAAAAGATATGTAATCAATATCGATTTGTCTAAACTAAACAGTTCCAATTTAGACGAAGAAAAAATCACCAATACCAATACGATGCTTAACGTTAGCGAGTTGAAGTTTACGCTTGATTCGTTACAGAAAAACTATAAAAAAGACGTCATTTCATTTGCCGAAAACATCAACCAGCGTGCCACTTTGACGGCGGCTGATATGCATAAAGATTCTATCAAACCAACGCTTAATAATAATTTACTGCAAAGCTTCACAGACAGTGACAAGACTCATATCTTAAAAGTAGCGAGCAGCAACGTTGATGGTATCAATTTTTCTTTGGATGCCTCAAAATTTGAAATGGAAGACAAACAGAAAAACATCAACCAACACTGGATTGCGTTGTATGACAAGTTTGTGATTGCCTATGCCTGTTTACTGATGTTCTTTATCGGCGCACCATTGGGAGCGATTATCCGCAAAGGTGGTTTGGGATTGCCAATTGTATTCGCCATCCTTATTTTTATCATCTTCCATTTTATCAATACTTTTGGAAAAAAAGTGGCACAACAAGACGAAATCACACCTTTCCTAGGTTGTTGGATGTCTTCTTTTGTGTTGACGCCATTTGCGATTCTATTGACCAAAAGAGCCACCGATGACAAAGGCTTTAGCCTGAATTTTGATTGGCTGACCAATTTCTTCAACCGTATGTTCCCGGACAAGACAGCGCCGGAACCTGTAATGCAACCCGTTACCCCTGATTTGGCGATTGATGCCGAAGAAGTGCATCAGTATTTGAACACTTTGCCTGGCGATAGCAAACCAGTTGAAAAAACGATTGTAAAAGAAAAAGCAAAACCATCCGATAATAGAACTTTAGAAGTCATAAGCAAGCAATACTACCTGTTCAGCTTAATTGCGTTATTCAGCAATATATTGCTGATTGGGCTTTTTGCTTTTGGCAAACCTGATACATTGGTTTTGATCATTTCAGCACTGGTATTGGGTGCATTATTATTTTTCAGTCTGTTCAAAGCCCAACAATCATTACATGCCTTGTGCCTTCGTGCGCATAAAAATACAGACATTCCTCTTTTTGTAATTTTAACTGCAGGATTTCCTTTTTACTTCCTGTTTTATATTTACAATAGGATTTTTGTCAAACAACTTATTTCAGAATCTAACACTACTGTCTAATGGACACAGCAACTACAACAAAAATACAACTCAATACTATAGAAGAAGCCATTGAAGACATTCGACAAGGTAAAGTCATTATCGTTGTCGATGATGAAGACCGTGAGAATGAAGGCGATTTTTTGGCGGCAGCCGAAAAAGTAACACCAGAGATGGTCAATTTCATGGCGACGCATGGTAGAGGATTAATTTGTGCACCGCTAACTGAGCGTCGTTGCAACGAATTGGAGCTCCATTCTATGGTCAAAAACAACACCGACCATATGGAAACGGCGTT
Organism: Flavobacterium terrisoli; assembly: GCF_030167905.1. Lineage (GTDB taxonomy): Bacteria > Bacteroidota > Bacteroidia > Flavobacteriales > Flavobacteriaceae > Flavobacterium > Flavobacterium terrisoli. The sequence goes on from NZ_JARGNA010000007.1 coordinate 227,762, forward strand.
TACCGTTTCGGTGGATTTAAAAGGTCATGGTGTAACCACCGGAATTTCGGCAGCAGACAGAGCCAAAACCATTTTGGCCTTAGTCAATGAAGATACCAAACCACACGATTTAGCGCGTCCGGGACACATTTTCCCTTTGACGGCTAAGCAAGGTGGCGTTTTGAGAAGAACCGGTCATACGGAAGCTGCCATTGATTTTGCCCGTTTGGCCGGATTCAAATCGGCTGGGGTAATTGTCGAAATCATGAATGAAGATGGTTCAATGGCACGTTTACCCGAATTGGTGGAAGTAGCTAAGAAATTTGATTTGAAATTGGTTTCCATAGAAGACTTGGTAGCTTACCGAATGCAACACGACAGTCTGATTGTAAAGAAAGAAGACTTTGACATAGAAACCCGTTTTGGTTCGTTCCGCATGAGGGCTTATCAGCAAACGACTAACAAACAAGTTCACTTGGCTTTGACCAAAGGCAGTTGGAATACCGGAGAACCCATCTTAACACGTATTATATCGACCCAAGCCAATAACGACATCCTGAATAGTTTGACTGATACTATGGATAAAAAGCTAGACGATGTTTTTAACAAAATCATCCAAGAAGGCAAAGGTGCTATTTTATTTGTAAATCCGGAAAAAGATTCTTCCGATTTGTTGAACAGACTGATAGAATTGAAACAATTACAATCAGAAGGTATTTTGAAAGCGCCACAAATAAAAATGGACATCAAAGACTTTGGTATCGGTGCCCAAATACTACACGATATTGATATCGCCAAGATTAAACTCATCTCGAACACTACGCAAACCAAGCGTGTGGGTATGATTGGCTACGGATTGGAGATTACGGAATATGTGCCTTATTGAGATAAAATTAAAAACCGATTAGAAAGCTAATCAGTTTTTTTTTTTGAAGTTTTTTTAAAGAATTTTTATTTCTGATTTATTCAAACTAAAAAAAACTGTCCCGAACAACGGGACAGTTTCCTTTCAAAATAAATAAACATCACTTAAAATTGTCCGATTAGAGTGGAGTTTGCTTTAAAAAGAGGCATTCTTGACGGTAATGCTACCGTCTTCAGAAACGCCTCTAATGATCATTGTTTGTTGACAGACATTATGAATTGGGATCATGACTATATTGTTAAATACAGCATTGTTTTTATATAGCAATTGTCCATTAAGTGAATGCATTTCAATACTTTGCAAACGAATGTTTCCGGATTTAACGGTAATAAATGTATCATCATGATTTATTTCGAGGCTGAATACCGTAAAATTATTGGATTTCAATAAATCTACTCCCGGCGGCGGCGGCGGACTATTGGGAACGGTATAAGTTAATTTAAAACGATTGTTATAGGTTCCTGACTGGCAATCGAAAATATAATTATCAGTTTTTAAATTGGTGTAAGTATTCTTTAAAATGTCGTGCAGGTAGATGGGTTGGTTGACATTTAAAAATAAACCATCAACATGATCAATCGAGAAGGTATATTTACCAGAATAGGCAACAGACAAACATAACGGAACAGTATCATAACCGGCAAAAGGCAATCCTTTCATTTGAATTGCATAACGGGTATTATTAATAAACGAAGTAAGGGCTATAGCACCACTATTGATGTAGGCAGCGTCTACGCCGGAATCATATCCATTAGTTGCACCGGTGCAGTAACCATATAAGGTTTGCGAGTATGCGCCACTTGTACTCGTTACATTTAACCAGATACGATGTGATTCAACAGTGATTACCGTTTTATTTGATAGGCATCGCGCTTCAGCATGATAAGATGATACAGTTATAAATAGTAAAATCAATTTACAGTTTTGGATAACGATAAGTAAGTTTTTAGAATTAAAAGTAAAATTTTTCATGATTTTAAAGTTTAAGTTCATGATAGATTTAGGGGGAACTATGAAGCAAACTTACGTAGGGAAATTCGGTGGACTACTAAAATTTAGATGAATGTCTTGTTTCTGTAGATGAATTGTTTTTTTCGGTCGACAAAAGGTTATATCGTCAACCTACATTAGACTACCATGAGCATAAAAAAAGTGGTAATGCTCAATTTTAATAAGATAAAATTTAATAAAAGTAGGGTCTATAACAAATTGAGTCGTTTCATTAACACCGGCTTGTTGCCACGACTGATAGGAATAACATCTTTTCCAATTAAAATACTATTGTCTTCAATATCAACAATTTTTTTGGTGTTAATAATGTACGACCGATGTATCTTTAAGAATAAATCGTCAGGTAATTTATTTTCTATTTTTTTTAAGGTCGTGTGAACAGTGTAGTTAACCGTATCGGTCTTAATGATAATATAATCCCCTTCGGCTTTTATAAGTATAATGGTAGGAATATCTATTTTTATTAAACGATTACTGATGTTAATATAAAATTCACTGGTATTACCCACTAAGTTGCTTTTTTCTATGTGGTTGTGTTTAACCGTTTCAGTTCTCCAGTTCAATTTTTGCATGGCTTTTTCAAAGCGCTCTTCTGTAATGGGTTTTACCAAATAATCTACTATACAATCGTATTCAAAAGCATTAATGGCAAAATTCTTGTCGGAAGTAATCAGTATAATTTTTGGTGGATCCTTGATAGTATTCATAAAATCAAAGCCATTAAAATCGGGCATGTGAATATCGAGGAAAACAACATCAACTTTTTCTTTGTTCAAGTATTTAATGGCCTCAATAGCATTGGGAAATTCTCCCACTATTTTTAGTTCAGTATGTAGTGAAATCATTTGCGCTATTATGGCCCTTGCAAACATTTCGTCATCTATAATAATACAATTCATAATCTTGATTTTATAAAGAATTTACATAGCACTGCATTAAATTTAGCGTTTTTTCAAATGCTTCCCGCAAATCTACGTTACTATTTCTCACATTTTTTTCATATTCATCTGCTTGTTGATAACCATTTTCCAAACCAAGTATGCCAATTTTATTTTTTAATTTATGGATGCATTCTGCTGTTTTCTTCCATTTTTTTAGTTGAAAACTAGTATAATAGGCATCAATTTCCATGGGCAATTCGAATTTAAGGACCGCTATAAATTTTTGTTTTATATCTTCATTGTTCCTTGAGAGCTTATTGATGTAATCTATATTAGGCTTTTCCATGGATTTTTGGCAGTTTAATAAAAAAAGTTGTTCCCACTCCTATGGTACTCTTCAATGATACGGCACCATTATAATTATCCACTATTCTTTTAACGATGGATAACCCTATTCCGGTTGCTTTTTCTTCTTTTGAATAAGATTGGAACAGTTCAAAAATTTTGGTTTGATACTCCGCTTCAATACCCTGACCATTATCCTCAATAGAAAATATATAATGATCCGCATTTTCGGTATATGATAATTCAACAAAACCTTCCTCTTTGTCGATATAATTTACGGCATTGCTGATTAAATTCTGAAACAATTGTTGCATCCTAAACCGGTCAGTTTCGAGTATTGGCAGTACTTTTTTGATGGATACTTTTACATTTTCAGGAATATGAATGATCTTAATGCAATTTTGGACGATTTCATTAAGATTAACTTTTTCGGTAAATTCTTCGCTCGAATCCAGTTTGGAATAAGTTAAAATACCTTGTATCAGACTATCCATTTTTTCAACCTTGTCTTCAATTAATCCGAAATAACGCTCTGTTTGCACGCTAAAGCCTTTATTATTGTCTTCTTTAATCCAAGTGATCAAAGCGTGAATACTGCGCAAAGGAGATTTTAAATCATGAGATACCATATGCGCATATTCATTAAGGCGTTCATTTTGGGTTTCTAATCTTTTTAAAAGTTGTTCCTTTTGAAGCTCCAATTTTTTTTGCTCGGTTATGTCTAAATGGATTCCTATAGAACCTATAAGTTCTCCATTTACATTATAATTAGGAGCACCACTTATGAGCCAGTGCTTTTCTTCACCCGTCTTGATGTTAACCGGGATTTCATATGAATTGGAAACTCCGTCAAAGCGTTCTTTAATCTTCTCTTCAAAAATGGCTATGCTTTGTTCGTTTAAAAACAAGTCCGAGGCTTTATGCCCCATCAATTCATCAGTAGTATAACCACTCATCTCTGCAAAAGATTGATTGGCTAGTTGAATGATGTCATGATTGTCGACTTCCAGCAGTCCCATATTCATGTTAGCGATAATATTGCTGTATTTTTCTCTTTCCGCCTCAAGACTTTCGCGGTACCTTTTCTTTATAGTAACATCTTCATAGCTCCAAAGGTATCCATCAAGTTTCTCTCCCCGGTAAATAGGGATAAAGGTCCTCTCAAGAATTCGCCCGTCTGCAAGTTCTACGATTTCTGCGATTACAATTTCTTTTTTGTCGATCGTTTCTTTTAATCGGTCTAAAAAATGATCCGGGTATTTAAAGTAATCCTTAACTCCTACTGCAATCATTTCACAGTCTAACCCTTTCATGATTTCTGGTTCGGCGTCAATTTCAAACAATGAACAGAATTTGGTGTTGACCAATAGTAACTTTTTATTGTCATCTTCAAACAAAATTCCGGATTGCAGATTTCCAATTAAGGAATTCAATCGATTCTGTGATTCGATAAGCTGTTGGCTGAATTCTTTTTCAAATGAAATGTCCTCTTGTATGGTAAAATACTTTTTGACTTTACCATATCCGTCATGTAGTGCCTGCCCCTGAATATGCACCCAATATTTTTGATTGGATTTGGTGTAGTTCACTATTTCACAGTTAAAAGGCAAACCATTTTTAATTTGTTCACGGAGATAATTAATCGTTTGTTGGTCGGTTTCCGGACCGTGTAAAAAGTTTTCGGGTTTTTGTTGCAGTACCTCCTCCAATGAGTATTCCGTCAGTTCCAAAAAACTGGAGTTGACCCATTCTATTCTGCCGTCTTTATCAGAAATCAGCACCGGGTTACTGTTTTTTTCAGCTATTGAGGACAAAAGCAATAATTGTTCTTCTCGGTCTTTTTCAGCGGTCACATCTTCAATGATAGCAAAATATTGGGATACATACCCTTTTGCATCATAAATGGGTTGTCCGGTTATTTTAGATTTGAAGGTATCTCCATGCTTTTTGATGTGAACAAATTCTACCTCAAAAGCTTCTCCTTTATAGAATGCTTCAACCATTTTATAAATTTCAGCTTTATTAGACAATTTACCACGGCCCACTTCAATAATAGATTTTCCAATAATTTCTTTATATGAAAACTCCGTCAGACTAACAAATGCCTCATTACACCAAACGATTTCCCCTTGGGGTTGTGTAAAAACCACACCGTTTTTATTGGCACTGGCGACTAACGAAAGTTTGTTTAGTTCTTCCTTATCAACATTAAGTTGTTGGCGTTGTTCGTCGATAGTCGCAATAAGATTTTTTAATTCGCTGTTGTTCTCTTCTCTGTTTTTTAAAAAATTAAGCATTTCCAACAAGGAATCATGATGAGCAAAATCAGTGGTTACAAGGCCATTCTTACCCACTTCCTCCAAAGACACCAACCATGGGGACCCTATAAAGAGAAAGCCATTGGCTTGTTGTTCAAACTGACCTCTTAGGGTCGTAGCATTCATCCCTTTTGAGGTAAGCACTACCAATTGGTTAAGAAGTGTTTTGAAATTTTTTGGGGTAATATTACTTTTGAAAGGCCTTACAATGGTAAAATAATTGGTAAACAATTCGTCTTTATCCAAATTGGGCATCACCTTGGCAATACTGTTTCCAAATTTTCTAATCATCAGCTTGTCATCAATGAAGATATAAAAAGGAAAAATATTGTTTAGGGTTGAATCATTAAAGACAAATGGTAAATCAGTCATAAGTACTTGTTCATTTTTGAAGTCATTGAATACAATATTCGCAATTTACATTATATAGCAATGTTAATAATACTTACAATGTATTTTGCAAAGAAATCAAATTTGAATATACATTAATTTATTCAGTTATTAATTCATTACAACTCCAATACTCCAATAATTTTTGTATTTTAAATACATAATCTTCATATTTTAAAGGCTTTAAAACATAACCTGCAATGCCTATATTATAACATTCCTTTACATCCTTAAAATTACTGGAAGTAGTTAATATGACGACCGGAATATATTTTAATATTGGGTCATTTTTTAAAAGTGTTAAAAACTCAATTCCATTGAGCTTGGGCATATTTAAATCTAATATGATGATATCCGGAAGACGATCTCTTTCCTTTAAAATTGCTAAAGCAACTACACCATTTTCAGCCGCTATAATTTGATGGTCTAATCCCAATCCATTAATGACCCTATTGAATTTCATCACCTCAATAGTATCGTCTTCAATGAAAAGTATGTTTAATGATTTCAACATTGCATTTTAGGGTTAATTTACGGATATAAAAAACTCTAAAGTAATTGTTTTTTCATTATAAGCTATTATTTTTTATTAAGATTTATAGCTGATGTTTTTACGGTAATGTCTTTTATAATAGTATCCAGCTCTTCCGCTGATTCTAATAAATGATCTAACATTGTTTTGCTTTCAGCATCATCAAGGCCATAATTTTTAATGATATCCACTAGGCCGATGATTTTGGCTAAAGGAGCCCTCACTAAATGCGATTGTATCCACGCAATTTCTTTAAGTTTTTCATTCTGTTTTTCAATGGCCTCAACATGAGTTACCCGTTCTGTAATATCATTAGCTAATATAAGTCTACCGGTAGTATTCTGAAACGGAATGACATTACTTTGGATTTCAACATTGATGATTTCACCGTTTTTTTTCTGATGCCTGAAATTCCCGATCGAATAGGCGCCTGGTTTTTCATTTAATAATTCAATTCTTTTAATCAGTTCCGGTACATCTTCAGCCGGTCTTATGTCTTTGATGGTCATCCCTAAGAATTCCTGTAAAGTATAACCATAATGTTTTTCTGCAGCTAAGTTAACATCTAAAAATCGTAAAGTATTAATATCATAAACCCACATAGGCAGTGGGCTTAAGTGAAATAAATCGCTATAGCGTTTTTCGGATGTTTCTAATTGAAGTAGTGTTTTCTTTCTTTCGATATTGTAAACAATGCTTTTGTATAATATATGGGCATCTAAATCATCCTTTATCAAATAATCCGAAACCCCAAGCGATAAGGATTTAAGGCCAAAGTTGAAATCGGAATACCCTGTTAAAATGATGAAAGGAATCTCATGGCAAAGTAACGACATTTCGCTGATGAGTTCCTCACCGCTTTTATCAGGTAAAGAAAGGTCTAACAGTACCAGGTCACAATGAAATGAGGAATCCGTTAGGATAGATCTCGCTTCTTTAAAATTTTTCGCCCAAGAAATCGTATGAGCTACAAAATGTTCTTGTAAATAGTCTTCAATCAGAATATAATCTCCCTGATTGTCTTCAATGACTACAATTTGGTATGGTTTATCGTCTTTAATGAATTTCATTTTATTAAGATTTAAGGGAGTTGAACAATGCTAACCCAGAAATTTTCAATTTTGGCCACAGCCAACATGAATTCATTTACATCAACCGGTTTAGTGATAAAGCAATTGGCGTAATGGTTGTATGCTTTAATAATATCTTTTTCCGAGGAAGAAGTGGTAAGCATGATTATGGGAATATATCTCAAATGTTTACTTTCTTTAATATACTGCAATACTTCGTGACCATTTTTCTTAGGCAAATTAATATCGAGCAAAATTAAATTGGGCAAGACCGCATTTTCAAAAGGTTCCTTTTGGTTAAGGAAATCAATGGCCTGTTTGCCATCTTTGACGACACTTACTTTATTAATTATTTTGCCTTCTTCTAAAGCTTCGGTAGTTAAAAGAATATCCCCTTCGTTATCCTCAACCAATAAAATGTGAATTGCTTTCATGTCTTAAATATTTATTTTTTTGGAATGGTAAAATAAAAGGTAGTTCCTTCTTTCGCTTTAGATTCTAACCAAATCTGGCCTTTTAAGTTTTCTATAATTTTTTTCGTGATGGCTAACCCCATGCCGGTTCCCGAATATTCTTCTTTGCTGTGCAAACGCTGAAAAATAATAAATATTTTATCAAAATACTCCTGATTGATTCCAATGCCATTGTCTTTAATTTCAAATTTCCACGAAGAAGTACTTTCATGACACGATATGGTAATGATGGGTGTTTGGCTTGATTTGGAATATTTTAAACTGTTGCTTACTAAATTTTGGAAAACCTGCTTTATAGGAGCGGCATGGGTTTTTATTACAGGCAGTTGGGTATAATTTATCTCGGCATTTTTTTCTTCGATCTGCTTTTTGTACAGCAATTTGATTTCTTCAACAATAGTGTTTAAATCTACTTCTTCGAGCTTGGTTTCATTTTTACCAATTCTTGAAAATTCCAGTAAATCTAATATAATCTGGCGCATTCGTTTGGCACCGTCAACCGCAAAAAAGATGTATTTTTTGCCTTTTTCATCAAGCACATTTTCGTATTTCTTTTCAATTTGAGTCAAAAAGCTGGTAACCATTCTTAGAGGTTCCTGTAAATCATGCGAGGCAACATAGGCAAACTGTTCGAGTTCCTCATTGGAAATTGCCAATTCTTTGACATGGTTCTCCAAGGCCCGGTTCATTTTTTTGAGTTTAGACTCAGTATGTTTTCTGTCGGTAATGTTTTTGAAATAAACCGTCAAACCCATTTCTGATGGGAAGGCATTTAACTCAAACCAATAATTTAACAATTTAGAATAGGTTTCTAATCGGACAGGCTTATTTTGAAATTTGGCTTTGTAAAAAGCATCATGGATTTTTTCAGAAAGTCGGCCCTCATACAACTCCCAAAAGTTTTTACCAATCATTTGCTCTTTACTTCTGCCTGATAATCTTTCTGCTTCTTTATTCCAATAGCTTACATTCCAGTCAGAATCCAGCGTGTAAAACCCGTCCTGAATACTCTCAAGGGTATCCGTCAAAGTTTGGGTTGCTTCTTTTATTTTGAGATCCTGGTTTTTTCTTTCGGTTATATCAGAACGTATCGCTACATACTGGTAAGGTTTCCCATTTTCATTCAAAAAAGGAACAATGGTGGTATCAACCCAATAAGGGGTGCCGTCTTTAGCTTTGTTTTTTAACTCACCTTTCCATACTTTACCCTTAGCAATAGTGGTCCATAGTTGTTTGATAAATTCTTTTGGATGATAGCTTGAGTTAATAATACGGTGATCCTGGCCTAATAATTCTTCGCGGGAATATTTGGAAATTTTACAAAAATTATCATTTACGTGGGTTATAATTCCCTTTTGATCGGTAATAGCTACAATGGAAGATTCATCTAAGGCATATTTATAATCGGATATTTCTTTTAATCGTTTGAATAATTCTTCTTCACCAACCTTTCTTTCGGTTATATCAGAACGTATCGCTACATATTGGTAAGGCTTCCCATTTTCATTCAAAAAAGGAACAATGGTGGTCTCTACCCAATATGGTGTGCCATCTTTGGCTTTATTTTTTAACTCACCTTTCCATACTTTACCCTTAGCAATAGTGGTCCAGAGTTCTTTAATAAATTCTTTTGGATGATAGCTTGAGTTAATAATACGGTGATCCTGGCCTAATAATTCTTCGCGTGAATATTTGGAAATTTTACAAAAATTATCATTTACGTGGGTTATAATTCCCTTTTGATCGGTAATAGCTACAATGGAAGATTCATCTAAGGCATATTTATAATCGGATATTTCTTTTAATCGTTTGAATGAATAATTCTTCTTCACCAACCTTTCTTTCGGTTATATCAGAGCGTATGGCTACATATTGATATGGTTTTCCTTTTTCGTTAAGAAAAGGAACAATAGTGGTATCTACCCAATAAGGGGTGCCATCTTTGGCTTTGTTTTTTAATTCGCCTTTCCATACTTTACCATTAGCGATAGTGGTCCAGAGTTGTTTGATAAATTCTTTGGGATGATAGCCGGAGTTAATAATACGGTGATCCTGTCCTAATAATTCTTCGCGGGAATATTTGGATATTTTGCAAAAATTATCATTCACGTGGGTTATAATACCCTTTTGATCGGTAATAGCTACTATAGAAGATTCATCTAGGGCATACTTATAATCGGATATTTCTTTTAATCGTTTGAGTAACTCTTCTTCAACTATCTTTTTCTCGGTTACATCCCGTTCAATTGAAATCCAATGGGTGTATTCCCCTTTGTCATTAGTCACCGGATTCAAAGACAGGTTTACCCAATATTCTTTACCGCTTTTAGTATAATTAATGATGGTAATTTCGCAGGGTTTCCATTCATCCAATGATTTGTAAAAACGGTCGAGCTCTTCGGTATCAGTTTTTTTTCCTTGCAATAATTGGTGTGTTTTACCTATGATTTCCTCAGGAGCATAACCACTCATTCGGGTAAATGATTCATTGACATAAACAATCTTTCGTCCTGATTCGTCTGAAGGGTATGCTTCTTTAATCACGATGGCATCGTTGGTGTTAGTAACTACCGATTCCAATAATTTAAGTCTTTCTTCTTCTCTTTTTTCCTGTGTTACATCCCGTTCAATAGCAATCCAATGGGTAAACCATCCTGTAGCATCGGCAACCGGATTTATAGAGAGATGCACCCAGAACTCTTCACCGTTTTTTTTATAATTTAATAAGGTTACTTCATAAGGTTGCCATAGACGCAAGGCAGCGCTTAATTTTTTTAATTCTTCCTTGTCAGTTTTTGGACCTTGCAGTATCCGGGGCGTTTTACCCACAACTTCTTCCGCAGTATAACCGGTCATTTTGGTGAAAGCGTCGTTGACGTATACAATTCTTGGTCCCGGCTCATCCAGTGGCTCAGCTTCAGTAATTAAAATAGAGTCAGCCGTATTGGTGATTACGGATTCTAACAGTTTTAAACGTAATTCTTCCTCTTTTTTCTTAGTAATGTCCTGCATTGCCCCAATAATCCTGATTGCCTTGCCGTCAGCATCGCGAATGACAATTCCTTTATTGATGACATAACAATACTTGCCATTGCTTTTTTTGTATCGGTATTCTTCTATCCAATTGGTCTCTTTGCTTTTAACTATGGTATAATAGCTCTCCGTTATTTTTTGGATATCCTCCGGGTGTATGTTTTGTATCCAGGCGGCACTATCGTCTTTGAGTTCGGACAGCTCATAGCCGAATATTTTTTCAAAACCGTCTCCCCAAAATATTTTATCCTCTTTGATATTCCAATCCCAAATGGCATCAAAAGTAGCTTTGGTAACATATTCAAAACGTTCGTTGCTTTCCTCGATTATTTTTTTGGCTTTTTTACTTTCCGTTATATCCTTAAAATAAACTGCCAGGCCATTTTCGGAAGGATAGGCGCTTATTTCATACCACTTGTTTAAAGCCTGATAATAATCCTCAAAATGCACTACCTTATGGGTTTTAATGGCCTGATGGTATTTTTTATAGGATTCCGAATCAATACTATCTGAAAATACCTCCCATAGATTTTTACCTATAATCTCATTTTTCATTACGCTAAGATCACGCTCAGCGATGCGATTCCAGTAGGTGACGGTCCAATTTTTGTCCACTGCAAAAAAAGCATCACCAATACTTTCCAGTATAATAGTGTTCTCTTTAAGGGCTTTTTCAACTTCTGCCGTGCGCTGATAAACCCTTTGCTCTAATTCTTCATTTAATAATTTAAGGGATTCTTCTGCTTTTTTGCGTTCTGTAACATCTCGGGCAATACAATAGAGTTTCCCGGTAACCGGATTAGGAGTAGCATTCCAATCCAACCAGATATAACTGCCGTCTTTTTTTAGGTAACGGTTTGTAAAATGAATTACAGAGGCTCCCATTTTTAATTGGTTGTACGCTTGTAATGTTTGCGCTATATCATCAGGATGCACATAGTCAATAAACGGTTTCGTAGTTAATTCGTTTTCGGAATAGCCTAATACCTTATTAAAGCTGCAATTAGTTATCTCGAAATACCCTTCGGTGTTGGCAATACAAGAAAAGTCATTACTGTTGTTGAAAAAATATTCAAACTCTTTAGCCTGCTTTTTTGCGGTTATTTTTTCAGTAATATCTCTTACACAGTGGATAATGAATTTTAATTCATCTGTATCATTAAACAACGGAATGTTTTCAGGCTCCCAGTATTTAGGCTCAAATTTGGACGTACCTCGAATAGGGATGTCATATTTTTGAATCTCCATTTTGTGCTTCTTGTTGGTTTTAATAACAGTATGCAGCGATTGGGATAAATTTTTGACTCCGTCAGCGGTTGGGTCGGCATCATTATCGGGGAAAGCTTCAAAAATTCCTTTCCCAATTAAATCAGTCCGTTTTGAATTGGTTGCTTTAAGGTAGGCTTCATTAACATCTACTATAGTGAATTTTGGAGAGTCTGGCGTCAAAACCAAACTTGGCGTAGGTGAAATCTTGAAAAATTCAAATAAGGCCTTTTTTCCAATCATATTTTTCTATATTAAAATAATTCTTTTTTTGAGAGGTTAAAAGAGAATGGAAAAAATATTCTTAGTGGTATTATTTTCAAATTTAACTTTTTATTTTGATTTTTTATGCGATTTTTTTGTTAAAAAATCATTTAAAATCAATATTTATTTCTTTTTCACTCATTTCTTGAGGGTTAACCTTTTTTCTATAAAACTTCAAAACCAAAAAAAAATGCTTGCATCAACTGCATTTAATCTGAATAATTTCCATTCACCGAAGGCAAAATACCATTCGTCGACTCCAAAGTTGCATTTCGTCTAAATTCTCTAAAAACATCACGAATTGAGAATAAGTTTGCTTATGGTAAATCCTAAACCCTAAACAATAATCAAAATACTAACCCATTATGATTTATAGGTAATTGGAACCAAAATAAATACAAAACCCTAATCTTAAACATATCAGTTATGAAAAAATCATTACACACAACAGCAATCAAAACCCTATTTACAGTGATTTGCTTTGGATGCACTTTTTTAGGTTACGGACAAGCAACCGATTCATCTACATGGACAATAACAGCTCCTGCCACAACCCCTGCTTGGAATAATGGAGTTCCAACGGCTACAACTGCCGCTGTTATCGCCGCCCCTTTTACCTCGGGAGGAACAGGGATCACGGCTTATTCGCTGACAGTTACAAATAATACTACTGTGATTATTTCTTCGGGAGACACTGTAACGCTGAATGGAGCATTGACGGTGGAAACGGGAAGTTCAGTTACTTTTAATAATAACGCGAATTTGATTCAGGGAGGAACGACCAACTCTAATTCAGGTGTTATTACTATGAAACGCAATAGCTCGGCATTGAAAAGATTGGATTATACTTTGTGGTCAAGTCCGGTTACCGGAAGTCAGACACTGTTGAATTTTTCACCGATGACTTTGACTAATCGTTTTTATACTTACACCACTTATGAAGCGATAGTTCCGCCGGCCACTTCCAGCAATACAAATCTATATACCCTTGTTGACCCAGCTACTACCAACTTTGCTCCTGCCAAAGGATATTTGATCAGAATGCCAAATAACCATCCAACTACAGCTACCAATTGGGAAGGTCAGTTTACAGGAGTTCCAAATAATGGTGACTACAGCTATGTCATGGTTGATGGAGGAGCCGGCAACCGACTCAATCTAGTTGGAAACCCTTATCCATCGCCTTTGAATGTAACCGATTTCGTTGCTGCTAACAGTGCTAACATCACCGGAACACTTTATTTTTGGCGAAAAACCAATAACATTTTAAGTCCAAGCTACTGCTCATGGAGTTCACTGGGATTTACCAGTAACGGAGATGCAGAGGCTTTTGATTTGAATGGCGTTATTCAAACGGGACAAGGCTTCTTTGTAGAAGGAACCGGCAACGGAACCACTCTTAATTTCAATAATACCATGCGTGTTGATAATCATGCCAATCAATTTTTTAGAAATGCTAATGTGACCAATACTGTGGAAAGCAATAGAATCTGGTTGAATGCCACCAGCGCAACCGGTGCTTTTTCTCAGGCTTTAATAGGCTACTGTACAAACGCAACTCAAGGCGCTGATGTTGGTATTGATGGTCGTTATATTAATGATGGAGATATTGCCTTGACTTCGCTAATTGGAACCATTCCTTATGCCATTCAAGGAAGAGCATTGCCTTTTGACGCTAGTGACATTGTACCTCTTAATTTTAAAGCAACAACCGCAGGCAATTATACCATTGCTATTGATCATGTTGACGGATTGTTTACCGGAAACACTCAGGCTATTTTTATTAAAGACAATTTAAATGGGGCTTATCACAATTTAAGCAATGGCCCTTACACTTTTGCTTCAGCGGCAGGTACTTTTGCTAATCGCTTTGAAATAGTATATCAAACTCTACTGGGTACACCTAATAACCATTTTAACTCAAATACTATGGTCGTTTATCATCAAGAGCATGATGTTGTTATCAATACCGGAACTACTATGATGGGAACAGCACGCCTATATGATATCAGTGGAAGATTGCTGATTGAGAGAAAAGGCATTAATGCTTCAGAAACCCGAATCAATATGGGTGTTTCCAACCAAGTATTACTGGTTGAAGTCACTACTGTTGACGGAGCAAAAGCCACCAAGAAAATAGTGAATTAACAAAAAAAGTTCAAACATCATTTGAGGTTAATACGTTTGGAATTTTTATTAAATAATACCTTCAAGTTTCCTTGAAGGTATTATTTTTTTTTGATTAATTTAAAAAGACTTTCTTCCGATTTATTGAATCGATTGATAGAATTGAAACAATTACAATCAGAAGGTATTTTGAAAGCGCTACAAATAAAAATGGACATCAAAGACTTTGGTATTGGTGCCCAAATTCTACACGATATTGGTATCGCGAAGATTAAACTCATCTCGAACACCACCCAAACCAAGCGTGTCGGTATGATTGGCTACGGATTGGAGATTACGGAATACGTGCCTTATTAAGTACGAGGTACGAAGTTGGAAGTAAGAAGTACAAGTTTAAAAGCAAGAAGTACGATGTACGAGGTTGAAAGTACAAAATTAAAAGCTTGAAGTAGTTATTTTAGCAACTAACTATCAGTTAGTGAAACAAATAGGACTTTCGCGAAAAATAAGTAGATATTTTAGTCAAAATCTTTTTGCAAAATGAAAAAGGTTGCTATATTTGCAACCGCATTAAGAAATTAATGCCCGACTTATTGGAGAAATGGCAGAGTGGTCGATTGCGGCAGTCTTGAAAACTGTTGACTGTAACAGGTCCGGGGGTTCGAATCCCTCTTTCTCCGCTGACCGAAAGGTAATTTGAAGCAAAACGCTGTAAAACTAAAGTTTTACGGCGTTTTTTGCTTTGTAGCTGTATCAAAGAAGTTCATTAAATGGTATCGTATCAGTGACCTATTTAGTGACCTATTTATTTCAACGTAAATGGGTCACTAAAATTCGCTGAACGACCTGACTACCAACCTGTTCAAATATTGTACATCTTGTGTCAGGTGTGATTGATAGATAATTTTATAAATCTAAAATTTACACATTATGAACAAAACTTTCAGCCTTCTTTTTCTTCTCAAAAAGAACAAACAAAAAGCCAACGGAACAGTGCCACTTTATGCACGAATCACAATCGACGGTATTCCAAAAGAAATCTCATGCAAGAGAGCAATCCAACCGGAACTTTGGGACAATAAACTGCAAAGACTTACTGGCAGAACTCAGGAAGTAAAATCGATGAACAATTATTTGAAAACCTTTGAACAGGAAATCTACGATGCACACCACATGGCGATAAAAGATAAAAAACCGGTTACTGCAGCGGTTGTCAAATCAAAAGTTACTGGAACTGATCAAGCAAAGTATATGATAGTTCCAATTTTCAAGGAGCATAACAGAAAAATGTGGGCTTTGGTTCCAGATGAATATGCCGAAGGAACTGCCGAACGATATGATACATCTTTAAAACACACAGAAAGTTTTATACTATGGAAGTATAAAGTCGCCGATATGAACATTGCCGATATTGACTACGAGTTTGTGACTGAGTATGAGTTTTACTTGAAATCAGAAAAAAACTGTTGCCACAACACAGCAGTAAAGTATGTGAAGAATTTTCAGAAGATAATCAACATCTGTCTCAAAAATGAATGGATTGTCCGCGACCCATTTCTTAAATACGAAGCTAAAGTAAGAGAAGTCGAAAGAGATTATTTAACGTTAATTGAGTTGAGAACCATTTACCAGAAAAAATTTGTTTCGGAACGCCTCAGATTGGTTAGAGATATTTTTGTTTTCAGTTGCTATACAGGTCTGGCATATATTGATGTTAAACAACTATCACCAGAACATATTTCTCTTGGTATAGATGGAATCAAGTGGATATTTAAAAATAGGCAAAAAACTGATGGCCCTTCAAATATTCCTATGCTTCCAATTGCCAATGAAATCGTTGATAGATATTCTAACAACCCTAAATGTATAAATGAAAATCGCGTATTGCCGATTCTAAGCAATCAAAAAATGAACAGTTACCTAAAAGAAATTGCGGATGTCTGTGGTATAAACAAAGACTTAACCTTCCACGTAGCACGACATACCTTTGCAACCACGGTAACACTTAGTAACGGAGTGCCAATCGAAAGCGTAAGTAAAATGCTTGGACATAAGAACTTAAAAAGCACACAAGTTTATGCACGAGTACTTGATATTAAAGTGAGTGCCGATATGCAAGTTTTACGAGATAAATTGCAGGAAATAATGAACTCCGAAGATGGCAAAGTTTTATTAAGCTACACCGGTTAAAATCAAAATAAATTTTCAAAATATTAAAAGCATTGCAATCAAACAGCAATGCTTTTTTATTGAAAAAAAACTTCAAAATTAGGGTGTTTAATTCCCGAATCACACACTATACTTCTTGATTCGGAAAATTGCATTATATAGCTTTGTCGACACTTCACCCATTCATTCCTGCTACTTCTTTACTATATATAATTGCATGGACACAGAACAAAACCAACAACGAATCAAAGCTATTTACCGGATGCTTTTAGAAATGGCGACAGGTAACTTGTCATATCGTATTCAGTCAGATGGGCAGGATTTAAAGTTTGATGAACTTGCCAAATCACTAAATGAAGTGGCTGAGAAAATGCAATTGGGAAACTATTTAAACCCTCACAACTTTACCAATCCAATCTTAGCTGGAAATGATCCTGCAACAGTCATTATTCAAAAAGTACAGGACTACATCTTAAATAATTTAGAAGAACCATTACCAACAACAAAAGAGCTGTCGAAGATGTTTGGAACAAATGAGTTTACCCTGAAGGAAAATTTTAGAAATATTCTTAAGACAAGTATTTATCAATTTTACAATGACGAGCGTTTGAAAAAAGCGCATTTTCTAATTCAGCAAACAGCTATTCCGCTAAAGGAAATTTCTTTTTTATGTGGATTTAACGATTACACTAATTTCTTTAAGGCATTTAAGAAAAAATACAACTACACACCCAGTGACCTCAACCGTTTGAATAATGACGATTAACAAGCCAACATCTTTTTTGCATATTCAAATTCCCAAATCACCATTTTTCAAGATTTTCATTTACAGAATTTTACACAACCAAAACCTATAAAATGAAACTGTCGCTACACCTAAAAACCAACATCATTTACTCCATTAGTTTGCTGTATATCCTTTTATTTACCTATGCTGCAATAAGCAAGATACTCGACTTCGAAAACTTTCAGGTGCAACTCGGTCAGTCACCATTATTAAGTGCTTATGCAGAAAGTGTTTCTTATGCTGTCCCAACAATTGAACTCGTTATTTGTTGCCTGCTTTTAATCCCGCGATGTAGAATGATTGGATTATTTACAGCTTACAGTCTAATGGTAATGTTCACAGCATACATCTACATAATCTTAAATTATAGCTCCTTTATTCCTTGTTCTTGTGGCGGAATTTTAGAAGATATGTCTTGGAACCAACACATGCTTTTCAATATAGCATTTATTATCCTTTCTGTCATTGCTGTTTTATTGTCTGAACCCGGATTAAAAACTATAAAGTACATAATGATTGGCTGTGGAGGACTTGTGAGCATCGGGCTCATTTTCGCATTATTTTATATGTCGGAAAATTTAATTCATCACCACAATAATTTCACTCGCAGATTTCCACACTTTCCGGCAGTTCTGGATAAAGAAATGAATCTTAAAGCTGATTCCTACTACTTTGCCGGAAGTAATAGCGGCAAAATTTATCTTGGCAACTATACTGCACCGCTTCAAATTCTGGAAATCGATAGCACTTTGCAAAACAAAACAATTCACAAAATAAAGCTCAATAAAATGAACCTGCCGTTTACCACTATTCAAATAAAAATTCTAGGGTCCTATTTTTATCTGGTTGACGGTAATGTTCCCTGTATTTTCAAAGGCAAAACAACCGATTGGAAGGCATCTTACATTATGCGCGGTGATCCCTATTTTTCACAATTCGTGCCTGTCGATTCAACTAAAATAGCATTCCGCACAATTTTAAAAAAGACTAAAACAAATACACTGGGTTTGTTTGATTTGACCGATACTACATCTATAAAATTTGAACCTAAAGTAATCGAAAAACAAATTGATGGCGTTTTTGATACTGATGGTCAAGTAATATATGATGCAGCATTTGAAAAGCTTGTTTATATCTATACCTATCGAAACCAATTTAGTATTACGGATAAAAATCTCAAACTGTTATATCGTGGAAATACTATCGACACTACAGCGCACGCCAATTTAAAAGTGGTAACAATTTCAAGTTCGGGCGAAACAAAATTATCGGCACCACCTTTAACCGTCAATAACACCAGTGCAGTTTTTAAGAACACTTTATTTGTTTCGTCTAATTTACCCGGCAAATATGAAAGTTTAGAAATGTGGAAAAAGGCTGCCATAGTCGATTTATACAACCTGGAAAATCGTTCCTATTTGTTGAGCTTTTATATCTACAATACTGATGGTAAAAAAATGCGCAGCTTCTATATTGAAGGGGCTAAATTATACGCACTCATAGGTTCAAAAATTGTCGTTTACAAACTTAGAAAGTCTGTAACAGAAAATTTCAAGTAAAGAATTCTAATATAAAAATATACTGGCCGGTTTCAGGGATAAGATTGAAAACCTGTATAAAAGAGTAAATCGTAACTTTTAAATTTTACTATTATGAAAATCAAATTTTTTAAATTGATTCTACCAGTAGCGGTTGTCGCTTTTGGTTTAGCTGGCGCTATGCATACTAATGCAATGGACAAAAAAGCCACAAAATTGGTTAACAAATGGGGTTACACTCATATCGATGGTGAGAACTGCGTTCTTACCAACGTTATGTGTAGAACCGAAATTGGACCTCCTTGCAAGCAGGGTTCTAATCAGCTTTACGATTTCGTGAGCACAACAAGCTGCCCAAATCCATTAAATAAAATTCCTTAGTATTTTTATTTAAAAGAGTAATGCAGTTCCAATCGGAACTGCATTCTCATTTGTATTAAGGCTTCTCAATTTCCCATCCAATCTTTTTTAGGTTTATCGTTAAGATAATAGTCAAACCACTCCATTACTTTATTTATCAAATCTGCTTGTTTAGCAGGGTTTTCGAGATTATGGTCTTCGTTAGGATATCTCAACATTGTTACTTTTTTACCCAGTCTTCTCATAGCAAGATATAATTCCATAGATTGCGTTGGAGCAACATGCCCGTCTTTTTCTCCCGTCCAAAGTAGTAATGGTGTTTTTATGTTTGGTGCATCAAATACCGATGAATTATGAATATACCCATCAAAATCCTCAAACAGAGGTTTTATCATGCGGTTAGTGAAATACTCGTATCTCCAAAATTCTGCTTTTTTGTAATTATCACTTACTGTTAGATATTCACTCAATAGGTCCGTAAACGCTGCACCTGCCACAGCGGTCGCAAACAGATTACTTTTTGTGATAATATAGCTTGTTTCATACCCTCCAAAAGAATGTCCAATCAATCCAATTCTTTGTGAATCGACATCGCCCATCGAAAGTACTTTGTTGACTGCCGCAGTTGTACAAACTACCGCAGAGTCAGCAGGATTACCCAAACTATAATCAATATCCGGCAATAAGACAAAATAACCCATGGTCACAAAATTAACGATGCTAAATCCATCATAAACAGTATTGGAAGGATTCCTGTAATAATTCAGTTGATCAGATGTCTTTTGATAGACGCGTACTATCATGGGATATTTTTTCCCTTTTTCATAATCAGTAGGATAATACAGTAATCCCTTAATCGGCTTACCAGTTGCACCCATATAGTTTATCGATGTGACCTTTCCCCAAAAGTAATTATCCTGTTGCGGGTTAGATTGATACACCGTTTTAGTGATTGCACCATTTTTAAACTGAAGGCTGGTCGGATGTTCGTAATCTTCCTCAAGCCAAATATAAGTATTGGTAGCTTCCGCCTTTTTCAGGTCATAGATTCGATGCGCGCTAAACTCTAAAGGCTTTTCTTTCCCATTTTCCCAAACATAATAGCCCTGCATACTCTCGTCAGGTGACAAGGCTTTAAGTACCAACGGCTTCTTCAAATCGATTACATCGCTATCATACACCCCATTAAATGACCCTTCAGTTGCTTTTGTCTTGGTGATGCGACAAACAATGCTTTTCTCTCTGCCTTTGGTAATCCTTTTTGCATCCGTTCCATCTGTCTTAACTTCCCAAACATCAAATTTATCGTAAATGACGATTGCCTTATCATTTAAAGTCCATCCGGCAAAACCATACGCATCCGGCTTGTCACCAATATCGTTAGCTTCATCATATACAGGAACTCCCATAGTGCTAGTTAGGTTTTTATGCGCTGCAGTAGCAATATCATAACTATACCAATTTCCATCCTTAAAATAGGCAATGTATTTACCATTAGGAGACATAATGGTATGATGCAATTCGGGTGAATGGCACTGCATCCACAGTTTACGCTCTTTGGTTACCAGATTTGTGATATAATAGTCCCTATCGGGCGAATACCTAAACTGCAATTCGCAAGGTTCCATACTAGAGGTTACGGCAAATTGATGGTCGCCCGATAACTTTAAGTGGGTTTCTTTAGACATGAACTCAAAAACAGCAGTAGCATCCGGATACCAAACGGCAACTTTTGCCCAATCATCAAAGGAATCGTACTGTGCTCGTTCGCTGTATAGTAATTTGTCATCACCATGCCAAACTTCAACCAATGGATTTTTATAAGGGTTGTTTATCATGTTTGGCACCTCCTGAAAGAAAACCATTTTACCATCATCTGAAATTTTTAGGCTTTCAGCATCAGGAGACTCAATATGTTTGTCTTTTGAAAATCCATTAGTGACCAATGGATCTAATAAGCTGACCTTATTGTCGCTAAATCGGTAGTGAGCCAATTTTGCACTGGTAACATTCATTTTGGTCGATTCGCTTACTGATTGCAATACCATTACAAATGAGCCGCTGTTTTTTTGCCACACCACATTGGTTCCAACATTGCCTGTAAAAGGTAACTGCACCATACGCTCAATAGTATTTTGAAAGGATATGACTGTAGCCGAGCCACCTGATTCATTTTGAATGCCATACACCAACATAGTTTTATCACTGTTAAAACGCCAACAACTGATATTTTCAACCACTTCTGTAGTACCATTTAGCAGATTACGAATGGTCAACATTTTGCGATTATCTACTGCTCTCGAAAATACAAACAGGTACTTGCCATTACTGCTAAATTCATAATCACCTGCAGCTGTAAACACCTCAAGTTTACCATTCTTCAAATTGGTTAAGCTCATAGCTTTCCCATTGTCACAGGCAAACCAACTGTCACCACAAAATTTCCCTCTTGTACCAAACGGATAACTGTATGTTATCTTTCCATCATTCTTGCGAACAAATAAAGTATCCCTATCCGAGTTGTAGTGCAACCCATAACTTACCCATAAACCTGTCTTTGAAATGCCTGTCGACTCCATTGTACTCCACAAATGATAATCTGCCGGAGTAAGTTGCTTTTTTTGTTTAACCTGCCCCATAACGGAGCAGGAAACTAAAACAAAAAATAGGAAACATGAAGCTCTTAGGATATTCTGATTGTAAATTAAATTAGTACGCATCGCTTAATATCCGGGATTTTGAGGATTGAGATTTGGGTTTAATATAAGTTCGGAAACTGGTAATGGCAGCAACTTATCAGTATCATTCCAACCAGGTTTTACACTACCCAAAACTGTATTAAGATTATTGGTTCGTTTTAGGTCAAAAAATCGATGTCCAAATTCAGTAAACAATTCAAATCGTCGCTCTTCCAATACAGCCGCAATAATATCAGTTGATGTTATTGCAGTTGTCCCTGTGAGCCCGGCACGATTCCTAACAATGTCTAAATCATCCTTAGCACCGGTTAAGTTGCCTTGGTGAGCTCTTGCCTCAGCACGTATCAAATACTGCTCTTCCAACCGTAGTACAATCGAGTGCTCCATCGAGCCACCTTCCGTCAACATATTTTTGTATTTATTAGGATAATACCAAGTAGTAGTGCCATCGGTAATAGTACCTATCCAATGAGTTTTTCGCAAGTCGCCTGCCGAAAAACTATTAACTAAATTGTTTGTTAGCGCAGAAAGTGGCGGAGGTCCCGAAGTAAAAAGAAAAGTGCTTCCCTCTTGCGTATTATTATCAGGCAACGCCGGACTAAACTGCCATATCGTTGATGGACTTCCTTTCAAAAAAACCGAATCTATATTGGTTTCTATACCATACAAATCAATGGCATTGATAACTGCCGAAGCATCGTTCGAAGCTTCATCCCAATTACCTAAATAAAGATTAACCCTTGCCAACAAAGCACGTACCGCATATTTATTTGGACGAACACGATTGGCACTAAAGTAACTTTCCGGTAACAAGTCAAGTGCAGTCAATAAATCTGTTTTAACAGCATCATAAACCGCTGAAACCGGCATCCGCGAAACGGTGCTGTTTAATGTGTAATCAGTGGTGGTGATATACGGCACATCACCATAAAGGTTAACCAGATAAAAATGTAAAAGTGCCCTAACAAACAAAGCTTCGCCTTTTAACTGATTGCGGTTCTCTATAGAAAGAAGAGTTGAATTTTCAGCACCATAAATCACGGCATTGGCAGCATATATTTGGTTAAAGGTATCTGTCCATAAACTTTTCATGTCGGTCAAGGATGGTGTCAAAGCGTTCATATAAAAATAATCAGTGCTGCTTTGCGGATAGCTGTAATAGTCAAGCTCATCACTGTAATTTCCCAATTGATGCGACAACCCTGCCGGAGAACCACTAAGTAAACCGGTATCGCGCATTTTTGAGTAAATGCTCGTCATGGCTGCATTCGCAGTAGCCATATCCTCAAAAACGGCTGGCGCAGTAAGCTGTGAATTCGGCAGTTCCACGTCCACAAAATTATCACAGCCAAAAAGCAGGAAAACCAAGCAAACCGGTAACAAAAGTTTAGCGGCTATATATTCAATAATATTTTTCATAATTTGATGATTAAAGATTAAAAGGATAGTTGCATTCCTGCCGTGATTACTTTAAGTGGCGGCAGGCGGTCATACATTTGAAATTCCGGATCGGCACCGTTAAATTTCGTAAACGTCAAAAGGTTTTGTCCGGTAATAGAGATTCGGCATCGCACCTTGTTCAGCCACTTCTCAGGAATGTCATAACTCAAAGCAATGTTTTTGAGCCGTATGTATGAGGCATCACTTATGCTGGCATCGCTTTCTGTGTAGTTATAGTGGGCTTCATCTGCTGTAAAGTTTGTTGCCGAATACATTTGGTATGGTGACACATCACCCGCATTTTGCCAGTGATCAACTGTCGAGGCCAATTGATTGCTTCGCGTACCTGCCATATTAAAAGTTTTATTGGCATTGTAGTTTTCCTGCTTTACAAACTGAAAAAGAAAGTCAAGCTGAAACTGCTTATACTTCAATTGGTTCTGTAGCCCGCCAAAGAATTTCGGATTCAAATCTTTCACTGTTTGTTTATCTTCCGGCTCACTTATGTAGCCATCACCATTTACATCCTCAAACTGATAAATACCTGTTGTAGGATCCACACCGGTAAAATGAAACACTTTCACAATATTGATAGATTGGCCAATCACAAATTGATTGCGGTATGTTGACGCTTCCAATCCGGGAAACGATACAAGTTCATTCTTGGAAGATGAGATATTGAAGTTCGTTGACCATGTAAAGTCCTTATTCTGAAAATTAACAGTACGCAAGGTGAATTCCAACCCTCTGTTTTCCACAGTAGCATTCAGGTTGGCTTGTACCGAAGTAAATCCTGTCGTTCCCGGAAGCGGAATCCCCACCAGCTGATTTGAAGAACGGTTAGAGTACCACCCAGCAGTTAAAAATATCCGGTCTTTAAGAAATCCGGTTTCCAAGGCAACTTCAAGTTTCTTGTTAGTCTCCCATCCAAAAGCAGGATTAAACAAACGACTTGGTTCAAGTCCAACAATGCCATCATAAGCTACGCCGGTCGTGGTATAGGTATCAAGAAATTGATAGTCACCAATCTGGTCATTCCCGGTCGTACCATAACTCGCACGTAGTTTCCCGAAACTTATAATTTTGTTATCCTTAAGTACTTTTTCGTTTGTAAACAACCACGCAGCTCCAACAGCTCCAAACGTAGCAAATTGCTTGCCTGGTCCAAAACGGCTCGAACCATCACGTCGTCCGGTAAGGTTAATGATGTATTTATCATCCCAGTTTAAATTGGCTCGGCCAAAAAAGGCCTGATACTTATAAACCGATTCATCATTTTGAGTTATGGTAACATTACTGGCAGCCGCTAGGTTATAGATAAGACTGTTACTCGGGAATCCCAATGCCTGATGTACAATTTGGTTTCCTGTCTTATTTTGAAAAGTACCACCGGCAAGCAATGAAACAGTTGCCTTTCCGTAGGTTTTGCTCCAATTGGCCTGTGGTTCTACAATCCATGATTGACGACCTGAATTATTGAGAAATAAAATCGAATTATCAGTACCTATGCCCAGCGCAGGGTTATAAATGGTCGAAGGTGCCGTACTGCTTTCTTCATGTCGCAAATCTGTAAACCCAAAAGCAGACTTTAACTCTAAATTCGGTAACACGTTATATGATATTACAGAGTTGGCAAGCAAATCATAAGTCAGCGCACTGTACTTTCCGTTTAAGTGTCTGAGCGGATTATTAAAAGTATTATTCTGCCAATTAAGATTTCCATTGGCATCATACAAAGCCGGTGCATTCGGTGCCAGTAACCTTGAGTCTCTCGTAAGGTCAAGATACGGCTGATTATTGTCCTGTACAGTATACCCACCCGAAAATGAAATCTGGAACTTTTTGTTTTCAGATTCGTGGTTCGCGGTCAAATGGATATTGCCTTTTTTATACCTAAAGTCTCCCGGAAATACCGTCGTTTGTTTGGCAAAATTCCCACTCATTAAAAACTGTGTACTGTTGTTACCTCCGGTTACGGTTGCGTTCACGTTAGTATATTCAGCCGTTCCACCGGTCAGTTCCTTTTGCCAGTCAGTGTATCGGTTTTGATCCCAGGCACCATTAAGGTCATACGCATTTGCTGGGTAAGTAGTAATCCCGTCATTCGCATACGCTTCCCTGCGCATAGCGAGATATTGTTCCGTATTCATCAAATCCATAAACCGCGTTACCCGTCCGGCACCTTTAGAGTAATTAGCGGTAAATTTCGTTTTACCGGTTTTCCCTTTTTTGGTAGTGATTAATACCACACCGTTAGAACCTCGCGAACCATAAATAGCCGTGGCATCGGCATCTTTCAATACCTCAACACTCTCTATGTTATCGGGATTAATACTATTTAACGGACTTGTCAGACCTCCTAAAAGACTCGATGTCGAAAACGATCCTATCGATTCAGAAGAGTACGGTACACCGTCAATAATATACAACGGGTCATTGCCTGTATTTCGCAAACTGTTCAGTCCTCGTATCTGTATGGCAAATCCACCACCCGGCACACCGGTCGCTTGCGTTATATTAACTCCGGCCATGCGTCCTTGCATAGCGGCTAACACATTGGTTACTGGTTGTTTTTCAATGTCTTTAGATGTAATTTTCGAAATACTTCCGGTACGTTCCTTGTCTTTTACGGTATAGTAACCGGCATTCACCGTTACTTCTTTCAAGGTTGTAGCATCTTCAGTCATAGTAACATCAATCACACTGCGACTGTCAACTGTGACTGCTACTGCTGCATAGCCGATGTAACTAAAGACAAGTACATCGCCTTCGACGGCAGCGATACTATATTGCCCTTTTTCATCAGTTATAGTACTGATGGACTTTCCTTTTAGAGTAACTGTCACGCCAACAAGTATGCCGTTTGAATCAGTTACTTTTCCTGAAATTTGTTGTAATAGTAGGTTTGATTTTAGTTCACTGCTTTCTGAGACTGAAAACTGAGACTGACCCGAGTCCCGATACTTCGGGACGAACTGGGCGTCGCCAAAACTAGATTTATGGGCAAAACAGGCTAGGCAAAAAAGATACATCCATATTAAAAATGCCTGAAAAATTAAGTTATGAAGAAATGAAGTGGTCTTCTCCGGCATTCGCCGACTATAACGCGGAGCGCACATACGCTCGTCGGCAAATGAATACCAAATCACGTCCTTCACCTTGAATAATGAATTTTTATTCATAATATTGGTTTGGTTAAATGAAACATTAGTTTTGTTTGCTTTAGGTCCTCTGTTCAACCGCCAAGAAGAGTTAGAGGGCCTTTTTTTTTGTGTTTGAAGTTTGGTTTAGTTTGTTATACCATAGGCTTAAATGTGTTAATTAATAATTTGTCACCCTGAGCGAGCCTGTCCTAAGCGGAGTCGAAGGATCGAAGGGTCTATGTTCTATTCTTGTCATTCCCGCGAAGGCGGGAATCTAGAAAAAAGCCTGCGCCGGGCATAGCAACTAACCCAACTTAAAAAACTCAACTAAAACCTCACACGCAGGCTGTACAAGTAGTTGTATAAATAATGATGAATCAAGTGGAGAGTAGCACAAATAAAAAGGCGCGGAACTCAGCTTAAACGCTTTCAAGGTACTGGTATACCTGACGCACGAATAAGTGAGCCCACGCCATAGGACGTGAGCATCTTACTTATCATCTCGCGCGTTTAAAAATTACCAGTTTTTGAAAACGAGATTCAAAGCGAATGCTTCAAATATTTTATTAGAAGTATCGCAAATTTATGTAATCGATAGCAAATATAACAAAATAATTTAAATACGGTCGTTCGACCGTGATTATTTATAATGTAAACTTTTTCTTTGTTATTATGACAGACGCAAATAGCAAAATATGTAGTTATATCACTAAAGTTTGGTTGAATCCTTGGATAAAAGAAGGGAAGTCACAAACTGCTTTTGCTAATGCTCATAATGTAGAGGAAAGTACAATTAGGAAAATTAAGGGAAGTAAAACATACCGAATTCCCGTAGAAACTCTGCAAAAGATTTGTGATGCAAGAAATTTAAAACTTGCAGACTTTTTTAAGTTGATTGACCTATAACCAAATACCACACAAAATGATTATCAACCCATGATAATCTAGTCATTCTAAATGCCTCAGGTACCTACTTAAAAATTCAAAATAGTAAATATTTTGAAAAATAGTTATTGTCTTAATAATTATAAAAAATGAGGAAACCAACAGATCAGGAATTAGAGTTTATAAAACTTATATTAACAAAAAGCATTGATGAGCTAATTAAACGTGACAGTTCAATTTTTAATCATAATGAGCAAATCGATGTGCATTTGGATGAAAATGTTGCCATTTTAAACAGAAAATTGCATGAGGTAACTATTAACCATAGGCTTGCTTATTATTTAGAAATGAATGCTTCTGGTACGTTGCCATTTTTATTCGCTGATATCGAATACAATAGATTTTATGAAAACCCAAAGCAGTTGAATATTGGGCAACAAATAGTTGTAGCAAGGCCCGATATAATCCTTCACTCGAGAATGAACACTGAAGTTCCAATCCAGCATTATTTGGTTGTCGAAGCAAAGAAAGACCAGATTACAGAAGATGATATTCTAAAAGTAAAGGGATTTATAAGTGACGATAACTATAGCTATCTTTTTGGTCTTACTATTTCTTATTGCTTAGATGCAAATAATGTTGTGGGGCATTTGTTCTATTACGACGGTTTGCAAATAATATCAGAAGGTATTTCTAGGCCAAAGCAAAATTAATATTTAATAACACTTAATAACCAACCTCTTAAAAACATAAACCAATGAAACTATCCAACATTACAATAAATTGTCAGCAACCTGCAGATGGCCGCAATATTTCAAGGACTTATAAAATTGTGGAGTGCGAAATCGAAACTAAATCCGAGGAGTTTCAGGTACTTTTAAAGAAAGCAAACGAATTAGCAAATTTGGTTAATTCTGGCGCAGCTAATGATTCAAGTTTAAGTCGTCATGCAGGTAGAAAGGCAAATGATGCCATTATGGGAGTTTTATCTGAAGAAGCTTGGCTTCAATATATTAATTCCAAATTTGGCAATATTGCAAGCTATACGAACTTAACTGATATCGCCGCACAAATTGATTTAAGGCTAACAAATGGCGAGAAACTCGAAATACGTTCTTCTTATGTGAGAAACGGTGTCCAATTTGCGCTTTGCAACAATACCTATAATTTCAAGAACTTAGGACCTTATTCAAATACAATTAAACCTGGTGAAGTTCAAAAGGACTTTTACCTGTGTGTACTTTTCGATGTTGACAAGGACAAATTGTTAAACGCTCCTTTAATTAAATTCTATTTAATTGGTGGGTCTACTTGGAAGATGATGCTAGATATTGGTTACAATGATGCTTTAACTCCAATGGATGCACTTGTTCCAGTAAAAAGTACTTATAAAGTCATCAAATTAAAAGATGCTTTGGATGTTTCTCAAGTTTTGGAGGATATTTCAAAACGAGGTTATACAATCCAAACTTAGATATCCGCATAATCTCCCGCATCTAACTTTAATTCAAGGTCACTGGTAAATGCTGTAACAAGTCTGTTATCCCTAAGATAATCAAAGAATACATCGTATGAATTTGGGCTAATAAAATGAAAATGGTATTTCTCCTTTATATTCAAAGTTTTCAATTCCTTATTTAAGGTCTCAAAATGTAATCTTCCATATTTCAATTTAGCTTTATTTTCGAGACTTAGATCAGAATCAGCTTTTATTTCTACAATAACATAGTTGGTAATTCCATCGTCGTCGGTAGGAAGCTTTATAAGGAAATCTGGATTAAAATGTAAATTCTTAGAGTGCTTTCCTGCCACACTAGTCATTGAATACTCTATTGAGTAAAAACCCGAATCTTTAGATTTCAACCAGGCTTCTATTTTTTCGGAATTTTCAAGTTTACATAGTTTTTCTACAAATCTCCTTTCCGGTTCAGCTTTGGTAAATACTACATCCAAAGGAGTTTTAAATAAATAAGAGCTTATGCTTTTTGAAGAACTCTTTGGAAAGGTTTCATCTTCTATAACGGCATTTAGAATATCAGCTGCATCACTTTTTAAATCATTCATAAAATCATTAGAATGAAATACTGTTGAATTATGGCGAAGATTACCAACAGCAATCGTTTCTCTCGAAATATTACTCGTATTTATTTGAAAAGGTACTTTTACTTTTCTTTCATAAACAGTTGTTTTGCCTGACTTCCTAAGTAATGTGTTGAAACTACTAAGAATCTTTAACATGTTTTTTTCGATCAATCGATCCCCTAATATCCCAACTTTAGTCATTGAATTTCTTATGACCTCATTTAAGACAGATTTTGGAGGTAAGTTTTCTTTAGAATAACTTCCCGCTGGCAGCTTTAAAATTACGCCCTCCCATTCTCTTATTTTAAGTTCATCATGTATTTTATTCACAATCCAATCTACTGTATATGTATTATAAGTAATCAAGGTGTTCTTAGACCTCACTTCTCCTGACAAATTAGTATATTCAGTTTCCTTTTCTGTCTCTTCAATCTGTGATTGAAGCTCTATATATCCTTTCGTATAATCAAATTCTTGATGAGTTTTATTTGATTCTTTCTGAATAGCCTCTTTCTCATAATTGATTTGATAAACATTAAAATGAAATTTTGAACGTTCTCCTAGTGAGCAAGGCGAAGAAGTTAAACGCATTTCAATCTCCAAAATTTCGTCAACTAATCCTCTTATATTTTTACTCCAGGAATCATGATTATAAACTCTGACTTTTGGCTGAGGTGATTGATACTCTGGTGGAATTCTAAGTCCTCTACCTAATACTTGTGATATAAGCAATTTTGAATTAAAAGCACGATCCTCCCATGGTACTATTTGAAATACGTTTTTGACATCCCAGCCTTCAGTCAACATTGATACTGAAACTATCCATTCTATTGCATTTTCTTTATCATCCACATAGTCCAGCTTTCTAACATTAAGTTTATGTTCCTTTGCAGAAGTAACTAGAAGTACTTTTTCCTCACACTCTTCTGGTGACATATCATGTTTATCCTCTAAATACTCTTTAAAATCTGTAGCTAGTCGTTTTGCATTAAGAATATCTTTTGCGATTAAAATAGTAAGAGGTTTGACCTTTCTATAAGTGGACTTATTAGCAATATGATTATCGTATATCTCTTGAAATTTGATATCAATTTCCGCATCATCATTTTTACTTACATAATCAACCATTTTTACCATTTTATCATTTACCGCTTCTCTGAGGGAATATCTATAAATGACATCATTGAAATAATTGTCCTTTATATAAGCAGTTCCGGTAAAACCAATTATGTAGTGAAAGTTATATTCAGGCTTTAGCAAAAACTCTTTCCATCGCTTTAGGTTTTGGTTATCCTTAGTTTCAGTTGCATTGTATATGTGATGGCTTTCGTCATTTAAAACTAATGTGTTATTTCCAGTAAATAAAAAACTATCTTTAATTGAAGACCCTGTCTTATCATAAATTGCATGAATATTTTCAATGCAAATATCTCCATTTTGAATTGTGACATCACCTGCTTTGATTGATGGATTACGAAATATGCTTTCTTCTGGCAGAGCTTCTAAAAGGGTGGCATCTGATGCTAATGTTTCAAATTTCTTTATAAGTCCAGACTCAATTGTTAACGATGGGCATAATACCAGCACTCTTTCCACAAGTCCTAGACCAAGCATTATTTGGGCTACACCATACATCACATAACTTTTTCCAGTTCCGGTAGCTAAGTCAATTGAAGCAGATAGTTTATGTGGTAATTGTAAATTTGAAGAATATTCTTCTATGGAATTATATCGAGTTTTTAATTCATGCATTTTTGGATTTTTCCAATTGTCGATGACTAGGTCATTAATTGAATTGTATCTTTTCGATGCCAAATAAATAACAGCATTTTTAATTGCAAGTTTTTGATATTCTCTATCACCACATAGATTATCGAGAAATTTAGACCAATTATTCAGCTTAAGAATTGTTGGATCATAATCATGAGAAACCTTTAAGACTAAATCTGCTGTATTATATGTTTTGATTTCTTGAATCATACTTCCGTTTTAAAAACTTCTTTAAATTCATTTCCATAGATATCAACGTAAACAATCATAATATAATTTCCACACGATACTTTAGGGATTTTTGGTAAAACAATTTGATTTAACTCTTTTAGTTGTCCCCTGATATTTTCAGTTGTTTCAGTTTCATCTTTCTTTTTCTTCTTTTTTGGCAATAAATCATGGACAAAAAAGTATTGTTTCATAATAAATTCTGATCCATTAAAATTATTATCAATTAAAACCATAGAAAGACTTTCAAAATTATCCATCTCAGTATTTGTATCTTCTTCACTAAAGTTTGAGTGAAAACTATTGATAGTGATACTAAGCTCATTTTCTTCAACTAAAATATCTGACTTTACTTCTGGTTGTCTGATAAAATGGAATCCTACAGCATTATCTAAATCATTAATATTGTTTTTGCTTTGTGGTTGTCTAAACTTTTTAAACTCTACTTTATGTAATTCTTTGATAACTTGGTAAGGTACCTTTAAAAAATAAAACCTAACATCACTAACAACATGGTAGTCGCTTAAAAAACCAATGAAATTTGCAGGTGCAACGAGATAAATTCGTTTACCTGCCTTTGTTCCTAAATGACTGTACAACTCATTTAAATAATCTTCATCAACTATACTATCCCTAAACTTCCAAAAAGGCCATATAATTACATTATAACCGTCCTTTCTTTCTCCGTCAACTTGAATTCCATTTATAGTTTTCTTCTTTGCATTAACTTCGAAAAGCTTCATAACAAATTCACAATATTCACGTTGCTGTAATTCGAAGACTTTTGCCAAATCATATTGGCCAGTATTTACAGAAATAAAACTTTTAGCAGGCTTTTCATGTAATTTATTAGGTAACTGAAGTGACTTACTGTTCTGAATTGTTAATAATCTACGCTGTATAGTGTAAAAAGCTAATTTTCCAATGTCACATGTTATCCACTTTCTATTTAATTTTTCGGCGGATGCTGCAGTAGTTCCTGAACCACCAAAAAAATCGAGCACTAAATCACCTTCATCAGTAATAGCTTCAATTATTCTCTTTAACAATTTTTCATTTTTCTCCGTCGGATAATTGTTTTCGAAACTAGATACGGTCAAATCATTCCACATATTATTACATAGACTACTTTCTGAGGCTGGTATAAAATACTCCGGCTTCCCAGAAGTAGGCTTAGCCCTTACAAACTGTAATTCTTTACCTAATTCTAAATTTCGACGATAGTATTCTCCCAAATCTTCCTTATCACTAAATTCATTTAACCATTTTGAATAATTTTCAATAGCTTCTTGAGTTTTATCGAATGTCCACCGCCAATGGTTATTTTTGGTAGGTACATGACCAAAAAGGTCATAATCCATTCCATTTCTATAACCGGAAGCGTCAAAACCATGCCAACGGTCTGCCTTGAAATCCAATCTTGTGGGGGGAAGGATTTTAAAATCGTCGGACTTTGAATACATGAGAATTGTGTCAAATTCTTCATTTAATTTCTTGACCTTAATTCGCTCTTTTACATTTTTCTTGGTTCGATTAGCGATTATCTCATTCTTAAAATTATTTTCCCCAAATATTTCATCCAAAACAATTTTGATATGGTGCTTATAACGGAAATCCAAATGAACACATAAGCATCCATCAGAAGCAAGAAGTTCTTTTGCAACTATCAATCTCCTACGAAGAAATTCTATAAAATCAGCACCTTTTGTTTTGTCAGTATAGGCCTTTTGACCTTGGTTACTTTTAAAATCTCCTTCAGTTGCAAATGGTGGATCGATATAGATAAGTTTTACTTTTCCTTTAACCTTATTCTTAATTAAAGGATCGATATTTTCGTTTAATGTTTTTAGAAACTGCAAATTATCACCAAATGCAATAATATTTCTCCAGCCGCCAGGCCATTCCGTTCTGGAGTCACTATATACTTTTTCTATTTGAATTGGTAAAGGAAACACCCCATCTTCATTCGCTAAGATATCCTCGCGTCGCATTTTACCCCCGTAAATCAACTCGTATTCTTTATGTTGTATGGGAAAAAGTTTATACTTGTAGTCACTTGGTAATGGCTCACCATTTGTCAATTTTTGAATAATATCTTCAGCTTCATATTTAGTCAGTAGACTCATAAATTATAATTTGATGCAATAATATAACCTTATTTTTTATACTACAAAACTTTGCTTGTCTTTCTACATTGTCGAAACAACAAAATTAGTCGTGTTTACTCTCAATAATTTTTTGGATAATGCTGTTTGCCTGCAAACTTAAGATTGAACTTTCCTTGGTAGTCACTACTTGTTCCATGATACCCATATCTTTATAAATCTGCTTTTTGTTTTGCCAGTCTTCGTTATATTTTTCATCTCCTAATAATCCCAAATGTTCCCAGTACCATGTCTGTCCATTATGTCTAATAGTAAAATCCGGTTCTTTCCATTGCCGGTCATTATAATACAACTTTTCTTCATAAGTAAAATCCATTCCTGAACGGTAAAGTATATTGGCAATTACAAGTTCAGATTTTGAACGTACCCAAATATCATTTTCGGTTTGATGGATTTTATCCAGTAAGTGCTTTTTTACCCCTAGGTATCTTCCTATTTCCTGGTGCAGTGCCACAGAACTTTCAAAATTCTCCAACAAGTACACGAGATAATCAAGCAAGTTATGTTTATAGATTCTCTTTTCTTCTGTTTCGATCTCTATCAGTGCTAGTTGTTCGGGTGTGAGCTCGCTCACTGCGGCATCCAGAATGAGGCATTTATCCAGGTTCTTTGAGAGTTGTGCACTTCTAGTAACAATTGCGCTGTATGTGATATTAAAAAACTCAATACATGATAAATTGGAATAATGAGTTTTCTTAAGGATATGGCCCACCAAACCGGTCTTCGAAATATTTAAAACTTCCTGTAATTCTGGATTAGTGTTTGATTTGAATACCTTTAAGCTGGTAAATCCTTTTCCGGCAATGGTAATCGCTCCACAGTTTATAAAATATGGAAGGGCAGACTGCAGTTCTTCCTCAGAAAAGTATTGAAGCGTTTTTTTACCACTTTCATTATTTGTAGCCGTTTTATAAAGTTCCACTATGGTATTTCCTTTCGGGAAAGCTTTGTCAATAAATTGTTCTTTTCTGACTTTAATGTTTTTGTTAGAATATAAAATGTAAGCAGTAGCGCCTTTCTTATCACGCCCGGCCCTACCAATTTCTTGATAATATTGTTCAATTGACTCGGGTAGCATATAATGGATAACCACCCTAATATCCGGTAAATCAATACCCATTCCAAAAGCGTTGGTAGCAAATACAATGTTCTTGCTTCCTGTTTTAAAATCACTGATTATTTCCTGCCTTTTGGCACTGGTTAAATCACCGTGAAAAGAAATGGCATTGTAGCCTATAGCATTTGCAGTATCGCATAATTCTTCAACGCCGCCTCTTCTATATTTTCTGTACAGGTAAACAAGTACTTTATCGTCCCGGTGTTCATCAAGTAGTTGCCACAATCGTTCGCGCTTATCTTCTTCATCTGATATCTTTTCAACCTTTAGATCAATGTCAAGGCGCAACAGGACATCATCTTTTACAATTGCATTGTTCGCTATTTTAAAGTCACCAGTAATATCCGAAAGCTCCTTTGGGTTAATGGTTGCGGTTAATCCAAGTATAATTGGCCAATTGGACTCAAATACGTTGTCTAAAAATTGCGGGATGTGTTTATAAAAAGGTCTGAAATCAAATCCCCATTGACTGATGCAATGCACTTCATCAATTACAAATAGTTTAATTCTAGCTCTTTGCTTAGTGATGCAGTATTCAAATAACCCATCGGTTGCCATTCTTTCCGGACTTGCAAAAATAAAATCCGGAACATAATCACCGTTGGCAAATTTCGTTAGTGTCTTCACTTGTTGCGCGGCTTTAATCCCGCCATGTATTACCAATACCTCGCAGCCTTCGTTTCTAAGTTTTTCCGCTTGCTCATCTATCAGGGCAATCAATGGCGATATAACCATGCAGGTTCCTTCCAGGGCTTTGGCAGCTACCCAGTAAATTAGTGATTTACCACCGCCGGTTGGCATAATTGTTAATGTCGAGGTGCCGTTAACGATGTTATTGATAACTTTCTCCTGAAGCGGTTTCAATTCAAATTTTTCGGCCATTGATGGAAAATACTCCTCAAATGCAGCTGTTGCTTTAGTGCTCATACTGGTGCGAAATTTTAGATTTTTGTTTCAGGTAATCTATTTCCGTTTGATGCGACCTGGAAACAAAAGATAAAAATTGATCAACGGGTACAAATCGATATTCTTCAGGTATAGTAACGCCATGTTCAGCGTATAATTTTTTGATAAGATTAAAGATGCGGAGTGCATAAAAAGCAAACAATCCATAAGGATAAAAGTAATTTTGCTGTGTCGTTCCTTCATCAGCGTTAATCATCAAAAACTCAGAATCCTCCTTACAGTTAAAATTTTTCTTGTCGGTTAGGTAATAAAGTGCCCAAACCGCTTCACGACTTCTGTTGGGAAACATTTCAGGAAAAAGCTTGTAAATAAAATGGCTTTTAATTCCGCCACCAATAGCGCCATATACAGTGTAGTCTTCGCTGTCAAAGGCATGGTAGCCTAGTCTATCGTAATGGTCAATACTTTCGAAAATTTTAGTACTGTACCAATCGGTGTGCAATTCATTGGCAAGGTTGGTGATGTTTGAAGTAACATTAAAAAGTTCTCCGGGCTGCGACATTCCAAATGCCGATCTAAATTTATCCAACTCTTTGGCAGTTGTATTATTGAGTGTTTTAGTTATTATCGGTATTTGGTTGCGCAGGATGGTGTTTTTAAATGAACTCACATCTGAACTATATTCGTCAAGTGCATCAAGATTCAAAACATCACTGTATTTCTGTCGGTCACTTTCAAAGGCAGCTACAGCTTCCTGCAAAAGCCTTTCCAGGATTTTCTTTGAATCTTTCGGTTTACTTTTAGGCTTATGGGTTGCTCCAAATTTTTCTGCTAGCTTTTCAAGTTCGCTGTCAGGCGCAGTATGGCCAGCTTCAGTATCTATGAATTTTTTAAAATAGATTCGGATATTGGCCTGCATTTCATTCCAAACGAAGTCAATATGATCTTGATCGAAGCATATATCTTCTATCACGTGTGGGTAAAACATGGTTTTGGTTTTTGGTTAGAAACAGAATTGCACTACTAAAGTATAAAATATACTTCAGTTATATCATTCTTTATTCCAATATAAGCAACTAGAATCTTTGCTTCTGTGGAAAATACTGTTTGTTTACACCTGTAGATGCTATTCTAAAATTAACCATTTCAGCGCTCGCGTTGTAGTAATTAGCAATTTCCGCATTAGTCATTTTAGTTTTTCTTGCCCATAGCAAACAAGGTCGGGAGAGTTGTAGTGTTGCTCCAAGATAAATTGCTTCATCTTCTTGTTCCTTGTCAAAATCTCTCATGCCAAATGGTAAATTAACTCCTTCCGGAAGTGGTTTTTTCTTGTGTTCACATAAAATATGGGCTATTTCATGCATAATATTACTCTGTTGCCGGGCAGGAGTATGAAAAGGATTATGGATAATTAATCGCTTACCGTCTTTGTCTTTCATGGTCAAGGCACTCCAACCACAATCACTCCCGTCTAGCCCTGATAATCGATTGACATCATCTAATCCGGAAAGGAAATGAGTTGCATCATGGACTTTTATATCTAAAAATTTTGCTAAGGCAAATGCACATAATGGCGCACACGGGTGAATGCCAAGCTTCTCGCGGTATTCGGTCGCGATACGTTCAGCCTTTGCCTTAAATCCTCTTTTTAGTGTAGTCGATGTAGCCAAGTAATTTGCTATTTAGTTTCGTAAGCCATA
This sequence comes from Flavobacterium terrisoli, assembly GCF_030167905.1. GTDB lineage: Bacteria > Bacteroidota > Bacteroidia > Flavobacteriales > Flavobacteriaceae > Flavobacterium > Flavobacterium terrisoli. The sequence continues at coordinate 265,365 of NZ_JARGNA010000007.1, forward strand.
TCAATCATTCTGATAAGCATATTGACAGTATCTTGGCTCAATTCTTTTTCGGCCCTAAGATGGGCTAAAACGTGGTCTTTATTGGATATGGCATTGTTGGCGGTCTCTCCTAGAATAAAAGTGTCAGTCGGAACCTTCAGCCAATTGCAGATACTTATAAACGTATCGACATCTGGTATTTTTCCTTGCTCGATTCTCGATAATGTTGCGGCGCTAACATTACCAATTTCACCTGCAATTGCTCTTAAACCTTTACCAGCCCTTTTACTCTTTAACATTCCTGCAAGTAGGTCTGTATTAAGTGTTGTATGCATGTTGATAAGTTTTATGTATTAAACAGTGTTTCATTAGTGCAACATATAAAATTTCTATTTATATTTGTGCAACAGAACAACTATTTGTCTTATATATGAAACAAATGTATCACTAATTTACAAAAAAATCACATCATGAGCAAAAAAAATCAACACGTTGTGCCAAAAGGCAAAGCTTGGGGCATTAGAGGAGCAGGAAACGGAAAGCTTACACGCGTCGTTCGAACCCAGTCACAAGCTATCAAAATAGCAAGAAGAATTGCAATTAATCAGGGATCAGAAATGCTTATTCACAGTCGAAACGGGAAAATCAGAGAGCGCAATACTTATGGCAAAGACAACTTTCCACCAAGAGGATAAACAATGAGTGCTAAAGGTAAAATAAATTTCGTTATTGGCGCTATAGGACTGATATCCTGTGCCGTTCTTTTAACGGGCGATCTACAAAGTACGGTCTTTAAAATTGCATTGGGGCTAGTCATAGCGAGCCTGATCGATTTGGTTGTATTTATTTATGAAAACAAGAAGAGATGGAAACTTCTGGTTACAAAAATATGGAAGCCAAATACCCAGGTTCGGGTTACAGTAGCTTACCTCTTCAGGATTGAAAATAATGGAAAATACATGCTGATAAAAAGACATAAAAAGGACTTTACCGGCTTTCAGCCTGTCGGCGGCGCCTACAAATATTTCAAGGAAGAAAATCGGGAGAATTTCGACAAGCTTGGAATAGTGCCATGCAATCAGGTCCCTCGTGATAATGCAACTGAAAACGATTTACGGATTGTAATAAACAAACGTAAAAACCTGATTGAATTTTTTAAATGGTTTAACAGCAGGAAAAATCGTGAAATTGACCCATGGCGTGAGTTTTTTGAGGAACTGATTGAACCGGGATTGTTACCGGCAGAACATTTTAGGCATATTAAGTATGCTTACATCTGTGAGCATCACGAAGGAGTCCTAAAAAATAATGATTACCCGATTGATCAATTTAGACACGCAGATATATTTGAGCTACGATTAGAAACAGATGCGCAAAAGCAGGCAATAAAAGCTTTAAGCTCCAATCCTGAGATTGCCTTTGTTACCCCAGAAGAAATTAAAAAAGGTGCAACCGTTAACGGAGTTAGAATTTTACCACATACATTTAAAATATTACCAAAATGATACCATTTCAAGACAAATACGTGCAGTTAGATGACCTACTGGATAGGATGGCTGAATCATTACAACTGGATAAAACACGTTACGATTTAATGATTCAGCATTATGAAGCTATAAAAAAATGGATTGAAGCAGACGAACTGTTTTTCAAGCCCTTTAAGTACGAACTATATCCACATGGCTCTGTTCGCATCAGAACCACTGTAAAGCCAATAGGTCAGGATGAATTTGATTTAGATATCGCACTACACATAAAAGCGCAGTGGAGTAACCACACCCCTGAAAAAATCTACGCCGAATTAAAACGGAGGCTATCGGAACATTCTGTTTACAACGAAAAAATGGAATTGAAAAACCGTTGCATCCGCTTAAACTATGCCGGAGATTTCCACATGGATATTCTACCAGGCATACAGGAAAATGAATGGGACGAAGACAAACTTCGCGTTCCAGATCGACTATTGGGTTCTTGGGTAAGTACCAATCCGCGTGGATACGGCAAATGGTTTCTTAACAAAGCGGCAACCATCAAAGTAAGTCTTCTTGAGAAAGCCCTTCGAGCAGAAAATTTACCATCAAACGATTATGAAAACAAAAAGCCGCTGCAACGTGGAGTTCAATTAATTAAAAGGTATCGCGATATTTACTTTCAGGATGACGACGAGTTCAAGACATCAAGCATCATATTGACAACAATTGCTGGATTGTATTATAATGGCGAGGAAAGCATATTCTTGACAGTAGAGAACATTGTCAATAAAATTAGGCAGCACACTCTTTATCATACAGAAAGGCTCAAAGTTTTAAATCCGGTAAATTCTGAAGAAGATTTTACAGATAAGTGGGAAAACGAACCGAGGTACTATCAGGCGTTTAAGGCATTCTGTGAGCATCTGTATTTCCAATGGCAGGAGCTTAAGAAGGAAAGCGGAATTATTACCGAAGCAAGGATTCTTAAAGATTTATTTGGCGATGATTTGTATTTAAAGGCACAAACTTCACAAGCTGACGTTATTGATAAGGCAAGGAATTCCAATCAATTAGGTATTGGTAAAAAAACGGAAACAATCAGTTCATTAATCGCGCCTGTTATCGCTCCGATAAAATCGAACACATTTTTTGGAAGTCATGAAGATTAAAAATTTGAATAGGGATAAAACTATAGTCCAGCAGGTAAATGCAATAAGGGCAAAGTACACAACATGGAAGGTCACTTTTGACGCTTTTCAACTCAAGGCAGTTGGAATTATTCAGCCAACACCCAGAAGCGAAAAATATACAGTTGAAATTAAGTTCCACTTATTAAAGCCTATTCAGGTTAGGGTTCTTAGCCCTGTCTTGATATTGAATGGTATAGATAAAAAAATACCACACATGTATTCACAGGAAACATTGTGTTTATATATGCCAAAGTATGCAGAATTTACAAGAAAGAATTACATTAGTGCTACAATTATTCCGTGGACCTATTTATGGCTGTATTACTATGAGATATGGCATACAACTGGAGAATGGAAAGGCGGCGGTGAGCACCCTGAATAAAATGAATAATTATGAGAAAACAAGATAAATATATATTTACGGGGGTTGTAGTCACTGCAAGTATCGTCGGCATACTTGATTATTTTCAACAAAAGGAACGACTTAAGAAAAGTGGACAAAAGATGACTTGGCAAAACTTTAATGGAGTACAAACTATTAAAAAAATGACTCTTTTTGGAATTGCAGGAGGATTTGCCGGAAACGAAATTTATAAACGAAATTTTCAGGAAGAAAGTAAAAAGCCATTTTCAAGTGATGCTTTCCTTAAAGATATATTAGTAGAGGAAAGTGCGAATTCAAATCCTGCGAAATTGCAGGAATTAAAGTCAATAACTAAAGAAGTTAAAGCCGTGTTGTATGATGAATTTGCAGGCCAACTCGTTACTTATCCTGAAAGTGTTGGATCTTTGCCTAAAAAGACTGCTATTGCTGGAACCTTCGATTCCGATATAGTTTTACCGATAAAAAAAGAACATAATTTTGGAAATATGTCAAATTTATCAAGTCAGATACATGGCAAAATCGAAGAATTATTTGAAGAAGAAGCAATTGTCACAAAACGAACAAGAGCTACAAGTCTAACTTTTCAGGGTACTGAAGGCATTCATAAAGTAGATGTAGTGTATGGAAAAGAAATCGGAAACTACCAAGAAGATCAAAATTTAAACTTATATGTACGTCCCTCTTATTTCTGGCAGAAGGGAAAGACTTTTAAAACAAATATTGATATCCAGAAAAACCTACTCATAAATAGGCCAAAGGTTAGAGAAGTGATTAAGGTTTTAAAATCGTATAGAGATCGAAACAATTTAGATTTAAATAATTTACTCATAGAGCAATTAAGCATCGAAGCACTATCTGTAAATAATTTTGGCAGGGATTTTTCACTTACTGAAAATTTAAAAAAATGTATGGAGTATATAGCCTGCAAATTATCAAACAATAGAGTTTTAGATTATGCGAATTCCAATCACAATCTTCTAAATAATATTGATTATTCTAACAAGCAATTCATTTTGAATAGTATAACAAATGATCTATCAAGAATAAAATCCAATCCACATTACATTAAAGAAATATTTCATTGCTAGTGAACAAAAAACTACTCACAGTCTTCATGTTTTTTTTACCGGTCTTACAGAATTTCATTTCTGCCCAGCCTCTTCACATTGCAATAACCGATATCAAATTTGAAGTGATGGTAATTCTAAGTGTTATTTTCCTGTTTTTGATTCTCAGAATCGCCACAGTTATATATTTTTGGGTGTCTATTATCAATTGGATACTTTCTGGTTTTAAATTGAAAAAATTGTTACCGTGCATAATTAGCTTCGCTGCCATTTTTTGTATTGATTATTCAATCAACGCAATAATAAGCAACTCAATTAAAAGTATTAAGAATAGGATTCAAAGGCTTCCAAATGCCTTTATAAAAGAAATACACAGGTATTACAAAGTTCACCTCTACGACAATCCACTATGAAAAACTGATAGCACGGTTCAGTAGAACCGTGCTATCGCGCGTGCACTTTATTACTTTAATAAAGTGCTGTAAAGTTAGTCTTTTTTTTCGACAAAGTCAAGTCTTCCTCTATATGCAATCGCATATAAAAACGTTATTTCTATATAAAACTATATGCAATTACATATAAAATCGCTATTTCATATAAAACTATATGCAATTACATATAATTTTATATATTTGTATTATAATTATATGCAAAAGCATATAAAATAATAGCAAAGCGAACCCATGAAAACACTAGCAACTTTTGTAAAGGAAAAAAGAAATGAAGTAAATCTCACACAGGAGGCATTCGCCGAACGTGCTGGTGTAGCCCTTACGGTAATCCGAAAAATAGAACAGGGCAAAGAAAACCTAAATCTCGAAAAAGCCAATCAGGTACTCAAAATGTTTGGGCATACCTTAGCACCGGTCAACACAAGAGAGTTATCTAAAAATGAAACCGAATGAGACAGGCAGCCATCTATTATAAAGAACTATTGGCGGGTACCCTCACAGAAACTGACGAAGGCGAATATATTTTCCAATACGACAATAATTACGCACAGAACTTTCCTAATCAGTTCTTAACGTTTGATATGCCGGTAAGTAACAAACCATATACTGATAAACGTTTGTTTGCTTTCTTCGAAGGTTTAATTCCCGAGGGCTGGCTGTTAGACATCGCTTCCAAGAACTGGAAAATCAACCAAAACGACCGTATGGGGCTGTTATTGGCATGTTGTCAAAATTGCATCGGAGCCGTAAGTGTACAACCAATACTCACAGAAAATGAATAAGTGTTTATATTGCTACAAGCCTTTGAGTGAAAACGAAAATGATTTTCACGAGCACTGCAGTCTGGCATTTTTTGGCACCAAACAGCCTCCTGTTTTTGAACACACTTTAAAACAAATGGCAGAATTGGCAAAGAATGTGGTCGAGCGTAGCGTAGCCGTTCCCGGTGTACAGCCAAAACTATCCTTATCGTTGGTTAGCACTACTATGCAGGACGGCAACAAAGGACGGTTGACTGTCGTTGGCGCATTAGGCGGAAACTATATCTTCAAACCGCCTTCCGAGAATTATCCTGAAATGCCCGAAAACGAACACTTAACAATGCGCATGGCAGAAGCTTTTGGCATAAATACCGTAATGTCAAGTCTAATAAGGTTAAAATCAGGAGAACTGGCCTATATCACAAAACGCATTGACCGCACGGCAGCCGGAGAAAAAATCCACATGCTCGATATGTTTCAGATTACCGAAGCCGTGGAGAAATACAAAAGCTCAATGGAAAAAGTAGGGAAAGCCCTTGAAGAACATTCAAGCAACACCTTATTAGACACATTGTACTTCTTGGAATTGGCAATTTTTAGTTTCCTTACAGGCAATAACGACATGCACCTCAAAAACTTTTCCATGATCAATTCGGGTAATACCTGGTCCTTGGCACCGGCGTATGACCTATTAAATGTGGCCATAGTAAACCCCGACGATACAGAAGAATTAGCGCTGACACTCGAAGGCAAAAAGAAAAAAATAAAATGGGAACACTTTGAACGATTAGGTAAAAAATTAGGGCTAAACGACAAACAGCTAAACGGAATGGCAAAACGATTCCTCAAAAACAAACCCATTGCCTTAGAATGGATAAACAACTCCTTCCTGTCATCAGAATACAAAGAAAAATATAGAATGTTATTGGAGGAAAGATATACTTCACTTTTCAACAAATAAACTAAATTAAGCTTTGGCAAAAATCATTTTTTTGCCAAAGTTTAATTATAATATTTGTCAAGTATTTTGCTTCGTTTACTTGACAATTTTCCATCATAAAACTTTTCTGTTTCAGCCACTGTATTTTGACTCTCATAATCATGCTGCTCTTTCAAAAACCGCTCAACTTCTCTAAGTATATGCTCATCCGCTAATCGTTCAGCTTCAAGATATCGTTTATGGTCTAGTTTCACTTCTCTAAAAAAAAGAAAAATAAACACGGCCATTAATGAGACAGAAGGAAGAATACTATACATTTTTAAAGATTATAAATTTATCGCCGCATTTTTGCGGTGAATATGAAATCTAATCACCGCATAACTAGAAAAAGGAGCTATTCAATTCGGGAATTCTTGTATTCAATTCGGGAATCCAACACCACACCATTTGCAACCAATAGTTCACTCCAATAGATTTGCCTCACACGAGGTACATCGTGCCCAACGATGACCGAACTGAACGAAGTTAATCAAATCCAAAAAAAGGCGCAAATGAAATTGTTTTCTGAACCCTTACTATCTGAATTAGAGCATCATTTAAAATTCATCCATTCCGAAACGGAACAACCAATCCAATATGCTGAGCAAGCGATAAAGAAACTAATTACAGTTTTAGAAAAATTAAAAACAACGTTTCTAAACCACCAGTTCGAAAACAAATCGGAAGAGATTGATTTTTTCCGGAATATAAAACCACAGTTTGCAGCTAAACTCATTTATTACAACGACATCTATAATATAGAAACCAACAAACCGTTTGGTTCCAAAAAAGCAATCCGCAAATACTACAATGCCGAGTTAACAAAACTGGAAACCTATTTCACCGAAAACTTAGATTTTTACAGATACTACCGCACCGGGAACCGGAACCTTGACCATAAATATTTCATTCGTGGCAAACACGACCTCCGGCACACACTCGATAGCTTTTACTTTCAGGCAGACCATCGGTTTTCAACTTCACACGATTATAAAGTGGCAAGGATCTTGGCAAACGATACCATAAAAATCTATTTGGAAACAGAGATTTCAAAATTAGAAAATAAAGAATTCCCAAACACGGCAGCTATACCTTTTCGCAAAAAACAAAAATGGACCGGTTCAAAAGTAGCATTAGTCGAATTGATATATGCCTTGCACACCGAGGGTGTTTTCAATAACGGCGCTTCAGAACTAAAAGAAGTAACCTCTTTTTTTGAATCCGCTTTTGATGTCGATTTAGGACAATTCAACCGCACATTTCTTGAAATTCGCGCAAGAAAATCCGAAAGGACAAAATTCCTAAATACACTAAAAGAAAAGCTGATACTTCGGATGGATGATGCCGATGAAAATTAATAGTTTTAAAAAAAATAAAGCCCCCTCTCAATTTAAGAGGGGTGGCTAAGCTTTGCTAAGACAAGGTGGTATTTCTCAGCATCACTTATACCTTGCTCTATAAATTTCCTATTTATTCTGTACTATTCCAGTAACAAGTGCCATTGTTACTGCTTTAGCAGAACCATCTTCTGAACCTTCTGTTGCGGCAATAATATTACCGACAAATATTATCCAGTCGGGGTCAGTATTCTTCTTGGGTTTCTTTCGTGCCATATAAGTAGAGTGTCGCGCAATTGAAGTGGTAATTAACATGATTCTTTTATCATTGGTTGTAAATATTGGATTGGCAATTACTGCATTCTCATATTTTATTACAAAATCACTTAGAACATCCCCATTAAGTTCAGTTGGAAAAAGAACAATGAGGGAATTAACAAAATCAGTCAGACTCAATTTGGCAGCAGTCGTCATAGAACTATTCGAGATTACATCAGCAACACTGGTAGCTACGTGCTCTGTAATATATTGGACACGTTGTTGGGAAACTGCCTGGTAATTGGCATCCTTCATAGCAGCAAAGACGCTATTTGAATTTGCGATAGATTCAACCCTATTGATAATTCCGGAAATATCACCCGGAAGGTTCTCATTGGCATAATACGTTTCAAATAGATCATCATGAAGCTGCCCAACAGCATCATAAGGATTAGCATTATTTAAGGGCAATAGCTCATTGATGGCCCTGTTTGCATTAGCGTTTGTATCAATTTCCTGATGTGTACTTGAATCATTGGTACAGGAAGTAAAAAAAGTCAAGATAAGTAGGCATGAATATATTTTTTTCATGGTTGTTAATGTTTAAATGTTACTGATTACTTTTTTTCATCAGTTCATTTCGCCCGGGGTAATTTGAACAGTGTTTTTTGGCTTTGCTCATAACAAATCCATTTGAATTCAAGGGCAAAACTAATGGGGTGCTTAGAGCCCCACAAGCCAACTGTTGCACCATTCGGGAATATAAAATAGTGTCATTCCCGAATGACACACACCTATTTTTTAATTAAACAACAACCTTTCAGCGACTTATAATGTGGTCAGTATATTCCCAAGAAAATTGCTGTTTTGAATACGCTTTGTTAGATTATTTTTTTACATTTATTCGCAATTTGCCACCATCGCAATTTTTAATTAGCGATTTTTCCAGTCCATTAAATGATTCAAAAAAGAAACTTACTTTCAGTAGTATTGCTAATATCATATTGTGCAGTTGCACAGCTGCCAATCAGGAGTAGTGACACACTTACGTCCAAAGATTTCGAATATTTGAGCAATGGATTCAGCTCAAATCTGAATAACCCGTTTAAATCAAAAATATATGCGCAGGCTTGGTTACAGAAAGCCAAAACAGAAAAAGAGAACTATTCTCAATTGGCATTAGCCTATAAGGCATTAATTCTAAGTGCCGAGAAGAAGTTTCGTCTTTTATATGCGGATAGTATGGTAGCTGCTGCTAAGCAAACTAAGGACATCGAATTGATTGGATCTGCGTATATGACCAAAGGAATTGTTCAATACGATTGTAAGGAGCAGATAAAAGCCCTGGATAATTACCTGATAGCTGATAAGTATATTTCACAGACAACCAATCAATATCTTATTTATAAAATCAAATATGGTATAGCACAAGTAAAATATTACTTAGGATTTTATGATGAAGCAATTTCACTCTTTAGGGAATGCATCGATTATTTTAAGGAAGAGAACGACCGCGCATACCTCAACTCTATACATTGCTTGGGATTGTGCTATAATCGCATTGGAAATTATGAATGGTGTACTCTCACAAATCAAATGGGTATTGACGAGGGCAAAAAATTAGAAGATACCGGTATGGAATTCTATTTTGACCATTCAGAAGGTGTTAATCAATGTGGCAAAAGGAACTATACCGTTGCAATTCAAAAGCTGACTTCTGCACTGCCGGGTGTTACTAACTTGAAGGATTTCGCAAATGAATCGGTTGCATACTTTTATATTGGTAAATCGTATTGGGAACTTAAACAGCAGCAGAAAGCAGTATCCTATTTAAAAAAAGTAGATGCCATATTTGAAAAGGAAAAATACATTCGTCCCGATTTACGTGAAAGCTATGAAATACTTATAGATTACTATAAAAACAAAGGTGACACTAAATCGCAATTATATTACATCAATCAGCTGTTGAGGGTTGATCACGTACTTGGCCAGAATTACAAATACCTGCTGCGAAAAATCGTCAAGGAATATGATACAAAAGAGTTATTAAAATCAAAACAGGAAATCGAAAATGCAATGACATTCAGAACAATCATCGGTTTTGGTATCATTACTTTAATGGCGCTTATTATCCTCTATTTAGCATACAGGCATTTCAAAAATAAAAGACTGTTTGAAGAAGTAATGAAACGCGATACTACCCAACCAAGAATTCTTGATGAAACAAACGAGAAAATAGTATTGGATGTGGCTACAAATCAGAAAGCAATTGAGCAGATAATTCCGGAAAGCAACAATAAACAAACAACTCAGGAAATAAGCCCCGATATTGAAGCCGGTATTTTAAAAAGATTGGAGAAGTTAGAGCTGAACAAAAAGTATTTAGAAAAAGACATGACGTTGGTAAAAATGGCTTCATTGCTAAATACCAATACAAAATACGTGACCAAGGTTATTGCTAAACATCGCGGAAAAGGCACTATTGACTACATAACCGATTTAAAAACGGATTACATTATTGAAATCCTCAAAAAGGAAAGCAAATATAGAAACTACACCAACAAAGCATTAGGTGAAGAAGCCGGTTTTGGTTCCACCCAAAACTTCACTCGGGCATTCAAAGTCCGAACAGGTATTACACCAACCTACTTTATTTACAAATTAAAAAAGTCAATAGCCGCAGACTATTCCCAATAAATTGTGTTTTTTTCTTTCACAACTTGTGATTGACTTGTGATTTAAATTAAATCAATCCCCACAATTTTGCGTTACCGGTTAATGTTCAAAATTGCCTTAAAGAAATTGAGGCTTTTTTTCTTTATTCAATAAAGAAAAATCAAGCATAGCATGGCTACGTTTTATTTTTATTTTGAAGAAGAATGGGAAAAAGGCCAATTTACTAAGGTTATTTTGGGTGTTAATCGGTAAAATATAACAATCTAAAACATCCGTTATGGCAATCGAAGTTATTACCCGCGAAGATTTAAATGAATTTCGCTCACTCCTGCTTTCAGATATAAAAGAATTACTCAAAGGGAATGCACAACAAACAAAGCAATGGCTTAAATCTGGTGAAGTCAGGAAGCTTTTAAACATTTCTCCCGGAACACTCCAAACATTAAGAATCAACAAAACATTATCCTACACAAAAATTGGTGGTATCATTTATTATGCCCAAAAGGACATAGATAAAATTCTCGACGAGAACAAAGTAAGCTCTGAAAGGACATTATTCAACTCAAAGTAATTCAATAATGAATTACATCAAACACCTCACAGGCTTTTTTGACAAAGTCGCCAATGACAGGCAATTGAATCCAACACATGTAAGCCTATACATGTCATTGTTTCAATTTTGGAATTACAACCGGTTTAAGAATCCGATAAGTATTTCCCGTGATGAAATAATGAGAATTAGTAAGATTAGCTCAAAAGCCACTTATCACAAATGCTTAAAAGCATTACACACTCAGGGCTACATTAAATATGAACCTTCATATAATCCATTCAAAGGCAGTCACGTTTTTTTATTCAATTTTTCCGATGATCTAAAGCCCTTACCAAAAAATGCTAGTTCAAATTTTAAACCTGTCGATAAACAAGTTGTAGACAAGTTGCAGACAAGTAGTGAAACAAGCCCTAAACTAGTTAATGAACAAGTCGTAGTACCTTATATAAACAATACAAACAATACAAACGATTTAAACAATTCAAACAGTGTAAACTTGGGCGAGTCCAAAAAAAAAATAGAAGATGTCAAATTCAGTTTTATAAATCAGGACGATAATCCAAAAGAAAAAAGTTCCGGGCAAAAAGAAAAGGTAATTCCGGAATTAAAGGATGTCCTTAACTATTTTCAGGAGCATAGTTTTCCGGAACTCGAAGCCAACAAATTCTACAATTATTTCAAAAGCATCGGTTGGCTTGTGGGAGGCAAAACACCTATGGCCGACTGGCAGGCCGCAGCCAGTAACTGGATGCTCAACGCTGAAAAATTCAGCACGAGGTCAAGTCAGAACCACCTGATCTCTGGCAATAAAAACTATGCGGAACCTCTTTAACCTCAAATATGAATACAGAACGCTCATATCCGGAAATAATCAATTGGCTAGAAAAAAAAGGCCAAGAACTATATGGCAATCATTTCAAAATTATAGAAGAAGATCATCCGATAGTCTACAAACTCATCGCCTATTTTCTAAAAGACGAGCAGGCATGCTTTCAGCTGGGAATAAACCTCAACAAGGGAATACTAATGTCTGGTCCTGTAGGTTGTGGTAAAACATCACTTATGAACCTGATGAAGTTCTTAACCCCGGTTGAATATAAATTCATCGTCAAACCATGTCGTGACGTCAGCTTTGAATTTATAAAGGATGGTTATGAAGTAATACATAGATACAGTCGCGGTAAATTAGAACAGCTCGACCCGAAAATTTATTGCTTCGATGATTTGGGACTGGAAAATAATCTGAAATACTATGGCAACGAATGCAATGTAATGGCCGAAATACTATTGAGTAGATATGACCTCTACATCAGCCGTCGAATACAAACCCACATTACCACAAACCTTTCTGCGTCCGAAATTGAAGCACAGTATGGTAACCGGGTAAGAAGCCGGATGCGAGAACTTTTCAACCTAATAGCCTACGATAATAACACTAAAGACAAACGCTAAATTTTAAAATTATGAGTAATAAAGCAACAACCCATTTTTGGAAATGGTTTCTCCAACACAAGAACAAATTAAAAAACCTTATGGGGTTGGACTATAAAGAACAAAAACATTATATGTTTTGGCTGAATTGGCATTTACAATTCTATTTTCCTGGTCTTGAGTATATAATTGTATTTCCTAAAGCGAAGAAAAAAAAGACGCAGTTGATAATATCGGCCACAGGAAAACAGGAACTTTTATATATGGCGATTGAGCTCGAAAAAACGGCCCCAAGGTTATGGGATTGGAAATTTACCGCACTTATCCAGCCACGGCAGGATATTGAAGATATGGAAGCCGGTATAGACGAACCATACATTTTTCAGGATCTAACCCTAAAAGCAAGTGAACTTAAATTTATCCCTTTTGAATATGACGGCGTTAAAAAAATAGATATGATTGTTTACCTGAAAAATTTCACTATCTATTCACACAATAAAAATTTACCAACTTTAATCCACATTATGCTTCAGGATTTGCTCGGCGAAAAATCAATGGCAGAAAATATCAACTTCGTCCAGCTGGCTCAATTACCTGAGCAGGAAGATGATGAATTAATTTACCTTTATGATTTGCAGTATTATTTGGATGATATAAACGCCAATAAATAACATTGGGTCATATTAATTTTAAAGTCTTGACGAAATCACAAAGCTTTAACAAATTTTTAATTATAATTTGATTAAATTTAGATACATTTGTGCTGATAATTTTTCAAATGAGAAGATACCACTTTATATTTTTAGTTTTATTAGGCATATTCCTTATGCCTAATGAGGCTGTTGCTTGTGGTAGTGGTAAAGAAAAACACGCTTGTAAAAAAGAAGCATCTTCTGCCAAAAAAGAAAAAAAGAGTTGTTGTGCTAACGACGATTCAAAAGACAAAGACAATAAGGGTTGCGGTGGTAATTGTGGTCATTCAAAATGTGGGTGTACTTCAACTTGCCCTCCTTCTTCAGTAAGTTTTTTATCAGAAATCAATTTTAAAGCTAACATGTTTAACTATTCTTCAATAGGAAAAGTTAAATTTTTATATGCAACACCATCAATCTCAGATGGTTTTTATTCTATTTGGCTAATCCCTAAAATAAGCTAAATACAATTTTTGACAGCCATAAGTGTGTCAAATTCATAGCGTTTTGCTATCCAATTTACAACAGTTTTAGAATACATTTTGCTATACCATTATTTGGTTTGCATTTCTATTTCTTTCGCAACTGTTATTTATTCAAATTTATTTTATCAATCAATCAAGGTAAAACACTTTGATTACTAACATTATTTAAAAATGAAAAGCTCATTTATAAAAATAATGGTAGCAGCTCTAATGTTGCTATCAACTTCTATCAACGCACAAATAAAAAATGAAAAAATAGAAACAGTTAAAGTCTATGGTAACTGTGGAATGTGTGAAACTAAAATCGAAAAAGCAGGAAGTATTAAAAAAATTGCTAAAGTCGATTGGAACCAGGAAACCCAAATGGCAACATTAACTTATGATGCTAGTCTAACAAATCAGGATGAAATACTTAAAAGAATTGCGTTAGCAGGTTATGATAGCGATAAATTTCTAGCTCCTGATGAGGTTTACAATAGCCTTCACGGATGTTGTCAATACGATAGAGTAGCAAAAGTTCCTGTAAAAAAAGAAAACATAACTACTGCTAATACCGATGACCATTCCAATCATGGAAACCATTCTGAAACAACTACTAATGTAATTCAAAATGAAAATCAATTAAAAGCTGTATTTGATAATTATTTTTTATTGAAAGATGCTTTGATAACTTCTGATGGAACCAAAGTAGCTGCAACTTCAAAAGAACTTTTAACAGCTGTAAATAATGTCAAAATGGACAAGCTTGATATGGAGGTGCACATGGTTTGGATGAAGGTTTTAAATCCAATAAAAGAAGATGCAGAACACATTGCTGATACAAAAGATGTAAAACACCAACGTGATCATTTTACCACATTATCAAAAGACATATACGCATTAATTAAGGCAACAAAATACGAAGTACCGGTTTACTTTCAATTCTGCCCAATGTATAACGATGGTAAAGGGGCTAATTGGTTGAGCAAAGAAAACGCGGTAAAAAACCCATATTATGGGTCAATGATGTTAAACTGTGGAAAAACAGTAGAAACTATTAAATAACCTAAAAAAATAAATATGAAAAATTTATCAATGATAGCTTCATTCATTGGAGCACTATTTTTAACCTCTTGTAATAACAACGACGACAATATGGATATGGCATTAAATGTCGATTATCCTGCGGCATACATTGTAAACGGAGAAGATGGTTCCGTTTCAGTAGTCAAGTTAAGTACTAATGAAGTAACCGGAACTATAGAATTAATGGGAAGTGGTTCAGATATGATTATGTGGCCACATCACATTTCATCACACCAAGATCATCTAGCTATTGGTGTTCCGGGAATGGATTTGAGTGCAGGTCATTCGGGATTAATGACATCAGGTATGACAGGAAAATTGTTAGTAATTGATGCTATGAATGGTTCGATTGTAAAAAACATCAACCTGCCCTTAATGAATCACAATACTATCTACTCTCCCAACGGAAATGAAATTTGGGTACCTCAAATGGATGAAATGAATAGTAAAGTCTTGGTATATGATGCTACAACTAATGCCTTATTGAATACAATCGATGTCGGAATGATGGCTGCTGAACTAACATTTTCTTCAGATGGTACAAAAGCCTATGTGGCAAATGGTGATGATGATAGCATAACAGTGATAAACACGGCAACAAAAGCGATAATTACAACTATTGCCGTTGGAGATAATCCTGTTGGTGCCTGGACAGGAAGCAATGGTAAAATGTATGTTGACAATGAAGACGGACAAACTATTTCTGTAATTGATGTAGCTACAAACTCTGTTGATGAAACAATTACTTTGGGCTTCATGCCGGGAATAGCATCATATAATGGTCCTAAAAATGAATTATGGGTTTCCGATCCAATGGCTGGAAAAGTGCATTATTGGACTTGGGATACAGGAATGAATATGTGGATGCACGGAAGCTCATTTAATACTGGTGCCGGTGCACATGCAATTGCATTCACAACAGATGGTAATACTGCTTATGTAACCAATCAAACTGCTAATACAGTTTCTGTTGTAAATACCACTAATCATTCAGTAACAAAAACAATCAATGTTGGAAGAAAGCCAAATGGGATTGTTATAAAAATGTAACACTTTAATAGACTAAGTCTTATGTTGGCATAGGACTTAGTTTTATAAAAAATAATTGTACTAATATGTTATTCAAAAATCAAGTAAAATACTTTACAGCACTATTAATATTGGTCGCGCTTTCGATGAATGCACAGATTAAAGTAGGTGATACAATACCATCAATTACACTAAAAAGTAATAGCAACAGCGATGTAAACACCTCATCTTTTAAAGGAAAATACGTGCTTGTCGATTTTTGGGCATCTTGGTGTGCGCCTTGCCGGTTAGGTAATAAAAAATTAGTCAAACTACACAATGAGGTTAGTCCGGATAAAATGGAAATAATTGGAATATCAATCGACATTGATGCAAACAAATGGCTCAAAGCAATTGAAAAAGATAAAATCAAATTCACTCAATTGATAGACCCTAAAGGATTTGATGCTAATGCCGCCTTAGTTTTCGGAGTAGATGAATTACCGTCCAAATACCTTTTTAACCGCGAAGGTGTTCTAATAGCGAAGAATCCAACAGAAGAAGAAATAATAAAATTAATAAAAGATTAAAATGAAACGCCTATTAACATTATTTAGATATAAAGAAGATTTAGTAGGCGTTCTATCTTCAATTAAAAAACAAATATTAAATACAGATGAATAAAATAAATAAAGTGCGTGTAATTGTAGCATCAATCGTTTTGATGTTCTCAATAAAGAGTAACGCCCAAATAGTAAAAGCCGAAATCAGGGCTACGGGTTTAACTTGTTCTATGTGTTCGAATGCCATAAACAAACAGCTAAAAACATTGCCCGAAGTAGTTAATGTAGAAACCGATTTAAACACCAATACGTTTACGGTAACGCTGACTGAAGGCAATACATTAAGCCCAAAAGTATTTAAGGAAAAAGTTGAAAAAGCAGGTTTTTTTATCGGCACATTAGTGATAACAGCAAAACCGGAAACTATAACTCAAACCCCTTATATTTTGGTTAATGACAAACCAAATAACTTGAGTGAAATACAATTTCAAGTAGTTGATAAAGGCTATGTGACTGAAAAGGAATTCAAAAAATTATCCAAATCATACAAGAATGTTGAAACGTATGCTTCAAACAATGAAGATGATTTCCACATTAAAATTCTGAATTAATGAGAAAGATTATTTTATTTTTAATTGCAATAAGCAGCCAAAACATTACTAGTCAGGAGTTATTCGTGGTAACTGATCCGGCCAGTAATGTTCCGGCAAATTCTTTGGCAGTTAATGTGATGCAGTCGCTTTTCAAAGAGGAAATGAAATCAGGCTATAATTACCATTTCATGCCCGAAGTAACTTATGGACTTAACAAGAACATCATGTTCCGGGCTTCTGCCTTTATAAGTAACCGTAGTAATAACCTCGTTACTGAGGGAGGCAGTTTTTATACAAAGTATCGTTTTTATTCCTCCGATGATTTGAACAGTCACTTCCGGATGGCAGCATTTGGAAGATATAGTTTCAATAATGCTGACATTCACCAGGAACAAATAGAAATCTTAGGACACAACACAGGCTTCGAAGGTGGATTTGTAGCCACTAAGTTGATTAAAAAACTGGCAATAAGTTCATCTGTAAGTTTTGAAAAAGCCTTCGACAACAAACCCGATTATCCGTTTCCCGATAATATGGGCGACAATGCTACAAACTACACTTTATCATTTGGTAAACTGATGTATCCAAAAAAATATACCAGTTTCAAACAAACTAATATTAATCTAATGGTGGAATTTGTTGGGCAAACTATCAATGAAAATGGGAAGTCATATCTAGACGTTGTGCCGGCAATACAATTTATTTTCAATAGTCAGGCGCGATTAGATTTAGCATACCGCCAAGAACTAATTAGTTCAATGGTACGTTCAGCACCGAATGGATTTTATTTCAATCTGTACTATACTTTTTTCGATTTAACAAAATAAAAGCACCATGAGTACAACAAAATTTATTCCGGCATTAGGTTATGATTTTTTGAGTGATTATTACGATTTAGCAATCAAATTAACTATGCCTGAGAAAAAATTCAGAAATAAGCTAGTAGATTTTGTCAATCCTCAAAAGAATGAGAAAATACTAGAGTTTGGTTTTGGAACCGCACAAAACATCATTATTCTAAAACAGCGCTTTCCTGATTGTAACATTCAAGGAATTGACATCGACCCCAAGATTAAGACAATTGCTGAATACAAATTAAATAAGGCAGGAATTGAAACGCCACTTTTTTTGTATGATGGAGATAAGTTACCATTTGAAGACAACTCATTTGACAAGGTTTATAGTTCTCTTGTTTTTCATCAGTTAGATAGGATTATAAAATTAAAGTGCTTGCTGGAGATTAATAGGATACTAAAGCCTAATGGAGAATTAATCATTGGAGATTGGGGTAAAGCAAAAACAAAATGGATGCGGTTCTCCTTTTACGTAGTTCAATTACTAGACGGTTTCAAAACTACCACTGACAATGTAAACGGATTGTTGACAAAATACATTTCTGATGCAGGATTTAAAGAGATAAGTGAAATTGATTTTATTAATACATCAATAGGAACTTATTCATATTACAAAGCTTATAAAAAATTAAGCTAAGCTTCAATCAATTTCTTAAAATTAACTCTAAAAAATTGAATAATGAATAAAACTGAAAAAAGAAGCAACCAAATACTTATTGCACTATTAATTGCAATAATGCCAATCATGAATTTATTCGCACAAAACGGAAACAACTCTAATGGCCCTCATAATGGAATTATCAAAAAAGTAAAAAGTTATCATGTCGAAACTTTAATAAGGGATAACAAAGTATATTTTTTCTTTTATGATGAAAAATTGACACCAATCAGCAATTCTGAAATAACAGGAACAACTACACTAATATTTGCCGACGGGAAATCAAAAAAAGTAGAATTGACAAATGTAGATAAGGATACTTTTATTGTAAATGAAATAAATGCATATGCCTATACTGATATTTATTTAACTTTTAAAGTCAAAGGAAAATCAATCTCTACTATGTTTTCTAAAGAAAGAAAACTTAAACATTTTCCTAAAGAAATAACTAAACATTACCACGAACAAGGTACTGAACATAGCTACAAATGAAAAATTATTTAATAATAACTAAAAAACATTACATCATGAAAACACTTTTTTTAACAGCTATTTTAGCAATGACAATGGTTTCTTGTAACAACAAAGCTAAAGAAACAGAAACAAATGCAACAGAAGGTACCGAGAGTACAAGTCAATTATTTGCCTGCCCAATGCATCCGGAAGTAACAGGAAAAAAAGGAGAAAAATGCTCCAAATGTGGTATGGAATTAACAGAGCCGGTTGCACAAGGTCAGCCGGCCCATGATAGCACCCATGATGATGCGGCTCAACCCACAGCTGATGAAACTGCAGCAAATGCAACATCTGCATTCTCTACCGACGAAATCATTGCAAACTATCTAAAAATCAAGAATGCACTCACCAAAGATGATGCAAACGGTGCTGCCACCGCAGGTAAAGAATTGTATAAAACGTTCAATTCCGCTGACGCATCCGGTTTAACGGCTGCCCAGAAAAAGGAATATACAGACATTGCTGGCGATGCTAAGGAACATGCTGAGCATATTGGTGACAATTCAGGAAAAATCGATCATCAACGTGAACATTTTGCAATACTTAGTAAAGACATAAATGATTTAATTAAAATGTTTGGAACGAACCGAAAATTGTATCAGGATTATTGTCCTATGTATAACGAAGGTAAAGGTGCTATTTGGATTAGTGAAACCAAAGAAATCAAAAACCCTTTCTATGGTTCCCAAATGCTCACTTGTGGTAGTTTGAAAAAAACCTTATAAAATGAAAAGGAAATTAAAAAAAGTAGGCATTGCACTTTTTTTGGTATTGATAGCAATACAATTCTATCAGCCTGCCCTGAATCAAAATCCAGGGCAGGATTATACAAATGATTTTCTTATTATAACCAATGCGCCAAACAATATTTCAAAACTAATCCAGACATCTTGCTATGATTGCCACAGTAATAATACTGAGTATTTATGGTATGATTACGTTCAACCAGCCAGAATGTTTGTAGAAGCACATATTAGTGATGGAAAGAAAGAGTTAAATTTTAATGAGTTTGGCAGTTATTCTAATCGAAAGCAACAAAGCAAGTTAGAAGCAATGAGTAAACAAATTAAATCGGGTGATATGCCTTTAAGTTCCTACACGTTATTACATCACGATGCAATACTTAATGAGGTACAAAAACAAGAAATAATTACCTGGATTAATTCAATAAATGAAAACAACAGTTTGTCGGAAAATTAAGTGACTCTCCTATATTTTGAATATGTGATATATATCATAATGTAAAAGAACTCAATTGATTAATTTTATTTAAAAGGAAGAAAAAAGACAAAAAAATGGTAGAAAAACTAATTACATTCTCACTCAGAAACAGAGCAATTGTGCTACTTGTTTCGGCTTGTTTATTTGCATGGGGAATCTATAGCGTGAAACAAAATCCTATAGATGCCATCCCTGATTTATCCGAAAATCAAGTCATTGTTTTTACGGAGTGGATGGGTCGAAGCCCACAGGTTATAGAAGCTCAGGTAACTTACCCTTTAGTATCAAACTTGCAAGGAATCCCTAAAGTCAAAAACATTCGCGGAGCCTCTATGTTTGGGATGAGTTTTGTCTACATAATTTTCGAAGATGATGTTGATGTTTATTGGGCAAGAACACGGGTATTAGAAAGACTAAACTATGCGCAACGTTTATTACCACAAAATGTAGTGCCATCTTTAGGACCCGATGGTACCGGAGTTGGTCACATTTTTTGGTATCATTTGGAAGCTAACGGGATGGATCTTGGGGAACAACGAGCCTTACAGGATTGGTATGTAAAATTTGCCCTGCAAACCGTTCCCGGTGTTGCAGAAGTCGCTTCATTCGGAGGTTTTGAAAAACAATATCAATTGGTTTTAGACCCACTAAAAATGCAGTATTATAACGTCAGCATGATGGAAGTAATGGATGCTGTGAAAGCGAATAACAATGATGTTGGTGGCCGAAAGTTTGAAATGAGTAATATGTCATATATCATCAGAGGTTTGGGTTACATAAAGAACCGTAAGGATGTAGAGGATATTTCAATAAAAAATTACAATTCTATCCCTGTCAAGATAAAAGATATTGGCTCTGTACAAATGGGCGGAGACTTACGCCTTGGTATTTTTGACCAAAACGGAACCGGTGAAGTTGTGGGCGGCATTGTAGTAATGCGTTATGGCGAAAATGCCGATGAAGTCATCAAAGCGGTCAAAGCAAAAATGAAAGAGGTTGAGAAAGGATTGCCTGAAGGAGTGAAATTTAAAACTTCATATGACAGAAGCGAGTTAATCGAAAAAGCTATTGAATCTGTCAAAGGAACCCTGATAGAAGAAATGATAGCAGTTTCAATCGTTATCTTAATTTTTCTATTCCATTGGAGAAGTGCACTTATAATCTTAATTCAACTTCCTATATCAGTTGCAATTGGTTTTATACTGCTTGAGGCTTTTGGTATTTCTTCTAACATTATGTCATTAACCGGTATTGCACTGGCTATTGGAGTTGTTGTGGATGATGGTATTGTAATGGTTGAAAACGCCTATAGGACAATCTCAGAGAAACAGGAAGAAATGATTGATAACAAGTAAGTTGGTATTATGATAGAAAAAATTAAAAATTTATTTAAAAAGGAACATGACCCTTTATCCTCTGATGAAAAACTTCAACTAATTGAAAAGTCATCAAAGTTAGTAGGTCCGGGTGTTTTTTACTCAACACTAATCGTAATTGCTTCTTTTCTACCGGTTTTTTTACTCACAGGTATGGAAGGAAAGTTGTTTAGCCCTTTGGCTTGGACTAAATCATTCATTCTTATTGTTGATGCATTTTTAGCCATTACACTCACACCGGTGCTTATAAGCTTTTTATTAAAAGGCAAACTTCGCCCTGAGAATAAAAACCCAATCAATAAAAAACTAGAAAGTATATATACTCCAATTTTAGTTTTTTGTCTGAAATGGAGAAAAATGGTTTTAGGAATTAATATAGTCGCTTTACTAATTGGTTTAGTGATGTTTACTCGCTTAGGTTCAGAGTTTATGCCACCGTTGGATGAAGGTTCTGTACTTTTCATGCCGGTTACTTTGCCCGATGTTTCTAACTCAGAAGTAAAAAGAATATTGCAGGTTCAGGATAAGCTGATAAAATCAATTCCCGAAGTAGACCACGTATTAGGGAAAGCCGGTAGAGCCAATACAGCTACAGATAATAGCCCTATCAGCATGATTGAAACCATCATTTTATTAAAACCTCAAAGTGAATGGAGAGAAGGCAAAACAAAAAATGATATTATAACCGAAATAAATAATAAACTTCAAATTCCGGGAGTAACCAACGGCTTTACACAACCTATCATTAACAGAATTAACATGCTTTCTACCGGTATCCGAACCGATGTTGGGATTAAGGTTTACGGAGAAAGTTTAGATACTATTAATGCACTATCTCAAAAAATCAAAAAAGCACTCGAAGGTACTTCGGGTGTAAAAGATTTATATGCAGAGCCAATTACCGGCGGAAGATACATCGATATTGAAGCCAAAAGGGAAATGTTGGGACGATACGGCCTTTCAATTGACGATATTAATGCAGTTGTTGAAGCAGCTATCGGAGGAATGAAACTGACAACTACAATTGAAGGACGACAACGCTTCTCTGTAAATGCAAGATATGCACAAGAATATAGAAACAGTATTGATGCACTGAAAAAATTGCAAGTCCAAACGATGCAATATGGCCCAATTCCTTTAGAAACCATTGCAGAGGTAAAAATAAGCGATGGGCCGCCTATGATAAATAGCGAAAATGCCATGCTTCGGGGAAGTGTGCTGTTTAATGTACGTGATCGAGATTTAGGTAGTACTGTGAAAGAAGCTCAGAAAAAATTAAATTCAATGATGTCTAAAATGCCAAAAGGATATTACATTGAATGGAGTGGCCAGTGGGAAAATCAGTTGAGAGCCAATAAAACGCTAAGCATCATACTACCAATTGTGGTGATAATTATCTTCCTTATTTTATATTTTACTTACCACTCCATGAAAGAATCTCTAATTACTATGATAACAGTACCTTTTGCTTTAATTGGTGGTGTTTTTATGGTCTACTTTTATGGAATTAATTTATCTGTTGCAGTTGCAGTTGGTTTTATTGCCCTCTTCGGAATGGCCATTGAAACAGCAATGTTGATGACTATTTACTTGAATGAATCGATGAACAAAATGGTCGAAAAATATGGGAACAGTTCACAAACCATTACTGAAGACATCTTGAAACAATATATCGTCGATGGTTCAGCCAAAAGATTGAGACCAAAATTAATGACGGTTTCGGTTTCTTTGTTTGGTCTTATTCCAATACTTTGGGCAACGGGGACTGGTGCCGATGTGATGCTACCTATCACAGTTCCGCTTATTGGTGGGACAATTACTTCTACAATTTACGTATTATTAGTAACTCCTATTGTTTTTGAAATGGTGAAACTTCACGAATTAAAAACTAAAGGCAAAATAGAACTTATAGATGTTAAAGAATAAATATTATATCGTTATAAGCTTTTTGATTTTAAGCTTTACAATTGCTAATGCACAGATTGTTTCACTGGATAATATCTTGAGCACAATCAAAACCGATAATCCGCAGCTAAAAATGTATGATGCCGATATCCAAAGTATGGATGCTGCTGCAAAAGGGGCTAAAAGCTGGATGGCACCTCAAGTAGAAACCGGTTTTTTTATGACGCCCTACAATACCAAAATGTGGAAAGCAGATGATATGAGTCCTGGCATGGGCAGTTATATGATTGGAGTCTCACAAATGATTCCCAATGCCAAAAAGCAAAATGCTGAATACAAGTACATGAGCGCCATGTCGTCTGTTGAAAAAGAAAACAAAAATTACACTCTAAATCAGCTTTATGCCATAGCCAAGACAAATTATTATCAATGGCTTGTACTAAATAAAAAAGTCAAAGTAGCCAATGATAATTTACTACTCTTAAACTACATGATAAAAAGCATGGAAATAAGATACCAGTACAATATGGATAAACTCCCCACTTATTATAAAGCAAAATCTCAATATAATGAGTTAGAAAGTATGATTATAATGCTTCAGAATGATATTTCACAAAAAAGAATTATGCTCAACACTCTAATGTCAAGAGATAAAAATATGGTGTTTGAAATTGAAGAAGCATTCGAACTAAAGGAATACAATTCACAACTATTGGACACCTCATCAATTTCCAAAAACAGAAGTGATATAAATGCCATCAAAAGAACCATGGAAGTAAACCAACTGAAAATTGATGCAGAAAAATCAAAATTTCTACCCGAATTTGGAGTTAAATATGACCACATGTTTGCTTTTGGACAACAGCCACAGCAATTCTCACTAATGGGCATGATGACTATCCCCATGCCTTGGTCAACAAAAATGAACAAAGCCAATATCAGTAGCTTTCAAATTAAAAATGAAAGTCTCAATTGGCAAAAACAAATGATTTTAAATGAAACAGTTGGAATGATTTCGGGCATGAATACAGAGCTTTCTAACCTCAATAAACAATACAATATCTCCGAAAAAAGCATCATCCCTTCATTGCGCAAAAATTATGATACCGCCGTTTTGGCTTGGCAAAATAACACTGGTGATTTGTTCATTGTCTTAGACGCATGGGAAGCTTTGAACATGGCCCAAATGGACGCTCTCGACAAATTGCAGTCCATACTAAACACTCAGGTCGAAATCGAAAAACAACTCGAAATTAAGTAACTATGAATAAGTATATAAAATATGGTTTGATTCTAGGTATAATAGCAATAATCGGTTCTGCTATTTATTTCTATGTCATAAAACCTGAAGTACATGACGCAAGCTCTCATCAAAACGTTGTCTATACCTGTTCAATGCATCCGCAAATTATTAGAGATAAACCTGGAAACTGCCCTATTTGCGGAATGACTTTAGTAAAAAAAGTAATTGACAATCATGCTATTGAAGATTATAATATTGAAAATGTCATCAAGCCAACAGATAACTTTGTAGTGGGTAAATTTCAAACTATAACAGCAATAGATTCAACTTTAAGTGGTGAAATCAATCTTCCTGGCACTGTCGCTTATGACCCAAATTCAGCGGTAAATATTGCAGCAAAAATAAGTGGCCGAATTGAAAAAATATATGTGAATTTTAAATACCAACGAATTAATAAAGGACAAAAATTATTTGATTTATATAGCCCTGAACTTTTAACTGAGCAAGAAAACTTTATTTATTTACTTTCAAATGATATTGATAACAGCTCAATTATTGAGGCATCAAAACAAAAGTTGTTGCTTTACGGTATGACTCAAAATCAAATAAGTGCTTTAGCTAATTCAAAAAAAGCCAATCCTAAAATAGCCATTTACAGTCCTTCTAATGGAATTGTCATAGGGTCAGAAACAATGGTTACTCCATCAAATTCTGCAATGCAAAGTATGAATAACAGTACTGAAAAACTTGAGTTAAAAGAAGGAAACTATGTCAAAAAAGGAGAAGTTGTGTTTAAATTAGTAAATACTGATAAAGTTTGGGGAGTATTCAACATTACTCAGGAAAGCAGCAGTTTTATTGAAGTCAATCAAGCCATTAAAATAACTTCTGAACTCAATGCTGAAGAATCAATAGAAGCGAAAATAAATTTTATTGAAACACAATTTAATGCTACCGACAAAACCAATAGAATTAGGGTTTATTTAAACAACAATACACTCAAATTGCCGATAGGTTTGAGATTGCAAGGTATTATAAAAACACGGTCAATTAGCGGTCTTTGGATACAAAAAAACGCATTGGTAAGTACAGGTAATAAAAAAATTGTTTTTGTTAAATCTCACAATGGTTTTAAAGCAACACCGGTAAAAACAGGGTTTGAACTGAACGGTTATATTCAAATCATTAAAGGTATTTCTGTTAGTGATACTATTGCAAAAAATGCACAATATTTAATCGATAGCGAAAGCTTTATTAAAACGGAGTAAGTATGAAAAATTTAAATCAAATAGGCATCTTTTTATTGCTTTCCCTAATATTTACAGCTTGTAATTCTTCTAAAAAAGAAGACCATTCTCAGCATGAGAATAAAAAAGAAGACCACTCTCAACATGATAAAAATAAAGAAACTACTTTTTATACATGTTCTATGGATCCTCAAGTAAAAGAAGATAAACCCGGCAAGTGTCCTATTTGCCACATGGAGTTAACACCCATAAAACAGGATGATAGTGAGGTTAACCAAATAAGTTTAAGTAAACAACAAATTCAACTTGGTAATATCACAACTCAAGTTATAGGACAAACACAAAACAATTTAGAACAAAACTACACAGGTGTTTTAACATTCAATCAAGAAAAATCTAAAACCTTTTCTTCAAAAGCAATGGGTAGAATTGAAAAATTATATTTCAAATCCACTGGTGATTACCTATCCAAAAACCAGCCTGTCTTTCAATTATACAGTGAGGATATTGCAATAGCAAAACAAGACTATTATACTGCCTTTAAACAATTGGAAATGCCCGGTAATTTTGGAAAAAACGCAAAAAATATAATGAATGCCGCCAAACAAAAACTCTTATTCTATGGTTTGTCCAATACTCAAATTGAGAATATTAAAAGTAATAAAGATGTTTCCCCATATACCACATTTTATAGCACTGTCAGCGGCACAGTTTCAGAAATAAGTACTGCTGAAGGAAGCTATATCATGGAAGGCGAACCAATCATCAAAGTAACTGATTTGAATAAACTCTGGCTTGAAACACAAGTTAATATCAACTACTTCAAAAGCCTCAAAATAGGCCAAATTGCTACAATAACATTTGTCGATTTCCCTGATAAATCAATAAGCGCTAAAATCTCATTTATCAATCCTGAAATAAACCCGGAAACCCGTTTACTTTTGATTCGGTTTGAAATACCAAATCAAAATCTAATTTTAAAACCGGGAATGCAGGCCATTGCAAAATTGATGATTTCCGGCGGTAAAGGAATCTACATTCCTACCGATGCAGTAATTAGAGAAGAAAACGCATCCTACATCTGGGTAGAAAAAAAACCGGGAGTTTATGAAAATCTAATGGTAGAAACAGGAATTGAAACCAATGGACTGATAGAAATCAAAACAAAAATTGCCAATGGTCAAAAAGTAGTGATAACAGGAGCCTATGCCATCAATAGCGAATATAAATTCCGCAAAGGCAGCGACCCGATGGAAGGCATGAAAATGTAATTTAAACAGTAAGGATGAACAATTTTAATCAAATAATACAGCAATACAAAAACGATACAGAGAGTGTTTATAATACTTGGTTTGTTGACAATGACCAACGGTTAAAGGCATTCAGAACTATCCGCCGCGGAATTATTCAGGTTGTTGAAGATATCAAAAACAAATCATTCCCAAACGATTTTAAAAATAGCAGCTTAGAATTTGTACTGAATTGCATTGCCGAGCAAAAACAGGTATTTGTTGGGGTTTCACATCCTTTTTATTGGAAACCAAAACTCCGAATTCCTGATATCTATGAAAATCAAACCAATAAAATTGCTTTTGGCCAATTCTTAGAAAATTGTATTAACGCAAAAAATGAAGAACAGGTACTTAAAGAAATTGTTAAACTGGACGAATTACGCATCAAAGGATTGGGGCCGGCCGTTGCCAGTATTTTGTATTTTTTGCACCCAACGTGGTTTCCTCCTTTCAACACGGCAATTGTAAATGGTTTTAATTTTTTATTCAAGGATAAAAAAAAATTGGGGAGCTGGAGTGAATACTTAAAAATTAGAGAGACACTACTGGAAACAAATTCAAAATTCAAATCGGAACTATCCAATGATTTAGGTGCAATCGCAGGATTGTGTTTTGAAATTGGGACTCAAAAAATGCTAATAGGAAATGATGATTATCTGAGTGAAGAAGAGCGTCATAAATTCGAAAAAAACATAGTAAAACGCCAAAAAGAAATTATCGAAGAAAAAAAAGAAGATAATCTGCATAGTGAAATGCAATACCATCTATTGAAAATTGGGGCATCATTAGGATTCGATGTTACACCGGCAAGTAATGATAAAAGCAAAGCTTTCAACGGACAAAATTTTTCTTTTATCTCTATAAATAAATTCCCTGAATTACCTTGTGACAAAGACACTCAGAACACCATCAAACTCATAGATGTTTTATGGTTTGAAAAAGGAACTGACAACATTATCGGAGCATTTGAAGTAGAAAAAAGCACTAGTATTTACTCTGGGATTTTGCGTCTTTCAGATCTTTATTTCAGTATTTCTGATGGTGATGAAGTATTTTATATCATAATCCCTGACAGTCGCGAAAAAGATGTCATTCAGCAACTCAATAGACCTGTTATAAAAAATTCAAAAATGAATATTAAATACATTCTCTTTTCAGAACTAAGAACCAATTGTGATGCAATTTGCAAATTCGGTACAGACCATTCGATCATGGATAAAATAGCAAAAACAATTTAATAACTCAATGATGAAGCTACACATTAAAAATATGGTATGCAGCCGCTGCAAGATAGTAGTAAAATCTGTATTTGAAAATATGGGCATCAATCCTGTTTCAGTTGATTTAGGTGAAGTTGAATTGAAAAATGACATTCAGGAAATCCAAAAAAACGAATTATTAAAAAAGCTTCATGCTGTAGGCTTTGATTTGATTGATGATAGGAAAAGCAAAACTATCGATAAGATTAAAACATTGATTATTGATTTGGTTCAAAATAAAAACAATCATTTAAAAACAAATCTATCCGAGTTTCTATTCCAAGAGCTACACCAAGACTATAATACCTTGAGCAACCTCTTTTCCGAAGTAGAAAACACAACAATTGAAAAATACTTCATTAATCTGAAAATTGAGAAAGTAAAAGAGTTGATCATCTATGATGAATTATCCCTAAGCCAAATAGCTTACTCTTTAAACTATAGTAGCGTTTCACATTTAAGTAATCAATTCAAAAAAGTAACCGGCTTTTCACCAACACACTTTAAGAATATAAAAACCATTAAACGAAAGCAAATCGAAGACTTATAAATCTTGCAAATCAAACCCAAAATTTTGCAAATACAAAAAGCAGTTATGATAGAAATTTGTATTAAAATAATATAAAAAAATGATACATACTTACAGCATTACCGGAATGACTTGCGATGGTTGTCGCTCTAAAGTCGAGAAAGCATTGAATACTATTGATGGTATTGAAGCAAAAGTTTCATTAAGCCCACCAGTGGCCATAATTACTATGGACAAACACATTCCAACATCAAAGTTGCAGGAAGCACTGACGACTGTTGGAAAATACACCATAGAAATGAGCAATGATAAAACTACAGAAGATACTACAACTAATGAATCCGCTGCAAAGTCATGTTGTTCTACTCATGAGCATAATTATAAAAAAGAGGCTGTTATACCAACCAACGCCGCTGGTAAATATTATTGCCCAATGCATTGCGAAGGCGAAAAAGTCTATGACAAAGCGGGCGATTGTCCTGTGTGTGGAATGGATCTAGTCAAAGCACCTGAACTAACCGTAAACAAGACACTATATACTTGTCCAATGCATCCCGAAGTAATTAGTGAAACTCCGGGTTCCTGTCCTATATGCGGTATGGATTTAGTACCAATGGAACCAAGCGAAAGCGGAGACCAAAGGACTTATAAAGATTTGGTTAAGAAAATGAAAATAGCAGTTGTGTTTACAGTTCCCATTTTCGCCATTGCCATGATTGAAATGGCACACAATAATCCTTTATTGCAACTAATGGATGCGGACAAATGGAACTGGGTACAGCTTATTTTATCTCTTCCTGTTGTTTTTTATGCCTGTTGGGTATTTTTTGTCCGCGCCTGGAAATCAATTATTACTTGGAATCTGAATATGTTCACACTCATCGGAATTGGAACGGGAGTGGCATTTTTATTTAGTTTAGTCGGAATGTTTTTTCCGGATATTTTTCCAAGTGAATTCAAAACAGAACACGGAACTGTATTATTATACTTTGAAGCAACAACAGTTATTCTGACTTTAGTTTTGTTAGGACAATTACTCGAAGCAAGGGCACACAGCCAAACCAGCGGAGCTATCAAAGAATTATTAAAACTTGCGCCAACTGAAGCTACTTTGGTTATTGATGGCGGTGATAAAGTAATATCAATCCACGACATCAAAAAAGGCGATTTATTGAGAGTAAAACCCGGAGATAAAATTCCTGTTGACGGTAAAATAACCGATGGGGAAAGCAGTATAGATGAAGCCATGATTACTGGTGAGCCAATACCGGTTGATAAAAAGAAAGGCGATAACGTAATTTCCGGAACAATAAACGGAAACAAATCATTTGTGATGATAGCCGAAAAAGTAGGTTCCGAAACCTTGCTATCTCAAATCGTGCAAATGGTAAATGATGCCAGTCGTTCACGAGCTCCAATTCAGAAATTAGCAGATAGTATCTCCAAGTACTTTGTGCCAATTGTGGTTATCATATCAGTAATAACATTTTTTGTTTGGACAAAATTTGGTCCCGAACCGGCCTTAGTCTATGGTTTTATAAATGCAATTGCTGTATTAATCATAGCCTGTCCTTGTGCTCTGGGTCTGGCAACTCCCATGTCAGTAATGGTTG
>NZ_JARGNA010000008.1 GCF_030167905.1 Flavobacterium terrisoli
ATGGCATTGCAGTTGGTTTTGTATCAATAACAGACGCCATTAAAACCTCCAGCAAAGATGCCATAAAAGAGTTAATGCGCCAAGGTGTCGAAGTAATCATGATGACTGGTGACAATGTCAATACAGCTAAAGCAGTTGCTGATGAATTGGGATTAAAAACCTATAAAGCTGGATGCTTACCCGAAGACAAACTCAAAGAAATTAAAAAATTGCAGGCAGAAGGCAAAATTGTAGCCATGGCTGGCGATGGTATAAATGATGCGCCGGCATTGGCACAAGCCAACATTGGAATAGCAATGGGAACAGGAACAGATGTCGCTATTGAAAGTGCCAAAATAACTCTGGTCAAAGGCGATTTACAGGGTATCGTAAAAGCCAAGAATTTAAGCCATGCTGTTATGAGAAATATTAAACAAAATCTATTTTTTGCCTTTTTCTATAATGTACTTGGTGTCCCAATTGCAGCTGGTGTGTTATATCCGGTTTTCGGAATTTTACTATCTCCTATGATTGCAGCTTTGGCAATGTCTTTCAGCTCCGTATCTGTTATTATCAATGCCTTGAGACTAAGAGGTTTAAAACTATAATAATTAACGATAACACGAATGAAACTAAAAAATAACATAGATAAATTAGGAACAATCGGGATGTTCTTTACAGCATTGCTTTCGCCTTGCTGTTTCCCTCTTTTTGCATTTGTAGCATCTGCTTTAGGTTTAGGTAGTTTTGAACTTTTTGGAGGCTGGACGATGTGGATTTTTCAGGGCATGGTTGTTATTTCTATTATTGGTTTTTTCCTCTCCTATAACAAACATAAATGCATTTATCCTTTGTTAATAGCAATTCCAAGTGCAATTGTCATTTTTTACAGCTATTATTTTTGCAATAATGCGTATCAGGCATATTTTTTATATGCTGGTATGTTCGGACTTCTTATGGCTACAATAGTCAACTATTACAGAAACAAATTACACGGGACTTGCGACACATGCACTATCTACAATGGAAAATTAGTCGAGTTGAAATCAACTTTAACATGTCCAAACTGTGGACATAAAAAAGAAGAAATAATGCCAACCGATGCTTGTCAATTCTTTTATGAATGTCAAAGTTGCAAAACAATATTGAGCCCTAAACAAGGTGATTGTTGTGTTTATTGCAGCTATGGCACTGTAAAATGTCCTCCTATTCAATCAGGTGATAAGTGTTGCTAAAATATAGTTCAAGTCAGCAAGTGAAAATTATTTAAATTAAAGCAAAGTTTAAAGAATTAGATTAACATCTCAACATAATTAAAGAATTATTTAAAATTAAAATAAATGAAAAAAACCATCCTATTAAGTTTTATGCTTTTGCAATCTGTAATACTGTCAGCACAAGACAAAGTTCAAATAAGACTAACTGCCGCGAGCCCTGCCTCATCGTTTGAACAAGAAGTGGGCAGCGCAAAAATAAAAATGGCATATAGCAGACCATTAGTAAGAAGTCGAAAAATATTTGGTGAGTTAGTGCCTTTCGATAAACTTTGGCGTACCGGTGCAAGTGATTGTACAGTAATAACCACTTCCGAAGATATTTTATTTGGTAACAATGTATTAAAAATAGGTAGTTATTCCATATTCACCATTCCTTCAATAAATGAATGGACTATAATTGTCAACACCGATACTACTTTACATGGTGAAACTGGCTATGATGAAAAAAAGGATGTGATGCGTTTCAAAGTCCATATTGAAAAAAGTCCTAACTTCTATGAAACATTTACAATTGAATTAAATGACATCAATAGCAAAGGTGAAGCCTTTCTAAAAATACTTTGGGAAAATACAATGGTCAAAATACCAATAAAAAGTAAGGAGGACGATACCATAATGGCATTGATAGATCAACATGTTGTTAATGTGAAAACACAAGATGCCAACCTGTTATTTCAGGCTGCTAATTATTATTACAGCACTAATAGAGATTATAAACAAGCCATAGCATGGGTTTTAGAAGCAGAAAAATTAAAACCTGAAAATTTCAATTACCCAAATTTGAGACAAAAAATAGCATCCGAATTAAAGGACTATACTAATGCAATTGCAGCAGCAAAAAGAGCAATTACATTGGCTGATAAGGAAAAAATGAAAAGTACAATCGAGACACTAAATAAAAGAATAGCGGATTGGGAAATATTGTTAAAAAAATAAAGTCATGAAAACCAAATTATCAATTATCGTTTTTCTTTTTTTTATAAATCAATTTGTTGTTGCTCAAAGCAACTCACAGCAAACTTTTTACACTTGTGTTATGCACCCTGAAATCCATTCTCCAAAACCTGGGAAATGCCCAAAATGTGGAATGGCGTTGGTAAAAGAAAAACCAAAGAACGTAACTCTAAAAGCAAGTGCAAAACAAAAAATCATAACACCTGAAAAAAAGGAAACACTCGAAAAAACTAAATCCGAGTCGATAGATAACCTCGACAAGGAGAAAGACCATGATATGAAAAACATGGAAAACGTAAAAGTGAATTTACCTGTAAAAAAGAGAGTGATAAAAGATGAACCACCAAAAGTTGTACGATACGATTTATATGTTCGCGATACTGTGGTGAATTTTTCAGGAAAATCAAGAAGAGCAATAGCAGTAAATGGTCAAATACCAATGCAAAATACGTAACTAAAGTCATTGCACGGCATCGCGGGAAAGGTACAATAGAGTATATCACAGATCTTAAACTTGATTATATTATACACCTACTTAAAACAGAGAGCCGCTATCGTAATTACACGCACAAAGCACTGGGAGATGAAGTCGGTTTCGGTTCTACCCAAAATTTTACACGGGCTTTCAAAGCACGTACTGGCATCTCACCAACTTATTTTATCGGAAAACTAAGAAAATCTTCCAATGCTGATAATTTGGATTGATTTGCTTTTTTTCTTTCACAACTTGTGATTGACTTGTGAAACAAACTAAATCAATCTATTCAATTTTGCTCCATAACATTCAAACTTATCTATTATGGCAGTTGAAATTATCACCAAGCAGGACCTCAATGATTTTCGCATTTTACTGCTAAATGATCTAAAGGAAATCTTCCAAACCAACACCGAACAACCAAAACAATGGTTGAAGTCTAAAGAAGTCAGAAAGCTGCTCAATATCTCACCGGGCACTCTACAAACCTTACGGATAAACAAAACTCTCTCTTATACAAAAATAGGCGAAACTATATTTTATGCTCAAAAGGATATTGATAAAATCCTGGAGGAAAACAAAGTCAATTCCGAGAGAACGCTTTTCAACTCAAAGTAATTCGGTCATGAATTACATTAAGCACCTTACTGGCTTTTTTGATAAAGTGGCAATCGATCGTACTCTGAATCCGACTCATATAAGCTTGTATATGTCATTGTTTCAATTCTGGAACTGCAACCGGTTCAAAAATCCAATCAGCATTTCCCGGGATGAGATTATGCGTATCAGTAAAATCAGTTCTAAGGCAACGTATCATAAATGCCTTAAAGCCTTGCATTCACAGGGATACATAAAATACGAACCATCATACAACCCTTTTAGGGGTAGTCATGTTTTTATGTTCAATTTTTCAGAGAACCTCAAGCCATTTTCAAAAACCGAAAAGTCAGCTACTCCAATTTTTGAACCTGTTGATGAACAGGTTTTAAACAAGCAAGAGACAACTCCCAATACAAGTAATGTACAAGCTGTTGAACAGGCCTTAGTACCTTATATAAACGATACAAACAATACAAACGCTGAAAACAATCCAAAAATTTCAAACTTGGATGAGCCCGAAAAAAAAATTGAAGAAGAACAATTCATTTATAGGAATGATGACAACCCAAAAGAAAAAGATTCCGCGCAAAAAGAAAAGGTAATACCGCCAGAACTTGACGAGATACTTGAATATTTTCGGAATAAGGAATATCCCGAAATCGAAGCAAACAAGTTTTTCAATTATTTCAAAAGTATTGGTTGGCTTGTGGGAGGCAAAACACCAATGGCCAACTGGCAGGCAGCAGCAAATAACTGGATGCTAAATGCTCCAAAATTCATTTCAAATGAACGAACAGACAGATCACAACAACTCGACACCTCATCAGGAAAAGACTATTCAGAGCCTTTATAATTACGAAGATGTGATAAAGTGGATTGAGACAAAAGGAATTGAATTATATGGCAGTCATTTCAAAATAATGGAAAGTGATCATGCCGTTGTTTACCGATTGATTGCTTACTTCTTAAAGGACGAGGAAACAGCATTCAGATATAACCTAAACCTCAGCAAAGGAATTATCCTTTCCGGCCCCGTTGGTTGTGGCAAAACATCTTTGCTCACCATTATGAAATACTTAACACCTGTTCCGAATAAATTTTCCGTAAAGCCATGCAGGGATATAAGCTTTGAATTCATCAAAGACGGCTATGAAGTAATTCACAGGTATGCTAATGGTAAGCTTTATGCTTCCGAACCAAGAATATATTGCTTCGATGATCTTGGCATAGAGAATAACCTGAAATACTACGGAAATGAATGCAATGTAATGGCGGAAGTACTTCTAAGCCGCTACGACATTTTTATAGCAAAAAGAATTCCTACACATATTACAACAAATTTATCAGCTTCAGAGATTGAGCAGCATTATGGCATTAGGGTTCGAAGCCGACTCCGGGAGATGATGAACTTAATAGCTTATGATAAACACACAAAAGATAAACGTTAAACTAAATTATTTAAACAAATGAAAAATACAACAGATCATTTCTGGACATGGTTTCTAGAACATAAAAATAAATTAAAAGGCCTTAGAAATCTCAGTCCAAAAGAACAAAAGCATTATACATTTTGGCTCGATTGGCATCTGCAGTTTTATTTCCGCGGATTAGAGTATATTTTAATTTTTCCAAAATTGAAAAACAAACAGATACAGTTATTGATAACAGCCAATGGCAATCATGAACTTTTCAATTTAGCTATCGATCTTGAAAAGACTGCACCCAGGTTGTGGGATTGGAAAATTACCGCGCTTATACAACCGCACCAGGATCATGATGATATGAAAGCCGGATTAGGTGTGCCATATATCATGCAGGACATAACTCTTAAAACAAGCGAGCTTAAATTTTTTCCTTTGGAATATAATGGAGAAAATAAAATTGACATTATCGTTTATCTAAAAAACTATACTGTTTACTCGCACAACAAAAACTTATTGCTTCTGATTAATATTATAATTCAGGATTTGCTTGGCGAAAAATCGATGTGCGAAAACATCAATTTGGTGCAGCTTGCTCAAGTGCCAAATCAGGGAAATGATGAAATGATATACCTTTACGAATTACAATTGTATATCGATAAGATTAATATACTGCAGCCGCATAACTTTAGAAAACATCAATAATTACAAGGTATTTATATTTTATAAGTAAACTAATAGTCCATTCTTATTAAGCAATTCAAATATAACAGATTGCATTAATTCAATAGTTTAATAAGTAATCTTCGTAAATAGGTAATAATGCTTTTGCGCTTGATGATAAAATTTATCACAGCGCAAATTATACTTAAAACCAGAATTGCATAGGCAACTTTTTTTTTCTCCTCTGACAATTTACCCAAAATTTCAAAAGTAAAAAAGACAAAAAGGATCCTTGAAAACCGTAACATTTCACTTCTGAAGATTTTTCTCCATCCAAACACGCCATTTGCTTTTCTGTATAACCAAATATTAGGAATAAACGCTGGAACACCTTCGGCCCATCTTGAATATTTGAAACCAAATTTGCTTTTCAATCTTTTCTCCTTGGCCAAAATAATACGTTCTAAATAGAGTATGTATAACAATCCAAATGATATAATAAACCAAAAATCCCCTGTTATAGCAATCATACCAATCCATATTATTAAATCAGCAAGTAATAATGGATGACGAACAATTGAATAAGCACCAAGATTATAATGATACTGAATAGCAGTTCCTTTTGAATTCTTTTCTGTAAATGAAGGAGTGTATCCAATAATAATTATCCTTATGATTAGCCCTAAAATACTAATGCCTAAACAAATCCCTTCAAATATATTTTCATAAGGTGATTGTTTCAAAAACAAGCCATGCGGTAATTTTTCTAAATCAATTAAGACAAAATACCCTATTATAAGCATTACAGATGGCAAAGTCTGCCAATACTTATAAACCCGGGTACTTTGTCTCTCTAAATCTTCTAAAAGCGCCATATAACTATTTAAATTGCCTGACTACAGGTTCGCAATGCAATCTTACTTTCTGCCAAAATATATTTCACATATATAAAGTGACACTATGATAATACATATAATCAGAAATAATCCTGCCACGAAAAATAAAACAGGGCGAAGCTTTCTGCTAAATTTTGAAGGCTTATTACTAAAGCGTGAATGGCTTTGATAATCCCGTTTTTTTTTCTTTTTTTTCATTTGACAAAACCTCTAAATCAATTTTCCACTATTTTCTCAATTACCGAAATGGCATTTTTAAAGTTTTGCGGTTTAAAATTTGAATTCATCTTCTTGTTTAAAAATTTTATCAGGTTTCTTTTTGTACTTGAACCCCAGAAAGAATAAGTATTTATAAATTCATCTCTTGTCTTTACAAATACCTCTTCACTTAGATAACCTTTATTCTCATCTACGTAAAGTGAATTATCAAATACCTCAGATTTACTTCCGGTTCTGATTAGCCTATATAATTTCTTTTTTGTTCCAATCGTGTAAAAATCAGTAACATCACCTTTCATTATTATCTTATCACTTTGGAATATTCTGATAAAAGTAATTTCATCTAAGGGTAAAAAACGTTTTTCACTGGAAGTTTCTGATGAAAGATAGACTCCTTCAATTTTATTTTGACGCGCACCCAAGAGGATATTTGAAAAAATAGTATCTCCTGCTGTTTTTACTACAAATCCTTTATGATAAACTCGTTCTTTAACAGATGCGCTTCTAGAAACAGAATAGGAAGGAAAGCCTCCTATTCGCTGGCCATTCACACTAACGGTGAAAAGCATTATGAAAAAAAATATATACTTCATAGTGATTAAATCATTTAAGCAATTTATTAGTAAATAGATAATCAGCTGTTTGGTACCATGAGATAGTTTCACGGTAGAAATCATTGTCTTTTTTCTTTGGAATCAAGGAGTTTGTATTTGAATCCCAATTATAAAATGAATTTTTTCGTTGATCCGATAATACCATTACATCATTTCCTTTAATGAGTCCAAGTTTACGATAGGTAGCAATAAAGGCTCGTTGCTCAAATTTTGGATCAAAAACATTTTTCCCAAAGAAATTTGATCTGTAAGTCCAGTTAGCTAGTGAGAAAAATGTTGGAAAAAGATCAATTTGGGAACATTGTTTGTCAACCATTTGATTTTCCACACCTGGCATATTTACTATAAAAGCTGGGATTCTATAATTGGCGACATCAATCTCATTTTTTCCGGCGCTACTGGCACAATGGTCAGCAATAATTATAAAAACGGTATCTTTATACCAAGGCTTTTTGCTGGCGGCTTTGAATAATTCTGAAAGCGCATGATCTGTGTATTTTACTGCACCCTCTCTATTTTTACCTGATGGCAAATCGATGCACCCTTCAGGATAGCTATAAGGACGGTGATTCGAGGTTGTCATTACGAAATTGAAAAAACGTCTTTTGTTTTTATATTGCCTATCGGAAACTTCCAACATCTTTTCATAAATATCTTCATCGCTAATTCCCCATGCATTTTCAAATTTTACCTCGGAATCGGTAATTATCGTTCTTTTTGCCGCTATGTCATCTTTTAGGAAACTGGCACTTCCGTGCGTATGATCATAAATATGAAAGCCATTGCCTCCGAAGTAGGCATTCATATTATCAAAGTAGCCATCGCCTCCATAAAAGAAATTATTCGTATATCCTTTAGAAGCAAATACATTTGATATAGTATAGAGATTTGCATTATCAGGACGCTTAACTATACTTTGGCCCGGAGTTGGCGGTATGCATAAAGTAACAGCTTCCATTCCACGGACTGTTCTTGTACCGGCAGCATAAATATTCCGAAAGAAGATACTTTTACCTGCAAGGCTATCTAGAAATGGTGTTAGTTGTTCTTTGCCGCCCAAGGTTTGCATAAATTCTCCACTAAAACTTTCCAAAAGAACAAATACAACATTTTTCTTTAGTTCGGGAACGCTGTCAGAAGATATTTTGCGTGCAATGGAGAGGTTTGATTTTTCAAATTGAGCATCACCTTCAGCAAGTTCTTTTCTAACAATGCAAAAAGCATCATCATTATTTATATAACTGTAAAATTCAGGAAATTTCATCTGGTTATTTCGGAAAGCCGCAAAAAAGGAATATACTCCAGCTTTAGATAGTTCAGAATTATAACGATTTGAAGACCACTCTGCATCACTATTGCGTATCAATATTGTAAATCCTGTTACTACTAAAAAAAGAGTACAGCAAATTGTGATACGGCTACCTATAGAAGCACGTTTTTTAAAAGTATGCGTAAATTTCCCTTTTTTAACAAATAGATATAATGTTCCAATAGTAAGAAGTACCATTGCACTTATTAAAATCGGTAATGGATAAGATTCATTGATATTTCCAATGACTTCGTGAGTGTAGATTAAATAATCTACAGCAATAAAATTAAAACGGCTTCGAAACTCTTCCCAAAAAGTGAACTCCGCAAAAAAAGCGAATATGAAGATGAATACCGTAAGTGATGTAAAAAACCATATTAGTACTCTATCTATTTTTGAACCTATCCATTTGTTTGGGAACAAACTAAAATAGATAACTGCGGGAATGCTGGCGTAAGATACGGTTGCCAAATCAAAAATAAAGCCTACAAGGAAAGTCCGAAGGACATCACCGAATCCCCAAGAAACATCTGAGGCTTGCCAACCCCATAAGCTCAGCCTAATTAATGATGATGTTATAATGAAACATTTAATGAAATAAAATAACAGGGAAAAACGTCCCGTAAAGAATGGCAAATTAAACATTTTGAGAAATGTAGACTGTTTTTTGCCATATGCATATGAATGATTATTCATAACAATAGTTTTTAAATTAATCGAAATACGCCACAAAACCATAAGATTACTCCAACGATGCAAATGACTAATAAAAGTACTTCGTAGGGCTTGGTTGTCTCTTTGCGTTTAACGTCTATAAAGATCTTACCATTTTTGGTAACGACCTTTTTTTTGATTATTCTTCCCATTTTCAACCTTTTAGCTGGTAATATTTCTTTGGAGGAGTAGCTTTGAATGGATGGATTCTATGCTTTCGACAAAATTGAAAATGATAATTTCCATGACACTTCATTAAAGATAAGATTTGCGATACCATAAAATCATCATTGCATACCATGAAACCGGAGCAAGGGCTATTACACTTAACATACCCGGAAAATATCCATATCCATCCCCATGTCCGTTGAAAATTGGAAATACAAAATGTGCTAGTTCGGATATACCACAGCAACAGAGAAAAATCCAGGCAAATAGATAGCCAAAAGCATTTCCTCTCTTGATAAGGAATGGTGCTGATATCCAGCTGCCAATTGACAAAATCACAAGTAAAAACACCCAAAGAGAACTTATCTCAGGAGTTGGGACATTTGTAAACTCTGAAAGAGCTTCAAAAAATCCTGTATAGTTTTCTTCAACTCTGTGGATAAGAAATAGTCCTAATACAATCCAAAATATTACTTTTATATTCTCAAAGGGTGTTTTGTTATCTGATATCATCCAAAGAACAAATCCAGGCAGATAGCCACAAAGGAATATCAATGCTGGTATAATTCCGAACAGCCTGTATCCGATCAATGGAACAGAAATGGTTATTGCAAATGCAAGCAAAAAAGTAAAATATTTACTTTCCATGACTTAAAATTTCATTCTTTGTATTCTAACCGCGTTCAGTATGGCTAACAATGCTACTCCAACATCAGCAAAAACAGCTTCCCACATAGTGGCCAACCCACCTGCACCAAGAATCAGAACAACTGCTTTGACTACGAAGGCCAATGTTATGTTCTGCCAAACTATTTTTTTAGTCTGCTTTCCAATGTTTATAGCCATAGCAATTTTACTTGGCTTGTCGTCCTGAATTACAACATCGGCTGTTTCAATGGTTGCGTCACTTCCTAAGCCACCCATAGCGATACCAACGTGACTTAGGGCAACTACAGGGGCATCATTTACCCCATCTCCAACAAATGCAACTGTTCCGTGCTTAGCTTTGATTTCCTTAACCTTGTTAACTTTATCTTCTGGTAGTAAATCACCATAAGCATCAGTAATTCCAAGTTTGTCAGCGACAAATTTTACGACAGTACCTTTGTCTCCACTTAACATAGTGGTCTTTACATTCATTGCTTTTAGCTTATCAATTGTTTCCTGTGCATCTTTTTTGATGATATCAGCGATAGTTAAATAACCGACAAACTTTCGATCATAAGCCACAGCAATTAGGGTATATACTATTGAATTAGGATCAACATCGTATGGTATTGACAATTTATCCATCAATTTGAAGTTTCCAACCAGTAAACTTTTTCCATTGATAGTTGCTTTAAGTCCATGCCCCGAAATTTCTTGGACACCCTTCAACTCAATTTTAGTATCGACTTTACCTACATAATCGTGTATTGCCGTGGCTACAGGATGGGTGCTTTGGCTTTCCAATGCATTAACCATCTGAAGCATTTCTTTTTGATTAAATTGTTTATCGAAAACGACATCCTGAACTTTAAAAACACCTTCAGTCATTGTACCGGTTTTGTCCATTACAACATTTTGTATTTCTGCCATAACATCAAGGAAATTACTTCCCTTAAATAAAATACCATTTTTACTGGCAGCGCCGATTCCGCCAAAATAACCTAGCGGAATTGATATTACCAGGGCACAAGGACATGAAATAACAAGGAACACTAAGGCTCTGTAAAGCCAATTTGAAAATAGGTAATCATCAACAAACAGGTAAGGCAAGAATGCTATTAGAACCGCCAATAAAACTACTATCGGTGTGTAGATCTTAGCAAATTTCCTAATGAATAATTCAGTCGGAGCTTTTTGTGCAGTAGCATTTTGGACCAATTCCAAAATCTTCGAAAGTTTACTGTCAGTATAAGCGGTAGTAACTTTTACCTGTGAAACTTTGTTTAGATTTATCATTCCGGCTAAAACAGAATCACCTTTCACTTTACTATCAGGTTTACTTTCTCCTGTTAATGCTGCTGTATTAAAAGAAGCACTATCGGAAAGCAACTCTCCATCCAATCCAAGTTTTTCACCCGACTTAAGTTGAATAATATCACCCATTTTAGCATTCTCAGCTTTTATAGTTTGTGGTTCTTTTCCAACTAAGATAGTTACTTCGTCAGGGCGTTGGTCTAAGAGTGATTTGATATTAGCTTTGGCTCTTGATACCGCTAAAGTCTGGAATACTTCGCCCACAGCATAAAAAAGCATTACTGCGACTGCTTCCGGATATTGCTGAATCGCAAATGCACCAACAGTAGCAATAACCATTAAAAGAAACTCCGAAAAAATTTCTTTTTCTTTTATACTCTCAAACGCTTCTTTAATTACCGGAAATCCAACAGGAATATAGGCAACTAAATACCAACTTGTTCTTATCCATCCGGTAAACCAGGTTGGGGTAAAATAATTGTCAAAACCTATGGCAACCAGCAATAATACCAATGAGATGATTGAAGGCATAAACATTTGGAAAACACTTTGATTACTATCGTGACTGTGATCATGTCCATCATCTTCACTATGACTATGTTTATGTCCATCATCATGACTGTGCTCTTTAT
Organism: Flavobacterium terrisoli; assembly: GCF_030167905.1. Lineage (GTDB taxonomy): Bacteria > Bacteroidota > Bacteroidia > Flavobacteriales > Flavobacteriaceae > Flavobacterium > Flavobacterium terrisoli. The sequence continues at coordinate 11,884 of NZ_JARGNA010000008.1, forward strand.
GCATTTTATCATGTTCTGAGTTATCCTTAACTACAGCCATTGCAGCTTTTCCATTTGTATTTTCTTTAATTAAATCTTTCGCACCTGCTTTGGTATAGATTTTTTCTTCTTGAGTGCAACAAAGCTGTTTGCCATTTGCATCATATTTATGTTTATGTTTCATTCCTTCACTTTTTAAAATTTGCATTCAGTTCTAAATAGATCAAAAATTCATTTATGGTAACAAAGCTCTTCTAAATGAAACTAGGCAAGTCCTGCTGGTTGGCAATATGCGTTTCAAACGTGGTATGACTAATTCCGTAAGTTGTATTTAATTCATTCTTTATTAACGATATTATCCCGTACATTTCAGACAATGTTGTCTCAGGCTTCATAACTAAATGCGCACTAAGGGCGTTTACTCCTGATGTTAAAGTCCAAATATGTAAATCATGCATTGAAAGAATACCAGGTTGTGATACAATTAATTCTTGAACAGTATCCAAATCAATTCCTTTTGGAACACCTTCCAATAATATATCCACAGATTCTTTCAGAAGGTTAAATGTCCTTGGAAGGATAAATACTCCAATTATTGCACTCATCAATGGGTCAATATAAAGCCAACCTGTTGTGAGAATAATTATTCCCGCAATGATGACGGCAACCGAACTAAGCATATCACTAAGCACTTCTAGAAATGCACCTTTAATATTTATACTTTCTTTAGCTCCTGCATTAAGGATTTTCATCGATATCAAATTCACAATCAATCCACAAAATGCTACTATCAACATTGGAATACCCGCAACCTTTGGCGGATCCTGAAACCGTTGATATGCCTCATACAATATAAATCCTGAAATGAAAAGTAGCACAACAGCGTTTATGATTGCGGAAAAAATTTCTGTTCGTAAATATCCATATGTCTTGGTTTTACTCACAGGTTTAGAAGCCATCCAAATCGCAAATAGTGAAAGTGCCTGTCCTCCAACATCTGTAAGCATGTGTGCAGCATCAGATAAAAGGGCAAGGCTATTCGACATCAATCCAACCACTACCTCAACTATAAAATAAAGAGCTGTAATAGCAAAAACGATTTTTAACGACTTTTTGTGTGAAGCGCCTGCTGAACTAATTATAGTTTCACTCATAAGTTAAATTTTTATCAGTTTTTAACCTGCCTCAGTTTCATCCTTGTCATGATGATGTACGCTCTTCTTTTTCCATTGAATGTACCACTTCTGATGATGAAGAGATAGTAAAAAGTAGAGTGCAAATGCACTGACAATTGCAATGATGAACATATTTAATCCTACCGCCACTCCAACCGCTGAAGTACACCACACTGTAGCAGCTGTAGTAAGACCATGTGAAGTACCTGCACTATTGTTCCTGTAAATAATACCGGCACCAAGAAAACCAACACCTGTGACAATATTGGCTATAATCCTTGAAGTTGCCATATTGTCCTTTACCAAATGAGCTGCAATAGCGGTAAATAGTGTCGCACCTATGCACACAGCGGCATAGGTGCGTATTCCTGCATCCCTTCCATGTCTCTCACGGTCAAATCCAATAAACGCTCCAAGCAGAAACGACACTACTAACTTTATTACAATTGTAAGCTCTTGATTATAATCCATCATATCTTTCAATTGATTTTGTATTCATTATTCTTCTTCTTCACCGCTATTTTTCATTTTCGACAACAGGTCATAAGCACCAGTTACTACAACTTTCCAATCTTTAAAGTTTGTTTCGTCATCAAAAAGAATTTCAGTGTAGTTCAATTCAGAAACACCTGTTTTTATTGGTGTTAACTTATATTGCAATGGAGTTGCAGCATTCTCACCAGCTTTTCCTTGATCTACAACAAAAATGTATTTACTCCCTTCAAATTCCACAATAGCACTATTTGGGACAGCCGGTAGTTGAGTGGCACCACTTTCTACCAAAGCTTTTAAATACATCCCTGGCAATAAACTGGAATCTTCCTTGTCCAGCTTGCAGTGAATCTGAACTGTTCTTTCGTTACTGATCTCTTTACCCACAAGCTTTACGGTTGCGGTTCTTTCTTTTGTTTCGTTGGCAAGCGTAAACCTTACTTTTTGACCTATCTGAAGCTTAGGAACATCTTTTTCGAATACAGTAAGTTCAGCATGAAGATTTCCTGTGTCTGCAATTTGAAACAATACATCTGTAGTATTTGCAAATGCACCAATATTTGTATTTACTTTAGTAACGTATCCATTGATTGGTGAATAGAGTGGAATAGTGCTTTGGATATTCCCATTTTCTAAAGACGTAATATTAATATTCATCAGTTGAAGTTTACTTTTTAATCCGGCTACTCGGGCACGTACACTTTCATATTCGGATTTTGAACGTTGCAAAGTTTTTTGCGCATTTACGTTCTCTTTTGACAATTGAGTCTGACGTTCAAAATCCTGCTTTAAATAATTTAATTGACTTTTTAAATCAATATAATCCTGCTGCGGTTGAATATAATCAGGGTTCTGCATTGTGGCTACAACCTGACCTTTACTGACTCTCATACCTTGTAGGAGTGGAGTGCTTTTTACGAATCCACCAAATGGAGTTGAAATAGATACCAAGTTTTGAGGCGGAACATCAAGAACACCATTTACTTTTGTAGTGCCGCTAAGCGCTTTTTCTTCAATAGTGCCCAGCGTTATTCCAGCAGATTTGAATTGTTGTTGATTGATAACCACTACATTCGACGGAACTGCTGCTTCCTCTTTAGGAGTTTCATTTTCAGATTCTTCAGCTTTTTTGCCACATGAAGCAAAAGTGGCTACGATTAAAAGGAAGGCTACTGTTTTATATACTAATTTCATATTTGTAATTTTATTGATAATTAATTTTTACCTGAAAGAAATTCAAGTAGAGAAATACTAAGGTTGTGTTGCAAAATCGCATAGAGATAATTTTCCTGGATGCTTGTTGCCGTTTTTAGGTTAAGCAAATTCTCTGCATAGCTGATATCTCCGTTTTTATAAGCACTTTCACTTTTTGACAATAATAAATCAGCATTTGGAAGCCCCGAAGACTTGTAATAATCTATGCTGGTTTTATTTTTGATATATTCCTGTACAGCCTGTTCATATTCACCTTTCAACCCAATTTGTTGGCCTTCAAGTGTCTTTTTCGCAATTTGCTTATTGATTTCGGCAGCTTTAACTCTTGAACGGTAATACCCATAAAAAACCGGGATTGAAATTCCAGCCTGAAATCCTTGAAACCGATCTGCCGATGTGGCTATTTGAGTTCCACTAGCGCTAGTTGGAGAGCCAATCAAAGACTGGTTGAAATACCCAAATGTCAAGTCCGGCAATGCTCGTGAGCGCTGAACCCTTTTCTCTTGTGTAGCAACTTCTATTTGCTGTTGAAGAAAAGCTAAACCAGGATTTGATCCCGAAGCTGAAAGATCGGCAGTCAATAAATAATCGCCGGGCTCAAACTTCGAATATGCAATAGTAACCGGTTCAGATCTTCCTAAAAGTGCCTGCAATTGTGCCAAGTATATGACGATGTTGGCCTTGTCCTGTTGAAGGATATTACGGGTTTCATTTCGTTGAGCTTCCGCTGTGCTTTGCTCCAGTAATGTGCTTTCTCCTGCTTCATACCTTAGTTTGGCAGATTTATAAAAACCTGAGAAAATACTATCCTGTTTGGTCAAAAGAGCTTGTCTGGCATACAAATACTCCAAGTTAATGTACGCTTGTTTGATACGATAGATTAATTCATTCTTTGTCACATTAAGCTTAAGCTCGCTGCTTCTGATCATAGCTTTTCCCAAAGCGGCGTTAGCGGCGAACGTGGTTGGAAAAGGAATAGTTTGGGAAACGGCAAAATTCTTATCGTTTTTTTCAAAACTATTGTATTGGCCAAACATTCCGGTAAGCTCTGTTTTTGGGATTTCTACTGCAGCCTTTTTCTGCTGCTTTTGATAAGAAACATCAAGATTGGCAACGCTCATTTCCCTATTATTTTTAACACCCTCTTCAATTGCTTGCGATAATGTTAATGGCGGATTTGTTGTCTGTGCCGTAGCGAAATTGATTGTAAAAAGCAATGCGATAATTGCAACTGTTGGACTAACTTTCATTTCTTTTTTCTTAAATTTTTCAAACCACATATATAAAATTGGAAGTACCAATAATGTCAGAAGTGTAGCAGTAAATAAACCGCCTATTACAACGGTCGCTAAAGGCTTTTGTACCTCACCACCGCTACCGTGCGATAATGCCATCGGCATAAATCCTAATGATGCAACTAATGCGGTCATGACTACAGGACGGAGTCTTACAGAGGTACCTTTTATCACAATTTGTTTAAGATCGGTCATTCCTTCCCGCTTAAGAAGATTAAACTCAGCAATAAGTACAATTCCATTTAATACGGCTACACCAAAGAGCGCAATAAATCCAACACCTGCCGAGATACTGAATGGCATTCCGCGCATCCATAGCGCAAAAATTCCTCCAATTGCGGATAGTGGTATCGCCGTAAATATCAATAGAGCTTGCTTAACTGATCCAAAGGCAAAAAATAATAATAAGAAAATAAGCATAAGAGAAACTGGAACTGCAATTGCAAGCCTGTCTTTTGCAGCCTGAAGGTTTTCAAAAGTTCCACCATAAGTAGGGTAATAACCCGGTTCGAATTTAATATGCTGTCCTATTTTTGCCTGGATTTCTGCTACTACGCTTTCCACGTCCCTTCCACGAACATTAAAGCCAACGATAATCCTCCTTTTTGCATCTTCTCTCTGAATCTGATTTGGGCCTTCTTTAAAACTAATATCGGCTACTTGGTCCAATGGAATTTGATTTCCATTTGGAGCAGTTACAAAAAGATTTTTAACATCATCCAGCGATTGACGATTTTCTTTACAAAGTCTTACAACAAGGCTAAATCTTTTTTCACCTTCGAAAACTAATCCGGCAGCTTCACCCGCGAACGCAGAACGAATGGCAGAGTTGACATCTTCTATATTAAGACCGAATTGTGCTATTTTATCTCTATGAAATCCGATTACAATTTGTGGTAATCCCGAAACTTGTTCTACATAAATATCTTCAGCACCTTTGATATTACCTGCAATTCCTCCAACCTCTTTTGCATATTTGGCTAGCTTATTCATGTCTTCACCAAATATTTTAATTGCAACATCCTGTTTGACACCAGAGATTAACTCATTAAAACGCATTTGGATTGGCTGTTGAAATCCAAATGTAGCACCAGCTAGATTTTCCTCTAACTTTTTCTGCATTTTTTCTGCCAAATCGGCTGTATTATCAGCTGTTGTCCATTCACTTTTATCTTTTAAGATAACCATCATATCACAAGCCTCAACAGGCATAGGATCCGTTGGAATCTCAGAGGAACCAATTTTACCAATCACTTCCTTTACTTCTGGGAAATTTTCTTTAAGAACTTTTGCCGTTTTTAAAGAGGTTTCAACGGTCTGGGAAAGACTGCTTCCGGTAAGAACCCGTAACTCAACTGCAAAATCTCCTTCTTCAAGAGTAGGTATGAATTCTGCTCCTAAGTAAGAGAAGATACCAACACTTATTGTCAATAGTCCGACTGCTATACCAATAATTAGAGCCTTTGATCTTAAAGCGAAAGCTAAAAGTGGCGTATATGCACGCTGAACAGCATTGATAATTCGATCTGAAATATTTTGCTTGTCGGTTACTTTTTTATTTAAGAAAAGAGCACTCATTACAGGAACATATGTCAGTGAAAGGATAAAAGCACCAAGAATGGCAAATGAAACTGTTTGCGCCATTGGTCTGAACATTTTTCCTTCTATACCAACCAAAGCAAGGATTGGGAGATATACAATTAAGATTACAATCTGTCCAAATGCGGCCGAGCTCATCATTTTACGTGCGTTGCTTAATACACTATGATCCATCTGGTCTTGTGTAAGTGTCTGTCCCTTGTGCTTGACATGGAGATAGTGCATTGTCGCCTCAATGATGATGACGGCACCGTCGACTATGAGACCGAAATCAATCGCCCCAAGGCTCATCAGGTTACCGTCAACACCAAAAAGGTTCATTAAACAGATTGCAAAGAGCATGGCCAGTGGTATTACGGAAGCTACGATTAAACCTGCCCTCAAATTCCCTAATAAAAGAACAAGGACAAAAATTACAATCAGCGCTCCCTCGGCCAGGTTTTTGGTTACTGTTCCAATAGCATTGTTTACTAATTTGGTACGGTCAAGAAATGGCTCAATAGTGACACCCTCAGGAAGTGTTTTCTCAATTTGAGCCATACGCGTTTTTACATTGCCAATTACTTTAGAAGCATTTCCTCCTTTAAGCATCAGTACGATTCCACCAACTACTTCTCCTTCATTATTACGGGTCATTGCGCCATAACGTGTTGCAGCACCGAGCTGTACATCGGCAACGTTTCTTATAAGTACAGGTGTACTGTTGGCATTGGTCTTGACAACAATATTTTCAATGTCCGCAATATTATTGATCAAACCCTCACTGCGGATAAAATAAGCGTTTGGTTTCTTATCGATATAGGCACCTCCTGTATTTTGGTTATTTTTTTCCAGAGCATTAAATACATCGCTAATGCTGATATTCATACTACGCAATTTATCAGGATTTAAAGCGATTTCGTATTGTTTTAGGAAACCTCCAAAACTACTTACATCGGCTATTCCTTCAACACCAAGCAATTGCCTTCTGACAATCCAATCCTGGATGCTACGTAGCTCGGTAGCGTCGTATTTTTTCTCATACCCTTTTTTTGCATGTAATACATATTGATAGATTTCCCCTAATCCGGTAGATACTGGAGCCATTGAAGGCATACCCATTCCTGGAGGAATTTGCTCGCTTGCTTCGTTAAGTCTCTCTGCGACCTGTTGACGCGCCCAATATACATCAACATTTTCCTTGAAAACTACAGTTACAACCGAAAGCCCAAAACGGCTAAAGGAACGAACCTCTTCAATATCCTTGATAGTGGACATTGTTTGTTCTACAGGAAAAGTTACAAACCTTTCTATATCTTCAGCACCGTTACTTGGTGAACTCGTTATAATCTGAACCTGATTGTTAGTGATGTCAGGTACGGCATCAATAGGTAATTGTTTGACGGAGTAAACTCCCCAGATTATTAGGCCTAATACCATAAGACCAATAATCAATTTGTTCTTTATAGAAAACTGAATGATTTTATTTAACATTGAAAATAATATAATGAATTAGAAAAATCAGCAAATAGGACATTTGCCGCTGTTCGTGCTAGTGCACAATTTTCTAACCCGAAGTTACTCGGGCATCATTATACTATCTGAGGGGGTTGCCAAATGCTTCCGTAAAAATTGGAATAGATTGCGGAAGTGTATGTAGAATTTGAAGTCTTTATTTCTTCAAACGCTGTCTGAGGATCAAATGAGATTGTAGGAAAATAATTTAAAGTGATTTGGCCACAACAATTACAGATACAAAATGGTGAGCATAAATCTTTGTCTTTATTTTCAGAATGATCTTTCTTATGTTGTGTGTAAGAAACTGTGGAATGTACTGAACTATTGCTCTGGATATCAACACATGGTTTTGTGGATAGAGCAAGAATAATAATAGCTAGTATTTGGCATAAGTACTTCACGCAACAATATTAGTAAATATTTTAATACGATTATACTTTTTTATTTTTTTTAGGATATCTTAAGAAAAATTTTGTCTCAAGAGCATCTAAAAAAATAGTTTTACATTTCGTAGTACAACCCTTTATCAACTTTTGCTGGTACATCTTTTTCTCCCATCATCTGCCTGATATTTATTTCAATAGTCTGCGCTATTGAGGTCATTGGTGTATCCACGGGCAGATTTTCAAAAGGATCCTGCATAATTATTGCTGTCTTTTCCACAGCTATAAATACTAGAGGGATTATAATAGAAATTACAATCTCTGTGATAAACTGACTATGATCTAATCCGAAAGGTAATAATGCAGTAAAAGTATAAATCAAAGTATGTAGAATAATACTATAAGAACGTGGAAATACCGTATTTTTTATCCTTTCACATTTGCCCATACTATCGCAAAGTCTAGTTATTACATCATTTAGCTGGAACTGTTGAAACTCTGATATTTTGCCCTGCCTTACGAGTCTGTTTATTTGTTGTGAGTGTTCGTCTAAAATTGCGTTAGGTAAATTTGCTGCTCCAATTTTATGTAGCATTAAATATTCATCAACTTTTTGGGAATAAGGCAGTTTTCTTAATGTTTCTCCCAATAGATGAACCCAAATTATCTGCCGTTCAGCAATTTTTTTTTGCTCATCAGTATCATCGGGAAGAAATTGTATAACGTTTCTAATAAGTGTGCGGCTGTCATTAACTATGGCACCCCAAACAATTCTTGCCTCCCACCACCTTTCATAAGATTGTGATGTCCTGAATGCTAACAAGACTGAAACAACTGTTCCCATCAAAGCCAAAATACTTAATGGAATATTTATTCCTGTAAATTCCTCACGAATATGAAGAAATCCGATGATTAATGCAAATATTACAACATACAAGATTTGCCATTTAATGAGTTTTATAAAATATAGAATCGATATTCTTCGGTTTAATAACATTTACTTTATTTTTATTTCACATTCTTTTATAATGCGGTTCATCTGAAATGGCTTTTGCTATTTAATTTTCCGTCGCTTTTGTTTTATCATTATATGATGGATAATCCTGGTACCATTAATGGTCTTTACTCATTCTTTAGTCCCAAAGGATTAATTGAAAATTATTCCGATTGGGAAGACAATATGGGTAAATGCAGAAGGTTATGTAAAACCCTGAATTGGTATTAGGTATACTTATACGAAAATATATTTTTTTCTTTATAGCTATCAATTCGAGAGATATTTTTTTTAATATTTTATAGCAAGTTGAATGAAATGAGATAACTATCGCTCATAATTGCCACTTCTAGCCAACGCTCCTAAAAAAATTACCGTCACAATTATTGATACAATAATGCGTACACTGCGTGACTTGCGCCGGTAATTTTTTCTCCCAAGCTTCTTTACATAATGTGGCATTATAGCTCTAAAGAGACTATAATAACATTATGTAAAAAAGCCGCGCACCCCACAAGCGGTAAGTATTTGCATTGCTTTTGTAAGTGCTGCAAATGGCTTAGAACTTCAGTTAGATTGCCTATTGATAAAGCCATTTGCAGCACCCACAAAACCAAATACCCGGCAACAGTATCATTTTTTATTTGCCACGACATCCCACACATTGCTTAGCGGCAGCAAATGCCAGTTCATTTATAATTAATTGGAACTAATCTTCAGCATCTGCTACCACAAAAGCAATCAGAAAATCATTATTAAGCAAATAAAAAATGATACACTTGCCCGCACTGCTGCCCCGTCGCACTCGGTAGTAACATGCATTGTTTTTTGAAGATGCTTTCCATTTTCACAGCATAAACTATTTGTAATTGAAACTCTCAATTCACAATCGCCTTTAAGCATCCTCAAAAAATCAAATCCAAGAAAGAGTGTGAAATTGCAGGGCTTGATAAAAAGACATTTTGATTGTAGCATTTGATATTTTATCAAGCCCTGCAATTTCACACCCTTTTCAAGACAATCCCGATTATTTATCAAAATAAAAAAGAGATAAAAAAGAGAGCAAAACTAAGCTCCGGGTATTCAAAAAAGCAAGTTCAAGCCCTGCGGGTTTTGAAAAAAATCTCCACCCAAACCTTTCCAAAACAACTCCTGTTTTCAGCATAAAATACCCGATTCTACAGAACGTATCGGGTAGTATTTTTTTCAAAAAACTTGCTTTTTTGAAACCCTCCACTTCAACAAACGGCTTTCTTTTTTCTCTTTTTTTCTTTTGAAAAATTTATGTGCGAAGCGTAGCGAAGCACATCCACTTTAAGCCGAAGCCATGAAGAACTACATTATTAAAACCCACAAAAAAGACACTAACTACGCCAAACCACATCTTTTCATTCTTAACAAAGGAATGAACAGCGGTAAGCCCCAAAAAGAGCCATTCACAAACAGTTTCGTTGTCATTTTCGAGAATGAGAACGACTGCGAAAGCATTTTTTGGATAACCTACAGCCTTTGGCAGTCCAAATTTTGGCACCGAAACCTCGTTGGGTCTGTAATTCCATTTTTGCGAATCAATGATTTCATAAAAGAATTTTCTAAAAAAGCCGATGAAATGTTGAGCGATTTCGAAGAGCATCAAAAAAATGTTCAGGCACTCCGCTTACTCGAAGCAAAGGCAACTCAATTTAATCAAAACCTCAATTTAATCAGTGATATGCGAAGAATCATTCTCCATCGCTATTGCAAATAATCAACATTTAAAAATTGAATTATGACACTATTTATTCTCTACCAAACAGACATCTGGAAAACTAAATCTTCACGGGTTTATTTCGGAGTATTCGATTGCAGACAAAAAGCATTGGATTGTGCAAAATACCATGATTTGTATGCACACAATTCAAAAGTAGTAATTGAAGAAGTTACCCTAAATCAATGTTCAGAAAATTAACCAAATAATATAAGCCATGAAAGAAACAACAGACCCATTTAAAGAAGCAATTTTAAATCATTTGCAAGAATTAGCAAATAATGATGCCTTGTTTGCCAAAACATTTAGCAAGCCATACAAAAATATTGATGATTGTGCTACATACATTCTGAGCGAAGTAAAGAAAAGCCAAAGAAACGGCTTTGCTGATGAAGAAATTTTCAATATGGCAATTCATTATTACGATGAAGAAACAGTTGAAATAGGAAAGCCAATATCAGCCAAAGTAATAGTCAATCGTTCAATTGCTGCACCGGCACGTACAAATGATACTCCAAAATCAACAACTAAAAACGTTGATGCTAATCAAACTTCATTATTCAAACTCTAACGCTATGAAACCAAAAACTGCGCTCGAAATAAAAATAGTTGAGTTGAGTAGGAACTTACCTCAAATAACACAACAGCAAAATGAATTAGCATTTACAAAATGCTTTGATAACTACGCGGTACAATCAAGAAAAAGCATCTTCTGTCTTGAATGTGGTCACAATTGGAAAGTTTCAGATACCACCAAACTTAAGAAAGTCACTTGTAAAAAATGCTCTAAAACGTTAGTTATAACTGAGAATTACAACAACGGACTAAAAGAAACAGATTACTACCAAATAATTACAACGGCTGATAAATTTCAGATTGTTAGAATGGTTTGCATCAGCAAAACCATGAGAAAGAATTGTCAATGTTCTCATTTTGCTCATGAAGTGATGCAGATATTCATTGATGGAAAAGGAAAAACCCGGACAATGTCAAAAAATGTAATGGGCTTATCCCACTATTATGACCAATGGATTGTCAGCAGTGAGCTATCCCTTAAATCTAATGACAACAATCGCAGATTCTCTTTAATACCAAGCTTTATTCAGCCAAACAAAAAAGTGTCGCCAATTGTGAAAAGGAATGGTTTTAAAGGTAAGTTCTTTGGTATTGCACCTCAAATATTGTTTAAGGTAATTCTATCCGATAGTATCGCTGAAACCTTGCTAAAAGCAAATCAACACGATATGCTGTATTATCATATTAGAAATACAAGTTTAAAATCCACAGGAATTTATTGGAATGCAATAAAAATATCCATCAGAAACAACTACCAAATTAAAGATGCAAAACTTTGGATTGATTACATTGATTTGCTTCAATATTTCATGAAAGACATTAGAAGCCCAAAATATGTTTGTCCCTTAGATTTAAAAAAGGCACATGATAAATTGATGGCTAAAAAGATAAAAGAAATTTGGAAAGGTACAGTTGAGGAAAACAAAAAGCAAATTGATAAAAACCAAAAGCATTACTTCAAAGCTAAGAAGCAATTCTTCGGATTGGTTTTTTCAGAAAAAAACATTTCAATAAACGTGATTGAAACAATAAAGGAATTTTTAGAAGAGGGCTGTATTCACAATCATTGTGTATTCACAAATGAATACTACAAAAAACAAAATTCACTAATTCTTTCAGCAAAAGTAAATGGTGTACATGCTGAAACAATTCAAATTTCTCTTGAAAACCTTGAGATACTTCAATCGCGGGGAAAAGGCAATAAAGCAACTAAGTATAATAAAGAAATTATTAAGCTAGTCAGCAAAAACCTTCCCCACATTCGGGCAAGAATGAAAACAGCTTGTTAATAAAAAAAGCCAAGTCGCAAGACCTGGCTTTCATTTTGTAAATCAATTATATTAATTTACTTTTTGTGCTTCTTAATAATACTTTTGAGTACTAACGAAATTGTAAAACTGACTATAGCTCCAACAGATGCTAATACAACAGTTTTCAAAACATCTGCCGATTGAATATTGGGTATAATACTCAAAAATGTCCCTCCGGCAGTACCCATTAAAGTATGATTATTTGTTTGCATTACTTTCAATCGTTGTTAATTGGCTTACTGCTGAGGCAACACCTCCGGCAACAACCAAATAGCCACCAACCGAAGTTACAATAACTGGTAAAGCAATTGGCGCTGCCAAAATAGTCCCACCAATAGCTGCCAACACCAAACCAACATTTCGAAGCACTTTAAAAAATTTCGGAGTGGGAGCTTGTGCTCTCTTAACAAGTTTCATGATACTGCTAATTTAAATTTGCGGTGAGGTAACAAGGAGGTTCACTAATTTCTCCAATTGTTCCATTAGAACCTCTGCCGCCAGTATCATCATCTGTGTCGTCATCGTAATCGCCACCTGTCGATGTTCCTGTTCCGTTTCTCCCTCCTGTATCAAAGACACAACCACGTTTGGGAATATATACTAAATCATATTCCACAACTGTTTCGCCATCATCGAACATTGCATACTCACCGCCTGAATTGCGCCCTCCAATATCAGAAGTTATATATTGACCTGTGCCCGCGTCGGTTCCCGTTCCACGACCTCCAATGTCGTTAGGATCATTTACCTCGCCAGTGCCAGAAGAAGTACCTTTACCACCGCCTCCAGTTTCACTGAGATAAGCAAACGTGCAATAGGTAGTAGAAAAATTGCTGAAAGGTAAAGTAGGGACATCTTGTCTTCCTCCAATGTCAAGTAAACCTCCACTGCTGTCTCTGCCATCGGTATCTAAACAATATTCCCCTACGGGTGGTCTGTTACCACCAATGCCCGGTCTTCCGATAATTACACCTCCGTTACCTCCAATATCAAAGGGGTCATCATCATCGTTGACCTGACCAGTATCGGAGGAAGTTCCACGTCCTCCAATGTCAAATGCAAACATACATTGAGTTTCTTTAGATGACAATGTAAAAGGTAATGTTATAGGGGGCTTTGTAGTGGAACTTCCTCCTCCGGTATCAAGATTCTCAGACACCAAATTAGTTAATAGTGTTGGTGTCGGTCGCTGATTGCCTCCAATGTCGAGCAAACCTCCTGTATCAGGTGTTTTGCTGCCGCCAATGGTAATAGTTGTTGTCGACTGTGAATAGCCGATGAATGTTCCTAGAACAGCAATTAAAAGAAACAACCCTTGTTTCAGTTTATTTAAAAAATTTGTTTTCATGATAATAAAAAATTAAGATTTGATAATGATTAAAACTCGTTGCTTTTCATCCAAAGCTTTATAAACAATCGTTTTGAGCTTGGCAAAAGCTTTTCGGGATAGTAGACCTAAACCGGCTCCCGAAATTTTTGTAATCGGTGCGATGCAGCCATTCAATTCTTTCAAAGCATTATTGGCAGGATGAAACAGAATTAGACTTCTGTTTTTTACTTCTATTAGTTCCAAATGCCATTTGAACTTTTTGCTGAATCGCTTTCTTATAAAATATTTCCCTTCCGGAATGCAGGAAACCTTCGTTTCGTTGTTCTTCCAAGGCAATTCAATTGTGTTGCAAATCACTTTGCCCTCGCATTCGAGTTTGCCATTAGTTCCATCAGGGAAATAAGTTCTGGTGAGTAATAAAACCATTACACACCGCTGTCAACTTTAGCAATTGATAATGGGTTGAAAGCACCATTTTTAAGTGGGTACATTTGACCATTAACTTCTTGGTAAAATTCAATTCCTAATGCAAGGAATAACGGTTTAGTGCTCGCAGCTGTAACCTGATTGGTTTGTGCAATCGCAACTGTCGCCACAGCATCCCAAGGTAGAATAGCTGTTTCTGAATGTTGCTCAATAAAGGTTTCCGCCTCGAAGTCAATTTCTGCACCTGCCGAAATAATTTTGTAATGCGTCGTCCCACTTGGAGCCGCTATCATGTTAACAGGCACAAACGGTGGAATATCCACAGTAATTTCACCACTAACACGGTCTATAGCACCAGTGTAGGGAGCATAAAGACTAGTGCCCAGCTTACCTCTAATGTTGAACTCAAAGCCCAATAACAATTCAGCTTCACCGTCAATCACATTTCGCAGACCTCTCTCACTAACCAAGTCAGCTTGAATAACTTTGACCATTTCTCGGGTAAGTCGACTTACCATTCTACCATCAGCAGAATTCAATAGCAAAGCTCTCAACGCGGTTCTAAGTAATTTTCCGGCCTTCCCAGCCCGTCCAAATTCAGAACCGTTTTCACGAGTTCTTTGAAATGCAGGATCACTTTCAATCCTACTTTTTTCGATACCTCCTTTCTCGCGGGCTAGGTGCCCGTCTTGAGAAGTTTTGTAAAAGGTAATACCTCCGATAGTACCTTTCAGTTTAATTATGCCTTTCTGTCTTGCCATAATTTCTAAAACTTTTGATTAATACTAATTTTCACAACTCACATCATTTCGTCAATCGTTGCAACATTTTCGTGAATGAATAATCAAAGATTCCGGCATTAGCCTGACATTTCAAAGGGTGACTGTCACATCCCAACAATAATTGACTATAAGTACCAATAATCACCTATTGTAATTCCGGAAAATAGTATAGATTTGCAGTTATAGTTGAGGTATGCTTACTGCATACCAAAGGCATAGTTAAAGTATCAAATGTGAAAAATGGGAGCAAGCAGCATTAGAGTGTGCATGTACCCGAAAGACGTTCAACGAATCATGGGTAAAGAATATACCCAGGCCAGAAGATATTTAAAGAAGATTAAGGAGCATCTGAATAAAGAAGATCATCAATATATTTCAGTTGAAGAATTTTGCAGGTATTCCGGTCTACCGTTAGAAGAAGTGCAGCGTTGTATGTTGTAGGGTTTTAAAAGTAAATTTGTCGTTTACAACCTTTTTAAAACCTAATCTAACCAGTTCAATAAGTAGTACAAAAAATGAACTTATACTTGTACATATGGGAGAAACGCCGTATATTTGATTAACAATTTTACGTTCTCTATCACACCCGAGACAGTGACCTATTTAGTGACCTGCCAACTACGACTACAGCGAATACCTTAAAATACTAGCATACAGAACGAGGTTCGAATCCCTCTTTCTCCGCAAAGGAAAACCGATTAGGAAACTAATCGGTTTTTTTATTTTATAGCCGCGTCAAAAGCGCGCTTTTGAAAGTGGATAAAAAATAAAAAAACTAACGGCTTGAAAAGCCGTTATGGTTTTCTTTTGCAAGGTTCTCCCCTCTGGGAACACCGAAGGTAATCCTGATAATTAATTGACGTGGATGTTATCTGATATTATGTAATGTTATTTACTGTTAAACAAGACTTAAAAATCATATTTCTATTCAGAGCCCAAGAAAAAATGGTTTGGATGTATTCTTCGTTTTTAGCTAATAATGACTAAGCCAAAAAAGACCATTTCTTAAAAAAATCAAACCACTTCAACTTCAATTGCCAGTTTTCAAATATTGGCTTATCTTTATCGGTATAATCAATTGGTCAAAATGAAAAGAAAATTAGAACAATATGAAACCCCTTTTATTACACAAATTTCATTTCACAAACTGATTGAAACATTAGAATCCATTGCTGTTTCCAATGTAGATTACCGAGCCAATTATGCTAAGGCACTCCTAAAAGAGATTGAGAAATTACCCCAATTCAGGACCGGGATACAAGATTTATCATTGATAGAAGAACACCAAGACTTAATCAAAAACCTTCTTGCTGATTTATTTCCAACGGCATTAACGCATAACGAAATTAAAGCTGTTGCGATTCCGTTTCACAACATCACCTTCAACTATACCGAAAGATTTAAAAAGATTCTCAATGCTGCTGGTGTCGATTTTGACATGAACATCAGGGACTTTGAAGACGACCTTTTTTACATCATGAATTGTTGCCTGATTCTAAATGACCATTACCAGCAAAGCATTGATTTTACCAATCCATTATTTTATGATATTCCCGACAGTAATGGAATTATGAAACATTATCGCATTTTATACAATGCCGATTTTATCGAAATCATACCAACAGAAAAAGCAATTCAACTGACACAGGAAGAAATCGATTATCTGATCGATAATTTTGACGATATTACTATTTGGAAAAAGAAATTTCCACAAGGGAGTTGGATACTGAAAGGTTTTGGAATAGTTCAACTTTATGACGCGACTACTGAAAGTTCGGTGTCAACCCTTAAAACCAATTTGTTAAAAGCCACCGACAACCATGATGAGGAATTGGAAGAAGATTTTCAATCCATTTTTAGGTCTATATTCAGAATCCCGGATTTAAAAATAGGTTTGACCATTTTTGACCCTGAAGAAAAAAAATTTATTCGTCCTAATGCCAGTAAAAAGAACATTCCAAGTCTTATCCTTGACGAAGCGGAAGAAGCGGAATGTGGTAAAAAATTATACGATTGCTTCTTCAACTGTGTCATTAAAGAACACCAAACCTTTATTATTTCTAACGTCGATTTTTTTGGAGAAAAAAAATCGAATGAGACTTTTGCTCTTCATCTGAAAAGTCAAGGCATTCAAAGCTGTATTATGGCACCGGTGGTGAAAGACGATGAACTGTTGGGCGTTTTCGAATTGGCTTCAGGAAAACCAAGAGCACTCAATAGTATTAATGCCAACAAACTGGATTTGATATTGCCCTATTTGGTCGATACGATGAGCCGTTACCGACTCGATTTACAAAACCAAATTGAAGCCGTTATCCAAAAAGAATATACCGCAATCCATTCGAGTGTGTATTGGAAATTCCGAAGAGAAGCACAAAAATATATCCGAACCGCATTTCAGTCCAAAGAATATGTCTTTAAAGAAATTGTCTTTAAAGAAGTGTATCCTTTGTTTGGGGAAATAGATATTAAAGGTTCGTCAGAACATAGGAACGAAACTGTAAAACTGGATTTAAAAAAACAGTTGGATTCTTTGATTGCTATTATTGAAAATCAGGAATCAAAAGCTAATTTGATGATTTTGGAGCAACGGAAATTTGAACTGAATTCATTTAGAACTGAATTGGATTTGCCTTTAAAAGCCGATACGGAACAAATCATGCAGCGTTATATTGAAAGTGAAATTCATCCCATCATCAATGCGGATAGCGCTTCGGAAGAAAGCAAAATATTAATAGAAAAATATTTTGGCAAAATTGACGAAAAGACCGGAATGTTCTATCAGGCACGAAAGAAATTCGACAATACACTGACAAAAATCAACAAAAAACTGGCTTCCATTTTAGACGAAAAACAATTGGAGGCACAGCAGATTTTCCCGCATTATTACGAACGATTCAAAACCGATGGCGTAGAACACAATCTCTACATAGGTGCTTCGATTGCACCGGACAAATCTTTTGACAAAATTTACCTCAACAACCTGCGACTTTGGCAATTGCAAACGATGTGTGAAATGGAATTAGAACACCATAAATTAAAAGAGTCTCTACCCTATCATTTGGAAGTTACTTCGCTGATTTTGGTCTTCAGTTCCCCTATTTCAATTCGTTTCCGTATGGATGAAAAACGTTTTGACGTTGACGGGACATACAATGCCAGATATGAAGTCGTAAAAAAACGAATCGATAAAGCTTTTATTAAAGGAACCCGTGAACGCATTACCGAAAAGGAGAAAATAACCATAGTTTATTCTCACGCCAGTGAGAAAAAAGAGTACATGGATTATATCAAATACCTGCAGTTTAAGGAAATATTGGAACCTAAAGTAGAACAATTTGAAGTAGAAGAACTCCAAGGAGTATCAGGTTTAAAAGGTATCCGGGTAAAAGTAGCGCATCAAAACATTATATCGGAGCATGCCTGAAAGCAATGACAAAAGCAATTACCGAAACAATGATTCCAATCATAAAAATGTTATAGGTAATGCGCAGTAAGCGGTATTTTCGTTCGAGCACCAAACCTAAATAATACAGGTCTTTGATCATCGAATTGTGCAAATACTCTCTGTCTTTCAACAACTCATTCACTGCCCATTGGTATTCTTCGAAAGGCATTTTAAAGAAATTGCCAAAGAACAACAAATTTACTTTTTTATCTTCAATATCTTGGCGTGTAAACTTGCCCGAAGTCACTTTTGGTTTGGTTGACAATATGGCAAAAATGATAGAAACCACACTGAAAAATACCATGATAAATGTTGGTATAATCAAATGTACATTGCCCGGACTGTCCAATTTTGGTACTATCGTCGACAATGCAATGGAAATAATAATCGCATTCACCGACAGTAATATATTTGCTTTGCTATCGGCAATCTCACTCAAACGAATATGATTCGTTAGGGTGATTTTGAACATGGTGTCAATACTACGATCAGGTCTTTCTTCCTTGTCTTTTTGCTTTTTTGTTTTTGCTGGTGTTTCCATAATATTGTTTTCAAGTTGGTTGATTCTTTTTCGAATCTTTTGAATGTTCTTTTCCTTTTGGGGTTGCCAATGTAACAGCGCATAATCACTTAAAAACCGATGGTGATTCGTGAGAAAATTTAAATTTTCTTTTGCCCATTCCAAATCGGTAAAATCTGTGTTTAGTGTCATTTTCAATTCTTGTTTTAAGAACTCAGCGCTCAAGAGATAATCTTTCTCGGCCAAATGGAAATAATCGGCATCACGAATGATATTTTCCAAAGCATTTACTGGCGTATGACCTTTTATGGTGGCATTAATCAGAGAAGTAATTGTGGCTATGTCTTCTGCTTTATAGTTTCTCTCCTGAAGAAATTTTTCCGCAATGACGACACTTCCGGCTTCATGCTTTTCACAACCGTTTGTATATCCGGTATCATGAAACCAAGCAGCTAGCAGCAACAATTCAAGTTCATGCTCGCTAACCTTTTGCCCGTAGGCTATGGTCTTAACCGCATTAACTACCGATAAAGTATGGTTAAAATTATGGTACAAAAATGAATCAGATAACTTATCTTTGAATAATTTGTAGACAAAATCTTCAGCTTGTTCTATAATCGTCATTGGCAAAAGTAAAAATCCAAGTTATGAAATTGTTTTGTATCAACAGTGCTACAAGCAAATATTGTAAACTTTTTGTCGTAGTAAGCGTCTTTGTTTTACTGCAATCTTGTGCTACGCATCAGCCACAATACAACAAAAATAATAATAAATCGGTTACGACAGAAGCAACAGACTCCACAAATGCAGTCCATACTTTTTACCTCATTGGCGATGCCGGTAATGCCGAAATGGATAGTACCATCATTACGTTGAAAAGCTTAAAAAAGAAGCTTGATAAATCAAATAAAAATGCTACCCTATTGTTTTTAGGGGATAATATTTATCCCGCAGGACTTCCAAAAAAGGAAGATTCTGAAAGAAAACTTGCGGAACATCGGCTTGACGTACAGCTTAATATTGCTGAAAATTTCAAAGGCAAGACCGTCTTTATACCCGGAAATCACGATTGGTACAATAATGGCCTTGACGGATTAAAAAGACAGCAAGAATACGTTGAAAAAAAACTGGGAAAGAAATCATTTTTACCCAAAGATGGCTGTTCCATTGAGTCAATCAATATAAATGAGGAGATCATCTTAATTATCGTTGATTCGCAATGGTATATTACCAATTGGGACAATCATCCGACCATTAACGAAGATTGTGAAATAAAGACAAGAACACAGTTTTTAGAAGAATTCAGAAGTGAAATAAAAAAAGCCAGAGGAAAAACAACTATCGTAGCCATACATCATCCTATGTTTAGCAATGGTGCCCATGGTGGAAAATATGACTTTAAAAGTCATTTACAACCGATACCCATCTTGGGAACATTAAAAAATCTACTTCGTAAAACAACAGGGATCAGTAATGCCGATTTACAAAACATTCATTACAACGAATTAAAAAGAAATTTGGTTGCCGCCGCCCAGCATAACGAAAAAGTGATTTTTGTTTCCGGTCACGAACATAATTTGCAATATATAGTAGAAGAAAATATCCCTCAAATCATCAGCGGAAGCGGTTCTAAAAAAACAGCGGTTAAAAATACCGGTAATGGCCAATATTCACATGGTGAAAATGGCTTTGCTGTTCTGAAGATTTATGCTGATGGCTCCTCAAAAGTAAAATTCATCAATGCTCAAACCGAGAATACTGAATTTGAAACCAAAATATTTGGGGCTGATCACAACAAAATAAAATATGAATATCAAAAGGTGTTTCCCGATTCGATAAAGACCTCCATCTATACCGAAAAAGAGACAACCAAGAGTAAATTTTACAGCTTTTTATGGGGTAAACGGTTCCGTCAATATTACAGTACGCCAATAACAGCAAAAGTGGTTGACTTAGACACATTGCAAGGCGGTTTAACACCGCTTAGAAAAGGAGGCGGAACACAATCCAGGGCATTGCGTTTAACCACTAAAGACGGCAGACAATTTGTAATGAGAGCCATGAAAAAGAATGCTTCTCAATACATTCAGGCTTCCATGTTTAAAGACCAATATGTTCAAAAACAATTTGAAAATACGGCTTCGGAAAACCTGGTTAAAGATGTATTTACAGGCTCTTATCCTTATGCGCCTTTTGTGGTTGGCACTTTATCCGATGCGATTGGAGTGAATCGATTAAATTCAAAATTATATTATATCCCTAAACAAAAAGCGTTGGGCGAATTCAACAGTGAATTTGGAGATGAATTGTACCTTTTTGAAGAACAGGCGTCCGATGGAAACCTATTGCTTAGCGAGCCAAACTTCACCGGCAATATTATCAGCACCAACGAAGTATTGTTGGAAACCCAATCTGATGAAAGTAAAATCGTAGATGAAAAAACCTATCTCAGAGCCCGATTATTTGATATGCTAATTGGCGATTGGGATCGGCATCAGGACCAATGGCGATGGTTAGAATTTAAAGAAAATGCAAAGACCATCTATAAACCACTGCCAAGAGACAGGGACCAACCCTTTTCAAGAATGTCAGATGGATTTCTTTTAGGCGCAGCGGTTCGTTTGATACCGGCAGCAAAACTACTCCGCAAATACGAGGATGATTTGAAAGATGTAAAGGGATTTAATACAGAACCATTTCCGTTAGATATCGCTTTTATCAAACAATCCGGTAAAGAAGACTGGGACGAGCAGGTAAAGTTTATTCAAAATAATATTACTGAAGAAGTCATTGAAAAGGCATTTGATAATGTTCCGAATGAAGTAAAGGATCAAACGGTTGTTGAAATCAAAAATATGCTCAAAAACAGAAAAGACAATTTACAAAAGATTGCCGACCGTTATTTTAATTTGGTAAATAAAACCGCAGTAATTACCGGAACCGTAAAAGATGACTTTTTTAAAATTTCCTGCCTCGAAAATGGAAGTGTAACGATAAACGGTTTCAGAAAGAAAAAAGATGGGCTTCCAGAAGCTTTTCATTCTAAAACTTATGATCCTAAAGTAACCTGTGAAATTTGGATTTATGGCTTAGACGATAAAGACTCTTTTGAAGTGACGGGGAAAAGCAAAAAAATTAAAATTCGGTTGATTGGAGGGCAAAATAATGATGATTTCAAAATAGAAAAGGGGCAAAACATTGTTATATATGACTATAAATCAAAGCAAAATGACATTACCAATGCTAAAAAAGCAACATTAAAGTTGCAAGACAGTTACGAGGTCAATGTTTATGACTATAAAAAAATCAAAAACAACATCAACCAGATAATTCCAATCATCGGCGCTAATCCGGATGATGGTTTTAAAATTGGCATAAATAATCTATATACCAGATATGGTTTTGAACTAAACCCTTTTAGTAGTCAACACCAAGTTAAAGCCGCTTATTATTTTGCTACCAATGGTTATGAATTGACATACAGATTGGAAGTAGCAAAGATTTTCAAACATCTTAACCTTGAAGTAACCACCGGACTGCAAAGTCCTAATTTTTCCCAAAACTTTTTTGGATACGGGAATGAAACGGACAATCCTGATGATGATTTAGGAATGGATTACAACAGAATTAGAGTAAGGTCTTATAATTTCATACCAAGCTTAAAATGGAGAAGCAAATCAGGTAGCAGTGTCAATTTTGGTATTACATACGAAAGTATCGAAGTTCAGAACACACAAGGCAGATTTGTTGAAAACAACCCACAGTTGCCAACGTATCTTTTTGATGAAGTAGAATTTATAGGTACCAGTATGACTTTCGATTTTGAAAATTATGACAGTAAAACCTATCCTACATTGGGAATGAAGACGGCCATCAGTATTGGTTATAAATCAAGTTTAGAAGAGGATAACAGCTATGGCTATATTATACCCGAAATAAGTATTACGCACAAATTGAATCCGTCTGGCAAGCTCGTGCTGGCTACCAAATTGAAAAGCCATATTAATATTGGAAACGATTTCGAATTTTACCAAGCCGCTTCAATTGGTGGAATAGATGGATTAAGAGGATTTAGAAACCAACGTTTTACGGGCAATCGATCCTTCTACCAAAATACTGATTTACGTTACAGTTTTAGCAGCATGAAAACCAGAATAATACCCATAAAAATTGGCCTATATGGTGGCTTTGATTACGGGAGAATTTGGTTAAAAGGGGAAGATTCCGATAAATGGAACAACTCTTATGGTGGTGGCTTTTTTATTAATGGCGTAGAAACGGTAAATGCAAATCTGGGCTTATTTAATTCCACAGATGGTATTAGAATTGCCTTTGGCCTAGGGTTTGGCTTTTAAACTTTCCAAACTGACTTCATATACATTACCACCGGTTTTTTTATCCTTCTCATCTGCAATCAAAAGTGTCTTATTGTCTTTAAAACACACGGCTTCCTTTTGAGAATAGTGGTTTAATTCTAGTACCGAAATCTTAGCGTTTAAAAAATCATCCTCATTAAAATCTTCAAACAACCAAACTTTACTATGGCTCAACAAAACAAATTTGGAACCATCCGGACTGATTGCTGCCCCAGTTATGGCACTATCATTAAACGCATCACCAGTTTTATATTTGCCTAATAATTCCGCTGCATGACTCCCTCTCTTATTAGGCACTTTATAAATCAAACAAGTGCCATCATAGTCTTTGCTTCTGTTTTTGGTAAACAGATAAAAGAAGCCATTTAGTTCAAAAAAAGCTTCACAATCATACAATAACTCTTTTTTAGTCGGCGGAAATTCGGTTTGCTCGGGATAGTAAAACGAAACTTTATATTGAGGTGCTATGGTTTCATTTTGAGCTACTGACGGATTGATTTTATAAATACACAAATCCTTTCTGTTATTGTCATTATTTCCAAAATCACCTAAAAATAAATTGCCTTGATTATCTGAAGCCAAATCTTCCCAATCGGTATTCTCGGCATTGATTAATAATTCTTTTAGTTGTTTTCCATTAAAATCAACTTCGTACACTGAGTTCTTGTTGCCACTATCTTCAATTACATAGAAGGAAGTGTTATTTTGAGCCAATTGTAAACCCGAAACCTCGTGTAATTTTTTTGGAAATACTAGAACATTTACAATATCAGAATTCTTATCCTGACAGCTAAATAAACATAATCCTATCAATATTATAAAGTTTTTCATATTTAAAGAATATTATACAAAATTACATATTTCTTGCCGGAGTAATTAAATTAACTCGTTAATGCGTTACTGCTGGTTATCCACCGATCCTAAAAAATACCGTGACAGTTATTGGTCAATAACCTGTACACTTCTTGACTTGCTCCGGTTATTTTTCAATATTGTTTTATAAAGCAATAATTATATTATAAAATAATCATAAATGAGAATCCTAATACCAAATTTCGTATGTTTACATTGCTTATTACAAAGTAATATAATGTAGTTGCCCTATAGGTGCACCTATCAAAATCAATCTTTGTCAAGCTCAGTAAATACTGATATTATTTAAAGATACCCGGAGCCTCTTTCTCCGCTAAAAAAAAGCCTCGTTATTCAGGGCTTTTTTTATTTTGGTTGACAATTCTTGCTTATTTACATTCAAAAAAGGGTCTTTTAATAATTAAGCATTACCCCAACTCCAAAATCCATATCACTATCATAATGGGCTCGTGCGCTGATGTTTTTATCAAAAATATAGCGCAAGTCAACCATATATTCACGATCAGTATTTACCATAAAACCTGCTCTAATTCTTGGTGATATTGGAATATCTTCACGCATCAACTGTAAACGCACATTTCCATCATGGTATAACTCACCTTGAAGGATAACAAGCATTGGCAAAGTGTAGGCTGCACCTATGCTGAATTGAGCCCGTTTGTCTTTTGTGTTTTTCTGCCCAAACAGGTTTTCCTCAGTCTCCCCCATTTCCATTTTCCTGTACCTCAAATCAAACCCAATAAATGGCATGAACCATTGATTCCGACCTATGTATCGCCCTATGTGGGTTTCAGATTCATATCCATGCATATCATTATACCCTAAACGCCATTCAGAGCCTATACTCCAACGGGTATTTGCTAACATTGCCATCCCATCGTTTCCATTTGTAGCGAAATCATTTTCTGCCATAAAATGAAATTCCCGGTCATCTGAATTTAATTTTCGGCGGGCGAATTTAGCATTAGGTAATTCAGGGTTTTTAGGTGAGTTTTCATAACTGAAAACGCGCCCCATTCCGCTCATCATGTGATAAAGGATGTGGCAATGAAAAAACCAATCACCGCCCGGCTCAGTTGCAGCAAATTCTATTGTATCACGTTCCATTGGCATGATGTCGATGATGTTTTTCATTGGTGCATAATCCCCCTGAGAATTTACCACGCGAAAGTCATGTCCGTGTAAGTGCATAGGATGTCGCATCATACTGTTGTTAAATAAAACGATACGCAAATTTTGTCCTTTTTTAATCAGGATCTTGTCCGTTTCTGAAACCACTTTATTATCCAGGCTCCAAACGTAGCGGTTCATGTTTCCTGTTAGTTCAAATTTTAATTCCCGCCACTCGCCATTAGGTAATGTTGTCTTCTCACGCGCACGCAGCATTTCATAATTCAGTGTAACTATGTCTTTAGGTATTGCATCCATGTTGTGTCCTGCATGATTGTTTTCTGTTTCCTCTTTTTTGGCTTTCTTTTTTTCTTCACCGGTTATTTCAGGATACATGACAGTATTCATGTCCATGATTTGGTTTTGCATTTTCATCCCGTCCATTTCAACCATATTGCCGTTCATGTCCATCATGTCATTCATCATTTTCATCCCTTCAAAATATTTAAGTCGGGGCATTTTCCCTGCTGAAACTTTTTCACCACTTCCAAGCCATAAAGAAGCCGATTTTGTACGGTCTTCGGGTGTGACTAAAAATTCAAAGCTTTTATTGTCGGGAATAGTAACTACCACATCATAAGTTTCCGATACTGCAATTAACAGACGGTCAACGGCAACAGGTTCGACCTCATTACCATCTGTTGCTACTACCGTTATTTTACCTCCTGCATAATTGAGCCAAAAATAATCGGATGCACCACCATTGGCAATCCGAAGCCTTACTTTATCGCCTGCTTTAAACTGTGGGTGTTCGTCCTGATTTTTACCATTAATCAGAAAATTTTCGTAATATACATCGCTTACATCCATTGCTGTCATGCGTTTCCATTCGTTGGTAACCTTAGTGCCAAAATGCCCTGATGCAATCGCTTCTGTATAGCTTTGTGTAGTCCCTTTTTTTATAGCAAACCAATCATTGGCATTTTTTAATCTGCGATGCACTTCCTCAGGTTTCATATCTGTCCATTCGCTCAGTAGCACAGGAATAGTCGGAATATCCCATTCTTCCCGTTTATTCATGATGAACATGCCATACATTCCAATCTGCTCCTGCAAACCGCTATGGCTGTGATACCAATGTGTACCATGTTGGATAATAGGAAACTTGTATAAATACTCCGCTCCTGGCTTAATTGGCATTTGTGTCATATAAGGCACGCCATCCATTTGATTAGGAAGAAATAGGCCGTGCCAATGAAGTGATGTTTCTTCTTTTAGATGATTATAAACATGGATCTCTGCCGTATCACCTTCAGTAAATGTCAACGTAGGCATTGGTATTTGTCCGTTAACCGCAATTGCCCTTTTCTTCTTTTTGCCATACATTACAACAGTATCGCGGATATGCAAATCGTAGCGCACAGTACGAGGTGGTTGCGCCGCTTTAACTGTTTTGATTTTACCCAAATTCTTTTTGGCAAGACTGATACTAGCGCTCAAATCATCCGTTGGCATATCCATCCGTTCCATTTCATGATGCTCATGATCCTCTGGCATAACTGCTTTAGTTTCATCAGTTGAAACCGTTTTTTTATCCTGTACTATTAATTTCATCCCACACCTAGGGCAGTTTCCCGGCTTATCTGAAACAATTTCCGGGTGCATAGGACAAGTGTATTTTGCCACAGTTTCCTCATTTTCAGGAACATTTGGGTTGCTTTTGGGTTTTACTGCCTTAACGGTTTTCGGTTTAGCCTTTGTCTTTTCCTTAACCAAATTCATTCCACATTTAGGACATTTGCCGGGTTTGGGTGAATGTACTTCGGGATGCATTGGGCAAGTATAACTAACTGACTGCGCCTGTGACAGTGAAGGAAGCATAATGAGGAAAAATATTAAAAATGCCTTTCTCATAATCCTATTACTTTACAGGTTCAGTCAATGCCATTCCACACTTTGGGCATTCAGAGCCTTTTTCTCCTTTTACTTCGGGATGCATCGGGCAAGAATATAGTTGTACAACCGACTTGTTTTCCGCAGTGCTGTCAGCAACCTTTTCAGTTGTTTCGGTTTTCTGTGATTCAATAGGTGCGGTACTTTCCGGTTTACTGCTTTTTGAATTACAAGCGGTTAATGAAAGTATGATAAATGATAAGATGATTAGATTTTTCATAATGATATGTTTTAATTTTTAAATATTTGTTTAAAGCATAGCCACAAGCATTACGCCACTCATAGCTATCATAAGTGCATCTTCAATGATGGTAACCTTACTCATTGGCAGGTTAAATACTGCACCAAGACAAGCACACTGAATTTGTTTTTTATTTAATACCGATTGCAATACGCCAATAATGCTTACTGACATCACAATAAATGTTGTCACATTGGTTACAAGCGGGTTAAAATCAATGAGGTTTGCAATACCCAATCCCAATTCAACAAAAGCATATAGATAGGCCCAAACAGGGATTTTACGGGCAACTACATCATACATCACATAACTCTCTGCAAATCCTTTAAGATTGAGCATCTTGAAAAAAGAAAAAACTAAAAAGAAACCTGCCATAAAATGCCTCATCCATTGCATAAGATTGAAACTGTCATTTTGCGTTTGAACAAGCAACGTGATAGCAGTAATGTAAGTGAAAATGGTTAAAATTGGCTTGTAGGTTACAAACCAACTTTTAGCCTGTTCTACTGTTTCGTTATGCTCAATAGCCGAAATGTGATAACGGCTTTCATCGCCACCTAATGCTTTTTGAAAGTCTGAAAGTGCAACGTGTTTGTCCATAGTGACTGTTGCAGTATTAGTGTCTTTCGATACCTCAACAGATGAAACATTTTCGATTGTCATTAAAGCGGATTTTACTTTTGCTTCACAGCTTCCACATGTCATTCCCGTAACCTGATAAGTGTGTGTCATGATATTTGTTTTTGATTTACAAGACAAAGTTCCAAATTGTCCAAATGAAAGAGTTGTACAATTTTGGATGAATTTTGTAAAGTTTTACAAATCTTCAATTTGCTTTCGCTTTCGGTCCTTGAGGTTTTTAAAGTAAGTTGGGCTAAACCCTGTTACTTTCCTGAACTGATTGCTTAAATAAGCCACACTGCTATAATTTAGCTGATAGGCAATTTCGCTTAATGATAATTCATCATAAGTAAGTAATTCTTTGACTTTCTCAATTTTCTGTGCAATTAGATATTTCTCGATGGTTGTTCCCTCAACTTCAGAAAATAAATTACTGAGTGCACTATATTCCTGACCAATTTCAGAGGAAAGGTATTGCGAAAGGTTAGTTTTCAAATCGTTGTCCCGCGAATGTACTAATTCGATGATGAGGCTTTTAATCCGCTCGATGATTTTACTTTTTTTATCATCGATGAGTTCAAATCCCAATGCATATAAATTGGCTGCCAGCGTGTCTTTAAGAGCTGCATCAATTGGGTGTTGCAATTCCACCTCACCCAACTCAACAGAAAGCGTTTTAACTCCCAATTTTTCGAGTTCAGAAGCGACGACCATTTTGCAACGCCGGCAGACCATATTTTTGATGTAAAGTATCATTACTGTATTGTTTCAACCGTTTTGCCGCAGCTGATCATCTGTGAACCATAATAGGGGTTTTTAATTGACTTTTCCTTGCTTAGCCAATTCGCTCCTTTACCACCATTTGCCATTGGGCAAAATTGATAATATACCGGCGTTTCTGTTTTAGATACTTTTAGGAGTTTATAAATAGCCGTTGAAAGGGTTACAAAATGGTCCCGTTGATGCTTTGCATCACGGGTATTGGAAATATGTTCCACATCTTCCGCTAAATCATTCTGAACTTTCATCCAAACGGTATGTTGCTCAGAGGTCAGTTTCTCCATATTAACATTTTTTATGACGGAAGTCAGTTCATTTGCTTTTTCAGCTGCTGATTTTCCATTAGTGCTTACTAATGCCTCTTTTATCTCAAAGTACTTTTCAAATACAACAGAAAGCTCATTTTGTGATTGGTTGGTTTGCGTATTAGCAATGCAGATATTTATAGACAACAATGCAAATATTGCTGTCACTATTTTAGAAAGTGATTTCATGATACTTTTATTAAATTATACAATTAAAAAACGGAAGCTATAGCTTCCAACTGGGCGTACCTGTGGCTATTGTGCAATTAGGACAAGCTTATTTTAGGTATGAGCCAAACTGTATAAAATCCCGCAGAAAGTCGGGATTGCGTATAATAAAATGAAGCTTTTTCAGTCGAAAAAACTATTTGGTTAGTATAAATTGAAAAGGCTGGGCTATTATTTAGCACTGTGTATACTATTGGATTAACACAAGAAGAATGCCCACATTTGCCGTTGCATCCTTTATGCTCCCCATTTTCATGATTTCTGCAGGACTCATCGCAACAATCTTTTTCTTTGGTTTCAGATATTTCTTTTTTACACGAATTTTTTCCATTACAGGCAAACGCGCTATTTTGCGGCAAACAAAATGCAAAAAGAATAAATAATATGAAATATCTAATTTTCATAGAGTACAAAGTTATTTAATTTTTAAATAAAAATTATAAGGTTACGTTAAACAATTCCCAGGCTCAAAATCAGACCGCAAGATGATTGCAATAATATATTAATAAAGTTATCATTATGCCTCCAACATATTCAAGATTATATATGAAAAATAAATGATGGTATATGATAAATATCACACTCTTTCAAAATGGAATAATATAACTTTGATTTCATAATCAAGAAAAAAGTTATTATTATGAAAAAAAACATGGGTTCTTTAGACAAAAAACTACGGGTATCCTTCGCTATAGTGCTTGCTTTTTTATATTTTACAGATACCCTAAAAGGCATTTTTGCAATACTGGCTTTAGTCATTGCTATCCTTTTAGTATTAACCAGTTTCATAAGTTTTTGTCCTATTTATACGTTATTTGGTTTAAATACTACTAATAAAGATTGATATGAATGCGAGCTTTAACCAAATAATAAATGCTGAAAAACCGGTCTTAATCGATTTTTATGCTACCTGGTGTGGGCCCTGTAAAATGCTTAGTCCTGTTTTGAAAGAAGTAAAAGACAGTTTGGGTGACCGCGTCTCTATTATTAAAATAGATGTGGATAAAAATCAAGGAATAGCTTCCTCTTATCAAGTCAGAGGTGTTCCAACAATGATGCTGTTTCAGAATGGTAAACAGCTCTGGAGGCAGTCTGGGGTTTTATCAAAGGATGAAATCATTCAAATGATATTGGAAAAGTCCAATTAAGAGCTGTGGCATTTATGGGAGCATTGCAGTCCTTACAGGCTTGCAAGTAGATAAGATCTGTCAATAATCCTGTTTTTACTTCTTTTTCATTACGTTGAAAAAATCTACAATTCAAGCGCCATTACCATAGAAAGAAAAAGCCAACAAAAAACAGTGATTATCATTATACAAATCACATTTAGCACTAGTCCTGTTCTCATCATGTTTTGAATTTTGATGTGTCCTTTAGCAAAAACTATCGCATTAGATGGTGTACCCATAGGGAACATAGAAGCACAACTCGCACCCAAAGTCATCGGAATTTCCAATAGCAAAGGATCAACATTTAATACTAACGCCAATGAGCTGACCACAGGAGAAAGGATAATAACTAATGCCAGGTTACTGATTACTTCACTTAAAAATACGGCGATAATGGTTACCAAAGAGAAAACGTATGCTTTAAAGCCGCCAAAAGTTATTGTAAAAAGCACCATTGGAGCTGGCGATAGTATGCTGGCCGGACTTGTTTTTGGTTTAGCAAATGGTGAAAGTCACGAAAGCGCTTTACATTATGGTATCGCTTGTGGAACAGCAACAACCATGAATTTGGGTTCAGAGCTTTGCAAAAAAAAGATGTTGAAATATTACTTAAAATTCTAAAAGTAACTTAAGTATTATTCTCCATGCTCCTAAAAAATAAGCTCAACCTGAGTGCCATCGAAGGGTTAAAATCAAGAGTATATTTCTGTGCAAGATTTTGAAATCTTTCAATCGAAGGATTTACATATTAACAACCCGACGATATCAAAAGCTATTTAAAACATTTTCGGCAAAATGCTTCCAATCATAAATGAATATGACGATGGTCATTTTATTAGCTTATAGTTTATTTCATTTTTGTATCCTAAAATAATAGCTAAAAATGGGAACCGATGCCATTTTAAAACAACAAATAGAAAAGGCGCTACAGTCTAATACAATGCTCAACAGTGCTGAATTTGAAGTAATGGTTCAGAACGGCTGTGTGGCGTTAACCGGCTATACCGATAAGTATTATAAAAAAGAAATGGCTAGGAAAATAGCAAAAGAGGTCCAGGGTGTTAAGACAGTTACTGAAGAAATTACCATAGTGCTGAACGATAATGTAAAATGCAGCGACACAGAAATAGAATTCAATATTTCTGAGAAATTCCGAAAAAACTTTGGCAATTCACACAAGGACATTAAGATTATCGTGAATGATGGATATGTTAGGCTTGAAGGGCAATTAAAATGGAAATATCAAAAAGACCTGGCCAATGAATGCATACAATATGTTATGGGCATTAAACAGATT
Organism: Flavobacterium terrisoli; assembly: GCF_030167905.1. GTDB lineage: Bacteria > Bacteroidota > Bacteroidia > Flavobacteriales > Flavobacteriaceae > Flavobacterium > Flavobacterium terrisoli. Next base: position 43,605 of record NZ_JARGNA010000008.1, read on the forward strand.
GTAAACAATATTTCAATTCCCGAAACACGGGAATCAGTAATTAGTGAAAAAGATGTATTTGCAGCCATTTATGGTGATCCTTCAATTATTACCGAAATAAAAATTGAAATTTTCGGACAAAGGGTTATACTGAAAGGAAAAGTGCATAATGTAGAACAGAAAAATCTTGTGACACGTTTGGTTCGGAATGTTCCCAAAGTTAAGGAGATTGAAAATTTCCTGACCATAGACAAAAATTATGAAATTTAAAATGCAGAGAAAAATGGCTCATGACGACTTAAAAGTCAAAAGAAACAAAATACCGGAAATGGACTTTTTCGAGTGGTTTATTATTTTTATTATCTCTACCGGTATTATAGTCATTGAAAGATTTACACCAGTTTATATTAATAATTTTTATATCAGGTTGCTATTGTATATTATTTCGGCTTCATTACTTTCCTTTTGGATAAGCTGGATTTTATTTGGATATAATGCAGTAAGAAAAAGAGTGACAATTTTCATAGTTGTTGTTATTGTGGTTTTGTTGAAGGCCTATTTGACATGGGGTGGCAGTTGGAAAACACAAACGATTTTATACACTAATAAAAACGATGATGATAAAACTATAGAATTCCAAATGCGGGGCGACCGCTTTGCCTTTGGCTATAAAAAACGCATTGTGGAGCGTAAAAAAATTATGCCTTTTCTGGACTATGTCACCGATACAGATACCACCAAGATCAATACTGCGACTTGGAAACGCATCGATAAAAAAATTAATCAACTGGAACTAAAGGGTTTTAATGATATTCCTTCTTATTGATGTTGTTGAATTTGAAATCAATTCTTTAATTTCTCCAACTTTTTGGCGTCGAGAAAAGTAATGGCACTGCCTTTCTTCTCAATAAAACCTTCATCCTTAAAATCACTTAAGGTACGACTTACGGTTTCAGGAGCAGTACCCGACATCGCTGCCAGATCAATGCGGCTTATACTGATGCTGTCGCTATTATTTTCCTGTTTTTGTAAGCGCAATAAAGATTCTGCTATTCTTTTTCTCACCGATTGGTAGGCTAATTGTAACAATTGCTCTTCCTGTTGCCTGATTTGGTTGGAAAGTATTCCGATAAATTTTTCGGCTACATCAGGATATAAATTGATGAATTTTTCAAATTGGTCTTTTGGAAAATTAGACAAATGGCTGTCTTCTATCGCTATTGCCGTGTCATTATAAATATCACTTGAAAACAGTGTATTTATTCCTATAAAATCGTCAGTCTCAAACATCCCGGTCATCAGTTCCCTGCCGTCTTCCGCCATTTTGGTTGTTTTCACTTTACCATCAAGTACAATCCATATTCCCACAGAACGGTCACCTTCATAATATATTGGCTGATTCTTTTTAAAAGACCTCACTTTTCTTTCCTCCAAAGCCAGTTTCAATTCATTCAGTCCATCTTTAGCAGCCACAATAGTATTGAGCTTTTCTATTGATTTACTATAATATTCCTGTTGGATTTCTTTTTTCTTCAGCCTGGTTTCTATAGCGTTCAGCAATTCGGTATCATCAAAAGGCTTTGTAAGATAATCATCTGCGCCAAGTTCCATACCCTTACGGATATCTGCCCTTTCAGATTTGGCTGTCATAAATATAAAAGGAATAGCCTTAGTGGCATCATTCTTACTTAACAGATGCAATACTCCATAACCATCGAGGTCACCCATCATGATGTCACACAATATTAAATCCGGGACATACTTGATAGCCAATTCTGTACCAGTCTTTCCATTGTCGGCTTCATAAACTTCGTATCCACATAAACGAAGTATCTCTATTACATTTTCACGGATATCATTGTTATCCTCTATAATCAATATTTTTGTCATATTTTTGGAAATGTTAGTGTAAATAATGTCCCATCAGTATTGCTTTCAAAAGTAACTGCTCCCTTCATAAGTTCGACATGTCGGGCAACAATATTCAGCCCAAGACCGGTTCCCAGAATATTTCCCGTATTATGTGCCCTGAAAAAAGCACCAAAAAGGTATTTCTGATCCTCTTCGGGAATTCCTATTCCATTATCTTTTACCGAAATAATGCATTCTTTAGGATTGATTTCTGTCTTAAATTCAATTATGGAACCTTCTTCTGAATATTTGATGGCATTGGTCAGTAAGTTGATGATACAGTTCTTTATCAGGTTTTTATCAAGATTTACATTGGTGGTTTCAGTCAGATTGCTATAATTGATTTTCTGATTGGATTTTGCAAGTGTCTGCATTTCTTCTGTTATATCGGCAGCAAGCTCCATAAGATCAAAATTGGAAAAATGAGCTTCAACTTTGCCACTTTCTAATTTCTCGATTTGAAGGAAATTATTAAGGATTGCTGTAAGTCCGGTAACAGATGCTTTTATTTTAGCAGCGTGTTTTGAAATTTCCGATATTCCGGCTGATTCAGCATATTTATCTACCAGTGATGCCGAGAGTTGTATGGTACTCAATGGTGTCCTGAATTCATGTGAAGCCATTGATATGAACCTGCTTTTTAGTTGATTGAGTTCTTTTTCACTTTCAAGTGAATTGCTGATTTGTTCCTTAGCACTTTCCAGTGCAAGGATTGTTTCATTGAGCGATTGGGTTCTAACTTCCACCAGCTCTTCAAGATGTAATGTATAATCCTTTAATCGCTCCTCTACTTCTTTCTGCTGGGTTAAATCATGGATAAACCCAACATAAAAAGTATCTTCATTGTATTTTACCTCGCTAACGCCAAGACGCATTGGGAAAGTACTTCCATCGCGTTTGAGCCCGGTTACCTCACGTCCGATACCAATAATTCTTGGTTTGTGTGTAACATGATATCTACGCAGATAATGATCATGCTGCAGTTGATCGGGCTGTGGCATCAACATTGAAATATTGTTGCCAATCACTTCATCAGGAAGATAACCAAATAATTTACAGGCAGAAGGGTTAATACTTTGGACAATACCGGTTCCATCGATCGAAATGATACCATCGATGGCGTTTTGGACAATATCAACTAAAAGCTGTGAATTTTTCATTGAGAAACCTATTATGCCAAAGATAAAAAATTTAATGATTTAATAGTGAGGAGTATCATTTTTTCAAGTGCTAAAAATCATTCCGTTACCTGGCTAATTATCTCAAATTTGATAAAAACTAAAAGTCATCAAGATGAAATCATTAGCCATTGTATTATCCATGTTCCTCTTTGCCCTTTTGGGACAAATGTGCAATAACAAAGAAGAAAAATATGAGGATGAAGAATTATCTACTGAACAAACAACCGCATTCGCTTTGGAAGAAGCAGAAGCCAATTGGAAGAGATTTATGATTACGGCTGACAAGATGATTGCAATATCAGAAACAAACTTAAAATCACTTGAATCAATGATTAATCAAGACGATAATGTCAATGGAAATTTGAAATGGAAAATGGTTTATAATGCAAGTGAAAAGCACCTCAACAAACTTAAAGAAGAGCTCGAATCCCATAATGACGATGTTGTTGAGGGGATAAAAAACTCCAATTTACTGCAAATAAGATCCAACAGAGATTTCCCTTCGAAATTTCTACGTGAAATTATTGAACTCAATAATGAAATGGAAGATATCATTGACGAATAAGAATCTTAAAATCCCATGAAAGATTTCCTGATTGAAATAGGCGAAATCTCATACTTCATAAAGCGCTTCTTTAGAGAACTGCCTATGCGTCCATTCGAATTTAATGAACTGCTAAGACAATGTTTTTTAATTGGAAACCGTTCACTTCCGTTAGTGATTGTTACTGCCTTCATTATTGGGATGGTTTTCACTCTGCAATCAAGACCTACTCTTGAAGAATTCGGTGCAGTATCATGGATGTCATCAATGGTAAGCATTTCCATTGTTCGTGAAATAGGGCCAATTATTACAGCTTTAATTTGTGCCGGACGGATTAGTTCCGGCATTAGCGCTGAGCTCGGTTCTATGAAAGTAAGTGAACAAATTGATGCTATGGAAGTTTCCGGAACCAATCCGTTCCGCTACCTTGTTGTAACACGTATTGTTGCAACTACCTTAATGATACCGCTCCTTGTTATACTTGGGGATGCAACTTCAATTTATGCTTCTTTTTTAGTTGAACATTTCAAAGGCAATGTTTCCTTGTTGCTTTACTTTAATGAGGTTTTTGAAGCATTGAAATTTAGTGATATTGTTCCTGCTGTTATTAAAACATTCTTTTTTGGTTTTACCATCGGACTTATTGGATGTTACAAAGGTTATGCCTGTAAAAAAGGGACAGCCGGAGTTGGTATTGCAGCAAATGCTTCTGTAGTATTTACATCAATGCTACTTTTTCTAATTGACTTTGTTGCCGTTTTTGTTGCTGATATCATATACCAAACATAATATGAAACCAATAATAAATATAAAAGGACTCTTTAAGAGCTATGGTGCGAATCAAGTACTAAAGGGTTTTGATTTGCAACTAAACGAAGGCGAAAACCTTGTGGTCATGGGAAAATCAGGATCAGGAAAATCAGTGATGATTAAATGCATTGTTGGCCTTGAAGATTATGACGCCGGGTCAATTGAAGTTATGGGAAAAGAAATAAAATTCCTCAGCGATGAGGAGTTAAATAAAATCCGTTTAGAAATAGGCTTCCTCTTTCAGGGAAGTGCATTGTACGATTCGATGTCAGTCAGGGAAAACCTTGAATTTCCTTTACGTCGGCATCGCGAGAAATTTGGCAACATTGTAAACACTGAAACACAAGTATTGGAAGCACTCACTAATGTTGGACTGGCCCATACCATCGATATGATGCCTGAAGAACTTTCCGGTGGAATGAAGCGAAGAGTAGCTCTTGCACGTACATTGATTTTACAGCCTAAAGTAATATTATATGATGAGCCAACCACTGGATTAGATCCTCAAACTGCAAAAGAAATAGTGGCATTAATGCATTCGATACGCGAAAAATATAAGACAGCATCAATTGTCATTACCCACGATATTAATTGTGCAAAAGCTATTGGCGATCGTATAGTACTTCTAGTTGACGGAATCAATTATGCACAAGGCTCATTTGAACAACTTGAGATTTCAAACGATAAACGGGTTCAGGCCTTTTTTAAATAAAAATTATGAAAGAAACTACCAAACAAAAACTCAGTCTTGGAATTTTTATGATTCTTGGTTCTTTAGTATTTATTGTAGCCATTTATTTTATTGGAAACAAACAAACTCTCTTTGGAAGGACAGCAGTAATATATGCAGTATTCAATAACGTCAATGGCTTACAGCCTGGTAACAATGTCCGCTATTCCGGTATAGATGCCGGAACGGTCCGCGTTATCGAAATGATAAATGATACTACGATTCGGGTTGAAATGGCCATTGAAAGGAAAATATTAAAACACATCAAAAAGGATGCAGTGGCCGCGATAAGTTCAGACGGCCTTGTGGGCAGCATGGTTATCAATATAATCCCGGGTAATGGAAACCAGCCCGTATCTGATGGTTCTGTTATCAAATCCTATAGCCGCATCCGCACTGAAGACATTTTAAAAACCCTGAATGTAACCAATGAAAATGCTGCGCTACTGACAGCCGATTTACTAAAAATCACAAATAAGATTGAACAGGGCGATGGCAGCATCGGTGTTTTGCTCAATGATACCATTATGGCTTCAGATATGAAGAAAATGTTGCATTACCTTATGCTTACCAGCGTCGAAACATCGGTTTCAATGAGAAAATTAAACCGTTTAATTACATCACTCGAAAAAGATGATGGCGTTATTGGTGTACTAAAAGATACTGTAACAGCAACAAAAATAAAAAGCATCATTGTTAAGCTTGACCAATCGGGAACAGCAATGAATCAAGCAGTAAACCATCTTGATGGAATGATTCTGGAGTATAAAGAAGGTAAAGGTGCAGTCAATTATCTGGTAAAAGATTCCGCATCTGCGCAAAAGATGGATTCTGTTATTAATAATCTAAACAAGTCTAGCCAATTGTTAAAGGAAAATCTTGAGGCCATAAAACACAATTTCTTGTTGCGTGGTTATTTTAAAAAACAGTCAAAAGCTAAAGCAAAGGAAATGCAAAATTGATTAGCCTTTGGGATGTGACACAAATCATTTCTTATATGATTTGATACAAGTAAATTTACAAGTATAACTTAAAACCCAAAAAAAAAGGATGAAAAAAAATATAGGCAGAACCGATAGTATAATCAGGATTATCCTTGGAATAATCATGATTTATTTATCAAACACTCAAACCGTTATGGTTCAAATCCTTATAACAGCAATAGCAGTAGCGCTTATTTTTACTGCTCTAAATGGTCGTTGCTTGTTATATGTCCCTTTCGGCTTTAACACCAGAAAGAAAACAGATACTTAAAATCAATATCATGATAAGCAACATAAAAAAAGAACGGGTTGTATATATTTCAGTATTAATTATAATATTGGCATTGCTGCTCATTGAGCGCCTTACCGCTGTTGAAATTAATAATAATATCATTCTGTTTCTAATTGTGTTCACTACAATTGGAACATTGTCTCTTATTGTAAGTCAGTACCTCTTCGGTGAGCTATCCAGAAAGTATGTGATTCTACTTTTCCTTATTGTTTTTTCGGTATGTCTCGCTGTGGCTGTTCTGACTTGGGCTGATAATTGGAAGACTCAGTCTATTTTGTATAGAAACACAAAACATCCTCAGCAAACCATTGAATATCGGATGCGCAGCAAGCATGGTTATGGCTTCGAAAAACAGATAGTGAGGAGAAAAAGAATACTTCCATATTTAGATAATATAATTGTCGTAGATACTACAGCCATAGATAAATCAAAATGGATAAGAGTAAACGAAATGGTTAATGAAATGGGCATTCCCGGTGACTATGTTAACCTGCCTGATAATTGAAACCAGTTGAAATAAAGCACCTTTCGACCTATGAAAATCATAAAAAATTCAGGCGATATTGTCGATTTTAACAGAAGTAAACTAAAACACTCACTGCAGAGGTCTGGTGCGTCAGAGCGTGATATTGAAAATATAATGCTTACTGTTGAAAGTCAATTACATGATGGCATGAGAACCAGTCATATTTACCGTTTGGTTGGAAAAATGCTCAAAAGAATTTCAGCATCACATGCCGCCAGGTATAATCTTCGCACTGCCATTCAGCAACTTGGACCTGCAGGTTTTTTCTTTGAGAAATTTGTTTCACTCATTTTTAAGTCAGAAGGTTATGAAGCAAAGACCAATATAATTCTGCAGGGAAAATGTGTATCGCATGAAATTGATGTGATCCTGAAAAAAGACAAGATGTTAACGATGATAGAATGCAAATTTCATGCAAAAAGCGCAACAGTTTCGGATATAAAAGTTCCGATGTATATACTCTCGCGTTTCAATGATTTAAAGAATAATCAGCACAATATTTTTAATGACAGGGATTCTATCGACTATTGCAAAATCGTCACCAACAATAGATTTTCAACCGATGCCGAAACTTTTGCAAACTGTGCAGGGTTGGGATTATTAAGTTGGGATTATCCTAAAAACGACTGCCTAAAAACCAAAATTGACAATAATGAACTTTATCCGGTAACTTGTCTTACGACCTTGACTATTCTGGAAAAAGAAAAACTGCTCATTTTAGAAATCATCCTTGTAAAACAATTGATGGAATTTCCCGAAATGCTTGCTACTATCGGAATTAGCGAAAACAGACAGAAAAATATTTTAAATGAGGCCATAGGGCTTTGCAAATACTTACAGAAATGAAGATACAATTCCTTGGCGGTGCCGGAACAGTTACCGGCTCAAAGACGCTTATTGAAAGTAATGGTCTTCGAATCCTGATAGACTGTGGCCAATTTCAGGGTATCAAGGCCTTGCGTGAACTGAACTGGGAACCTTTACCGGTACTTCCGTCATCAATAGACTTTGTATTGCTTACTCATGGGCATTTGGATCATTGCGGATGGTTGCCAAGATTGGTAGAACAGGGCTTTTGTGGAAAGATATATTGCACTTCACCCACAAAAGATGTAGCAAGGCTCGTCATGCTGGACAGTGCCAAAATCCAGGAAGAAGAAGCAGAATTGGCCAACAAGGGAAAATATTCAAAACATCTGATCGCTGAACCTTTATACACCATAAAGCAGGCCGAAAAGGTATTGCCGCTTTTCCGCATTATTGAAACAGGAAAACCAGTCGCTCTTGATGCCGAAATTTCAGCTGAATTTTCCAATGCCGGCCATATCATAGGAGCCTGTAGCATATCATTGTGTATTGAAAACAAACTATTGGTTTTTTCAGGAGATATTGGCAGGGACAACGACGTATTAATGTTTCCTCCTGTGCGTCCTAAAAAAGCTGATTACGTTTTTTTGGAAAGTACTTACGGAAACAGATTACACCCTAAAGATGATGCCAGCCTTGAACTTGAAACGTACATCAATAATACAATCCGTAACAATGGTACAGTTATTATTCCCGGATTTGCAGTCGAACGTGCGCAATCGGTCATGTATCTTTTGTGGCAGCTAAAAAAAGAAAAACGCATTCCTGATGTGCCTTATATTTTAGACACGCCTATGGGCATTAGTGTACTCGATATTCTTCGTGAAAACAGCAAATGGCATAAACTTTCCCCGGAAGATTGTGCTGAAATGTGTGCTATGTTCACTTTGATTTCCAATTATGAAGATACCATAGCGACCATATATGACAAACAACCCAAAGTAGTCATAGCAGCCAGTGGCATGCTGACTGGCGACAGGGTTTTAGCATATTTGGAATATTACATTGGCTTAGCAACAACGACAGTAATAATTGTAGGCTACCAAGCCGAAGGAACACGGGGTAGAAAATTATTGGAAAACGCTACAGAAATTAAGATTTATGGAAAATATTATCCTGTAAATGCCAAAATATTAGAAATAAAGGGTTTGTCTGCTCATGGTGACCAGACCGATCTTTTAAACTGGGTTTCAGAATTGGAAACCAAACCTAAAATGGTATTTCTAGTACATGGTGAAAACCAACCGGCTGATGAAATGCGAATCAAAGTTCGCGAGCGCTATGGTTATGACAGCAGCGTACCTCAATTACTACAGGTTATAGAAATTTAACATCAAAATCCATGATAGTATTTATATACCTTGTTTTGGCAATAATTCTAATTGTGCTTATTGGATTATTGACCGCATTGAAAAAATTTGATGATAATGTTGAACATCTCTTTAAACAGTCCGATAAAATGGATGGCAATGTTTTTCATTCTGAGCAACTTTCAGGGCTGCCGGTTCCCGTTCAACAGTATTTCAGCCATGTGCTGACAGAAGGGCAACCCTACCTAAATTATGTCAGGCTCAAACATCATGGCCGCTTTAAAACATCAATCGAAAGTAAATGGGCAAGCATTAAAGGCGAAGAATATTTTACGGTCAACAAGCCCGGATTTATCTGGAAAGGAAAAATGAACGGTTTGACGGCAATCGATAGTTTTATTAATGGAGAAGGCAGCCTTAAGGTGTACTTTTTTTTCTTTATCAGGATTGCAAAAGGTTCAGGTAGTGAATTTTCACAAGGAGAACTACTCCGTTGGCTTGGGGAATGCGTATGGTTTCCAACAGCATTGCTCCCCAATGATTACCTGCATTGGGAACCACTCAACGACCATCAGGCCAAATTGGTTTTTGCGTATAAAAAATTAGCGGTGTATTATATTGTTACATTTAACGATGCATACGAAATCGTACAACTTGAAACCACCCGATATATGGGAGGAAAGGAACTTAAAACCTGGATTGGGAGGTTATCAAACTATAAAACATTTAATGATATAATGATTCCCACTACAATACAGGCAGCGTGGAGACTTGATCATCATGATTTTACCTATGCCGTTTTTCATCTTAACCGAATTGAATACGACCAGCCGGAAAGATTTAAGAATAACATTCTACCATTATGACCATCGTCATTTTTATCACTCCATAAGGTATTTACCTTAGCGGAAATTTAAACCAATGAACGAGTCACTAATCCAAAAATATAATGTTCCGGGGCCGCGTTATACGAGCTACCCCACAGTGCCCTACTGGAATGAAGATTTTAATTTTGACGTGTGGAAAAATACGTGTCAGGCATCCTATATAAAAAACAAAAATGATGGATTAAGCCTATATATCCATTTGCCATTTTGCGAAAGCATGTGTACCTTTTGCGGTTGTCATAAAAGAATCACTAAAAACCATCAGGTAGAAAATCCCTATATCCAGGCTGTACTTAAGGAATGGAGCTTATACTGCAGCCTGTTTAAGGAAAAACCAATTATCAGGGAAATCCATCTTGGCGGCGGTACCCCGACTTTCTTTTCAACTCATAATCTTAAGGCCCTCATTAACGGCATTTTTTCGAGTTCCAATAAAGCTTCCGACTGTGAAATGAGCTTTGAAGGACATCCCAATAATACCACAACAGTCCATCTTGAGAAATTGTATAAACTTGGATTCAGAAGGGTTAGTTTTGGTGTCCAGGATTATTCTCCAAAAGTGCAAAAGGCTATCAACCGCGTACAGCCTTTCGGCAACGTCGCCAAGGTTACCATGGAAGCAAGGGAAATAGGATATACTTCTATCGGGCATGATATTATTTTTGGTCTCCCTTTTCAACGCATAGAGGACGTTGTTGATACAATCGAGAAAACAAAGGCATTGCAACCTGATCGAATCGCATTTTACAGTTACGCACATGTACCCTGGATAAAAGGAAACGGCCAACGTGGCTTTAAGGATGAAGATATTCCGAAAGATGATGAGAAAAGAATCCTGTATGAAGTAGGAAAAAAACTGTTGCTGAGCAATGGCTATGAAGAAATCGGAATGGATCATTTTGCCCTTAAGACTGATATGCTATATATGGCTTCAGAATCGGGGAATCTTCACCGCAACTTTATGGGCTATACTACTTCAAAAACCAAAATGATAATTGGCCTGGGAGTTTCAGCTATCGGTGACTGTTGGCACGGTTTTGCCCAGAATGAAAAAAATATTGAAAAGTACTATCAGTTATTGGAAAATGATAGATTGCCAATCGTTAAAGGCCATGTTCTCGATACGGAAGATTTAATCATCAGACAGCATATCCATAACCTGATGTGCCGGTTTGAAACGTCATGGGCAGCTGACAAGTTATATTTTGATGAGATTCCATTGGTCCTTTTGCAACTCGGAGAAATGCAGGCCGACGGGCTTGTGACCATTGAAAACAAGTGTATTAAAGTTACGGCCACTGGAAAAGCCTATATAAGAAACATCTGCATGGCATTTGATTTACGCTTAAAAAGAAGATCACCACAAACCAAACTGTTTTCGATGACAGTGTAGCGCACATTTTGTATTTTTAAATTTTAATTCCTTTAGCAGTCTTGGAATATCTTGTCTATTTTATATTATTGGCCTTAATGGCAGAAATTTTAGGAACTGTCGGTGGCTTTGGTTCTTCAATGTTCTTTGTGCCTATAGCGAGCTATTTTCTTGATTTCCATTCGGTGCTTGGCGTTACAGCCATTTTCCATGTTTTAAGCAACCTCACCAAAATTGGGTTTTTCCACAAAGGCATTGACAAAAAACTTATAATTACCCTAGGAATTCCGGCTGTAGTTTTTGTAATACTGGGCGCTTATCTCAGCCAGTTCATTGACACCAAATGGCTCCAAATCGGATTGTCTGTTTTCCTAATTGCCTTGAGTCTTTTCTTCTTGATTTTTAAAAAAGTGGCAATCAAACCAACGACTATCAACAGTATAACCGGTGGCGTTACTTCGGGTTTTATTGCAGGATTGATTGGAACCGGTGGTGCCATAAGGGGAATAACATTGGCCGCATTTAACTTAAAAATGGAAAGTTTTATTGCCACTTCGGCCGTAATTGATTTAGCCATAGATGGAAGCAGAACCATTGTTTACGGGCTTAATGGTTTTATACATAAAGATGATTTATACCTCATTCCGATACTATTTGTGGTAAGCATCATAGGTACATTCATCGGAAAAAAATTGCTTCAGAAAATTTCGGAAGCGCAATTCAAAAAAGTGGTTTTGGTTTTAATCTTAGTCACAGGCATTATTACCGCATTCAACGTTGCTCAAAAGCGATAGTCAATTTCAAACAAAATTTAAAACAAATGTTTATACATCAGGGCAGAACCAGAACGGCAAAACACAATTTGCAAATAGCTTCATTGTTGTCTTTTGTCGCCGGACTTGTAAATGTGGCCGGTTTTTTGGCGGTAGCCAAATTGACGACTAATGTAACCGGACACTTTGCCTTTTTTGTAGATGAAGTTTTTAAATTGAACTTCTGGCAGAGCTTTATTTACTTTCTGTATATCTTTTTCTTTTTTCTGGGTTCGTTTTCGTCAAGCCTCATAGTTGAAGTCATGTCAAGAAGAAATGAAAATTATATCTATATCATTCCAACATCAATTGAAAGCTTAATTTTGTTGTTTATTGCGCTTTTGGGAAAGGGACTGATATTGGAAAATCCGAATCTGATAGCCTGCAGTTTGCTATTTGCCATGGGTTTGCAAAATTCATTGGTCACAAGAATTTCTAATGCTACTGTTAGGACAACCCATTTAACCGGTCTTTTTACCGATTTGGGCATCGAGCTTTCACAATTGTTTTTCTATCGGGAGGAAGGATCACGGGAGAAACTATATTCCTCCATAAAACTGCGATTGACGATAATCAGCTTCTTTTTTATCGGCGGTATTATTGGTGGCGTTTTTTATGCTAATATGGGTTTGCTTGTCCTCTTAATCGGTTCCGTTTCGTTGGCCTTAGGTATTATTTTTGATTCCATATCACTGAAAATAAAACGGCTTCAATCGAAGTACCGTCGTTAAAAAGGCCTAAAAAAAACCACGTCTTTCGACGTGGCCTCAACAACTAAAAATATTACAAACTACTAAAACTCTATTAATTACTTGCCAATATTGAAAATATGGCATCTTTTATATGCAGTAATTTGGCTTTCTTGGCATGAATGATAGCATCCGAGGCAAGTTCGGCTCCATTGTTAAGACGGCGAACTTCATGCTCTACTTCGTCGTATTCATCAAACAATTTTTTAAAATGCGGATCGGCCAATTTCAATTCGTGTATTTTAGTTTGGTGTTCCGGGAATTCGTGTAATAAATCGTGTTTATCCATATCTAAATTATTTAAGTGTTATTAATGACAATTGGGTGTTGACTGAACAAACAAACTCACGTCACTTGGGGAAACATAAGATATTCCTATGCCCAAACCTCTGAGGATAAACAGCACGCCAATACCGGCAGTGACTATCGGTACAATTTTGTTTATTTTATTCCTGATAGGATGTCCGAGTCTATGGCCCATATAAACCACAGCGCTCATCATCGGAATGGTTCCTAAACCATATAAAGCCATGTAAGTTGTTCCATACCATTCATTTTGCATGGCTAAGGCTCCGAATAAAGCGGTATAAACCAATCCACAGGGTAAGAATCCGTTTAGTAATCCTATCGTGTAAATTGAGGATAAAGATTTTTTTCTGAATTGATTTCCTAAGCCTGATTTAACTTTTGAAATCACATGAAAAACCGGTTTTGAAAAATTATACCGGGCAAAAACCTTCTCAGGTACAATTGCAATAACTATCATTACAATTCCAATAATGATGGATGTTTTTTGCTGGATTCCGGCCAGAAACAGTCCTTTTCCAAGTAAGCCAAAAATTAACCCCAAACCTGCATAAGCAGTAATTCTGCCCAAATGATATATTAAAATCTGCAATGCTTTTTTAGTTGGGTTGCTTCTGTCCAAAGGAAGCATCATCGCTATTGGCCCACACATACCAATGCAATGAAGGCTGCTGATTAATCCAAATATAAAAGCGGTATAAATCATTATTGAATGTATAGTTGTTTCTTGATTATATAATCTTTTCCTCTATAACTCCAGGATAAGGTCATGTCCCAATTGCCGCCAGCAAAATCCTCCTTAGGTATGAGCATTGTGGCATTGGACAACCGGATATAACATTCAAAATCCAGTATTCTTGCCGACGGCCTGTAAAGGGACACTTTGCCTTTTATCTCTTTTGTATTAAATTCTTTTGGAAAAGTAATAGTAACTCCTTTGTCTGTTGTAGCTATTACAGGCTTTTGTTCTAAATCTTCAGCATTCTGAATTTTGGCCAGTTCATCACTGTAATGGGCATCGTGCTTATAATATTCCTCTACTACAAGTTCGTTGTCGTATTTGGAATTGCTTTGCACCTTAATGATAAAATAGAGTATAAAACTCATGAAAAGAAAAAAAGCAATAACTATAGATGTTCCCCAGTTTGGTTTTTTCATGATACCAGTATTTTTAATTAAAAGCCCTAGGGCTTAAAAAAATTGTTTTTTCCGTTTCGATTAGATGTTGCCCATCATAAACACCAATCTTTATTTTGGTCTTGTCATTTTCAAGTACATATTTACTGATTTCAATAAAAAGCGTTCCCTGTGAAATACCTTGGGCTTTTAACGCAAAATGACTTCGACCTACTGTAGTAATCTTCCCTTTCTGCGAAATCAGCACGAAATGGATATCCTTAAAGTCCTTTACTGTCTTGTTGACAATTTTATAGGTATAGACATTACTGATATTGTCTCCCTTATGCTGATACAACTGCCCCGGAATCCTTAGTATATCTGCTTCCACATCATTTCTTAAAAATAATATCCCGGTAAGGATTCCTATTAGGATTCCTAAAACTGCCGTATATCCTTTCATTCGTGTGGTGAACTTAAAGGTTGCTTTTTTCTCGATTTCATCTTCGGAAGCATAGCGGATTAATCCTTTTGGCAGGCCGACACTTTTCATAATGGCATCACATTCGTCAATGCAGGCGGTACAATTGGTACATTCCAGCTGCGTCCCGTTGCGGATATCAATTCCCATTGGACACACATGAACGCATTGCATACAATCAATGCAATCACCTTTTCCGGATAAGGCTCGGTCTTCTTTTTTATTGAATTTGGCTCTTCCCGTTTCTTTCTCACCCCGCACAAAATCATAGGCCACATTTATCGATTTATTATCCAAAAGTACCCCTTGCAAACGCCCATATGGACAGGCAATAATACAGACCTGTTCGCGGAACCAGACAAATACAAAATAAAAAACTCCGGTAAATATCAATAGGGCAATCAAATTCCCAAGTTCCTGTAGTGGCCCAACTTCAATCATATGGAACAACTCATCACTACCAATTATGTAAGCAAGAAAAACATTGGCTATCAAAAAAGAAATCAGGAAAAATAATAACCATTTCAACAATCGTTTCTTAATTTTTTCTGCATTCCATTCCTGTTTATCAAGCCTTAACTGAGCGCCACGATCACCATCAATCCAAAACTCAATCCGTCTGAAAACCATTTCCAGAAAAATAGTCTGAGGACAAATCCAGCCGCAGAATATCCTCCCGAAAACGACTGTAAACAACGTCACGAAAACGACTCCGGTAATCATGACAAGGACAAATATGTAAAAGTCCTGTGGCCAAAACGGAAATCCGAAGATATTGAACCTGCGCTCCAGCACATTAAACATCATGAACTGATTGCCATTGACTTTCACGAAAGGGTTGGCTATCAATATTGCCAACAGAAAATAGCTTACATATTTGCGGTAGTTGTAAAATTTCCCGCTTGGCTTTTTCGGAAAAACAAACTTTCTTTTTCCTTCTTCATCCAATGTTCCTATACTGTCCCTGAAAGCTTCTTTTTCACTGTTGTTGAGCATAATGCTATTTTTTGGCGGCTTTTGATGGTGATCCTGATGTTTGTCCTACACCCTCCGGATTTATCCAGACCTCGCCATCCGGCGCTTTAGGGTCTTTAGGATTGCTTCCCTGTAATGATAAAACATAACTTGCCACAAGTTGGATTTCTGTTGGTTTCAAGGTCCCTTTCCAGGCTACCATTCCTTTTCCGTCACGGCCACCATTAGTTATGGTATGAAATAGGTTCTTAATACTTCCACCAAAAATCCAATGTTCATCGGTTAAGTTTGGTCCGATTTGCCCACCACCATCAGCTCTATGGCAGGCTGCACAATTGGTATCATAAATGGCTTTCCCTTTGGCAAGACCAGCTGCCTCTGTCACTTTTGTTACCTTATTTTCATCCATCATATCAGGAGCTGTAAGCATGTATTTGGCAACGTCAGCTTTGGCCTGTGCCAATTCTTTCCTGAGCTCCGTTTCCTGATCATCGCCACCCATAATTTCGTAACGTACGAGGTATATGGCTCCAAACAGAATTCCTCCATAAAAAAGATACAGCCACCATGGCGGTAATTTATTATCTAATTCCCTGATACCGTCATAATTATGATCCAATAAAAGCAAATCGTTATTTTCAATCGGTTCTGACCTTGTAAGGCGCTTCATCAAATTTTTATACCATTGCTTTTCGGTAATACTGATTTCCACAGAAGTAACTTCCTCAAGCTGCTTTTTTTGTTCCTCAGTCAACATTTGATAAGTCACATTATCTACTGCTGCAACCACAATCTCGATAGCAATAAGAAGGAACAGGAATATGAAAAGAAATAGAATTACCATTGGATACTTTACAAAGGCCGGGCGGTCTCCCGAATCGATAAAATATTCCAAGGCTCCAAAAACCGAAAAGAAAATTATCGGAAGTCTAACATAAACAGGAAGCATTTTTTTCATTTTTCTGGAATTAAAAGTTCATCATTATGATTTTCATTCAATGGCATTTGGCTAAAGGCAACTATCGTTTCCTTTTTATAAGTGTATACCCAGATTCCCAGTCCCAAAAAGAAAAGGAAGAATATGAGTAATGAAACTATTGGATAAATGGCCACTCCGTCAATAGTTTCCAAATTGTGTTTTATAGGTTCAAACATGTTTTTTACTTGTTAGATTTATCTTTTACTTTGATATCAGTGCCCAATCTTTGTATGTAAGCGATAAGTGCAACTATTTCACGGTCACGCATTGGAACAAATTGCTCCCCTTTAGCTTGTGCTTTTTTCTTGCTGTCTTCATAACTCTTCACAAAATCAGGGTCTGCATAAAGGTTTTTCTCAATCTGATTCCCTTGAGCAGTTATCATTTTGGTCGCATTTGCTATTTCATAATCGGTATAAGGAACACCTAATTCGCGCATTACCTTCATTTTCTTTTCGATATCCGAAACATCCAATGCCTTATTGTCAAAAAGCCATTTATAACCCGGCATGATAGAACCGGCAGAAGTGGATTGTGGATCCCACATATGGTTAAAATGCCAGTTATCGTTATACTTTCCACCTATTCGCAATAAGTCAGGACCGGTTCTTTTGGAACCCCATAAAAATGGATGATCATATACAAACTCACCTGCTTTGGATTGTGGACCATACCGTTCCACCTCACTACGGAATGGACGTACCATTTGGGAATGGCAGCCAACACATCCTTCGCGGATATAGAGGTCACGGCCCTCCAATTCTAATGGAGTATAAGGTTTTACGCTTGCAATAGTTGGAATATTGGATTTTACCATTATGGTTGGAACTATCTGGATGATACCCCCTATCAGGATAGCGACAGTCGCTAATATTGTTAATTGTATCGGTCTTCTTTCCAGCCATGGATGGAATTTTTCACCCTTAACCCTTGCGTTACTTACTCTTTCCAGTTCTGGAGCTTCAGCTAATTCATCACTTATAACAGCATTCGCTTTTACCGTACGAATGATGTTGTATACTAGTATAAACATTCCGATGATATACATTGTTCCTCCAATGGCACGCATCCAGTACATAGGCATAATTTGGTTTACCGTTTCAAGGAAATTACCATAAGTTAATGTCCCGTCAGGATTGAATTGTTTCCACATAGAAGCCTGAACAAATCCGGCAACATACATCGGAAGCGCATATAAAATAATTCCCAGGGTTCCCAGCCAGAAATGCCAATTAGCGAGTTTGTTTGAAAATAATGGTCCTTTAGTCATTCTTGGAATCAGCCAGTAAATCATACCGAAGGCCAAAAAGCCATTCCAGGCGAGAGCACCAACGTGTACGTGGGCAATGATCCAATCCGTAAAATGGGCAATCGCGTTAACATTTTTTAGCGATAGCATTGGCCCTTCAAAAGTGGCCATACCATAGCCTGTAATGGCTACCACAAAAAATTTAAGTACCGGTTCTACACGCACCTTATCCCAAACGCCACGTAAAGTCAGTAACCCGTTAATCATACCACCCCATGATGGCGCAATCAGCATGATTGAAAAGACAACCCCTAGGTTTTGTGCCCAATTGGGTAATGCGGAATACAATAAGTGGTGAGGTCCTGCCCAGATATAGATAAAAATAAGTGACCAAAAGTGTACTATGGACAATCGATAGGAATAAACAGGTCTGTTGGCAGCCTTTGGCACAAAATAATACATCAACCCAAGGAACGGCGTAGTAAGGAAAAATGCAACAGCATTATGGCCATACCACCATTGCACTAAAGCATCCTGAACACCTGCATACACAGAGTAACTTTTCGTTAACGATACAGGCAATTCAATACTGTTGAAAATGTGCAATACAGCTACCGTAACAAAAGTGGCTAAGTAGAACCAAATCGCCACATATAAATGGCGCTCTCTTCTTCGGAGAATAGTTCCAATCATATTAATTCCGAAAACAACCCAGATTAAGGCAATGGCAATATCAATTGGCCATTCCAGTTCGGCATACTCCTTTGAAGAAGTATAACCCAAAGGCAAAGAAATTGCTGCTGCCACTATAATCAATTGCCACCCCCAAAAATGGACATTGCTGAGGAAGTTGCTAAACATCCTTGTTTTAAGAAGTCGCTGAAGGGAATAATAAATTCCGGCAAACATGGCGTTACCCACAAAGGCAAAAATTACGGCATTGGTGTGTAATGGACGTAGCCTTCCGAAACTAAGCCATGAAATCCCATCTGTGAGGTTGGGAAAAAGAAAAAAGAAGGCGAGCAAAAGCCCGACAGCCATACCTACAACGCCAAAAACAATAGTGGCATAAAGGAACTTTTTTACAATTTTGTTGTCATAATAAAACTGTTGCATTTCCATAATTAATCTGGTTTTTCTATTTTGGTTTGTATTGATTTTTATTTTTTTGCTTTTAGCTCATCGTCAAAAAGCATGCGCACGGAAGGCGTATAATTATCATCATACTGCCCGCTCTTTACGGCTTTGATAAAGGCGGTAAAAAAGAATATGGCGATAATGATACTGATGCAGATTAGAAGATAGATGACACTCATGTGGTGATTTTATGGTTCAAAATTAATCCCGTGTTGTCGGATAAAATATGACGTTCATCACTCTTTTTGCTGACCGTCGTTATTTTTAGCCTACGGGCATAAAAATTACTGACCAATGTCACAAAACTGATAATGGTGATGGTGCTCAAAGGCATGATAATCGCTGCCACTATTGGCAATAAGTTTCCCGTTACCGCAAAGGCCAAACCAACAACATTGTAGAGTAAGGAGAGTCCAAAACTAAGCCTGATAACATGGATGGCTTTTTTGGACATTCTCATAAAACGATGCAGTTTTTCGAATTCACCGGCATCGAGTATGGCATCACAAGCCGGGGAAAAAATATTGACATTCTCTGAAATAGCAATTCCAACGTTGCTTTGTTTTAAAGCGCCGGCGTCATTCAATCCATCGCCAACCATCATTACATTATGTCCTTGCTGTTGGAGTTTGCTGATGAAAGTCAGTTTTTGTTCCGGATTTTGATTAAAAACCATTTCGACTCCTTTCGGCAGAAGGTTTTCCAGAATTTCACGTTCCCCTTCATTATCCCCTGATAAGACTTTGATTTGATATTGTTCGTTAAGATTTTTGAATAATTCGCCTAAACTTTCCCTGTACTGGTTGTGGAAAACATATTTTCCGTAGTAAACCTCATTTATCTTAATATGGACGGCGGTTTGCTGAACAGCATTTTCCTCATCAACCCCTAAAAAGGCTGCCGATCCGATGGAGATATTACTACCTGCCAGGCTCGCTTTGATTCCCCTTCCGGTTAACTCTTCAAAACCGGTAATCCCTATTTTTGGCGAATCCGGCAAGTAATCGTACAGCATCCGGCTTAGCGGATGGTTTGATCCCCGGAGTATATTTTTGAGAAGCAGCATTTCATCCTGAGAAAGCGATTTGCCCTGGTAGCTTATATTCGATTTCTTATTGGTTGTAATGGTTCCGGTTTTATCAAAAACAATGGTATCCACTTTAGCCAATTGTTCAATGGCGATGGTATTCTTAAGGTAGAATTTCTTTCTCCCCAATATCCGCAAAACATTCCCAAGTGTAAAAGGTGCTGTTAATGCCAGAGCACAAGGACAGGCCACTATCAAAACTGCGGTAAATACATTAAACGCAATATTGACATCAATAAAAATCCAATAGCCAAACCCGCCAAAAGCTATCAATAGCAATAACGGTGTAAAATAACGACTGATGCGGTTTGTTATATTCTCAAAGCCGATACCTTCATTTTTCTGAAAAGCGGCATTGCCCCACAATTGGGTCAGATAGCTTTGAGACACGGGTTTCAAAACTTCCATTTCAATAACAGCTCCGGCAAGCCTTCCGCCGGCAAAGATTTTATCTCCAGAGCTTTTCGACACCGGAATGGCTTCCCCGGTAACAAAGCTGTAATCTATGGCTGCATTTTTTGATATCAATATACCGTCTGTTGGGACAATCTCATGGTTCCTGATCAAAATGCGGTCGCCTTTATTTATTTCATAAACCGGAATATTTTCCTCATTATCATTGGCTGTAAGGCGCGTGACAGCAATCGGGAAATAGGATTTGAAATCCCTTTCAAAGTTTAAGAATTCATAAGTTTTAAGCTGGAAGGCTCTTCCGAGCAGCATAAAAAACACCAAACCCGTCATGCTGTCAAAAAAACCCGGGCCACGGTCGAGCAGTATATCAATAAAACTGCGCACAAACATTACAATAATGCCCAACGCGATTGGGATTTCAATGCTCAGGATTTTAGCCCTGAGGTTGTTCCATGCGGCAATATAGTAGCCGCTGGCCGAGTACAAAAAACTTGGAATAGACAGTGCGAGGATGAGCCAACGGAAGAATCCTTTGTATTGGTCGAGCCAGAATTCCTTATGCTCAAAATATTCAGGAAATGACAGCAGCATGATATTCCCAAAGCAAAAAAAGGCTACTCCTAATTTGTAAGTTAGGCTTCGGTCCTTTTGATTTTTGGTATTGCCATAATCATCGAGGCTGATATAAGGTTCATAGCCAATGGTTGACAAAAGGTTTACTACATCCTTTAATGAGAAGTTATCAGAATTATAATTGATACGTACCTTCTTTTGATGAAAATTAACTTGTGAGAAAACAATTTCCGGTTTCAGCTTTCGCAGGTTTTCCAGAATCCAGATACACGAACTGCAATGGATGTGCGGTACGTTTAGGGAAACAATCTGCGTTCCGTTTTCATTAAATTCCAAAAGCCTGTCAACAATTTTCTGATTCTCAAGAAAGTCATACTTTTGGTTATCGGAAATGGGAATAGCGCCGGGAGAATTTTCAAAATCGTAATACGAACAAAGTCCGTTGGCATTGAAGATTTCATAAACTGTTTTGCATCCTCTGCAGCAAAAAGCCTTATCATCAAAAAAAAGGGTGTCTTTGGGTGTTACTTCCAGTCCACAATGAAAACATTGATTGCTTGTCATATTTGCTCATTTACCTGTGGCAAATATCATGACCGTAATATTCATGGAAAATGATAAGCATCATCCAGATAAAATTTAAAAGTGACCACCATCATTTTTAATAAATAATTAGAATA
Source organism: Flavobacterium terrisoli (assembly GCF_030167905.1). Lineage (GTDB taxonomy): Bacteria > Bacteroidota > Bacteroidia > Flavobacteriales > Flavobacteriaceae > Flavobacterium > Flavobacterium terrisoli. The sequence goes on from NZ_JARGNA010000008.1 coordinate 65,555, forward strand.
CTTTTGCTTTTCTGACTGCTAACCGTTTCAAAATGAAAAGTGTTTTTACTGACAAAAATATAACGCCAACAAATGAAAGTTTAAAGGAAGCTTTAGGGGAAAACTTTGAAATCTGGGAAGACTTCGTTGATTTTACGATACAAAGTTATCCTGGTGCAACTCAGGAATGGAATTTTTCCGGTGAAAAATTTGGGTGGAGTTTCCGTATAAAAGACAAAAAGAGGGTTTTGATTTATTTACTTCCAAGAGATGGATATTTCAAAACAGCCTTCGTTTTTGGACAAAAAGCAACAGATCAGATTCTGGAAAGCACAATTTCTGAAACTATAAAAAATGAACTAAGAGCCGCAAAAGCATACGCTGAAGGAAGAGGCATACGAATTGACATTAAGGATAAATCAATGGTTGAAGACATTCATCAATTGATAACAATTAAAATCTTGAATTAATAAACAAAAAGGGGTTTCCTCACCTTGTTTTTGCAGTGTGCGCTGAGGCATTTGCCATCTCTAATGGCTTCTCCAATTTTTGTTGTGATTTTTTGTTGCTTATTTCAACAGTATTGCCATGTCTATTAATATGATTGATAGTCAAACTAACTACTTATTACTAATAAACATATACCAGTTTACATTTTTTAAGAATTATTAAAGTTCCCCAATGTTGTTTAGATGCATCTTTTAAAGTTATTTACTGTTTCTCATCACAAACAATTTTTTTAAACTCTCGACTGATGATTTGAGGCTATTAATTTTCCTGGCTTAGTATGATATGTCACCAAGTAAGCTGGAATGATGAAAAGAAATCAATGCAAAAATGGTCTGAGATGTTTTAGACTATTAGTGTCAATTTACTACATTTACCTTCAAAACTATCTCGCTTAGATAATATCAATCAAAAATTCATGAGTGTCATCAAAGAAATATACGACGTCGCCAAAGACAGTGCCACGCTTGCTACTAAGGCAGCGGCTTTAAAACGTGCGCTAAAAGCAGAGTTAAAACTAAACCAAAAGCTATTAACAGATATCCAAAACGCCGCTCCAATTGATACAGCCCGAAGAATCGAAATTATTAAAATGTTGGATGTTGAAGAACTCACGGCTGCCGTTCGTTATGAAATACCCTATACCGCTATTTCCAGAAAAAAAGTAACCCCCGAACAAACCCAAAAATATAAAATCAAACGAATACTGGATTATGACCTTGAGAAGTTAATTGAAGTTTTGTACCTAATGATTTCGTATCTTAAAAAAGATAGCAAAAACACTCAAATTGATTTGAACTTAAGGTTAATCAATATTAATAAGTACAACAATATCCTGCTTGAGCTGCTTAGTTAGGAATATCTAAAGCTTCTAGATATTATTTTAAAACTAAGAACTCCTGGCGTTATTACTTTTAAAATCACTCGAAGTGACGGTTTGAAAACGTTTAAAAGCTTCCACTACTTCTATTTTAAACAACTAGTAAAAAAGCAAACCCGATTAGTTTCCTAATCGGGTTTTGCATTTTTATATTTTCACAGTTTATCTTTTATCGTCTTCGCCCTGGTCATCATCGTTATTCAAAGTAATCACGGGACAGTTCATTATACTAACTCAGTTCAAGTGTTACGACGCAATGACACGAAGCGAAGCCGACTGCCGAAGGACTTGAGCCCAAAGGGAGAACAGAGCGAAGCTAAATGGAGAATCTCCCCTAAAGTTTTTTTTATATTTTTGTATAAGAACAAATACGCATATGGATTCCTTACGCCGCCATATTGAAGCCATTACACCCATCAGTGATGAGGAGTTTGCGTATGTTGAATCTTTTTTTACGACGAAAAGGGTTCGCAAACACCAGTTTCTACTTCATGAAGGTGACGAGGTCCCATATGACTACTTTGTGGTATCGGGTATCTATAAAGTGTATTATTTAGACCCTCAAGGGAAGGAATACATTGTTCAGTTTGCGCAGGAAAACTGGTGGATGACGGATTATAATGCCTTTTTCAGACAACAAAAAACCGATATGTATATCGAATGCCTGGAGGAAGGAGATGTTTACTGCTTGACCCTGCATGCAAGAGAGCAAATGGCGGCAGAGCTTCATAAGATGGAGCACTTTTTCAGAATGAAGTTGACCCATGGTTATATGGCGCTGCAAAAAAGAATAAGAATGCTGCTTTCGAGCAGCCCGCAACAACGCTATGAAGCGTTTGCCAAATTATATCCCAGCTTATTGCAAAAGATTTCTAAAAAATTAATTGCAGAATATCTTGGCGTGAGCAGGGAAACATTAAGTCGATTACATCATGACAAATAGAATATAGAAAATGGAGGCTGAGGAAAAAATATATCTGGAATCTGTTAGGGCCTTATGTCCGAACCTTACTGATTTTGAACTCTCCCAGTTTGCATCCCAACTCACTTTTCAAACATTGAAGAAGAAAGATTTCTTTTTAGAATCGGGCAAAGTCCAAAATGCCATTGGTTTTATTACCAAAGGACTGGTTCGGTCTTTTTATATAGACGAAAAAGGAGATGAAATAACCGTCGGCTTCTATCCGGAAGGAGAATATGCCACTCATTTCTCCTCCTTTGTAAAGCAACAACCCAGCAAATATGCTATTCAATGCTTAGAAGACACCACACTGGTTTGTCTCACCCTTGAAGGCATGAATTGGAATTACCAACAATCTCCCAATTTTGAAAGATATGGAAGACTAATTGCCGGTGAAATTTTATACCGACAACAAGCTCGTATTGAAAGCTTTATTTTTCAGACGGCTGAAGAGCGTTATCTTGATTTTATCAAAAAGCAACCGGGCTTATTCAACCGCATCTCTATCTCCCATCTTTGCAGTTACCTTGGCATCGAAAGACAAACCCTTACCCGTATTCGACACAAATTAGCACACCAATAATCTTTTGACACATTTGTGTCAGGAACGCCTTTGGGATATTTAAAATCTTTGCAGTGTAATATTAATACACCTTGCAATGAAAACAAATATCTTACTTATCCTTGGGCATCCTTCCGAAAACTCGTTTTGCAATGCCTTGTTAGAAGCCTATCAAAAAGGGGCAGAACGTTCGGGAGCTCAATGCAAAATCCTCTATGTTTCCAGACTGGATTTTGATGTAAACTTATCCTCTGGTTATACAACCGGCGAAACCCTCACGCTTGAAGATGATCTAATCACTGCACAAAAACATATTTTGTGGGCTGACCATATTGTTATGGCTTATCCAAACTGGTGGGGCTTTATGCCTGCCATTACCAAAGGTTTTATCGACCGAATCTTTTTACCCGGCTTTGCCTTCAAACACCATTCAGGAAAAATATTTCCGGAAAAACTACTCACCGGAAAAAGCATCCGACTTATGGTAACGATGGACACGCCAAAATGGTGGTTCTATCTCATCTATCGTGCTTCTCAATACCAAATCCTTAAAAATATAGTGTTCGGTTATGTGGGCTTCGACCCTATCCGATTTTCCACTTTTGGATTTATGAGAAAATCAACTGACGAACTACGCAAAAAATGGCTTCGAAAAGTAGAAAAATTAGGTCAACAACTTAAATAACATACAACAACAATTAAAATTAAAGATTATGAACCAGCAACTTAAAACATTCAGACGCGTCGTGACCGGTCATGATGCTACAGGCCAAGCCATCATCATTTCAGATGCACCGCCAGTACTTTCTCAACTTGTAGGCGGTCCGGGCGGCCCAACTTTCTTTGAAGTGTGGCACACTTTGGAAACTCCGGCTTTGATTCACCCTCAACCGGATGATAGTGTAGAAAACAGTTTGGTATTGGCTCCGCCAAAAAACGGAACCCGCCTAAGAGTCATAGAATTTCCACCTGAAGGCGAGGAAATAAGAAAACTGACCGAAGCAGATGCCGCGGCCAAATTCAAATTGATGGGTGGTGAGAAAGCTTCAACCGCTGTTGCCGGTGCACCTCACCCTTTGATGCACCGTACCCAAACCGTGGATTACGGGATAGTACTCGAAGGAGAAATCACGATGATACTCGATCGCGGCGAAACCACTATCAAAGCAGGGGATATCATCATTCAAAATGGCACCAACCATGCCTGGGCTAATCGTTCAGGGAATATTTGCCGAATGGCTTTTGTGCTTATTGACGGCCAATTTACAGGAAACTTTTAATCCCAAAAAAAATAGAAATCATGCGTATAAAACCCTTACCTCCGAAATCCCTAAGCCCTCACGTTCGTTATGTTCATGACGAGATTGCCAAACTCATTGGCAACAGTCAGGGTCAGGTAAAAATGACAGATGCTCAAGGCGCCTTATTAGGGCCATTCATTCCGATGCTTCATTACCCACAATTTGGTATACCGGCTTTGAGTTTTATAAGAACCTTAGACCATCATGCCACCTTACTAAAATCACTGCGTGAGATTGCCATACTGACTGTGGGTGGCTCATTTGGAGCCCGTTTCGAACTCTATGCTCATGAGATTATGGCTGAGGCATTTGGAATTCCGCCAAATATAATCGCAACGTTGGCCGCCGGTGGTCATCCCAACGGCTTAAATGAAGTCGAAACCATCACCTATGATATTGCCTATGCCTTAGTCAAAGGACGCATCATTCCCGATTCAACTTATAAACAGGCATTGCAGTTACTAGGGAAAGATGGTGTGGCTGAACTCTATTTCTTAATTGGCGGCTATAGTTTCATCGCTATGATTTTGAATGGGTTTGATATTCCTGCACCGGAAAATAATCTCTAATAAGAAATTTAATAAAAACGGACAAGCCGAACACCGTACAAAAAGTAGGCAATACCATTAAAATTTAAAAAAAAATGAAAACAACAATTTCAATGCTGCTTTCAGCAGCCTTTGCAGTAACCACTTTTGCTTCGTGTTCTAAAAATGATGACAACACCACAGCAAAAAAACAAACTTATGTCCTGGTTCATGGGGCATGGCAAGCACCTTACGTTTGGGACTTGGTAAGTTCTGATTTAATCAAAAAAGGCAATGAGGTAATTGTCGTAGAACTTCCGGGTCACGGAGACGATATGACACCTACACACACCCTGACGCTTGATGTTTACAGAGATAAAGTAATCGACGCCATTTCGAAAACAGAAGGTCAGGTTATCCTGGTAGGACACAGTATGGGCGGAATGGTAGTAACGGCTGTCGCTGAAAGCATCCCTGCCAAAATCAGTAAGCTGGTCTATATCGGAGCATTTGTTCCTACTTCGGGACAGGCATTGGTGAATATTTCAGATCCTGAGTCACAATTAGGCCCATCCTTGATTCCTTCAGCCGATCATCTGACGCTTAACGTGAATGCTGAAAACCTGACTTATCTCTTTATTAATGATGGTACAGCAGCCGATAAAGAAAAAGTAGTTGCCAATTACAGACCTGAGCCAGCTATTCCGTTTACCACTCCGGTGACGTTGACTAATGAAAACTTTGGTGCTGTAGCAAAGGTGTATATCAAAACACTACAGGATATCGTGATTTCTCCGGGACTTCAAGACCAGATGATTGCCAGTGCCGGAATTACGACGGTGTATTCGGTGAATACCAGCCATTCTCCATTCCTGTCGCAACCGCATGAAGTATCAAAGCTGTTGTTGAAAATAGGGAAATAAGCTTGCGTAAAGTTCTTGGGGCAAAACAGCATCCATCGCCTCAAGTGATTTAAATCACACTTTTTTAGTGATTTGCTTCCTTGTCCCAAGGCTGCCTGCAGCGGTAAATTTGCTTTATCAATTAAGAAGTACTTCTTATAAAATTAATAACCCATAAAAATGAAAGTTATGATAGCAAAAACACTCTTGTCAATCCAGCGAAAAACAGTACCCGTTTTGACGTCATTTCTCTTAGTATTCAGTTTTTATGCTAACGCACAAAATTCAGGTAAAATGAAAAAGAAAATTCTATTTGTGGTAACAAGCCACGACGAAAAAGGAACTACCGGTGAAAAAACCGGGTTCTACTTATCAGAAGCAGCCCATCCATGGGAAGTATTGGTGGATGCGGGATATGAAATAGATTTCGTGAGTCCGAAAGGCGGAAAAGCGCCGGTCGACGGATTTAATCTTGGTGATCCGGTTAATAAAAAGTTTTGGAACGATGCCACCTATAGAAATAAAGTGGAAAACACGCTGAAACCTTCTGACATCAACCCAAATGATTATGCGGCTATTCATTATGCCGGTGGTCATGGCACCATGTGGGATTTTGCAGATAACAAACCACTAGCATCAATAGCCGCTAAAATTTATGAGAATGGCGGTATTGTAAGCGCGGTGTGTCACGGTCCGGCTGGCTTGGTGAATATCCAACTTTCTGATGGGAAGTTTTTGGTTGAAGGTAAAAAAATAAATGCTTTTACCAACGAAGAAGAAGTGGCGGTAAAACTGGACAAGGTTGTTCCTTTTTTACTAGAGTCAAAATTGATTGAACGCGGAGCCATTTTTGAAAAATCAGGTTTGTGGCAATCCCATGTTGTTACCGATCAAAGAGTAGTCACCGGGCAAAATCCGCAATCTGCCAAAGCAGTGGGCGAAGCTGTTCTGGAAGCCTTAAAACATCAGGAAGTCGCAGCAAAATTGACTCGCTATGAGGTAAAGCAAGATTATTTGGAATCCTTTAAAAAAGCGATTGATGACTATGTTCATTATGCCGTTTCAAATGACAATAATATCATGGCTGAAGCTTATTTCGAACAGGACAAACCAAATGTGCTCTGGGTAATTGAACGATGGAATAACCAAAAAGAATTGGATAAAATCAGTAATCATTTAAAACCAAAAGTAGTAAACGATTTGGCGAAAACAGCATTAGCAAAACCTACCAAAACGATTGGTGTTAAAGATTTGGAACCCATTTCAAAACAAGCATGGCGCAGAACGACAAAAGCAAACGAAGACCAGCTTACCATAATGCTTTTTGTAGATGCTAAAGTCGGAACCCAGGCCAACTTCAAAGATGTTTATCATGTTGCTATGCCTCAATTTAGAAGTGAACCGGGCGTCGTGACGTATCAGTTATCGGAGCTTGAAGAAGATGAAACCCAATTTGTGACTTTTGAAAAATTCAGAAACAATGAGGCCTTTCAGTATCATTTGAACTTTCCTCCTATTCAACCGGTAATTGACTTTCTGAATACCAGTATCAAAAACCCACCATTTCAGGACAGCGTTCACCGACTTATCGAATTTGCTCCACTCACAAGAGAATAATTCAAACGAAATTAATTACTAACAATTAAAAATTTAGAAAATGAAAACAATAAAACAAATCATAATGGCAGTTATCATCAGTATAGTTGCCTCATCGAATGTAAACTCACAAGTAACCGTAAAAACTAAACAAATGAATGCACTAAATGTAAACCAACTGGAAATTGCCAACAAATTATCTACTCAAACGGCTGTAATAAATATGCCGGTAACCCAATTATTAAATGCTCCGGGCAATGAAGCCTTGAGAGATTTCTTCTTCAACCCTGTAAAAAACAAAACCGCACTCAAAGGCAAAAAAATTGCGGTAATCGTAGCCGATGGTTTTGAGGAAATTGAATTAACCGGTCCGGTATGGTACTTTAGAGAACTGGGTGCACAAGTAGATATTGTTGCTCCAAAATTCGTTCCGGCACCTGAAAGATATGGATTGGTATATCCTGAAATGTCAAAAACACATGTTATGGCCATACAATATTTACAACCTGTAGGCTGGATTAAATTTGATAAAACCGCAGACCAGATTAAGGTAAGCGATTATGATGCGGTGTTTATTCCGGGTGGTGCCTGGAATCCGGACAATTTGCGCAATGATAAAGATGTGATCAAATTTATTCAGGATTTCAACAAATCGGGAAAACTAATCGCAGCCATCTGTCATGCTCCGGTGGTATTGGCTTCAGCAGACATTTTGAAAGGCAGAAAACTAACCGGATACTGGAACATCCAGGTGGATTTAAAAAATGCTGGTGGTACTGTAATAGAAGCACCTGTTGTGACTGATGGAAACATCATTACCAGCAGACATCCAATAGACGTAGCCGATTTTTCAAGAGCGGTGGAAAACTGGTTAATCAAAAAATAATTCTAAAATAAGATTAAATGGTGGAGATAAGGGTTTCTTTCTCCACCTTCAATCTTAAAAATCAAAAAATAAATCATATTTTTAACTGGTTGGTCATTTAAACACTAAAATATGAAAGCACTCATCATTGGAGCCACAGGCGCTACCGGAAAAGACCTTGTAAATGTGCTGTTACAAGATTTTACATTTACTGAGGTTGTCATATTTGTGCGTCGTCACAGCGGAATAAAGCATCCTAAATTGACAGAAGTACTTACTGATTTTGATCATTTGGAAGAAGTCTCAACATTTATCAAAGGTGAGGTTTTGTTTTCCTGTTTGGGAACCACTCTGAAAGTAGCCGGTTCCAAAGAAAATCAGCGGCATATCGACTATGATATTCCAGCTAAATTTGCGGAGTTGGCTAAAGCCAATGGTGTTCCGAAAGTAGTTTTACTCTCCGCCTACGGAGCGTCAATGACAAGCAATGTGTTTTATTCTAAAATAAAAGGCGAATTGGAAGAATGGATTGACCAATTGGCATTCGATTCCTATATCATTTTCAGACCCGGATTATTGCTTCGCAAAGAGACCAATCGATTTGGTGAAAAAATAAGCGCCGGTATATTAAAATTTCTGAATGGATTGGGTTTGATTCGAAAATTTAAACCGATGCCCACTTCCCTACTTGCGGAAAAACTGGCTAAAGCAGCTAAAACTTTGCAAAATGGAAAACACATTATAGCATTGGAGAAAATCTTCGGATTTTAATTTCCTCTTATCTCCACAAAAAAAACCGATTAGTCTCCTAATCGGTTTTTCCATTTTTAAATTTTTACAGTTTATCTTTTATCGTCTTCGCCCTGGTCATCATCACCATCATCGTTACCACAGTCATCATCAGCCTGCTGAATTTCATCTGTTAGTTCCTCGTTACTGTTGACCACTTCCGTTTCGCCATTGGCATCGGTGATGGTTAAAGGATAATTGATTACCACGGTTTCTGAACCACCTAAAGTAGCCAGGAAAGTATAGGTTTCATCATCGTTATTCAAAGTAACCACAGTGCTTACATTATTGGCATCGGTGAAAGTAAGGGTTAAAGGATAATGCAAATCCAAACATTCGATATCATCAGCATCATCGCCGCAAGAGTGCACGGCAACATCCAACTCTTCCTCGGTTGCAATAAGCTGTGTGGTTCCGTCAGCAAAAGTGATGCTGATTGGGAAAACAAAAGTCGCATGAACCTCATCGTCATCGCTGTCATCATCATCGTCATCATCGTCATCCGAATCACCGGCATGGTGTAAGGCGTTTTGAACGGTCGCATACTCATCCATCGTAGTTATAGTAACCGTTTGTCCATCGACTACTAAACTCACCGGAAGATCTACTACAAAACAAGGCATATCATCGTCATCCTCAGATTTACCCGTTGGCGTATTGCCATTGTGTGTTACCCTCATCAACAACTGGGTCAGTGTTGAGTTTTTGGACAGTTTTTGACTGTCTGAATCATTTTCACAGGAAGACAGTACTAAGCCTATAATGGCCAAAGCAAAAACAGACTTCAAAATTTTTTTCATAGTTAATTTGGTCTTTAATTAAACGTTTGGTGGCGTTAGGATAATACAAAGTTAACAAATATATACAGTTTTTAACTCGTATAGAATTGATTTAATGGTTTAATTCAAAGAAATACACTTTTTGACCATCGCAAAATTTGAAACTAATCCGTTTTTATTGCAATTCAACTCCAATTGCCAGTTTTCAAATATTACCTTATCTTTATCGGTATAATGAATTGGGCTAAAAAATTGACTTATTTTTACCTAGAAGGCTATTAAATTGTATTGTGCTGCTTAGCAGCATTACTTCATTATTGATTAACAATGATAGTATCTTCCTTGACTTGAAAAGAATAACCGTCATGTTTAAAATGAACAATCTTATCTTTCGCATTACAATAAATTATGCTGTCGTTCGTATTATCAAACCATACAATAACCCTCTTTTTATTTTTTGAACTGCTTTCAATGATATTAGTCAGCCGTATGGATTTTGTATCTTCACATTTATTGGTCTTTAAATAGATAAAAGAATTCATTTTTGCAAAATGGATACTGTCAATTTGCGAACGGCCCGAATCTGCAACAACTTCATAATAAGGTTGGCATTTTCGCTCCTTTAACATTCTTTCCTGCTGCTCGGCCACTTCAATCGAAATTCCATGATCCTGTTGTTCCTGTTTGCAGGAAAAGAACAGTAAAACAATGAATAAACTAAAAATTTTGAATTTCATGATAGTATGATTATTTGGATAAGGAATCACGGTAGAATGATATAATCTTACTTAGCAAAAAACCGATCAGTAAACTAATCGGTTTTTTTATTTTAGTCAGTATGCAACGTAGCTATTTGCTTGTCATGAAACAATATTCATTCACAACAATTACAAGGAATTAAAAATTTCTTATTACTAGTTTCTAAAATAAAATTTAAAGTTTCGTCTTTATTGCTTAGTTCTATATATGATGCAGAATTTACAATCATTTTATATTTTTTATCTTTAAATTTTATCTCTGCTTCATAAAAGCATGGATACTCATAACAGAATAAATGTCTTTCAGAAGGACTTACTTTCTTCATGGCTTTAAATAGTTTTTTAATATCTTTTTCATTTAAAATCCAATCTTCGCATCCTAAATTATCCTTATCACCTTTAATTTTTTTTTGAGGTCTAGTGATAAATTCAATTTCATCATTGACTGAAGAACTATTTATACAGTTAAAAGAAAAAAATATAAATAATATGGTCACTATAAATTTATTCATTATCTTTTTAACATTAGTTTCAGTCCTCTTTCAAGTTTTTTTTGCATATCAAATAAGTCTCTAATAATTCCGTCTTTTTTTGTCTCAGGAATTCTTTCTTTAATTTGTATATCATTATTTTTTTCAGTCGTTGGAGGAGGAGGAGGATTAACTAATTCATCTAATCTATCATGTATAGCGTCTATAACTGTTTGCCCTTCACCAGCAGTTTTCCATGATACATCCTCATGAGGATATATATCCTCCATTGTTAAGTTATACTCGGTCATTATAGTAAATACTGCCATAGCAGTAGCCTCAATTTGTTCTTCTGTTAAAGCATCCCATGTTTCAGTAGTACTATTGTAATTACCAACAACCTCAATCCCAATAGAGTTAAAATTCCCTATTTCCCCTTTTTGTTTTCCGACATGATTAGCTCTATTATTAAAATTAACTAATTGTGTTGTCTCTCCATTAGTATCAATAACTATATGAAAACCGGCTTTCCCTTTATTTGCTTTAGCAGAATTTATTGCACTAGTGGCTGAGGAACTTACTGTTCTATGCAAGACAACCCCATTTATAGAACCCATAGCTGGTCTTGATACATCAGCATTGATATCGTTTACTACATTTGTCCCTCCTGCGACTCCATCATCTATTACATCAACTTGCTTTCCATTCGGATCAATTAATCTAACCGGATTTTGATAACAATACATATAAGAACCATGGTTAAATGGGTTAAAAAAGCCGCCATTATGATTGCCTGTCCAAAAAGTATCATCATAAACTAAAGGATCTACACTTGCCCATATACTTATCTTTGGATCATAATATCTGGCTCCATAATAATACAAACCGCTTTCTTCATCCAATTCCTTTCCATTAAATTTATAGGGTGAATTGTGACTATTCATATGCTCTTCTACAAAGCTTTCACCAAAGGCAAAATACTCCATATGCTGGCTTACCTCTCCAACAAAATTAGTAATATAATTGGAACTTCCCAAATGATCCGGGTGAAAAAAGAACTGCTCATTTTCTTCATCGGTTCCCTCAAAGCTAGGCACTGTTATAAAAGCCGTATTAGAGGCAAAGATTGGTGTTGGCGTAATCTCAAAAGCAGTATACACATGGGTGACTCCTGTTTCGGCCAGAGTCAACTGATCATGACTCGTCCCGACTAAATTGATAGGGGCGCCACCAGAGCTATTCTCCTGCAAAGCCCACTCATCAAGGAAGCGACCTAAATTAGTGGTAGTTCCTATTTTACTGCTGACCCTTTGGGAACCGGCAAAATAATGCTTGGTATAGCTTAAAACTCCTGAATTATCTGTTGCCGGTCGTGCTACCAGCATGCCACTTGGATAAAGCATAAAGTCAGACTGAATGACAGTTCCAACCTGCTCTGCATTTTCATAAACCGCAACGCTCGATGAATTTTGCTTAATGATTCGTTCGCCACCGGCATCATAAGTGTATATGCCAATAGGATGAACCGTTGTTGCCTCAGGATTTAAATCAATGGCGCGAAGACGGTTTTCCTCATCCCAAAGATTTTCTCTTATAATATCTGCCTCAGGCGCTGTACAAATCTTTTCAGTGACTTTGGTTTGATTTCCGTTATAGTCATACTCATAGCTTTTTGTTTTAACCCTTGGATCATTGGCCCCATCACAGCAGCCAGGTAATACCGGTTGCTCTACAATTTTACGTGGGGCATGAGGTTGCTCATAGTCATAAGTTGAAACGCTATAGCCAGCAGTGTTATATTCCTGGTAATCCAATCCATAAGTCGTTTGCTCAACCTGGGTCCATGCCCCAACTACAGCGCTAGGATCTGGGCTGGTAGCCGTCTCGTGTATTTGTGTTTTAGTTTTGATATTGTGCTGACTGTCATAACTCATCGCAAGCGTATATTTACTATGATTAAAACCAACACCATTTTCATTCCTGCCGACAAAATTACCCGCAGATGTGGTCATTCTGTTCAAATCATCATAAGTAAAGGTCTGCCAGCTTCTTCCTCCAATTTGAGTTGGTGTAGGCATTGCCACTGTATTGTTATGTATAGCCGTAATATTGCCCAATACATCATAACTGTATTGGTTGTTTATGAATTCCCTTTGTACAACACCAGACCCAGCGCCTAAAACGGAATTACCGGATTGTTGTACTTTCATTCTGTCCAATCTCCTGCGTTCGGCTTCATAACTATAGCTAGTTTCAGTACCATTGCCATATCGGAGATAGTTACGTTGACCAAAACGGTCATACCCCAATTGGCTGATAATATTTTTACCCGCTACACCATTTTTTTCGGAAGTCATGGCATGAAGCTCTCCTCCACGGTTATAGCGATAAGTCACGAGTTCTTCATCCGGATACTGGATGGTTTGTACCCTGTTCCAGGTATCATAGGTCCAATCGGTCTGAAACCAATAGGTGCGGTCTCCCGGTACAACTACCGAACGGCGATTTTTGGTGATTTCGCCTAGTTTACCATATTTAAAATATTGGGTTCCTGTGGCGTCAACATGATACCACAATTTGCCTACGGCATTATCATTAGAGGCATCTGAGTTGCCTGAGGGTCCGTAATAATAATGTACATTATTCTCAGGGAACTGTGGGTAAATAATCTCATCTAATCTATTATAGGTATAATTATATAATATGGCTTGACCTCCTGACTCCAATAGATTGGAAGTCCTTTTTTCTTTCAGATTACTAGCTAAATCATAGGTGAATTTAGTAATACCATTATCAGGGTGACGAAGCTCTATTCGTCGTCCTGCAAGATCATACTTAGTTTCTGTTATATTTCCTGCTACATCTGTGACTTTCAGTAATTCCCCTATACTATTATATTCAAAATTAGTTACAACATTACCTGTTACCGATTCCTGAATAGAGCTCACTATTCTTCCTCTAGCGTCAGTTAGTTTCTTCTGCACCTGTCCAAATTCATTGGTAACCTTAGTTAAAAAAATACCACTATCTATCGTAAACTCAGTAGTAGTTTCATCTGTCTCCCCTGGTAATTTACTCGTTAAGCTTCTATCTAACACATCATAGGTTGCTTCTGTAGGCGAGGCTGTGTCATCTTCATCCGGATTATAGTTAAAAGCACCAGGCGGCACAAAACTTACACCGGAATTGGGTACAGTTAACCCACTAAAATCGTCAAATTGGGTGGTTGAATAATAGCTTTCTATAGCCCTGTTAAAACCGTCAGTTTTGGTTTTACCATTAAGCACCCATACCAAAGTATTATCATTATCAGGGTCAATCGTTGCAGAGGGGGTACTTGTACCATCAAAAACAGCCATTGATTTTTTTACCTGAACCGGTTTTCCAAAACCATCTACCAAGGTAGCCGTTAAAATTTGATTGGTTGTTGTAACGTCCAGTCCATTAGTCCCTGTTCTATATTCAGGATCAAAATGTCGGGTCAAGGCATGATGCAAACTATTGGTGGCTTCTCCGGTAGATAAGGCATCAAAATGATCCTCGGCATCAATAACACCATTAAAAAAATCAGCCGTGTTTGGACCATACTGATCAATGGCGAAATTGGCTACACTTGTTGCTACCGCCACTTCATTTTGATACTCAAAACGTATTGTCCAGGCGGGTTCTGCTCCACCGGCTATGCCTTCTAAAAATAATTCATAAGGCCCTGTGATTTCTACTGCACGTCCCCGGTCATCAATACGCGTACGCATAGATTGCTGATTCATATCAGTATTATATACAGGCATCCCAAACAGGAAATTATACTCACTTTTAGAAAAATAACCAAATGCATCTTCAATTCGAATTGGGAACATGTTTAATACAGTATCATAAGTATATTGCTTGAAATAGTGCGAACCTGTTACATTTGGGTCAACGCTATCATGACTAACAATTTTCGTCATATTACCATAATCATCATAATCCATATTCATAGTGGAATACTGAGGAATGTCATTTAGCTTCGTTATTACCTGATGTAATTGACCAGTATTACCTGCGCCTGAACCACCAGTAGTCGCTGGCGTTGGATAATAAATAGCTTTTCTTTCTCTCAACACAGTACTTCCGTTAGATTCATAAACCCTTATAAACTCAGGATACCCCACAGCATTATCAAGAGACGCAAAAGTAGATGCTGGATAATAGGTGATTTTGGTAACATAAGCATCAGTATTTTGTTCTCCATAATCGCGGTATTGCGTAATATTCCCAAAAGCATCAAATGCCTCAGTAGCTGTAACTATATATTTATCACCTGAGCCTCCTTCTGTAAAATGTTTTATCGTAGCTAATGGAGCAACAAAAAGGCTTGAATGGTCTAAATCTGTACATACAAAACCATTGCTTGGTATTGCACCACCATTTATTGTGGCAGTTTGATCTACAGTACTGCCATATTTAACCGCATCTGCATTAAAAGTTGTCCCAAATGTGCTGGTGGAAGGGTCAAAAGTTCCGGCGGCCGCAATAGCTTCAGTACCATTTATAGCAATTCCCGGACGATAAATTCCATAAGAGGTTATGCTCTCAGTCCATAATGTAGTTCCTGCAAAAAGGGATTCCTTTTTAACAGCGCCTTTTAAATAGTAATTGTCATTGTGGAACTCTTGCGTAGTATACCTGTAAACTGCTGGATAATCTGTTATAGTCGCAGGATCAGCATAGATATCTATATGATTGTTGTATCCTTCACGCTGTTCTACTTTTACTTTCTTAAATCCAAAAAAATCTCTTTCCCTACGGTCATAATAGGGGTCTTCATATTCAACAGTAATCAATGCTCTGTCAAAATCCCAACTATTATCAGCTGTAAATCCATCATAAACAGCTATCGTACTTAATACATATTGACTGTGAGGCATTTCAAAAATGTTTCCTTCACGGGAATAAGCCACTTCCCAGGAACCACCGGTTGGGGTGTTGACTTTTTTAAGGAGGTTGGTTTTACCAATTTTTGATAAACGGGCATGTAATTCCCCATCATCAGTGTCTGCTCCTGTTTCCGAATTTTCATTTCCATTTCCTGCCGTTAATATATCTGCAAACCCATCCCCATTAATATCCTGTATGGTTATTTCATCTCTGCTTAAGGATTGCTCACCACCAAATTTTGGATTGATGTTGATTTGGAACAAACCTAAAATACAAATTGGAATGGTAAAGGAACCATTAGCCCCTTCTGCTGTTGATCTGTTTCGATTGATATAGTTGGTAGCGCCACCATTGTTATAACTGCCTGCAAAGCCATTACCGGTGTTCAGGGCATAAGTAAAATTACCCCCACTCGAGTCTGTCAACAAATCCAACAAACCGTCACCGTTGATGTCCATCAGGTTCTTTTCGGTATATGCTTTAGAGGAAGACGCAGTGATACCGGCAGAGAAAGCATTGAACCCGTAAGAAAAGCCGGCTCCACCGGCAAAATTGCTGTATTTACCTTTAAGGTCTGTGGATGCCCAGGTCTGTTCCGGTCCAAAACCATAACCTAAATTCAAGCGCACTTTTAAACCCCCTTCTGCATTAACACGGTCAACTAATCCATCCCCATTCATGTCGAGCCATAATAAGGCTTCCTTGTTAGCCCCGCCACCTACTGAACCACTAATTCCAATGGATGACTTGGTCTGGGGTTGGTCCGGGGATTTAATCGTTGGTTTTACGCTTCCCACAGACCACGCAATATTATATTTAGGATCACAGGTTTTTGAAGTGACAAAAGTACCACTGGCAGTAGCACCCCAGCTCTCTGAGGTACTTGTGGTTACTCGTCCAAAATTCAATGTTCTTTCTTCGGCAATGGCTCCCAGTAAGTTCGTGAACTGCACTTTATCCCTTGTCAGGATATCCGGGTATCGGTCTCCATTTAAATCCAAATAATTTAATTCTGCCCAGTTGAAACTGGTACTATAGTTCCCGCTGCCACCAACGCCTCCTGCATCAAAACCTGCAGCAATGGAATGCCCTTCACCTTTATTGATCAAATTAACTCCTCTGATCGTTGGGAAAGTACATTGTGTCACAGTTCCTGGTGTAACCGGAATCATCTCAATAAAAATAGTTTGCAGATTTTTAACGCCAAATCTCGAAGTGGAAAAGAACTCTTCCTGCACATTTACCCCATCTGTAGCATGCCACATACTGTTTTTACCTTCCGGCGATAGGGTAATAAATCTTGTATTGGAAACATTTTGGCTGTTATCTTGCTGGATGCAATCGGCTACAGCTTGCCCTGAAGCATTATTATCAATACAGTCCTGGATATCGTCATTGGCCGTTTCAAGTACAGATTCGTCTATAGGAATTATGACTCCGGCGGCTGTAAAGCCATATCGGGCAGTGATAATAGGTTCTCCAGTAGAAGTATTCAAAGTTACTGTATTATCAACTTCCCATGGGTCAATGTTTCCACTTCCGTCTGTATCAACACTTTCTCTAGCCACTACTATACCGCCATGATAAGCAAATTGTCCCCAGCGTCTGTAATTCGGTCCAAAACCATCATTTCCTACCTTACAATAGATATCTTTTGAATACTGGGAATCAGGGATTAGGTTTACTTTATAATCCCTAACGGTTCCTTCCGGCGTAAAAGCACTGGTTTGATGCAGGTCTGAAGGATTGTATTGGAAAGTAGACCCACCAATAACCCTCATAAGAACATAGCCATCAGACACACCACTTGGGATAGGAATAGTAAAAGAATGTTCATGGTCAACTAAATTCGATTTAAAAAATTCTCCCGCCTCAATAGTCGTGCTTCTGTTAAAGTCAAGCCAAACCGCAGCATGTCCTTCAGTAACGATGGTATTGTCTAAAGTAACATTTAAAATATAATTGCTTCCTTTCAGCAGGAATGGGTTGACTGATAAAGTAGTTCTGTCTTGATAGTAATTTGTTGCGCAGCTGATACCTGTATCATGCAATGAATCAAAATCAACAGCAGTCAGTCTGTTATTGGTACTGCAAACCCCGGTTGGGATATTATAAGTTGGTAAAGTGGTAACCGGTGTAGTAGACTGGGTAACTATCGCCTTAATAGGTTCTGTACCTAAACTTCCGAGATTAGCCAATTCTGATACAGCAGTATTTAATTCGACAAAAATAGTTGATGTCAAATTACTGGTCAGGGTAATCCCGTTGATACCTGTACCGGTCAACGTAACATTTCCTCCACCTTTATTTACAATCATATCTAAAGTGGCTAAGACTTTTTTATTACTGTTTTTAACCACAACATTAATAGGATATGCTCCATCGTCTAATGTAGAAGAAGCATTAATAACCGCAGAATTGAAAACCGGTTTTATGGTAACAGGCTGTAGTGGATCTATAGTAAATTTTGAAGTAACATCGGAATTGATTTTGTTATTGAATATCCCATAATCCACAATACCATATAATATCTCCCCACTACTGGTTGTAATTGTTGGTCGCCAGTCAATTTTTTTCCAATCCACATTCGAATTGGTAATAACACTAAATCTAAAACAGGTTTTATCTACAGCAGTTGAGGAAGGCAATGGTGAAAGTGTAGTAGAAATAAAATCGTTTACTCCTACATTTCCTCCTAATATCTGATCATAGGTGGCTGTGTAAGTATTGCTTACATCAAACACGCCCATACTCTCATCAAAAAGTCCTTCTTCAATTTTAAAGGTAATGTTGTCGCTATAAGTGTGGTCCGAACCGGTAAGGGCCGGTATTGTATTTAAGAGCGGATTCCATCCAAAACTGATAGGTCCTGCTTGGTTAACAACAAGCAAAGTATTGGCAGAAACAATAAATCCTTCAGAAGCCTGAGATGAAAAATAAGACAAGTCATTCGCATCCAATTCGTTTGTAGGGTCATTATACAATATTTGTGGATTCCAATGAACACGATCATAACTTCCTTCAGTTTTAGCCTGAACCCTGAAATAAATGTTATCACCTTTATTAACAGGGACTAAACCAGGCACGGTCATATCAGCCGGAGTGAGATTTACTGTCTGGCTTGATGAAAATGTTGGATTAATTTCCTTGTGCCAGATGACACTCGAAGAACCATCCTCTTTTTGAATAGACAATACCACACCATCATAATCATTAAAAAAAGGATTGGTTGATGTAGGATAAGGATTTTGGACAGTTGGAGGTAAAGGCGCAAGTACAACTGTATTTGTTAAGGCAGATATCGTAATGTCGCCATCTTTAGGTGCCGTCCACATTTTGACAATGTCATGCGGAGGGTTTTCATCATCTAACTGCTCAATGGTTTCCAAAGCGATATTGTCGATGATACCTTCAGTAATTTCCCCTGCGCTTACCGGGTTTGGTGTTCGCCCATTTTCATTGGAAAAATCTACGTCAACAGTCATATAATCATCCTTATTGGCCTGGTTGAACATCACATTGCCAGCATCAACTAAATCAATCAACCCATCACCGTTCACATCCGAGAAATAGGTACTGTTAACACTTTTGGATTTGTTGTAAGTATATCCAAGGAATGCACCATAACTTGCTGAACCACCAATGCTGAATGAATTAGAGCGGTTTCGGCTGATGTTGTTAATATTGTTGATTGGAAGTTCCGAATCAAAACCTGTTCCTGTGTTCGGCCTGAAATATAGTGCATCGTTTTTCCGGAATACCTTATCGTTAAGCCCGTCTCCGTTAATATCGATAAAAGAAACTAAGCCACCTCCGCTTGAATAGTCAAAACCCAAATTGATTCCTGCGGTAAAGCCGTTGGTCCCGCCGACACAACTTGCTGAAAAACCTACATAAAGTCCTCCATTTACACCACCACTTTCAGAAGAGCCCAAGGCACTGGCATGATTGGTAAATTCTGAAGAAATATTGCTAATGGCATTCCCGGTAATAAGATCACCCGTAATATCATTACTTGCATGGCTCCAAGAATCGTTCAGGGTCATATCAATGATATTGTTATTGGAAATAGTAGACCCATCGTCCCCTTTATCTTCATACTCCATGGTATTCGAATAGAACAAATCACCACTGGCATCATACTCAGCGATGCTTTTCAATAATTTTTTAAAGAAGATTTCCTGACCGTTGTTATAATTGAAGCGATAAGAACGGATTGGTCTTAAATCATTTATGCTGCTGTCAAATAGGCCGACTTTAATTTCCTTAAGCAGGTTTTTAGTCACTTGAACCACACCATTCCTTGCATTTACTTGTTTATCAGCTCTATTCTGATAAGGATATAATACGCTGCTTTCATAAGTGTCACCATCCTTTATAAACTCTACTTTATAATAATTGTTTTGTGTAATGGAGTTATGTAAAGTATATTTTATTTCTTTGATATAAAATTCATTGCCACCATCTCCCGGCTGTCCCGACAAACTGATATTGTAATTGTTTTCATAAGTATATTCTACATAATTGCCATTGGTGTCTTCAGTTCTGCATAATCCCCAATAGGTAATGTTTCCGGTGGTTAAATTCCCTGTTCTTATGACTGCATTATCCACTACCGCACTGCCATGTCCTCCATAAAAACTCTTATTTCCCATTTTATCCGTTACTTCCCACCAATAATTGGTTGGATTGTCACCATGACGAACGATGAGTGCATAGGCCCCCTCTATTCTTGGATAAAATCGTCTCTCAGCAGATCTAGGTATGCTTTCTTTTCTGTGCGGATTGGTGTATTCAGCACCATCCATTAAGGTTAGCATACCGCCACCCATGGAATATATCTCGGTTTCATTCGCGATATCATATCGAGGCGCTCCCCAACGGGTATCTAAACTAACTCCTGGGATTGACAAATCCCAACCTAATCCCATCCAGCCATTACCACCTTCGCTACTGTAATTCACGGAAAGAGTGGGTTGCATACCTGCTCTACCTGCTGGTAATTTAATTGGAAAACTGGTATTAACAGTTCCCATGTTATTAGGAGTTGGCGGCGCTATGCTCACAACGCCTGTCGTAGGTTCAGCGGCTTTGATGTCTTTGATGGAAGTGGGTGTAAAACTACCGGTTTCCGGAGATTCAGGCACTTTTACAATACCGTTGATAAAGTCGGTAAAATGAACTGTTTTGGAAACGATTTCATTGGCTGTTGTAAGCAAAGTATCTTTCTCCAAAGCCATCCATTTCTTTTGATCACTGTCAAAGTAAAAAGTTTTCACATCTCTCGCAGTATATCCTGTTGGAAACTTAGAAGCATCGTATTTTATATGAACTTTCGCAGGGCTTTTGGTAAATAAATTCCCGTGTGGCAGCATTCTGTATCCCGAATAATCGGCTGTAACATTCACCATTTCCGGAGACAATGTTGGCACATCCACATAACGCAAACCGGCTATCGAAATATTTTGATTTTCTTCTAAACTCAAGCTGTCAACCTCAAGTCGGGCACCTCCTAAAGCTAAATTATCGCGAAGTCCTTTGATAAAATTTTTATTTATATAAGGTATAACCTTCGCTTCTTTGTGCAATTCTGAAGGTTTGTCGAGCAATTGAACCACTTTTATGGTGTTTTCAATTGATTTTCCATTGGGATCAACATAAGATACGGTTAAATTGGCATTTGGTGCTTTTTCTTCAACAAGTGCTTCAAAAGCACCATTGATAACCGGATATTCTTTTCCTAAGACTGTTATTTTTTGGACATTGTTATCCGCTATAAAACCACTCAAGGCAATAGCACCAAAATAGGATTTTGCTTCTGTCTGGTTGAATACGATTGGAGCTGTTTTGGTTTTTTCTTCATATACCAATTTTAGGTTTCTAATCATGTATTGGTACTTCGATTGTTCCCAGGTAGTAAACCTAACGGTGTTTTTGCCTTTTTGAATGGTATTCGGATTTAGTCTTTCCTTTACCTTAGTCCATTCTTTGGTTGTTTTTATGATATTTCCGCCTAAGGCATATTGATCATTAATACTTTTAGTTGCCTGGGTTCCGTCGGCCAAACCAAATAATTCATACTCCAGATAGACATCTTTATCCATTTTGACATCACTCTTCAATTCAAAAGAGAAGATATTATCAGTCAATTCATCAATCGGTAGGTTTTCACTTTTACCAATGATACCTTGCTTTTCTAGAGAAAGTATGGTATCAGCATCACTAAGCTCTTCATTGGCTGCCAATAAATCAGGTTGGATTGTTTTGGTAACAATGGTTCTTGTTTCAGCAGGTGAAGTATTCGAGACCAAGTCATCAAACCCTCTAAACTGATTCTGATTAAAAAGGGCATCGTTATAATAGGTAGAAGCAACACCGGAAATATACTGTACTTTTCCACTATTCATAGCATAGTTCAAGGTCGGGGAAAGAACCATCAAATTGGTCATGACCGCCATAAATAATTGCTGGGCGAATTGTTGTTTTCTAATACGGGAAAATATAGAATTTTGCATAGTATATTTTGTTTAGTTTATTATTAGTTTGTGTGTTGTAACATAATCTTTCGCCGAAATAGCAACAAAGTAAATTCCACTGGTAGTCAGATCATAATCCTTTTGATAATGGTCCTCCCCGTTAAAATATTCATTTATCAAAGTTTTACCGGTAACATCATAAATGATGATACTCACATCTTTGATCTCGTTAAAATCAACGTTTACGGTAAAATGTCCCGAAGTGGGATTGGGATACACCTGACTAAAGGAAGGCCGCAATTCGGCATCGTAAATGATAGTCACACTATCCTCAACGAAACAACCTGTCGAATTGTTCAGGACTTTACAGGTATAGTTCCCGCCATCAGTAACAACAATGGAGGGATCAGTTGAGATTACAATGTTGTTAGGCAATTGCCCTACTGGGGTAAAATACCAGGCATAGCTGACATTTGGCACTGTAATATTGGCA
The DNA here is from genome assembly GCF_030167905.1 of Flavobacterium terrisoli. Classification (GTDB taxonomy): domain Bacteria; phylum Bacteroidota; class Bacteroidia; order Flavobacteriales; family Flavobacteriaceae; genus Flavobacterium; species Flavobacterium terrisoli. The sequence continues at coordinate 88,320 of NZ_JARGNA010000008.1, forward strand.
GCTGCATTTAGCGTCGCTGAATCTCCTAGGGCTAACATTTGGGTAGGCCCCAACTCGAGCAGCATACCAGGTATAGGAGTTACTGTAAAATTAGTAGTCTGGGTATATCCGCTGGCATCTGTTACAGTTACTGCATAAGAACCTACAGTCAATCCAAAAGAAAAATCTCTCTCGGGTTGAAAAAACTGTTGATTGTAAGCATTGTCAGTTCCATGAATATTAACAGCAAATATGGGTTGTCCTCCTCTGATGACAAAGTCAACTGTTCCTATTGTACCATTACATGCCATAGGTTGAACGGTGGCAAAAACTACCATCTTAGGACCAACGCCAAAAGTAAATTGATTATAAGTTGTTGTTGGGCTTGACCATTTAAGATCGTTATATTCTGCATAACCACCTGTAAAACTGGTAACCTGATAAGCATCAACATTGCCTCCATTAAAATCAGAGACTACATTATTGCCGGCATTCCTGTCAATTAACAACCAAAAAGCTTCGTCAGGAAGCAAGGTCACACTAGGATCCTTTTTATATTTTAAATGGGTGACCAAATTGTGAGTTGAAGGACCGAATTTTTCAGTCAGCCAAACCCTGTTAATTTTTTTTATTCCATTGTTCAAAACCGTATTGGGAGTTTCCGCTCCATTATTGTCTCCCATCAGGAGAAAACTCTGGTCTTCAATATAGGCTGTATTGGCATAATTGTCATCCAATAATCCGCTATCACCTGTCCAGAAAATCATCTTTTTCAAAGGATTGGCATCATGAGCACTAACGGCCTGTTTTTGATTTAAGGCACTGTTGGAATCTTTTCCTAAACCAAATATCCGGTTACCAAAAAGCGGATTGTTTTCCTTATGCCAAACAATTTCATTCTTTGAATTATAGTAATTAACTCCAGCCTCTAATGTGATACCATATTTTATAGCCAAATAACTCTCTACTCTCCATTTTTCCTTTTGATTCAATGCTTTTCTGTAAACAATGAATTCCGGAATCTCTCCCTGAAAATTAATCGCCCCGTTAAAGGCCTTCCCAACCAGAACATCGCTTTCCCCATTTACACCATAGGAATTGACAATTTTTTTACTGTTGAAATTGTGCCATACCAAAGTATTCAATCTGGCATTGGGTCTGGACCCTGAAGCCGTTGGATAAGGCAGGTTAAGATTGTTTTTATCAAATGTTGCGGTAGATAATCTAAACGCCTGCTCATTCACAGCACCTGAAGCAACCGGAACACTTGAATTCCAGGCGGTACTCATCAAAGCCTGCAGATCAGAAGGATTTGATGGTGGCAGAGGCTGACTAACCATAAAAACAGTCGCATCTTTCATGCTTTCTACTTTACTCAGAAAGGAGACAAAACTATTTGAATTGTAAGTATAGGAATAGTTATAATTTAACAGGGATTGCTGAAGCGTTGTCCCTGCTCCAAGCGTTATGGCTTTGTTATTTCTACTATGATCTTTATATCTAAAAGTGGTTGCCGGTGACGGATCCTTAATAACTTTACTCCAGATTTCTGCTTGCGAAACTCCTCCGGGGCTTTGGCTAAAAACATAGCTTAGACCGCATACGCTCAGTAATAGTGATAATTTTCTTTTCATAATAGTTATTTTTTTATAAACTTAATTTGACGGTAACCATCATTTGTTTTTGTTTTTAAAATATAAGTCCCACTCGGTAATCGATTTAAATCTAAAGTTTTCTTATTCACTCCAACCTCATATATTTTAGGGCTGTCATCACTGAAAATCAGCTTTCCGCTAACATCATATACTTCAACAGTTAAGGCAGAACTTTCCAAAAGTGAAAATTGAATGTGAAGTATATCATTGATTAACGGATTTGGAAAGACCACCATTTCTCCTTTCTCAACATTGATCCTGTCATCCACTATTTCGTCTTTGATTATTGATTCAATTTCTCGGGGACTAAAAGCCATCCTTTCATTCATATCACTGGTACAATCAATGTGGGCAAGGAAATCAGAACCTAACTCTGAGGTAAAACCTTCCGTTCCGGTACCGCCATTATTGGCTTGAGGCAAAAGCTCAATAAAATCCTTGGCCTGATATTCAACAAAATCCGGATTAACCATTTGAAAAGGAGATATTGCTCTGATAATATTGCTTCCCTTTATCGTACTGGCTAATACTAGGGTTCCTGTATTATCAGTCAGTTCGTTATCCTGATTTTGCTTAAACACCAGATTGTCTTCACAAAAACTCACACCGGAAACAATCAGGGAGAATTTTTGGCCATTTATATTATCACAAGGATCTGCAATGGTTCCTTTATGCTTAATTTCCAATTGGAACATTCCACCTGTAGCAGGTATGAAATTTTGATACACTTCAATTTTTTCGACATTATCCCGGTCATTGTTTCCTCTTATGGCTCTGGAGGCTAGTGCTGCCGTATTATTTCCTGCAATTTGTTGTTTCATTTTCCATGGATACAAAACATTATTGCTATTCAGGGATGACAGAGGTATTAAAGGATCTGTCAATGTAGTATCCTCAATTCCACTTGCATTATTGCGAATCAGTCTTATATCTAAATCATTGACCAATTTTGGATTGGTTTCATTGATAAATGTATTAGCAATGTTAGGATCTACTGTAGTCACAACACCCGATGGATCAGTCCATGCCAGGGTAACAACCAAATCTTCCAGCCCTGTGGCTGCGAGATTCAGTCGGATAGTTTGACCATTGGTTATGACATCTTCCCTGATGATAACATTGTAACCTCTGTTTTGTACAATGGTAGCTGCTTTTTCAAGATTAACCAATCCCCATCCGTTTCTGTAATCCGGGCCTCGGTCATCAATTTCATCAATGGAATGGATCAATAAAGCTCTTATGGTTGACGACCACATCACGCTTGGGAATCTAGAGTTCCAATATTGGCTTAATAAATTTATGCCACCGGCTACCCCTGCCGCAGCTTGAGAGGTACCGCTATAAGTACCATAAGAGTTATTTTGAGTTTCAATGCTCGAGAAAACGCTTTTTCCGTGGGTAACCAAATCAGGCTTAATTCTTCCGTCATCGGTTGGTCCCCAACTGCTGTAAGGTTCACTGAATGCCCCGTCATAATATCCATTTGTTAATAAAGCCGGACTTTCGAGGTTGACAGCTCCGACAACCAATACATTTTTTGAGGTTCCGGCACCTTCCAACAGGTCATATCCGTCAAGCAGATTAACCTGTGGATATTCCGGATAACCATTTTTCTTAAAATCATCCCGCGCATTCCCAACAGATTTTACAATTTGGAATTCCTTATTGGCACACATCACATCATCCCATTGTTTGGCTACATAATTATACCGGCCAAATTCCAGAGGATGCATGTATAATGGATTAAGTCCGAAACTGGTATTGGCAATTTTTATATTATCAGTGGTAGCTGCTGTCTGCATCTCGGCAGGAACATTTAACCAGTCCCAGGCTTTAATGGTACTTCTGAAAGATACACCGCGTACAAGGCTGTTAAGTGGTGAAGTCAGACTGGGCGAAAATTGATTCCCAATAATAGTACCGGCAACATGTGTCGCATGTCTTTGAATTGTAGTTGAATTTTGATCGGAAGCATATTCTATTCTGCTTTGCAAAAGAGCAGGTGGAATATTCAATCGGAACATTTCATGGGCTGTTCTTGGTGATCCGTTTTCCCAAAGTCCGATTCTTAATCCGTTACCATCCAGAATTACACCATCAAATCCTGCATGAAGGATATTGGCCTTTAACCCCGACACAACATTACTGTTGTTACCCGTTAAAAAATACATGGGCTGCCCAACTTCATTTTCTCCGACTAACTCACTGTAATCCCCATTGGGCGTCTCTATGATACGCTTATAACCCAGTTTCACAAAACGCGCTACAGCATCCTGTTGTTTCTTTTCATATTCTAATAAATCCCGTTCTTTTTTCGCCTTTGAAGTATCGTTTTGAGCAACAGAAAAAAGGGAAATAAAGCAGAAAAACAGAATAAGAACAGGACTTTGATTGGTCCCCGAAAAATTACTTATACTTTTCATCGATAGTAATTTTAGATTATTGTTTTGCTTTGTTTTCTAATTTTTCCAGTCTTTCAATTAAACTCTGAATAAGGGCTTGCTGTGTTTTATTGTTTTTCTCCAAAGCCTCATTCTTTTTATTGATTTCAATGGTGTGTAATGTCAATTCTTCTATTTTCTCCAATAATTTTGCATCCATTTCAGCCAAATCAATTCCTTTATCTTTTACCTCTTCTGCTGTTGGGATATTAGGCAAATGCTTATTGGCATTGATGTATTCTTCTAATTCCTTTAGTGGCATTAGCTTATACCCTGTATCAAATACATAATCCGACCATCCTCTGACAAGTGCAATATCAACACGTACCTTTTCAGTACGGATTCCCTGAGCTACAAACAGCCTGTATTGGTCACAATCAGGACAACCAGCATCCATGTTGACATTCAAAGTCCCGATAGCCACTTTTCCACCGTCTGGGTTAATCATATAACTCGCGGCAAGGCTATTATAAGATGATTGTGTCCAGAAATAATGCTGACCCTGTCCATCCTGGTTATATCCGGTGGTCAGGAATGTATTGGTAAGACCTGCTCTTTGTATTCTGAAATGTCCTGTCCCTACATAGTTTGACGTGTTATTTCTGTTAGAAGCAACAGAAAGGCTGGCGGTTGATGCACCAACACCTGGGTTCATCGATACTTCATTGGCTGATAATGAAGCTATAGTGCCAAAGTTAAAGCGTAAAGTATTTCCGTTAGAAGCTACTATTCTGTTTGACTGCAAGTTATCACTAGTGTTATAAATGTTTGCACCGTTTGAAGTAAGGATTGAGGAAATATCTCTGATTGCGACATCACCGGATCCGTTTGTGGTTAAAATGTTCGTATTCGTGGTTGATGATCCTAAGCCTTGAAATCTCAGTGTACCATTAGTGTGCAGCGTTGCCAAGGGAAAATTAGGGCTTACTCCTATCCCGAGTCTTCCACCTTTCCCTGTAATCCATCCTCCAATATTAAGTTCATCACTAGCTGTGGTTACTGTTGGATTGTTAATAAAGGAAGGTGCTTCACCATTGATTAAAATATTGTTACTGCCGCTTGTTAAATTAAAACCGCTCATATATCCGATACCAACATTGTTCTGACCCGTTGTTACCTTTTCCAAAGATTGATATCCTAAGCCGGTATTACCCGAATTAAGCTGCCCGGAAGTTGTTCCTGCCAATGACAATGCGTTTTGACCCAGAGCTACGTTATAACTTCCTGTTTTATTACTAAATAAGGCATTGACCCCTATAGCAACATTGTATCCTCCGGTTTGGTTAGCCAATAAAGCATTACTTCCAAGGGCAGTGTTAAGTATACCGGTAGTGTTATTTACTAAAGTTCCATAACCGATTGCGGTATTGGCGGCAAGAGGTCCATAAGGGGAGGCCGTGGTATTAACAGAATTATTACCTCCTCCTATGTAAAAATTCTTACTCCAGTTAGAACCAAACTCGCTGTTAACGACTATTCTGCCCGAGGCTGAGTTGGTAAACCTGAATCTTTCAACATTGTTTGTTCTTGCAACAAAATCCCTGGCATCGGTGGTTCCGATAAAATTAAAATTGGGGTCTGTACCGGCATTACCATTAAGCTGCCAGTCATCAGTATCAGTGGTACTTCCTCCTGAAAAAATGCCTGGATCCCACTCGTAAACATTTCCGGCGCTATCAGTCCCTAAAATGTTTACAGGTTTTTCTGAAGGGTTAGCTAAATTTTCAAAACGCACGGTGTTAATGGTATGCAACTGGGCAGTAGGATCCATAACACCTACACCTACATTTCCATGTAGTGGATTGATAAGTAAGTTAAAGGTTTCAAATTCCTCACTTTCTAAAGGTTCTGTGGCTCTGCCAAATCTGCCTTCAGGGCGGCGACGGCTTGATTGAAGCCAGGTCGCTTTCGAATTGAGTCCTTGCGTCAGGGCAATGGCGGAACCCGGCTGTGTAATGTTAGACATCCCCCATCCTATTAAATTAGGATCTTGATAAAAATTATTGGCTGTCATTTTAATACTCGAAAAGGAATCCTTTTGATCAACAAAATTCTGTGAAGAAAGCACCAGTTCATTGTTAAAAATGTCATCTATAAAATGCAGGTTAAAAGGATTAACTTTTCCAAAATAAACAAATCTTTCTTTGAGCAATGTGCCATCGCTGTTATATATATTATTGGCACTTGAAGAACCTGTCCAGTCAATTAACTGTCTAAACGTAACATTACCGTCATCTCCAACCGTTAATACTTTGGTCTGGTTTGTATTGGCCGCTAGATTTTCAAATTTCAAAGTGCTGTCGGTGTGCAGACTGGCTGTTGGGTGGTCAACACCAATACCTATATTTCCGTTATTACCAAAAATCCAGTTCCCAATATTTAACTGATTAGAACCTGTATTGGATATGTTTGGTTGTGCGCCCGCCCCTATAAAAATATTATAGCTTCCATTAGTCAGATTCATCCCGGCTCCATGACCAAAAGCGGTATTTGAATCACCGCCACCCTTAAGTTCCATCGCTCTCATTCCAAAAGCACTGTTATAATATCCTGAATTCTGCAATAAGGAAAACAATCCCAAAGAAGTATTGGTTTCATTTATTCTTCCTGCTTCCCAATTATTTCTTTTGAAAATTACATCATAATTATTGGTGCTACCCATAAATTCAGTGCCGTTACTGGTGGTTAAAGCATTACCATTTAAGGCCCAATTCAAACTCGAGCTAGATGAACCCCAGTTGGTTAAACTTCTTGTGGTAACATTTCCACTGGAATCTGTTGTCAGGACATTGACATTACTGGTGTTTGTCCCGAGATTTTGGAATCTCAAGGTACTGTCTGTATGCAGACTTGCCGTTGGTTGCGCAACCCCAATTCCAATACTGCCGTTATCACCATAAATCCAGTTTCCGATATTCAATTTATTAGAACTTGTCGGGGCCATACCAACCGCAGTGGTATTGCTTCCGAGAAAAATATTATTATCACCATTAACTCCATCTCCGGCAAAAAGTCCAACTGCTACATTATTATGACCTGATACATTACCTATTAAAGTGCCGGCACCAATAGCTACATTCATATTTCCAGTCTGACTAACACTCAAAGCTTCGATTCCGAGAGCAATATTACCGCTCCCGCTAACATTCATTTCCATTGTTTCTTGACCAAGTGCAATATTTCCATTACCTGTCTTATTGAGCGCTAAAACATCCCCGTTACCCATTCCTATGTTATGAGCTCCGGTGGTATTCTCATTCAAAATTTCCCTTCCAATGGCAACATTCCCATAACCGCTGGTATTATGATTCAGGTTCTCCGCTCCTACAACCGCATTACTTGATCCTGTAGTATTTAATGATAAGTTTTTACTGCCTACAATGGTATTGTATGCTCCTGACGACCCATTGTTATTCAGCGAATTAAAACCAAATGTTGTATTACCTGATGCGCTCCCTAACCTGCCTGCAAAAGCTCCGTTTCTCCTGAAAACCAAATCTTTGTTATTTAAGGTACCCAAAAAATCTGAATCTGTCGGAAAGTTTCCGGCCAGTTTCCACTCAGTGGCAGTGGTTGTGGTTTGTATACCCGACAGGACAACATTATCTATCCTGATGGCGTTTGTGCCTGTTTTGACAAACCTGATTTTTAAATTATTGATTTGTGCTCCGGCGGGCAAAGCCAAAGCTATGGCGGAATACCAACCTTCTCCTGTACTCACTCCCTCGGTGAACAATGCTGCCGAAGTATTGGCGAGGTTGACCCAGGCAGAGCCATTCCAATAATCCACTGAAAATGTGGCATGCGCTACAGCAGACATTTTGTAATATGAATATTGCAACGACAAAGAGGTATAACTGGCTGCATTGATCCCTTCAATGGAAAGTCCATAAGCGCCGGAAGTAGCTGGGAATAAAGCGTTCATCGCCGGAAAACCAAATTCCATCACTCCACTCATGGTAGCACCATTAGTCTGCGCACCGGTTGAAAATTGAAGTAAACCACTGTTCTGAAAATTATTGGTGGCAATCGTAGCATCATCGAGATTTTCGTTTGCGTAACCCATGTTTTCAGAAAATAGGGTCTGCGATATGACACCTTGGATCGATAATATTGCTAATAATAAGGTAAACTTTGCTTTCATATTTACGAGTCGTTAAATTTATTTTTAATCTATATTGTACAGTCAAAGGAAAATAGTATTCCCATTCAATCGAACTTATTCATAAACAATGCATGCCTTGAATAAGCCGAATTAAAGGGCATTCACGCTAACTTTTCAGAAAAAAAAGACTTAAAAATCCTGTTCCCAAATTGAAAAATTGGCAAAAAAACACTAACACTACTGAAATTCAGCAGCGGGACTAAATGTGATAAAAGTGGTTAATGGATTTTCCTAGCTCAGACAGCATTCCTTGATGCAAACAACATTTGTCAAACTGAAACAATTACAAGTTTTTTTCTTGACTATGGAAAATTTGATAAAACTGTGAAGTGGTATTTTAGCTTTATCGAAGACGAATGTAGAAATAAAATTGTAAGAAAAAAAATATTTGTTAAAAAAAATTTAAATCGTAACATTAAATTAATAAACCGCAAAATTAAAAATACCAATATTTACAATTAATTGATACTGAAAAGATTCTTCTCTCACTCTGGCTTTGAGGAAATAATTACAAAAAAAAAATCCGTTCTGCTTACCTTAAAATTTTAGAACATAAAAGGGCAATTCTGTAATGCTTTTATAACCCAAAATGCAGAATTTAGTACTATCATAATCTGACTCATTAAACTAAACCATTGTTTAATTTTTAAAATTCAGTATCATGAAAACACTACGAAAAATAAGCCTCCTGTTTTTTGTCACGAGTCTTTTGACATTATTACAGCCACAAACCATAACCGCACAGGTATCAGTTGGTTTTCAGGTTTTTTATGACAACCTGAGCCCTTATGGTAGCTGGATAAGCAGCCCAAGTTATGGTTATGTATGGGTTCCGAGAGTGTCTGTGGGATTTACACCCTATCATACCAATGGATATTGGGCCTATACCGATTATGGCTGGACTTGGGTTTCCAATTATTCCTGGGGTTGGGCACCATTCCATTATGGTCGTTGGTATTATGATCCTTATTACGGATGGGTTTGGGTTCCCGATAATGAATGGGGGCCGGCATGGGTAAGCTGGAGAAGTTCACCCGATTATTACGGATGGGCACCATTGGGTCCGGGAATCAGCATTCAGATTGCTTACAGCAGAGGTTATAGTGTGCCTTATAATTATTGGACCTTCGTCAGACACAGGGATTTTGGTCGAACCAATATCAACAATTACTATGTCAGCAATACCCGTAATACTACCATTATCCGAAATACAACCGTCATCAATAACGTGAGAAGGGACAACCGAAACGTGAGTTATGCCGCGGGTCCCAATAGGATTGAAGTCCAAAAAAGAACCGGTAAAAACTTTACTGCTATGGCGGTTAAAGACCGTGGTGCACCGGGACAAAAAAGCAGCGGTCGTGAATTACAGTTGTACCGTCCTCAGGTGAAAGAGAACAAAGCGGCAAAACCGGCGCGTATCACTCAAATGAAGGATATTAAACGTCAGCCGCAAACCAATACGGTGAGAAACAACAAAGCAGACAGGCCTTCAGCCCTGCCGCAAAGAGACCGGAAAGAAACGGCTCCAAAAGTGACGCCTCCAAAAAACAACAGACCTGCCAGGGAAATGGAAAGACCGAGAGAAACCGCTCCAAAAATCAGAGAGCCCAACATTAACAGACCGGATAGAGAAGTGCAAAAACCAAGACAGACTGTTCCTGAGCCACAGCAGCCAAGAGTCAGTCCACCGGGGAACAACAGACCGGCTATTGCTCCTGTTGGACCACCGACACAACGAATGGAACGACCTCAAGGCCAACAGCAACAGCGCCCTAACTTGAATCGTCCTATACCACAAGGAAAACGGGACGGACTCCCCGGAGGAAAAATCCTTTGATAGCAACAGTTATATATAACTTTCAAAAGCCCGATAGCTTCATCAACTATCGGGCTTTTGTGTGTAACAAAATGATTACTGATTCCTTTTCCCTTGATTTTACCGATTAAACGTGTCAAAACACCGATTAAGTGTAAAATTCTATCGTTAAAAAACCAATTAATCGCAATTTGCTTAACTTTAGTATTGTCATTTACCACACTTTAAATACCACAGAATTTTATAGGAAAACTGATAAGTAATCTCTCTTTTGAGCTTACATGTATTGCCAACTAATGATTGTTAATCATTGGTAATGTCTTTTTGATATATCCCGGAAGCTGAAAAGGGTTCTTAGAGTAGGCAGAATTAAAATCTTTAAATATTATGGCAGCTAATCCTAATGAAATAATTACCATCATTGTGGCAGGAGGCTTACTTGGTCTTTTGGGGCAAGGTATCAGAATGGCAATAGGTTTGAAAAAATTATCAGACGCTAACATTACTAAAGTAGCCGGTGAAAAAAATGAAATCAATGGAACCCGTTTACTGGTAAGCCTTTTTATAGGTTTTGTGGCGGGAGCTTTATTTCTTTTGGTAAAAGGGGTTAAAGAAATTAACAATAATGAATTCCTTTTTTCGGTTATAGCGGCCGGTTATTCGGGAGCTGATTTTATTGAGGGATTGTTTAGTACTGCTATTTCAAAAATTGGAACCAGCGGAAATACAGCCGTAACTCAGCCGGCCAGCACTACTCCATTGTCTCAAAGCGAAACTCCTAATGTTTCATTTGCAGGGAAAGAACGTGATGACGAATCAACTACTAATCTTTAATCAGCCGTATCATGTTTCCCATTACAGAACAATTTATAAGTGGTCATAACAGACCCTATAGAAAACTAGATGGTTTGAAAGCCATCATCATTCATTGGACAGCCAACACCAACCGAGGTGCTAATGCTATGGCCAATAGAAATTATTTTAATTCCAAACATTATGATGCCAATGGCAATGTTATATATGCTTCGGCACATTACATTGTAGACTCTACCCGCATAGTTCAATGTTTACCCGATAATGAGGTTGGGTATCATGTGGGTGCCAAGGCATCGCGTTATACTGATACTGCCAAACGCATTATGGGTGGTAGTGGCAGTCCCAATTATGTAACTGTTGGAATTGAAATGTGTGTAAACAGTGATGGCAATTTTGACATTACCCGGGCACAAACGGTTGAACTTACACGGATGTTGGCCAGAAAATACAACATAAGCCGTGAAAATGTTTTGAGACATTATGATATAACCCGTAAAGACTGCCCAAGAATGATGCTTGATGAGGCTATTTGGAGCACCTTTTTAGATGAAGTCTTTGCAGATTCTGCTACTATCAACAGCTATCGTGTAAATGTTTCCCAACTCAATGTAAGAGCCGGCGACGGCACCCAACACTCTATACTTAGAAAACTGGCTATGGGTGATATTGTTACCGTGTTGGATAAACTTGGGATTTGGTATCAGATCGGCCAAGGCGAATATGTGCATTCTGATTATTTGGTAAAAGTGTAAAAAATAAACAATAAAAACTGAATTATGAAAACAAAAACAATTATTGGAATACTCTTAATAGCAATGGGAGTTTTATCCTCTTGCTCTTCGTTTAATGAAGTGCATTATTTTAAGGACAAAGTAGGTTCGAAACCAGGTGAGGTAACTAAAGTCTCCAATTATTACAGAGTGAAAATATGTGGTTATTCCTTTCTTTCCAGTTCAAGGTATGTTTCTGGCTATTTTAACCAAGACGCAATTAACCTTTATTTTAATGAATTCACACAACCAGAAAATGGAGCACTTGGTCAAACGCGAACTACGGACAATGTAAAATCATTAGTCACCAATGAAGACGGCAATGAACTGGTATTGGTTTTTTCAACCAATGCTAAAGCAATTTCTTCTCAGATTGGGAATATCGCCAAAAACCAGGTAATATTAAATAGCGCGGCGCAACTGACCCAAAAGGATAAATTGATGGAAGCCGCAAAGCTTAAATATCAGATTAAAGATATAAAGCAAGACATTGATTTTTTTAGTTTAAGTGTAGATAGTCATCTTAGTGACATAAATAGTAAAACCGCCGCTGATTTAAGACGTGAAATTCAAGATTTGTTAAACTCGTTAAACTAAACACGATGAAAAAGTTATTTATTATATGTGTTTTATTCATCGCCACAGGTTGCATGAGTAAATTAAAGGTAGTTGTTGAAGTAGCCGATAGGGATAAAATAATTACCGAAAGTGGCAGACTAGATCAGCCAAATGTTGCCTTATCGATAAATTCTCTGCAAAACTTTATAACTGAGTGGGATAAAAAACATAAAGATAGAATGAGCAAATTGTTTAGCGATGTAAAAACTGGATTAGGTGTATCGACGTTAAGTCCTGCAGTTATAAAAAAATTTACTGACAAGATCGATGCTCATATAGAGAATATTAAAACTAATAAAGAAAAAGCTGAGCAGTATTATAATACTTATTTAGGTGACAATAAGAAATTGGTAGAGCTTAACGCTGCTAAACTTTATGTGGAAAAAGGAGGCTCTGAATTAGAGAAACTCGAAGCGACTCTTAAAGATGAAGGAGTTTTGAATGCTCCAACATTGGCTGTTGTGCCTGAAAGTCGTGAAGTTGCTGCAACAGTTTCCAGTGGCATAACAGCTTTGGCAAATAATGGTGCACTTAGAACACGCTTTCCTATCTTGGGTGATGAACTGGTTTGGTTTATCTCAAAAAACAGCGACAAGGATATCTGGAAAAGTGTTTTTAACAAAACTGCCTGTGCCAATTTCATGGGAAATGCAGACATGGCGATGATACTGAGGTCAACTCCTCCCGAGAGAGAGATAAAAAGCGGTGACTATAACAATAACTTTACCATTAAGGGTGTTAGGCTGGATGCTGCTGACGCTACCAATGCTTTGGTAACAGGATTGACTCAGACCTTCAATTTCATTGCAGCTACACAAGGCATTCCTTCTGTACTGAATGCAACTCCACAGACAGGTACCGCAGACAATCCGTTACCCAATGGATCGACTGCCGTTAACACCATTTATGATGATCAGTTTAAAATCGAGACTGATAGAAAGAAACTTGAAAAATGCAAGGAGCTTTTAATTCAAAAAATCAAACAGGAAAAATTCCCTGCTAATCAAACGGACGCTGATGCTCGTGCTGCTGCAAATAGAATTAAAAAATATTGGGATGAAATAATCAAAATTGAACTTCAAAAAACATAAATCATGAAAATTAATCAAGTATATATCACCACCAAAAATTTGGATTTGGAAAACGAAAATTTCTTAGTTAAAAAAGGCACAGCTCTTCAAGTCACAAATATTTTTGACGCAACAGATACCTCAGTTCCAACCAAGGTTGAATTTAAGATTGACAAAATTAACGGGAATTATACACTCGACGAAAATAAATTCAAAAATTACATTAATGACAATGTCCTTTTCGGAGCGGCTCTCTCGAATTTTAATGTAGGCGACTGCGTAATCCATGTTGTGTATGGCCAAGGCTTAGTTATAAGTAAGCAGTACTATAATTCCATTGATTCCTGGCTCTATGGTGTGGACTTTAACGGCCAGAAGATAGGCTGCACGGAAGAAGAGTTAACAGGCTGTTGATTAGGTGAATAAACAATTGCTATTCTAACTTAAACTATAATTTATGAAAAAAGAACTTAAATATTTTTTGTTTGGTTTAATCATCAGTTGTGACATTATGTTTTCACAACCTACTACAGAAAAACCATTGGCATATGCAATGTCTCAAAAGTTTGTTGCCTCAGTGTTGGATGCACATCATACAATCCAGGATTTTTCTTTTGAAAGCACAAAGGATATCCGACAAAACTATGGCAGCAAGAGCTCTCAATTCATGAACGCCGTAAAAGCAGATTCCATTTTCAAAGCTGCCAGAAACAATATCAACTCGTTGTTATACAATATGAGCGAATTAAAAGAAACCGACCAACATAAGGCAATAATAACCATTCAACAATATATTAAACAGGCAAAGGAACTGGAGAAAGACAAAAATAATCTTCCTTCCTTTTTGGATATAATGTCAACCTCAAATAAGTTCGAAATCAATAATACAATCATAAGTGAAAACTTTATCTTGGGTATAGAAGGTACTTCAGCTAGCATTACACCTAATAATTCTTTGGATGTAAAAATTGATTTTAATATCAAAATACCACCTGGAAATCCTAAAGACTATATCCTTTATCTTTTTCCTAGTAATTGGATTTATTTGGAGGACAGGCTGTTTGGAGCAAACATAGGTACAGGCAAGAATGTATCAGTCTTTTATGATAGGCTTGATCGATACGCCCATAAATGGATTAATGGTATGGATAACAAATTGGACAAAATATACACAGGAAAATTTATGCTGATTATTATTGATAGAAACAAAAATATAATTACCCATTTCCAAAATGTGTTGATACCCTCAGACAGGGAATTTAAATATACCGTAACTGATTAAAACAACCTGAAATGAATAAAAATATTTTGGTAATCGGGATTCAGGTAGTATTGACTTTTTTAGGGGCCTTTGGTGCTATCTTAAAAGATATATTGCCCAACGAAATTGAGTCAAAACCTTTTATTTATGGCATTACTCAATTTAGCTGTCTATTTGTTTTTTTAATATTAAAAGCTGCATTTTTCAAAAAAAAAGTAATAAAAAAATCACATTGGATTGCTTTTGCTTCGCTTATGCTTGTGTCTTTCCTCGTTTCTTCCTGGTTTTTTTACAACCATAATCGAAAAGCTATTATATTGGTGGGAGCAAACGCTGAAAAAGTGATAATTGGTAATGAACTTACGCCCAGAGCTAAAACAGCTTGTACCAACATCAAAAAAATGTTTCCGGAATTAACTTTAAAGGAATGTCAGCAAAAACTTTTGGTAGAAGGTACTGCCGACGACCCAACATGGATTTGGACCGAACCTTCAATTGAACAAAACGAAGATAAATTTGTTTTATTTTACATATTGTTAGTCATCTCATTATCTGCTGGACTATTTTCCTTAGTAGAATTATTATCCCCCAATCAAACTGCTCCGGAAAATGCGCCTTGAGAGATTAAATGTAGATTAACAATACACTTGATTAAAGAATTTTTACCTTATAATCTGATAACGGAGTGAAGTCAGTTTGCCTCTCGATACATTTTGACTATGTCAAAACACTCGAGGTGACGGTCCTAAAACTAACGTCAGTTCGAGTGTTGCGAAGCAACGTATCGACCCGGGCGAAGCGAACGGAGCATAAGCTAGAACTCTATCAAGAACAAAAAAGCCTCCCCAAATGGGAGGCTTCCTTTTTAAACCTGTAACCTTACGACAAAGTCGCTTTGTGATTGGTAACCGCTGTGATAAACGAATCCACTTCGGTGATTTCCTGGTTGACTCTCGCCAAATCCATTTCCTTTTCGAGCAAGGCTACTGCGCCATAACTTTCCCTGCGGGTTTCCAACAGGAACTTTTTGTATTCCAGTCTTGTTTTTTTGTCCAGGGCATCGTCTTTGGTTGGTCCGTCGGGCAATACCGCGATGATGGTTTCGGTGGCGGCCAGTTCGGCCAATACGCCCTGAAGGACAGCGTCGAGCTCTTGTGCAGTTTCTGCATAGCGAACGGTCAAACGCTCATCAGATAATTTTTTAAAATTCAAATCGGCTTTTTCTTTGTTTGCCCAAGTTAACAACGCATCGCAATCGCTAATTTGTGTTAAGGCACTCACGGAGTAATTCATAATAAAAGTTTTTAAAGTTAATGCTTACGTCTTTTACAAATGATGTGCCAAAATATTTACATTTTGAGAATTTATTTTATTAATTTATTTACAAAACGCGAATTTTATTCTGTTTCCACAATCTCAATACTCCGATAGTGTTTCAGCAATTCGGCTTGAAGCTGCATGTTTTCCGAGACCAGAAGTTCATACTTCATCTTGTATTGGAACATTTTGCTTAAACCTTCATTTTCCAAACCCTGTGAAGCTCTCCGGTTTATGGCATTTAAAACAGTAGGTGATATCGAATGTTGATCAGACGGAGTGTTGTTAAGATAAGCCACCATTTGCAGGGCTTTTACATTGCCATGGTACTTCTTTTCGGCGGCGGTAATTTTTCGCAGCATGACTTCCATTTGGTATTGGTTCTCCTTTAACAGCCGCTCCACCAACTGTTGTTTTTGGAAAAATTGCTGCTCCAACACGTGCAGCCTTTTGGCAGACAGTTCGGGTGATTGTGCTACTTTGAGCAACTCCGCCAATAGGTATTTGGCCGCCATCGGTAAATCCCTTTTACCCAACTCAAATTTATTAATCTGAGTACGGTCAAGACTGAGCACCATCGCCAACTCCTTCTGGCTAAAGCCCAATATTTCCCGAATAGTTGACGGTTTCTCCATAGCGCTAAAGTAAGAATATTGTTCTACTTACTCAACTATTTGTAAAAATTTTATACTACTTCTTATTTTATTTTGATTTTTGTCACACTTTTAGTCATGTGAACAAAAAAAGTGACAGGTTTGGTCTCTTTTTTTAAGTCTCGAAGAAAAAAAGAGACAACTTTGGTCACTATTTTTTTTGTAAAAGAAGAAAAAGAGACCTATTCTGTCACATTTTTTATTGAGACAGAAAATTGTGTGACAAGTTTTGAAATTTCCTTTTATCGGATTTTTTTGGTTTTGGCCAAATATTATTACTAAAGAGCATCTGTGAATACCTACACTTTGAGAAAATTTAAGTATGTTTGGGAGAATTACTTTATTGTTTTATAATGATAGATAAAAAGAAATTATCGGAAAGGGATATTTGTTCTAAGTTTATTACACCTGCCATTCAAAGTGCGGGTTGGAATATTCAAACTCAGGTATTAGAAGAAGTTTCTTTTACGGATGGTAAAATTTATGTTCGTGGAAAGCTAACAGCTAGAGGTGAACGTAAAAGAGCAGACTATTTACTTTACTATCAAGACAATCCAATAGCTATCATTGAAGCGAAAGATAACAAACACTCCGTTCGTGCGGGTATTCAACAAGCTTTAAATTATGCAAGGATTCTAGATATCCCAAGTGTATTTAGCAGTAATGGTGACGGTTTTATTTTTCATGACAGAACTGCAACCGATGACAATATTGAAACTGAAATTGGTTTGGATGCTTTTCCTTCCCCCGAAATTCTTTGGTTGAAATACAAACATTACAAAGGCATTATAACTCCAGAAGGGGAAAAAATTGCTTTGCAAAAATACTTTTCCGATGGTTCGGGAAGAAAACCAAGATACTACCAACAGATAGCCATTAACAGAACTGTTGAAGCGATTGCCAACGGACAGAACAGGATTCTGCTTGTCATGGCAACAGGAACGGGTAAAACTTACACTGCTTTTCAAATTATACACCGCCTTTGGAAAAGCGGAGCCAAGAAAAGAATTTTATTTCTTGCCGATAGAAATGCTCTGATTGACCAAACCAAACGCGGCGATTTCAAACATTTTAAAGATAAAATGACTGTTGTTAAACATCGAATGATTGACAAGAGTTATGAAATATACCTAGCACTTTATCAAGGATTAGCCGGGACTGACGAAGAAGCCAATGCCTACAAACAATTTTCTCCTGACTTTTTTGACTTAATCATTATTGATGAGTGTCACAGAGGAAGTGCTAAAGACGATAGTTCATGGCGTGAAATTTTAACGTACTTCAATAAAGCTACTCATGTTGGTTTAACCGCTACTCCAAAAGAAACCAAAGAAACCAGTAACACAGAATATTTTGGGGAGCCAGTTTATACTTATTCCTTAAAACAAGGAATTGATGATGGTTTCTTAGCGCCCTATAAAGTAATTCGCGTTGCCTTAAATGTAGATGCCGAAGGCTATCGACCTGAACAAGGTAAAACCGATAAAGAGGGTAATGAAATTGAAGATAGAATCTACAACCGAAAAGATTTTGATCGCAGTTTGGTTATTGAAGAACGAACCGATGTTGTGGCTAAGAAGTTAACCGAATATTTAAAAGGATTTGACCGTTTTGCCAAGACCATTATTTTTTGTGTAGATATTGACCATGCCGAACGCATGCGTAATGCGATAGCCCGACACAATGCCGACTTGGTAGCGGAAAACTACAAATATGTAATGCAAATTACCGGCGATAATGATGAAGGTAAACGAGAATTAGACAACTTTATCAACCCCGAAGAAAAATACCCTGTTATTGCTACTACCTCTGAGTTAATGACAACCGGTGTTGACGCACAAACTTGTAAAGTAATCGTGTTGGACGCCAACATTAACTCAATGACCAAGTTCAAACAAATTGTGGGACGCGGTACGCGTATTAATGAAGAGTTTAATAAATTATACTTTACGATTCTCGACTTTAGAAATGCCACCGATAATTTTGCCGACCCTGATTTTGATGGAGACCCATTACGTGTAAAACCTATTACAGAAGATGTCGATTTAACTACTGTTGTGGCTGAAGAAGAGCAAGAAGACAAACCCATTATTGATGATATCACCGGAGATGAAATTGTAATTATTCCTCCTGTAGTTAGAACAGTTTCTGACATTGAACAAGATGCCTACAAAACCAGACCCAAACAATATGTAAACGGTGTTGATGTTTCGGTATTGGTTAGCCGGGAGTTGTATTTTGACCATAATGGTAAACCAATAACCACCAGTTTAAAAGACTATACCAAAACCTTAATACAAGAGCGCTTTGCTTCATTAGATGATTTCTTAGTAACATGGAACAAGGCCGATAAAAAAGAAGCCATCATCAAAGAATTGCAAGAACAAGGCGTTATGGTAGAAGCATTATACGATGCCGTTGATAAAAAAGTAGATTTGTTTGACTTGATTTGTCATGTGGCGTATGACCAACCTCCATTAACCAGAAAGGAAAGAGCAAACAACGTAAAGAAACGCAACTATTTTACCAAATATGGCGATCAAGCCCGTAAGGTATTGGAAACACTATTGGATAAATATGCTGATGAAGGTGTTGAAAATATTGAAAGCATCGAAGTATTACGTGTCAAACCATTTGATGAATATGGCTCGCCAATAGAGATTATAAATGAGTTCGGCAGTAAACAAAAGTATTTAGAAGCTGTAAGAGATTTAGAAAACGAATTGTATAGAAGAGTATAATAATGGTTATCAAACAATTTGAACAACTCTTTGAAGAGTTTAAAAAACTGCCTAAGCTTTCACAAAGTAACCCTACTTATATGGAAATTGCCGGCTATCCTCATTATGAAAATGTGTGTAGCAATATATTAAGTTTCTATTTTGACACACAACAACCCCATAAATTAGGGGATTTGTTTTTAAAGTCACTTTTAGAATGTCTAAACTTCGATTTAAACAAAATAGCTAAATTAACTACGTATGACTGTATTCGAGAATATTCTACCGATGAGCAAAAGAGAATTGATTTAGTTATTGAATGTGAAGATATGATCATCGCTATTGAAAATAAAATATTTCATTGGCTGCATAATGATTTAAATCACTATGAAAAGACCATAAATGATAGTTATTTCAGTAAAACAAAAAAGTTTTTTGTAGTGCTATCCATCAAGACTGAAAAAACAAAAGGGTCTTTTTGTAATGTTACTTACGAAAGTTTTTTCACAAAGTTAAAACAGAACCTTGGAAACTATGCCGTTAATGCAAATAACCAATATATAACCTATTTGTTGGATTTTATAAAATCAATTGAAAATCATTACACTGTGGAAGACATTAATATAGAGATGTTTAATTTTATAGTTAAAAACGAAGAAGCTATAAACGCACTCAACCAGGAAAGCAACAACATTAATAACCGATTAATAGATGTCGTTAAAAAGCTATTGCAACAAATAGAATACACCAACGAATTCCACCACCAAAAATGGATTTGGAACAAAAACACTATGGTATTCGATTTTAAGTTTGATAATAAAATTGTGGCAGTAGATATTACAATTAACAAAACAACTATTTTTGCTGAACTTTTTTTAAGAGGAGGCCGTCAAACCTATGATTTATTAGATTCTCTCCAACTGATTAAAAACAACCCCAATAAATTTAGCAAAAGTAAAAGAGGTTATACCCTATACACTAAGGATGTTAATTTTTTTGAGATTAACAAAGACGAATTCATCCCTAGGATAATTAACCTATTAGAACTAATAAAAAAATAAATGAATTTACAACACTACAATATAACTTTGCTGATTATTTTGATTATCGCTTTATATGGCCTTTTTAATTTACTATTTATTAAAATCACCAAAGCTGGTTTTAAACTTTTTCAAATTCCTTCTATATTTAGCGTAATCCTTGGAATTGTATATTTAATCAATACCTATTGTTGGAATTGGTGGCTGATAAATCCATTATTAGTAAATGTTCCCGATATTTCCGGAACATATAATGGCGTTGTAAACATTAGACATTTAGACAACAAAACCAAAGAAATTCCGCCCGTAAAAGTCGTTATAAAACAAACAGGAACAAATTTAGACTTTGATTTGTACTCAAAAAAAGGAAGTCATTCTACTAATATAGTATCTGAATTGGTTAAACAAAATGGCTTATGGTACCTTTATATTATTTATAAAAATGAGAATACAAAAAATCCGGAGAATAGAAATCGATACGAAGGAGTTAGTAAATTTGAAATTCATAATGAAAAAGACACCATCAATTTAGTCGGCCAATTCTATACTGATGAAACTCATAAAGCCTATGGCACCATTAAATTAAAAAGAACATCGAAATAAAACCATGTCAAACATCTCCTCCATACTAAAATCCATACAAAACATCATGTGGCAAGACACCGGACTAAACGGTGATGCCCAACGCATTGAACAACTCGGTTGGATGCTGTTTTTAAAAATATTCTCTGATAAAGACAAAGAGATTGAACTCCTTGATGAGACCTACACCTCGCCTATTCCCGATTTGTTTCATTGGGTAAAGGAAAAAGGCAATTGGGCCGGCGATGATGAAGGCATGACCGGTGACGAATTGTTAGAATTTGTTGACCGCAAATTGTTTCCGGCGCTGCGTAATATTGATGTAAGTACAGGTAATCGTCGTGCTTTGATTGTACGCGAGGTTTTTGATGGCAACAACAACTATATGAAAAGTGGTATCAACATTCGTAAGGTGTTGAACAAACTCAATGAAATGGACTTTAACGTAGCCAAAGACCGTCACGCTTTTGGTGAGTTGTATGAAAGCATTTTAAAAGGCTTACAAAGTGCCGGTAAAAGTGGTGAGTTTTATACACCCCGTGCTATTACCTCGTTTATTACCGAAATGATTAACCCACAATTGGGCGAAAAAATATTAGACCCTGCGTGTGGCACCGGTGGTTATTTGACTTGTGCCATTGAACATTTAAGAAAACAAGCCAATAATGTTGAAGACAACAAAAGCATTGAAGAAAACATCATGGGTTGGGAATACAAACCGCTACCCTATTTGTTAGCTACGACCAACTTGATTTTACACGATATTGAAGTACCCAACATTCGTTTTGGCGATGCCTTAGACCAGCCGTTGTCTAACTTTACCGAAAAGCATCGCGTGAATGCCATCTTGGCCAATCCACCCTTTGGTGGTATTGTAGCGAATAACAATGAAAATAACTTTCCTCAAAACTTTAGAACTAAAGAAAGTGCCGACTTGTTCCTTATTTTAATGATACACTTATTAAAACAAGGAGGTCGTGCCGGTATTGTATTGCCCGATGGTTCATTAACAGGTGATGGGGTAAAAGAACGCATACGCCAAAAGTTATTGGAAGAATGCAATTTACACACTATTATACGTTTGCCTAATTCTGTCTTTAAACCTTACGCAACAGTTGCCACCAATTTATTATTTTTTACCAAAGGGACGCGCACCAAAGAAGTTTGGTATTACGAGCACCGATTACCTGAAGGGGTAAAGTCATATAACATGACAAAACCCATACAAGCTAAAGAGTTTGAACCAATAAAAAAATGGTGGACTGATAGAAAAGAAAGTGATATTGCCTGGAAAGTGCCGATACAAACCATTATTGATCGTAAATATGATTTAGACATAAAAAACCCTAACAAGAAAGAAGAAGTACACGAATATGACAGTGTCGAATTAATGGAACTGTTGTACAATTCTTTTGAAAAAAGTAATGCATTGTTAAACCAACTTAAAGAAGCGGTGAAATAATGAGTTGGGAAAAAGTAAAATTAGGTGATTTATGCATCATTGAAAAAGGAACTACTGGGATTCAAAAAGCTATACCAGGTAAATATCCTTTGGTTGTAACTGCTGAAGACAGAAAATCACATAATGAATATCAATTTGATAATGAAGCTGTAATTATTCCCTTAGTTTCTGGAACAGGTCACGGACATGCTAGCATTAAACGTTTGCATTTTCAATCAGGTAAGTTTGCATTAGGCTCAATACTTTGTGCTGTTATTCCAAAAGATAAAAGTATTTTGAATGCGGAATATTTATTTCGCTTTCTTAATCTTAATAAAGAACGAGAATTAGTTGACAGAATGAAAGGAATGGCAAATGTTACCTTACCGATTAAGGAAATTGCCAAAATTGAAATTCCTTTACCAAGTTTAGAAGAGCAAATTGAATTTGTTGAGAAATATGGATTACTTGAAACTGATAGTGATGATATTTCTAATGAATTAGAACACCAACTCAATCTCATCAAACAATTGCGTAAAGCATTTTTGCGTGAAGCGATGCAAGGGAAGTTAGTAAAAAGCACCAACATTGAGACAACAGGACAACAACTCCTTGAAAAAATAAAAACCGAGAAAGCGCAATTGATTGAAGTAAAAAAACTCAAAAAAGAAAAAGAATTACCACCAATTACCGAAGATGAAATTCCTTTTGAAATTCCTAAAAATTGGACTTGGTGTAGGTTGGGTGAAATTGGGGAGTCTACAATCGGAATTATCTTTAGTCCTAATCAAGTTGGTGAAATTGGTATTCCTGTTTTAAGAGCTAACAACATCCAAAATAATTTAATTGACTATTCAAATTTGATATATGTTAATACTGTAGTTCGAGAGAAACAAATTGCAAATTTGGGAGACATTCTTTTATGTGTTAGAAGTGGGAGTAATAATTTAATAGGGAAAGCATGTCTAATAGATAAAAAAGGTATGTCATTTGGGGCTTTTATGAGTTTATATAGAAGCGATTTTAATCCTTTCATATTTAAATTCATGACTTCTGATTTATTTAAAATTCAAATTAATGATAAAAAGAGTACTGGTATAAATCAACTAACCCAAGGAACTCTCAATAACATTATTATACCACTTCCTCCACTCCACGAGCAAGAACAAATTGTAACCAAGTTGGAGGAGTTGATGGCGTTTTGTGATGGGTTAGAGCAAAGTATCAAGGAAAGTCAAGCGTATAATGAAATGTTGCTGCAACACTTTTTGAGAGAGGCGTTGCAACCAAAAGAGGAAACAAAAGTTATTGCTTTAGAGAATAGAAAGATTGAGCAACCATTAAAAACGATCCTTGCCGGTCATATTATCAAACAATGTAATACCTCAGATTTTGGTAGAGTTAAATTTCAAAAGTTATTGTACTTAACGGAGTATTACTGCAAGATAGATTTTGATTCTCATTATGTTAAAAAAGCAGCTGGTCCTTATGAAAATGATTTGATAAAAAAAATTGAAGCCGATTTTAGTCGTATGAGATTTTTCAATGTGGTACAAGATAAAACAGATACAAAAAGAGTTCATTATACAGCATTACCGGCAGCAAGTCAAATTGATGCCATGTTCCTGGAAAACTTCCCCAATGAATCACTCAAGATCAATAATCTATTGATGAAGTTAAGACCTTTGAGTTGGAGTGAATGTGAAGTAGTAGCGACTATTTATGCCGTATGGAATAACCGCCTTATAAAAGGTGAACCTTGTGATGATAATTTGCTGTATGATGATTTTATGTCTTGGGATGCTCAAAAAATTAAATACAAAAGCATATTCTATAAAAAGTTATTTTGGATGAAAGAAGAAAATATTATCCCTGACGGTTGGGGTAATTATGTATATAATAAAGAAAATAATTATGCCTAAAAAACAATTAATTATAAAAGTCAAGTGGTCTTATCCAAGAGAATTTGAAAATGCAAAAGAAACGGTGCTTTCTTATGAAGGTTATGGTGTTTATTGCATTTCTAGAAAATTTGGGAATAAAGAAACGATAATTTATATAGGAAAGACTGCAAGACAATTTAGAGACCGGCTTAAAGATCATCAGAACAAATGGTTGGATGATTATAGAGGAGAAAAAATAGTTCGATTTGGGACCATTACACAACCAAAAACTGTAACTAAAGAAATTATCAATGATTTAGAAAGTGCGATTATTTTTGAAATTCATCCTACTCACAACACTGATAAGAAAAACGGTTATCATTATACAGAAGAGTATAAAATAATAAATGAAGGATACAGAGGGCAATTGCCAAAGGAAATTGATATTAATAAACATTTATAACCCAGCTCAATTTCAACAGAATAATGAAAAGTTGTTGCAGCGGGTTTTGAGAGAGGCATTGCAGAAAAAAGAAGTTTAATTTAAAATAAAAAGTATGGATATCAAAAGTTTCAGGAAATTGGTTCAGGATAGTCCCATTAAAGACAAATTGAATAGTTTGGAAGCTACTTTAAACTATCCTGTTTTAAATACTACTATAGAATTTAAAGGAATTCAATCTATATACAAATTTGTTTTAGACCAAGTAATTGGTTGGAATGAAGTTGAAAAACTTCCTAGTTATTTTAGCCCTTCAAAAGCACACTTTGAAAGATTAAAATCCAAGCTAATTCAGTTATCAGATTATTTCAACGAGCAAATTCAGAATCAATTTGATAATAATTGGAACTCTTTTCTAACTGATTTCACCAATGAAAAAAACCCAAATAATTATTATAACTTCTTAATTGATTGTCCTGAAACCGATTTTATCTTAAAAGTAAACAATCATAATCCGACCTACACTCAAGGCGCAATTGATTTTATTGCCGGAAGAAACCTAAACATCAACAACAATAAGGATTTTTTTGTTGGAGCTTTAATGGCGTATGAATTCAAAAGTCAAAATGATTCAGAAATACTACACAGACGAAATAACGAGAAATTAAGTTTAAGCAAAATACGAGATAAGTATAACGAGTACATCACAGAAGCAGAACAGCAACTCAATGGCTATTTATCAGACGCAAAAGATAATTTGAAAGAACATTTTGATACCGTAGATAAATTAAAGACCGAAAAAAATAAAAATTTTGAAGATTGGTTCACTGGTGTACAAGGTGGTTTTGATACTTTTTTTTCTAATGCAAGTGATAACATCAAAACTAATGAAGACTTATATAAAGAAAAATTACGTTTAGAAGCACCTGCTAAATATTGGAGAGATAGAGCGGAAAAACTTAAAAAAGAAGGTAATAAACATTTAAACTGGTTGATTGGTGTTTCAATAGTCGCAACTGTTTTGCTATTTACATTACTAATGCTACTTGGAACTGACTATTTTAAAAATGCTTTTAGTGATAATATCAAAGGAATAAAATGGTCAGTAATCTTGATTACTATTGTTTCGTTATTAGCATTTAGCATTAAGATATTGTCGAAAATGACATTCAGTTCTTTTCACTTGTCAAGAGATGCTGAAGAAAGAGAACAATTGACACATTTTTATTTAGCACTTAAAAAAGATACCACTATTGAACCTGAGGAACGTCAGTTAATATTACAGTCTTTGTTTAGTAGAGCTGATACAGGTTTATTAAAAGAGGATTCTTCCCCTACTATGCCAACAACAAGTATAATTGAGAAATTTACAGGGGGTAAATAATGGAAATTGTAAACTATAACCCCATACGCGGATTTTTATTCCATGCCCTAATAGCCCATAACACTAAACCAAACAACCTAAAACCAGTAACCATCATGTCCACCAAAAAACTTCCTCTCCATTTAGAAAACACGCATTATAGCATTTACGGCAACCTTGGCGAAAGGATTGCTGCCGGGCTTTTAGATGGGTTATTTCTTATTCCGGTAACCGTTGGGTTACTGTATTTTAACAGTGCGCATTTGTATAATTATTACTACACGTATGTGGTAACACAATTGGTTATCACGGTGTATTGTGTCTATTTACCCGTGCGTTATGGGGCTACTCCGGGGAAGCGTGTCATGGGACTGACCATTTTGCGACTGGACGGTTCCGCCATATCCTATCGCGAGTCGTTTTTAAAATACTTGCCTACCTTAATCATAGGGTTACTGGCCTTTGTGGCTCAGTGCCTGGCGATCAGCCTGGCAGATGCTGCGGTATTTGACCGTTTGGGTTGGATGGAGCAATCAAACTATTTAAAATCATTTAGCCCGATTCCGATGTGGATTCAGATGGTGGTGATTTATGGGTTTTATTTTGCTACCCTGCTTTCGGTCTTACTCAATACCCGAAACAGAAGTGTCAGCGACCACCTGGCCGGAACTGCTGTGGTCTATACCCGATGTTTGGAGAAGATAAGGGAGTTATGAGTTATGAGTTATGAATTATGAGTTATGAGTTAGGATTTGGGAATTAGGATTTATGAAGAATGGTTATCTTACAGATAAATCAAATAAAACCCGTACTCTGAAATGACTAGTTTGTGGGTTTGATAATAGAGTACCTTTTGGTTAATCATATCCACTATTTCTTCGTCTGACGGGAAAAAAAGTTCAAAAACGCCGGGGTTCTTCTCAAAAAAAGTGGCAGGGTCAGCAATCTTTTCACCTTCGAAAAAATATTCGATCACTAAAGGGATTTGCTTGCGCTGTATGTATCCAAAGACAGTAGAAATAGACATAGGTTATGTTGTTATAATTGGGGTTCTGTAAATTTAGTGAAAATTCAGGCGATTTGGTGTTAATTAAACTACCCGGAAATGTTAAATAAAGTGGTAGTTCATCGAAAGTGAGGACCTTTTCAGCAATTTGACGCCCGAGTTTAGCTACAGAAAGGTTATCGCATGCGTTAAATTGCTCCAATAGGACAATAAGTGAGAGTAAATCCCTAATAATCAATAATAAAGACTATCTTCGCCTTTTAATACTTATTTATATGAACGAAGGAACAATTAAATTTTTCAATGAAGCCAAGGGCTTCGGATTTATTACGCCAAGTAATGGCGGAGCAGACTTATTTGTACATGCAACAGGTCTTAACGGGCAGGTGCGTGAAAACGACAAAGTGTCTTATGATGTAACGGATGGTCAAAAAGGACCAACCGCAACCAATGTAAACGTTATCTAAGATATAATTTACCAGTGTTTGTTAAAAGCCAATCCTTCTGATTGGCTTTTTTTTTGTTTTAAATAGCAACTATCCCCCAACATAATCCTGTTCCTTTCCCTGTGCCGTTTAAGTGGATCGGCTTCGTCTTGTGTTTCGGTCAGTTTGGCCAAAGCCTCAAGTCATCCCGATAGCTATCGGGACACACGAAGTGATGGTCTAAAGCGCCCAGAGTTCCACCACGGGTTTTACATCACTCGCAATACCAATGGATTTGTACTTCAGATCGACTCTTTTGATGGCTTTTTTACCGCTGAGCATGGCCGCATTGCTTTCGCTGTCGCTTTTGATCAACTGATGGAGGTCAACCCTTTGCATTTCTCCGCTCGCCAGATAAATGTCAAAAGATTCCAGGTTGATGGTAGCATTAATCATTTTAATTTTAACTGCGCTGTAACGCTTGGTGGTGGTCACAATGATTTCTCCGGCTTCTTTCTTAAAGTCGATTTCGGTTTCCGCAATTTTACGCCAACCGGGAGCTACCTTCTCGCTCTGTGCCTGTATGATGGAATGGCTTGCTATCAGAAGCAGCACCAATGCTAGCTTTTTCATTTGCTGTATTTTTAAGTTGATAAAAACGTTTGAAATGATAAAAACTGAGGTCATCTGAAGAGATTATAAAGGTAGAAAATACAGCCCCAAATAAATTACAACTATTTGGGTTTTTATTACACTATTCCATCGCTTTTAAAACGGATAACCAATCGCCAGGTTGAAGATGAGATTTTCCTTGCGCCACGATCCACTGCCAAAATCAATTTCATCCAATACCCAACGGCTGCCATCCTCGAGATAAGGTTTTCGTAAAGGGAAGGCAAAATCGGTACGCAGCAGTAAAAACGAAAGGTCAAACCGCAGCCCTACTCCTGTTCCCACCGCAATCTGGTCCATGAACTTTTTGGAGAATTCAGCGCCGGGTTTATCGGGGTTTTTATGCATCAGCCAGATATTACCGGCATCCACAAAGACTGCCCCATTGATGATGCTAAACAATTTGGTTCGGTATTCTGTATTGAATTCCAATTTGATATCACCCGATTGGTCAGGTAAAAAGATACTGGTCCCGGATTCGGGCAGATAGGAACCCGGACCGATGGAGCGCGAACGAAAAGCCCTAATACTATTGGTACCGCCAATAAAAAACTGCTTGATAAAAGGCAGTTCGGTCGAATTGCCATAACCATAACCAACACCCGCAATGATGCGACTGGCCAATTGGGATTCGGTTCCGAGCTTTATATAATGGCGAAAGTCATTTTCAAACTTGATAAACTGGCTGAACGGCACGCCCAATACTTTGATGGTATCACCTTGTTTTACATTGGCACCCGTAATCAAACCGGACAACATGGCTGAAGTATCGACCGATCCTTTATAATATAAGGTGTTTTTTCGGATTGCCTCCATCGTATTGGTGTAGGTATAGGAATAAGTTGGGCCAAAAATCAATTGCTTTTCAATGACTTTGGCCAAAGTGGCATTGGCCGCAATTTGCTCATAGTATAAACTGGTTACATTGTTCGGACTCACATAATGGATATCGGTTACATTCAATTGGTGTTCTTTGCGGATGTTTTCTTTCCACAGATAACCAAACGAACCTTTGAAGGAATTCAGCGCATACAATTGTTCTCTTTTTTGGAACTCATAGCCGATGGTCGCCTTAGTTTTCGGCACAAACCCACTGGAAGATTTTAATTGGAACGGCGCAATAAAACGAGGCCAGATCAAACTGGCTTCCGATCCGATTCGATACACATTAAACCCATTATTCTGACCGGATACCTGTACTTCCAATCCGCCAAAAACAGAAACGGTAAACAATTCCGCCCCCTTAAAAGTATTGCGATTGCTCCAATTAACGTTGAGTTCGGTTCCGGTATAATTGGCCGAATTGGATTTACCCAAAACTTCTATGCGTATCGATTTCTTTTTATGCGGTGTGAGATAATAGTAAGCATTCAAAACCGTATCAAGCGAGTCAGAAACGGTAAATTGGTTCTTTACAAACTTAAACGTGCCAAGGTTCACCAGTCGGTTCAGCGAAAGATTGTGATCGGTTCTGTTGTACAAATCGCCTTTTGAAAAATAGAGTGTACGGTCAAAAATCCGCGGGTTAAATAATTTTTCTTTGTCATAAATGGTGAAATCCTTGTAACGCACCACCGCAGTAGTATCTTTTTCCAACTTGTCCAAACGGCGTTTACCGGTATTAATGGAATAATTAGGATAGATGATAATGTCGCCAATAGTAAACACTTTTCGGGCTTTTGCCGGCGTTTCTTCTTTTACTTTTACAATCAGATCGGTTTCATAACTGCCTACCGTACTGTCCACCTGCATGATCAGATAATCGGGGCCAAAATAATAGTACCCTTGTTCCTTGAGACGCGCATCAATGCGAAGGCGTTCTGCTTTTATAACTTCTAAATCATAAGGCGCCCCTTTTTTCAATAGCGTCTTGTCCCGGGTAGCCGTTACAGCTTTTCCCAATCCCGAAGAATCTGTTGGGAATTTGATTTCTTTGAGATGGTATTGCTTGCCGGGATAGGCGCTGTACTCTGTAGTAGCGCGTTTCCCTCTTTTAGTAGAATCGGCAGTGGCGGTGGCTTTAAAATAACCCCTGTTCTCAGAATAGTTCTGTAACAATCGCGCATTATAATCCATATCCACCTGACTGAACAATACCGGTGGTTCTCCTGCTTTAGTGCGAAGCCAATAACGAAATCCTTTTTGTTTTTTGGGCTCTCCGGCCAAATGATAAAAAAACAATTTGACCCGCAGTCCGAGGTATTTGGTATTGGGTTTAGGACGCAGCAATGCCTTGAGTTCCCTCTGCAATGCTTTGCGCTCTTTGGCGGAAACTAAAGTGTCCACTACCTTTACTTTGCCGCCTACATACAATAATTCACCTTCGGGCAAACGTTTGGTATTGCTGCAGGACGAAGCGAATAGCAGCAGTAAAAAAATAATCCAATAGCGGTGGAAGCCTTTCATATTATAATTTTTCTGTTTCTTCTGTTGGCGGTTGTTCTTTCTGTTCGTCTTCTAAGGCTTTATCTCTTTTCATTTTTCGTTTCAGCGCCTCTTTAATTCTTTTCTCTTCTTCCGAACGGTGAAAAAGTTCGGTAAACTTATTGTAATCCATCGTGATGATAAAGGCGACGCCGGTTTCAATGATTTGTCCCTGCAGGGCAATTTGGTATTCATTTTTGCGATACGCTCTCAGCATATAGCGGCCGTCTTTAGAGAGTTGGTAACTCACAGAAACATCACCGGCTATATTGGTCAGGTCACGATTGGCCTGTTCAGGTCCTTCAATGCCAAAACTGCTGCCCACGGTAACTTTTAAGCGGTCATTCAGCAATTGTTTTGAAACCCCTACGTTCAAATCGGTGCGGTTGGCCTTTTCTCCTGTGGTGTAATCATTGGACGTTTCCAGGTCTAAATCGACCTCAACCCCTTTGATTAAGTCACCGGCCAGATTATTGAGTTGTTGAGACAGTATTTTACTCACACTCTGGCGCGCAAAGGTTTCAGTGCCGCTGCCTGCCTCACTGGCAAAAGGATTTTCTCCGATAAATCGGTTTAATAGCAATAAGGCAAATACTTGCTTGTTGAGTTCATCGGGTTGTTGGCGCAATTGTGCCAATTTCGTTCGCGTGGTGCTGACTATTTCTGAGGAAACATTATAATTGCCTTCGGGCAATATGATGTCAAAAGTAATCACCGGTTTTAGCAATTCGCCATTCATTTTCAATACCGTTTCAAACGGGATGCGCTGTTTATAGGTGTTCCTAACGGTTGGGGAAACATCGCCCAACTGATCGTCGAGCAAGTCAATCGGTGCCGTTTTGGTTTTATAAACAGCCTTGATATTGATATCGGCAGAAGTGGGTTCGCCGGTCCAAAGTATATAACTGCCCTCCCGGATTTCAAATTTTCTTTTGAGGAAATTAAAGGTCATTTCATAGGAACCTTCTTTGAGTTCGTAACGCCCGGTGAGCGTGGTTTTTCCGGATTCATCGATGCCTCCGGTAAGCTGTGCTTCTCCTTTGAGTTTGAGATAATCGCCGTTTCCTTTGTCGATAATCAAAGTCAGTTCGGCTTCTTTGTTGACTTCAATATTGACAGAAACATCCATTCCTTTGAATTTTGATTTATTAAGCGAATCGAGCGTTACAGCGAATCGCTCATCTACCAACGGTGCATCCTGGTCAATAAATTCGACTATGCCTTCCCTATCGGCTATCGCGGGATCAGATTGTGGCAAAACGATGGTAAGCTCGGTACTTTTATTGACTTTGATATTGCCCTCAACCACCGGTTTATTAAGATCGCCTTTGACTCTTAATCTCGTGTCAACAAACAGTTTTCCATAATACAAGTCGTTGTCTTTAGCGGTCGAATTGGTCACTCTGAAATTATCGGCATTGATTCTCAAATCGAAAGCAAAATCGCGGTAATTGGGCGTATCCACTTTCCCGCGCAGTTCGAGGGTGTTTTTTTTGGAATCGGACAAAGTAAATTTTTTGAACACCATTCCGGCTTCAGTAAAACTCATGGAATCATTCAATAATTCAAAGGCCGAATTCAGTTTGGTTACCGTAAAAGCACCATTGTGAAATTGCAGCTCACCTATGATTTTGGGTTGGTCAAAAGTGCCTTTGATATGGAATTTCCCTGAAACATACCCGCTGCTTTTGGTAAGCTGGTCATAGGTAAAGGGCTGAATGCTCAACAAATTTAATTGCTGCATGTCGAGGTTCAAGTCAAAGCTTTGGTCGCCATATCGGTAAACACCGTTCAGCGCCACTTGATTTCCCTTTTCTGAAAGCGTGGCTTGAACCGCGTAAGTATTGGCCACCCGATTATCAACTTTGAGACTGATGTTGCCGATGGTTTCTTTCTTAAAGGAGAAATTTTCAATGGTCAGGTCAGAGACGAAAATGAATTGGGTATTGAGGTTTTCCAATCGCACTTCTCCGTCAATGATACCGCCGAAAGCCAAGGCTTCCTTTTGCACCATACGCGAGAGTGTAGCAATGTTAAAGTCGGTAAAATTAATCAGCAACGGCGCGTTTGGCATATTCGATTGCGACTGTAACCGAACAAGGCTTCCTTCGTTTCTGAGTGTAAAATCGTTGGCATAAATACCATCATTCCCAAAACGAATGAGGTTGTTTTCGGAGACTGTCCATTTTTCATAATTGAGCAGTAAGTCTTCGGGGGACAAATGGAATTCGGTATGGCCGTTTATCGCTTTTAAGTTTCCGGCGACTAAATATTGGTCTTTGCTTTTATCATCCAGCAATCGCAAGCTGAAGCCCAGCGTATTTTCCTTGATGACGCCTTCGATTGAAGTACCGGGCAGTCGCAACTGGGCGTTTTGAATTTCATCAATAAAAACATTATACACTAAAGCATCGTCTTTGGTATTGATATTGACCACGGCATTGGTAATCGTATTGGTGCCATAGACCAGTTTTGGTACAGTTGCCCTGAGTACAATGGTATCGTTAACGCTGTTGTATCGGCCTTTAATACTGATAGGCTGTAATTGGGTAATCTCGGGGAACAATTGGGTAATTACCGGATCATTACTGACATTAATATCAAAATCAAATCGCTGTGACGGGGTTAGTTTTTTCTTTACTGAAGGTTTCACATCATAATAATTCGCTATCGAATTGGATAAGGCAGTGGCTATTTGGCTGAGCTGGTATTTCCCTTCCATCCTGGCTTTAAGGAGTTGGGATTTGATTTGCAACGTATTCTTTTCCGCTGTTGCAATGGCTGTGATGTTAATGGAATCCAATTGGAATTGTTCTTTCCCGTTCGAAAAAAGCAAATGGTGAACCGCTATTTTTCCGTTGAGAAAATCGGGATCGGCGGTGGGCAGATTGGCCTCAAGTTGGCCTCTTACCTTTAACGGTCCGGTATGAAAGTGCAACTTTTCTAAATCGGCCAAAGCCAAATTCAATTGGAGTTGAACCTCTGGATATTTGTTTTTAAAACTGCCTTTGGAAACCAAATCAAATTCGAGATTCGGGTCGGTGCTATTGGCAGTGGCTTGGTAATCTCCATTCACAATACCGCCTTTTAGCGCAAGATTTTGATAAGTATAACCATTAAAGTCTCCTTTTCGCATAAAGCCGTCTACTGTTGCTGTGGCCGTTTTGGGATTTAATCCGGTGCCTTTTATTTTGGCTTTGGCGGTTACTTTACCTATCGAATGGTCTTTGATTAACTGACCCATGTCAAAATTATTGAGTTCAGCAACGCCATTGTATCTTTCTTTGTTTTTTACCCTATAATCAAAATGGGTTTTTATTTTGGCACCGCCAAAACTACTGTTCAGAACAATATCGGTATTGAAATTGTCTAATTTTCCTCTGAACCTGCCTTTAACATTCATCCGCGCCGGCAACTGAATATTCCCCGGAATATACTCATCGCCTATAACCCGGCGAACGTCATCGGCTTGTAACTGAAGGTACTTGATGTCTAGATTATACCACGCTTTCAAGCCATCCGGCAAGCCAATAATTCTACCGCTTGCTATCATGTTCACTGTGCCTATGCCACTGATTTGCATTTTAGGAAAAATAAGGTCTTGGAGTTGACCTTTAACCTGTCCGTTGATTTTGGCTATGGCGTTTGGGTTGTTTTTAAAAAGTGCTACTTCACTCACTTCGGGTGCAAACAGTAAGATGTCTTTGACCGACACGTGGCTATTTTGTAAACTGGCATTGATTCCCAATATGCCCGGATTCGCTTGCAGTGCTTTTACAGACGGATAATTAACACCAACTTGGTTTCTGAGCAAGGTTTGTGGTGTTTTTAAATAGAGATTTTTGAGATTTACGCCTCGGGGACTATAGGTAAAATCGGTGCGAAGCGCTTGTATATTTACACCGCTTTGCTCTTTTGCGGTAAATGATTTGATGTTCCCGGAAACGACTTCATTGGCATACTTCAGGCCTTTTGCTTCGAGTTGGAGTTGTTCTACATTCAAATGCCTGTAATCAATACCGCGTTTGACCCGTAGCGTATTTTCATCATCAAAACGGAAATCAATTTGTTGCAAGCTGACCGTATTCAGGCTCAGTTGCCAATTGGGAGTTTCTTGCGCCTGAAGAGTATTGATATTGAGTCTGCGGTCGTTTCTGCCCAATGTTAATCCGCCTTTTAAGCCTGTTAATTCAAATCGGTCGATGGCTATTTTTTGCTTTTGCAAATTGGTTTCCTCAAAATCGATAAAAAGTTTGTTCAATATGAGCCCGCTATTGAGTCGTGTCCCGGCATTGTCATAACCAATGTTTATTTTGGTAAAATCAATTTTACCCAGTTTGATTTTCAAATCGGGTCTTTTCTTAATCAGCGAATCGGTAGTTACGATGGTTTTGGTGGCAATTTCACGCACCAATTCGCCCTGTTTTAGTTTTACGGTCAGTCCGTGAAGGTTAATCTTTGGCACATCAAAATCCATTTTCTCTAAGTCAAATGTCTTCATATTAGTATCAAAACTAATTAGTGATGCATTGAGATTGTTTTTGGTTACAGCATCATCAAAGTGCAACCGGATATCCTTAAGGCTGATTTTGTGAACGGAAAAAATGGTGGGCTTGCTATCCTTTTTTGGCGTTTTGGAAGCAAAAGCATCAATAATATAATCGAAATTGAAGACTGAATCTTTATCGCGTTTAACGTTAGCTATGATACCATCCAAACTGACAGCATTGATTTCTACCTCATCATCCAACAATTTAAAAAGGCTGATATCAATTGTTATTTTTTTCCCTGCCAATAAAGTATCTCCGATTTGGCTTTGCAGGTAAATGTCTTCCAGAATGATTTTTTTGGGTAGCCCAATTTCGATGCTGCCAATGCTGACCGGCGTGTGGATTTTGCCTTCGAGATAAGCAACGGCTTTGTTTTTAATAACATCCTGTACTGTCGGAATCTGGATCAATAAAACCAATAGCAGGAACAACCCGATAATAGAGCCTATTATCCAGCAAACTATCTTAAAGCCTTTCTTTACGTATTTTGACAGCGTCACTTTTGTATCAGAATAGTAGCGTGTGTTCTACACAACCTTTGTTATTTTATTATAAATCAGTTATCTATACAAATTTGACACAATTAATCCGGATAAGTATTATAAATAACAAGTGGTTTATTATATAATTCGCACATTGGCTGTCAAAACTATCGCCCTCAATATCCCTTTTTATGCTATTTTTGTGGCTATGCGAATCAGAACTTTAAACGGAATTGACCCAACCCTTGTAATGGAAGCCTTTAACAAAGGTTTTTCCGATTACAGCGTTCCGGTGCAAATGACTGCTGAGCAATGGGCTTATAAAATGCGGAGCGAAAATGTACAATGGAATCTTTCCGTTGGCGCTTTTGACGAAGATCAATTGGTTGGGTTTATCCTTCATGGAAACAAAACCAGAAACGGTCAGCAATGGGTTTACAATGGCGGAACCGCGGTCATTCCTTCGCACAGAGGGCAACGGCTTACGCAAAAAATGTATGATTATATTTTGCCAATACTCCGCGAACAAAGTGTTAGCAAAATTCTCCTGGAAGTGATTGATACCAATGAACCGGCCATTACAACTTACCAAGCCATTGGATTTAAAAACACCCGGAGATTACTGTGTTTCAAAGGCCATTATCAGGCTAAAATACTAAGTAATAATTATGAAATCAGAACGCTTGCTACTTTAGATTGGGCTGTCCTGAAAACTTTTGGGGAGGTTACTCCGAGTTGGCAGAATGATATCGAAGCCGTTGAACTGATACGACCACAAATCAAGGCTTTGGGGATTTTCAGGGATAATATCCTGGTAGGTTATCTCATCTACAATCCTGTAAGCAATAAAATTTTCCAATTGGCTATAGCCAAAGAACAGCGCCAAAAAGGATTGGCTTCTGCCCTGTTGCAATATGCTTTCGGGGAAACAGACAAACCTTTAATCCTGACCAATATAGAAGATACCGCTACTGTAACCATTAATTGCCTCAACCATTTTGGTTTGGAACATTTTATTACGCAAAATGAAATGGCATTAGTGATGGCTTAAAAGAAATTATTCTGCTAACTGCGCTCTGCATTGGTCACAAAACCACACTTTTTCCTGATCAACCTGTTTAATCGTTCCGTTGGCATCATTCATCATGCATTGGGAATGATGGGTGCAATGATCCAATCCGAGGTTATGTCCTATTTCATGCAGCGCAACTTTTCTCAACCGCTCTAAAAACTGGGCACGGGATACATTGCGTTGCAACCTAAACGTGGAAACCACACAGGTTTTTCCGGGTCTGAATCCCAGACCAAAAATGCCCCATTCGGGGAACTCAGCGTTTTTATGATGGGCAATGTCTTTCTCTGTAACCAACAGTAAATTGTGATTGGACAAGTATTTCACCAATATCTTAGAAGCCTCATATCGGGTTTTACTGGGCGCTAACAAATCAGCTGTCAGTGGTAGCGCAGGTTTGATTACACACTCATAACCGTAGAACGCTTCGACAGATTTTTTCAGATGATTGCTGTAGTCAACATTGACATCACCCAACGGTTGGATGTAAACTACAGTTTCTTTAAGAGAAGTGAAAGTAAAATAAGTCGAAATGTACAAACCTGTCGCTATGACAAGCGCCAGAATTACAAGGATTATGATCGTTTTCTTTCTTAAAAATGCGGCCATGAGGATTGGTGTTGTTGGTTTTCAAATCATCATAAATTGTACCGTTTTATAAACAATAGAACGTTTCCGCAATAAATATTCTCAATATTTAATCCCTCAAAGCAATTAACTGAACATTCAATAATTCGGCCTTTTAAACAAAGTAGATATGGTCTTTTAAACAAAACTGTGATAACAAACACACTCTAACTTTGTCCCTATAATTTAAATCAAATAAAAAAATGAAAACAAACAATTATCAGGGAGTCCTACAACAACCTTTAAGCAGCGGGTTTAATGCAAAATCAACCACAAGTGACGTAATCAAAGGGATTGACCTAACAGGGAAAATAGTTATTGTAACCGGTGGTAATACTGGTATCGGTCTTGAAACTACTAAAACACTGGCATCTGCAGGAGCTACGGTAATAGTAGCAGTGAGAGACACTGAAAAAGCAAAGAAAAATTTAGAAGGCATTACCAATGTTGAAATCGAAGCTATGGATTGTATCAATCCACAATCAATTGATATGTTTGCACAAAAGTTCATGGCATCAAACAGACCGCTGCACTTATTAATCAATAACGCAGGAATAATGTGGGTCCCTTTACGCAGAGATACTCGTGGTTTTGAATCACAATTGGCAACAAATTATCTGGGACAATTTCATCTCACTTCAAGATTATTTCCTGCCCTTAAAAAAGCAAATGGAGCCAGGGTTATCAATGTCTCTTCTTTAGGACATCAAATGGCGCCCTTCAACTTTGAGGATCCTAATTTTCTAAATCGGGAATACCAAACATTATTGGCCTACGGACAATCAAAAACCGCGAGCAATCTTTTTACCGTTGAGTTGGACAATCGTTCCAAAGCCTACAATATAAGAGCCTACGCTGTACATCCAGGTTCAATTGGCGGTACTGAATTAGCCAGAGAAGCATCATTGGATTTATTACAGCAAATGGGATTTTGCGATGCCTATGGCAATATTCTTCCTGAAATTGCTGCCAATCTGAAATCTGTTCCGGAAGGCGCCGCTACTACCGTTTGGTGTGCTACCAGCCCATTGCTTAACAATATTGGAGGCGTATACTGTGAAGACACTGATGTTGCCAATTTATTCGGAAATGCAAAGGAAGATACTTTTGGGACAAGTGGTGTAATGCCTTATTCGTTAGACGAAGATCTAGCTTGGAAACTGTGGAGTTTAAGCGAGGAAATGACAGGTGTTACTATTCAGGATATTTAATTAATTTTGATAAAGCATAAGCAATAAATCGAAATGGATTTTCAGACAAACTACATAACCCCAGAAATTAAATTATCATGTTATGAAGACAAGCTCTTCAAAACAGAATTAACATTTGACCATCATATGCTTGTATGGTTCATCTCAGGGGAAACAAAGATTATTCAAGCTGAAGCCAGTTATATATTTAAAGCAGGTGACATTTTCTTAATTCCACGAAATCAGTTGACAACAGTAATCAATTACCCAAAAGATGGATTACCACATAAAACAGTGGCCATGCACTTGTCGACGGAAAGATTAAAAGAGTTTTACGCCAATATTGAAGTAAATAAAGAGGCAACTGCGATACCTAAAATCCGTATATTCAATAACCATCCTTTGTTGCAAAGTTGCTTTACATCACTGTTGCCCTATTTTGACATAACGACACCATTTCCTGAAAATATCGCTTCACTAAAAATTACAGAAGCCATCAGCATACTCAGAGAAATTGATAATAACATTGACGGTATTTTAGCCAACTTTGAAGAACCAGGTAAAATTGACTTGGCCGGATTTATGGAAAAGAATTTTATGTTCAATATGCCAATGGAAAAATTTAGTTACCTCACAGGAAGAAGCCTCACAACCTTCAAACGCGATTTCAAAAAAGCCTTCAATGCCACGCCTCAAAAATGGCTTACCCAAAAACGTTTGGAACTCGCCCATTACCTGTTTGCCGAGAAAAACAAAAAACCTATTGAAGTGTATTTCGAAATAGGTTTTGAAAACCTCTCGCACTTTTCTTATGCTTTTAAAAAACACTTTGGGTATGCTCCTACCGCTTTAATAGAGGATAAAAGCAATCGTTAATGCTTGCGATTGAATGTTGATAATAACAAAAAAAAAAATCGGGAGTGAGTCCCGATTTCTTAGTTGTTGTGTATTTAGATTTAGTTTTAGTTTTTGATAAAACGTTTTACAGTGGTTTGGTTTTCCCCCTGCAATTGGATCAGATAAAAACCGGCTGACAAATGATTCACATTGATCGCCGCTGTATTTTGTCCTGAGATTAAGTTGTTCTCTGCCAAAACTTTTCCGGCTGCGTCAATAATGCGGTATTTTGTAAAATGGGCATCATTGGATAAACTCAAGTATAAAGTGGCTGCGGTTGGATTGGGATAAATCGTAAAGGCAGCATTCGGATTTGGATTTCCTACGCCTAAATTACAATTGGTATCTTCTTCCACAACGATGGGTAAAGATTCATTGCTGCTCGTACTGTTCGGGCAGAAACTTGGTGCGGCAACCACATGGTAAGAACCCGGACCGGTAATTAAATAATTCATTTCATTAGCGCCGTCTATAGGTGTGCCGTTTTTATACCATTGGATACCCGAATCATAAGGCATAAAAATCGAAGCCGTAAAACTTCCACCCGGACACAACATCATATTTCCGTTGTTGGGATTGATTGAAACGAACTCATTCATTTCGGTACCTACCGTAAAGCCAACCCAGGCATAACTGTCTATCTGAATCACATTCGACTCATAAGTATTTCCGTTGAGCGTGGCCACCACTTTAAAAAGAGATTGGTCATAAGTATACCAGTCATAAGTAAAGGAAGACTGTGTTGCACCGTCAATCGCCACATAAGGATCAGAAGAAAACCAATATTTAGAATACCACTGATAAGTATCATAAATAGGATTGGTTACCGTTGCTGTTCCATTGGTCCAAGGGCAAAGCATCAGGTCACCTGTAATTTGCGGTGCCTGTGCTGATGCTCTTCCCAGGCTAATTAAACAAAAAATAAATAGTAGTGTTTTTTTCATAAGGCAAGTTTTTAAAGATTAATTTGTTAGTTAGTACAAATTTAGAAAGGGCAGCCTTAATCGGCACGTTTTTGGGCGTGACAAATTGTGACATTGGAGAGAATAATTTGTGACAACACAAAGTTAGCCAATTATAATAAGCTATAAAACAGCAACTTAAATAAATCGCAAAAGTGACAGCCTAAATACTAAGCAGGTAAGCGTTCAAAGAAAGGTGTTCGGGAAGTTCAAGGCGTTTTTCAATTCTTTCCTTGCGTTTTCTGCAGGCGACCGGAGTAATGTGGAGCATATTGGCAATTTCTTTGGTATCCAGATTCATATAAACATAAGAAATATAACGGATATCAGTTGTCGTTAATTGCGGATGTTTTTCGGTCAGTCTTTTAATAAATCCCTGATTGACATCGTCAAAATGACGCACATAATTGTCCCAGTCATCATCGGTTTTGAGGTAATCCTTTAAAGCCTTTATGTCTTTGATGATGGTGCTGTTTTCCGAAAGCTGAGGCACTTCCGACAGCGATTTTAAAATGTCCTGCAGCAGTTGATTTTTTTCCGATTGGTACAAAGCCCTTGATAAGATTTTTTGGTTTCGCAACTCAATTTCGTTTTGCAGTCTTTCCTGTTCCAATAAGGTGGTGCGTTCCTTTTCATGCAGCAAGGCATTATCCGCCATTTCCTTTTGGAGTTTGAATTCTATAAGTTCCTGATCGCGCTTGATGATTAACTCTTTTTGCTTGTTTTTGATGAGTTGGTTTCTGAAGATTAAAATCAGGATGATAATCCCCAAAGCAATGACCAGGATGACCGAGTAGAAAATATTGCGTTCGCTTTGGATCTTGGCTTCATTTTCGACAATCTTCTCTTTGTAATTCTGAATCTGGAATTTGACTTCGCTGCTTTCATACAACTTGCCGTTCTTTATTTTATTGAGTTCGTTATCTGAAATATTGATGGAATCCTTATACTGAAACGCCAAATCATAAGACTTCAGACGAAAATAAATATCCGACAAGTTCCTGTACAATTCAATCTTATTCTCCAAATCGGGTTGCTCCGACAGGGCATTATTGGTCCATTGCAAAGCCGATGACAGATTGTTTTCCTTCAGATAACTTTTGGCAATAATGGTCGAGAGGTTGATGCGATGGTCAATGTCTTCTTCCGCTTTTAATTTTGGCAGCAAACTTATCGCTCTGACTCTTGCTCTTTGGGTTTCACCCAATAACAGATCATTGGCACAGATTCCTATTTGAGTCGGAATGGCGACCGTCGGATTTTTGGTATAACCCAGCGCGTCATTGAGATAGTTTCGGGCTTTTTGGAGTTTGTTTTCATCATTGGCCAAACTGCCCAAATTCATCGAATACAAACCCATTTTGAGCGAGTCATTGTATTTTCTGGCAATCAAATAGGCTTTATAAAAATGCTCATTGGCCTTCTCAAACTTCTTTTCCTTACCATATAAAATGGCAATATTGTTTAGCACTATCATCTCGTGTTGCGGATCTAAATGCTTGACTGCAATTTGGTAGCTGATAAGGTATTGCTTCAGCGCTTCACCATAATCGAGCAACATATAATAATTGTTCCCGATATTATTTTGGGCCAAAAACAATTGCTTGTACCATTTGTTTTTCTCGGCCAAATCCCGGGCATTCGAAAGCAACTCCAGTGACTTGACGTGATTTTTCTTCAGCATCAATTCGACTCCCGTTTTGATAATGGAATCGCATTGTTTGCTATCGGTCGCACCGGCTGTAGTGAACCAAAACAAGAAGAAAAACAAAAATGGAATAATCGATTTGATAGATAGAAATTTTAAAAACATTCCAAAAATAGCGCTAAATTTTTAAATGAATAGGATTAAATACAGTCGGAAAGGTTGCGTCAAAAAAAAAGCCCCGGGTCATCACTCCGGGACTCAAACAAAAAATAATCACCTATCAATCGTTCTTAACCGCTACTTAACCAACGGTGTGATGCAACATTCGATGACAATCTTTATTTTATTGTAATATCATTGACTTGTCAAAAAACCTATTGTGGTACTCTTCTTTGTAAGCATGCTTCCATCGCTTATGGCTCCAGAGATAATTTTCCGGATGGCTTTTGATGGTTTCTTCCAATTTCCCGGTAAAAATACTGGTAATCATTCCCGTCTTATATTGCGCTGTAAAATCGAAAACCGGCGTTAAAGCAAACTTATAATGGCCTCTGTCTTCGCGTATGATTTCGGCAAAAAGAATGGGTGTTTTGTGTGCCGCAGTGTATAACTCCGTTCCACTGATAAAAGCCGTTCGCTGTGATAAAAATGACGTCCAAAAACTCTTTTTAGGCACAATGGGGTTTTGGTCTGCTACCAATATCAAAACATGCTGTTGCTGTGTAAAAGCTTCCATTTCCTTTTTCATATTGCTGGAAGAAACCATTTTTGAACCAAACCGGCTTCTTATCCTGAGCATTAAATCGTTAAATGATTTATTCCTTACAGGTTTATAAGCCACCACAACATTGGTATTTTTAAATGCCGAAGCCACATGAGCATTCGCCCAC
Source organism: Flavobacterium terrisoli (assembly GCF_030167905.1). Lineage (GTDB taxonomy): Bacteria > Bacteroidota > Bacteroidia > Flavobacteriales > Flavobacteriaceae > Flavobacterium > Flavobacterium terrisoli. Next base: position 131,200 of record NZ_JARGNA010000008.1, read on the forward strand.
TCCCAATTGAATTGGTGCCCTAAATAAATATGGGCATTTTGATTGCTGGCCAAAACTTTTTCAAGCTCGGAATAATCCGCTGTGATATGCTTTTGCAATTGCCTTTCCGATATGGATAACAATTTTAAGGTCTCCATAAAGTGATCACAAAAATTCTTGTAGAACTTTTTCTCAATCGCCATCCTCTCTTCCTCATCAAGATAAGGAAAGGATTTGGCAATATTGGCTTTCACTACATCACGACGGTATTTGAAAACATGGAACAGCAAATAAGCAAATACATCGGAAATGATATATAAAATCCGCAACGGAATCAGTGAAATCGGATACAATAGTACGGTTATCATTTTAGCAATCAATTGGCAAATACCTGGTCTATATCAAACAATTGAAAATTCAATTTTGATTCCTGTTTTGCATTTTCTGTTTTGAGTTCTTCGTTTTGAATTTCAGACTTCTGATCTTCTATATTGTTACATTCATTTCTCACGACACATTTTACATGGTCAAAAAAGCTTGTGTTTTTCATAGTTCGTTTTGTTTTGGTTAATACTTAAATCATTCCCATCCGCCACCTAAAGCTCTATAAAGCTCAACATTGGATGCTAATCTTTCTTTTTTGATAGTGGCCAATTCCAATTCGGCTTGTAACAGATTGCCTTGAGCAAAATTCACTTCAAGATAAGTCGCCATACCGCTTTTGAAAAGCAAATTGGCGTTGTCGACTGCTTTCTGTAACGTCGCAACACGTTCAACAGCGATGGTGTATTGTTTTTCCTGTTTGTCAATTTTTACCAACGCATTCGATACTTCACCCACAGCAACTAAAACAGTTTGTCTGAACTGAATCACAGCTTGGTCGCGTTCCAATTTGGCTACTTCGTATTGTGTTTTTAATCTTTTTCCGTTCAATAATGGCGCAGTCAATCCACCGGCAACCGACCCAAAAAGCGAGGCCGGAATGTTGAACCAATTGCTCGATTCAAAAGAATTCACACCACCAACAGCCGTAATATTCAATGAAGGATACAAACTCGCTTTGGCAATTCCCACTTTAGCATTGGCTGCTTTTAAAGCCAGTTCCGCGCTTTTTACATCCGGGCGTTTGCTCAACAATTGCGATGGAATTCCGGCAGACAGATTGTCTTTTACAATTATGGTTTCGAGTTTACTGGCTCTTTCCTTCGCCTCAGGAAAAGTCCCTGATAAAACACTCAAGGCGTTTTCCTGTAATTGGATGTTCTTTTCCAGCTCGGGAATCAATTGCGTCGCAATCAATCGGTTGGCTTCGGTTTGCTGTTTCGCCAATAAGTTGACATTTCCGGCTTCATACTGCAGATTGACTGCGAATAAGGTGCGGTCATTGATTTCCAAAGTTTTTTGGGCTATCGCCAATTGGGCATCCAACATCAACAAGTCATAAAAACCATTGGAAACAGCAGCCACGATGGTGGTTTGCAATGCTTTTTTGGCTTCGGCCGTTTGCATATAAACCGCCTGTGCTGCTTTCTTTCTGCTTCTGATTTTACCCCAGATATCGGCTTCCCAGGAAAGATTTAATCCGGCTGAAAAATCATCCACATGGTGTTGTCCCAATGCCTGACTGATATTCATTCCGTTAAAGCTATTATCTGAAAGTCTGGTGCTTGAAGCTGTTGCAGAAGCATTCAATTGTGGCACATTGCCCCATTTGCTTTGCTTGAATTGCAAATTGGCTATCGCGATATTCTTTTCGGCGATTTGCAAATCGTTATTTTTAGCCAAAGCCTGATCGACTAGTTTGACCAAATCGCTTTCTTCAAAGAAAGATTTCCATTGGATATCGGCGATGTTGGTCGTATCAGCGGCTGTGCTGTTTCTGAAATTTGCGGGAACTTCAGGTTTGACGGTCTGTGCCAATGCAGTAAAACTTACCATCATTAGCATCGCCAACACATTTATTTTTATATATCGTTTCATAATCTGATTTTTAATTTTTGTGTAATTAGGCTTGAGCTTGTTTTTCGTTATTCAAAACAGCCAATGGCTTCCCGGTTACTTTTTCCTGTAAATACTGGAAGGTTATAAACAAAACCGGAATGATAAATATTCCCAGGATTACTCCTGAAACCATTCCTCCTGCCGCACCAATACTAATCGAATGGTTACCCAAAGCTGATGGTCCTGTCGCACGCATCATTGGGGTAAGCCCAACAACAAAAGCAAATGAAGTCATGATGATTGGTCGCAAACGCAGTTTGGCTGCTTCCAATGCCGAAGCCAAGAGTGATTTACCTGCTTTTCTTCGCTGCACGGCATATTCGACAATCAGGATGGCATTTTTGGCCAGCAATCCGATGAGCATGATTAGCGCAACCTGTACATAAATATTGTTTTCAATTCCCGTCAAGCCAATAGCGGCAAATACTCCGAAGATTCCTGTTGGTATCGATAACAATACTGCCATCGGAAGGATGTAGCTTTCATATTGTGCTGCTAATAAGAAGAACACAAACAACAAGCTCAATCCGAATATCATGGCTGATTGTCCTGATGAAGTAATTTCTTCATTGGTCAAACCGGAAAACTCAATGGTATAGCCTTTTGGCAATTTCGTTTCGGCCACTTCCTGAACGGCTTTGATGGCAGCGCCTGAGCTAAATCCGGGTTTGGCTATGGCATTCACTCCAATGGAGTTAAACAAATTGTATCGTGAAGCCGTTTCGGAACCGTTAACCGGTACCATTTTTACCAATGAAGACACCGGAACCATTTCGCCAAATCGGTTTTTAACAAAAATATTGTTCATCGATTCTATGCTGGTTCTGGAATTTACCTCAGCCTGAACCATCACACGGTAGTATTTTCCGAAACGGTTGAAATCAGACGCCTGTGCACTTCCGTAATAGGTCTGCATCGTTTGGAGAATGTCCCTAACATTCACGCCCAATTGCTCTGCTTTAACATCATCCACTTCCATTTCCAGCTGTGGATAATCGGCTTTGAAACTGGTAAAGGCAACCGCTATTTCGGGACGTTTCATCAATTCGCCGATAAACGCATTACTCACGCCGCTAAACTTGCTGATGGTTCCTCCTGTTTTATCTTTCAGCACAATATCCAAAGCGTCAACATTACTAAAGCCGGGAACTGTTGGGAAGGTAAACACAAAGAAATTAGCGCCTTTTATTCCGGCCAGTCTTCCACGCACATCGTTCATGATATCGTTGATGTCTGAATGCTCACCGCGTTCTTTAGCCGGTTTGAGCAAGATGAATGCCACTCCGGCCGAAGAACTGGTGGATTGCGTTAGCATATTAAAGCCCGAAATAACATTCAGCACTTTTTTAGATGGAAGGTTCCCTAACTTACCTTCCACTTCCTCCATTACATTTTTGGTTCTTTCCAAAGATGCTCCGGCAGGCATTGATAACGAAATCGCAATAAATCCTTGATCCTCTGATGGAATGAATCCTGTGGAGGTATTTTTTACCATATAGACTGTTGCTACAATAACTACAGCCAATCCACCAAAGCTTACCCATTTGTTTTTGATTAAAAACTGAAGACTTTTTACATATTGATTGGTCAGTTTGGCAAAACCGGTATTGAATCCGATAAAGAATTTTTCCTTAAAGTTTTTCGGTTTTTCTTCACCATGATGGTGATCATCATGAGGCACATCTTTTAAAAATAAGGCTGCCAAAGCCGGACTCAATGTCAACGCATTTACCGCAGAAATCACAATTGCAATCGCTAAAGTAAAGGCAAACTGACGGTAGAAAACTCCGGTAGAACCTTCCATAAATCCGACCGGTAAAAACACGGCCGACATGACTAATGTAATTGATATGATGGCACCGGTAATTTCGCTCATCGCCGAAGTGGTTGCGGCTTTCGCCGACAATTTCTTGCTGTGCATTTTTTCGTGAACCGCTTCGACAACGACAATCGCATCATCGACTACAATTCCAATCGCTAACACCAGGGCAAAAAGGGTAAGTAAGTTGATCGAGAATCCAAAAACCTGCATAAAGAAGAACGTCCCTAAAATAGAAACCGGAACCGCAATCGCCGGAATTAATGTTGCTCTGAAATCCTGAAGGAATAAAAACACGACAAGGAATACCAACAGGAAAGCCTCAATCAAGGTTGATTTCACCTGCGAAATCGACATGTCCAAAGAATCTTTGGTATTGTATAAAATCAGGTGTTTGACATCTTTTGGAAAATCCTTTGACGCTTTTTCCATCATTTCCCTGATGGCAATCTGCACATCACTTGAATTGGAACCCGGCAATTGGAAAATACCAATATTCAATCCTGATTTTCCGTCTATTCGTGTGCTGCTTCCATAGGAATACGAACCAAATTCAACACGTGCAACGTCTTTTAAACGAAGTACGGAACCATCCGCATTGGAATGGATTACGATGTTTTCGTATTCACCCGGATTGTTTAATTTCCCTTTGTATTTGATTACATATTCAAAGGCTTCTTTACTGCTTTCGCCAAATCGTCCCGGTGCCGCTTCCAGGTTTTTATCCTGAATGGCTCCCAAAACCTCCTGAGCGCTTAGTTTGTAAGCGGCCATTTTTGATGGATTTAACCAAACACGCATCGAGTAATCCTTGTTTCCTCCAAAAATAAAAGCCTGCCCTACTCCGGGAATCCTTTTTATCTCGGGAATGATATTGATTTGTGCATAATTGTTCAAAAAAGTTTGATCGTATTGTTTTTCATTTTCGGTGTACAAATCAACAACCATCAAGAGACTGTTTTGTTTTTTGGTCGTCTGTATTCCCGCCTGAACTACTTCTGCAGGCAATTGACTGGTAGCTTGTGACACCCTGTTCTGGACATTTACAGCGGCCTGGTCGGGATCGGTTCCGAGTTTAAAATTGACTGTGATTACAAGCGAACCATCATTACTGGCGGTAGAACTCATATAACTCATATTCTCTACCCCGTTGATGGCTTCTTCCAGTGAAGGTGCAACCGAGCGCAAAACTGTTTCTGCATTGGCTCCAGGATAAAGCGCTACAACCTGCACTGCCGGCGGCGCGATATCAGGGAATTGCTGTAACGGAAGCGTTTGTAAACCAATTGTTCCGAGGATCACAATAAGTATAGCGATGACTGTTGACAGCACGGGTCTGTCAATAAATTTTTGTAACATGATAAGTGATTTAGTTTTTCTTGATTAAATTTTGGCCACTACTTTTTTAGCATTTTGCTTCGCCAGTTCGCTTACGCTCGTGTCAGGAATAATGGTCGCGCCGTCAGGCAGATTTTCAAAACCTTTTAATACGATTCTGTCTCCGGTCGCAATGCCTTCCTTAATCAAATAATCGGTTCCGCTCTTGGCAGAAACAACTACCGGTTGTCTGGTCACTGCATTCTTTTTGTCCACCAGGAAGACATAAATTTTATCCTGAATTTCAATAGTCGCTTCTTGAGGAACCACGATCGCGTTTTGGTGTTGCATACTGATTTTTACCCTTCCTGTATTTCCGGAACGCAAGAGTCCGTTGGCATTTGGGAATTTCGCTCTCAGCGTAATGGCTCCGGTGGTTTTATCAAATTGACCGTCAACCATATCGATTTTTCCTTTTTCAGCATACTCAGTATCGTCAGACAACACTAGAGAAACCGGTGCCAAACCTCTTAATTTATCATTTACCGAATTGCCTTTGTACTGTGATTTGAAGTTGATAAAATCATTTTCGCTTAAAGAAAAATAAGCGTACACTTCTTTGGTATCCGACAATGTGGTCAATGATTCAGGATCAGCCGGACTGATTAAGCTTCCTTGTTTTCTTGGTAATCTTCCGATATAACCGCTAACCGGTGCTTTGATGGTCGTGTAACCCAAATTGATTTGGGCCGTTGCCACCACTGCTTTAGATTGCGCTACGGTTGCTTTGGCTATCGCCAAATTAGCTTTGGCTGTTTTCAATTGATAATCCGATACGACTTTGTTTTGTACCAATGGCAATAGCTTTTCTACTTCCAATTGGGCATTAATTACCGCAGCTTCTGCCGCATTCAAACTAGCCGTTGCATTGTTGTATTGCTGACGGTAAGGATTGTCGTTGATTTTAAACAAAGGCTGACCTGCTGTAACATAAGCACCTTCATCTACATAAATTTTATCCAAGGTTCCGCTTACTTGCGCTCTGATTTCCACATCAGTTTTTCCTTGTATGGCTACCGGATATTCAGTATCGGTAGTGGTTGATTGGTAAGCGATGTCCAGAACCGGTAAGGTTGCCGGTGCACTAGTCGGTGCGCCTGCATTTTTGTCGGCACAACTGGCTAAAAACAGAGCGATTAAGCTCAAGGTAATTAAGTTCTTCATAATGATTGTTTTGATAGTTATTGATTTTTGTTTTTGATTTGTATTTGTATTTGTCATTCTAATTTTGTTTATCTGAAATAATTAGATTTTATACCGAATGTCCACTGGACATTCTCCTCTTAATATCAAATGTTTTTGATTCTTATTTATTGAAGTTTCCATATTACTATTTGAAATGAACGGTTCAGAATTATTGCTGTTTGATATAAATTTTATGATTGTAATACCTTTATTTTGAAACGATTGTTCCAGAATTAAAGCTGATTTTACAAAATATTGTACTTCTTCCTCACATTCATTTTTTGAAATGATTGTTCCAGAATTGTTGTTAAAAAAAAGTACTAACGGGTAATACTTTTAATAAGGTATTCAGACATTTTTTTGATAATAATTGGATCCTGGTTTAAAATAAAAGCCTGTTTCCATCCTGTAAATGTCGTCATGATATATTCTGCTAATAAAGGCGCCTCTTCACTTCCATCCAACTCACCATCGTCTATCGCTTTTTGGATTAAGTTGGTCATTAACTCCAGGTATAAGGCGCTGTTTTTGATTAACACATTTCTAACCTGGCTGTCTTCGGGAGCAATTTCAAAAACGGTTTTGATTCCCAAACAGCCTTTTTCAGAATCTACAACCCAAGCTGCCTTATCACGAATGATATTGATTAACGCCTGTAAAGCTGATTTTTCCTTGGCCACTTTTTCCTGTGTTTCCTTTAAACCGGCTTCGGCATAAACGGTAACACATTTTATGAATAAACAATGTTTGTCACCAATGGTATTGTACAAACTGCTTCTGTTAATCTGCATGGCATCTACCAAATCCTGCATAGAAGTCGCGTGATACCCTTTTTCCCAAAAGACGTTCATTGCTTTTTCTATAATCTCACATTCATTAAATTCAACACTGCGTGCCATGGTATTCAAATTTCTGGGACAAAGATATAATTAATTCTGAAACGGTTGTTTCAGAATTAACATTTTTTTTTAAATTATTTTTTTTCAAGACCAAAAAAGACGTTTTAAACCTTATAAAATCAGGCCTTATTGAAAACAAAAAAATGTTAACTTTATCCTATTCTCAATCTTATTTAAAATCTATGACATTGAATAATGATAATTTATCCTTCAGACCGCTCAACTTTGAAGAGTTTAAAATCCTGGTCGATTGGGCCGCTCAGGAAGGTTGGAATCCCGGATTGGATGATGCTGAACTCTTTTGGAACACTGATCCCGAAGGTTTTTACGGTTACTTTGATGAGGACAAACTCATCGGTGGTGGTTCGATTGTTTCCTATGATGGGCGATTTGGCTTTATGGGCTTTTTTATTGTCCATCCTGATTACAGAACAAAAGGCATCGGCAGAACACTTTGGAAACTACGCCGCGATACTTTGTTGTCCCGTTTGCAAAATGGTGCAGCCATTGGTATGGACGGCGTGGTTGCCATGCAATCCTTTTATCAAAAAGGTGGTTTTAACATCGCTTTCCGGGATGAGCGTTATGAAAAAATGGGAATGCATTATGATGTGAATCCTGCCGTAGAAATTGCCAATGCAGAAGATTTTAACGCCATCAGTGCTTTAGACCGCGAATGCTTCGGTGTATCGCGTGAACGCTTTTTGACCCTTTGGCTCAATGCTGTCAATGCCAAAGTTTTTAAGTTTACCGCCAATAATCATTTGGGCGGATTTGCTGTGATAAGAAGATGCCAAACCGGCTATAAAATCGGTCCTCTTTTTGCCGAAAATGATACCATAGCCGCAGCGCTATACGAGCGTTGCCTGACCGAAGCTATTGGGCAACCTGTTTATTTAGATATTCCAATGAGTAATAAAGCCGCTGCTGCTTTGGTTCAAAAATACCAGGCATCTTATGTTTTTGAATGTGCCCGAATGTATTTAGGAACACCCCCTAAAACTCCTATCGAAAAGATATTTGGGATTACCAGTTTTGAATTGGGATGAGAACAATGTCATTTCTTAATCTAGGTTAAGTGTGTAAGGTTGAAACCCGCCATAACTTTGTCCTGTTCAAAAGAAGCAATCAAAACAGCTTTGATGACAAAGACAAAAATTTAAAAACATAACATAAAAATTAAAAACAATGGCAAAAGCAACATGGGCAATCGACCCAACACACTCAGAAGTAGGTTTTAAAGTAAAACACATGATGTTTACCAATGTTTCCGGTAAGTTCAATTTATTTGATGCTGACATCGCAAACGAGGAAGAGCAATTTGAAACTTCAAACATTAACTTCAGCGCAGAAGTTAATTCCATCAACACCGGAAATGACGACAGAGATAATCACTTGAGAAGTGCTGACTTCTTTGACGCAGAAAACTTTGGCAAGCTGACTTTCAAAAGTACCGGTGTGAAAAAAATAAATGAAGGTGAATATCAAATCAGTGGTGATTTGACCATTAAAGACGTGACCAAAAACATCGCTTTGGATGCCGAATACAGCGGACAAATGAAGGATCCATGGGGAAATACCAAAATCGGATTATCATTAAACGGTAAAATCAACCGTAAAGACTTTGGATTGACCTGGAATGCTGCTTTGGAAACCGGTGGTGTATTGGTTGGAGAAGACATTAAATTAAACGCCGAAGTACAATTCGTGAAACAATAAAGATAGTTTTGATTGATGAAGAAACCGTGAGGCTCATTTTGAGTTTTGCGGTTTTTGTTATGCCAAAATTGATTAACTTAGTAGGACCAAAAACAACCTCAATTTATGTCAAATATTGGAATCATTATAGAAGAGCGTTCCGCAGATATCGGGAACTTTTTAGTAGGCAGGCTGTTGCCTTTTCGCGAAAAGCGGGCCGTTGGACCATTCGTTTTTATTGACCATATGGGTCCGGCGCAAATGAAAGACCATCAAAATATAGATGTTCCGCCACATCCGCATATCGGTTTATCCACACTCACCTATTTATTCGAAGGCACCATGATGCATCGGGATAGTTTGGGCACCGAAATGGAAATCAAACCCGGAGCTGTGAACTGGATGACTGCCGGAAAAGGCATAGTCCATTCAGAGCGCACACCTGAATATTTAAGAAATACCGAGAAAAGCTTACACGGGTTGCAGATTTGGGTTGCCTTACCCAAAGCTTTGGAAAATATGGAACCATCCTTTGCCCATGTTGAAGCGCAGGACTTACCCGAATGGCTGCAGGATGGCGTCACCATTAAACTGATTGCCGGAGAAGCTTTTGGCAAAAAATCACCGGTTCCGGTGTACAGCCCGTTGTATTTTATTGAAATCAAGAGCGACAGCCGAGCCAAAGTCAACATTGGTCACGAACTCTATGGCGAAAGTGCCATGTATATTTTGGAAGGCAGTATTACCAATGATGGGAATACTTATGGCACCAAACAATTATTGGTCGCCAAAGAAACTTCGCTTTGTGAATTCGAAATGAGTGAAAACACAATACTGTATCTTTTTGGCGGCGAACCTTTTCCCGAAGAGCATTTTATTTATTGGAATTTTGTCCATTCAGACAAAGCAATGATTGAGCAGGCCAAAGCAGATTGGGAAGCACAGCGGTTTCCGAAAGTGCCCAATGAAACCGAGTTTGTACCGCTGCCACAACCTTTTGGAGGATAAAATGAAAATTATATAACATTTTGCCGAAATTATAGAACACGCATCTTATAATAAATACCCACATTTGTGTTAGCAATATTAATGGTCAAGAGAAGAAAAGTCAAAATCACCAAAATCCCCATTTTGGTCCTAACCGATAAAATTGCTGCTTTTTCGGCAAAAAAAAGCAAAAACGTCCCGAAGTATCGGGACGTTTTTTTTATGTCATTACTTCACCAATTCTTTAGACAAGGATTTTTCCTTGAGCAAATCATTAATGCGCTCCTGCAAAGTATTGTATTGACCGACAGCCATATTTTCTATCGTTTTTGCCCATTCTAAAAAAGAACTTTCATGAGGTGCTTTTCTGCCGGTTTTAATGTCAATCGGGACAAATTTGGTTCGCATAATCGCTTTCAAATGGGATTGGCTTTCGTTTTTCATTTGGGTTTCAACCAACAGATATTCAGGATTGGCTTCCAGTAAGGTAGATTGAATGCTTACCACTTCATTGTAAACCGCCGGGCGCAAATAGGCAATTTCGTGACCGCCGACCACCCAGGAAATATTCTTTTGATAATATTCAGCCAAATTGAGATTGTAATGTTCTTTGAGATGATCTTCACGTGCATTCAAAAAATAATCGATATAACGTGCATTATTAAGATGTCCAAACAGATCACAATCACTAAATCGGATGGTATAAACGGATGTTGGAGTTATAGTCATCATTTTAATATTTTCTCGTTTGTGAATTCTCATAAGGTAGGAAATGTAACTCTCCGGATAACATCGCAGGAACAATAAAGCTGTTTCCTTCTATAACAAAATCAGCCGGTCCGGCGATGAGTTCGTCCATTGGCAGTCTGTTGGTTCTATGGTTTGACAATTGAATGGAAAGCAAAATTCCTTTCTTATCATAAGCTACCCAATTGCTGGTGTACAGCACATCATTGGCAACATATAACCCATCATAAATTCCTTCCGCAGCGGTAAGTTGGGTAAAAGTGTTATTCTTTAAATTGATATAACCTACAACTCCATTGGCTTTATTATTATTTCCCAAACCGTTCACATAAAGCAAATTGGCTTTTTTGAAACAGAACAATCCGTTGATACCGGCAATCGGTTTGTCAATTACAACTTCAGTATAGGTTTTATCCGGGAGATTGACTTTGTATAATTTGCTGACATCCGTAGCCGAAACATATAAAGTATTGTTATCCCAAACGGCAATATCATTGAGGAAATGGGTATCCCTGCTAAAATCAATTTGGTATAAAGTTGCTCCGGTTTTTACATCAATGGCCACTACCCTGTCGATATCTGTCAGGAATAAAATGTCTTTGTTGACCACCAATCCTTTTGGAGCATTCAATGTTTCTTTTGCAAAAGCTGCATCAACTAACTTTCCGTTTTGGTCAAGCTTGATCACTTTACCATCGCCATCTTTGGCATCGGGAGTTAAGTTTTTACCAATATCGCCTGCATACAAATAACGACCATCGGCCACTACACTTTCGATATGATCGAATCCTTTTACCGTTTGTGATTGAGCAGTACTTGCTGCCATGCTTCCCAGAAGCATCATTTTGAGTAGATTTTTCATTGTTTTTTGGTTTAGTTTAAATATTTAATATACCAATCGGTATATTTTATGATAAAAATTTTTAGTTCTTCAAATTGTGTATATAATTTTCCAGAAAATCCATTCCTGCTTTTAAGGCAGCGACATTTCCGGTAACTTTGGTCTGCATCACACCGCCTTGTATGAGCGAAATAATTACAGTACAAACCTCATCAATATTGATATCGGGTTTGAGTTCACCTGAAATAATGCCTTCATTTACACGGCGAGCAATCGCACTTCTCCAAAACTCTATGGCATTTGCCGCTTTTACCTTCAGCTGCGGATGCATATCATCGGCTTCGACTGCCGTGTTCAAAACCGGGCAACCACTGTGTAAAAATGGCAATTCGAGGTATTTGCGATACGTTTGCGGATAGATCAATAATTTAGAAATAATGCTTTCGTGCTTGTCCATACGTTCTTTAAGGTAACTGACAACCGATTGGAAATTATAGTCGAAAGCAGCCAGTGCTACTTCATCCTTATTTTCAAAATTGCCATAAATACTTCCTTTGGTCAAACCGGTAGCCTCAATCATATCATTCAAAGACGTTGACGCATAGCCTTTCTTATTGAAGATAGGTGCGGTCTTTTCAATGATAAATTGTCTGGTGCGATCTGCTTTTGAAATCATAATGAAAGTAATATTTAACAAATGTAAACAAAAATATACTAATCGGTATTTTTTAATAAAATAAATTATCAACATAAAAAAACCGTCTCAATTGCTCAGGACGGTTTTCCGTTTAAACTCAAAAAATTACTCAAATCTACTTTACTTTAAACATTTTGGCGTTATAATAAGTTGTTGTAAAATCTATTTTTTCTTTGGCATCGCGGCTTGGATTGGCACTCTGTCCGCAAAATGATCTACCTCATCAATTTTGTCATTGGCATCAAAATGATACAAGATATGCATCCATTGGGTCATAGAAGAACCGCCTTTGTATTTGACAGTAACCTCAAACCAACTCATCAGCCATACACCCGGTGTTTCTAACCTTTGTGGTTTGTTGATTTTAATTGGGAACCAAATATCATTCTTGTAAACTAAACTTTCAATCATATTCAGTCTTCGGTCACGCCAAAATTTATCAATAGCCGGTTTTCCAACCAAACTATCACCGGCGTTCCAATAATATTTGGCATTGTCGGCATAATCGCCCATCCAGGCATCCATATCACCGCTGGCTAAGGCAGCCATGTGTTTTTTACCAATCTCAGTATACTTTGCATCGGTAAATTCAGCCTGTTGTTCAGTGTCTGGCTTTGCGGCATCTGATGCGGCTGGTGCTGTAGGTTCGCCAGGAGTTTCTTTTTTACATCCCAAGAAAAGGACAAGTGCAAGCGCAATAAATAATAGTTTTTTCATAAGGTAAAGGTTTTAAATTAATAGTTAGTTACTAAGCTTAAAATTTTACCATTATGCGAAAGCAGGTCAAAAAATAGTGGAATAAAAGTACTAATAAAATGGATAAGTTGCTTTAAAAAAGAATTTATTTTAAATAAAAACACTGATTATCAGTAATTTATTAATGTCAGAAATTACAAAGCCTCCGACTTTCATCAGAGGCTTGCACAATTGATAACTAACCCACAATTTATTTAACAATCAATCGCTTTACTATTCCTTCAGAGGTTTTAATCAAATAGATTCCTGATGTAAAATTTTTTGTATTTAAAGTTTGTGCTTCTTTCTGTGCCAAAATCAATTTTCCTGAAATATCATATACTTCAATATCGGCTGTCCTGTTAAAATAAACCAAACTGTTATCTACCGAAGGATTTGGGAAAACCGCAAATGTTGGAACATTGCCCTCAAAATCTGGTGTTGATAAATCATTCGCATCCACTTCAAAAATCGTAATGGTACCGCTGATTTCATTGGCTACTAAAATATACGGAGTACCGGTTGGGCTGTTCTCCGAAGTAACATAAGTAATTCCCTCCGGACCATGATCACCGCTATAAGCCGAAGTGCTTCTGCTGTTTTTGTAATCTACCAATATTGCATTGTTCGGGTCGGTTATATTGTAAACCATCACGCCTCCTATTCTTTCCAACGAAATAAAAGCAAAAGTTTCTGTACCTATTTGTGCCAATGTTACCCCTTCAGGTTCCGGACCTTTAGCACGGCTTCTTACTTTAGCCGCATTATCCTCGTGGTCGGCATTGAAAATAGTAGGTAAATTAGTCGAGGTGTACATTTCGAAATCATCACCACTGTCATAAACCAATTGACCGGTAGCCGCATTAAAAATAGAGAACGAACGGGTTCCAACGGCATTGATGGTTTCAAATTCTGCATCAGCATCTGTATTTCCGTTTAAGTTGGTTACCCTGTAGCGACCCATATTGTACGATTGCTTTAACACAGCCGCATTTGGAAAAGCTGTTGCATCCAAACCATAAGCGGCAGCACCAACGGTAGTTCTTTCATTCAAACCGCTGTATTCCTTTTCGTCACCTTCGTTGGCCGTAACCAAATAAGTGGTTCCTCCAACAGTATAATTGGCAATCGCATCAGGAATGTAAAAGGCATTTATCGGCCAGTTGGCAATCAATACTTGGCCATTATTGTCGGATATATCAAAACCGTTTCCTGGCAGGTTTACGTCTTTCGTTCCCAAAGCCCAAAGACTGTTAAAAGTATTATTGCTCAAATTGATTTCGGCCACTGCATTGTTTTCCTGTAAAGTCACCCAGGCTTTTTGAGAGTCAGCACTGATGGTAATATATTCGGGTTCAAAATCCTGAGACATGGTGCTGGTTGCTTTTAATTTTCTCACACCCGAAGTGATTAACGCGGCTTCCTGTGTATTATAATCGGTAAACAATAAAGTTGTCACATTGGCTTGCGTCAAAGCAGGAATGCCGCCTGAAATATCTATGATACTCACCGAACCTTCAGGATCAACTGAGTAATTGGCATTGGGTTGGCCTTCGTTGGCGGTCATTACTTTGGTTCCATCAGGGGAAAAAGTAATCATATCCGGTAAGGCACCAACAGTCACTTGTTTTAGAAAAGTTCCATTGGTATCAAAGAAAACCACCGAACCGTTTAATGCTTCGTCCACATTTGGCGAAGCCACGGCTACAATTCCGTTTTTAACCGCAACCGAAGTCACGCCGCCATAAACATTCATATCAACTGAAGTCACCACTGATGGTGTTGTAGGATCACTGAAATTGATAATATCCAAAAATCCGGCAATCGCACTCGTTGTAAATAAGCGCTGGGAAACCGGATCATGCACCACAATTTCGCAAGTGCTGGTATTGGCTCCCGAAGGATCAAAACTACCCACATAGTTCAATTCGATTTGGTTAGTCGGAACTGGTGCCAATCGGTCATTGTCTTTAATGTAAACCGTTGCCGTTGTATTTCCGGTAAGGCTTAATCCAACAGGATTTTCGAGGCTCAACACAAAATATTCGGCTTGTTGTTCTTCAAGGATATCATCAATAATCGGAATGATAATCGTTTGTGTCAAGGCACTTGAACCGGTAAAGTTTAAGGTTTGTGTAACCAAAGTAAAATCATTGGCATCGGCCGTACTGAAAGGCGTTCCTTTTACCACCAAATCTACGCTACTCGTTGCCGGGCTGGTCAAAGTAATATTGAAAAATAATGTGCCTGCATTTTCATTAACGGTAATAAAGTTAGAGGCTAAAGCAGCAGCCGGATTTCCCGTAGTGAAAGTAACCGCTGGTGTTGTTGTAATCGCATTATTGCTTTCATCTTCGATGGCGTTGGGAACCAAAGCCAAATAATACAACTGTCCGTTCGCTAAAGAAGCAGCAGGAACAACGGTAATCACATTCCCTGAAATCGTAGCATCAAAAGACACTTCAGTTCCTAAAGCGTCATTCAAACGCAATTCCACCAAAGCATCAACATTAGTATTGTCGATGACCGAGTCGTCCATCAAACGAATATTTTCATTAAAACTAATCGTCGGATTAACCGTAGTAGCAACATTAGTTGCTCCGTTGACAATCGAAAGAGTGGCTACCGGTGCGATAGTATCGGCTCCGCCAAAAGTAGTACCTTCTACCGTAAAATTATCAAAGCGATTGTTCCCGACCGTTCCGCCGGTGCCTTGTGAGAATTCCACTTTTAATTTGAAATTCGGATTGTTGTTGGCTCCGCTGATGGCAGAAAAATCTAAAGTTGCCAAAGCAGGATCGCCGTTATTCGGAATTACTGTTGTAAACGCAACATAGTTGGTTCCATCCAAAGAATAAGACCAGGATTGTGTTCCTGCTCCTGAACCCGAGCGACGCGTGGCAAATTTCACGATGATATTTTCATAACCTGTTGTTGGCAGGGCAAACTCTAAAGCGCCGCCAATCGGATCATTGAAACGCAAATGTGCCCCTGAAGCATCTCCATTGCGTGCATTCAAATTCAAAACTGAAAAATTCTGTCCGGTTCCGCCGGCAAAATCAATGGTACTGATGCCTCCCGCAATGGCATTCAAAACAGCACCGCCCAGTGTAGAAGTTGGCGTTGTAATCGCTGCCACCGAAGTGTTGTTGTTAAAGTTCCAATAGTGTACTAAAGTCTGGCCCCAGGAGAATGTGGAAACCAACATCAGCAAGAGAAAAGAAAAGGTTTTTGTTGTGTAATTTTTTGACATGATGGTGTAGTTTTATTTGACCACAAAATACCGTCATCCGTTTTATAGTAAGATTAATTAAAAATCATTGATTTATTAAGTATGGCACTGCCAATGTACCCGAATTGTTAGCAGACCCAAAGTCTGTTTAAATTAAATTTACATTGGTTAAATTCACCTTCATGAGAAACAATATTGACCAATTCTTCTTAAATTCGTGAACCTAAATTATTGTTATGCGTTGCTTCTATTCTTGTTTATGTTTGCTCATCAGTATGGTTGGTTTTGGCCAAACGGAAAAACCAAAATTGGAGATCACACATCTCACCGGTGATTTTTATGTCTATACGACCTATAAATTATATAACGGAACACCATTTCCGGCGAATGGTTTGTATCTGGTAACTAATGAGGGAGTCGTAATGATTGATACGCCTTGGGACGAAACCCAATTCCAGCCTTTACTGGACAGCATCCAAAAAAAGCACCATCAGAAAGTAAAGCTTTGCATTGCCACACATTCGCATGGAGATCGAACCGGTGGTTTGGAATATTATAAATCGAAAGGCATAAAAACCTATACCACTAAGCAAACCGATGCGATTTGCCGGGCAACAGGTGAAAAAAGAGCGGAGTTCCTTTTGGAAAAAGATACTGAATTCACACTTGGCCAATACACTTTTGAAACCTACTATGCTGGTGAAGGCCACACTCCTGATAACATTGTGGTTTGGTTTGGAAAAGACAAAGTGCTTTATGGCGGCTGTCTGGTGAAAAGCACGGATGCCGGAGATTTAGGAAATATGGCGAATGCCAATGTCAAAGCCTGGCCAACAACCATCAAAAACATCCAACGCAAATACAAACCCAATTATGTTATTCCGGGTCATCAAAGCTGGAAAAGCAAAAAGTCTTTGCAGCACACACTCCAGTTGTTGAATAGACTATAATATTTTTTGGTATCTTAGCTTAACATTGAAAACCAATCTTATGAAAACATATCTTTCTTTATTTTTAGTATTATTTCTTTCGTGTGATAATAAACAAAAACAATTAGAAAAAGCGGTTTTAGAAAAAGAAGAAAAGATTGAACTGGACTATTTTCACTTGACAAATCAAAGTTCTGACAAAAGCTATGGATTTACTGAAGCTAATCCAATTAAAGTTGGAGGTAGTTCAGAAAGTATGGGACCAAAAAATGAACGACGATTTTTAAGTGCATTAAAAGGTCCACATGGTGAAAAAGTTAGGTTTTATAGAGATGGTAGTTGCTGCCTTTTTGAAACTCCTAACGTAGAAAAAGGTATGAAGGGAATGCTCGACATTTACAAAGTATATTGGGACGACATCGCAGATACATTGCAGATTTATATCAATATGTATGATAGAGACAGTTTATTGATTCCGGTTGGGTTAACTTCAAAAAACTAACTTCTGGAACAACGTCTCCTAACAGCGGTCTGTACAATTCCTTAGCCTGCGTTTGCAACAAAATTTTCAAATAAATAAAAAAAGTTAAATAAACTTGCGCAAGTGAATGTTTGCATATATATTTGCAAACGATTACTTGCGAATTAAAAAAAATCAAGATGAGAAGAGATGTATATCAAGGAATAGCCGATCCTACAAGACGTGCCATAATTGGTCTCATAGCTGTTCAGGCCATGACGCCCAATGCGCTGGCGGAACACTTTAATATTTCCAGACAAGGTGTGTCCAATCACATCAAGATCCTAACGGAATGCGAATTGGTAAAACAGGAACAACAGGGACGGGAAATTTATTATTCACTTGAACTCAAAAAACTAAAGGAAATAGACCAATGGCTTGAGCAATACAGAGCCATTTGGGAGAACCAATTCAATCAATTGGACAAAGTATTATCAACCATTAAAAACCAGAAAAAATGAGCAACTTACTATTTGATTTCACCGTTGACAAAGCAGCACAAAAGGTATATATCACCCGGGAATTTGATGCTAATCTTTCCTTGGTATGGGACGCTTTTACTACAAAAGAAATCCTTGACCAATGGAATGCGCCAGAACCTTACAGAGCCAAAACAAAATACATGAATTTTGAAGTTGGCGGAAAAAGATTCTATGCCATGGTAAGTCCCGATGGACAAGAAGGCTGGATACTTCAGGAATACACTTCCATCACGCCAAAAACCAATTTCAAAATGCACAATGCTTTTGCAGATGCCGCTGAAAACCCTCAATTACCGGGTTCTGAATGGGATTATACCTTCAGTGAACAAAACGGCATCACCAAAGTCAGCATTACCATTTACAATGAATCGCTTGAACGCTTGGAGAGAATGATTGAAATGGGCTTCACCGAAGGATTCACTGCGACTTTGAAACAATTGGAAAACATATTGGCCACTTTATCGAAAAAATGATTTTTGTTTTTAAAACCTCTGTAAAAAATAAAAAACAAGCTAAAAAGCTTAAACCACATATAGACAAAATACTGCCGAATGCCGAATGGAATTTTGACCTTGAAGACTGTGACAAGATTTTGCGCATTGACAGCGAAGAAGATATTGCTTTGATAATGATAAATCTGCTGAAAATTCATAACTTCGATTGTGAGGAATTAGAGTAGAAACATAAAAAACTAAACATGAAAAAAGAACTGGCATTCAGCTTATTTTTATTAATATCTACCACAGTAATAAAAGCACAGGTTTCTAAAACTTCCGAACTTTTCCTGACGATGAAAAAAGTCGACAGTACTTTCTTTGAACGTGGCTTCAACCAATGCGACCTGGACTATCTTGATAAAACCATTCACAAAGACCTAATGTTTTACCACGACAAAGGCGGTGTTCAGGACCGAAAGACCTTTTTTGAAAGAACCAAACAAAATCTGTGCTCAACGCCCAACAAAAAACCAATCCGAAAAGTCATCCCGGAAAGCTTAGAAGTATTTCCAATGTATGATAATGGGGTTTTATACGGCGTCATTCAAAATGGCATCCACGAATTTTATATCCGGGAACCCAATAAAGCAGATGTAATTACAGGCATCGCAAAGTTTACGCATTTGTACCTATTGATCGATGGAAAATGGTTGCTGAAAGAGGTTTTTAGTTTTGACCATAACAGCGCTACAGAATCCAAAACCAAATAAAAGATTATGAAGTTAATCCAAAGCACAGAAATCACCTTGGTATACAATTTTATCAAATAAAAATACATTTTTATTGTTTATCGATAAATTTTTATTATTTTAGCCACATAATTTTAAACTTAAATAATTATGTCGAAAACAAACAACTTCGTATTTTGGGGCTTATACATTGTGGCTTGGCTCATTTTTGTTGGCTTATCCATTGAAGCAGGAGGCTTACTGGTAAACTTCTTTTTCAGTTTGTATAATCCGGAATTTGTCCAAAATCTTTATCAAAAGTTGGACTTAACTCAAATGTATAATGACAGTAGATTAGTGTTTTTTGGCATCTATAGCTTCATTCTAATCATTTCAATTTTAAAAGCTTGTCTGTTTTATACCGTGATCAGGCTAATGCACAAAATGGATTTGTCAAAACCGTTCAACACTTTTGTGGCGAGACAAATTTCACTAATGAGTTATTATACCCTTTCTATTGGACTCTTAAGTTACATTGCCCAACAGTTGGTTAAAAGTTTAATGCATCACGGTTTTGTTCCAGACAACTTAAACCAATTTTGGGCCGACAGTCAGGCCTTTATTATAATGGGCGCTGTGATCTATATTATTGCGACTATTTTCCAAAAAGGGGTAGATATTCAAAACGAAAACGAACTAACCATATAAGCTATGCCGATTATTGTAAATCTTGACGTGATGATGGCCAAACGGAAAATGTCGTTGAATGAACTTTCAGAAAAAGTGGATTTGACATTATCCAATCTTTCTATCTTAAAAACAGGAAAGGCCAAGGCGATTCGTTTTAGTACGCTTGAAGCCATTTGTAAAGCATTGGACTGTCAACCCGGAGATATTCTGGAATATACTGAGTAGTTTGATAAAGTCAGAAGCCACATTAAGAGAAGTGGCTTCTGACTCAATAAAAAAGTGCTCAGTTCTTTTTATTCAAATGGGCGTAAATTTCGTCTTTCATGTATAACAATTTAGCCTTCAATTCGTGGACAAAATTGTCATTGGCAATTTCCGACCCCATATTAATGCGGTGAATGTGATGTTCTACTTTGTGATACTCATCAAATAATTCCCTAAAGTGCTCATCTGAAATTTTCAATTCGTGTATTTTGTCCTTGAATTCAGGAAACTCGTGTAGTAAATCGTGTTTTTCCATACTGCTTTTGTTTAATTGATTAAGGTTAGTTAATGGCAATTGGCATTGACCTAAACAAACAAAAATGCGGATTGCCGGCGCGAAGCAAAGGAAATAGCTACACCTCTACTTCTCAAGAAATTAATGGATATTAAAAGTACGAAAAAATGCAGTTACAAATTACTTTTAAAAACAAAAAACCACCCAAATCTTGCGATAAAGGTGGTAGCTGATAGGATAACAGGGTTAGTTATTGTATCAACGTTTTCTTTGTATAAGTTTGACCGTTATCTAAAGTAACTTTTACCAATAGCATTTGTGGTGCGCTTTGCAGTTGGATAGCTTCCAAAGCATGGGTTGACAAATTGCCTTTGCTGAATAACTGTTTTCCAAGTACATCAAACATTTCCACTTTGGTAATCGCTGTTGAAGCACAATACACAGAAAGACCATTGCTGTTTGAAACTACTTTGATTTCGTTATCAGAAACTGTTGGTGTATCAGTTCCTAAAGCCTGAGTCGTATATCTCAATTCAAATCGGTCATTGAATGTTCCGTTTACAGTAGTAAAGGTATAATTTCCATTTTTTAAATTATGGTAAAGACCGGTATTTTTATCCAATAAATATACATCCTGATTTTCAAATACACCATCAAAATTCTCTAAACTGATGGTTAAGTTGCCCTCAATCGTGGTTGAATATCCGAAAGGTACAATATCTTCTGCTGAGAAAGGCAAAGCTTTACCCTGAATCGATAAATCTGTGGTGCCAACAGTTGTATAGATGGCAACTGCATTTCCAACCGGAGTTGTTTTTCCGTCAAATAAAGGATCAAAATCGTTTGTAGCATTTTGAATATAACCCACAAGCATTTCGTTATAAGCGCCTTCGCTGTTGCTCAATGAAACCCATACCCTGTTTTTCTCTAAACCTTGAGAAACTGAACCGCCATCATTGTTAGCTACCGGAGCATTGGTTCTGAAAAACTGATTGTTATTACCAGAAATTCTCATCGAATTTTTAAACGTAGCCGAATAAGTTCCATTTCCTAATGCTGTATTGGCTTCGATAAAGAAACCCTGACCTGCTGCCACTTTACCTGATGGAGTAGCTCCGCCAGTAATTGCGGCAGTCGCTGTTGCCACACCACCGGTTAAATTATACTTCGCATAATCATTAGCCGTATAATTATTATTGGTAATGGCTGTATTGTGGGTCCAAAGGAAAATTGTTCCGTTAACCACACCCGAATTGGCTGCATCGGTAATGAATAAATCAATATCAATCGCTGACGGATATGGATTCCCAATTAAATTATTAGTTCCTGTTGATTTTATGATAGGCGTTGTAATAATCCCATTATTTGGCGTTCCGATAAAAGTAGCCTGTAAAACTAAACTCGGACTATAAGTTAAATTTTCAGGACCTCTCGCAAGATATCCTACTCCCGGAGTCATGCTGGCAGAAACACTTTGATACACAAAATTATTAATGCTTGGGCTAAATGAATAGAAATAAGAATCACCAGGCACTTGGCTTAAAGTCGCATTGCTTATTGGTGACGACCAATAACCATAATCATACAACTTCATTGGCGCTGTATTTCTTTTGTATACAATATTCCCTGAATTAGAGGCAAAATCATTAGTCTGAACTAAACTGGCATTGTTTTCAAAAGTCAAAGAACCACCTGGGCTAACCGAAACATCGTTAGTTAACGTTAAAGTATGACCTGAATTGAAAACAACAGTTCCTGAAGTCACCTGACATGAACATCCTGATACATTTCCGGCGGAAGAATAATTCCCTGAAAACACCAATTTTTGAGCCGATGTTGGTGTACCATTTGACCATACTGAACCATTCCAGGTATTCGTTGGCTGTTGTGAAATAACAACATTAGCTGAAGCTATTGAAGTACAAGAACCTAATGTTGCTGTAACAGTATAAGTTCCGGCTGGTGCTGTCACTGTCGAACCTGATATTGAAACTCCGGTTGAAGGAGAAACAGCATAAGTATAAGCAGCATTATAATTGGTTATGATAAAACTTCCTGATGTTAAAGTACATGATGGTTGTGTTAAACCACCAACGGTTGGTTGTGCCGGAGTTACCGGTTGTGCATTAATAGTAGTGCTGGTTGTTGCTGAAATACATCCTGCATTTTTGGCCGTTACATTATAAGTCCCAGTCGGTACTGAAGTAAAAACTCCGGTAGTGTTGGTATAAGTTGAACCATCGATACTATAGGTCATTCCCGAACCCGTTGGACTGTTTACGGTAATTGTTCCGAGTGCACTACAGGTTGGCTGTGTTAAAGTCACTGATGGTGCCACCGGTATCGGATTAACAGTTACCTGAACTGCTTTTCTTGGTGTTGTTGCACTGGTTGAAACAGTTACTGCTTCAACATAATAAGTAGTGGTTGAAGACAAAACACCTGTTGTATAAGTCACAGTATATGGACTCGTGGTAGCCGTTGTTGTATAAAAAGGGCTGCCTCCTGAGGAAACGGTATAAAATTTAAATGTTGTAGAAGAAGTTGGTGCCGGATTTTGCGAAGCTGTAATCACTGAAGTACCTGAACCACAAATTGAAGTTGCAGAAGCAATAACCACATTAAATCCTCCATCAGAAACCAAAGTAGGGAAATCTGTGATTGCTCCTCCACCTCCATTACAGGAAGCCACTTTAATCGAGCCAATTTTAATAAGGTCAGAGGCACTACAGTTACTTCCTGCACTTATATTTCCACCGCTTTCCACAACGATTGAAGAACCGGCTGCCAGAGACAAATTGTAATTTCCGGTAGAAAAATCAATATTAGCATTGTTTCTGATAACAAACTGAATCGCACCATAACAACTAAGATCCAAATTTTGATTCATCACCAAATTAGTTGCATTTGTACCATTTCCAATATAAATCGTGGTACATCCTGAAAATGTACTACACGTAATCGTACTAGAATTTACGTTTGGTGAACCGGTTAAAGTACACTGCGCAGAAACTTCCTGGATTAGACCTAATACAATGACTAATAAAAATAATTTTCTTTTCATAATTTGCTTTTTTTTAGATTTGGGATAAAATCAGGTAGCAAAGCTACTCTGCAAGCTATTAATCCTACAATTTTCCCGATGTTCGACCTAAAAACTCTACGAACTACACTTTTATTGCATTTAATAGTGTATTTGTGACTTTTATCGAATAATTATTCATTTCAAGCGGCTGTATTTAGTGTTTTTTTATGAAATCATTAACAAAAAGCCGCGAAAACGATTTCGTAACAAACCTATTTACGGTTAAATAAAAGCTTTGGTTTTTATCAAAACTTAAAACTCAGGCAGACCAACCTGAACAACCATTCTTTTATGCACTTCGGATGAAATTAGCTACTAATTAGGCGCTTATAAAGAAGAATTGATGATTACATCAGAATTTAAGAACACTTTATCTATTTAATTTGACTGCTTGAGGCTAAGTAGCTACATTTGGATGCTATTCTTTTTTTATCAAACAATTAACAGAGTTTACAATATTATTTTTAAAATAATCCATACAAAACATTTGTTTTCACACTAAAAAACCAATTAAACTAATGATTCAATAATACTAAAAAAATGAAATCCCAAACCTGCATATCAGTCCTTTTTGTGCTTTTCAGTCAACTATTTTATGCAAAAGATATTTATGTAAACGATTTTTCGACAAAAGGAGACTTATATACTTCCACCATTGGAAACGATTCTAATAATGGCTTGTCATCCGATGCTCCAAAACTGACTTTGTTGGCTGCTTATGAAATTGCTTTAAAAGGTGACACCATCTATGTTGACAACGGGATTTATAATTGGGATGATTTTTTATTCCAATCAGGTAATAATTCAAAAAATATCCAAATAGTAAGAGCTGATACTCCAAAAGAGATTTTCGAAAAAACAGCCTTACCCAAAGATCAAAAAGTTTCTCCTGAAATTTTTTATATCATCAATGACAAACCGGTTAGCAGAGAAGAATACATGCGACAATTGCAATATTCCTCCAGAAAAAAATAAACTCAAATATGAAACTCAAATGTCCATATTTACTGGTTATTTTCGCGGCTTTATGTCTCACCACACCGGCTTATGCCCAACCTTCCAATGATACCTGTGGTGCAGCAATTCCAATAACGGTTACTGCCGGTTCCTGTAACTCAATCCTTTATACAAATGTGGCTGCTACAACCACCGGAGATCCGGCAACTCCTGCCTGTTGGTTGCCCAACAGCATGAGCCATAGTGTGTGGTTTTCGTTTACGGCTACCACAGCCGATATTGAAATTTCAACCAATTTCGGAGGTACTTTAGCCAATACACAAATAGCTGTTTTTAGTGGTAGCTGTGGTTCATTAACCCAAATAGCCTGTCAGGAAGATATCAACACCGGTGGAGGTCTTTTTCATACCAATGTCATTCTTCACGGATTAACCATCGGGAATACTTATTATATCGTTATAGACGGAAATGGAAATAGCACGGGAACTTTTGGAATTTGTGCTCAGGAAACTTTACCGGTCGGACCGCCACTTCCTGTTCAGGATTGTGCCACCGCACAAACGTTATGTAACACTTCTAATATTACTGTTCCAAATGGAATCGGTGGCGTTGGTGTCAGTCAGGAAAATCCAAGTTGCTTTGGTGCGCCAGGAGAAAGAGCCTCCAATTGGTACACCTTTACAGTAGCCACAAGCGGAAATTTATGCTTTGCCATTACCCCGACTGCAGTCATAGATTATGATTTTGCAGTTTACAATACCTCTTCGAGCTGTCCCGGAACAGAATTATCCTGTAACTGGAGCCCAACCACAGGTGTGGCCGGAACCACCGGATTAGGTTGCGCCGGAGGACAATGTAATGCTTGTCTGGCAGTTACAGCCGGGCAAACTTATACTATTTTAGTCGATCGTTATACCGCTTCCTCTTCGGCTGGATTTACGATGAGTTTTGGAGGAACAACCGCTACTTTCGCCAGTCCGAATCCAACTTTTACCGCAACAACGGCTTGTGTTGGAAATGCCACACAATTCACCAATACCACCAATGGAAATTTCACCTACAACTGGACATTCGGCGATGGTTTTACTTCCAATTTGGAAAACCCATCACATACGTATGCAGCAGCAGGCACTTATAATGTAACCTTATTGCTTACCGCTGTTCCAGGTGGTTGTCAAAATGCCATAACCCAATCGGTAACGGTAAACCCATTGCCTACTGTTGATGCAGGAACCGGTGGCACAGTTTGTTCGGGTAATTGCATTACCCTGGGCGGAACTACAAATGCAGTTGGATCTGTTGGCCCCGTTTCTTTTTCAAATACTAATTCCTATGCCATTCCTGACGGAAGCACTACCGGAGTTAATGCACCAATCACTGTTTCGGGAGTTTCACCAGTTACTATCGCAAATGCTTCAATAAATTCTGTTTGTATTAATTTAACCCATCCCTGGGATTCGGATTTAGATATTTTTCTGGTAGCGCCCAATGGCACAACCATCGAGCTGTCAACAGACAATGGTGGATTAGGGGACAATTATACCAATACCTGCTTTACGCCAACTGCCGGTACAGCCATAACTGCCGGTGCCGCTCCATTTACAGGAACCTTTTCTCCCGAACAGGCTTTCAGTTTATTAAACGGCAGCAATGCTAATGGAACATGGCAGCTTTTTGTTCAGGATGATGTTGGCGGTGATATAGGCACAATAAATAGTTGGTCGATTGAGTTCAACAACAATCTGCCTGCGTTTACCTGGTCACCTACAACCGCAATGACCAACTCAACTACGTTAAGTCCAACAGTTTGTCCAACAGCAACTACGACTTACACCTTGACAGCTAACAATGGTGTTGGATGTACCACAACTGACACAGTCACTATTAATGTAACTGCCGCAACCACCACACCAACTTTCACTGCTGTGGATCCAATCTGTTCCGGCGCAAGTTTAGCCGCTTTGCCTACGACTTCCAATAACGGAATTACAGGAACCTGGTCGCCAGCCTTAAACAATACGGCAACCACAACGTATACTTTTACACCAACTGCAGGACAATGTGCGATACCAACAACCTTAACGATTACTGTTAACCCAAATGTCACTCCGACATTTACGGCTGTCGCTCCGATTTGTTCCGGCGGAACCTTATCGGCTTTGCCAACGACTTCCAATAATGGAGTTACCGGAACCTGGTCACCTGCCTTAAACAATACGGCAACTACTACTTATACATTTACACCAACTGCCGGTTTGTGCGCATTACCAACAACGTTAACGATAACCGTTAATCCAAATGTTGTTCCGACATTTACCGCGATAGCTCCGATTTGTTCAGGTGCAACCTTATCGGCTTTGCCAACAACATCTAATAATGGAATTACCGGAACCTGGTCGCCGGCTTTAAACAATACGGCAACCACTACTTATACATTTACACCAACGGCCGGATTATGTGCGGTGCCAACAACGTTAACCATTACCGTTAATCCAAATGTCACTCCGACATTTACTGCTGTAGCTCCGATTTGTTCGGGCGGTACTTTATCGGCTTTGTCAACGACTTCCAACAATGGCATTACAGGAACCTGGGCTCCGGCTTTAAACAATACGGCTACGACAACTTATACTTTTACGCCAACGGCTGGTCAATGTGCGGTGCCAACCACTTTAACCATTACCGTTAATCCTAACATCACGCCGACATTTACCGCTGTAGCTCCAATTTGTTCCGGTGAAACCTTATCGGCTTTGCCAACAACTTCCAACAATGGAATAACCGGAACCTGGTCGCCAGCGCTTAATAATACTGCAACCACAACCTATACATTTACTCCGACAGCAGGGCAATGTGCGGTATCAACGACTTTAATGATTACCGTTAATCCGAATATCACACCAACATTCACGGCTGTGGCTCCGATTTGCTCCGGCGGAACCTTATCGGCTTTGCCGACGACTTCCAATAATGGAATTACCGGAACCTGGTCACCGGCTTTAAACAATACTGCTACGACAACTTATACTTTCACGCCAACGGCTGGATTATGTGCGCTGCCAACAACCTTAACCATTACCGTTAATCCAAACATTACACCGACATTCACAGCAATCGCTCCGATTTGTTCGGGCGGAACCTTATCGGCTTTGCCGACGACTTCCAATAATGGAATTACCGGAACCTGGTCGCCGGCTTTAGACAATACGGCAACCACTACTTATACATTTACACCAACTTTCGGACAATGTGCATTATCTACAACATTGACTATAACCGTTAATCCGAATATCACTCCGACATTTACTGCGGTAGCGCCAATTTGTTCCGGTGGAATGTTATCGGCTTTGCCAACGACTTCCAACAACGGAATTACCGGAAGTTGGGTTCCTGTACTTAACAATACAACAACCACAACCTATACTTTCACGCCAACGGCCGGATTGTGTGCGGTGCCAACGACCTTAACCATTACCGTAAATCCGAATCCAACCATCATTGGGACTCTGACTTTCTGTAATGGCAGCACTTCTCAGCTTAGCGGTTCGGGAACTCCGGCTGTAGTTTCGCCTTGGATTTCTTCCAACACAACTGTTGCAACCGTTAATAGTTCAGGATTAGTAACCGGTGTTTCAAATGGCACTTCGATTATAACTTATACTGACAATAATAGCTGCAGCGCAACGGCAACAGTTACTGTCGCCACCAATATCACTCCGACATTTACAGCAGTAGCACCAATTTGTTCCGGTGGAACCTTATCGGCTTTGCCAACAATTTCCAATAACGGCATTACAGGAATCTGGGCTCCGGCAATTAATAATGCCGCAACCACAACTTATACATTTACCCCGACAGCCGGACAATGTGCGGTATCAACAACCTTAACGATTACGGTTAACCCGAATATCACGCCAACCTTCGCTGCTGTGGCTCCTATTTGTAATGGCGCAACCTTATCGGCTTTGCCAACGACTTCCAACAACGGAATTACAGGAATCTGGGCTCCGGCAATTAATAATGCCGCAACCACAACTTATACATTTACCCCGACAGCCGGACAATGTGCGGTATCAACAACCTTAACGATTACGGTTAACACGAATATCACGCCAACCTTCGCTGCTGTGGCTCCTATTTGTAATGGCGCAACCTTATCGGCTTTGCCAACGACTTCCAATAACGGCATTACCGGAACCTGGGCTCCGGCTTTAGACAATACAAACACAACAACTTATACTTTTACACCAACTGCAGGATTATGTGCGGTACCAACGACCTTAACCATTACCGTTAATCCGAATATCACTCCAACATTTACGGCTGTAGCTCCGATATGTTCGGGAGGAACTTTATCGGCTTTGCCTACAACATCCAATAATGGAATTACCGGAATCTGGTCGCCGGCTTTAGACAATACGGGAACTACAACTTATACTTTCACGCCAACGGCCGGATTGTGTGCGGTGCCAACGACCTTAACCATTACCGTAAATCCGAATATCACTCCGATATTTACGGCTGTGGCCCCGATTTGTTCGGGCGGAGCTTTAGTCGCTTTACCAACGACTTCCAATAATGGAATAACCGGAACCTGGTCACCGGCTTTAAACAATACTGCTACGACAACTTATACTTTCACGCCAACTGCCGGATTGTGTGCGGTATCAACAACACTAACGATTACAGTTAATCCAAACATTACACCGACATTCACAGCAATCGCTCCGATTTGTTCGGGTGGAACCTTATCGGCTTTGCCGACGACTTCCAATAACGGCATTACAGGAACCTGGTTGCCGGCTTTAGACAATACGGCAACTACAACTTATACGTTTACGCCAACTGCCGGATTGTGTGCGGTATCAACAACACTAACGATTACAGTTAATCCAAACATTACTCCAACATTCACGGCTGTCGCTCCGATTTGTTCCGGTGGAACTTTATCGGTTTTGCCAACCACTTCCAATAACGGAATCACGGGAACTTGGGCTCCGGCTTTAGACAATACAAACACTACAACTTATACATTCACACCAAACGCAGGACAATGTGCGATATCAACAACGTTAACGATTACAGTTAATCCAAACATTACGCCAACATTCAATGCGGTGGCTCCGATTTGTTCCGGTGGAACTTTATCGGTTTTGCCAACCACTTCCAATAACGGAATCGCAGGAACCTGGTCACCGGCACTCAACAACCTGGCGACTACAACTTATACGTTTACACCAACAGTGGGCATTTGTGCAACGACCAATACATTAACCATCATAGTGTATTCTTTACCGCAAATCAATGCGATAGCACCTTTATATTATTGTGATCCGAACAATGATGGTTTTGGTACTTTTGATTTGACACAAGTCATTCCGACAGTTACCGGAGGCGTTCCTTATCCGGTTAGTTTTCATGAGACCGTAACGGATGCCGAAATTAATGGAACAACCATTCCAACTCCTTCTGCTTACGACAATATCCATGTTGATGCTCAGACTATTTATATCAGGGTTGAATCGACTGAGAGTTCGGGATGTTATGAAATACTTACTTTGGAATTAATTGTGAATCCAACTCCTGAAGCGATTGAGCCACAAGATTATCATATTTGTGATGACAATCATGACGGATTTGCCAGTTTTAATCTGAATACAAGAACGCTTCAAATATTGGGTTCAATAAGTTTGACTACACATTCCATTGGTTATTTTACAAGTTTGTCTAATGCCCAGTCGAATAATAATCCAATCAACAATATTACTGCTTTTATCAACCAAACCATCAATACCCAAACCATTTGGGTTCGTGTTACAAACAATGCCACCGGCTGCTATGACATCGTGACTTTACAATTAATTGTAGACCCTCTACCATTAGCAACCCAACCTAATTATGCGCCTTACAGCCTTTGTGATTATTCACTACCGTTGGGCTATGAAGAGTTTGATTTAGCCTCAAAAATCTCAGATATATTATTAGGTCAAATGGGCATGAATGTTCGTTTTTATTATAGTGAAACAGATGCTTTGGAAGATGTAGATGAATTGCCTTTATTGTATACGAATGTCGAACCTTATGTTCAGACGATTTGGGTAAAAGTTGAAAATGCAAACACCAGATGTTCGGTTTTATCAACGATGGATCTTCGTGTTGAACCGTTACCAAGCCCTATTCCGCAAAACGAACCTTATACGATTTGTGATGGTAATCAAGACGGATTTAGTACATTTGATTTGACTACTTTAACGGTTGACATTCTTCAGGGAGCCGATTACACCATTACCTATCATGAAACGGCAACCGACGCACTGTTAGGCAACAACCCATTGATTAGTCCTTATGACAATATCAGTCCGTTTGTACAGTATATTTATGCTTCTGCCCTTGACAACAGCAATGGCTGCAGAAGTATTATCCCTATAGAATTGAATGTTGAACCTCAACCAATAATGCCAATTGATGTTCCGGATCTGATACAGTGTGATGAAGACAACAATACCCAAAATCAAACAATGTTTTTTGATTTGACTCAAAATACCTCAATGGTATTGGCTGCCCAAGAGTTTAACCCTTCTAATTTTACGGTAACTTATTATACCTCACAGGCTGATGCCATAGACGGAATTGCACCAATTATCCCGGCAACAAATTATGTGGGCAGCAATCACGAGATAATTTGGGTGAGAATCGAAAATAATACCTCGCATTGTTTTGCTATTGGTTCGTTTGAATTATTGGTGAATCCGCCATTGCTTTTGACAACGCCAACGCCTTTAAGTTTGTGTGATTCAGATGATTTCTCTAACAATCAATACACTACTTTTGATTTAACCGTGAAAGAACTGGAGATTACCCAAGGTCAGGTCAATATGACGGTAACTTATTATCCAAGTTATCCGGTTACTGCGTTGAGCATTCCTATCGACAATCCAATAGCCTATACCAATATTTTACCGGGTGTACAAACTCTCGGGGTTATGGTATCCAATGCACAAGGCTGCAGAAGTTATACGTCTTTAGACATTAGGGTTTTACCGGTTCCGACACCAAACACAAATGGCCTTAGCCCATTGGCACCACAATGTGACGTGAACAATACCGGTGATATGCTTGAAGTATTTGATTTGACCATTAACGCTGCCTTAATCATCAATGGTGACCCTACTTTAGTGCTGCATTATTATCCGAGTCCTGAAGATGCGATGACACAAACCAATGAAATCATGAATCCTTCAGCGGCATTGGTGGGAGAAAACGTTTGGATTCGCGTTGAAAATAACCGAATTGATTATCTGGGCAACCATTGTTTTGCATTGGTAGAACAACCTTTAACCGTAAATCCGTTACCGACAATCATTCAGCCTTTAACCGTTCAGAATTGTGATGATGATACTGATGGTCAGGCTCTGTTTGATTTGACTGATACTACTCCAACCCTGTTGGGCAATAATCAATCGCCAACAGATTTTACGATTACTTATTATACCACGGCTGCTTCTGCGCAATCGGGAACAAATGCTATTGCAAATCCAACCAACTATACCAAT
Source organism: Flavobacterium terrisoli (assembly GCF_030167905.1). Taxonomy (GTDB): domain Bacteria; phylum Bacteroidota; class Bacteroidia; order Flavobacteriales; family Flavobacteriaceae; genus Flavobacterium; species Flavobacterium terrisoli. Next base: position 163,277 of record NZ_JARGNA010000008.1, read on the forward strand.
CAAACCAATCCACAAATTATTTACATCCGGGTGGTTAATAATACCACTGGTTGTGTGAATTATGGTGGCCAATTTACTTTAGTTGTGAATCCGAAACCAACTGCGGTTGCTCCGGCTAACTTTGCTACTTGTGATACTGACGGAACAAACGATGGCTATTTTACTTTAGACCTAAGTGCGTATATCTCCGGAATCATCGGCAGTCAAACCGGCGCAAACACGACTTTCCATGACAATCAGGCTGATGCTGAAAACGGAACAAATGCGATTACAGATTTGGCCAATTATCAGGCATATAGCCATACGCTATGGATTCGGGTGGAAAATACAACCACCGGTTGTTACCAATTGGCTTCATTTGTTTTAACCGTTGAACCATTGGCAGAACCGCAAATCACTTCTGCTGCCAATACCATTTGTGTGGAATATGGAACCAATATTTTACTAAGTGGCTTGACCTTAAACAGCGGCATCACCAATCCAAATTATACTTTTGCATGGTCACTTGATGGTGTGGTAATTCCGGGTGCGACAAGTTCAACTTATGACATTACCGCTGTGGCTCCGGGAGATTATACAGTCATTGCCACCAGTTTGAACCCGCCGTTATTGGGATGTACTTCGCTAGTTTCCAATACTTTTACCGTAATCCAATCCGGTCCGGCTCAAGCGAGCGAACCAGCCTATACGGTAAGTAATCCTTTTGGTGACAACCAAATCATAACGGTTAATGTGGTTGGTTATGGACAGTATGAATTCAGTTTGGATGATGGTCCGTTCCAAAGCAGCAATGTTTTTGAAAACGCAACATTACATCCTCATACGATAACGATTCGCGATGTAAAGGGCAATACCAGTTGTGGTGAAATTGTAATCGAAAATGTTCTAACCATTGACTATCCGCATTACTTTACGCCAAACGGAGATGGTTATCACGATACCTGGAATGTAACCGGGCTAGCCAACAGACCGGCCAAACTGTACATTTTTGACCGTTATGGAAAACTATTGAAACAAATCAGTACTTCCGGTGAAGGTTGGGACGGAACTTATAATGGCCATCTGATGCCAGCTACTGATTATTGGTTCAAAGTGGAATATCAAAATGGTGCGCAATGGAATGAATTCAGGGCACACTTCTCTTTAAAAAGGTAATTTTTTAATCTTTATTAATGAGGCAGTTTGTCTTTAAGAACCCCGTATAAAAAAGTACCCAAAACAGCGCCGATCAATATCAGTCCGACACTCATGAATCCGGCACCAAGAAGAATAAAAATCGGTCCGGGACAAGCACCAACCATAGCCCAGCCCAATCCGAAAAGCGTTCCGCCAATCCAATAGCGTGCATTTCCCTTTTCTTTGTCCTGGATAACGATTAGGTTACCGTCAATATCTTTTAGTTGTTTTCTTTTGATTAGTTGAACACCGATTAACCCTGTAGTGATGGCCACTCCGATGATACCATACATATGGAACGATTGGAACTGAAACATTTCATAGATTCTGTACCAGGAAACCGCTTCGGCTTTGGTCAAAATGATTCCGAAAATAAAACCAACGATTATATATTTTAAAAATTTCATAGTTTAAAAAATTAGAGGTAAAATAAAGTGCGCCATAATCAATCCGCCGACAAAAAATCCAATTACCGCTTTTAACGAAGGCAACTGCAAATTGCTCAAGCCTGAAATCGCATGCCCTGACGTACAACCACCGGCATAACGCGAACCAAATCCGATTAAAACGCCTCCAAAAATCAAAATAAAAATCATTTTACCCGATTGGAATATTTCGTTTCCAAAAAGCGCCTCCGGCAATAATTTTCCGTTTGGTGCTTCAATTCCCATTGCGGCTAATTGCTCAATGGTTTTTGGGTTTAAATCCACATTGGAAGCATCACTTAAAAAATGAACTGCCACATAACCGCCAATCATTGCGCCAAAGACCACAGCCAAATTCCAGCGTTGTGATTTCCAGTCCCAGTCAAAGAATGGTACTTTTTTTCCAATGCCGGTCATGGAACACAACGAACGTAAATTAGAAGACATTCCGAAAACTTTTCCAAAATAATTGAGCGTCAGCATGACCATTCCAATCAGAAAACCGGAAACAGCCCAATGCCATGTATGTGTAATAAATTCCATCTGAATAATTTTTACAAAAATAGAAATATAAAAATGTTATCCACTATTAAATATTATTGAAATGAAGTATTTTTGAACCAAATTAAATCACAACATGAAAAATTATTCCATCGAGATAAAATGGACACTTCGCTTTATATTACTGGTATTGGCTTGGGCCATCGGAGAAAAATTCACCGGTCTGCATGATGTTTATATCGATAAATATGCCCTTTATACTAATCTTTTTGTTATTCCGGCGTTCCTGTTTTTTTATCTGGCTTTAAATGAAAAAAAGAAAGTCATTTACAACGGCCAAATGACCTGGACACAAGGATTTGTCAGCGGCATTATTTTATCTTTTTTCATTGCTTTGCTGATGCCTATTGCCCAGTTGGTTATCTATAAAAGTATCACGCCACATTTTTTTGACAATATTATTGAATACAAACTCAAAAATAAATACATGTCACTGGAAGACGCCAAAACATTCTTCAATTTGAATACCTATATGGTTGAAAGTGCTTTCAGCGGATTGTCAAAAGGAATAATGACCGGAGCAATTGTTTCGTTATTTATCCGAACCAAAAAATAAAATAGCACGGTTATTGTATTATCGAAAAAAAAATAATCAACTATTCTGAACTAAATTCAGCATCAATGAAAAAAATAATCAAAATCAGTTTTTTTGCCCTATTGCTTTCGCTTTTCACTTCTTGTGTAAGCACACGTTCTACTTTGAAAAACGTTGATGACAATGCTCCTATCCCAACACTAAAGGGAAATGCCTTTGTTTTAACCGAATACAGCAAAGACAAAAAATATGGTTACGATCCGGATTATCCGGTAAATGTTTTTTACAAAGACGCTAAAAACGAAAACCTCAATGCCGAAAGATTCTTAAGGGCATTGGCCGGGCCGAATGGAGAAACCGTCACTTTTACAAAATTGGAAAGTTGTTGTCCGTTTCCGACCAAAAGAACAGAAATGGGCGCCGGTTTTTTAGATATTTATGAACTGACTTGGGAAGGCCAAAAAAATCCAGTCAAACTTTACATAAATATTTATGAAAGAGGATATTTGCTTGTCCCTGTTGGTCTTTCAGCCAAAAAATAACTTAACAAAATATCTATAAAATGTAACCAAATTATTCATAACTTAGCGGTTTTTAAATCCAAAATTTTATGAATATAAATACCATTCCACAAATCAAGAATATCGATAGTGGAAATTTCTTCGTCCTTGCAGGACCATGTGCTATTGAAGGCGAAGAAATGGCAATGAGAATTGCCGAGAAATTAGTTACCATAACTGATAAATTAGAAATACCATACGTTTTTAAAGGCTCATTCAAAAAAGCCAACCGCTCGCGAATAGACAGTTTTTCTGGAATTGGCGATGAAAAAGCATTAAAGATTCTTCGAAAAGTTTCAGAGACTTTTCATATCCCAACCGTTACCGATATCCATACCAATGAAGATGCAGCGATGGCTGCTGAATATGTTGATGTATTACAAATTCCGGCATTTTTGGTGCGCCAAACCGATTTAGTCGTCGCAGCTGCCAAAACCGGAAAAGTAGTCAACTTAAAGAAAGGACAATTCATGAGTCCGGAAAGTATGAAACATGCCGTTCAAAAAGTATTGGACTGCCAAAATGAAAATGTAATGGTTACCGACAGAGGAACCATGTTTGGTTACCAGGATATGATTGTTGATTTCCGAGGCATTCCAACGATGCAACATTATGCCACTACTGTCCTTGACGTTACCCATTCCTTACAACAGCCAAATCAAACCGCTGGAGTAACCGGCGGAAGACCTGATATGATTGAAACGATTGCCAAAGCCGGAATTGCCGTAGGCGTGGATGGCATATTCATTGAAACCCATTTTGATCCGGCTCATGCCAAAAGTGATGGCGCCAATATGCTGCATCTGGATTATTTTGAAGGTTTGATGACCCGATTAGTAGCCATTAGAAAAACAATCAATTCATTTTAATTTTTTAATTTTATTTAAGCTTTGAAAAAAATATTTTTATTTTCATTTCTAACATTATATACCATAACCCAATCTGTTTCAGCTCAGGACAAACAAGCTAATCCGGATAAATACACCGCTCACAACAAAGGTAAATTCTTTGTTTATTGGGGTGGAAACAGAGAAAGTTATTCTAAATCAGACATTCATTTTAAAGGAGATAATTACAACTTTACCTTGCATGATGTAACGGCGAGTGACAAACCAAAAGGGTGGCATATGGATTATGTAAACCCTGCCAGGATGACGATTCCGCAGACCAATTTAAGGATTGGTTATTTCATCAACGACCATTACAACATTGCCATAGGCGTTGATCATATGAAATACGTAATGGACCAAAACCAAACAGCAAACATAACCGGCGAAATCAATGAAGGAACTCCTTTTGACGGAACATATAACAATGAACCCATTGTACTTACAGAAGATTTTCTTACTTTTGAACATACTGATGGGTTGAATTATATCCATAGTGAATTTTCAAGGGTTGATGATATTTCTAAATTGTTTAAAGTCCGAAACACTGATATATTTCAACTTAACATTACGGAAGGAATTGGCGCAGGTGTTTTGTATCCAAAAACAAATGCCATGCTTTTAGGAAAAGAAAGACACGATGATTTCCATGTTTCAGGATATGGAATTTCTGCGAAAGTGGGACTTAACTTTACATTTTTCAAACACTTCTTTATCCAAACGGAATTAAAAGGAGGTTATATAGATATGAATGACATTAAAACAACACATAGTGATTCCGACAGCGCTTCTCAGCATTTTTTCTTTTTGCAGAGAATTATAGCTTTCGGAGGGATTTTTAAAGTATAATTTTTTTTTAACGAACAAACAAACTACTACCAACCAAAAACAACCAATATGAAAAAAATTACGTTATTACTGTTAGCATCTTTCTTCTCAATCGCTGGTTATTCTCAATTAGCTCCGGAATGTTTTGAATCAACAACCGGTCCTGATCCGTTACCATCTACCAACTGGACATTAGGCACAGGAAACTGGGCTGTTTTCGACAACGGTGTTGGATTAGGGCAACGCTGGGGAATAAACAGTACTATAGCTTCGCCCGTCATTGTTTATCAAGGCGCTAATGCGGCTTATATCAATAGGGAGAATATTGGCCAGGGAAATACTTCCGAAGACTATTTGGCAACTCCTTTGGTTTCCATTCCGGCAAATGGTGAATTGCATTTTTATACCCGAACTTTTACAGTTGGGAATCAGGGAACGCTTTACCAAATAAAAGTAGCGCCGTCTACTGCTTCGCAAACAAATCCTGCCGCTTATGCTTTGGTACAGCAATGGACTGAACCTGAATTGGTAACAACTTTCAATGTTTATGAAGAAAAAATTGTTGATTTATCAGCTTATGCCGGACAATCAGTATATGTTTCCTTTGTTAGGGTTTATACGCAACCGTTGGCAATATTAGATGGTGACAGATGGTTGATTGATTGTGCCAGTATTAATACAAAATGTTTAGCACCTGTTAATTTAACAGCTACCTTATTAACAGCAGATGGAGCTACATTAAACTGGGACAATCCAAGTGGTGCTACTTCTTGGGAAATTGAAATCGTACCTGCAGCAGGAACACCGACAGGTGTTGGAACTGTTTACAATGGTCCGCTACCTTATGTAGTTACGGGATTGAATGCTAATACAGCTTATAAATTTTATGTAAGAGCTTTGTGTTCTACAGGATATTCGAGTGAATGGGTTGGACCATCAAGCATTTTCACCACTTCAACACTACCTCCAGTCTGTGGCGGTAACTTTGTGGATGAAGCCGGGCCAACAACAAACTATGCCAATAATTCAGATTCAACCGTTACCATTTGCCCAAGTATTCCGGGCGAATTGGTTACAGTAACTTTTACTGCATTTAATACCGAAGCCAATTGGGATGCCTTATATGTTTTTGATGGAAACTCAATTGCAGCACCTCAAATCGCGAGTGCTAATCCACCGGCTAACGTACCGGGAGGTTTGGCCGGAGGTTACTGGGGAACAACAATCCCTGGGCCTTTTACTTCATCGAGCCCGGATGGTTGTTTGACTTTCCGATTTAGAAGTGACGGTTTTGTTAATAATCCGGGATGGATTGCTAACGTAACCTGTGCTCCGCCACCGGTTTGTCAGCAGCCAACAGCTTTAACAACAACAAATATTACTCCAAACGAGGTTACCTTAGGTTGGACCAATGTTGGAAACGCTACATCGTGGCAAGTCTTGGTTTTACCATGTAATGCGCCACCACCAACGGCAGCTTCAACAGGTTGGACAGAGGTATCAACAAATACATATACAATGACTGGCTTAACCTCTGCCTTTTGTTACAATTTTTATGTAAGAGGTAATTGTGGAGCCACGGATGGCGTAAGTTTATGGGCTGGTCCAAAATCATTTACAACCTTAGTAGCGCCGCCGGTTTGTGGAGGTAACTTCGTAGATGAAGCAGGTCCAACAACCAATTATGCCAATAATTCAGATTCAATTGTTACCATTTGCCCTGTTACTCCGGGTGATTTAGTTACAGTAACCTTTACGGCATTTGATACAGAAACCAACTGGGATGCTTTATATGTATTTGACGGAAATTCAATTGCTTCGCCACAAATAGCGAGTGAGAATCCTGCAAATAACGTTCCTGGTGGTTTAGCCGGAGGTTATTGGGGAACAACAATCCCAGGGCCATTTACTTCTTCGAGTCCGGATGGTTGTTTAACTTTCAGATTCAGAAGTGATGGTTTTGTTACTAATCCTGGATGGGTTGCCAATGTAACTTGTGCACCAGCACCAGCTTGTCAACAGCCAACAGGTATTACTACCTCAGACGTTACTTCAGACTCCGTTACAGTAGGCTGGACCAATGTCGGAGCTGCAACTTCATGGGAAATATTTGCCGTAACTTGTGGTTCGACACCACCGGATGCTTCATCTGTAGGTGTGCCGGCTACTGCAAGTCCATTTTTACTTGATGGTCTGGACTCTTCTACCTGTTATGATATTTATGTAAGAGGAAATTGTGGGGTTGATGGCTTTAGCGCATGGGCAGGTCCAAGATCTATAACGACTCAGGTAGCACCGCCGGTTTGTGGTGGAATTTATATAGATGAAGGTGGACCGGACAATTACCCTAATAATTCAGATTCTATAGTTACCATCTGTCCGGTAAATGCCGGAGATCAGGTAACTGTTACCTTTACTTCTTTTGATACAGAAACCAACTGGGACGCCTTATATGTATTTGACGGAAACTCAATTACAGACCCACAAATAGCAAGTGATAACCCTGCCAATAACGTACCTGGTGGTTTAGCCGGAGGTTATTGGGGTACAGAAATACCTGGTCCGTTTACCTCATCAAGTGTGGATGGTTGCTTGACCTTCCGATTCAGAAGTGATGGTTTTGTTACTAATCCTGGATGGGTTGCCAATGTGACTTGTTTACCTCCACCAACCTGCCCGAGACCGACTGCTTTAGTAGTTTCAGATATAACTCAAACCGGCGCAACCGTAGCCTGGACAGAAGTTGGTTCAGCCACTTCATGGCAAGTTTTATTTTTACCGGCAAGTGCACCGGCACCGGATGCTTCAGCAACAGGCTGGGTAACTGCGACGACTAACCCATTTGTATATGACGGTTTAGATTCTGGTACACTTTATAAAGTTTATGTAAGAGCATTTTGTAATGACGCTGACATTAGTTTCTGGTCAAACGGATTAACTTTTGCAACTTTAATTACCAATGATGAATGTGATAACGCTATAGATGTTCCTGTAAATCCTGCAACTGAATGTGTGCAATTTGTATCAGGAACTGTAATTGGCGCAACTGCTTCAGCGTTACCGGAAACTACTTGTGGCGGTACTGCTGATGATGATGTTTGGTTCTCTTTTACCGCTACCGCTACGGATCACTCCATTAATTTCAATAATCTTTTAGGAAATGATACTTTTATGGTCCATGGAGTATATAGTGGTACTTGTGGTACTTTAACCGAACTCTATTGTAGTTTTGACAATCAAAGTATTGCCAGTGGTTTAGTTATTGGCCAAACCTATTATATAAGAGTACATACCTGGACAGGTGATGCTAATCAAAACACAACCTTTGATGTTTGTATAGGAACCATTCCTCCACCAATATCAACTGACGAAACAACATACACTACGCTCGAATTGATTGAAGATGTATTCTTAAACTCAACTTGTGCAAGTGTTTCGAATGTTACCTCATCAACCGGTACCGATTTTGGTTCAACTAATGGTATTGCCTATTTCAACCAAAACGGTTCAGGATTTCCTTTTAGTGAAGGTATTGTGTTAACGACTGGTGACGCAATGAGAGCACCGGGTCCAAACACTGAAGGACTTGGCGATGGTACCGATGCCTGGCCAGGTGACGCCGATTTGGAAGCTATCATTTTGGCAGCAACCGGAGAAGCTATGAATTCACATAATGCTACCAAACTGGAATTTGATTTTGTACCATTAGTAAGTGAAATCAATTTTAATTTCATTTTTGCCTCAGAAGAATATGGTACATTCCAATGTAACTATTCAGATGCCTTCGCCTTTTTATTAACGGATTTAACAACCAATGTAACTACCAATTTAGCAGTAATCCCGAACACGACAACTCCTGTTTCTGTGGTAACCATCAGAGATATGTTGTACAATGCAGGTTGTGCTTCTGTTAACCCTGAATATTTTGATGCTTTTTATGGCTTTGGCGGATTAGATCCTCTAGGTTCTCCTGCTGATTTTAACGGGATAACTGTTCCGCTTACAGCTACCTCAGCAGTTACTCCGGGTAATCAGTACCATATCAAGTTGGTTATTGCAGACCGTTTTGACAACAGTTTTGACTCTGCCGTTTTCCTTGAAGGAGGAAGTTTGGATATTGGAAATATTGAATTGGGAGAAGATTTTCTTCAAGCCAACAATACAGCATTGTGCAATGGAACAGATTATACCATTACAAGTGGTTTGAATCCTGAACTTTATACTTTCACCTGGACTAATGGTGGAAACACAATTCCTAATGAAACCGGTCCAAACCTAACCATCAACCAACCAGGTGTTTATGGTGTTACCATTCAATATATTGGTACTACTTGTACTTCATCAGATTCACTTACAATTGAATACTATGACCCATTTGTACCGGGAACTCCTAACAATTTAGTAGCTTGTGATGTTTCAGGTTTTGCTCAATTTGATTTAAGTCAAAATAATGCTTCAGCCTTAGGAAGTTTAGATTCTGCTTTATATAATGTAAACTATTATCTGACTAATGCTGATGCAATCGCTGAGCTAAACCCTCTACCAACATTATATACTAATACAACTCCAAACTCGCAAATAATTTTTGTCAGAGTAGAAAATAACCTTACCGAATGTTTTGAAATCAGAAGTTTTAACCTGATTGTAAATCCACCGATAGCACCTACATTCCTTTCTCCTGCTCCTATTTGTAGCGGAGATACCGCGCCAACGTTACCATCAACTTCAATCAATGGGGTTACAGGAACCTGGTCTCCTTCTGTAGTTGACAATACACAAACTGCCACTTACACATTCACACCGACCCCGGGACAATGTGCTGCAACAACAACCATGTCAATTACAGTTTATCAAAACTGTGCTTTCGGAAGTTTTGCAAGTGCGGTTTGGTTGACCAATTGTGCAACCGGTAATTTCTTTAATACCGTTGGATCAGGAAGCTCAATCATCGGGCCTGCTGAAAATATATTCCCTAATACTGATTTCGGAACTTATGTTTCCAATTCAAATACCTTTAAATTAAGAGGTGCTGAAGTTAAAACATTCAAAAGTGCTACTGCCAATGTATGTAGTGCTAGATTGTTCTATAGAATTTATCCGCAATCGGGAACACCGGGAGCTTTCACAACATTAAATCTTCCTTTCTTTGAAGATTGTACCGCTGGTACATTCCCAAGTGGTGGACCTTGTAATACCGGTGATCAAAAATGGCAACGTGTATTGAATGATGCTCAATCACCTGTTGATTTAACGGCTTATCCTGCCGGGGATTATGTAATAGAAGTGTATTATGAAGTTACAGGTGATGTGACTTCAACCACTGAATGTGATGACACGATTTTAATCAATAACAATGGTGCCAATTTTATTGCTACTTATACGTTACAGGCAAATCCAACATTCACATTTACTAATCCAACAACCTGTACAGGTTCTGACGGTACTATTACCATTGGAAGTTTAGCTCCTGCAACTGTCTATTCACTGACTTATTCAGATGACAGTACTTCTGTTGGGCCAATTACCATTACTACTGATAATAATGGAAACTATACCTTAACCGGATTAAGCAATGGAACTTATTCAAACTTTAATTTAACCGTTAACAGTTGTGTAATCAACTCTACGGATGTAATTACTTTGAATGCGACAGGAACTGCTGTTGCAACCAGCACCAACCCTGCTACATGTGGTGGAACTACTGGTACAATTACCATCAGTAATTTAGATCCTAATCAAGTATATACAGTGACCTATTTGGATGATACCGTAACGGTTGGCCCAACAAATATGACAGCCGATGCAAACGGATTAATTGTCTTGACTGGATTGAATGCCGGTGTTTATGGTCCATTTACCTTTGTTACGCCTAACTGTACTGTAACGGCACCAACGGCAACTTTAGTTGATCCGGGAGCACCGATAGTAACAGTTAACAGTGCTAATATCTGTAACGGTCAAAACACTACGATCACAGCAACTCCTCAAGTGCCGGGAAGTTATAGTTATGCATGGACTGTACCTGCAGGATTCCCGAATCCTGGTAACGTTGCCAGTTTCGTAACATCTGTACCGGGTGCCTATACTGTAGTGGTTACACCGCTGGTTACTACTTTCTGTAATGGAAGTTTTGAAACTCCAACAGCGACAGGTCAGTTCCCTAATATGCTTAATGAAAATCTTGTTCCATGTTGGGATACAACTGCTGCTGATGGTGTTATTGAAGTATGGCCTCCAGCTGGATTTGAAAATGTATTTGCTTATCAAGGCGGTCAGTTTATAGAAATGAACGGAACCTCGATAGCTACAATATTCCAGGATTTCACAACATCACCCGGAGCTCAACTGCAAATTTCATTTGCACACAGAGGTCGTCAGGGTAATGATACCGTAGGAGTTGAAATCGGACCTACTGGTGGACCATACGTAAACATAGGAAACTTTACAGATGGCAATACAGCATGGGTTTTACACAATTTAACCTATACTGTTCCGGCTAGTGGCGGAAATAATTACACCCTAAGATTTGTATCAGTATCAAGTACCGGTGGAAATCCGTCAGTTGGTAATTTCCTTGATGCTGTAAATGTTACTTCATCGGGTTGTGCTTCAAGTCCGGTTACCGGAACTGTTACACTAACGCCTTCTGTAACTTTGACTTTGACAACTGCCAATAATACACAAACGGTTTGTGTAAACACTGCGATTGCCAATATTGTCTATGCTTCAACTGATGCAACTGATGTTACTGTTACCGGTCTTCCATCTGGAGTAACCGGAGTGTATAACGCTACAACCGGTGCATTCACCATTAGTGGAAGTCCAACACAAACCGGCACGTTCAATTTCACAGTGACCTCAACTGTAAGTTGTAATACTGTAACCCTAACCGGTACTATCACTGTAACGCCAACAAATAACTCAACATTTGCGCCTATTACTATTTGTAGTGGACAAAATGTGACGTTACCGGCAACTTCGCTGGAAGGAACAACAGGAACCTGGAATCCGGCAACTGTAGACAATACCCAAACAGCAACTTATACATTTACTCCAAACACGGGTCAATGTGCGCTTCAGGGAAGTTTAACGGTTACCGTTAACCCGAATATCACACCGACATTCCCTGGGGTAGCTCCAATTTGTTCAGGTGACACGTTGAACCCATTACCAACTACTTCAAATGAAGGTTTTGTTGGAACATGGTCACCGGCTTTAAACAATACAGCAACCACGACGTACACATTTACACCTGATGCAGGTCCGTGTGCGACGACTGCAACGATGACCATTACGGTTAACCAACCGGTAGCTGCTACATTTAATGCAATTCCGGCGCTTTGTTCCGGAGGAACTGCTCCTACGCTTCCGGCAACTTCATTAGAAGGATTTACCGGAACCTGGACACCAGCAGTAATTGACAATACAGCTTCAGCAACCTATACTTTTGTTCCGGATGCTGGTCAATGTGCTACCAATGGAAGCCTTGCGGTAACTGTACAAAGTAGTTTTGATTTTGAAATCACTGGAAATTGTGTTGGAAATGATTTCGTTCTTGAAGTTACTGCAGTAAACGGTACTTTTGATGTTGATACCGCTAGTTATAACTGGTTTAATAGCGACCTACAATTAGTCGGTACAAATTCAAATACCTTCAACGTTAGTGACTATTTGAGTTCAACGCCTGCAAGTGAAACGCTGCCAATTACATTCTCTGTAACGGTTACTACACCTGATGGTTGTACCAAAAATGAACAAATCACTTTGGATCAAATCTCTTGTGGTATTCAAAAAGGTATTTCTGCCAATAATGATGGTAGCAATGACTTCTTTGATTTGACACAATTCGATGTTAGAAACCTGACTATCTTCAACCGTTACGGTATGAAAGTTTATAGTAAAAGTCAGTATAGAGACGAATGGAAAGGTCAATCTGATAAAGGAGATGAATTACCGGATGGTACTTACTATTATGTCATCGAATTTAACGGTGGTGGTGAAGCCAAAACAGGTTGGATTTATATCAACCGCGAACAATAAAAACAATTAAAAAAGCCCCGAATCTCGGGGCTTTTTTTAATATAGCTTTTTAGCTTCTTCTATAACTGAAGCCAAAACATCATTTTCAATTTTATCTAAAGCATAATAACGCAATGACTTAATTGTATTTCTGCCGTTATCTGCAATCAAATGCTCCAGATTATTTTTCAACTGAAAACCTTTGGCAAAACCCACATCTACAAATTGGTGTTTGTGACTGGCATTGAGATAGCAAAATGGTTTTTTCTTATAGTAGAAATAGGGAATTCCCCATTTGTATTCCAAACTAACTTCCGGCAACGTATGCTCAACAACTGTAATAATGTGAAGCAACATACTGCGGTACTTTTCGGGTTGATTGAGGATGTAAATTTCTGTTGGTTTCAATTGAGTAAAATACTATTTCTCCTTATTTCTTTTTGTTGCGAATTTATATAATTTAATATTCAGCCAAAACAATGCACTAAAAACTAAAACTGCTGCAAAGCAATAGCCAAGATTAAAAGCCAGGTCTTTTTTATTATTAATAACATCTTTGATTATACCGAAAATACCACTCAGCAAAAGAACAAACAAAAACATACTCAACAGCTGCAAACCAAAAAACAGAAACTTCTTCATAATCAATAAATTAATCGATTCCGTATTGGTCAAACAAATAAACCAAAGCAGCCATCGTGGCTGAACCTAATTCCAATTCTCTTTTATTGATTGCATCAAAAGTATCATTGGCGGCGTGATGGTAATCAAAATAACGCTGAGAATCGGGTCTTAATCCGGCTTTTACAAGCTTATTAGAGGTTAATGGTTCAATATCTGAACCGGTATGTCCTTTTACAAAATTGTGGATTAGATAAGGCTCAAATAATGAGTTCCATCCTTTCGCTTTATTGAAGTTGGCTTCGTCACATTCAAATGAAAATCCTCTTGGCGAAAATCCACCGGCATCGCTTTCCAAAGCAAAAATGTGGTTTTCCTTATTGGCTTTTGACAATTCCTCATATTTCTTTCCACCTTTTCCACCAAACTCTTCATTCATAAATAACACAGCCCTGATGGTGTTTTTTGGTTTATAATTCAACCGTTTGAAAAGTTCCAAAACCGCCATGCTCTGCACACAACCTGCACCATCGTCATGTGAACCGTCGCCCAAATCCCAGGAATCCAAATGACCGCCAACCACCATGATTTTTTCAGGATGTTCAGAACCTGTAATTTCTCCAATCACATTGTACGAAAGCACATCTTCATATCGCTGACAAGATTGCTTGAAGTAAAATTTCAGGTGTGGATTCTCCTTTAGTCTTTGGCTCAATAATTCAGCACCATTCGTACTAATCGCTGCCGCAGGTATTTTTTGAGCATCAGGTAAATCCCCATAACTCGTAGCTCCGGTATGTGGAAAATCATCAAGTCTTAAATTTAAGGAGCGAACAATCGCACCAACAGCACCAAACTTAGCTGCTTCCTGAGCACCGGCTCTTCTCTGATCACCACAACGACCGTAAGAAACAAAAGCATCTATGTTTTCCGGCTCCATCGGACGATTGTAAAAAACTATTTTGCCTTTGATTTTGGCTTCGCCTAATGTTTCCAATTCTTTAATACTGTGCACTTCGATAACCTCGGCAGTCAAACCGTTTTTAGAAGTAGCAACCGAACCGCCAAGCGCACAAATCGGCACACTGGTTTTACTTTTTTTGTCCAAAATATAAGCCGTTTCCTTTTCGCCTCTTACCCATTTCGGGACCATGACTTCCTGAAGATAAACCCTGTCGAGTCCTAATGTTTCCAATTGTTGCTTGGTATAAGTCACGCCTTTTTCAGCACCGACCGAACCCGACATTCTCTGTCCTACTTTGTTAGACAAATCATCCAGCCAGGAATAGCATTTCGAATTGGTTAAAGCCGATTTATAGATATCACTCAGCATCTGCTCATCTTTGGTTTGGGCAAAACCCATCGAACATAATAAAAACGCCGTACCGAAAAGGACTTTTTTCATAGGAATAATTTTTATCAAAAATAAATGAAAAAACATTTGGTCACAGAAAAAATATTCATTTACTTTGTTTTTCAAAGTACTTTAATATGGAAGCTAAAGATTATCTAAAAGACATTCAGGACATCAAACAAATGATGGCACAATCGACTCAGTTTATTTCTTTGAGCGGTTTATCGGGAATCATGGCCGGATTGTATGCTTTAGGCGGTGCAGTCGTGGTAAACTTTTTAATAGATAATCACCAGTCAAGGTACATCACCCTGGAAAGCACTACTTTCAAATTGATCATCGCCGTTGCTATGGCTGTATTGGTTTTGTCTCTAATCACAGCTTATATCATGACCGCAAACAAGGCGAAGAAAATGGGTGAAAAAGTGTGGAACCCTTCGTCGAAAAGACTGTTAATTAATTTTTGCATTCCGCTGTTTACGGGTGGTATTTTGTCCTTACTTTTATTAAGACACGGAATTTACGGACTCATAGCGCCTATCACGCTGATATTTTATGGATTGGCTTGTGTGAATGCCAGTAAATATACCTTGCGCGATGTTCGGTATTTGGGCATCACCGAAATTATTTTGGGCTTAATTGCCGTAGAATACTCAGGTTACGGATTGTATGTGTGGATTGTTGGTTTTGGGCTTTGCCACATTATTTACGGTGCGGTGATGTATTACAAATACGATCGAAATAATTAAATGAAAAACATTATCCAAAATATCAATAAAGCCTTTGATCATCGAATACGTTTGGGGATTATGTCGGTATTGATGGTCAATGAGAGTGCCGATTTTAATATGCTCAAGGAACTACTGGGCGTCACGGACGGGAATTTAGCCAGCCACACCAAAGCATTAGAAACAGAAGAATACATCATGATCGAAAAACAATTCATAGGAAAGAAACCCAATACGCGTTACATCGCGACGGCAACAGGAAAAAAAGCCTTTCAGGATCATATTGAAGCACTTGAAAAATTAATATCAAAAAGCTAACCCATTTTTTTATCTATTTACTTTGAAAAACAAAGTACTTTTAAAATTAATTTATGAGAGATTTAATCATCGAAAAAATGTATGAGTGGAGCAAAAAGCCCTATCAAAAGTTCTTCAAGAAGAACGAACCCTGGAAAGTCAAACCCAAAGAACTAATCCAATATCCGCAGGAAAGCCTGGGATTTCACATGGGTTGCTTTCTGTTGAAATACAATTTTGAAATGCAGCCAAAACTCGAAGACCATGACGTGATTCACGTGCTGACCAACACCGGCGTTTCGGTTATTGAGGAAATCGGGATGCAATATTATTTATTGGGTAACGGCAAAAGAAGTGCCTATCTGTATATGGTCATTTTCATTGGAACGCTCTTCTATCCTACCCGATTCAAAACCTTTTTGGATTATTATAAAAGAGGGAAAAACGCGCATCATTTCTACGATTTAGATTTTGAAAAATTACTGCTTATCCCAATAGAAAACATTCAAAACTCCTTTAACATCAAATAAATGAACTTAGTCCTAAAACTTTTCAATCAGAATAAAAAAGCCAACCAATTGCTGCTTTTCTATAGCATTTATTGCGTTTCACTCTTACTGGTCAGAGCCAAAATTACCCATTCAATTTACCTGTTCTTCCTCATTTGGAATCTATTCCTGGCGGTGATTCCTTATGCAATCACTACACATTTGCTGACTTTGGATTTTAAAAACACCTCCAAATTTAAAATCCTGGCGATTACAGCAATTTGGCTGGCTTTTATCCCGAATGCATTTTACATCATCACCGATTTGGTGCATTTGGCCAATTCTGAAGGCCATATTTTCTGGCTCGATTTGATTATTGTGAGCTCACATGCGTTGATTGGGTTTGCCTTTGGGTTGATGTCCTTACAGCATTTTGAAAAATTAGTCTGGGAATTAACCACGGCTCGAAAAGTCAGCTTACTCATTCCTGTCATTTGCTTTCTGTGTGGCATCGGAATTTACATTGGGCGGATCCTGCGCTACAACAGTTGGGACATCATCAGCAATCCGCTGGACTTGGCCATTGATTTATTCCAAATGGCATTTTCGCCAAAATCGATGCTCTTTGCCATTCACTTTGGCGTATTCATCTATTTCTCTTTTCTCATCAAAAAGAATTTAACATCAAATAATCATACTCATGGAAACACAAATTTTTAACAAAACCGAAACCTCAGGCCGGTTTTCAACCTATCTGGCTATTGGTTCATTTGCCATCGGCACATTAATCCTACTCCTTTATCTGCTCTTTCAGGATAATGGCTACTTACTGATAATCGGCTTCTTTTATGTGCTTTTTGCTTCGCTATTCAACGGACTTGTCTTACTGAATCTGTTATATCGGTTTTGTATTTATCCCAATGACCGGGAAACTTTAGCCATAAAAATGCTGATAATGATAGCCAACATTCCCATCGCCATTCTCTATTTCTATATCGCAATGCAACAAAATTATTCATACTAAAAACAAGTAAATCATGGAAAATCAAGAACACCAAAACACCGAAGAAAAAACATTCTTTCAATCGACAACCGCCAAAATGATTATGGTCGGTTTGCTCACGCTCTTTTTACTCATTCCGCTCTTTTATGTTCAGAATTTAATTGCTGAACGTTCCCAGCGAAAGTCGGAAGTCGTCAATGAAATTGCCACATTATGGGGAAGCGATGTTGCTTTTTACGGACCGGTTTTGAGAATACCGTATAACTCTTATGAAAATATCAATGTAACCGATACCAAAACCGGTGTAACGACCATTCAGAAGAAAGCAACAACCAGTTATGCCTATTTCTTCCCGAATGAATTGACCAATACTTCAAAAGTGAAGAAAAATGAATCCCTAAAACGCGGACTTTTCAATCCGGTAGTTTTTACGGCAGACATGAGTTTTAAAGGAAATTTCACCGCGCCTAATTTTGCCAAACTCAATATCCCGGAAGAAAGCATTCAATGGGACAAAGCTTCTATTATCGTTAAAACAACCAATCTGAAAAGCATCAAAAGCGAATTAAAAATTCAGCTGAACAACGAAAAACTTTCTTTTGAGCCGCAAAACAACGACAAAAGCGAATACAGCATTTTGGCGACCACTATTTTTAATTACAAAACTTTGGCCGGTAATGACAAAATCAATTTCAATTTTGGCATTACCTATAACGGAAGCAACAGCATCAACTTCATTCCGATTGGAAAAGTGACCAATGTGTCTATCGACTCCGATTGGGAATCACCAAGTTTTGAAGGCACATTTGCTGCCAATGACACTACCAAAGTGGTAAATAAAGATGGTTTTCACGTAGATTGGAAAGTTTTGGACATCAACAGAACGTTTTCGCAGCAATACACCAACTTTATGCCCGATTTGGATGATTACCTCTTTGGCGTAAAATTAATCGATACTGTGGATGAATATCAGCAAAACGAAAGGGTTTCCAAGTATGGCTTCCTGGTGATTGGTTTAACCTTCCTGATTTTCTTCCTGATTCAGTCCATCAGCAAAATCAATATCCACATTTTCCAGTATTCTATGATTGGCATCGCGCTGATTATGTTCTATACACTTTTGATCTCCATTACAGAACACAGTAGCTTTACTTTGGCGTATGGCATTTCCGGAATTGCAGTAGTCATCATGATTACGCTCTATTCAATTTCGATACTCAAAAACAGAAAGTTTCCGCTCTTTATCGCAACCTCACTTTCGGTATTGTACACGTTCATTTATGTAATTATCCAAATGGAAGATTATGCACTTTTGGTAGGAAGCATTGGCTTGTTCTTTATCCTCGGAGCAGTGATGTATTTCTCCCGAAAAATTGATTGGGGAAAATAACTTTTCAGCCTATAAAAAACCTGCTTTATGAGCAGGTTTTTTTTATTTAAAATTGTCCAAATCGATTTTCCAGTCGAGGTCATTTCGATACCAAAGTTGGCCTTGGGAAACTTCGAGCGGACAATCAAAATTATTGTCATACAAACTTCCGGTACCTAAACCTTGCGGCATCAAATTATTCAGTCCAAAAGTAAATTGGGCAATAGCGTTCAAACCGATGTTACTTTCCAAAGCGGAAGTAATCCACCAACCGATACTTAATTTTTCGGCTATGGAAATCCATTCCAAAGTACCGCGAAATCCACCGATAAAACTCGGCTTCAAAATGATGTATTGTGGCTTAATTTTTTGCAGCAATTGTTCCTTCTCTTCAAAAGAAAACACACCGATGAGTTCTTCGTCCAAAGCAATGGGCAAATTGGTGTTTTTACACAGAACTGACATCATGTCAGTATGATTTTTTTGAATCGGCTGCTCTATGCTATGTAATTTAAAACCAGTGATTTGATTAATTTTATTTAAAGCTTCATTTTCAGAAAAAGCACCGTTAGCATCGACCCGAATCTCAATGGTTTGCTCATCAAAATTTTGACGGATAAAACGCAAAAGATCTAATTCTTTATCAAAATCTATCGCGCCAATCTTCAATTTTATACAGCTAAAACCCTGCGCAATTTTGTCTTCAATTTGCTGTTTCATAAACGCTTCGTCACCCATCCAAACGAGTCCGTTAATCACTATGGATTTTTCTCCGGAAGTAAATTCAGAAGGAAATAAAACAAACGGATTTTGACTTCTCATCGACAGAAAAGCCATTTCAATTCCGAATTGAATCGATGGAAACTCGAGTAATTCATTCCACAATTTTTCCTCCCCAAGATGAATATTTTCACAAACCCATTGCAGTTTTTCTTCATAATCGGGACGATCATCAGCCGATAATCCACGTAGAATTCCGCACTCACCTATTCCTTTTTTAAACTCATTTTCGATCACAATAAACCAGGTTTCCTTAGTCGTCAAAACGCCTCTGGAAGTACCCGAAGGTTGCTTAAAACGGAGCACATATTTATGGTAAGTTGCTTTCATTTTTTAGTCTAAAACGCGAAGGATTTTTTTGAAATTTTTTGTTGGCAATCCTCTTTTTTGAAAGTTGAGAAAGTCAATTCTGACTTGTTCCTTCCAAGGTTTTTCTGTTGATAAATTTTGACTCTGATACTTTTTATGGATTTCTTTAGCCTCAGAAAGTCGATCCGTAAACATATAAACATGGGCCAAATCAAGATAAAAAATGATTTCGGCTGGATTTAATTCTAATCCTTTTTGATAAGCTTCTTCGGCTTTTGAATATTGCTTAGAAAGCAAATAATAATCGCCCAATATACCGTAACCTCTATAATTTTGCCTATTCTTGGCCACCATTTCAGATTGAATCAAGTCAATGGCTTCAGTGGTTTTTCCATCCTTGAACAGCTTTGCCGCTTTATCACAAACCACTTGACACCATTTATCAATTTCACCCGTTTTGGTCAGACTTGCTTCAGTAGCAATTTCAATGGCTCTGTTTTTCTCGGCTGGCAATAATTGTTTAAAATAGGGATATTTGAATTTGTCCATGATGTTTTCCAAAAACAAACCATAAAACTGGTCTTTTTTAGTAAGATAGTTCACAACTTCCAATTTTGAAGCCAATGCCAATACCTCCTTTTTGCCTTCCACTGTCCAGCCTTTTCTTAAATTGTAATCAACCCACGGCACAACTTCCAGGACAACCTTTGCCTTCATGAGCCAATTGCCACTTTCAAAGCCAAACCAGAGGTTTTGCGCACCCTGAGGAATGCATCTTGACTTTTCTGTAAGCAACTTTGCTGATTTGCTTACCGGTTCGTCCTGACTGGCACAGGCATTTTTGAGAACGCCTGTTTTTTCATATTGTAAAGCATCATTCTCATTGGTAAACACATAAAACTTACACTTGTCTTCCCCGGTAATCGCAGAAAGCAAAAATACCGTTCCGGCTGCGCCCTGACTAATCCCTGACGGATCAGGAATGGATTTTAGGATAGAAACCAAACTGGAACTCAATTTCTGATTGTCATCCAAAACGGACATGCGGTAAACGACTTCAGTGGTTCCGACAGGAAAGTCGGCTGTTTTAAGTATTTTACGCTTTCCGGCGTCGAGGATAATGGTTTCATTGGTGTTTCTGACATTGTCCCAAAAGCCTTCTTCGCTTTGCGCAAAGCTGATAGTCGAACAACCCCAAAACAAACCTAATAACAAGTACTTAATATATGTAAATTTCATTTTTTTAGTGGTCATATATTGAATCACCTTTTATTTATTGGTGTTTGCTTACGCAAACTCTTTGTCTGTGGTGATTTCATATTCTATTTTTCGTTTTTAAAACAAGAAGAGTGCCAAAACTGACACTCTTATTTTTGTATGGAGCAAATCATAATTTAATACTTTGCCCGATATCAAGCAGCATCAGGTCTTTTCCGGCGTCGAAGAACTTCTTCTTCGCTTCATCATGATTGATGACAATAAATCCGAAAGTATCATAATGACAACCCAATATCTTGTCGCAATCGACAAAATCTGCTGCTAAAATCGCATCTTCCACATCCATGGTGAAATTATTGCCGATGGGGAAAATGGCCAAATCCAATTTGGTTCTCATCGGAATCAGTTTCATATCCATTGTCAGCGCCGTATCGCCCGAGATATAGATGTTTTTGTGTTCGCCTTCAATCACAAATCCGCCCGGATTTCCGCCATAACTGCCATCAGGAAACGAGCTTGAATGAATGGCATTAACATATTTTACTTTTCCAAAATCAAATTGCCAGCTTCCACCGTGATTCATCGGATGGTATTGAAAACCTTTGTTGCCATAATGTGTTGCGATTTCCCAATTGGAAACAACAATCGAATTGTTATTCTTCGCAATGGTTTCCACATCGAGGATATGATCCTGATGCGCGTGTGTCAAAAGGATATAATCGGCTTTTAAGCTATTAATATCAATATGACCGGCATTTGGATTACCTGAGATAAACGGATCGATTATGATGTGTTTTCCGCTTACTTCAATTCCGATGCTGGAATGTCCGTAGAAGGTTATTTTCATAACTTAACTTTTAAATTAAACTAAATTCACCACAACATC
Source organism: Flavobacterium terrisoli (assembly GCF_030167905.1). GTDB lineage: Bacteria > Bacteroidota > Bacteroidia > Flavobacteriales > Flavobacteriaceae > Flavobacterium > Flavobacterium terrisoli. The sequence goes on from NZ_JARGNA010000008.1 coordinate 185,321, forward strand.
TGAGATAAAAAATATCAAACTCAAAGCCAGTAAAATCGAAAGCAAAAAAGTAGTAATAGCTAATTTTTTCAACTCAGGATCTAAAAGTTTTGGGTTTTTATTTCTGTAAACAGTTAACAAATGGCTCATCAAAGGAAAATAAGCCACCACAAAAATATATTGGTCAAAATTAAAATCATTTAGAAAAGCAAACAACAACACCAGAACCATAGCGGTAATCACCAAAAAGAAATGGTATTTTTTGGCAGTTGCACCGCCCATTTTTACAACAATCGTATTCTTTCCTGCTTTTCTGTCGCTTTCTTCATCACGCATATTGTTTAAATTCAGCACTCCAACACTCAAAAAACCAATCGCAATGGAAGGTAGAAACAACAGCCAGTTGAGTTCTTTGGCAAACATAAAATACGAGCCAAAAGTACTCACCAGTCCAAAGAAAATAAACACAAACAAATCGCCGTAACCTCTGTAACCATAAGCGCCTTTTCCAACGGTATAGCGGATTGCAGAAGCAATCGCCATAATCCCGAGTACCAAAAAGATAATCGAATAGTAGAAATATTTAAAGTGAAACGCATTGTAAATTAAGGCGATGGCTGACAAGAATGTCAATAAGGCCGTAATGACAATTCCTTTTTTCATCGCTTGTGGTGAAATGGCACCGCTTTGAATGGCGCGTTTTGGCCCAACTCTATCATCATTATCCGTGCCTTTTACGCCGTCACCGTAATCGTTGGCGAAATTGGACAATATCTGCAAACCAACAGTGGTCAGTAACAGTAATCCGAAAATCCTCCAGTTAAAAACTTGTGTCGGTGTCAAAACTTCTTCGGTCGGTCTGGAAAGTGCATAAAAACTTCCAACAATAATTCCCGATACCGAAAGTGGCAATGTTCTAACGCGTGCGGCTTCAATCCAGTGTTTCATAGTAGTTTTAATTTATTTACATCCAATTGCTGTTTGAGGTTTCAATCTCATACAACCAAAGGTTTACATACTCGTTTATTTTATCAAACTTTCCCAAATGAAAAGTAATGTTTCCGCCTGCAGTATGCATCGTCAGCGAACCTATATTTAAGCTTTTGTGCCAAAATAACTGTGAAGTCGTTATGGCTTGTATTTTTTCAATCTGAATGATGTTATGATCAATATCCCAGGCACCACTTTGCTTGATGATATGATTGTCATTGACAAACAATCGGTAATTCCTGAACCCGAAAAACAATACAACCAATACAAAAACGGCATAAAAAACAGCCACATTTAAGTATTCAAATGCTTTGGGTTCAATATAATTTCCAAATATCCAATAACCCGTTAAAGGTAGTACAATTATCAGAAAAATGGAAAATATCAGTTTGCGAAAATTAGGCTTCATCATAATGCCTTTTTGCGGTAGTTCCTTGAACAACAATTTCAAAATTTCATCGCGTTCAAAAGCATTACAGCCTGGAATTTCAATCAGTGATTTGCTTTCCTGCTTTCCGTTGCTAATGGCCTGCTTGATTTTTATCTCAAGGACATCGAGCTTTTTTTGAAGATAATTTCTGGAAATTTTGACAATCTGAACTTTCTCTGGTTTCAATATGGTGCTTTGGGTATTTATAAGACCATACGTCAACATTAACGAACCTTTTTGTTTCGTTACTGCATAATCGAAAAACTTGATTAAGGTACGGCCGATATTGATCAGAAAAACAACACTGAACATAATCAGGACGAATATCAAACCTGAATACCACAGCGAATTGTTATCGACAAAACCTTCTATGCGTTCGGTTTTGATAAAGTCTTCCGCTCCGGCCTGATGGAGGTTTTCATAAATCGTAAAAAAGAACGTCAGTATCAATCCGACACTTTTGACATAATTAGAAGTAATCCCGATTTTCAGTAAGCTGACCAAATTAATTTTGAGGAAAGGAATGGCTTTCTGTTCTGTTGTTTCTGTTGTAACTTCATTTTCAGCAACAACCGCTTTCTTGCCTTCGTTTTCCAGCAATTTCGATTTTAAGGCAATCGCCAACTTATGCGAAATGGCTTTGATATTACCTTCTTTCTTATCGCTTCCGGCGGTATCGACATCTAACGCATAAACACCAATGATTCGTTGTACCAACGATTGTTTGATATTTACCTGCTGGATTTTATGCAGTTGAATAGTCGTTCTGGTTTTGTTGATGATGCCATCGCTGATGATAAACTCATCGTTTTCGTCATCAATATGGAAAGTAAAATTGCGGTATTTCAGAAAAGAATATATTCCCAACCAGGTAAACATCCCTAATAAAATCAATGAACCAACCAAAATTGATTTTGAGTCTGCTTTAAATAAGGTAATCACAATAATCGGCCAGGTCGCTTTTAACACCTGAAAGGCGGATTCTAAAAAAATCACTAAAATGCCCACCAAAGACTGGCGTTGTGGCTGATTAAAATTGGTTTCCATTACAATTGCTTTTGAATTTTACCCATCAACAATTGTTTGATATTTTCGGCTTCTTCTTTGGCAATTCCGGGAATTTCAATATCACTCGAAACACCACCTGCAGTGAATATTTCCACTTTGGCCAAACCAAAAAAACGGGCAATAAAACCTTCGTGAAGTGCTACGTGCTGTACGCGATTATAAGGAATAACCATCGTATTGGTCGCAATAATGCCACTGCGAAAGATAACATCGTGATTCCTGAAAGCGTATGCTTTTTTCTTAAATCCGATATAGGCAAAAAGCAAAAAGAACAAAACAAACAGTATATAAGCCGTAATAAAAAGCCAATTATTTTCGGCGATTTCTTCAATAAAAATGATTGCAACTGTAAGCGCAATACCAACCAACAAAAGCAGTATTCCCCTGGAGAGCAATATCTCCTTCCAATAATTTGGATGCAATTTGGTCAATGCTACCGTTTCATATCTCGGTAAACTTGTAGTATCTATGGTTTCGTTTGTAAAGTCTTCCATAGCCGTTAAGGAATCCATTTATTTTTCCCAAAGTTGGGTTTTCTCTTTTCCAAAAAGGCATTTCTTCCTTCAATGGCTTCATCCGTCATGTATGCCAAACGCGTGGCTTCTCCAGCGAAAACCTGTTGACCAACCATACCGTCATCAGTTAAATTCATCGCAAACTTCAGCATTTTGATGGAGGTTGGTGATTTCTCCAAAATCTCCTGCGCCCATTGGTAAGCTGTATCTTCCAGTTCTTCATGCGGAATCACCGCATTGACCATGCCCATTTCAAAAGCGTCCTGTGCGGAATAATTTCGACCCAAAAAGAAAATCTCACGCGCTTTCTTTTGCCCAACCATTTTGGCCAGATAAGCCGAACCATAACCACCGTCAAAGCTTGTTACATCCGCATCGGTTTGTTTAAAAATAGCGTATTCCTTGCTCGCCAATGTCAAATCACAAACTACGTGCAAACTGTGTCCGCCTCCAACAGCCCAACCCGGAACAACCGCGATGACCACTTTTGGCATAAATCGAATCAAACGCTGTACTTCAAGGATATTTAACCTGTGGTAGCCATCTTCGCCAACATAACCCTGATGACCGCGGGCTTTTTGGTCCCCGCCGCTGCAAAAAGACCAAATACCGTCTTTGGTGCTTGGGCCTTCAGCCGATAACAAAACCACACCGATAGAAGTGTCTTCCATGGCGTCATAAAAAGCTTTATATAATTCGCTGGTGGTTTTCGGGCGGAAAGCATTGCGGACATTCGGTCGGTTAAACGCAATTCGGGCAACGCCATCACATTTTTTATAGGTGATATCTTCAAATGCTGCGGCAGTAATCCAATTGATGGTACTCATATCAAAAGTTGCTTTATAAGGATTATTATATTTTAGTTAAAAATATTTGTCTGCTGACAAAAACTATTATTTTAGCGTAAAAATAAATCATTTGTTTGACTTTAACCACAACACAAATCATATTCTTATGAATAAAACACTGCTTACCATTGCCTCGCTATTTTTCGGTTTAAATACGTTTGCCCAAGCGTATGATTTTCAAACCATTAAAAATATTGAAGCCACTCCGGTTACCGCACAGGAAAACACGGGAACGTGCTGGAGTTTCTCTTCCACTTCCTTTTTAGAAGCCGAAATCATTCGTACTACAGGTACTACAATCGACTTATCTGAGATGTACAATGTGAGAAATACCTATTTGGATAAAGGAGAAAATTACGTTTCGCGTCAGGGAAAAGCACAATTTGGCGAAGGTGGCTTGAATCATGACGTTATCAATAGCGCTTTGAAATATGGTATTGCACTTCAAAATGAATTCTCAGGAAAAATTTATGATACCGCCAAACACGATCACACCCGATTGGTAAAAGAACTGAATGCCATACTCAAAAAAGCAGTTGAAGACACTCCGGTTAAATACCCAACATGGAAAACCGACTATACAGCGGTTTTAGATAAATATATGGGCACGACAGCCAATGTAAAACCAATTAGTGCTGCCGCTTTTTTAGCCAATTACAAAATCAATTTACACGATTATGTTACGATTACTTCTTTTACCCATCAGCCTGTTTATAGCCAATTCATTCTGAATATTCCTGATAATTTTGCCAATGGTTCTTTTTACAATCTGCCTTTGGATGAATTTGTTCAGAATATTGATTATGCTTTGGACAAAGGATTTACCGTTGCCATAGACAGTGATGTGAGCGAAGCAACTTTTTCGACCAGAACCGGTGTCGCAGTAATCCCTGAAAATGCAGAAGATGTTAACCTGATTAAAGTCGAAATCAAACCGGAGAAAAAAATCACCCCAGAATTCCGCCAGGCTGAGTTCGAAAATTACAATACTACCGATGATCATTTGATGCATATTGTAGGCAAATCCAAAGACCAAAAAGGAAATATCTATTACAAAGTCAAAAATTCCTGGGGCAATAAATCGGGAATTGAAGGCTATGTTTATATGAGTGTTTCTTATTTGAGATTAAAAGCCATTTCAGTTTTATTACACAAAGACGCACTGATGCCGCAGACTAAAAAAGCTTTGGGTTTATAGCCAACCAACATAGAATCACATTATTAAAACCTGCTTTTAGCAGGTTTTTTGTTTTTATTTCTATATTTATCCAAACAAATAAACAAAATGCAACAATTTACCCGCCAGGAAAAGCTCAGGCACTTATTTGGTTTCCCCGTAATCATTGCCTCTTTGGGCTATTTTGTAGATATCTATGATTTGCTTCTTTTTGGGATTGTACGCATTCCCAGTCTGAATGATATGGGATTGGAAGCTGATACTGTTGGTACCATGATTATCAATTACCAAATGGTTGGACTCGTTTTGGGCGGTATTATCTGGGGCATTTTCGGGGATAAAAAAGGAAGGCTTTCGGTGCTTTTTGGTTCAATAATAGTGTATTCCTTAGCCAATATTGCCTGTGGCTTTTTACCGCAAATGGATTTTGCAGACAAAGGCGTAATTTATGCCTGGCTTCGTTTTATTGCCGGAATTGGTTTGGCTGGTGAATTGGGTGCCGGAATCACTTTGGTTTCCGAAACCTTACCCAAAGAACTTCGTGCTATCGGAACGTCAATCATTGCCGGCTTTGGGGTTTTGGGTGCTGTGGTAGCACAATTCACCGTAGAGCTCGCGGGAAGCTGGACAACCGCTTATTTTATTGGCGGTGGATTAGGATTGATGTTGTTGGTACTGAGAATCAGTGTTGCTGAAAGCGGCATGTTTAAAAATGTTAAGGAAAACCATTCGATTAAAAGAGGTGATTTTTTGGCTTTTTTTACCACCAAAAAGCTTTTTGTCAAATATCTAAAATGTATTTTAATTGGTGTCCCGATTTGGTATTGCATTGGGATTTTGGTTTTTATGGCCAATCAATTTGCTCCCGAAATGGGCATCACGTCTATCAATCCGGGGAAAGCCATTATGTGGACCTATATCTCAACTTCTGTGGGTGATTTTTCCTCCGGCTTTATTTCCCATGCTTTGCGTTCGCGTAAAAAGACCATTCTTTATATGCAAATGTTTACCTTTATTGGGGTAGCCTTACTCCTTTTTAGTGGTAACAAAAGTGAAAATATGTATTATTTCTACTGTGGCTGGATTGGCTTGGGCTCTGGTTTCTGGGCAATGTTTGTAACCGTTTCCGCAGAACAATTTGGCACCAATATGCGAAGTACTGCCACTACCAGTGTGCCCAATATGGTTCGTGGCTCAGTACCGATTATGCTGATTGGGTTCGATTATTTAAAACTCAGCAATACGGTGATTTTCTCGGCGGCTGTTATCGGACTGATTGCATTTTCTTTGGGAATTTATGCAACCTTTACCATCAGTGAAACACATAATAGAGAAATGGATTTTGTGGAATGATAATAACACTATGAAAAAACTCGGAACCTTTCTGCTTATCATTTTAATTTCTGCACTATTAGCGGCTATTTACGGTGCATTGCACGATCAGGTAACTTATACTATTTCGAGTGAATATTTCACCGTATTTAAGTTTGACCAATTTGGCTTTACCGATTGGGGCCATAAAAATCCGAGGGCAACAACTGCTTTAATTGGAATATTGGCTACTTGGTGGGTCGGATTGTTTATCGGTATTTTTCAGGGCTTGATTGGTTTCATTCACAAAACACCAAAGCTGATGTTTCAATATGCTTTCAAAGCGGTATTGATAACATTAGGCATTACCATAATTTTTGGTTTTGTTGGTTATCTAACCGAGAAATTTAACCCTACGGCTTATCCTGATTGCTGTTCTCCATATACCATAAAAGATGGAAAGAGTTTTCGGATTGTTGGTTCCATTCACAATTACAGTTATGCCGGCGGTGAAATTGGTGCCTTTATCGGAATTGCTTATCAAATTATTATGAAAAGAAAAACGATGGTTTAAATCCGCTTTTTTAACAACAATTTTGGAATCTAAAATTAAGAATTCTAAATCCAACCTTTGTATCTTTGCAATTCGAAAACGAGCGTCAGCATACTGACGAAGCAAATTGCAATTATGGAATCAGTCCTCGACAATAACTTACCCGTTGGCAAACCTAAATGGCTAAAAGTCAAATTGCCTATCGGTCAAAAATATACTGAACTTCGCGGTTTGGTTGACAAATACAAACTCAACACCATTTGTACTTCGGGCAGTTGCCCAAATATGGGCGAATGTTGGGGCGAAGGAACAGCCACCTTTATGATTTTAGGGAATATCTGTACGCGTTCCTGTGGTTTTTGCGGCGTTAAAACCGGAAGACCTGAAACCGTAGATTGGGACGAACCGGAGAAAGTAGCGCGCTCGATTAAAATCATGAAAATCAAACACGCCGTAATCACCAGTGTGGATCGCGACGATTTGAAAGATATGGGTTCGATTATCTGGTTTGAAACCGTGCAGGCGATTCGCAGAATGAATCCGGAAACAACTTTAGAAACCTTAATTCCCGATTTCCAAGGCGTAGAAAGAATTATCGACCGCATCGTGGAAGCCAATCCGGAAGTGGTTTCACACAACGTAGAAACGGTTCGTCGCTTAACCCGTGAAGTGAGAATCCAGGCAAAATATGACCGTAGTTTGGCTGTGTTGAAATACTTAAAACAACAAGGCATCAAAAGAACCAAATCGGGTATCATGCTTGGCTTGGGTGAAACCGAAGAAGAAGTGATCCAAACAATGCGCGATTTAAGAGATAATGATGTCGACATCGTAACGATCGGACAATATTTGCAACCCAGCAAAAAACACTTACCCGTAAAAGAATTCATCAGACCGGAACAATTCGAGAAGTACGAAAAAATCGGAAAAGAAATGGGATTCCGTCACGTAGAAAGTGGCGCTTTGGTACGTTCTTCTTATCACGCCGAAAAACACATTCTTTAATACGCTGTTTCCATGAGCAAAACATGCATTGCCATCAATGGTTTTGGAAGAATTGGCCGTAATCTGTTTCGATTATTGCTCAATCATCCTAACATTGAAGTCGTAGCCATCAATGACATCGCCGACAATCGCACGATGGCGCATTTAATCAAGTACGACAGCATTCACGGCGTTTTGCCTTTTGAAGTTTCTTATGATGACAAATCAATTATCGTAAACGGACAACATTATACTTTTTTTCACGAAAGCAACATCAGCAACCTCAAATGGGAGAATATTGATTTTGTGGTGGAAAGCACCGGGAAATACAAGACATTCGAAGAAATCAACCAACATGTTTCAGCCGGAGCCAAAAAAGTCATTCTTTCCGCACCAAGTGAAGTACCCGAAATCAAAACAGTAGTTTTAGGTGTTAACGAAAACATTTTAGAAGGAACTGAAGTTATCGTGTCCAATGCCAGTTGTACGACTAATAATGCCGCACCGATGATTCAGGTCATCAACGAATTGTGTGGCATTGAACAAGCCTATATCACTACGGTTCACTCCTATACTACCGACCAAAGTTTACACGATCAACCGCACAAAGATTTGCGTCGTGCCCGTGGTGCGAGTCAGTCGATTGTACCAACCACAACCGGTGCGGCCAAAGCACTTACTAAAATCTTCCCTGAAATGGAAGGCAAAATCGGAGGCAGCGGTATCCGCGTTCCGGTTCCCGATGGTTCACTAACAGATATTACCTGTTATGTCAAAAAACAAGTGACCATTGAAGAAATCAATTTGGCGTTTAAAAAAGCGGCGGAAACCAACTTAAAGGGAATTCTCGCTTATACCGAAGACCCGATTGTTTCTGTCGATATTTTGGGCAATCAAAACTCCTGCCTGTTTGACGCGCAACTCACTTCTGTCATTGATAAAATGGTAAAAGTCGTGGGTTGGTATGACAATGAAATAGGTTATTCTTGTCGAATAATTGACTTGATTATTTTGTTAAAAAAATAATTTTACTACATTTATAGCCCTAAATCTTTATAAATCCTGCAAAACCATGAGATGGTTCTTTCTTATATTACTATTTCAAACCTTAAGCTTTGGACAAAAAAAAGCGGCTGTACCTCTTGACAGTACGGCTTATTATATTGATTTAGCCAATTTTAATAAAAAGACCAACAACTACAAGTCTTCTTTATATTTTTCGCAGAAAGCAATCAATTACGCAAAATTTCACGGCAATACGAAGCAAAAAGCTGACGCATTGTATTCATTGGGCTCAACCTATTTTGAACTTAAAAAATATGATGATGCTATAGATGTTTTTTCCCAATGTGCCACTTTATTAAGCAATATTCCACCATCGAGCCAGCAAGCCATTTGCTATTACAACATGGGAATGTGTTATATGAATCTGGATGATTTTGCCAAAGCGGAAGTCAATTTTAATAAATCACAAGCCGTTTATAATATTTTAAAAATTGATGCTTCGGAACCGTTGATGCTTCAAAAAGGGATTTTATATCGAAATAAAGGAAGAATACAATTAGCCTCAAGGTTATTCAATGAAATTATTTCAAAACCTGATACTGAAGATATTTACAAAACCAAAGCGGAAGCTTTGTACCAATTGGGCGCTATTGAAGAAAGTCTGAACCACAACAACCTGGCGATAAATTATCTCAATAGGGCTTTAATGTTAAATGCCAGGGATAACAATCTGGATCAAAAAGCAGCCATTTTATTATCACTCAGCCGCACCAACGAAAAGTTGCTAAACCTAAAAAAATCACATGATTTCCTTAAACAGCATTTGGAATTAAAAGACAGTCTTTCCAGTTCCAATAACCTAAAACTGGATGCCAATGATTATGCTGAATTCAAGGAAAGTGAGCGAATGAAGGCGATTGACCAAATGACAAAAGAAAATTTGGCACAACAAAAAACCAACAAATTCATCAAACTGATTAGTATTTTAGGGATTGCCTTAATCTCGATATTATCGCTTTTGAGTTTGTCGCTTTACAAAAACAACATCATCAGAAGCAAAACCAATGAGCTGTTAAAAGACAAAAACTTTGAACTGCAATTGGCCAAAGAAAAAGCTGAAAAAGCGTCTCAGGCAAGAGCAGAATTTCTCTCTACGGTGAGTCATGAGTTGCGAACGCCATTGAATGCCATTAACGGAATTACACATTTGTTGATTGAAGATAATCCAAAGCAAACCCAATTGCATTACCTCAATTCGCTCAAGTTTTCGGGGAACTATTTAATGACTTTTATCAATGAAATCCTCGAAATCAACCGAATTGATTCGAGCAATATCCAAATTGAGTACATCCATTTCAATCTGAAACAGTTATTGACCGATATTCAAAATTCGATGGAAGAAATTGCGGCCCGAAACCACAACAAATTCATCTTAGAAATTGATGATTCCATACCGGAAGTCTTGTTGGGCGACCCGACAAAGTTGTCGCAAATTTTTATCAATCTGATCAACAATGCCTTAAAGTTTACACAAAATGGCGAAGTAACGGTTTTGGCCAAAATGGTAGATCAGGGCGACGATTTTTCGAGAATTAATTTTATCATCAGCGATACCGGAATTGGGATTCCGGAAGAAAAACAGGAAACCATTTTTGACAGTTTCTCGCAAGGTTCCATCGAAATCAACCGAAAATATGGAGGCACAGGTTTAGGCTTGACCATTGTAAAAAAACTGGTTGATTTATTGGGTGGCGAAATCAGCCTGAAAAGTGAAGTGGGCATCGGAACTACTTTTGCCTTTGAAATCAATTTACTCAACGGGAATCCGGAAGTTAAGTTTGAAAAACCGGCTCAATATTCTGATGAAGTCTTAGTAAACAAAATTGTTTTTGTGGTGGAAGACAACAAAATCAACCAAATGGTAACCAAAAAAATGCTCGAAAACAAAGGCATGAAATGCAAAATCGTTGACAACGGTGAAGAAGCTGTCGAAGTGATGCGCGGTGATCATGACTTTGATTTGGTACTGATGGATGTGCATTTGCCGGGCATCAACGGAACCATTGCGACACAAAACATTCGTGAATTCAATAAGGAAATACCAATCATCGCGCTAACTGCAATTTCATTGAATGAGAACAGGGAAATGCTGATGTCTTTCGGAATGACCGATGTAATAACCAAACCATTCGAACCGGAAAATTTCTATCGGGTAATTGCCCAGAATTTGAGTTAATATTGCAAAATCAACTCTTTGATGAGTTGTCTAACCTTTGGTTCAGCTTCCTGAGCTGCTTTCAATACTTCTTCATGAGTAATGTTTTCCAAATGCTCTTCGCTTCCGATATCGGTGATGACTGAAATCCCGAAAGTTTCCAATTCCATATGACGGGCTACGATAACTTCCGGAACGGTTGACATTCCAACGCAATCTGCGCCCAAAACTTTGACCATTTTGTATTCGTGCAAGGTTTCAAATGTAGGTCCCTGCAATCCCATATAAACACCGTCTTGAAGTTCGATGTTGGCCGCTTTGGCTATTTCTTTAATCTTAGCAATCATTTTTGGACTGTAAGGTTCGCTCATATTGACAAATCGCGGGCCGAAACGGGAATCATTTTTTCCCCTTAACGGATGTTCGGGCATCATATTGATGTGATCGGTAATAATCGCAATCGTTCCTACTTTATAATTCGGATTCACACCACCGGAAGCATTGGAAACAATAAGTTTTGTTACCCCAATATATTTCATCACTCTCACCGGAAACGTAACTTCCTGCATCGAATAACCTTCATAAAAATGAAATCTTCCCTGCATCGCCACGACTTTTTTGTCGCCAATGGTTCCAAAAACCAAAGCGCCTTTGTGGCCTTCGACTGTTGACACCGGAAAGTTGGGTATTTCGTTGTATGGTAAAGTGAATTCCACTTTAATGTCATCGGTAAAGCTTCCCAATCCTGAACCCAAAATCACGCCATATTCGGGCGTAAAATTGGTTTTATTCTTTATATAATTAACGGTTTCCTGTACGAGTTCCCACATAGTCTAAAATAGTTTGGTCAAAAGTGCCGCTGTCGCGAAGTAATTTACTTTTGATTGGTAAATAATATAATTGCGCTGCGAAAATTTCAGCCTCCAAACGTACAAAATCTTTTTCGGTGGTGACAATTATTTTATGGTTGGCTTTGTTTTTTATGTCCAAAATATCGCTGTCGCTAAAATGATGGTGATCCGGAAATTCCATAACCATATCATTTCCAGACTGTAATTCGTCAAAGAATGGTTTGGGTTTGGCAATACCGGCCAGTAATAATTTTTCCTGTGATTTGATATCAGCGACTTCCAAACTGCCATTTTGATTATAAACCTTGTCATCATACTCCACAAAACTGAAGAAAATAACCTTGGCATTGTCATTGCGAGGAACGAGGAATCTCATCAATTTTCTACTAATTTCTTCCTGCTCAATATCGCTTAGATTTGACGGACATTTAGTAACTATAATCACATTGGCTCTTTTGGCTCCATTTCTGCTTTCGCGAAGATTTCCCGTTGGTAAAATATAATCATCACAAAACAAATCGCCATAAGAAGTTAAGAGAATATAAAATCCGGCTTTGACTTTTCGGTGTTGGAAAGCATCATCGAGTAAAATGATTTCAGGCTTTTCCTTTTGACTCAACAATTGAGAGATACCGTTTCTTCGGTCGGCATCGACTGCAACTTGAATCTGAGGAAACTTTTGAAAATACTGAAATGGTTCGTCACCAAGGATTTCCGCATTTGCATTGGCATCCGCCAAAATAAAGCCTTCTGATTGTCGCTTGTAACCCCGACTTAAAGTAGCCACTTTATAATTGGGAGAAAGCAACCGAATCAAATACTCAATCTGTGGTGTTTTTCCGGTGCCGCCAACGCTAAGATTTCCCACAGCAATTACGGGAATGTCGAAAGAATACGATTTTAGTATACCTTTATCGTAAAGATAATTTCTAACAGAAGTGATGAAGCCATAGAGAATGGCAAAAGGGAAAAGTAATTTTCGCAACAAAATCATAGTACGAAAGTAACGATTTTTTATCTTTGAATGAAAATATTACAGTTGCAATAAGTAATGAAACCACTCCATCTACTATTTCTTTTATTATTTCTATTGGTTGCGCCTATGTCTTTTTCCCAGGAAACAGACAATACGGCTATACTCAAAATCATTTTTACCAAATATTATAAAAACGAAAAAGTCATTGCCAAAGGCAGATTGCAACTCCTGAGCTTTTATTGCAACAAAGCGCCTAACAACGAAGAAGTATTGGAAGTCATTTCGAAAAACGATTTGCTCAAAAAAAACGCTGCCGAAATCAAAAAACAGATAGTGATTGGCATAAACGAAGATTGGTCCAAGGAATACAATATGTTGTTTGACAACCAAAACCAATATTTGAAAAGCAAAGTCAATGCCTGTTTGTCTTTGGAAGAATTTCAAAAACTCTCTGAGCAATATGGTGAGAACAACCAGCGTTTGCTTATTGTCAACAAACCGATTTATTTTGCCAAAGGCCAATACGCTTTGGTTAAAGTCGCTTTCTACAGAAACATTGAACACAACAGCGGACGGTTTCTATTACTCGAAAAAATCAATGGGGAATGGATTATTAAAGAATATTTAAACGAATGGGCGACTTAGTCAGAAGGCAGTTGGCAGAACGCCGTTGGCAGAACGCCGTTGGCAGATTTAAAATAATTTAAAAAAATATTCGTGCATTCGTGGCGAAAAAAACGATATGAAAATAAAAGAAATCCTCTCAACCTTAGAAGAAATGGCGCCTTTAGCCTATGCCGAAGACTTTGACAATGTAGGTTTGCTCGTTGGCGACGCCAATGCGGAAGCCACCGGAATTCTGGTTTGCCACGACGCTTTGGAAATCGTTATCGATGAAGCGATTGCTAAGCATTGCAATCTGGTGGTTTGCTTCCATCCTATTATTTTTTCAGGACTGAAGAAAATTACGGGTAAAAATTATGTCGAGCGCGCCGTACTCAAAGCCATCAAAAATGATATTGCCATTTATGCGGTTCATACCGCTTTAGACAATCACAAACACGGCGTGAATAAAATCTTTAGTAATGCTTTAGGCTTGACCAATACTAAAATTTTGGTTCCAAAGAAAAACTTCATCCAAAAACTGGTGACCTATACCATTCCGGAAAATGTGGAAACCTTACGCAATGCTTTATTTGATGCCGGAGCCGGAAAAATCGGCAACTATGAAGATTGTAGTTTCAACTCCAAAGGGATTGGCACTTATATGGGCAACGAAGACAGTAATCCTGAAGTAGGCAACCGATTTGAATTTGTCGAAAACGAAGAAATCAAAATCGAAGTCACTTTTGAAAAACATTTGCAGTCCAAAGTACTCAAAGCGTTATTCACCAGTCACATTTATGAAGAAGTCGCTTATGAGATTTACGAACTCCAAAACCAACACCAAAACATTGGCCTCGGAATGATTGGCGAACTCGAAAAACCAATGAGCGAAAAAGACTTTTTAGCCTTTGTAAAAGACAAAATGCAATGCGGTGGCATTCGCCACAGTGCCTTATTGGGCAAACCCATTCAGAAAGTCGCTGTTCTTGGCGGTTCGGGAAGCTTTGCCATCAGCAATGCCAAACAAGCCGGAGCGGATATTTTTCTCACCGCCGATTTGAAGTATCATGACTTTTATCAGGCCGAAAACCAACTGATTTTAGCCGATATCGGACACTTTGAAAGCGAAAGATTTACAAAAAATTATATTGTTGATTTTCTTAAGAAAAAAATCCTTAATTTTGCAATCATTTTTTCGGAAGAAAATACAAATCCAGTTAAGTACTTATAAAATATGGCGACTACAAAAGAACTAAGTGTTGAAGACAAATTAAGAGCTATCTACGACCTGCAAATCATAGATACAAGAATTGATGAAATCAGAAACGTTAGAGGAGAATTACCTTTAGAAGTGGAAGATTTAGAAGATGAAGTTACTGGTTTGAGCACTCGTTTAGATAAATTAAAATCTGATTTGGTTACGATTGAAGACCAAATCAAAACTAAAAAAAGTGCCATCGAAGAACACCAGGCAGCAATTAAAAAATATACTGAGCAACAAAAAAACGTTCGCAACAACAGAGAATTCAACTCTTTGACTAAAGAAGTAGAATTCCAGGAATTGGAAATTCAATTGGCTGAAAAGCAAATCAAAGAATTGAAAGCTTCTATCGAACACAAAAAAGAAGTGATTTCAAGCTCTAAAGAAAAATTAGACCAAAAATCTTCTCACTTAAAACACAAAAAAGCGGAATTGAACGATATCATGGCAGAAACCCAAAAAGAAGAAAACTTCTTGATGGAAAAATCAGCCGAGTTTGAAGCTTTAATCGAAGAAAGATTATTAGCGGCTTACAAAAGAATCCGTTCAAGCGTTCGCAACGGTTTGGCAGTAGTTTCAATTGAGCGTGGTGCTTCGGCAGGATCGTTCTTTACGATTCCACCACAAACTCAGGTTGAAATTGCAGCCCGCAAGAAAATCATCACCGATGAGCATTCAGGAAGAATCTTAGTAGATGCTTCATTGGCTGAAGAAGAAAGAGAAAAAATGCAAAAATTATTTGCTCACCTATAATAATTAATCCCGATTCGTTCGGGATTTTTTTATGAAGAAAATCCAGTATTTTTTGATCACCAAATCGGTTGGTTTGTACATCAACCTCATCAGCTATTTCCTTCCTGAAAAGGCCAGGGATATGGCATACGAGATTTTCAGCCAACCGCGAAAAGGCAAACTAAAAAAGGACAAACTCCCAAAAACCTTAAAAAACACCCAACAGGAAACTTTGCATTATGACGGGGAAGATTTCCAAACCTATATTTGGCAAGGTTCGGAAGAGATTATCCTTTTATTGCACGGCTGGGAAAGCAATGCTTCACGTTGGAAAAAATTGCTGAATTACCTCAAACCTTTGGGCAAAACTATCATTGCCATTGATGCGCCGGCGCACGGTCAAAGCACCGGTAAAGAATTCAACACACCAAGATATGCTGAATTCATCCATGTTCTGGCACAAAAATACAATCCAAAAATCCTGATTGGCCATTCCATTGGCGGCGCTTCCATCACTTATTATCTGCACAAATATCCCAACGATAATATCGAAAAAGTGGTCATGCTCGGCGCACCTTCAAGCTTCAAAAAAGTAAGCGATAATTTTGTCGATATCCTGAGCCTGAATGACAAGATGAAAACGCTTTTGGAAACGTATTATCAGGAAAAATTCAACATCCGCCTGGATGATTTCGCCGGACATTTATTTGCCAAAAACTTTGTTCAAAAAGCCATGATTGCCCACGACCTTCACGACAATGTCATCCTCGTGGAAGAAGGAAGAAACTACGCCAATTCCTGGAAAAATGCCACCTATATCGAAACCCAAGGCTTAGGCCACAGTATGCACGACAAGGATTTGTACCAAAAAATCTCCGATTTTATTTCAGAAGCGTAAAGGCTTGCGCTCATTTGTTTTCCATTTCCCTGCTGTCCGTTCTACTTGATATCACTTCCATCAGGGCTAAACAGCCATTGTCTTTTGTATCAGTAAACTCATTTCAAACCAACAATATTACACTTCAATTGAGCTTTACAGAAAGACAAAATGAACCTTACAGTAAAGCAATTCAAGAATATAAACTCTACTTTTGTATGTTAATAAGGTAATAAGAAAATTATGAACGTTCAACAAGACGATAAATTAAAAACCATCGCTTATTCAGGAATATTTCTTTCGTGCTTTTCTGATTACAGCGAAAAGTGCATTCATGCAACACCGGAGCACGTTTTGGTGTACTTGTATTCGGGCGAACAACTGATTGAGGATCGCAATAGAACAATAACACTTCAGGCGGGCGACTGTGCGTTTATACGAAGAGACCACCGATTAAAAATGTACAAAAACAGCAAAGGGGAAGAATTGTACAAAGGTATTTCTTTGACCTTTAAACGTAATGTTTTGCGTGAATTTTACAGCAAAATGGACAAAGCCGAAATGCCAAAAAATATTCCACTTTCAGATGATTATGTTTTTAAATTATCGCCAACACCTGATATTGAAAGTCTCTTTCAGTCTTTAACACCATATTTTGACAGCAACGTGAAACCCACAGAAGGCGTTACGCATTTGAAATTATTGGAAGGAATTTACGCTTTATTAAATAATAACGAACAGCTTTACCCAATTCTTTTCGACTTTGCAGAACCTTGGAAAGTGGACATTTTAGAGTTTTTAAATGAAAATTATGCGGATGAACTTTCGATGGAGCAAATCGCTTCATTTACAGGAAGAAGTTTGGCAACTTTCAAAAGAGATTTTAAAAAAATAAGCGGTCTAACACCACAAAAATGGCTCATCAAAAGAAGGCTCGAAGCTGCTTATGTAAAACTAAAAGAAGAAGGCAAAAAAGTACAAGATGTATATGTGGAAGTCGGTTTTAGAAATCCTTCTCACTTTTCAACCGCTTTTAAAAAACAGTATGGCTTTCCTCCTACAGAGATTTGATTTCAACAAAATATTGAGCTTCTAAGAAAGATTATTTGAGCCTTGCAGTAAAGTCACTGCGGGGCTTTCTGTTTAATTTTGCTTTGTTAATTAGTCCCAATGGAAGCAATTGCAACAGAAAACATATTCTACAGATTAAAGAAAGGCAAAACCATTTCGCACCTTGATTTAGATGCTTATCAAATACGAGAAGCGTCGTTTGCGACAAAAAAATTACTCATTCAAATGAATAACACTAGTAATGAAAAAGAAATTCGGGATTTGTTGAGCCAAATTACAAACATCAAAATTGACGAAAGCGTAACTGTATTTCCACCGTTACACATCAATTACGGAAAGCATACTAAAATTGGCAAAAATGTATTTATCAACTTTGATTGCGTTTTTCTTGACTTGGGAGGAATTACTATAGAAGACAATGTCCTGATTGCTCCAAAAGTGAGTTTACTGACAGAAGGTCATCCTACTTCAATAGCGGACCGACATTCTTTAATCCCGAAACCCATTCACATCAAAAAAAATGCCTGGATTGGAGCAAATGCTACCATTTTGCAAGGTGTAACCATTGGCGTAAATGCAATCGTAGCCGCAGGCGCAGTGGTTTCAAATGATGTCCCTGATAATACCATCGTAGGTGGAATTCCTGCAAAAATTTTAAAAACAATTTAATTTAATAAAAATGAAAAAAACTTTGATTATTGCAATAATGTTCCTTGTAACACTACAAGCATTTGCACAAGACACAAAATCTAAATCTAACAAAATGGAAACAACAGAACATTATACTTTTCAATTAAGTGATAAAGTAACCCGTCAAAAAGTAACCTTCAAAAACCGTTATGGAATCACGCTTTCCGGCGATTTATATGTTCCAAAAAATAGTGGAACTGAAAAATTATCTGCATTAGCTATCAGCGGCCCTTTTGGAGCAGTAAAAGAACAATCTTCCGGTTTGTATGCTAACCAAATGGCCGAACGTGGTTTCATTGCTTTTGCTTTCGATCCATCATATACAGGAGAAAGCAGTGGCGAACCTCGTAATATTGCTTCATCTGATATTAATACCGAAGATTTCAGCGCAGCTGTGGATTTTTTAGGACTTCAAAAAAATGTAGATAGAAATAAAATTGGCATCATTGGGATTTGTGGTTTTGGAGGTTTTGCATTAAACGCTGTAGCTGCAGACAAAAGAGTAAAAGCAGTAGCTACAACAAGTCTGTATGATATTCCCAGAGTGATGTCAAACGGATACAATGATAAAACAACTCTTGAAGAACGTACTAAAATGTTAGAACAATTGAGCATACAGCGATGGGAGGATGCTGAAAACAGAAAACCAAAGTATAGCGCACAACCTAATCCTGATAAATTAACCGGGAATGAACCACAATTCATAAAAGAATATTTTGATTATTACAAAACGCCACGTGGCTTTCATTCACGTTCTATCAATTCAAATGGAGCTTGGGCTAATACTTCTGCAATTGGATTAACAAATATGCAAATCTTAGCACATCTGAAAGAAATCTCTCCACGACCAATGCTACTAATTGCTGGAGAAAATGCACATTCACGTTATATGAGTGAAGATATTTACAAATTAGCAGCCGAGCCAAAAGAATTAATGATTATTCCAAATGCTGTTCACGTTGATTTATACGATAAAATTGATGTAATTCCTTTTGACAAACTGGAAGCCTTTTTCAAGAAAAATTTAAAATGATGAAGCATTCATTATTCATTGTTTTGACATTTATTCCAGTTGTTATCAGTTATGCATCGTCTTGCACTAAAGGGGACAACAATATTGCAAGGGTAAACAACAACAAAATAACTAATTATAAAATTAAAATAACAGCCAATTCACAAACGTTTACAGCTACACTTTTCGCTAATAATTCGGCAAAAGCATTTAAGGAAATGTTACCCTTAACCCTTAATATGATTGAGCTGAACAGTAACGAGAAATATTATGATTTGCCAAACAATCTTCCAACAAATTCCTTCAATCTCGGAACGATAAAAAATGGCGACTTAATGTTATATGGCTCAAAAACTTTGGTGCTGTTTTACAAATCTTTTCCAACATCTTACAGCTACACAAAATTGGGAACAGTAGATGATGTAACAGGTTTAGCATCTGCATTAGGTTCAGGAAATGTATCTGTACGTTTTGAATTAGAATAGCGGGAAAATTGTTTTTATTCTTGGAATAGACCGTGATTATATAGTTGTCCCGTTGCAAAGCAACGGGACAACTATTTTCATAAAATTCTGAAAATCAATACTCCAAAAACAAACCAACTATAAGCATTGTTATCTTTTTAGCTTTTCTTCAAAAAAAATAGGCTGTAAAAACAAATATTTCCTATTTTTAACAAAATCATTACCTATTAACGTTACAAATTATTCTCAATCATGAAGATTCTAAAAATACAGGCTTTACGTGGACCAAATATCTGGAGTGTACAACGCAAAAAATTAATCCAAATGCGTTTGGATTTGGAGGAAATGGAGCAATCGCCAACCAACAAAATTGAAGGTTTCCGCGAACGTATCGAAGCGATGTTTCCCACCATGATTGAGCACCGTTGTTCTGAAGGAACGCGTGGTGGATTCTTCTCCAGAATCGAGCGCGGTACCTGGATGGGCCATGTGATTGAGCATATTGCCTTAGAAATCCAAACCCTTGCCGGTATGGAAACCGGATTCGGAAGAACCCGTGAAACCAAAACACCGGGCGTATATAATGTTGTTTTTAGCTATACCGAGGAAAACGTTGGAATGTTTGCCGCCGAAAGTGCGGTTGCCATTGCCGAAGCCTTAATCGCCGGAACTGACTATGATGTAGAAGCCGATATCCAAAAAATGCGTGAAATTCGTGAACGCGTGCGTCTCGGACCATCCACTGGAAGTATCGTAGATGAAGCAGTTGCCCGTGACATTCCTTGGATTCGGTTGGGAACCAATTCCTTAGTACAACTAGGTTATGGTGTCAATCAAATGCGTTTCCAAGCCACAATCACTTGCAAAACCAGCAGTATCGCAGTAGATATTGCCTGCAACAAAGAACAGACCAAAAAAATGCTCGACTTGGCTTCGATTCCGGTAGCCAATGGTGGCATTTGTGTTGATGAAGAAGATTTGACCGAAGTAATCAAAAAAATAGGCTATCCGATTGTTATCAAACCATTAGACGGCAATCACGGAAAAGGTGCATCTATCAACGTAGTAACTTGGGAAGATGCCGTTGCCGGATTGGAATATGCCCAAAAATATAGCCGCAGGGTGATTGTGGAAAAATTCATCACCGGTTTTGACTTTAGGGTTTTGGTGATTGACAACAAATTGGTTGCTGCAGCCAAAAGAGAACCGGCGCACGTTGTCGGAAACGGAAAAGACACCATTCAAACTTTAATCGAAGAAACCAACAAAGATCCGAGACGTGGTTACGGACATGAGAATGTCTTAACCCAAATTGACGTCGACAGGGATACTTTAGACTTATTGGAAAAATTAAATTATACCGTAGATTCGGTGCCCAAAAATGGCGAAATCGTTTACCTGAAATCAACAGCCAACCTGAGTACCGGCGGAACATCAATTGACGTGACCGATATGATGCACCCGGAAAATATTTTCCTTTGCGAACGTATTTCCCGTGTGATTGGTTTGGATGTTTGTGGTGTCGATATCATGGCCGAAAACTTAACGCAACCGTTAAAGGAAAATGGCGGTTGTATTTTGGAAGTCAATGCTGCTCCGGGTTTTCGTATGCACTTGGCGCCTAGCGAAGGTTTGCCGAGAAACGTTGCCGCACCGGTAATCGACATGCTCTATCCTCCCGGAAAACCAAGCCGTATTCCGATTATTGCGGTAACGGGAACCAATGGCAAAACCACCACTACCCGATTATTGGCACACATTGTAAAAAATAACGGCTACAAAGTCGGTTTCACCACTTCGGATGGTATATATGTTCAAAACCACATGATGGAAAAAGGCGACACGACCGGACCGCTTTCTGCAGAATATATTTTGAAAGATCCAACGGTAGAATTTGCGGTATTGGAAACCGCTCGTGGTGGAATTCTTCGCTCCGGTTTGGGATTCAGCCGATGTGACATTGCCATTATAACCAACATACAGGAAGACCATTTAGGTTTGGCTGACATTCACACTT
The DNA here is from genome assembly GCF_030167905.1 of Flavobacterium terrisoli. GTDB lineage: Bacteria > Bacteroidota > Bacteroidia > Flavobacteriales > Flavobacteriaceae > Flavobacterium > Flavobacterium terrisoli. Next base: position 206,953 of record NZ_JARGNA010000008.1, read on the forward strand.
TAGATGATTTGGCACGCGTAAAAGCAACGGTTGTTCGTTCCGTTAAAAAAGACGGTTGGGCCATTCTAAACGCCGAAGATGAGCAGTGTTTGAAAATCGCCAACGAATTGAGTTGTAACATCGCCTATTTCAGTATGGACGAAAACAACCCGAAAGTACAGCAATTTGCCAAAGAAGGAAAAATTGTAGCGGTTTATGAAAACGGATACATCACGGTTAAAAAAGGCGAATGGAAAATCAGGGTGGAACGCGCGACTCACGTGCCTTTGACTTTGGGTGGAAAAGCAAAATTCATGATTGCAAATGCTTTGGCAGCGACTTTAGCAGCCTATTTACAAGGGTTCAAAACTGAAGATATCAGTTTGTCGTTACAGACGTTTATTCCGAGTGCGGCACAAACTCCGGGTCGTATGAATATTTTTGAATTCAAGAAATTCAAAGTTTTGATTGACTTTGCCCATAATCCTTCAGGTTATAAAGGTGTGGAAGAATATTTATCCTCTGTCGATGCGACCAAAAAAATCGGAATCATTGCCGGTGTTGGTGACCGAAGAGATGAAGACATCAGAGAATGTGCTACTATAGCGGCGCGTATGTTTGACCATATCATTATCCGTCAGGAGAAATATTTACGCGGAAGAACTGAAGAGGAAATCATCGGTTTGATTATGGAAGGCATCAATGCTTCCGGCAGAAATGTAACTCATGAAATCATTGCCAAAGAAGTTGAAGCCATCAAACATGCTATCAACAGCGCACAAGACGGCACTTTCATCACGGCTTTGAGCGACGTAGTGACCAATGCTATTGACATTGTCCAGGAATATTTGGACAAGGAAAATGAAGGTGGAAATGTCTAAAACCTAAGCTGTCAATAAAACAAATCCCACCCGAGCCTAAGGCGAATTGAGCGTAGCTAAATTCCATTAGGCCTTTGGGATTTTTTTGAATAAACAATGGCAAAATGAACGACCAAATCGATACTTGGCACATCAACAACCGCATCAACCTGTATCTGCTTGACGCGATTGACGAAAGTTACCTGAATGACATTTCGGCTTCCAAAGGTAGAAAAGTAGGCGACCAATTCGCGCACCTGCACAATGTCAGAATGATGTGGCTCAAAGCAGCTGCTCCGGAATTACTCGAAGGTTTATTAAAGCTTGATAAAGAAGTTCAAATCGATAAAGCGTTATTGACCAAAGAACTAAACAATAGTGCTGAAGCCATAGCTAAACTTTTGGAAAAAGGTTTTGCCGAGAACAGAATCAAAGGTTTCAAACCGCATCCAGCAGCTTTTCTGGGTTATTTGATTTCACATGAAAGCCATCACCGGGGGCAAATTGTATTAACACTCAAACAATCGGGACATCCGATTGACCAAAAGACACAATTTGGTTTATGGGAATGGGGAACACGATAATTAGAATTTTATGACCCAACTAAACAAACTTCTTGACCAAATCGAAAGCCACATTCCACATCTTGAAAAGAGGAATGACAAAATTTCGCTATCTACTATTGGCTGGCAGTTAGACCACAGCCTGCTGGTCATCAATGCCGTAATAGGTCAATTAAAAAGTTCGAATCCTGAATTTTACAAATGGAAATTCAAATGGATAAGACTATTCATCCGCATAACCAACAAAATACCAAGGGGAAAAGTCAGGGTTCCTAAATCGGTTAAACCAATTGATGTTGCGACGGTCGAAGAATTAAAAGTCAAATTAGAACAAGCCAGACAGAATATCTCCGCCTTGAAAACACTACATAAAAACAGTTATTTCACTCATCCGTTTTTTGGCGATTTGAATTTGAAGCCTACAATCTGGTTTCTTAAACTGCATACCAATCACCATTTGAAGATTGTGAATGACATCATACGCAAAGGATAATTTTAACAAAAAGATTATCCTTTTTTTATACATTTACGCCACTAAATTTCTAACTATGAACAAACAAATATTTGCAGCATTACTATGCTTTATTACTGCTACCAGTTTCGGACAACTCAAAAAAATCTCATTAGATGAAGCAGTAATGCAACAAGGCAGAGCTTTCAGAGCAGATGGATTAACCGGCTTTCAATGGATACCAAATACGAATAAGTATACCTTCTATTCCGATGGTTTCACTAAATTGAAAACCGCTACAACAACAAACGATGCGGCAACCGAGTTAATTACTTTGGCTGAATTAAACAATGCTTTAGGTACCAAATTAAAGAGTTTTTCCGGATTACAATGGATGGACAGCAATACATTCATGATTGCGGAAAATGGTAAATACTACCAATATAATATTACTTCCAAAACCGGAAAACAAGTAATGCAGGCACCGGAAAAAGTGGAAAACATTACTTTCGACAGCAGTAAAACCAACTTGGCTTTTACAGAAGACAACAATCTTTTCTTTATCGATAAAAATAGCAACAGAATTGCGGTTACCAATGAAAGCAACAAAGGAATTGTTTCGGGACAAAGCATTGCGCGCAATGAATTTGGCATCAGAGATGGGATTTTCTGGTCGCCTAAATCGTCCTTTTTAGCTTTCTATCAAAAAGATGAAACTGAAGTTGCCGATTATCCTTTATTGGACATCAACGAAACACCGGGGAAATTGGTAAGTATGAAGTACCCGATGATTGGGCAAAAAAGTGAAAAACCGAGAGTTGGAATTTTCAATTTGGCCACCCAAAAAACAGTTTTTATCACGCCACGTGGCAATTCTGATGATTACTTAACCAATTTATCCTGGACACCGGACGAAAAATACGTACTGATAGCCGAATTGAACCGTGCTCAGAATGATATGTCCCTGAATGTGTATGATGCCAATACCGGAGCATTTGTGAGAATGATTCTGAATGAAAAAAACCCACGTTGGGTAGAACCCGAGCATAAAGCCTTTTTCCCGAATGCCAAATCAAACAACTTTGTTTGGTTTAGCGAGAAAGACGGTTTCCCAAATCTTTATTACTATTCTATCGAAGGAAAGTTAATCAAGCAATTGACCAACAACCAATTCGTGGTTCGCGATATTATTGCGGCCAATACAGCCGGAAACGAAATTTATTTCAAAGCAACCGGTCCAAATCCAACCAACATGTTGGCTTACAAAGTGGATTTGAAAGGCAAGCAAACCTTAATCACCAAAGACCAAGGCGTTCACAATGTGATTCCAAGTGCCGATGGGAATTGGTTTTTTGACGAATTTTCAAATCACGATACACCATCAAAATCATTGCTATATGACAAGGGTTTAAAAGCCAAAACGCTTTTGGTGAGCAAAAACAAATATGACGGTTATGAAATGGGTACAGCCGAAATCAAAACCATCAAATCCGCTGATGGAACAACCGATTTATATACGCGTTTGATCAAACCGAGTAACTTTGACACAAATAAAAAATACCCGGTCTTGGTATATGTATATGGTGGTCCGCATGCCCAAATGATTACCAATTCCTATTTGGATGGCGCCAGTCTATGGATGTATTGGATGGCAGAACAAGGCTATTTGGTCTTTACCTTAGACAATCGCGGTTCGGACAACAGAGGCTTTGCATTTGAAAGTGCGATTCACGGAAACTTAGGCGCAAATGAAATGGACGACCAGTTAAAAGGGGTCGATTATTTGAAATCACTGCCTTATGTTGATGGCAATCGCCTAGCCGTTCACGGTTGGAGCTACGGCGGATTCATGACCACTTCACTGATGTTGCGCAAGCCGGATGTGTTTAAAGTGGGCGTTGCCGGCGGACCGGTAATCGACTGGAAATGGTACGAAGTGATGTATGGCGAGCGTTATATGGACACGCCTGCTGAAAATCCAAAAGGTTTTGAAGAAACAACCGTATACAATTATGTAAAAAACCTAAAAGGCAAACTGCTTTTAATTCACGGAACGGGCGATGATACTGTGGTAGAACAACACAATTTGGCCTTGGTGAAAAAATTTGTGGAAGCGCAAAAACAAGTGGATTATTTCCCTTACCCAATGCACAAGCACAATGTAACCGGCAAAGACCGCGTGCATTTGATGACTAAAGTGTTGAATTATGTGATTGATAATAACAAATAGCAGAACGCAGATTTTAGAACGCAGACCTAAAAAAACCGAAACGATTGTTTCGGTTTTTTTATTAAGTTTTCTGTGGTTTCTTTCTCGCCGCAGGGAATAAAACATTGTTTAATATCAATCGGAATCCCGGGGAATTCGGATGTAAGTCAAGTACTGTTGGCTCATCGCCTACCCTGTGTTGGTAATCCTCAGGATCGTGGCCACCATAGAAGGTAAAGAATCCTTTTCCTTTTTGTCCGTGAATGTAACGCGCTTCATCGTTCAATTCGTTTTTACCCAAAGTCAACACGCTTGATTTAATCAATCTGCTGTCAAACGAAGTCGTTTGTCCCATAAATCCTTTGACCAACTGCGTGTGGTTTTGACACAGCATACTCGGAATCACATCCCATTTGGCAGAGAATTCCATTAGGGTGAAATAATCCTTTTCAAACGGAATTCGACGTTTCTCAGTCATATCAATATCCGAAAACTCATAGTGTTCCGGTTTTCTGTCTAAGATAAAATCTTTAAAAGCAAACGTTCGGCTGTAATCAATTTTCGATTGGTAATTGGCTTCACTGTCGTCACCATCAAACATCGGTTCGCAAATATCAACACCTTCGGCTGAAAGCGCAATATCAAAACTATCTGTCGCCGAACACATGGCAAACATAAAGCCGCCACCAATCACGAAATCGCGTATTTTTTTGGCTACCGCCAATTTCTCATTGGATACTTTTGGATAACCTAGTTTTTTAGCCAAAGCTTCCGCTTCTTTCTTTTGTTCGATATACCAAGGCGCATTTCTATACGCTCCGTAAAACTTACCATACTGACCGGTGAAATCCTCGTGGTGCAAATGCAGCCAATCGTATAAAATCAATTGGTCACTCAAAACTTCTTCGTCATAAACCACTTTAAACGGGATTTCGGCATACGTCAACACCATCGTTACCGCATCATCCCATGGTTGTTTTCCCGGTGGTGAATAGACCGCAATTTTTGGTGCTTTTTCTAAGACTACGGTTTCCATATTTTGTGACGGACTCGAAATATCATCCAAAATCGATTGCATTTCTCCATCCGATAACACTTCAAAACTTACACCCCGAATCTGGCATTCTTTGCGAATTTCAGGCACATCGGGCAATAAAAAAGAACCGCCGCGGTAGTTGAGCAACCAGCTCGCTTTGTATTGTTTGTCTAAGGCCCAATAAGTAATTCCATAGGCTTTTAGGTGATTCTTCTGTGCAACTTCATCCATGGGCAACAATAGGAAACCGGCCTTCATGGAAAAGGAAATCAGCAGGAGAAATAGGTATAGTGATTTTTTAAACATTTTTGCAAAATAATAACCCAAAGATAACAGATTTACTGTGAAGAAAAACATAAAAAAATCCTAAGCATTGCTTAGGATTATACTGCTTTAAAACGGCACATCACTGTCGTCATCATTGTTGATATTACTGCCAAAAGCTTCGTTGGGAGATGGCAGATTCTTAGTCATAAACGGATTGTCATCGTGGTTCATTTTGGAAGGCAAATCGTCAAATCCACCACCGTATTCTTCCAGGTTGTCAAACTTACCAAGGTTTCCGATGAACTTCAGACGTATATTTTCCAAGGAACCGTTACGGTGCTTGGCGATGATAAATTCGGCCTGACCGGCGGTTGGTGATTGCTCATCATCATCCCATTCGTCAATTTTGTAATATTCCGGACGATAGATAAACGATACGATATCGGCATCCTGCTCAATCGCTCCCGATTCACGCAAGTCGGATAGTAAAGGTCTTTTACTTGAACCACGCGTTTCCACGGCACGCGACAACTGTGATAAGGCAATTACCGGCACTTCCAATTCTTTGGCTAACGCTTTCAGGTTACGCGAAATGGTCGAGATTTCCTGTTCACGGTTTCCGCCGCCTTTACCATTGCTTCCACCGGCAGTCATCAACTGAAGGTAATCGACGATAATCAACTTGATACCATGTTGTGAAGACAAACGTCTTGCTTTCGCTCTTAAATCGAAGATGGAAAGCGATGGCGTATCGTCAATATATAAAGGCGCTTTTTCTAAGTCTTTTACTTTGGTAGACAATTGCTCCCATTCGTGTTTTTCGAGTTTTCCGGTTCTTAGCTTTTCCGAAGACAAACCAGTTTCCGAAGAAATCAAACGGGTGATTAACTGTACGGATGACATCTCCAGCGAGAACAATGCTACCGGATGACCAAAGTCAATTGCCATGTTACGTGCCATCGACAATACGAAGGCGGTTTTACCCATACCCGGACGAGCTGCGATGATAATCAAATCGGATGGTTGCCAACCTGAAGTTACTTTGTCCAGTTTTTCAAAACCGGTAGCGATTCCGCTCAAACCTTCTTTGTTGGCAATTTCTTCAATTCTTTTTTTCGCCTGGATCACCAAACTTTGTGCGGTTTCAGAGCTGCGTTTGATATTGCCTTGCGTTACTTCGTATAATTTGGATTCCGCTTTGTCGAGCAAATCAAATACATCGGTTGATTCATCATAAGACTCTTCAATGATTTCCGAAGAGATTTTGATTAAGCTTCGTTGGATGTATTTCTGTAAAATGATGCGTGAGTGAAACTCGATATGCGCCGAAGACGATATTTTTTGCGTGAGCTGGATCAGGTAAAAATCACCACCGGCCAAATCCAGTTTTCCTGCTTTTTTCAGCTGAGCCGAAACTGTTAACAAGTCAATAGGCTGAGAATCTGTGAATAACTGAAAAATAGCTTCAAAAATATGTTTGTGAGCGTCTTTGTAAAAAGCATCGGGTTGGAGAATATCAATTACCTCATCGACACCTTTTTTATCAATCATCATCGCGCCCAACACGGCTTCTTCCAAATCCATTGCCTGTGGCGGGAGTTTTCCTTTTTCTAAGTTGATGATGGTAGTTTTATCTACTTTGATAGGGTTAATATTTCTGAGATTTTCCATGAAACGAAAGTAGCTTTTTTTGTGACATTTATGGTTTAGAGTTATCCAAGACCAATGTTTATAAGTTTATGTTTTTTGTTAACAACCAAAAAAAAATCCGAAACCAGAGGGCTTCGGATTTAGATATATTTTGTAAGTTTTATTCCTTGTATTCGCCCATCTTGCTGTATTTATCCATCCTTTGAGCGACTAACTCTTCTGTTGATAAATCTTTCAATTCGTTAAAGGCTTTCATAATATATTGCTCCACGGTTTTGAATGTTGTTTCCTTATCATAGTGCGCTCCGCCTAATGGTTCCGGAATTACATCATCGACCAATTTCATTTTTTTCATATCTGAAGAAGTCAGTTTCAAGGCTTCGGCAGCTTGTTCTTTGTATTCCCAACTTTTCCATAAGATAGACGAACAAGATTCGGGAGAAATAACAGAATACCAAGTGTTTTCCATCATTAAAACCCGGTCTCCTACTCCTATTCCTAAAGCACCACCCGAAGCACCTTCTCCAATGATCACACAGATAATAGGTACTTTTAGGCGCACCATTTCCAAAATGTTTCTGGCAATGGCTTCCCCTTGCCCTCTTTCTTCCGCTTCCAAACCAGGATAAGCACCCGGAGTATCGATTAAAGTTACAACAGGAAGGTTGAATTTCTCTGCCATTTTCATCAAACGCAACGCTTTGCGGTAACCTTCAGGGCTGGCCATACCGAAATTACGCAACTGACGCATTTTGGTATTGATTCCTTTTTGTTGCCCGATCAGCATAAAAGACTGACCGTCAATTTTGCCTAAACCACCAACCATTGCTTTGTCATCTTTGAAATTTCTGTCGCCAAACATTTCAAGGAAAGTACCTTTGGTAAGGTTTGTAATGTGCTCTAAAGTATAGGGTCTGTTCGGATGACGCGACAATTGTACACGTTGCCAAGCGGTTAGGTTTTTATAGATTTTCCTTTTGGTATCCTCTAATTTTTTTTCAATTTGTTTACAAGTATCAGTGACATCGACATTGGATTCTGCACCGATTAATTGGCATTTATCGAGTTGTTCTTCTAATTCTTTAATTGGAAGTTCAAAATCTAAATATTCCATAGGGTTGTTTGTTTTGTTTAATCGAACAGCAAATATAAAATTTTAAATTGTGAAAAAAAGCAATTCTTGCGGATTAGTTTTAAACAAAGTTAACCTTGGTCTAACCTTTATTTAATGATGTCTTTCTGGTTTTGATCACCGCATTTAAGAGTACGGTAATTAAGATAATCACCGCGCCAATGTAAAATTCAAAGCTCATTTTTTCCTTGTCCTCAAAAATCAATACGGCTAAAATGATTCCGTAAATCGGTTCCAGATTGATGGTCAGCATTACTGTATAAGGACTTAAAAACTTCATTACTGCTGTAGATGCAATAAAAGCATAAGCAGTACAAACCGAACTCAATATCAATAAATAGATTAAATCTTTCATTGAAAGCTGGAAAAACTCAATCGAAAAACTCTGCCCAAACAGCAAAATAAAAGTAAAAAAAACGACGCCGCCACTGAGCTCGTAAAATGAAATCACCGTGGCATCATAGGACTTAACTAACCTGCTGTTGATCACCGAAAACAAGGCGGATAAAAAAGCACAGGTCAGCGCTGTGACAATGCCCCAGAAGTAGTTGCCTTCAACGTTGAAAATGATATACAAACCAACCACAACAAGCAATCCGAAGAAAACTTCATAGGGAACAATCTTTTTGCCATATAAAACAGGTTCGATTAAAGAGGCAAATAAAGCACCGGTAGACAGACAAGCCAGCGTAATGGAAACATTCGAAATTTTAATGGCATGAAAAAAGGTAAACCAATGCAGGGCTATAATCAATCCGGAGAATAAGAACTGAAGCAATATTTTGGGCGGAACCTTTAAAGGTAATTTTTTGTAGTAAATATAAATGACGATGAAACCAACGGCAAAAAGCATTCGGAACCAAACCAGCGGCAAGGCATCAAGGGTAATTAAGGCGCCAAGTATAGCGGTAAATCCCCAAATGAACACAATCAGATGAAGATGCAGATAGCTTTTTATATTATCGCTTGGCATTTCTTAAAAGGTAAATGGCTAAGGCTCCAAAAACAATATTAGGCGTCCAAACCGCTAATAGTGGCGGCGCTGTTGATTTTTCGGCGAGAACCCCAAAAACCTTATCCAGGAAGACAAAGGCAAACGCCAATACAATACCGATAGCTAGATTGGCTCCCATTCCACCACGGCGTTTCATAGCCGAAACCGCAACCGCAATAATGGTCAGGATAAAGGCCGAAACCGGAATACTGTATTTTTTGTACAACACCACCAAATAAGTATTGATATTGGAAGAACCACGGGCTTTTTCTTTGTCAATAAACTTGTGTAACTCGTTAAGCGGCAATGTTTCTGCTATATAAACAACCGGTGTTAAATCTTCCAGATCAAAGTTAAAAACAGTGTCCTTTTTTTCTCCGGTTTCAATGATATCACCCATTGCACCAACTTTTCTTTTGGTGTAACTGTACAAAGTGTAATTTTGTTTCTTCTCATTCCATCTAATTCGTCTGGCAATCAGCTTGAATTTTAATTTATCGTTTTCAAATTTCTCCATAGCGAAATTGAAAGCCGTTTTGTTGAGATCCTCATAATTGGTTACAAAAATATATTCATCCTTGCTGATTTGACGAAACACATCGGAGTTGTCCCGCATTTCGTTTTGTCCGTTACCAATGAGATAGGTATACCTGAAATTCTTAAATCCGGCACTGGCGCTTGGCACCAAAAAAACACTCATTATCAAGGCGAAAATGGATACGATAGTAGCGCCGATAATATAAGGACGCAAAAATCGGGTAAAGGAAATTCCTGAACTCAATATGGCAATGATTTCAGTGTTGTTGGCGAGTTTTGATGTAAACCAAATCACCGAAAGGAAAAGAAATATCGGAAATAATAAATTGGCAAAATAAATCGTAAAGTCGAGATAGTAGGCCGCAATCTTATCAAACGGCACTTTGTTCTCAATCATTCTGTTGACTTTTTCCGAAACGTCAATTACGATTCCAATAGGAATAAACATCAGCAACATCACTGAGAATGTGGCTAAATAACGCTTGAGGATGTATTTGTCAATTATCTTTAACATTGTTGGTTATTTGGTTATGCGGTTATTTGGTTATTCGGAACAAATCACCGAATTAACAAATCACCAAATCAACTATAATCTTTGACTCATTTGTTTTACCATCATGTCTTTCCAGGTTCTGAAATCTCCTGCTAAGATATGTTTTCTGGCTTCACGAACCAACCACATATAGAAACCTAAATTGTGGATGGTGGCGATTTGTTTTCCAAGATATTCATTGGCGGCAAACAAATGGCGCAGGTAAGCTTTAGTATATTCGGTATCTACAAAAGTATGACCCATTTCATCTATCGGAGAAAAATCGGCTTCCCATTTTTTGTTTTTGATATTGATGGTACCATTTGCCGTAAATAACATTCCGTTACGGGCATTACGCGTTGGCATCACACAATCGAACATGTCAATACCCAAAGCGATGTTTTCCAAAATATTAATTGGCGTTCCAACACCCATCAAATATCGTGGTTTGTCCTGTGGCAAAATAGCGGTTACTACCTCGGTCATCGCGTACATTTCTTCGGCCGGTTCGCCTACCGATAAACCACCGATGGCATTTCCCTGCGCTCCGGCATTGGCAATATATTCAGCCGATTGCGCGCGCAAATCTTTATAAGTACTTCCCTGAACTATCGGAAAGAATGTTTGTTCGTAACCATATTTAAAAGGCAATTTCTCCAAATGGTTGATGCATCGATCCAACCAACGGTGCGTCATGTGCATCGAGCGTTGGGCATAACGATAATCACATGGATATGGCGTACATTCATCAAAGGCCATAATGATATCAGCACCAATAGTACGCTGGATTTCCATTACATTTTCGGGTGTAAATACGTGATAAGAACCATCAATGTGTGATTTGAATTTCACGCCTTCCTCTTTGATTTTTCGGTTGGCCGAAAGCGAATACACCTGGTAACCACCGCTATCGGTCAAAATATTCCTGTCCCAGTTCATGAACTTGTGCAAACCACCGGCTTTTTCAAGGATATCGGTTTGCGGACGCAAATACAGATGATAGGTATTCCCAAGGATAATATCGGGATTGATTTCTTCTTTCAGTTCGCGTTGGTGTACTCCTTTTACCGAAGCTACAGTTCCAACGGGCATAAATATTGGGGTTTCAATTACGCCATGGTCGGTAGTAATGCTTCCGGCACGCGCACTTGAATTGGGATCATTGGCTAATAAATCAAATTTCATTTGTCTTTCTCTTAATCAGTCGGCAAAGATAAAAGAATTAGGATTTGGGAATTAGCATTTAGGATTTTATTTAACAGAATTCTCCTTTATCATCCATTAAAAAAAAGACAACTCATTTTTACAATGGATTGTCTTTAATACAAAACTAAACAAAACTAATTTCTACTTGGAGAAGAAGAAATTATACTTTTAAGAAAAATAGGGAGAATCAGGATTAGAATTTAGTTTTAGGCTTAGAAAGTTTTTCTCAAATTCATCCTTGTCGTCATTTTCTTCGTCCTCCTCTTCAGCATTGTCATCGCTTGTCTCTTTGGTTTTTTCCTTTTGTTTGGGTAATTTATCTAAATAATCATCTGTGTTATTATGTGAAACCCTATCCGGACTTGAATTGGTATTTATCACCTCTTTTTGTTGTGGCTTTTCTTCCGAATGCGAGTCATAGGCGCTTTGGGTTTGTGCCTTAGTTTCCGGTTTATTTTGACTTAAATTATGCTTCTTTTCCATTCTTTTATATCAGATCCTCGAATTGAGAATAAGTAAAAGTAAGGCAACCTAGCGATCTAAGGTTTTACAATTCTGCATCAGATTTATATGATTACCACATTTATAAAATAAAAAAAGGGTCATTACTGACCCTTTTTTTTGCAATTTCTTATTGCTTCATTGCTTTCGCATATTTTATACTGCCATCCTGCATCGTCAAAGTCAGAATGTAAAGCCCGGAATTTAAATCCCCCAAATAGATTTCCTGCTGAGGCTGTTCAACCGTTCTGACCAATTTACCGGTTGGCTCTGTAAAGGAAATCGTTTTCACCTCATGTGCATTATCCAAATGAATAATATCGGTAAATGGTACAGGATACACTTTAATTTTTTGCTCTGTTACATCAACAGTAGACAAAGCTTGTGTCAGTGTAACGGTTACTTTCCATGTATTATTATCAACCCTGTTATATTCAGCACTACAGCCAGAACCTCCATAGGTTCTCCAAGCTCTTAGGTCAAAAGTAACATTCCCCGTAAGACCATTGGCAATGGTTAATCCGGTTCGGTTGTAAGCATAAGTTCCCGTTGTACCTCCAACTCCGGAAGAAATTGCGGCTTCGGTTGTATTGTTCGTAGTACATACCAAAATTGATCTTTGCTCACTCATCCAACCATTACTTGCGGTGGTCATCGTATAAGACACATTGGTCGAGGCAATTTGAAAGCCTGCAGGAACATTTATCGTTAATGACCCGGGACATGCGGTTGTACTTGTTATTGTAGGTCCGGTAGAATACTCAGTATTGATATCCCCAAGGGTATAAGTAGTTTCCATTTGACCGGTTGTAAAGACTTTGAGTTGCCAAAACCCTTGCTCAGTGCCACAATTAGATCTGACCCAGAAATAATAGGTTGCTCCCATGTTAAGCCCTGAAAGTGTAACCGTAGTTACTCCTGCGCCAACACTACCGGTTGGGGTTGTTGAAGCTGTTGGGGCTGTAGAAGAGCTACTGTAATAATAATCATAACCTGATGAAGGTGCGCTTGCCGGTGCCGTCCAGTTAAAAATTCCACCATCATTGGTAGAGGCAAAAGTTATATTTGTTGGCCCTGAACAACTTGTGTAGGCATTAGCAGAAAAACCAAAGATATTAGGAATTCCTCCTGTTGTCTTGGTAACGGTAACGCTATTGATAAGCTTTGATTGATTGGAAACATTTATGTTTAACGGAATTTGATACAGTCTAGGATTTGTTCCACCTCCAGTTTCTAAAACATCATTTGTTATATTGATTCTTCCTATGCCTTGAATGGCAAAATTAGCGCCACCATACCAGTCTGAAATAGCAAGTCCTGTAAATGTTTCGGTTGTAGCATCGGCAAAGTTTACGGTTACGTTTACGGTACACGCACCACTCCCTCCTGTAGCCAACATGTATAAATTAACTGCTGCTAAAGGATTGGTAAATGCTAAAGTACCTGAATCATTAATATTTTCAAGTCTCAAAGCGTTATTACCACTATAAGAGGCCAATTGATAACTTAGTCCTGCCGGTGAAGCAACCGCGCTATTTATAAGCCCGTTTATCGGAAGTCCATAGGTCAATGGTGTGCTACCTGAAGTTAATTGAAAATCTCTTGAAACAAAGGCATAATTCACGCCATCAACATCATTGGTGGTTGATGTGGCAGATGCTCCTATGCCATTAGCAATGACATCGGCATTAAAACCACTTTGAATTGGGACCATTTGTAGGTTTTGTGCGTTAGTTTTTTGAAAAACCAACAAAACTGATGCAATAGAAGAAATAAATAGTAGTGTTTTTTTCATAATTGATTAGGTAGTTAGATTAATTTGGTGTCGAATTTACGATTTATCATTAGAAAAATCCAATATCAATAGTAGTTTAACAATAATCTCTATTTAAAAAAAACAGTTATATAAAAAAACAGCCTCAAATCCCTTCGAGGCTGTTTGCAAAATAGTGGTAAAGGTTGATTAATTGTATTTGCTATAGGTTTAAGAAGTAGTTTTATAACTAGCCAAATGAGCATTCAGTACTTCTTCCAAAGATTCTCTGTAATCGTGAACGTGGTGTTTTTTCATCAAATAATTAACGCCAAGATCAGAAAAATGACGCACCAATTTTTTTGGATAAGCCCCCGAAACCATAACTATTGGAATTTTTTTCAGGGTATCAGACTTTTTGATAATTTCCAAAATCTCCTGTCCATTGAGTATCGGCATGTGTACATCAAGAAAAATGATGTCCGGTTTTTCAACTTCTGTCTCCAAAACCAACAGCATAATCCTGCCTTCAGCAAATACCCTAACATTGTGTCCCAGGTCTTCAGCCACTTCTCTAAAGAAGTCTAAATCCTCATAATCATCATCTAAATAAAAAAGTGTTCTTGAATTTTTCATAGCCTTAACATTTGAAGTAAAACTACTTGAAATTTAAAATAAGGTCGTTACAGAATATTCCGCTTTTTTTATAAAATTTCTACCTGAGGCAAAAAGTTCTTTCATTCTTAATAATCCCTTGATAACTAATTTGTAAAACTTTTGCGGCTTGCAAAAATTAGAATTACTTTTGAGCCCAATAATTTATATCTATTTATAATGTCTAACACACAACATTTACAAGATTTCACAACACAAGTACGCAGAGATATTCTACGTATGGTTCATGCTGTAAACTCGGGACATCCGGGTGGTTCATTAGGCTGTGCCGAATTTTTCACAGTGTTATACCAACACTTATTGGAAAGAAAACCGGGATTTGACATGGATGGTAAAGGCGAAGATTTATTCTTCTTGTCCAACGGTCACATTTCTCCTGTTTTCTACAGCGTTTTAGCGCGTTCAGGATATTTCCCTGTTTCAGAATTGGCTACGTTCAGAAAACTGAACACACGTTTACAAGGACATCCAACGACTCACGAAGGTTTACCGGGTGTGAGAATTGCTTCGGGTTCTTTAGGACAAGGAATGTCGGTTGCCATTGGTGCCGCACAAGCTAAAAAACTAAACAATGACAATCACCTTATTTATTCCCTTCATGGAGATGGTGAATTACAGGAAGGCCAAAACTGGGAAGCCATCATGTATGCTTCGGCTAAAAATGTAGATAACCTTATTGCTACCATTGACTTAAACGGTCAACAAATTGATGGTGCTACCAAGGATGTATTGAATATGGGTAACCTGAGAGCTAAATTTGAAGCTTTTGACTGGGATGTATTGGAAATCAAAGAAGGAAACAACATTGAAGCCATCATTACCGGAATGACTGAGGCGAAAAACAGAACCGGAAAAGGAAAACCTGTTTGTGTTTTGTTACACACCGTCATGGGTCATGGTGTTGATTTTATGATGCACACGCATGCCTGGCATGGAAAAGCACCAAACGATGAACAATTGGCTACCGGATTGGCACAAAACTATAATGTTGGCGGTGAATCAGATTATTAAGAAGTAACCTTTAAACCGTAATCCAGATGAGAAACATTCTTTTAATACTATTATTTTTAGGACAATCCGTTTTTTGTCAGGAGTATCATTTTGATCGTTTCGTTCAATATAAAGAAACAAGTTTTGCTTATCAGGGATATACATTTACAACCGTTTATTTCAATTCAAAAAATCCATCTTATTATTTAGTCAACAGAAGCTGGAATAGCCAAATAAACGCCTATATCGTTGATAACATTACAAATACAACACATAATTTCTTTATTGAAGATCTTAGTAAAAACAAAGAGTATGCATATTTGAATTCTAAAAAATTCAATCCTGCTGATTGCGAAATTGACTGTTCAAAAAACAGCATTGAAGAAGCAAATAATGCGGGGCAGTTTACTAAGATTACCTACAATGAATTTACAAACGCCAAAAAAAAGAGAAAGGATTACGAAATTGAAGTTATTGTAAAACCAAGCGAATTCACTTGTTTAAAACCATTGATAAGAATTTTGCAACACCATTTCTTATTTTGTGAAGAATTAACAACAACAGATAACAGTTTACCTGTTTCAGCGAAATTAACAAGAGGAAAAGAAATTCGTTCAGAACAAAAATTAGAAGCCACAGGCAATATAGATTTGGATTTCTCAGTAAAAAAAGAATCTATAAAATACACAACAACTAACTAGAAATGAAAAAATACGAAAACACAGGAAGTAAAGATACCCGTTCAGGATTCGGAGCAGGAATGACCGAATTGGGACAAAAAAATGAAAATGTCGTGGCACTTTGTGCGGACTTGATTGGTTCGTTAAAGTTTGACGATTTCAAAAAGAATCACCCGGAGCGCTTTTTCCAGATTGGAATTGCAGAAGCCAATATGATTGGAATCGCAGCCGGTTTAACTATTGGCGGAAAGATTCCTTTTACCGGGACTTTTGCCAATTTCTCAACAGGTCGTGTTTATGACCAAATTCGTCAATCAGTGGCTTATTCTGATAAGAATGTGAAGATTTGTGCTTCACATGCCGGTTTGACTTTAGGGGAAGATGGTGCAACACACCAAATCCTGGAGGATATTGGCTTGATGAAAATGTTACCTGGTATGACTGTAATCAACACTTGTGATTACAACCAAACCAAAGCAGCAACGATTGCCTTAGCGGATCATCACGGTCCGGCTTATTTGCGTTTTGGTCGTCCGGTAGTGCCTAACTTCACTCCTGCTGACGAACCATTTGTAATTGGCAAAGCCATTATGTTAAACGAAGGTACTGATGTTACGATTATAGCAACCGGTCACTTGGTTTGGGAAGCTTTGATTGCGGCTGAAGCTTTGGAAGCCAAAGGCATTTCGGCAGAAGTAATCAACATTCACACGATAAAACCATTGGATGATGACGCCATTTTGAAATCGGTGGCCAAAACAGGATGTGTCGTTACCGCGGAAGAGCACAACTTTTTAGGTGGTTTAGGCGAAAGCGTAGCAAGAGTTTTGGCTTTGAACAACCCAAAACCACAAGAGTTTGTAGCTGTAAATGACAGCTTTGGTGAAAGTGGTACTCCTGAACAATTGATGGAGAAATACAAACTGAACAACCAAGCGATTGTCGCTGCCGTTGAGAAAGTACTCAAAAGAAAATAAAGAAATACGGTTCAATAAAAAAGCCGGCTTGTAAATTACAAGCCGGCTTTTTTAGTTTTATATTTTAATTAGTGACAAACCGCAGTTAGATGCTTTTTCTTGTTATCGCTACACAAAGGAATATTTGCATAAGGATAGGCATCACCCGTTACCGGGTCTTTGATTTCTGTTTTAGTCATGAACGAATCTCCATCATCATCAATATCAATAAAATCAGGCGTTCCATCACCATCAGTATCATCAGGATTATCAACGCCTTCAGCAAACACTCTTACATAACCATCAGCCACACCATCAACTTCTGTGAGTGTACCATCACTATTTACAATCGATGATACTACATCTTCCTGATAAGAATCAATACCGTCGCCATCATTGTCAACTCTTTGAATTTCGTATAATTTAAAACTGAAAATTAGTGGTGAATAACCCGGAACAGCAGTTGAGCCACCATTATAATAACCCAATCCGGAAGGTATGAACATTACTCCTGCACCAAAATCGAAATAGCTTACAGTTCCATCAGGGTTTCCAACATAACTTCCTGTTTTGAATTTTGGTAAAATTTCACTCCAGCCTTTAATTAGGGAAGATAAAGTCAAATAGCTTTGTGCATCTTCTGATCTTTCAAACTCAAAGAATTTAAGCACATCAACCTCTGTTTCCTGTCCATTAATGGTTTGCGTTTCCTTTGCGGTATACAAATAGTTTCCAACATAAGAAGTCAAGACTCTGTCAACGTTACAAGGTGCTTTTTCAATATCAGCAGCCGGAGAAGTGTTTCTGTCTATTTCTCCTCTTAAAGGAATATAGTAAATTTTATAGGTGATATCATTTTGGTTAACATACATCGTCTTCAAAATACCCATATCCATAATTGAAGTTTCTGTTCCGCCTGCTTCAATTTTGGTAAAAGTTACATCCTGATCATTAGTTGCACCCGGATTATCTTCAACAGTCATGGTATGTGTATCCAAGAACTCTTCAATCTTAGCCATGTCCTTTTCATACTGCTCTGAGTAATCTCTCAGAGGTTCAGAATCATCATCATTATTATTACAAGAAACTATCAATAATCCTACAGTAAAGAAAGCAATAGTTTTAAAAAAATTATTCATTTTTGTTTGATTTTAGAGCTCGCAAGATACAATATTGATTTATTTTTGTAAACTATTTAACGTTGATTTTGGAAAAAAAATGAGAGTTGATAAATATTTATGGTGTGTTCGCTATTACAAAACCAGAAACATGGTTACCGAGGCTTGCCGTAAAAATCAAATTACGGTCAACGGACAAGTAGCCAAGGCTTCCCGAGAGGTTTTCCCAACCGACAAAATCACTTTCAGAAAAGATCAGATCACTTATATCATCACGGTTTTAGATATTCCTGCCAATAGAGTTGGCGCCAAACTGGTTGATGTTTACCGAAAAGACGAAACACCTCCTGAAACTTTTGCCCATTTAGAATTACTAAAACTATCCAAAGAACATTACCGAAAAACAGGCACCGGAAGACCTACCAAGAAAGACAGAAGAGACCTGGAAGACTTTGAATTTGATACAGAAGACGAAGCATAGCATTCTTCAAAACGGTTAATCAAAATAATTTAAATTTTTTA
Organism: Flavobacterium terrisoli; assembly: GCF_030167905.1. Taxonomy (GTDB): domain Bacteria; phylum Bacteroidota; class Bacteroidia; order Flavobacteriales; family Flavobacteriaceae; genus Flavobacterium; species Flavobacterium terrisoli. The sequence continues at coordinate 225,564 of NZ_JARGNA010000008.1, forward strand.
AGCATAAAAAAACCCATCAATTACTTGATGGGTTTTTCATTATTAATTATTTGTTATTTATCGTTTAACAACGCGAACAGTTTGAACTGTTTCATCTTGAGTTACAACTACATTATAAACTCCTGATGGGTAATTGTTACCTATTGGAGAAGTTCCCAAATCAGCAACAGTAACAGATTTTTGTTCAACTAATCTACCTACCATGTCATAAACTTTGATAGCGATTACTGATGTACTTGTTGTTTTAACATCAATCATAAAGTTAGCTGCAAATGGGTTAGGATAAGCAGTCGCTTTAAATGGCTCAGCAGTAACTTGTTTAGATGCTGCCGGCGTGATGATGCTACAATCTTTAGCATAATCAGTAAATGTACCAAACAATTCCAAGGCAACGGCCACAGTATAAGTTGCTCCCGGAGTTAATCCTGAGAACTGGCTTAAGGTGAAGCTTGCAGTAGCATTAGTTACTGTTTGTTGGTAGTTAATATCACCAAACTCATCATAAGAAGTTAATCTGAAACGATAAGCTGTAGCTCCAGGGAATGCAATTGCATTGATTGGAGAAGTGTTTGATGGTACTAAATAATCCTCACATTGAGATGCAACAAGAGAAGTCTCCGGTGCAGCCGGTGTGAATACTGAACAACGTTGTCCGTATTGTGACCAAGCTTCAAATCCAGCTAATTTAACACGGATTTGTACATCTACTCTGTATTCAGTATTGAATAATATTGGTAAACCTACTACGTCAGTTAACTTAAAGTTAGGCACTGTACGCTCAATATAGTAATATGTTGTAGGCGCACTGGCTAAAGACACTCTGAAACGGTATAAATTAGTTGATGATACCGTATTAGCATTAATAGTAGAGTTAACGAATAACAATGTTGCTCCACACTGCGCTGTTACTACTTTAGTAGTAGCAACCGATGCAGTTGTTAACGAACAAGTACTACCGTAATAACCTTGAACATTACCATTCAGGATAGCTGCAACTCTAATGGTAAATGTCGTACCATAAGCATAGTTATCAGCATCTGTCAATTTGAAGTGGTGTTGACTACTTTGAACAATAGAAACTACACCTGTATCAGTATTCGTGATTTCAAATTGGTAACCTGTTACAGTGTAACCAAAAACACTTGCCTGAGAACAGTTGATCTGATTGTTCAATCCGTTATTGATACTACCACAAACATTTGAAGTAATATTAACCACAACTGGATTGAATGCTATTTGGTAAGTTCTAGGAGCACCATAACATCCATTCGCGTAAGGTGTAATCGTCACCGTTGAAGGAGTCGCTGTAGGGATGAAAGACGGAATAGCAGTTACGCCATTTACATCAGCCAATCCAGAAGCTGCACCACCACTGATGTTGAACGTTACTCCTGATGGAGTTCCAGTCAACGGAATAGCTGCAGTTGGGAAACCACTGTAATAATTTTGGTTTGCCACAGCATTAACTGTTGGTGTTGGGTGAACAATGATAGTTACCGTTCCTGATTGTGCATTAGAACAAGTTGTTGAACTTGAATCCTGAACACTAACCAAAGTATAAGTAAATGTACCTGCCGTTCCTGTAGGTTGAGCTATAGTAGCTGTATTACCTGAAGAAACGATAGTTTGATAACCTCCTCCATTAAATCTATAGGTAAATGTATATGGTGCAGTTCCGGTAGCTCCTGTAAAGGTTACTAAAGGCGCCGTATCATTTTGACATACCGCAGTTGAACCACTGATAGTAGCAGTCGGAAGTGGATTAACAGTGATTGTCGCTGTTGCAAAACCTCCAATTACACCTCCATATACCGGATAAACAAAAATAGTAGCCGAACCAGGAGTTGGTACAAACGATGGTATTGCACTTACACCTGTAACATCAGCTAAACCTACACTGGCACCTCCAGTAATGTTGAATGTAACTCCAACATCAGTTAAAAGAGAAGCAGGAGAAGCAGTCAATGGAATAGCGCTTGTTGTTGCACCTTCACAGTAAGACTGATTCGCAATAGGATTTGTGTTTACCGCACTTACAACGATGTTATAAGATACAGATGCTCCTGTACAGTTGTTAGCTTTTGGCGTAATAGTTACCGTAGCTGAACCAGTAGTAGGAATAAACGAAGGAATAGTTGTTATTCCAGTAGCATTTGCCAATCCAATAGCTGCACCACCACTGATATCAAATGTTACACCTGAAGGTGTTCCAGTTAACGGAATAGCTGCTGTTGCCAAACCATTGTAGTACAATTGGTTTGCAGGAGCTACTGCTGTAGGTGTAGGGTTAACTGTAGCATTTACTGATACTGTTTTTTTACATCCTTTACCATTGGTAACTTCTACTGAATATGTTCCACTGTTCGCAGGTGTAGCATTAGCTATACTTGGGTTTTGAACAGTTGATGTAAAGCTACTAGGTCCAGTCCAAGCATAAGAATAGGCTAATGGTGTGAATGTTAAACTCTGACCATTTACTAAACTGGCAGTATTTGATGAATACTGAAGTGCTGAAGTGCTATTGTATTGAATACCAATAGTTGCGTTAGCACCAGCATCATATGTTGCACTACCAAAGATAACATCAGGGTAAACAAAATTGATTACACCTGTAGTCAAATTCAATTGAACTTGGAATGTGATAGAACCTGTTGTAAAGGCATCATGAGCCATAGTAGTAAACTGAATAATGTATAAATTACCAACAGTTTGCGTTTTACAAGTAGCTCCTGTTTGGATATCTAAATCATCCCAGAATGGTGCAAGGAAAGTATTTCCTGCTGAACTGGCAGTACTAGGTAATGCTACATTAGAGAACGAAACTTCTCCCGTAGTAGAACCAAACACAATCAGTCCATTATTACCAATTCTTGCTGTGGTATAAGACACACCATTGAAAATAAAGGCAGGGAAAGTGATATTGTGCTCACTATCATCAGCCAAAGTTCCAACAGAAGTTCCTGTAGCATTAATATCAATAAAGGCTACACCACTGTTAGTGTTTAAATTATAACCGGCTTGTGGAGGAATTGTTACGTTAAGATTTAAAGTACTGCCCTCACAAACTGCCGGAGCACTTAATACAGGAGCAGGTAAAGCATTAATAGTTAAACTATAAGTAACCGATGTTCCTGTACAACCATTGGCTTTTGGCGTAATGGTAATAGTAGCTGTACCACTTGCTGTTGGAGCAAATGAAGGAATTTGAGTAACTCCTGTTTGATTTGCTAAACCTAATGCAGCACCACCGCTTATATCATAAGTAACACCACTTGGCGTTCCTACTAAAGGTGTAACCGGTACAACAGCATCAAAACAATAGGCTTGAGCTGCTGGCGCAACTGCTGTTGGTGTTGGGAAAACAGTCAATACCGAAGCAGAGCTTGTTACCGTAGTACAATTAGTCACATTTACAGTATAACTTCCTGAATTTGCAGGTGTTGTTCCTGTGATAGTTAAAGTAGCCGTTGTTGCTCCTGAAACTCCCGAACCGTTTGATAATGGAGAGCCATCTTTAAACCATTGGTATGTCAATGGAGTAGCACTAGAAGCTGCAACTGTAAAGGTAGCTGTTGCTCCTTGACACAATTGTTGAGAAGCTACTGGTCCTGAAGTAATAACAGGTGCTGCAGAATCAACAGTAACAGCCGCTGAATTAGTAGCTGTACAACCTTGGCTTGAAGTAACAGTAACTCCATATGTTGTATTTACAGCAGGGTTAGCCGTTGTAGAGGCTCCTGATCCAGTAAATCCTGAAGGAGTTGATGACCAAGCATAAGTATAAGTTGCCGTTCCGTTTCCTAGAGGACTGAAACGATATACTCTTCCGCTATCCGGTAAAAGTGGAGCTGCAAAAGTACCTAAGGCAACCGTTGAAGAACTGCTTGTACCTACAGTTGGTGTAGACCATGAACCTGTATTACTTAATGATCTTACGTTAGCAGCTGCTGTACTCGCACCTCTTAAACCAACCTGAACTGTTCCAGATGAAGTTCTTGCCGAAGCTGTAGTAAATGATCCATAACGAATCTCAACAGCATTAGTTCCTTCATATAACCAAATTTGGAAGTTTCCGGTTTCAGGATTAACAGTTGAAGAGAAACTCTTAATATTAGTCCATTCGATTTTGGTAATTCTACTACCCACTGCTCCTGATGTTTGCACATAATAGGTAGTTGAAGTAGTATTATTTCCATTTAAATCTCTATTGAAAGCAGCAATAATATTATTATCAGATCCGCTTAATGCACTATAATTGGTTGTTGAAGTTGAAGCTGCCCCCAATTGAATCCAACCATTCGCATTGATTTTAAATGTTGTAAAGTTAGCATTTCCATAGTTAAATGTAAATGGTAACGTTTGAGTAGCTGAAATAGCATCATCCATTGATGATAAAGTAACCGCAGTTGTTCCCACACCACCAACTATCGAAGCATACGGAGCTGTGGTATTCACAAAGGTATAACCTCCAACAGCCATTGGCGTTGGAACCAAATTAACTAAAGCAGCTGTTGAGCTTAAAGCAACTGGAGCTCCCGGACATACTGTAGCCGGAGCAGCCGTTGCTGTAGCTGTGAAAGAAGCACCAACTCCAACTGTTGTTTGAGCAGTATTAGTACAACCATTTGAATCTGTACCGGTAACTGTATAAACAGTGCTCACTGAAGGCGTTACACTAATTGATGTTCCCGTTTCAGACGTTGACCATGAATAACTGTTAATATTACTTCCACCTGCGGTTAAAATTACTGCTCCACCACTTGGAGTACAGTAAGATGCAGCAGACGAAGAAACTGTAATAGTTGGGTTACCCACTGAAATAGTAGCAGCGTTAGATTCTAAATCCGCACATTTACCTGGTCCTGAACCAGCACCTGTTACAAATGCTTTATAAAAATAAGACCCAACAGGCGTTGCTGAAGTAGTAGTTACAGATAAATTATTAGTATTTGCTCCTGAATAAGAGGCTCCTGCAGGTGTACCCGCGGCCAAAGTATTCCAAGGTCCGGCTGCTGAAGTAGCATATTTCCATTGTACACTTGCTACTGAACCTGAAGTTGCAATAGATAATGGTGTAACAGTGGTTACTTTACAAACATTAACTGGTGTAGCAGATACGTTAGTTACTATAGCAACTGGAGTATAAGCATTAAGTGTAGCCACTGAACTGTCTAAGAAGAAGTCCAATTGACATTTGAATTGATAGTTGTTATGAGTTGGATTGATACCTGAAACAGTCAATGTTTTAGGGCTAAAATCATTAGCACCAGCGAACGTTAAACCTGTAACTCCGTCAAAACCGTCAACAATATCTGTGAAGTTTAAGCCACCATCAGTACTGATTTGCCATTGAACGTTATAAGGCTCATCACCTGTTGTTACAATAGTAAATGAAGTACTTGAAGCACCACATAAGCTAACACTTGCAGGTTGAGTAGAGAAACCTGTACTGGTTACATTTAACACTGCTTCAATTGGTGCCAAAGTAGCACAAGGTGCTAAACCTGTTACCAAACATCTATATTGATACGTATCAAAACCTAAAGTAATATTATCAACATTCAAAATACTTGAGGTTTCACCTGTATAATCAGGATTAGCAGCTAAAATATTCTGCCATCCGTTAACGTTATCATTTACTTGCCATTGGTAAGTTACAATTCCTGTAGTTACCACTTCAAAAGTAGTTGGTTGACCCGGAGAAACAGTTCTGGTAGTAGTTCCTGAAACAATTGATCCCGGTTGATTTACCGTTACTGTAACTTGAGATGTACTAGAACAAGATGGTGTAGTATCATTACTTGTTGCCATTACATTATAAGTAGTGGTAACCATCGGGCTTACATTTACTGAAGCACCAGTTAAAGTAGCACCGCCACCAACTGGCGTCCAGCTGTATGAATTACTTCCACCTGAAATAGCAGTCAAAGTACCACTAGTACCAGCACAAATTGTAATTGGATTTACACTAAATGTAGGTAGTGGAGCAACAGCTATAGATACACTTCCGCTAGCTGTACAACCATAACCTGTAGTAGCAGTAGCTGTATATGTTTTACTAACTGTAATACCTGTAGCGGTAGTTGGGTTAGCCGAAGCACTTGTTAATGTACTTCCTGCAGGGCTTTCAGTCCATGAATAAGTCAAAGCATCAACACCTCCTGTGATAGTCACATTATAATCCTGAGTTTCACCCCATCCGCTTGAAGAAGCTCCACAAGCTTGGTTATTAGCTACTGGAGAGTCGTTTCCGGCAACAAGACGTAAACGTGTAACGCCATTAAAAGCTAAAGCCGGTACGGTAAAAGTAACTGTAGCCGTTCCACCTGAACCAGCATTAGTAGAAGCTCCTAAAAATTCAGAAGTATCAAATGAACCATCTTTGTTGTAATCAATCCATGCACCAAAATATTGGTTAGGATCTGTTCCGAAAGAAACCGAGATAGTACTTGAACCTGGCGACAAAGTAGTAGTCGTTGTAGCTGTACTTGGATTAAAATAAGTATAGCGAGCAGCGCCTCCACAACCTGAAGTTGCATTGTTAATAGAACCTAAAGTTACATTAGTAACATCATCTCCTGAACAACCACTTCCGTGTGTAGAATCACAATAAACAGAAGAACCCCCTGTTACAGCAGTAGCCGTAAGCGTAGCAGTTCCATTACCACAAACACTTGTAACTGAAGAAGTAACACTACTCATGGTTACTGCAGGAGCTAAAGTTACTGTAGCAGTAGTTGATGCTGTACAGTTGTTAGCAAATGTAGCAGTTGCTGTATATAAAGTATTAACTGTAGGACTTACAGTAATTGAGCTTCCTGAACCAGAATAAGCGGTTGCAGTCCATGCAAATGTAGCTGGCTCAGAAGCCGTAACACTGAGTGTTGTTGACTCACCAGGACAAATAGCAAAATCACCTGTAATCGCATTAATCGTTCCAGGGAAGTTAACAGTTACAGTGGCCACTGATGAATAAGAAACAGTTAAAGGATCAGCAATACAATATACTTTTAAACGGTATGAAGTAGTTGCTGTTATAGTACCTGTACTTAAATTGGAATAACCCGGCGAAGCAGTTCCGATAGGCACTCCTGCCGTAGCAAAATTATCGGTAGATGATTCCCATTGGTATCTTGTACCGGTTCCATCACTATATCCTGTAGCTGTAATAGTAGTTGAACCAGAATTACAATATACCGGTGTTCCTGCAGTAGCAGTTCCCGCAACAGGAGTAGTACAAGTAACACATGTACCTGTATATAAGGCTTGAATAGAAAAACCTGAACCTGTAGCACTAACGTCAGAAGTAAACTGAACAGTGATAGGTTGCCCAGGAGCACTACTGAAAGGTGTCATTGTTCCACCCGAAGTACCATTATAGGTATACAATAAAGTTCCACTGGTACCAACACCAGCATATATTCTAACATAATCAAAACTGGATTCTAGATAACCCCAAGAACCAGTAATAGAGATTACACCTGTTCCAGAGTTATCTAAAACTGTATAACCGTTTGCATTGTTAGCATAATCACCTGTAGGACCTGCATGGTCAAACAATAAAGTATTAGTACCACAATCAACTGTGCTATTTCCACTAAACGGGATATTAGTACTTACACAAGGAGTACCTGTGTAAGAAACTGAATTAGAGAAATTACTAGTCCCCGGAGCAGTGCTACAGGTTGTTAATATTCTATAGAACTTTGTTCCTAAAGTAGTGGTTAAATTATAAGAACTAGAAGTAGCTCCAGCGATGTCTGTCCATGTGCTATTATCCGGCGATGATTGCCAAATATATGAAACACCTGTTCCAAAAGTCAAACCAGCACTGTTTAAAGTAACTGAACCACCTGCACATCCTGAAGTTCCAGAGATAGTAGCAGTACCTGCATTAGGCGTTCCATTACATACTAATGGCGGTGGTGAAATAGAAAAAGTACCCGGACATGGACTAGCCGGTGAAGGCCAGGTATCAAACCAAATAAAATACTCAACCCCAGCAGTCAAAGTAACACTAAGACTTTTAGAAGTTGCACTGCTACTTACTGCATCAACACAAGTTCCTCCTGAAGTGGGACATCCTTGGTAAACAAAGATACCGGTCCAGGATTGACCTGCAATCGAAATAATGTGTACTCCGGTAGTTGTTGGCGTCAAAGTATAAAGGGATTCAAAACCTCCTTTATAAAAGTTAGACGCAGCACCACAAACCGTCGGTACATTTGTAGCATTCAAATCATCTGTTGTTCCACAAACCAACGCTTGGTTAGTTATGGGTAAAGATGCAGCACTTAAAGGAATTGCATTAGGACAAGTCGTTACCGGAGTAACAACACTTGTTGCACTTGCCTTTTTGTCTTTACCTGAATTAGTTATCCCAACGGACGGATTGTGTCCAAAGGAAACTAAAAAAGATAATAACAGCACACACATCATGCCTGTTTGAACAAAACTTCGCGTGGGATTAGGCGATAGCCCAACCACTTCCTGCGACAGTTTTTTGAGCCAGGTTCGCGAACGTGAACTCAAGTTAGTGTAGTTGTTAATCATAATTATAAAATTGGGTTAATAAGAAATGTGAATGTATATAAATTGTTAAATAAATGTGAAACAATAGCATCCTTATTCGATTAAAGGTGACTAATCATCGCTCAAACAAAACGATGACTTTCTTTTTTCTTACAGAAAAAGAAAAGACCAATAAAAGAATAAAAGACGTGAGGAAAATAAAATACCTAACCATTCATTATAAAACAGTTAGGTATCTATAACTTCGATGTTAACGAACCACTTTTTTGGTTACTATTCCACCGTTTTCTCCTTCAATTTTAACAAGCAATACTTGTTGTGTAGTAGGTAATGTTGCAAACACTGTGACAGTGTCTCCTATTTGCTTTTGGGAAGCAATTTCTCGGCCTCTGACATCAAAAATGGTTACATTTTTCATATTCTCAGTACCCGAGTTGATATGTAATCCTGAATTATTTTGGTAAAGCACCACCGTATTTTCATTAAATACCGGGTTATTTGTACCCAACGCTTCAGTTGTATAACGCAATACAAAACGCTCTTCGAATGTACCACTCACAGTAGCAAAAGTATACGGTGACACTTTTAAATTGTGTATTACGTTTAATAGTTTATCTTCTAAATAAATATCTTGTGATACAAACAATCCGTCAAAGTCAGAAAGCTTAACAGTATAAGTACCATCAATCGTTGATTTATATCCTAACGGAATGGTTTCATTTACATCAAATGCCAATGGTTTTCCCTGGATGCTCAACTTGGTATTCTCAACCATTGTATAAAGCTGAATTACATTTCCAACATCTACCATGTCACCATCGAAAAGACGATCAATTCCATTGGTAGCTGTTTCAACGTATCCAATTAGAGCTTGTTTGAAAGCACCTTCGGTATTGCTAATATCTAACCAATATCTGTGTTTTTCCAAAGACAACTCTGCACTGGCACTAGTATTCGCATAAGGAGACAATCTGTAGAACTGACTGTTATTTCCTGCTGCACGCATACTGTTTTTGAATGTTGCTGTTCCGTTTGAGAATCCTTTAATAAAGAATCCTTGTCCAGACGCAATATATCCTAATGGCACTTGATTACTTCCGCCAGCTCCAATCATCGGGTTAGTAGCTGCAGTAGTTCCTCCCACTAAATTGTAAATCGCGTAATCACTACCTGTATACTGGTATGAACCATCTAATGGCGTATTGTGTGTCCAGAAATAAAGCGTTCCGTTTACATTGGTATTCGCTGGGTCTGTTATGAAAGCACTGGCTGATAATGAACTCGAATATGGATTACCAATTAAGTTCATTTGTGCTGCTCCACCCACAATTGGCGTAGTGATGGTTCCATTATTTGGTGTACCAATAAAAGTAGCTGTATAAGTAGCCGGATTAACGATATCATAATTATATGGTGCACGGATAATGTATCCTTTTCCAACACTCATTAAATTGTTTGAAGCAATATACTGCCAGTTATTGATGCTCGCATCATAATAATAATAATGATCAAATGGTGTATTCGGAGAAACATCCACTAAAGTCTGAGGGTTAACCGGTGTCGACCAATAAGTATAATCAAATTGACGAACAGGAGTTGTTGTTCTGCTATAGCTGATATTTCCTGTGTTGCCTCCTGAATAAACACCCGGTGCATTGGCAACGTCAACAACCTGATACAAACTCGCATTATTTCCGAACGTTAAAGTTCCTCCTGCAACTGCAACAGCATTTTGAACCGTTAAAGTTCCAACATCAAATAAGACATTACCACTGGTAACGGTTACACTACAGGTAGATAAATTTCCTGAAGTAGCACTTGCATGAACCGAAGAAGTAAAGTTCCCTTGGAAATCAGCACCTATCAAATTGGTTGGTCCTGTCCCGTTTGACCAGGCTGAACCATTCCAAATAGCTTTGTTGAAAGTAATGGTAATAACATTTGAATACACATCTGTACAACCTGCCAAATTCACCACTGCTCTGAAGTAACGAGTACCTGTAAAAGTTCCGATTTGCGCTGAAGTTAAAGGTGTTGCCCCACTCGCAGCTATATCTGTTACTCCTGCAGTAAAAGCTAAATCATTAGCATATTGCCACTTGACTATCGTACCGGTATATCCGGTCAAAGTCAAATTAGCTGCCAAACCTGAACAAACATTTTGATCACTCGAAGCTGTCCCTGCAACGGCACCGCTAATAACAAAAGTCGTAGCCGTTCTACAAGTTGAATTTGAAGAACAAGCAGCATAATAAGTCCAAGTTCCGGGAGTATTGGTATCAACTAATCCTGAACCGGCAACTCCTACCGGATTGAAAGGACTTCCGGTAACCGGTAATGCTGAACCGCCTGAAGCAGTCGTATACCATTGGATTTGTTGTGCTGCATAAAGCAATACACTTCCTCCTGATGGTGGCGTTACAGTCCAGGTGTAAGGTCCTGACGTACTGGTAAAATAGAAAGTAGAATATATTGTATAAGTAACTCCTGCTGTTAAAAGCACGGTCATTTGAGGTTCTACCCCAGGACCCGAGTCATCATCACCGATAACAAACGTACCTGTTGCACAACTTCCCGGCGTAAACGCTCCGGTAGTAATATAACCCATAGAGTCAGTACCACTGGACATTAGGAAAACATAAGTTCCGGTAACACTTACCTGGAATGAGATTGCATCATAAGTATGGTTTGTACCTGTAAATCCACAAGTTGTTGAATTGGCAGAACCAAAAGGTTTTGGTGCCACAGGATCTGTTCCTACTTCCCAGCTACCCGGCATTGAAGTAACAGAATTTGAATAACCGTTACATGAAGTTGAACTTGAAATGGTTCCTGATCCTCCGGTACATATTGTAACACCTGTTGTTGTAGGCGGTGGTGCTAACACTGTGAAATCACCCGCACTGGTAACAGACAACTGTGCTGTGAAAATTTTAATTTTTCCGGTAACAGCATTCACCGGTAAAGTCGCTGTAATTTGTGTAGAACTGTTTACAACAAACGAAGCTGAAACTCCTCCAATCGTAACGTTGGTTATCCCAACAAAGTTAGTACCTGTAATAACAACACTTACCCCTGCTACACAGTTGTTGGTTGTTGGTGTAAAACTGGTAATAGTAGGAACGTTAGAGATACATACAATGGATGCTGTCCAACCTGCACTGATAACAGAACTGTCTGAACGGAATTGGAAAGTTAACGAACCATCTGCTGCGGTAGATAATATTGATCCCGGAGATTGTGTTCCTGACCAGGCATCTGCCGGACAAGTCTGTGGCAAAAATCCGGCGGCTCTTCCTGAAGGCATCAAAGTACCGGCTGCTGAAGTTCCACTGTAAATCATTAAACCATCCCAGTTATTTTCTGTGGCAAATGAGTTGAAAATTACCATCAACTTAGCACCAGGCGTAGTTGGTATAAAAGTATAGGAATATGGATCATAAGAAGGAAAACCTGTTCTTTCATTATTTACATAATTTCCTGCAGTACCACCACTATCCGTAAAAGTGATATTGGCACCACAAGTTACATTATATGGTGTGGTTAAATCAGATATTCTGATGGTTGTTGGTGTGGTAATATTGGTAGTTGTAAAAGTAGCATAGGTTGTGGACCAAATACTGATTTGACCACCACAATTAGCACGAACCCAAACATAATAAGTTGTATTTGGAGACAAAGTAGAAAAAGTAATACCGTTTGTTGGCGATGTACCTGTTCCTGAATCTGTATATACCGGTGGCGTATTGCTTGTTGAAATAAAATAAGCATATCCATTAGATGGCGTTCCGGTTATCGGTGCATTCCACGAAAGTGTTGCCCCGAAATCATTTACACCACTCACCGGACTTCCCGGATAAGTTGGAGGCAAACAAGTTTCAAGTTCTATTTTAATATTGTCTAAGTTCAATTGTGTCGAACCGTTCTCCAAGTCATCCACAAAGAAACGCAAGTAGTAAGTACCTGTTGTTGATGGTGTATAGTTAACAATATTCGAGTTAATTACTGAAAAGAAACCATTATAAGCAATCGATTGTGAAATATTAGAAGCAGTTGCTGCTACGTTATTGGTAGGATGACCAATCAAAACCTCCAAACTTGCATATCCGTTTAAGTTGGTAGAATAGTCATAACTGATACGGTATAAAGTACCGGCAGTTAAGGTAACCCCTTGACTAAAGAAGCTGTCTCCTACTCCATTGGAGAATATATTACCATTGGTCGCATTCGATTGGAACGCACCATCGGTAGCAGTACAGGTAGGCAAAACACCACCTACTAAACCATTAAAGTTTTCTAAATAAACAATACTTTGCGGGCTACACAAAGTTGTTGAAGAGATTGGCCCAAGCCAGGTACTGGTACTGCCTGCACCACAATTAGAACGTACCCAGAAATAATAAAGTGTCGAACTTGACAAACCGGTTACGGTTCCTGATGTAGTACCGCTGGTAGCTGTTGGCGTAGTGCCCGAAGTTGGAGCCGTATTTGAAGTACTGTGGTAAATATCATAATTAGCTGCTGCACCCGACCAAGTCAAATAAGCAGTGTCATGTGACAAACCATTCCCCCCGGAAAAAGCTAAACCACTTGGTGCCGCACAACCCACACATTCCACTTTGATATCAAAACCGGCAAGTGGCGTTGTAGCACCCGAGACAAACCGAATGGTGATATAACCATTAGCATCAGTAGAAGTATATACTGTAGTAGCCGGTAAAGTGGTTGTGCTTGTATAAGCATTCAACAAAACCGTACCACCGGTTCCACTACCATTGTAAACAGTAATATTACTACTCGCATCGGTAGCAAATGAATTCTGGAAGGTGATTTTTACTTTATCGGTAGCATTCGCCGGAGCAAATTGCCAGGTTTGATTTTGACTAACATTATAACGATCTGAAGAACCTCCCTGATCATAGAATGTCAAACTGCCCGTCGCCGGAACAGTGATGGCATTACAAGAAGTTGTTGCCCCTAATTCAGGAACCACTATAGTATTTGAAGCCGATGTAGCTGATGTCCATGAAAAGTCATCCAAAAGAATGTTTCCAGCTGTACTTGTTGCTCTGTTATCCACAACTCTAAAACGATAGCCTTCAGCTGTTGTTGGAAATGAAGCGGAAACCGTAACCAAATAAGCTGCTGAGACTCCAGTAGCTGCAGGTAAAGCCGGGACAGTTGCAGTTAAGGAAATCGTATTATAAAACCCGGTAACATTATTAGTTCCATTTGGAATGGCATACCAGTTGGTTCCGCCATTATCCGAAAACTCAAATGAGTAAGCCGTTGTAGTACCCGACTTTCTGATGTAAAAAGAAAATGTGCTCGGCGCCGTGATAATCGGTGACGCTACGGAAGCATTCACACTATTTGTCGCCGTGGTATGGCGTATCGCGTTATTTCCGGTCCTACACGTAGCAGCTCCGGTCTGCACCACAAAGAAATCATCAGCCGTATTGGCCGCATTTCTTCCGGCAAAAACCCATCCGGCTGCCTGCATACCAGCAATAGTATTCACACTCTCAAAACCTTGGTAAGGTCCGATACACTGTGCGGTTGCTTTTTGGAAATTACTTCCTAAAAATACCAGAAGTAGTAGGAACAGGTATTGATATGAAATTGTTTTTTTCGTTCGAAGAACATTACCCGAGGCATTAAGTAAAGTTTGTTTCATAGTTTATTTGTTTTGTTGTGTGGCATTCTTGTTATATAGTAACAGACAAATCGATGTTACCCTATGGTTATGATGTTAAAAATACATCTTTAAACTTTTTTTTTAACAGTTTGTTTACCTAAAAATAATTTGTTTTCGATAAACTGTCCAATGTTTCCGACCAATGCCGAAGCATCAACCGTTCGTCGATAAAATCACATTCTAAATGATAGTAAAAGTAGTACATTCTGTGAGCGTATTGACTACAATAACCTGCTCAAACTTAATGAATTTTGGTATTTTCGGGTGCGCTAAATTAACAAATTGTCAATACTTTACAAGAATTGTTAATAAGTTGTTATAGTTTTTGGCTTTTAATCAGCATTTTATGTAAAAACCTCACACTTTTGGAAACATAAATTTAAGGCATTGATTACAAATGTTGTAGCGCTGTATAGGTGAAAGAAAGCAATTTTGTTAAAATCGAAAAAAATTAATGGCTTTTTTGATATTGTCGCAAAACAGCAAGAACTTATCCGCTATCAGAAAAATTCTAGCGGCTAATAGAAGGATTCTCACAGTTTCCGAAGGCATTCCCTTAAATGAAAAAAGGAGTTTGGGCACTGCCAAAAGAATTATTGCACCAGGAAACTAAACTTATAAAATTGGAAGACTTATCGAATTACTTTCTTGGTCACTGTCACTCCATCAGTGGTTGTAATTTGAATCAATAGCACTTCGTTGGCCAATCCGCCGCTCACTGTAGTTTGTGTTGCGTTGATATCTTTTCTCTCTATCAGCAAACGACCTCTGATATCAAATACTTTCACCGATTCCATTACAAAGTCTCCGGTTGAAATCACAAAGTTGTTGTCGTTGTTTTTATAGATAACTATCTGATTGGCTGTCAATACGGGGTTTTCAATACCTAAAGCATTGTTGGTAAATATAATATTGAAACGGCTGTCAAAAGTACCGGCTTCGGTAACAAAAGTATAATCGCCTTGGGTCAAATCGTGTACCATATTCAAAAGAGTATCTTCAATGTAAACCTTTTGGGATTCAAACAAACCATCAAAGTTAGACAGTTTTATTTGGTAAGTAGATGCTTCAATTGATTTATATCCTATCGGAATAACATCATTTTCATTAAAAGGCAATGCCCGTCCCTGAATAGACAATTTCTTATCTTCCTGCAACACATAGAAAGTTACTGCGTTACCAACATCAACCATTTCGCCATCAAATCCACGATCTAGTCCTGTATTGGTCGCATTTTGGATATAAGCAATCAACATTTGTTTGAAACCACCATCAGCATTGGAAATATCGAGCCAAAAACGGTGGCGCTCCAAATCATCAAATGAAGAAGTCATATTCGCCGGTGGATTACTCATTCTAAAGAACTGATCATTGTTACCGGCCAATCGCATGCTGTTTTTAAAGGATAAATTTCCTGAAGACAAACCTTTAACAAAGAATCCTTGTCCTGAAGCTATTTTACCATTTGGAATACTGTTATTCAAACCTGAATTCACTGAGCTGGATCCGGTTCCTACGCCACCGGCATAATTGTACAACGCATAATCATTCGTGGTATAATTTCCGGCTGTGATTGGCGTGTTGTGTGTCCATAAATAAATAGTGGCATCAATCAACGGTACATTGTTGGCATCCGATAAAAAGGCATTGGCACTCAAAGCACTTGGATATGGATTTCCGAACAAGTTAAACTGATTTGCTCCACCAACAACCGGGATCGATATATTTCCTGTATGAGGCACTCCAACAAATGAACCTGCATAAACATTTGGTGTCACTTCATTAAATGGTGCCACTTCAGGTGTTCTGACAAGGTATCCTTTTCCGGCTACCATTGGCGTTGATGTATTGGCATAAGCCCAATTCCCTGCTGCAGAATCAAAATAGAAGAACAATGGCGAATTAGGAGAAAAATTCAATAACGTTTGACCACTTACCGGTGATGACCAATAGATATAGTCATAAATCTTAATTGGCGTACTGGTTCTTTTATAGGTAATGTTTCCAGTGTTTGTAATTGGCACCGAATTAAGGGTCGTATTCACCTGAACTAAACTGGCATTATTCTGGAAAGTAAGCGAACCTCCAATAACCCTTACGTCATTTTGAACGGTTAAAGTGTGTCCCGAATTAAAGTTTACCGTTCCGGATTGCACCTCAACAGAACAAGCATCAATACTTGCCGTAGAAGAATAATTACCGGCGAATATTACTTTGATGCTTGATGATGGCAAACCATTATTCCATGACGAACCGTTCCATGTGGTTGATGGGAAACTAATGGAAACCGAATTGGTATAAACCACCGGACAACTTCCACTTTGAAGTACAACACGATAATATCGCACACCTGAGAAAGTACCTATTGCTGCTGAAGTTAAGGTTGCTGTGGTATTGGCGATAGTAGTCAAACCAGTTGTAAATGCTGAATCAGTAGCATATTCCCAACGCACTATTGTTCCGGATGAACCAACTAATGTCAGATCACTTGCTGTCGTATTACCACAAAGCAATTGTGTACTCGATAGTGTTCCAAGAGTTGGTGTTGGCGAAACTGTAATGGTTGTTGTGCCGCTTGTTGAACAGCCATTGGCTCCTACTACAGTACCGGTATAAACAGTTGTAGCATCTGGTTTTGCATAAATGACACCTGTTGGTGTACCACTGATATATTGCGTAGCTGCAGTAGAATCAAAATACAAACCGGTTGGTGGTGCCCAACTAACTTCTACCGCGAGACTTCCCGTAATTTTCACATTGTCAACCGCCCAACCGTAATCCCAGGTTGCATCATATAAGAACCTAATCTTCACATTCGAATTACCCACATAACTATTCATGCTAACTGTAGCATTGGAAAAAGCAGATGCTGTACCTTGAGTGGCCAGGAAACTGGTTAATATTGCCCAATTGGCTCCATTGTCAATGGACACTTCCACTCTGGCTTTATTTCCTCCGATATACCTCAAATAATGATAAAAATTCAAAGAGGCAGAAGTATAACCTACCAAACTGATAGAAGGCGATTCTAAATAAGTTATCGTTCTATTGGTTCCCGGACTTCCCTGAGCATCAGAATTAGTCATATAAAATTGTGAGGCATCATTGCTGCTTGCGTTAAAAGTCCAATAGGAACTGGCATAAGCATAAGGACTTGTTCTCAATGTCCATGCCGAATTGGCAATGATTCCACCTGTTGAAAGATTGGTTTTGATCCAGTTATTGGTTGCCGCATTGAAATTCTCGTTAAAAATAATAACCGGAGTTGCGGCAGCTAAACTGGCACTTAACAGTTGTATGCTTCCTTGGCAAATAGTTGCTGTAGCTGGAACTATACTCACCGCTGGCGGTTCCGGTTTTACCGTTACCGTATATGAAATGACTGAAGTACATAATCCTCCCGACGATTGTGAAGCGGTCAAGGAATATGTGGTGGTGGTAGTTGGTGCAAAAGTATATCCTGCAGCAATTGAGCCTGAAAGCCCTACGGTAGTATTCCAGCTAAATAAGTTATAGGAAGACGCACCAGTTATTGTTACCAATCCGGTAACATCGTTTTGACAAATGGTTGTTGATGATCCGCTAAATGAAATGGCCGGAGCGGCAGTAACAGTAGCCGTTACCGGTGTTAACAGAGAGCGACAAATATTGGAAAACTTCCAGTTATAAGCATAGAGATAAAAAGTACTGTCAAAACCATTTCCTGTAACATTGGCAATGGTAGAGGTATAAGGATAAGAAGCACTGTCAATGTTGGAGATTATACCGGCTGCCGGTAGTGTTTGAAAGTAAACAAAATAATTTCCTACTGTCAAATCTAATGCAAAAGTAATAGTTTGCGCTGTATTTCCTCCGGCTACACTCGTAACGTAAGGATAGGACGCAATTTGAACATTAGAGCTATTCCTGAAAACCAGGGTTCCGCTCTGACCGGAAACCATTGGATAAATATCAAAAGATTGTAATGTAGTCGCGGTAGTAACCGAAAAACTAACAAAGGTTGATGTTGTCTGAACCCCTAATGCACCACCTTGTAATAACGGAGATATCGGCCCAACCGGAACCAATCCTCCCGGTGCTCTCGATTGTGCATAATAAGTAGTGGTTGAAGACAATGTTGGTGTAACAAAATTATTTCCGGTTCCAACCAACGTTGTCCCGGCTGCATCTGAATACCATTCTATTGTTGAACCTGAAGCTCCTATGGCCTGCAAAGTGGTAGAACCTCCACCACAAAGCGTTCCATTGGTAACACTCAATGATATTGACGCTGCACAATCTGTACTAAATGCTTCAATATTACTCCAGACACTTCTGTCCGTTCCAAGGCATTTACCACGAACCCATACATAATATAATGTCGCAGGAGTCAATCCTGTAATAGTGGCTGTAGTAATGCCAAAGCCAACAGTTCCTGTTGGTGTTACTGAAAAACCAGGTGTGGTATTAGAAGTGCTTACATAATATTCGTAACCATTATCAGGTTCAGGCGATGAGGCTTCCCAAGTGATGCCTGCCGTGGTGCTACCGACAGTAGTCACCACAAGATTCGCTGGCTCAAAACAAGTTGGCGATACAATAACACTAATATCATCAATCATTATTTTACTTTGATTGGCAAAACTATATCCTTGAAACCCTAGATAAAAAACACTATTGGTTACCGGCGTAAAATCGACAGTGGCTGTTTGATAAACGGTATTAATGATACTGGATAAATCCAGGATAGTATTATTCATATTGGCTTCCGATGCTCCGGTACCTAAACGAACTCTCAGGTTTTCGGCAAAAGATCCTGCACTTAAAGTATTGTACTTGAATTTTAATCGATAGGTTACTCCTGCTGTTAAATTCAATCCCGGCGTAAAAAACCAATCATTGGTATCCGTCGCCGTATTGGTTACCAAATGGAATGAGTTTGGCGTTGAAGCAGCCAAAGTATTTTGTACTTTCCAGATTACCGCATCTGTATTATCATCTGATATGGTAAAACAAGTTGGAACCGTATTGATTGCAGTAGTATCAAAATTTTGGAAATAAGGAATTGGAAACGCACCACAAGTCGTAGTCACCGTTACCGTTGCACTATTAAGGTTACAGTTAATTCCAATAGCCCGAACCCTAAAGTAATAAGTCGTAATCGGACTTAAACCTGAAACAACAAAACTGGTCACATTGCCCATTGAAAGGCCTGTGTAAGCCGGAAGTATTGCTGTAAAAGTATTGTTTGTGGAAACATCTATAAGATAATCTGTTGCACCCGTAACTGCTGTCCATGAAGCTGTAAAAGAATTTCCTTCAACCGTTGAAGCAGACACACCGGATGGTGGATCGATACAAGTTGTTTTTGAAGTGGAAATCATGGTGGCCAAATTGTAAACCGGTCCTCCAAGACAACCTGAATTATAAGGAATTACCCAATAGTAATAAGTGGTGTTTGACGCCAGGGAAGTTTGCGTAAACATAGTAGCATTACTCGCACTGATTACGGTATAGGTCCCTGAAATCACATTGGTAGCAGCCCAATATGTCCCATTAACAATATCAGCACTGGTTGGCGCAACGTTAGTCGTGCTTCTGACAACCAAATAATTAGACGGTGCAGGACTCGCAGCAGTAAAGCTGTTTCCAACAAATGAAGAATTGCTGACACTGGTACTTCCTACTACAAGACCGGAAGGAACTCCTGTAGGAGTAGTACATGTTGCAGAGGGTGTAAAAGTATATTTAAGTCCGTTATTCGGATACTCTGTCAAACTGGTTCTTGCCGTACTTGAATTGGCTGTACCGGTAACGGTTTTACCAAGCCATGGAACATTTGTATTGGTTCCTGTTTGCAGACGGTTCTGAACATCACCCTGTAAAAAGACATTGCTATCTCCTCGTATACCAACCTGGGTGTTTAAAACTGTAGCATTATCAGGAGCACAGGCACCATAAGAAAGTTCAATTACGTCAGTAGTTTCTACCAATCTGATTTGGAAATTGAAATTTCCGGTAATTGATTTTCTGGCCGCATTGGTCCATTGCACTACAAAAATTCTGTTAGGCGAGCTTCCAAGCGTTTTATAAGTTATATTGTCTGTGGATGATATTAAGTCCATTCCAAGCGCACTAATCGTTCCGCCAGCAGTAAACACAGTTGCCACGCTCAATGGAAGATAAGTATTTGAAACCGGTTGGACCCCAAATGAGATAAAACCATTCGGACTGATATAACACTGAGTCTGAACAATCCCATCATAAGTAAAATTAAATCCGATAGGTGCCTGAAATGCAGCACCGGCAGTATGGTCATCCCATGGCGCTGTATAAGCAACAGAAGGTGTTGTAAGCGCAGTGTAGGTTGAGCTTGATTCGCTAAAACTATAGGTACTAACCTGTGAATAACCGCGTTGAGAAATAAAAATAAAAAGTACTGCTGTAAAAAAAACAGGCAAAATTCTTTTTACAGAGCATAGATTTTCTTTGTTCAGCGTGGTATTCATATATATGTTTTGACTCAAGGCTTATTGAAACACAATTTTACACTTTAAATGTTTGTATCTTAAATGTTTAAAATGTAAAAAACTGAAATTCCGAATCGGTAAATTTATACGAAAAGTTTAAAATAAAAAGTTTAAAAAAATAATTTTTGAAATAAATCGTCAAAATGTTAAAAAGTACCGCTGTTTCACCATTTTATAAGCATAATATTCTTATAGTTCTAATGGATTTCTTTCAATTAACATCAAATTATCACTACAATTTACAAAAAAAATCACTTAAAACAAATCAGTTAGTGCCAAAAAAAAGGCAAAAAAACAAGACAAATGATAATGCCACATAATTGTTTAAATAAAATCAATAAAAAACAAAGTGTTTTCTATCTTTGAAAAAAATAATACCATGGGGCAAAATATCATACTTAACCATCAGGAAATAGAGCACAAAATCAGACGCATCGCTTATCAGATATACGAAACCTTTGCTGATGAAGAGGAAATTGTATTGGCAGGAATTGCCAATAACGGATATATTTTAGCCGAAAAAATAAGTGTTGTTTTAAAAAATATTTCAACGATCAATATTGTTTTATGCGAGGTAAAAATTGACAAACAAAACCCTTTCAATCCGATTACGACTTCAATCCCAAAAGAAACCTACAGCAACAAGAATTTAATATTAGTTGATGATGTCCTAAACTCGGGAACAACACTGGTTTATGGCGTAAAACATTTTTTAGAAGTGCCAATTAAAAAGTTCAAAACCGTCGTTCTGATTGACAGAAATCACAAAAAATTTCCGGTAAAAGCAGATTTTAAAGGTATTTCCCTTTCTACTTCATCAAAAGAACACGTTCATGTAGTGTTTGAGAAAAATAATAACTATGCCTATTTAGTCTAACAAGGCTAAGATTTCGTCGACTATTTTGACTGGTGTTTTGCCATCGGTATCAATCTTAACCGTTGCCTGATTGTAGTAATAACTTCGATCGAATAAGTTTTTGGCAATAAATTCCTTGAGTTCGACTTCTGATTGATTGGCCACCAAAGGTCTTTCCCCATCGTTATTTTTAAGCCTGTCAAATAACACTTCAATAGAAGCTTTCAGATAGATTGATTTCACCTTATCTCCATTAAGCAATAAATGATTGTTGGAATAGCATGGTGTTCCGCCACCAGTACTGATTATAAGGCTTTCGCCATTATCAAGCAGTTTTTTTAATGCTGTGTGTTCCTGCTTTCTGAAATAGATTTCGCCTTTCTGCTTAAAAATCTCGGGAACAGATAATTTTGCTTCACTTTCAATTATTTTATCCAAATCCAACCATTTCATCTGCAGTTTTTCAGCCAAGATTTTACCAATAGTTGTCTTTCCAACGGCCATATACCCCACTAAAATAATTTTCTGCATCGCAATAAAACCTTATAAATTAAGCCATTAAGACCTCTCATTAAAAAAAGCCAAATTTATAATAAAATTGCTTTGAAATATAAATAATAAGGCCTTATATTTGCACCCGCATTCAAGAAATGAAAATAGACTCGATAGCTCAGTTGGTAGAGCACAACACTTTTAATGTTGGGGTCCTGGGTTCGAGCCCCAGTCGGGTCACAATTTTTCTTTCTTTTGATGCTAAAGACTCGATAGCTCAGTTGGTAGAGCACAACACTTTTAATGTTGGGGTCCTGGGTTCGAGCCCCAGTCGGGTCACAAAAAGTCGAACAGCATTGTTTGACTTTTTTTGTTTTAGGCCACGTGGAGAAATTGGTAGACTTGCCATCTTGAGGGGGTGGTGTTCGAAAGGACGTGTGGGTTCGAATCCCATCGTGGTCACGAATGAATCAAAAAATTGGAGAAAAATAGGAAGCTTGCTTCAGTATTTTTCTCCTTTTTTGATTCTCAAAGCGGAGCTTTGTGGGAACTTGCGAAGCAAAATCCCTATTATTCAAAGCGGAGCTTCGTGGAAAGAACGAATTCAATCTATATTTTTACCAGAGTAAAATCAGTTGAATTGAATCATTTTTTAAAAGTTTATATCCAAAAAAGTCATTCCTAAACATATTTGATTAATTTTGTTTAACTAATTCATATAAAAGATGAACAACGTTAAGAGTGTCTTTAGCATAAAAGATTTGGAAAACCTTTCAGGAATTAAAGCGCATACCATTAGAATATGGGAGAAGAGATACAGCGTACTTGAACCTATGCGCACCGAAACCAATATTCGAATGTATGATTTAACCAACCTACAGAAGCTTTTAAACATTACACTATTACACAACTACGGTTATAAAATTTCAAAAATATCCAAACTTTCAACAGAAAGAATTCCGCAACTGGTCAACGAAATCATTTCTGAAAAAAGCGCCAAGCATCATGCGATAAGTTCGTTTAAAATGGCCATGATGAATTTTGATCAAACACTTTTCTTTTCCACTTATAATAAACTGCTTTCCGAAAAATCGTTTAGAGAGATTTTTTATGAAGTCTTTATCCCTTTAATCAACGAAATTGGGATGCTTTGGCAAACAGATACTATAACACCGGCGCACGAACATTTTATCTCTTACCTTATTAAACAAAAAATATTAACTAATACAGAACAAGTTCAAATAAAAGAACCAACGCGGTTAGACAGGGTTTTCGTCTTGTATCTTCCTATGAATGAAATTCATGAATTGGGATTGATGTATTTAAACTATGAGATTTTAAGCCTTGGCTACAAAACAGTCTATTTGGGAGAAAGCGTGCCGATTGAAAGCTTAAAAGACATGAAAAAGCACTTTGACAACATTACTTATATTTGTTACACAACGGTTGAGCCTAATAAATCCGAAATCAATAATTACATCAAAAATTTAAAACAGGAAATTCTTGAAGAATCATCGAATTTATACCTTATAGGGCGAATGATCGCAAATATAGATTCCAAATTAATTACCGAAAAAACCACTACATTTAATTCAATCAAAGAATTAGTGGATTATTTATAAGTTAAAAAATATTTTATTGTTTAACTTTTTTGTATTTTTGTTAAACAATATGAAAAAACAAATCAAAATAATCGGCTCCGGATTTTCCTCATTGGCTGCTTCGTGCTATTTAGCCCAGCAAGGACATGAGGTAACGGTCTATGAAAAAAATGCAACCATAGGCGGAAGAGCGCGCCAACTCAAAAAAGACGGATTTACTTTTGACATTGGCCCAACCTGGTATTGGATGCCCGATGTTTTTGAACGCTTTTTCTCAGACTTTGGCAAAAAACCTTCCGATTATTATGAGCTCATCAAACTTTCTCCGGCTTATCAGGTGTATTTTGGGGTAAAAGAGTTCATAACCATCGCCGATAATCTTCAGGAAATTATAGACACCTTTGAATCTGTTGAAAAAGGCAGCGGTCAAAAACTGAGGGCATTCATGAAAGAAGCACAAAGCAATTATGACATTGCCATCAAAGATTTGGTCTATCGCCCGGGAGTTTCTCCTTTAGAATTGGTCACTTTGGAAACTGCAAAAAAGGTCAATCAGTTTTTTGGCAACATCTCCAAAGACATCCGCAGACAATTTAACAACACTAAGCTAATCCAAATACTCGAATTTCCCGTACTTTTTCTTGGAGCCAAACCTTCAGACACGCCATCATTCTATAGTTTTATGAATTTTGCCGATTTTGGTTTGGGTACCTGGCATCCTAAAAACGGTATGTATAGCGTGATTTTAGCCATGGAAAAACTGGCTAAAGAGTTAGGCGTTGTCATTCATACCCAAGCGAACATTGAAAAAATTATAGTCGAAAACGGTATGGCCAAAGCAATCGTAGTGAATGGAAAAATAATAAATGGCGACATCATTTTGAGTGGCGCCGATTACCACCATTCGGAAACTTTACTGGACGAAAAATACAGAGCCTATTCTGAAAAGTATTGGGAGAAGAAAACTTTTGCACCTTCTTCGCTCCTATTCTATGTGGGTTTTGACAAGAAAATTGAGAATACAGAGCACCATTCTTTGTTCTTTGATGTTGATTTTGATACGCATGCCAGAGACATTTATGACAATCCGAAATGGCCCAGAAATCCTTTATTTTATGCCAGTTTCCCTTCAAAAACCGACACCAATGCGGCACCCGAAGGTAAAGAAGCCGGTATCTTTTTGATCCCGCTGGCTCCGGGTTTGGAAGACACCCCTGAACTAAGAAATCTGTATTTTGATAAAATAATCAATCGCTTTGAAAAACTGACGCAACAAACCGTAAAAGACAAGATTCTTTTTAAGGAATCCTTTTGCATCAATGATTTTATCAAAGACTATAATTCATATAAAGGGAATGCTTATGGGTTAGCCAATACCCTGATGCAAACCGCTTTTTTAAGACCCAAACTGAAAAGTAAGAAAGTCGGGAATCTCTATTTTACCGGACAATTAACCGTTCCGGGACCAGGCGTTCCACCTTCGCTTATTTCAGGAAAACTCGTTGCCGAACTCATTCAAAAAAATCTGTAATTCTATCTTTATGAAATGAGCATTGCAAAGTATACTAGAAATTTGAAAATGTTATATGCGAATTACATATGACCAATATAAAAACAATAAGCATCAGCATATGAAATCAATTTTTGACACCGTATCCTTCGATTGCAGCCGTAATGTGACTCAAGCCTACAGCACTTCATTTTCGGCTGCTGTTAAGATGTTGGCACCAAGCATCCGTCAGGACATTTATAATATTTATGGGTTTGTCCGCTTTGCTGACGAAATTGTAGATACCTTTCACGACTACGACAAAGAAGCTTTGTTTGAAATGTTTGAAAAGGATTTGGCCAGCGCTTTAGCCAATAAAATTAGTCTGAATCCGATATTAAATTCTTTCCAGCATACAGTTCACAAATATGGAATTCCGCAGACCATGATTGATGATTTCATGAAAAGCATGAAACTCGACCTGCATAAAACCGTTTATAAATCTTTTGAAGAATACAATGAGTATATTTATGGTTCTGCTGATGTTGTAGGCTTAATGTGTCTCAAAGTGTTTGTGAGAGGGGATGGCAATAAATTTCGTGAACTCGAAGAAGCAGCCATGCGATTGGGCTCAGCGTTTCAGAAAGTGAATTTTCTTCGCGATCTGAAAGCCGATTATGAAGATTTGAACCGAACGTATTTTCCGAATACCGATTTATCAAAACTGGATGAATGTTCTAAAGATGCTATTATCAAAGAAATTGAAGCCGATTTTCAGGCTGGATTTGAAGGCATTTTAAAATTACCTTTGGAAGCCAAATTTGGTGTTTATACAGCTTATGTGTATTACAAAAAGTTGTTATCCAAATTAAAAAAAACGCCTTCATTGGAAATCAAAAACACCAGAATCCGCGTACCTGATTATGAAAAATTGGGGCTTTTGGCCAAATGTTATGTCAATTACCGTTTGAACTTATTATAAATATCATGCTCCTACATATATTTGTTTTTATCGCTACGTTTTGCATCATGGAATTTATGGCTTGGTTCAGCCACAAATACATTATGCATGGCTTTCTCTGGAATTTACACGCCGATCACCATAAAAAAGACCACGATTCCTGGTTTGAACGCAATGACGCTTTTTTTATTTTTTATGCCGTAATCAGCATTGGTTTCTTTTTGCTTTGGCAAAATGACATACTCGAAATCGGATTGGCTATCGGATTAGGCATTTTCGCTTATGGTTTGGCTTATTTTACGGTTCATGATATTTTCATCCATCAACGTTTTAAATTGTTCCGAAATGCGAACAATCGCTACGCTAGAGCTGTGAGACGAGCCCATAAAATGCACCACAAACATTTGGGCAAAGAACACGGAGAATGCTTTGGAATGCTCGTTGTTCCGTTTAAATATTTTAAGAAATAAAAAGTCCCGATTGAATCGGGACTTTTTTTATGGTTGTGACTTTGCTTCTAAATCCCGAATGATTTTTTCTTCTTTATCAGTCAACAGTATCGCATTATTGTTTTTCCAGAACGGTGTGGTGAAATGGGTGCCAAACTCAAACAAAGATTTGCCTTCATACACTTTCTTTAAATCAAAACCGCTGGTGTCTTTGGTAAAATTAGTCACTACCATATCCATTTTCAATTCGATATTATCATCAAACTTGTTTTTCTTTTTGACATTGAACTTGAAACCAACCGAAAGATTACTCATCACATAACTCCCGTTACTCATCTTATAATTGGCTTTGACATCATTTTCCAAAATCGTGAATCGGAACAACAAAAGATTGATATCGTTGGCATACTTAATCTTTGCCGCATCTTTTTGAAATGAAACCGAATAAATCAAGTTAGTCTTTGGGTCATAGGTAACAAAACCTTTGAACAAATGCTCTTCAACACTATCAATCGGATTGAAATATAAGGTCATCATTTCATTTCCATCCCCATCTTTTTTTGATTTTAAAATAAACTCATACTTCTTAAAATCTTTGTTCTTGAGAATCGTTCTTTCCAAAAATCTGAAATTATCAACATTCCCGGGAAGCTCATCAATATTAAAAGCACTTTTAATATCATCAAAAACGCTTTCGTTCCCATCTTCTTCCATTTTGGGAATTTTATAAGCCCTTGCCTGCTTTACATTCAAATCGGAAACCAATTTTTTGTTGTGGTGGTTGAGCAAATAATCCAGTTCACCATCAGAGAACTTCGTAAATCGGTCATTAACCCTAACAAATTCACGGAAATAACTGTTCATTACAATCGGTGTGGTAAACTTTTCCTTGGAAGTCTCAATAATCAGTTCGAGCAAATCCTGCATGCCGCCTTTGACAATAATGACTTCCTCCAAATCATTGATTTTGGATTCCAGATAAAATTCATTATCCTTGATAGCGGTCAGGGCAATCTTAAAGTCTTTATAACCCATGGCTGATATTTTCAGCGTATCAGTTACTTTGGGCAGCACAAACTCAAAAGCACCTTCATCATTGGAAATGGTACTGAAATTACTTTTGAGCGTACCAATATTGGCTCCGGGAATTGGCAGCAGGTTGGTCAGGTCTTTCACAACACCTTTTACGGTAATGTTTTGTGCATAAGAGACATAGGTCGAACCTAATAAAAATAAGATAAGGAGTGATTTATATTTCATGGATTAAAGAGAATTAGAGATGTTTATTCGGATACAAATTAGTAAAAAATTGTAGTAAAAATGAGTCTTTTAAAATTATTAATAAAAAAAGCCCAGAACATTGTTCTGGGCTTTTCCAATTAACCTCAATAAATTTTATTTAATCAAACCTTCCAGGGGCTTTAGTTGTGCCATATCAATATTGGCAGTTTTCAGAATGGAAAGCATGTTCATGATATTATTCGGATTCATGTCATCGCCTAAGATTCGAACCACGGCAAAACCATTGTCTTCTTTTTTGGCAAATAAAATAAACTCATCTATGTTATCTTCATCACCCACGAAACTAATCGATGCGGCATCATTTCCTTCGCCAATTTTCATCAGTTGCTGGTATTCCTGTCTTTTTAATATTTTGGATACTTTCTGGCTCTCAACTTCGTATTGGGCAGCGTTTTTATCATCTTTTTTAAACGCCAGGATGTTCATTTTATCAAATGATTCCAAAGCGGTTTTTTGCTCAGGTGTCAATTTGGTTTTGTCCACATTGATGATACTCGGGGAAACGTCCAAAGCGACAAATTCTTTCTTTTCAGAATTCTCTACAAAATACTTTTGAAGGCTTGGTTCGTTATTACAACCCATCAATAACATTGAGGCCAATACGGCGATGAAAATGGTTGATTTACTCACAACTTTATTATTGTTTATTTTGTATTCGTGAATCTTCGATTTCATGGCGCTGTTATTTTGATCCTTTCGGCCCTTTTGGCCCTTTTGGCCCTTTTGAAGCTTTTTTCAAATCATCGCCACCAGGCAATTTCATTTTATCGGTCAAAACCGAAAGCTCATTCAGGTCGAAATCTCCGGTTAGTGACATCAAAACCGTCTCATCTTTTCCGCTGCCGTCAATAAACATCAACAACTCTTTAACCTGAGAATCAGACGAACCCGATTTCACATAGATTTTGACACTTTTTCCGCCTTCGTTAACACGCATCAGCTCTTCTAAAGCAGCCGTTTTCAAATATTTATCTGCTGTGGATTTCATTTCACCAGCCTTTAAATCACTGGTCGTAACAAACACCTTAAGGTTATCCAGTTTCTTTATAAGGTCAACGTATTGTTGCGTTTCCTTGTCTTCCACTTTCATTTTACTCAACAGCGAAAACATTTTCTTATTGACAATTACGGCCTTAATCTTCTCCTGATCTTCGAATTTATCGAAAACAGTCTGGGCAAAAATGCTGTTTGAAGCCAATACCAATACTATGCTTAAAATTAATTTCTTCATGATTTCTTTATTTTTTTATTTAAAAACTTTGTTTTTTGATTGTTCGTATTCATTAATATATTCCATACTTCCTAAGCCTTCATTTACGCTTTCTGAAATCAAAGCCAGGGCTTTTTGCGTTTCTCTGAACGCCACTTCAGGATCATCATACGTACCCAAATCTTCTGATTCAGTTGGTTGATTGAAAGTAAATAAAGCTACGCCAAGCATCACGACCACAGAAGCGGCAACCGATAACCAAACTACGCTTGAGCGTTTCTTAGTTTTTAATGGAATCGTTGCGGTAAACTGTTCCTGTTTTGCTTGAGTCGCAAAACCAAATATAGGCTTGTATTGCTCTAAAGGCGGAGCAACATGCTCTGAAGAAAAGTAGGCCTTTAACTCTTTCTCTTCGGCTATAGTGGTTTTTGCTTCGAAGTATTTTTCTAATAAATTTTCTATTCTATCCAATGCCATAATGATGTGTTTTTATCATGGTTTCTCTTATCGTTTTTCTTGCTCTTGACAAAGCCGTACGTATCGCAGGCTCATTCATATCTAATATCCTGCCTATTTCCTCAAATTCCATTTCTTCAATGTCGCGCATTTGAACAATCAGTTTTTGCTGTTCAGGCAGGTCGTTCATTATTTTTTCAACCCAATTCCAAGTGTCTCTGTCTTCTACTTTTTGTTGCAAACCCGCTTCCCTATCGGTAAAGTTGTTGTGCACAATTTTCATATTACTCGCACGCTTTGATTTCAATTGGTCCAAACAATAATTTTTGGTCATTGTCATTGCTACGGCTTCCACACTTTTATAGTCGTCTAAACTTTCGTTCTTATTCCACAATTTCACCAAAACTTCCTGCGTTGCATCTTCGGCTTCTTCCGTGCTCACGAGTAATCGCTTCGCCATTCGAAAGACTTTATCCTTAAAAGGATTCACCAATAGCATAAACTCTTTTTGGTTCATTGAAACAACGCATGGTTAGTGGTTATATGGTCAAGACGAGCCACAATTTTATTTGTTACAAACAAATTACAAATATTAATCTAAACTTAGTAAATTTACGTTTATTAAATAAAACCTGCTATGAAGAAATATGTATTAACCTCATTATTCCTATTGTTGCTTGTGCTTCCTTTTGGTTGTGAAGACAATGACGACAATCCGGTACCCAATAATCTTGTCATCAATGATTTTATCTGGAAAGGCATGAATTTATATTATCTGTGGCAAGCCGATGTTCCTAATTTAGCCAACAGCAAAGATGATAATCCAGGCCAGTATTATTCCTTTTTACAATCATATACCAATCCTGGAGATTTCTTTAATTCGCTCAGAACTGATGCGGCTACTGATAGATTTAGTGTGATTTACAGCGATTATGATGTACTCGAAGGCGTACTTTCGGGCAATACACTGAATAACGGAATGGATTTTGGCTTAAAGCATATCAATGCAACCACCGACATATTTGGTTGGGTGAGGTACATTATTCCCGGCTCAGACGCGGCAACCAAAGACATTCATCGTGGTGATGTTTTTTATGCTATTGATGGAATTCCGCTAAATGATAGTAATTATCGCGCATTGGTATTTGGCAGCAATGAAACCTATACCGTTAATTTGGCTGATTACAGTATTGACAGCAACGATTTTGTTACGATTACGCCAAACGGGCAATCGGTAACCTTAACCAAAACCGCTTTGGCAGAAAATCCTATTTTTTTAAATACCGTAATTACCCAAGGCACACACAATATTGGTTATTTGATGTACAATGGTTTTTACAGCAGTTATGATAGCCAACTGAACACTGCTTTTGGAAATTTTATTTCCCAAAACGTAACCGATTTGGTACTTGATTTACGTTATAATTCGGGTGGTTCTGTGACAACGGCAACCAAATTGGCCAGCATGATCACCGGACAATTTACCGGACAAACCTTTGCCAAACAACAATGGAATGCCAGAGCACAAGCTTATTTTCAGGAAAACAATCCTGGTTCGCTGGAAAATAAATTCGTTGGTGGATTAAATAGCCTGAACCTCAACAAAGTGTATATTTTAACCTCCAAAGCTTCGGCTTCTGCCAGTGAATTGGTAATCAATTGCCTGAAACCTTATGTGACTGTGGTACAAATTGGTGACGTAACAACCGGAAAAAATGTAGGTTCGGTGACTTTATATGACTCACCGACATTTGCCAAGCAAAATGTGAATCCGTCACACAAATATGCGATGCAGCCAATCGTTTTGAAAATAGTGAATAAAGATAATTTTGGCGATTATACCGCCGGAATCTTGCCAACTTTTTCATTACCGGAAAATCTGGATAATCTAGGTGTTTTGGGTAATGTTGACGAGCCGTTATTAAACGCAGCCATCAACCAAATCATCGCCAGCGGCAAACGACTACCGGAATTACCTAACATTATCCATCGTGACTTTACCGATGCCAAAGCGATTAACCCGCTGCGAAGCGAGATGTATGTGGATCATAAATAATATAAAAGACGCCTTTAGCAAATAAGTAAAAATTATAATTAGTTAAGAAATGAAAAAACTAAAAACAAAACTGTCTTTACTATTTTTTCTTTTTTGTTATGCATCATTTGCACAAGGCGAATTTGTTGTAGAAATCAACAGGGTAACCGGTGCCTATGCCAAGGTTGGTCCACAAATTCCAAACTTAAGTTGGGTTATGACCGATGAAAGTGGCTACATTGGAAATCAAGGTATCTATCTGATAACGGGTATTGGAAGTTCATTATATTCCGTTTCTGTTGATAACGGGGCTACTTTATATAATTGCTCTGCTCCAAACACTATGGGTTTTGAGTTTGACAATACTAACAACACTATGTATGCTATTAAATGGGGAACCACTAATAAAAGTCTTATCGCTTTAGATTATACAACCGGTACTACAACCTATTTAGGCAGTCCATTCTCTAATGAGAATGTGAATCAGGGAGACTATTATGCTTATGATCAAAATAATCACAGGTATATATTTTTTGACTATTCCGGTAGACTTTACTCTATAAACACTAGCACTGGGGCTGTTATATCAAATCCGACTTTAAATTCACCTCCGGGTTTCGGCATAAGAAATATGTCTTTTGACAATAGTACCGGAACCTTATATGCAATTATGAGAAATGAAAGTACTCAAAAAACTATTTTGGCTACCATCAATCCTGCCAATGGTAATGTTACAACATTGGGTCAAGAAACTTCAAACGGTCTTCCCAATGGTACCGGAACGATTGATGAAGCCAATCAATACTATATTTATTGTTACGGCTTTGGACCTGCAATACTCATCGTAACTCTTAATTTAATTGATGGCAGCCTGGTCAGCTCTGTCTTAATGGACTATGAGGATGTGAATGACAATTTCTATGGTTTAGAATTTGATAACAATTTAGGCAAACTTTATGCTATGCATTGGGACAATGAAATTATTCTAAGCAACACCTCACAACAATCACAACAATTTAAAGGAATATACCCTAATCCTATCAGTGACTATGGCCTATTAGAAATCCCGCAGTCGTATAGTAGCGAACTTAAATTATCTATATACAATTCATTGGGTACATTAGTTCGAACACAAGAAAATATCAATGCAAGTACCATCAGAATAGACAAAGAAGACTTATCACAAGGCATCTATTTTTATAATCTGATGCATCAGGGAAAATCCATAAACAACGGGAAATTTATAATTAAATAAATTTCTAAGTTCCCAATCAAAAATACCGTTTTTAAGCATTTCTAGCAGCTAAAAACGATTTATCTATTCCCTGTGAAACTGTGTGACGTTCCTCTTGGAGCTTTACCGTTACCATTTGTGGCGCCATTGGTTCCAGTTCTGTCAGAAGCGGTTCCATGATTGGCATAATAGCTTGATCCGCATGAAAACAACAACAATACTGTAAATGCCAATAAAGCTGAACGAAGGTTGAATAAATTTTTCATAATCAATTATTTTTAAGCGTTATAAATTTACTTTCTTCTAAATACTTAATCCTTACAAGTTTACGTTTTAATGTTATACAATTTTTAGGTCCAATTAAGTGCATAAAAAAGGCCAACCTCTCGGTTGGCCTTTTTACCACAATTATAAAAACTATGTTTAACCAATTAAAAAACAAAGTTTAACCCCAGCTTGAAATTTCTTCCTCGGGTAGAGTAACCGATATTTTCAACGAATTCCTCGTTTAATATATTTGTCGCTGCGCCAAAAACACTCAATCGGTTCTTAACCAATTCATATTTTACCAAAGCATTTACCAATTGGTAGGAATCCAATTTTACAAAAGTCGTAGCAAAGGTGTTTCCATCAAAAAAAGCATCGTTTCTCGCGTCAAAATACTGGTAGTTCGCATTCAAAAACAATCTATCTGTAGCCTGAAAATCAATTCCTGCATTTACCTTGTGCTTTGGAATCAAACGGTCTAAAGCTTCATCAACTTCCGTAAAGGTATAGTTTGCATTCAATTTTACTTTTGAAGTCAAATCAAAAGCCAAGGTAGTTTCAACACCTTTTGCTTTGTTTTCTCCGTCAACATTTACGTAATAAGCTTCGAAGGTGTTTGGATCAAAAAAGAAGTCAAATGAATTGGTTTCGTCACGATAAAAGGCCATTGCGCTTAATCTTAATTTTTTATCCAACAATTGGGTTTCAAAACCAGCTTCAATGGTCGTGTTTTTCTCCGGTGTTAACTTCGTATTGCCATACTCAGAGTACAATTGGTACAAACTCGGCGTGATATAAGCT
Source organism: Flavobacterium terrisoli (assembly GCF_030167905.1). Classification (GTDB taxonomy): domain Bacteria; phylum Bacteroidota; class Bacteroidia; order Flavobacteriales; family Flavobacteriaceae; genus Flavobacterium; species Flavobacterium terrisoli. The sequence goes on from NZ_JARGNA010000008.1 coordinate 259,456, forward strand.
GTGCTGTAAGAAGCCAATAATTTGAAAGGAATATTGGTACCGAAATTAAATGACGGATTGAAATTGCACACAAAATTATTCCCATACGCACTGTGATTGTTTAATCTGGCACCGGCATTGATATTCAAACCAAAGTCGAAATTATATACCAATGTAGTATAACCGTCAGCGATGTTGAACTTGGCCGCTTTGTTATCCAAATTGCCATAAGGCGAGCCATTCATCATATCATTAAACTGATATGTAGCACCCAAAATCACCGAGAAATCTTTGTTCACATTGTATTTGTTCACACCGTCAACAACCACATTTCTTGATTCATATAAGAAATAATCGGTTTCGGTGGTGAAAGTATTGTATTCGCTGTAATCACGTATGATTTTGGTAAAACCCGAATTCAGGATGAATTCTCCTTTGTTATACTTGTACTTTGGAGAGAATCCGAAACGGAACTGTTCTGAAGTAGTCGTATTGACATCGGTATCATAAAAACCGGTATTGTCAAAACTCAAATCGTACCCATTTTTCAATCGGTCATAGTTAGCAAAGAAATCTAATGTTAGCTGTTGTGTCGCTTTGAAACCCAATTTGGCTATCGCGTTTTGTCTCGAAAAGCTATCGGTTTCATAATTGTCATTTGGATTTGCCGGAGCAATTTGGGAGATGTTTCCGGTTTCCGTACTGTTGAAACCTGCAAAGAAATTCACTTTTTTGTAGTTTCCGTTGACCGAAATCCCTTGGTTGAAATCCTGTCCGTTATACTTTTCATCGTCAGCAGTATTATTAGAACCAATGTTGATGTAGGCATTTCCCTGAATGGTTTTTTTCGACGCTTTTTTCAAGGTAATATTGATGACACCGGTTGCCGCACCTGTACCATATAATGTACTCGCCGCACCTTTCATTACCTCGATTCTTTCCACTTGTTCCACCGGAAGCAAACGCAGGTCATATTCCAAACTAATCCCAGAAGCATCGGTTACCGGGATACCGTCAATCAATATTAAAACCTGTCTGTTTTTACCACCACGGATGTAATACCCCAAGTTTTTTCCGTTGGCCGATTGATTCCCGTTGATTTCAACACCGGCAACCTGAGATAAAACGGTGGCCAAACTCTGCCCCGATTTTTTTTCTAAATCCTTAGCCGAAATCACTTCGATTACTTTTCCTGATTTTTCTTGGCGCTGCGCAAATTTGGTATCGGAAATGACCACTTCTTTCAATGGATTCACTTTGGTGGAATCCTGTTCCTGTGCATAGGCACAAGTAGTCAGCAAAGCCAAAATAGCTGCTGCTCTAACTGTTTTTTTCATTTTTTTAATTCAACAATAATTTGATAATCTTGGGAGAAAAGCATAGAATTTACCCATACCCAAACCTTTTGTCCCGAAAGTTTGTTACTCGATGAAATAGGCAGGTCTCCTGGCTTGCGTCTTGTTGTTTACCTTCTCATTCCGGCTTATCGGAACAATGGTGTTGTAGATAACAACAAGCTTGATAGCTTACAGTTGCGGGAACAGCTTTGGATTTAAACCAAATTCCCTTTTAATGCGATTTTGAAAAACAGAAATCGCAACCTTAATTCGGGTGCAAAGGTAAAGTATAAATTAAAAACAAAACAATACTTTTGCAAAAACAATTTGATGAAATCCTTTTACAACACCCTGCTGCTCGCTTTTGTTTCTTTGTTATTCGTACAATGCAAAACCGAAACCAATTCAGCTCCAACTGCTAGCGCTGAAAACACAGTTCAGTATGCTAAAGGTTTTACCATTCAAAATTATGATGGCTATTCAGTCATAACCGTTCAAAATCCTTGGCCAAAAGCCACCAAAACTTATAAATACATCCTCAAAGAAAAAGACGGAATCGTTCCCGATAGCTTACAACAAAACACGATTATAGAAGTTCCGGTTAAAAGAGTTGTCGTGACCTCTACTACACATATTCCGTCATTGGAAATACTGGATAAAGAAAACACTTTAGTTGGCTTTCCGCACCTGGATTATATTTCATCTGAAAAAGTCAGAGCCCGAATTGAGGCCGGAAAAGTCAAAGAACTGGGAATGAATCAAAGCCTTAACACCGAAGTCATCCTCAATCTGAAACCCGACGTGATTATCGGTTATGGCATAGACAACAACAACCCAACTTTGGACAACTTACAAAAAAGCGGTCTGAAAGTCATGCTGAACGGCGACTGGAATGAAGAAACGCCACTGGGTAAAGCCGAATGGGTAAAGTTTTTTGGCGCGTTATACGGCAAACAAAAAGAAGCCAACGAAATCTTTACCAAAATTGAGAAAGACTATCTGAATACGATTAAAATTGTCAAAAACGCTACCGCTTCGCCTACAGTTTTAGCCGGAGATATGTTTGAAGGTCGTTGGTATCTGCCAAAAGGAACAAGTTGGGGAAGTTTAATGCTAAAAGAAGCCAAAGGCAATTATCTATGGGCTGAAACGACCGGAACCGGAAGTTTGTCTTTGTCGTTTGAATCCGTATTTGAAAAGGCACAGAATGCTGACATCTGGATTACATCAGGACAGTTTTCTTCCTTAAAGGAAATGACAGACATGAATCCGCATTATGAACAGTTTAAGGCATTCACTAATAAAAACGTATATTCGTTCAGCGGAAAAAAAGGAAAAACCGGTGGCATTTTATATTATGAATTGGCGCCCAACAGACCAGATATCGTTTTGAAAGACATTGTCAAAATTTTACATCCGGAATTGTTACCGGGTTACAAACCTTTCTTTTTTGAGAAATTGAAATAATTTGAAAACCAACAGTCGAAATACTTTACTCTTTACCCTTTTGTCATTGACCTTCTTGGCGGCATTGCTCCTGAACATTTCTTTTGGTCAGGTTGCGATTCCGGTGAAGGAAGTCTTTAAAAGTTTGATTGGCAGTCAGGCCGAAAAAGAAACCTGGGACTATATTATTGTGAATTTTAGATTACCCAAAGCGATTACGGCTACCCTGGTTGGTATTGGCCTTTCCATCAGCGGTTTATTGATGCAGACTTTATTCAGAAATCCATTGGCCGGACCGTATGTTCTCGGATTGAGCTCCGGTTCGAGTTTGGGTGTCGCTTTTGTCATACTAGGCGCGGGATTATTGCCTGCGGTTTTTTCACAGTTTTTATTGTCTTCTTATGGCATCATCTTAGCTTCCTGCATCGGAAGTTTATTGGTCTTGCTGATGATATTAATTGTCTCCCAGCGTTTGCGCGATACCATGTCGATATTAATTGTCGGATTGATGTTTAGCAGTTTTACCGGAGCGATTGTGAGTGTGTTTAGTTATTTCAGTACGGCCGAACAATTACAGAAATACACCTTTTGGTCGATGGGAAACATTGGGAATTTATCCTGGCAGAATATTACTTTGCTGGCGATTTCAGTGATTATTGGGTTGCTTTTGAGTTTGCTCACCTTAAAACCTTTGGATGCTTTATTGTTGGGCGAAAACTATGCTAAAAGCATGGGATTGAATATCAAAAAAGCACGTTATACTATCATATTTGCGACGAGTATTTTAGCCGGAAGCATTACGGCATTTGCCGGTCCGATTGCCTTTGTTGGTTTAGCGGTGCCGCATTTGGCCAAATTGATTTTTCAAACGAGTAATCATAGAACTTTATTCACAAGTACTATACTAATCGGCGCCATAATTATGTTATTTTGTGATACGGTTTCGCAAATGCCGGGCTTTGATTTTACCTTACCTATTAACGCCATCACCTCTATCATCGGTGCACCGGTGGTGATTTGGCTTATTGTAAATCGAAAAAAAACAATGATGTAAAATGAAAAGATTGATTTCAAAAATAATCTCCTTAACGTGTTTGGCACTATTGTTTACCTTTTCCGGCTGTGCTGAATTGACCGATTGCATCATCAGTGCCAAACCACAGTTGCCAACAAAAACCTTACACATCGGACAGGTTGGCATTCCGTATAGTGAATACATCAAGGCTTCGGTGAGGCATGATAGCAATGACGACTATTATGACTATGATTTTAACATAGATGGAAGTGTGCCGCCAGGAATCATCTATCAATTTCACGACAGAAGGATTCTTTTTTCCGGAACACCAACTATTCCCGGCTCTTATACTTTCAGGGTACATTTGACTATTAGTTATGATGATGGTGCTTATGAAGGTAGCGGACTTTTTGATGACAGTAATACCATCTGCTTTGGAAATGATAACACTCAGAAAACGTATACCATAATTGTTCAATAATTTGAAGGATAACAAAATCATATTGACCACGACCAGTTTGAGCATTGGATACCATTCCAAAAAGAAACACCATGTCATTGCTGAAAATCTAAATTTGAATTTGGCTGCCGGACAATTGATTTCACTGGTTGGTGCCAACGGTATTGGAAAATCCACGTTGTTGCGAACCATCACCGGAATTCAGAAACCCTTAAAAGGTGCCGTTTTTCTCAATGAAAAGAACATCCATGATTTCAATGCTTTAGCATTGGCACAGCATTTAAGCTTGGTGCTGACTGAAAAATTACCGCAAAGTAATCTAACCGTTTTTGAACTCATCGCTTTGGGAAGACAACCTTACACCAACTGGCTGGGCAATCTTTCGGGTGAAGACCATGAGAAAATCAGCCAGGCAATTGCGTTGACACATATCGAACATTTGATTGATAAAAAGCATCATGAAATCAGTGATGGGCAATTACAAATTGTACTTATCGCCAGGGCTTTGGCACAAGACACGCCGCTGATTATTTTGGATGAACCCACAACGCATTTGGATTTATTCCACAAGGTTTCGGTTTTTAAACTATTGAAGAAACTATCCCAGGAAACGGGAAAATGTATTTTGTTTTCGACACACGATATTGATTTGGCGATTCAATTAAGCGATGAAATGATTGTAATGACCGAGGGGAATTTGGTACAAGACCAACCTTGCAATCTCATTACAAAAGGCGTTTTCAGTTCGCTTTTCAAAGACGATTCCATCACTTTTGATAGTGACAAAGGGAAGTTTATTATTTCAAACTAATTTGCCTTTTCGCTTCGCCAACGACAAACGCCACCGAATTGGCAATATTATAACTGCGGATTAAATTGGACATCGGTATGGTCAGATGATTTTCAAATTGGGCTAAAACTTCTTGACTCAAACCCACGCTTTCTTTCCCAAAAACCAACCAATCCTCATCCTGAAATTCAGCTTCGTAAATTGATTTAGTGGCGTGTGAACTCATTAGAAACACTCTGGATTTGTCTTTGATTTGGGTCACCCATTCGGCCACGTTTTGGTATTCTTTGACTTCCAAATGCACCCAATAATCCAAACCCGAACGCTTCAGATTCTTATCATTGATTTCAAACCCAAACGGATGGATCAAATGCAAACGGCTTTGCGTTCCGACACTGAGACGGCCAATGTTTCCGGTGTTGTTTGGGATTTCGGGTTCGACAAGAACGATGTTGAGCATATTCGTTAATTTGGTTATTTGGTTATTTGAAAATGAGAGACTTCTAAAACCTCACCGGCTTTCAGGTTTTGCAAATGTAAGTTTCCAACGCGGATTCTCACCAACCGAAGTGTCGGAAATCCAACCGCTGCGGTCATTTTTCGCACCTGACGGAATTTGCCTTCGGTTAGTGTAATGGAAACCCAACTCGTTGGTCCGTGGCGTTCATCGCGGATTCTTCTGCCTTCGCCAATGGAATCGGGCAATTCGGTTATGATTTTGGCTTCACAATTTTTGGTCGTATACCGAATGCCCTTGAAACCAATTTCGACACCTGCTTTTAGTTGTTCAACCGCTTCCTGGGTAATCAATCCATCGACCTGGGCATAATATTCTTTCTCGATGGTTTGGCTTCTTACTATTTCGCTCATCATGCCATCGGTAGTCAATAACAATAAGCCTTCCGAATCTTCATCCAAACGACCAATGGCCATAGTGCCTTCGGGAAAATCATAGAGTTCGCCAAGCAACTTTTTGTGACGCTTCTTCTCATAGATGAATTGGCTCAAATACCCGTGTGGTTTGTGAATTAAGAAATGTTGGTGCATAAAGCGGATTTTGGCAAAAATAAAAAAGACCATCCGAAAAGGACAGTCTTTCTTGATTATATTCAAAAAATATTATTGTCTGCTTTGAACGTAATCTGACAATTCATCCACATTACTGCTAAAATTAAAGATTCCGTTGAGCTTGAAATAATTTTTTGGTTCGTTACAATAGTCATAAGCATATTTGGCAAATTCCAATTTGTTGTCCTCAAAACTAAAAGTGTTGGTAATTTGAATGATTTGGTCCACATTCAAACAATTGGCTGTGATTACCTGTTTCGCTGTTTTTAATCGGGTGTCTTCAAAACTTTGCTTTTTAATCGTTGCCATTGCCGTATTGAAATTAGCCGAAGTCATGCCGCTTCTTCCACCGCAACCTCTAACAGGTTCGTGATAATCGGTATGGTGGGTTGTTCCACCAACGTTAGTAGTCGTCGTTGTGGTGGTTTGGGTAACTGTTCCTCCGCCCATTGAATCATTGATGGTCACACCCATATTAACGCCACCAACATTGACGCCTACGCCAACCGCAACACCATCTGTTTGAGTGGTTGTAGTTGTAGTCGTTTGAGAAACTCCGGTAGTTTGTTGTACTGCTACAGGTCTTGGTTGTCCGTAATGAATGATGTGCACATTGGAAGCCGGAATAAAGTCGGGCTGCACTGGGATTGACGAGAAATAGTTGAACTTCATTTTCGTCTTGTTGTTTTTGTCCCGCTTAATTTTATAAGTCACATCGGCAAAAATGCCATCGACATCGGTTAACATCAAATTATTTTTAGAAATGTCTGCCAAGGTTTTGTCTTCAAATTTGATTTTGGCATTGTAATAAGGTTGGTTCAAATCCTCTACTCTCAAATTGGTTTGCGGAGTATCATTAATAACTTCTCCGTTGAGAATTAAAGTAAATTTATCTCCGTCTTCAGAGAAAATGGTTAGATGTCCTACCGCTCCATTTCGTTGGGCAAATGACAGTGAGGAAACCAGTAATAGCGCTAATAGAGTAATTTTTCTTATCATAACTAATAATTTAAATAGGGTTATTATATTGTAGTTTATTTAATTTTGCTCATTTCAAAAACGATGCCAATTTAAAAACATTTTTCAAAAGTCACCTCTTATTTAAGTTAAATCTGTGTATATTTAGACTCTTATTTTTAGAATTTATGAACGACAGTTTAATGATTATAATAGCCTTTATTTTAGCCTTAGCCATTGGAATTTTCCTTGGCAAAACATTGTTCGCCGCCAAATCACAATCTGATAAAGCTTCGCTGGAAGAAAAAATAAACGGTTTGCTGCAACAAATTGAGCAAATCAAAAATCAGCTGAATCAAACGGTTCAGGAACGCGAAAACATCCGTACCGAAAAAGAAGCTTTGGCCATCCAATTGTCGAAAAAAGAAGTCGATTTTGAGAATCTTTGGGAACGCAACAAAGAACAAAAAGAGGAAGTCGAAAAATTACAAGAGAAGTTTACCAAAGAATTTGAAAATTTGGCCAACAAAATCCTCGAAGAAAAAACAGTCAAGTTTACCGAACAAAACAAGGAAAACCTCAAAAACATACTCGTTCCCTTAAATGAGAGAATCCAACTTTTCGAAAAGAAAGTCGAAGACACTCACAAGGAAAGCATTGATTATCATGCAGCGCTACGCCAACAAATATTGGGCTTGCGCGAAATGAACGAACAGATGAGCAAAGAAACTTTGAACCTGACGAAAGCGTTGAAAGGCGACAGCAAAATGCAGGGCAATTGGGGCGAATTGATTTTGGAGCGTGTACTGGAAAAATCGGGCTTGGAAAAAGGCCGTGAATATGAAGTACAGCAAAGTTTCACCACCGAAGACGGCAACCGAGTGTTTCCCGATGTGGTGATTAATTTACCCGATGGCAAGAAAATGGTGGTCGATTCTAAAGTGACTCTGACCGCTTACGAACGCTATGTCAATGCCGAAGATGATGCTGAAAAAGCACAATTCCTGAAAGAACATGTTATTTCCATCCGAAGACACGTGGACCAATTGAGCGAAAAGAATTACCAGGATTTGTACCAAATGGAAAGCCCTGATTTTGTATTGCTGTTTATCCCGATTGAATCGGCATTTGCGTTGGCATTGAATGAAGACACAACCCTGTACAACAAGGCTTTTGAAAAGAATATTGTCATTGTAACGCCATCAACTTTATTAGCAACATTGCGCACCATTGACAGCATGTGGACAAACCAAAAGCAACAGGAAAATGCTTTGGAAATTGCCAGACAAGCCGGTGCTTTATATGATAAATTTGAAGGTTTTGTGGCTGATTTGGTCAAAATTGGGAAGAAAATGGACGAAGCCAAAATGGAATACCAAGGTGCCATGAACAAATTGGTTGATGGTAAAGGAAACTTGGTCAACAGCGTAGAAAAATTGAAAAAAATGGGTGCCAAAGCCAAGAAAGCCTTACCAGAAAATATCCTAACGCGAGCCGAAAAAGATGAATAGCGAATTCAAAACAGTAGATTCTTCCAAGATTACCATATCCGAATTGATGCTGCCTTCTCACACTAATTTCAGCGGTAAAATTCACGGTGGTTATATTTTGTCATTGCTCGATCAGATTGCGTTTGCTTGTGCTTCCAAATTCTCAGGTCATTATTGCGTCACGGCTTCGGTGGACACCGTTGATTTCCTCAACCCGATTGAAGTTGGTGAACTGGTTACCATGAAAGCCAGCGTGAATTATGTCGGTAAAAGTTCGATGATCATTGGCATTCGTGTAGAAGCTGAAAACATACAAACCGGCGCAGTGAAACATTGCAATTCCAGTTATTTTACGATGGTTGCCAAAGATGAAGCAGGAAATAACATTCAGGTTCCGGGATTAATTTTGGCCAATGATGAAGAAATAAGACGTTTCTGTAATTGCATCAAATTAATTTCACTTAAAAAAGACAAAAATCAGCACGAGGAAATTTTTGATTACAAATCAGAAGAATCCATAGAAAAGCTGAAAACTTACCATGTGAAGTTGTTATAATTTTATAACAAAATCTAAACTATTCGTATTGAAATCAAAATATTTTTAGTGGTAAATAGATAATTAATAGGATATTATAAAAAAATCATTATTTTTGGTTGCCATTAACAAAAAATATGAAAAAGCATTACATCCTACTTACACTTACAGTTTTATTTTTAAGCATTTTTATCGCCTGTTCTGACAACGATGATGAGTACACTCCTGTTTCTCCGGTTGTTGTAGATTTAACCTTGGTTCCTTACCCAAAGTTATCGGATTATCACTTTTTTGAAGGCGATATGACAGAACAAAATCCATCATTAAATGTAATTCCTTACGAACCTGCAAGTTCACTTTTTACGGATTATGCTTCGAAAAAGAGATTCATTTGGATGCCTGAAGGAGTGAAAGCCAATTATGTAGCCGACAATAAAATCCTGGATTTCCCTGTAGGAACCGTTTTAATAAAAACATTTTACTACACAACCATTCAGCCTGATGACAGCAAGCAAATGATTGAAACCAGGTTGATGATCAGACATGAAGATGGCTGGCATTTTTATGAATATTTATGGAACGATGAGCAAACCGATGCTGATTTAGTGATTGGAACTGATTTCGTCAACGGAAGTTCCAAAACCATTACTTTCAAAAAACCAAACAACGAGATTGTCACCACAGATTATAGAATTCCTTCCGATGCGGAGTGTTTCGCCTGTCATAAAATCAATGAAGTGGCCACGCCAATTGGAGTTAAACCACAAAACCTGAATCATAATTTCACCTTTAGTAACGGCAGCCAAAACCAATTGGCAAAATTGGTTCAACAAGGTTATTTGACAAGTTATCCATCTTCTATTACTTCTACTATAGATTATCATGATGCCTCACAGCCCTTAGATTTAAGGGTTCGTTCTTATATAGATGCCAATTGTGCACATTGCCATCAGGATGAAGCGCGTTGTTACTATCGTCCTGTGCGTTTTCCATTCAGCCAAACCAATGTAGATTCTAATATTGGGATTTGTTTGACAGCTGATGAACCGGTAGGAGCCAATCCTGTCTTAACAAAAGTGGTTTCTCCTGGTAATTACAGTAAATCGATCATACATTATAGAATCAGCACCAATGAAGAGAGCGAAAGAATGCCGTTATTAGGCAGAACCATTGTTCATGACGAAGGTGTTGAACTGATTGAGGAATGGATTTCTTCGTTAACACAAACCTGTAACTAAACTAAAACAATCTTATACCACATTAACCACAAATTATGAAAAAAACTTTACTTACAATCATTTTATTTTTTAGCATTTCTGCAGTCTTTGCACAGGCCACTTGTGCCACTGCAGCTACTGTTGCTATAAATTCAACGACATCAGCGCCTGCCTTTACTTTTGAAAGCGGAACTGCACCTACCAACTTATGTGGCTTAGGAAATGGCAGTGGCAGCAAAGGAAAATGGTACAAATTTACCGCAGTATCAAACATGAATGTTACCATTTCGACTGATTTACCTGTTAACAATAATCGTGACACTCGTCTTATTGTTTATACAGGAGATTGCACCGGATTGGTTTGTGTAGGTTCAAATGATGACTACAACGGGACAAATTCTTCACAAGTAACCTTTGCTGTTACAGCAGGAACAACTTATACTTTTGCTTTTGACAACAGATACAGTAATGGTGCTTTCTCCTTTACAGTTATGGAAGCTGCTCCATCAGCTCCGGACAGATTGTCCTTTACCTCACAGCCTGTAACCGGAATTGCCGGTGGATACAACAATTGTATAGTGGATATGAATGGAGATTACTTAGATGATATCGTATCTGCCATTGACAATACCAATTTGGCAATTACGTACCAACAGGCAAATGGTACATTCACAACAACGGCATTTACTGTTGCCAACACTACTGTGCAACCCTCTTGGAGTATTGCTGCCGGTGATTATGACGACAATGGTTACAATGACTTAATATACGGTTCAGGAAGCGGTGTTACCTTCTTAAAAGCCAACAATACCGGAACTGCCTTTACAACAGACAGAAAAACTCAAAGTTATTTGGTTCAACGCACCAATTTTGTTGATATCAACAACGACGGTTTGTTGGATGCTTTTGCTTGTGATGATAATGCTCCAAACAGATATTATCTTAATGACGGTACCAATTTGAACCATGTTCAAGGTGGTATTGGAGATTTTGCTTCAGGAGGAAATTATGCTTCAAACTGGATTGATTATGACAATGATGGAGATATCGATATGATGTTAGCCAAATGTGGTCAAGGTGGATCAGGTGTTGGAGGAAACATCAACCAATTACACCGAAACAACGGAAACGGAACTTATACGAATGTGGCTGCTGCTGCCAACATGGCTGACCCGGAACAAACTTGGTCATGTGCAGTAGGTGATTATAATAATGACGGATGGATGGACGTAATTGTTGGGGTAAACTCTGCTTCTGATGGTTATACCAATGTTAAAAAAAATAATGGTGACGGAACTTTTACTAGCGTAACTGCCGGTTCAGGTTATGACACTAACACTTGGTTAGGAAGAGAATATGTTGCTGCTGATTTTGACAATGATGGATTTCTTGATGTTTTAGGTTCAGGAAACAACATCATGTTTGGTGATGGTAATTTTCATTTTGTAGCCAATCCAAATTCGTATCAGCTCTCTACTGTTGACCGACCAATCGGTGATTTGAATAATGATGGATTTTTAGATATCCAAAACGGAAATAATGTATTGTTCAACAACGGAAACACAAACCGTTGGTTGAAAGTAAATCTTCACGGAATTCAAAGTAACAGAAACGGAATCGGAGCGCGTATTGAAATTTATGGCGCTTGGGGCAAACAAATCAGAGATGTTCAAAGCGGAACCGGATTCCAAAACATGAGTACCATCACGGCTCATTTTGGACTTGGACAGGAAACTGTAATTGACCAAGTAATCATCAGATGGCCATCAGGCGTTGTTGATACGGTTGTTAATCCGGCAAGTAATCAATCATTGCTTGTGGTTGAAGGTTCAACTTTAGGAGTTAATGAATTTACCACCAGCAATTTTAGCTTGTATCCGGTACCAGCCAGAAGCACCCTTACCATTTCTTCTGATAATTTAGTTTTCAAAAATGCTGATATTTTTGATTTAACCGGAAAAAAGGTTTTATCAACAAAATTAGAGACACCATCTATAAATGTTGAGTCTCTTTCAAAAGGAACTTATATCATCTTATTAATCGATGAGAGCAACAACCGATATACTCAAAAATTCATAAAGGAATAAACACTCTGTTGTTTATGAAAGACTCTATTTTTAGCTTAAAAATAGAGTCTTTTCTTTTTATTAACACATTAATATTTTGCAAAAAAAGAAATCGTATCCAAATAGTTACTAGATAGTTAAAAAAAAATTACTATTTTTGGTTTTGAATTTTTCACAGGAGTAAATGAAGAAAAATTATTTTATAAGCTTATTCATCTTAATCGTCATTTTTATTGTTGCTTGTTCAGAAAGCAACAGTGATGAATATGTGCCGGTTTCTCCTGTATCAGTTAATTTAGCACAAGTCCCCTATCTTAAATTATCAGATTATAAATTTTTTGAAGGAGAAATGAAAGAGCAAATTCCGGCTTTGAATGTGATTCCTTTCGCTCCGTCAAGTTCGCTTTTTTCTGATTATGCCCACAAAAAAAGATTCGTTTGGATGCCATCAGGGAGTAAGGCCACCTTTGTTGCTGACAACAAAGTTTTGGAGTTGCCTGTAGGTTCAGCCTTGATTAAAACATTTTATTATGATAATGTGCAGCCGGAAAATGTGACTCGTATCATTGAAACCCGGGTGATGATTCGCAAAGCAACAGGATGGATTTTTGCTAATTATGTATGGAATGCAGAACAAACAGAAGCCCTTTTGGATTTAGCAGGAAGTTATACTCCGGTTACATTTAAAGATGATAATAATAATACCCGAAGCGTAGATTACAGAATTCCATCGGAGGTACAATGTATGGTTTGCCATAAAAACAATGAGGTAATTGACAATGATGTAGTAATTACCTATATGCCAATTGGAATCAAACCTCAAAATTTGAATTACAATTACAATTATGGTTCTGTTTCAAAGAATCAATTAACCAAATGGGTAGAACAAAATTATCTGGACGCTAATTTTACTTATCCGACGGCAGAAAATACCACTATCAACTATAGTGATACTTCTAAGCCTTTAGAGTTAAGAGCCCGTTCTTATGTTGACATCAATTGTGCACATTGCCATCAGCACAACAGACATTGTGATTACAGGCCAATGCGATTTGCTTTTAGTGAAAGTGGCGCTGTGAATGGTCATACCAATATGGGTGTTTGTGTTCCTACAGCTGACATGCAGGAGTTTCCTTCGGCCTATAATACAATTGTAAAACCGGGAAGTACCGAACGTTCAATGATGTATTACCGAATCAACACCACTAATGAAGCCTACAGAATGCCGTTGCATGGAAGAACATTAATACACGATGAAGGCGTAGCGCTCATGGGAGAGTGGATCAACTCATTAACAACTTGTCCATAAAAAATAAATTTGATTAACCATAAATTCAATTAACAACTAAACTATTAATAATGAAAAAAATTACTCTTATTATTGCCTTGCTTTTTGTGGCTCAGTTCACAAAAGCGCAAGACAGTTGTAGTTCGGCAGTAGCTATTACTGCAGGTTTCCACGTGGTTGGGCCTATTAACGGGGCAGTTCCTACACCTTGTGAAGGTGGTGATGCAGTCGATACTGCAGGTGGCCGCATTCCGGGTGGAGAATGGTATGCCTATACGCCTACCCAAAACTACACTGTGACTATCTCCTCAGACATCGCTCAGAACAATCCCAGAGTTGACACACGTTTCCACGTTTATACCGGGGCAAATTGTTTTAGCTTAACTTGTTTTGGTGGAGATGATGATAGTGGTCTTAACTATTCATCAATTGATGTTTTTAACGTAACTGCAGGGACAACATACTATATTGCCTGGGATAACCGATGGTTGTCAAATGCTCAAAATGTTGGCTTTACTTTTCAACTGAGTGAAGCGGCTGTTGTAGTACCACCCGTTACACCTGTTACTTATACTTTACAAACTGTTGCTTCAATCAATAGTGGTTATAATATTTGTGTAGCCGATATGAATGGTGACCACCTGGATGATATCGCCGGGGTAAGCAACAACAATTTAAGAATTCACAACCAAGGTGCAGGAGGATCATTAACCGTAACGGATTTCCCAATTACAGGAACCAGTTTAATGCCTACCTGGAGTTTGGCTGCCGGTGACTATAACCGTGATGGTTTTAATGATTTGATTTTAGGAAGCAATGGCGGTATCTCAATTTGGAGATCAAATGGCGGAACAGGATATACCAGCATTACACCCGGGGAATATATTTTCTGCCAAAGAACCAATTTTGCTGACCTTAACAAGGATGGGAACTTAGATTTATTTTCTTGTCATGATATTGCACCTAATGTATATTATCTGAACGATGGTGCGGGCAATTTGACTTATTACCAATCAAACACTACTGCTGGATCAATGAATTTGAGTTCAGGAGGTGGAAATTATTCTACTTTGTTTACCGATTTTGACAATGATGGTGATACCGATGTATTCATTTCAAAATGTTCAGGACCACCGTGTCAAATGTTCAGATATGACGGAGGAAATGTATATACCAATGTTTCTGCCATAACAGGTGTAAATATTACACCTATCCAAACTTGGTCTTCAGGTATTGCTGATTTTGACAATGATGGCGATATGGATATTATCATTACCGCAAGTTCAGGAACCCACAAGTTTTTTAGAAACAATTTTGAAACTACAAATACTTTAAGTGCGTTTACCAACATAACCACAGGATCAGGATGGGATGCCAATGCGTCTACCAATATTGACAACATAGCTTATGATTTTGACAATGATGGTCGTGTTGACGTTTTAGGCGGTGGCAACAAAATCATGTTCAACCAAGGAAATAACGTTTTTGCTCCTGTAACTTATTCAGGAATTACTGTTGGTTCTGTAGGTGACTTAAACAATGATGGTTTCCTTGATATCTTAAACAACAATACGATTCGTTATGCAGTTCCAAATGGAAACAATTGGCTTAAAGTAGCGTTCCAAGGGATTCAAAGTAACAGAAACGGAATTGGCGCCAGAGTTGAGATTTATGGTACTTGGGGTAAACAAATCAGAGATGTACGTAGTGGTGAAGGATTCAGATACATGAGTTCACTAAATGTTCATTTCGGTATCGGAACTGCAACTGCTATCAACCAGGTAATTGTAAGATGGCCTTCAGGTATTGTTGATACTTACAACAATGTTACGCCAAACCAAACTTTATTTATAGTAGAAGGTGCTTCTTTAGCCAGCAATGCATTTGAAAACTCTGTATTTACAGTGTATCCAAACCCTGTGAAAAGCAACATCAACATTGCTCTAAATACCGCTAATCCGGTTGAATTTAAAGCAGCTACCATATTTGACTTAAACGGCAGAATGGTTCAACAATCAGCCGTTCAAAATCAAACCATTGTGGTTGACCAATTGGCTACCGGTACTTACATCCTGATGTTGACAGACGACCAAGGAAAAGATTACTCTCAAAAATTTGTTAAGGAATAACCCCTATTCTTTTATGCATAAAAAAAGTCCCGATTGAATCGGGACTTTTTGTTTTATATCAAATTGGTTTTAAAAAACCCTCAGCAGATTGAATCCGAAGAAGATATCGCCTCTCATCCAATCACCGGTAGAATGTCCTAAGAAACCTGTTTCATGAATGCCTTGAGAATTACTAAAGTGCATTTGGAAAACGTGACCTCCGGTTTCTAAATCAACTCCGATTGATAAAGGGTCTGTGCGAAACGGTGAGGTATCCGATCTGTTCAGATTGGCTGCATAATCCAGATTAACCGACCATCTTTTGGCAAATTTGTATCTTCCACCCATTGCAATGGCATATTGACTATTGTCCTGATTGTCATCAATTACAAAATTCTCATGGTAAAATGTTGGTGCCAATTCCAAAGACAAATTAGTATTCACTTTTCTGGACACCAACAATTGGGCAACATAAGCCAGTCTGTTTTCGAATTTCATCTCAGGGTAAATACTTTCTTTTAAAGTGTTGTCTATTGCCAAACTGGTGAAAGCGGCAATGGCTACCGGAAAACCATTTTTTTCCTGGGATTTGACCAAAAATTTACCCGAAAAGTCATAAGCCGGTTCGCTACGTGCAGCACTAACAGTCAACCAATCGGTAACACCATAAACAAATTTCAGTTGGGTTACCGCATTATCCAATCCATAAAAACCTTCGAAACCGTCTTTAATTGAACCAAATCGGTGGGCAACAATAAAATACAAATCACCTTTGGCCGCCAGCTTGGTAGATTCGATATTAACAATCTTTAAACCTTTAAACGCCGCTTCGACTTTATCTTTTTTGGTTCTAGCGCTGTCTTTGTCAATTTCATTTAACAAATCATCCTGGGCAAACATACCCAAAGGAAGTAATAACAATAATAATACTTTTTTCATGGCTTAATTACAATTTTATTGAACATAACAATTTTTAGCGTGACTATTATTCTACTTTGGTACACTGGTCCATTTGAATTTGATTCATTATATCACCGTCATATCCTACCAGTCGTCCTTTTAAAGTAATTGAATCCCCTACTTTACTGTCTTGGGAGAGTTTATCAGTAAATGTTGCGGAAAGATTTTCATCCACAGTTATAATATTGGCTTCGAAATCTATCTCAGATATTTTACCTTTGATGACTAACGTTTTATTAGAATATTTAGCATTCGCAGTGCCTTCATTGGTTTTAAATGCGCCAAAAACCTCTTGCACGGTAGTTGTAAAGGAAGCATCTTCTGTCGCAATATCTCGATGCTCCTGATATACGTATTTATAAACCCCAAACCCTACTACAACTAAAATAATTACCAAAATGAAAACCTTTTTCTTCATATTAACGTTAATTTAGAATTATACTATGTAAACTTAAGCCATTTTTTTTATTATTTTTATTGAAAAAAACTAAAATTATGAAAAAGCATTTCATTTTAATTTCATCATTTGTTCTCGGCACAGTTCTTGTCAGTAGCTGTACAAATGATTCCTCTGATGATTTATCAGGCAACATTGATCTCGATGAAGTTACTTATACGAATACAGTAAAAGCCATCATTGACAACAACTGTATTAGTTGCCACGCAGCAACGCCAATAAATGGAGCACCAATGTCATTAACCACATACGAAAATGTGAAGCAAGCGGTTCTGAACAGAGGCTTATTAGACCGAATTTCCAGAACACAAGGCGCACCGGGCATGATGCCAAACGGCGGAACGCGCTTACCGCAAGCTGTTATCGATAAGGTTCAGGCCTGGGCAAATAATGGATTAATCGAATAAACATTAATTATGAAAAAGATATTGTTTTTTAGCCTTTTATTAGTCTCGACGCAAAATTTTGCACAGAAACTAATTACCAAAACCGGAAAAGTAACTTTTGAAGCTTCAGTGCCCGCGTTTGAGGAAGTGAAAGCCAAAAATGACGCCGTAACCTGTATTTTGAATGCCGATACCGGAGAAATCGCAAGCTTAGCCTTGATGAAAGGATTTCGCTTTAAGGTAGCTTTGATGGAAGAACACTTCAATGAAAACTATGTTGAAAGTGATAAATATCCCAAAGCCACCTTCAAAGGAAAAATAGATAATTTTGACTTGGCAAAATTGACCGCAACAGCCAAAGACTATACCATCAAAGGGAAACTGGAACTCCATGGGAAAACGAAAGACATCACCGTAACTGCCAAAATAAAGAAATCGGATGCCGGAGTTGAAATTGACTCTAATTTTTCTGTCAACACCGATGATTTCGATATAGAAATCCCAAGTGTAGTCAGTAAGAAACTGACCAAGAAAGTCGCCGTAACTTTAGACGTTACGCTTAAATAAAAAAATCCCCTGATTACTCGGGGGATTTTTTTATAAAGCAACTTTTTCAAAGGCATTTAATTTGTCTATGTGCAAAACGGTTCGGTTGTCATCACTGCTTCTGGAAAACATCGGCAGGAATTTGGCACCAAAAACCACTTCGTTAAAGGAATAAGAAGTTCGTTTCACCACAGTCGTACTGAACATATCGTCAAATACTTTTAGATAAACCAGAATTTCTCCATTGGTATTTTTAAAATCCTCTTCGGTTAAATTATAAAACGGACTGCTTTCTGTTATCGGATGCACTAAAGTCCAACTCAAAGTCAAAGCGTTGATCTTGGACAATTCCAAATCGAGGTTATAAAATTTATTGACCAACTTTCCGTTTTCCTCAATGGTCATTCCCAATGTCATTTTGGCTTCCGCATCGGTCAGATTGGTATTTTTAAAAGGTGTCAAACGAATCATCAGTCCGGTTCCTTTACCAAACGGTGCGATCAACGCATTTTCCGAGAACATTAAAAAAGCTTTTGGCATACTGAATCTTCCATAGAACAAACCGGTAGCTATGGCAAAACTCAGCAAACCAAATAAAGCTTCAACTGCCGCCACAAAACTTGTCAAAAAGCCGCTCGGACTGATGTGGCCATAACCTACAGTCGTATAGGTTTGGATGCTAAAGAAAAAAGTCTGTCCAAATTTATCCCAAGCCGTCGAAGCTTCTATTCCTTTCAAATGCTCTACTCCAATCACATAATAAATACTGGCAAAACAGAAATTGACCACAAAGTAAAACAACACAATGATCAACATGAATTTCCAGCGTGGAATATTCACCATCGTGTGGTACCAACTGATGCTGTCAAAGAAACCAATCCCGGTTTTCTTGACATTGGCGTTACCGCTTTTGGTAATAAACCGGCCGCCATAACTGGTAGCATTGGCACCAAATCCGGTATTACTATCGGTTTTTGCCTTGCTGTTTATTTTTTTCAGAAACTCCATTTAGCTGTTTTTTAAGTATCGGTTTTTCCATCACATAATCATCCATGATATAACCTCGTCCAATATCAATCACTTCTTCCTTAACGATGTCAAACCCTAATCTCTGATAGAAATGCAGAGCAGGATTGTATTTATTGACATTCAGGAATACAGCGGTATTGTCCTGGATTTTGGCCTGAATCGTAATATAATCCAATAAAACTTTTCCAATGCCTTTTCCCTGTTGGGTTGAGAGTATATAAATTTTATGGATCTTGGTCTTATTCGTGGCATTGCAATCAAACTCATAAGACGCAAAACCAACCGGAATATCGCTTTCTTTGGCCAAAATAAAATGATGTTGCTTTTCATTCGCCTGCTCCTGAAGTGAGGCTTTGCTGTACATCATATCCATCATATAATCGAATTGGGCTTTGCTCAAAATTGAACCGTAGGTTTTAGGCCAAACTTCCTTGGCAATGGCTATGACATCCGTAAAATTCGGGTCGGTGTTATTTTCAATAACAATCATTACTTATTTATTAAAAGCGGATTCGTAGGTTTTAATCCAATTGTCGACAGAGACTTTTCGGGTCAATTCTGCAATCAATTCATAGGGAATGTCATCCATTTTTTTGAAACGAATACAACTTTTCCCCATGTCTAATTTATATTTGCAATGCTTGGCATATTCGGAAACAAACCAATCATGCAACGCCGGATTGGCATAAATGCCCATATGGTAGAGCGCCACAAAGCCTTTTTGTGAGGCAACCGACATAAATGGCAATGGCAATTTAGGATCACAATGATAGCCTTTTGGGTAAATGCTATGTGGTACCGAATAGCAAAGCATGCCATAACCTATGCCTTCCTTAAAGCCTTCCGGCAGATTATCGAGTATGGCTTTTCGCAATTTTTCAATGACCATTTTTCTGTCTTCAGGCAATTCATTGATATAGTCTTCTGTAGTGGTTGCTTTAGATTGCATGGTTTTGGATTTTGTTTCCCAAAAATAGAAATAATTTTATAGATTTACGTATTGATTTTTATTACAAAGTTATGTCCAAGAGTTCGCTGAGAAATGATAAAACGTGCTTAAACTGTCGTTACGTTGTTGAAAATAGATTCTGTCCCAATTGCGGACAGGAAAACACCGATACCCGAAAAACATTTCACCACCTTTTTGTACACTTTTTCGAAGACTTAACGCATTATGAAAATGCCTTTTGGAAAACCATCAGGAACTTATATTTCAAACCGGCTTCGCTGACCAAAGAATATCTTTCGGGGAAACGCCTCTCCTATTTGGCTCCGGTGCGTTTGTACATTTTTATCAGTTTTGTGACTTTCTTTCTTCTTTTTCTTTTCCCCAATGATATTGGCGACAGCGATGACTTGATAGACCTGAATCAAACCCAGACTATCCAAGTGCCAGATGGCCATGGCGGTGTTAAGGACAGCCTGATTTCTAAAACGAAAATAAAAATGGCCGACCTTATCAAAGCAAGAGAAAAAGAGCAAAGGGAAAAGAAACTTACCAATGCAGAACAAAACAAGGATTTCCTGTATTTTGGCTATGACAACCAGAGAGAGTTGGATTCGATGCAAAAATATGGGCCTGCAGCCGAAAGATTATCCGATTGGGAATATGATATTACCAAAAGGACACTGGCGATAAAGGCCAAATATACCCAACGGGAAATACTGACTAAGTTCCTAGAGGAAGCCAAGCGCAATTTCCCGAAAGTCCTGTTTATCTATATGCCGTTGTTTGCTCTTGTCCTGTGGCTGTTCCATGGCAAAAGACGTTGGTATTATTTTGATCACGGTATATTTACACTGCATTATTTTTCGTTTTTATTGTTGTCAGCATTATTGCTTTTCATCTTTAGGAAAATTATGGGTTGCTTTGTTGACAATACTTTCACCAGTGTCATTTCCTTTGTGGTCAATGCGGCCGGTTATATTTGGATGTTTTATTATTTCTTTCCGGCTCACCATCGTTTTTATGGCGAAACACGATTTATATCACTTCTAAAAAGTATGGCAATGTTCTTGATTAATGTTATTTTGATAACATTCATGTTGACTGCTTTTATGCTTTATACTTTTATCAATATTCATTAAATTCTGAAATCATGACAAAAAAAATAATCACACTATCGCTGCTCATCATGTTCTTTACCAGTTGCAGTGCCCAAAAATCGAGTGCTGGCAAAGCTTATGCAAGACCTGATCTCAGTGCTATTTCAACAGAAAGCCTGCGCACCAATCTGACCTATATTGCTTCCGACGAGACTGAAGGTCGTGAAACCGGCAGCGAAGGACAAAAAAAAGCCGGGAAATTCATGATTGATTTCTACAAAAGAAACGGGATTGCTTTTCCAACCGGCGCCAAAGATTATTACCAGCCGATTCCTGCTGCCTATCTGAATGAAAAATACAATGAAAACCTGGGCGACTCAGAGAACATTTGGGCCTTTATCGAAGGTTCTGAAAAGCCGGAGGAAATCGTGGTGATTTCGGCGCATTATGACCATGTGGGCATCAAAAGAGGCGAAATCTATAACGGTGCCGATGATGACGGTTCGGGAACAGTAGCCATTATGGAAATCGCAGCCGCTTTTCAAAAAGCCAAAAATGAAGGCCACGGTCCAAAGCGTTCCATCTTGATTCTTCACGTAACCGGTGAAGAACACGGTTTGCACGGTTCGCGTTTTTATTCGGAAAACCCTTTGTTTCCGTTAAAGAATACCGTAGCCGATGTCAATATCGATATGATTGGACGCCGCGATGATTTTCACAAAGACAGTAACAACTATGTGTATGTGATTGGTTCCGATTATTTATCTTCCGATTTGTACAACATCTGCGAAAACGCCAATAAGGAATTCACCCAACTGACCATTGATTACAAATACAACGACAAAAAAGACCCAAACCGTTTTTACTATCGTTCCGACCATTACAACTTTGCCAAAAACGGCATTCCATCGGTATTCCTGTTCAATGGAACGCATGCCGATTACCACAAACCGGGTGATGAAGTAAGCAAAATAGAATTTGATGCACTGACCAAACGCACGCAATATGCCTTTGCCATTGCCTGGGAAATTGCCAATAGGGATAAGAAATTGGTGGTGGATAAAAAAGATGAGTAATAAAACAACAATATGAAAGCAACTCTTGGGTATTTACTTTTATCAACAAGTCTTTTGATTTCACCTGACATTTCCATGTATGGTGTAAAAATCGGAGATGCAGAAAGTTCATTAAAAAAAATCAAATTAGAAGTCATCGCCAAAGAAGACAATATCACAAAGTACCGAACCGAAAACAACAATGATTTTTCTGTTACAACTAGTGATAAAAGGGTCGTTTATATGGAAAATGACTGGCTACAGGATTCAAAAAGCAAAAAACCACTATTTACTGATTTCGAATTTGGCTCAACTTCCTTACAGGACATCCGAAATACTTTTGGCAGCAATGGATTTACTTACAGAGCACGTGGAAGTTTTACAACCAAAACCGATGTCATTACTTTCAATTGTTATGAATTGGATTCTCCAAACAATGAAATACTGGTAGTGATTACAAAAGCGTCTTTAAAAGATAATCTTAATGAAGATAATATTGCCGAAAAATTAAAGCTGGATGCCATAATCATAGCAAACACAAATTATCTGGATGAAATTTGGGACAAAGAAAAAGTCTACGACCCAAAGAATATAAAAGTAAAACTATAAAAACAAAAAAGCCTCTATTCCCAGAGGCTTTTTATGCAATTATAGTTCTCGCTCAAACCTATCTTTTATGGCCGCTTTGAGTATTTCGAGATTGATATCCTTCAGGGCTTTGAACTTAATGCAATAGCCGGTTACGCTCGCTTTGCCTAAATTTTTTCCATAGGTATTGGCCAAATAAGCCTTATCCTCGATTCCCATGATATAAACCGAAATCCCGGTGGTGTTGGCGCTCAAACCAATTTGATAAAACTCCCTGGTTTTTCCATCTGCATATTTTATAGTGTAAAATCCATAGCCGATATTCGGATTGGAAACCGTTTTGCCTTCCTCATTTTTACCATCCAAAAACCACAATTTACAGTCTGGTTGTATTTCCTGAATGATACGATGCAAGGCTTCCATGTCGCTGCACTTCGACTCTGGCTGGCTCTTGATATAGGCTAAGATTTGATCTTGTATTTTCATATTATAGTTTTTTGTTAGCACTTGAACTTAGTAATTTCGGAATGGTAAAACCAAACTGGCTATAGAGTCAAACGGTTGTTGACAGAGGTCTTTAATGAAGAGTATTTATTAGCCTTTTGATTAATTCGCATGTTATTATTATAAAAACCACTCCCGTAATTAAATATAATCGCCACGAAAAGCTTCTATTATATAGATATGAATAATCTTCAGAACTGTTATCATAATCTCTTTCTTTAACTTTTCTATAGTTTCTATAGAACCAATATAACAGTGCAAGAAGAAATAATTCTATACCTATTAAGAGAAATATATTTTCGTCTTGAATAAATTTCGCTTGCTCCATTCTTTTCTGCGGTTTGGGTTAAAAATCTCTGCTAACTTACAGACTGTAACAAGTTGCCTCTCAAAGATAAAAAAATCCGGATAGTTTTAGGAAAGCATACAAACAAAAAAAGCCTCCATTACTGGAGGCTTTACAATTCTGGGTGAAAGACGGGTCTCGAACCCGCGACCTTCGGAACCACAATCCGACGCTCTAACCAACTGAGCTACAATCACCATTTAGCTTTCTAACTAGGTATAGTTACTTTTGCGAGTGCAAATATAGTGCAAAAGTTAACTCTTGCAAACATTCTTTTTACTTTTTTAAATCAAATCGGATAAGCTGTTGACAGCCACATACCTTTCAACGGTGAAACCTTCGGCATATTCCACACCAACCAATCTTCCGAAGTCCTGAGAGCGATAGTGAATGCTTTCCAAAAAGTTTTTGGTCGCAATCGGTGTTACCGGTTCGTTGGAGTTTTCAGAATAAAACTGAGAGCTGTAAGCCAAAATAGACGCTTCTTTTTTATCGATAAAATCCGTAATGTCCACCACAAAATCGGGCTCGATGTTTTTCCATTGGATATAATGATAGACTACTTTTGGTCGCCACGCTTCCTGGGTTTCATCTTCGTGTGTCGTTTCAATCTTTCTCAATCCCGATAAGAAACAGGCGTCCGAAACCAGTTTGCTGCCTTTGCCATGATCGATATGACGGTCATCCACAGCGTTGCAGATTACGATTTCGGGTTTGTATTTTCGGATGCGTTTGATGATTTCCATTTGGTGTGCTTCATCATTGACAAAAAATCCATCGCGCATGTCGAGGTTTTCACGAACTGAAATTCCTAAAATTTCGGCAGCCAGTTTGGATTCCTTATTTCTAATTTCCACCGAACCACGCGTTCCGAGTTCGCCACGCGTCAAATCGATAATGCCGACTTTTTTCCCAAGGGAAACTTCTTTGGCTATGGTGCCGGAGCATCCTAATTCAACGTCATCGGGATGTGCTCCAAAAGCAAGTATATCTAGTTTCATATTTTACTATTATTATATTACGAACTAAAGTTCGTGTACCTGAAGCCCACTGGGCTTCCTCCTCTTAATCTCAAATACTTTGAGTTGACAAAAATACAACTTACACTATAGATTTTTTCATCGTCATCGATTTATTCACCGTTTCCATAAATTCATCCTCAGGAACGCTGTCTTTGGTAATACCGCAACCGATGAACAATTCGGCCGTATCGCCTATTATTTTCATACAGCGCAAATTGACAAACAAATCGGATTGTTCGGTTCGAAATGTCGCCAAATCGATATTCAATTCGCCTAGGAAACCCGAATAATATTCGCGGTCGTAGCTTTCATTTTTGAGGATAAAGGCTCTGGCTGCTTCTTTGGGCAAGCCACAAACGGCAGATGTTGGATGTAATGCCGTGATGATTTCCCCTTTGGCTTTTTTGGATTTAATCGTCGCCGCAATATCGGTTTTGATGTGCCATAAATTCCCGGCTTTCACCGAGTACGGACTCGAAACCGTCATTTCACTGACTTTATCCTGTAAACCGGTCGTGATGAATTCGGTCACCAAACGCTGTTCTTCGATTTCCTTTTCATGCCAGGAAACGGTTTCAGCATTAGTGGCAATTTGCGTTCCGGCCAAAGCCACGGTTTGTAATGATCTTTGGTTGATTTTGAGGAATTGTTCGGGTGTTGCACCCATCCACATTCCTATTTTGGGATGGTAAAAACAATATTTAAACGCAGTCGGATAAAACGCAATGAGCTTTTTTAAAACCAACTCCAAATTGAAATGGTGAACATCAACCTGTTCTTTTCGGGATAAAACCACTTTTTCAAAAGCACCTTTATTAATCGCATCAATGCCTCTTTGTACCAGGTTTTCAAAGACTATTTTAGCAGTTTGATCAATGACAGGCGAAATATTATTGGGAACCAAATAATCTTTCACGTTAATCATTTCCACATAAACATCCGATTCTTTCTGAGGAATATACGGAATCAAATCGGCCTCAAATGGCGCAAAAACAAAACCTTTGGCGGCAAAATCATCCAGAAAATAGAGATGGTCATTTTTTTGGAACAAACCAACCATTCTATCCGAATTGGGTTTCGCATAGAGTACAAAAGGCAATTGCTGCCCCAAATGCGTTCTGACTTTGATGAATAAATCGGTCATGATCTTCTGGGTAAAATCATGTTGGTCAACTTACAAAGCGAGATGAGTTTGTCGTTCTCATCGGTGATTTTAATTTCCCAAAGGTGAATGCTTCGGCCCTGGTGAATGATTCTGGCGGTACAATAAACCGTTCCTTCGCGTTTGCTTTTTAAATGATTGGCAGAAATTTCTATGCCGCGGACTTCCTGTTTGTCTGTATTGATAAACATCAGCGAAGCCGCACTGCCAACGCTCTCCGCTAAAGCGACCGTTGCGCCGCCGTGTAACAATCCCATCGGTTGGTGTACTCTGGAATTGACCGGCATTTTGGCTGTTAAAAATCCTTCTCCGGCATCGATGTATTCTATCTCTAAGGTTTGCATCAAAGTGTTGTTACACCATTCATTGCATAACTGGAGTACTTTTTCTTTATCAAATGTCATAGCTTCTTTTTGAGACTATAAAATTACTACTTATTTCCCACAACAAAAACACCAATTAAAAAATGAAAATACTAAAAGTCCTTTTTTATCGTTATTAGTAAAGTCAATCTTCAAATTTTCAAATTGGCCTATTTTCAAATTAAACTTTAATACTTACATTTACAAAAATTCATATATCAATGCGCAAAATTATTATCCTTTTTATTGTTGGTTTAGCCATCTCCGTGAGTTCATGCCGTGAAGACTTTGAGTTTGAACCTAGCACAGGCAACCTGACTTTCTCTAAAGACACTGTTTATCTGGATACCGTATTTACCAATATCGGTTCGAGTACTTATTCTTTGAAAGTATATAATAAAAGCGATAAAGACATCAAGATTCCAACGATACAATTAGGAAGAGGCCAAGCTTCCAAATACCGCATGACCGTTGACGGAATGATTGGTGACAATAACCGAATCTTCCACAATGTTGAATTATTGGCCAAAGACAGTTTGTACATCTTTATTGAAGTGACTTCTGATGTGGCTTCTGCGAATCCTACTGATTTCCTATATACCGATCAAATTCAGTTTGACAGTGGCGATAATTTCCAAAAAGTGGAATTGGTTACGCTGATTCAGGATGCTTATTTTTTATATCCTAAAAAATTTGCCGATGGCACTACCGAAACCTTGCCGATTGGCGATGAGGAAGTGTATGGATTTTATTTAGACCATAGTGATCCGGTTAATGGCGATGAATATGTTTGGGGTAATGACAAGCCTTATGTCATCTATGGATATGGCGCAGTGCCCAATGGCGAAACGCTCAATGTCCAACCCGGAGCGCGAATCCATTTTCACGCCGATTCAGGTTTGATTGTTGGCAATGGCGCAACCTTAAAAATAAACGGTCAATTATCGACAACCGAAGCTTTGGAAAACGAAGTCATTTTTGAAGGCGACCGTTTGGAACCGGACTTTTCAGATGTTCCGGGACAATGGGGAACGATTTGGCTGACCGATGGTAGTACCAATAATGAAATCAATCATTTGACACTTAAAAACGCCGTTGTCGGTTTGCTCATTGACCACAATGACGGCACAACAACCACTATTAAAAACACCCAAATTTATAACTGTTCGAATATTGGAATTTATGCCAAAACCGCAAAAATAAGCGGTGAAAACCTGGTAATCAACTATGCCGGAGAAGCAGCGCTTGCCTGTACGCTGGGCGGAAGTTATGAATTCAAGCATTGTACCTTCAACAACAACTGGTCGAGTTCACGACAAGTGGCCGTTTTACTGAACAATTATTACAAAGACGAAGCCGGTACACCTTTCCCTTTTGCTTTAGACCAAGCCGATTTTAAAAACTGTATCATTTATGGCAGTAACTCTTATGAGTTGACCCTGGATCCTAATGATTCAGTTGCTTTCAATTATTCGTTTACCAAATGTGTAATCAAATTCGGAAGCAGTACCAATCCGCTTTACAGTTGGATTTTCAATAATCCTGAGATTAGAAGAAATGAAAATCCTGATTTTTTAGATGTACAAAATAACAAATTGAATATTGGTGAAGCCTCGTTAGCTCGTGACTTTGGTGATGATGTTGGCGTTCCGACCGATATTTTGGGAATAACCAGAATCCCAACCAATGGTTTGTACGATGTGGGTGCCTATCAGCATGAAATTTTTCCCGATTAATTTCTCCAAACCAATTTTAGGTTTCATTTTTTTAGCCTAAATTTGCACCTACAACAACTAACACCCGAGGCGTAGCCGAATTGTATGGAGCGCAGCGGAATAAAATAACAACACAATGATTCATTTCTTCGGAAACGAAAGTAATACCGTTTTTGCCGTGCAAGCGCAAAACGAACTTTCGGCAGAAACTATCTCAAAATTAAACTGGCTTTTTAACAACGCACATAAAATAGAAAAATCCGTCCTGACGGATTTTTTTGTTGGTCCACGTGCCGCTATGGTTACGCCTTGGAGCACGAATGCTGTTGAAATAACCCAAAATATGGGCATCGAAGGCATCATCAGAATTGAGGAATTCGAAAAAGTTGCGACAAACTTTACTGATTTTGATCCAATGTTGTCGCAGAAATACAGCGAGCTAACTCAGGATATTTTCACCATCAACATCCAACCGGAACCGATTCTGGAAATCGATGATATTGATGCTTATAACAAACAGGAAGGTTTGGCATTGAGTTCGGAAGAAGTAGAATATCTGAATGGCGTGGCGAAGAAAATTGGTCGAAAACTAACCGATTCAGAAGTTTTTGGTTTTTCTCAAGCCAACTCAGAGCACTGCCGTCATAAAATCTTCAACGGAACTTTTGTAATTGATGGTCAGGAAAAAGAAACTTCACTTTTCAAGTTAATCAAAAAAACATCCGCCGAAAATCCAAACGATATTGTTTCGGCTTATAAAGATAATGTGGCTTTTGTCAAAGGTCCTAGAGTGACACAGTTCGCTCCAAAAAGCGCCGACAAACCTGATTTTTACGAAACCAAAGAATTTGATTCGGTGATTTCACTAAAAGCGGAAACACATAACTTTCCAACTACTGTTGAACCATTTAATGGTGCGGCTACCGGTTCGGGTGGAGAAATTCGCGATAGATTAGCTGGCGGACAAGGTTCGTTGCCATTGGCAGGAACAGCGGTTTACATGACGGCTTATTCCCGTTTGAAGGCCGACCGTTCGTATGAAACCAATGGAATGCCGGAAAGAAAATGGTTGTATCAAACCCCGATGGATATTTTAATCAAAGCATCTAACGGTGCTTCTGATTTTGGAAATAAATTTGGGCAACCGCTAATTACCGGTTCGGTTTTGACCTTTGAACACGAAGAAGAGAATAGAAAGCTAGGCTACGACAAAGTAATCATGCAGGCTGGTGGCATTGGCTACGGAAAATTAGACCAATCGATCAAAAAGAAACCAACTGCCGGAGACAAAATCGTTATCCTTGGTGGAGAAAATTATAGAATCGGAATGGGCGGCGCTGCCGTTTCTTCGGCAGATACCGGTGCTTTTGGTTCGGGAATTGAACTAAATGCCATCCAACGTTCCAATCCTGAAATGCAAAAACGTGCGGCCAATGCCATTCGTGGTTTGGTTGAAAGCGATAACAATCCAATTGTTTCCATTCACGATCACGGTGCGGGTGGCCATTTGAACTGTCTTTCCGAATTGGTGGAAGAAACCGGTGGTTTGATTGATTTAGACAAATTGCCTGTGGGTGATCCAACGCTCTCTGCAAAGGAGATCATTGGTAACGAATCCCAGGAAAGAATGGGGTTGGTGATTGGCCAAAAAGATATTGATACTTTACAACGCATCGCCGACAGAGAACGTTCTCCGATGTATCAGGTGGGTGATGTAACCGATAACAAACGCTTTACTTTTGAAAGTCAAACCAAAGGTGACAAGCCTATGGATTTCGCTTTGGAAGACATGTTTGGCAGTTCGCCAAAAACCATCATGGCGGACAAAACCATCAAAAGGAATTATACCGATTTAGACTA
The DNA here is from genome assembly GCF_030167905.1 of Flavobacterium terrisoli. Taxonomy (GTDB): domain Bacteria; phylum Bacteroidota; class Bacteroidia; order Flavobacteriales; family Flavobacteriaceae; genus Flavobacterium; species Flavobacterium terrisoli. The sequence goes on from NZ_JARGNA010000008.1 coordinate 289,250, forward strand.
TAGCGCAGTTTATCTTCAGGACTATTTAAGAGACGTTTTGAAACTGGAAGCTGTTGCCTGTAAGGACTGGTTGACCAATAAAGTCGACCGTTGCGTAGGCGGACGCGTTGCCAAACAACAATGTGCCGGACCATTACAATTACCATTGAATAATGTGGGTGTGATGGCTTTGGATTTTAACGGAAAAGAAGGCATTGCGACTTCGATTGGTCACGCTCCTATTTCGGCCTTAATCGACCCAAAAGCAGGAAGCAGAAATGCAATTGCCGAAGCGTTGTCAAATATTGTTTTCGCGCCGTTAAAAGACAATTTAAAAAGCGTTTCCCTGTCAGCCAACTGGATGTGGGCTTGTAAAAATGAAGGCGAAGATGCCCGTTTATACGAAGCAGTTCAGGCTTGTTCTGATTTTGCCATCGAATTGGGAATCAATATTCCAACCGGAAAAGATTCCTTATCGATGAAACAAAAATACCCGAATGACGAAGTGATTGCGCCGGGAACGGTGATTATTTCTGCTGCCGGAAATTGTTCCAATATTACTAAAGTAGTGGAACCTGTTCTGCAAAGAAAAGGCGGTTCCATTTATTATATCAATTTGTCGCAAGACGATTTCAAATTGGGCGGAAGTTCATTTGCCCAAACCCAAAATAAAATTGGTTCGGAAACCCCAACCATCAAAGATGCGGCTTTCTTCAAAAAAGCTTTTAACACGGTTCAAGACTTAATCAAAGACCGACAAATATTGGCCGGACATGACATCGGAAGCGGTGGTTTGATTACAACTTTATTGGAAATGTGTTTTGCAGATGTGAATTTAGGAGCGGAAATTTCGTTTCATTCATTTAGTGAAAATGATATCGTTAAAATCCTTTTTGCTGAAAATATCGGTTTGGTTTTACAGGCCAAAGACGATGCTGTCTTTGAAAAGGCATTAAGCGGATTAGAATATTTCAAATTGGGAACTGTGGTTGAAAGTGATACGCTTGAAGTAGTCCATAATTCGGGACTTACTGTTTTCAGCATTCCATCTTTAAGAGATGATTGGTTTGAAACCTCTTACCTACTCGATCAAAAACAAAGCAAAAATGGTAAAGCATTAGAACGTTTTGAAAATTTTGCCCGTCAGCCATTACATTATCAATTTCCTGCTCATTTTACAGGGTTAAAACCGGTGATTGATAATTCAAAACCACGACCAAAAGCAGCCATCATCCGCGAAAAAGGAAGCAATTCCGAGCGTGAAATGGCGAACGCCATGTACTTGGCCGGTTTTGACGTGAAAGATGTTCACATGACCGATTTAATTTCGGGAAGAGAAAACTTAGAAGACATTCAATTTATTGGAGCCGTTGGTGGTTTCTCTAATTCGGATGTTTTGGGTTCGGCCAAAGGTTGGGCCGGTGCTTTTAAATACAACGAAAAAGCCAACAATGCGTTGAAAAACTTCTTCAAAAGAGAAGACACTTTATCGGTTGGAATCTGTAACGGTTGCCAATTGTTCATGGAATTGGAATTGATCAATCCGGAGCACGAAATCCATGGCAAAATGCAACACAATGAAAGCTCCAAACACGAAAGTATATTCACTTCGGTAAAAGTACAGGAAAACCATTCGGTAATGCTGAAAACTTTAGCCGGGACGACTCTTGGTGTTTGGGTATCACATGGTGAAGGTAAGTTCAAATTGCCTTACGAGGAAAGTAAGTACAACATTGTTGCCAAATATGGATACGAAGGTTATCCTGCCAATCCAAACGGTTCCGATTACAACACCGCCATGATGTGTGATACTACCGGAAGACATTTGGTGATGATGCCGCATATTGAGCGTTCCGCGTTTCCATGGCATTGGGCACATTATCCAAATGGCAAAAAAGATGAAGTTTCTCCTTGGATTGAAGCTTTTGTCAATGCCAGAGAATGGATTGAGAAAAAATAACACGCTTCGTATATAAAAAAAACCCGCTCCTATGAGTGGTTTTTTTTATGGGCGCATCTCGTTCCAAGAACGAGACCAGGCTGTCCGCATTACGCGGTAATTTGCTCCCATCCTTTGCGCAGGGAAAATTGTCCATCACAAAGCGTCATTCCTCCATTTCCTGAAAAGAGAAACCGTTGCAACTTTGTACCGTCAATAAGACATAACTTAAAAACATAAAAAAATGACACGTTTACAAGCTTTAAATCCAGACACAGCAACAGGAAAAACAAAAGAATTATTCAATGCCGTTCAAGGCAAATTAGGTTTAGTCCCTAATATGATGCGCACCATGGGCAACTCTGATGCCGTATTAGAAGGCTATCTTAATCTAAGCGGTGCCTTATCCAAGGGAAAACTAGGCGGACGCACCGGCGAACTGATTGCCTTAGCCGTTTCCGAAAGCAATGACTGCCACTATTGTTTGGCTGCCCATACTTTTATCGGGGAAAAATTATTAAAAACCGACGCTTCAGTTTTAGAAGCTGCCCGATTAGGAGAATCAACTGATGGCAAAACCCAAGCCATATTATCATTGGCCAAAGTATTAATCAGTAAAAACGGTCGCGTAAATGACCAGGATATCAATAACACCAAAAATGCCGGGGTAACCGATGCCGAAATTGCCGAAACCATAGCGCACGTAGCTTTGAATGTTTTGACCAACTATTTCAACAATACCGCCAATACCGAAGTTGATTTTCCGGTAGTTGCTGCATTATAAACTTTTACTACATCAAAAAGGCAGTCACGAGTTAGACTGCCTTTTTTGCTTTAAGCCAATACTAAAAATTATATATTTGTATATGATATCTCCACAACACGCACTAACGCTGACCAATCCGCAAAACGGAAACTTAGCTTTCAAGGTTTTTAATTTTGAAGACAACAACCATTTTGACCATATCCAGCGCAATAATTATTACTCTCTTATTTGGGTTAAAAAAGGAACAGGAAAAATCAAAGCCGATTTTTCAGCTTATGATTTTAGTGAAAACACTTTGTTGGCCTTTTCACCCTATCAGCCGTTCATGATATGCAGTCTCGAAACCATCGAAGGCATTGCGATTCACTTTCACCCGGATTTTTATTGCATCCACATGCACCAAAAAGAAGTTTCCTGCAACGGCGTTTTATTCAACAATATCTATCAGCCGCCCTATACCAACATCGATGACACTACTGCAGCTACTTTAAATTTGATTATTGGGCAAATCAAAAGTGAAATGATTCGTCCGGAGCTGGCACAATACGAATTGCTTGTTTCGTATCTTAAGGTTCTTTTGATTACGGCATCCCGACTCAAAACAGAACAATTACAGGAGCAAACGGCAGGTATTCCTAATACCAAAGAACCTATCATTCTTCAAAATCTGAAAGACGCCATAGAAGAAAATTTCAAAACAAAACATTCCCCAAGCCATTATGCCGATCACTTGAATATTTCAGCGAAAGCCTTGGCCAAACTCACCAAAACCTATTTCAACAAAACACTAACCGATTTAATCTCGGAGCGCATTATCATAGAAGCTAAGAGAGAATTGTATCTAACCAACAAAGCCGTAAAAGAAATTGCATACGAGTTAGGTTACGATGACGAACATTATTTTAGCCGATTTTTCAAGACCAATGCCGATGTCTCACCACAACTTTATAGGGATACTGTCGGATTTGCCAAACAAACACCGCTTACCGGTATTTAATTTGGGCGCGCCCCTTTGGGTCGGGCTGTCCGCACTACATGGTAGATTATTCCCATCCCTCGCGCTATAAAACAAAAACCCTATCCAAATAAATGAACAGGGTTTTTATAAAAAAGGAAAGCCCTTCACTTTGTGAAGGGCTTTCTAAAAAAAAGTCGGCGACATAAAACCGAATGTCCACTGGACATTCTCCTCTTAATATCAAATGCCGAACCGCTTAAAAACAAAAAACCCTGTTCGTTAGAACAGGGTTTCTAAAAAAAAGGCGGCGACATACTCTCCCACATAACTGCAGTACCATCTGCGCAGTCGGGCTTAACTTCTCTGTTCGGAATGGGAAGAGGTGAGCCCCGACGCAATAACCACCTTAAGCTGGTTTGCAAC
>NZ_JARGNA010000009.1 GCF_030167905.1 Flavobacterium terrisoli
TCTTTTATTTGTTTTAAATATCACTATTTAAAACGGCTGTCAATTCAATATGTCTATGAACGTATTCTTCTATTCTTTTCGCCAATCTTTCGGTTAGCGGGTGCAAAAGTAACTATTCTTTTTAAACCAACAAGTAATTTTTAAAATATTTTTAAATTTATTTTTTAAAGACTTGATTTTCAAAAAATCAGGGTTGCTAAGATAATTGCTTTTATCTAAACCCACAAATTTTTTATGGCTTATCGTTTATTTTTTTATCAACAAAACTTAAGAACTGCGCTTTAATGCGGGTGCAAAAGTAATACTCTTTTTGGCATTCGCAAATGTTTCACAACTCTTTTTTGGAAGTTTTTTGCAACTTGTTGGTTCTACGGTTTTTGCAACGGAAAGTTTTTTTGATGGTCATCAGGAGTTCAATACAAATCCTGTTTAGCCCCGATTAAAGCGGCACCAAGTAGAGCGGAAAGCGGGAAAATGACCAACTGAAGAAGCCCGAAGATTCGCTCTAAAAATTATTTTTTCAATGCCTTTTTTTCCCAATAATCGGTAAGTTCATCAATATCAACCGGATTGGCTGGTTTTTGACGAACCAGTCTACCTCGATTAAAAGCCCTTTCAAGAATAGATTCTATCAGGAAGTCTTCGTTAACCTCATAAGGAGCATATTTTGTTTTGAGGTTAATATCAAAAAGTTTTGCGGTGTTGTTAGACCAAAAAGCTTTCCAACCGCTTTTGTAATCTTTAATAAGGTCAAAAGTGGTGTGGCCGGTTTGTCTGTGGATGAGCTTGACTAAAATTTGCCCTTGTTTTCTGGAGAGTTTCTTTAATTGTCCTGTGAATTCATTTTCCATGTAGTCTTCGACAATCTTGAAGTATTTCTTTTTCTCCTTATTGGTTTTCATTTTATCCATGTTTTTATTCAGCAACGTCAATCTGTCGGCTGCTGTTTTGGCAAAAGGATATACTTTATAGACTCTGTTTTGAAGTAACAGAAATTGTTTTTTGTCTTCGGCGCTGAGCTTGTCTCTGTAAACAACAACCTCTTCAAGCAAAATAGGATCTTTTACTAAAGTATCGTTTTCATCATTTACAACTTCCTTTTTGGGAATGGAATCTGTGGTAATCTGTGCATTTAAACCAGTTGCAAACAGGAACACAAAAACTAAAAAAAACAACTTTCTCATAGACAATATTTATTAGGGTAAAAATAATAGAATATCCTTAACAACTGTAATGCCAAATTTATATTTTAGCAAAAAAATATTTATGGCAACTAAATCTATACTTACCAAGTCATCGCTTACGTTTTTAGAAAACTATTTGAATAATGCTTCTCCAACAGGATATGAATCTAGCGGACAAAAGCTTTGGATGGATTATCTAAAACCTTATGTGAATACTTTTATCACGGATACTTACGGTACGGCTGTTGGTGTTATTAATCCCGATGCACCTTATAAAGTAGTTATTGAAGGCCATTCGGATGAGATTTCCTGGTATGTGAATTATATTACTGACAATGGTCTTATCTATGTAATAAGAAATGGTGGTTCTGACCATCAGATAGCGCCATCCAAAAGAGTTAACATTCACACTAATAATGGAATAGTCAAAGGCGTATTTGGCTGGCCTGCCATTCATACCCGTAATCGCGGGAAGGAAGAATCAGCTACTTTGCACAATATATTTATTGATTGTGGCTGTTCGAACAAGAAAGAAGTAGAAGAATTGGGAATTCATGTAGGCTGTGTCATTACCTACCCTGATGAATTCATGATCTTGAACGGCAACAAATTTGTATGTCGTGCCATCGACAATCGAATGGGTGGCTTTATGATTGCTGAAGTGGCTCGATTATTAAAGGAAAACAAAAAGAAATTACCTTTCGGTTTATATATTACCAATTCAGTTCAAGAGGAAGTTGGTCTTCGCGGTGCCGAAATGATAACAAAAACCATCAAACCGAATGTGGCCATTGTCACTGATGTTTGCCACGATACAAGTACACCGATGATTGATAAAAAAATCGAAGGTGATCTGGAAATGGGCAAAGGACCTGTAATTGCTTATGCTCCGGCGGTTCACAATACCTTGAGAGATTTGATCGTCAATACGGCTCAGGATAAAAAGATTCCTTTTCAGCGTCATGCTACTTCAAGAGTAACCGGTACTGACACTGATGCCTTTGCCTATAGTAATGGTGGTGTGGCTTCGGCCTTGATTTCACTTCCGTTGCGCTATATGCATACCACTGTTGAAATGGTACATCGCGAAGATGTGGAAAATGTCATCAAACTGATTTATGAAAGTTTGCTGAAAATAGAAAACAACGATTCTTTCTCTTACTTCAAATAATAGTAACCAAAAAAAAGCATCCCGATTAAGGATGCTTTTTCATTTTACATTGCTGTAAAAAATTAACCTAAAACCTATAATTTTAAATCGATTGTAACTGCCATATTGTTGTTACAAGCTTTATTGTTTTGCACTGAACCATTGATTTTTTTGAAATCCAATGGATAGAATTCAGTATCAACACTGCTTTCAATTACCTGGTTGCTTTCGGCGATTCTGTCTTCCAAAGACATTTCCAATGAAATTGGCTGATATGCATCTTCGCCACAAGTTTCAGTAATTAACTTGTTTTCGTTAACCAAATCCTGTGCTGTTTTGGCGTAGTTTGATTGAATTACTGTATTCGGATTAAAAATAGCAGCCTCGTCTCCTGTGTTTTCAAAAGTGATTTTTGAAATTTCGTTTTTTACAAAAGTCAACTGACTTTGTTGCTGAGCGTTTTCTACACTTACTGTAGCTAAATCCTGTTGAACTAAATCCTGAGCGTTTAATTCGTTTCCTGCTTTACCATTTGTGAAATTTAAAACAGCTAGTCCTAAAAAAATGATTGTTGTTTTCATGATGATTGATTTTTTTTTGATGATGATTTTTGGTATTTTCTCCGCTGCGCTCCGAACAATTCGGCTAAAGCCTCGGGTTGTTATTAATATCCTATGCAAATATATGGCTAAAAACTAGTATCTTGTATTGCATAGTACTTAAATTTAACATAATTTTAACTTTTAAACTATTCTAATTGCTTGATTTGGAGGAAAAAGCGTCGTTTACAAAGCAAACGACGCTTTGTTTTTGTTTACTAAACTTGTTTTAGAAATGCTACTGCTTCATTTGCTTTTGAGATTTCAGCATATTTTAAAGCTGTAAAACCTCTGTCATCTTTAGTTTCAGGTCTTGCTCCTTTTTCTAATAAAAGTTTAATGATTTCAACTTTATTATAACGAGCGGCAAGCATTAGTGGTGTAGTTCCGTTTTTGGACTCATTTACATCCGCACCATACTCGATGAATTTTTTAACTGTTTCTAAATCTCCTTTGGCAATAGCGTTACAAAGAGGAGTTGTGTCATACGCTACAACTTCAGTAGGATAAGAAGTTGTTGAAACGTTAGTTGCCAAAGCAACGTTACCAAAAGCTACTAGAGCTAAGCCTGCAAAAATGATTGTTTTTTTCATGATGAATGATTTAAAAGTTATTGATTGCGTATATGACGCCTTAACCCTAACTTTCGTTGCACCAAAAAGTTAACTATAACAAAAATTTAACATTTGGCACAAAAAAACCACGCCTAAACGTGGTTCATAATCTTATGTTTACTGTTCATTTACGATTTCAAAAAACTCAGGACATTTTGCTCAATTCTCTCATTGATATTAGAGATATCGGCTTTTACAAATTTCTCTCCTATGATATTTTCATATAATTCAATATAACGTTCCGAAACCGATTCAATATATTCTTCAGTCATATCCGGTATCTGTTGTCCTTCTTTTCCCTGGAAACCATTCTCGATCAACCAGCGGCGTACAAATTCTTTTGACAACTGCTTTTGTTCTTCTCCTTTGTCTTGTCTTTCTTGATATCCATCAGCATAGAAATAACGCGAGGAATCCGGTGTGTGGATTTCATCAATCAAAACGATTACACCATCTTTGGTTTTGCCGAATTCATATTTGGTATCGACCAAAATCAAACCTCTGCCAGCGGCAATTTCTGTTCCGCGTTGGTACAACGCTCTGGTGTATTTTTCCAAAACCAAATAATCAGCCTCAGAAACAATTCCTTTTTCCAAAATAGCCTCTCGGGAAATATCTTCATCGTGCGAACCATTATCGGCTTTGGTTGTTGGCGTAATGATTGGCGTTGGGAATTTGTCATTTTCCTTTAAGCCTTCAGGCATTGCAACGCCACAAAGCGATCTTCTTCCGGCTGCATATTCACGGGCAGCATGTCCTGAAAGATAACCACGAATTACCATTTCCACTTTAAAAGGTTCGCACAAATGTCCGACAGCCACATTGGGATCCGGTGTGGCAATAAGCCAATTCGGAACAATGTCTGATGTCAGATGCATGAATTTGGTTGCGATTTGGTTTAGGATTTGTCCTTTGTATGGGATGCCTTTTGGCATAACAACGTCAAAAGCCGAAAGCCTGTCTGTAGCAATCATGACCAATAAATCGTCATTGATATTGTAGACTTCGCGTACTTTACCGTGGTAAACAGATTTTTGATTTGGAAAATGGAAATCAGTAGTAGTTAGTGTGTTCATCTTGTTTTTACGTCCTGAACGACTTTAAATAGTTAGTTGTGTGGCGCAAAAATAGTGTGTTTTGAACACAAATACAATTATTTTATTTGGTAAGAACTTTTCTCCTGATGACCACGTTAAACATGCGATACCCTAAAATTTTGTTCAGGTAGCGCATAAAGTTAGCATCAAAACCAATCGTATATTTCCTGAAATTTTTGGATGGATGCTCGGCAATACCATAGATTTTTTCCACTATGTCATTGGTCAGGCTTGAATTTTTGGACGTTTTCTTTTCCAGAATTTCAGAAATCTTATCCATCATATTATTGTAGGATTGTATCTCTGACGGTTTGCCTCTCATTACATTTTTCTGAAAATTGGTATTGGCATTCCCAAACTGAACGGTGCAGACACTGATATTAAACTCCATCAATTCATAGGACATGCACTCTGAAAAACTCTCTACGGCGTGTTTGGTAGAATGGTAAAAGCTGCCCAAAGGCAAATTAACCAATCCGGCAATCGAAGAAATATTGATAAACTGACCTTTCTTTTGTTTTCTGAAATGCGGAATAAAGGCACGACAGATTTTAACCACACCAAGCCAGTTGATGTTCACTATAGAATCAATCTCGGCATCCTCGGAGAGCTCAACAAAACTGCGGTAACCTACTCCGGCATTATTGACAATCACATCGATAGATTGATGATCGGCAAGAATAAGGTCTCTGGCGCTTTCTATGCTTTCCTGGGAAGTAACATCCAATTTATAACAATGAACATTGGGCACGTCATCAAAAACAGTTGTATGGGTATCACAAATCAAAGTGGCAATCACTTTCCAGCCTTTGGCAGAAAAATGTTTGGCGATAATGGAACCCAATCCGCCCGATGCTCCGGTTATAAGTATGGTTTTCAAATTCTTATGCTAAAAATTCATATTAAATGCGGCGCAAATAAACACAAAAATTTATAACAATTTCAAATTTTATTCATTCAATGCTATCTATCCTAAAAAAGATTGGAGCGAAAAGCAGGAATTACATTGCTGTAACCACCAAGCCATTCGCTCCAAATTATTGGTTTTGAAATTTTATTTCCTTTTGATACTCTTTTTAAATAGATAAATAAAAATCATAATTACTAAAACCGGGACTGCAATTACTAACGATATAAACCATACCGGATAAATGTTGGTATGCCAATCCGGAACAACAGAAAAAGCATAATCCCAATTCACAGAATAAATAAAGGCAATAATGATTGCTAAAATTATTCCTAAAACCAGTAGCAGTTTTCTCATCTAGTAATCGTTGTTCTCAATACTCTTATAGGCATCAATTACTTTTTTCACCAAACGGTGACGTACAATGTCTTTGTCATCCAGATAAATGATTCCGATGCCTTCAACATCTTTTAACACCAAAATGGCTTCCTTCAATCCTGAAATTGTACGACGCGGCAAATCTACCTGTCCGGGATCACCAGTGATGATGAACTTGGCATTTTTACCCATACGCGTCAGGAACATTTTCATTTGGGAATGCGTTGTATTCTGTGCTTCATCCAAAATCACAAAGGCATTATCCAACGTTCGCCCACGCATAAAAGCCAATGGCGCAATTTGTATGATGCCTTTCAGCAGATAATCTTCCAAAGTTTGTGGCGGAATCATATCGCGCAAAGCATCATATAAAGGCTGCATGTACGGATCGAGTTTTTCCTTCATATCGCCTGGCAGGAAACCCAGATTTTCACCGGCTTCCACTGCAGGACGTGTTAAAATGATTCTTTTTACTTGTTTTTCCTTCAGTGCTTTTACTGCCAAAGCTACACCAGTATAGGTTTTTCCTGTTCCAGCCGGACCAACGGCAAAAACCATGTCATTTTTATTGACATAATCTACCAGTTTTTGTTGATTAGGAGTCATCGCCTTAATCAGCTTTCCTCCAATACCGTGTACAAGGATTTTATCACTGTCGGGCATGCGTTGCTCTTCCTGCGAATTGCTATGTATGACACGATCAATGACATTGTCATCAATATTGTTATAACGTGTAAAATGCAACATTAATCGGTTAAAGCGGTTTTCGAACTCATCTAACTCTTCTTTCTCTCCGAAAGCTTTAAGTGTGGTGCCTCGGGCTACGATTTTGAGTTTAGGGTAATATCTTTTAATAGTTTCAAGATGGGCATCCTGAGCGCCCCAAAATTCTTTGGGTGCGATGTCGTGTAATTCAATGATACGTTCGTTCAAATGCGGTAGTATTAAATTAAAATAATTCGCTATATATTGTTAGCTTTGTATCCAAATTTAATCAAATAAAAGAATAGGTTTTATTATTTTTGAGCCCAATTTCAACCAAGTTATAAACAATCTATGTCAATAATTACCTTAACCACCGATTACGGATTAAAAGACCACTTTGTCGGTGCTTTAAAAGGTAAGTTATTATCGGAATTCCCTGAAGCAGTTATCATCGATATATCCCACAATATTGATGCCTTTAATATAGCTGAAGCAGCCTACATCATTGATGCCGCTTATGGAAGTTTCCCAAAAGGAACCGTTCACCTGATTGGTGTTGACATCGAATTGACTGCCGAAAACCAGCACATTGCGATGCAATGGAACGACCAATACTTTGTTTGTGCCGATAATGGCATCCTGAGCATGTTAATTCAAAAGATTGTTCCGCAAAAATTGGTCGCCATTAACATACACGACCGATTGCCAAGCGATGCTACTGATTTAGATGTGTTTGTCAAAGTGGCTTGTCATTTGGCCAAAGGCGGTCTGCTTAATGTTATAGGTAAAGAAATAAATGCCATTAAGGAAGTAACCGAAGTGCAGGCTGTTGTTAAGGACAACCAAATAAAAGGATATGTGATATACAGCGACCATTTTGGCAATGCGGTAACCAATATTTCCAAGAAATTATTTTTGGAAATGGGTAAAGGCCGTCCCTATGAGATTGTGTTCAAAGGCCAAACCATTAAAACGATTCTTCCTAAATACTCAGATATTGTGGTGTCTGAAAAATATTCCTGGAAAGATTATGAAGGTGAAAAACTGGCGATATTCAACGAAGCAGGATTTTTGGAGATTGCCATTTTCAGAAGTAATCCTGATACCGTAGGTTCGGCGAGTTCACTTTTAGGATTGCAATACCGAGATATTGTAACCATAGATTTTAAAAATTAGAAAAGACATGTTCATCAGAATAGTAAAAATGAGCTTTCACATTTGATATTAAGAGGAGGAAGCCCTGTGGGCTTCAGGTATTATGAGCTTTAGCTCATTCTTTAAAAAAACAATATATAAAAATGGCTGTATGTTCATCAGAATAGTAAAAATGAGCTTTCACATTTGATATTAAGAGGAGGAAGCCCTGTGGGCTTCAGGTATTATGAGCTTTAGCTCATTCTTTAAAAAAAACAATATATAAAAATGGCTGTATGTTCATCAGAATAGTAAAAATGAGCTTTCACGAAGAAAATATTCCGGCGTTCCTGGAAAATTTCGACAGCATCAAAGAAAAAATACGCGGTGCCGAAGGCAATCGTTTTCTGGAACTTTATCAGGACAAATACAATCCGTGCATTTTCTTTACGTATAGCTTTTGGGAAACCGAAGAAGATTTGGAGAATTACAGGCGTTCGGCTTTGTTTGATGATGTTTGGACCTTTACCAAAAAACTATTCAATGACAAACCCGAAGCGTGGAGTGTCGATAAGTTAGTTTCACTAACTTAAATTATGACCCGAGCACGAAGTGCGAATCGTATGGAGTGAAACGGAATAAATTATTAATTATGAATTATGAGTTGTAAGTTTGGCGTCAAATAACCAAATTACCGCATTAACAAATAAACACAAATGAAATCAATCGCATTACGAGAAATAAAATCCTTTTTTGGTTCGCCCATCGGATATTTGGTGATTGCCATTTTTCTTTTGCTCAATGGACTGTTCCTTTGGGTTTTCGACGGAGAATACAATATATTACAAAGCGGGTTTGCCGATTTGAGTCCGTTTTTCACTTTGGCACCATGGATATTGATTTTCCTGATTCCGGCGGTAACAATGCGCAGTTTTTCGGATGAGAAAAAACAAGGCACCATTGAACTTTTGCTGACCAAACCTTTATCCGTTTGGCAAATCGTAAGCGGTAAGTTCTTAGGCTCATTCCTACTGATTGTAATTGCATTGATTCCAACATTAGTTTATGTTTATGTAATCTCAAGCCTTGGTTCACCCGAAGGCAATATTGATATGGGAAGCACATTGGGTTCTTATTTTGGCCTATTGTTTTTAGTCGCTTCCTACACCGCTATCGGCATCTTTACTTCTACCCTTTCCGAAAACCAAATCGTAGCTTTCCTAGTTTCCGTATTTCTTTGTTTCTTATTCTATTACGGTTTTGATGGCGCTTCAGGATATGTAAAAGGTTTTGAAGATATTATCGCTAAAATCGGAATGGATTATCATTTCAAAAGCATGTCACGCGGCGTATTGGACACTCGTGATATCTTATATTTTGTGAGTGTGGCCTTTTTGTTTTTGTCGTTTACCGTGTATAAATTAAAATCCCTGAAATCGTAATGAGTGCACCAAAAAATAACTTCAAAAAAATAGCCCTTACCATTGCTTTTGTAGTGATGCTGAACTTTGCCGGTCATTTTGCTTTCAAACGATTTGACCTGACTGCCGACAAACGTTATACGCTTTCTGAAACTTCCTCAACCATTGTGAGCGAAGTCAAAGAACCCCTTTATATTGATGTGTTCCTGGAAGGAGAATTTCCGGGAGAATTCAAAAAACTGCAAACGGAAACCCAACAGTTATTGGAAGAATTCAAAGCCGAAAACCCTAATATCATCTTCCAGTTTGTCAATCCGTTGGAAGACGAAGAACAAAGAGACGCCACGCTGCAATCGTTTATCGAACGCGGTTTGACTCCGGTCAATGTAACTGTCAATGACAAAGGCCAGCAAACGCAGGAAGTGGTTTTCCCATGGGCTGTGGCGACTTGTGGCGACCGCTCGGTAAAAGTGCCATTGCTCAAAAATATGCTGGGCGCTTCCACTGCCGAGAAAGTCGTGAGTTCGGTGCAACATTTGGAATATGCTTTTGCCAATGCGATTAATACTGTGGCTAAAGCCAAACAAAAGAAAGTTGTAATTATGAACGGTAACGGCGAATTGGAAGATCGCTATATCGCTGATTTTATCCGTTCAGTAAAAGACAATTATTACATCGGCCCATTTACTTTGGATTCCGTTGCCAAAAGTCCGAATGAGACTTTGAAATACCTGAAAAAATACGATTTGGCAGTGATTGCGAAACCAACAGAAGCTTTTACCGATGCCGAAAAACAAGTGTTGGACCAGTTCATCATCAACGGCGGAAAAACCATTTGGCTGGTAGACCAGGTCAATATGGACATGGACAGTTTATACAACGAAACAGGTTCCTCTTTGGCGTTTCCAAGAGATTTAGGCTTGAACGATATGTTCTTCAAATATGGCGTTCGTTTGCGCCCTGATTTGATTTTTGATTTGCAAAACACACCTATTGCTTTGGCAACGGGCGAGCAAGGAAGCGCCACGCAATACACGCAATATCCTTGGTTTTATTCGCCAATGATTTATCCAACGCTAAACAATCCGATTGTGACCAATCTGGACGGAATCAAATTTGAATTTGCCAGCCCAATTGAGCCATTAGGCAACGACATTAAGAAAACAGTTTTACTCCATTCTTCCCAATACTCCAAACTCATCGGAACTCCGGCACAAGTGAGCCTGAACATGGTTTCGCTTCGTCCTGAACCCAAAGAATTTGTGACCAAAGGTGATTTCCCTGTAGCGGTTTTATTGGAAGGCCAATTCCATTCGATGTATGAAAACCGCGTATTGCCGTTTAAAGACAACACGTTCCAAAATACCGGAAAGAGTAATAAAATGATTGTTATTTCGGATGGTGATGTGATTAAAAACCAATTGGACAAAAACGGCCAACCGCTCGAATTGGGTTATGACAAATGGACCAATAATCTGTATGCCAATAAAGAGTTTATGATGAATTGCGTTAATTATTTGTTGGATGACAACGGACTTATTAACATTCGCAGCAAGGAAGTCGATTTGCCAATTTTGGACAAACAAAAAGTATATGACAACTACACCTATTCGCAGGTCGTAACTGTAGCAGTTCCAATCGTTATCCTATTGTTATTTGGTGTAGTCTTTACCATTTTGCGCAAGCGCAAATACAGCAAGTAATGTTAATAAAAAACTTTTTGAAATCTGTTAGTTTAAGATATATTTGTAAAAAATAAAACGAAATGAAGTTCATAGTATCGAGTTCATACTTATTAAAACAACTACAAGTTTTAGGTAGTGTTATCAACAGCAGCAATACCTTGCCTATTTTAGATAATTTCCTTTTTGAATTAGACAATAAAACCCTAACCGTTTCGGCTTCCGATTTAGAGACCACCATGTCGGCTACCTTGGAAATCGATTCTACCAGCAAAGGCAGCGTAGCTGTTCCTGCGAAATTGTTATTAGACATTCTGAAAACTTTCCCTGAACAACCGTTGACTTTCACCGTGGAGGAAAACAGCACCATTGAAATTAGTTCAAACTCAGGAAAATATGCGATTGCTTATGCTCCGGGTGAAGAATTTCCAAAATCGGTAAGCCTAGACAATCCTTCATCTACAGTAGTTCCTTCAGAAGTATTGGCCACTGCCATCAGCAAAACGATTTTTGCCGCCGGAAACGACGATTTGCGTCCGGTAATGAGTGGTGTGTTTTTTCAATTCTCTCCGGAAGGTTTGATTTTTGTAGCTACCGATGCCCACAAATTAGTGAAATACGCACGTACCGATGTGAAAGCCTCTCAGGTAGCGGATTTCATTATGCCAAAGAAACCTTTGAACATTTTAAAAAGTATTTTAGGAACGTCAGAATCTGATGTGACTATTGAATATAATGACTCTAACGCGACTTTCTCTTTTGACAGTTACGTATTGACTTGTCGTTTGATTGATGGAAAATACCCGAACTATGAAGCGGTAATTCCAAAAGAAAATCCAAACAAATTGATGATTAACAGAGTTTTATTATTGAACTCTGTGCGTCGTGTTGCGATTTTCTCTAACAAAACCACACACCAAATCCGTTTGAAAATTGCCGGTGCCGAATTGAACATTTCAGCCGAAGATATCGATTACTCAAACAAAGCCGAAGAACGTTTGACTTGTGATTACCAAGGTGACGATATGCAGATTGGTTTCAACTCAAGATTCTTATCGGAGATGTTGACCAACTTACAATCGGACGAAATCATGTTGGAAATGTCCATGCCAAACCGCGCCGGAATCTTAACACCAATTGATGGTTTAGATGAAGGAGAAACCGTTACCATGCTGGTGATGCCGGTGATGTTAAACAACTAATATAAACTAACCTTTATACCAAAAACCGTCTCGTTTTAAAAAACAGGCGGTTTTTTATTTTTTTATATATTTGTTTTAAACCAACCATTAAAACAATTATTTTATGAAAAAAAATGTACTCGCAGGATTAGTATGCCTTGCTTTAGGAATGTCGGCTACAGCCCAAAAACTGGATAAGTTTGGAGCCGATTTAGCAAAAAAATCAGTAATGGGAAAAGAAATCAGGGTTCCTTATACTGACATGACCAGTTATTTTGGATTTATCAAACCGGGATCAAAACCTGATGAAGTAAAAGGTGGTAAGAAAATGTATTACATCTATGTTTGGATTCCTGTAGCCGCTCCGGAAATTGGTATCCGAATGATTTCTCCCGTTCCGGACGGAAGTAAAGCAACAGATAAAGACTATGTTTCTGCCGATTATACTGCCAATGCTGCCGATACTAAAAGTTTCTTCGACACTTGGGTAACTTTTGAAAGAGCCGAAGGTATTTTCAAAATTGAAGATGTAGCTGCAAAAGCGAAAACTGCCACATGGACAAAAATTGAATCCAATGATGATTCGGGAGAAATGCCAGCGCAACCTTCGGGAAGCAAATACAATTCGCTGATGAGAATTACAAGCGATACTTCAAATCCGACAAAATCATTAGTGATGGGATTATACCGTATTGGATTCACAACTTACAAAACCGGTGAAGTTCAAGGAAGCTTCCTGGCACAAATGGGCGCTCCGATAAAATTACCGGGCGTTTCCGTAGCGGTTAAACCGGAAGACATTGTAGCCAATAAAAAATAATTACATTAGACTGATAATAAAAAAAGCCCTCAGTTGAGGGCTTTTTTTATTCGTGTAAAACCAACATCGGTGTTTTCAGGTGATAGGATAATTTTTGAGTCGTAGTCGTCGTAAATAATTCCGCAAAGAAGTTTCTTTTATAAGTCAGCAACGCCAACAAATCAATACTTTGGCTTACTAAGAAATCTTCAATCGTTGCTTTTACATCCTCATCAGGAATAATAAAAAACTCAATTTCTTCGTCTTCAAAATGGGATTGCCAACGTTTGATTGTTTCTTCTGTAACATCTGATGACATCGTTTTGACATACAGGCATTTTACTTTGGCCCGGAATTTTTTAGCATAAGACAATACTTTATTCAATGCTTCTATGTCTTTTTCTCTGAAACGGGTTGTAAAGGCTATGGTTTCAATTTTATCAAATTGGGCTTCAGCCGGAACGCTCAGCACCGGAACTCCCACATGGGTAATCACGGAACCGGTATTGGTTCCCAAAAAAGTATCAAACCAACCTTCAGCACCATTGGTTCCCATAACAACCATATTTACACCTTCTTCCGCTACAACTTTTTTGATGTTATACAACAAATCGCCATCCATCAAAAGATGATTCAATACGATATGATCCAGATTTCTTTCTATTGCAATGGCCCTCAACTGAGGCAATTTTTCTTTGAAATGATCAAAATTGGAGAGTTCAATAGTGTCATAAATAGTAGCGTAATTATAAGGTAAAGCCTGAGTGTCAACAACCGGCAAATCAAAAGTATGTAACAAGACCAATTCGGCCTTTAACAGCTTTGCCATTTCCAAGGCATAAACAAATGCATTATCTGAAGTCTCGGAAAAATCTAATGGAACCAGTATCTTTTTCATGATGATACATTTTAATATTTTATCAAATTTACAACTATAAATTTTGAATTAAAATGATAATGGTCAGATTATGAAATATTTAACCAAAGTTTTAAAAAAAATAATACTTGCTAAGTTTTCTTAACTTTGCCACCCGAGACCTTTAGGTCGAATTGTACAAAGTAAAAAAAAAAATTAAAATGATTTCACAGGAAACGATTGTTGCTTTAGCTTCGCCTTCGGGTGCCGGTGCCATAGCTGTAATCCGAATTTCAGGCGCAGCAGCCATTACCATAGCCGAACAGGTATTCCAATCCGTTTCCGGGAAAGCCATCAGCAAGCAAAAAACACATACCATTCATCTCGGGCATATCGTTGATGAAGGCAAGGTTTATGACCAGGTATTGCTTTCTATCTTTAAAAATCCAAATTCCTATACCGGTGAAGACGTGATTGAGATTTCCTGTCACGGCTCGACTTATATCCAACAACAGATTATTCAATTATTGCTGCGCAAAGGCTGCAGAATGGCCCAAGCCGGAGAATTTACCTTACGCGCGTTTTTGAATGGCAAACTCGATTTATCACAGGCCGAAGCGGTTGCCGATTTGATTTCGTCTGATAACGAAGCCAGCCACCAAATTGCGATGCAGCAAATGCGTGGCGGTTTTAGCAATGAAATAGCCAAACTGCGTGAGGAACTGTTGAATTTTGCTTCGCTCATCGAACTCGAATTGGACTTTGCGGAAGAAGATGTGGAATTTGCAGACCGTACGCAATTCAGGGAATTGTTGAGCCGAATTGAGTTTGTCTTAAAACGATTAATCGATTCTTTTGCCGTGGGCAATGTCATTAAAAACGGTATTCCTGTGGCGATTGTGGGCGAACCCAATGTGGGAAAATCAACTTTGTTGAATGCCTTATTAAACGAAGAACGCGCCATTGTTTCAGATATAGCCGGAACAACACGTGATACGATTGAAGACGAATTGGTCATCAACGGGATTGGCTTCCGGTTTATTGATACCGCCGGAATCCGCGAAACCAAAGATGTGGTGGAAAGCATAGGTATCAAAAAAACCTTTGAGAAAATCGAACAGGCACAAGTGGTAATTTATCTTATCGACAGTTCACAATTGACGCTCGACAATGAAAACATCAAAGCGATTCAAATCGAATTGGAGAAAATAAAAAATCAGTTTCCTTTGAAAGCGCTTATCGTTATTGGTAACAAAGCCGATAAACTTTCCGCGGCACAAACTTCAAATCTTAAAACCCAAATCCCGAATATCCTTTTGCTTTCTGCCAAAGAAAAAGAAGGCATTGACGATTTGAAAAACCAATTGTTGTCATTCGTCAATACCGGTGCGCTGCGCAATAACGAAACCATTGTGACCAACACGCGTCATTATGATTCGCTGTTAAAAGCCTTGGAGGAAATCCAAAAAGTACAGTTCGGATTACAGTCCGGTCTGTCTTCCGATTTGATGGCCATTGATATTAAACAGGCGTTGTATTACTTTGGTGAAATTACCGGTGAAGTGACCAATGATGAGCTTTTAGGAAATATCTTTGCCAACTTCTGTATTGGGAAATAAATCATGCCAAAGTATTCTGTAGCCATCGTTCCATCTGAAGAAATAGTGGTATTGGTTGCTCATATCAAACAGGAACTTTCGGAGAAAATCGGTTGGTTCAACAGTAAAAATTCACAGGCTCACATTACGATTCTGGAATTTGAAGCCAACGAAAAAGACATAGAAAAAATCACCAATCCCATCAAAACATTATGTGATACGCTAAAGCCGATAGAAGTAAGCTTTAACCATTATGATGCTTTTCCCAATGGCGCCTTCTTTATTGCGCCAACGGACAAATCCAGAATCGAATTGAAATCGATCATGAAACAGGTAGAAAGCGTAACCAAACACGTGAAAAACGCCTACAGAAGCCATGAGCCACATATCTCTATCGGTCGGAGACTGGATGAAGCCAAGTTAAAAACAGCCATCGAAACATTTACCGATATCAATTTCTCTTTCGAATGCGATGCAATTGCCCTCAGGGTTTTTAATGAAAACCGAAAGCAATTTGCTGTAATTGAAAAATTCCCTTTTAACGACAATCCGAATGAATCCTACGAATAGGAAAAGTTATTCTGACAACCTTATAATTATTTAAAATAGTAGGCTTATATTTGCAAATTAATAGTGCAAAATGCGAATTTTGGTGCTTTTACAGAACGCAACTCACACACATTCAAACGAATTCTTCATGAATTTCAATAGAAATTTGATAAAAATATCACGCTGGTTTTTGACCAGGCCAAACCTCACAGGCTTTCTGGTCTTTCTAATCCTGATTACCATCCTGAGTTTTGTAGTAAAACTGAGGTATGAAGTGATCAAAGAGAATGAGCATCGGGAAATGTCGAATATCATCAACGTTGTCAGGCAAAATTTTGAACAGGTTCTCAAAAACAGTTATACTACGACGCTGACTTTGGCTATGTCCATCAATGACAAAGGCGAACCTGAAAATTTCGAGAAAATCTCGGCACAATTACTCGACAAAAACACTTCGATAGACGCCGTTCAATTGGTTCCTAATGGTGTCATCAAATATGTTTATCCTTATGAGGAAAATAAGGCCGCACTCAATTTTGACATCCTGCATACGCCGGGCATAAAGGAAGAAGCGGAGAAATCGATTCAATCCAAATTAATCTATTTCGCCGGTCCGTTAAAGCTCAGACAAGGCGGCATTGGCGTAGTCGGAAGATTGCCGGTTTTTAAGGACAATAAGTTCTGGGGATTTTCAGCGGTTATCATTCGCATCGAAACTTTGATCAAAGCAAGCGGAATTAAGAGCATTGATGACTCGAAATACTACTTCCAGTTCTCAAAAATCAATCCGACGACCCAAAAGGAAGAATTTTTTCTTCCGGGTGAAACAGACCTAACAAACAAACATTTCCAGACGGTTACCATTATTGATGGCGATTGGAAACTGTATTTGGTTTCAAGGGACAAAAGCGATGTTTTCAAGCAGCTTTATACTTCAATGACCTTAGGCTTTTTATTGTGCCTGATTTCGGTGCTATGGGTTGTTTCAATAATGAAAAAACCGGCGAAACTGCAACTCCTAATTGATAAGCAAACCCAAAAAATTGTCAAACGCGAAACGGAATTCAGAGCCATTTTTAATCAGGCACCTGTTGGAATCGCCAAATTAGACACCAATACCGGTCATTTAATTACCGTCAATAAAGAATATGCGCGAATCGTTGGCTATACCGAAGAAGAACTTTTGAGTATGAATTTCCAATCGATAACACATCCCGATGATTTGCCTGCCGATTTGGAGAATTTGGAGAAACTTCAAAAAGGATTGTCGTCAGAGTTTTGGCTGGAGAAAAGATACATCCATAAATCGGGACACATTGTTTGGGTCAATCTGATTGTGGCTATCTTGGGAAAGATGGGCGATAAAATTGAAAACCACATCGCCATTGTGGAAGACATCACCGATAAAAAAAGAGCCGAAGAAGAATTGAAGCAATCCTTCGAATTGGTTTCAGAACAGAATAAAAGGTTATTGAATTTTTCATTCATTGTGTCACACAACCTCAGATCACACACCAGCAATATCGAATTGATTTCAACACTGCTCGAAACGGTAAAGACAAAAGAAGAACAAGACGAAATGGTTGATTTGCTGAAACAGGTTTCCAAATCACTCGATGAAACCTTGAGGAATCTGAATGAAGTGGTGAATATCCGAACCAATATCAACCTGACCATTGAGCAACTGAATCTCAGCCATTACATAGAAAAAATCAGGACACTCTTGAACCGACAAATCATCAATAAAGACGCAGTGATTGAAAATTTGGTTCCCGACCATATTGAGATTAATTACAATGCAGCTTATCTCGAAAGCATCATTTATAATTTTATGTCCAATGCCGTTCGTTACAGTCATCCCGACCGAAAACCAATCGTAACGATTTCCTATGATGAGCAGAGAAAAGCGATGATTATCTCAGACAACGGTATCGGCATTGACCTGAAAAGATATGGTGATAATTTATTCGGCATGTACAAAACGTTCAATAATAACCCGGATGCCAAAGGAATTGGATTGTTTATCACCAAAAATCAAATCGATGCGATGGGCGGCAAAATTGAAACCGAAAGTACGCTCAACGAAGGCACAACCTTTACCATTTACTTCAAATAAAAAAGCCAATCAATGACTTGACTGGCTTACTTTATATGTTGTTTTTAATTATCTGATCACAATCTTCTTGACCTCTGATTGACCATTGCTGGTGATTTTGGCCAAATAAATTCCGGAACCCACACTCGGAACAATATGAGTTTCGCCTACAAACTGTTGTTCAAAAACTTTCATTCCCAAAGTATTGTATAGCTCAATCTTCGCCTCATTTGCTACACCTGAAACCGTAAAGTATTCATTCGCCGGATTAGGGTAAATGCTATAATTCACTACTTGGTTTTGATTGTTGGACAAAGCTGCAAACCATTGTTCACCGGCATGGCTTCCCCAAATATAATCGGCTAACGCCGGATAATCAATAAATGGGTTTCGGTTCACCTGCCAGGTGTAGATATAGTTGTTTCGGTTCATTTCAAAATCATCTCTTGGATCGGTTTGGTTCCACGTCAATAACGACGCTAAATCTCCCAATTGCCCAACCGTTGTATCCGGAAGATCACCGTTTACGACACTCAGCGCGTTGTAACGAACCGCCATATAAAAAACAGCTCTGGCCACATCTCCTTTCCATGAACCTTGCGTTCCAACCGGGCCATTATAACCGGTTAAGCCGTAATCCCTGTTGCTTCTGGTGGTGTTTTCCGGTCCGTCTTCAGCACGGATATGGTGTGCATCGGCATGACCCGCTGTGATGTCATCTGCACTGGTCGGTAACCAAACATTAATTCCGTCAGGCGTATCCTCAGTAGCATCGGCAAATCCACCACGGGATTGCGGATAAATGTGTTCCCTGTTCCATAAACCTACACTGCTGGAAGTCGTTTGGAAATCCAATTTAGCTCTGGGCGTTTCCACATACATCAACCAAACCTGATTGCTGTTGAGCGGATTTTGATCGGCCACTTTCAAGATATCGGTAACGTCGCCATAATTATGGGCATGGACGACTGCCGGATTAGCGATAATGTTTTGCAACGCCTGCTTCAATGCCGCTCCGGATAATCCTTCCAACGAATCATAATAACCTACCGGAGCCGTACTGGTTACATTTCCAAAGGTAGGATTCAAAGGTGTGCCAAAAGGCAAGGTGGTAAAATCGTTATCCACAACCCTAATTTCGATATTGTCATTTCTTCTGTTATAACCCGATGGCAAACTGCCAAATTTTATTTTCAGGATTTCATCACCTTCATTCAATACATCATCAACCAAAGTAATCGTTGTGCTAAAGGTATTCGTTCCCGAAGGAATAAAAACGGTAGTGTTACCGGTAAAATCGGCTGTATTAAATGAACTATTGTTTAAAGTAAATGTGAAAGTCAAATCACTCGTCACATTGGTTTGCGTGGTGAAAGTAATTGGAAAACTAGTGCCTTCGTTTTTGTGTGCGGTATTGACTGTGATGGTAATGCCGTTAAAAACAAAACCGCTTCCGTCATTATTGGCTCCGGGCGTTGGTGCTTTTACTTCCCAGTTACCATCTGCTTTTCTTTGGATCGATTGTGTTGTCCCAAGACTGTTTACATTCTCATTTTCCTGCGATGTTAAGCCCAATAAGGTTTGCAGAGAAGTAGCTGGTGTTGCATTGTTTGAATGAACCAAAGCGTCAATCAGATTGGTTGTTGTGGCCACAGTTCCAACAGGAAAATCAGCCGTTGAACCTAAATACAGACCAACACCATCGGGTCCGTTTTGGATAATGCTATTGGTGAAAATTTTCTCAGGAACCGGTGATACCAGATTATTCCCAATCAGAACTATCCCATTGACATCGGTGGTCAAACCATTGAGGCTAATGTTGTAATAACTTTTATCGACAGCAGAACCTGATCCGTTGAAGAAAACCAATACATAGCCATTAAGGGAGAAATTAGGGGTTGCCGATTTTAATTCGATAAATTCTTTATCATCAGTACTTGGTGTATCAGAATCGAACTCATTGATAAGCACCTGAGATTGCACTATTGATGTGGACGCCATCAACAGACAGAAAAATAATTTTTTGAGCATTAATTGAAATTTTGACCAAATTTATTGATATGCAGCTTATTAAAATTACAATTCAATTTATTTATGATTGTTTAACCAACTTTGAAATGAATTTTAAGGAAAAACCTTTAAATACCACGTCTTAATTAAAGAATTTTAGCACATAAAAAATGTAGTTTCAATTTGACATAAATGCACTATTTTTACCCTAATTATCATTTTAAATAATGCTCGAAATTTTAGGATTTGTTGGTGCCTTATTTATCGGCATCGTTTTGGGAATTACCGGTGGCGGTGGTTCAATATTAACCGTACCGGTTTTGGTCTATTTAATGCATTTGGATTTTGTCATCGCCAGTGCTTATTCCTTATTCATCGTTGGAACAACCTCTGCTTTTGGAAGTTTTCAGAATTTCAAAAAAGGTTCCGTCGATTTTAAAACGGCACTGAAATTTGCCATTCCGTCCGTGATTGGTGTTTACATCGCCCGAAAATTCATTGTTCCGAATATTCCCGATCCGATATTTTATTTTGCTTCACTGCAATTGACAAAAGGGACCTTTTTGATGTTGATTTTTGCCGTAGTCATGTTGCTGGCGGCCATTTCGATGCTGAAGGAAGGCAAAGTCATCGTAAAAGTGGAACCTCAGAATAAATTTTGGCTAATCCTGCAATTGTTTTTCGTTGGCGTACTCATTGGAACAATTGGTGCCGGTGGCGGTTTCCTGATTATTCCGGCCTTGATGAAATTGGCCAAATTACCCATCCGAAAAGCCATTGGCACTTCGTTATTGATCATCACCATTAATTCACTGATTGGTTTCTTAGGAGATGTTGAAACCACTTTAATGGATTGGCCTTTCCTGTTGTCATTTACAGCATTATCGGTTATTGGAATTTTTATCGGGCTTTATATCCAAAAATACATCAACGAAAAAAGACTTAAGAAAATATTTGGCTTCTTTGTTTTAGCCATGGCCATATTCATCATTTACAAGGAGGTATTTTCATAAAGAATTCTAAATTCAGGTTGATTCTACCATCTAATCTTTAAATTTGCACAAACCAATTCAATTATGAAAATCGAACAAATATATACCGGATGCATTGCCCAGGCAGCTTATTATCTTGAGAGCAATGGTGAAGCAGCTATTTTTGATCCGCTTCGCGAAGTTCAGCCTTACTTAGACAAAGCGGCTAAAGACAACGCCAAAATCAAATACATATTTGAAACCCATTTCCACGCTGATTTTGTTTCAGGACATTTGGATTTGGCTCAAAAAAGCGGCGGAAAAATTGTATATGGTCCAACAGCCGCACCTGAATTTGACGCCATTATTGCCGAAGACAATCAGGAGTTTAAAGTGGGGAACTATACTATAAAAGCCATTCACACACCAGGTCATACTTTAGAGAGCACTTGTTATCTTTTGACCGATGAAAACGGAAAACAACACGGCATAATCACTGGTGACACTTTGTTCATTGGTGATGTTGGCCGTCCTGATTTGGCACAGGCTTTGACAGAAGAATTGACTCAGGAAAAACTGGCGGCTTATCTATATGATTCGTTGCGCAACAAAATCATGCCGTTGAGTGATGATTTGATAGTCTATCCAAGTCATGGTGCCGGAAGTGCCTGTGGTAAAAACATGAGCAAAGAAACTACCGATACTTTGGGCAACCAAAAACGAACCAATTATGCTTTGAGAGCTAATATGACCAAGGAAGAATTCACCAAGGAATTATTGGATGGTTTGGGACTTCCACCCGCTTATTTTCCTCAGAATGTAATGATGAATATCAAAGGTTATGAAAGCCTTGATACCGTGATTGAAAAAAGCAACATTGCGCTTTCGCCTAAGGAATTTGAAGCGGTTGCCAATCAGGGTGATGTTGTCGTTTTAGATGTACGTCACGAAAATGATTTTGTAAGCGCCCATATTCCGAATTCTATCTTTATCGGGATTCAGGGAAATTTTGCACCATGGGTAGGTTCCTTATTAAGAGATGTCAATCAGAAACTATTATTGGTCATTCCACAAGGAAGAGAAGAAGAAACCATCACCCGATTATCACGCGTTGGCTTTGACCACGTTTTGGGGTATCTGAATGGCGGTATCGAAGCCTGGACAAATGCCGGTTTTGAAACTGACAGCATTAAATCAATCTCACCGGAAGAATTTTCAAAACAGTTGACTTCAGACAGCATCGTTGTTGATTCCAGAAAACTGGGTGAATACCAAGCTGAGCATGTAGAAAATGCCCTTAACATTCCTTTGGACACCGTGAATGAAAATTTTCAAAGTGTACCCAAAGGTGCTGAGTTCTTTTTGCATTGCGCCGGCGGTTATCGTTCTGTTATCATGGCATCTATATTAAAATCAAGAGGCATCCACAACCTCATCAATGTGGAAAAAGGAATGAACGGAATTAAGCAAACCAATGTCACTTGTACCCAATTTGTTTGTCCTTCAACCAAAAAATAATTAGATAAAAAAAACAAAAAATTCACAGTATCCTATTGCAATTTAAATACATTTGCAATCGTTAAAAATTTAAACCAAAAAAATGAAAAAAGTAATTCTTTTAGTAGCCGTAGCAGTAGTGTTGTTCGCTTGTAATAACCTGGCTGAAGGCGAATATGTTATCACAGGTCACATCAAAGGCATGAAAACCGGGTTGGTTTTCTTAGAAAAACAAAGCCCAATGGGAATGGGGAATATGGCCATTGACACTGTAAAAATTGAAGACGGAAAATTTGAAATCAAAGGAAAAACAGGTGAACCTGAAATCCACTTCATCCAAATTGACAAAGTAAACGGTAAAATTCCTTTAATCTTAGAAGGTGGAGAAATTGCTGTTGAAGTAGATAAAGACACGCTGTTCAAATCAAAAATAACAGGAACTTACAGTAACGATGAGTTTACCAAGTTCAATGAAGAGTCAAATAAGATTCAGAAAAAAATGCAGAAGGAAGCTATGGCTTTCCAGGTAAAAAACAAAGCCATCATTGAGCAGGCACAAAAAACTAAAGATACAGCAACTTTCAGCAAATTGAGAGCTGAATATGATATCATTCAAAAACCACTTAATGATTTTACTTTTGCTTATCCAAAAACACATCCAAAATCATTTATCAGCGTATTGATTACCCAAATGATGATGGGCAATCCTAAATTCACGCCAAAAGAAATTGAGGACACTTACAATTCTTTGGATGAATCATTGAAAAAAACAAAGCCGGCTAAGACCATCAAAGAAAACATTGATGCCTTAAAAAAAAAGCCAGCGACCAACCAGCCCTCAGAGTTAATCAAATAGCACCTAATTTTAGCGCCTCAACTCCCGAAGGGAAAAAGGTGTCTTTAAAAGAAAGCTTAGGCAAAGTAACACTGATTGATTTTTGGGCATCGTGGTGTCCGCCATGCCGAAAAGCCAATCCGGAAGTAGTAGCACTCTACAAAGAGTTTCACGGCAAAGGATTTAATATTATAAGCTTTTCATTAGACACCGATGCAGCGAAATGGAAGGAAGCCATTGCCAAAGACCAATTAACCTGGACACAGGTTTCTAATTTGGCCGAAATGGAAGAAGATCCTGTTGTAAAACAATATGGCGTAAAATTGATTCCGACGACTTATTTGCTGGATGCTTCAGGCAAAATTGTGGGCATAGATTTACCTCACGAGGAAATGAAAGCCAAAATCAGCGCCCTTTTAAACGCAAAATAAGCCAAACACCCATAAAAACAAAAGAATCTCCTTCGGGAGATTTTTTTATTTCATTTAAAACCAACCCCTTAAAAAAAGGTACTGAATTAAGTGTCTTTTTTATTTGTGAACCTCAAAAGTGTTTTTATATTTGCAATCGCTAAAGGCAATGGGGAGATACTCAAGCGGCCAACGAGGGCGGACTGTAAATCCGCTGATTACATCTTCGCAGGTTCGAATCCTGCTCTCCCCACAAAATAAAAAGCAAAAAGTCTCAAAACCCTGCAAATCTTAGGATGTGCAGGGTTTTTGTTTTTCTGTTACCTCCAAATTATTCATTCAATCTTAAATCTTAAGGGGCAAAATCGAGACCCTAAAAAATATCCAAACCTAGGGTCTCGCTAAATCTTCTTAAGACTTGCAAACACTGTACTTTCAGCCAGTTCAACAACCCGTTCAAAAGCTGTACATCTTGTTTGTTATTACTCAGGAATTTAAATTGAATAATAATTAAAAGGTCACCAACATGAAAACAAAAATCACTTTACACTTCTATGCCAAAAGCACCAAAATGAACTCTGACGGCAAACTACCAATCTATGTCAGGCTAACTGTCAATGGTCAAAGATTAGAATTTAGCTCGAAAAAATTCATAGAAAAATCTAAATGGTCACCAGAACTCGCCAAAATGAAAGGGCAAACCGATGAGGCTCGTTCAATAAATAGCTATCTCGATATGATGAGATCAAAAGTTTTGGGAGCGGAACTCCAACTGATACATAAGCATGAAGAACTTTCTATCGAAAATTTCCAATCAATACTACTTGATAAGGACAATAAAGCAAGGATGCTAATTCCAATCTTTCAGGACCATAATAACAGGATGAAAGAATTACTTGGCAAGCAGTACGCTCCTGGAACATTACAACGTTTTGAAGTAACACTGAACCACATAAAAAACTTCTTAATTTGGAAGCATAACATTTCAGACATACGGATCGATAAGTTTGATTTTGCCATGGTTACTGATTTCGAATTTTACCTCCGAAGCGTTAAAAACTGCTCAAACAATACAGCCGTGAAGTATGTTCGAAACTTCCGCAAAATCATCAATATCTGTCTGAACAATGATTGGATAGAAAAGAACCCTTTTAGTAAATACGAAGGCAAAGTTTATGAAGTTGATAAAGAGTTTTTAACCGAAGAAGAAATCCAAAAAATTTATGTTAAAAAGTTCATGAACGCTCGTTTAGAACAAGTAAGAGACATCTTCATTTTCTGCTGCTTTACCGGCTTAGCATATATTGATGTTCAACAACTCCGAAAAGACCATTTAGGAATTGGCATTGATGGCAACAAATGGATTTTCAAAAATCGACAAAAAACAGATACACGTTCAAAGATTCCTTTACTTCCTATTGCAGAGGAATTAATTCAAAAATATGCAGAACATCCAAAATGCTTAAATGAAGATAGAATACTTCCTGTTCTTAGCAATCAAAAAATGAATAGCTACCTAAAGGAAATCGGAGATGTCTGTGGCATCAATAAAGAAATTACATTCCATATGGCACGGCACACATTTGCAACCTCTGTGACACTAACTAATGGAGTTCCGATTGAGAGTGTCAGCAAAATGCTTGGCCATAAAAGTTTAAGGACTACACAGCACTATGCGAAAATTGTTGATAAGAGGGTAAGCGATGATATGGCAATTCTTAAGGAAAAATTATCCAACAATTTGCTCGCCAAAAGTTCCTAAAACCCAAACATCAAATAAAAAAGCATTGCGGAATAAACCTGCAATGCTTTCATTATGAAAAGTGTTTTTTTATATGGGCTCACTTTTTAGAAGCTGTCAATGCTTCTACTAACGCTTCTGCCAATGCGTGATCAGAAGCCGGATTCTGTCCTGTAATTAGCTCTCTGTCTTTTACAACAAACGGCTTCCAGTTTTCTTTTCCATGCGTTGTTTTCCCACCAGCCAATTTCAAAGCGTCGGCAACATAAAACTGTAATTTGGCATCACTGTCTTTTAAAGCATCGTCTTCTTCAGAATTGGAGAAAATGGTCATATTATAACCTGAATAAATCCAGTTTTTCCCTAAGCTTTCAATTTCCGCTTTATTATTTGATATCAAAGCTTTTTTGTAAGCGGCTGAATCGTCAAGGGCAGCAATCAAAGCAACTGGACCATGACAAAGCAAGGCAGTAATAATGTTTTGCTCATGGGCATATCTAAGAATTTTTCCTAGATCTTCACTTTGCATCAAGTCTGTCATTGGTGCTCTTCCTCCTGGAACAAATACAGCACTATACTTTTTAAGATCTGAATTTGCCACATCAGCAAGTTTCAAAGGTTTGTTTAAACTTTCATGTGTACGGACAAATTCTAATGATTTGTCAAGTTTAGCCTTGTCATCCTGAAAAAATGCTGCACTATTGGAACTTTCATCCATTGTAGGCACTACTCCACCTGGAGTCGCTACTTCTATTTTGTAACCTGCTGCTATCAGGGCTTGGGCCGGAACCGCCAACTCATCTAGGAAGTATCCCGTTTTGATAGTCGTTTTGTTGCTCATTTCAAGCTCATTTTTTGCTGAAAGAACAACAAGAACTACTTTCTCGTCTTTTGATTGCAGTGAATCTGTTTCCGTTTCGTCTTTGGAGTTTTCTGTCGATTCAGAATTTTTGCAACCAAATACAACCGTTAATGCTAAAAAAAGCATTGATTGTGTGTAGTGTTTTAATTTTAAAGTTTTCATAATTAGATTTTTTAATTGTTTTTTTTTTTTGAGATTTATATAATGACCTGCTTTTATTAAAATACAGATTCGGATTTCTAAGACTACATTAAGATATTGTTGACTGGTTGTAATGGTGGAGGAATATCTTTCTCCTCAAGCATTTCTCTCAAATCTATTTCAATAGTCCTGCTCATGGCAGTTATCGGTATGTCATTAGCGCCACCTTCAAATGGATTCTCGGTGCTTTCTCCAACATTTTCAAGTACAAGGAAAATCCAGCCTATTATCACGCTAAAAGGAATTGTCAACCAAATACCGTAGGTCCCAAGATTATTAAATTCCTTTAATATCCCCAGTGGTGTCATAATGATGAAAAGGTGGATAAAAAACACGCTGATACTAGCAAATTGTCGTGGGTATGGAAAATTTTTAATCCTTTCATTACGCCCTTGCTGATCGTAAAATTCTTTTAACACGGTAACCATTTCAACATATTTTATAGTTTCAATACTGTTTTCGGCATTCAGTCTTCCGATGTGTTCCGATTGTAAACGAATAATCTGGGCAGCAGGATTGGCCACCTTGGCAATTTGGGATAGTTCATCGGCAGGCAATAATCCTTCTAGATTATACTGTAGTGTTTCATCCCACTCCTGAACATTGTATTTCTTTGCATACTCTTTATAATTTGCCCGTACACGCACATTTTCCCATGCTCTTTGTTGACGCAGCTGAAAGCGTAAGGCTGTTAGCCATGCAATATGTCTGTATATTAAAGTCTTTTGTATGCTATGCGAATTCACAGCATCTTTCTTTATAAAATCTTTAGCCATGATACCCCAGGAACGACTGCTATTTACAATTGCTCCCCAAATTTGCCTTGCTTCCCAGGATCTTGCATAGGTTGCGTTATTTCGAAAGCCTGTTATAAATACTGCCGCTGTACCAATTAGGGTTACAGGTGCCCACGGAATATACAACCAGTCCAATCCGCACAATTTGTAAAGCAATACAGGAATTGAGGCAACTATAAAGAGATAATAAATACTGCGTCTTGACCAAATAAGAAATTCGGATAAAGAGTAACGTCTTCCAGCGTGCATAATCTTAAGTTTTTAGTTAGTTGTATATCAAATTCTGAGAAATTAATTTCCCGAAAGTCGCTGCATTACATCTGCAAACTGGATTCCATCAAGGAATGCATCAACCTTAACAATTTTTCCATTCTTCATTTGCATGAACCATGCATAGGACATGTTATATGGCTTGCCGTCTTTTGCTGTAGCCTTTCCGTCTATAAGGGCAATTACTACATCATTTTCTGCATACAAGGCTCTAACAGTTGGAACGATTTTTTGCGAAAGCCTTTCATTAAGAGGATTGATAACTTCATCCAGGAACTGTTTTTTACCATTGTAAGTTTTTGATAGTGGTGCACTTCCATTGATGGTCCATACCATATCATCTGTAAGAAGTTCGAAGAAGCTTCCTTCTGCCTTAGCCCAGCGATCAAAACCTGCCTTAATGATTCTTTTATTTTCAGCCTGTGTCTGTGCAGTTACATTCATTCCGAAGCTTGCCAATAAAGCAAAAACTGCCATTTTAATTGTTTTCATAATAATAGATTTTCTAATAGTTAATTGTTTGAAAAGCCTGTTAGTAAAGTGATGTATTTCATTTTCTCAATTTCCGCCTGCATATCAGCGAGCTTCTTCGTAACCCTGTTATAAGCATCCTGACCAAGCAATAGTCGAAGTGGTGGATTTTCCATTTCACTGATTTCCAAAATGATTTGTGCAGCTCGTTCAGGATCACCTGGCTGATTGCCGTTATTCCCTTTTAATATATTCTTAAAGTTGCCCGCCGTGGCATCGTAGTCAGTGATGCTTTTTTTCGCTACGGCCAGCGAGCTATCTAAAAAATTAGTTCTAAACGCCCCCGGCTCGATAATCGTAACCTTGATGCCAAGATCTTTTACTTCATGGTATAAGGCTTCTGAAAAACCTTCAACCGCATATTTAGCGGCATTGTAGATTCCAAAACCTGCAGAACTTACCAAACCTGAAGCTGATGATAGATTTATAATATGACCGCTTCCGGCTTTACGCATTACAGGTAACACATAACGCGTCATTCTGATGGTAGCTTCAACGTTAATCGACAGTACTTTAGCAATTTCATCTTCAGATGCCTCTTCAATTGCACCAACAAATCCAAATCCTGCATTGTTGATAAGTATATCAATTGTGCCATACTTTTCAGAAACATAACTTACCGCTTTCTCTACGTTTTCTTCATTCGTCAAATCAAGGCTGATTACTTCCAACAAAGGGTTTTTGATAACATTTTTATCAAATGTGTCAGCATCTCTCGTGGTGGCAATAACAGTTTGATTTTTTGAGAGAAGATATCTCACGGCTGCAAAACCAATACCTTGCGATGCACCGGTAATAAGCCATACTTTATTGTTTTTCATAATATGTTTTTATTTAATGTTCTTTGCTTATGTCAGTAGCGAACAGAATGGAATCTAAAACAGTTCCTTTAAGTAACGATCCAACCTTGTTTACTAGTTCAATTGTGGTTTGCTGCGTATTATGATGATCTAAATCTTCTTGCTTTTCCCAACGTTCGTATAGTACAAATAGATTATCATCACCTATAACTTTGTGGAAATGAAACTCCACGTTGCCACGCTCTTGTCTAACTATTGGAACAAATTTTTCAAATAATTCAACTAGTTTTTCACCATTCCCAGGGCTCACCTCAAATGGTACGATAAGTGTGGTCAATGCTCTATGTTCCTGCTTTTTCAAGTCTTCTTTTAAAGGCCATAAATCAACTAGGTAATTCATTTCAATAGGATCGGTCAGATCATTTGCCTGAAGGTCAAAAGCGGCAGTTGTATAAGGTTGCTTGAAATGATTTTCTAAAGATGCTTGATCCTGCCAGCGCTCAAATAAGTAGAAAGAATTCGGCTGATTATTTGCCTCATAAAGCTCCATTTTTAAATTTCCACTTTCCGTCCAAGCTCCATGAACATCATCAAGCAATGCTGATTTCGCTTTATCCTGGCTTTCTGCTTTTGCGGCAACTTTTACAAATAGTGTTACCGAATTGTGTTTATTTTGTGTTTCCATGATATTGATTTTTTATTGATGAAATTCTACTGATGTTCTCTCACTATATAGTTTCCAAAATAAGTCTGCAAGAATTAGAGGTGAATGGGTTTCACTGTCAGACAAAATAAATCCTGCTACAGTAAGTAGTCCTACATAAATATCGTCTTGTTTCAGACGGTCATGTAATTGCAATGCCAGACTTCTGATTCCGGCCTTACCTATTGATAGAGAACCGTACTCAGCACTTGGTGTGATTGCCAAGCCACCACCAGTTAATAGGAAAGCACCTTTTTTCTGTTTTAGTCCTTCACGTGTAAGTTGTAACGAATGCAATGCATTGGCAACATTGATCGTAAATTCCTGCGTAAGGCTTTCAGAGGTTTCTTCTAAAATATCTTTTGCTTTTAAAACAGCCGCATTGTAGAAAACTGCATCAAACCCCGAATTGATTTCGGATAATGATGTAATAGCACTAGTAAGCTGTTCTGCACTACCTGCGTCGGCTGTCGCGTAATTCACTTCAATACCTTGATGATTCAATTCCGATTTTATTTTTTCAAGATTTTCTTGATTTCTGCTGATGAGATTAATTGTAAATTCCTTTGAAGCAAATTTTTTAGCAACTCCAAGACTTAAACCTGGACCTGCTCCGATTATTAAAATTGACTTTTTCATTTTTTTAGTATTTTATGTTTATCAATAAGATTTAACTATCCTATTTTGTTGATACAAAGTTCCATACAAAGCAGTCCTCAACTTTTACGAATTGCAAAGCCAGTATTATGAATATCAAAGATTTCGATAGATTCCGTTAATTTTCAGTAGGGAGCAAAAAAAATCCCCTGTCTGCGACAGGGGGATTTTTTATAATAAAGAGTAAAGCATTTAAAAGCTTCTCCTGAATTCTGCAGGTGTAAAACCTGTATTTTTTTTAAAGAATTGACTAAAGTTCGGTTGTTCAGCAAACCCAATACTGTAACTGATATCCTGAAGGCTCCAGTCAGTCTGTACCAAAAGGGCTTTCGCTTCATCAAGTATTCGGTTACGGATATGTGTGCTAGCATTTTGGCCTGTGTGTTTTTTCAAAACAGCATTCAGGTAATTGGGGTGCATTTGAAGGTCATTGGCAAATTCC
This sequence comes from Flavobacterium terrisoli, assembly GCF_030167905.1. Lineage (GTDB taxonomy): Bacteria > Bacteroidota > Bacteroidia > Flavobacteriales > Flavobacteriaceae > Flavobacterium > Flavobacterium terrisoli. The sequence continues at coordinate 30,677 of NZ_JARGNA010000009.1, forward strand.
TTCGCTGTTTTGATCCTTATAGGAGTCGTATAATTGATACCGGAAGTTTCCTTTTCCAGAAGATTGAAAAAATGATGTATGTGTGAGTAATCTTCTGTTACCTCATCTGGTTTTGGATATCGTGCAACCTTCATGCTCTCCACCATCAGCAATTGCAAAAAAGCCTGCATGGCATCTTCTTTATAATCGCCATTATCAGTATCCAATTCTTCTGCCTGCATCCTTTCAAAATACTGACTGATACGAGGCACTTCGTCTTCAGTCAGGCGGATGACGCTTTTGGATTTGTCGGAAAACAGTCCAAATTTATCAATGATTGCCTTGAGTTGTAAATGATGATTAATGAATGATTTTTTGAATAACACATAAAAGCCGCCCGATTCAGCCTCTGAAAGGTTCTTCCATGAAATAATATCATTAGGATGAATAAACAGCAATGTTGGTTCCTCTATATAGTAAGTATTAAGGCCCATAGTAAACACCCCTTGTCCCTTTGTAATCAACATAGCTTTATAAAACTCCCTGCGATTTGGCGACAGATAACTTCGGCATTCATGTTGCTCACGGTTAAAAACCCTAATGTTCCAGTCTTCAAAAAATCCACGAAAAACAGGAATCATATCAGGTAAATCCCTGAGCGTATTAATTTCTTTGCTATCGAGTGTTTCTGTAATCATTCTCATTTTTGTTTGGTTTTGTAAAGTTAGAAAAAGAAATTATATTTTAAAATAGATAGGACTTGAATATAAAATCATACGGACGACTTTAAAAATCGCCCGTATTGATTGTCACGGTTAAACCAAATCTGGATTAAATTCTGTTTTCCCAAGCTTTCAATTGGTGCTCTTTCAACATGTCTTCTACAAACTGCGGAACTACATTTCTAAATTTCCCTTCGTCTGATGGTACAATTTCAATAATGGCATCAATCATTTCCTGTGGATCCAATCTTCCTTCCGGTGTGCCTAATAGTGAATCGAAATTGGCTTTCATGTCAGCACGTTTAGTGAAGTTTACTTCGTCATCCAACCAACGGAAGGCATTTTCGGCCATAGTTTCATTGAAACCGGTTAAATAAGCACCCGGGTTAACAGTTTGGATTTTGATTCCGTATGGATTTAATTCATCTGCCAAAGCTTCTGCTACCGCTTCTAAAGCATGTTTGGTTGAAACGTAGATTCCGTAACCTGATGGAGTGAATAATCCACCCATTGAAGAGGTAAATACGATTTTCCCTTTTTTACCTTCTCTGATCCATTTGGCTGCAAATAATTGCGACATATGCAATGGTGCAAACAAGTTAGTTTCAAAGTTGGCACGAACTAGGTCAAGAGGAATTTCGAATGCCGGCCCACTTTCGCCAATACCCGCATTACTAAAGAAAATGTCAATGTCGCGTTTCACTGCGTTGGCCACATCATACTTGTCAAGGATGTCAAGCTTTACAACCTCAATGTTGTCCTGTAAGCCTGCAGCTTCTACTTTTTTGCGCATTTCAGTCAACTGCGGAGCAATCTGCACACCGGCAATAATTTTGTGTCCTAGTCTAGCTAAACCAAAGGCTGCTCCTTCACCAAATCCGGAAGCTGCTCCGGTAATTAAAATTGTTTTTTTTGTTGTACTCATGATTTCTAATTTTTAATTGTTTTTAAAATGATATTTAGTTAAATTGTTATACTTCACTTCCTGCGGTTGCGATTTCAAAATCCTGGTCAGGACTTCCTCCTGATACACCTATGTACGCGACAATTTCATCTCCTGATTTTACAGGAACACCACCTTTAAATCCTACAAGTCCTCCATTGGTATTTACCATTCCGTACGTCTTGTTTTCAGGGTTAAGGAATTCGCCTACGGCTTCAGAATTCATACGGAACAGCATCGCTGTTTTAGCTTTTCCCATTGCAATATCAATAGACCCCAGGTATGCATCATCCATTCTTACGAATGCTTTAATATGACCTGCTGTGTCAAGAACTGTAATATTGGCATTTACGCCAATTTCATTTGCTTTACTAATCGCTTGATCTAAGGATTTGAAAGCTTGTTTTTGTGTAATTTCCATGATGATTATTTTTTTAAGATTACTATTTGATAAATGTTATTGTTTTTATCTGAAGCAAAGTTGCGACGAAACCAAGAGGTAGGTTGTAGTAATAACAAAGGCATGATTATGAAAATCAAAGATTAGAACATAAAAACATATATGTTATTGATTATCAATCTGGTAAATTTTCAAAATTTTAATCCACTGGTCGTTGAAAAGAAAAAACCAACGTTATAGCTCTGAAAATCATCAAAATATTTTTATCCGACTCACAGTCGAATCGTCATTTTGGTTACAATCAAACTCAATACGGCAACCTGAAACTTGATAATTAACTTCAAATTTGTAGTATCATTAAACAGAATAAAAATGCAAAAGACAGTTTTCATCACAGGAGCATCAGCAGGGCTGGGAAAAGCAACTGCCAAATTATTTCAAGCAAAAGGCTGGAATGTGATTGCAACTATGAGAAATCCGGATAAAGAAACCGAACTGAACCAGCTTCAAAATGTAACCTTATTACAATTGGACGTTTCCAATACTAATCAGATAGACCAAGTTGTTAATGATACCTTACACAATCATTCTGTAGATGTTGTTGTAAATAATGCAGGATATGGGCTAATTGGTGTGCTTGAAGCATTGTCGGATGACCAAATTATTCGGCAGGTCAATACCAATTTATTAGGAGTGATTAGGGTCACTAAAGCATTCATACCCTATTTCCGTGAAAAGCAGAATGGTGTTTTCATTAATATTTCCTCTATGCTGGGCTTATGGGGCTATCCAACTTGTTCTGTTTATTCTGCTACTAAATTTGCCATAGATGGTTTTTCAGAAAGTTTAGCCTATGAACTTGCTGCCTTTGGAATTCAGGTAAAGATCATTGCACCTGGAGGGATAAAAACTGATTTTGCAGGTCGCTCCTTAGAGGGTGCCGAGCACAACGCCTACTCTAAATTGGAAAAAAAGGTAATGGAAGGTTACACACCTGAAATGATCGAAAAATTCGCCTCGCCTGAAAGCATTGCAACTGTAATATATAATGCTGCGGTAGATGGAAATAGTCGACTTCGTTACGTTGTAGGAAAGGATGCAGAACCTGAATTTCAGGAAATAGAAGAATTGGGAGGTGAAGCACATTTCAATAAGCTAAAAAATAGATTCATTCTCTAAAATTTTCATTGCAAAAATGAAAAGGATAATTTTGTAACTATGAAAAAAGATACTAAAATAGCAAGGTTTGACTCCTTATCTGAACTAAATAAAGTGCTTGGGCTCCCAAAGCCTCTGCATCCTTTAGTTAATTTAGCAAACTATGCCGATATAACTACCCCTTTTGACGAGCAGCCTGAAACATTTCAGCTCAACTTTTATAAAATATCGTACAAATTCAATCTCAGCGGCAAAATAGGATACGGACAGAACAGTTATGATTTTGCCGAAGGTAGAATGGCCTTTATAGCTCCAAATCAAATATTGTCGCGAGGAAGTGCCGATCAGGATGTGTCTGGGCATACCTTATTAATCCATCCCGATTTTATCCGCAATTATCCTTTGGGGAAAAAAATCAAAACTTTCGGATTCTTTTCCTATTCGGCTAATGAGGCGCTGTACATTTCCGAAAAAGAGAAGCAGACTATCTTCTCTGTTTTTGAAAACATCAAAGCAGAATTAAGCAACAATATTGACGATTTTAGCCAAGATGTTTTGATTGCCCATTTTGAGGTTTTGCTCCATTATAGTAATAGGTTTTATAAGCGCCAGTTCATTACCCGTAAAGCAGTGAACCATGATTTGCTTACAAAAATGGAATCGCTTTTAGACACTCATTTTGAACACGAAACATCATCGCAGGAAGGATTGCCAACGGTTGAATTGCTGGCAGACCATCTGAACGTGTCACCTAGATATCTAAGCGACATGCTTCGGTCGCTTACCGGTCAAAATGCGCAACAGCACATTCATGACAAATTGATTGAAAAAGCAAAAGAATATTTATCGACAACCAGTTGGTCCGTTTCAGAAATTGCATACCGTTTAGGTTTTGAACATTCCCAATCGTTCAGCAGGCTTTTTAAGAAGAAAACCAAACTCACCCCAATTGAATTTAAAAACTCATTAAATTAATTATGAGCCTATTGCAGTGATTGTTAAACTAATAAAGATGGCTTATGAGAAGCAATAATGCGAGCAAAAAAATTGAGATGCTGAGTGATATTCAGGATATTGTACCTGTGTTGCAGGTTGGCTTCGATAATTGCCCTGTTAAAGTAGTTGACCGTCAAAAATTCCCATGTAAAAACTACCTATCTCCAAACCGGCGACAATTTTATATGATTATTATGTTTACTGGTAGCAAAGGAATATTTACCCTTGGTCTCAATACATATTACATAGACAAATCAATGATCTTTTTCGTTCACCCAAATGATATAATTTCCTGGCAAAATATGCAGGAAACACAATCTGGATATTACGTATTGTTTAAAAAAGACTACATCGAAAAACACCCTACCTTTAAATCTACCATCGAAAAGTTGGGTGTATACAGTGATAAAACGAAAAGGGGAATAATTGTAGAAGACGAATATTTGCCTCGGCTTAATAGTATTTGGAAAGATTTAGAAGAGGAAGAATCGCGCGAAGTAAGTTTTGCTAATGAATCCATTCAAGCGTATCTGCAATTAATAGTAATTGAAAGTTGCCGCATTGCAAAATTTTCTGAACCTGATGCCGTTACCGAAGATTTTACGCATATCCATCGTTTCTTTAATCTATTGGAAGAAGAAACAGCCAATATTAATTATGAAAATCCCATTAGATTAAAGACCGCAAAAGAATTTGCCCACTCCTTAGCAGTGCATCCCAATCACCTAAATAGCTTGGTTAAAAAACATACAGGACAAAACCTTAGCACGCACATAAAAAATCGCATTCTTGAAGAATCTAAAGTGATGTTATTGCAGACGATGTGGTCATTACAGGAAATCAGTTACGCTGTTGGATTTGCCGATCAGCCGAACTTCAATTTCTTTTTTAAGAAGAATACGGGGATTACGCCTCATGAATTCAGAAGGGCAAATTCATCCGTCAATTAAAAATGAATTGATGTTATTAATTATTTCAGATGTTTACTTTTCAAACTTTCGAGAGTTATTGAATTTGTAAACGAATAACATAATAACAAATGAAGCCAAAACCAAAAACAGGTAACTTATACTTAAATTCCTTTCATCTTTGGCTGGTATGAAATATACCATCATATAAGACAGGAAGGAAACAATTACAAACACCACTCCGCCTACCAGCCCGCCGGCTATACCCGCATTTTGGGGAAACTGCCCGAGGTTAAAGGTAAAGTAATTGTTAAAAGTATAACCCGCACAAACATGTACTATAAATGCAAAGAATATCAGACTGTATACTGTCTCTACAAAGGTAATACTAACCAACATAATAACCACAAAAAGTAATTGTATGATTAGATTGATGATTATCTTTTTGAGGAAAGGCCTGTTGATGGTCAGCTTTCCCAAAAGGCCACCCAACATCCAGGCAAAGCCGAGAATCAAGGAACAGTATCCTATAATCACAGGAGAGAAATTAAAATGATGTTCAATTATAAACGGTCCGGTAAGGTTGTAAACCATCACCATCGAATAAGCTAAGCCAAGCATAATCAAACCTAATGTAAAACTTGCGGTGGTTAACATCCGATAGTACACGCCCGCAATTTTCCGTAAATTAAATTCTGCAGCGACCGGTAGTGTTTCACCACTGAAAATGTATTCTAAAATGGCGAGTGCACCCGCAATTGCTGCCAAAAAATAAAAGTTGAAGTTCCAGCCAAAACCAGTTTGCAGGAAACCTCCAATAAAAGGCGCTATGATTGGTCCTGCCGACCAGATTATGGTAAAAATACTAAGATAATTTCGCAGTTGTTCACCTTCATATAAATCTACAAAGTAGGCACGTTTTGCTACAACGATTGTGGCTACGGTGAGACCGTGAATCGCGCGCATCAAGAAGATAACATAGATGTTTTGTGTAGTGGCAACCACAACGCAAGAAATAGCAAACAGAACCAGCGCGGCCAATCCAATTTTGAATCGTCCAAAGCTGTCAAGGATAGCGCCGATAAAAAGTTGGGAAAGCCCATAACTAATCAGAAATATCGTAAGGGTCATTTGAACCTGTAAGCTTGTAACGTTCAGGTCTGCTCCCATTTGAGGAAGAGAAGGAATATAAATGTCGGTGGCAAAACCCGATAAAGGGATAATGGCAAATGCCAGGAATCTTGCAATATTTTGCTTAGTCTGTGGGCTCATAGAATTCAAAATTAGTATTTATAACTGTAGTATTTTGAAAAAGTAAAGCCCTTGGCGATACCAAGAGCTTTGAAACTTTAATGTGAAATTATTTTTTTACCACTTCAGAAAGCTCAATCATATTTCCCCAAGGGTCTTGAAAGAATGCCAGCTTACGTCCAATTGCAGGAAGATAAAATGTTTCACCAATAATGGTTACGCCTCTTTTTTTCAATTCAGCAACTGTTTTATCTACACTTGCCACATCCATACAAATATGGTGAAATCCGGCTTTTTCAAGGCTTTTGCCTAAGTCATCAAATACAATTGGTTCACTTAGTTTTCCACCTGCCAGAATCTCAACCCAAAAGTCGTTGGTATTGGCTGGTGCCAAATAGGCCAGCTTTTCATCAGCATATGGCCATTCGTGAATAATACGAAAATCCAATTTTTCTGTATACCATTTAATGGCAGCATCATAATCTGGTACTCTGATACCAACATGGTTTCCGTTCAATTCAGCCAAAGGGCTTTTAGGGTTTAACGCCGGCATTTTAAATCCAGTGTCGTGTTTGTGGTTTTGTGCGCTTGCTGCAACAGCAAAAAATAAACCTAATGCGATGATTGTGTTTTTGAATAAATTTTTCATGATTTCTAAAATTTTAAATTAGTAATTGATTTTGATAGGACAAAATTCCGCCGAAACACAATCTTTTTTTATACGAATACCACAGTCTTCATTATGAAAATCAAAGATTGGGCATAATTTGTCATTTTGGATACAGACAAACTCACTTCAGCAACATCATTTCCACAGGTAAAAACTAAGTTTGTATCAAAATAATACATACTTATAAATGGATATAAAATCATTTTTGGCGGATTGGTTGGAACTAAGTAATAATTATAATACAGAGAAGTACCTGGAAAAATACCATGAAGATGCAGTCCTTGATGATCCCTCAGTAGGTAAAACCTTTGCCGGGCATGAAGGAATTCGCGATTACTATACTACCTATTTTATAGAATATAAAACACATACCAAATTACTAGCATTAACTATCTCAGGCGAGACTGCCGATATGGAGGTCGAATTTACTGGTGATTTTCCCGGAGGACAGATTGGTGGAACTTTTAGTTTTACGTTTGAAAATGGCAAGATTTCAAAAGTAGTTGCTGAATTGAAATAATTCTTAAAGATTTACTTAAATAAAATCAGCAAAGTTTCCAGAAAACAATTTCGGGAACTGTTGCTATCTTATTGTGTAAAAAGAAAAATTTTCATTACGATTGGGCTGGGCAGAAAGTTTGTTGAACAGAATGACGATAAAAAAGTGATAACTAGTTCTTACATATCAAGGATTCGATTCTATACGTTTTAAGATAACCGACCTTAAACGCGCTTCATGCTCATCTCCCCAACCACCGATGGCTGCAATTACCGGAATCAGCGTTTTACCAAAATCCGTCAGGCTATACTCCACTTTAGGAGGCACAACCGGGTAAATTACCTTTGAAACCAATTCATGGTCTTCCAGTTCCTTCAATTGAATATTTAAAACCCTGCGGGAAGCATCCGGTATTTTGCGTTGCAATTCGCTTGGTCTTTGAAATCCTTCATTAATAAACCAAAGCAAACGTATCTTCCATTTGCCATAGAGCACTTCACCTATTAGATCAAGGCCACAATTTAAGTTCGGTTTTGTTTTTCTCTCATACATACTACAAAAGTAAACCTATCTACCAATCCCTGCAATAGGGGAAAAATTTATCCCTATGTGAATCGTAACTCCTTACTTGTGAGAAACTTACATACTTCAGAAATTTGTACCTAACAATTTTAAAACGAATACGAGATGGATTATCAAAACGAATTATCAGGCAAAATTGCCTTAGTAACAGGAGGTACAAAAGGAGCTGGAAAGGCAATTGCAGAAAGACTATTACAGGCTGGAGCAACGGTTATTATTACCGCAAGGAATGCCCCAGAAAAAGAAAACAGCAAACTGCATTTCATTCCGGCCGACTTGAGTAAGGCAGAAGGAACACAAAAAGTAATCAGCGAAGTGCTATCGGCTTACGGAAGGCTTGACATTTTGGTGAACAATCTTGGTTCTTCAACAACACCTGCCGGTGGCTTTACTGCATTATCTGATGAAGATTGGGAATCGACCTTACAGGTTAATTTACTTGCTCCAGTACGATTGGACAGAGGATTTTTACCGCAAATGTTAGATCGAAAAAGCGGTGTCATTATTCACATCGCTTCTATCCAGGGTATATTACCATTGTACGACTCTACTTTGCCTTATGCAGCTGCAAAAGCAGGATTGAGAAATTACAGTAAAAGTTTATCAAATGAAGTTACGCCCAAAGGCATCCGCGTGCTAACTGTTTCTCCAGGATGGATCAATACTGGAGCATCAAAAGCCTGGTTGGCTGAGATTGCAAGAAACGCCAATAATACTGTAGAAGAGGCACAACAAGGTGTAATGGATGCATTAGGCGGAATACCTTACGGCAGACCTGCTGAGCCGGAAGAAGTAGCTGAATTGGTTGGTTTTCTTGTTTCTCCGAGAGCCAATTATTTATCAGGAACTGAATATGTAATCGATGGCGGTACAGTACCAACAATTTAATAATCTTTAAAAATAATAACAATGAACTTACCAAAAGTATTAACAGACTTGATTAAAGCACAGAACGAATTTGATGCTGTGACCTATGCCAATTTGTTTTCAGAAACTGCCGTAGTCTTTGACGAAGGTAAAACGCATAAGGGAAGACTTGAAATAGAGCGCTGGATTGATCACTCAAACAAGAATTATCAAGCTGTCATGAAACCATTGGAATATACCGAAAACGGCAGAACAAGCGTTTTATTAGCAGAATGCTCGGGCACATTTCCCGGAAGCCCAATTACATTAAAATTTCACTTTGATATCGTTGATGGACAAATTCAGCATTTAAAAATAACAGGATAAAAAATTAAGTAATATTCTTTACATAAAAAGCATTGCAAGTAAATTGCAGTGCTTTTTTTATTAAAAAAACTTCTAAAATCAGAGTGTTTAATTCCCGAATCACACACTACACTGTTTGATTCGGGAATTCTTCTTATATAGTTTTGCTGCTTTATTCTTTCACTGCATGCAAAGCCAATCCTACCCACAACGGATGAAAAACATTTACCAGATGCTATTCGAATTAGCAACTGGTAACTTAGCATACAGAATAGAACCAACAGAAAAGGATGATGAAATCGATGAACTAAGCAGCGTACTTAATATCCTGGGGTTGACACTTCAAAATACTATTGAAAAATCAGGCTATGTTATCCCCTACTACAATTATCAAAGCGTTATCCAAAATACATTTATACTGAGCAAGGATTATAATATCAAAAGCTTTAATGCATCAGTCATTTCAAATCTCGGTTACAGTACGGACACTTTAAAAGAAAAGACGTTTGATGAATTAATAACACCTCAATCATCAGATATTTGGCAAAGCATAAAACAAGAAATTCTAAACTATAAAGAATATCATTCCACAGCACAATTAGTTTTAATAACCGGCAATAAAAAGCTGCTCCCATTACACTTCACAATATCTAAATTACTTCAGAGTGATGAAATTCTGATAACTTCAGTTACAACCGTACTTCAGGATTCACTCGTTGATAGTTTTAGTTCAAACAATAAACCAACACCACGTCCAAAGGATTCAGTCATCATCCAAAATGTGTATAACTACATCATTAACAATCTTGAAGAGCCACTTCCCTCTGTCAAAGCTTTAGCCAAAATGTTTGGGTCAAACGAATTCAAATTAAAAGAAGGATTCCGACATTTTTTCAATACAAGCATTTACCAGCTCTACAACGAAGAACGCCTTAAAAAAGCGCACAATCTAATTCAACAAACTGATTTATCCTTAAAAGAAATCGCCTTCATGAGCGGTTTCAACTCCTACCTCAACTTTTACAAAGCCTTCAAAAAAAGATACAATTACGCTCCCAGCGAACTCAGCAGGGTAATCGTTTTAGAATAGCCAAATTACTGATTTGCATATTGTTAACATTTTATATTATAGAATTTTACCCTTGTAATAAAACTAGAGCTCCCCTCCTGTTTTAGGAGGGGTGTCCCGATAAATGGGTACGAGGTTGTCAAACTCAGCTTCTCAGTCACTCAGCCTCTAAAAACAAAACCTTAGTGCCTTAGCACCTCAAAACCTTAGCGCCTTTAATTATGAAACTATCATCTGCCTTCAAAAAAAATCTCATTTACACAGTTGCATTATTGCACATCCTATTGTTCTCCTACGCAGCATTCAGTAAATTATCCGATTATGAAACTTTCACTATCCAACTGGGACAATCTCCTTTACTTAGCGCTTTCGCCGGTTGGGTTTCTTGGTTCATTCCATTATTGGAAATTCTGCTTGCAATTTTATTAATGTTCAATCGAACTCGCTTTTTTGCTTTAGTAAGTTCGTTCGGACTGATGATGATGTTCTCAGCCTATATCTATATAATCTTGCATTACAGCGAATTTGTTCCCTGCTCTTGCGGAGGCATTCTGGAAAAAATGACTTGGAATGAACATCTGGTATTTAATCTTTGCTTTTGCTTCTTATCTGCTTTCGCAATCATTGTGTCTTTAGCACAATTACCTCAACAGAATAAAGTTTGGAAAACAAGATATAAGATAATCTTGTTACTCTCAACAAGCGTTTTCGCCATTGGTATTGTACTATTGCTATTCCTAAAATCAGAACAGATCATCCATCAGGAAAACAATTTTGTCCGTCGTTATCCACCACACCTTTATAATAAATCAGGACAACTAAATTTAAAATATGACGGCTACTATTTTGCCGGTAGGGTAAATGATACAATCTATCTTGGAAACTATACAGCACCGCTTTCAATAGTGGCCATAAACAACAACTTGAAAATTATTGGTAATTACAAAATTCAACTCGACAATTATGAGTTGCCTTATCGAGCCGCTTTGATTCGCATTTCTCCACCATACTTCTTTCTAACCGATGGCACTGTTCCATGCATTTTCAGAGGTAGAATATCCAATTGGAGAGCAAATGAAATTCCGGGTATAAAAACGCACTTCTCAGTCTTTGAAACCATTGACTCCACGACAGCGGCTATCAGAAGTCGAAACCCAAAAAACAACGAAAGTATTCTCGGCCAACTAAAATTTTCTGCCGACACAACGATAGCATTTTGGAACCATACACTTTTACAAAAACAAATCGATGGTGTTTTTGATTCTGACGGAATGCTAAGGTATAACCCCGAGAATCAAAAACTGGTCTACTCCTACTTTTATCGAAATCAATTTATAGTAGCAGATAAGAATCTACAACTTTCTTATCGTGGTAATACGATCGACACCACTAAAACAGCTAAAATCAAAATAGCCACATTAAGCAATGGCGATAGGAAACTAGCAGGATCTCCTTTAATGGTCAATAAACTAATTAGCACTTCGGAAAATAATTTATTTGTCTATTCAAATCTTAAAGGACGCTATGAATCCAACAAACTATGGAGGCAAACCTCTGTAATTGATGTCTATGACCTAAAAACAAAAAATTACAACTATAGCTTCTATGTCTATCACATCAACGGTAAAAAACCTCAGGAGATGTTCGCTACTAAGAACAAAGTGTATTTCATATTTGATAATACTATAGTAGCATATCAAATAGATCGTTCAGTTAGACGATAGCTTAAAAGAATCAGGAATAAGATCGAACACCTGTAGAAAAAAGTAGATCAAAATAAAAACTTTAAATTTTGAACGTATGAAAAATTTAAAAATGGTTTTGTCTGTAGTACTTTTTGGTGCTGCGGCATTCGGAGCCTTTGCCACTACTGCATCTAATAATGCAGCAAAGTCAAAAGCGGTAGCAACAGTACCGGGCTACATCAAACAAGGACCAACTTGTGTGTTTAAAAACAACTGTTCTGATGTGCAAACATTGGTACTTTGCACAGAAACACAAACGGGTGGTGCGCAAATTTTCGGTATGACCGATGCTACGCATTGTGCTATCGAATTGTGGAGACGTGCTAACTAAAAAGTAAAGCAGTCAAAAAAAGCAGTTCTCTTTTAAGGGAACTGCTTTTCATTAAAAACGGTCTACTACTCCATGCCCTTCTTAATCCATTGTGGTGCAGGAATATCTTTTAAATAAGAAGCAAGCCACTCTTCATACCTATGGGTAAAATCTATATTGCTATTCCTTTTGCTTAAAGCATGTCCACTCTCAGGATAAACAAGCATAATAACCTTTTTCTCTAAACGACGCAGGGCATTATAAAATCCTATCGTCTGGTAATAATGAACTTGTCTGTCTAACTCACCAGTCCAAATTAGCAATGGTGAAGTAATATTTTGTGCATGTATCACAGGAGAATTTCTCAAATAGGCATCCATATCTTCATATAGCGATTTGCCCATTCTCCATTGCTGGTCTTCATACCTCCAAATTTCAGGCCTGCCACTATTCCATCCAATAGAAAGATAACTTCCAATTAAATCAGAAACTCCCGCTCCGGCTACTATAGTAGCAAAGAAATTTTTAGTCTGCGTAGCTATGTAACTGACTTGATAACCTGCAAAAGAGTGACCTGTTAAAGCTATTTTATCAGGTTGAACTAATCCTATATCAATAACCACATTTGTAGCCGACACTACACAATCTGCAGCACTCATTCCCACGTTACCTAATTCAAAAGACAAATCCGGTTGTAAAACAAAATAACCTTGTGTAGTGAGATTACTGATATTAAAGCCGGCACCATTAAGTAAACTTGGATTAACATAACGGTGTACTTGGTCACTCAATCTTTCATAAATGTAAACCACCATAGGATATTTTTTCAAAGGGTCATAATTAGCAGGATAATATAACGCCGCTTGGAGATTTTTGTTTTTTGAATTCCTGTAACTGATAAGTATTGACTTACCCCAATGATAGTTCTTTTGGTGTGTATTGCTCATGACAACCAAATTGGTTTGCCCATTTTCTTTTCCCATGGCCATAATACTAGGCGGAGAATTATAATCTTGCTCCATATAGTACAAGGTTTTACTTTCATTAGTAAATGCAAGTGAAGTAATACTCTTATCACTAAAAACCAAAGGTTTTTCTTTTCCATCCCAGTAATAATATCCTGATTCCTTTGTTAGTTTTCCGGAAGCTTTCAAATAAACTCCTTTTTCCATAGCAAGTTCCGGAAACGTAAACCCATCAAAATTCATAAACCTGTCCGGTTGTCCCGATTGGTTAGCAATACGAAACACTATCTGTTTCTCTCGGCCTTTAGTCAGTCGTTTGGCTTGCAGATTTTTAAGGTTAACAGACCATAAATCATATTCATCATAAATAATAACTGTATCGTCATTAGTCGTCCATCCGGCTATGCCAAAAGCAGGTTTTGCTCCTGCATAATCATACGCTTCATCATAAATCAAGTGCGGAATATTGACACTTATATTAACATGCTTTCCGGTGGCCAATTCATATACCCACCAATGTTCTGCATTACGATAGACAATATACTTACCTCCATAGGAAGCTGAGATTTCCTCCATATCACAGATATAATTCTTTAAAAACAGCGTCCGTTTACCGGTATTCAAATTGGTACAATACCAATCTGTTTTACTCAACATGGTAAACTGTGGTTTTTGTCCCATCGGATTATAAGTAATCGCATACTGTTGGTCACCACTCAGCAATAGCTTTGGTTGGTCATTAGAAGTTAGTTGTCTAACCTCTCCAGTCTTGGGATACCATACAGCACATTTAGCCTGCAAGTCCCAACGACCCGATAATTGAACCTGAGGATAAGTCCAGGCATCATTTCCATTCCATTGTTGTACTATAGGTTTTTCGGCAGTATTTGGGGTACTTTCAGTTAGGTAAAAGAATACCCGCTGCCCATCATCCGATATCGTAAACCGAGTCCAAATCGGTGGCTCAATATTGCTTCCTTTGTCAATAGAAGCTACAGTATTAGCATCAAAACTGTAAATATTATTCTGTTTTAATTGATACAAATGCAAATTCTTACCATTACGACTATCAAGTGTGTCTTTATATTTTTTCACAAAGGCAAAAGCCTGTCCTTTCCGTTGCCAAACAATATTTTCGAAGGTAGCTTCACCATCAGTAACTAGCTTCTGAAAATGCTCCCGCTTCCCGTCAAAGGGACAGTAATACAAAGAGGCCTTTTCCTTAGCTATAGTATAAACCATACCGGTACTCGATGGATTAAGAAAAAATCCGGTTACATTATCAATGGTTTCTGTTGCAGAACCATCAAGACGCTCAATAGAAAGTTGATGAGAATCAGTCAGTGTAATCAAGGTTAATCCATCACTCGAAAAAGCATATTGAGTTGCTCCTCTCATTTGTCTCTTCAAACCGGTTTTAAGATTCACTACTTCCAATACATTTTCCGGTATCATACAAGCAAACCATGAATCCTTAGCAAACTTACCATCATAACCCTTTGGAAAAGAATGAGTCTTAGTAGCATTTTTATTCCTAACAAATAAAGTATCATTTCCACTCTCATAAGCTAAGTGATAACTCACCCAATCCCCTTTCGCAGATACCGCTTGCATTTCCATAGTACTCCACAAATGGTAATCAGCTTCAGTAAGATTCTTTTGGTTCGTAACCTGCCCCATTACGGAGCAGGAAACAACCAAAAAAAATAAAATAAATGAATTCTTTATTCTAGTAACCGGCATTTTGTGGGGCAAGATTAGGGTTAATCAATAATTCCGATTGAGGCACCGGCCAGTATTGGTCAGTACTGTTCCATCCCGGTTTCACCGTTGATAAAGTAGCATCCAATTTTCCGGTGCGCTGCAAATCAAAAAACCGAAATCCGGTTTCAGTAAACAATTCAAATCGACGCTCATGAAGCACAGCATCAACTATTTCAGAACCGGTAACAGCCGTAGTATTTCCTAGTCCGGCATTGTTCCTTATAAAATTCAAATCCTCTTTGGCACCTATCAAGTCACCCTGTCTGGCTCTCGCTTCCGCTCTAATCAAATATTGCTCAACCAGTCGCAGCATTACCGAATATTCACTGGTTGCACTCGAACCATTATCCTGCTTGTATTTATAAGCATGATACCAGGTAGTAGTGCCATCGGTGATAGAATTGATCCAATGAGTTCTGCGTTGGTCTCCAACTTCAAAGCTATTGTACAAGTTTGGACTAAGCGCAACACTTGGCGGTGGTCCGGCAGTAAAAATAAATAGTGCGCCTTCCTGAGCATTAGCATAGCCACCACCGGCAGAAAACTGCCAAATAGTACTACTGCAATCCTTTAAAAATACCTTGTCTAAATCGGCTTCCCACACATATACTCCGGTTTGGTTCAATACAGCCGATGCGGCATTACTTGCTTCCGCCCATTGCTCAGTATACAAATACAGTCGCGCCAATAATGCCATCGCCGCAAATTGATTCGGTCTTATCCTTTCATAACTAACATAACTCTCTGGCAACAAAGTAGAAGCTTCCTCCAAATCAATAATACATTTTTCATAAACTGCTGTTATAGACAATCTATTCACAGTACTGTTTTGCTGATAGTCAGTGGTAGTTATATAAGGACAGCCACCATAAACACCTACCAAGTAGGAATGCAATAACGCACGAACAAACAACGCCTCGCCAATAAGTTGATTCTTTTGAGCCGTGGTAAGCGCTGTCGAATTAGTCACGCCTTTAATCACAGCATTAGCAGCATAAATTTGATTATAAGTCGTTGTCCACAACTCCAGCACATAGCCATTGGTAGCGGTCAAACCATTATTATAAAAAGGTTCCGCCGTATAAGCTCCGGTTTCATAACAAACCAATTCGTCACTGTATTGCCCCAGTAAATTAGTTAACCCAAGAGGCTTTCCAGTCAACAAACCGGCATCTCTCATTTTAGCATAAATATTCTTCATTGCAGCCGTAGCTGTCGTGTTGCTTTCAAACACAGCATCACTGGTCAGTTGCGAATTAGGTTCGTCAACATCCACAAAATTGTCGCATGATGATGCAATGCACAACAATAAGCTCCACACAGTCAGTGGCCATACAAATCGGATAGTATTTCGTTTATTTTTCATGTCTTTCTTTTTTAAAATTTAAACTCGGCTCCAAAGCTGATGATACGCAACGGAGGCAGATAATTAAAACTTCTGAATTCGGGATCACCATCTTTATACGGCGTAATGGTCAATAGGTTTTGAGCCTGTAAAGTCAGTTTACATTGCAAACCTTTCACATAGTTGGGCACCATATAGGAAAGCGCAATATTCTTAAGCCTGATATAAGAAGCATCACTCACAGCGGCATCGCTATTGGCATACCTTCCATAAGCATTCACAGCATCACCGTTTAATCCGGTCGTGTAAATTTGAGTGGTAGCATTATCACCGGCTTGTTCCCAACCTCCAATAACAGAGGCAGGCTGATTACCAAAAGCACCCGGAGCAGAATACTGCGTAGCGGCATTCCAATTCAATTGCTTTACAAATTGGAAAAGAAAGTCCAGTTGAAAGTTTTTATAACGCACTTGGTTTTGAAGCCCTCCATAATATTCCGGACTAAAATCCCTTACCGTTTGGGCATCATCTGCAAAAGACAATTCACCATCGCCATTAACATCCTCAAACTCATAAATACCCGTCTGCGGATTCACACCGGTAAAATGATACAGCTTTTGAATGTTGATAGACTCCCCTATCACATATTGATTTTGATAGGTACTCGTAGCAAGCCCCGGAAAAGCAACCAACTTGTTTTTTGGCAAAGTGATATTAAAATTAGTAGTCCAACCAAACGAGTCCTTTTGAACATTCACGGTGCGTAAAGTAAACTCCAATCCTGTGTTTTGAACCGTAGCAGCTAAGTTCGATTGCATCGAAGTAAATCCGGTGGTAGCTGGTAACGGCATCCCTATTAACTGATTCGAAGAACGATTGCGGTACCAACTCACAGTAGTAAATATTCTGTCTTTCAAAAAACCTAACTCCACAGCCGCCTCAATCTTGCGGTTGCTTTCCCAACTGAAATTAGGATTAAACAATCTAATCGGTGTCAACCCCACAGTACCATCATAAACACCGGTGGAAGATTGATAGGTGTCTAAGTATTGGTAGTCCCCTATTTGGTCATTACCGGTTACACCATAACTACCTCGCAGCTTCCCAAAGCTAAGAAACTTGGTATTTTCCTTAATTCCCTTTTCTTCACTGAATAACCAAGCAGCACCCACAGCACCAAAATTGGCAAACTGCTTTCCTGGTCCAAATCGACTCGAGCCATCACGACGACCGGTCAGATTAACAAAATACTTATCCTGCCATGATAGATTAACTCTCCCAAAGAAAGCCTGATAACGATACTCCGTTTCATCATCATAAAACGTTCTGCTATAACTGGCCGAAGCCAAGTTATACAGCAAACTGTTACTCGTAAAACCCGACCCATATTGCAGCATCCTGTCACTCACTTGATTTTGAAAAGTACTGCCAACCAATACATCAATCTTGCCTTTATTAAACTGGCGTTGCCAGTTCAACTGTGGCTCCACTATCCAAGACTGTCTGCTCGAAGTAGTAAAAAAGATAGCCGAATACTCTGCTCCGGCTTCATATATCGGGTCATAAATAGTCGAAGGATCACTTCGGCTTTCATTATGTCGCAAATCAGTAAAGCCAAGACTAGTCTTAGCAGTAAACCCGTAAGGCAATCGATAAGAGAATGTACTATTGGCAACTAAACTATTCGTTTTAGTCAAAGCCTCAGCATTCAAAGCCGCTAACGGATTTTCCCAAGTACTGTTTTCCCAGTTCAGATTACCCTCAGCATCATACAATGCCGGAGCATTTGGCGCTAGGTTTCGCGAAATACGCGTCAAGTCCGAAGCCGGTTGGTAGTTGTCTTGAACATCATAACTACCCGAGAACACAACTTTAAATCGCTTATCCTCACTTTCATGGTCCAAACTCACATGGGCACTCCCTTTCTTATAATCAAAGTCTCCCGGAAAAACAGTACTTTGGGTATAAGTATTCCCACTCACCAGAAAGTGTGTCTGTGCAGAGCCTCCCGAAACCGAGGCTTGCATAGTCCTAATTTCTGCAGTACCACCGGTTAGTTTTTCCTGCCAATCAGTATAGCGATTTGCATCCCATGTACCATTAACATCAAAGGCATTAAAAGGGTAATCAGTAATACCATCATTAGCAAACGCTTGTTGGCGTATGGCTATATATTGTTGAGTATTCAGTAAATCAAGCTTTCGGGTGATTTGTCCCGTTCCGGTACTGGCACTCGCAGTAAATTGGGTTTTCCCGGCCTTGCCTTTTTTAGTGGTAATCAGCACAACCCCATTAGCGCCACGCGAACCATAAATAGCCGTGGCATCAGCATCTTTTAATATCTCTATGCTTTCAATATCACTCGGATTTATAGTGTTCAGCGGACTCGTAGCAGTAGGCAAAGTAGTCGATGTCTGTCTATCACCTATAACATCCGAAGCAAAAGGCACGCCATCTATAACATATAATGGTGCATTTCCGGCACTGCGTAAACTGTTCAGCCCTCTGATTCTGATGTCAAATCCACCACCCGGCACACCCGTAGTTTGGGTAATATCCACTCCGGCCATTCGGCCTTGCATCGCAGCAAGCACATTAGCTACAGGCTGCTTCTCAATGTCTTTTGAAGTAATCTTAGCAATACTTCCGGTACGCTCCTTGTCTTTCACGGTATAATACCCTGCATTTACAGTTACTTCTTTTAAGGTAGTAGCATCTTCTTGCATAGTTACATTAATAACAGAGCGACTATCCACTACGACTGTGAATTCTTTATAACCGATGTAACTAAAAACAAGGGTATCACCTACCTCAGCAGCTATACTAAACTGCCCTTTCTCATCTGTAAATACTGTGTCACCCTGAGCCTGTCGAAGGGCTCTTCTAACAGAAACAGTCACTCCCGGAAGCACGCCATTAGCATCACTCACGATACCGGTTATTTGTTGTTGTTGTTGTTTTGTTGAGCTAATTGCTAAAAGCTGACTGCTGACAGCCCTCTTGCTTCTTGTCTCTTGGTTCTTGCTTCCATAAGAATAAGCAAGTTGTATACAAAGGCAGAAAAGTAGAATACACCACCTTCCTTTGCCAATACGATTTTTATTCATAATATTGGTTTGGTTAAATGAAACATTAGTTTTGTTTGCTTTGGCTTCCTAATTAGTTTGGCGACGAGGTAGGAAGTCTTTTTTGTTTGTTCTTGAAGTGTAGTTTAGTTGGTTATGTCATAGGCATACGCGTTTAGTAGTTAGTAACTATTGCGAGGCCAATTAATAATGAGCAGTGCTAAGAAAATAAAGATGAGATAACCTAAATACAGGGTACAAAAAAGGCATGGAACTCAGCTTACTGCACCGTAGGTACTGGTATACCCTGCAACAATAAGTGAGCCCACGCCAATAGACGTGAGCATCTTACTTATCATCTCGTTGCTAAAATTACCAGTTTTACGATGCGAGATTCAAAGCGAATGCTTCAAATATTTTTATATGAAGTATCGCAAATTTATAATAATTCAGCGAATATAAGAAAATATATCAATTGTAGGTAACTTAACCTACATTATTTTTTACAAATGTGTTGAAATTGCTTCAACAAAATGAAGTAATGGCTAAGAAACTAAGCAAGACGGAATTTCAAGTAGCATTTGGCAAACAAATTGAAAAACTAAGAACTCAACAAAATTTGAGCTATAGACAATTAGCGCAAAGATGTGATGTAGATTTCAGTAATATTAGCAAAATTGAAAAAGGTGAAATTAATATCCAGCTAGGAACAATATTGGAACTTGCAAAGGGTTTGAATGTTCATCCAAAAGAACTTTTTGATTTTAAATTTGATTTAGATAAGGAATAATTATTTTCGGTTAATTTAATTTTCCACTTCAATACCACAATATAAAGATGCTAAGAGGCATCTTTTTTATTTACCTTTTTCTTTTATGAAATGATCAAATCTTCATACATTCGTAAAGGATGAAGATTATCCACCATCTTCTCAGTATAGAGCCATTGGTGTGATTTTGTCAGACCTATAAATTAGTTGGCATTAATTACCCGGACGTGACGAATAGATCTAGAAGACATCATTATATTCCAAAATTCTTAACTAAAGGTTTTGGAGATGAAAAAGGACTTCTTTTCGTCTATAATAAAGTTAATGACGAAATTTTGAAGGTTCGTAAATCTCCTAAAGGTATATTTTTTGAATTTGAAAGAAATACAATTGAAGGGAAAGACCAAGAAAATGATTCTTCGATAGAAGATGTTTTTTTCAAAGAATTAGACGATAAGTCGGCTACAGTTGTTCAAAAATTCCAAGATGGAAAAATTAACGATGAATTGTTTTCGGAACATAACCTTGCTGATTTACAATTTTTCATAATCAATTTATTTTGGCGAATTCCCAAGACAGATTATGCCGCTAAAGATTTAGTAGAAAGAGCGGAAATAAAAATAAATGGGGAAAATATAAGTGATGAAATCAGAAATCATCCAAGCTTTGTCAAATTAAACAGAGTTCGATTTTTTAAAGAAACAATAGAACAATTTGACAGCCAGTTGAATAAACCGAAAAGGTATTACATTCAAGTTTCAGAATTTGAAGAAAATTTATTTTTGATTGGCGATTATCCGATCATTTATAGAAATTATATGAGCCAATTTACTGATTTAGTCCAATCTGAATTTAAAATGGCAATATCTTCTAAAAGAATAATTTCATTTGCTTTAGAACAAATTCCAAATTTTAAAAAAAGTTTATTTTTAAGATACAACGCAACAATTATTGATCAATCACAAACCTATGTAGCATCAGGTGATATTAAATTACTTCAGGCTTCAATTGAATATTATAAGGCGCTGAAAGAAAAAGGATGGAATTATGTTGCGAAAGAATTATTATTTCGTGAAAATACTAAGTAACTACTGCCAACAGCCGTTTGGCGCAATGGTTGGTTTTGCATTTCTTAGCCGGAAATTGCTAAGTTGAAATTTTGCTTATCTTTAGAATAAATTTTAAAAAAGTCGCCATTGACGCCAAGTGGCAGAACGTTATCGAAAATTATACATCAACAATTCATTATTATGGCAACAGAAATAATAAGATTTCACTTCTATTCAATTAAATTTACACCATACACAGAAGTTGCTAAAGACCACAGTAGCAATTCAATTCTACGAGGTTCTATCGATTATCTAATGAACGAACTTGTTAATGGAAAAGGTCATTTAATTGATAGAAATAGAAATCGTCAAAATGAAGGTCCAAGAGAGCTATTTCTAACAAGCGCATCTTACATGGCAAGGGAAAAAAGAATTCGTTGCTCAATTGCGTTGCTTCGTTCAGGTCGAATTCCACAGATTAAACCAATAGACGAATTTAAATTAATTCCTATAACTAATTTAGGTTCAATCGCTGAAGAAACTCATTTTTATATCGATTATAATCGCCCTTATGGAGTCATATGTGTTGAGTACAATTACAATGGACCAAGAATATCTGATATAGAGTATTATTTGAGGAATGTTGCTAGAAATGTTTTGAGATTGTCAAAAACGACTGATGTCAATTTGTATATGAGCAATACAATTGATAAAACACTTGCTAGTTTAAAAAATGTACTTAACCTAGACATTAAATTACAACCGAGAAAATTAGCGCAAATGGACACTGATTTGGTTGGAAAATATTTCACTGGCCTGAATTCAATTGGAAATTCTTTGAAGCCAAAATTTTTAAAATTAGAAGCCATGTTCCAAGCTCCTGGAAAAGGAGTTGAAAGTTCTGAATTGAATAAAGAAGCAAATTCTATGGTTATGGAACTTATTCGAAAATTTAAAACACGACCATTTAACATAGACGTATTTGAAAATTTTGTTGTTAAGTAC
Organism: Flavobacterium terrisoli; assembly: GCF_030167905.1. Taxonomy (GTDB): domain Bacteria; phylum Bacteroidota; class Bacteroidia; order Flavobacteriales; family Flavobacteriaceae; genus Flavobacterium; species Flavobacterium terrisoli. Next base: position 53,083 of record NZ_JARGNA010000009.1, read on the forward strand.
GAAGATAAAGTAGGAAATCAAGAACTATTTGATTTATTAAAGGGTAAAGTTGAAATTATCAAAGAAGTTGAGATGCAAACGCTAACCAATAGAAGAAAATGGTATGAGTTAATTGAAGAAGATTTTAATGAGTTTATGATTAACTTTGGTAAACTATGATTTTAGATTATTACTTTAGAAAACCAATTTTCTGGGATTACACAATTGCAATAATTGTTGTATCAATTTTATTATACATAGATTATCTCGACAAACTTATATTTCCATCGATTGATAGGTCATTATCTATTACATCCGACTTATCAAACGTAGGGCTAACATTAGCTGGTTTCATTTTAACGCTTTTAACTGTACTTATAACTTTTAAAAGTGCATCGAAAATTTCTAAAGAACAATATTCGGAAGACGACACAATATTTGATTTATTTTTTGTCTCTGATCTATATTTCATTACCGTTAGAATTTTAAAAAATTGTATCAAATCACTTATAGTTATTTCTGTAGTTGGCTACGCTGTAAAATTATCATTACCCCAAGAATGTTTTAAGATTACATTTTTCTATAACATATTTGCATTAATAGTTTTGGCTTTATCAGTTTGGAGATGTTTACTGATTTTATCAAAAATTTTGCATTTACAAAAATAACTGCCTATAACTTCATCTAGCGTCAATGGCTAGGTCAGAGCTATCAGGTAAGTAAGTTGATGTAATAAAATTTTGGTTACATTTGTTTGGACCTTGCTAATAGTCGCCACGAACGCTAGATGAGGAACCTACTAGGCAATTTTAAACTTATCTTACAATGAAATTTTCCCCGAAATTAAAATCTTTATTCAAGACTATAGATGATTTAAATTTTACTGACTTTTTAAAATCAAATGATTTTCATAGGATGTGTGTTCGTCTAGAAATTGAGACTTTTTGGAATTCTGTTTATACTGATGCAGAAAAAAATAGAACATTTTATTCTGTTGGAATGGATACAGAAGGATATGATTCTAATGAAGCTTTAAAAATGTCGTTGAATTTAATTTTTGAAAAATATTATGATCAATTTTTTGACTTTATGATTGAATTTTTAAACGCTTTTACTAATTGGCAAAAGCAAGATTTAAACATTGTAGAGTTAAAAGAAGATTTTAAAATATTAAATGCTCCTAAAGAAGTTATCATTCAGCTTGAAAGTTTAGGAAGGAAATATTCTGCACCAATACCTAAAACAATAATACCTGAATCTGTTTGGAATTCTGAAAAGGTTGAGGAGATTTTAAACAAGATGGATACTTCAATAAAAGAAGGCGATTATAATTTGACACTGACATACGCATATACTTGTTTAGAAGGATTATTCAAATCATTTATAGCAGAAAAAATTCCTGAAAAAAAAGAAGTTGATAAGTTAAATTTACTTTCGACTTTAGTTAGAGATTATATTAAAACTCAGTTAGTAAACGAAAATAGGCATTATCCAGAGCATGTATTAAACTTAATACCTACTGTAACAAATGCAATTTCAAATGCAAGAAATGAATTTAGTGATTCACACTTTGATAATAATTCGGAAAAATGGTTAGCAGAATTTTCCCGTGATTGTGTAAACTCAATCGCAAGATTGATAATAAAGTTTATTAAATAAAAACTGTCTGTAACAGCGGTTGTCAGCTATAGCTGGTTTTCGTGAATGCAACTTATTTTTTTACGTAAAAACTTTATCTTAGCAGAAAGTACGCAGCTCGCTTGATTCGCTACTGACTAATAGTTGCGAAACGTTATAAGCAAGCGCTCACGACTACTATTCTAATTAAAAAAGACTTTATGACAACTACAGAAATAGCATTGCTTTCCACTTGTATAGGAGCAAGCGCAGGTATTTTTTCTCAAGTAATTGCGAATGTCCTAAGAGATAAAACAGATAAACGAAAATTAATAATAGATTGCGTTTCAGAGGAAAGAAAGTTAGCGCATATATTATTTATTCATGTAAGGCGTTTAGAAAGTGCTTTAATCAATACAGAATATTATTTTCAGTTATCCATAATTGAAATAAATGAGAAAGAAAGAGAAAAGCATTCTGAAAGATATCACAATGAACTTAAATATTGTGGCGACAGTTCTCGTGAGTATAATGCTTTACTTGGTGATTACTGCAAGAATATATACAAGTTATTAATGCTTACTAGTGACTCTAAGAAAATAGAAAATATTTTAGCAAAAATTATGAGTCAACCTATTGATAACGCTATTGATATTTTTGAAAAATATGAAACATATCCGGAACTTTATCAAGTTTACCGTCAAACTATCGAAATGGGTGAAGTGAAATTAGAACCGTACAAGCAACTATTCAATGATATTTATAAAGAGATTCAACAAATTGTCGAAAATAGTGATGATAATTAAACGTGCCAGCTTATAACAGCGGTTTGTGGTAATTGCGAGGCTTGGGATTATCCCGAGTTTTTCCTTACTGACAGTCGCCTTCGGCTCTAGTCTCTGAAAACTCAAAAAGGAATTTTAATTTTGGAAGCAACAGTAATCAATCATCGCAAGTGTTGCAAGCCGCTAGGGATAATTTTTGGCACTTGCAATTATAGACTGTACTAATTTATAAACCCTTGTACCTAAATATTCTGGCCATCTTGTCTGGGGATTTATATCTAATTTTATAGCATTATCTATAGCGGTTTGAACTAATGGAATAAAACGATCAGCATCATATTTAGCTTCATTAAAACCTCCCAATAAGTTTGAAAGCATTTTTTTTGAATATGTTTTGTTACGATTTACTTTAGCATTCCTAAATAAATCAGTTGAAACTTTAGCTGAAACTAATGTACAATCAACTAAGTGAAGTATTAACCACAATTCAAAAGCAGGATTACTAACTGCTAGATAGTAACCTCTTTTCTGATTACAAATTTGAGCTACAGAACGCATCATTGATACATCCCAAGATTGATAATCTCTATCAATAACCATCCATAATTCATCTTCTTGATCGAGATTATATTCATCGCAAAATGCATTCAATTGATTCAAAACCTCCTCAGGACTCGAATTATCATCAAGCTTTTCAATTACTTCAACATGAACTTTTGTAGAATCAAAACCATTAGCAAGTGCCTCAAAATAAATTCTTTCCGTTTTTCTACCTTCGGTTGCTATTACGATTAACTTTGCGCTTCTTTTATTTTCCGGTCTCTTAAAATCTCTTTTAATTCTTCCCATTACCACGATAAATCTTTAGGGTTAGATAGAAAAGGAATAGCCCCGTATCGTCCATTTAGATATCCTCTTTTAATATCATTATCAGCTCTTGGAGTGAATTCTAAAAGAGAATAAAATTTTGAACTACCTAACTTATTTTTCTCAACAAACCAAATTTCATCCTTTCTAAACAATTCCAAATCCAATAAATTTGATTCATGAGTAGTAACTATTAATTGACTATTACTATTATTAAATTGGTTAACAAAATATTCTAAAATACCTTTTGTTAAAATTGGATGCATACTACGGTCAATTTCATCTATTAAATAAACAGAATCGTTTTTGATAATATCAACAAGCATAGGAATAAAATCAATAAGCCTTCTTGTTCCGTCAGATTCTTCATCCATTTCAAATAAAACTCCTTCCCCATTTTTATTCAAGTGAGTAGTTACAAGTTTAAATGCTTTTAATTTCCCTTTTTTATCTTTTTCAAAGGCATAACTTACTCTATTATCCTCAGAACCTATAACTGTTCTCTTTCCTTCTTCTAATTCAGAAATAATTTCATTAATTGCCTCTTTAGGCAATTCTTTTATATCTCTTTCATAATCAACTTCTTTAGTAATAAGCTCCGAAACACCTGTATTAAAATAATTTAAAAACTTAGACATTGATTTAGATAAGTCTTTGTTATTATCTAAATGGAACTCTAATCCTCTAAATCTAGTTTTAGGGAAAAACACTTTTAGTTTATTATCAAACCAATCATACACTTCATTAACTTCATTAATAAAATCAAGATTTCTTTCAATACATTCCTTTAAGAAAGTTTTGTTATCTGGTGTGCCCCTTGCCACAAAATGTGCAAAGAGTTCATCATCTTTACTTTTAAACTTTACGCTTTCAAATTCGATACTAGTAACCTTTTTATTTGTTTTTCTTTCAAATATTTTTTTCTCGCTTTTTTTATTGATTAAATACAACCATTCTTCAGCAATTACTTTTTTATTAAATATTACACCATAGGCATAATTATTATTGCCAATTTTAATTTCAATTTCAATTTTAGAATTTGTTTTTGACTTTTCACCTAATTTAAAAATTTCTACTGGAATATCTTTGTTAGAAACTAAACTTCTAGTAGCCATAGATTTAATTAAAGCAACAACTTTAATTAGATTTGATTTTCCAGATGCATTCGCTCCATACAAAATACCAGTCTTAAGAACTGGTATATCATCTCTTTTTTCTGAACGAACAATATGATCTCCTTTAACACTTCCCTTGCCTGGAATTAAGCTAAATTCAATTTCAGAATCAAACGAAAGTATGTTAGATGCAAACACTCTAATAAGCATAATAATAAATTTTATGGCGCTAAATTACGAAAAAACCGTAACATCTGCAAAAATACAAAAAAACTAACCCTCACAGCAGTTTATTTCATCCTTTCGCTAGCGCTCGTGTACAAAGCCTCACTATCGGGATTAGCATTATCTTATCTATCCGGATTGTGTTGAAAACAATACCCATTGGCTATACTGGTCATGTGCTTGCATCGTGTCCCTTTTTTAGTAGTTCCTTTGCATTGAACCGTTTGAGACTGGCCGCGACCCCGATGGCACGGATTTGCAATCTAGGCAATTAGATGCTTAAAGGCATCTTTTATACTTCTTCTTCCATAAAACGTCAAATATTCATACATTCGTAAAGAGTGAAAATCATCAGATCAATCTGTTTAAAAAGGATGGATAAGGATGATTCTGTCAGACCTATAAGTAAGTTACCAGTAATATTTATGACCAAAGTGCTAAAAAACACCAAATCAGTTTCTGAAAGTTATGACCTTTTAGAACAGCTTATTGGAAAACACTTGGAATCACATACTGACAAACAGAAAACTCTTGAAATTTGTCATACTGGAAAGTTTTTATTATTCTTTGAAAACTTAAACATCAGCCAAGTTTCTGAAAAACCTGATTTCATTTTATTCGACGGAAAAGAAAAAATAGGTCTTGAACATCAAATAATTGTTGAATCAAAATCAAAAGAAAGAGAAGGCTTTTTCGAAAACATTTTTGCACAAGCTGAAACAGAATTACAACAAGATACAGAATTACCAAACTTCCTCGCTGATTGTTATATTCAGTATTATGTAACATATAAATTAAATGAGAAGGAGAAATTAATTGAAATTGTAAAAACCGTCATTAAGGAATATGTTCTCAACGATAACTTTATTGAAAATCCAATCATTGAGAGCATTTCACTTCAACCGCATTCACAAAAAAACATAAATGCGAATATGGGCGCATGGTGGCAAAAAAACATACCAAAAGAAACTCTTGAAAACGCAATAAACAAAAAGAATGCTAAAGTTTCTAGTTATAGAGAAAATGGAATACAGAAGCAATGGCTTTTGTTGGTTATTGGAAGTAGCGGAGATAGTTCATTCGAAATGGATAAAGACTTGAAACTGGAAATTGAAACAAAGTTTGATAAGGTTTTCGTTTTAGAAGACTTAAGAAATACGTTATATGAATTGAAATAAATACTACTGGTAACAGCGGTTTGCAGCAATGGCTAGTTTAGATTTTCCTAGCCGGAAAATCTAAAAGAGAAAATTCCATATCTTTACAATTAAGCATTAAAATCGCCGCCACGGCTGCAAGCCGAGGAACGTTGTAGGCAGTTTTAACCCAAACCGCATAAATTATGGATGAAACTTTACGAATGTATTGGGAATTATTCAATGAATCATGTTCAAACGAATTGATGATTCACAAAAGCCATAACCCCCTAAGAAATTTTGAAGAAGAATTTATAGAGGGTCCAATACTTGAATTGGGGTGTGGGCAAAGTAGTTTTTTAGTAGAATATTCTAAAACAGGTAAAGAAATATTTGCAATTGACAATGAAGATTTTCAATTAAGTCTTTTAAAAAAAAGAATTGAATCTTATGCTGGAAAACAAGCTGGAAAATTACATCTGTTAAATATAACCATCCCGAAAAAAGAAATTCCAAAAGAAGTATTCTCTTTGGTTATTATGTCCGATTTTTTGCATTTTTTTTCAATAGAAGATTGTGGCAAAATCATCAATCAAATAGCTTCCAGAACTCAAAAAGGTTCATTAATTTATATTAAGGCGCATTCAATATCTCATTCTTATTTTAAGTCTACAGAGCCTGGGTTACATCAATATTATAAACATTTTTTTTCAGAAACCGATTTACCTAAACTCTTTGACAAAAAATACTTTGAAAGAATCATGTTTTCCGACACCGTTCAAAGTGTCAGATCAAAGTTTTCAAGAGAAATGCAGATTAAATGGCACGAAAGAGTTTTAGATAAATATGAAGTATTTGATCCCGAAGATAGAGAAGAAGAGCTTAAGTCGACTAAAGAAGAATCAATTGTTGGTTATTTAGAATGTGTTTATAGACGAAAATAAAAACTGCCTACAACAACGGTTTGTAGGCATTAAACGTCTTGGTCTGTACATCGAATTTTCTCCGAAAATTCAAAGCCAAGTTTTGTACTTGGAATCATTAGTAATAAATTATCGTAGCTGTTACAAGCCGCAAGAAGTTGTGGCAATTAATACAAACTTTGCTGTGAAATTTAAAATATATAGAAAATGACTTGGGAAGAATACGAAGAAGTAACAAAGTACATATATGAAACACTTGGAAAAGAAAAAGGTGTAACTATAGAATGCTTTGGAAAAGATTGCAAAGTTCTAGGAAAATCAGATGTTAAACATCAAATCGATGTATTAACAAATTTTTCCGATGGATTGCATAATTACAAAACCGCAATAGAATGTAAATATTGGAATAAAAATATAGACAAAGATATTGTTATGAAAGTTGCGGAGATTATTGAAGATTCTGCGATAAATAAAGGGGTAATTGTTTCAAAAAAAGGATTTACACCAGATGCAATTTCTTATGCAAAATATAAAAATATAGGTTTAGTTGAATTGCGTGAATTTGAAGAAGGAGATTGGAAAGGAAGAATAAAAACCATAAAGTTTAATATCGATATGCTTTTACCACAAATAAATAGTTTAGAATTCTTTATAGATAAAGAAACTGAAACAGATTTGAGACCGGGAGAAATGCTAATTGAAAATTTAAAACACAAAAATAAAGATGGTGAAATCATAGGTTTAAGGTTTTATGTAGAAAATTTTAGTTCTGAATTAACAAAACAAAAAGAAGATGAAATCTTTGAAAAAATATACAAATTTGAAGGTGAAAATTTCATTATTAATGGCTTAACAAACTCTGAAACTTCTATTGGCGGACTGAAATTAACTGGTGTTTTAAAAATTGCAAAAGAAGGATTTCAAATAAATGGAGAAGATCATGTCTGGTTAATTATGAAAGCATATTTTGAAGATAAAACATATACAATATCGAAAGACAAGGAAATTAGAGAGCGTTAAAATTAAACTGCCAATTATAGCAATTTGTAACAATTGGTTGGTTTGGGTTTATACCGAATTTTCTACGAAAATTCAAAGCCAAGTTTTGTGCTTGGAATCATAAGTAATAAATCTACATAGCTAAGTTGATAATTAACAACATACAATTAAATAGACTTATATGAAAAGAACTAAAATAGGGATATGTAAACTTTGCAAACAAGAAAAAGAATTAACATACGAACACATTCCTCCACAGTCTGCATTTAATAGAAATACCAAATTCTACAGATTAGAAACAACAGAATACTTTAAAAATGCAAAAGAATATGTTGAAGGAAACTTAAAACCGAAATCACGTAAAGAACAGGGTGGTGTTGGAGATTATTGCCTTTGTGGAAACTGTAATGGTTATTTAGGATCAAAATATGTGCGTGAGTATAAAAGATTAGCTGAAATTTCATATTCAATTATTACTCAATATCCAGATGCAAAATGTTATGAATTTGATATTTCTGAAATAAATCTTTTAAAATTTATAAAACAAATCATTGCAATTTTTATTTGCAGTAATAACGTTAGCTTCACTAAAAACTATCAGGGTTTAATTGAATTTGTCTTAAATGAAAATTCAAATTATTTACTAGAACGGTATAAACTTTATATGTACTTAAATCATGAAGGGAATCTAAGAAGCGGGAATTTATCATACACTAATTTACATGGTGCTATATGCGAATTCACATATAAACCTCTCGGATTTGTACTTAATATTGACAATCCAAATCAAATAATGGAATTATCAAACATTACAGATTTTAAAAAGTTTAACCCTTTTGCAAAATACAGTGAAATTATGATTAGGTTAAATAAATACCCCACAATTTACCCCTTCCCAATGGACTTTAGAAGTCAAGAGAAAATCAATAATTCACTTGCGTAATTTTTTGACTTAACTACATCCCGAATCGCTTTTATATATTAGTAATAGCAAAAGTGTATGTTTATCATACGCACTAATTAGTTAGCTATAAGTTTTAAAACATGACTGCAAAAAAGACATCTTTTTTTGCCCCACACCAACCCAAAAAGGGCCGAACTCATAGTAATCTAGGTATCATGGACGCTATAAAAACTCTTGCAATTTGTAAATAAATAATCGAATATTACTACATTTACAATTATTCTTTACCTGAAATTAATACAATGGAAATAAAAGAAATATTTGAACATAAAATAAAGATAGAGCCAAAGGTGATGTCAATAGAGAGCCTTTTCAATAATGAAGAAAGGGTTGCGAAAACAGATTATCAACCGTTTTATCAGAGGAACTATGTATGGGATGATGAAAAGGCGACTTATTTTATTGAGAGCATTTTATTAGGGACTGAAATTCCTCCACTTATATATTTTAGGAACGGTACCAATATAGAGGTCATTGATGGTAGGCAAAGATATCAAACTATTCTTCGATTTGTTTCTGATGATCTAAGGTTGAAAAAAAACGGTCTTCAAAAATTAGACAATGTTGGCATTGCCAACAAATTTTTCAAAGATTTAGATCGCCAGTTACAGGATTTGTTTTGGGATACTAAGTTGCGTATAATTGAATTTAGCTTTCACAGTCAGGAGAATATAGACTCTGAAATGGAAGACGTTGTGAAGCAGGAAATTTTTAAAAGATATAATTCCGGAATCACGCCACTTAAGCCTACCGAAATAGATAATGCCGTGTATTTTGAGGATGACTTGAATTCATATTTAAAAAGAAAACTGCTTAATGATAAAATTTTATTTAGAAACGTCACAAACATTTTGCATTTCGATAAGCCAAATAATGAAATCATTTTAAAGAAAATTAGACAATTGCTTGTTCAGCATAAGATTCCCATTAAATATTATGCTGTAAAAAAAGACACAATAATTTCAAAATTTTACGAAGTTCTTTTTTCTGATATAAATGAGGAAGAAATTGAGGCAATTTTTTCAAGTTTTATCGAAAAAATTAATCTCTTACTTAAGGTTAAAGAAAGGTTTCCTGACAAGGGAATATCATATAACAGATTAATATCTGAATGTTTATTTTGGTCTTTTTCAATACTTGAAGCAGAAGACTTTTCCTTGGAGGTTATAACACCATCTGTGATTGAAGAATTGGGAGTTTATATACTAGGTAATATTGAATTTTTTGAGATCACTCGTAGTTCTTTTGCTAAAGAGTTATACAAACGATATGAAATTACCTCAACTTTCTTTAGAAATAAGTTTGGTATAGATTTTAATATTTATTTACAATACAATCAAGATTTTAAACAAAGAAACCAAGATCTTTCTGCGGATGATGAAGAGCGGGTTAGTTTTGATGAGCTGAGAATTAATAAGCCAGAACCATCATCAATTGCTATAACTGATATCTGTCGACAAATGGAAAGGCATCGATTTCTAATTAGGCCGCCATATCAACGGAATGAAGTAATAAATAAAAAGAAATCATCATTAATTATCGAGAGTATTCTATTAGGAATAAAATTGCCCCCAATTTTCGTTTTTAAAAGGGAAGATGGAATTTCAGAAGTGTTAGATGGTCAGCAACGACTTTTAAGTATATTAGGTTTTATAGAGAAACCATATTTAGATGAAAAAAATCAAATAAAGCGATCATCAAAAAACGGCTTTGCTTTAAACTTAAAGAGCAGTATTTTAAAGGATTTGCAAGGAAAAAAGTTCACTCAATTATCTCCGGAACAAAGGGAAACAATTACCAACTTTGATTTGTGGTTCATTGAAATTAATTATGTTAATAATAAAAATTTTGAGCCTATTGATCTTTTCATTCGCCTTAATAATAAACCTTATCCGATAAAAGAAGATACTTTCGAAATGTGGAACTCGTATGTCTCACGAGATATAATTAGTACTATAAAATCTATTTATACAAATCATAGTGGATGGTTTTATATTCGAAAAAACAATTCTCGAATGGAAAATGAAAATATATACACAGCATTAGCGTATTTTCAATATACTTGGAACTTATCCGAGAAATCCAATTCCTTTACTCCAAAAGATGTTGATATCTATAAAGTACTGAATAAAATAAATTTACGAGTTAAGTCGAAAAATGAGATTACAAAAGTTCTAGAGGATAGTTCACTTAAACTTAAATTCATTGATGCAGCTAATGATTTGGAATTTAATTTTATTAGAAAACTTAAACTTTTATTGTCTGACACGAATGATTATTCACTCACCAGCTTGAATAAAAATCTTGATGAAATCTTTAATGTTGAAAATGGGCGACGAACACAACAAGCATTTTATGCATTGTGGTATTTCCTATATGATATTTCTCCAAGCATGATAGAGCAAAAAAAGTTACATATTAGGAAAGATTTAAAATCTCTTTTTAAAGACATGACAGGCATTGAAAGTAAGGAAATATTTGATAAAAATGTATTAGCGTTTAAAGAGAAGTTTAAAATAGAACCTAATTTGTTTGATTATGAAACTGCGACAATTACAACTAATCTAGCTTTATTGGGTGAGATTGCTACTGTTAGTCCAGGAATAACTGTAACAGAAAAAACATCATTATCAAATACCTTAACTGATGGATTCCCGTATTTGCAAGGTGGAGAGTTTTATAACTTCGAAATTAATAAAAATGAAATAGCATACTTAACAGATAATGCGCAATTTAGCTCTAAAGATTTGTTTAATTCTAAAAATAAAATACTTGTTAAACGCCTTACTCATTCCGATTCAAAGCTTAGCATTGCCTTTTACGATGGCAAACTGGCCTTTAGTACGTCATTTATAGGGATTTTGGTTAATAGATTTAGTTTCGATCCTAAATATGTGCTTTGTATTTTGGGGAGCAGATATGTATATAGCACAATAAATCGTGCGATTGATAAGTCCGTTAATACAGTTCGAAGCTTAACGGTAACTGAATTAAAATCAATTCCTATACCATCGATAACCTTAAATCAACAACAGCCGTTTATAAGATTATCCAGTTATTTGTTGTCGTCTGAAATCGATCTACAAACAAGTATTTTTTTCGAAAGGTTAATCGATGCAATGGTATATGAATTATTCTATCCATCAATCCTTAAAACCCATACAGCCGAAGTATTACAATATGTCCAAGATATTGAGGAGTTGGATGCACTCGATCAAGAAAGAAATAAAAAAATTATTGAACGGCATTACAAATTTTTATCCGATCCTAAGCATGCAATAAGCTCTGCGTTGCTAAGACTTTTGAATATAAATGAAGTTAGACAAATAGAAGGCCGACGATGAAAAGGATTACTCAGATTGAAATCGAGAATTTTAGAGCCTTTTATCAGTCGTACAAGATCCGTCTTCCAGAGGGACAGAATTTATTAGTGTATGGGGAAAATGGTAGTGGTAAAAGTTCTCTATATAAGGCACTAAGTATACATCTTGCGAGTTCGAGATTACCAACTTTGGGATTTTCGAAAAATAATTATCGTCCGGCAGGAGATGATGGCTTTATTCGAATTACATTTGCTGATCAAGATCCGGCAACACTAGATATAATATCTGCTTCTGCAATTGATTTAGAGTTTGGCACATCTGTAGTATCCAACAATGTTAACTTTCTACAGGACACAGAATTAACTAAAGGCTTTTTAGATTATCGTATTCTGTTAGCCGTATACAATCATAGGGAACCAAATCCAAATTTATTTTCACTAATATTATTTGAGTTATTACAAAATTTTATACCTGTTGGTTATGGTTATCCATTAGGAGTTCGTTTTACTGAGTTGACGCATGAGATTGAAAATTCGTATACTAGGCAAACCTGGGCGTACAGAATCGCTATTGGAAATTTATCAACATACGAAACGGTATTACGTGACACACTTAATCGGATTTTCGTTCAGCTTAATTATTTTTTAATACGTTACTTCAAGTTAAATTTAAGAGTTGGATATACTTTAAGGCCTTTTGTCGCATCTCCATACAGCTGGAGGACTATACCTCAGGAACTGAATTTGACTATAAAGCATAATGGGTTGCAAGTTGCTCATCAATCCGATTACCTTAATGAGGCCCGATTATCTGCATTATCAGTTTGCTTGTATCTCGCCGCGCAAAAGCAAATTCCACAAAATATTGACTTCAAAATTCTTTTCCTCGATGACGTATTTATTGGTCTCGATTCAGGGAACAGAATTCCAATAGCGAAAATACTTTCTGAAGAATTTAAAGAATATCAAATTTTTGTCACAACATACGATCGAAACTGGTTTGAATTAGCTCAGCGGTTTTTTAAAAGTCATAATAGTGGTAAATGGGAATCTCTAGAATTATATTCGTCAACACAAGAAATTAGTGGACTGAAAGTTGAAATACCTATAATGCTTCCCTACGAAGAAAACTTTGATAGAGGTTCTTATTATCTACATCATAAGTCGCGACCGGATTACCCTGCATCGGCGAATTTTTTTAGGAAATCATTAGAAGAAATTTTAAAGAATAATTTGCCTTCTCATGAAATTAGAGATGAGAATTATGCAATGATTGAAACGTATCGACTTGGCGCTCTAGTTAGTAGTGGATTAAAATTTTTGCAGAAAATTGCAGCCGATGATAAGATTCTTTTAGAATTACAGAATGCACTTCCAACTCTTCTTCATCCTTTATCTCACTATGAATTGTCTACACAAGTTTACAAAGTGGAGTTAGAAAGAGTTGAACATTTAATTCCGTTACTACAAGACCAACTTTTGCATATAAACCTGAATTGCAAGGTTTTTATTCCGAAAGGGAGGTCCTTCACTCTTAAATTTTCGATTAATGGTACTGATAATGGTTTTTATGAAATATACTCAAAAGAAACTATCTATGCACTACGAGCTAGTAATGGGGCATTAACTCTTTCTGTAGGAGGTTGCCATTGCAAATGCAGTTACAGGACTAGTAGTGGCGGTGAAATCTCAAGATCAAACTTTTCGCCCGCAGCAACTTTCGTCCAGTACATATCTGTATTAGATAGCTATGAGACGATTTATAATCATATCCACGTACAGCCTGAATTTTCTCATATTCCGATTGCTATAAATCCGCTAAATGAGTTTGAATATTACAATGATAACACAAACCAAACCCTAGAGCAGCATCTCCAGCAAGTGATCTGGTAGTATCCTGATAGCATTTGCAATCCTTGTATTTAAACTGGTTGAGTTATAAAAATAAAAATGCGTCAAGCTTCTTAGTTGTTTCAGAAAAAACTCAAATTATTATATAAAAATCCACATTTGCATACCAATATCTAAATATTTTCCTGCCTTTGCTTAAACTTAAAAAATCAAGTATTATGATGTGGTATGAAATTTTAATAGTTATTGTTTCTATTCCGGTCGGTGCCTACATCGTTGGTAAAGTCTATGAACAAAAAAAGAACATGTATCATAATGACAGTTGGAAGAATAGAAACAAATGAATTATTTTTCAATTACATTAATTTTATACTTTAATACCACGATTAAAAGATGCTGAAAGGCATCTTTTTTTTATCGTTTTTTAGGTTAAATATTTTTATCGTATTATATAGTATATAAATTTTATAAAAAAGGTACTATCATGAAAACTAATGACTTTATGAATGCGAATCTGACTGATATTAAAATTATGATTAAGAGCTTAAATAACGAGTTCGACTCTCACGATTTTATAATGGCATTTGCCAAAGAATTTGAACCGCAATATGTTTATCTTTTAAACCTCCACAAAAAGAACGCACATAGAATCCTCCATGCGCAAATTTCACTGTATCTTTCGAAGAACAAGGACTACTTTGAAATTGATAAAAATGGGAAAGTTATAAGTAACACTGTTTTTGGTTTTAATAATCCGAATGAATTGTGGAGTAAAATCAATGTACATTTGTATTCCTAACTTTTACATTATGTTTAAAATATATAAGCAATCAAAGCAAGTAACACAGAATCAAAAATTGCAAATCTTAGATTTGGTTGCCCAAAATTCTCATGCAATAAGCGCATATGTTTTCAATCCTGAAAGTGCCTTACATGGATATTTAACTGCACGGGAAGTTGCAAGAACAAAAAAGTATTTAGACCGTCTTGGAGAGATTGGTGCTCACGGCGCAGTATTGCTTATTACTGAGTATAATGGCATAATTATAGGTTATATTTTGTATCACTGCACCACACTAAATGAAAAAGATATTGCAATCGCAAGTACAGTTGTTGATGCAAAATACCGCAATCAAGGAATTCTTAAAAATATGATGGATTTACTTAAAACTGATAATGATAGCATCACACTAACGTGTTTTGTCGAAAAAGTAAAAATTTATGAAAAATTAGGTTTTAAGATTATGATGCAACAAGGTACACAAATATGTATGTATTATGGTAATCCTGATGATGGTGAAATATATGCTGTAGATGATGACTATATAGACAAGGATAGTGCGGTTCAACTAGAACTTTCAAAATTTCAAAGTCAATACCCTACAACTTGGAGGACATTTTGGGACCAACTTGCTATTGACTGTAATACTGAAATCAGAAATGCAGAGGCGTTTATTAAAAATTTAGTCTAAATACAGACTTTATTTTACATTCAAAATTTACTTTTTTCATCCATCAACGTAATAACTAGTTCTAAATCTGAATCCTGAACATCAACTAAATAATTCCAAAATTTAACATGTAACATATATCCTAGATCGTTTTGGAAAATTTTTAGAACATCTTCTACATATGACTCTATCTTCTGTTTAAATTCAATTATCGTTGTAGGCAAGTTTCCATGATAGTATGTTGTAAAGCTATCGATCCAAAACGAATATTCACTTTTAATGTAGTTTGCGTACCTAGAATCAATTTTAAAAACAGTTTTCCATGTTTTGAAACCAATATCGGGATTGCTTGAACTACTTGTTAAAATCCATTTTTCAGTGGGCATAAATAGATTTTTACAATTTAGTTTAATTTCAAAAGACTTTACACTTGAATATGGATAATATGCGATACGACGATTTCCTTTTGTATCAAAAATTAGATTCTGCGTACCTTTATTTGGGCGTTTATTGCATTTGCCACACATAGGAACGAGGTTATTAAAGTTTAAAGCAAGATAAGGGTATGTGCCTTTGTCGAGATAGTGGTCATATTCATTTCTTTTCTCAATGGGATCATCCAACTTAGATAAGCCACAAAATGGGCAAATCCTTCTGCTTTTTTTATTAAGAGTGTCATGTTCTTGGTAGTGGTGGTCTAAAGTTCCATAAGTATTGGAACAGGTAAGAGTGTTGAATGTTGATGACCAAATAAACAAATATAAATTTCGAATTTTCTTAATTAAGTTATCGTACAGAGGCTTTTCTAGAGTTAGCAGTGGATAATTGACATTTGTTAGTAGTTCAACTACATTGTTGTTATTAGAAAGAAAGTTGAAAACAACTGTTTTATCAATACCAGCACGATTCAATTCAACAAAAACATCTTTAAATTTGCTCTCCAACATTATTGAATCTGCAACAACTTTTTTCAAATTATCGCTCATTGCAGACGTGGAAAATCTAGTACGAGTAATTGATTTTTGAAAAAAATCTATTACATCATTATTTACACTGTAAATTCCTGCGTTATTAACATATTCAAAATGATAAAGCATACTATGACGAAATGTTTTTCAGTTTTTTAATTAAGCCCAATCTTTCTATTGAAGGACCCGATTCATTCAAAAATTCAGTTATTTCCTCAGCTGTCCCTTCTTTTATCAGAGTATTAATTTCTTCGTTTGCTTCCTCAGAAATGGTTGCGTCAATGTTAAAAGCCTTCTTGAGTATAAGGTCAAAAGATGTACCATATGTTTCAATATCGATTGGATTGAATGAAACCTTATCGCCATTTCGTTCGAATTTAAATACTCGATAACCCTTACAGTCGGAAACAATATAGGGCGAGTGAGTAGTGATTATAAAATCTTGCTTTCTTCCACTAGAAATTTCATTTAAAATATTTATAAATTTTGTGCGCCACAATGGATTGAAATGTGTTTCCGGCTCATCAAATAAAAATAAAATATCTTCTCTATCGAATATCATACAAGCACCTAAAAGTTGTAGAAATTGATGTTCACCGTCACTGATTCCAATATACGGAATAATTTTTGTTGGTGAAGAAATCTCAATATATATCTCATCAAATCTAAAAACTTTATCTTCTTTAGCTAATACAGGACGCCCTTCCAGTAATAAATCTTTAGATCTAGTTACTCTATATTTTTTTTCTAAATTAATAGGATTTAGTAGCTCAAACTTTTGAAAGCACATAAACAAATCATATACAGAATCAAAATTTTTCTTGAACGCCTCCTGTGTTTCTGGGCTGTATAAAAAGTCCATTTCATAGTATCCAGAATTTGAGTCTATGCTATAACATATCGAACAATTGATCAGTTTTTGTATATTTCCTTTAAGCTCTTGAGATAAAATTACCAGGGAATTTTTACCTGATTTCCCTTTTCGTTTTAAATTTATTATTACTTTGAAACTATGGAGAGATTTTATTCTTAGAAGATCATTAAAAACTTTTAATTCTTTAGTTTCACGATATATAAAATTAGATATCGCAATTGCTTCATTACTCGCATAATCTAAAAATATCATTCTATTATCATGCATTTCTTTTTTCGATTGTGTACGAGCACTTTCTAGAACTAGCTTGGAGTAATCCTCGTCCAACTGATTTAATCTAAAACTTAAAGTTTCGTTCATCCCTGAAGTATAGCCAATAATCTTATTGGGGAGAAATTTTAAAATCTCATCTTTATCAATAACTGGTTTCCATTCATTTGTCTCCTTCAATTTTATTGATAACTTTGGAGTAGAAGAAGTAATTGTTTCAATTTTAACTTCTGTTCCACTTTTTTCATTCATTGAATATATAAGTTCAACTTTTAAAGGAACTTTTTTTAATTTAATACCAAATCTGTATAACTTCTCTAGATAAAAAAAAGGTTCGACAATTAGTTCTAACAAATTTGATTTACCTGAACCATTTACGCCTACGAGACATATTGGATCAATTTTTCCATCTTCTCTAAACGAGTGTCTGAATCCCTGATTAAAAGGTTGCAAACTATTAAATGTATTTTCAAGTCTTATACTAATGATTTTCATACCAGTTAAATTAATGAGAACTTAAAAGTTTTTATTTTATCGTCATATTGATATTTAATTTTATTTGAATTAAGTAGTTCAAAAAAAATATCCTTTGATTCTTCGTAATTAGTTGCAAAGAGATCTTCAATCTCTTTGAATTGAAATGTCTTCTCTACAAATCGGCTTAAAATTTCTTGATGCAGGTTTTTTGTATTTTCCATAATAGTAAAGCTTTTATTCGTAAATCCTGTTTCATTTTGAATTGTTGTTAATTCAGAAAGTTCCTCGAGAATGTTTCCACCGTCGCCAAAGGTATCATTGAGAATCTTTTGAAGAAGTAGCTCAGAATCAATTTTTCTACGTTCAATTTGACTAATGAACTCAGATGCAAAGTTCTTAATAATATCTACTTTTTTTACTATTTCGTCCTGCTCACTTTTTGGAGGAAAAGGCACCAATATTTTTTTGAGCTTAGACCCACTAAAATTTGCTTGATTGGTTTGTGAAATTATATTAGGTTCAATTTGTGTTCTTCTACAGATAGGAGAATTAAGATATATATTAATATAATCTGGATTTACGTATTTATCGAAAAGAGAAATTTTAATTAGATAAGAAGCCAAAGTATATTTCTTTTCCTGGCGATGAAATACAGCACTCTTACCAACCAACTCATAACTATTAGTCCTGTTAAAGACAATGTCTCCCTCTTCTAAATATAATTTTGGTAAATCTTTATGATTTAAATTAATATATTTCAAATTACTATAAATAATTCCTCCGTCAGAAGTTATATTTCCCATTCTTAGTACTGGGGCTTGATCAGAAAAATCGTGAGTTTTCTGAGAAGTTCCATATGCCATAAGTTTTACGAAATCATTAAAACTACACCACTTCCATGTCGAAGGGATTTCAAATGGAAATTTTTGGTCTGAATTATTTATTTGAGTCTGAACATTGAAAAGTTTTTGTTGTTTTTCAATTTTTAATTCTTGAATGGCATTAATATCATGGAGTGCTAAAGACTTATTTTTTAGTCTCCAGTCATTTGTTAATTTTCCCTGGACAGCTTCCTGTAAATTAGTCTTTTTTAATTTATTTATTAAGATAATTTGTTTGTCTAGTTCGGTCACAAATTCGTCAATATACTGTTCGACTACAGATATTTTATTAAGAATTTCTCGTTGATCTTCCTTTGTAGGAAGAAAAATTTTTAAATTGAATAATTGTTTTGGTTGTATTCTTTTTGACCCAATTCCTTTTGCTAAAACCTCAAGTCTACTATAAAAATTATTTTGTTTAAAAAAGTAATATATCCATTCCGGATAACAATCATCCCTTACATCAAAAGCTGGAATATCTGAGCTAGATTCAAACCCATCTAGTTCGTTAGGGACAATTCCAAATGCACCCTTATGAAGATTTTGCTTTCCATAAATAAATTGTCCCGCTTTTCTAATAAAATATTTTGTAGCACCAGACTTATCATTAATCTCTGGACGTTGCTCAATTCCACCCACATTTAATTTAACGCGGATGCGATTTCTTGTATCAGGAGTTATTGCATCAACTTTGGATTCGGTTAGGAGGTCGCCAAGTTTAACGGTAGCCCAATTTTTCATTGTAATTCTTTGTTTAGAAGCGCTAATAGTTGATCGCTATTTTCAACTGATTTTTTTAATCTCAGAATTATATCAGAACTCGAAACATTCTCATCCCCTTCTCCGAAGTATGGACTGGAAATATCTAAATTATAATTTCTTTTCTTTATATCTTCAATTGTAACTTTCCATGTATTATCTCCTTCAACTCTATTATACCACCATTCTTTTTCTAAATCAAACTCCTTAATCGTAACAGGACGCGACTTATTGTAGCTTTTCTGGCCTATTGGATAAAGATGTTCATAATACCAAATCTCTTTCGTTGGTGACCCTTTTTCGAAAAATAATAAATTAGTTTTAATTGATGTATAGGGACTGAAAACTCCTTGTGGTAGCCGAACGATTGTATGTAAGTTACAATTGGCAAGAAGCTGTTCTTTTATTCTTGTTCTCACACCTTCACCATATAAAAAACCGTCTGGTAAAACCACGGCGGCACGTCCTTTATTTTTTAAGAGTTTTACAATTAAAATAAGAAATAAATCCGCTGTTTCTTTTGTTCTAAATTCTACCGGGAAATTCGACTCTGTACCGCTTTCCTCAATGCCCCCAAATGGAGGATTTGATAAAATGATGTCTACTAAATCTTCTTTTTTCCAATTGTCGAAAGGCTTAGTCAGTAAATTATCTCGATTGATTGCTGGTAAGTCAAATCCGTGCAGCATTAAATTTGTGGTACATAGTAAATGTGGCAAAGGCTTTTTCTCGATTCCAATAATATTTTTTTGCAACGCAGTACTATTTACGTTTTTTTCTGAATCACGTATAAAATCAACACTGCATGTCAAAAACCCTCCTGTACCACAAGCTGGGTCTAAGATCTTTTCATTTGATTTGGGGGCAATCATGTCAACCATAAATTGAGTAATTGCGCGGGGAGTATAATATTCTCCTGAAGAACCGGCGCTTTGTAATTCTTTTAAAATACTTTCATAAATGTCGTTGAAAACATGTCTCTCGTCTGAGCTATTAAAATTTATTTTATCAATTTCGATAATAACTTGTCTGAACAACTGACCATTTTTCATGTAATTGTAAGTGTCCTCAAAAACGGATTTTACAATTTTAGCTTGTTGACTTGAAGACGAATCTAATTTTTTTAATGTTGGAAATAGTTCTAAATTTATAAATTCTATCAATTCTTCACCAGTTAACTTATTTTCTACATTGGCCCAGTTCTTCCAACGTAAATTTTCTGGGATTGGGCTTTTATATGAGGAAATTGTAGTCTTCCAATCTTCTTCTTTATCGGCAAATATTTTCATAAAAAGCATCCATACCATTTGAGATATTCTTTGGGCGTCACCATCAACACCCGTATCTTTTCGCATTATATCTCGTATAGATCTAATTATAGTAGTAGTATTCATAATTTTGTAATCAGTAATTATTATAATTTATTTGAAATTGCTAGTGCTTTATACCAGTAATAAAAAGCTTCAGGATTATTTTTCTTTAATTTATTTAGTTTATTATAATCAGTATTCTCAACCATCCAATGAGTAATTTGCCCAGGATTATTAAAACGATCTATGGTTTTGGCATTGGTTTTTATAAGTTCAGTCAAATAAGCTACTTTGGCAGCGGCAACCGTTGCTTCATCAATATTAAAAGATGAAATGATAAAATTGGTAAAGTTTCTGATGCCCAAAAATAATTGCTCAAATTCAGGCGAAGCTGTATTACGCAATGCCAACTCATAACAAGCTTCAAAGGTGTCAGTTAAAACCTCATCAGCACCAATAGTCAATTTTCTAAAACCAATCTCTTCAGCAACTACTTTAGCATAACTTGATAATACAATAGCCAGGTCAGCATCAGTAATGTTGTCAAATAGGAAAGCAATATCATAAAGCTGTTTAACAATCTCAACGGATCTATTTTTACTATACAATATACCGGTGGTTTTTGGTGCAAATGCCGTCAGTTTATCTCCAAGTATGGAAGCAAAGGTTGGCACAGTAACGGCCGGAATTTCTCCTGAAGTACTAATCCAATCATGTTGTATTGGAATTTCCATTGTCTCCGGATATGGATTTGGGGTATATAAAATATCAAGTAAGATCGGCTCTTCATAAGTGCTGTCAATAACACTGTTATAGTACATTTTAAAGTGTCCTATAGGTGCATCCGGGGTGTGCTTGCGTTTATTATCATCTTGCCATCTTGTAAAGATTCCGGCAGCAACAATTTTATCTAGTATGGCAATAATATCAACTTCAGATTGCTCCGCTATGATGTCAATATCAATCGAAAATCGCTTCGGCTCTTTTGTAGCAAGCAATAATGCTGTACCTCCTTTAAAAATAAAATCAAGGCCATTAACTTTTAATTGTTCTAAGAGTGATAAAGCATATACCACCTTTTCAATTAGTTTCGCATCGACCTTTTTACCTAACTTTTGTTTTAAATCAAGTATCCATTCTTTGGAATATGTTTTTTTATCTATCATAATTAAGCTTTGGCAAAAAACAGATTATTTTGCCGAAATTAAATTAAGCAAATCAATCACTTCATTTTCCCGGTTTCTTCTTATAGCGTAACGTTTCATCCGCGATTCGTTAATTGCATACTTTTCAAAGGCATTCAGGAATATATCTTCAATTTCGCCTTGTTGCGCGGCAAAAAGATCTTTATCCGTAAGCATATCAACCAATAACTTCTCTAGTGATGGAATTACAATGTTCCCTTCATTATTGACAGGAGCTTCGGATACTAATGGCTTTATTATTATCGCTTCGTTTACATTTGATATATAGTAATCAAAAATGTTTGAATCTGGATTCAAAAATACATTTTTGTTTGATTCATTTATGCTGTTAAATGCCTGGCTTAATACATCTTTCTCTACTTCAATAATGATATATTGTTTAAAGGGTTGATGACGCATAAAGCTGTTAAGCCAACGCGAATCCCATACACAGCAATTAACAAACGGGTATTCCCTATGAACTTTATTATACATTTTTTTAAGTGACGGTGTGATTTCCGGATGAAAGACTTTTTTAAGACTCAAAGTATACATTCCTCGATAGGGTCTGCGTAATTTCCCTGCCTTTGTCAATTTCGACATATAGACAGTAATAGTACTTTGTGTCCACGATGGATAATCCTCATGGATAGCCTCAATCAAATCCATTCTCGAAAGAGAATCTTTTTGTTCAAAATAATTAACTAGTTTATTTTCAAGAGTTTTATCCACACAAATTAATTTTTAATGACGTGAAGATAAGACTTATTTTTCAAAAATTAAACTTTGGCAAAATATTTTAGCTTTTGCCAAACATTAATAATCATTACTATATCCGTTATATATGTACAAATTATTCTTCTGTTTCAAAAATTACTGGCAACCCTAAAAAATTATTGCGTACCTTGTGACAGATTTGGAAATAAATTTAAAAAAAAATAAATATATGCTATTTTTAATAAATTTAAATAATTGATAATCAGAATATTAAATTTTAAAGACACTTTACTTCAAAAAAATTGTGCAGCGCTAAAGGGGTTAAAAATATAATTTATAAGGGCAGCGTGACAAAATGGAAAATAAAAAAGAAACAGCTCAGGAAAAATACAATGTCTTTTTAAATAATTTACTAAAGAAAAAATTATTTGAATCGGCAATGGACATTCATAATGCTTTAATGAAAGCTTTCAATGTTACACCCGAAAATGCGAGAAAAATTGTTGCAAGGGCTGTTGACCAAAAAGTAATCAAATCATCAAAGCCATATACATTTGGAAAAGGGCAATATGTCTATATCTATAACGAGCACTATTTTGACAAGGAAGGCATAAAGACAGTTACTCAAAAGTCCCGCCCTCCTATTTACCGGCTATTGGAACTTATGGATCAAAATGGGGGCATTACATCCTACTATGAAGCCCTTAAAATTACAGCTGCACCACTTGAAGAGAGTTCTACCAAGGTTACATCACTTGAAGACATCTTAACGCTGTTGATGAAGTTGGACATCATATATAAAAAGAAAGACCGGAATGATGTTGTTTTTATCATATACAAAGAGGATAAAAAGGAAGTAAACGAAGTGCGCGAAGGTATGATGATGGCATTTCATTTCAATAAAATGGTTATGGATTGTACTGTGCTTCCTGACATTCTCCGATGGTTAGGAAACTCTAATATTATAGATAACAATGGGGTTATATATCGAAACAAAAAAACACCTCAAATTGGTGCGGTCCATAATAATTTAGTCTGGGATGCTTTTGCGTACACAAAAGCAACAGGAATAAATCATATAATGGGTGCCCGGGCTACTACAAGTGACAAACAAACCTTAGTAGCGCTAGATGTAGTTTTGGCGGAGGAGTATAGCGCTATACACCTAGATGCATTTTTATCAAGAATTCAGATAAATTTAAATTCGGTAAAGGAAGGAGACAGAAAAATACTTCCCATTATAGTTTATAAATCCTGCTCAGACCATACATTTAATAAGATTAAAATGAATGGGATATTGGCCTTTGACGTAGCCTCAATTTTTGGTACTCGAATTTATGAAGTTCTAGACCGTATGGCTGAGTTGTCAATATTGCTATTCAGGAATGACCAGATTGATAACACAATCGAAGGCATATTAAAAACCATTAGTAGTGCCGGCCAGGATGAAGCTTTAAAAGAACTGCGTGGTACATTATTTGAATTTCTTATGTATCCATTACTAACTATACTTTATCCCAATGCGAATATCAAAAGGGGTAAAATACTTGAAAGAATCAACGAGGTGGGTGAAAAGGAAAAATACGAATACGATTATATCATCGAGTCCAGCAACCCACCCGAATTAATTTTTGTGGAGTTAAAAGGGTATCAGGCGGGCGCAACTATTAAAACCGGTGATAGCAATACCAAAGCCAGTTTAAAATGGTTCTTTAAAAAAACACTTCCGTTTGCAGAGAACTTTTACAAGGCAAGATTATCAGAACTTCCCGTGAAAGCGGTTTTTATAACATCCGCAAATTTTTATGACGACGGTTTGGAATTCCTTACTAAGATGGACAATAGTAAGTATAAGGCAAAGAATTTAAACACAGGCTATAACAGGACATCCCTACTAGCATTACTGAAAGAAAATGGATTTGAAAATGAAATTCGTATTCTTAATAAGTTCTATTCACGATCCGATGATAGAGATGAGTTGTCAGATGCCGGCCAAACTGGTAACATTTTACAGGATTTAGAATTGGATTATCCAAAAGTGTAAATATTTACAAATGGTATTTAAGCATTAGGTTTCTACAAAAAGCTACCTCATCAACAGTAAACAACGCTTGAAACTTAGGTTTTGCAACAAGGTACTCAAGCGAAAGTTCTATCCTCGGCGGATTGTTCACTTCAAGTTTTCTAAAACCCGATTTCATTTCTTTGGTCTGTATTTCGTCATTCAACAGCCTTTTAACAAAGTTTACACCTCCACCATCACGATGCATATTTTCTCTTAATTTTGGAAAATCAAGTTTAATTTTTGCTTTTTCAGCAGTTTCAATGGACATTTGTACAGCATCCTCGAATTCCTGTCGCAATTCTATTTCCCATGACTCAAGCTCAGACAGAACTATTCCCATATCTCTACTGTTAGCTTTGAATACTCCCAGCTCAGCAACTTGATTTATTCTCGTTGCATTTTTATATAATGTAATAAATTCAGCCTTAAAATTTAATAATACTAACTTGTCTTGTCGAATGCTGAGATCGGGTATCATTGTCAGCAGATTTTCGTTATTTCGTTGTGCAGGGTAAGACCAATTATAAGAACCATTCAAAATAACTTTATCATCAATAATACAAAATTTGTGATGCATAAACGGTTGAGTTGCAATACACATGCCTCCACCATACCTCAATAAGCCTCCAAAATGACTAGTCTTCTTAAAATTCTCTGTTGAATCGCATATGACAATCTGCACAATAACTCCCTTCTCTTGCCTTTGCCCAAGCACCCTGATAATGTCTTCATCTGTTAACCAGGCAACTGCAAGCTTTATTTCATTTTCTGCTTTATTCAGTTGGGCAATTATCTCTTTTTTAATTTCCTTAAAGGTTACAGTTACTTCCATGGGAATATTTTTTAATTTTGAGATGACTGCAACTATTAGTACAGTTATTGATAATTTCCTTTTCCATTTCCAAAATAGTTTGAAAGCTAAGCTGTGGGTCAGACCTCATACCTATGGGTCCAAGAGTAGAAATCCACTTTTCAAATTCTGCTACAAGAAATTGATAACGAATAATTTTATGCCCTTGGTTTTTCTTTACAAACCTTTGAAATTGCTGTGGTAGCAAAATAGGATTTTCGCCGAAGTAATAAAAATGCTTCGATAAAAGTACATTTTTGCCACTTAAATCACGTGGCTGATCATTTAGATTATGCTTGCCTTTACGTTGTGAAGGTTCTAACCCTTTTGAATAATCATAAATTGAATCACCTAAGTGTAATCTCCAATCAAGGCTTCTTTTATCTGGGATTTTCGCAGGTAAATGGGTTTGGCAATGTTCATCATATTTTTTCAGACTTAAGCTGTCTTCTATTTTCATGGCATAAACAAGCATACCGCTAAAATCATAAGTATTACCATCATTGCACTTGGAATACTTTGATCCGGTGCCAATAACCCAGCTTCCTGGTTCCGCTTTCCTTCTGATTGCGGGTTTGCATATGGCTAAAGTACATACTTCCCAGAAAGGATTAGGTGCTGCTCCATCATCAAATCTTAAAACATAGGAATAGATTTTTGACATAATACAAACTGTTTGAATAGAAATATCTTCTCGTTTTCTAGGACTAAATATAAATAATTCAGTTATAATAAACCGATATTTCTTATATTTATCATTTAACACCCTGAAAATCCACAACATAAAATGGCAAGAAAAAGTGATAAGGACCAAGTTGTAATGGATTTTGACACCCATATTTGGCCTGCTCAGGAATTATTTCCTATCAATATAAAGAGCGACAAAAGAACGGTTCAAAAAATACTTTACAATGATATTGAGCAAAGTGCCAATTATATTATTGTTACCGGTTTTACGTCCCTATCAAACCTCATTGACCTTTTCGGAAAAAAGGATTTTGATAACCATAAAAAAGTCCGCATTCTTATTGGGTTTGAACCTAATTTGGTGGGACGCAAAAAATATGTAAGACTCGAACTGGATAAGGAAATTAAAGATTTTTGGTTAAAAGAAGGATTGTCTATAATGCAGGGAGGGGCTGTAATTCATCTCATTGAAAAAATAAAATGCGGCAAAATTGAATTCCGTTTTCGCAATAAACTTCATGCTAAAATTTATGTTGGTGACTCTTTTGCAATGCTAGGCTCTTCAAATTTTAGTTATAATGGGCTTAACATACAGGAAGAAGCAAATATTAGGGTTGAGAATGATAAAGATAATTTTTATTCTCAACGCCAATACAATGATATTAAACAAATAGCAGATTCCTATTACCAAGATGCTTCCGATTATAACAGCAAAATCATAGCGCTTTTAAAAGACTTAATAAAAGAAGTTGATTGGAAAGAGGCTTTAGCAAGAGCAATAGCAGAAATATTGGAAGGTAATTGGTTAGATGAATACAAAGAAATTATTTCTAACATACAGCAAACCAATCTTTGGCCAACGCAATGGAAAGGTTTGGCACAGGGAGTATCAATACTCCAAAACCAATCAAATGTTTTAATAGCCGATCCAACAGGTGCAGGAAAAACAAAACTTTGCACAGCAATCATCCTATCATTACAGCATTGGTTATTCGAAATAGGCAAAAACTATCGAACGGAATCACTTATTATATGTCCCCCACTTGTAGTTGACAAATGGGGTGATGAATTCAAAGCATTTAGAAGGATTGGTCATTCACAACGCTCAATGGGAATATTAAGCACTCCTAATAGTAAAAAACATAAAGATGTTATTGAAGAACTCAACATTGCTAATATCTTAACTATTGACGAAGCTCACAACTATCTATCTCCTGATACTCATAGGACTCATTTAATTAAAGACAACAAAGCCGATTTCAAAATCCTAATAACCGCAACCCCAATCAGTAAAAAGGTAGAAGACCTTTTACATTTAATTGAATTACTAGATGTTGACAACCTCTCAGATGAAGACTTTACAACCTTTCAGGAACTAAAAGCCAAACCCAAATTAAAAGCACACGACACTGAGCAAGTTGAGATGCTGCGACGATTTATCAGCAAATTCACGGTGCGAAGAACCAAAAAAAAGTTGAACAAAGAAATTGATAAAGAACCAGCCAAATATGTAAACAGACTAGACGAAATATGTCGGTTTCCGGAACAACATGAGAAAACATATACAACTCAGGAAACGGAAAAAGACATAGTCATTGTAAAAGAAATTAATGAACTTGTTAAGACATTAAAAGGCATTACCTATCTAACTTCTTTTAACCTCCCTAGCTACGAGATAAATAAAGAAGAAAGTTTAGAAACATATATTAAAAGAAGGATTACGTCGGCAAAGGCATTATCCATTTATATGGTTAGAGCAGCATTGCGTTCTTCTCATGTTGCTTTAGTTGAACATATTGAAGGAACAAAAGCAGCTGAAGATTTTTTTGGGTTCAGAGGAAAAAGTAATGTCTCTGGTGATAAGTTAAAAAAAATTCAGGATATTATTCAGTCTTCAAAACTTCCATCACGAAACAAAAAATTTTTGGAAACCTTTTTCCCTCCTTGGCTCAACGATAAAGATTTGTATATCACTGCATGCAATAAAGACTATGAGATATATAAAAAAATATCAGAACTGGCTAAAAAGTTATCAGGTAAGAGAGAATTGGGAAAAGTAAAAGAACTGATAAAAACATCAAAAGACCATGCAGACATATTGGCGTTTGATAGTACAGTAATTACATTATATTATCTTAAAAAGTTATTTGAAGTCAATTATCCAAACCAAAAAGTTTTAGTAGCGTCGGGAAGTGATAAGGATAAAGAAAGCAGCAAAATATTAGATATATTCAAATTAGATTCAATCGAAAAAGGCAAATACATTGCCCTATGTTCTGATAAAATGTCCGAAAGTGTTGATTTGCAAAAAGCATCTTGCGTATTTTTATTGGATATGCCTAGCGTATTAAGAATTGTCGAGCAACGTATCGGGCGAGTCGATAGAATGGACAGCATGCATAAGGACATTGATATTTATTGGCCTGATGATACCGAGGAATATGCATTAAATGCGGACCAGCGAATAATTGACACTAACAATATGGTAGAGCAGATTTATGGCTCCAATTTCAATGTCCCGGATAATTTAAAAGGACCATCTTTTACAAAAACAGATTCAACTGATGCTATGATTAATGAGTATAAAGAATTTGTAGATAAAGATGAATCTTGGGCAGGTATTCACGACAGCTTTCAGTCGATTATAGATTTGAAAGAAGGTGATAAACCATTGATAGATGAAGAGACTTATAATCAATTTACTAATGTAAGTTCAGAGGTAAAAACTCGGGTTAGTTTCGTTTCTTGCCCTGAGGATTGGTGTTTTGTTGCTCTGAAAGGAGAAAAAAGCAAAAGCCCACGCTGGTATTTTATCGATAGTAAAAATAATATTCATACTGACTATCCCGATGTGTGCTCTCATTTGAGACAAAATATAACTACTGAATCCGAGGGGCTAAAATGGGATGATAAAGCACTTGAAAAATATATCAAGCTCTTTAAAGCTAAGGAAAGAGAATTATTACCCCCAAAGAAAAAAAGAGCATTAGACGTAGCTGAGTATATTCTGGATAAAAAGTTAAAAATAAAAGACATTAATAATGATACAAAAGACGAATATAACCGCATATTGAAAATAATGAAACTCAAGTCCAATAAAGCGGTAGACTTTGAAAGGTTAGCCGAAGAATGGATAGTAATTTTACAACCCTATCTCAAAATTAAACGAGATAAATTAAGACGCAAAAAAACAGTTTTGAATTATTATAGCCTCAAAAGTGAATACAAAAATATTCAGCTCGATAAGGAAACAATAAGTAAGATTGCAAAAGTTTCAATCATAGCTGATGAAATTGATAAACGTATTGCAGCTTGTATTATAGGTGTTGGAAACAAAAGTGAAGAAACATAATTTTAAAATAAGCTTGAACAGTGATAGGCACAGATGGTAACAATAAGTCCGAATTCAAGGAATAAACATTCTGTTTACAATTAGAATTAACCGATATACTACTTTTTTAAAAAATTAAACTTTGGCAAAATGCAATCGTTTTTTGCCAAAGTTTAATTTCTTGTTTAGACCATTAAGATTAAATGTTTTTAAATTATTTTTCAATAAAAACGCATATTTAACCAACTTAATTGGTAAAATACAAAAACAAATAAATTTACTAAAGGAAAATAATAAGAATTGTGCTAAGAGAAAATGAACAATTATTTACTACAGAAGAGTTGCAGGAAATTCAAAATAATGCTGCAGATAACTTTGATTTTTATTGGAACACGGTTGTAATGGATGGAAAGGCAACCGAAAAAACAATCGAAACCATTTCAAAGCATAACCATTTAATATTCGTAATAGGTAATGCAGATACCGGTTTTAAGCACCTAAATGAAAGACATAGCTATTTTTCATTTCAAAACTTTTGGGTTAAAAAAGATGAAACTGAATTCAAACTGGACAATCCGACTAAGTTTCATCCCAAGATGATGCCAATAATTGATTATGTAAAAATTGCCGATGCTATTTTTTGTTCTGAAAACAAAAACATAACAAAAAATCACAGCCCACACCTTTTTGATAAATATACCGGAGAATATCTTTATGAAAATGGTTCTCAGGAAAAATACCATCTTATAACCTATAAAGACACTAAGATTGTGCATACTATGTTTCCCGACAAAAAAAAGCACAACCAGAAAATTAGGTTTAAATATGGTAAAGGAATAGCAACAACAAAACTTAAATACATGCCATCTAATGCCTATAATGATTTACTAGTTCCTTATGAAAACAAAGACAAGGTTGTGGCATACTCAATATTACTCCGCAAATTTTATAATGAGAAAATAGAAAGGTTCATTATTCAGAAACACGATAAGGAAGGCAATCCAGAAACACATTATATTTTAGGTGAGAGAGAGTTTGAAGATTTTGAAAGCTTTAGTCGTGAAACGCTGCATCTCTTCCAAACATCTGACTTAGGAGAATTAGAAGATATTATGGCACAGATAGAAAAAAATGAAGAATAAACCATAAAACCGAACACATTATTATGATCAAAAGTAGTATGATTAAAAGTCTTTCTTTTTCCAGTTTATTCACCCACCCATTCACCCACTTTAATAGAGTATAATCCGCATACTACCTGACACAATCAGTGAATATTGAAAATAGTAGCTTAGATTCCTTTATAATTTTCCCTTTTTTCCACCCACCTTGTTTAAGTCTTACACAACAAAATACTTTAGATTTCAGTTGTGACATAGAATGCAACAAACATTCAACCGAAGTCACTATCAATTTTTAATACCTTTGCATCACAATAATAACTATGCTTACTGATACTTTTTTACATCTCGTCAAACAATATTCCAACGACCACGAATTGGCCAATAATATGTGGTTAGAGATATTTACAAAATATTCTGACTCTAAAAGACACTACCATACTATCGAACATCTGGAAGCAATGGTAGCAGAATTAAAAGAAGTAAAGACCAAAATCGAAGATTGGGATACTATTTTATTTGCTACTTTTTATCACGACATCATCTACAAAGCTTCAAGCAATTCAAATGAAGAAGACAGCGCTAAAGTAGCTATGCAAAGACTCTCTGATATTAAGTATCCTGCTGAAAAAATAGCAAAATGTGCACAGTTAATAATCGCAACGAAACAGCACGAACTTTCCGAAGATACCGATACCAATTTTCTAACAGACGTAGATCTATCAATCTTGGGTAAAAGTGCTGACATTTATCAGTCATATGCTGAGAAAATAAGAGAGGAATACTCCCTCTACCCCGACTTCATGTACAACTCCGGTAGAAAAAAAGCACTGCAACATTTTCTGCAAATGGACAGTATTTATAAAACAGAGCACTTCATCAACAAATACGAAAAACAGGCTCGCATAAATATCGGAAATGAACTAATCGCTATTCAATAGCTTTCTCTTTCAAAAATCGCTCAATTTCTCTTAGTATATGCTCATCTCCTAACCTATCTTCTTCAAGATAGCGCTCATAGTCTATTCGTATTTCCCTGCAAAAGAGGAAAACAAACAAAACAAAAATAAAAACAGTTGGAAGTAGGACAATCATAGTTAAAACAAGTTGATTTTGAACTAGGTAAATGCACTTGGTAATACTAGGCTAAGATGCTTATTAAGCAGCAAATCCTATATACTATTCAGGAATACAGCTATTCAATTCGAGAATTAAACAAAGGCTCATTTGGTGGCAATAATAGCCAAGCATAGATTTGCTTAAACCCAAAACTATAAACAACCAACTATGAAGTCATACTCCGAATCGCTGATGGCTGAACTAACATTACAACTTCAAACTATTAATTCTGAAACTACAAATACAATAAAGCAGATAGAACTATCTATAAAAGTAACAATTAAAACAATCGAAAAGTTAAAGTCATTTTTCAACAAATACCACTTTGAAACTAAATCAGAAGAAATTCAATTCTTCAAGATTATTAAACCTGAGTTTGCGGCCAAGTTGATTTACTTCAACGAAATTTATAATATCGAAATTGCCAGACCTTCCGGGTCAAAAAAAGCAATCAAAAAACACTATAACAATCACCTTCAAAAATTAAAGCAATCTCACAAAGAAAACATCGAGTTCTATAAATATTATAGGGCAGGAAATGACAGTCTCGACAAAAAGTACTTTCTCAGAGGCAAGCATGATATAAAATTAACTCTGGACAGCTTCTATTTTCAATCAGATTACAGCTTTGCTACCTCACACGATTACAAAGTAGCCATGATAATCGCCAATGATGAAATACAATCATTCTTAAACGCTAATCTGAAATCATTAAAACAACCAACATCAACTGATAAAAAACTAAAATGGTCAGCTTCAAAAGCAGCCCTTGTAGAATTATTATATGCTTTAGACACTGTCGGTGTATTTAATGATGGAAAATCTAGTCTAAACGAAACTGTAGGTGCAATGCAATCCTTTTTTAATATCGAGTTAGGACAATTCAATAGAATTTACTTAGAAATCAGAAACCGTAAAACCATAGAAAAAACACATTTCCTTGACACTCTAAAAGAAAATTTAATCAAACGAATAGAAAATGCAGATGAAAAATAATGATTAGCTCCCCCTCCGTTAAAGGAGGGGCAACTACTGATGATAAATCAAGGTGGTATTATTCATCATCCTTAGCTTAAGCTAATAATTTCTATTACTTATTCTCAACAATTCCCGTGATCAAACCCTTCATCACAGCATCAGCCATGCTATCATCAGCTCCATCGATAGCAGCAAAGATATTACCAACCATATATTGCCATTCAGGATCTTTATCTTTCTTTGGTTTTTTCTTTCTGGCATAAACTGAGTGCCTGGCAATTGAGGTTGTGGTAAGAATTACTTGTTTGTCTTTTAGGGTTAAACTTTCCTTTTTCAAAATGCTTTCTTCATAATTAATTATGTAATTGTGAAGTATGCTATAATCCTCTTCCAATTCGCATAAACTCAAAAGAGAGGTGACAAATGATTTCAAACTATTCTTAGCTTCATTAGTTTCAAGAGTACCATTAATTATTTCATCCTGAAAACCATCAGGTTGGGAAACAATGTAAGCAACCCTATCAGAATAATTAAACATATAAGGCACTCCTTTAGTTAAATTCATAAATGAGGTTGTCTCATTAGCTATAGTTTGAGTAGAGCTAATTATTCCGGTTAATGTTAATGGCAGGCTCTCGCCGTTATAATAAGCCGTTAAAAGCTCATGATGTATTTGACCGGCGGCATCATATGGATTATCCTTATTAATTGGTATGGTATCAATATTAACAACTGCAAATCGGTGGGCAGTTGTATTTTGATGATTGGTATCTGAGCTGTCACTACAAGATATAAATAAAGAGCAAAATAAAATACATAAATAAAAAAATTTCATGTTAGTTAATGTTTTAAAAATGGTACTGATTGTTTTTACATCAGTTCATTTCTCCCAGGGTAATCTGAACAGGGGTTGGATTTACAGAATAAATCCTTTTGAATTCGAGGCAAAACTATGGGCAGAAAAAAGGCCACACAAACCATTATTTAACTGATTCTCGAATTCAAACTATGTCATTCTCGAATTAAACACTCCACTACAGTAACTAAAACACAAGCATTCAAAACATTGCAAAAAACCATTTATTTTATTGCTGATTATCCATTTTTGACAACTTTTTACAGATATTATTTAATAATTTAGCTACAATTTTTATTCGCAACTATCATTCTTTAAATGCATTTACACACCATATTATCGAACAAGAAAATACGCTACTTAATTATTCTAATAATATGCAGTAAGTGTGTCGTTGCGCAAAAATCAGTTGATGATTTATCTTCAAAAGAATATCTTTATTTAATGAATGGTGTCAACAGTTCAGACTCAATTAACTCTATAGCATTTGCATCGGCATGGATAACTAAATCCAAATCAGAAAAAAATTGGAAGCAATTGGCAATGGCTTACAGAGCCATTATGTATTTGGGAGATAAAAATAATTTGATGAAATATGCAGATAGTCTTGTAACTGTTGCTCAATATTCAAAGCAAGCAGATATTATTGGTGGTGCCTATCTAACAAAGGGAATAATACATTATAGTCAAAAAGAACACAATAAAGCTTTAGATAATTATATTCTAGCAGATCAATATATCTCACAAACCAATGACAAACATGCCATCTACAAAGTCAAATTTTCTATCGCTCATACCAAATATTATTTAGGGTTTTATCATGAGGCTATTTCGCTTTTCAGAGAATGCTTAAAATATTTTGAGGATGAGAGCGACATAGCATATTTAAACACACTCCATTCATTAGGTTTATGCTATAATAAAATTGGTGAATTCAAACAATCATCATATTACAATCAATTGGGTTTTGAAAACGGTAAAGCATTTGAGAATTTAGAAATGGAACCTTACTTCAAACACTCAGAAGGTATAAATGAATATTTCAGAAAGGATTATAAGAAGGCAATTATTGAGTTAGAGAAAGCCGTACCCTTAATGAAGCAAAAAAAAGATTTTGCAAACGAAACGGTAGCCTATTTTTATATTGGAAAAAGCCATTGGGCTTTACATCAGGAAGAAAGTGCAGTTTCCTTTTTTATTAAGGTAGATGATGCATTTCTAAAGTACAATTATATAAGGCCGGACCTAAGAGAAAATTATGAACTATTAATTGATTACTACAGGAAACACAACAATCAGAAATTACAATTAAAATACATTGACCGATTACTGAAAGTCGATAGTATTCTTAATCATAATTACAAGTATCTCTCAAAAAGAATCTTCAAAGAATATGATACTAAGAAATTAATTATGGCCAAACAGGAAATTGAAAGCGCCATGATTGTAAACAATCGGATTCATTATTTAGTTATTACTTCCCTTTCAGGCGCAATAATAATTTTAGGGTGGCGTCATAACAGAAATAAAAAACGCTACAAGCAAAAGTTCGAAGAGTTGATGAATGAAAAAGCAAAACCGGGAAAACCAATCCATGACAGTAATACCGAAATAGCATTCGATATCAATCCTGAACTTGTAAAAACCATTCTTCAAAACTTGGAAAAATTTGAAAAGAACAAAAAGTATTTAGAAAAAGACATGACACTCATAAAATTATCGGGGCATCTTAAAACCAATCCGAAATATGCTTCTAAAATCATTCTGAAATACCGCAATAAAAAAACTATTGAATACATCAGTGATTTAAAGATTGACTACATCGTAGAAAAATTAAAGACAGAAAACAAATACCGAAACTATACCAACAAAGCACTGGCAGAAGAAGCCGGTTTCGGCTCAACCCAAAACTTCACAAAAGCATTCAATAACAGATTAGAAATGCCTCCAACATTCTTCATCCAAGAATTAAAAAACTCTTTTCCTCTCTAATAACAAAATAGCTCCCCTCCTTTTAAAGGAGGGGTATCCCGATTCATCGGGACGGGGTGGTTATATATTTCCATCACAACTTGTGATGTACTTGTGATATAAAACAAATCAAACACCACAATTTTGCATTACCGGTTAATATTCAAAATTGCCTTAAAGAAATTGAGGCTTTTTTTCTCTATTCAATAAAGAAAAATCAAGCATAGTATGGCTACGTTTTATTTTTATTTTGAAGAAGAAAGGGAAAAAAAGCAATTAACTAAGGTTATTTTGAGTGTTAATCGGTAAAATATAACAATCTAAACATACGTTATGGCTATCGAAGTAATTACAAGAGAAGACTTAAACGAATTCCGTTTACTACTACTCAATGATTTGAAAGAAATCGTCAATTCTAAATCTCAAGAGCAAAAAAAGTGGCTTAAATCCAAAGAAGTCCGCAATCTCCTAAACATCTCACCCGGCACACTCCAAACCCTCCGAATCAACAAAACCCTATCCTATACCAAAATCGGAGGCATTCTCTATTACGACAACGCCGACATAGACAAACTCCTATCCGCCAACAAAGTCACCGCCAACCTTTGATATTAAGAGGAGGACTGCCAGTGGCAGTCAGGTACACGAACTTCAGTTCGTAATTCGTAATTTATAATTCGTAATTCCCAATGAACTACATCAAACACCTAACCGGCTTTTTCGAAAGAGTAACCAAAGACAAAGAACTCAACCCAACTCACGTAAGCTTATACATGTCACTCTTCCAATTTTGGAACTGCAACCGATTCAGAAACCCAATAAGCATATCCCGTGATGAAGTAATGCGCATTAGTAAAATTAGCTCCAAAGCAACTTATCACAAATGCCTAAAAGGCTTACACGCTATGGGCTATATCAAATACGAGCCATCATACAACCCTTTCAAAGGCAGCCATGTCATTATGTTCAATTTTGCTGAAGACTTAAAGCCTCAACCAAAGACAAGTTCAAAAAATGAACCTTCTTTTGAACCGGTTACAGAACAAGTTTTAAACAAGCGGGGAACAAGTACTGAACAAGCGGTAGTACCTTATATAAACAATACAAACGAAGTAAACATTTTAAACAATTCAAACTTGGGTAAACCCGAGCAAAATTTAAAAAACAAAGAGAATGACTCTTTAGATGAAGGAACCAATCCCAAAGAAAAAAAGTTGCGCCAAAAAAAGAAAGGATTCATAATTCCTGATATCAAAGACGTAAATAACTATTTTCTCCAACAACAGTTCCCGGAACTCGAAGCCCAAAAATTCTACAACTATTTCTCAAGCATAGGTTGGTTAGTCGGTGGCAAATCCCCAATGATAGATTGGCAGGCCGCAGCGCAAAACTGGATGCTCAATGCAGGTAAATTCAGTTCAAATCTGAAACCATTAAAAACTAATAATCTTAACACAACAACAGATAAGAATTATGCAGAACCATTGTAAAATAATACCTTTTGAAAGATTTTGCAGAGCAAAGCGGAGCAAAATGAGAATAAAAACTTCCGCTTAGTATCGGCCTATTTTCATTTTCGTATGATTTTCCAATCTTGGCTACGTTGGCCGAGGGAAGGCGCTCCGCGAGACGAGCCTAAAAGGCGAGCGGCTCGGGGCGCTACGGGAGTAGCAGGGATTGTAAAAATCAAGAGAAAGAAAATTAAGCCTTGATTTTTTTGTTTCTTTTTTCATCAAGGAAAAAAGAAAAGAATTAAAAACAAAAACGTTTATCCTATATGGAAGAATTAAAATCACATTACAATTACGAAGAAGTAATCTCATGGATTGAAAAAAAAGGGATGGAATTATACGGCAATCACTTCAAAATCATCGAAGAAGATTACCCTATCATCTACAAACTAATCGCCTATTTCCTCAAAGACGAACAAGCCTGTTTTCAGTTCGGTATTAACCTCAACAAAGGGATTTTACTATCCGGGCCAATAGGTTGTGGTAAGACATCTTTGATAAACTTAATGAAGCTCCTGACTCCAACAGAATATAAATTCTCAGTAAAACCCTGCCGGGATATTAGTTTTGAGTTTATTCAAGACGGCTATGAAGTAATACACAAATACAGCAAAGGACAGCTATACAAAACCGATCCTAAAATCTATTGCTTTGATGATTTAGGTTTAGAAAATAACTTGAAATACTATGGAAACGAATGCAACGTCATGGCAGAAATACTTTTGAGTCGTTATGATTTATTCATTAGCAAAAGAATTCAAACCCATATAACCACTAATCTTTCAGCTTCAGAAATTGAAACTCAATACGGGAATCGAGTGCGAAGCCGAATGCGCGAATTATTCAACTTAATTGCATTTGATAATATCATAAATGATAAACGCAGTTAAATTATCATACTCTAAAATGAGTTAAATTATCTATAATTATAACTCCCAAGAAAAACAAACTTATCTGTATTCAGCACAGACTTATCATATTCAAAGTTGAAAAGCAAAACATAACTGTTATATTCACCCCAATTTTTATCAGGAATTTTTTCGATAAAATTTTCAGAATACGAAAAATCTTGAAATATATTATTCTTATCATTAGCCACTTTGAACATTACTTCCTTGAAATTTTCATCATAAAAATCTATTTCAAAATCTTTCATGAATAAAGAAGTTAAATCACCTTCATCAGAATATGATTCCTGCATGTAATTTTTAAATTCACTCTCAGAATCATGCTTTCCAATCCAAATTGATACTATACTATTTACTTCCATTCTACAAAATATCCTAAACTTATATTTCAAGCTCATCAACACTAACTTCTCATTGAATCTGTTATACTTTGTAGAATATTTTATTTTTAAACTCTGAGAGAGGTAAATTATCAGTTAAATTTTTCACAAGTACAGAATCTGTTTTACTATTTATGATATTATCCATACCTATCCCAGTTATTTGAAATTTTAAATTACTAACCAAGTCTTCATAAATATCTCCTATCAAATATTTTCCTTCTTCAACCTTTATTTCAAAAAAAACTTTACTTGATACTTCAAACACTTCAAACACTTTAATCTTAGTCATAATATCCTAATTTTTTTAATTCATTATTAAAAGTTTCTAATCTTGTTTTAATTAAATCAATTTCATCATCTGGCAGTTTCCATTTTTTTGAATTTTTAAGTAATTCTTCAGCCGCTTCTTTTTCCATTAAATATTTAGCAATAACATTGTTATACTTGATTACCCATCTTTTATATTTTCCGCTTCTAAATTGATTTGCGTGAATTAACTCTTCATAAACTGCAGATGTTGTAGCATTTTTATTCAAAAAAATAAGTTCTTCATTAAAAGTAATTGCTTCTATCGTTTCATTATGAAGCTTTTCTCTAGATGCTATATATTCAAATGAGTCATTATCGTAAATTAAATCACCTCCCATTTTTTTAAATTCCTCTTGTAATTGTTTGAGCAATTTTAAATCAATAGGTTTTCCTATAATTTTAGAGAACAACTCTACTAAGTCCTCTTCTGCCTCTTTCACAGCTTGTTCACTCACTTCTTCTACGCTTTCCTTTTCAAGCCTTTGCATTACCTCTTTAGCAGCAATCTCTTCAGTGGCAGTAGCTACACTACCTGCCTTCGCCAATTTTGAGGCTTTAACCCATGAGACATAAAAAGTTAGAATATCCGGTATAAGTTCTCCTATATTCTTGGCCAATTTATAACCATTAAAATCAAAATAATAAATCTCATAAAAAAGAGTTATTGTTTTGTCTAGTAAGAGATCTAAAAAATCCCTTGTATCATAATATATAAAATTAAGTAATTTTTCAATTTTTTCCCACAGAGCATCTGTAATTCTAAACCCAACTTCTTGTTTTAAAATTAAAACTAAAATACCAATTAAATCAATAAAACCGGCTATAAACTCAATAATTCCATTCCAAATACCTACCCACAAAGCATTATAAAATTGAATTATAGTTTCAACACCCTCAACAACATCAACGAGTTCAAGCATCTTTAGACCATGAGGTTTTAAAGATTCATTCAAACCTTTTTTAATGGTTAATAATTTGGGCTTAATAAAATTGCTTAACGCATTTTCCTCTCCAAACTTCTCCTCTAATAATTTATCTATCAACTCTAATGGCTGATTAATCATCTTATTTATCAGCAGTTCTTTTTCTTCTCTAGTCTTATTAAAAAGAAAGTCTGGTAAAAATGCTGGTTCATAACCTTGCTCTAAATGACCATTCCAATATTTTTCTTCTTCATACTTCTTTTCACGAAGCCAATCCGTTATACTCGAAACCCAATTGTATGTTTTAAAACCTAAAAACTCCACTCCGTCTATGAAAAATAAAAACCATGAGAATTCATCAAACTTTTTATTGTTAAACTCAAATTCAATTGCTCGAATCAATAATTTTTCAAAGTCTTCTCTGTTATTAACGTCTTCAACAATATTTTTATGAGTGGTTAATAACCTTATCTGTCTGATTATCTCTGGAGCTAAGTCGTCAGCATCTAAATCAGTTTCAAAAAACTTATCTTGTAAATCTTTTACAACATTTTCACCAAGTTTTACCCGAACTATTTTACCAAAATCCAATTTATCGTCATCAAGTTCCAAAAAAATGAAAATCTCATTAGGTCCAGGTTTAATATCCGAATCATTATATAATCCTAATACAGCCTCACCATCGTAGTTGTCTTTAGCTATATATATAGTATACTTATATGGTTTGACTTTAAAAGCCAACAAAGAGTTATAGGCATCAGCCTTAAACTGTGAAATTGTTTTGGTATTATCTACAAACTTTAAATTAGAAGTAGCAATAATCCTAGCTTCTCCAAAAAAAGGAAGAGCCCAATCTGGAAGTCTTTTTTCCCAATTTGCTCCAAAAGGACTATTAGAAAACATACTATTACTACTGCTTGAAATAGTACTTGACACCCCTTCAAATATGTTAGCATTTGCATTTAAAGAAAAATCAGGAAACAGATTACTATCCTGCTCCTCATTCCAGTTAAAAGGTATGTTGCCGGTATTACTCATATATTACTTTGATTTGTAGACATCAATTTTTTGAAATTAAACTTTGATTAAAAATGCAGAGGAGCGTCATTACACTAACCCCTCTGCATAAAAATTAGATTATGGATTCATTTCATCCAAAGTATTCTTGATTTCCTCAATGTCTTCTTTGATTTCCTCGATACTATCAGTTATAGTCTCTAAGTCCTCAACAACATTACCTAATTGAGTGCCGTCTGGATTTTGTTGAATTGGATTGACAATTGGATTATCATCCGAATCAAATCCGCTGTAATCTTTACAGTCATCATCACAAGGCAATCCTTCTACATTCAATCCAATACTTCCGGCTTGAATTACAGTTAAAGAAGTTGGTACTCGGCTTTCCCACGTTTCCTCTACAACCCTTTTTATGTCTCGTAACTCCTTAACAATGGAAATAAACAAAGGATCATTGAAGGTTGGAACTTGACCACCATTCCATACCTGACCAGTACCCATAAACCAGTTAACCACTTCTTCAAATCCTGGTCTTACAGTTACAATAACTCTGGCCATACCACTTTGCAGAAATGACCTGAATAAAGGATCATCAGCCTCTGTTTCATTATAAAGTTTTTGCCAGTTGGCTTTTTGTGCCCAATAAAAAGGATAAAAATTATAACTCATCAGATTCCATTCAAAGGCTTGCTCAAAAAACTTAACCGTATTGGCGTAAGTTTCCAATTCAAGACTATCATATCTAACGTGCGTTGTACTGAAAGTATCTCCTTCAAGCAAAGGTGTACCACCTAAAGCAGTATGGCCAATCATGTATTCAATACAATTTTTACGCAATACCAAATTCTCTATCTGACGATAAAACAGTGGATTGGTTTTTACTTTTATTTCTTCCATCGATTTGAGTTCAGCCATTTTATCATTGTAGGCTGCTAATTTGTCCTCATAAGCTGAAATAATAGCATTAAAAGTGTCCATTTTCCATTGTAATTCAACTTCTGCAGATAGCTTACATTTTACAGAAACATTAACAATCCCTGTATGATAATTATAATACTGAACAGCAATTGGAAACTCTCCTCTGAAATTTGAGACATTGATATATGGAATAGCATCTTCTGTTAATGAATTTGCACTTGAAGATAAAGACGGGAATATACCTTTAACTTTTGTTAGGGTTCCATAATCTCTATTCCCAAACAAAACAGTTATTGAATGAGGTTGATTACTAGTGTCATAATGACCTCCTATTGTTGCTTTTGCTTGATAAGAATAATAACCTTCTTGAATTTTTATATTATCACTCTTTGAAACACTCTCATTTTGAGGTGGTGCTTGTTCAATAAACATAGACTTTCCAATTACTATTTCGGAAGCTGGCATTGGTTCAATTTCCGCATTATAAATAGCGGCCCAATGAGGATAAGTATCTTCATTAATATAAGTATAATCTTTTAAGGTTAAATTCCCAGGAAATGTTCTTGGATCTATTGGTTGCTCTAATAATTCAACTTCATTACCCTCAATCTTGATTTTTGTTGCCAAATTATGAAATGAAGCCGGCTCCGGAATCATAAATTCATACATCAATCGTTTACCGTAATTAACCACTTGGTTTCTGTAAATCTTATCAACCCATCGGTAAACCCCTGAAATGTGCCTGTCGCCTTTACGATTGTCATAACCGTGTTTATTGTTCTCTTCAAACTCTTCTATGATTTTAGTAATACGTTCTTCCTTTACTTTTTGAACTACTCTTTCTAAAACCCGTTCAGTTACTTCTGTTGCCTGGGTAACAGCTTGATGATCTGAGTTCTCTTGGCTGGTATTATAAGCAAAATCTCCTGAATAATTTGTTGACATACTTCCGGCACCGCTTAAATTTACGGAAGTTGATACCCCTGCATGAAGATTTAAGGAGTATTGTTC
This sequence comes from Flavobacterium terrisoli, assembly GCF_030167905.1. Taxonomy (GTDB): domain Bacteria; phylum Bacteroidota; class Bacteroidia; order Flavobacteriales; family Flavobacteriaceae; genus Flavobacterium; species Flavobacterium terrisoli. The sequence continues at coordinate 95,715 of NZ_JARGNA010000009.1, forward strand.
TGCTAAAACCGAACTAACTTCCTGATTCATCTCAAATCGTTCAGTTGAAGTACTGTCAGTCAACTTTTCAGTTTCTTTCTCTTTACTGGTTGTTATAGTATCTTCCTGACGGCGCAATCTTCGGGTAGATTTCTCCTTGTACTCCCGGGCCATGACATTCTCTATATGAGATACCTCTCCTGGTACGTAACAGCAAATTTCCTGCTCTACTTTTCTATAATCAGCAATTCCCAATCGCTTAATACCATATCCGGAGGGGATATATCTAATTACATTTTGACCGGATGAAATTACAGTTGAAGGTTCATCTTCTGGTGGATTAGTTATTCCTGCTCCATAATCATTTGTATTACTTGTTCCGCTGCTTCCTACTACCAAATCTTCATAAATATAACTCCCATAACCTTTTGCTAATAAAATTTCGGTTAAGGGATCATAAGTGGTTGGGTTGGGATCATTTTCTATTGCGTCACTCAAACTTAAATTAGTGCTGTTTGCAGCTGCAATATCACCTGAACCATCAATAGTTAAAACCCTGCCTACAGATGAAGTAAAAGTTCCAACTATAGATAAAGTACCCTCATCCGCAGGATCGAAATAATTCCCTGCATAATTAAAAATCTTAAGTACTAGTTTTCCGTTAACCCATTCACTTGAAGCATTTTGATTAACATAAACTCCTTCAACAGTTGAACTATCTTCAAAGGTAATGGTATACTCTCCTGACACTATATCCGTACCGGGTTCCATATCTAAAAAGGTAAGCGCCAAATATTTGTTAGGATAAGAAGAATTTAAAGTCATGAAAGTAAATCCGGCAACAGTTCTGGCAAAACTTTCTCCTGAATTGGTCTGAACCACAACTCCGTTAACATTGGCCAATCTTTTTGAAGTTTCAGTTCGCCCAAATTGCTGAGAATACAATTTGCTTATGGCATCGTCAATAAAATCATACGCTTCTTTAAAAGTAGAATACAATAGTTCATTAACACAATATTCAATAAAATTAAAATGAATATTTAGCTTGGATGACACATCTTGGCAATACGCTAATTGTCCTTTAGGTTCAAAATTATATTCAGGTAAAGTAAGATCTTCATAAACAATATAAGTTTCTTCTCTTTGAGTTACCGGATCCGTATACGTTTTTACCACCTCAGTAGCAGCCGCATAAGCAGTTTTTACATCATCATTATGTTGAGCATTATATTCATTTAAATCATTTTGATTTACAACATTATACTTTCTCTCAACTTCTAACAATGATTTTCTAATAGCCTCATAAGTTTTTTTATTGTCTTCTATTCTCAATAATTCATTAGCTTTTTGCAATGTTTTAGAGTTAAATGGTAGTTTAGTAGGATCAACTTTTTTTGATTCAACTGCCATAGAGTTATCTTCTGCTCCAAACAAAAATTTAGGCAATATAACTCTAGCCTGAGCTAAATCTCTGATTACTTTTATTTCAGTTTCACTTGTATCATAATGTTTAATAAAGAATTCTGCAACAAAAAGTGATAACAAAGCATCTCTGACATAACTGGATTTAAATGTAACAATCTGATAAAATAAATTATCCCAAAGATCAATTTCTACGTCATTAAAATCATCCAATGCAGTTACGCTTAATGCTGTGGTTTTATCCTTTATTTCGTTTATATCAAAACTGCTTCGATTTTTTGATAACCACATTGCATAATCGTAAAGTTCTCCTCCTACGGCTGCTCTCAATTTATCTTTGTTAGGAATAGCTGTTGATTTAAAAGTATTTGCCGTTTCGGATAAAACATCTCGTCGAGTCTGCCCGATAGTGATGCTTGATACTGCATCCAAAAAAACACTATTAAAAGGGGATTCTTTATCCCATTCAGGATGCTGAACAAAACTTCCATTAATCTCTGTTTGTTCAATTAATTCAGGTGCTCGCATTGTTACAAAACGATAGAGCGTGTTTTTGATTTCTGTACCCATAAATTTAATTATTATTAGTTTCTACTTTAAATTCAACATTTCTTGGCAAACCTTTTTTTATGAATTGTTCAGTGAAAATATTAGCTGACTAGACAAAATTCATCAACAACATTTTCTAGCTTTCTCACGTTACAAAAGCATTCTTCAATAAAAGCAAGACAACATAACAGCCTAATATTTAGACTTATTAACTTTATAAAGTTAACCTATGTCTAAACATCAGACAATGCGTATTAATACGTAATTTGATTGTTAAATAAAGTGGAATGATTTACAGTTTTTAAACTGTAAAATTTAATTAAGAAAATATCATAACAAAAAACTGCCTTCATTACCAAAGGCAGCTTTCTAAAATCTGTTATGTAAAAATTGAATCACTATATGGCAATTGGGTTGATAATCTACTTAGGGAAGTATATTGTTTTTGATTACACTTGAAAAAATGTTAACCAATAAACACAAAACAATTATTGCTTCACAAACTTGTAGGCACACTTACCCATTGCTGAGTAAACTTCAAGTACATACATTCCATTGGATAACATTTCAACATTCACCATTTGCGTATTTGTCGATTGTTGCAGTACAGTTTTTCCTGTAAGGTCTATGATTTTAATAGCTGTTATCGGTTCATTCATTTCTTGAATTTGCAATACATCAGAAACTGGGTTTGGATATAATTTAATTTCGTTATTGTTGAAATCAGCCGTCCCCAAAGGATCGGCACTTAATTTTACAATCCAATAATCGCTCTCACCATGATTTCCTGAGACATCCTCATTATTTGAGAAAGCAAATCCGGCCACTGCTAATCCATTATCTGCAGTTTTAATGATGCAATGGGCACGGTCAAACTCAGTTCCGCCATAATTTTTTTGCCATTGGATAGCTCCTGCACTATTTAATTTAACCAGCCAATAATTGCCATTCATATCGTTCGATAAATCTGAATTGCCATTAGTCGACTGGGAGCTTCCAGCAACCACTAAACCACCATCGATAGTTTCTACAACTCCAAAACCATAATCATAGCTGGTTCCGCCTAATGGTTTTTGCCATTGCAACACTCCTGCAGAGTTTAATTTTACCACCCAGTAATCATTATCGCCATGCGCGCCTACAATATTGCCGGTATTTGGGGTAGTAGTAAGCACAGTTCCGACTACTGCATAACCGCCATCATTAGTCTGGATAACAGTTGCGGCTTCATCCTCCAGGGTTCCACCTAATGTGTTTTGCCATTGAATAGTTCCTGTAGCGTTTAATTTTGCTACCCAAAAATCCCACTCTCCGTGATTACCGCTAACATCAAAATCATTCGAAAATGTTGTTGCGGCTACAATAATTCCACCATCGGCTGTTTGTTTAATACTCATACCTTCATCAGAATCTGTTCCTCCAATGCTTTTTTGCCATTGTAGAACTCCAGCTGAATTTAATTTTACAATCCAGCAATCTCCATATCCGTTATTTAAGGTAATATCTCCATCATACGAATAGGTAATACCACATATCAATAACCCTCCATCAGCGGTTTGGGTAACACCATTGGCGATATCATTCTCTATACCACCTAATGATTTTTGCCATTGGATAACTCCTGTGCTGTTCAACTTCACAATCCAATAATCATACTCTCCGTGGTTTCCGGTTACATCTCCATCGTTCGAACCTGAATAACCGGCAACAACATAACCTCCATCAGCAGTTTGAACAATACCCTTGGCTATATCATCATTTGACCCACCTAAAGTTTTTTGCCATTGGATAGTACCGGTACTACTTAGTTTTACTACCCAATAATCTTCACCACCGTGATTACCTGTTACATTACCATCTGTAGATAAAGTGTTTCCTGCTACGATATAGCCACCATCGGCAGTTTGAATAATGCTATTTGCGCTTTCTTCACCAGTTCCTCCTAGTGCTTTTTGCCATTGTAAGGTTGGCTGTGCGTTTGTATATACCGAGTTTATCAGCAGGGTTATTAAAATAATAGTAGTTTTTTTCATAATTTTATTAGTTTTTTTGTCAGCAGACAAAAAAAATACAGTTGCTTTTCTTTGACACTTTAACATACGTAATGCTTTGTTTATTAATGAATTAAATCTGACCAAATATAATTAAAATCATTAGATATTCAACATTATAGGTAACTTCAATTCTGTTGCTTCTATTAACGTTATTCTCTTTTTATCTATAAATAAAACTAATGTTAATCCAAAAACTAAACAATACGTATAAACACGTAATTAGTAATGATATACTTGTTACTGAATATTTTTTTTGGCAAATAATATCTTTTTAAACAAATCAAGAGAAGCTTTTTGATCATCATCCCAATAATTAGTATGGGAAGCACAAGGTAACTTTCTTTTAAAATAAGAACCATTAGCTTTAAATTTATGATTTTGAATACCATCGCCAAAATAACAATTCAAATCTCCTCCTACATAATCATTCTCAAAATAGATATTATTCCATCTTATTAAGGAAAATTGAGAAGAATGATTAATGATTCTCATTTTTACATTTTTATCTTCCTTGCTATGAATATCATCCTCATAGGAAATGGCTTTTGTATAATCCTTTTCTATTTTATCTTTAACTTGTTTAACTTCTATTTTAGGAGGACTCAAAGGAAGTTCTCTGTAATTAGTCTTTCGTATAAACTCTTCTTCACTCTTTGCCATTATGTAAGCTCCATGGCAAAGCGGACTGCCAACAGTTATAAAATCGCTGATTAACCAAGGGTTTTTCAAAGATTTAATTTCATCATATAACTGTTCCTGCAATCTGTAATAGTCAGCTTGAAATTCACTTTTCTTTTTATTTTTTTCTTCCTGTTCTTTCTTATTTAGTTTCTTCTTGCTCAAATTTTCATTATACTTATGATAATCTGAAACCAGCGAACTCATATCACCCAAAATCGGCTGCAATACAGGAGCCTTTTCCGGCGCATAGCTATAAGTGTAATCATGCCATAAGTTGGTAATAATATCATATCCTACAATACTTCCTAAACTGTGGCCAACAATTACTATCCTGGAGTAAAGTGGCTCTCCGTTTTTGTCTTTCTTCTCATGGAGTTTTTTAAGTAATTCCACTCCTTTTTGTCTGATTTTAAACCTGGAGTCAATATTTTGAGGAGAGGGAGTTAGGTATTTAACAGCGTCTCCAACTGTTTGTGCTGTTTTTAAATTAATTCTTGGTAAAAAATAACGGAAAAACATAAAAGTCAATACACTGAGAATACCGGTATTCAAGATAGAGGTCATTATTCGCTTACCATTTTTAAAATAATCGTATATTATAAAGGCCGCAAATAATGAAACCAATACAAAAACTAAAAGCCTGATGAATAAAATAATGCTTTTGGCTCTCAATGAAGGCTTATTTTTAAAAAGTAACTTCCTTAACCATTCTATCAAATCTGAATTATTGGGTTCTGTCACAAGATTAGCCCAATAAAACTCATAAAAATCAAATTTTTTCCCACTCAAACTTAACCTCCGGGTTTCAAAAAAATTGGCTTCTCTGTCAGGACTACTATACAAAACATCATTTTTATCTTTGATATTCTCCACAAATTCTCTGGCAGTATCCATTGGAAATTGACTACCAATACCATGAATAATTACTACCGCCTGCTTTTTTTCCTTTTTATTTCCCATAGCTTAAATTTATAACCAAATAACAGCAAAATCAATACGTGTAAATACGTAATTTGGAGTTAGCCCTTATATATCTTCTAGGGATATATAGTTATTCTTCAATGCATAAAGTATGGCGCCGATAAAATTTTTGGAGTGAGCTTTTTCCATAATATGATTACGGTGTTTTTCAACAGTCCTGACACTTATATAAAGAGATGAAGCTATCTCTTTGCTGCTTAACTCTCTGCATGAAAGTACTATTATTTCAATCTCACGTCTGCTAAAATTGATGCCATTAGTTCCATAATTGTTTCCTGGTATCTTCTTCTCCCATAAAATGGCCTCTCTAATAACAGCTGAAAGTTCTAAATCAAAATAATAATCTTTCTCCATAACACTTTTGATAGCAACTTCCAATTGTTCCGGAGGTGAGTTTTTAGTGAAAAATCCATTTGCTCCAAGTTCCATAACTTTATGAACAGCTTCTTTTGTTGTTAACTGTGAAACGATAATTATCTTGACTTGAGGATAACTATTTCTTAACAGTTTGCAGAGCTCATAACCATCCATCAATGGCATTTGCAAATCCAACAATGCAACATCCAATGAAGAATCTTCTAAAAAATCAAGTAGACTTTTACCATTGTCAGTATCAAAAACTGTTGAAATATTTTCAAAAGAATTGAGCAATAAAGAAAGGCTTTTTCTAAAAAGCTGGTGGTCATCAACAAGAGCAACAGTTACCATAATCAGTTATTTATAATCTTTAGGACAAAATGATTTCCTTTCTCAATGATTTGCTGTCTAATCTCATAATTTAAAATCTTGAGTCGAGATGGCAAACTCAAAAATATACTTCGATCATAAAATTCAGAACCACTATTTAACGCAAACGAATTACCGTCATCTCTTAATTCAATTTGATTTTCTTTAATAATCAGATTCAAATAAGTTGCAGTTTGGTCATCAATTACATTTTCGCAAAACATTTCAATCACTCTAAACAATTCATAGGCTTTATTTTCATTCAAAGTATAAGTATCAGCCATTACCTCAACAGAGAACTGCTTCCCGGTTGTCTTTTTTATAGAATCAAAATAGTATTCGACAGCTTTTATAAAATCTCCTTTTTCAAGGTAGGGAGGTGTTAATTTATGTGATAATTCCCTTGTGTTAAGAATAGAAGAATCTAATGTCAAATCAATATTGGACAGTAAATCCATTTTATCCTTTTCATCCTTAAGTTGATCATAAATAAAAATAAAATTCTTGGTGGCGATTAAATCTCCTTGAAGCTTATCATGAAGAATATCCGAGGCCTTTTTCAAATTTCCCTTTTCATTTTCATGGGAATTAGACAATAAAAGCTCTAACCTTTTAACGTTGTTATCTAACTTCTTCATTTTTCGCAAAACGATTATTAAATAAATCAATGCACTTAAAAGCAGTAAGGCTGAAAATTCAATTAAAAAATAGAGTCCCATTTATTTTCCTTTTGCATAAAAACATAAAAATAATCCTAAACTAAACTAACACTTTTTAATTTAATTATTTAACTAATGTATACGTAAATCGTCAAGGGTAAAATAAATATAAATACTTAATTAAATACGTATAAATACGTATATGTAATATAAAATTATCCATTAATGGATAATCTATGCAATTTGGTTTTAATTCTTTTGATAAGTTTTACAGCTTAATGATTAGTAATTTCGTGAAAAAACTATGCCTTTTAAGTAAAAATACCTAGATAATTACGTGTTTTTAAGTATTCCGTAGAGTTTTGGCATGAACTAAATTTGAGAGTAACATTAAATAACTGCGTATTCCTCAAATCGCAATAAATCATTTTAAGGTTATTTAATCTGAAAACTCCAAATCTTTATCACACTATAGTAAGATTCACTTATCGAGTTTTTTAAAACTCCAAATTGATTTTTACAATTTATTAAAGTAAGTAAACCCTCAATTGGGTTTGGTAAATAATGGTTAAACACTAAATTTTAATACTATGAAATTATTCACAATAGGAGATAGCATATCTCAAGGTTTTATGTCCGGAGCAGCCGCCAGGACAGATTTAAGTTATTCCACTATCATTGCTGACATTTTAGGGGCAAAAAATTATAGCTATCCTACTTGGGAAAAAGGTGGACTACCTCTAAATATTGAAGATGTTTTCAGAAGGCTTGAGAGAAGACTGGGAACTGATATTTCAGGAATATTTGAATGGCCAATAGCATTAAATTTAATTAACAATTATTTAGACGAAGTCGAAGATTTCTATGAAAGAGGAAATGGTAATCTGAAAAATGCAATTTCAAAAAACTGCTACCACAATGTAGCGGTGAGAGGGTTTGACGTTTCAAATTCATGGCAGTTGAAACCTTCAATTTGCAAACAAATTGTAAATCGATCTGATAAAAATGGAGATAACCTTTTTGGGATGGTTAATGAGTCCCTTCAAAGAACTGCCTATAGGGTTTTAGGTTCAGGCGGAGTCGGAAATGACTATTCACAGTTAGACTGGTTTAGACACCATAACACCAACGAAACTGATGGAGTCGAAAACCTAATTTTATGGTTAGGAGCCAATAACGCATTAGGAACTGTAACTTCTTTAAAAATTAAGCAAACATCAAATGATGGTTCACTTTTTAAAAATGGTGTGGACAAAGTAAGCTATGAAACTAGACTAAAAGAAAACTGGAATTTGTGGCACCCTGAGGATTTTAGAAAAGAATATGAATATATGATTGATAAAGTAATCACAATCCTAAAGGAAAAGCCAAATAACTGTAAAGTATTTGTAGCAACCATCCCATTAGTTACTATATGTCCATTGATAAAAGCCGTTGGCGAACAATCCGACAGAGAGGACATAAAAGTTACGGAATGGCGTGTGGACCAAGACAACCCCGCTCCTATGGACATAAGTGAACTCTCTCCTGGCTATGAAGAAGAATACTCATATGGCAAATATTATCCATACTTCCCATTTGCAGACAATTTTGATATAAATGACCCTCATTTAAATCGCAGTGACATAGTACATATTGACAATTGCATAAGAAAGTATAATCGAATAATACAAGAAGTAGTATGTTCTGCCAATAAAAAAATGAAAGAAAAAAAATTTTATGTTGTTGACATATCTCAAGCACTTTCATCAATGGCATTAAAGAGAAATCATTTCAATCCAACCTATAAATTCCCTGAGTATTTTGATTATATCCATCCAAAAGTAGATACAAGATATTATGGTACAACAAGAGATCGAGAAATAAAATCTGGTGGAATCTTTAGTCTTGATGGAGTTCATCCAACGGCCATTGGACAAGGATTAATTGCCTATGAATTTCTAAAAGTAATGAAAGTCGCAGGCTCATTTAACGGAGATCCTGAAAAAGCAATTGATTGGACCAAAATCTTTGAAAAAGACCAATTATACCAAAAACCTATTGGCCTGTTAAGTGAAATATATGATAACATAAATTTCAAAAAATGGCTAATTAAAAAAATAATATAATGAATACTTCAACACCAATAATCGATATTCATATTCATCCGACACTAAAACCTTTTGGCAACAGTTTTTATGACAACACCAATCCAAGGCTTGTCAATGATGCATCCTGCATATGGGCAGTCGACAGAGCAACTGAGGTAGATAAAACAATTGAAAACACACTCGGCATATCAAGATACAGACAAAGTGATTTTAAAACCTTAGTACAAGGACAAGTTAAAGTCTGTATAGTATCATTATATCCGGTAGAAAAACAATTCATTAAACTCAAAAATCCCAATCTAAGATTTGCTCAGGATTTTTTGGCGCAATTTGCAAGTTTATTGGGCAAAAAACGAATTGATGTAATTACCCATGAGAGTTTCAATTATTTTGAAGACTTAAAAAAAGAACATCATTATTTAACAACGCTAAACAATCAGGCAGCCACAGGAGGTTCACATTTCTATACATTGGTTCAAAATAATGAATCCCTTAAAATAGAAACTAATTTATTAGTCATTCCCTCTATTGAGGGTTGTCATTGCTTCTGCGAAGGAAATAACACCCAAGATATTAATAACTGGAAAAATTTAGACTTGAATGTTCTACATGTAAAAAATTGGGATTCCCCTCCTATGTTTGTTACTATGGCACACCATTTCTACAATGGTTTGTGTACACATGCAAAAAGTCTATTTGAAACTTCAGGGAAATTATTGGATCAAAGTCATGGTATGAGGGATTATAATATAAACCCAACTGATGGGCTACCTCCAATAAGTGAAATTGGATACAAATTAATCGATTCTCTTTTAAGCCAGGCAAATGGGAAACGCATATTAATCGATGTAAAGCATATGTCAAAAGAGGCAAGAAATGCCTTTTATCAATATTTGGAAAAGGAAGAATACATCAACGAAAAAATACCGGTAATCTGTAGCCATGGCGCGCTAAATATTGACACTGAATATGAAATCAATCTTAATTTTGAAGATATCCGTAAAATATATAAAACTAAGGGGTTAATAGGTATAGAGATAGACCAACGAATCTTAGGATACAATGAAAAAAGATTTAAAAAATGGTTGGGTAGAATATTTAAAGGAAACCAAAAAGAGTGCTACGAAGATGCTTTCTATTTTTGGAGGCAAATTATCAATATAGCTGAGTATGCCTATAAAAACAACCTTTCTGAAGATCCGTGGGAATGTATTTGTTTAGGCAGTGATTATGATGGTGTAATAAATCCACTAAACCGCTACAGAGATGCCTCTACTTTATCTGTGCTATACCAGAATCTAATTATTTATCTTGAAAAGTATTGGGAAAAAGACAATCCTGTAATTCCTAAAAATCATTCGGGTAAAGAAGCAACTGATGTTATTTACAATATCATGTATAAGAATGCCTATAGTTTTATTGAAAGATATTATGCTTCATAAATCTAAATAACTTGTTTAACCATAAAAAAATAATTATCATGCCTAACGTACCTCCTTCAAAACCAAGATTAACAACCGCTGAACTTCATCAACTAATAGCCCCATTTAATATAGATCGGATAAAATATCCGCTGATTATTGTTGGGATAAGAGGCTACTATAAAAATACTCTTGGTGCACCTAACATAAACGACCGTGGAATCTATGATGACGCAATTTTTATTGATACTCCAAATGTATCATCTTCTTTCAATGCAAATACAGATCCCTCAGTCTATAAAACCGGCCGTGCCGTTCTTAAACCAGGAATTTATTACGCCCATAAATTTGATATACATGGTGGAAGTTCATCCCAATACCCTGCTATATGCCAGCGTTATGGTAAAGTAACAGTGATACGTGATCAGACAGGTGAAGATATTGGAAACTTCGGAATTAATATTCATAAAGGTGGTTATAATACCACATCAAGTTTAGGTTGCCAAACTTTATATCCCAATCAATGGGATGCGTTTTACTACCAAGCAAAATCAGAAGCTGTTCGATTATATGGTACTAAATGGAATAAAACAATAATTCCTTATGTATTGTTAGAATTCTAACTAATAGAACTAATCTCAAATAGGTTAACAATCGATAATTTTATAAAGAGCTAACTTCAAAATCAAAATCTTTTATATACCATGAGACTAACATTTTAGTAAGAGCTTTTATAAATAAAAATACGTATTTACACTTATTGTTAACTGCATTTAAAAAATTAGATTTATAAGTTAAAAATAGCAGGAATGATTAAAAAAATACTTTTCACCACTCTCACACTTCTATCATTATTTGTTAAAGCTCAAAATCAAGATGGATACTGGGATAAGGATAGAACAACTAATCGCGAAACAGTTTTAGCTTCCGGCTCAAAAACATGGATTAGAACCGATGAATTCCCTATAGGCACAACTGAAATTGTTTATAGAATTACGATTTTAGATGTTGATCAAAAAATGGTAAATTCTTTATCCGCAGCATTAATGGCTATTCCTGACCCTTCAGGCATTAGTAAAGGGTCAGGACTGGCATTATCTCTCATGTCAGGCTTATCGGGTGATGATTATTGCTATTATTCCATTTTTAACTCATACGAATTGGCGAATAACTATTCAAAAACTGGCAATTATAAAACTGCCTGTTATAGTAATCCAAATGAAATAAATAAAGATGTTAATAGAATTGTATTAAATAAATCTATTTGCCTAACTGAAAACACTCGCTATTTATGGTTTGGTTTTAAAAATACCAATATGGTAATGAATGAAAAAATAATCCTTGAGGTTGTACCATGGGTTGATAATAAAGCCTCCAGAGGTTGGACCAATGAAATAAAGACACAATTTATTGAAAGGTGTAAAACTAATCAAGTTATGTCTAGTATAAGCAATCCTGAAGAATACTGTTTGTGTCTCTTGAGCGAATTACAAAATGGCTATAAAGTTCAGGATTTTCAAAAATTAATACCTCAGGAACAAAACAAAATAATCGAAGATGTTGGTAAAAAATGCCTATCATCAACAGGTGAATTAGATAATATATACGATAAAGAAAGAAATCAAGCGTCTGTTCTTATTTCAAATAAGCAATATGTTGCAGCCATCAACAAATATCTTGAAATAATTAAAAATTCAACACCAAAATATACCGATTATAACAATCTTGGCTATTGTTATATACTAACAAAGCAATATTTGAAGGCCATAAAATATCTGAAAGAAGGAGAAAAAATAGACGAAACCGACCTAATGATTAAAGGGAATTTAGCTCATGCATACTTACTCAATGGTGATTTTGAAATAGCTAAGGGTATGTATTTAAAATACAAATCACAAAACATTAATGAAACTATGAGTTGGGTTGACATGGTCAAGGCAGATTTTAATGATTTTAAAACAAATGGTGTTTTCTCGGAACATTATAACGAAATACTAAGTTTAATTAATTAGAAAATAAATTATGGCAAATTTCACAGGCAAAGATTTAGCATATACTGGTTATTCCCCAACTGTTGATGGTGGAGACAACCCTAAATACATTGGGGTTTTAGACAGAATTAAAGTAGATAAAACTGAAGAATATGAAGTAGTATACTTCTGCAATAGATTTCTTGAATTATACGATGTCCCTCAAACTAAAGAAAGCTTTCAAACAGTTGAGAGACTTTTACATCATAAAGAACTGATAGGCGAAAACTACAGAGCTAATTTAATTAAATGGATTGCCCAAAATTGGTATTCAAAATAGAGACAAAAAAGACATACAGAATTTTACGTAATATTATAATCAATAAAGTATGAGTTTAAAAATTATCAGCGTTGTAAACGCAAGCAAACCTGAAGGAGAGTTTGTCAGATTATATGCCTCAGCAAAAATGAACGCAAAAGGTTATGCTTTAGTAGACAGGACGTTTGATTCGGATGGCACCATATCTAATGAATTTCGGCATATCTATGTCTTTCCTAATATAGAATTGAAGGCAAAGGACTGGATAAGATTATATACGGGAAATGGAAAATACAAAACAGTTGAAAACACAGACGGCAGTAATATCCATCTTCTATATTGGAATTCAAATGAATGCGTATGGAATGATAAAGGCGGAGATACAGCAACCTTGATCAAATATACTGTTGAAAATAAAGTTATAGTTCCAGCTGTCTCAAAATAGAATAATAAAACTAGTCCACTGTAAATCAAAGTAAATAATAAATATAACAACCTTGTACTCCTAAAAAATTACCGTCACAGTTTTTAGAAAAAACACGTGCACTTCGTGACTTGCGCCGGTAATTTTTCTCCCAAAGCTTAGTTACATAATGTGGCGTTATAGCTCTGTCGAGACTATAACAACATTATGTAAAAAAGCCGCGCAACCCCTGCGAAGAGGTGGTGGCTCCAGGACAACTTTTTTTAAAACTCCCTCGCGCCTGCCAGTTTTAAAAAAAACCATCCTTCACCACCCCCATAAACAACATTCACCTTTTCAATATAAGTTCTCCTGTTATCCCTATTTCTATAAACTTTCTCGTTAACTGTCTTTATCAGCTAACCGCTTAAATCGGTAGCATTTTCATTGCTTTTATAAGTGCCTTTCCATTTTTACAACAACTACTCTTCTGAATCCTAAATTCTGCATTCTGCAGACTATCCGGGGCACCCATAAAACCAAACCAAGGAAAGAGTATAAAATCCGTACCGGAATTTCATACCCTTTCCGACACAACCCCATTTCAATAAAACAAAATCTTTCTCAGAATAAATGGATTTGGAAATCAAAATAAAAAAATAAAAAAAGAGAGCAAAGGTAAGTTCCGTGTATTCCAAAAAGCAAGTTCAAGCCCTTTGGGTTTTGAAAAAAATCTCCACCCAATCCTTTTCACAACAACTTCTGTTTACAGCATAAAATCACCGATTCAATAGAATGTCTCGGGTAGTATTTTTTTCAAAAAACTTGCTTTTTTGAAACCCTCCACTTGTACAACCGGCTTTCTTTTTTCTCTTTTTTTCTTTTGAAAATTTTGTGTGCAAAGCGTAGCGGAGCACCCCACTTTAAATCCGAAGCCATGAAATCAAAGATTCACGAACACCAAAAAAACAATTTTACAGAAGTGAGTAAAAACTATGTTATTAAAACCCACAAAAAAGACACGCATTATGCGAAACCACACATTTTCATTCTTAACAAAGGACTTAACAGCGGTAAGCCCTCAAAAGAGCAATTTACCAATAGTTATGTGTTCATTTTTGAAAATGAAGAAGATTGCGAAAATATCTATTGGATAACCTATAGTCTTTGGTTATCGAAATTTTGGCACAGAAACTTAGTAGGTTCAGTAATCCCATTTCTAAGAAAGTCAGATTTCATGAAAGAGTTTTCAGCTAAAGCTGACGAAATGCTATACGATTTTGAGCAGCACAAAAAAGACTTGCAAGCACTTCGCCTGTTAGAACTGCAGGAAAAGCAGTTTCATCAAAATATCAACCTAATAAATGACTTGCGTAGAGTGATACTTCATCGCTATTGTAAATAATCAATTTTTAAAATCAACATTATGACACTATTTATTCTATTCCAAACTGACATTTGGAAAACAAAAGCTTCTCGCGTCTTTTTTGGTGTATTTGACAGCAGGATTAAAGCAATTGACTGCGCCAAATATCATGGATTATATTCAAATAATAATGAAGTTGTAATAGAAGAAGTTATACTAAACTTATGTGAAGAAAGTTAAAAATAAATGTGGCTTGTCAAATATTTATTTCATTAAATCATAAAGCAGTCGTAAAACAAGAGGAGTTATAATTGAAAAAATTATTATATAAGCTTTCCTTCTATTTTCCTTTGGCTTTTGAAGATAATTTGGACCTGTTTGCAATTCAACAGAAGGCCATAGATTATCAAAATAAGCAAACAATTTATTTAATAGAATAAGTGATAAAATTGGAACTCCTGCAATTAAAAAAATCCCTAGAAACTCATTTGTATTGTTCTCAACAAAAAAATTATAAAAAAATTTAAAATAAACTACATTAAAAAGGACACAAATAAAAAGCATTACATATCCCGTTTTATCCTTTATTTTAGGTTGGTTTTCTGCTAAAGCTATTATTTCAGATAATCTGGTCAGTACTCCATTAACCCAGTTTGAATAATCTCCACTTACCAAAATAAAGTTTTCAGAATTTTCATTTTGGACTGAATGAATAATTTGTATCTCAATATTTTTGGAGTTATCAAGAGTATAAAAATGCATTCCTATCTTTCTCACAGCTCTGTTTTCAATTACTTGACTCTCTGAAAATATTTCGTTTGATTGGCTCTCAAAAGAGGTGTTATCTGTTGCATCAACAGAGTACATAACATAATAATTATCTATATTTTGTGATTTTAGATCCTGAATCTCGCTTTCAATGATATTTGAAAATGCTCTAATTGTCAAAGGTGTAATTCTTTTATAACCAAAAGTAAGTCTCCGTTTCTCCCTTATTACGTTTTTCATATAAATCATTTAACACAAATATAAAAATTTAACCTAATGATGAGCAACTAGTTACAATATAAACAAAAAAAGCCAGGTCTTGCGACTTGGCTTTCATTTTGTTTAACCCAAAGGTCACCACAACAAAGGTTAAACTAATTTTTGTTCTTCTTGGTAATCCTTTTGAGAATTAAGGAAATTGTAAAACTGACAATGGCACCAATTGTAGCTAACAAAACTGTCTTTACAACATCTGCCGAAAGAATATTGGGTATTATACTTAAAAATGTCCCTCCGGCAGTACCTATTAGGGTGTTGTTATTTGAGTTCATTAGCTTAACCCCTTAATTGGAACTGGTTCTGGGTTTTGCCTTACTCCCGTCGCTACCATACTCACAACGGGTATTGGTTCAATTTGACTTTTCCTAACAGAACCCTCTCCACTTGAACTTCTTCCTCCTATTTCTAAGGGAAAAACATTTTCAATCAAAAATTTATTGCTTACAGCAATGATTGATTTGTTGGTATACGGTCCAGGGTCAGGGTTCTTACTTCCTCCTATAGGTGTTATAATTACACTGGTTTGAATTGTCTGTGCATTCCCAACATAATTGCTTGATGCAACAAATAAAAGAAACATTAATAGTTTCATACTTTTAAAAAAACTTGTTTTCATGATTTAAAAAATTTAAGATTTGATGATGATTAAAACTTTTGTGGTAACACTTTCTATAAAATATTTCCCTTTCGGAATGCAGAAAACCTTCGTCTCGTTATTCATTCACGACAAATCAATTTGCCTTCGCATTCGAGTTTACCATTAATTCCGTCCGGGAAATAAGTTCTGGTGTTATACACCACTATCAACCTTTGCAATCGACAAAGGGTTAAATGCTCCATTTTTAAGTGGATACATCTGTCCGTTAATCTCCTGATAAAACTCAATTCCCAAAGCCAAAAACAATGGTTTGGTCGAGTTAGCAGTAACTGCATTGGTTTGGCTGATAACTGCAGTAGCAGTTCCATCCCATGGCAAGATTGCCGTCTCAGAAGTTGAAACAACATAAGTTTCAGCTTCAAAGTCAACTTCAGCTCCACCAGAAATGATTTTAAAATGAGAAGTCCCACTTGGCGCAGCAATCATATTCGCCGGAATAAATGACGCTATATCAACAGTAATCTCTCCAGAGACTCTATCAATAGCGCCAACAAATGGAGCATATAAACTAGTACCTAACTTTCCACGAATATTGAATTCAAAGCCAAATAGTAACTCAGCTTCTCCATCAATCACATTTCGCAGCCCCCTAACACTCGTCATATCTGCTTGAATAACTTTCACCATAGCTTGGGTAAGTCTGCTGACCATCCTACTGTCTGCTGAATTAATAAGTAATGGTCTTAATGCAGTTCGTAAAAGCTTCCCAGCCTTTCCTGCCCTGCCAAATTCGGAACCATTTTCACGCGTTCTTTGAAAATTTGGATCATTCGCTATTCTGTTAGCGTCAATACCTCCTTTCTCTCTGGCCAAATGTCCATCCTGCGTTTTGTAAAAGGTAATATCCCCGATAGTGCCTTTTAATTTAATTATGCCTTTCTGTCTAGCCATAATCTTTACAATTTTTGATTAATACTCATTTTCACAATTCATTTTCATTTCGATAATCGTTGCAACTAAATCTCAATGATTTGATCAAAGATTCAGACATTAAAATCACATTAAAAAGAGCCGCAATCATTAGCCACAAATAATCGACTATAACCACCAATAATAGCACTTGGTAATTTCAAGAAATTACATAGCTTTGTGTTTATGGCTAGTAAATAGTAAAGCCATACCAAAGGCATAGATAAAGTATCAATAGTTGAAATGGGAGCAAGCAATGCAAGAGTATGCATGTATCCGAAAGACGTTCAACGCATAATGGGAAAAGAATACACTCAAGCCAGGTTGTATTTAAAAAAGATTAAGAAGCACTTGAATAAAGAAAATCATCAGTACATTTCTGTTGAGGAATTTTCTAAGTATTCCGGGCTTCCTTTAGAAGAAGTTTTGCGTTGCATGTTGTAGGGTAAAATTAAATAGATTTAGGTCTTAAGGCTCATTGAAAAGTTTACTAACTAGTTCAAAAACCAGTTCAAAAAATAATATGATTTAGCATAATTAATTTTGTCAAATCGTGAATTATCACTAAATTTATCTCATAAGATTTAATGATTATTGCAGTACAGATGCAAAATCGAGACCCTAGTTTTTTAGGTTTTAAAAACCACCATAAATAGAGGGATTAGCAGAATGGTTCGAATCCTGCTCTCCCCACGAATAAATGTATAAATAATAAAAAACGCTAAGCTTGCTTAAGCGTTTTTTTGTTTTATGCATTTTCAAAGCGTAGCTTTGAAGGATGGCGAAGCAATCCTGCTCTCCCCACAAGAAAACCGAAACTTTCGTTTCGGTTTTTTTATTTTATGGCCGCGCCAAAAGCTTGCTTTTAAAAGTGGACAGGAAATAAAAAACCAAAACACGGCTTTCGCCGTGTTTTGGTTTTTTTGTGTCATTATACCCATAACCAGGATCACGAAGTAATCCTAGCCAATTATAACTACATTGTTTGGAACATTTTTTACCGCAACAGAAAATTTGTTCCACTTTTGGGAACAATTTTTTCAAAATAAAAAATTTTGTGACCACTTTCCTTGAGATGATTTGTAAAAAAACAATTATATTTGAACATAAAGCGCCACAAAACAGCGCCTATCAACCCAAATTAGGATGTAAACCCGCTACTTTGTAGCGCCTATAAACTAGTTATACAACATTTTTGCCAGACACTGCAAATGAAGAAACTATTTCTTTTTCTACTACTATCTTCAACTGCTTTTTCGCAGCCTAAGACGGTACGCGAGAAATCAATAGAAAGTAATTTAGATTGGATTAAAAGGTTTGAGGAAAATGTAACTATGAAAGAGAAGCTTAATCTGATAATTGAAAAAGTTAAGCAAGATTCAATCATAAGCTATAATCCAATAATAACCTACATTTCAAATGGTCACATTCATGATAGCATTGATTCATCTAAAAACTGTAAAATACTTTTCGTTCTAAATCAGAAAAGGAATATGTGGTTAATTGATTTAAATCAGTTTCCGAAATATTCTAAAATTCTAAAATTTATTACCGCTGAGAAAATCGAAAAAATAAACGTTATCAACCAAAATGCGGGAATAGCAGTTTTTGGACAAAGAGGTGGATGTGGAGTAATAATGATAAATTCTCACAGTGGAAAGTTAAAAAGATTATTTAAAAAAGCTTCGAAAAGTAAAAGCAAAAACGTCGTATAACAGCGGTTTTGCGCCATAGCTCCTAACCGCTCCGCCGGAAACCTAACGGTTTCCTGAAATCTTTCTTTACGCAGAATATTTTTCCTAAATTTACCGCTACGGCGCAAAGCCGCAGAACGTTAGGAGCAAGTTTTCCACAACTGCAAATAAAGACCAAAATGAAAATGAGAAATATATTCTTCTTAATCACAATTTTATTGTTTAGTTGTAACTCAAAAACTAATGAGAAAACAGCAATCGAAGAACCGGTCTACAAAGCTCCAAAAATAACTGGAGCTAAATATTTCAATTATGACGAGCTAATCCATTATAAAAGTGAAATTGAAGAAAATAAATTACGCGGAGTTGATGAGAATAAGCATAAATCAGAATTGGATTCGTTGAAGTACAATGTAATTTTAAGAGATATACCGAAATCAATAAAAGACACAGGTTTCATCAATAAATTAGAGAAATTAGGTTACTCAAAAACCGAAGTTGGAAAAGAAAAGTTTGAAGAAATAAATAAAATCTTCGTAGAAAAAAAGCACAAAGAAATTATCGGTTATGCTTGTGATTATGTTTATCGAGACATTTTGATATTTAAACACAAATCAAAAACAATCGGTATCGCGAAATTATGCTTTGGGTGCAACGGAAATCAAATTGTTGGGACAAAAGCAAACACCGAAGAGTTTGGAATGGATGGCGACTATGAAAAGCTTGCAAAAATTTTGGAAAGTAAATAAAAAACCAGCTCCTAACAGCCGTTTGGCGTAATAGCTGGTTTGTCTTTCTTGGAAAATACTCTGAACTTCAGCATTTCTTATTACATTTTTCTTTAACTTGCCGCTACTACGCCAATCGGCGGCACGTTAGCTGCAATGCTTAAAAACAACCGCTAAATGAAAAACTTTCTGAATTACATATTAACTATAATTCCTGTTTTATTCATTTCAACAGGTTGCTCGAATATTGATTATCAAAAGATTGTCATTAATAATCATAAAAAGACAATTAAGTTATTGAATCCAAATTTTGTAATCGATTCAATTTCCATAAGCAAGTTTGGAAAGTCTAAACTTTCAATTTCATTACAGAATAAATTACAAGGAAATTCCTTTTTAGACATCACTCAACCGAATTTGGCGTACAAAGTTTACGCTGATAAATTTGATTATTTAAGTTGTGATGATCCCAATTTAACGCTTAGAATTATCATTAGGCAAAAAGGTAAAGATGTAAAACTAACAGAAAATGTGGCTAACAATTTTGAAACTAATCCGTACATTCAAACACTTTACATCAAATATTTGCCTTGTTCAAAAGAAGTCGACACTTTCGAAACAGATGGACATCTTAAATGATTTTGGTGTGCTAGAGTATGCAGAAACGCACAGCAGCTAACAGCGGTTTGCAGCTATAGCTGGTTTAGATTTTCCTAGCCGGAAAATCTAAAAGAGAAAATTTGATATATTTACAACTAAAGATTAAAAACTTCGCCACGGCTGCAAGCCGCGGAACGTTAGCGGTCAGTTGCTCGCCAGAAACGAGAAAGTTCAATTTTAAAAACCAAAGCATGACAAATATATTTAGTGGAGAATTAATCGAAGCAATGAACATTCGAAATTTATTAGAAAATGAAAATATTGAAGTGTTCACGGTTAATGAATATATGTCAAGCATTGAGCCTTGGGTTATAAGTCCTGGAGGTTTCAAACCGCTAACTTTGCAAGTCAATGATGAAGATTTTGAAAAGGCAAAAAAAGTTTTGGAAGATTATGGAAGTGGAAAATTAGAGGTTGGAAAATGAAACTGACGAGTGTTAGTACACAACCGAACCGCTAACAGCAGTTTGTAGCAACTGCAAGGTTTGGGTTTGCCGGAAATCCTAGCGGATTTCCAAAAGTTATTTTGTACTTGGAAACTTTAGTGATAAATTTATTGCAGCTGCTACAAGCTGCGACACGTTATGCAACATTTTTTAAACCCATGACACGAGACGAATTTCTATTTCATTTAAAAGGAGCAAGTTTGATTGCTATGAAGTTTGCGGAAAATTACGTGAAAGATAAACTAACAACGGATTTTAAATATAACGTGATTCTGAACGTGTCGACTGACGATGTAAATTTGACTCAATTTGACATTTATCCAGAAGATACCGGAATTATAAAACTTGACTTAACAGACAATGAAGTTGTTGAATTACTTTATAGAAAAAACAAAGTTCCGGTTTGGATTGACATAAGTGTTCTCAAATCAAGCCGAAAAAGCACAACTTTTAATCTTTTGTGTGCTGGAAGATTCACGGACAACAAAGAAGAGTTTTATTATAATCGGAATGGTTCTGGACCATTTGGTATCAAAAGCCCGAAATTACCAATTGGTTATAAGGAAGGTGATAAGTTTAGCTTATAAAAAAACGTCGCATAACAGCGGTTTTGCGCCATAGCTGGTTTTATCGTTCTTGAAAAATACGCTGAACATCACAATTTCTTATTACATTTATTATTAACTTGCCGCTACGGCGCAAAGCCGTGGAACGTTAGCAAACATAGTCACGAACATTGTAAACACTAGAAAATAAAATTATGCTTCAAAAATGTATTTTATCTCTATTTCTATTGATTGGAATTGAATCTTATTCTCAAACATTAAAAACAGTAAAGGATTTGGAAGTTTCATATCAAAAATGTTTAGACAAAGGTCAAGACATGCGCGGATGTGCTGTAATTTATTATACAAAGACCGACAGTTTACTTAACGTTGCTTACAAAAAGCTTCGAAAAAAATTAAATGATTCAGAAAAAAGCAAACTCAAAACCGAACAGCTTGCCTGGCTAAAAAAACGAGACCAGTATTTCAAAAAAGAGTATTCGAAACTCAAAACCGAAAAGAATTTCGAAGAAGGAAGTTCTGACTTTGATATGGTTTACTATGACAAAAAAAGTCAGTTTGTAATGAAAAGAGTAAAAGAGTTAATAAATAGAAATTAAGCTACGTTTGCTAACAGCGGTTTGCAGCCATGGCTGGTTCCGATTTTGGCTTCGCCCTGTTCGGCGTTCCGCCTCGGGTCCTAGCCGGAAAATCTAAAAGAGAAAATTGCATATCTTTACAACTAAACCTTAAAATCGTCGCCACGGCTGCAAGCCGCGGTACGTTAGCTGAAATCGCCCACCAAACCAGGAAAATATGATAACAGAACAAGATCTCTTAGACTTAGGATATTCAAAAATTGAAGATTCAACAAGAAAGTATGGTAAAAACTTCTTGACTCGTTACAGACACGATGATGAAAATCGCAATTATTCAATTAGCCTAACAGACGACGGAATATTGACTTCACATTTCCCCATAAATCTGTTGAAAGAACCAAAAGGAATGGTAAACGTAACAGATTTAGAAATTTTTACAAATTGGCATAATAATCAATAAATCATGGAAGAAAAAATTAAAGAATTAGAGGCTAAAATAGATAGCTTAACTAAGTTTGTTGAAGAGTTTAATCAAAACCAAGTCGATATTAATAATCAAGTTAGAATATTTTTGGATGAATTGGTTAAAGGTGATGATATTTTAAAAAATGGTATTGTAAGTGCTCTGGAAATAACTGGAAAATTAGAAGCTGAAGTTGAACAACTGAAAAAGAAATAGATAGGCGACTTCAGCTAACAGCCGTTTGTCGCAATGGCTGGTATCGATTTTCCGTAAACGGAAAATCGAGCGCCGGAAATTTTCATATCTTTACCACTAACCGTTAAGCTTGTCGCCAATGACGACAAGCGGCGGAACGTTAGCAGTGATTTTTAAAGAAACCCGTAGAAAATGAGTAAAATAGAAAAAATTATTGACAACATCAATTTGCCTAAAAAAGTTGTCGAAAGTACTGAGTCTTTCCTAAAGACAATCTTGGGATCAGCAGTCGCAGAAACTGGCGAAATGATTACCGATCAAATTAGATATCGAAGATTCAAAAATCAAGTAAATATTTTTTCGAAGGCTCAAACGCTTCTTGAATCAAAAGCAATATCTCCAAAAACCATAAATCTAAAGACAATTGTACCATTAATCGATTATTCGTCGTTAGAAGAAGACGAACAATTACAAGTTGTATGGGCAAACGTTATTGCAAATCTCGCAAGCTATGAAACAGAAGATGCTCTAAACACTAAATGCATTGAAGTTTTAAAAGAAATAACTCCAAACGAAATAATTCTTTTAGACTTCTTTTATAGTATTTTTAAAGAAGAGGAATCTAAAACATTAAAGCGATGGAAAGAACAAAAAACTTTTGAAGAAGAAAGAAAACATGTACATCCGGACAATTCAGTATTCGCTCCTTGGAAACATCTAGATAATTTAAAAATGTCTCTATCTCAAGTAGATTTATATATTGATAGATTAATTTCGTTTGGAATATTTAAATACGAGTTACCAAATCTACATGAAAGTATTGACAAAAAGTATATAAGCGATACATTTTCAGGAAGATCTGAAGCCATTGATGTTCCTAGCTATGAATTAGAAAGTTCTGAGAGAGTTCACTTTACAAATTTTGGTGTATACTTTGTAAATCTATGCAAATATTCAACATAAAAACCACTGCTAACAGCCGTTTGGCGCAATAGCTAGTTTGTCTTTGCCTTCGGCCCGTTCGCTTCGCTCGGGTCTTGGAAAATACTCTGAACTTCAGCATTTCTTATTACATTTTTCTTTAACTTGCCGCTACGACGCAAAGCCGCGGCACGTTACCAGCTATTTTTTGAAAAACGATATTGAATGATAGAACCAATAATAGGATTTTCAGCTTTCTTCTTGATAATTTACATTGTAATTCGGATAGCAAATAAATCCCGAAAAGAACAATATATACAATTGATTGATGAAATAGAGAATCAAATATTACTCAAAATTGAACAAACGAAAAGCTCTATAACAACATTTGGACTTAATAATAGAGATTTTTTATTTAATAATTGTGATTTATATTTAACTCAAAATGCAATAGTAATTTTGGGATATACAAAAGGTAGCTTTTTCAAACAACTTTCAAAACCTATTATATTAACATCCGACGTGCTTGAATATTCCGCAAAGTTTCCTTTTGCATACATTATGAGGTTTAATAAAATTAATTTTGAAAATAATATTATGGGAGTTTATTTTGGAGAAAAAGGTTTAACTAAAACTGAAGTCGTAATAAAATTAAAATCTCTGAAGGAAAATGAAATTGATAAATTTAAAGAACAGGCATTAAAAAACTGCTGGTAACAGCGGTTTAGCTTCAATCCGTTTAGACCTTCTGTCTCGCGTATACTTAAACTCACCGGTAATAACTTCATTTGCGCAGTCTAAAATAGAATGGCCAATAATTTCATAGGTCAACCAATTTCAAAAACTATCCAATATTATCTATTTGTAAAATTTTGGTTAACTCAAACTTACAAGTTGTCAACAATTTTGCCAAAATATTATATATTTATTAACGAATTAGCATTCTTATTTTCAACTTATCAATAAATGTATATATTTGGCTCACTAATTAACCAAAGTGTACATATGAAAAACAAGTTACTCATGATAGCGCTAGTCGCTATCTCGGGCTTCTCATGGGCTCAAGTGAAAAAAGACCCATGGAAAACCACTTCAGAAAAGGCAGATGCAGTCGTCGTTGCCAACAAAAAAAACCTTATCAATCCAAGATTATTTGAGCTGGACGTAAATGAATTAAAGCATTCATTAGCCAGCGCTCCGGAGCGATTTACTTCAGGAAAATCTAACACCATTGTGGCTTTTCCAAATGCTCAGGGCCAAATGGAACGCTATCGAATTTTGGAATCATCCAACATGGATCCGGCATTGGCAGCACGGTATCCGGAAATCAAATCTTATATCGGACAAGGTGTTGATTCGCCAAGCTCCACTATTTATTTGAGTTTGTCTCCGCTGGGATTACAAACTATGGTTATCCACGCTGATCAATCGGCGGAGTTTATTGAACCATACACTACCGATTTAAGTACTTATGCTGTTTACAGCAAGGCTAATAAAGCCGCTTCGTTAAATAAATTTGAGTGTAAAGTGATTGCCACTGCTCAAAATGATTTAGCCAAATCGGGCAGCAATATCAGCATGGCCCGTCCGAATGCTGATGATGCTTTATTGCGCACCTACCGTTTAGCGATGTCGGTAACCGGTGAATATACCGCTTATTTTGGCGGAACAAAAGCTTTGGCTTTGGCGGCCATCAACAATACGATGACCCGTGTAAATGGTGTATTTGAAAAAGATTTTGCCACACGATTGGTATTGATTGCCAATACAGACAGTGTAATTTACACGAGTGCTTCTTCTGATCCCTATTCACCGGCTTCAGGTTTAGACAATTGGAATCTACAATTAATGAATACCTTAAGTTCCGTAATTGGCAATGCTAATTTTGATATTGGACACCTTTTTGGAGCTACAGGCGGCGGCGGAAATGCAGGTTGTATCGGATGTGTATGCAGCAATGACATGTCCACCTATGTTGATGGAGGAATCACGTATCCAAATAACTATAAAGGAAGTGCCTATACTTCACCAAATGATGGCGTTCCTTCGGGAGATAATTTTGATATCGATTATGTGGCACACGAAATGGGTCACCAATTTGGAGCCAACCACACTTTTACCCACAGTAATGAAGGAACAGGTGTTCAAATGGAACCGGGTTCGGGCTCAACCATTATGGGATATGCCGGTATAACCACCTTAGACATACAGGCACACTCTGATCCTTACTTCCACGCGGTGAGTATCCAACAGGTAACCAATTATATCAAAACGACAACTTGTCAAACCAATACAGCTACAGGAAACTCAATCCCAACGGCAAATGCAGGTTTGGATTATACCATTCCGAAAAGCACACCGTTCATGTTAACCGGAGCGTCAACTGATGCCAACGGTGACACTTTAACTTATGCCTGGGAACAATTCAACTCTCAAAGTACGGCCGCAGCGCCAAGCGCCACCAAAACTACCGGCGTAAATTACAGATCATACAATCCATCTACAACACCAACAAGATATTTCCCTAAAATGTCATCGGTATTAACCGGTGCGACAACTACAGCAGGAAGTGAAATTACGGTTGAAGCTTTGTCTTCTGTAGCACGCACATTAAACTTCCGATTTACCGTTCGCGACAACAGAGCCGGTGGTTCAGGAAACAACAGTGATGATATGGTCGTTACCGTAAATGCAACTGCAGGACCATTTAGTGTTACTGCTCCAAATACAGCGGTTTCATATGTTGGAGGTTCCACACAAACCGTGACTTGGGCTGTAGCAGGAACCACTGCCAATGGTGTAAACTGTGCCAATGTGGATATTTTAATTTCCACCAATGCCGGAAGTACGTGGTCAACGTTGTTAGCGGCTACGCCAAATGACGGAACACAAGCCGTGACTATTCCGAATACGGCTGGTACAACCAACAGAATTATGGTAAAAGGTACCAATCATATTTTCTTTGATGTATCGAATGCTAACTTTACGATTACTGCCGGTTCGAGTGATACTACCGCTCCGTCAGCACCAACCAACTTGACTGCATCCGGAACGACTCAAACCACCACTAACCTATCCTGGACAGCTTCTACTGATAACGTAGCGGTGACCGGATATGATGTATATAAAAATGGTGTTTTATTGGGTTCAACTACGACAGCCACTACCTATCCTGTAACCGGATTGACTGCTTCAACCGCTTATGCGTTTACCGTAAAAGCCAAAGACGCTGCAGGCAATATTTCAGCCGTAAGCAATACAGCAAACGTAACTACTTTAGCCAATGATACTACGACTCCAAGTGCACCAACAACTTTAACAGCTTCGGGAACGACTTATAACTCAACTAATTTATCCTGGACTGCTTCTACTGATAACGTTGCTGTAACCGGATACGATGTATATAAAGACGGTGTTTTATTGGGCTCAACCACAACGGCCACCACTTATCCTGTGACTGGATTAACCGCTTCAACTGCTTATGCCTTTACCGTAAAAGCAAAAGATGCCGCTGGCAATGTTTCAGCAGCGAGCAATACAGCCAACGTAACGACTCCGGCAGCACCAATTACATATTGTGCCTCACAAGGTAACAGCACCGCAGACGAGAAAATCGGCAGAGTGGTTTTTGGAACCATTGACAATCCTTCAACAGGAACGGCAGGTTATGAAAACTTTACAGCTATCGCGACTAATGTAACCAGAAGTTCTGCTTATACCATTACCGTAACACCATCATGGACCGGTTCAACATATCCTGAAGGTTATGCCGTATTTATTGACTACAATCAAAATGGGGTATTTACAGATTCAGGAGAAACCGTTTGGAGCAATGCCGCTTCAACGACTACTCCGGTTTCGGGTTCAATTACTATTCCTGCTACAGCTGCTTTAGGAAATACCAGAATGAGGGTTTCAATGAAATACAATGGTGTTCCAACCTCTTGTGAAGCTTTCTCTTATGGCCAGGTAGAAGATTATACCGTAAACATTCAGGCTGCAGCAGCGGATACTACAGCGCCAACAGCACCAACGAGTTTGACTGCTTCGAATACAACACAGACCACGACAGATTTATCCTGGACTGCTTCTACCGATAACGTAGCGGTAACCGGATATGATGTGTTTAAGGATGGTGTTTTATTGGGTTCAACCACTACAGCAACTACTTATCCTGTAACCGGATTGACGGCTTCGACTGCTTATGCATTTACCGTAAAAGCCAAAGATGCTGCAGGTAATATTTCAGCAGCGAGCAACAATGCCAATGTTACTACTTTAGCCGCACCGGATACCACTGCGCCAAGCGCTCCAACCAGTTTGACGGCTTCAAATACGACTCAAACCACAACTAACTTATCTTGGACCGCTGCTACTGATAACGTAGCCGTAACCGGATATGATGTGTATAAAGATGATGTTTTATTGGGTTCAACCACTACAGCTACCACTTATCCGGTAACCGGATTAAGCGCTTCAACAGCTTATGCCTTTACTGTAAAAGCAAAAGATGCGGCCGGGAATGTTTCTTCGGCAAGTAATACGGCTAACGTAACGACTTTGGCCAATTCAAGCAATGCAACCGATTTGATGTTCTCAGAATATTTGGAAGGTTCCTCTAATAACAAAGCCTTAGAAATTGCCAACAATACCGGAAGTGCTGTTAGTTTATCTGTCTACACCGTGAAGAAACAAACCAATGGAGCCGGTGCATGGAGCACAGGAATTGCTTTAACCGGAACTTTAAACCACGGAGCCAAATTTGTTTTGGTAAACAGTGCTATCAATGTGGCTTGCTATACTGCTGCTAATGCTAATGTTTCTAGCGGTGGTGCCGAATTGACTTTCAATGGAAATGACGCTGTCGGTTTATTTAAAAATGGCGTCCTGATTGATATCATCGGAACATTTAATGGTGGAACAGCCAACTTTGCGATAGATGTTACCTTAAGAAGAAAAGCAACCGTTTTATCTCCGAATACAACTTTCAACTTAGCCGCTGAATGGGATTCGTTTGCGATTGATACTTGTGGTGGTTTAAACAATCGTCCAAGTGAAAGCGCTTCAACTGATTTAAATGGAATCAAAGTATATCCTAACCCAATCAAAGGAGATGTGTTATCACTATCTCTTACTACTTCAGGAAACTTCAGAATCTTAAACTCTTTAGGACAGGAAATGTCTAAAGGAACTATAGATAACGGAACCGTTTCTGTGGCCAATCTTATATCAGGCATTTACTTATTAGAAATAAATACCGAAGGACAAACAGCGGTAAAACGCTTTATCAAACAATAGCTTTTACAATCTGATAATAGAAACAGCCGCAAAATTTTGCGGCTGTTTTTTTTGTTGGAGATATATTCAAAAAAAGTATCTTTGGTATTCTAATAATATTGCTATATGAAATCAAATCTAATTTTTAGTTCACTGCTTTCTGTTTCTTTTCTGCTTGTGTCTTGCAAAAAAGAGGAAGAAGCAGCTGTAACATCAGATGACAAACCAAAGGAAATCATCATGCCGAGAGTACAATCTATTCCGGCACAAACGTATACCCAACAACCACAGCAGGTACAAAATGTAAATCCGGCTCAAAGTCAACCGGTAACTGCAAGTCAAACCATTACACAAACACCGGTTGTAACCAAACCGGGAATGAATCCACCACACGGACAACCGGGACACCGTTGCGATATCGCTGTTGGAGCACCGTTGAATTCTCCTCCGGGGAAAGCGAACCAGGCAAAACCAACTGGAAAAGCTAACATCCAGCAGTTTGACCCAAGTACGATGACCACAACGCAAACCAGCACTCCGGCACCGGCAAGCACACCGGCCATTTTAGATCCGAATGCTCCGGTTACGGCTCCGGGAATGAATCCGCCACACGGACAACCGGGACACGTATGTGGAACCCCTGTTGGCTTACCATTACCTAAATAAACTATTTATCCATAAAAAAATTCCCGTCCTGTTTATGACAAGACGGGAATTTATATTTTAAAACCAATTGGTTTTATTCTAAAGCAAAAGTCACGCTCACATTGATGTTGATTTCCAATTCACCAACCGCTAAGGTTTCCCTTGGCATTGCAGCATCAGCCATAGCCAACATACCGCCTTTGTACATCGGTTGTGGTACATAACCGCTTGAGTTATCTGTGATCAATAAGGCTTTACCAACTTTTTGATTTAAAACCGAAACATAATCATTGGCTTTTTGTTTGGCATCCAGCATGGCTTTCTTTCTGGCTTCTCTTTCATAATCCTCCATTTTAGAAGATTTGAATTCTACGCCTTGAATCGTATTCACTCCGGCATCATTCAGTCCCATCATGATTTCATCATACTTTGACAAATCTTTCAGCGTGATGCTTAAGGTTTGATTCGCCTGAAAATTGTATTTTTTCTTTTCGTAGTCATAGCTTTTATTCAGGCTTACATTATTGGTTTTATAATCTGTGGCCGGAACACCGCTTTTCTTTAAAAATTTGATCACTCTGTCTACCACTTCATCATTGAGTGTTTTTACTTCTTTGGCGTCCTTCCCTGAGTTTTGAAAACCAACAGTCACGACGGCTTGATCGGGAACTATTTTTACTTTTCCTTCTCCGGTAACCGAAATCTGAGGAACCTGGGCTTTTTGTTCTTGCGCATTGGTAATACCTGCGACTAATAGGGCTAAAATTAATACTGCTCTCTTCATAACGTTTTTTTTTATTTAATTGTATTTGTCCAATTCCAAAAGTTGTGCCAATTATAATTTTCCAAGCTTGGCCAGAATAAAGAGTATGACTATCGGAATGGATAATAAAATGGCCATCAGCATGTTCTCCTGTAACAAAGCCGGATCTTTTAACAAAGTTATAGCATAACCGCCAATTGCACCGCCAAAATGCGCCGTGTGTCCGATATTGTCATTCTTGGCTTTCATTCCGTAAATGGAATACAACAAATAAGCAATCCCGAAAACATAAGCCGGCATTGGAATCACACCAAAAATCCCAATGGTCATATCGGGATTAATTAAAATGGAAGAATAAATAATTCCGGTTACCGCTCCTGAGGCACCAACAGCGCTATAACTGTATTCATTGCCATGAAAAACCATCGTCAGCAAACTGCCAAAAATCAAGCTTCCGGCATAAATCAATAAAAATGTTGTATCACCAAAATAAGCCAAAACAACCGGCGCAAAGGAATACAATGCGATCATATTGAAAGCCAAATGCACCATATCGGCATGAAGAAAAGCCGAAGTCACCATTCTGAATTGCTGTCCTGCACGAATGCTCCCCACATGAAATTGGTATTTCCTGAAAAAATACTCATCGTTAAATCCTTTGAAACTAATAAGAACGTTGGCTAAAATAATACCTAATAAAAATATGTTGAGCATGTTTGAAATGTTTTACTTCGTACAGTTTGGGTTAAAAGGCCTAGAGTGTAAAAATAATAATACTTCTTTAGGTTTTGTTAATGTTATCCGTTTAAAATGACATTTAACTTTATATTTGCATAAAATTAATCAACATGCAGTTCATCGCATTTCTTATACTTTATCCATTACTTTGGCTAATCTCCATATTACCTTTTCGACTATTATATCTGGTCTCTGACTTTGTTTATCTTTTGGTCTATTATGTTGTGGGCTACAGAAGAAAAATTGTCAGACAAAATATTGCCATGGCATTGCCTCATTTGTCCCAAAAAGAGCAATTGGCGGTTGAAAAAGAATCCTATGTTCACATGTGTGACATGTTTTTGGAAATGATTAAAACCATGACCATTTCTGAAAAGGAAATGGATAAGCGTTTTACTTTTACCAATTTGGAAGTGTATCAGGAATTAGAGAAAAAGCAGAAAAGCATAGCGCTGATGTGTGCCCATTATGCGAGTTACGAATGGGTAGTTTCGATGAACAAACACATCACCTTTGAAGGTTTTGCCATTTATAAAAAAGTAGCCAATAAATATTTTGACAAATTGGTCAAAGACATTCGTTCCAAATTTAAAGCGACCTTAATTACTACAAGAGAAACCATTCCGTGTATCGAAAGAAATTACAAAACCAAACATTTAGGCGTTTATGGTTTTGCCAGTGATCAATCGCCTCAGCTGAGTAAAACCCATCATTGGGGAACATTTATGGGCATTGAAACTCCGGTGCATACCGGAGCCGAAATGTTGGCCAAACGATATGATATGAATGTGGTTTTCCTGCGCACCAAAAAGCTGAAAAGAGGTTATTACCAGGCAACATTTGAACTGATGTTTGACAACCCGAAAGAAGTACCTAATTATCAGATATCTGATGAATTCTTAAGACGTGTGGAAAAGCAAATTTATGATGAGCCTGCTTATTATTTGTGGACACACAAACGTTGGAAACACAAGAAGAAATAGTCTGCAGTCGCAGTTTGCAGTTATTTGATACTGAACCAGTTTTTCACCATTGCAGCTTCTGAATTTTTGGCATTCTTATGAGCAAACTCATTGGTTTTTGGGTTGTATTCATAATCCATTCCCCATTGTTGGTGATTTTGTGCCAAAGCTTTGATGCTTTCACAAACAAACTGTATTTCTTCGGTAGTCGTTGTCGGGTGAATTGACATTCTGATCCATCCCGGTTTTTTGATTAAGTCGCCAGAGGTAATTTGGCACACCAAATCATGAGACGTTTCCTGGTCAACATGCAACAGATAATGACCATAAGTTCCGGCACAACTGCATCCTCCACGGGTTTGAATTCCAAATTTATCATTCAGTAATTTAACCCCCAAATTAAAATGCAGATCATCAATATAAAACGAAATCACGCCCAAACGGTCTTGGTGTTGGTTGGCCAAAATATTGATGTTTTCTATCGAATTCAATTCTGAGAACACATAGTCCACAATTTCATGTTCGCGTCCTAAGATGTTTTTCACACCCATTTGCTCTTTCAGTTGAATCGCCAAAGCGGTTTTAATTACCTGCAAAAATCCTGGTGTTCCGCCATCTTCGCGGTCTTCAATGTTGTCTATGTATTTGTGTTCGCCCCAAGGATTCGTCCAGGAAACGGTTCCGCCACCGGGACAATCGGGTACATTGTTTTTGTACAAATTTTTATTGAAAATCAAAACACCGGAAGTTCCTGGTCCGCCTAAAAACTTATGAGGCGAAAAGAAAATAGCGTCCAGATAGCTTTCTTCATCCGGATGCATGTTAATCTCAACATAAGGGCCAGAACAGGCAAAATCTACAAAGCAAACGCCATTGTTTTGATGCATCAATTTGGCCACTTCATGATAAGGAGTTCTTATTCCGGTAACGTTGGAACAAGAAGTTATTGAAGCTATTTTAAAACTTCTGTCTTTGAATTGCTCTAACAATGTCGCAAACTCATTCATGCAGAACAAACCGTCTTCATCAGCCGGAATGACCACCACATCGGCAATGGTTTCCAACCACGAAGTCTGGTTAGAATGGTGTTCCATATGGGAAATAAAAACGATTGGCTTTATAGCTGCCGGTATCGAAGTAAAATCTTTTAAATTTTCAGGCACTTTTAAACCTAGGATTCTCTGGAACTTATTTACCACACCGGTCATTCCGGTACCATCATTAATCAAAACATCATTATCATTGGCATTCACATGTTTTTTGATAATGTGTCGGGCTTCGTGATAGGCCATGGTCATGGCAGTTCCTGAAATAGTTGTTTCGGTATGGGTATTGGCCACAAAAGGTCCGAATTCATTCATCAGCTTTTCCTCAATCGGTCGGTATAATCTTCCGCTGGCGGTCCAATCTGTATAAATGATTTTCTTTTTTCCGAAAGGAGACTCAAACTCTTGGTCGATTCCAATGATATTCTTGCGAAATTGCTGGAAATACTTTTCTAAAGTGGTTTGGGTTTCTGTGGTAATCATAATGCAACTATTTGTGTTCAAAGATACATTATTTTTAATTTTAGCTCAAAAAAAATCCCTTTTATTGATAAATTCATAATCATTCCGACAGATTTAAACCTTAACTTTGGGAACGAGTCTTACTTAGCAAATGTGAAAACATTTTCCAATACTGCAGATTATTTTTTGCAATTAGTAAAAATAGCTGACATATCATAATTGTTAGATAAATGCAGTAAAATAGCTATTCATCAAACGCAAGAGCCATACAATAATATCATGAATAAGAACACTCTTTGGTCATTACGCCTGGGATTTTCATCCAAGCAAAGCAAGCAACTTGACGCTTTAGGTATGAACCAGTTTTTAGAACGGTCGTTTGCTCTAAAGTTTGAGGATACAATTCCGTCATTTTTAGAAAACAGTCCAAAATCACTCAAAGAACTCAAAGCCAAAAGACAGGCTATAAAAAACGAATCTCCTGAGAATGTAAAAAAAATGCTCCGTGAAGAAGCAGGTGTTTCCCAGGAAATGAAGGCTTGGTGGCTTGAAAAAATGAAAGAGGACGAATTTCCGTTGCGCGAAAAAATGACCTGTTTTTGGCACAATCATTTTGTGTCAACCTTTCAAAAGGTAAAAGTGAATCATTGGGTTTTTCAACACAATCAAATCTTGCGTAAAAACGCCTTCGGCAACTTTAAAACCATCACTAAAGAAATTATTCAATCTAATGCCATGGTGC
Organism: Flavobacterium terrisoli; assembly: GCF_030167905.1. Classification (GTDB taxonomy): domain Bacteria; phylum Bacteroidota; class Bacteroidia; order Flavobacteriales; family Flavobacteriaceae; genus Flavobacterium; species Flavobacterium terrisoli. The sequence continues at coordinate 129,835 of NZ_JARGNA010000009.1, forward strand.
GTTATCTGGATAATGTTGACAATAAACGCAATGATGTAAATGAAAACCTCAGCCGGGAATTATTGGAACTTTTCACACTTGGTATAGGCAATTATACAGAAGAAGATATTAAAAACGGAGCCAAAGGATTAGCAGGACTAAATATCGGAGAAAACCGAGCCGTGTATCGACCACCGTTGGAAAATAATGAGTCGATGGTTTATTTTGGTCAAACCGGCAAATTCAAAGCCAATGAGATGATTGACATCATTTTCGAACAGAAAGCGGCACCATATCTACTGACGAGAAAAATGCTGAAATGGTTTATTTATGACAATCCGAGTGAAGATTTAGTAATTTATTACGGGGATTATTTCAGAAAAATGGATTTTGAAATCAAACCACTACTCCAAAAAATTTTCACTGAAGAATATGCCAAAGACACTGCAGGCAGTAAGATTAAAGACCCTTTGGTTTACATATTACAGTTGATGCACGAATTGAAAGCGGAACAAATCAATCCTAAGTTGGTTGCTTTTTTCCTTCGGCAACAGGGAATGGATTTGTTCAACCAACCCAATGTCAAAGGTTGGAATGGTGGAAAGGAATGGCTTACTTCTCAAATCTTTTTACAAAGAAACAATACCGCCGATTTATTGTGTAACGGTAGAGGCTTAAGGCGAAAAAAACAATTTCCGGATGAAATTGGCGACTATGTCTCTACCGATATGATGCCAGTAAGCATCGATTGGAAAAAAACGGGTAATAATAAAACCATTATTGCGGATTTGGCTGAACGACTGCTGTTTAAAGTCGATGCCAATTTACAAAAGGACTTTGAAGAGATACTAAAATACGATTTCGACCCAAAAACTGAGAGTGCAGCTAATGCCGTTTTACGATTGTTCAATGCGATGGTGAAAACACCGGAGTACCAACTGATATAACTATGAACAGAAGAAATTTTCTAACCTTAACCGGTACATTCACCGGCGGCGCTCTACTCCTGCCAGATTTCTTGTACGCCTATGGCAGTCAATCCAATTTGGTTATCGGGGAACAATGCTTGGTTTTTATTCAATTGAATGGTGGTAATGACGGACTGAATACCTTTATTCCGTATGACAATCCATTGTATTATGAGTTTCGTACTAATGTTGCTATAACCAAAGACAATGTGCTAAGCAAAAATAAAGGTATGGGATTTCATCCTGCCTTGAAAAGCTTTGCTGCTATTCAACAAAACGGGGATTTGAGTGTGATTCAAAATGTGGGCTATCCTGAGCCCAACCGCTCTCATTTTCGCAGTCAGGAGATATGGCAAACTGCGTCAAGTTCGAACCAATATATTAATGAAGGATGGCTTGGTCGTTACCTTGATTTGCAATGCAAGGACCATCAACCGACAGCCGGAATCAACTTAGATTCGATTGATAATTTAGCTTTAAAAGGTAGTGAGCCTAACTTTATTACCGTTAAAGACCCAAACCGATTCAAAATTAAAAACGACAGTAGCAGCTTGGCTAAGTTATCCGACAATCCGCAACTGGATTTTGTTCGCAAAATCGCCAGTTCAGTTGCTGAAGGCTCCGACGATATCCAAAAAGCGATTGACAAATCTACTGCTGAAATGAGTTATCCAAAGACTAACTTGGGAAAAAATCTGGAATGGATTGCACGGCTTATCAAAGGTAATTTGAACTCCAAAGTATATTACACCTCTCAAAACGGCTATGACACACACGATAATCAGATTAATATTCACCAGCGCAATTTAACAGAATTGAATGATGCAGTAAACTCCTTTTATACCGATTTAAAAAAAGCGGGCTTATTGCCCAATGTGACAATTGTAGTTTTTTCAGAATTTGGCAGAAGGGTTAGAGATAATGGTAACGGAACGGATCACGGAACCGCTGCTCCTTTGATCATAATAGGAGGCAATAACACCGGAAAAGTTATAGGCAACAACCCCAATTTAACTGATTTAGATGATGGTGATTTAAAGTATGAAACGGACTTTAGAAGTGTGTATGCAACATTACTTAAAAACAAAATGAACTTTGATGGTACACGAATAGGCATTGATTCACAGCCAATAAAAGGCCTCTTTTAAAATAAGTTCTTTCATTACAATATTTACAATCAAAATCGTGTTAAAATTCCCCGTTTAGGGGTTTTTTTTACAAATTAATTTCTCATCTTTGATGTACAACAAAACAAAAAACAAAATATGAAAGTTTACGAATCCACCGGAAGCTACAATCCAACAGCAAAGACCTTGACTTTTACCATTATTACTACTGAAATCGACCCCGATCAGTTTAAAGTTACAGCGTACTACAATATTTGTACTCCAACACGTTATGCCATTGTAGCTATTTTACAAACTGAGGACAATGATGCTACTGATTTCAGTAATTATCCTCCGGACAGGACACTGACCCTGAGCAGTGTACCTTTTAGCAGTTTTGATAATTCTTACTGGACTCCCGGGGATTTGGATATCACTAAAATCGGAACCGGTAAAACAATTACGGTATACGTACATCACGGCATAGGCTTTGACCCAACCACGAATACCTTTGATGATAAATATATTGAAAACTATAAAGCCGGTACCTATACTTATTACGCTGCAGGTTCGCCCCCGGGAAAAGGGGCACCGGGCACATTACCAGGTTAAATTATCTAAATGATTGTCAAAAGTCATAAACAGTTATGGTTAAAAACAGTAATAATTTCATTTATTACTGTTTTTGCTATGGCTCAAAGCAAAACCTTAGAAAAATTTGAAAAAGATTTTGACAAACTGAATTATAATGAAAGGATTTCCTTTTTAACCAAAACAAACCCCAAACAGCTGAGCGAAGCTGACAAAGGAAAATATTTCCATTTATACGGCAAGACAAATTACCTTGACAATCAAGGTGATGAAGCTTTATCCCTTTTTCTAAAGGCAAAAGAAAGCTATCAAAAGGAGAAAAATTTCAACAAAGTCATCGAAGTAAATATTACCATTGCCCAAATTAAATGGCTCTCCAAATATAAATATGAAGATTATAAATACTTGTTGGATGAAGCCATAGTCTATGCCCGAAGGGAAAACAACATCCCTTTATTGTGTTCTACACTAAGGGAAATTGGGAATAGCATATACCAAACCGAACCTGCGAAAGCAATCAATTATTACCAATTGGCAAAGACAGAATGCCAAAAAACAAAAGACTCCTTACTTATTGCTAAACTTGACATCTCAATAGCAATGGTTTATGGCCTTTATTTAAATCAACCTAAAACAGCCAGAATTTATCATGCGAATGTTCTGAAATACCTCAAAAGAACAAAAAATACCGACTTGATGGCTTATGTTTACAGTAATGAAGCTGAATTTTACAGAAAAGAAGGAAAGCTAAATGAAGCCATAAAAAATTTCCTGATTTCAGATACTCTAAAAATGAAGGATTATGAAACCAACTTCAAGATTAATCTTTATGGAAACATATCTGAAACATATAAGGAAATGAAGAACTATGAAAAAGCCATTGAATACAACGACAAAAAAGATACTCTAGAAAGAAAAGTCAACGAACAGGAAGAAGCAAAAACCATCCTTGAACTTAATACCAGATACGACACCAAAGAAAAAGAACTCGAAAACAAGAATCTCAAGATAAAAGACCAAAAAAACAAACTCATCATTTATCTGTTTGTTGGGATATTTTTAATTTTTGTTATTGGCGCTTATTTCCGCATCAGTTATATCAATAAAAAGAAGCAGATCGCAGAACAGGAAAAGTTAATCGAAAGCCAGAAGCTCGAAAATGTTCTCAAGGATCAGGAACTTCACGAGATAGACAAAATGCTTGAAGGCCAGGAAAAGGAAAGAATTAAAATTGCCCATGATTTGCACGACAACCTTGGCAGCATATTGGCTACACTCCGACTTAATTTTCAAAACCTGCACCATCAAAAAGAAGGCATCAATGAAGAAGAGGCGGCCATGTTTGCCAAAACCGATGACTTGATTGAAGAAGCCTATCAAAAAGTAAGAGGCATGGCTCATGCCAAAAACGCGGGAGTTATTGGCAGTGAGGGATTAGTACCTGCAGTACAAAACATTGCCAAAAAAGTAGCCATTCCTAACAAACTAAAAGTACAGGTTATCCCTTTCGGTATGACCGGACGGCTCGAAAACGCACTTGAGGTGACACTTTTCAGAATGGTACAGGAAATTTTGACCAACACCATCAAGCACGCTGAAGCTACCGAAATTACGATCAGTTTAACACAGGACGAGGAAAGCATAAACATTATCATAGAAGACAACGGAAAAGGCTTTAATCCAAAAACGATTGATAAAAAGGAAGGTATGGGATTGAGCAATATCGAAAAGAAAGCCGAACAGCTTAACGGCACATTTAGCATTGACAGTTTCGAAGGAAAAGGAACAACCATCATTATAGATATTCCCATATGATAACACTGATTATAGCCGAAGACCATCAAGCGCTTATTGATGGAATGAAGTCATTTCTGAAAAATGAAAGTGACATAGAAATCATCGGTCATGCCAATGATGGTTTGGCACTTATTGATATTGTGCGTCAACTGAAGCCCAACGTTGTCATTACCGATATCCGCATGCCAAAATGTGATGGCATTATGGCTACAAGAACCATCAAAGCCGAATTGCCCAACACCAAAATCATTGCGTTCAGCATGTTTGACCATGATGATGCTATTTCGCAAATGAGAGAAGCCGGTGCTTCAGGTTATATTATGAAAAACTCTTCGCTCCAAACGGTGCTCGATGCCATCCGGGCAGTAAATCAAGGCTATTCTTATTTCGTTAATGATGCTGAGGAAGAATATGAAACCCCAAAAAACGAATTGTTTTTCAGCACCCGTGAAAAAGAAATTCTGCAATTGATTGCAGAAGGAAAATCATCTCAGGAAATTGCCGATATCCTTTTTATTGAGAAATCTACGGTTGATTCTCACCGCAAAAACATGTCAAAAAAAATCAAAGTTATCGGGAAAACCGATTTAATAAAATTCGCTTTAGAGCGCAAATACGACTATTTGTAGTAAAAATACCTTTGAAACCCGAAAAAAAATCCCCATTAATGGGGATTTTTTTTTTGCTTTTGTTTACCGAATTTTAAATAATCAAAAACGTAATTATTTAAATTTTGGTTAGTTACAAAATTCTGCCCGCAATAAAGGGACTTTCTTAGTGGTATTTGAGGGTTAAACTTAGGGCAGTTTTTTTTTAGCTAAATTATAATTATCGGTTTCGGTTGTTAATAAGATCCTGCCCGTTTAAGAAAAATTTTTTAGTGGTATTTGAAATTGATTAAGGGCAGGTTTTTTATCATTCTTTGAAAGACGAATCAAAATTATATATGCCAAAGAGAAACCCTACCCCAAATCTGGTGATTTCCTATCACCGTCTACGCCAATCCATTGGTTGGCTCGGATTAAGCTTGCCTTTCACCCTACTTATAGGCAATTATATCATCAACGATTGCAACTTACTTAATAACGAAACTTTTGTAATGACACAATGTAATATCTATACAGCTGATAATCCTCTGAAGTCTTCTATCAGCGACTATTATTATAGTACTGTAGGCGGAATCTTTACCGGAACGCTTTCAGCTGTGGCCTTATTCATGTTTAGTTACCGCGGTTATCCGCAACGCGACGAAGAACTTATCCCTTCAGATAGTTTTATGACTAATCTGGCCGGAGTTTGTGCTTTAGGCGCCGTGATTTTCCCGGCTTCATCAGATTTTTGCCTTTCCGACAATATCCGCTCATTTGTGAGCAGTGAAATCATCGGATACGCCCATTATATTTTTGCAGGTTTCTTTTTAATGACTTTGTCCCTTATCTCGTTATTTAATTTCAGACGCAGTGGGAAAGTGGAAGATTTTGGCAAGATGCCTTCGCATGATTTCTACAAATATTGTGGTCTCATCATGCTTTCTTCCCTTGTATTGATTTTGATTTATTCATTATCGTTAAAAGGAAATTTTCCTGTATTAGAAAGGTATAATATCACTTTTATTTTAGAATCGATCGCCCTGCTGGCTTTTGGTTTGTCATGGCTGAAAAAAGGAAGTGTAAACAGTAATTAAAAACAAAACAAAAAACTATAGAAATCATGTGCTGGAACAAAGTAGAAAACCAATGTAAAATGGTCTATGAAAAACCATTCATTAATGCAGCAAAACCATCAGACCGCAAATTCATTATCCATATCATATCGGAGGAATTTCCCGATTTTCCGCGTGTTCGCATCGCGGCAACAGTAGACCGCTGTTTGAAGATATTCCCCGCGCCGGTAGAGCGACAAAAACTTTTGCAGTTTATGCAAATGAGCTTACGCTGAAAAAACCGGCATTATATACCTACCGCTCCGCCCTCTTCCATTTTGAGACTTTTGAAAGAGGGTTTGGGGTGAAACCATTTTAATACAAACCCTGATCCCAAATCAGACTAAATTTGACTCCGTTGAATTGTGTCTGATTTTTTTATGTATTCTAGGTCAACGCTCCAAGATAGTTACCTACTAACAGAGGCGATTTTTTGTATATTTAGTAAGAGATAAGACAGTGTTCATACTTATAGACTAGTTATGGCTGGTTTAGCTTTTCTTCGCCGAAAATAACTCAACGAGAAATTTACATATCTTTACAACTAAGTGGTAAATTGTCCCCAAAACACAAGGCCGCAGAACATTAGCAACAAGCTGAAATAACATGATGGATAAAAAGAAAGTACTAATGAGGATATTTTGGACTGCAATAATCTTATTGAGTTCATATTACCTTTACAGAGCGATAAACTTCAGGTTTGTTAAAGAAGGCACAGGTCCAACATTTTGGAATAAACAATTTTGGTTTGTGTCTCACTTAGCTACTGCGGTTCTCCCTCTTATAACAGGACCTTTTCAATTTTGGAATTGGTTTCGCAAACGCAATATTAAATTGCATAGGTTTTTAGGAAAAGTATACATTATAGGATGTCTTTTGGGAGGTCTTTCAGCATTATATCTTAGTATTACTCAGCCATATCCCGGTTCTATAGTTCCATCTCTGATTCTTGCTTTGCTGTGGCTATTCATGACATCAGCTGCGTGGATTACCATAAAAAGAAAAGATATTCAAGCACATCGTTTATTTATGATTCGAAGCTATACCTTGACATTATCCTTCGTGTTTCTTCGTATCTTATCTGATCTTGTTTACAAACATAATTTTCTGTCCTTTATCAAAAATCAAGACGTAAGAGATGCCACATATGAATGGATGAGTTGGGTAATCCCCGTTTTGGTTGTTGAACTCTTTATTTCTTGGCTGCCTGCAATAAAAAAACTTAAACCCTCTAAAATTAGCCATTAACAACAGTTTACAATAATTTTTAGAATGTGCCAACTAAATGTTTTTGTATATTTGAAAGTAACAAGACCTAACCGGAAAACATTGACAATAAAGCCACTCTCTATTGATGAGTATGAGAAAACTATAACCAAAGACAATTAATAACAATAATGGAACACAACGCAAAATCAATCCGGCCTTTTATAGGCGCCAAAGACTATGAAATTTCCCGAAGATTTTACAGAGACTTAGGCTTTGAAGAAGTGGTTTTATCTCCTGATATGTCACTTTTCAAAACGGAAGCACTGGGCTTTTACCTGCAGAAAGCTTACGTCAAAGACTGGATAGACAACACCATGGTTTTTATGGAAGTGGATGATGTAAAGCGCTTTTACAACGAACTCATTGCTTTGCAATTGCCCGCTAAATATGAAGGTGCTAGAGTAACGCCTATCCGAAATTTGGATTGGGGAAGCGAATGTTTTTTGCATGATCCATCCGGAATTCTGTGGCATTTCGGTGAATTCAAAAAATAAATAAATTAAATGATTCGAGAAGCAACAGTTGCAGATATCAAACCGATTCAGATCGTTCGAAATCTAGTCAAGGAAAATCCCTTATCAGACCCTAATTTGGTTACCGATGAAGATTGCAGGGTATTTATGTTTGAAAGAGGAAAAGGCTGGGTTTTTGAAATCAACAACCAAATTATCGGATTCGCCATTGCCGATTTACAGGATCATAACATTTGGGCTTTGTTTCTCCATCCCGAATTTGAAAAACAAGGTATCGGTAAACAATTACATGACACTATGCTCCATTGGTATTTTGATCATACCCATCAAACCGTTTGGCTCGGAACTGCTCCAGGTACCAGAGCGGAAAATTTCTACCGAAAAGCCGGCTGGACAGAAATTGGGACACATGGGAAAGGAGAAGTTAAGTTCGAAATGACTTATGACAATTGGACAAAAAACCGTTAGTACAATAACTTCACTTCCTTCAATCCGTAATATTCCACTGAATCATCATTCAAAAGCACCGCGAGTTTACCATCGCGGGTCACACATTTGATAATGCCCATAAAACGGTCACCAGTTGGAAATTCAAAAGCCGAAGGTTTGTTTTTTTTAAACAACAAATCATTGTAATGCGCCCAGGCTTCATCAGCGCGTTCCGGAAAAAGAATCAAATGCAATTTGAGTGATTTGATAAAACTTTGTGCCATTTCGTCCAGATCATAAGTCTGTTTGGTTATGTTGGCCAACGAATTGGCCTGTGGTAAATGTTCAAAATCGGTTTGGTTCAAATTCAGACCAAAACCAACCACTGCCGTAAAACTGCCATCCGGCTTTAAAGTGTTCTCTATCAATATGCCACCAACTTTCTTGTTTTCTGCCATAATGTCGTTAGGCCATTTGACATTTACTTTGGCCACACCATTCATCGTCAACAGACCGATTGCTGCCAATGCCACGGCAATATTGAAATCATAAATCGATATCATGTCCTGTGGCACATCTTTAACCAACACGCTAATAGTAAGGTTTTTACCTGCCTCACTCACCCATTCCGATCCCATTTGCCCTCTGCCTTTGGTTTGCTCCAAAGCCATGACAGCAGTGTAGTTTTCCAACCACTTTTCTTTGGCTAATTGTTTTAAATAGTCATTGGTCGAATCTGTGGCATCGAGTTTGATTATAGGCATAATAGAAATAAAAATTAGTGGTAATTTTTAAACTTTTGTTAAGCAAAAATAAGCACAAAAAGTGATACCTTTGCCAAATACACATAAATACTAGATGACGAAAAAAGCAGTAAACACCGATATACTCTTAGCGAGTATTATCAAAGGCATTGAAGAAGTAAAAGGAAATGATATCGACATACTCGATTTAAGAGCTATAGACACCGCCGTTTGTGATTATTTTATCATATGCAACGGGAACTCCAATACCCAGGTTAACGCGATTGTTAACTCTATCCAAAAATTAGTTTCCAAAGAATTAAAAGACAAACCATGGCACGTAGAAGGTACGGACAATGGCGAATGGGTTTTGATGGATTATGTTGACATCGTAGTACACGTTTTCCAAAAACAAATCCGTGAATTCTACAATATTGAAGGATTATGGGGCGATGCCCAAATTACCACCATTCCAAGTAACTATTAAAAAATTGCGCTAAACATATATGGCTACCGAAAAGAAACCCAATAATTTTAAAGTAAGTCCGTGGTGGATTTACGCTGGATTAATTATCATATTCTTCGGATTAAATTACATTGGCGGCTCCGGTTTTCAGGATACCGCTGTGATTTCTTCGTCTAAATTCAATGAATATTTGGACAAAGGACAAATCGAAAAGGTAGTGGTTTATAACAAAACCGAAGGTGAAGCTTATTTGACAAAAGCGGCTTTAAAAGACAAAGTACACAGCAAGTTAGCCAAAGACATGTTGGGTAACGAAAACAAAGGACCACACTACTCTTTTGAAATAGGAAACGACGAAGTTTTCCAAAACAAAATTGAGAAAGCTAAAATTGAAGGCAAATTAAAAGACTACGACTTTAAGCCAAAAAGCAATTGGAGCGAAATATTCATGGGCTTGTTGCCAATCGTTGTCATTATTGGTCTTTGGATCTTAATCATGCGCAGAATGTCAGGAGGTGGTGCCGGAGGTGGTGGAGGCCAAATCTTTAACATCGGAAAATCGAGAGCCAAATTATTTGACGAAAAAACCGATTTAAAAACCACTTTCAAAGACGTTGCCGGATTAGAAGGTGCCAAAGAAGAAATACAGGAAATCGTTGAATTCCTCAGAAACCCGGATAAATACACAACCCTTGGAGGTAAAATTCCAAAAGGTGCCTTATTGGTTGGACCTCCGGGAACAGGAAAAACCCTTTTGGCGAAAGCTGTAGCCGGCGAAGCCAAAGTGCCTTTCTTCTCTTTGTCAGGTTCTGACTTCGTGGAAATGTTCGTGGGTGTCGGTGCTTCACGTGTGAGAGATTTATTCAAACAGGCCAAAGACAAAGCACCAGCCATTATCTTTATCGATGAGATTGATGCTGTAGGTCGTGCCCGTGGCAAAAACAATTTCTCAGGTTCAAATGACGAGCGTGAAAACACCTTAAATCAGTTATTGACTGAGATGGATGGTTTTGGAACCAACACTCACGTAATCGTATTGGCAGCCACCAACAGAGCGGATGTTTTAGACAAAGCTTTGATGCGTGCCGGACGTTTTGACCGTCAGATTTATGTAGATTTACCGGACGTTAGAGAGCGCAAGGAAATATTTGAAGTACACTTAAAACCTTTGAAAAAAGTAGAAGGTTTGGATATAGAATTTTTGGCCAAACAAACTCCGGGATTCTCGGGTGCTGATATTGCCAATGTTTGTAACGAAGCTGCTTTGATTGCGGCCAGACAAAATAAAACAGCAGTTGACAAACAAGATTTCTTAGATGCTGTTGACCGAATCGTTGGTGGTCTAGAAAAGAAAAACAAAATCGTTACACCGGAAGAAAAACGTGCCATTGCCGTTCACGAAGCCGGTCATGCCACCGTGAGTTGGATGTTAGAACACGCCGCGCCATTGGTAAAAGTGACCATTGTACCCCGTGGACAAAGTTTGGGCGCAGCCTGGTATTTGCCGGAAGAACGCTTAATTGTACGACCGGAACAAATGCTGGATGAGATGTGTGCTACCATGGGTGGACGTGCTGCCGAAAAAGTAATGTTTAACAAAATCTCAACCGGAGCGTTAAGCGATTTGGAAAAAGTAACCAAGCAGGCTCGTGCGATGGTTACCATTTATGGATTGAACGACAAATTAGGAAACGTTACTTACTATGATTCTTCGGGACAAAGTGAGTACAATTTCTCCAAACCATACTCAGAAGAAACAGCTTTGACCATTGATAAGGAAATTTCGAACTTAATCGAAACCGAATACCAAAGAGCTATCAAAATCTTAGAGGAAAACAAAGAAAAACTGCACCAATTGGCTGATATTTTGATAGATAAAGAAGTCATCTTTAAAGACGATTTGGAAACTATTTTCGGCAAAAGACCTTTTGATGATCATTCGGAAGAAACAGTGGCAGAAACAGTAATTGACTAACGTTTACCGTTTTTTAACATTTTTTTAAAATCTTAATTCAAAAGTAAGTTTTGAATTAAGATTTTTTTATCTTTGAGGGATTTCAAATTCAAAACCAGATTATACCAAACAAGCATGAGTCTTTTCAGAAAAATTTTTGGCACGGGAAACGATGCCTCTGACGAAGAAAGTCAAAGCGAATTTAACAATACTCCTTCCAGCTTTTCATTACTTCCGGTAGATGAAAAGTTCACTTATAATTTCAAAAAAAATGGCGGAAAGTTTTTGTACTGCGAAAACTTGAATGAAGTAAAAGACCAATTTCTAAACATCTTAGAAGAAAACGATTGGTTCGAATGTGAAGCACTTTGTTACGAACCGAAATTGTTCAGCATGCTGGATGAAAACAAGTTGCACTACGACAAACCTTCTAACCCAAAATTTTTATTTGCCAGTTGCGAAAATCTTATTGCTGATGAAGGTTCAGTGTTGTTTTCTTCCAACCAAATCAAGCAAAATAAACCCAACGATTTACCCATCAACATCATCATTTTAGCCACAACCAGCCAGATTTTGGAAACCAAAAGTGATGGTCTTCGCGTGATTAAAAAGAAGTATGATAAGGATTACCCAACCAATATCACTACCATCAAATATTTCGAAAAAGCTAAAGACGAAGATTTCCTGCAATACGGAAGCACCGCCAAGAATTTATACCTCTTGCTTTTAGAAGATTTATAGCATGACGACTACCGTAACAAGAGCTTTATCCGGAGCAGTATACGTACTGTTGCTGGTTGGCGCGACTTTATATTCGCCATACAGTTTTTTGTTATTATTTGGCCTCTTATTGCTGTTTTCGGTGGTTGAATTTTGTAAATTGGTTTCGCTGAAACCGATCTTTCCGCTCGCCATAGCCACAGTTGGTTATGTACTTTGCAATTTAAACCATACCGTAAAAACCAACGAAATTTTATTATTGATTGCAGCATTGTTGGTTTCCATTCGCGCGCTTTTATTTCTGTTTGAAAAGAAAGACAGGTTCCTGGATACCCAAGCCAAATACGTTTTCCTGATTGGCTATTTAATCATTCCGATTATTATTTTTACCAAAATTCCTTTTGTGTACTTAAAAGATGAACCTGGAATCCAATACAAACCCGAGATTATCATCAGTATTTTGGTCATTATCTGGGCCAATGATACTTTTGCCTACTTGGTTGGAATTACGATGGGAAAAAACAAACTGTTTGAAAGAATCTCTCCTAAAAAGACCATTGAAGGTTTTGTCGGAGGCGTCATTTTTGCGATTGTTGCCGGAGTTTTATTGGCTCAGTTTTATTTGCATCAGGAAGCTATCAAATGGATTATCATTGCGATGATTGTTAGTGCCTTCGGGACGCTTGGTGACTTGATAGAATCAAAATTTAAAAGAATCGCAGGCGTCAAAGACAGTGGCAATATTATGCCCGGTCATGGTGGTTTTCTAGATCGCTTAGATAGTATTATATTTGTAGCACCATTTGTTTATTTGTTTTACCAAATTATTTATTATGTTTCATAAAGAAGGTTATAAAATCATATTCATTGCCATTTTAAGCTTCATAGGAGTATTATTATTGGCAGATAAATTTGTGCATATCTCGTGGCTTAAAATAGGCATCCAGCTCGTGGCACTTTTCCTTTTTGTAATGATTTTGCAATTCTTCAGAAATCCAAACAGAAAAATAACGCCAAACGAAAACTATTTTCTGGCTCCGGTAGACGGAAAAGTAGTGGTTATCGAAGAAGTATTCGAAGCCGAATATTTCAAAGACAAAAGATTACAGGTTTCGATTTTTATGTCGCCCATTAATGTACACGTAACGCGTTATGGCGCTTCAGGGAAAATCAAATACAGCAAATACCATCCGGGAAAATACTTGGTAGCCTGGCATCCAAAAGCCAGCACCGAAAACGAAAGAACAACAGTTGTTATTGAAACTGCTGCTTTTGGCGAAGTGCTATACCGTCAAATTGCCGGTGCATTGGCACGCCGAATTGTAAACTATGCCGAAGAAGGACAACAAGTGATTCAGGGTGAAGATGCAGGTTTTATAAAATTTGGTTCAAGGGTTGATATTTACTTTCCTTTAGGAACTAAAATTGACGTTACATTACAGCAAAATGCTGTTGGGAACCAAACCGTTGTTGCTACAAGATAATAGTGTAAAAAAAATGTCTGAAAAAGAATTGGAAATTCGATTTCAGGAAGCCGTTGAAATAGCTTCCAAAATGTCACAGTCATCGTTACCACAAGATGTACAGTTGCGTTTGTATGCCTATTATAAACAAGCCACTTTTGGCACTATTGAATACAACAATTCATCTGCTTTTGATTTAAGAAATGCTTTTAAGACCAATGCCTGGATGCAAATCAGCCATCTTTCAGTCGAGGAAGCCAAAGAATTATATATTGAGGCAATCAATGCCATTGTAAACGAAAAAAAATAAATTATGAAAAGGATTATTACTCTTGCATTATGTTTTTCTTTTACGTTCTTATTGCCTTCCTGCAATAAAAAAAAGCTTACCGAAGTGGTTGAAGTGCCATTGCCTTCCGCTGAAGAAAAAGTAACTATTGGCCAACCTGATGATGTCACTGCCGAAGAAGGACAATTTGCTTTAGCCAAATTGCCTTATGAATACAATGCATTGATGCCAAGCATCGACATCCTTACCATGGAAGTGCATTATTCCAAACACTATTTAACGTATACCAACAACCTAAACAAATTGGTTGCTGCCGATCCTTTGATGGTTGATTTGGCCATTGAAGATATCTTGAAAAAAATGGACATGAACAATGCCGATTTACGTAACAATGCCGGTGGTTATTACAACCATACATTGTTTTTTGAAGGCATGGCGCCAAAAGCCGGAGGACAACCCAAAGATACTTTGGCCGCTGTAATCACAAGAGATTTTGGCTCATTTGAAGTTTTTAAAAACCAATTTGAAGATGCAGCCGAAAAACAATTTGGCTCGGGTTGGGCTTGGCTCGTAACCGACAAAGCAGGAAAACTCACGGTAACCAGCACACCAAATCAGGATAATCCATTAATGCCAGGCCAAACCGTTAAAGGAACACCGATTTTGTGTTTAGATGTTTGGGAACACGCCTATTATCTCGATTACCAATACAAACGCAAAAAATACATCGAGGCTTTCTTTAAAGTCATCAATTGGAAAAAAGTCTCTGACCGATATATGGAGGCTGTGGCAACAAAATAGAGTAGCAAAACCTAATCCAATGATTAGGTTTTTTTTGGGGCCATTGAGAGCATATTTCTAAATAATCCTTTACTTTGCATGTTATTTGAATTTTACAAAACATGGAAACCATCACCATAAAAGAATTCTACAAGGAAGTCTTTAGCAGCAACTGTCCTTTATTGGATAGCTTTCTGAATGAAAGCAGCAACAACGATATTGGTCATTTCAACGTTTTTAATATTAAAGAGTTGTACAGATCATGTTCCACCAAAACAACCATGCCTTACAACCGGCGAACATATTACAAAATCAGCCTCATCAAAGGCAAAAACCGTGCGGAGTATGCCGACAAAACAATAGAAATCAGCGATTACGCCATTCTATTTGCCACTCCTAAAATACCCTACAAATACACACCACTTGACCAAGAGCAAGGCGGTCATTTTTGTGTTTTCACCAAAGACTTTATAACCAAATCCAATAGCGGTTTGGTCCTAGATGATATTCCAATCTTCAAATCCAACAGCGATTTTATTTTTGAAATCTCGAAAGAACAAGCGATAGAATTTGAGTCGGTATTTGAAAAAATGCATACCGAAATAGCTTCTGAATACCCCTTTAAGTACGACCTTCTTCGAAACTATGTCATCGAATTAATTCATCATGGGCAGAAACTTAAACCGATTAGGCCTACAGAAAATGAGTTAAATGCGGCAGCCAGGATTTCTACTTTGTTTATTGAATTACTCGAAAGACAATTCCCCATCGAATCACCAACACAAGTACTCCAACTCAAAACCGCGAAAGATTATGCTGAGATGCTTCGCGTACATGTAAACCATTTAAACAAAGTACTGAAAGACATCACCGGAAAAACCACAACCGAAATCATTACCAGTCGAATCACGCAGGAAGCAAAGTTATTACTGAAGCACACCACTTGGAATGTTTCTGAAATAGCGTATAGTCTCGGTTTTGAGGAAGTAGCTCATTTTTCAAATTTCTTTAAAAAACAAACCCAATACTCTCCATTAACCTTTAGGGAATAATTGATTGAATTTTGCAAATAACAGTTTGAATTTTGCAACCGCTTAATAATGAAATCTGCTGAATTTTGTCATGTAATATTAATCTATTAAAATCATGACAAAAAATTCAAAAAAAATAGCATTGGTTACTGGTGGTAGCCGTGGTCTGGGAAAAAATATGGCGTTGCAGTTAGCTCACAAGGGAAATGATGTAATCATAACCTACCACAGCCAAAAAGAAGAAGCTGAAAATGTTGTTGCTGAAATCGAGTCAATAGGCCAAAAAGCAACAGCACTTCAATTGGATGTTTCAAAAAGCAGTAGTTTTGATGCTTTTACCGACAATCTTAAAGCAATCCTTCACAATGCATTCCAAACGGACAAATTCGATTCGTTGGTAAACAATGCCGGTGTTGGAGTACATGCGAATTTTGAAGAAACCACTGAGGATCAATTCAATTCGATGGTTGATATTCATTTAAAAGCACCTTTTTTCCTTACACAAAAATTACTGCCGCTCCTGAATGATGGCGGTAGCATTGTCAACATTTCATCGGGCTTAGCGCGTTTCAGCTTTACCGGATATGATGCCTACGCTGTCATGAAAGGCGGCGTTGAAACTTTAACTCGATATCAGGCGAAGTATTTGGGTGAAAGAAAAATCCGTGTTAATACAGTTGCTCCCGGCGCCATTGAAACAGATTTTGGCGGTGGAGCAGTTCGCGACAACCAAGAGCTGAATCAAATGATTTCTTCCTTGACTGCTTTGGGTCGCGTAGGATTGCCTGATGACATCGGAAGTG
Organism: Flavobacterium terrisoli; assembly: GCF_030167905.1. Lineage (GTDB taxonomy): Bacteria > Bacteroidota > Bacteroidia > Flavobacteriales > Flavobacteriaceae > Flavobacterium > Flavobacterium terrisoli. The sequence goes on from NZ_JARGNA010000009.1 coordinate 146,398, forward strand.
TTGTTGCCTTTTTATGCTCGGATGACTCCAAATGGGTGAATGCCCAAAGGATTGAAGTATCCGGTGGAATTTTTATTTAAAAAATCACTAAAAACAATCCCCAACGTTAAAGTTGGGGATTGTTTAGCTTTACCATATAACCACTTTCAGGTTGTCCGGTCTTCTCATTTTACTTCCGGGTTTGATATCAAACGCCTTGTAAAAATCCGGATTGTTTTGCAATGGTCCATTGATCCTGTATTTTGCCGGAGCATGTACATCGGTCAATAATTGCTGCGCCAATGATTCCGGTTTAATGTTCACCATCCAGGCATAACCATACGCCAGAAAGAAACGTTGTTCCGGTGTGAAACCACTGATTTTTTCCTTGTTTTTGTATTGTGCCGATTTTTTAAAGGCTTCAAATCCCATTACCACACCACCTAAATCAGCTATGTTTTCGCCCTGTGTTGCATCACCGTTTACAAATTTACCCGGTAAAGCTTCATATTGGGTAAACTGATCAACAATCAGTTTGGTTTTCGCTTTGAATTTTGACAAATCTTCCGGTGTCCACCAATTGTTCAGGTTACCTTTTTCGTCATATTGACTGCCTTGGTCGTCAAATCCGTGTGTAATTTCATGACCAAATGTTGAGCCACCGATGATTCCATACAACACAGCATCATCCGGCATTCTACCTTCAAATCCGGGAACCAATATATTACATGCCGGAACACAGATTTCATTGTTGCTTGGACTGTAATATGCATTATACGTTTGCGGATACATTCCCCATTCTGTTCTATCAACCGGTTTTCCGTATTTCGAAATCATATCATTAATTGCCCATTTATTGGTTGCCATGACATTGGCCAAATAAGTCCCTCTGTCAATGCTTACGCTGCTCAGGTCTTTCCATTTATCAGGATAACCAACTTTCATTACGATTTTGCTCAATTTAAACAACGCTTTTTTCTTGGTTTCGGCACTCATCCAATCCAGGTTTTTAATACGCTCCGCATACACATCACGGATGTTATTTCCAATTTCCAAAAGCTTTTCTTTGGAACCTTTTGGCAAATAATCCTTCACATAAACCTGACCTATCAATTCACCTAAAGAACCGTCTGTTTGTTCTACAATTCGCTTCCAACGTGGCTTTTGTTCTTTCACGCCACTCATTACGGTTGAATAGAAATAGAAATTTTGTTTTTCAATTGGGCTGCTCAAATACGATGCGTAAGAATTCACCAAATCCCATTCCAGATACGTTTTCCAGTTTTCAATTGAATAGCTTTTTACCATTTTGTCCAAAGCTTTGTAAAACTCAGGCTGGCCAACAATTACAGTATCTACATTTTTGATACCGATACCGGCTGTCATTTGTTGCCAATTGATATTAGGCGTAGCGCTGTTGATCTGGGCAATGCTCATTTTATTGTAATTCTTGATTGGGTCACGCAGTGCTTCCAATTTTCTGGAGTTCTGAGCCAACTCGGTTTCTAATTTCATAATCACTAACGCATCAGCTTTCGCCACATCCGCTTTTTTACCAATCAGTAAGCCCATTTTTTCCAAATGCTTTACATATTCAGCACGAATGTTTACCGTTTCCTTATCGGTATTGAAATAATAATCACGATTGCCAAGACCCAATCCGCCTTGACCTAAAAACACCGCATACTTGGCGCTGTTCTTATCGTCTTGACCAACATACATTGAAAATGCCGGATTCGCTCCGATTGTATGCAAATATGCGATGGTATTTAATAATGATGGTACATCTTTAACCGCTTTGATTTTATTCAAATCAGCTTTCAAAGGAGAAATCCCTAACTTCTCTATGGTCATGGTGTCCATACCTGAAGCATAGAAATCACCTATTTTTTGTTCGTTGCTGCCTTTAGCGGCATCAGTCATCTCGGCTGATTTTTCGCAAATCTGCTTGATCTGGGAATTAATGGTATCACCAATTGTCCTGAAAATACCATTGCTTCTTTCACTTGCAGGAATTGGGTTTCGCTTGAACCAACCGCCATTGGCGTACATAAAGAAGTCATCTGCCGGATTCACCGTCGTATCGCGATTGGTCAGTAACGGATCCTGAAAATCGGCTTCTTTTTGGTTACAACTTGAAATTGAAAGGGCTAAAATTAGGGCTAGGAAGGGTAATTTATTTATTCTCATATAGTTTTTAGTTTGATTATGACATTGGAAATAAGTAGTAAAAGTAAAGATATTGTTACTTAAAAATCATTTTTAGACCTAAAAAAAGCGCCCCAAATCTGGGGCGCTTCCAATTTTAAAAAAATTAAGACTAAGCTTTTTTGTCTTCTGCTTTTTTAGCTGAACAACATCCTGCTTTTTTCTCACCGGTAGCACAAGCTTTTTTCTCTTCAGTTGTGCAAGATTTTTCAGTTTTTGCTTTCTTTTTTGTTTTTGGGTCACCATTGGCGGCATTAGCATTGATAGCAAATAATAAAGCGATTGCTGCGAAGGTTGAAACTATTTTTCTCATGTTTTCTATATTTTTTAAATTATTATTTTTTAAGGTTCTGAGCTTCTAAGGCTCTGAGGTTCTAAGTTCTTTCTTAGTCTCTTATATTGATTGATGATTTTTAGGCAATGGAAAAAATTTCCGGTGGTTGCCAGATGGTTACGCTGAAATTGGCCGTCAAATGATTGTGATATTGTATTTTTTCTTTTACCGTAGTATTGATGAACTCTTTCGGAAGTTGGTAATCGGTATTGAAGACTAAAAAAGTGATGTTATTAAAATTGAAATTCAGCACACATTTTTCTTTTCCGCAGCCATTGGGTAAATCGCTATCCGAGTCGTTGTCGCTGCATGACCTTTGACAAGTCTCAAAAAATATCATATTCACAGCTTTAACCGAAGGTAAAACGGTCAGAACATTTAAATACAAACAAATTGAGAGAGTAAAAAGCTTCATAAAAAAACCTGACTTTGCTGCCTGTTAACCGATTAACAACAACCAAATTTATCTATTTTTTTGAATGCACAACATTCTTTAACATTACTTTGATTTTTTTAATGGTCATTTAATTGCTGCAACAATAACAAAAAGAGGTTTAACCTTGTGGCCAAACCTCTTTTGAAATGTATTTATTCGAATTTACTGTTTTTCAAACACAGTACCGTTATCCTGGTTTAGCATATCTTCCTGAGTATCATAAGTCGTAAAGCTCTGGTAATCTTCAGAAAATATCACAATCCCCGGAATTGTTTCTCCCGTTTCATTGTCGGTAGTGGTATAATTATAAATAGGATCCGAGGTTCTTTCCCAGGCAAATGAAGTTACTTCACTTGACTCACCACAATATTTAATTATGTATTTCCCGGTATTGTTCCCTGAGAATTTTAAAATCTCATCGTCACAAGGTTCGGCTTCATAAGGTTCGAATACACCAACATACATATCGCCTACGTATTTCCAAGACCCAACAATATTGTCTGAACTGGATGCGCCGCCTGATGAATCATCTGAACTACAAGAGTTAAAAGAAAATGCCAAAACAATGGCGCATAAAATGGTAATTGCTTTTTTCATAATAAAATAGTTTAAGGGTTATAGGGTTAGTTTCTGCTTTTAGGTACAACAAGGATTTTATCTGAGGACAAAATGTATAAATTAGGATTTGACGGATCTTTTGATGTTTCTATTTGCCCTGATTGAAAAGCACTGACTTGTGAATAATAGTCCAGAAGAACTTGCTGGTTTGTGGTCGTTGGCGGATCCGGAATGATATTGGTTACAGATGATGAGAAAAGATGTTTTTTGGTACCATTTGAAGTATACAGATAACTATTATCAAGACAAAAATCTCCTCCTAAAAAATTAGCATCTTCAATGGTATTGAACAAACTCAAAGTGTTGCCATCTGCCACTTTAAATATCTTGTTTTGGCAACGAAAATAAACATCCTTGTGTGATGGATCATAGGAAAAACGAATTTTCTCGATTGAATTAAGCGGAAAGTTCGGATCATTAAAGCTTGCTACATTAAAACTGGTAACCTGACCGCTGGCTGTTATTTTGTATAAAATATTTCCGGCTGCTGCCCAAACAATGGAATCAAAAGGATCAGCCTCTGCCAAACTAACTCCGCCTACGGTTGGAAGTGTACAAATCACATCAAAAATACCGGTATCATTATTCTGCTGGATTTTTACTGTGCTTCCTTCAAACAACCATTTATAGGCTCCTGTTGAGTTGTCAACTAACATTATCGATGATCCCGAGCCTGGCGGATTATCTTCTTCAAGCAAAGCCGGTAAACCGGTATTGATGCTGACCCAGCCATTGGTATAAAGGGTATGGAAAAAAATCTCGAAAAAGTTTTCATTCTCACTCACCGGTCTGCCCGGTGCCCAATGAAAATACAATTCGGGTTGTTCATGGAAAATCCAGGAAGGAGAAGCACCACCTTGCTGCAATCGGTAAATCCAATCGGTATTATCAGTGTATTTGGAAACATGCATATATAGGCCTTCATTGGATGTTTTCAAATCTAAAGCGGCTCCGGTTCCGGCCTGACTGTCTATACCTGGAATTTCAACAAACTTACCAAAAGCGGAAGAACCGGGATTTTCCCATCCTGTATTGTTGTTATTGCTATTGCTTCCACCATCATCGGAACTACACGAAAACAAAGAAATTAAAGCACAAAAAATGCTGAGGGTTGAAATTGTTTTTTTCATAATTGGCTGTAATTAAGGTTAGAGAGTTTCAAATTTAATAATTTATTACAAAAAGTCTTAATAAATTTTGACAATTTCAGCCAACATTATTTCTAAAAGATTACTATTAATTTATAATAATTTTAATATTACTGCGTTTTATAAATAGTAATTTGCACAAAAATTAAAATGTACTTATGGACAAAATCAAAATACTTTGGGTTGATGATGAGATTGATTTATTAAAACCACACATCTTATTTTTAGAGAATAAAAACTATAAGGTTACGACCTATAATAATGGCCGTGATGCTATTGATGCCTATGAAGACGGTAATTTTGACATCGTTTTCCTGGATGAAAACATGCCCGGAATGAGCGGTTTGGAAACCCTATCCGAAATGAAAGAAAAAAAATCTTCGACTCCTGTGATTATGATTACCAAAAGTGAGGAAGAATATATCATGGAAGAAGCCATCGGTTCCAAGATTGCCGATTACCTTATAAAGCCCGTAAATCCAAACCAAATCTTGTTGAGCCTTAAGAAAAACCTAGATCATTCAAGATTGGTTTCGGAAAAAACCACTTTGGATTACCAAAAAGAATTCCGCAAAATTGCTATGGAAATGGCGATGGTGAACAGTTATGAGGATTGGGTGGAATTGTATAAAAAACTGATTTTTTGGGAACTGGAATTGGAGAATATCAATGACCAAGCGATGTTCGAAATTTTGGAAAGCCAAAAAGTCGAAGCCAATTCGCAGTTTGGGAAATTCATCGAGCGCAATTATGAAGATTGGTTTGAACCCAAAGCGGATAAACCGATTCAATCACATACGCTTTTCAGAGAATTGGTCGTTCCTGAATTGGCTAAAAAAGACAAGCAAATTTTATTCGTCGTGATTGACAACTTGCGTTATGACCAATGGAAAGCCATGGAAAGCACGGTGGCCAATCATTACAAACTCGAAAAAGAGATTCCTTATTTTGCCAGTTTACCAACAGCTACACAATACGCTCGAAATTCGATTTTCTCCGGTTTAACGCCATTGGAAATGGAAAAACAGTTTCCTCAGTATTGGAAAAACGACGTTGAAGACGGTGGAAAGAATTTGTATGAGGCCGAATTCTTAACGGCACATCTGAAACGTTTAGGTTTAAATATCAAACAGGATTATTTCAAAATTACCAATCTTGCCGGCGGTAGAAAATTGGCAGACAATTTCAAAGGATTAAAAGACAACAATCTGGTTACGGTAGTCTACAACTTTGTGGACATGCTTTCACACGCCAAAACCGAGATGGATGTGGTAAAGGAATTGGCTTCCGATGATAAAGCTTATCGTTCGTTGACGTTGAGTTGGTTTAAAAACTCACCGCTTTTGGAAATCATACAGCAGGCACAGAAGCTTGGTTTCAAATTAATTATTACGACCGACCATGGAACAATTAATGTAAAGAATCCATCGAAAGTGATTGGCGATAAAAACACCAGTTTGAATTTGAGATACAAAACCGGAAGAAGCCTGACATATGAAGACAAAGACGTCTATGCGGTAAAAGATCCTAAAAAAATCGGATTGCCAACAATCAACATGAGCAGTTCCTACATATTTGCCAAGAATGACTTATTTTTGGCTTATGTAAACAACTACAATCATTATGTGAGTTATTATCGAAATACGTACCAGCATGGTGGGATTTCGCTCGAAGAAATGATTGTGCCGTTTTTAGTTTTTAATCCGAAATAGGGCCGAGCGTTAAAAAACAGTCTGGCAGACTGTTTTAGCGATGGAGCCAGCAGGTGCCATGGCTATCGATTTATTAAATAACATAATTTTCATGCAAGTCATATTTTCAATTGACGAAATACAAGAAGTTGCCAAAAAAATTTTAGCCGAAAACCCAAACAAAGTGATCTTATTTCACGGCAATATGGGTGTTGGCAAAACCACTTTGATAAAGGCATTGGCCAAAGAATTAGGCGTGAAGGATGCGACAAGCAGCCCAACTTTTTCTTTGGTCAATGAATACCAAACCGATGACAATCAGTATGTGTATCACTTTGACATGTACCGATTAAAGTCGGAAGCAGAAGCTCTGGACATGGGCATTGATGAATATTTGTATTCCGGGCATTGGTGTTTTATTGAATGGGCAGAGAAAATTCCAAACCTGTTACCGGATAATTTTTCCACGATTAACATAGCGATAACAGTTGAAGGCAAAAGAGATTTAAGATTGACATAATTCGATAAAATTTTGTAATTTGGACACTAAATTCAATTTCGCATTATGTCATTAACCCCATTTACCAAGCAACAGCTTTTACCTCAAGAGGAAAAATTAGAAGTATTTCGTCATAAAAGTGAGCTTTTCATTGGCATTCCCAAAGAGACTTCTTATCAGGAAAGACGAATTTGCTTGACCCCTGATGCGGTAAATTCCCTGACATCACACGGACATAAAGTAATGATTGAATCGGGGGCCGGACTGAGTTCGAGTTATACCGATAAAGAGTTTAGTGATGCCGGTGCGACGATTACCAAAGACACCAAAAAAGTATTAAGCTGCCCCATGATATTAAAGGTCGAGCCATTGACCATGGAAGAAATTGAGTTGGTTAATACGAATGCGATAGTGATTTCGGCCATCCAGCTAAAAACCAGAAAAAAAGAATACTTCGAAGCTTTATCAAAGAAAAAAGTAACGGCTTTGGCCTTTGAATATATCAAAGACGAAGACGGTTCGTATCCTGCGGTAAAATCTCTGAGCGAAATCGCCGGAACTGCTTCGGTGCTTATTGCGGCCGAATTAATGATCAACAACCAATTTGGAAAAGGATTGCTGCTTGGCAATATTACAGGCGTTCCACCAACAGATGTTGTGATTCTTGGTGCCGGAACCGTGGGTGAATTTGCCGCCAAAACGGCATTAGGATTAGGCGCCAGTGTCAAAGTATTTGACAATTCAATAACCAAATTACGCCGATTACAGAACAATTTGAACCAAAGAATATTCACTTCCACCATACAACCTAAATCGCTTTTAAAAGCACTCAGAAGATGCGACGTAGCCATTGGTGCAATGCGTGGCAAAGAACGTTGTCCGGTTGTGGTCACTGAAACCATGGTGGAACACATGAAAAAAGGTGCGGTGATTGTGGATGTAAGCATTGATACCGGTGGTTGTTTTGAAACTTCGGAAATCACCACACATGAAAACCCAACTTTCATTAAAAGCAATATCATTCATTATTGTGTGCCCAATATTCCTTCGCGCTATTCCAAAACGGCTTCGTTATCCATCAGCAATATCATTACGCCTTACTTGCTTCAAATCGCCGAAGATGGCGGTATTGAAAGTGCCATTCGCTGTAATAAAGGCTTGAAAAACGGAGTATATCTGTATCATGGCATTTTGACCAATAAAGCCATTGGTGACTGGTTCAACCTACCGGATAATGACATCAATCTGATTGTATTCTAAAATAAAACGGGATTTCATTTACTGAATATCGAACATTGATTACTTTTGCCAAAAATAATCAATATTACATATGAAATTTTACCAACGATTGGCCTACTACTTAGTGGGTTTTGTCATCGGGTTGTTTTTTGTTGCTTTAGTACTCAGCGGAAAAGATACACGATGCAATTATTTCCCAAATGCCCGTGTACTAAATGATATCAGGAACAAACCTTTTCATTACGATTCCGTTGCCATCAAAAAACTAAATGAGAAATGGATTGATACAGCCGACATCAAAAAGATCCTTACCTATGGCGATGTAGATTTTGACAGAAGCAACAAACCAAATCCGGGCGGCGGAAAAATATATGTGATTGAAGGTAAAAACAAAAAAAACAAAGCCGTTACTTTAGAAGTTATCAATTATTCCGATAAAGCAGTTTTAAAGGATATCATTAAAAACAAAGAAGAAGAATAAAAAAAGGGTTGTCAAATTGACAACCCTTTTTTTATATCTATAGTTTTAAAAACTATGCCTGTGCTCCTTTGTGACGGCTTTCGATTTCGTCTACTTCTTTTTTGCTCATCGTATCAAATACAACCGGAGTTGCAATGAACAATGAAGAATAAGTTCCTACAACGATACCAACCAACATCGCGAAGATAAATCCTCTGATTGATTCTCCACCAAAGATGAACATGATTAACAATACCAAAATCATCGTTAATGACGTATTGATGGTTCTTGAAAGTGTCGTATTAATAGACGCGTTAACCACATCTTTAAAGCTTCCTTTTACATTACCGGCTAAGAACTCTCTAACCCTGTCAAATACGATTACGGTATCATTCATCGAGTAACCGATAACCGTTAGGATAGCCGCAATAAAGTGCTGATCCATTTCCATGTGGAAAGGCATGTATTTGTATAGTAAAGAATATAATCCCAATACGAAAATTACGTCGTGGAATACCGCTGCCAATGCACCCAATGAATACTGCCATTTACGGAAAGAAATTACTAAGTACAAACCAACAACCAACATCGCTCCGATAACTGCCCAGAAAGAGTTTGTTTTGATATCTGCAGAGATCGCTGCTCCAACTTTAGAAGCCTGTAATACTCCAAATTGTTTTCCATCGTAAGTATTGGTGAATTTTTCATAAGTGATACCAGCACCGAAATATTTTTTCAAGCCTTCAAACAACTTCTCATTCACTTCCTTGTCTACTTCTACTCCATCTTCTTTGATTTTGTATTTGGTTGTAATTTTCAACTGATTGTCATCACCAAAAACTTTGGCTTCAACAGCCACTCCAAAAACAGCAGATAACTCTTCAGCTACTTTGGCTTGTTCAACCGGTTTTTCAAATTTCACCTGGAAAGTTCTTCCTCCAACAAAATCAACACCTTCATCCAAACCATTAAAGTAGAAAGAAACACAACTTACAATTACTACCAAAGTAGAGAACATATATGACCATTTTTTAGCTTTGATAAAGTCAAAATGGAAACCTGTAAACCAGTTTTTGGTCATCGAAGTTGTAAAAGTTAAAGCTCTGTTATGAGCAATATCTCTATCAATAAAGATTCTTGCAATAAAGATTGAAGTAAATAAAGAGGTAAAGATACCGATCAACAATGTAAGGGCGAAACCTTGAATTGGTCCTGTTCCAAAGATGAATAAGATTGCTCCTGTCAAAACGTGGGTTACGTTAGCATCAATAATTGAACGCATCGCACCTTTCCATCCGTAAGAAGATTTTACAGCATCCGCTAAAGATTTTCCTTCGCGTAATTCTTCTTTTGCTCTTTCATAAATAATGATGTTCGCATCTACCGCAGTTCCTAAGGTTAATACGATACCAGCAATACCCGGTAACGTTAATACGAAACCGAAACTTGCCATTACACCAAACAAGAATAACAAGTTCAATAATAAGGCTGCATTAGCATACCATCCTGCTCTACCGTAATAGAACACCATCCATAAACATACCAATAGGAAACCTACGATTGAAGAAGTCAAACCAGCATCAATAGCTTTTTGTCCTAAAGATGGTCCAACAATTTCCGATTGGATGATTTCAGCAGTAGCAGGCAATTTACCGGCTCTTAAAACGTTAGATAAATCTTTGGTTTCCTCTACATTAAAACTTCCTGTGATTTCAGATCTCCCACCAGCGATTGGTCCTGAAGTTACTCCCGGAGCAGAATATACAACATCATCTAACGCAATGGCGATAAAACTTTTTTGCGTATAAGCATTTCCTGTTAGTTTCTCCCATTCTTTTGCACCTGCACCATTCATTTGCATTGACACAGCCGGTTTACCCATTTGGTCAAATGTATCTCTTGCATCAACAATAACACCACCGCTCAATGGAGCAACGTTATCTTTGTTTCCTTTTAAAGCATATAAATCAACAGTCGTTGTTTCTTTTTTCGTTTTTTCATCAACTTTGGTCACCGGTTTACCCCAGGCAAATTTTACAAAACGCTTGTCTCCAGGCAATAAAGCACGGATTTCGGTTCTTTTTAAATAACCATTGATTGCAGCTGTATCTTTTATATTTGAAACAAATAAAACAGGTCCACCGCCACCACCGGCAATTTTATCTACAATAGGTCCTTTAGACGCTGCTGTACCTGTTGAATCTTTGTCTTTATCAGTCAATAAACTTGTCAATGAATCAGCTGGTTTTGCTGCTTCTACTTTTTCAGTAGTTTTAACAGTTGCTTTCAATGCTGTGTTGGCAGCATCAAGGAATTGTCCAAACTCTTCCGCTTTGTAAGTTTCCCAGAATTTCAATTCCGCCTTTTCCGAAACTAATTTCTTAATACGGTCAACATCTTTTGCTCCTGGTAATTCGATTAAGATTCTACCGGTTTGGCCTAACTTAGCAATGTTTGGTTGCGTTACACCAAATTTATCGATACGGCTTCTCAATACCCCAAAAGCAGATTCAACCGATTCGTCAACTTTCTTTCTTAATACTTTTTGCACTTCTGCATCAGTAGAGTTGAAGTTTAATTCCTGGTCGTCAAAGTTTCTGTTAGCAAAAATATCAGGAGATGCTAATTTTGTAGTCCCTTTATTGGCATCAAATGCTTCGAAGAAAGCATCAAGGTAAGATTGATTTCCTTTTTGATTCGCTTTTGCATCATCCAATGATTTGATGAAAGCAGGATTTTTGGAATCATTTGATAATTGAACCAAAACATCTCTAACCGAAATCTGAAGAATTACGTTAATTCCTCCTTCAAGGTCAAGACCTTTGTTAATCTGTTTGTCTTTCACATCATTGTATGTGAAAAAATCAAGAAAAACTTTCTCTTTCCCTATCGAGTCAAGATATTTGATTTCTTTTTCAGGATTTCCTCCTGCAAAGTTTTTGGCATCATCTTTTACTTTATTGGCCACAAAAGTGAACGAAAGTTGGTAGATACTTACCAATGCAAATAGAATTGCGAAAAATTTAACTAGTCCTTTATTCTGCATTATTACTAAAAATTAATTAATTCTGTGTTTTATTGTTAATTTAAAAAACAAAAACTATTGAAATTCAAAACATTATAAGCTAAAGTATTGAATTTACAACAATTCGGTTTTTTAGGAAACGTGCAAATATATAATTATAGATAAGATTAACCAATATTTTCATGATTAATATCAAAAAAAAGACTGCAAAGTTTGCAGCCTCTTTTTTAAGTTACCTTAATATATTATGCTAAATGAGATTTTAAGTCATTATTCATGCTTCTAACCGCATCGGCACTCTTGGCAAATAAAGCTTTTTCAGCATCATTCAGGTTGATATCCACGATTTTTTCAATACCGTTTTTACCAATGATACAAGGTACACCGATACAGATATCGCTTTGACCATATTCCCCTTCCAGATATACCGAGCAAGGGATCATTTTGTGCTGGTCATTCAAAATGGCATCCACCAAATAAGATACTGACGCACCCGGCGCATACCAGGCAGAAGTCCCTAATAAACCGGTCAAAGTTGCACCACCAACCATAGTATCAGCAGCCACTTTTGCCAATTCGGCCTCAGACAAAAACTGAGAAACCGGAACACCATTATAAGAAGCCAATCTGGTCAACGGAATCATGGTTGTATCACCATGCCCACCGATTACCATTCCTGAAATATCATTCGCAGGTTTGTCCAACGCCAAAGACAAATACGTTTTAAAACGCGAGCTGTCTAGAGTTCCACCCATACCGATGATTCTGTTTTTTGGCAAACCTAAAGATTTGAATGCCAAATAGGTCATCGTATCCATTGGATTGGACACAATCACAAAAATAGCGTTGGGAGAATGTTGCAATAAACTTTCTGCCACCGACTTCACGATTCCGGCATTGATTCCAATTAACTCTTCACGGGTCATTCCCGGTTTTCTTGGAATTCCCGAGGTAATTACTACCACGTCGCTTCCTGCCGTTTTTGAATAATCGTTGGTACTTCCAACCACTTTGGTATTAAACCCTAAAGTAGTCTGGGTTTGCATGATGTCTAATGCTTTTCCTTCAGCAAAACCTTCTCTGATATCCACCAACACAATTTCGCTGGCAATTCTTCTGTAAGCAATAGCATCGGCACATGTTGCCCCAACGTTTCCTGCTCCTACAATCGTAACTTTCATTTCTATTTAGTTGTTTATTTGTTTATTCGGTTATTTGGTTATTTGTGAAAGGAAACTCGAATAACCGAATTACCAAATCCACAAATCCACTTTTTATGCGTCAATCTTAGCGTACACTGCATTTTTCTCGATGAACTCTCTACGTGGTGGTACTTCGTCACCCATCAACATTGAGAATACTCGGTCGGCTTCAGCCAAACTATCAATCGTAACCTGACGCAATGTTCTGAATTCAGGATCCATAGTAGTTTCCCACAATTGCTCTGCGTTCATCTCTCCAAGACCTTTATAACGCTGAATTGCAGCACTTCCGCCCATTCTTTCGTTAGCAAGATCACGTTGGTCATCATTCCAAGCGTATTCTTTCTTGTTTCCTTTTTTCACCAAATACAAAGGTGGCGCAGCGATATAAACGTGTCCGCCTTCAATGAGTTCTTTCATAAAACGGAAGAAGAAAGTCAGAATCAAAGTAGAAATGTGACTACCATCGACGTCGGCATCACACATGATGATTACTTTGTGGTAACGCAGTTTTTCTAAGTTCAGTGCTTTGGAATCTTCTTCGGTACCGATGGTTACTCCAAGCGCGGTGAATATGTTTCTGATCTCTTCGTTTTCAAATACTTTGTGGTGCATTGCTTTTTCCACGTTCAAAATCTTACCACGCAAGGGTAAAATCGCCTGGAAATTACGGTCACGGCCTTGTTTAGCTGTTCCACCCGCCGAATCTCCCTCGACCAGGTAAACCTCACATTTTGCCGGATCTTGTTCTGAACAGTCAGACAATTTCCCTGGTAAACCTCCACCACCAAGAACAGTTTTGCGTTGAACCATCTCACGTGCTTTCTTAGCGGCATGACGCGCCTGAGCTGCAAGGATTACTTTCTGTACAATGATTTTGGCATCATTTGGATTTTCTTCCAAATAGTTCTCCAACATTTCCGCTACCGCCTGAGATACCGGAGAAACTACTTCACGGTTACCCAATTTGGTTTTGGTTTGTCCTTCAAACTGTGGTTCCTGGACTTTTACCGAAATAATCGCAGTCAATCCTTCACGGAAGTCATCACCCGAAATTTCGAATTTTAATTTTTCCAACAAACCGGAAGCGTCAGCATACTTTTTCAACGTACGGGTCAATCCCATACGGAAACCTTGTAAATGCGTTCCACCTTCGTGCGTGTTGATATTATTTACATAAGAGAAAATGTTCTCTGCGTAACTTTCGTTGTAAATCAAAGCCACTTCCACCGGAATTTCGCCTTTTTCATGCTCCATACTGATCACATGACTGATGATAGGCACACGGTTTCCGTCAAGGAACTTAACGAATTCCTTCAATCCTTCTTTCGAATGGAACACTTCGCCTTCAAAGTCACCATTGTCTTTGGTGTGTCTTCTGTCGGTAAGTGTAATCGTGATGCCTTTGTTCAGGAACGAAAGCTCACGCATACGTCCGGCCAAAGTATCATACGAATATTCTAAGGTTTGGGTAAAAATGGTTGAATCGGGTTTGAAAGTAACCGTTGTACCTCTTTTGGTGGTTTCGCCAATTTGCTTCACCGGATACATTGATTTCCCTCTTTCATACTCCTGCTCATATATTTTGCCATCACGGAAAACGGTAGCACGCAAATGGTCAGATAACGCGTTCACACACGAAACCCCAACACCATGCAAACCTCCGGAAACTTTATACGAATCTTTATCAAATTTTCCTCCGGCTCCGATTTTGGTCATTACAACCTCTAATGCCGACACACCTTCTTTTTTGTGGATGTCAACCGGAATACCACGACCATTGTCTTCAACGGTAACGGAATTGTCTTCATTAATAATTACACTGATGGTATCACAATGTCCAGCTAAAGCTTCATCAATCGAGTTGTCTACGACTTCGTAAACCAAGTGATGCAAACCTCTGACTCCAGTATCTCCAATGTACATGGAAGGACGCATTCTTACGTGCTCCATTCCTTCTAACGCCTGAATACTATCGGCTGAATAATTGTTCTTTTTAATCTCGTCGCTCATATAAATTTATCGTAAAAAATGTGATTTTTGTCTAACACGCAAATATATAAAAACGCATAGGATTTCCTACTGTAAAAAGGGTTTAAAAGGCTTAAGTTATTAACATTTTTAGCAGGATTTCAACAAAAAAACGCCCGCCAAAAATGACGGACGTTCTTTAACAAACAAACTAAACTTCAATCTAAACTCAAACGGTTACGTTTGGTTTTGCTATTTCAACATCTGCCTGGACGTGAGCCGAGTTGGCTCGTCCGCTTGGATCTTGATTTTCCTGCCATTTTGGTATCCATTTGCGGACGGTTTGGGCTGCACTGACCTGTGGATAATATTTATGGAAAATAGTTCTGTAAAAATAGGCTTCTTTCGTCGCCGGGGTATTGTATGGGAAAAGCGTTGCTGCTTTTTCCATTTGTTCATCAGTTACCTGAGACGAACAGTATTCAATTAAGGTGTCAATCCAGTTGTAACCCACGCCATCCGAAAATTGCTCTTTCTGGCGCCATAATACTTCGCTTGGAAGATAAGGCTGATCCGGTGTATCAAAGGCTTTTCTCAAAATGTATTTTTCTTTTCCGTCATAGGTCTTAGGCTGTTTTTCTTCGCCTTTGATTTTCATCGCCACATCCAGGAAAGCCTTGTCCAAAAACGGTACACGAGCTTCTAATCCGTGTGCCATGGTTGATTTATCGGCACGCAATAAATCGGCAGTAAATAACTTTTGTACTCTTTCGATGGTTTCCTTGGTAAAATCTTCAGTGCTTGGTGCATTTCTGAAGTACAGATAACCTCCGAAAACCTCATCGGCTCCTTCTCCCGAAAGCACTACTTTGATACCCATATCGGTAATCGCTTTTGAAAGGAAATACATTGGTGTGCTGGCTCTTACCGAAGTTACATCATAGGTTTCCAGATGCCAAATCAATTTATCCAAAATCTCAATACCTTGCTCGATAGTAAAATGAATTTCGTGGTGTTTAGTCCCTAAAAACTCAGCTACTTTACGGGCGGCTTTGGCATCCGGAGCCTCAGCATCCAATCCAATTGAAAAAGAATGCAGTTCTTTTCCTTTTTCTTTCAACAAACGCGCTGCGATAGATGATGTCAGTGAAGAATCCAATCCTCCTGAAAGCAATACGCCAATCGGCACATCACTCATTAGTCTTTTGCGTGTGGCTTCGGTTAATGATTCTCTAATTGCAGTATAATCAACCTCAGCATCGCAAGTGGTATAATCTTCGTATTCCGGAGTATAGTATTTTACAAAACCGGTTTCTGCAGTATAATAATGTCCCGGAGGAAAAGTCGAAAACGTTTTGCATTGATCGGCAATCGGTTTCATCTCGGAAGCAAAATACATTCTGCCTCTTTCATCCATACCATAATATAACGGCTTCACTCCTAGTGGATCGCGACCCGCAATGTAATCATCGCCATCGATTACTACGAAAGCGAAATCGCCATCCAACAGGTGAACAAAATCATAACCAAATTTTTCATATAAATGTACAATCACTTCCGAATCCGATTTAGAACGGAACACATGATCTTTTAAAATCGTGTCTCTTAATTCCTGATGGTTGTAGATTTCTCCATTGTGAACCATCCAGGCCGTTGAACAACCTTGAATGGGTTGTCTTCCCGAATGCAAATCTATAATTGATAAACGTTCGTGACTTAATATATGTCCGTTTTCCGTAACATGAATATCACTTTCATCCGGACCGCGGTGAGACATTCTTTTTGAAAGTTGCTTCACCAGTTGCTCGTCTTTTCCTTTTCCTATAATGGCTAATATTCCGCACATAATCGTATTCTTTTATTTCATTTGATAAAGCAAAAATGCCATATTCATTTTAATGCGAAAACCAAAAACATTAAATTAGTTTTAATTTATAACTTAAAATAGAAATTAAACGCATTTATAAAAGTTTAAATTGAAAAAACACTGCGTTTAAGTGAAAATCTATAAAATTCAGGCCATTCCAAATACCTATAATGTGATTTGTCCTATTGGTTTAAACTATCTGAAAACATTATTCTATATTTGGTGGAATCAAGTTAAAGATTACTTTTCCGATGAGCAATAGCGGTTTTATAAAAAAGGAAATATCCAACAATAGAATAAACTGGGTTGACCAAGTGAAAGGAATCACCATCTTTTTGGTCGTGTATGCACACAACTTTCCTTTCAATGAAAAATACATCTACGGTTTTCATATGCCTTTATTCATTATGATTTCGGGTTTTTTCCATCCGAAAGCACCACAGCTAAAGGATTTAACGAAAAGACTTTCAACCATAATCATTCCCTATTTTATTTGGAGTTTGTTGTTGTACATTTTTTGGTTTTTTGTCACCAGCAAGTTTGGCGAAAGTGTCCAATTGAATTTATCTCCGTTGAAAAATTTCATTGGTATCTTTTATGCTCAAGGCGACAGGCCTTATATGGATTGGGGCATTCCAATGTGGTTTCTACCGGCCATATTCATGACTTTCCTGATTTTTTATTTGCTCCAAAAATTAAAGAACACCTATCTCTTTTATACCGCTTTGCTCCTAACCATTGCCGGAGGTTTTGTGTATTCCCAATTCACTAGGATAAACTTGCCTTGGAGCATTAACATTGCGATGGTGGCTTTGGCTTTTTATGCTTTTGGTTTTTACAGCTTTAAAAAAATAAACTCCATATCAAAAAAAACAAGCATCCTATTGGCTTTAGCAATGGGATTACTCAATTTTGGATTATACAATTGTAATATCAAAATCGACATGTATCGAGCGGTTTATGGAAACGCAGCTTACTTTTTGCTCATTGGCATTTCGGGAAGTTTGTTTTTGCTATTCTTTTTTAAAGCCTTTCCCGTGTTTAGGTTTTTAGGCTTTATCGGAAAATTTTCCCTGACCATCTTAGCTTTGCAATTGGTTGCGATGAGCTTTATCAAATTTGTTCTTTTGTATCTTTTGGGACAAAGTGATTTCAACTTTTCCGAATGGGAGCGCTTTTTATATGCCATTTTGCAGATACTATTACTGATTCCGGGCTTTTTTATCATCAATAAATATTTACCAATACTCAATGGAGGTTATAAAAAAATATAAAACGCAGCTACTTTTTCATCTCTTTTTGAATTTGGTCTTTGCCATCTTTGTCACTTTTGCTTCCTATTATCATTTGCCGGTATATAAGTTTAGTGATTTCGGATTTTATTTAGCTCATTTTTTGGCGCTGCAGTTTTCCGTCTTTGGTTTTTTATATGTCTTAAGCCTAAATAAATTTGTGTTCCGGATTGGGTTTCCGATAGTATTCTTTTTGTTCTCCATTGTAGGCTATTGGGTTTACTCGCAGGACATTGCCATCACACACAGCATCATTCAGGTGACATTGGAAACTAAACCAGATATTGCTCTCGATTTAATAAGCCTTCCGTTTATCTTTTATGTCCTGGTTTCGATAGCAGTTATTTTCCTGGTACTTCGATTGTACAGTAAGGTAAAAGTCAATCCACTCAAATCACCTTTGATTCTATTGGCCATCATCGGTATCGCGAGTTACTCTTTTGTGGAAAATTACCGATTTGGAACCTTCAACCGAAGATTGCCTTATAATGTTATCATTGCAACACAGGATTATTTCGAACAAAACAGCCTCGCCTTAAAACCGATAAACACTTCGCTGAAAACCAATGTCGATAGTTTAAACGTGATATTTATATTAGGCGAAAGCATCAGGGCTGATCATCTTCAATTGAATGGCTACGAAAGAAACACAACGCCGTTATTATCCAAAAGAGACAATATCATCAGTTTTCCAAAGGCCTATACACCGCTGACTTATACCGCCATCAGTGTTCCTCAAATATTAACCAATGCCACATTAACCGATGATTACAGCCAGGCCAAATATTCCTTAATCGAGGTTTTGAATCATGCCAATATCCAAACCAATTGGATTGGCAACCAAACTCCCGAAAAAAGCTATGAGGTCTTTATTGAGCAATCGCAATTCCATAAAATCATTGATCCGCTGCATTCCGAATTGAGTTTTCAGAAAGATTATGATGAAAAAATACTACCGGTTTTTGAAACCGTATTCAAACCTCATCAAAACCAATTCACCACTTTGCACATGATGGGAAGCCATTGGTGGTATGAAACCCGATATCCGGATGCTTTCAGGACTTTCAAACCGGTAATTAAAAGCAAACACATTCCGTCGAACACAACAGCAGAAATGATCAATTCCTATGACAATACTATTTTATACATGGATCATTTCGTCAATGAAACCATCAGGATTGCGGAAAAACAAAACGCAAATACACTGGTTATTTATTTGTCAGATCACGGAGAAATATTGGGTGAAGACAATTTATGGCTTCATGCCCAACCGAACAAAGCCAGTGAGAATCCGGCGATGATTGTTTGGTATTCGAATCAATTTGCAGCCAAGTATCCTAAGGTTATTTCGAATTTGAAATCACGCCAAACGCAAAAGATAGGCCTGGATTTCTTTTTCAACAGCATATTGGATTTATACCAAATCAAAGGTATTCCTTATGACCAAAAGAAAGTGATTTTTTAAGCTATTCGATGTTTTTGATCAGGTATTTTTTTCCCTGAAGTTCAAACTCATATCCAATTGGATTTCCCATCAACTGACTTCCCAAAGGCGATTGTGGTGAAAGCGCAAATATGGTTTTCCCGTCAAAAGTGATTTTAGGCAGAGCCGCACTGATAAAAAGCAACAATTCATTGGTTTGAACCAAACTGCCCAAAGCTACTTTCTGGTGAACTGCTGAAGCATCAATTTTGTCAAGAATACTTTTCTGCTCGAGGATTTCCTTAAGCTTATGGTTGAGTTTTTCCTGTTCCAAATGCATCATCGACAAAGCTGTTTCGTGTTTGTCACCAGCCGAACCTTTGGCATCGTTTTGCGCATCAACCGTCAACCCTGAAATCATGTCCTGAAAAACATCAATTCGGTCCTGGATTAATTCCTTATAGCGATTGAGTATTTGTTGCTTTAAAGTCATCTGTATTGGAAATAAAAAATCCTGCAAAGCAAAGATAGCTCTACAGGATTGTTTTAGGTGAAATATATTTTAAAAATCAAATTTATAATTTGCGCCGGCCATGACCTGTAATCCTTGTACCGGATAGTTCATCCAACGCTCGTAATTCTTATTGGCCAAATTGTTTCCTTTTAAGAAAAATGAGAAACGCTCATTGAATTTGTAACCCACATGGGCATTCAAATCGAAATAGCTTTCCAAAGTAATGGTATCATCCGCTGGAACTGGAAAAGTAGCCGCATAATGCGCAAAATCTTTTCTTTCGCCTACGAAAAACAAATTGGTTCCGGCATATAATTTTGGTGTAATATTGACATCCAAACTGGCGCCGATATTGATACTTGGCAAATTCCAGGCTTCTGGTTCGACACTGGTTGAATAACTGCTGAAAGTTCCGTTAACACCAAAAGTCACATTTCTGGAAAAATCGGCTTTCAATTCTCCAAAGAAACTGATGGTTTTTAATTTGTCATAAACTACTTTAAAGGAATTGCCATATTGGTATCCTTCAAAACCAATCAACTCTTCATAACCGTTGCTTTTGAAAAAGGCTTTGTTATCTTCATTCATATAAGAACCGCGAATGTTATAGCTTACGCTATTGGCCAGTTTTCCTTTTAATCCGGCATAGATATCATACTGCTGATCGGTTGGCGCAACAATTAACGTTGGCGATACAAAGAAATTCTCCTGAACAAAATCGTGGTAAGAGTTTTGTTTTAAACCACCTTCGATTCCGGCGTAGAAAATCATCAAATCACCTACAACTCTATACGAACCGGTGATTTGTGGATAGATAAAGAATTTGCTTTCGCCTTCTTCCTGTGCCGCACTGTAATAGAAACCTACTCCGGCATTCACTGTTAAATCGTCTCTTTTGATTTTAATGCTTGGCTGGAAAGCAAAATTGGCAAAACCATATTTATAGCCTTCATTTCCATTGATGTCTTTTTCAAAAGAACCGCTGATATAATCAACCAAAAAGTCGGTTTTAATTTTTTGTTCCACTATGTCAAATTCCAATGATGGTTTGGCTACGAAACGATTTTCTGCAGAACCTTTGGCATCCCAAAAACGGGTGAATTTAATCGAGCTTTCCTTTAAAACATCACCCAATCCCAATCTTCCGCCTACATATAAAGTCTGATACGTTTGTTTCTCATCTATGGTTTCAATGGTTGCATCAGTTAAAGTATTCGGATAAATCCCGTACCAATTGTAGATTTGGTGTTTGTAACCCAAATCGGCATTCCAGGTCATCGACTTGGTTCTGCTGCCATAAGTCACATCCAGCGCCGTATTCATAAACTTATCATCCAAAACCACTTCATCAATTCCGCCCTGAGTGGAATTGTGACGCAACATGCCACCAAAATAATCGGTATTGCTGATCTCCTGGGTAACAAATAATTCTGCATTGGCGGTGCCATAATTTCCGGCGGCCAGGGTCACATAGTTGCTGAAAATTTTCTCCTGTGGTGATTTGTCTACGCTAGCTGCTTTCCCTTTGGCCGGTGCAAAAGTCGATGCTACCGGAAACGAAAAGATATTGTATTTGATGTTTTCCTTTTTCAAAGTTTCTTCATCATCCAGTGTTGGCGTTTCTTTTACCTTAAACGCATCAGAAATCGTTGGCGTATAAGGCTTCACTACGTTTACGACTTCCGTACCTATATTGTCGTCTTTCTTTTGGGCCAGGGTTTCTTGAAAACCTGCCAAAACTAAAACTGTGGCTATTGTATATTGAAATGTCTTTTTCATATTATTTCTCTATTGATGAATTCGTTTTGGCCGCTTCGCCTTTGATAAAATCCAATTCGGTTTGTGCTTCGGCTACGACATCGGTATAAGAAGCAAAGTTTTTAATTACGCTGTCCAGGATGGAAGTCGCGCTGAAATTGTCTTTCATTTGGTAATAGTTTTTGGCCATTACTATCAACCCTTTGGCACCAAAATATTTATACCCCGAATAGTCTTTAGCCAGTTTCTGAACCGTTTTATTCGAATCCTCATATTTGCCGTCTTTGTTTTTGAAATAGGCATCATAATACAAGGCTTCAGCAGCTAATTCCCCTTTGGCAATAGTTAACAATTTGGCGTAAGCCGCTCTGGCTTTAGGTTCATCATTCACCTGAATGGCAGAACGCGCCACGATAATCTGTGCATCACTTTTTACTTTGTTATCTGTTTTTGGATTCGCCAAAACCTTATCAGCATAAACCACTGCGTTGGCATAATCTTTTTGATCATAATACGCACGCATCAGATTGGCTTGTGCAAAAGTTACGTTTTGTGGAAAATCGGCTTCGGTTTCCAAACGTTTCAGGATTGGAGCGGCTTTGGTATAATCATCTTTTTTCAAATGGATTTCAGCCAAACGCGCTAACGATTGTTCGGTAAACTCATTTCTTTGTCTGCCAATCACATATTCATAATTCGGAATTGAACTCGCTTCCAAGCCATCGGCATAATAAGATTGTGCCAAATAGAAATTGGCTTTCAAAGCGTGGATTCCATTCGGGAATTTAGAAACATAACCACTCAAAGCTGAAATTGCCTGTTTGGTATTGTTTTGCAGATATTGTTTTTCAGCCGCTTCGTAAGTATCATTATCCAAATCGGCATCAGACACTTCCACAAAATCCAACGTTCTCACCCAGGAAGCATATTCATCAACCCTTCCTTTATCCATATAAATCAAACGCGCCGTGGCAACTGCTTCCAAGGCTTCCGGCGTATTCGGATACTCAGCTGCCACTTTTTTGAATTTGATTAAGGCCGATTCATCTTTCTGTGAGTTGTAATATACCAATCCCTGACGCAGAATCGCTTTGGCGGCAAAAGAACCGTTTTTGAATTCACTCAACAATTGGTCATAGGTTTTTACCGCCATATCCGTTTTGTTTTCGGTTACGTAGGTATTTCCCAATTCGAACAAAGCATCATCACGGTATTTAGACGTTTTGAAGTTTTGCAGAAACTTATTGAAGTCTTCTATTTTTTTGTCATTACGGGAAACAAAACCATAGCTCAACGCTTTTTGGAATGCCGCATAATCGGCATCGATGGCTTTCATTTCGATGGCTTTGTTATAAGCATCCATCGCCGGCCAATATTTGGACGTTACAAAACGGGAATCACCCAAACGCAGGTAAGCATCATTCAAACGCACTTTGTCGTCCTTGTTTCCATCAACATAACTTTGGAAATAATTTCCGGCCTGTTCGTATTCCTTTTGCTTGAAATAAGCATAGGCAATATTGTAATTGATGTTTTTGTTTTCCGGGGTTTCTTTCGCAGATGCGTAACTCGTAAACTGTTTGAAGCTCAATAACGATTCGTTGAAATTATCCAAAACATATTCGGTTTCGCCTTTCCAGAAAGTTGCTCTGGCGGTAAATTTCTCATTTCGTGGCATCGCGATTGATTTTTTAAACATCGCTAATGCATCCTTGTAATTCCCATCGGTATACAATTCGATTCCGCGGTAGAACGTCACTTTTTGGTAGGCCGGTTTGTTGGCTTCAGTATTGTTTTTTTCCAATAAGGTCAACGCATCTTTATAGTTTTTCGAAGTGATATAAGAATTGATCAATAAGGTTTCGATTTCGGCTTTGCTTGGTGAATTCGGATATTTAGCCAAAAACGATGACAATACATCCGGAACACTTTGGTACGAATTTCCAATTTCATAACTCAATTTGGCGTAATTCAAATGGGCATCTTCCTGGATTTGTTTGTCAAAATCCATTTCTGAAGCGCTTTTGAAGGCATTTAATGCCTGTTGCTTTTTATCGGTTTTGAAATAACATTCACCCAAGTGATAGTAACCGTTTTGTGCTACAAAGTCTTTACCATCAATGATTTTATTGAATTGCGTAATCGCATTTTCATAGTCTTTCTGCATATAGTAAGCATAACCTAATTGGTAATAATCGGTATTGCTCCATTTGCCTTTTTTGCCTCGGTATTCTTTTAGATAAGGCAAAGCCTTGTCATATTGCTTTAAGTTGAAATAACTCTCACCGATGATTTTATTCAGTTCCGATTTCTCAGAAGCATTTGATTTTGGCATTGCAGTGAGTCCGGCATCAATCGCTTTTTGAAAATTGCCTTCCTTGAAAGCCATATCGGCTTTGAAATAAGACAATTTCTCTTTGTATTTCTCTTCGTCTTCAACCTCTTTGAAATACTTATTGGCTTCCTGATAATTGTTACCTTCGTACTCCATAAATCCTAAGTAGTAATTGGCTTGTGTGCCATATTCCTTAGAATTCACTACTTTTTTCAGATACTCTGCCGCTTGTTTTTTGTCGCCTGAGGTGAAATAAGCATATCCTTTTTGGAAGGTGAATTTTTCACTTTGCTCGTAGGTCAGGGCGCTTTCATCCACTTTGTCAAAATACTGCAAGGCCTGTGGAAATTTACCTTGTTCGAAATAGTATTGTGCCACTTCAATATAAGCCTGATTTTGTTTTGAACTCGTTGGGTAATCCGCAACAAATTTCTCCATCAATTCGTCAGCATTATTCTGATTCAAGTGAATCGCACAAATACCGATATAATAAGCACAGTCCGCTAAAACATCTTCTGCTTTAGTGTCTTGCTTTACTTTTTCAAAAAGGATTTGTGCCGATTGGTACTGCTTGTCTTTATACAATAAAATAGCCTTGTCAAAATCGGTTAAATTATGGGTATAAATAGCAGATTGTTGGGCTGAAACCGCTGGTATTCCTGCTATGGACAGCAGAAAACATAACATTAAAACTCTACGCATGGTTTTTATTTTTACTTATCCAAAATTATTACTCTATACTCTATAACGGGAAAACCATGCCATTTATTATAAACATTCTTTTAAACAATTTCTTTTGAGAGAAAAGAGTAAAGAAAATAGAGAAAAGAAGCTCGGATCAAAAAAGAAAATCTATTTTCTATTCTCTATATTCTATTCTCTTTTAGGATTTGCGAATTAGGATTATTATTTACTATTTTTACCCAATAAACCAAATTACTCATGTCACAAACAGTTTTATCTTTAAAAAACGTAACTATCTATCAGGAAAAGAAAGTGATTTTATCACAGGTTAATCTGGAAGTTAAAGAAGGTGAATTCCTTTATATTATCGGTAAAACAGGTACAGGTAAAAGTAGTTTTATGAAAACCCTTTACGCTGATTTGGCACTTACCGAAGGCCAGGGCAACATCGTAGGTTATGATTTGAACAACCTGAAAGAAGATCAGATTCCGTTTTTGAGAAGAAAACTGGGCATCGTTTTTCAGGACTTTTTATTGTTGCCGGACCGAAGCATCAATGAAAATTTGCTTTTCGTTTTAAAGGCCACCGGCTGGACTGACGCAGCTTCCATGCAGAATAAAATTGATGAAGTGTTGGAAAAAGTAGGTTTGAGAGGCATTGCGCAAAAAATGCCACACCAACTTTCGGGCGGTGAGCAACAAAGAGTAGCGATTGCCAGAGCTTTATTGAATGACCCTGAATTGATTTTGGCTGATGAACCAACCGGAAACCTTGACCCGCAAACCAGTGCGGAAGTATTGGCCGTATTGAAAAAAATCAATGAAAATGGTAAAACGGTAATTATGTCCACACACGATTATGCGGTGATTATGAAATTCCCGTCGAAAACTTTGAAATGCGAAGACAATACTATTTTTGAAGTGGTTCAGAAGACGGTTTAATCCAATTCCTATCAGTTAAAAACTTAGCCAAAAGCAAGATGGCAAAAGGGAAAGTCACTAGGTGAAATCTATCGCCCTGACCACAAGATACGCCCGACAGCACAATAATATAGACTATAAAAAATGCTATAAAAAAGTATAGTTTTTCTTTTTTGTAATACTTTAGTAAAAAGTAGGCAGAAAGCAAAACGGCCAACAAAGTAAACAAACGGTTCTGCCATTTGGTGATATCAAAAACCAACGATTTCCAAAACGCAAAGTGGCTTCTGTTTGCATGGTTTTTTAAATCTTCAATACAGCCATTCCCAGATATGGCATTCTCTTTTACATCATCAAAATAGGCTTTGACAAAATTTGGAAAATTAGTCGTAATCTGGTTTTTGATGTCTTCCGATGCCACTCTTTTCTGTTCGGTAAAAGGTAAACCAAACAAATATTCTGCCCTTGGATTGTTCATCTGACTGTATTCCTTGCCATTCTTAAAACATTCCGCCTTGCTGCAGATATAATTGTGATACGTCACGCCGTCTATATAACTGATAGTAAAATCACCATATTGCACACGCATTCCCACGACCTGTATAACAATCATCAGCAAGCTTCCATAAATGAAAACCATGCTTTTATCCTTGTAATTCCTGAAAATTTCCCTGAAAAAAAACAAAGTCATGATAATGGCAAAAAACTTCGCTCCGGGTTTAATCAACATGCTTGACAACAGTAAAGTCAAGGCCAATGAGAGAAACCAGAATTGTTGCGTTTTATAATATTGGAACAATAAATAAAAAGCCAGCATGATAAAAAACACAAAGATGTTTTCCGTCAGAATGTGGAAATTCCAAATGATATTTCCCAATAAAAAAAACGGAAGAATGGCAAACCAAAAAGCGATTTTCTCTTTGACAAAATGCTTGGCAATTTCAAACAGCAGTATTGATGTTCCCAGCCAGCAGAATATATTGACAAACAAACTCCATTGGAAAATCCCGGCATCAGAACTTCCGAAAAGGTATGGAATACCCGTAATGAAAGCCATTACCATCGGCCGGTAATAATGTCCGGTAAATTTGTGATACATTTTTTGTGCCGACTCGAGGTAATTATCACAATCGGGATAAACCAATGTCTGTTTGCCCAACTGCAATAGGAAATTCAGGGTTTCCAGACAGCACAAACCCACCAAAATAATGAATAAATGATAACGATATTTCTTTAGGAAGGAACTCAAGTTAATTGTTTTTCTTGTATACATGCGGATTTTCCTTGATGCCTTTTTTGAACACTTTTCGCAATGTCATTCTCAAAAAAGTATCGGCTCTCAGAACTAAATCGGCCATTTTATTTTCCGGTCTGCCACGGAAAGAAGTCACGTGAAACCGGTCTGAATCCAACAATGGGGAATGGGCAAAATAATAATTGGAAACACAACGACGATAATCACTGTGAACCACAGGAGAAACGGAATGCAGCGAACCACAATGGGTTTCCATTATGGCCAATCGGTTGAATTTGCTGTGAATGGTAATCTGTTGCTGCTCTAATCCATTGGGCCAAAGCTCTAAATTGCCACCGTATGCTTCTTCCCAATTGGGCGTCACATAATACAACAAATTGAGCACACGCCACAGATTGCGGTCCTTATCATGCGAATTGTCTAAATGCGGATTAAGAAACTGCTTTTTTCCCATCATTGAAATACCGCCGGCATACAAATTTTCATCGGGAATCGGATGTTTAACATCGCAGATTTCACCTATGATTTCCACTACTCTTTTGTCCTGAAAAGCAAAAATGATTTCTTCAAGCAATGGATTATAAAGATCCATTTGAGCGGCAACATATTTATTTTCACGCAGGCTTTTCTTTAGCACCATCTGACTGGCTTCAGGGAAAACTTTAGCAATTTTCACGGCAATTTCCTCAGGCAATAAATCATCTACGATCAAATAACCAATGCCGGAATCTGAGTTTCGAAATTGAAACTTAAGCGCTTCTTTTTCACTCCTGAGCTTCTCAAAAATAAGATTTGCTAAATCAATTCGGTTCATAGTGTTAATATTGCCAAAAAATATATTTCTTTGTAAAGGTATTATTTAATTCTGTTTTTATAAATGATTTCAATCCTAATTCCGACGTACAATTACAACACTTTACCATTGGTAGAGGAATTGTACAATCAGATTGTTTCGGAAAACATTGACTTCGAGATCATTGTCCAGGATGATGCTTCTCCGATAAACGAAAATACGGAAATAAATTCTAAAATCAACCAACTGAAAAACTGCCGATTTGAGCGCAATGAAACCAATTTAGGCCGCGGTCAAAACCGAAATGCATTAGTGGCAAAAGCCCAATATGACTGGGTTTTACTGATGGATTGCGATATGTATCCCAAGAGCAAGAATTTTATCAAAATTTATTTAAGAAGCATCCGGAAGAATGACAAGGATGCCGTTTTTGGCGGTATCATTTATTTTGATGAAAAACCCAAGGATGATGAAGTATTGCGCTGGATTTTTGGCAAAAACAGAGAAGAAATTCCATTGAAAAAAAGATTGACCAGCCCATATCACTATACTTTGATTTCAAATATCCTCATTCGAAAAGAATGGTTGACGGCACATCCTTTTGACCCTGAAATTTACAATTATGGTTATGAAGACATTGTTTTTATTTTAGGCCTAAAAAGCAATCATATTCCCATTTCGCATATCGAAAATCCGGCCTTCCATCTCAATTTGGAGAAATCATCGGTTTTTCTGGAAAAATTCCACAGTTCATTGCAAAATCTCAAACAGGTTTTGGACAGAAAAATTATTGACCCGAATGATACTTCACTAACCAAGGTTTATGCAAAAGTGGAAAGATTAAAATTGTTGGGATTAGCCACTTTTTTATTCAAGCTTTTCAAAAAAACATTTACCAAAAACCTGCTTTCCAAAAATCCGTCAATTTTCATTTTTGACATTTATCGACTCGGTTATTTTTGTCAATTAAATTCACGCTGATGCCCTATTTTTCTATAGTCATACCAGTTTATAACAAAGGTAAATTTGTTGGCAAAACACTGAAAAGCGTTTTGGATCAAACCTATTCCGACTATGAAATCATCATTGTAAATGACGGTTCAACAGACCATAGTGAGTCTGTCATCCAAACTTTTCAGGACGACCGAATCCGATATTTCTCAAAGGAAAACGAAGGTGTTGCCATAGCCCGAAACTTTGGTATCGGGAAAGCCGAAAGCGAATTCATTTGTTTCCTGGACGCTGATGATTTTTGGCATCCCCATTTTTTGGAAACCATAAAATCTACCATCGGAAAATGCCCTGAGCAAAAGGTTTTTGCCAGTGCGATTGAAGTCGAAACCGGTAATAAAACATTTGCAGCCAACTATTCGATTGTCAAAAAATCGAATTTTGAAATTGTCGATTTCTTTGAGGCCAGCGAGAAAGAATGTGTGTTATGGACTTCCGGTGTGGCCATTCACAAAAGTGTTTTTGAAACCGTTGGCGATTTTGACACCAATATCAAAAAAGGAGAAGATACCGAATTGTGGATTCGCATTGGATTGCAATATCCGGTGGTATTTATCTGGAAAATTTCGGCCAGATATGTTTATGATGAAAGTGGTGTTTCACGTAATCTGAATTACTTTTTTGAACCTTATACATTTGAAAAATACGCAGTCAAAGAAAAGACAAACCCAAAGCTAAAACATTATTTGGACCTGAATCGCTTCTCGGGAGTAATCAAAAGCAAATTGAATGGTGATTTTAAAACGGCAAAATCACTTTACAAACAAATCGATCTGGATACTATTGGCTGGAAGAAAGTAATCCTGTTACAATTGCCAAGCATTGTTTTGAAATTTCTGGTTGGTTTCAAAAATTTCTCAGCCAAAATCGGTATCGGGAAATCAGTTTTTAGATAACAAAAAAGCATTATAATCTCTAATATAATCGGCTTCTTCAAAAACATCCGAAGCAATCACCAGGCAAACAGAACCTGAAGAAAAATTCTCCAGCTCACGCCAAATCCCATTCGGAATCAACAAACCTTCATTGGGCTTATTCAGTGTAACTGTCTTTTTCTGTTGGCCGTCTGTCAGCACAACATCAAAGCTTCCGCTCAAAGCCACTAAAAATTCCTGCTGCTCTTTATGTGAATGACCGCCGCGTTCTGCGCCACTTGGCACATCATACAAATAATACACGCGTTTCATCGCAAACGGAATCACATTGCCTTCAATTACGGAAAGGTTGCCTCGGGTATCATGAATTTTTGGGATATCCAGAATTTGTATGTCGGTTATACTGTTCATTTTGCGTTTAATAGTTCCTGCCATTGTTGGGCAACGGTTGTCAAAGATAAATGTTCTACACTTTTCTTCGCATTATTTTTACAGTTTTGGTACAAACTTTCGTTTTCAAAGAGTTTTTTGATGGCTTCTGCCAAGGCATTTTCATTGTGGTTTTCTACCAATAATCCGTTGGTTTCATTTTGTATGATCTCACTCGGGCCGGTTTTACAAGCAACCGAAATTACGGGAGTTCCGGCTGCAAGCGATTCAACCAATGACATCGGGAAACCTTCAAAATAGCTGGTTAAAATGGTACAATGTGCGTTTTGAACATAGGCTGTAATCTCTTTTTGAAAAGGCAATATATCTACGTGATCGTTCAATTCCAATCCATTGATTTTACCCAAAATAAAATCCTTATCGGTACCATCGCCAATGATCATCAGCCTTACTCCTTTTTCATAAACCTTAGAGATTGAAAACGCCTTCAACAGCAAAGTGAAATTTTTGATTTTTTCTTCCAATCGGCCAAAAAACAAAAGATATTGCTCCGGTAAATCATTAGGTTTATCTAACGTGGATTCGACAGTTATTATCGGATTATAGATGGTTTTTGTATTCCTAAAATCGTATTGCTCTTTTACCAAACTTTCAATTCCTTTGGAAACACAAACCAGCTTAGCGGCAGTTGCATATAAATAATTGGCCCAAAAGCGTGACTTGGGCAAATACATGTCCAGATTGGCACTGTGAATCATAAAGTACGTTTGGCGTTTGCCATAAATCCATTTGGTAAAAATCTCGCGCAACAACATCGGTCGGGAACGATTGTCAATGACAAGCTGTATCTCATTCTCCATTAAATATTGTGCAATGTATTTCCCTTTTTTGACCGCGCGGAAAATTCCTTTTTCATTGGCAAACATCTGACCTAAATTGACCAATTTCCCCTGATATTCATAATCTACAACATCCAAAATAATCAGGTGATGCACTTCATATCCCAAATCCTGCAACATAAAACTCAACAGGCCTGCAAAACGCTCAGCACCGCCAACACCAAGGGAAGCGGAAACTAAAGCTATTTTATTGTTGTTTTTCATTTCTTACTTATATTGCATCAAATATAGCAAGATAATGAAGATTTTACTCATTGGAGAATACAGTCGGTTGCACAATTCCTTAAAAGAAGGTTTGCAGCAATTGGAAAACGAAGTGACTATCTTGGGTTTCAAAGATGGTTTCAAGGATTTTCCAGTTGATTTTCCTTTGGTCAAAAAATGGGATTACGGCATTTTGAAAAAAATAAAAGTTGCGGTTTTACGGCTGACCGGTTTTGACATTTCTTCTTATCTGACATATAAACAGTTTCAGCAAAATAAACGACATTTCCAAGGGTTTGACGTAGTTCAGCTCATCAATGAAAACAGTTTTTTTTGTGATTACCGATATGAAAAAAAGATTTTAAGTTTTCTTTTTAAACACAATAAAAAAGTCTTTTTGCTGTCCTGTGGTGACGATTACGTTTATGTGGATTACAATTTCAATCATCCCGAAAACCCATCAATTGTACAGCCCTATCTGGCTAAAAAAATTGCCGATGCCGACTTTTCGAATGTCTTAAAGTTCAGGACAAAATCATTTGAAAAACTGCATCATTTCATTTATCAGAACATTCAGGGTGTGATTGCCACCGATATTGATTATCATATTCCGTTGCAAAATCATTCCACCCGAGGCGGAGCCGGACAGAGCAGAGCTAAATATTTAGGATTGATTCCGAGTCCGATTAACCTAAGCAGGTTTCCCAAAAGCGAATTAAAAATCGGTGACCGGATTGTGATTTTCCACGGTATTAACCGCGAAAGTTATTTCAAAAAAGGAAATGATTTTTTTGAAAAAGCACTCGAAATCATTAAGAAAAAATACGATGACAGGATTGATGTTTTTGTAACCGAAAATATCCCATATAACGACTATATCAACCGTTACAACCAAGCGCATATTGTTTTAGATCAACTCTATGGCCATGACCAGGGAAGCAACGCACTCGAAGCGATGGCCAAGGGCAAAGTGGTTTTTACCAATGCCAGCGAATCTTTTGAAAAACATTATCATCTGACTGAAAAAGCCGCCATCAATGCCAAACCCGATGTGGATGAGTTGGTAGCCCAATTGTCATTTCTGATTGAAAATCCGGATGAGATAAAGGCCATCGGAAAAAGAGCCAGGGCATTTGTGGAAAGTGAGCACGATTATATAAAAATCGCGGGGAAATATTCTGAAATTTGGAATCAATCCTAACGCTTGAGAAACAGCTTGCGGAACATCAATAAAACCAAAACAAAAGCAATAACATTGGCGTAAAAATAGGCTTTAACAACACCTTCTACTGCAGCCTCTTTCATCAGAAAAACAGCCAACAGGAAATAAGAAACATTAAAAATAATTTCAACCAGAAAGTAGCGTTTCATCATGGTTTTGACCAAAATCTGGAATCCAAAAGCCAAGGTCATTATTTTTATCAAATCGCCTGCCAATTGCCAAATCAACAAGTCATTGATACCCGAAAATTCTGGGGTAAACGCAATTCCTAAAATGAAGTTTCTGACCAGATAAATCACAACCAACATTAGGAAAAATAAAGGCACAAATACTTTAAAATAGGATTTCAGTTCGGTTTTAAATTCGCTTTCCGTGTGAATCGACGCCAGCTTAGGCATATAATACAACGACAATCCCGAGCTGAAAAACATCATATAAAAACTCGACAATCGATTGACCGCATCCCAAATTCCGGCTTCCTGAATCGAGTAATCCTGCACTATGTTGTTTCGGATAAACAGCAAAGTCATCGGCACCGCAAAAGCACTCAGTAGCGCCATCACAGAGAATTTCCTGATGACATCGACATATTTTTTACTGACTATTTTATGCAAATCAAACCGGAAAGAATTTTTGTCCTGACTGACAAAGGAAAACGTAACCATAACCATTAAGATTTCACCAACAGCAATGGAAAGCAATCCGCCAAAAATCTGTTCCTGCCAAATCATAAAAGCAGTCATCCCAAAGACCAGGACATTGGAAACGATTTGAATGATTACGATCTTTTTATATTTTTCCAACCCATTGTAAATTGCCATCCAAAAAGTATTGATGACCATTAAAGGCAACAGGAGGGCGAAGAAACGAATTGGTGTTGTGTGACTTTCAGTAAAAAAAAGAAAAGCGGAAATCGGTGTGGCAAAAGCCAAAATCAAAATGGCCAAGACCGTTGAAACACCCAAAAACAACCAGAAAAAAGTAGAATAAATAACAGAAAGTTCTTTTTTGTCTTCCTTGTTTTCGACAAAAAGTTTGACAATGGAATTACTGATGCCCAGCGTTGCAATCGACTTGCCCATAGTCGCAAAATTTCGGAAACTGCCCATCAAAGCCATTCCGGAAGTTCCCAGAAAAACCGAAATAATTTTAGCCGAAACAATACCCAATACAAAACTGACTGCTACCGAAATCGAATTCAGCGACAAGACTTTCAGAAGTGTATTATGTTTTAGTATTTTCAATTTATAAATTTCGAATTACTCTCGCGGGATTTCCGGCAGCTATGGCATTGTCAGGAATATTTCCCGTTACTATGGAGCCATTGCCAATCACAGTATTTTTGCCAATGACAGCACCTTTCAGGATAGTGACATTATCGCCTAAAAAAACATTTTCACCTATCAGAACCGCTTCAGATTTAGGTTGGCCTTCATTTCTTTTATCAGCATCCAAATGGTGACCGTCATTGTCAATCACCGCACAATTCACTCCTATCAAAACGTCATTTTGAATGGTAATTTTTGAAAAGGCAACCGCTGAAAAACCATTGTTTATGGAAACGTTATCACCAATCACAATTTCGCTGTCGGGATTTCTAGCTTCCAAATATGTGTAATGCGAGTAATAATTGGGTGAATCTGTCACGCCAATCTGAACATTCTTGCCAAATGAAATTTTCCCTTTTCCCTTTAATAACAAAGGATGAAACAATTTTGGTTTCCCCGAAACCTTGCTGCAATCAGAAATCCATTGGAATTTCCAAATCCGCAAAGTGACAAAAAAGAAATGTTTTATTCCCATTAGTACTGATTTAAAACTGTGATTATATGTGTTACTTCTTCTTCGGTCATCACAGGACTCAAAGGCAGACTCAACACTTCGCGATGGATCTTTTCGGTAATTGGAAACGAAAGGGAATTCCAATGTGCCAGTGCTTTTTGTTGGTGCGGCGGAACCGGATAATGAATCAGTGTTTCAATATTATTTTTCTTCAAATAATCCTGTAAATCCTGTCTGTTTTTTGTTCGAATGACAAACAAATGAAACACATGATCATCTGATTTATTCCAATATGGCAAAGTGATTTTGTCATTTTTGATTTCAGCCAAATAGCGTTTAACCATATTTTTTCGCAATTCGTTTCCCGCATCCAAATGAGGTAATTTCACATTCAGGAAAGCGGCTTGCAATTCGTCTAAACGAGAATTGACACCGATAAATTCGTTGTAGTATTTTTGTTCCGAACCATAATTCCGCAAAGCAAAAAGGATTTTGGCCAACGCTTCATCATTGGTTGTAATCGCACCGGCGTCACCCAGTGCACCCAGGTTTTTCCCGGGATAAAAGCTAAACGCTGCGGCATGAGACAAATTACCCGAATATCCTGCTGCTGACTTTGCGCCATGCGCTTGGGCTGAATCTTCAATTACCAACAAATTATGCTGTTTGGCTATCGCATTTATTTTATCCATTTCGGCCAATTGTCCGTATAAATGAACTGGTAAAATGGCTTTGGTTTTGGAGGTTATTTTTTCGGAAATTAAATCGGGATTGAGATTGTAGGTTTCCAATTTTGGTTCCACCAAAACCGGAACCAAATCGGCCTGCAATATGGCTAAAATACTGGCAATATAGGTATTTGCCGGAACGATGACCTCATCGCCTTTTTGCAATTTCCCAAGCTGGATATAGGCTTTGAAAATCAAGACCATGGCATCCAATCCGTTGCCGACACCGATGCAATATTTCGTGCCGCTATATTGGGCAAAATCACGTTCGAATGTTTTGACTTCATTGCCCAAAATAAACCAGCCTTTATCCAAGACCTGTTGCATTTTTTCCTGAAATGCGGCTTGATAAGGCAAATTGATTTTATGTAAGTCGAGGAATTTTATCATATCATAACGTTTTCTAACAGGGTATAATGGGCTGTTTCTATTTCGTAATAATCCTGAACCGTGGTTTTAGCATCAAAACTTTCTTTCCAGAACAAAATTCCTTCGCTGATTTTCTTCCCGTCATCTTCGTGTGATGGACCAAAATCAAAATAAATTTTATCCTTAAAAACATCCATAATCAGATGATTGTATAAAAAATCGAGGCTGCCCAATTCATTTTTGTCTTCATTTCCCGAAATGTATTGTGGATGTGCAACCGTGTCCGTAATAAAAATGGTGGTTCCAGCCACAATTTTATCTTGGTGATACACATTGAAATGGCGGATGTTTTTGGGGAATTTCTGTTGGAGTTTAATTATCTCTTCAACCGAATGCACCGGTTTGGCATTGCGCTTTCTGTCTAAGTTTGGAATCAGAATTTCGTTCCAAAAAAGCTCAAACTTCAATTCTTCCTTAATAGTTAAACCATTTTTTTCTCCGCGTCGGACATTTGCACTTCTTGATCTCGTGAAAGAAAATGGCTTCATAAGCTCAATAACCGATAAACAATCCCTTCTGATTAATTGGGCCTGAGTCAAAAATAAAGCATACTCAATTTCCTCAGAGAAAAAGGAATTATAGATGCCCGGTATTAATTTCAGCTGAAACCGGTCAAATTGATTTTGGTGAAGAAATTCAAGGACTGATTTAGTAATGGCAATGACTTCTCCCAATTTTATTTTGGCTTCAAAAACAAAACCGCCATAAGTCAATCCCTGATGAGAAAAAAGCTGATTGTCCTTGACATGAGCCGGAATTACAGCATACAATTTCTCTTCGTCAAAAACCATCAGGGAATAATCCTGAAACCTATCGGAATGGTATTCCATAAAATCGCGATGAAACAAAAAAGTAGCGTTTTTGGCACTGCTGATAAAAGCATTCCAAAGGGCAGCATCGTCCGAATGATAGCGTCTTACAGTATAGTTTTTCACGGGTTGGGTTTAGACTTTGGAAAATTAAACATTTATTTTTTAATAGCATTCACTATACAAAAAATAAGAAATCCAAAATATTTACTTATTTTTAGCCTACTAAATTCAATTTAGCCTTGAATTCTAAACGGAAATTGCTGTGTTTTATTGCCCTGTTACTCAACATTTACTGTATGAGCAGTCAGGATATTACCCTATACGAGCAGTTCAACGGAAAGTATGATTTTACCTTTTTCGGGAATACGATGAACACCCAGGAAAACAATACAATTTTTAGCCCGGTGACCGTTACTTCTTCATCGGCAACTATGAATTTAAACCCAACTGATGTCATTGAAAAAGCCTATTTATATTGGGCCGGAAGCGGCGATGGTGATTTTAATGTCACATTAAACACAACCACAATTACACCCGACAGAACCTTTACTTACAGTATACTGCTAAATGAATTTGTGTTCACCTATTTTAGTGCGTTTAAAGATGTTACAGCCTTAGTTCAAAGTACCGGAAATGGAACTTATACACTATCTGACCTTGACATTTCTGCTTTTGAAGAATTACATTTACAAAGAAGAACTAATTTTGCGGGTTGGGCCATTGTCATTGTCTATAAAAATGATGCCTTACCGTTGAATCAGATTAATGTTTATGACGGATTACAAGGTGTTCCTAATGAATTGTCCATCACGCTCGACAATTTGAATGTAATTGACAATCTTAATTCCAAAGTAGGTTTTCTGGCTTGGGAAGGAGATTCGCTTCTTTCTACAGAACAATTCAGGATTAATGGTGATTTGTTGAGCAATGCTCAGAATCCTTCGAGTAATGTTTTCAATGGAAGTAATTCCTTTACCGGAAGTACCACTTTATACAATATGGATTTGGATGTTTATGACATACAGGACCACATTGCTGTTGGTGACACCAGTGCTGAAATATCGCTTACTTCCACTCAGGATTTTGTAATGATTAATACCGTAGTTACCAAGCTGAACAGTCAAATTCCTGATGGAACAGTAATTATAGATTCGGTCAATAAACAATGTGATTCCAGAACAATTGTGGTGAATTATACCGTTTCTAATTTGAATTGTACCGGTCCGCTTCCCGAACAAACACCGGTTTCAATTTATATCAATGGCCAATTGATCGATGTGATTGAAACTTTAGTAGCCATTCCAGTTGACGGCTCTGTTAGTTTGCAGACTACGATTGTTTTACCTGACACCATTCCGGATAATTTCAATATCAATTTTGTTGTAGATGATAAAGGCGATGGCACGGGTGTAGTCAATGAATTAATTGAAACCAACAATTCCTTTACAGTTAGTGAAGCACTGGGCACTTCTCCTACTTTTAATCCGTTGGAAAATTTGCTTTCCTGCAACGAAGGATTTACCCAAGGGACTTTTAATTTTTCATCTTATGAAGCTTTGGTCAAAACAGACCCTGAAGACAGTGCTGCTTTTTACGAAACCTTAGAGGATGCCAACAATGGTATCAACCCCATTTTAGACACTTCAAATTATGTTGCGGTAACCACTCCCAAAGAAATTTTTATCCGATTGGACAATGCCAATTGCTATGCAACCACTTCTTTTATGCTGACTACCCGAAATTGTCCGCCCACAGTTTATAATTTTATTTCGGCTAACAATGACAACCGAAATGATCATTTTACCATCGCTGGTTTACAAAATATCTTCCTGAATTATAAAATAGAGATTTATAATCGTTGGGGTAAATTAGTTTGGACAGGAAGCCAGCAAACTGAAAAATGGGATGGTTATATCAAAGAAGGAATGGGAACAAAAAATGCTCCTGACGGCACTTACTTTTATTTATTATACTTAAACGACCCAGATTATCCCCAACCTCTGAGCGGTTATTTGTATTTAGTTCATTAATAAGAAAATCTTTGTAATTTTGTCCTGTTAATTTAGGATTACAACTCCATAATGAAACAAATCACAAGCGCTCAAAATCCTTTTATCAAATCTTTGGTTCTGTTACAGGAAAAAGCCAAAGCCAGAAAACAATCGGGGACTTTTTTAATTGAAGGGCTGCGCGAAATTGAATTGGCTATCAAAGGAAACTACGAATTGGAGACCATTCTTTTTCTTCCTGAACTAATTTCCGAAACACAAATCAAAAAATTCAAGGATTCAGAAGTAATCGAAATATCGAAAGAAGTTTATCAAAAGCTGGCTTATCGTGATACGACAGAAGGGATTTTGGCTGTAGCCAAAATCAAAGCCTTAGCGCTTTCTGATTTAAAACTTCCGAAAAACCCATTGATTGTGGTCATGGAAGCCATTGAAAAACCAGGCAATATCGGTGCTATGCTGCGCACTTGTGACGCCGCCAAGGTAGATGCCGTTATCATTGCCAATCCAAAAACCGATTTATACAATCCGAATATTGTCCGCTCGAGTGTTGGCTGTTTGTTTACCAATCAAATAGCATCCGCATCCACCGAAGAAGTAATTACGTATTTAGTAAAAAACAATATCCATTTTTACAGCGCAACGCTGCAAAATTCAACAGCATACCATACCCAAAACTATACCTTACCTACCGCATTGGTCGTTGGCACGGAAGCCACAGGACTATCTCAACTTTGGCGTGACAAAGCCACTCAAAACATCATTATCCCGATGCAGGGTGAAATCGACAGCATGAATGTTTCGGTTGCTACTGCGATATTGATTTTTGAAGCCAAAAGACAAAGAGGGTTTTAAAATAACCCGAGCGCGAAGTGCGAATTGTATGGAGCGTAGCGGAATAAAAATTTTAAATTTATGACACAAGCGTTAGGGAATGGATGCAGCAAATTGAGGTTATCGTTGCTGGTGGTATTGGTAAGCTTTACTATTAATGCCCAAATTACAGAAAAAGAAGTCGATGTTTTGGTTGAGAACACACTCAAAACCTTTAACGTTCCGGGGATTGCCGTAGGAATTGTCAAGGACGGAAAACTGGTTTTTGCCAAAGGTTATGGTGTAGCCAATATTAAAACCCAACAAAAAGTGGATGCCAATACTTTGTTTGGCATTGCCTCCAACAGTAAAGCTTTTACTGCTTCAGCATTGGCTATTCTGGTTGATGAAGGGAAAATAAATTGGGATGATAAGGTCAAAAAATACCTTCCCGAATTCAAAATGTACAATGACTATGTGACCAATGAATTCACTATTCGTGATTTATTAACCCACAAAAGCGGACTCGGATTAGGCGCCGGTGATTTGATGATTTGGCCCGATGGACATGACTTTACACCTAAAGATATTGTCAAAAACATCCAATATTTAAAACCGGTTTCGGGTTTCAGAACCAAATACGATTATGACAATTTACTGTATGTGATTGCCGGTGAAGTCATAGAGAAAGTCTCTGGAAAATCTTGGTGTGATTTTGTCGAAGAGCGCCTGATGAAACCCATCGGTATGAATAAAAGTGCGGCCTCATGGAAAAGATTAAAAGATACGACCAACACTATTGTTCCGCATGTTCCAACCAACGGAAAACTCGAAATTGTGCCAAGATATACCAATCATATTTTTGATGCCGCCGCCGGTTTATATGCTTCAGTAAATGATTTAAGCCAGTGGCTGATCGTGCAGATGAACAAAGGAAAATATGGCAACAATCAACAGCTTTTCAGTGAATCCCAATGGAGAGAAATGTGGACACCGCAAACCATCTTACCATTACCGAAGCCTTATCCCTATTCCTCCAATTTCAGGAACTATGGTTTGGGATGGCGATTGGAAGACATCAACGGGCATCTTCAGGTATCACACACCGGTGGTTTAGATGGTATCGTGACACAAACCATCATGATTCCCGATGTGCAACTGGGCATTATTGTTTTAACCAATCAGCAAAACGGAACCGCGTTTAATGTCATCTCAAATACCATCAAAGATAGTTATCTGGGCTTACCTAAATTTGATCATTTGGCTTATTTCGGTGAAGAAAGAAGACTAAAAGAGGACAATGCTGATATGGTAACCGAGGAAGTGTGGAAAAAAGTAACTCAGAACGGGGCAGCCAAAATCAAAATTGACACTAAAAAATATACCGGAACCTATAACGACAACTGGTTTGGAGAAGTAACCATTTTTGAAAAGAAAGGCAAATTGTATTTTGCTTCCAAGCGATCCAAACGATTGATTGGTGAGATTTTCTTTTACAAAGACCAGAATTTTGTGGTCAAATGGAACGTCAGAAGCTTTAATGCCGATTCGCATATTTTCTTTGATTTGGATGCCAACGGAAACGTCAATCACTTTACCATGAAAGCCATTTCGCCGCTGACAGATTTTAGTTATGACTTCCATGATTTGGATTTCAGCAGGCTAAATTAAAAGAGAAAAACGCTACCATAATGATTTGCACATCTCATTAGTTATTCCTAATTTTAAGGATTGAATGAACATGCTATGATTGAAATTGATTTAGAAGAAGAAAAAAAAGCTATTGCCCGAGAATACAAAGAATTACTTCGCATAAGTTACCAAACGCTAACAGACTCAGACAAGAAATTGATTCGTAAAGCCTTTGATGTGGCTGTTGATGCACACAAAGACCAACGCAGAAAATCAGGTGAAGCGTATATATTCCATCCTATTGGTGTGGCCAAAATAGTCGCTTCCGAAATTGGTTTGGGTGCTACAAGCATCGCTGCTGCCCTAATGCACGATGTGGTTGAAGATACCGACGTCACTTTGGAAGAAATCGAAAAAATGTTCAATCCGAAGATTGCGCATTTGGTAGAAGGTTTGACCAAAATTTCCCAGGTAAAAAAAGACATGAACATCTCAATGCAGGCGGAAAATTTCCGCAAAATGCTATTGACCCTGAACGATGATGTTCGCGTAATTTTAATCAAAATTGCCGACCGTTTGCACAACATGCAAACCATGGATTCGATGCCTGATTACAAACAGGTAAAAATTGCTTCGGAAACTTTATACATTTATGCGCCACTCGCCCATCGTTTGGGATTGTACAATATCAAAACCAAGCTTGAAGATTTAGGGTTGAAATATACCGAGCCCGATGTTTACGGCGATATTGTCAGCAAAATAAAAGAAACCAAGGAAGAACAAGATGCCTACATCAAAACCATTTCTGATGTCTTAAAAAAATCATTGGACGAAGAAGGTGTGGAATACACGATGAAAGGCCGACCAAAATCCATCTACTCCATCCGCAGAAAAATGGCAGCTCAGAATGTTACTTTTGACGAAGTATACGACAAGTTCGCCCTCCGCATTATATACAAATCCAATTTACATGACGAGAAATTTCTCGCCTGGAAAATCTATTCCATTGTTACCGATCATTATCGCCCGAGTCCGAGTCGTTTGCGCGACTGGATTTCGTCACCAAAATCAACCGGTTATGAAGCCTTGCACATTACCGTGATGGGACCAAAAGGTCGTTGGGTGGAAATTCAGGTACGAAGCGAACGCATGGATGAAATCGCCGAAAAAGGATACGCAGCGCATTACAAATACAAACAAGGCGCCACTGAAGAAAGCGGTTTGGACACCTGGCTCAACTTGTTGAAGGAAGCCTTGGAAAGTTCGGAAACCAATGCGGTCGACTTTGTGGAAGATTTCAAAATGAATCTGTATGCGAAGGAAATCTTCGTCTTTACGCCCAAAGGAGAAATCAAATCCTTACCCAAAGGTGCAACTTCGCTCGACTTTGCCTTTAGCATTCACTCCGAAATCGGAATCAAAACCCGCGGAACGCGTGTCAACGGAAAGTTAGTGCCACTGAACCACGAATTGAAAAGCGGTGACCAAATTGAAGTGATTACCTCTGTTCATCAGAAACCAACTATCAACTGGTTTGATTATGTGACGACTTCGAGAGCCAAAAATAAAATCAGGAACGTACTCAACGAAGACACCAAGAAAATTGCCGAAGACGGAAAAGAACTGTTGACCCGAAAAATGAAACATTTGAAGATTACTTTGAATGAACAGGTAGTCAATGAATTGGTGAATTTCTTCAGGCTCAAAACCAGTCTCGATTTGTTTTACCGTGCCGGAATCGGGTCGATTGAAAACCAACAACTAAAAGATTTCGCCGCACAGAAAAGCAACACTTTGATGAATTTCTTTAAGAATAAAATCAAGCGTTCGCCAAGTTCAATGCCGGAAGACATCAACAAACAAGAGCTGAGCAAAAATTTTGACATGCTTGTTTTTGGCACCGAACAGGACAAATTGGATTATAAATTGTCTTCTTGCTGTAACCCAATTCCGGGTGACGACGTATTCGGATTCATTACCATCAACGAAGGCATTAAAGTACACAAAAGAGATTGTCCCAATGCCATCACACTGCAGTCCAATTACGCTTACCGTATCATGCAGGCCAAATGGATTGACTCTTCCCAACAGGAATTCAAAGCCATTCTGAAAATTACCGGTATGGACAGTTTAGGTTT
This sequence comes from Flavobacterium terrisoli, assembly GCF_030167905.1. GTDB lineage: Bacteria > Bacteroidota > Bacteroidia > Flavobacteriales > Flavobacteriaceae > Flavobacterium > Flavobacterium terrisoli. Next base: position 188,994 of record NZ_JARGNA010000009.1, read on the forward strand.
GACCAATGAATTGACCAAAGTAATTTCGAATAACATGCACGTTAACATTCAGAGTATTTCCCTCAGCGGTGAAGCCGGAATTTTTAACGGACAGGTTGCCGTAATTGTACAGAATAATAACATTTTGAAAAAACTCATCGACAATATCAAAAAGATTGATGGTGTAGATAAAGTAACACGGGTTTATACGAATTAGTTTTAGATAATGGATCAGCCTATCTTTGATGATTATTGCGTTTTGGAAAAACCGGAAACCAAAGGCAGCTGGACCTTTATCACGATGCCTGTCATGACGCATCTTCCGAAAAAAAAGAACAGCACGGTGCGCGTCCGCGGTTTTATTGACGACTACGAACTAAAGGATTTTCATATTTGGGCAATGAAAAAAGGCACCTTCCTTGCAGTAAAGGCCGAAATCAGGAAAGCCATCAAAAAAGAACAGGGCGATACCGTAAAATTAGTCTTATTCCTTGATGAACCACAGATGGTAATCCCGGAAGATTTCCTTGTTTGCCTTCGTGAAGAACCGAAGCTGCTGCAACGGTTCGAGGCTTATCCGGAAAAACTGAAAAAAGAAATCACTGACTGGATTTTCTCCGCCAAAACCGAAGACGAGAAAATCACCCGAATTGCCAAAACGATGGACAAACTCGAAAAACAGTGAAACCACTTAGTAACTCAGTAGCTTAACTACTTTACTACGCTAAAAACTTTGAAACCTTAAACAAAAAAATTACCTTTGTCCCATGACATTAATTGCATCCGATAATACTAAAAATCAAGAGATCGTAAAAAACGTTTTTACGATATATCTGGAAAACAAAGGACATCGCAAAACGCCTGAGCGTTACGCAATTCTTCAGGAAATTTACGATAGTGAAGAACATTTTGATATCGAGAATTTGTATATCAAGATGAAAAACAAAAACTATCGCGTATCTCGTGCGACTTTATATAACACCATTGAGCTTTTGCTGGATTGTGGTTTGGTTCGCAAACATCAATTTGGGCAAAACCAGGCACATTACGAGAAATCGTATTTCGATAAACAGCACGATCACATTATCATGACCGATACCGGTGAAGTGATAGAATTTTGTGACCCGAGAATACAAACCATCAAACAAACCATCGAAGAAATTTTTGGGATTAATATCCACAATCATTCTTTGTATTTCTATGCCAATAAAAAAGAATAGAAAATAGCCACTATGCAATTACACAAACGCCTTTTATTTTTATTCTTAATTATTTTATTTTTTTCCGCAAACTGCCATGCGCAGTTACTCCCTGATGAACCTATTAGATTTCACAAGGATTACAGCGAAAACGGATTGGTTTTCGGAAGCATAACATTTCCTGAAGCTAAAATGCAATTTGATGGATATGTGCTTTGGATAAAACGTTTGAAGGATGGAAAGTGGAAAAGCTTTGGTAAAATATACCTCCAACCACAGCCGTTCAAAACAAAGCATAATGGTGAAATTGACGAAGGTCGCACCTATCTTTTTGCATTCGAAAAACCACCCGGGCAATATGACATTCCAATGCTTAGGCTCGTCGCTCTGGGAGTTTTGTATGATGGAATGGATAACGATTTAACGGGATTTTCCATTCCTTTTGAAGTAAAAAAAGGAGAAATAACATACATTGGCAATATTAATATCAATGAATATGCAACAAAGAGTGAACCGATAATAACGCTTGAAGATAAGTTTATAAAGGATAAAAATTCCCTGAAGTATCTTCAAAAAATGGTAAACTGGGAAGCAGCTGTAAAATCTAAATTAGAACTCATCGTAACTGGTGGCCAATAAAACAACAACTACAACAATACAATTAAATACAACACAATGACTGTAGACTTACTACTCGGATTACAATGGGGCGACGAAGGAAAAGGAAAAATAGTTGACGTACTTACCTCAAAATACGACATTATTGCTCGTTTTCAGGGCGGACCAAACGCCGGACACACTTTAGAATTTGATGGCATCAAACACGTTTTGAGAACTATTCCATCCGGGATTTTTCACAGCAATAACATTAACATTATCGGGAACGGTGTCGTAATTGACCCGGTAGTTTTCAAAAGTGAAATCGATGGCCTGGCGAAATTCAACCTCGATTTAAAATCAAAACTCATCATTTCGCGCAAAGCGCATTTAATCTTGCCAACACACCGTTTGCTGGATGCAGCTTCTGAAGCGGCCAAAGGCAAAGCCAAAATTGGTTCGACCTTAAAAGGAATTGGCCCAACGTATATGGACAAAACCGGTCGTAACGGATTGCGTGTAGGCGATATCGAATTGGCTGATTTCAAGGAAAGATATAGAGCTTTGGCTGACAAACATGAAGCCATGATTGCTTTCTATGATGTAGCTATCCAATACAATTTACCGGAACTGGAAAAAGAATTCTTTGAAGCAATTCAGGATTTGCAAAAATTAAACTTTATCGACAGCGAAGAATATTTGGCACAAGCCCAAAAAGCAGGTAAATCTATTCTTTGTGAAGGCGCTCAGGGTTCGTTACTCGATGTGGACTTCGGGACGTATCCTTTTGTCACTTCTTCCAATACTACCGCTGCCGGAGCTTGTACCGGACTTGGTATTGCACCTAACAAAATCAAGGAAGTATATGGGATTTTCAAAGCTTACACCACGCGTGTAGGTTCGGGACCATTCCCTACGGAAGATTTTGGTGAAGATGGTGATGTGATGGCAAAAGTAGGAAACGAATTTGGCTCAGTAACCGGAAGAAAAAGACGTTGCGGCTGGTTGGATTTAGTAGCCTTGAAATATGCGATCCAAATCAACGGCGTAACCCAATTGATGATGATGAAAGGCGATGTGCTTTCGGGCTTTGATACCTTGAAAGTGGCTACCGCTTACAACTACAAAGGCGAAGTGATTCACCATTTGCCTTATAATATCGAAGAAGAAAACGTAACGCCAATTTACACCGAATTCAAAGGTTGGGCACAGGATTTAACCGGTTTGACTACTTTTGATAGCTTACCGGCAGAATTAAAAGCCTATATCGAATTCATAGAAAAAGAAGTCGAAGTACCAATCAAGATTGTTTCGGTTGGACCAGATAGGAAACAGACGATTACGAGATAATATAGAAACCCTTTCAGTGATGAGAGGGTTTTTTAATTTTAACAATTTCCTTTTTTGTGCTATTTTATATTACATTAGCTTCTGTGAAAATACAATTCAATATCAATCAAAAAATAAGTGCATGTTACAAAAATTGATTTTACATCCTCGGGATTTTTTTAGCGATTTTTCTTCAGTAAAAAATCAAAATCATATTATCATTTTATTGATGCTGGCTGGTATTGAACGCTCATTTGACCGAGCCATGGTTAAGAATCTTGGCGATAAATGGGAGCTTGGAAGCGTAATTTTATTTTCGGTAATTATGGGAGCCTTGCTTGGATGGCTGTCATTTTATATATATGCCGCTTTAGTGAGTTGGACCAGTGGCTGGATTAACAGTAAAATTTCGACTAAAAATGTTGTTGAAATTATAGCCTATGCTTCAGTTCCTTTGATTACTTCGCTCGTTGTGTTGTTATTCCAAATCATAATTTTTGAAAATCAAATGTTTCAGTCATCCATATTTATAGTCGATTATTCATTTGAGTATTTTGCTTTTTACATTTCATTGGCGTTACAAATCCTGCTTAGTGTTTACAGTCTTATCATGTTTATCATCGGATTGTCTGTGATTCAAAAAATTTCGATGGCAAAAGCGACATTAAATGTATTTCTGCCTTTGCTATTCTTTTTGACGATAGCTGCTGTCATAATCGGGATTGTTGAAGTTCTAAAATAGTGATTTAAAAAGGGCATCGAAGGCTATTTAAATATTTACAAGTTTATAGAACAGTAACTTTAAAACATAATAATTTAAAACCCGATGGCGCGGATTTGCAATCCGTGCTTTTCGTACCCCCAAAACCCCTCAAAAAACCAACTTTCCAGCATTTCCAAACTTTAAAACGAGCTTCGAGGCAAAACCAAGTTTATCTACTGTCATCAGTCTTGACTTCACCAAAAACATCCATTTTATCTGCAGGCTTATTGAGAGGTAAGGTAAAATAAAAGGAAGAGCCTTTTCCTTCGGTACTTTCCACCCATATGTGGCCTCCGTTTTTTTCGAGGAAACCTTTTACCAGTAACAGGCCGATACCCATTCCCTGCTTTTCTTCTACCGCCCTGGAGAGCGATTTTACCTGTGGGGTGAATAGTGTATCCTGTGTTTCTTTTGACATTCCGGTGCCGGTGTCCTTTATTTCCACAATCATCATTCCGTAACCTTTTTTAGCCGATAAAGTGATTTGTCCGCCTTTATGTGAATGTTTTATGGCATTGGAAACTATATTCTGGATAATGGAAATCAGCATTTTCTCATCGGCAAACACTTTATTGTGTTCTTCAATTTGATTGTGCAAATGTATCATGTTGATGGCCGCACTTTCTTTCAAGGATTTAAAAACCTTTTCAACATACTCTATCAGTTGGATTTCTGTCGGAGCAAAGGCCTCGGCTGCATATTTTATCCTGGCCCATTCTACCAAATAATCCAACATCTCCAGTTCATTTACGACCGCTTTCTGGAATTCCTGCAGCAACTCTTTGACAAAAGGAGTTTCCATGGTATCAATATTTAATTCCAAAAATTCAACACCTTGGATAATCGCTGCCAAGGGGCTTCTTAAATCATGAGACAAAATGGCCAGCACATTTTCTTTGTGTGCATTAAGTTCTTCGAGTTCTTTGGCATACTTCTTAACAGCATCTTCTGCTGCTTTTTTGGCCGTGATATCCCGCAATATTTTTACAAACCCTATGGTCTCGTTTTTGTTGTCCTTCAACGGAAATACTAAACCATCCGCATAAAATGTTGTTCCGTCTTTGCAGACATGCCATCTTACATCCTTAGATCGCCCCTTTTTTGAAGCTGTTTCAATTTCTTTTTTGGGTATGTCCTTTTCTTTATCTTCCTCTGTAAAAATGGTTTCAAAAGGCTTTCCTATAATATCATCTGTTTCATATTGAAATATTTGTGTAGCACCGGAATTCCAACTGTTAATATTTAACTTAGTATCCACTGTAAAAATGGAGTAATCCTGTAAACTGTCTATTACTTGGCTGTAAAATTCAGCACTCGGTACATATTGTTCTTTAAGTATTTTATCTGTTTTCTGCATTTCCCCTATTTTTTTTATAATAACCCGATTGGATTTATGCATAAAATCCACAAGGCAAATTTATAGCTATCAGCAGTTTAACTGTTGTATAACTATTTTTATATGTTGTAAAATTACTTTTAAGGTTAATTAGGAATTAGACTCAACCTGCATTCAAAAACAACTGCGAATACTGGTTTACATCGATGACTAAGTCTTGGAGCTATTTGACAATCAACCTGTGCTTTAACCAAAACTTTTATTTATTTTTCTATTAGACCGAAAGTAGGAATCATATAAATCTTGACCACAATTATATCACACTCCCCTTGATGAAACGCAATACTTTTGTGATATAACCATTGGGTGATAAACTTTTTACATGTTGCTCAAGCTCTAAAAAATATATAATTATGTTCCATCATGTAAAAGAATTACAGTTCAATGCCAGGGTTTCAAAACCCGACGTACGCTTCGCAAAATTACTCCTCGAGCAGTTTGGCGGACCCAATGGAGAACTCAAAGCAGCCATGCAATATTTTGTTCAGGCGTTTGGTTGCCGAAAAGCAAATCCGGCAGTCTATGATATGCTAATGGATATTGCCACCGAAGAATTTAGCCATCTTGAAATCGTAGGCGCCACAGTTCAAATGCTGCTCACAGGCGTCAACGGTGAATTAAAAAATGCTGCCGACGAATCTGATTTAACCTTAGTGTTGGATGGAAAAGCGGCAAAAGAAAACTACATACACGAAGCCATGATCAATCCGCAGTTCTTCTTAGTAAGCGGCGGTACGCCAACTCTAACCGATAGTGTAGGAAATCCTTGGAGTGCGACTTATATTATGGGAATGGGCGATTTAACAGCTGATCTTCGTTTGAATATTGGTGCCGAAACCAGTGCCAAAATGGTTTACGAAAACCTAATGAAATTTACCGATGATATATATGTCAAAGAATCTTTGCGCTATTTAATGACTCGAGAAGTGGCACACTTTCAGATGTTTCAAGCAGCGTTAGACAATATTCAACCCAATTTCCCGCCGGGTATTTTACAAAGTGATCCACGATACAGCAACAAATATTTCAACATGTCTAATGGCGAAGAACACTTCGGCCCTTGGAATGAAGGTAAAAGTCCGGAGATGAATGAAGAATGGAAATTTATACACAATCCGATTGAACATGTGCAACAAACCAATGGCTTACTTGATGAAAAAGCGGAAGGAACTGATAGAACAGAAAAAACCGTTCAAGAAAACAACAAAGCCTTGAGTGCAGAGCGCAAAGCAGAAATAGATAGAGCAACATTTCCTAAAAACGGTATTATGAGTTGGTCTGTTTATGAAGACCAAGCAGAAGCCAAATCAAAAGAGGGCAAAAAGGATAAATCATAATTAAGGAAAGTAAAAAATGGAAAAGACAAAATCAAACAAAGCACCTGTCCATTCCTCACAATGGACAAGATTGTTTGATGATAAATTGAAAGACATTTACCGGGCGGAATAAGCATACCCCTTTAAACAATTAACCTAACCCATTTTAAAAGAGGTTAGGTCTTTAGCAAAACCCTTTTCCCACAGAAAGGGTTTTGTTTTTTCTTTTCAGATACACTACTCTTTTGTATCTTAGTTGTTGCAATTCACTAAACCCAACCACAATGACTGAAACCGAAAAAACCCTTAGTGTAATAGAAAATTTCAACGCCGCCTTTAACCGTCACGATGCCGCCGAAGTGATGCGCTGGATGACCGAAGACTGTGTGTTTGAAAATACTGCGCCAATGCCCGATGGAACCCGTTTGGAAGGTGCAGCTGCAGTCCGTGAATACTGGAAGAAGTTTTTCATCAATAGTCCGGATGCCCATTTTGAGGCCGAAGAGATTTTCGCTACTGAAAACCGCTGTGTGGTGCGCTGGGTGTACCGCAAAATGAAAGACGGACAACCCTGGCATTTGCGAGGCGTAGATGTCTTTAAAGTAACCGATGGAAAAGTGGCGGAGAAACTCGCTTATGTCAAAGGATAAAAAAAATTAAAATCAATTTATGAACTTCAATCTAACCAATTCCATAGAAATCCTCGAACGCACACCGCAGGTTTTAAACTCACTTTTAAACGGCATCAGCCATGATTGGATACAAAACAATGAAGGAGAAAATACCTGGAGCCCATTCGATGTGATGGGACATTTGATTCACGGGGAAAAAACCGACTGGATTGTCCGCACCGAAATCATACTTTCCAATTCCGCTGCCAAGACTTTTGCGCCATTTGACCGCTTTGCCCAATTCGAAGAAAGCAAAGGGAAAACCATTTTGCAATTGCTGGAAGAGTTTGAACAGTTGCGCAAAGAGAATTTAGCAATCTTAAAATCTAAAAACATAAGCGCGGAAGATTTGCAGCAAGCCGGAATTCATCCGGTCTTTGGAACCGTGACGCTGCAGCATTTATTAGCCACTTGGGTAGCCCATGATTTAGGCCATATCGCTCAAATATGCCGGGTTATGGCAAAACAATATAAGATCGAAGTAGGTCCGTGGCGGGAATACCTTCCGATATTGGATAAATAGTATTATGAGAAACAATTTTTTCCTACATTCGCCAAAGCATTTCCCGAACTCTGTAACTTTTTAAAAAGACCTATGAACCTATTACTTTCAAGAAGAATTTTATTAACCTGTTTACTGTTTTGCTGTAGTTTTTCGTTTGCGCAAAAGAAAATTATCGTCAAATATTATGAAAACAATACCGAAGCTTCCATTGAAAATGTTCGGATTTTTTTTGTGACTAAGACAGATACCATAACGCCTAAAGTTGAGGACGGAAAAATCCGGATTTCAAGTAAAATAAAGGATAATTTTTCTGTGTTTGCCCAAATCAGTGGAAGAACAATGCTCGTTGGATCATACCGCCCGGCGACATTTAAGGAAAATGATGCCATTATTTTTGGTCGCATAACCGATTTTTCAACCATGAAACGATATTGGGAAACAAAAGAAGCATTTATTCTTGATAAGGAATATGTAATTGTAATTCCTAATTATGAAAATGTACTCGACGTCATCTATTGCTCCGTAAAAAAAGATGTGAACATCTCTCAACATTCTAATTTTACAAAATATGCTCCGTCATTCACCTTTGTACGTGATGTGATTAAAACAAAAGGCTAAACCCATAAAAGAAAAATAAGCAAAAACCCCTTTCAATCGAAAGGGGTTTTGTTTTTAATATTCCAATTTAAGAATCAGCGACTGGCTTGGTTTAACCGTTAGCTTTATCAAACCAACACCATTCTCAATCCGCATCATGTATTTTCCGCCATACAATTGTTCGGTCAAAGTATAATCGCCCGATTTAAGCATCCATTTCTTTAAGACTTCCATGGGCACCCTAAGTTGAATCGTACTCGAAGTTACCCAGGAGAAATTGGCCACCACAATTAGTTTCTCTTTGTCTGTATAACGAACATAAGAATACAATCCCGGTGCATATTGGGGTGTTTCATTTCTGTTAATCGTTTGTATTTCCTGAAACTTCCCGGTCAGCGCATCGCTTTTCAAAGTAAAGTTCAATAGGCGGGAATAAAAATCACGGAGTTCCTTTTCTTTCGGTGTTAATTTACCACCGTCAAACAAACCGCCATTCATCCAACGCTGGTGACTTGGAACGCCAACATAATCAAAAATACTGGTACGCGAACGTTTCCCAAAACCGGCATCTTCATTGCCTGCCTCGCCTACTTCCTGTCCGAAATAAATCATCGTTGGTGACGAACTTATCGTAGCCGAAACCACCATCAGTGGCTTTCCTTTTTCGGGCGTTCCCGCAAATTCGGGACTGGCCAAACGTTGTTCGTCGTGGTTGTCTAAAAAATGTAGCATATGGTGTTCGATATCGCCCATGCCTTCCTGAATTTCACTCAACGGATCCGGCATTGCATTACCCTGAATCACAGCTTTCAAATGATCATAAGTTTCCACTTTGTCATACAGGTAATCCATTTTTCCTTGCTTAATATAGTTTCGGTATTCTTTTGGATTGTAAACCTCAGCCATAAGAAAAGCATTCGGATTTTTCATTTTGATGGCAGAATTCATATAACTCCAAAACTCAACCGGTACCATTTCGGCCATATCATAACGGAAACCATCAACACCTTTTGCTATCCAATACAAGGCGATGTCATGGAATTTTTTCCAGGAGCTCGGAACGTTTTGACCTTTCCAAAACTGAAAATGGTCTTGGTAACTTTTATTTTCATAACCTGCCGGCAACTCTGGAAAATCTTTTGTCCCATCGGGTTTGATACCATAATTTACTTTTACCGTTTCATACCAATCGTTGATATCCGGTTTTGCTAAACGCGAACCATTACCGGTCCATTTCGCCGGAAACTCAGTAAACTTTCCATCACTCAATGGATTTATTTCGCCATTCAAAGGCTTATAATCGGGTGAAGTTGGCACTTCAAAAGGTGTATTTGGGATATAATAGAAATTATTATCGCGGGCATATTCAACTGAAGTATTGTCATCGGCACCAAAATCTTTTACGCCTTTCGGATTGGTCAATCCTTTATAATTACGCGCAATGTGATTCGGAACTATATCGATAATCACTTTAAGTCCATTGGCATGCGTGCGCTTAATCAAGGCTTCAAATTCCTGCAAACGTTTGGCCGGATCAACCGCCAAATCTGGGTTTACATTATAATAATCTTTTACCGCATAAGGAGAACCGGCTCTACCTTTTACTACATCGGGATCATCATTGGAAATGCCATATTTGGTATAATCCCTGATGACATCGTGATGCGGTACACCGGTATACCAGATATGGGTTACCCCTAATTTTTTAATTTCCTGCAACGCTTTATCCGTAAAATCATTAAACTTTCCAACGCCATTTTCTTCAATGGTTCCCCAAGGTTTATTGGTTGTATTTTTATTTCCGAACAATCGGGTAAAGACTTGGTACACCACAGCTTTTTTGGGCTGCTCAGCAACCTCAGCTTTTTTATTCATAGTAGAAAAAGTTGTTTTTTGGGCAAAAGTCATGTTTCCGGCACAGGCTATTGCAAATAGTATTAATAGTTTTGTTTTCATATCATTTCTCTTGGTCGGTTAAAGCGGCAAGACCAGTCACAAATATAAATAAATAGCTGAATTTAGAGAACGTAAAAGCCATTTCTTTTGGAAGATTTAACAGCCAGAATAGTTGCATTTTTGCGATAATAAACCAAAACGAGCTAATAATAAGCGAAAGCCTGTGAATAAAAACCCGATGTTTTTATAGCGAAAACTTGGGTTATATTTGTTTAAGAAATCAAACAAAAGCCACTTGAAAACAATTTTAAAATTAGCGTTACTCACCTGCAGTGTTCTTTTTGGGACCAAAAGCTATTCACAAAACACGACTATCGACAGCTTGAAAAGAGTGATTCGCATAACCAAAATTGACACTTCTAAAGTAAACATTTACAACCAACTGGCATTTGAATTCAAGGAAAGCTATCCTGATTCTTCTTTATATTATGCCTTAAAGGCAAAAGGATTGTCCCGAAAAATTGGTTACCACAGTGGGTTGGCCAATGGAACTGTAAACGAAGGCAATGTTTTTATCATATCGGGAGATTATAAAAATGCCAAAAAGAGTTTTGGCAACGCCAAAGATATTTTCGAAAAACTGCTTGAAGAAGAGGAAAACAACAAAACCTTTAAAAACGGTTTGGCCAGAAGCTATGCAAGTTTAGGCGTTATTTTTTCACAGGAAAGCAATTATTATGCGGCACTTGAAAACTATCAAAAAGCCCTGCATCTTTATTTAGAGATTGACCAAAAAGGCAGTGTTTCCAAAGCGTATAACAATATTGGCGTGGTTTATAAATCCCAGGGAAACAAAGCCAAAGCTTTGGAATACTTCCATAAAGCCTTAAAAATCCAGGAGGAAATCGGTGAGCTAACCGTTCCGGTGACGCTGACCAATATTGGGGTGATTTATTTTGAGCAAAACAATCTCGCGAAAGCACTGCAATACTATAAAAAAGCCGAAAAATTATTTAAGGAATCGGACAACCTTCGCGGTTATGCCCTACTGAACAATTATTTAGGTGATTATTACAAAAAGCAAAATGATACTTCGAAAGCGATAAGCTATTACAATCAGGCACTGACGATGTATGAATCGCTGCAGAATAAGTTTGGCGCTTCATTGGCTTTATACAATTTGGGCCAATTGTATTATGACCAAAACAACTATAATGAATCGATGAAATTTACCTCTAAATCATTGGCCTATGCAAAAGAAATAGGCGTTTTAGACCAGATATTCCATTCTGAAAAGTTACTCAGCGAATTGTATGACAAACTCAACAATCCGGCGGCGTCATTGGCACACTATAAGGAATATGTTGTAGCGCGTGACAGCATTACCAATCTGGAAAACAACAAAAAGTTTGTCCAGGCGGAAATGGATTTTGAATACAAAAAACGCGAAGCGCTTTTGGCAGAACAAAGCAAAAGACAAACACAGTTCCTGGTTTTCTCGATACTTGGCGTGATATTATTGATTGGATTGATTTTCTTAATCTACAATCGAGGTCAGGTTAAAAAACGTTTGACGTTACAGAAAGAAGTCGCCGAATACGAGCAAAAAGCATTGCATTTGCAGATGAATCCGCATTTTGTCTTCAATTGCCTGGGTTCTATTTCGAGTTTTATCGTGCAAAACGGAACCGATTCTGCTTTGAAATATTTGTCCAAATTCTCAAAGCTGATGCGATTGACATTGGAGTATTCCAAAGGTTCGCTGATTCCTATAGACAAAGAAATTGAAAGCCTGCAGAATTATCTGGAATTGGAGCAGCTTCGTTTCCACAACAAATTTGATTTTGACATCCAATCGAGTGACAAAGTGGAATTTAACATGGGATTGCCACCGCTGTTGATTCAACCTTTTGTTGAAAATGCTATATTGCACGGTTTAGTGCCCAAAGAAGACAAAGGGAAAATTGACGTGATGTTTGATGTTGAAAACGGTCAGTTGGTTTGCACCATTACCGATGATGGCATTGGGATTTCCCAATCGAAAAAGATGAAGGAAAACTCGATGCAGGCACACAAATCGATGGCATTGGAGATTACCAAAAAACGCCTGGAAATCATGGAAGCTACGATTTCAAAATCGGCACAAATTGACATTCAGGAGTTAGAAGAAAACAACGAAATCACAGGGACAAAAGTAATTTTACGATTGCCGATACAATATATACAATAGATGATTACAGCAGTACTAATAGACGACGACAAACATTTACGCACCGGACTCAAAGCGCTTTTGGAGCGATATACCAATGAGATTCACATCATCAGTGAGGCTGAAAGTGTAAAAACCGGCGTGGCTTTGCTGGAGAAGATACAACCGCAGGTGATTTTCCTCGACATCCATTTATCGGATGGAACCGGATTTGACATTTTGGAACAATTGGCCCAAACCAAAGGCAAAACCACCGCGCATATTGTTTTCATCACGGCGCACGAACAATATGCGGTGAAAGCATTTAAGTTTAGCGCATTGGATTTCCTGTTGAAGCCTGTTGATCCTGAAGAATTACAAAACACGATTGCCAAAATCAAAGATGCTGTTGGTAAAAGCAACTCGTTTGAGCATATTGATTTGTTGCTGGAAAACATTAGAAAAAAGGTGGACAATTTTAAGCGGATTGCACTTTCGACCAGCGATGGCATTCATCTTTTTGAAGTTTCGGATATCATTCGCTGCGAAGCCAAAGCCAATTATACTGAGTTTTTCATCAAGAATCACAAACCGGTTTTGATTTCGAAAACACTCAAGGAATATGAAGAATTATTGACCGAACACGGATTTGAACGCATTCATCAGTCGCATTTGATCAATCTTTCCTATCTGAAATCTTATATCAAATCGGATGGCGGTTATGTGATTATGGCCGATAATACCCGAATAAGCATCGCGCAAAGCAAAAAAGAACGATTACAAGAACTGATTAAGGCACTCTAAAAAACTGAATCATGAAAACTATTACCACTAAAAAAACCAACCCTATGAAAAAAATACTACTCCTAATGCTGTTTTTCTCCGGAATGGCCAATGCGCAAATCATTCCCTTTCCCGATGATAATTTCAGGGTAGCGATTATCAATTCACCTTTTGTTATGGACTTACTGGGGAATTTTACAACCGTGGATCAAAACATGAACGGGCAAATCGAATTCAGTGAAGCCGCAAACATCAGCATTTTGGTGGTTGACAACAGTAATGTCACTGATGTCACAGGTGTTCAGGCGTTTGTGAACCTGGAACAATTCACTTGTAACGGCAACCAAATTACTACGATTGACCTTACGGGAATGACAACCTTAACGTTTTTTGGTTGCAGCGACAATGCCACTTTAACCTCGCTAACCCTTTCCGGGTTGAATCAATTAGCCTCTCTCGAATTTACCAACACTCCAAATCTTAGTCATTTGGATGTTTCGGGTTGTAGTGCTTTACAGTATAATATTTTGGTTAGTCACAACAATTTGACTTACCTAAACGCCAGCAATTGCAGCACTTTGCAAAGCATTAATGTCACTTCAAACAGTTTGACTTATTTGAATGTTGACGGATGTACGGGTTTGAATAATTTATCGGTTTGGTATAGTCAATTGTCCATGCTTATTATTGCTAATATGCCAAATCTTAGCGTTTTGCAGGTCTATCAAAATCCTGTACTGAGTAATTTAGTGGTTTTGAATTGCCCAGTCTTAAATTTATTTGATTGTAGCAATAATAATATTTCTTCTATTGATGTTTCAGCTTTGACCAGCCTTACTGATTTGCGTTGCAGCTACAATCCGTTGACCTCAATATTGGTATCCAATTTGGTTAATCTTACCTCATTGATTGTTGGCGACACCCAAATTTCTTTTTTGGATGTATCCAATTTACATAACCTGACTTATTTGTGGTATCCCAACAATCCGCAGCTTCAAACGGTGTATCAAAAAAACGGTCAAAACGAAACCACAATTCTGGACAACAACCCGAATCTGGATTTTATCTGTGTCGATGATGGTCAGGTTACTGCAATTCAAACCGCTTTGACCAATGCCAATCTGACCAACGTTGTAGCCAATTCATATTGTTCTTTTGTTCCGGGAGGCAATTACAATACCATCACCGGAACCATCAGACTGGATTCAAACAGCAATGGCTGCGATGCTTCGGATGCAGTGAAGCCGAATATCAGAGTCAATATCAACGATGGTACCAATCAAGGCGCCACCTTTACCAATGCTGCCGGAGTGTATAAATTTTATACACAGGCCGGAAGTTTTGTTTTAACTCCTGTAGTAGAAAATCCGACCTGGTTTACTTTCGCTCCAACAACAGCAACAATTCCTTTTGCCAACAATAACAACAATACGACAACACAAAACTTCTGTATTACCGCCAACGGATCGCACCAGGATTTAGAAGTTGTGATTGAACCTATTACACCAGCGCGTCCGGGATTTGATGCAACCTATAGAATAGTGTACAGAAACAAAGGAAACACAACCGTTTCAGGTAATGTGAATTTTACTTTTAATGATGCCAAAATAGATTATGTATCTGCAACGACAGCGCCAAACACAGTTGCCTCAGGAAGTTTAACCTGGAATTATACTAATCTTCCGCCATTTGAAAACAGAAGCTTTGTCGTAACGCTAAACATCAATTCACCGGTTGAAACTCCGGCCGTGAATATCGGAGATGTCTTGAATTTTGGAGCAACCATAAATCCAACTGCTGCAGATGAAGTTTTGGCAGACAATACTTTTGCTTTTAACCAAACGGTTGTTGGCGCGTTTGACCCAAATAACATCGCTTGTATTGAAGGTGCCAATGTTTCCACTACGCAAATCGGAAACTATCTTCACTATGCGGTAAATTTTGAAAACACCGGAAACTTCGCCGCACAAAATGTGGTTGTAAAAGATGTGATTGACGCTTCAAAATATGACATCAATAGTCTTCAATTGCAAAATACATCTCATGCCTGTTACACCAGAGTAACCGCAAACACGGTAGAGTTTATTTTCCAGAACATCAATTTGGCTGCCGTTGCCGGAACGCCGCCTGTCGGAGGCCATGGCGATGTGCTGTTCAAAATCAAATCAAAAAACACTTTGGTAGCTGGTGATTTTGTAACCAAATCAGCCAAAATCTATTTCGATTACAATGCGCCGATTTCAACCAATAATGCCCAGACAACGTTCTCCAATTTGAGCAATGCCGTTCATCACCTGGACAATAGTGTGAAAATCTATCCGAATCCTTCGAGTTCAATCATCAACATCGAATGTAATTCTACCATAAACTCAATCGAATTGTATGACATACAGGGAAGGATACTGCAAACTGATTTGGCCGATTCCAACACAACCGTGTTTGATATATCGGGTCGACAAAACGGATTGTACTTCTTAAAAATCAATACCAATAATGGCAGCAAAGTGGAAAAATTAGTTAAAGAATAAGATTGGAAGTTAATTATGTGAAAGGGCGCAAATCTGAAAATGGTTTGCGCTTTTTTTTAGGTGCAAATCCATGAAAACCAACATTGATAAATAATTCTTAATAACCATAATCATTGGCACGTTTTTCATAAATTTGCTCAAAATTCAACCATTGAAAAAGTTACTTTTTTACATCGGACTCTGTTTGTTGGTGGCGAATATTGCTACAGCACAAAAAAAAACAACGCCAATAGACATCGAATACTCCGAATTTGCCGATAGAAATCAAGAAGAAATACCGGATGCGCTGTTGTTACGCGGTAACGTTAGAATCAGACACGAAGGTGTAGTTTTCACCTGCAATAAGGCTTATTTCTTCCAAAAGGAAAACTATATCAAAGCTTTTGGCGATGTTCAGATGGTTCAAGGCGACACGCTTTTCCTCAACAGCAAATATGCCGAATACAACGGACAAGTGAAACAAGCCTACGCTACCGGAAACGTAGTGATGCGTTCTCCCGAATCGACTTTGGTTACCGATACGATTAACTTTGACCGAAACACACAGGAAGCTTTTTACAATTCTTACGGGAAAATAACCAATAAGGAAAACACCCTAGTCAGCAAAGCAGGAAAGTATTATGCCAACGAAAAGAAATTTAAATTCTTAACGGCAGTAACGATTACCAATCCGAAATATACCATCAAGTCGAATCATTTGGATTACTACACCAATTCGGGTCACTCCTATTTATTCGGTCCATCAACGATTACCAGTAAGGAGAATTACATTTACACCGAAAAAGGTTTTTATGATACCAAAAAGAATCTGGCCTATTTCAAACGAAAATCTTATATCAAATACAAAGACCGACGCATCGAAGGCGACAGTTTGTATTATGACCGAAATCGGGAATTTGCTTCGGCAACAAACAATGTAAAGATTACTGATTCAATCAATAAAGGTTTGATTAAAGGCCATTATGCCGAAATCTACCGCAATCTGAAAACGCTGAAAGATTCAATAATGATCACCAAAAGAGCGGTGGCTATTACTTTGGTAGATAATGATTCGATGTATGTTCACGGCAAAAAAATGCTCATTACCGGAAAACCGGGCGAGCGCATTGTAAGAGCGTTTAACAATGTGCGTTTCTACAAAACCGATATGAGCGGCAAATGTGATTCTATCCATTCCGACCAGAAAACCGGTTTGACCAAACTAATCAAGAATCCTATTCTTTGGAACTACGAAAACCAAATGACCGGTGATGTAATGCATCTGATTGGCAACAACAAAACCGAAAAACTCGACTCGCTTAAAGTATTGAATAATGCCTTTATCATTTCCAAGGACACACTCGGCACAGGTTACAATCAGGTCAAGGGACAAAATCTCTATGGTAAATTTGCCGACAACAAACTCCGGGAAGTCGATATCATCAAAAACACCGAAGTCATTTATTATATGCGCAATGACCAACAGGAACTGATTGGCATCAACAAAAGCGTAAGCAGTAAAATCAATATGATTTTGGATAAAAACACGATTGAAACCATAACCAATTTCAACCAAATTGACGGCGATATTTATCCCGAAAAAGAACTGCCCGAAAATGCAAGGAAACTTCGCGGTTTCATTTGGCGTGGTGACGAACGCATAAAATCCAAGGATGATATTTTCCCTCCGGAAGAAAACGAACTGGATACCAAAATCCAGGAAGCCCGAAAAGCCGAAATGGCCAAAGAAGACAAACCTTTAGAACCGAGCAAGGAAACTTTGGAATATGACAAGAAGAACCCAAAGCCCATGGTGAAATAAAAGCCCGTTAGCAGAAGGCAGATGACAGACAGAAATACAACAATGAAAGAAGATTTCCTTAAATACCAAGCGCAAACCTCACCGTATCCATTGGGTATGGAAGTGTCACATGCGATTGGCTCCTATATATACGACACCAACAACAAAAAATACCTCGACTTTGTGGCCGGCGTTTCGGCTTGCAGTTTGGGTCACCAGCATCCACGCGTAAACCAGGCGATTATTGATCAACTGAATAAGTACTCACATGTCATGGTGTATGGCGAATATGCCCAACATCCGGCAGTGGCTTATTGCAAATTGTTGGTCGAGAATTTACCGCCAAGTCTGAACAAAGTATATTTGGTCAACTCCGGAACCGAAGCCTGTGAAGGTGCGTTAAAGCTTGTGCGCCGTGTTACCGGCAGAAGTCAGCTGATTTCTTGTCACAACGCATATCACGGCAACACGATGGGTTCGATGAGTGTTATGGGATTTGAAGAGCGAAAACAAATCTTCCGACCGTTGATTCCCGACGTAGATTTCATTACCTTTAATAACGAAGCCGATTTAGAAAAAATCACTACCAAAACCGCTGGGATTATTTTAGAAAGCATTCAAGGCGGCGCGGGTTTTATCGAACCCAAAAATGATTTCCTGGCCAAAGTCAAAAAGCGCTGCGAAGAAGTTGGCGCACTGATGATTATAGACGAAATCCAACCGGGTTTTGGCCGCACCGGAAAATTGTTTGGTTTTGAAAACTATAATGTCGTTCCCGACGTAGTTATCATAGGGAAAGGAATGGCCGGTGGTATGCCTGTCGGCGGATTCATTGCCAATGAAAAACACATGGATTTGTTGAGCCACGATCCCAAACTCGGACATATTACCACTTTTGGCGGACATCCTGTCATTGCGGCAGCTTGTTTGGCTACTTTAGAAGAAGTATTGGAAAAAGATTACGCCAAAGAATCTTTAGCAAAAGAAAAGATATTCCGCGAACTTTTGGTACATCCTTTGATAGAGGAAGTTAGAGGCCGAGGCTTAATGCTGGCGGCGATGACCAAAGACCCCGAAATTACCAATAAAGTGATTTTTAAATGCCAGGACAAAGGACTTATTTTATTCTGGCTGTTATTTGAAGGTTGTGCCATCCGAATTACTCCTCCGCTCACTGTCTCTGAAGAAGAAATCAGGGAAGGTTGCGCCATCATCATCGAAGCTATGAATGAAGTGGCGTCTGAAATTGGAAATTAAATATTTCAGTTTCAATTTGATAAGAAAATTCGAATCAAAAAATTGTTAATTAAATTGTTTACAACAATAAACTGGTCCGACTAAAAAAAGAATCGCGTTTCCATAATTTTATTAAGGATAATTTTAAAACCTACTAGTATGCACCTAGACCACGACGAAGAAGATTACAACTTATCCTTAGCGAAATTTGAATCAATGTTGAAAACCAACAAAGTCTTATTTTTCGATTCAGAGGAATTCGAGGAAATCATACTGCATTATCTCGATATAGGAAAAGCTACTCTGGCCAAAAAAGCCTTGAAGTTAGGATTGGAACAACACCCGAAATCTACCGGGTTAAAATTGGTTCAGGTAGAAATGCTGGTATACGATGACAAATTGGATCAGGCAGAAAAGTTATTAAACGAATTGTACGCCATTGAGCCAACCAACGAAGAAATTTTTATCCAAAAAGCCAATATATATTCTAAAAGAGACGATCACGAACAAGCCGTTGAGTTATTGCAGACAGCACTTCTATACACTGAAGACTATGCCGATGTGTATAACTTAATTGGAATGGAGTATCTTTTTATGGATAACCTTGAATTGGCCAAAGAAAACTTTATCAAATGTTTGGAAGAAGACTTCGAAGACCAATCAGCACTCTATAATGTAGTGTATTGCTTCGAATTTTTAGACCAAAACTTAGAAGCCATTGAATACCTAAAAACCTATATCGACCGAAATCCATACAGCGAAATTGCTTGGCATCAGTCAGGTCGTTTGTATTATGGCGTAAAAGATTATGAAAATGCAGTTCGTGCATTCGAATTTGCTACTTATATAGATGATGAATTCCTTGGTGCCTATCTTGAGAAAGGAAAATCATTGGAACGGTTAAAAAGATACGAAGATGCTATTGAAAGTTATAATCGTACCATTGAATTGGACGACCCAACTTCATATGCCTTATTGCGCATCGGAAAATGTTATGAAAAACTGGGCAACAAAGTAGAAGCCTTAAAATACTTTAACAAAACCGTACACGAAGATCCGCTTTTAGACAAAGGCTGGATTGCGATTACCGATTTTTATGTACGCCAGAAAAACTTCCAAAAAGCGTTATTCTATGTCAACAAAGCCTTGGCCATTGATGACCAAAATCGTTTATACTGGAAACGTTATGCGACCATCAACAAAGCGATGAGCATGTTTGAAGAAGCCGAATTTGGTTATAGAAAAGCTGTTGAACATGGCGACTACCAATTGGACACTTGGTTGTTCTGGGTAGACATGATGCAAAACATGGGCGAAATCAACAATGCCATTCTGACCTTAATCCAAGCCGCAGAATATTTCCCGGAAGAATGCGAAATCGAATACCGTTTGGCAGGTTTGCATTTGTCATTGCACGAAGAAGAAAAAGGAAACTTCCACTTAAATAATGGTTTGCGATTGAATGCTAAACACAACACTATTTTGGAAGAATTGTTTCCAATGGTTTGGGAAAGACAATCGGTACAGGATTATATGGCAAAACATATAAAAAAATAATAGATGTCGAGAAGACAGTATGGTCTAATCGGGAAAAACATTTCCTATTCGTTTTCCAAAAAGTATTTCACCGAAAAATTTGCTTTGGGCAATCTTGTCGATTGTTCCTATGAAAATTTCGACCTGCAATCCATTGAAGAATTCCCAACGCTTATTGCCGACAATCCCGATTTAAAAGGATTGAATATTACGATTCCCTACAAAGAAGCGGTTATTCCTTATTTGGGTAAATTGTCCAAAACTGCGGCACAAATCGGTGCTGTCAATGTCATTCGTTTTACCAAAAAAGGAAAACTCAAAGGTTACAATTCAGATTATTATGGCTTCATGAAATCTTTGGAACCACTACTCCAACCGCATCATAAAAAAGCATTGATCCTCGGAACCGGTGGCGCTGCCAAAGCCGTGGCTTTTGCACTCGACCAACTCGGAATCCTGTATACTTATGTTTCCCGTGAGGAAAAAGAAGGCATGATTGACTATGACCGAATCAACGTAACGACTTTCGACCATTATCATATTATCATCAATTGTACGCCACTAGGCACAAGTCCGGATACGAAAGCCTTTCCACCGATTTCGTATGACTTTTTTACCGAAAAGCACATTGCTTTCGATTTGATTTACAACCCTGAGGAAACCCAATTTTTGAAAAAAGCAAAGAAAAAAGGCGCAATAACTAAAAACGGTTATGAAATGCTGGTTTTACAAGCCGAGAAAGCCTGGAAGATCTGGAATAAATAAATTTGTTATGAACATCAAACTAATCGCCATTGGCAAAACCGATAACAAAGCGTTGCAAACGCTGATTGACGATTATACCAAACGTTTGTCTTTCTACATCAAATTTGATTTGGAGATTATTCCCGATATCAAAAACGTCAAAAACCTTTCAGAAGCACAGCAAAAAGAAAAAGAAGGCGAATTGATTTTGGCCAAATTGACACCAACAGACCAATTGATTTTATTGGATGAGAACGGCACAACATTCTCCAGCGTCAGTTTCTCAGATTATTTACAAAAGAAAATGAATTCGGGTGTTAAAACCTTAGTCTTTGTGATTGGCGGACCGTATGGTTTCAGTGCGGAAGTTTACAAAAAGGCACAAGGCAAAGTCTCGCTTTCTGAGATGACATTTTCGCATCAAATGGTTCGCTTGTTTTTTATCGAACAGTTATATAGAGGTTTTACGATTCTTCGCAACGAACCCTATCATCATCAGTAGATATATTCCCGGGTTCTGTTTACCGTAATTCCTTTTTTAATCTCCAGATTTTTGATAAAGAATTTGTACTCCAGATATTTCCCAAATGACATGCCTTTATCAAAGGAAAAGTAGATTTTGGTATGATTTGGCAGCTTATCAATGAACTCAACCAATTGATTTTTAGAAAAAACCAATTCATTCTGGTGAACCAAATCATTACGGTCTAAGTGAAAATGCACGACATTGAAATCGGGTTTTTCCAGTTTGTAATGAATTTTGGTAAACGGCATAAAGGCCGAAGCTTTCTTTACGGTATCGGTATAAGCAAAATACTTTTGAGAATTCACCTTGACATTTTTACTCGCTTCTTTAATAGTTTGCAATTTTTTGAGCTCCAAAATCACTTTTCGCAATGGCAAACGTTTATCAACATTAAATGTGTAAATCTCACTGTTATCCGAATGTACCCGGTTTATTTCAACTAAAGTATCCTTTGATTCTTCTCTTTCTTCAATTTTAAAGAAGAAATCAATCTGCGAATGTTCCTTAATGTCGGCTACAAGGGTTTCCTTGGCGACAGGCAATAGGAGTTCTTTCTTTTCGCCACACGAAATCATTAAGGCTGAAACTATAAATAAGGCAATCTTTTTCATTATCGTAATTTAGTTTTGGGGACTTAAATTATTATATAATTTTACACATTCTACAGCTTCCATTACATCGTGCACCCTTAAAATATTAGCGCCTTTTTGTAACGCAATCGCATTCAAAACCGTTGTGCCGTTTAGGGCAAACTCCGCCGAGGTGTCCAAGGTTTTATAAATCATGGATTTTCGGGAAATGCCAACCAATATTGGTAAATCCAATGCCTGAAACAACTCCAGATTATTCATCACTTCAAAATTCTGTTCCAAAGTTTTGGCAAAGCCAAATCCCGGATCGACAATCAAATCGTTGATACCCAAACTTCGTGCCTGAGCCACTTTTTCCGAAAAGTAAGATAACATTTCTCTGGTGATATTCTCATACTGCACCAAACTCTGCATGGTTTGCGGGTTGCCTTTCATGTGCATCATAACATAAGGCACTTGCAATTCGGCAACGGTTGGCATCATGTTGTCATCCAGATTTCCTGCCGCAATGTCATTGACCATGCAGGCGCCATTTTCAACAGCCGCTTTGGCCACGTTGGCACGAAAAGTATCTGCTGAGATTAGCGTATTTGGAAAATGTTGCAACACCGATTTTACCATTGGAATCAATCTTTCAATCTCTTCTGCTTCGGTAACAAATTCAGCACTAGGCTTGCTCGAATAAGCGCCAATATCAATAAAAGTGGCACCTTCGTTCAGCATTTTCTCGACTTGCAAAAGCATACTTTTCTCATCGGCATATTTTCCGCCGTCAAAAAAGGAATTCGGCGTGACATTCAAAATCCCCATGACTTTGGGAGAAGACAAATCGACAAGCGTTCCGAGGCAGTTAATGGTCATTTGCAATTTAAGTTAGTTCTAAGATTTAGTCCTTTGTACTTCAATCTTTATTCTTTACTTTTGGGAAAATTTGACACAAAGATACATCGAAATGAGTAATACTTCTCAAGAATATGACAAGGTTATCGCAATTTGCCGACAACTTTATATCAACAAAATGAAAGACTATGGTAGTGCCTGGAGAATCTTGAGATTGCCTTCCCTAACCGACCAAATATTCATTAAAGCGCAGCGCATCCGCAGTTTGCAGCAAAACGAGATCCGCAAAGTAGACGAAGACGAAACCGGAGAATTTATTGGAATCATCAACTATTCGATTATGGCTTTAATCCAATTGGATTTGGGCGTCGTAGAACAACCTGATTTGGATGTGGCCAAAGCCACCGAATTGTATGATGCCAAAGTGAGTTTGACCAAATCATTAATGGAAGCCAAAAACCATGATTATGGCGAAGCCTGGCGTGAAATGCGTGTGAGTTCGTTGACCGATTTGATTCTGCAGAAGTTACTTCGCGTAAAGCAAATAGAGGACAATCAAGGAAAAACCTTGGTTTCAGAGGGCATTGATGCCAATTATCAGGACATGATTAATTACTCGGTTTTCGCATTGATTTTGATGCAATTCGGACAAAAATAATTTACTACATGAACACATCTAAAAACAATATTGCCTGGGGAATCCGCATTGTAATTGCTTTTCTGTTTTTGCTTTCGGCGGTCGCCAAATTATATCCATCGCCTTACTTTGCCATTTCCACTTTTGAGGTAAAACAATTGTATCCAATGGGCTTTTCGGAAGGATTTGCGCCTTTCTTCTCCCGAATTTTAATCGGAATTGAGTTTGCCTTAGGCTTTCTGATATTGCAAAAGAACTTTTTGAGAAGCATTGTCATTCCGGCGACGATATTGTTATTGGCCGTTTTCACCACGCATTTGACCATCGTCACCATTCAGGATGGCGGTAATTCAGGAAACTGTGGTTGTTTTGGCAGTTTGCTACCGATGACGCCTATTGAAGCGATTATCAAAAACGTAGTGGCAATGGCTTTATTGGTTTGGCTGTTTATCATTATGCCAAAATCAAACGAAAAGAACGACAATTTCTGGATATTAAGTACGGTAACTTTAGCATCAATTTTGGCCTTATTTATGTTGGCACCAATCCAACCGATTGAAAATCCATTTACCGTTACTACTCCGGAAGAAACCACAACCGATACCATTCCGGAGACAACAATTGATACCACTAAAGCGGTAATTGTAAAAGACACCGTTGAAAAAGGCGCAGCCATAAAAGAAGTAGCCAAAGCGGAACCAACAGAACCTGAAAAACACAAATCGGGTTATGCGCAGTATTTTTCCAATATCGACAAAGGCAGAAAAACGCTTTGTTTCTTTGTTCCCGGCTGTGATCACTGTCGCGTTGCTGCCAAAGAATTGACCGAATTGAAAAAAACCACAAAGAATTTCCCAGATATTTCCATCATTTTCATGGATGAGGAAGCTGACTTGATTCCGGCATTTTTCAAAGAAGCCGGAGCGGAATATCCTTATAAAATCATAGGTGTAATCCAATTCTGGAAAGTGCTGGGCAACGGTAAAGACACGCCTGGCGTGAAATATTTGTGGAACGGAAATGAGTTTAAATACTATTGGGGAATCACTGATAACAAGTTTGACGTAGTCGATTTTCAGAAATTAATCAGCAAACCTTATGCAGAGTTGAAAAAATAAATTCAACTTATGTTTCTTTTTGTTATTTTTAGATGTTAAAAAATAGATTTCATGATTAAATATATAATGTCTAAGAGAACCCACGAAAGATGCCTCATCGGAATTGGTCTCTGTATTGTTGTTTTCATATTTGGCTACATCATCTTAAATCACATATCCACCATGGAAAATCCTCCCATGGGGAATACCATTTATATACTTGTTGGTAGTACTTTAACTTTTTTATCGATTTTAGGCATCGTATTGATTTTGAAATACATGTATGACACTAAAAAAAGAGAAGAAAGAAAAGAGCGCAAAAGAAAAAAACACAAATTGTTTTATCTGAATGACGGGCAGCGAAGAAGCAAATCTCAAGACACAAAAAAAGAATTATAAAAATTTTAGGAATTCAAAAAATACAGATTGCCTATCTTTATCAAAAAAAAGAAAATGAAAAAAATTGTATTGGGAATTACTACAATTCTAGCGGTTGTAGCAATCTACGCTTTCACCAATGGTCAAAAAACTGAATTTACCAAAAATAGTTTAAGCAAAAAATTAACGACGGTTGACAGTACCGAAGTTACTTTTGGGAAAATCTTAAAAAAACACAAAGGCAATGTTACTGTGATTGAAGTTTGGGCTTCATGGTGTGGTGATTGTATAAAAGCAATGCCAAAATTTAAAGAAACACAAGCCAACAATCCAAAAGTCGATTATGTTTTTATTTCGATGGACAAAGCTTATGACAAATGGAAAACCGGTATTGAAAAACACGAATTAAAAGGTGACCATTACTGGGTGAATGATCCTAAATTGATGAAAGGAGAATTCGGAAAATCTATAGATTTAGACTGGATTCCAAGGTATATCATCCTGGATAAAAACGGAAAAGTGATCACGTACAGAGCCATTGAAACTGATTTTGAACAAATAAACGCTACTTTAAAAACCTTACAATAATGAGACAAAAGATTGTTGCCGGCAATTGGAAAATGCATAAAAACGCCGAAGAAACAGAAGATTTATTAAACGAATTAATTGATAAATTGCCTAATGACATTGAAGCACAAATCATTGTAGCGCCAACTTTTGTTAACCTTGCCTCTGCTGTAGACCATTTGGAATTCACCAACATTGGTGTGGCAGCGCAAAATATGCATCAGCATGAAAGCGGTGCTTATACCGGAGAAATCTCAGCCGATATGTTGAAAAGCATCGGTGTAAACATTGTAATTCTCGGTCACTCGGAACGTCGCGCTTATTTCCATGAAACGGATGCGCTTTTGGCACAAAAAACAACCACAGCCTTAAAACACAATATGATGGTTATCTTTTGCTTTGGGGAAGAATTGAAAGACCGTCAGGACAAACAGCATTTCAATGTGGTAGAAAACCAATTGCGTGACGGTTTGTTCCATTTGGAAAATAAAGACTGGGAGCAAATCATTTTGGCCTACGAACCGGTTTGGGCGATTGGCACCGGAGAAACTGCTTCACCGGAACAAGCACAGGAAATGCACGAATTCATCAGGGAAACAATCCGAAAAAGATTTGGCAGCGATGTTGCTGAAGATGTCTCTATTTTATATGGCGGAAGCGTAAAACCCGAAAACGCCAAGGAAATTTTTTCAAAACCGGATGTTGATGGCGGATTGATTGGCGGTGCCGCTTTAAAAGCGACCGACTTTGCAGCCATAGCCAGCGCGATTTAAGCATTAAATAACATACTCAAGATTAAACCTTTCATTAATTTGAAAGGTTTTTTTTATGTTTTAAATTATTTATATGTATTTCATCGATTTTATTTGCTCTTTATCGATAGAAATACATACTTTTATCCCAGTCACAAATCAAATGAAGTCAACAATGAAAACCAAGTTTATTTTATTCTTCCTTTTTGCCTGCTTATCAAACCTACAAGCACAAACCGATACCCAAAAACGTTTCCAGTCAGAAACCAGAAAATATTATGTTTGGAATCCCGACTTTGAAAAATATGAATTGATAGAAACGGAATATGAACATTCTGTAATTGACATCCGGGAAATCGGGTCAAAAATGAATGGTTATATTATCATCAGCATGATTGACAATGGCCAAATCAGAATGCACCATGGTTCCATTTATAATTTTACCAAAGATGCTGAAACCGAAGGTTCATGGTCTATACAATCGAAATTCATGAGGGCCAAAATCACTTATAATCCAAAAGAGAATACGATGACATATCTTTATGATGGTGATAACAAACGTTACAAAAGACTGATCATTTTCACTGTAGCGCCGGATGAAATCCCGAATGCGACTTTGAAAACCTCTATGGTTAAAGCAGATTAAATTTCTTTTTGCAAAACACTTTTTAGTAACTCTTTCGATTGCTACCTTTGCAAAAAAATAAACAATGTCAAATATATATTTAGGGTACCATTTTTCGGTAGAACCCAAAGAGTTAGGTTCTGAAATTCTTATTGCAGAACTTGGAGAAAAGCCATTTGAAAGTTTCATTGAAACCGACAATGGTTTTAGTGCTTTTATCCAAAAAGACCTTTGGACCGAAGACATCCTAAATGATATCTACTTGTTGACTTCTCCTGAATTTACCATTTCCTATACGGTTGAAGAAATCGACCAGGTAAACTGGAATGAAGAATGGGAAAAGAATTTTGAGCCAATTGATGTCGAGGGAAAATGCCATGTTCGCGCACCATTCCATCCAAAAACGGAGGCTGAATTCGACATTGTTATCGAGCCAAAAATGAGCTTTGGAACCGGTCACCACGAAACTACTCACATGATGATTCAACATTTATTGGAAACCAATGTGGCAGGAATGAAAACATTAGACATGGGTTGTGGAACTGCCATTTTAGCCATTTTAGCCGAAATGAAAGGTGCCAAACCGATTGATGCCATTGATATTGACAATTGGTGTTATTTGAATTCAATTGAAAATGCCGAACGCAATAATTGTCACGAAATCACCGTTTATGAAGGTGATGCTGCGTTATTGAAAGGCAAAAAATATGACTTAATCATTGCCAACATCAACCGCAATATTCTGTTAAACGATATGCAGCAATATGTAGATTGCCTGAACAAAGACGGCATCCTGTTATTAAGCGGATTCTATACGGAAGACATTCCGTTTATTGATGCTTCCTGCACGGAAAAAGGGTTGACTTACATCAAAAAATTGGAGCGAAACAATTGGGTTTCACTGAAATATGTAAATTAGCCACTGAAATTTTACACGTTGTAAAACGAAATGAAAATGAGCACTATAGAAAAAGTACAAGAAGACGTTTTAGTCGAAGAACAAGTTGGAGTCAACAACGAAATCGTATTGTATAATGATGATGTCAATACGTTTGACCATGTTATTGATACATTGATTCGCGTTTGCCAACATACGGCGGAACAAGCGGAACAATGTGCAATTTTAGTTCATTACAAAGGAAAATGCACGGTGAAAACCGGTCATTATGATGAGCTAAAGCCACAATGTACTCAGTTGTTGGAAGCCGGTTTGAGTGCGGAAATTATCTGATTGAAAATTTAAGCCTTAAACTTCCAGTCAAACTCGTCGTTGTCTTTGATAATGGCTCCGATTTCTACACGAATGATTACCCCAAACTCTGCCTGCAGGATTAACCAATTGCTTTCGTTAAAATGATTTTCTGTGGAATCAAAATCTTCTTCTTCCCAGTTTTTAAAAGGCAATTCGTTTTTGATATCATTGACATTCTTGCCAATAACTGTTTTATTCAAAAGTGTTGCTTCTGTATTTGAAGTGATAATATAACCCAAACGGAAAGCTTCATCTTCATAGAACGTTAGGCGAAACTTTTGGTCATTATACAAATAAATCACATTACCGTCTTCGTCTTTGAATTGCTTGGAAGGCTTACCGTAAATGGCTTCTACATGGTTTTGTTTCATGCCAAAAAGCAGTTGGCCCACGCCGTTTTTAGGATTGATTATCATCGTTTTCTATTTGCAACAAATTTAGCGATTACTTATTTATTAAACTATTCCAAAAACTACTATTGGTTCAGTGCATTTTGTTATTTTTATAAGAAAAAAACAATGGAAATCATTTACACCTTTGACAGAATACCAACAGCTGAGCAAGTGATTGAACTGTATGACAATGCCGGACTTCCGAGACCGACTAATGACAAGGAAAGAATACAGAAAATGTATGAGA
The DNA here is from genome assembly GCF_030167905.1 of Flavobacterium terrisoli. GTDB lineage: Bacteria > Bacteroidota > Bacteroidia > Flavobacteriales > Flavobacteriaceae > Flavobacterium > Flavobacterium terrisoli. Next base: position 217,940 of record NZ_JARGNA010000009.1, read on the forward strand.
ATTCAAATCTGATTGTAACCGCCTGGGACAATGAAAAACTCGTTGGGGTTTCGCGCTGCATTACCGATTGGGTTTGGAGTTGTTATCTGGCCGATTTGGCTGTCAGCCCGGACTACAAGAAATCGGGAATAGGAAAAAAACTCATTGAATTGACCAAGGATAAAGTTGGGGAGCAAACCATGATCTTATTACTTTCGGTTCCAACCGCTATGGAATATTACCCAAAAGTGGGCTTTATTAAAGAAGACCGGGGATTTACGATACTTAGAACCCGATAAATTTCGTTACCGTTTGCTTTCAAATATCACCATCATTTCCTTGGCTCTTTCAATTTGGCCAATGGCTTTCAGGGATTGTGCATAGCGATAATAGAAAAATTCATCTAAATCATTTGTCATGCAATGCAATTCGATGTACCATTTGGCAGCGGTTTCCAAATCGCCTTCAAAATACCGCCAATCGGCCACTTTTCTGAGCATATCCACAGACAAATAGCCTTTTTCTAAAACCCTTTCATAAGTTCTTAAGACATTTACTTTTACAAAAGTCTTTTTTTCCACCGGAATGACCACATCAACTTCCATTGGTTTGACCGCAGTTGAAGCAACGAGAGCATTTGAGAGTCCGGTATTCAGTCCGCGTGCTCTCACTCTTGCATATTTTGGCGTTACTTTTCTCGTATTATTTTCACCTAAATCGTTGGTGTTAATCAGGTCAACATTTGGAACATTATAGGTTGTGATGCTGCTCCCAAATCGCATGTTTATCCTTTCTTCGACATGGTAAGACACTATGGCAAGTTCTTTTTGTGAAATTCGATCGGAGATTAATTTCGAATTGACCGCTTTGGGATCAATCTGAAAACGTTCGTTATATTGGGCAAAACAGCCAAGAGAAAACGCGTTTACCACTATTAGAAGGAGTACATTTTTTTCCATATTAACTAGGTTTTAGAGAGTTAATAATGTTGCATTCCCATTATAAAGTTACGCATATTTTTGTTTCGTTATTCTCATTTTCTGTAATAATTTTTAATTCAAATTGAAATGAAATTATTGTGACATAATTGGCTTTCACAAATTGGTACAAATAAAAAACACGGAATAAAATTCCGTGCCATCTATTCTAAAGAATGTCTTATATCTTAATACTCAAACTTCCCAAACTCACTTTCAATGGTGAGTTTTTTGTTTGCTGAAGCTTCTACCCTGCCGACAATCTGGGCCGCAACACCAAAGGATTCCGAGATAGCAATAATGTCCAGAGCAATGGCTTGCGGAACGTATAATTCCATTCGGTGGCCACAGTTGAATACCTGGTACATTTCTTTCCAATCGGTTTTGGAGTTTTCCTGGATTAGTTTGAACAATGGTGGCACTGGAAATAAGTTGTCTTTAATGACATGAACGTCATCTACAAAATGCAAGACTTTGGTTTGCGCACCGCCGGAACAATGCACCATACCGTGAATTTCATTGGGTGTATATTGATCTAAAATTGATTTGATGATTGGAGCGTAAGTACGTGTTGGTGACAACACCAGTTTTCCGGCATCGATTGGGGAATTTTCGACTGCGTCAGTCAATTTTGTACTTCCGGAATAGACTAATTCGTTTGGCACAGCAGCATCAAAACTTTCCGGATATTTATGGGCTAAATACTTGGCAAAAACATCATGACGTGCCGATGTTAGGCCATTGCTTCCCATTCCGCCGTTATAGCTTTTTTCATATTTGGCCTGACCAAAAGAAGCCAAACCAACAATCACATCACCAGCCTGGATATTGGCATTATCGACAACATCGCTGCGTTTCATTCGCGCGGTAACCGTTGAATCGACAATGATGGTTCGCACCAAATCACCCACATCAGCGGTTTCACCACCGGTAGAATGAATGGTTACACCAAAAGATTTCAATTCGGCTATCAGTTCTTCGGTTCCATTGATAATAGCCGAAATCACTTCGGCCGGAATCAGGTTTTTGTTTCTCCCGATTGTGGAAGAAAGCAAAATGTTATCGGTTGCGCCAACACACAACAAATCGTCGATATTCATAATCAAGGCGTCTTGTGCTATGCCTTTCCACACCGAGATATCTCCGGTTTCTTTCCAGTACATATACGCCAAAGACGATTTGGTTCCGGCACCATCAGCATGCATAATCAGACAATAATTGTCGTCATTGGTCAGGTAATCGGGAACGATTTTGCAGAAAGCTTTTGGGAATAATCCTTTATCGATGTTTTTGATGGCGTTGTGCACATCTTCTTTGGAAGCCGAAACTCCGCGTAGATTGTAGCGTTGACTGTTATCAGAGCTCATTTTACAGTGTTGTGTTGTTGTGGCGCAAAGATAGTCAAAGATTGCAGAAAGCAGAAAACAGAAAGCAGATTTTTGATTTAAAACAATCGTCAGTTCGAGTTCGCTTGAAAAGCGAGTATCGAGAACATTTGCATGGAGCTTCTCGATACAATTTTGCTTTGCAAAATCACGCGAAGTGACGCAATATTAATTCTCAAGTATAAGAATCTCTACACGACGGTTTTCATCTTCTTCGGTTTGGTTTTGTTCCGGGATTTTATGAATTGGTCTCGACACTCCGTAGCCTTTGAACTTCATTCGCTTTCTGTCGATTTTATTCCGCAACAGATAATTGTAAACTGCCCGGGCGCGAGCCGTGGAAATATTGTTGAAGTCATTAACCATTTGGCAACAAATATGGCCTTGTATTTCAATTTTAAGATTGGGATTATCTTGCATCGCACAGAGTAATTCATACAAAGAAGCTTCTGACTTAGGTACGATACGCGCCGAATTGTTGAAGAAATAAATATTGGGCAATATGACTGTCTCACCGACTTTAGTGTTCTTTATTTTTTTAGAAAATTCACTTTCGATGGGCTTGGCTGCAATTTCGGAATAGAAAATAGTCACTCTTCTGTTCTCCGCCTGGATTTTGGATTGCTTGAAATCTTTACCATAAGCCACTTTATCAAGATTTCGGCTAAATTTCAAACCACTTCTCTCCAAAAGTTCACGCACACTTTCAATGCGTCTTTCGGCTAAGTGTTTGTTGTAATCTTTGGTATCAATGCTGTCACAGAAACCCAAGAGTTTGGTGATTTCTATTTCCTTGTTCTTGGCAATCCATTCATTAAGCAATAGTATAGAGCTTTGATTTGGAAAGTCTTTATTGAAATCGAAAAAAACTTCAAATTGTTTTTGTCCCAAACAGTTTAGGGAAACTAAAAAAAGTAAGATGACAATTTTAGCTTTCATTATTTATCTACAATTAAAATTTCCACACGGCGATTGGCTTTTCGTTCTGCTTCGTTTCTTTCCGGCACTTTATAAATTGGATCATTACTGCCAAAACCTTTATAAGACAATCGATACAACTCAATTTCATTATTGGCCAAATACTTAAAAATAACCATCGCTCTTCTGTATGATAATTTAGTATCCATTCCGTTTGGGTTACAACAAATATGGCCGTGGATAGCTATTCTCAGCTTTGGATTATCATACATAACCTGGAGCAATTCTTCCAAAAGCGGCATGGATTCTTCCTCTATTTTTTCTGAATTGAACCGGAAATTGATGTTGTTGATTTTTACCAAATCTCCTTTTTTGGCTTTCTTAAATTTAGTTGCCAATTCATCTGTTTCTTTTTCAATCAATGCTTGAGTGTCAAAAGGAGAAATTGCCGCCTCTTCTTTGGTTACTATGGCTTGCTCATCTTTTGTCTTTTCTTCTTTCTGCGTATAAAAAAAGGCTACTTTTCTATTCTCTTCCTGCTTTTTGGAATATTTAAAGTCTTTGCCAAAAGGTTTTAACTCTACCTTATCGCTAATCTTGATTGTGTCTTTTTTAAGTAAGGCCAAAACCGAATTTATTCTTCGCATCGCCAAATCCTTGTTGTATTGGCTATCATCAACACTATCACAAAAGCCCAAAACTTTGATTACTTCAGCGGTTTTATTTTCTGTTATCCATTGATTTAATTTAGTCAACGAAGCTTGATTTGGAACAGCGGCATTAAAATCAAAAAACACTTCATACTGCTTTTGAGAAAATCCGAAAAAAGGCAATAACAGTAAAACAAAACAAATTTTTCTCATGCTAATTATTGACAATTAAAATTTCCACACGGCGATTGGCAGCACGCTCTGCTTCATTCTTTTCGGGCAACGGATAAATCGGCTGTGTGCTTCCAAAACCTTTATAGGACAAACGCGCCGGATAAATCTGATTGGAAACCAAAAAATTATAAATCGCCTTGGCTCTTTGGGTTGACAAATCCAGTCTGTCATTTGGCATGCAACACAAGTGGCCCTGAATTTCTATTTTCAACTGTGGATTATGTTGCAAAACCAACAGTAGCTCATACATTTTTCCACGGGATTCGGGAACAACGGCAAAAGTATTAATGATAAAATTCAGGTTTTCAATTTTGAGCTTTTCACCGGTTTTGGCTTCGCCAATGCGCTTCATAAAAGCCCTGTCGAGCTTGAATTCTGAAGTAGTTCCGTTTGGATTTTCAAAGATTAATTTTTCGGGGTAATCAATTTCCGCTTTAGGCGTTTCTGTGAGCAGTTCCGGTTTAATTCCCAAGATTTCGTTCTCGCGCGGGATGTCTTTTTCGAGAATGTAATAGAGGGTTACTTTGCGGTTTTCGGCTTTGTTTTGGGACTGATTGAACTTTTCACCAAAACTGATGGTTTTAAAATCTTCCCTGATTTTGATTTGGTCCTTTACAATCTCAAAAACAAAATTGACTCTTTTCTGAGCCAAAGTATCATTAAAACCGGTGGTTCCGTCTTCATCGGTAAAGCCATGAATGGCTACAATTTTGTTGTTGTTATTGGATAAAACCCATTGATTGAGTTTGTTCTGTTCCTTTTTAGTCAATTCAAATTTGTTACTCTCAAAATACAAACTGAACTGTTCCTGTGCAAAAAGATTTGCAGTAATGAATAAAAGAAGGACAATAATAATTTTGCGTAACATCGGTTGGCTTTATTTATATATAACGAAAGTTACGTAAAAATAGTATTGTTGCTAGAAAAATAACCCATTATCAATAATAATATTTCATACATTTGTAAATAAACCCTTAATTATGAAGTCATTATTAACTCTCATCTTACTATTGATTAGTTTTTCCGCGAGTTCACAATCGGTTATACAATCGATTAATTCAGGAAGCATCATTACGAATTCTTCTTCTGTTTCTGTTGGCGAAATTGTGGTTGTTCCACAAAATCAAAACCAATCCAGTACCGGAATCATTGGTCTTTTGGCTCAAACCCAACAAGCCCTTGAAGTGCCTCAGTTGGAGCTTGGTGGAAAAATTACAGTTTTCCCAAATCCTACGTCTGCGACAGTTTACTTTAAGACAGAGACAAATCTTTTGAATGAGGAAGTTTCGATATACAATTTATCGGGGCAATTGATTTCAAAAAAGCAAATTACCGCTAACAATGCTTTGGATTTAACAGAGTTGCAAGCCGGTGTTTATTTAATCAGATTCAACAATAAAAAGATCAATTCCTTTAAAATAATCAAGCGATAATTATGAAAAAACTATTACTATTTGCAATTCTTTTTATTTCCTTTATGAACTTTGCCCAAACACCTCAGGGCATTTCTTATCAGGCAATTGCCTTGAACAGCTCCGGGAATCCGGTGGCAAATTCAAATGTAAATGTAAGGCTATCCATTTTAAACAATTCTGCCTCCGGAACCGTTATATATTCGGAAACCCAATTGAAAACGACAACTGCCCAAGGCCTATTTAATCTGACTATTGGTCAGGGAACGCCAATTTCCGGGACATTTGCGACGATAAATTGGGAAACCAATGCTAAATTTTTAAAAGTAGAAATAGACATTACCGGTGGAACTACTTTTGCTTTGGTTGGGACAACCCAATTGCTTTCAGTGCCCTATGCTTTGTATGCTGAGACGGCGCAAAGCGTTGAAGCTGCGAATATCGTTGGATACAATGATTCGGAAGCCCGAATTCCCGGATTTGTAACATCTGACACTGCCTATGCCTTTTTGTATGGCAATAATGCGCCTAATCAATGGAGTTCTCATGCTATATCAGGAGAACCCTTAAAAATAGTCGGCAGTGATTTCAATATAGGTGTATTGACCACAACCCATGCTTATGTTGCGTTAACAAACCCATATACTTTTGATGATGAGTGGTATAGTATTGCTTTGACAGGCACCCCGATAAAAATAGTTTCCTCTGGTGGAATGGTTGGCGTTCTTACTACCACAAATGCTTACGCCCTTGCATACAATGTAAACGCGAACAATGTCCTTACCTTTAATTGGTTTACCCAGCCTATAGTAGGCATTCCAAAAGATATTTACCCATTATTCAGAGGATTTGGTGTTATTACCTCTACTAATGCCTATGGCTTTGGAAAAACGATTTCGAATTCAAGTCCGGCCTCAACATGCAGTTGGTATTCTTCAGCACCATTATCAGGTAGTTTTATTCAGACAAGGGTAAATGAAGAATTTTTTTCTATTTTTACTACAACCACAGGCTATACTTTTGGGCCTGTTTCGAATAATGATGGAATACCATCTTTTAGTTGGTCATCCGCCAACATGAGTGGAACTTATTTTGATTCTGCTAAATAGCAAACAGGGGAACTAGTAAAAAATATCCATTTATAAATAAAATATTGACAATGAAACAATTATTATTACTCACTTTACTCATGATTAGTTTTTCCGGAAACTCACAATCGGTTATACAATCGATTAATTCAGGAAGCATTATCAGCAATTCCTCGTCTGTCTCAATCGGTGAAATTGTGGTCGTCCCACAGAATCAAAATCAATCCAGTACAGGAATCATTGGTCTTCTGGCACAAACACAACAAACCCTTGAAGTACCTCAGTTGGAACTTGGTGGAAAAATTACCGTTTTCCCGAATCCTACGACTGCGACAGTTTACTTTAAAACCGAAACCAATCTTTTGAATGAGAAAGTTTCAATATACAATTTATCGGGGCAATTAGTTTCCAAAAAACAAATTACCGCTAACAATGCTTTGGATTTATCCGAATTACAAGCTGGTGTTTATTTAATCCGATTCAACAATAAAAAAATCAATTCCTTTAAAATAATCAAACGATAATCATGAAAAAACTAATACTATTATCAGCGCTTTTTATCTCCTTTTTGACTTTTGCGCAAGTGCCACAAGGCATTTCATATCAAGCCATAGCTTTGAATGGTTCAGGAGCTCCGGTGGTAAGTTCAAACGTAAGAGTAAGACTTTCTGTTCTTGACGTTTCAGCTACAGGAACTGTTTTATATTCTGAAACCCAGCTAAAAACAACAAATCCCCAAGGGTTGTTCAATTTGGTTATTGGCCAGGGAACAGTAGTTTCGGGAGTTTTTGCCAGTATCAATTGGGCTACCAATTCCAAATTCTTAAAAGTTGAAATGGATGTGACCGGAGGAACGACTTATGTTTTGGTTGGGACAACCCAATTGCTTTCGGTGCCTTATGCATTAATGGCTGGAGGAATAACAGGTTCAGGAGCTAATGAAAGCATTGAGAATAATAAATTTTCAAATTATGCGTTTGCAGACTCTTCCGCTGGTAAAGTATATGCCTTTAATCAAAGTACTGGTGCTTGGGTTATGCAGAATGGTTATGCCGATACTGGTACACTGCAAGGTTCGGGAGGCAATTTTTGTTTTTCGGATTCATCCGCTGGCAAAGTTTATGTTTTCAACCAAAATACAAGCAGCTGGGTATTCCAAAATGGATATGCAGATAATGGGTTAACTTATTCTAATGGAAATTTTGCCTTTACGGATTCTTCGGCTGGTAAAGTATATGCCTTTAATAAAACAACCGGGACATGGATTCTGCAAAATGGGTATGCCGACAGTATGGCGGGCTCAAAGGGCAATTTTGCCTTTGTCGATTCATCGGCCGGAAAAGTTTATGCGTTTAACAAGAACACCGGAACCTGGGTTATGCAAAACGGATATGCTGACGGCGAAATACGAGGTGAAAATGGGAGTTTTATTTTTACGGACTCATCTGCCGGAAAAACCTATGTATTCAACAAAAATACCGGAACTTGGGTCGTGCAAAATGGTTATGCCGACGGAGGTTCGAATGGATTGATTATTTCCGGTTCTAACGATCATTAAAAAAACCCGCTCAATGAGCGGGTTTTTCTTTAACTAATTAAACCGAATTATCTTGTAAATAATAATTCTCTGTATTTGGTTAGTGTCCAGATTTCGTCATCCACTAAAAGCTCCAGTTTATCACAGTGCTCGCGGATTACTTCGAAATAAGGTTTCACTTTATCACAGTAGGTTTCTGCCATTTTTTGGGCATCAGTCAGGGCATTTGCCTTTTTACGCGCTTCTGTCATCGCTTCTACATTAGAGTTAATGCCTTCAATATGTGAAGAGATTTCTTTGATTAAGAAGATTTGTTCTTTGGCAATTTTCTCAAAGTCCTTACCAAAGATTTCTTTTAATCCGCGTACGTTTTCAATTAAGGTATTTTGGTAACGAATCGCTGTTGGAATCACGTGATTACGGGCGATATCACCTAAAACCCTTCCTTCGATTTGAATTTTCTTAGTATATTCTTCCAATTCAATCTCGTAACGCGCTTCCACTTCAACGTGGTTCATTACGTTTAAGTCGTGGAATAAATCCAATGCTTTTTTGGATACTTTAGCTTTCAAAGCAGCCGGCGTTGTTTTGTGATTGCTCAAACCGCGTTTTTTTGCTTCTTTTTCCCAGGCATCGCTGTAACCATCACCTTCGAAAAGGATATTTTTGGTTCCTTTGATATATTCTCTCAAGACATTGAAAATCGCTTCGTCTTTCTTTAAATCTTTTTTCTCGATTAAAGCGTCCACTTCTTTTTTGAATTCTTTCAATTGTTTGGCCACGATAGAGTTCAAAGTGGTCATCGCATTGGCACAGTTGGCAGAAGAACCAACCGCACGGAATTCAAATTTGTTTCCGGTGAAAGCAAACGGAGAAGTTCTGTTTCTGTCGGTATTGTCCAACATTACATCCGGAATTTTACCCACTACATTTAATTTCAAATCAGTTTTTTCTTCCGGAGATAATTTCCCTTTAGAAACACCTTCCAATTCAGCTAAAACTTTAGTCAATTGTTCTCCAATAAATACAGAGATAATTGCCGGTGGCGCTTCATTTGCCCCTAATCTATGATCGTTACTTGCGGTTGCAATCGCTGCACGAAGTAATTCTTCATATTCATTAACGGCTTTGATTGTATTGATAAAGAAAGACAAGAATTGTAAGTTGCTCATTGGTGTTTTACTCGGAGACAACAAGTTTACTCCTGTATCGGTAGCCAATGACCAGTTATTGTGTTTTCCTGAACCGTTTACACCTTTAAATGGTTTTTCATGGAACAATACTTTGAAATCGTGACGTTCCCCTACTTTTGACATCACATCCATCAATAATGAATTGTGATCCACCGCTAAGTTGGTTTCTTCAAAGATTGGCGCCAACTCAAATTGGTTTGGTGCCACCTCGTTATGACGTGTTTTTACCGGAATGCCCAATAACATACATTCTTCTTCCAATTCTCTCATATAATTCAAAGCACGAGAAGGAATCGATCCAAAATAATGGTCATCTAACTGTTGTCCTTTAGCAGAAGTATGTCCAAGTAAAGTTCTACCAGTCATCACTAAATCGGGACGGGAATTGGCCAAAGAGGAATCTACTAAGAAATACTCTTGTTCCCAACCTAAGGTAGCAGTTACTTTTTTAACGTTTTTATCAAAATATTTACATACTTCAGTGGCTGCTTCGTCAACTGCATTTAGCGCACGCAAAAGTGGTGTTTTATAATCTAAGGCTTCACCGGTATAAGAGATGAAAACTGTTGGAATACACAAAGTCGTTCCGAAGATAAATGCCGGAGATGTTGGATCCCAAGCGGTATAACCACGAGCCTCAAATGTATTTCTGATTCCACCATTCGGGAAAGAAGAAGCATCCGGTTCTTGTTGCACTAATTGGCCACCTCCAAATTTCTCAACAGGATCAGAACCATCATATGATGTTTCGAAAAAGGCATCATGTTTTTCAGCAGTAGTTCCGGTTAGGGGTTGGAACCAGTGAGTATAATGAGTAACACCTTTGGCAACTGCCCATTCTTTCATCCCCATTGCGATATAATCGGCAAGCTTTCTGTCAATTTTAGTTCCGTGCTGCACTGCATCTTTCACTCCTTTATAAGCATCTGAAGTTAAATATTGCTTCATTGCTTTATCATTAAACACATTGGCTCCGAAAATGGCTGATTTTCTATCAGCTTCTTCAAATTTTACAGGCTTTCTACCTGATGCATCTTTTAATGCTTGAAAACGTAAAGTTGACATAAAATTGATTTTTTAAAAGTTATACCCTAATAATTTGATGCAAATATAGCAATATTTTTATTTTAAAATAAATATACCCTATTTTTTTAGGGGTCAATTTGATTATTTATCAAAAAATAATTGTTTAAAACTTTTGTTGCAGAATAGTTAATATATGTCAGCAGAAAATTCAAACAACTATATTTGTAGCAACTAAATAAAATACATCATGATAGTTTGGATTGTTTTTCTGGCCTTAATTTTTCTATTTCTTGCTCTTGACCTGGGCGTATTCAACAAAAACCCTCATATCATCTCGCCAAAAGAAGCTGGAATGTGGACTGGAATTTGGGTTTCACTTTCGTTTATCTTTAGTATAGTCGTTGGTTGGATATACAAAAACGGACTTGTTGCAAATCCGACAGATATTGCACCAACTGTGGCTTCGATGAAATTCATCACCGGTTATCTTATTGAACTATCCTTAAGTGTGGACAATATTTTTGTGATTGCGGTTATTTTTGCTTCCTTCAAGATTCCGTCAAAATACCAACATCGAGTTTTGTTTTGGGGCATATTAGGCGCCATTGTATTTAGAGGGTTGATGATTTTCTTTGGTGTTATTTTGATTAACAAGTTCAGTTGGATGACTTATCTTTTTGGTGCATTCTTGATTTTCACTGCGGCCAAAATGCTATTTAAAGGAGAAGAGCATGAATTTAATCCAAAGAAATCTTTTGTTTACAGAAACTTACGCAAATTGATGCCGATTACTCATCATTTGGATAATGAACGTTTTTTTGTAAAAAGAAAACACATCACAGCAGCTACACCTCTTTTTGTGGCGCTAATCGTGATTGAAGTAATGGATATGCTTTTTGCCTTAGATAGTGTTCCAGCTATATTAGCTATTACATCAGATCCTTTTTTAGTATTCAGCTCTAATATTTTTGCGATTCTTGGATTGCGCTCTATGTATTTCTTTTTAGCAAATATGTTAGAGAAGTTTAGTTATTTAGAATATAGTTTGATTGCTATCCTGACTTTTGTTGGTATCAAAATGCTTATTGTTCATCATTATAAATTCCCTGAATGGGTTTCACTAGGATTTATAGCTCTTTCTTTATTAGCCGGTATTATAATTTCAATAAGAAAAAGTGATTCAGAATAGTCAATTTCATATTCTCATAAATAAAAAAAGCCTCTTCATTATGAAGAGGCTTTTTATTGATTAATTTATTTTAAGGTTATCTTTTAACTACTTTAAGAGTTCTAACATCTTCTCCTTGAGTAACAACAATGTTGTAAACTCCTGAAGGATATTTATCTCCTATTTTCACTTCTGATGACTCTCTAGGACTTAATTCACGAGTTTCAATTACTCTTCCTACCATATCATAAACTGCTACGGTCACTTTACTATCGTTTGAAGTTGTCAAACTCAAGTTGAAGTTGTCAGTATATGGATTCGGATAAACTTTAACGCTCATGCTTCCAGACATATCATCTGATTCAGTTTTAGATGTGATATAAGAAACTAAATCTCCTGTGAAAGGAACTTCAGGCATAACAGTTCCAACATACACTCTACACTCATCAAATCCTCTATTGATTGCATCAACAGCTTGATTTACCTGAGCAGGTGTTACGTTTCCGATGCTTTGTCCACCTAAAGCTCTATTCGCTAAGACTAACAAGTTACCAACTGTTGCTCCACCGTTAGCATTCAAATAATTGATTACAGGCTGAGGAATATTGAACATTGCTTCAGTTCCCGGAACCGGAGTATCCGATCCACAAACACCAGTGTCTGCAGTTACAAAATTAGGTTCTAATTCAAAGTCTCCTAATTCTGAATTCAATTGGGTATTGAAGAATAAAGCCATTGTTTGACTTAACAATACATTATTGATTCTACCTTTTTGTGGACCACTTCCTTTAAGCGGATCATTATCACTATAAGTTGAAGGCACTGAATATGTAGCAAATCCAATTAATGCTCTTGGAGTCCCTCCACCTGGCATCATTTTGAAAATGTTGTTACTAGTTATATCAGCTAATGTCAATTTGAAATAGTTCCCAGTAGCTGTACTACCAAAATCATATTCTCCTCCAGCTAATGTAATCGCATTAATCATAATGGCTTTAGCATTAGTTAAGCTACCTTCCGGTGTACAAGCTGAACCTTTAATGTTACCATAGTAACCTTGGGTATAAGTACAGTAAGCACACTCATTGATAAAGAATCTTGCTGTACATGAAACAGTTTGACAATTATCAGTAACTGTAAACGTAACTACTAATGGCTGACCAGGTTCTGGCATTTGAATTTGTGATAAATCAGTTGATACTGCATTAGCACATCCACCTGTATGTCCGAATGTATCTCTCCATGCTTCAAAAATTGTTGCAGCATCTTCTCCACATTCTACAGTTCTATCTGCAGGGCAGATAATCTCAAGTTTCGTTGCAGGAACTACAGTAAATGTTTCTGTTACAGATGGAGAAGTACATTTATCAGTTACTGCATAAGTTACTGTTGTAGTTCCTCCTGTACATAATGGTGGTGCCAGTGGTGATCCATAATCTCCTACCGGTGCACATCCGCCACTTACTGTGAATTGACTTAACCATGTAGCAAATGCCACTTCCAAAGCAGCTTGATCTGCATAGTCACAAGAATTAACAATCGTTGAATCCGGTGAACCTAATACTAATGCAGGTGGTGCTGTAATAGTGAATGTTCTGCTTACTGTTGATGTTTGGTAACATTTATCTGTTACGGTATAAGTAACGGTGATTGTTCCGCCACATGCATTAGGAGCACTTACCTCTCCATAGCTGCCTTGTGGGTTACATCCGCCTGATA